>NZ_CP115154.1:0-3316423 GCF_027594385.1 Citricoccus sp. NR2
GGGCAGATAGCTGCGGTAGACGGGCAGCGACGCCAGCAGCTCGTTCAGTGCTTCTTTCCGGGCATCGACGTCCACGTTGTCAGCCCACCCCAGCTCGCGCAGCAATCGGTTCACCTCCGAGCCCAGTTGGGTGCGCGCCACGGTGAGCCGGGTGTGATGGGTCAGTTCAGCCCACTCCCTCGCCGGGTCGCGCTGACCGGCGGCAGCGTCCAGCGCCTCAGCACCGGTGGGGTCGGTGAGTACCCGGTCGATCACGGCCAGCGCCTCGTAGCCGGTGGTACCGGCCACCAGCCAGTCGGCGGGCAGCTCTTCCCCGGGCTCCAGGATTTTCTCGACCACGATGTGTGCCCCATCGGTCGCCTCGTGCAGCCGGGCACAGTAGCCGCCCGGGTCGGCGAGCCCGTCCACGTGGTCCAGGCGCAGCCCGTCCACCACGCCCTCGCGCAGCAGGCGCAGCGTCACCGCGTTCACCGCTGCGAACACCTCCGGGTCCTCCACTCGCACCGCGGCGAGCTCATTGATGGCGAAAAACCGCCGGTAGTTCAGCCGGTCATCCGCCCACCGCCACGGCACCAGCCGGTAGTGCTGGCGGGCGTGCACCTCCCGCGGGGTGAGCCCGGCATCGAGGCTGCCCTCGGCCAGTGGAAAGACGTGGTCGTAGTAGCGCAGGGTCTCCCCTTCGATGCGTAGCTGGTCCAGTCCGGCTTCCGAGTCGGTTTCGTTGCCGTCGCCAAGCACCGGAAGCAGCACTTTTCCTTCTCCGGCCGCCCAGTCGATGTCGAACATCTTCGCCGAAGCTGAGACTTGCCCCTCGCGCAACACGTCCCACCACCAGGGGTTCTGTCGAGGATCGGCCACACCCACGTGGTTGGGCACGGCATCAAGCAACACACCCATCCCGGCCTGATGTGCCGCTTCGGCCAGCCGACGCAGTCGCCCCTCTCCCCCGCGCTGCTCATCCACCCGGGTGGGGTCCACGACGTCGTATCCGTGGTCAGAGCCCGAGGTCGAGGCCATCATGGGCGACAGGTACACCCAGTCCGCGCCGAGATCACGCAGATACGGCAGCACCTCGAGCGCGCCGTCCACCGTGAAGGACGGGCTGATCTGAAGCCGGTAGGTGCTGCGCGGAGAGGGCGATGCCAGTGGAGTGCTCACTCTTCTGGACGCTAACAGAACCGCTGGCGAGCGAGAAGAGTTTGCGCCCGCTCCACACTGGCATGCAACATAGATACATCATGTCTGCATCATCCGAGGTCACGGCCGCCCAGAAGGCCTACCAGTCCGTGAAGGCGCGGATCCTGTCCGGGGAGCTGCCGCCCTCGGAGATGATTACCGAAGGCGAGGTCGCCCAACAGTTGGGCATCAGCCGCACCCCGGTGCGCGAGGCCTTGCTGCGCCTGGAGGTCGAGGGGCACTTGCGCCTGTACCCGAAGCGCGGCGCCCTGGTGGTGCCGATCGCCCCGGCTCAGATTCACGAGATTTTCGACGCCCGGCTGCTCGTGGAATCCCACGCTGCCCACGTCGCCTGCGCCGCACCCGAGGCCAGCCACGCCCGGCTCTTGGAGATCCTCTCGGTGGTGATCAACCAGCAGTCCCAAGCCATCGACGACGGCGAATTGCAGCGCTACGCCGAACTTGACGCGCAGTTTCACCACCATCTCATTGGCGCTGGTGGCAACACCCTACTCACCGAATTCGCCACCAGCATCCGCGAGCGCCAGCAGCGCCTCGTCGCCGCCTCGGTGGACCGCGACGCTGACCGGGCACGCGTCTATCTTGAAGGCCATCGCGCCCTGTATGAACGACTGCGTGACCGCGATCCTGTCGGATACTCCGACACGTTGGCCGAACACCTGAAGACCGCGAAGGAGACGCTGCTGTGAGCCGCCGGACGCAGTCCGCCCCCGCCTGGGCGCGGCACCCGGAACGGGCCTGGCTCCCGGTAGCCGCCGCCATGATGGCGGTGGCCTGGGGTGGCAATGAATTCACACCCCTGTTGGTGATGTACCGCGACGTCAGCGGATTCACCGAGTTCACCGTGTACGGGTTGTTGGCCGCCTATGTGGTGGGCATCGTGCCCGCCCTGTTGATCGGTGGACCGCTTTCCACGGCCTGGGGCCGACGCATGGTGATGCTACCGGCCGCGCCGGTGTCATTTCTCGGATCCACCGTGTTGGCCCTGTCTCCCGATTCAGCGCCCCTGTTGGCGGTGGGGCGCGTGCTCTGCGGTGCAGCGCTGGGCATGGTGATGGCGGTGGGCAGCACCTGGGTCAAGGAACTCTGCGATCGCGCCGGCACCGATCCCACCGCGGGGGCACGCCGCGCCGCTCTCTCGCTGACCGGCGGGTTCCTGCTGGGCGCCGGGGTGGCCGCAGCACTGGCGCAGTGGGCGCCCGGCCCCACGTACCTGGCCTATGTGGTGCATCTGGTGCTGACTGTGGCCGCCGGATGCTGGCTGTTCACCGTGCCCGAAACTCGCCCCCGCCGCTCCGAGCTCTCTGGCCGGCAACTCGTGCGACTCTTCGCCATCCCTTCGGCACGACATCCACGGTTTTTGCTCGTCGTGGTCCCGGCCGCACCGTGGGTGTTCAGTTGCGCCGGTGCCGCCTATGCGGTGCTGCCCATGTTCCTCAGCGACGCCGCCGGGGACCTCCCCATTGCCTTCTCCGGCATGATGACGGTCGTAACCCTGGGCTGCGGTGTCGGCATCCAGACCTTGGGCCGCCGGATCGATACCCCGCGCAGTTCCCGGGCCACGGTGGTCGGTTTGTCGATCGCCGCCACCGGCACCCTGCTCGGAGCCGGCGCCGCCTCGACCCATCAGCTCGCGCTCGGCTTGGTCGCCGCGGCCGTACTCGGCGCCGGGTACGGTCTCACCCTGGTGGCCGGGCTCTCCGAGGTGCAGCGCATCGCCACCCCGGATGATCTCGCCGGTCTCACCGCCGTGTACTACTCGCTGACCTACCTGGGGTTCTTCGTGCCCATGGTGCTGGCCGCCCTCTCGGCTTACCTCAGCTACGCCGTACTCTTCGCCATCGGCACCGGCATCGCGCTGGCCTGCCTGATCATTGTCGCCTGCGCCTGGCGTGCCTTCCTACCGCCGGCCGCCCCATTGGAGGAATACCCCAACTAACGTCAACCGCGTCAGTCCTAGTCGGCCGATTCCTCCGGTTCGGTCAGTCCCGGGTGGTCACCCATGACGGTTGGCTCACCGGTCTGCGGGTCGAAGGCGATCAGCACCTCCTCATAGACGGTGCCATCGGGCATCACCACCGTGGCGTTCAGGGCGTTGCCGCGCCAGCCGTTGCCCTGCACATCCTCGGTGCCATACTTGATCGACACGTTCTGGTCGACGGTCTCCTCGAGGTGGTTGACCGTGACGTAGGAAAACACCCCAGCGACCACACCGAGTGCAATCATCGCCAACGCCGCGTACATTTCGCGGCGGGCATCGAATCCACGGTCTGCCCCCTCGTAGCGAGTGTCTTCGCCGTCTTCCGCTCCCATTCCGCCGGTGGCGTCGAGGCGAACATAGCGGCGTTGGCGCCAGCGGGAGTGCAATAGCACCACCACGCCGGCGGCGAGGAACAAGACGGCAGCCCAGAGGGTGACCTGCGTCGTCTGGAGATCGAGTGGCTCGTACATGTCTCCATTGTCCCATCTCCGCCCGGCCCTCTTGGGCGTAGGTCAGCCGGTGTGATGAGATGGAGGCATGAAGCTTGCCACGTTCCGCCAGCCCGATGCCGCCACCGATCAGCCCGGCGCCACCTTTGCCGCCCTGATCACCTCTGTGGAGACCCACGACGGCGTCGAAACCGCCACCGCAGCAGTCGCCCTGCCCGAGGTGCAGGATGTGGGCGAGTTCCTGGCTTACCCCACTGAGGAGCGCGAGGCCATTGTCGCGGCCGCGCTGGAGCAGGCTGAAGAACAGCCCGCTTCCGTGCTCGATCCGGCCGAGCTGACGTATGACACCTTGGTCCCCTTCCCCACCAAGGTGTTCTGCGTGGGCCTGAACTATCTCAACCACATCGAGGAAACCGGCCAGCAGCGCCCCGAGTATCCCTCGCTGTTCGCCAAGTTCGGTCAGTCGCTCACCGCCGCCGGTGCCGAGATTGAGATCCCGGCCGAGGACCACCGTCTCGATTACGAGGGCGAGCTCTGCATCGTCATCGGCGAGCCCGGCCGCCGCATCGCCGAGGCCGACGCCGCCGACCACATCGCCGGCTACGCGATCGCCAATGACGTCTCCCTGCGCGGCTTCCAAGGCCGCACCACCGAGTGGTTGCAGGGCAAGATCTTCGAGGCCACCACCCCGGTCGGCCCCTGGCTGGTCACTGCCGACGAGTTCGACGGCACCGGCACCATCTCCACCTTCGTCAACGGCGAGCGGGTGCAGTACGACGACGTCGCCGATCAGGTGTTCTCCCCCGCCCAACTGGTCTCCTATATCTCCACCATGATCACCCTGCTGCCCGGCGACCTCATTCTCACCGGCACCCCGGCCGGGGTAGCCCTGGGGCGCCGCAACGATGAGGGCCGTCACCCATGGCTGCGCTCCGGCGACGTCGTAGAAGTCCGAATCGAAGGCCTCGGCGCTCAGCGCAACACCATCGCATGATCGAGCCCATCACCGTCATTGGCGTGCTCGGGGCCGGCCGCGCGGGCACTGCACTCGCCCGGGTCGCCGACAGCTGCGGCATCGAGGTCGACATTGCCGCCACCCGCACCCCCGTCCAGCTGAAGTACCATCTGGCCCAGTACGCCCCACGTGCTCGCGCTGTGAACGCCGAGGAGATCGGCGAGCGCGCCCAGATCGTGGTCCTCATGGTGCCGCAGGAGGATCTCGACGACGTCGACGCACCCACCCTGGCCGGCACGGTGCTCGTGGACGCCACCAATCGTTGGCAGCAGGAGCCGGTGCCGCGCTGGCTGCAAGCACATCTCGATGAGGGGATGTCCAGCTCTGAGGCTATTGCCACCCACTTCTCCACCGCCCGGGTGGTCAAGGCACTGAATCACTTGAGCCACTGGGATCTCGATGCTCCTGACCGAGCCACCGCCTCACCGCGGAGGGGCTTGCTCGTGGCGTCCGACGACGACGCCGCGGCCGCACTCGTCTCGAGCTTGATCACCCAGCTTGGCTACGACCCGGTGCACGTGCCGCGTCTGCACAAAGGCCGCATCGCCGAGCCTGGCGGCCCGTTGTTCAACCGCCCCATGACCGCCGCGCAGATCCGCGAAGTCCTCTGAGCGACCCGATTCCGGATTAGGCGGCCGGCACCCAGGAGCCGGAGGCCCGGCTGGTCGGCGCGACTCCGAGCGCGTTCAGAATCCAGCTCACGTAATGCGGGGCCTGAGTGGGCAGATGATGCCCGGTCTGCGACACGAACACATCGATCGAATCCGGCAGTTCGGCCTCATTCAGGTTCGACAGATAGATCTCACGATCCTGCGCCCCGGTCACCACCACGGCAGGCACCTCCAGCTTCCGCAGATCGCTGAGACCTTTGCCTCGGAACACCACTTCTTCTAGGGCGCCTTCTCGCGCTTTGGCCGAGTGGCGCCCGATCACCGGGAAGCCGAGCAGTCGTGCGGTGACCCAGCCGGCCGCACGGAATTTCGAGGTCAACAGGAACCGGTAGAGGGCACTCGTATCCAGAATGGAGGAGCGCGCTTCGTCGCCGTCGCGGTACAGCGGAGCATTGAGAATCACCAGCTGAGATACCAGCTCGGGGTGACGGCGTGCCAATTTCATGGAGACCAGGCCACCCAGCGAGTGGCCGATGAGGATCACGGGCTCTTTCTCCGCGACGGCTTCGACGGCCGAGCGGACGTGCTCGACGTGCTCGGTGTAGTCGTAGCTCGTCGCGGGCGCTTTGGCCGCGGAGCCGAAACCCAGTAGATCGATGGTGACCACGCGGTACCCGTCGGAACTCAAACGACGCCGGACCGGTCCCCAGTATTTGGCAGACGCCAACAACCCGTGCAAAAGGACCACGGTGGGGCCGTCGCCGGGATAGTCGTGAACATGCGACATACGGGTATCGGTCGAAGTCATGAAATCAGCTGCCTAGCAAACGCAAAAATTCGTGGGGTGCTGCCCGCTTCGTGCGGGGCGCCAACGGCCGACGGTTCGACGGAGGAACGGCACCAACAGGGCGCGGAATCTCCGCGCAAGAACAAAACCTGACATTAAGTTTAATGGCACATGACGCGTAGGCAAACTCCACCCCTGGTCGAGCCCCTGAAATTCACTGCACACGGGTCTGTTGTGTGACCAGCGAGGACACCATTCGGTCGGTCATTGCTGGCTTTGCTAAGTTCATGGAAAGGTTAGGTCCCAGTATTCGACACCACGATGGAGTAACGAGTCATGTCCAAGGTTCTCTCTTCGCTTCCCGTCGGCCAGAAGGTCGGCATCGCCTTCTCCGGCGGCCTCGATACATCCTGCGCGGTGGCGTGGATGCGCGAGAAGGGGGCCATCCCCTGCACCTACACCGCCGACATCGGCCAGTATGACGAGCCCGACATTGACGGTGTGGCCGATCGCGCCAAGGAATACGGTGCCGAAATCGCCCGTCACGTCGATGCCAAGCGCGCCCTGGTCGAGGAAGGCTTCGTCGCCTTGCAGACCGGTGCGTTCAACGTGCGCTCCGGCGGCAAGACCTACTTCAACACCACCCCGCTCGGTCGCGCCGTCACGGGCACCCTGCTCGTACGCGCCATGAAGGAAGACGGCGTCGACATCTGGGGCGATGGCTCCACCTATAAGGGCAATGACATCGAGCGGTTCTACCGCTACGGACTCATGGCCAACCCGGCGCTGCGCATCTACAAGCCGTGGCTGGACAAGGACTTCGTCGAGGAGCTCGGCGGCCGTCACGAGATGAGTGAATGGCTCGTCGCCCACGGGTTCCCCTACCGTGACGCCACCGAGAAGGCCTACTCGACCGATGCCAACATCTGGGGTGCCACCCACGAGGCAAAGAAGCTCGAGTTCCTCGATGCTGGCCTCGACATTGTGGAGCCGATCATGGGTGTGGCCGCCTGGCGCGATGACGTCGAGGTGGCCACCGAAGAGGTGTCGGTGCGTTTCGAGTCGGGCCGTCCTGTGGCCATCAACGGCATCGAATATTCCGACCCGGTGGCCTTGGTCTACGAGGCGAACGCGATCGGCGGGCGTCACGGTTTGGGTGTCTCCGACCAGATCGAGAACCGCATCATCGAAGCCAAGTCTCGCGGCATCTATGAGGCCCCGGGCATGGCCCTGCTGCACATCACCTATGAACGCCTGGTCAACGCCATCCACAACGAGAACACGCTGGCCGCGTACCATAACGACGGCCGACGGCTGGGACGCCTGATGTACGAGGGACGCTGGCTGGACCCAGAGTCACTGATGCTGCGGGAGTCGCTGCAGCGCTGGGTTGGCTCCGCGATCACCGGCGAGGTCACCCTGCGGCTGCGCCGCGGCGACGACTACACCATCCTCAACACCACCGGCCCCGGCCTCAGCTACCACCCGGAGAAGCTCTCCATGGAGCGCACCGTGGGTGCCGCATTCGGCCCGGAAGATCGTATCGGTCAGCTCACCATGCGCAACCTCGACATCGCCGATTCACGTGCCCGCCTCGAGCAGTACGCCTCGCTGGGCCTCGTCGGAGGCTCGACCGCGCAGCTGGTGGGCGAACTCGAGTCCGGCGGCGCCGAAGCGATCGCCAATGCCGTCGGTGGCATCGACGAGAATGCCGACGAGCTCGGTCTCGCCGCCGCCTTCGACACCGGAACCGACTGAACATTCCGTGACCACGACGTGACGTCGAGGTCACGGCGAATGGGCCGCCCCAGCCACCAAGGTGGCTGGGGCGGCCCATTTCCCTGGGCTCCTCCCCCCAGACGCAAAAACCCGGACCACCACAGTGGACCGGGTCGCGCTCCCTGGTGAGAGCGTCATTTTCTGGTCGGGGTGACAGGATTTGAACCTGCGGCGCCGTCGTCACCGGCCCACCGGACGACGGCGGCGCTGCGGGACATCGCCAACGCGCACCCGGGTGCAGCGCTGGAACACAAGCCCTCCGGCGTCGTCCTTCATGTGCGGCAATGTTCGGCCGCCAACGCGGCCGTCGCACTGGCGGCGGCTCGCGCCGCCCTCGCCCCGGAAACCGAGCTCACGGTGAACGAGGGCAAGGCCGTACTGGAGGCCGCCGTCGTGCGCGTCGATAAAGGCGTGGGGCTGGCTTGGCTGCGGGAACAAACCGGGGCTGACGTGGTTGTTTTTGTCGGCGATGACGTCACCGACGAGCACGCCTTTACCACGCTGAAAACTAGTGATGTGGGGATCAAGGTAGGTGACGGGACGACGGCGGCACGGTTCCGGGTGGACTCCCTTGAGGATGTGACGGAGTTTTTGACTTTGGTCGCAACTGTGCGAGACTTGTGACACCTATCACAACGGATCGTCGGGCACGTACCTGCCCGTGAAGGGAAAACAACTGAAATGGCATCGGTAACTTTTGACAGCACCACCCGTCTGTACCCGGGCAGCACAACCCCCGCGGTGGACTCGCTGAACCTCGAGATTGAGGACGGGGAATTTCTGGTTCTGGTCGGCCCTTCCGGCTGCGGTAAGTCCACCACCCTGCGCATGCTGGCAGGCCTCGAGGACGTCAACGCTGGCCGCATTCTCATTGGCGATCGGGACGTCACCGATGTCGCCCCGAAGGACCGGGACATCGCCATGGTGTTCCAGAACTACGCGCTGTACCCCCACATGTCCGTCGCGGACAACATGGGCTTCGCCCTGAAGATCGCCGGCGTGGAGAAGGAAGAGCGCCGCAAGCGCGTCGAGGAAGCAGCCAAGCTGCTGGACCTCACCAAGTACCTAGACCGTAAGCCGAAGGCTCTCTCCGGTGGTCAGCGTCAGCGCGTGGCCATGGGCCGCGCGATCGTCCGCTCCCCACAGGTCTTCCTCATGGACGAGCCGCTGTCCAACCTGGACGCCAAGCTCCGTGTCCAGACCCGTGCGCAGATCGCCTCGCTGACCCGCCGCTTGGGCGTTACCACCGTCTACGTGACGCACGACCAGGTTGAGGCGATGACCATGGGTGACCGCGTCGCCGTGCTGAAGGACGGCTTGCTGCAGCAGGTCGACACCCCGAACAACCTCTACGACCACCCGGAGAACGTCTTCGTCGCTGGCTTCATCGGCTCCCCGGCCATGAACCTGATCGACGAGGGCTCGCAGACCATCGGTGTCCGCCCGGAGAACCTGGAACTCACCACTGAGGCCGAGGCCGCCAACAGCAAGCACGCCTGGACCGTTGAGGTGGACGTGCTCGAGGAGCTCGGCGCCGACGCCTACGCCTACGGCCGCACCAAGATCAACGGTGAGGACAGGGAAATGGTCGTCCGTCTCGAGGGCCGCACCCCGGTCAGCATGGGCGACACCATCCACGTTCACGCCATCGAGGAACGCATCCACCGCTTCGACAACGCCACCGGCAAGCGCATCGACTAAACGCTGCCCGTAGAAACGCCTGCTTAGGCCGCACCAGATAGCGTCAGATACGCGGCCGAGCAGACAACTCAAGAGGGGTTGCCGCCCATTGGACGGCAACCCCTCTTGTTGTGTGCCCCGCTTGTGTTGCGCGCGCCAGGGCGCGTTCGCGGGCCTCTGCCCTACGGATGCTCGACGCCCGGCAGCAGCCACACGGCCGCGTCCGGCCCGCCCCGCCCGCGCAAGGTGACGGTGCCGTCGTCGTGCTCTGCCACAACGCCGCCCTGCCCCGTCCTGTCCTGCACCGTGGCGGCCAGCCGCCACTCGTCGGGGCTCGCCGGGGAGACGAGGGCGGCGTCGAGCGTGACCTCAAAATCGTCCCGGGCCGCTACCACGAGCGCCGACTCGTCGGCGTGCTCGCGGACGAAGATCAGCACGTCAGACCCGGCGTGCACCCACCGGATACCGCCGTCGAGCAGGGCCGGGCTCTGCGAGCGCACGCGCCCCAACTCGCCGTACAGCCCGCGCAGGTCTTCCCCGATGCGGGACGGGTCATTCCAGGGCATCGGCGTGCGCGAGGCCTCGCCATTCCACCCGGTCAGCCCGAATTCGTCCCCCATAAACACCATGGGGATGCCGGGCATCGTGTACTGCAGGACGACGCCGACTGCCTGCCCGCCCGGCCGCATCACGTGCGCGGCCCGGGCGGTGTCGTGCGTATCGAGCGCGTTCATGTTGCACCGGCGCACCGTCCACGGGAACCCGGACACAAAATCCAGGTGCGTGGCCAGGAAGTCCTCGCCGTCTATCCGCTCGGCGCGCTCCGGCGGGACGCCGAAGAACCAGGGCTCCCCCGCCGGCTCGTGGTCACCCGCGAGCCAGTGCCACAGCGGGCGCGTGAAGTTGGTGTAGGTCATGGCGCCGTGCCACGTGTCGCCCTGGAAGTCCGCGGCGGCGTCGCACGTCGACTCGGCCAGCAGCATCGCGTCCGGCTTGACCTCGTGGAGGCGGCGGCGGATCAGGGCAGCGACCTCGTGGTTCAGGTCGTCCCGGCCCTGGCGGCCGGTCATGTTGCCAACGTCGATCCGCCAACCGTCAAAGTTGAACGGCGGCTTGAGCCAGCGTGCCACCATCGAGTCATCGTCGAGGACAAACCGCTCGCGGAGCTTCTGCGAGTTCCAATTGAATTTGGGCAAAGAATCGACGCCGAGCCACGCCACGTAGTTTTTGTGGTCCTCATCGAAGTAGTAGTACTCGGCCTCGGGCGCCGCAGCGCGGGCCGCACGGAACCACTCGTGCGCGTCCCCCGAGTGATTAGTGGTCAAGTCGCCAATCACGCGCAGACCCCGCGCGTGCGCCGCCTCCACCAGCTCCACGAGCGCCGAGTCCCCGCCGAGCAGCGGGTCGACCCCAGAAAAGTCCGAGGCGTCGTAGCGGTGGTTGGAGCGCGCGGGGAACATCGGCGTCAGGTACAGCACCGTAGCGCCGAGCCCTTGAATATGGTCCAGCTTCTCCGTGATCCCGGGCAGGTCGCCACCGAAGAACTGGTACGGGGTCTCCGGGCCGCGTCCGAACACCTCGCTAGTATCCCAGTCGCAGGCGATCGCCCACTCCGGCGTCGGGTGCAGGTCCGCCTGCTCCGAGCGGGCAAACCGGTCCAGAAACACTTGGTACATGGCGGACTGGTGTACCCAATCGGGCGTCGGGTCCGCCACCGTGCGGTCCAGCGCGACGACCCGGAAGTCGTGGTCATCCCGCACGTCCCGGTTGAAGAAGCCGGCCGCGTTAAGCCAGTGCGTTCGCCCACCGAGGCGAATCGCCCAGCGGTAACGCTGCACGGGGTTGATGACGCTCAGGTCGGCGGTATACCAATCCCACGGTACGACGTCGCTGCCGCCCACGGGTGCGGCGGCGTCGTAGTGGGGTTCACCGTCGCGCACGCTGCGCAACCAGACGCCGTCGACCTCGCCGAGGCTGCGCGGCACACGCAGCCGAACGGTGACCTTCTCCCCCAGCTCGGGGAACGCGTTAGAGACGCAGAGCACGGACCCATCGTGATGCGGCCAGCGGGCAATGCTCGGCAGGGACGTGATACTCATGCGATTCCCCTCGCGGTTGGGTGGGGGTTACCCCTTCACACTGCCAGAGGTCAGGCCGGAGGTGATGTACCGCTGCAGGTACAAGAACAGGGCCATGACCGGGACGGCCGCGAGCACGGCGCCGGCGGCGAAAACCCCCCAGTTCTCGCTGCGCTGCTGGGCCACGTAGGAATACAGACCCACGGCAAGGGTCTGCGTATCTGGGTCCGTCAGCACCACAGAGGCGATGACGAAGTCGCTCGAAATTCCGATGAACGCCAGTAGGCCGACCACCGCCAGGATCGGCGTCACCAGGGGCAAGATGATCCGGAAGAAGATCTGCACGTGGGAGGCGCCGTCGATGCGGGCGGACTCGTCGAGGGACTGCGGGACCGTGTTGAAGAACCCGTACATCAGGTAGGTGTTCACGCCGAGCGCGCCGCCGAGGTAGACCATGATGAGGCCCAAGGACGTGCCCAGGCCGATGGCAGGGATGATGTCACCGAGGTAGTTCAGCAGCAGGAACAGGGCGACGACGGCGAGCAACTGCGGGAACATCTGCAGCAGCAAGAGGGCCAACAGACTGAAGCGGCGGCCCGCGAAACGCATGCGGGAGAAGGCATACGCGGCGCACGCGCCCAGGAAGACGGTGCCGGCGCTGGCCGTCAGCCCGATGACGAGCGTATTGATGAACCACTTACCGAACGGGCGATTGGGATCCGAGAAGAGGTCCACGAAGTTCTGCAGGCCCACGTTGGTGAAGAGGCTGGTGGTGCCCGCCATGGTACCGGTGGGGTTCAGTGCCGCGGAGAGCACGTAGACCAACGGGAAGATCGAGAAGAGGGTGGCGGCGATCGCGACGACGTGGCGCCAGCCCTTCTCCTTGAACCAGCGGCCGAAGGACATCTTAACCTGCGGGATGTGTTCCACCGGCGTGCGGCTGGATATAGGTGAGGTGCTCATTAGTTGATCTCCTCCAGAGCCTTGGTCTTACGGAAGCTGATGGCCGAGATGACGCCGACCACGATGAAGATGATGATCGCCAGCGCGCTGGCCAAGCCGTAGTCGCGCCCGGTGCCGCCGAACGCGACCTTGTAGACCATCGTGATGAGGATATCCGTGGCGCCGATGTCGAGATTCGTGTCGTCGAAGCGCGGCCCACCGCCGGTGAGCATGTAGATCACGTTGAAGTTGTTGAAGTTGAACGCGAAGGAGGAAATCAGCAGCGGGGCCAGTGAGACGAGCAGCAGCGGCAGCTTGATGACCCGGAAGATGGTCCACGCGCCGGCGCCGTCGATGCGGGCGGCTTCCTCCACGTCCTCCGGGAGCGACTGTAGCGCGCCCGTGCAGACAAGGAACATGTACGGGTAGCCGAGCCAGATGTTCACGATCAGCACGGAGATCTTCGAGAGCACCGGGTCCGTCAGCCACGGAAGGTAGGCCCCGCCGAGGATCGCGTTATTGATGAAGCCGAACTCGGCGTTCATCAGGCCCGACCAGACGAGACCGGACAGGAACGCCGGGAACGCGTACGGCAGGATCATGAGGATGCGGTAGATCCGCTTGCCCTTCAGGTCCGCCCGGTTGAACGCGATGGCGAGGAAGAGTCCGAGCGCGAAGGTTGCGGCAACGGAGATGCCGGCGAAGGCGAACGTCCAGAGGATGACCGAGAGCAGCGGTCCCCGGAGGTTCTGGTCGGTGAAGGCGCGGACAAAGTTGTCGAAGCCAACGTTGATCTTCCAGCCGACGCCTAGCGTGCTGCCATCCTCCGCCTGGAAGCTGCCCTCTCCGGAGTCGGTGTAGACCTTCCCGGAACTGACGTCAGTAAAAGTGTCGACGGCCTCGTCGTAGACGAGCCGCGGCTTGAAGAGGTAGGCGGTGGACCCGTCCTGCGTCTGGAGGGTGCCGTCGTCGAGATTGTCGCTGATCGGCACCACGAGGTCGGCCACCTCACCCTGCCGGGCGAGGATGTCGCCGAAGGCCAGGGTCGTGTACCCGTCGAGGCCGACCGCCGTCCCAGTGGAGTCGAGCTGCGCCGCCTCCACCGGTTCGAGCGGTTCCTCTGCGGTGCCGACGCTGACGTTGCCGTCAGGATCGGTCACCAGCAGAGCGAGTTCGCCGCCGTCGTCAAGGACGGTGGCAGCGTATTGCGGTGAATCGGGGACCCGTTCCAAGGCGGACAACTGAATCGAGTCGATAGCATCTTCTTTGGACGAGTTGTGCCCGTCGCCGTAGTTAGTGAACGCGATGTAGGTCGAGAAGACCATCGCGAACACCTGGAACAGCAGCAGGAACAGGATCCCCGGCGCCAGATACTTGGCGGGCAGGCCGCCGCGGCGCAGATAGATCCAGTTGATGCCGATCGTCACGATCACGCTGACCGCGAAGACCAGCCACTCGCCGTTGATCGCCAGCTGGAACAGGACGAACGCCGCGATGGCGTCGACGAATCCCAGCAGGAGGATTTTGGCCACGATCCCGATCATGCCGTCGGGGTTCGTGGGCAGGCGGCGGCCCCCGCGGCCGGTCCCCTTCGGACCGGCCGCGGGCGCTATGGCGCCCCGGGTGGAGGTTGATTCACCGTTCACGCGTTATACCTAGCCGTTGAACTTTGCTTCGATGTTCTCGGACATTTCCTCCCAGGCAGCGGCCGGGTCCGACTCGTTGCCCTTGATGAGGCTGAGTTCGGTGGCGCCCCAGTCGGCCCACACGGCCTGCATCTCGGGGGCGGCCGGCATCGGCACGCCGTTGGCGCCAATCTCGCCGAAGGCCTCGATCACCGGGTCGGAGGCAGCCTTCTCGAAGGAGGAGATGAGCGCCGGCGGGCGGCCACCCAGATCGAACAGCGCGTCCTGCGCGGCCTCGGTGCTGAGGTAGTTCACCACGAACTCGTTCGCGGCCAGCTCGTTCTCCGAGTAGGAGGACACCAGGAAGCCGTTGACGCCGATGAACGGCTGCGCGGCCTCGCCGCCGGCGGTCGGCAGCGCATCAACCGCGAAGTCGATGCCCGCTTCCTCGACGGCCGGCACGTTCCACGGGCCGGTCAAGAAGTACGCTGCGTCGCCGGCGAGGAACTTCTCCTTGGCGATGTCACCGGTGACGTTCGAGTTGAAGACCTTGGTGCCCTGGTCGCCGTTATCGGCGAGGAATTGCGCGAACTCCTTGCCGCCGTCGTTATTCATGGCGAGCTGGGAGACGTCATAGGAACCGTCCTCGGCCTGCTCGAAGACCGGCGCACCGAACGAGGTCTGCAGTGGGTACGTGTGGTAAGGGTCAGCCTGCTTGGGGTCGAGGCCCACCAGGAACGGGAACTCAGCGCCGCTGGCCTCACCGGCTGCAACGACGTCGTCAAACGTCTCGTGGGCCTCGCCCACCAGCTCGGTGTTGCGGATCAGGGCGATGTTCTCGACGGCATACGGCACGCCGTACACCTGACCCTCGTAGGTCATGGCCTGCACGGAGGCCTCGGTGAAGTCATCGGCCTTGTCGCCGAGCTGCACGGGGGCGACGACGCCGTTCTGAACCAGGGTGCCCAGCCAGTCATGCGGTGCCACGAGCACATCCGGGCCGTTGCCCGTCGGCGCCTGCGTGATGAAGTCGTCACGCACGGCGGCGAAGTCCTTGATCACGAGGTCGACCTCGATGCCCTGATCCTCCTTGAACTGTGCCGCGATGTCCTTCAGGGCCGGCGCGCGCTCCGCGTCGGTCCACATCGTCAGCGTGGCCGAGGTCTCGCCGCCAGCGGGCGCCTCCGACTCGGCCGACTCGGTCGATCCGCCGCCGCACGCGGCTAGGGCGATGGCCGCCGATGCGCCCAGCGCGGTTAGGGTGAATGCCCGGCGGGTCGTGCCGGGGAGATTCTGCACCTTCATGGTGAACCTTTCTCGTTGACTTCCTCAGGTGCGCACGAGTGTTTCGCACTACTGAGTGATGTGTGTCACGAGTGTAAACGGTTTCACGGCATCCGTCTACCTTGATAAGTTCACCGAAAATAGTGAGCCTTCACCATGCAATCGCTTCCACAATGGAGGTTCGGTGGGTACGATGGTGCCCATGTCGCAGGCAGCAGCCCCTACCTTCACCGAGCGCCTCATTCACACCCCCTCCACGGGTGATGAGTGGTGGCGCCGTTCGGTGATCTATCAGGTCTACCCCCGCTCCTTCCGAGATTCCACGGGCGACGGCATGGGCGATCTGCCGGGCATCACCGCGGAACTTCACCACATCGCCGATCTCGGCGTGGACGCCGTCTGGCTCTCACCTTTCTGCCGTTCCCCCCAGAAGGACGCCGGCTACGACGTCTCGGATTACTGCGATGTGGACCCGATGTTCGGCACGCTCGATGACTTCGACGCTCTCATCGCCAAGGCCGACCGGCTTGGGCTGAAAATCATCGTCGACCTAGTCCCGAACCATTGCTCCGACGCGCACCCGCTCTTTCAGGCAGCCCTCGCAGCGGGCCCCGGCTCCCCGGAACGCGGACTCTTCCACTTCCGCGACGGCCAGGGCGAGCACGGCGAGAATCCGCCCAACAACTGGCAGTCCCACTTCGGCGGGTCCGCGTGGACGCGCGTTGACGACGGCCAGTGGTATTTGCACCTCTTCGACTCCTCACAGCCGGACTTCAATTGGGACCACCCCGACGTCCGCGCCGAGTTTGAGCGCATCCTGCGCTTCTGGCTGGACCGCGGTGCTGGCGGCTTCCGCGTCGACGTCGCCCACGCCCTCATCAAGGCTGACGGCCTGCCGGATTGGGGCGGCCGGCCGGATGGCCACCCCATCGAGGGCTTCCCGTTCAGCGACGCTCCCATGTTCGGCCGGCCAGAGGTCCACGATGTCTACCGCCGGTGGCGCGAGATCCTCGACGAGTACGACGGCGACCGCATTCTCTGCGGCGAGGCCAACGCCCATCCGGTGGAGACGATGGCGGATTGGGTGCGCTCGGATGAGATGCACCAGACCTTTAATTTCGATTACTTGTGCGCCGCGTGGGGCGCGGACTCGTTCCGCGCCGTGATCGAGCGCTCGCTCGGTGCGTTCGACGCCATCGGCGCCCCCACCACGTGGGTCCTGTCCAACCACGACATTTCGCGACACACCTCCCGCTTCGCCCTCGGTGTCACGGGCCGGATCAACGAGGGCGCCGGCCTCGACGTCTCCTCGGTCGACGAGGAGCTGGGCCTCAAACGCGCCCGCGCCGCCACCCTTTTCACGCTCGGCCTGCCCGGTGGCGTCTACCTATACCAAGGCGAGGAACTCGGCCTCCCCGACTACCTCGACCTGCCCGATGAGTTCCGACAGGACCCCACGTTCTTCCGCACCAGCGGCGACCGCATCGGCCGCGACGGTTGCCGCGTCCCACTCCCCTGGGTGCCGGGCGCGCCCAGCCTCGGCTTCAGCACCCGGAACAACACCGGGAACGACGACGGCGCCGCCACCGAGGCAGTCGCCGCGCCGTGGTTGCCCCAGCCCGAGCACTGGGACCGCTACGCGCGGCAGACGCAGCAGGAAGATCCGAACTCGACGCTGAACCTCTACCGCCACGTCCTCGCGCTGCGGTCCGAGCTGAACATGGGGCTCGGCGATCTCGCATGGATTGAGGAGCCCGCTGACAGCGCGGGCACCAACGTGACGGCCTACCGGAATGGCAGCACCGTCGTCGTCCTCAATACTTCGGATACGGCCGTCCCGCTTCCGGACGGCGATGTGATCGCCGTCAGTGTGCCGGATGCGGCTCAGAGCGGACAGTTGGCGCCGGACACCGCCGCGTGGGTGCGGCTCGAGGCCTAGCGCATGGCCGGAATTAAGGACGTCGCGCAGGCCGCGGGGGTCTCCGTCGCCACGGTATCCCGCGCCCTGAGCGGCAACGGTAAGGTCTCCGAGGCGACCCGCTCCAAGGTGCGGCGCGCGGCCGAGGATCTCGGTTATGTGGTCTCGTTCAACGCGTCTTCTCTCGCCTCGGGCCGCAGCCGAAATATCGGTGTGGTCGTGCCCACCGTGGGCCGCTGGTTCTTCTCCACCGTGCTAGAGGGAATCACCAACGAGCTCATCGAGGCTGGGTACGACCTCACGCTCTACAACACGGGCGGCCAGGACCAGCACCGCGAATCCGTCTTTTCGGACCTGCTGTTGCGCAAGCGGCTCGACGCCGTCATCACCCTGACCCTCAAGTTGCAGCCACACGAGGTGCAGCAGCTGGCGTCGGTGGGGAAGCCAGTCGTCGCGATCGGTGGCCTGATCCCCGACATCGCGACGGTGCGGGTGGACGATTTCAATCTCGCCGCACTCGCCACCGAGCACCTCATCTCGCACGGCCACCGCGACATCGCCTATCTTGGCGGCACGGAAGAATTCGAGGTGGACTTCAAGCTCGCCTCAGCCCGTCAAGACGGCTACGAATATGCGCTGGATCAGGGCAGTTTCCCGGTCAATGACGAGTGGCTCCTCACGGCGGACTTCACCATTCAGGGCGGCTACCGCAAGGTCCGGAATCTGTTGGCATCACCGCGGAAGCAGCCGACGGCCGTCGTGTGTGCCTCGGACGAGATGGCTTTTGGCGCCATTCTGGCCGCCCGAGACCTCGGCTGGAAGGTGCCTGAGGATCTTTCGGTCGTCGGCATTGATGGCCACGATCTCGGCGAGCTGTTCGGGCTCACCACCATCGCCCAGGACGCGCGCGGGCAGGGTGCGGCCGCCGTGCGCAAGGTGCTGGAACTCCTCGGCGAACGTGAGCTCGAGCGTGACCCGACAGAGGGTTTCTACCCGACCGAGTTCGTCGCGAGAAGCTCGACGGCGGCCCCGCGCTCCTCAGCGCTAGGCGCCTAGGAGCTGGGCCGCCGCCGAACCCGGATCGGTGCTCCGTTAGAGCGCGCGCACCGGCAGGTAGACGTTGTTCCCCTGCCGGGCGAACTCCTCGGACTTCTCCGCCATCCCCGCCTCGATCGCTTCCACGGAGTCGAGCCCGTTGCGCGCGGCATACTCGCGCACGTCCGCCGAGATGCGCATGGAGCAGAACTTGGGGCCGCACATCGAGCAGAAGTGCGCTGTCTTCGCTGGCTCGGCCGGCAGGGTCTCGTCGTGGTATTCGCGGGCCGTGTCGGGATCCAGCGAAAGAGCGAACTGATCGTGCCACCGGAACTCGAAACGGGCCCGGCTCAGCGCGTCGTCTCGTTCCTGAGCTCGAGGGTGCTGTTTCGCGAGGTCAGCGGCGTGTGCCGCGATCTTGTAGGTGATGACGCCGACCTTAACGTCGTCCCGGTTCGGCAAACCCAGATGCTCCTTGGGCGTGACATAACAAAGCATCGCCGTGCCGGCTTGTGCAATCATCGCCGCACCGATGGCCGATGTGATGTGGTCATAGGCTGGCGCAATATCCGTTGCGAGCGGTCCGAGCGTGTAGAACGGTGCCTCCTCACACAGCTCTTCCTCCAGCCGCACGTTCTCCGCGATCTTGTGCATCGGAACGTGACCCGGCCCCTCAATCATCACCTGGACACCGTGTGACTTCGCGATGCGGGTGAGTTCCCCGAGCGTGCGTAGCTCGGCGAACTGGGCCTCATCGTTGGCGTCGGCGATCGATCCGGGCCGTAGTCCGTCGCCGAGCGAGAACGTGATGTCATAGCGCCGGAAGATCTCGCACAGTTCCTCGAAGTGCGTATAGAGGAAGCTCTCCTGGTGGTGGGCGAGGCACCACGCGGCCATAATCGACCCGCCGCGCGAGACGATGCCCGTGACGCGGCGTGCTGTCAGCGGCACATACCGCAGCAGCACTCCGGCGTGGACGGTCATGTAGTCGACGCCCTGTTCAGCTTGCTCGATCACGGTATCGCGGTAGATCTCCCAGGTGAGTTTGGCGGGATCCCCGTTAACCTTCTCCAGCGCCTGATAAATCGGCACCGTGCCGACCGGAATCGGAGAATTGCGGAGGATCCATTCACGGGTCTCGTGGATATTTCGACCGGTCGACAAGTCCATCAGCGTATCTGCGCCCCAGCGGGCGGCCCAGACCATCTTCTCGACCTCTTCCTCGATGGAAGACGTCACCGCCGAATTTCCGATATTGGCATTGACCTTCACAGCGAAGGCCTTGCCGATGATCATGGGCTCCGATTCCGGGTGCCGGTGGTTGGCCGGAATGACCGCTCGACCCGCGGCGACTTCGTCCCTCACAAATCCGGCGTCGAAACCCTCGCGGGCTGCGATGTAGGCCATCTCGTCGGTCACAATTCCAGCCCGCGCCCACACGAGCTGTGTGGCGGCACCATCAATCGGTTCGGGGCGGTTCCATCCATCTCGCATTGGCACGAGGCCCGCAGCGACATCAATCGTGGCGTTCGCATCCGTGTACGGGCCCGACGTGTCGTAGAGGTCAAAGTGGTCGCCGTTGCTGAGATGAATGCGACGCACCGGGTATTGCAAGTGTTCTGCTCCCAGGACGGGCTCGTACCGCTTGCTGCTGCCCTCAATCGGGCCGGTCGTCACAGTGGACACAGGTGTAGCGTCAGATGTGCTCATATTCATCTCTTCCTTCGCCGGCATTACCCGGTCAGGTTCGACGGTCGGTGGCCCCAGCCACCCTCTCAGCTCACTCGGTGCGAGCTCCCGTGGTGTGTAATACGCCTCGCACGCTACACGTCGCCGACACTAACCTCAAAAACGCGAGGCGCTAGTTAAACAAAAAAGAAGGCCAGTTCATGTGAACTGGCCTTCTTCACCGTGGTCGGGGTGACAGGATTTGAACCTGCGGCCTCGTCGTCCCGAACGACGCGCGCTACCAAGCTGCGCCACACCCCGTGGTTGGTGTTCCACCCACCGACAAAACCGTCGGGCGGAGCAACCACAATGGTCAATCTTAGAGCGTTCACCCGGTTTTCCCAAACCGCATCGCGGATTACGCGATCGCCCGTCCCGGGTTCAGGCGATGCTCCGGATCGAAGAGGTTCTTCAGCTCCCGTTGTACCCGTATAGCAGGCTCATCGTGCTCCCTGTCGAACCAACGCACTTTGTACGAGCCCACGCCGTGCTCACCGGTGATAGTCCCACCCATCTCCAGCGCGACCTGGATGGACTCATCCAGCGCCGCATCCAGACGGGCCATCCCGGCCGTGCCTTGATCAACGTCGATCCAGAAACTGGGGTGCAGGTTGCCGTCACCGGCGTGAGCGATCACCTTGATCTTCACATCATGGTCCCGCCCGATCCGCTGCACCTCCCGCACATACTCCACGAGCCGTGATTTCGGCACCGCCACATCTTCGCCAACCCGGATCTCGGTGACCGTGTCGTCTCCGCGGGCGTGACGACGCAGCTCAACCAGGCTACGGGCCCGCTCATCACCGGGCGGGCTGACTTGGGCACCCAGCGGGGCCAACGCGTCGCGGATCGCGTCCATCTCAGCAGCGGCACCGTAACCGTCGGTCTGCACCAACAGACACGCTCCGCCCAGGCCGGCCAGGTTCGAACCATGCGCCGCATCGAGGGCGGCCATGGTGGCGCCGTCCATCATCTCCAGAATGGCCGGCTGCACCCCGGCCTGGCTGATAGCCAGCACCCCGGCCGCTGCCGTCTCCAGATCCTCCACAAAAACAGAAGCGGTCTCCACTGCCACGGGGAGCGGACGCAGCCGCACCGTGATCTCGGTGACGATCCCCAGAGTGCCCTCGGAGCCCACGAAGAGCCCGGTCAGGTCGTAACCGGAGACGTTCTTGAAGGTCCCAGTCCCGGTGCGCAGCACGGTCCCATCGGCCAACACCACCTCGAGAGACAACACCGAGTCGCGGGTGACCCCGTATTTCGCGCAACGCAACCCTCCGGCGTTAGTGGCCACATTGCCGCCGATGGTGGAGATCCGGTAACTGGCCGGATCGGGAGCGTACATCAGCCGATGCTGTTCAACCGTCTGCCCCAGCTCGGCGTTGATCACCCCGGGCTGTACCCGAGCGGTCTGGTCCTCCACGTCGATACTGAGAATCTGATTCATCCGCTCCAGCGAGATCGTCACCGCGTCGCGCAGCGCGTGAGCTCCTCCCGACACCGAGGTCCCGGCACCGCGCGGCACCACCGCGAACCCTTCCTCGGCCGAGGCACACATCAGCGCAACGACGTCGTCCGTGCAGGTCGGGAACACGACGGCGAGCGCCCGCTGGATCTCCCAGTCGGCAGTGGGCCCGTGGTCGGTGGCGTACGCATCCAGGGTGGCCTCATCGGTGGCGATCGCCTCCGGAGGCAGCACCTGGCTCAGCCGGTGCAACACCTGCTGGCGATCAACCCCGCTCATGCGCGCTCCGCATCAGCACCCATGGCACCACCGGTCAGCGCCGAGGGGGCATCCTTAATCATGGTGACGTGCGGGATCTCGGCATCCAAGTACTCTTCACCCACCCGGTAGGTGCCGAACCCGGCATACCAGGCTTCCAAGTGTGCCTGCGCGTGAATCTCCACCCGCTCCCCGCGGTGCGCATCCATGGCTGCGGTGATGAGCTCCGAGGCATACCCGTGCCCGCGGTGCTGGCCATCCGTCGCCACCCGCCCGATCGAAATGCCCACCGGTTCCCGCAGCACTCGCAGGGTCGCCACCGGGGTGCCGTCCACGGCAATCCACCAGGTCTCAGAGCCGGACTCCAGATCGCGTCCGTCCAGGTCCTCCACCGTGGTCACGCCCTGGCCCATGGTGAACACCCGGTAGCGCAACCGGGCGATCTCATAGGCGGTCCGCGCGTCCAGGTCGTACCAGTGTGCTCGCTGTACAGTCATCGGGTCGCTCATAGTCGCCAGTGTAGAACACCGGATTGTTGCGCTGCTCACAGCGTCACGAGGTGACCGGGATCATGAAGGAACCTCCCGCGGGTCAGTAGACTGAACAGCTATGCACTCACGTTCTTCCTCACGCCTGGTCTCGGTCGCCGGTGGCCTCACTGCCGCGGCCCTGTTGTTGGCTTCTTGCTCTTCCGATACCTCCGCTCCCGGCGCCGATGAGGACGTCGCCCCGGTCACCGGCGGCACCCTGGTCTACGCCTCTGGCGACGCCGAACCCACCTGCCTCGACCCGCACGTTGGCGGCAACTACCCGCAGTCGTTGGTCTCCTCCCAGTACCTGGAGACCCTGTTCACCGCCACCGACGACGGCGAGATCGTCCCCTGGCTGGCCGAAGACTCCGAGGTCTCCGAGGACGGACTCACCCACACCATCACCGTCCGCGAGGGCATCACCTTCCACGACGGCACCGAGCTGACCGCCGAAGCCGTCAAGGCCAACATCGAGCACTTGCAGGACCCTGATACCGCTTCCTCCACCGGCTGGCTGGCCGTGCAGAAGGTCGAGTCCATTGAGCTGCCCGACGAGCGCACCGCCGTGCTCCATCTCTCCGCACCCGACAACGCACTGGAAGAGTCCCTGTCCATGATCTGGACCGCCATCCAGTCCCCCGAAGCACTGGAACGCGATCAGGACACCAACTGCGCTGACCCGGTGGGTACCGGCCCGTTCCAGGTCGAGTCCTGGGACCGGCAGACCGCGGTGAATCTGGTCCGCAACGAGGACTACGTGCTGCCCACCGAAGACGCCCACGTCGCCGCGCATGACGAGGACACCCCGGGCTCCTATCTGGACGGCATCACCTGGCGTTTCATCCCCGAAGCCGCTACTCGTTACTCGGCACTGCAGTCCGGCGAGGTCCATGTCATCGATAATGCCCAGCCCGACACCATCTCCTCCGCCGAGCAGACGGACCTGGGTCACCTCGACGCTCCTCGCCCCGGCGCCTCCAACCGCATCGAACTGAACTCGTCCAAGGCTCCCTTCGACGACGCCGCCGTGCGCGAAGCGTTCATCCGCGCGGTGGATGTCGACTCCGCCGTGGAGTCCTTGTTTTTCGGTACCGCGCAGCGCAGCCACTCGCTGCTCAGCTCCGTGGAGCCCTTGGGGGTCAGTGATGATTCGCTCTTCGGTCAGGACGTCGAGCGGGCCAACGAACTGCTCGACGAGGCCGGCTGGACGGAGCGCGACGATGACGGCGTGCGCACCCGCGACGGCGAGCGCCTGGAGCTGACGTTCCCGGTCTCCACCAACCAGTCGGTGCCTGCCGAGCAGTCCCTGTTTGAGCAGCTTCAGGCTCAGGCCGCCGAGGTCGGGTTCGATGTCACCATCAACCTGTTGGATCTCTCCAGCTGGTACGGCGCCCTGGCCGAGCACAACTACGATCTCGTCTCCGCGCCCTACACGAAGGTCGGCCCCTCGGTGCTACGCATCCTCTACCACTCCGACTCCACCGTGCCCGCACCCTCCGGCTACTTCGCCAACAACGCGCAGGTCACCCTGGATGAGCTCGACGAGATCCTGATCGAGGCCGAGCAGACTTCCGACGATGCCGAACGCGAGCAGCTCTACGAGCGGGCCCAGCGCACCGTGTTAGAGGACTACTACGTGCTGCCGCTCTACGACCAGCAGAACCACTTCCTCTACAGCGACGACGTCCACGGCATGGGCGAGACCACCGCGGTCTCCAGCCCCATCTACTACAACGTGTTCCTCGAGCAGTAGCCGATGCCGCGGCGCGCCCTGGGGAGTCTCCGCTGGCTGGCACGGCACGCGCTCGGCGCGGTCGTCGTGCTCTGGCTGGTCGCGACCGCCATCTTCCTGGGCATTCGCGCCATCCCCGGCGACCCGGCCGAGGCCATCATGGGTGGACCGGGCTCCCAAGCCTCCGAGGAAGCCCTGGCCGCAGCCCGAGCCCAGCACGGTCTCGACCGACCGCTGGGCGTGCAGTACCTGATCTTCCTGGGTAACATCGCCCGGCTGGATTTCGGGTCCTCCTACGCGCTGCGCACCCCGGTCACCGAGGTGATGGGCGATGTCCTGCCAGCCACCCTGCGCCTGGCCGTCATCGCCCTGGTCCTGGCCTGGGTGCTGGCGTTGGGATTCGCCCTGGTCTCTCTGCGGGCCGGGGCGATCGGCCGTCACGTCAGCACCCTGCTGGAGATCGTGGCGGCCGCCGTCCCGCACTTCTGGCTGGGTTCCGTGCTCATCCTGATCTTCTCCTCGGCACTGGGCTGGCTGCCGTCAGTGAATGACGGCACGACGGCGGGGCTCATCCTGCCCGCAGCCACGCTGGCCCTGCCGCTGGCCGGGTTCCTGGCCCAGGTGATGCGCGACTCGCTGACGACGGCGATGGGCTCCGAATTCGCTCTGGCCGCCCGGGCCCGCGGGGCCAGCCGGTCCAGTGTCTTCTGGCGCCACGGGTTGCGCCACGCTTCCCTGCCCGCGGTGAACCTCAGCGGCTGGGCGTTCTCGTCGCTACTCTCCGGTGCGGTGGTCGTCGAGGCCGTCTTCGCCCGCCCCGGCCTCGGCCGTGCCCTGCTCTCCGCTGTGCTTTCGCGCGACATCCCTATGGTCACCGGCATCGCGATCTTCTCCGCGCTGATCTACATCGTGGTGATGGCCCTGGCCGAAGCCGCCGAACGCGCACTCGACCCCGAGCGGAGCCACGCATGAGCCGCCCCGCCGCCCTCGCCTCCCTGATCTTCTGCGCCCTGCTCGCCGTCATCTCGCTGGCCCCCGGCTGGATCTCCCCATACCCGCCGCTGGCTGTCTCCCCCGCCGACGCATTCCAGGGCCCCAGCTGGGCGCACCTGATGGGCACCGACGAATCCGGTCGCGACATCTTCTCCCGCGTCATCCACGGCACCCGCGATTCCCTGTTCATCGGCCTTGCCGCCACCGGACTCGGCATGAGCATCGCCGTTATCCTCGGAACCCTGGCGGCCATGGCCCCGCGCTGGTTGGACGCCGTCGTGCTGCGCACCCTCGAAGCCCTCTATTCCATCCCGTCACTGCTGATGGCCCTGCTGATTATCGCCTTCACCGGCCCCGGCACCTGGCCCGCCATCATCGCGGTCGGATTATCGACGGCGCCCGGCTATGCGCGCCTGGTCCGCTCCCAGATCCGCCATCTCCGTGGCTCAGAAATGCTCGAAGCCGCCACCGTGCTGGGCCGCACCCCCTGGCAGAAGGCCACCAACCACCTCATTCCCAACGCGCTGCGCTCCCTCACCGCGCTCATCACCCTCGGTGTCGGCCAAGCCGTCATCTGGGCCTCCGCCCTGAGCTTCCTCGGCCTGGGAACTCCCCCACCCGAGCCTGAGTGGGGTGCCATGCTCGCCGCAGGGCGCACGTATCTGCACTTCGCCTGGTGGATGACCCTGTTCCCCGGCCTAGCCATCGTCACCGTCGCCGCCGGCACCACCCTGATCGGCCGCGCCCTGGGCGGACGAGTGAGGACCATATGACCACCGCCGCCTCCGTCTCGAAGCTTTCCATCCGCTTCGGCGCCCTCACCGCGGTTAAGAACGTCTCCTTCACCCTCGAGGCCGGCTCCTGCCTCGCACTCGTCGGAGAATCCGGGTCCGGGAAATCCGTCACCGCCCGCGCCCTGTTGGGGCTCTCCGGTGGGCGCGTCAACGCCAAGGAGCTCACCGTGGTCGGCCAAGACGCCCGCAACCTCACCGACCCGCAATGGCGCCGCCTGCGCGGGGCCCGCGTCTCGATGATCTTGCAGGACGCCCTGATGGCGCTCGATCCGCTGCGCCCCATTCACCGCGAGATCGAGGATCTCCTCAGAGAACATACGAAGCTCAACCGCGCCCAACGGCACGAACGGGTCATCCAGGCTCTCACCGATGCAGGCATGGACGAACCCGCCTATCGGGCCCAGCAGCGCAGCCCACAGCTCTCCGGCGGCATGCGCCAACGCGCGCTCATTGCCCAAGCACTCCTGGGTGATCCCGACATGGTGATCGCGGATGAGGCGACGACGGCGTTGGATACCCGGCTTACCGCGCTCGTCCTCGACCAGCTCAACGGCATCAAACACCAGGGACGGGCCGTGCTGATGATCAGCCATGACCTCGCGCAAGTCGCCCAGGTCGCGGACGACATTGCCGTGATGCGTCAGGGTGAAATCGTCGAGGCCGGACCGGCCGCACAAGTACTAGAAGACCCACAGCACGCATACACCCAGATGTTGCTGCGTGCCATCCCCACCGGGGTTCCACGCCATCAGCCACTCAGCATCACCACGACCCCCCGCACGCCCCCAACAGGGCCGAGCTCTAGCAATAAGTTCCCACTCGTGGTGAATCAGCTGAGCAGGACCTTCCAGGGGCGCACTGCCGTACAGGACGTCAGCTTCCGTATCGCTGCCGGCCAGACTCTGGGCATGGTGGGAGAGTCCGGGTCAGGGAAAACCACGACGGCGCGAATGGTACTGGGCCTGGAGTGTCCCGATCAGGGTGAGGTACAGCTCCAGGGAAACACGTTCGTACCCCAGCGCGAGTCTCAGCGACGAGCGCTGCGTTCTGCGATCGGCGCCGTGTATCAGAACCCCATGGGGTCCTTTGATCCGAGACATACGGTCGCCGAGGTGCTGACTGATGCTGTGACCCGTGGTGCCAGCCGCAGACGTGGTTCTGCTCGTGGACGAGTGGTGAAACTCCTGAACCAGGTCCATCTGGCCGAGACCACACTGCGGAGGAAGCCCTGGGAGCTCTCAGGGGGCCAACGGCAGCGACTAGCTATTGCCCGGGCCCTGGCGACCAACCCGCAGGTGCTGATCCTCGATGAACCAGTATCCGCGCTCGATGTCTCCGTACAGGCCACCGTCCTGGATCTGTTAGACGAAATTCAGTTGGAACACCACACCAGCTACCTGTTGATCAGCCATGACCTCTCCGTCATTGAGCACATGAGTGATCAGGTCTTGGTCATGTACCAGGGAGCCGCCGTGGAGCAGGGGCCTGTGGGCGATATCTTCACTGCCCCTCAGCATCTGTACACTCAGCAGCTCCTCGCCGCTCAGTCGACACTACGCGGCCCCTTCAGCGCCTAGCCCACCACGATCGTGACGATCTGCCCTCACCAAGGAACCACCCGCTTAAACAAAACGGCCCCGTCCTCGAAAGGACGGGGCAGTTCGCTGCTTAAATGGGTGGGGCCCAGTACAACACCGTACTGGGCCCACACCACTCAAAAAAATGTCCGGCGGCGACCTACTCTCCCACACGCTCCCGCATGCAGTACCATCGGCGCAATGAGTCTTAGCTTCCGGGTTCGGAATGGGACCGGGCGTTTCCCCCACGCTATGACCGCCGTAACTCTACCAACCACACCCCCACACAAGGAGGCGGGTAAAACCAAGGCATGCTACAAACACACACTACACTCTATCCAATTACCAACACACAAACCCAACGGGCTGGTGTTCACATAACCATACAGTGGACGCAAACAACGCTTGTTACCTACAAGTGAAAAATTGTGATTAAGTCTTCGGTCTATTAGTACTGGTCAGCTCCACACGTCTTTAGTCCGCGCTTCCACACCCAGCCTATCAACCCAGTCATCTACTGGGAACCTCACACAATAAATTGTAAGGAGAACTCATCTCGAAGCCGGCTTCCCGCTTAGATGCTTTCAGCGGTTATCCATCCCGAACGTAGCCAATCAGCCATGCACCTGGCGGTACAACTGACATACCAGAGGTTCGTCCGTCCCGGTCCTCTCGTACTAAGGACAGACCTTCTCAATTCTCCAACGCGCGCAGAGGATAGGGACCGAACTGTCTCACGACGTTCTGAACCCAGCTCGCGTACCGCTTTAATGGGCGAACAGCCCAACCCTTGGGACCTACTCCAGCCCCAGGATGCGACGAGCCGACATCGAGGTGCCAAACCATGCCGTCGATATGGACTCTTGGGCAAGATCAGCCTGTTATCCCCGAGGTACCTTTTATCCGTTGAGCGACGGCCGTTCCACAACGAGCCGCCGGATCACTAGTCCCGACTTTCGTCCCTGCTCGAGCTGTCACTCTCACAGTCAAGCTCCCTTGTGCACTTACACTCAACACCTGATTGCCAACCAGGCTGAGGGAACCTTTGGGCGCCTCCGTTACCATTTAGGAGGCAACCGCCCCAGTTAAACTACCCATCAGGCACTGTCCCTGACCCGGATCACGGGCCGAAGTTAGATGTTCACTATGACCAGAGTGGTATTTCAACGATGACTCCACCCCCACTAGCGTGAGGGCTTCACAGTCTCCCACCTATCCTACACAAGCCATACCGAACACCAATACCAAACTATAGTAAAGGTCTCGGGGTCTTTCCGTCCTTCTGCGCGTAACGAGCATCTTTACTCGTAATGCAATTTCGCCGAGTTCACGGTTGAGACAGCGGGGAAGTCGTTACTCCATTCGTGCAGGTCGGAACTTACCCGACAAGGAATTTCGCTACCTTAGGATGGTTATAGTTACCACCGCCGTTTACTGGGGCTTAAATTCTCCGCTTCGCCACACAAGTGCAGCTAACAGGTCCTCTTAACCTTCCAGCACCGGGCAGGAGTCAGTCCATATACATCGTCTTACGACTTCGCATGGACCTGTGTTTTTGATAAACAGTCGCTTCCCCCTGGTCTCTGCGGCCCTGACCCGCTCCACCCAGCAAGTAGGTGTCACAGTTGGGGCCCCCCTTCTCCCGAAGTTACGGGGGCATTTTGCCGAGTTCCTTAACCATGATTCTCTCGATCGCCTTAGTATTCTCTACCTGACTACCTGTGTCGGTTTAGGGTACGGGCAGTGTCAACCTCACGCCGATGCTTTTCTAGGCAGCATAGGATCACCAGATCTCCCACATCGTGGGAGCCCATCAAGTCTCAGGCACACGCCCAGCGGATTTACCAACCAGACACCCTACACTCTTAGACCGGGACGATTCCATTGCCCGGCCTGGCTACCTTCCTGCGTCACACCTGTTAATACGTTTGCCTCCCCAGTTCAGGTCCCACGCTCCCCTGCCACGTCACCCCGAAGGGTGATCTAGGCAGGTTCGGGTGGTTAGTATCACCAGATCAGCATGGACGGTTTACCACCGGTACGGGAATATCAACCCGTTGTCCATCGACTACGCCTGTCGGCCTCGCCTTAGGTCCCGACTTACCCAGGGCAGATTAGCTTGACCCTGGAACCCTTAGTCATCCGGCGGACGGGTTTCTCACCCGTCTTTCGCTACTCATGCCTGCATTCTCACTCGTGCACATTCCACCACCAGTTCACACTGCGGCTTCACCACGTACACGACGCTCCCCTACCCAACAAACCAAACGGTTCATTGTCACGGTTTCGGCGGTGTGCTTGAGCCCCGCTACATTGTCGGCGCGGAATCACTTGACCAGTGAGCTATTACGCACTCTTTCAAGGGTGGCTGCTTCTAAGCCAACCTCCTGGTTGTCTCAGCAACTCCACATCCTTTCCCACTTAGCACACGCTTAGGGGCCTTAACCGATGATCTGGGCTGTTTCCCTCTCGACTATGAAGCTTATCCCCCACAGTCTCACTGCCGCGCTCTCACTTACCTGGCATTCGGAGTTTGGTTGACGTCAGTAACCTTGTAGGGCCCATCAGCCATCCAGTAGCTCTACCTCCAGGAAGAAACACGCGACGCTGCACCTAAATGCATTTCGGGGAGAACCAGCTATCACGGAGTTTGATTAGCCTTTCACCCCTACCCACAGCTCATCCCCTCAGTTTTCAACCTAAGTGGGTTCGGTCCTCCACGTGCTCTTACACACGCTTCAACCTGGCCATGGGTAGATCACTCCGCTTCGGGTCCAGAACACGCGACTCAAACGCCCTATTCAGACTCGCTTTCGCTACGGCTACCCCACACGGGTTAACCTTGCCACGTATCACTGACTCGCAGGCTCATTCTTCAAAAGGCACGCCATCACCCAGACACAAGATCCAGGCCCTGACGGATTGTAAGCACATGGTTTCAGGTACTATTTCACTCCCCTCCCGGGGTACTTTTCACCATTCCCTCACGGTACTGATTCACTATCGGTCAGTAGGAAGTATTTAGGCTTACCAGGTGGTCCTGGCAGATTCACACGGGATTTCTCGGGCCCCGTGATACTCGGGAAACACACCAGCAGCGCAACGCAGACCAACTACGGGACTTCCACCCTCTACGGTCAGGCAACCAAACCTGTTCGTCTCAACGCGCACCAACTGCAACAGGCCGGCAGACCCATCACGCATGCTCCCACAACCCCTGAAACGCAACCCCTGCCGGGTATCACACGCTCCAGGTTTAGCCTCATCCGCTTTCGCTCGCCACTACTCACGGAATCACTGTTGTTTTCTCTTCCTGCAGGTACTGAGATGTTTCACTTCCCTGCGTTCCCTCCAACTGGTCTATGTGTTCAACCAGCGGTCACACGAACACGCTAACGCGTCGTGCGGGGTTTCCCCATTCGGACATCCTGGTATCAACGCTCGGTTATCAACTCCACCAGGCTTATCGCAGATTCCCACGTCCTTCATCGGCTCCTACTGCCAAGGCATCCACCATGTGCTCTTAACAACTTAGCCACAAAACACTAAGCCATCATCATAAATAATGAGCTAAAAACAACCACACACCACACACAACCAAACCACCCCAAAAAGAGGCCGGCCAGCCATGATGATGATGCGGTCATCACACAGATAACAAACAAATACTCTCGACAGACACACACCACTCAAAGCAGCATGTGTCACAAAAATAAGATGCTCGCGTCCACTATATAGTTACCTAAACAACAACCCACACACACCAACCAACCCACCAAAACCAGTAGGCCAGCCCATGCGACAGGCAAAACTAGAACAACCATCGTTCCAGCAAAACCATTTTTGCCAGTCCTGTTATCCCAGGACCCAATAGTGCACCAAAGAAACCCACCTAACACCACGACCAACAACCCACAGCCTCCACACCCGACACTCAAAAGAGCATCAGTAGTACTACCAGGATCGCCAGCCATGCACTTAGCACGGCACAAAGAATGTTGATGTTCCACCCATGAGCAGTCACTGCCACCACACACTCGGCGATGAAACAGGACAACACCCCAACACCACCAGGCCACCACCAAGGCGACCCAGCAAAAACGTGTTGAAGAAAGCTCCTTAGAAAGGAGGTGATCCAGCCGCACCTTCCGGTACGGCTACCTTGTTACGACTTAGTCCCAATCGCCAGTCCCACCTTCGACGGCTCCCCCCACAAGGGTTAGGCCACCGGCTTCGGGTGTTACCAACTTTCGTGACTTGACGGGCGGTGTGTACAAGGCCCGGGAACGTATTCACCGCAGCGTTGCTGATCTGCGATTACTAGCGACTCCGACTTCATGGGGTCGAGTTGCAGACCCCAATCCGAACTGAGACCGGCTTTTTGGGATTAGCTCAACCTCACAGTATCGCAACCCATTGTACCGGCCATTGTAGCATGCGTGAAGCCCAAGACATAAGGGGCATGATGATTTGACGTCGTCCCCACCTTCCTCCGAGTTGACCCCGGCAGTCTCCCATGAGTCCCCGGCATAACCCGCTGGCAACATGGAACGAGGGTTGCGCTCGTTGCGGGACTTAACCCAACATCTCACGACACGAGCTGACGACAACCATGCACCACCTGTGAACCAGCCCAAAAGGGAAACCATATCTCTATGGCGATCTGGCACATGTCAAGCCTTGGTAAGGTTCTTCGCGTTGCATCGAATTAATCCGCATGCTCCGCCGCTTGTGCGGGCCCCCGTCAATTCCTTTGAGTTTTAGCCTTGCGGCCGTACTCCCCAGGCGGGGCACTTAATGCGTTAGCTACGGCGCGGAAAACGTGGAATGTCCCCCACACCTAGTGCCCAACGTTTACGGCATGGACTACCAGGGTATCTAATCCTGTTCGCTCCCCATGCTTTCGCTCCTCAGCGTCAGTAACAGCCCAGAGACCTGCCTTCGCCATCGGTGTTCCTCCTGATATCTGCGCATTTCACCGCTACACCAGGAATTCCAGTCTCCCCTACTGCACTCTAGTCTGCCCGTACCCACTGCAGACCCGGAGTTAAGCCCCGGGCTTTCACAGCAGACGCGACAAACCGCCTACGAGCTCTTTACGCCCAATAATTCCGGATAACGCTCGCGCCCTACGTATTACCGCGGCTGCTGGCACGTAGTTAGCCGGCGCTTCTTCTGCAGGTACCGTCACCCCGAAAGGCTTCTTCCCTACTGAAAGAGGTTTACAACCCGAAGGCCGTCATCCCTCACGCGGCGTCGCTGCATCAGGCTTGCGCCCATTGTGCAATATTCCCCACTGCTGCCTCCCGTAGGAGTCTGGGCCGTGTCTCAGTCCCAGTGTGGCCGGTCACCCTCTCAGGCCGGCTACCCGTCGTCGCCTTGGTGAGCCATTACCTCACCAACAAGCTGATAGGCCGCGAGTCCATCCAAGACCGATAAATCTTTCCACCTTCCACCATGCGGTGAAAGATCATATCCAGTATTAGACCCAGTTTCCCGGGCTTATCCCAGAGTCAAGGGAAGGTTACTCACGTGATACTCACCCGTTCGCCACTAATCCAACCCCTGCAAGCAGGAGTCTTCATCGTTCGACTTGCATGTGTTAAGCACGCCGCCAGCGTTCATCCTGAGCCAGGATCAAACTCTCCGTAAAAAAATACAAAAAGAAAAAGGAAACGCACCAGCCGGAAAAACCAGCACGCCCCAAAATCCCAGCAAAAACTCCCCTGAGAGCGACGAGGCACCCCAGGAGAAGTAATTACCAATAAATAAAATTGGCATCAACAAACTTGGCACACTATTGAGTTCTCAAACAACAGTCGGCTTCCGATGTCCTGGAGATCTTTTCGATCTCCGCTCTCCCGGAGCAACTTTTCTAACTTATACCCTGTCTCGATCCGTGTCAAATCCGATCTGCGTGATCGTGATCTCATCTGATCGATATTAAGTTGCTAGAGCGACGTTCCTTGCGGTCCATCTGCGCCCGTTCTCTCACCGTTTTCCCGGTGTTTTCCTGGGCACGAATGAATACTTTACACACGTTCCGCGGAGGTGCAAAATCGACCCAAAAGCGCCCGACTTCCGCATGATTCCGCGGTTATTGGAGGGGCCGGCACCGTTGAATCGGCGGTTTTCGGTCAAAAATGATCCAAAAGGTGACCGAGGTCACCGAAATTGCTGTTTTTCCGGCACAAAGTACAGGGTCGTCAGCGCCGGGACAGTGATGCTGCCACTGGTCGGTTGTCCATGCTCCGCCGGCCCGTCGGCAACGATTTTTCCGAGGTTGCCTTTGCCCGCTCCCCCATAGGCGGAAGCATCGGAGTTGAACGTCTCGGCCCAGGAGCCTGCGGACGGCAGCCCGACGACAACATCGCGGTGTTCGGTTCCGGAGAAGTTAGACAGGCAGACCAGCGGGGTTCCCTCGGCGGACCAGCGGATGAAGCTGAACAGGTTGCGGGCGCTGTCCCCGCCGTCGATCCAGGTGAAACCGGCCGGTTCGTCGTCGAGTTCCCACAGTGCTGGGGTGGCACGGTACTGAGCGTTCAGATCGCGCACGGCTTTCATCACGCCCTTGTGCCCCGGCTTCTCGGTCTGCCACCAATCGAGCCCATGGGCCTCAGACCATTCGTCTTCTTGGGCAAACTCGCCGCCCATGAAGAGCAGCTTTTTGCCCGGGTGCGCCCACATGTACCCGTAGTAGGCGCGCAGTCCGGCCAGCTGCTGCCACCGGTCGCCGGGCATGCGGGCGAGGAGGGAACCCTTACCGTGGACGACCTCGTCGTGGGACAACGGCAGCACATAGCGCTCCGAGTAGGCGTAGACCATCGAGAAGGTCATGGTGCCGTGGTGCCACACCCGGTTGATCGGGTCCTCGCTGAGGTAGTTAAGGCTGTCGTGCATCCAGCCCATGTTCCATTTTTTGCCGAAACCGAGCCCGTTCTGTTCGGTGGGTCTGGTGACACCGTCGAAGGCGGTGGATTCTTCGGCGATGATGATAACGCCGGGGTGCTCACGGTAGGCGGTGGCGTTGACTTCCTGGAGGAACGAGATTGCCTCGAGGTTGTGGTTGCCTCCGTGCACATTGGGGACCCAGCCCCCTTGCTCTCGGGAGTAGTCGAGGTAGAGCATGGAGGCCACGGCGTCGACGCGGAGCCCGTCGATGTGGAATTCTTCCAGCCAGTACAGGGCGTTGGCGACGAGGAAATTGCGGACCTCGTTACGGCCGTAGTCGAAGACTTTGGTCCCCCAGTCGGGGTGCTCGCCCTTACGCGGGTCGGCGTACTCGTAGAGCGGTTCGCCGTCGAAGTTGGCCAGCGCCCATTCGTCTTTCGGGAAGTGGGCGGGAACCCAGTCCATGATGACGCCAATATCCGCCTGGTGCAGCCGGTCAATCAGATAGCGCAGGTCGTCCGGGGTGCCGAAGCGCGAGGTGGGCGCGTAATAGCCGGTGACCTGGTAACCCCAGGATCCACCGAAGGGGTGCTCGGCCAGGGGCAGAAATTCGACGTGGGTGAAGCCCTGCCAGGACACATACTCGACGAGCTCGTCGGCCAGCTGCCGGTAGCTGACCTGGGCGTCGGAATCGGCACCCGGCGGACGCCAGGATCCGGCGTGAATTTCGTAGATGGACATCGGACCCTGGTGCACGTTATTCCGCTGGCGGGCGACCATCCAGTCGTCGTCGTGGAATGCGTAGCGGGACTCCTCGACCCGGGAACCGGTGCGCGGCGGGACTTCGGTCCAGCGGGCCAGGGGGTCGGCGCGGTCGACCCACTGACCGTGGCGGGTGAGGATCTGATACTTGTACACCGCTCCGGCGTCGACGTCGGGAAGGAACAGTTCCCAGACCCCGGAACCGCCGAGGGTACGCATAGCATGCAGGCGGCCATCCCAGGAGTTGAAGTCGCCGATGACGCGCACGGCCTGGGCGTGGGGTGCCCACAGTGCGAAGGACGCCCCGGATACTTCGCCTTGGGGCGTGGAATAGCGGCGGATGCGGGAGCCCAGCACGGTCCAGAGTTTTTCGTGCCGTCCCTCGCTGAGCAGGTGCAGGTCCATCTCGCCCAGGGTGGGCAGATAGCGGTAGGGGTCGTCGTGGACGGTGTCCTGTCCCCCCGGGTAGCGCACGGTGTAGCGGTAGCCGGGGACCTGGCCTTCGGGCTGGTCGGTGAGCACCCCCACCCAGATGCCCTGGTGTTCGTGCTGCAGACGCAGGGTCTCGCCGGTGTCGGTGCGGATACTCACGGCCTCGGCCATCGGTCGCAGAATCCGGAACGTCACGGAGTCAGCGGTGGCATGGGCACCCAGCACCTCGTGCGGCTGGTGGTACCGGCCCTCGGCGACGGCGCTGAGCACGTCCGGGGACACCGTCAGCGGTGCGGTCGATGCGGTCATCGTAGTCTCCGATTTCTTCGGGATGGCGGTCATGGGCGCCGTATCACGTGCAGCACGTGGGCGGGCTCGACGAACGGGTCGAGCCGGACATAGTTGGCGTCACCCCAGTGGTAGCGCGCCCCGGTGATCAGGTCTTCGACGTCGAAGGTGCCGGCGGCGTCGAGGTCGTGCTGGTGCAGGCCGAGGGCGTTGAGGTCGAGGCGCACGGTGGCTTCATGGGCGGTGTGCGGGTCCACGTTGACGACGACGATGAGGGTGTCTTCCCCGGGGCCGAGGTGGTCGTGGTCGGTGACCGTCTCGGCGTCGGCGTGCCAGCCCTCGGGCAGGGCGGTACGGGTTTTGGAGAACACCAGGATGTGCTCGGTGTCGGCCTCGTGGAGGGTCAGATTCTGCAGTTGTTGCAGGGCGGGGTGGGCGCGGCGGATCTCGTTGAGCCGGCGCAGATAGGGTGCCAGGGACTGCCCGCGAGCTTCGGCTCCGGCAAAATCGCGGGGCCGGTACTCGTACTTTTCGTTGTCGATGTACTCCTCGGCGCCCGGGCGGGCCACGTGCTCGTAGAGTTCGAATCCTGCGTAGACGCCCCACAGTGGGTTGGAGAGCGCGGCGAGGACCGCCCGGATTTTAAACGCGGCCGGTCCACCGAATTGCAGGTATTCGGTGAGGATGTCCGGGGTATTCACGAAGAAGTTCGGGCGGTAGTACCCGGCGGTGCGCTGGGTGACCTCAGCAAGGTAGTTAGCCAGTTCTTCCCGGGAGTTCCGCCAGGTGAAGTACGAGTACGACTGTTGGAATCCGACCCGGCCCAGCGCGTGCATCATCGCCGGGCGGGTGAAGGCTTCAGCCAGGAACACCACCTCGGGGTGCTCGGCGCGGACCCGTGCGATGAGCCACTCCCAGAACCACAGGGGCTTGGTGTGCGGGTTATCCACGCGGAAGATCTTCACACCGCGGAACACCCACAACTGCACGACCTTCAGCACCGCGGCGGAGAGGCCCTCCGGGTCGCGGTCGAAGTTCAGCGGGTAGATGTCCTGGTATTTCTTGGGCGGGTTCTCGGCGTAGGCGATGGAACCGTCGGCGCGCTGGGTGAACCATTCTGGGTGTGCCTGAACCCAGGGGTGGTCGGGGGCGCACTGCAGGGCCAGGTCCAGGGCGATCTCGAGGTCGTGTGCCGCGGCCACGCTGACGAAGTCGGCGAAGTCGGCTTCGGTACCCAGCTCCGGATGGATGGCGTCATGCCCACCGTCGGCGGATCCAATGGCCCACGGTGATCCGGGGTCGCCGTCGCGGGTGGTCAGGGAGTTGTTGCGGCCCTTGCGGTGCACCGTGCCGATGGGGTGGATCGGTGGCAGGTACACGACGTCGAACCCCATGGCGGCGACCTCGGGCAGGCGGCGCGAGGCAGTCTGGAAGGTGCCGGAAACCCAGGCCGAGGTCTCCTCGTCGAAGCGTGCGCCCTCGGAGCGGGGGAAGAACTCGTACCAGGATCCGGCCCCGGCCAGGCGACGTTGCACGTCCAGCGGGAAGGGACCGGTGACGCCTACCAGGTCGCGCAGCGGCTGGACGACGAAGACCTCGTGCACGGCGGACGAGTTTCCGGCGGCAAGGCGGTCGGGAACGGGCAGGGCCTCATCGGCGAGGGTCTGGGCGGCGGCAGTGAGCACCGCTTGCTGGGCGGGGTCGTACTCGGGCCGGGAGGCGGCGTCGCGGAAGAGGTGCACCCCTTCCTGCAGCATCAGCTCGACGTCGACGCCAGCTTCGATCTTCACGCTGGCGGCATGGACCCACGTGGCGTGCGGGTCGGACCAGGACTCGATGGTAAAGGTGTGCAGGCCAATCCCGCTGGGGCGCAGGGTGGCGTGGAAGCGGTCGGTGCCGGGCGCTCCAGGGCGCATCCGCACCCGCTGGACTTCGCGTTGCGCGGCATCGGTGAGGACCACGGTGGCGCCGAGCTGGTCGTGGCCCTCGCGGAAGACCGTGGCGGCCACGGCCACGTCTTCACCGACGATGGCTTTGGCTGCGTAGCGGCCGCAGTCAATCACGGGCTCAACGGCCGTGACGGGGATGCGGGTCACCGTGACCTCGGGAGATGAGGGTGTGCCGCCGGAGTTCGAGGGGGTGCGTCGGGAGCGGTTCACATGTTTTTTCGCCACGGCATTAGCCTATCCAGCACGAAGGCCCCGAGGCTATGGTCGATTGACCGGTCACGGGGCCTTCGCGGCGGAGGTGAGGTGATGGTGCGGGCTTATTGCAGCAGGGAACGGTCGCCCAACGTCGCTCCCTTGATTTTGGTGAATTCGCCGAGCAGGTCTTCGACGGTCATGGTGGCTTTCTTTTCCGCCTCGACGTCGAGGATGATTTCGCCGTCGTGCATCATGATCAGCCGGTTGCCGACCTCCAGCGCCTGGGCCATGTTGTGGGTGACCATCAGCGTGGTGAGCTTCTGCTCGGAGACGACTTTTTCCGTGAGCCGGGTGACCAGTTCGGCACGCTGAGGGTCCAGGGCCGCGGTGTGCTCGTCTAACAGCAGAATCTTGGGCTGCGAGAACGTAGCCATCAGCAGGCTCAGTGCCTGGCGCTGACCGCCGGAGAGCAGTCCCACCTTGGCCTTGAGACGGTGCTCGAGGCCGAGTTCCAGGGCCAGCAGTTCCTCGGCCCATTGCGTGCGCTTGGCCTTGGTCACCCCGAGGCCCAGCCCGCGCGACTGGCCGCGGCGGGCGGCCAGGGCCATGTTCTGTTCGATCGTCAGGTCCGGGCTGGTGCCGGCCATAGGATCCTGGAACACCCGGCCCACATAGGCAGCGCGCCGGTGGTCGGGCATTTTGGTGACGTCCTTACCGGCGATGGTCACGGTACCGGAGTCGGGACGAAGCTTGCCCGCGATCGTGTTCAGCACCGTGGACTTACCTGCGCCGTTGGAGCCGATCACGGTGACGAAATCGCCGTCGCTCAGGTGCAGGTTCACGCCGCGCAACGCCTTGCGCTCGTTGACGGTGTTCGGGAAGAACGTCTTGTTGACGTTGCTCAACTCAAGCACGGTGGCCCACCTTTCCAGCTTCTTCGGCCTCGACGGCGGCTTCTTCGGCGGCTTCCTTGTTCAAGTTCTCGACCTTCTTGTTCTTCCGGCGCAGCGAGAATCTGCGGAAGATCTTCCACTGCGGCAGCAGCAGAGCGGCCACCACGAGTACCGCGGAGATGAGGCGCATGTCGTTGGGGTTCAGCCCGGCGGTCAGCGCGTACTGGATGGCTAGGCGGTAAAGTACGGCTCCCACGACGACGGCGAAGGTGGCGATGATGACGGTGCGGGTGCCGAAGATCGCCTGACCGATGATCACGGAGGCCAGGCCCACCAGAATCAGACCGATACCCATGGAGATGTCGGCGGAACCCTGGTACTGGGCGATGATCGAGCCGCACAGGGCAACCAAACCGTTGGAGAGCATCAGACCGATGATCTTCATCCGGTCGGTGGAGACACCGAAGGAGCGGATCATTTCCTGGTTGTCGCCGGTGGACTGCAGGGCCAGGCCCATGTCGGTGGAGAGGAACCAGTCCAAGGCGAACTTAATGATGAGCACGCAGATCAACAGGATAATCACCGCGCCCCAGGTGCCGCGCAGCCCGGCCTGAGAGAACCAGGTAAACACGGTTTCTTGGCCCAGCAGCGGCGCATTAGCTCGATTGCCCATGATGCGCAGGTTGACCGAGTACAGGGCCAGCATGGTCAGAATGCCGGCCAGCAGCGGGTTGATGTTTCCCTTGGCGTGCAACAGGCCGGTAATGAGTCCGGCGAGGGTGCCCACGAGGAAGGCCGCGCCCATGGCGAGCAGCGGGTTTACCTGCTGGGTGATGAGCACGGCGGCCGTGGCGGCGCCGGTGGTGAAGGATCCGTCGACGGTGAGGTCGGGGAAGTCGAGAATCTTGAAGGTGAGGTAGACACCGAGGGCCATGATCGCGTAGATCAGACCGAGTTCGAGTGCGACGATCATGATCTATCGTCCAGCTTTCCGTCGGGGTGTTTCGGATGGATGGTATCGGCGGGGCCGGCCGTGGGGATGTGCGCGGCCGACCCCGCCGAATGGGTAGCGCGAGATTATTCTTCGTCCTCGCCCTCAGCGTCGGCGACGTCGCGGGCGTCAGTCAGCAGGTCCTCGGGCAGGGTGATGCCCATCTGCTCGGCGGCTTCCTGGTTCACGACGACCTCGAGGTCTTCGGAGGGCACGGTCTCCACCGGGGTGTCGGCCGGCTCGGACTCACCCTGCAGAATGCGCAGCGCCATCTCGCCGGCCTGCACGCCCTGGGCGTGGTAGTCGATGCCGTAGGTGGCCACCGCGCCGCGTTCCACGGAGTCGGTGTCGGCGGAGATCACGGGGATCTGCTGGTCGATACCGTAGGAGAGCACCGATTCCAGGCCGGAGACCACCGTGTTGTCGGTGGGCACGTAGATAGCATCGACGTCGCCGAGCGCCTGGACGCCCTGCTGCACCTCGTTGGTGTTGGTGATGGCGCGTTCGACCAGTTCCAGTCCGAGTTCCTCAGCGGCGTCGCGTGCGGCTTCCACCTGGACCACCGAGTTCGATTCGGCCGAGGAGTAGACGATGCCCACGGTCTCGGCGTCGGGGGCGATCTGCTGGAGCAGCTCGAGCTGTTCGTGGACGGGGTTCATATCGGAGACGCCGGTGACGTTGCCGCCGGGAGCCTCCCAGTCGGCCACGAGCGAGGCGTCCACCGGATCGGTGACAGCGCCGAAGACGATCGGACGATCGGTGATGGCGGTGGCGGCCGAGATGGCGGAGGGGGTGGCAATCGCGAAGATCAGGTCGTGATCCGACTGGGCGAAGTTGCCGGAGATGTTGTTCATGGTGCCCTGGTCGGCCTGGGAGTTCTGCTCATCCCAGGTGACCTCGGCTCCGGCGGTTTCGAAGGCTTCCTTGAAGCCGGCCGCGGTGGCGTCGAGCGCGGGGTGGGAAACGTACTGCGAGATGCCGATCGAGTAGGACTCGCCTTCGGCGCCGCCCTCGTCGGCCGCTCCGCCGTCGCCGTTGGAACCGCACGCAGTGACGGTCAGGCCGATTGCTGCGAGCACCGCCGTGGTGCGTGCAAGGTGTGACAGTTTCATGGGGTGCTCCCTCTCTCGTCAACCAACAGATAACGATTCGCGCGGGGTGCGGGAATCGCGTGGATGAACAGAACGATTGACCATCAGGTGTGATGTGACTTCTATCACAGTCAACTTTGCCACAAGATGCCGCTTCAGTCCACCGCGTACCGATCAATGTGTCTACCAAATAGATGATCTCGCAGTCGAAACGTATCCGGCGGAAGCTGATGGTGCGTGTTCTGCAGACACCATGCTTCCACACCCGCGCCGCGAGTGGCTCGGATCACTGTGAGAGCGCGTAAATGGAGATCGAGTATCCAGGGATCGCCAGCACGTCTCCGGGGCCCACGGTCGATCCCACGCGGTCGCGTTCGCCGTGGGTGCTCAGTGCCAGCACCAGTTCTCCGCCGACCAGATCTCCCAGCAGGTTCTCTGCCCCGGGTTGGGAGCGGGGAACGCGGACGACGTCGGCGTCGAGTCCGGCGTTGAAGATCACGAGCCCGGAGGTCCGCCCGCCCGGGATGCCGATGAGCTGCTGCAGCACCCGCACCGAGGGACTCTCCCATTCCTGCTGGGTCATGGGTTCGCCGTCGGCGTTGAACCACATCATGTGCCCCGAGTCGCGAGAGGGGTAGGTGTAGGGCTGGTCGGCCAGGAACGCCCGGCGCAGTCGGATCATCCGCCGGGTGATGGCGTGCATGGTCTGGGCTGCCGGGTCTTCGAGCAGTCGCGGCCAATCGGTCCATGAGAGCTCGTTGTTCTGGCAGTAGGCGTTGTTGTTGCCAGACTGGCTGCGGCCGAGCTCGTCACCGGCGGTGATCATCGGCACGCCCAGCGACATCAGCAGGGTGACCATCACATTGCGCATGGTGCGCTGCCGGGATTGCTCCACGTGGGTCTCATCGGTGGGGCCTTCGGCACCGTGGTTGTACGACCGGTTGTTCTCGGTGCCGTCGCGGTTGTCTTCGCCGTTGGCCTCGTTGTGTTTGTGGTTGTACGACACCAGGTCGCGCAGGGTGAATCCGTCGTGGGCGGTCACGTAGTTCACGCTGGACAGCGCCGAACGCCCCGAGGGGGCGAAGAGCCCTTGGGATCCGGAGAGCACATCGGCCAGACCGCCCAGGGGGCTGGGTCGATCGCCGTGGTCGAGGGCGGCACGTGAGGTCACCCAGAAATCTCGCACGGTGTCGCGGAAATGGTCGTTCCAGTCACGGAAGCCGGGCGGGAAGCGCCCGGTCTGCCAGCCTCCGACCGCGACGTCCCAGGGTTCGGAAATCAGCTTGACTTGGGAGAGCACCGGATCGGAGGTCACGGCCACCAAGAACGGGTGCTGCGGGGTGAAGTGGTGGTGAGCGTCGCGGCCCAGGGAGACGGCCAGGTCGAAGCGGAAGCCATCCACCCCGAATTCCTCGACCCAGCGGCGCAGCGAGTCCAGGGCCATGCGCACCACGGTGGCGTCGGCGAAGTTCAGGGTGTTTCCGCAGCCGGTGGTGTCCAGGTAGTCGGAGTCCGGACTGTCATCGACGTGGCGGTAGTAGGCGCGCTCCCCCAGCCCGCGCCAGCTGTAGGTGGGGCCGGTGGGGCCTTCTTCAGCCGTGTGGTTGTAGACCACGTCGAGAATCACCTCAATGCCGGCCTCGTGGAGCAGCCGGACCATGCCCTTGAATTCGTCCGCCACGGCTTGGGGGCCGCGCCGCTGGGCGTCGACGGTGGCGTAGCTGGGGTGCGGGGAGAAGAACGACAGGGTGTTGTAGCCCCAATAGTTCTCCAGCCCGAGCTCCGACAGATGGGACTCGTCGGCATGGTGGTGCACGGGCAGCAACTCGACCGCGGTGATGCCCAAGCGCTGCAGGTAAGCGATCATCACCGGGTGTGCGAGCCCGGCGTAGGTGCCGCGCAGGTGCTCGGGGATCTCCGGGTGTAATTTTGTCTGCCCGATCACGTGGGCTTCGTAGATGATGGTGTCGCGCAGAGCGGTGTCGGGTGCGGTGACATCACCCCAGTCAAAACTGCGGTCCACCCGGGTGGACCAGTGAATCCCCTCGCGGGTCTCGACGGCGTCGCCGCACGGGTCCAGCAGTCCGCCCACCACCGGGCCGGTCGGTTCCAGATCCCGGTCCCGCGGGATGAACGCGTAGAGGCTGCCGTGATCGAGTCCAGTGAGGGTGCCGTGGTGCACCCCGTGGTTGAATCCGGGTAATTCCACGCGGTGCAGGTCTGCTGCCGTCGGTGCGGCGTCTCGGGGGAAGCCACCGGTGGTGAAGACGACGTCGACCTCGGTGAGTCCGGGGGCGTAGACGGCCAGGTTCACGCACTGGCACGACTCGGCGGCTGCCTCGGGTTCCCGATGATGTGTTCCAGACGCGGCCGAGGCGCCCAGCGGCGTCGGGCGCGAGGGGTGTTGCGGTTCAGTCACCGCGTCCGCCCGCCCGCGCTACCGCGATTTCGTACAGGGAAATGCCGACCGCCATCGAAGCGTTGAGCGATTCCATCTCGGAGGCGATCGGGATGGAGACGATCTGGTCGCAGTGTTCGCGCACCAGCCGGGAGAGGCCCTTGCCCTCGGAGCCGACCACGAGACAGATCGGGTCGGTGGCGAGGGGCAGTCCGGGCAGGGACTGGTCGCCGTCGCCGTCGAGGCCCAGCACGAAGTAGCCGAGTTTCTTGTACTCGACGAGCGCGTTGTTCAGGTTCGACACCTGTGAGACGGGCACCCGGGCGGCGGCACCGGCGGAGGTCTTCCACGCGGTGGCAGTCACCCCCACCGAGCGGCGGGCCGGCACCACCACGCCGTGAGCATCAAAAGCAGAAGCCGAGCGGATGATGGCCCCGAGGTTGCGGGGGTCGGTGATGGAATCCAGGGCGATCAGCAGCGGCGGGGTGCGCAGGTAGCCCTTGTCCCATTCTTGCATCAGTCGGTCGGCTACGGTGACGCCGTCTTCGTACTCGTAGGGTGGTACCTGCAGCGCCATGCCCTGGTGGTTGGCCTCGTTGGTCATCCGGTCGAGCTCGATCCGGGTGGTCTCCATCACCGGAATACCGCGTTCTGCTGCCAGCTTCAGCGCTTCTTTGACGCGCTCATCCATCTCCAGGCGCGGGGCCATGTGCAGGGCGCGGGCCGGAATATCGGAGCGGAGGGCTTCGACCACCGGGTTGCGGCCGGCCACGGTTTCGTCCTTGTGGCGCGAGCGGGTGTTGCGCTGCTGGCGCTGCTGAGTGGGCTTGTAGCTCTTGTGCCAGGTGCGATCCTCGGCCTTGGGCGTGGGACCGCGACCGGCCAGGGACTTACGGTGTTGACCGCCGCTGCCCTTGGTGGGGCCTTTTTTAGTGGACTTGCGGGCAGCGCCGGGGCGTCGTGCTGTTGCCATGGTGTGGTCCTTTCGGTGGCGGTGCGGGTCAGCTCTCGAGCGTCCAGGTGACGCCGTCAGCAGAGTCGGCCAGGGTGATGCCGGCCGCGGCCAGCTGGTCGCGGATCGCGTCGGCGGCAGCCCAGTCGCGCTGCTCGCGGGCGGTCGCACGAGCCTGAATCTGGGCGTCCACGAGGGCGGCGAGGGCGTGGCTGGCGGCGCTGTCGCCGTCATGGCAGGAGCCTTCGGGCACCTCGTCGAGACCCAGGATGCGCACCATGGCGTCGACTTCCAGCAGCCGATCGCGCAATGCAGTGGTGTCGTTCTCGGCCAGGGCGGTGTTGCCTGCGCGCACAGTGGCGTGCAGGCTGGCCAGTGCCTGGGGCACGTTCAGGTCATCTTCCATGGCCGTACGGAACGCCTCCGGCACGGCGTCCACGAGTACCTCAGGCAGGGCGGCGATGTCGTCTCGCAGGGCGGCCCGGGCTTTGGTCTGGAAGTTTTCGATGCGCTCGACCGCGGTAGTCGCCTCCTCGAGCGAGGTGGGCCGGTAGTCCAACGGTGAGCGGTAGTGCGCCTGGCCGAGGAAGTAGCGGACCGCGGTGGGTCGGGCTGCGGCGAGCATCTCTTCGGGCGAGACGGTGTTGCCCACGGATTTGGACATTTTTTCGCCTTCGTAGGTGACCAAGCCGTTGTGCATCCAGAAGCGGGCGAACTCGTCTCCAGCGGCGGCCGACTGGGCCAGCTCGTTTTCGTGGTGCGGGAAGCGCAGATCGAGCCCGCCACCGTGAATGTCGAAGGTTCCGCCCAGGTACTTGGTGGACATGGCGGAGCATTCTAGGTGCCAGCCGGGGCGGCCTCTCCCCCACGGGGAGGCCCAGGAAGCGGTGTCTGGGTCGCTGTCCTTGTGACCCTTCCACAGGGCGAAATCGCGCGGGTCGCGTTTGCCGCGCGGGTCCGCATCCGGTGCGGCCTGCATGTCGTCGACGTCTTGGCGGGTGAGCTCGCCGTAGCGGTCCCATTCACGCACGGTGAAGTACACGTCGCCGGAGTCATCCGTGGCCGAGTAGGCGTAGCCGGCGTCCATCAAACGCTGAATCAGCTCGAACATCTCGGTGATGTGCCCGGTGGCGCGTGGCTCGTAGGTGGGGCGCAGCACGCCGAGGCTGTCAAAGGCGGCGGTGAATGCCTGCTCGAAGCGGTAGGCCAGGGCCCACCAGGGCTCCTGGGCAATATAGGGCGGCTGCGGAGTCTGCTCGGTGTCGTAGGACGCCGCCGATTTCTCCAGGATCTTGTCGTCGATGTCGGTGACGTTGCGTACCGAGGTGACGCGCAGCCCGGTGGCGCGCAACCATCGGATCAGGATGTCGAAGGCAATCGCCGAGCGGACGTGGCCGACGTGCGGCAGCCCCTGGACGGTCGCGCCGCAGTAGTAGATCGAGACCTCTCCCGCGCGCAGCGGAGTGAAGTCGCGAACCTGTGCCGTCTTGGTGTCATAGAAACGTTGTGCCACGGTGTTGGATTCTACCGGCTTTATACCGCACCAGCAGACAGAGACGACGGAGGGCGAACCGTATGGTTCGCCCTCCGTCGTGTGTGGCAGGTTGCCATGATGGAATTATTTGGCGGCGGCCGCTGCGGCCGGTGCCACCTCTTCCAGGGTTTCGTTCAGCAGGCCGATGGCTTCTTCTTCGCTGATGTCCTTCGCCAAAGCGAGTTCGGACTCCAGCACCTGGCGTGCTTTGGCCAGCATGCGCTTCTCACCTGCGGACAGGCCGCGGTCATGCTCACGCCGCCACAAGTCACGCACTACCTCGGCTACCTTAATGACATCGCCAGAGGCGAGCTTCTCCAGGTTGGCCTTGTAACGACGCGACCAGTTGGTCGGCTCTTCGGTAAATTCTGCGCGCAGGACATCCAGCACTTCCTGCAGACCCTGATCATCGACCACATCGCGAACGCCGACCAGGTCGACGTTTTCGGCGGGGACCTCAATAGTCAGATCACCTTGAGCGACACGAAGTTTCAGGTAGGTTTTCTCCTCACCCTTGATCTTCCGCATCTTGATCTCTTCGATAGTTGCCGCACCGTGGTGCGGGTAGACGACAGTCTCGCCGACCTCAAAAACCATGTGGATAAACCCCTTTCCCGGCGTTTAGTCTATCACAGAGCCCCGTGATTCCGGGAGTGTCGTCGCCTCTTTGCGGCCTGCATCACCCATAATGCTCCCCCGACGTCACTCTGCGTCGTCCCCGCGAATTCGTTCCGGGATGCACGCCGCGTCGCAGCACAGCCAGGCCTGGCGCGGTGCAGGAAAACCCTGATCAGCAGGGGCTGAAGAGGGGTCGTGCACCGGTTGGCGTACACAGCGTCTCACGTCGTCGGAGACGGCGCGAATGAGATACTCTCTAAGGGAACATCACTGTTTTCATGCACCGACCGTGATCGAGGAGAACACCATCGTGAAGGCCACCACCATTCGCCGCGCCTCTGTGGCCGGCCTGGCAGCCCTCGCTCTGCTAGGCACCACCGCCTGCAGCGCCGTCAATCTGCAAGCCACCACGTTGGAGTACGCCCCCTCAGACGGCGTGCAGGCCAATGTTGACAACGTCCAGCTGCGCAATATCGCTCTGATTGCCGCTGAAGAAAACGGCGCGGGCCGCTTCATCGGCTCCCTGTCCACCTCGGACGGCGAACCAGCCGAGGTCACCATCACCGTGAACGGCGAGAGCTTCGACTTCTCGGTTCCCGGCAACCTCGAGAACCTGATGCTCGAGGCCGAAGAGAACGAGACCGTCGTGACCAATATCGGCGGCCACCCCGGCGGCATGGTGGACGCTGAGGTCTCCGTCAACGGCACCACCGAGCCGCTGCGCATCGCGGTGCTCTCCGCAGCACTGCCCGAGTACCGGGACTTCCTGCCCGTGGAGGTGTCCGAGGGCGAGCTGACCGATCACCTCTACGACTTCCCCGAGCACGGCGGCGGTCACTGGGTGGGCGTCGACGAAGACGGCGGGCACTGATCCCACACCCCTACCGGGTCCTGAAACATCATCACGAAGGGCCGGCGCAGCATCCAGGAGATGAGGCGCCGGCCCTTCGCTATGTTCCCTATGTCTGCTGCGGTCTACGGCTCGAACTTGTAGCCCAGCCCGCGCACGGTCACCAGATGACGCGGGTTTGACGGGTCCGGCTCCACCTTGGAGCGCAGCCGCTTGATGTGCACGTCGAGGGTCTTGGTGTCCCCCACGTAGTCGGCGCCCCACACCCGGTCGATGAGCTGGCCGCGGGTGAGCACCCGACCGGCGTTGCGCAGCAGCATCTCGAGCAGCTCGAATTCCTTGAGCGGCATCGAGGTCTGGTCGCCACCGACGGTAACCACATGCCGTTCCACATCCATGCGCACCGGTCCAGCCTGCACGGAGGTGCTGACCAGCTCGTCCGGCTCCGCCTGACGGCGCAACACCGCACGAATACGCGCCACCAGTTCCCGCGAAGAGTACGGCTTGGTGACGTAGTCATCCGCGCCGAGTTCCAGACCCACGACCTTGTCGATCTCCGAGTCCTTGGCGGTGAGCATGATGACCGGAACGTTCGAGGTGCCGCGCAACTGGCGAATCACTTCGGTGCCTGGCTGACCGGGCAGCATCAGGTCGAGCAACACCAGATCAGCGCCGGCCTTCTCGAATTCGGAGACCGCATCGTGGCCATCTTCAACGACGGTGACCTCATACCCTTCGCGCTCCAGCAGGTAGGACAGCGGGTCACTGATGGACGGCTCATCCTCCACTACGAGGATCCGACTCATCTTAGTTCTCCTTTCCCACCGGATTCGGTGGTCTCCTGAGGGATCTCGGGGTCGCTCTCGGGCAACTTCACGGTGAAGGTGGATCCCGATCCGAGTCTTGACCACAGCGACACTTCGCCGCCGTGGTTAGCGACCACATGTTTGACGATGCTGAGCCCCAGACCGGTGCCACCGGTCTGGCGTGAGCGGGCGGCGTCAACGCGATAGAAACGCTCAAACACCCGCTCTTGGTCTTCATAGGCAATGCCGGGGCCCTGATCGGTAATCGAGATTCGGGCCAGCCCCTTCACCGATTTCATCCCGATGCCGACCACCGTGTTCTCCGGTGAGTAGCTAACAGCATTGTCGACCAGATTACGAATTGCGGTCATCAGCTGATCCGGGTCGCCGAACACGACACCGGTGATCTCCCCGGCCACCCGCAGCGTGATGCCGCGGGCCTCGGCCTCGGTGCGGACCCGGTCCACCGCCTCGGCGACCACCCGGTTCATGTCTACCGGGGAGGCTTCGCCGGCAACGTCCTTGCTCTGCAGCCGGGAGAGCTCAATGATGTCCTGCACCAGCTCGCCCAGGCGCACGGATTCGATGGACAGCCGGCGGGTAAATCGGCGCACAGCCACCGGGTCTTCGGCGGCGTCGTCAATGGCTTCAGAAAGCAAACCGATCGCACCGACGGGTGTTTTGAGTTCGTGGGACACGTTCGCCACGAAGTCGTGACGGATCGCTTCAGTGCGGGTCAGCTCGGTGCGGTCCTCCGCGAGGATCAGAATGTATTCGTCCCCCAGCGGCGCGATGCGCAGGTGTACCTGCCAGCGTTCATCGCCATAGCGGCCGCGGGTGAGTTCGTGTCGGCGGTCCAGAATCACACCGTCTTCACGTACGCGTCGAGTGAGGTCCACCACCAGGTCGTGCACCAGATGGTGACCGCGCACCAGCCCGTAGGCGTAGGCGGTCGGGTTGGCGCGCACCACGCCGTCGACGGCGTCGACCACTACATAGGCCCGACCCACCACGGCCAGCACATCGGCGGCGCCGGACGGAATCAGCGGTTCATCGACCACCATGTAGCGGGCCCGCCGTCGCTCCGAGACGCGGAAGGCGAGCATGGCGACGAGACCGAGCACGAGCCCGGTGACACCGCTGAGCACGCCGACGAGCACTAGATCATCCACCCAAGAAACACTACCCTCTCGTGTGGTGACGTTTCTCGTCGTCGACCCGTTGAGCCCGGTTGTGCAACTGAACGTAGCTAAAGTTCAACTGCCGTTCACGTCGATGCGTCATGATAGGTATGACCGTGTTGTTGTTGCGCGCAGAAATGAGGAGCACATGCGTGAACTGTTCCAGGCTGACCTGAAGTCCCTGGGTGACCAGCTCGTAGAGATCGCCGGACTTGTCCGCGTGGCGATGGAGCGTGCCCGCGAAGCGGTGGAGACCGCTGATGTCGAGCAGGCGGAGCAGGTGATCTCCGATGATGCCCGGATCGATACGCTGCAGAACACCCTGGATGAGAAGGCCATTGAGCTGCTGGCCCTCCAGGCTCCCGTTGCCACCGACCTGCGCACCGTGGTGGGTTCCCTGCGCATGTCCACCTCGCTGGAGCGTATGGGCGACCTGGCTCGCCACATCGCTCAGCTGACCCGCCTGCGTTACCCCGAGCTCGTGTTCCCGGAGTCGCGCCGCGAGTCATTCAGCCGCATGGCAGATGACTGCGTGAAGGTGGCTGCCGCCCTGGAGCAGCTGCTCACCGAGCACGACCTGGACTACGCCCGTGAGATCGTGAAGCTGAATAATGAGATCAACGAGCTGCACGCCCAGAACTTCAAGGCCGTTGCCGCCGCCGACTGGGATGCCACCGCTCCCCAGACCGTCGATGTCTCGCTGGCGTCGCGCTACTTCGAACGCTTCGCTGATCACGCCGTGTCGGTGTCCCGCAAGGTGACCTACCTGCTCACCGGTGAGTGGGAGCCCACCATTCCCTCCGCCTGAACACCGATCGGTGAGATCCACCGGATCTGCACCAGACACGAACAGGGCGGCCCCTCCTCGGAGGGGCCGCCCTGTTGTTTGTCTTCTAGACGCTCTTCGCTCCGACGCGCGGTGACGTCAGTGCTGCGCTCCCTGGTTGGCCACGGCCGCAGCGCCGGCCTCAGCAGCCTCCGGGTCGAGGTAGCGGCCTGCGCCCAGCGGCTTCAGATCCGCGCCCAGCTCGTAGTACAGCGGAATGCCGGTGGGAATGTTCAGCCCGGCGATCTCGTCGTCAGAGATCCCTTCCAGGTGCTTCACCAGCGCGCGCAGCGAATTGCCGTGAGCGGCGATCAGCACGGTTTTGCCGGCCTGCAGGTCAGGAACGACCTGGTCATTCCAATACGGCAACAACCGCTCGACAACGTCTTTGAGGCACTCGGTCCGCGGCGCGTTCTCGCCCAGTTCAGCGTAGCGCGGGTCACCGTGCTGCGAGAACTCCGAGGAGTCATCGAGCTGCGGCGGCGGGGTGTCGTAGGAGCGGCGCCAGACCATGAACTGCTCCTCGCCGAACTCGTCGCGGATCTCCGCTTTGTTCTTACCCTGCAACGCACCGTAGTGGCGCTCGTTGAGGCGCCAGTTGCGCTTGACGGGAATCCATTGACGGTCGGCGGTCTCCAGCGCCAGGTTCGCGGTGGTGATCGCGCGCTTCAACAGCGAGGTGTGCAATACGTCGGGAAGCAGCCCCTCCTGCGCCAACAGCTCACCGCCTCGGGCGGCCTCGGTGCGGCCCTTCTCGGTCAGCGGCACGTCGACCCAGCCGGTGAACAGGTTCTTCTCGTTCCAGTCGCTCTGACCGTGCCGGAGCAGGACGAGCTTGTATGCAGTCTCAGCCATGGTGCCAGTCTACGGGCAGGGTCGCTCGTTCACGACAGCTGCGGTCTCCGTGACAGCCCGACCACCACGTCGCGAGACGCCGGCTGGCTTAGTAGCCGTATCCGGAGTCGCCGTAGAGCTTGAGCTGACGGCGCGGACCCGCCAGATACACGGCGGCCACACACAGCGCGGCAATGCCGAACAAACCGAGCTGGCCCGTGGGTGAGCCGTACTGCAGTAGCGCGACCAGCGAGCTCCAGGCGCCCAGCCCGGCCACCACCGCGGCGATCACGGTGAGGATCAGCCAAAACTGTTTGCCGCGCAGCCCCGCACGTTCGAACTGGGTGCCGCCGCGGCTCACGCAGTCGGCCACCGCCCACAGCGCCAACACGCCGCCGGTCACGGTGAGGGCGAACATAATCCAGCCCTCCAGCATGAGAACGAAAACGAGGTACGACATGCACCCAGCCTACCGCCCAGCGCCGCTTTGAGCGTCGGCGGCGCGCAGCGCCTGATCAAGATCGGCCCACAGATCCTCCACATGCTCGATGCCCACCGACAGCCGCAGCATGCCCTCCGGGACCGTACTCGGTTCGGACGAGAATCGACGTCGCCGCTCTACCAACGATTCCACTCCGCCCAGCGAGGTCGCCGGGTTCCACAGCCGTAGCCCGTGCACCACCGCATCTGCGCGGTCGGCCGACCCCAGATCCACGGTGAGCACCGCCCCGAAACCACCCTGCAACGTCGCAGCTGCGAGCGCGTGCCCCTCGTGGGAAGCCAGCCCGGGATAGCGCACCGGATCGGAGCCGCGCACCTCAAGCCGGCGGGCCAACTCCGCAGCGCTGTCCATGGCACGTTCCAGCCGCAGGGCCAGGGTACGCATACCGCGCAGCGCCAAGTACACATCCATGGCCGAGGGGATCGAACCGAACAGGGTGCGGTGGCCGGCCAGCCGGGCGCGCAGTTCGACGTCGTCAACCACCACTGCGCCCATAATCAGATCCGAGTGCCCCGCCAAATACTTGGTCACCGAGTGCACCACCACGTCCGCGCCCAGGCGCAGCGGCTGCTGCAGCAGCGGGGTGGCAAACGTGTTGTCCACCGCGCACAGCGCACCGTATTCATGCGCCAGCGCCACCAACGCCGGAAGATCAGCCACCTCCAACATCGGGTTCGTGGGCGACTCTAGCCACAGCAGATCCACCGTGCCACCCGCGTTCCGGCGCTGATCCAGCACCTCGCGGACCTCGTCGAGATCACGCAGGTCCACCCGAGTCACGGAGAGCCGTCCAGCCTCGGCCAGCTGATCGAGCAGGCTGCCCAACCCCTGGTAGGCGTGGCGCGGCACCACCACATGTCCGCCCACCGGCACCAGGTGCAACACGGCGGTGATGGCGGCCATGCCGGAGCCAAAGAACAGGGCGGGCGTGGCCTCGGCGTCGCGCACCTTCTCCAGCTCGGCGAGCAGCCGCTCGGGCCCGTCGAAGGTGGGGTTCGACATGCGCGCATACACCCGCTGGCCGGGCACCGCATCGGTGGCGGTGCCGTGGAACGTGGAGGTGAAATGTACCGGGGCGTTCACCGGCGCATTCTCCTCGGGAGCCGGGCGGGCGGCGGCGACCAGCAAGGATTCCACTCGCAATTGCGGTGCGGAAGTATCGGCGGAGGCAGGCGTGGAAGCGGGCGTGAAAGCGGTGTCGTGATCGGCCATGGGAACACTGTATTCCTCTCCTCTCCGCTGACGGTGTGCGTTGTTCCAGATGTCGAAGCCGCGCGGGGGCCTGACGTAGGCTGAAGGGGTGCACGACGACTCACAGCCGGCTCCGCCTGCCCCTCTGAAGACCCCCGGATACTTCGTCGTCTTCGAAGGCGGGGACGGCTCCGGGAAATCCACCCAGGTCAACGCCGTCTGCCGGTGGCTGGAGTCCCAGGGGCGCGAAACCGTGCGTACCCGCGAGCCCGGCGGCACCGAGCTGGCCGAACGGATTCGGGAACTGCTGCTGGATCCCCGCCACGCGCCCGTCGACTCGGTCACCGAGGCGCTGCTGTTCGCCGCAGCCCGTTCCGCCCACGTGCGCACCGTGATCTCCCCCGCCCTGGAACGCGGGGCCGTGGTGGTCTCCGACCGCTTCCTCGATTCTTCCCTGGCCTATCAGGGTGTGGGTCGCGACCTGGGCGAAGACTGGGTCAGCACGATCAACGACCGCGCGGTCAACGGAACCCTGCCTGATCTCACCGTGGTGCTCGATCTGCCGGTCGATGAAGCACGACGACGGCGGGAAACCCGCGAACAGGCCGCCGCCGGCACCGCCGACCGCATCGAGGCCGAGGGCGAGGATTTCCAGCACCGCCTGCGCGAGGTGTTCCTGCGCCGGGCCCGCGCGGCCCCGGAACGCTATCTCGTCCTCGACGCCCGGGCCTCGGTCGAGGAACTCACCGCGCAGATTCAGCAGCGCATCGCCCATGACCTCGACCATCCAGACGCAGCAGACTCAACAGCCGCAGGAGGAGATCGATGACGCAGACCCTCGACGTCGCCCAGTTCCCGGCTGTGTGGCACGATCTGACCGGCCAGTCCGCCTCAGTGGCCCAGCTGCACCGTGCCGCCCAGCAGGAGGCTCCCACCCACGCCTGGCTGTTCACCGGCCCGCCCGGGTCCGGGCGCTCCACCGCCGCCCGCGCCTTCGCCCAGGCCCTGCAGTGCGAGAACCCCGATCCGGCTCAACGCGGCTGTAGCATCTGCCCCACCTGCCTGACCATCGCCTCCGGCACCCACCCCGACGTCAAAGTGATGGCCACCGAGAAGGTGAACTACGGGATCGACGAAATCCGCGACCTCATCGGTCTGGCCCAAGATCGCCCCGCCACCGCCCGCTGGCGCATCTTCATTATGGAAGACGCCGACCGGATGACCGAGCGCGCCACCAATGTGCTGCTCAAAGCCATCGAGGAGCCGCCCGCGCGCACCATCTGGATGCTGTGCGCGCCTTCGCCCGCGGACGTGTTGATCACCATCCGCTCCCGCACCCGAAAGATTTCGCTGACTATCCCCTCGGCCGAGAGTGTGGCCCGGCTACTTACCGAGCGCGACGGCCTCGACCCGGAAATGGCGCTGTTCGCCGCGCGGGCCTCCCAGTCCCATGTGGGCGTGGCCCGCTGGCTGGCTTCCAACCCGGAGGCCCGGGCCCGCCGCGAACAGATCGTCTCGCTGCCTTTGCGCGTTGGCTCCACCTCCCAGGCCATGGCCGAGGCGGCCGATCTCATTCAGATCACCCAGCAGGAAGCCACCGCCTCCGCCGAAGAACGCAACACCGCCGAGCGCGTTCGGCTCCTGCATTCCCTCGGCCTGAGTGAGGGCGACACCGTCCCGCCGAAACTGCGCCACCATGTCAAGCGGCTCGAGGAAGAACAGACCGCCCGGAACCGCCGCAGCGTCCATGACGCACTCGACAAGGCAATGATCGATCTGATCGGGCTGTTCCGCGATGTGCTGGCCGTCCAGCTGGGCACCGACGCCGAGCTGATCAACGAGCATCTGCGTGACCAGATCATCGGCTACGCCCGCCAGGGCACCTCCCAGCACACCCTGGCCGCCATCGACGCCATCGGCCAGGCCCGCACCCGCCTCACCAGCAACGTCCCCCCGCAGCTCGCCGTCGAGGCCATGCTGCTGGCCTTCGTCCCGCGCCGCTAGAACTTCCCCCGAAAGGACGTCCCCTATGTCTCCCAGTCCCCGACGGCGCCTGCGCTGGCTCGGTCTGCTCGCCCTCACCGCCGTGGTGGCCACCGGCTGCGAGTCCACCGAGGAAGCACCACCCGAACAGGTTGAGGCCAGCCTCGAGCGGTTCTACACCCAGGACGCCGTCTGGGACACCTGCGAGGACGACGAGAACTCCGAGTGCACCCGGGTCGAGGTGCCGCTGGACTATGCGGACCCCGAGGGCGACACCATCGAGATCGTCGCCGCCCGGTCCGGTGAGGCCGACCCCGATCAGCCCGTGCTGCTGGTCAACCCGGGCGGCCCCGGATCCTCCGGGGTGGACGTCGTCCTCGATTACCTGGACACCGTCACCACCGAGACCCTGCGCGAGGCCTACACCGTGGTGGGCTTCGATCCGCGCGGGGTCTCCCGGTCCGAGCCAGTGCGCTGCCTGTCCGATGAGGAGACTGACGAACAGCGCCAGGTCAGCTACGACCCCGCCACTGAGGAGGGTCTGGCCACCGCCGCTGAGATGGCCGCCGAGTTCGCCCGAGCCTGCGAGGAGAACACCAGCGAGGTGCTGCGCTTTGTCGACACCGAATCCGCCGCCCGGGACATGGACGTGCTGCGCTCTGTGCTCGGCTCCAGCGAGCAGCTGAACTACCTGGGCTTCTCTTACGGCACCAAGCTGGGCGCGACCTACGCCGAGCTGTTCCCCGAGAACGTCGGAACCATGGTGCTCGACGGCGCACTGGACCCGTCGCTGACCGAGGAAGAGGTCGCCACCGGTCAGGCCGCCGGTTTCGAGCAGGCCCTGGCTTCCTGGGCGGCATGGTGCGCCGAGGAATCCACCTGCCAAGCCGGCACCACCGAGGACGACGTCGTCGCTGCCGTGCAGGCAGCCTTCGAGGAGGCCAAGGAGAACCCTCAGACGGCCCAGGACGGCCGCACCGTTCCCGCGTCCACCTTGGTCTCCGGGTTCATCACCCCGCTGTACTCGCAGCAGAGCTGGCCGATCCTCAGCGAGGGATTCAACATGGCGCTCGACGGGGACCCGTCCATGATGTTGTATTTCGCCGATCTCAATGCCGGGCGCGAGCAGGACGGCACCTACTCCTCCAACATCCAGTCCGCGTTCACCGCGATCAACTGCCTGGACTACCCGCGCGCTGATGATCCTGAGCAGATGCGCGCCCACGCCGACCAGTTGGCCGAGGCCTCCCCCACCTTCGGCGCCTATCTGGCCTATGGCGGGATCAACTGTGCCGAGTGGCCTCACGACGGCGCCGACTCGGTGGACACGGTCTCCGCCGAGGGCGCGGCCCCGATCCTGGTGATCGGCACTACCGGCGACCCGGCCACTCCCTACGAGTGGTCCCCCGCCCTGGCCGAGCAGCTCGACTCCGGGGTACTCATCACCAACGAGGGCGAGGGGCACGGCTCCTACGGCCCGCAGAACGAGTGCATCGCCACCCTGGTGGATGACTACTTCGTCGACGGCACCGTTCCCGAGGACGGCACCACCTGTTGATGCGCTTTGCTCAGAGCCCCGCTGTACGGCTAAGATGTCTTCTCGTGGCATCGTGCATGCCGCGTTGCCTCCTTAGCTCAGCTGGCCAGAGCAGCTCCCTCGTAAAGAGCAGGTCACCGGTTCGAATCCGGTAGGAGGCTCTCACTCTTTAACGGCCGGTGGATTCTTCCCACTGGGCCGCGAGCCGTTCGGCTTCTTCCACATCTTCGATGACCCGCTCCGCGCGGCGCCCGACCGTGAACACGTCCGTCTGCCCCAGCCTGAACATCGCGGCAGCCTGGGCCACGGTGGCCAAATGATTGGCGGCACGCGAAAGCACCCGATGCACGTCCTGGGCGCCCGAGGGCACATCCATTCCTGCATCCGGGTACAGGGCGTGTGCACGCACGCAGAGGATACGTACCCGGTCGGCCACATCGGTCAGCACGTTGCCGGCATTCACGAGTCCGTTGTGTTCGTCGACCGGCACGCTACCTTCGGCCTCGTTCACGACCTGCCAGTAGCGGTCGAGTGAACGGCGGAACCAGTCGTTGGCGCGCCGCCAGAGCTCGTGGCCGAGTTCGTCGTCATCCTTTTTCGCTTGTCGACGCCGGGCAAAGGGGCCTAGCGCCATCTGCACGATCCCCCGGTTAGGTGCGATGTCATGACTCTAGTGTTCCATGACCAGTAGGATTTTGCCGGTCCGGCCGTCGCTGGCGAAATATTCGAGTGCCCGCTCCGCCTCCGCCATCGGGAAGGTTTTCGCGATGCTGGGGCTGATCGCACCGGAGGCGATCATCGGCCACACGTGCTCGCGCACCTGGGCGATCACCTCGGCCTTCTCCTCCACGGAGCGTGAGCGCAGGGTGGAGCCGGTGATCCAACCCCGCTTGGCCATCAGATGCTGCAGCGGCAGGGTGCCTTTGGCTCCCCCGCTCAGCCCAATGGTGATCACGCACCCGCCGTGGGCCAGCGCGCGCACATTGTCTTCCAGATATTTTCCGCCCACGACGTCGAGGATGACATCGGCACCGTGGCCTTCGGTGATCTCATGCACCCGTTCGGCAAAATCCTCATCGCGATAGTTGATAGCCTCCACCGCGCCCAAGGACATAGCCTGCTGGCGCTTCTCTTCCGAGCCCACGGTAGCGATCGGCTGGGCGTCATACGCAACCAGCATCTGCACCGCGAACGAGCCAATACCGCCGGTGCCGCCGTGCACGAGCACCCAGTCCCCGGGTTCGGCCCCGGCCTGCATCACCAGGTTCGTCCAGCAGGTGGCCGCCACCTCGGGCAGCCCGGCCGCTTCTACCAGCGGGATCCCGTCCGGAACGGGCAGCACCTGGCGGGCATCCACTGTCACGTATTCGGCGTAGCCGCCACCGGCCAGCAGCGCGCAGACCGGGGCGCCGAAGTCCCAGGAGACCACCCCGGCGCCCACTGCTTCGATGGTGCCGGACACTTCCACCCCGGGCACCTCGGAGGCGCCCTCGGGTACCGGGTAGTTTCCGGCCCGTTGCAGCAGGTCTAGATTGTTGAGTCCGGCCGCGGCTACCTTGATGAGCACTTCGCCCGGCCCCGGGCTCGGCAGTGGGTGTTGGTTGACCACCACGTCTGCTGGGTGTTTGAAGCTGGGCTTCTCCTCGCCCGCGGGAGTTTCAAAGTCAATGGCAGACATGGTGGAGGTGGTGGGAGTCATGGCTCCATCATCACCCATGACCGCCGTTCCTGGTCAAGGAATTGCTCGCTTTGCAGATCCCCTGCGGCCTGCCTGTAAGATAGAACGGCCAGGATGGTTGTCCGAGCGGCCGAAGGAGCTGGTCTTGAAAACCAGTAGGCGGTAACCCCGTCTCAAGAGTTCGAATCTCTTACCATCCGCGCACCGGCCCGGAATCTCACGAGGTTCCGGGCCTTTTCGTATCTCGTGGCCCTAGGAGGACGAGGCCAAATGGGCCACGATCCGGCGGGCCGCGGCATCCGCATCTCCGAGCGTCCAGGCCCGGCCATCGGGATCCTGCCCCGACTCGGCGGCGATAGCGGTGCCCCACTGCACGGAGGACAGTTGCAGACCAAGCACGTAGATGCTCTCGTGGACTGTGCCGTCATCGCGAATCAAACGGTACGGCCGCGGCGTGGTCACATCGAGACCACGTCCGGGCAGAATTGCGCCTTCCTCGTTCTCTTCGGGATGGGGCCGTGCCAGCCCGGCGTCGAGCAGGTTCCGCAGCAACGGATTCTCCGAGAGCTGTACCTGGTTCGCCGGCATCATTGCCTCTAGCATCCAGGTGCCCTCATGCCGGAACTGGCTCGGCCGCCGTTGCAGGTGGGCTGCCACCGGGTTCGCGTCGGTCCCCACATGAGGACTGAATGCCACGAACCGCTGCTGTCCTTCGTGATCAACACTCTCGGCCACTTCGAAATGGGGCGCGGGACCAATGAACTGCACTAGCCCGGCGCGGGAGACCGCCAGCAACTGCTCAATGCGCTCCAGCGGCGGTCCCGACGCCAGTCCCTCAACGAGTGGCTCGAACCAACCGGTGATGTCGCGCAGTTTGGAAGGATCGGAGACCCGTTGCTCGGCCACCAGTCGCTTCACCACCAGGCGCGCAGCATGCAGGGTACCAATCGCCATCATCACCGCGGATCGCTCCCCCGCGGCCGCGTGCTCACACAATTGCACCAGCACATCGTGCACCTCACGCTGATACTCCTCGGAGGTGGCGAAGGAAGCGTCGGCGATCGGTTGCGAGAGCGAACGAATGTCGAAGGGGTGCTGGTCGACGCCGAAATCGCGCAGAGCACCTTCGACATGCCGACGCGTCAGAGGCTCGCCCCTGTCGGAGACTTCGAGCATTGTCACCAGGTGCGCGTAGAAATTTCGGGCCACCGTGATGGAGCCGAAAGTTTCGGGCTTCTCTTGCACCAGGGTGTCGTAGTAGGCGCGCACCACATCCCGGTGAATCAGTGGCCACAAGTCACGCTGGAAATCGACCTGCTCGTCCTGATCGAGAAGGCGTTGGACATTGGCTTCGGTCAGATAGCGCAAGGTGACGCCATGTGGGACAAAGGCATCCGTTTCTGCTTTAGGAAAGTACGGAGTGCCGCGCCGAGAGCCGGCCTGGATCACTGGCTCTTCCCCGGACGGAATGTAGTCGAACCGCTGCCCCGGGCCACGCCTCGTTTCGACGTACTTGCCACCTCGGGCAGAGGTGAACTGACTCAGCGCGTCAAAAAAGTTCAGACCCATGCCTCGAATCAGCACAGACTCCCCGGCGGGTACCGAGGCGTAGTCCACTTCCGCGGGCAGATTCGGCGCGAAGTAGTGCAGCCCGGCCGATTCGCTCGCGTCGTGCAGTTGCTGCTGGTTACGATTCAGCCGCGCTTCGCCATGGCCCAGCGCCAGCACCACATGATCGGCATGCGTCGACTGCCCCGACGCTGTGATGAGGACGTATCCCGCCTCGGGTGACTCGTTCAGTGACACGATCTGCTCGTGAATGATGTTGAGTTCCGCGACGTTCGGCAAGGCACCCAGAGCGGATCTGACGCGCTCACTGAGCTCACGCAGGTAGGCGCCGTATATGGCACGCGGCGGGTAATCGTTGCGCTGGAGTCTCGCGTTCACCGATGCTGTGGACTGACGCCATTGATCGAAAGTCAGCCCCACGCCCGAATCCGCCAGTCCGGTACCTGGGGTAGCGGCGGCGGTGGGATAGAACGAAGGAGTGTTCATCAGCAGCAGTTCCGACTGGGCAGTCGACCAGACACGCCCCGGGCCGACTTCGTGCGGCTCGAAGATCAGAATCCGCACCATTCGGGAGCCGTCGTCTTGACGCAGATGTGCGAGCAGACGTTCCAGGAAAGACACCCCACGCGGGCCGGCCCCGACGACGGCAATCGTGGTCGTCTCACCATCTCCAATGCTGGATGTGTCGGACTGCGACATCTGCTCCCCTTTCCCTGTGGCGCCATCTTCAGCTTAGTGGGGCATCTCGTTCGACGTGGCCCGCGTCGCTTTGATCTTGAGCTTCAGAATTCGGTATCCTGTCATGACGATGTTTTCGCAAGAGAACATCGTGGGGAGACGTGCCAGAGCGGCCGAATGGACTTCACTGCTAATGAAGGGTCCGGCTAAAACCGGACCGGGGGTTCAAATCCCCCCGTCTCCGCCGTGTAATGTCCTGGGACATCGTGCAAACGATGTCCCAGGACATTCGTGTTTTCTGGCTACGTTTTGGCTGGCCCCGCGGATTTTCCGAGGACGAAGATGCTTCGAGTCTGGAGTGCTTTCACGCCGGCGTATCTGGCCACGCGGGTGCCGCGCGAGATTCTTGTTGCTCACCGTGTTCACAGAATTTTCGACGGGGCACGATGTTGCTGCTTAGGAGGCAGGCAGTTCGTGTTGCCTTGCCCTGCTGCGCTCGGGGCGTTCTTTGGACGTGTGCGGGTGTGCCTGCGGTGACTGTGCCTGGTTGTCGCCTCGGGCTGTGCATGTAGTTGTAGGGCTTCTGCCGCCGACTGGGTGGCGAACGATGTCTGTGGACATTAGGTGAAGGATCTCTAGGTGCTTCCAAGCCTCCGATTGAGTGGTCCTGGATAGCGAAGGATGTCTCAGGACATGGGTGAACGATGTGTTGAGATCACACACCCCCGTCTCCGCCGTGTAATGTCCTGGGACATCGTGCAAACGATGTCCCAGGACATTAGTGTTTTTGGGGTCACTTACTCAGGCGTTTGGTGGGTTTCTGATAGTTCTTTGAGACGTTTATTTCGAAGTATCTGAGGATCTCGCCAGTTTTTCGGTGAATGACGGTGATCTCGCGGTCATCGACCATCATTCGTACCGGGATGCCTGAGTAAGTGGCCCCCATTCCTAAGTGACGGAGCTTTCCGTCGTAGCGGATAGTGAGCTTGCCGAACTTGTCCACGGTGTCGTTTCTGATTCGGTAGTCCTCTTGAGGTTGTCGCACCGGTGTTGCTTTCGGCAGAGCCGAATAGACGCTGGCCGGAGTTTTTCGCTTGATCGCTCGATGCGGTCTGTCATGGTTGTAGATCTGCTGAAACTGAGTGAGTTGTTTGTTGAGTGTTTGTACCGATCTGGCCCTGGGTTGAGCTCGTAGCCACTGCTTGAGGGTCCGGTGGAAGCGTTCGATCTTTCCCTGCGTTTGCGGGTGGTTCGGGGACCCATTGATCTGCTGAACGTCCCACCGATGGAGGAGCTTTTCGAATTGGTTCTTTGCGGGGTCTTCGTTGCCAGCGCGTCCTGCGAACCGAGTTGTGAAGACCAAGCCGTTGTCGGTGAGTGATTTCTGAGGGCGTCCGTGTTCTTCGCAAGCAGCGCTGAATTGCTCGACGACGTTGCGCACTGTCACGCGGCGGTAAGCGCGCAGGCTGATGAGGAATCGTGAGTGATCGTCGATGAAGTCCAGTACCTCGGTGTCTGTTCCATCGGCGAGTGTCCAATGGGTGAAATCGGCTTGCCACATCTCGTTGGGTAGAACGGCGACAAACCGATTCAATGAGGAATTAGGACGTTTCTGCGGTTGATCGATCACAGCGTTGGCTTGGCGCAGAATTCGATGCACGGTCGATCGTGACGGCACCAGAATGCCTTCGTTTTCTAAGTAGGCGCGAATGGAATCTGCGCCAGCGTCTAAGCCAGTGCTGACGAGATCGCTCCGTAGCTGCAGGATACGGTCCCGGGTCTCGGGAGGGGTTTGGTTTGGTGATGTCAGCGGTCGCTTTGACCGAGATGCGAAAGCGTTGTCTCCTTCTTGGAGGTAGCGGCGGACCAGAGTTTGTACCCATCGTTCAGTCACATTGAAGTGCGCTGCGGTTGCCTTGGTGGACATGGACCCTTGCGTGACGGCCAGGATGATGGCCTTATTTTTTACTTTCACGCGTTTCAGCCTGAACGATGTCTCAAGACATCTGATGAGGGCCTGGGTGTCGAACGATGTCTGAGGACATTAGGTGAAGGATCTCTGCCTAGTTACGGGTGCCTGGCCCGGTGGTCTTGGAAAGCGAAGGATGTCTCAGGACATGGGTGAACGATGTGTTGAGATCACACACCCCCGTCTCCGCCGAAGGAAGCCCGGGAACCTCGTGTTCCCGGGCTTTTTCGTGGACGGATCACCCTCCACCCCTGGTTCGCGCCACCTGAAGGTGAGACACTGGTCACATGAAGAGTGTGCGCATATTCAACGGTGATTTGGCTCGCGCGGCCCGCGCCCTCGTCGGCGTCAGCGCCCAATATGTAGCCAATGAATCCAACCTGACCAGGGAAGAACTACGTAACTTCGAGAAAGGTCTCCACGACCTCTCCCTGGAAGCACAAGAGCGGGTAGAGCAGTCGCTGTCGAGCTTGGGAGCCGTGTTCATCGCGGATGGTCCCGACAGCGGCTACGGCGTGCGATTGCGATTCGCTCGCGGCAAGATCAATTCCATCGGCCGTTGGGAAGGCGAAGGCGGACCGACCGCTGAAGACGATGTCTAACCCAGCCTCTTGATCCGGCCGAGGGGTCAGTCGTCCTGTTTGCCCTGCTCTTGGGCGATGATGCGCAGCAGGTCCAGGGACTCGTTGTCGGTGAGTAGCGTGTGCTCGGCGAGCATGCTGGCGGCTTCTTCTACGCGCTGGTCGCGCACGAGCGCGGTGATCTGGTCCTTCAGCCAGGCCGGCAGCTCATCACTGGAGAGCTGAACGGTGCCTTCGGGGCGGACGACCTCCACGTGGAACGGCTGGTCAGCGGAGGGCTCCTCGGACTGCCAATCGTCCGGCACGGTCAGGTCTGTGACTTCGGGAGTCGATTCGCGCTTCTCCACCACAGACGGAGCAGTCGTCGGGTCCTGGATCGGCTTCGGGTCCGGCTGATCGGCGGTGTTCTCGTCCGCGATGCCAGCTACGTCAGCGACCGGTGCGGGGTTCCACTGCTGCGGGAAGGATGCCAGCGACTGCACATCAAACATGGCGTCCATGGTGCCAACACCGGTGGCGTTGCGGTAGAGCACTGCGGCCTCGGCGGCCTGGCCGGCGGCGATGCGCCGGTAGACCTCGCGATGCGTTTCCTGGTCCAGTCGGGCCGATGCTTCGGCGGCGGCTTCGGCGCTCACCCGGTTGGCCAAGCCGCGGCGCTTTCGCGGTGCGGCTGACCCATTGCTCCCTGCTGATCCTGCGCGCTTGCTGGCACGCGAAACGAGCACGCCGACGCCCACAGCAATAAGGGCGACCACGGCAAGGATCAACAGAGGAACGACGTACTCCATACCACCAGTCTAGGGGTTTGACGAGAATCCGTCTGCCGCGGGACGCTCTGGGCGAACCACGAGGGCCAGGATCAGGGAGATCACCGCAAGTCCGGCGGTCATCAGCACAGTGCCGGACCAACCATAGAAATGCAGGAAGACGCCACCGAGCCAGCCGAAGAGGCTCGACCCGGTGTAATAACCGACGTTGTAGAGCGCCGAGGATTGCGCTCGCCCGGCTACCGCGCCTGAAGCGGCCCAACCGGAGGCCACCGAGTGTGCGCCAAAGAAGGCCCCGGTGAAGACCACCAGTCCGATGATGACCAGCCAGAGCCACGGCGTCAGCGTCAACAGCACCGCGCCGATCATCACGATCACCAAGAGGATCAGCACCCGCCGATGACCGTATTTTCCGGCTTGTTTACCCGCCCAGGGCGAGGTGTAGCTGCCGGCCAAGTACGCCAGGAACACCATGGATACTAGACTCACGGGCAGGAAGAACGGTTCCTCCATAAGGTGGAATCCGAGGAAGTTATAGATGGCCACGAAGCCACCCATCAGCAGCATCGCGTGCAGATACATGCTGAGCAACAACGGTGAGCGCAGGTTGCCGGTGATCGAGCGCAGTGCTTCGGTGAGGCTCTGGCGTCCCGGCACGAAATTGAGGGCGCGGGGGCTCAGCGCGACGAATCCGGCGGCGCAGAGCACCGCCAGCACCACGACCACCAACACCCCGAGGCGCCAACCCAACAGGTCGCCTAAGGGTGCGGCGACGATGCGCCCGGAGAGTCCGCCGATGACGGTGCCGCCCACGTAGGTGCCCGCCGCCTGGGCTGCAGTTTTAGGGTGAACTTCCTCGTTCAAATAGGCCAGCGCCAGGGCTGGTACCCCGCCGAGGGCTAGGCCCTCCAGCAGTCGGAACGCGAGCATCAGCTCGAAGGTGGGCACCACCACGGTGACGACTGCCGCAGTACAAGCGAGCACGATCGACCACGTCATCGCTCGTTTGCGTCCGATCCGGTCGCCAATGAACGCCCACGGAATCACGGACAATGCCAGACCCAGGGTGGAGGTGGAGATCAACAGTGCTGCCTGATCGGCACTGACACCCAGGTCCTGGCTGATCAAGGGCAGCAGCCCCTGGGGCGAGTACAGCTGAGCGAAGGTCGCCACACCAGCCAGGAAGAGGCCGGTCAGCAGCCGACGGTATCCACCGGTGCCGGGTGTGTGCCCCTGCCAGGTGTCTCCCACGGTGATCTCAGCCCCTCGTCGTGTGTCATCTGGATAGGGCGTTCGGTCCAGGCGGTCGCCCCTCGATTCACTGTAGACCGAACCTGAACACACTCACGCTGTGAGTCACGCCCGCGCACAGGCAGTCGTTAGAGTGGCGTCATGAGGCTACGATCCCTGGCGCACCGAGCCTGGCAATCGACCATGGACAGCGACGTCTGGAGATCCACGCTGGTCGTGGCCATCTCAATGGTGGTGTTCCTGCCCCTGAGCATCCCGCTGACGCTCTGAATCGGTTCCATTCGCCCTGATCACGAAGTGGGCCTGCCTCTAGATATGTTCTCGCTACTGCTTTACCTGGGGGTCTATTGGATTCTGTACTCCTTGGTGTACGTGACGATGACGATCTGGTGGTTCCAGCGGCTGGATTCGGCACGGCTACACGAGAAGCTGCGCACCACCTCGAGCGGACCCAGCACCGATCGAGGCTGGTTCATGAACCTGATGAGCTCGGACGGCACCATGTCGCTGTCGCTGCAGATGTGCCTGCTGGCACTGATCTACACGGTGGTGGTGATGATCTCACCGGAGGTGCGCGCTGAGTTCGGCATGCGGATCCTGGCGGTACTGGTTTCCGTGGTGAATTGGGTGACGGTGGTGGTCACGCAGGCGCTGGCCTACGCTCGGCTCTCCGCCGTCGACTATCGCACTGAGACGGCGTCGATCACGTTTCCCGGCACGCCCCACCCGATGTGGTCGGACTACATGACGCTGGCCGTGGGGGTCTCCACCATGCTGGGTCCTGCCGATGCTCAGCTGTCGGGGTCGCGAGCGCGGCGGGCACTGCAGTCTCATGCGCTGGTGAGCTTCGCATTCAACTCGATGGTGATCGCTTCTCTCGCCACGCTGATGCTGTCGTAAGGATGTTTTCAGCACCTCTGACTACACTGGAGCCTCGTGACTTCACCTGTTTCTGGATCCCAGGGCGCTGCGACGCCGATTGACCTGACCGATTCCTTCAAGGCCTACGACGTGCGCGGCATTGTCGGAGAGACCATCACGGAGGAATCGGTGCGCGCCGTGGGTGCCGCTTTCGTGGAGGTGCTCAACCTGGCCGGGCAGACCGTGCTGCTGGGCGGCGACATGCGCGCCTCCACCCCCGCTTTCATTGCTGCTTTCGCCGAAGGCGCCACCGAGCGCGGCGCCGACGTTGTTGATCTGGGTCTGATTTCCACCGACATGCTCTACTACGCCGCCGGGGTGCTGGACGCCCCGGGCGTGATGTTCACCGCCTCGCACAACCCCGCGGCGTACAACGGGATGAAGATGTCGTTGGCCGGGGCGGTGCCGATCTCGTCAGAATCCGGGCTGTTTGAAATCCGCGACGTAGCCCAAGGGTACCTGGAGTCCGGGTTGCCCGAGCCAGTGACCGCGTTGGGCTCGCGCACCGAGAAGGACCTACTGGCCGGATACGCCGGCTACCTCCGCTCACTGGTGGATCTGAGCGGCTCCCGCCCGCTGAAGGTCGTCGTGGACGCCGGCAATGGTATGGCTGGCAAGACCACCCCCGCGGTGCTGGGCGACGCCGAGCTGGCCGCACTGCCGTTGGAAATCATCCCCCTGTACTTCGAACTGGACGGCACGTTCCCGAACCACCCGGCGAACCCGCTGGAGCCGGAGAACCTGCGGGATCTGCAGGCGGCGGTGCGTGAGCACGGCGCCGATCTTGGGTTAGCGTTCGACGGTGACGCCGACCGTTGCTTCGTCATCGACGAGCAGGGTGAGCCGGTCTCCCCCTCGGCGGTGACCGGACTGGTGGCTCGCCGAGAGATTCATCGGGCCCGCGCCGGCTCCACGGTCAACGGTGTGGTGCACGCCCCGGAGGAGACCCCGGTGGTGATTCACAACCTGATTACCTCGCGCGCGGTGCCGGAGCTGGTGGCGGCCGAGGGTGGTCGCGCTGTGGAGACCCGCGTGGGGCACTCATTCATCAAGGCGGTCATGGCGCAGGAATCTGCGGTGTTCGGCGGCGAGCACTCCGCCCACTACTACTTCCGCGATTTCTTCAACGCCGATACCGGCATGCTGGCCGCAATGCACGTGCTGGCCGCCCTCGGCGAGCAGCCGTTGCCGCTGTCGGAGCTGGCCGCCGAGTACAGCCCCTACGTGGCGTCCGGGGAGATCAACTCCGAGGTGGCCGACAAGGATGCCGCTGTGGAGAAGGTGCTCGTCGAGTTCGCGGTGGGGTGGCCGGAATCGGGTGCAAATACGGGCTACGTGTGCGAGCCCTGCCACCCGAAGCTGGCAGGTCAGGAGACCCTGGTTAGCCAAGTGGACGGCACCACCGTCTCCGCTGCTGATGGCAGCTGGTGGTTCAACTTGCGCCCCTCCAACACAGAACCGTTCTTGCGTTATAACGGTGAGGCACACGACCGCGAGACCATGGAGATCGTGCGCGACGTGGTGCTGGCTCTGGTCCGCAGCTGATCAGCCTGCTGAGGCCAGCGCCAGGGGTAGTACGCCTTGGGCCCCGGCGGCACGCAGTATCCGGGCGCATTCGGTGAGCGTCCACCGGGAGTCCACCAGGTCGTCCACGAGGAGTACCGGGCCGGACTGTCCCTGAGCTGCAGCTTCCTGCAGTGCCTGTACCATCGGCTCGGGCACGCTGAACTGTTCGTACACCGCGGCCAGCCGAAAGGCGCTATTGCCGCCCGGAGGCCCGCTCGGCCCACCGAAGGGTGCGGCTAACTCCCCCAGGTACGGCAACTGGCCAATGGAGCTGATTCCCTCGGCCGCGCTGCGCACCAGGGTGGGGCGACGGCGCGAGGGCACACTGACCACGGCGATGGGACGTTGCTGCCATGGCCATTCCTTCAGCAGGGTGACCATCGCGTCCATGAGTGCCTTGTCCACCGGAAGATCCTGGGAGGCATCGTCGCGCTGCCCCAGGAGCTCGCGCAGCCGGGTACCCCAGCCGACATCGGAGAGCCGGGCGATGGCGCGTCCCTCCTCCGCCTGGGCGGTCTCCGGGATCTTGCCTTTGAGTTCCACCCCGAGCCGGTCCATTCCCGTGGGCCAGGCCCGGCGCGGTTCGATGCGCACACCCACCTGGCCGAGCGCCCGGGAGGCTTGGGCGCGGGCGTGGTCAGCGACCTCGGTTTGGTACCAGGGGCCGGCGCACCGGTCGCACCGCCCGCAGTCGGCGGCGTAGGGGTCATCGAGCACGGTGGCCAAAAACCGCATGCGGCACTGCTCGGTATGTTCGTAGTCGAGCATCAGCTTTTCCTCGGCGATGCGCTCGGCTTCCACCCGACCGTAGCGTTCGCCGTCGTAGCTCCACGCTACTCCAGTAGTCTGCCAGCCCCCGGCGGCCCGCTCCACCGCCCCGTCCACCGCGAGGACCTTCAGCAGCAGTTCCAGCGGGGTGCGCCGAATATCCACGCGGGCTTCCAGGGCCGGGACCGACAGGGGCGCACCGGCTGCGCTGAGCTCGTCGAGCACCGTGCGAGCCCGGTGTTCGTCGGGCATGGAGGTAGTGGCGAAGTAGCGCCAAATGTCACGGTCTTCCTGGCCGGGGAGCAACAGCACATCGGCGTGGTCGGTGCCGCGGCCGGCACGGCCCACCTGCTGGTAGTAGGCCACCGGCGAGCTGGGAGCGCCCAGATGCACCACGAACCCGAGATCGGGCTTGTCGAAGCCCATGCCCAGGGCTGAGGTGGCCACCAGTGCTTTGACCTCGTTGTCTTTGAGCGCCTGCTCCAGTTCGGCCCGCTGCTCCGGATCGGTGCGGCCCGTATAGGCCACCGCCGTGTAGCCGGCCTCGCTCAGCGCCCGGGCGGTGTCTTGGGCGGAGGACACGGTCAGGGTGTAGATGATGCCGGATCCGGTGAGATCTTTGAGGTGGGTGATCAGCCAGGCCAGGCGCTGAGCGGGGTTGGCCAGGCGCAGCACGCCTAAGCGCAGCGAGGAGCGCGACAGCGGCCCGCGCAGCAGGAAGACCTCCTCGGTGCTGGCCGCTCCGAGCTGCTCCATGACGTCGTGGACCACGCGCTCGTTGGCGGTGGCGGTGGTGGCCAGTACGGGCACTCGAGTGTCTCCGGAGGCGGGCAGTGAGCCGATGACGTCGCGGATGCGGCGGTAGTCGGGACGGAAGTCGTGACCCCAGTCGGAGATGCAGTGTGCCTCGTCGACCACGAGCAGCCCCATGGTGCGCAGCAGTTGCGGCAGGTAGAGGTCGCGGAACCGCGGATTGTTCAGTCGCTCGGGCGAGATCAGCAACACGTCAAGATCGTTTTGAGTCAGGCGCTGCTGAATCTCGTCCCATTCGGTGGCGTTGGCGGAGTTGATCGCGGCGGCCCGCACGCCGGCGCGCTGGGCGGCGGCGACCTGGTCACGCATCAGGGCCAACAGCGGGGAGACGATCAGCGTGGGCCCGGCACCACGGGCGCGTAGCAACAGCGCAGAGAGGAAGTACACCGCAGACTTACCCCAACCGGTGCGCTGGACCACGAGTGCTCGGCGGCGATGCTCCACCAGGGCTTCGATCGCCTCGAACTGGCCGTCGTGGAAGACGGCGTCATCGCGTCCCACCAGACGGCGCAGCGCGCTCTCGGCTTCGGCACGCAGGGAGGTGTCAGTCTCGGGCATGGCCACATCCTACGGGACCGGCTCGGCGCGCGGGTTCGCTATCCACAGCAGGGGGTCAACCATAGTCTTCGTCGACGGTGGTCAGTATCGTCGTAAGACACTCTGCACGAGTGATTGGGGATGAGGAGGGTCACCATGGCGTTGAATGTCACCGCGACCCAGCTGAATCAGGCGGTCATGTGGGCGGCCGGGCAGCGCAAGGTTGGTCGGATCCACCAGGTCTACGCGGACAACCTCACCCAGGAGCTGAGTTTCGTCTCGGTGATCATCGGCACTTTCGGAAGCCGGGAGACCTATGTGCCGCTGCACGAGGCGACCTGGGCTGAGCACGGGCTTTCGGTGCCTTATTCGAAGCAGACCATCAAGCAAGCACCCAGCGCCGATGCGGATCGGGCACTGGACGCCGAAGACGAGCAACTCATTTACGACTACTACGCCGCCACGCACGACGCGACGAGCGACGAAGCCAGCGAGAAGACCACCGAAGAGAGCGACCCGCATTAGACGCGAGCCGCTCTCTTCGGTGGTCGTCGCTGACGACCGGGGTGGGTATCAGCCCAGGCGGGCCTTCAGGGCATCCAGTTCCTGAGTGATGGATGCGGGCAGCGAGTCACCGAAGCGGTCGAACCATTCCTGGATCAGCTTGACCTCGTCGGCCCACTCGTCGGCCTTGACGGCCAGAGCGTCCTCGAGGTTCTCCGGGTCGAGGTCGAGGCCGGTCAGGTCCAGAGATTCCGGAGTCGGCACGAAACCGATGGGGGTCTCCTCGGCGTCAGCCTTGCCTTCGAGACGCTCAACAACCCATTTCAATACGCGTGAGTTCTCGCCGAAGCCCGGCCAGGCGAAGCCGCCGTTGCGGTTACGACGGAACCAGTTGACCAGGTAGATGCGGGGCAGCTTCTCCGGGTCGACCTTGCCGGACACCGAGACCCAGTGGTTCAGGTAGTCGCCGGCGTCGTAGCCGATGAAGGGCAGCATCGCCATCGGATCGCGGCGCACCACGCCCACCGCACCGGTGGCGGCGGCGGTGGTCTCCGAAGACAGGGTGGCACCCTTGAAGATACCGTCTTCCCAGGTGCGGGACTCGGTGACCAGCGGGATGGTGGTCTTGCGGCGGCCACCGAAGAGGATGGCATCCAGTTTGACCCCGTTGGGCTCACTGTACTCCGGTGCCAGCATGTCGGTCTGGTCGATCGGGGTGCAGAACCGCGAGTTAGGGTGAGCAGCGGTGGTGTCCGATTCGGGGGACCAGTCGTTGCCCTGCCAGTCGATGAGGTGCTCGGGGACCTCGTCGGTCATGCCTTCCCACCAGACGCCGCCGTCGTCGGTCAGTGCGACGTTGGTGAAGATGGAGTTGCCCTTGGTGATGGCGCGCATGGCGTTCGGGTTGGTCGACCACCCGGTGCCCGGTGCCACGCCGAAGTAACCGGCTTCGGGGTTGACCACGCGGAATTCGCCGTCGTGCCCGGGACGAATCCAGGTGATGTCATCGCCCAGCGTCTCGGCCTTCCAGCCGTCGATGGTGGGGTCGATCAGCGCCAGGTTGGTCTTGCCACAGGCCGACGGGAAGGCGCCGGAGATGGTGTAAGACTTACCCTCGGGGCTGGTCAGACGCAGGATCAGCATGTGCTCGGCCAGCCAGCCCTCATCGCGAGCCATCACCGAGGCGATGCGCAGCGCGTAGCACTTCTTGCCCAGCAGGGCGTTGCCGCCGTAGCCGGAACCGTAGGAGTAGATGGAGCGCTCCTCGGGGAAGTGCACGATCCATTTGGTCTCGTTGCACGGCCACGCGACGTCTTCCTGGCCTTCCTCCAGCGGGGCGCCGACCGAATGCAGTGCGGGAACGAAGAACGCTTCCGTCTCCTCGATCTTCTTCAGCACCTCGGTACCGATGCGGGCCATGATGCGCATGGATGCCACGACGTAAGCGGAGTCGGTGATTTCCACGCCGAATTTGGGATCCTCGGCGTCGAGGTGGCCCATCACGAACGGGATCACGTACATGGTGCGGCCGCGCATGGAGCCACGGAACGCGTCATCCAGGATGCCGCGCATCTTGGAGGGCTCCATCCAGTTGTTGGTGAAGCCAGCGTCGTGCTCGTTTTCGGAGCAAATGAACGTGCGATCCTCGACCCGGGCAACGTCGGCCGGATCGGAGAAAGCAGCATACGAATTGGGGAAGGTCTCCTGATTCAGCTTGACCAGGGTTCCTGCTTCGACCATCTCGGCGGTGAGTCGGTCATATTCTTCCTGTGAGCCATCCACCCAATACACCGAGTCTGGCTCGGTGAGCGTGGCCACCTCCTTGACCCAGTCGAGCAGCTTGGCGTAGGACGTGGGCGCACTCGCCTCGACCTGGTCAGCGATCGGCAACGAGGAGTTCTCAGCCATAGGGTTCCTTTAATGATTGCGGACACACGTGAACTCAGAGAAGTTCAGCGACAGAGCAACGCATGCACGACATTGTGCACACCACCACGCGCCTCACTCCCCACGGACCGGCGCAGCCAGCCCTTAGCGGTGATCCTACCAGGTGGCTCACCTGTGTTTCGTGACACTACTTTCCCGCACTCGCCCGCAAAATCGCGGGCTCGCATCCCGCCTGGACACCGGTTGCTCAACTCGATCTCGTTGACTCATGTCAAGATGCCCGCGTGGTTCGAGTCGTTGACTCATCCAAAGATGCCCGCTTGTCGAGCTTGGTCCCGGAGACGTAAACACGGTTGCGTTTAGCTCGTTGTTGTACCGGTGCGCGGCGTTTAGCTAGTTCGAAGAGGTTGGCTTGGATGAGCTCGATGTGATCGCCGAGCTCGATGGGATTGACGGTATCGAGGCGGTGTTGCAGGGCGTCGCGTTCTTTGGTGTCTAAGACCTCGGCGTGATCACGTAAGAGCCTGTCGGCTGGGGTCGTCGCGGTGTCGTAGCGTTTGGTGACTTTCGCACCGTGACGTGTCTTGGAGATGAGTTTCTGGCTGGGCATTAACAGGTTGTTTCGGTCATTTTGAGCGGGCCAGAGCTGGTTGAGGAGATCGAGCTCTCGGGCGGTGTCGTAGCGCCAGTAGCCCACCGCTCGGCGCACGATAGACCAGTTTTTCTGTTCTACGTGGCCTTGGTCGTTGGAATGAGAAGGCCGGCCACGGGTGAAGGTCAGTTGCCGGAGTCTGCAGTATTTGGCCAGGTGATGGTTGATGAACTCGGAACCGTTATCGGAGTGGATGCCCATGATCAGAAAGGGGAATCGGTTGATGAGGTTGTCGAGGCCGGTGGCAACGATGCGTTCGCCTTTGGAGCGCACTGTGCAGGTTTCGGTCCATCCGGTGGCGACGTCGGTGGCGTTGAGGCTGTAGTAGAAACATCCGTTGTTATCACCGCCTTCGTGGCCGACGAGATCGATCTCGATGAATCCGGCGGTGGTGTCGTCCCACTCGGCCCAGGTTTTCATCGGGATCGAGGACTTCAATAAGCTGCCGGGTTTCGTGTGAGCGATACCGCGGGTGGCAATGAGTCCCTGTCGGTAGGGCTTCAGGTGTCGGTCCATGGTGGCCGGGGACATGGACAGGAGTTGCTGTTGTGTCTCGGGGCTCATCTCGAGACGATCTAAGCGTTCCAACGCGGTGAGTAACCGTGGCAGGGCTGCGGTGAGGCGTTTAGCCGTGATTCCATCGAGCAGGGCCCAGCAGCGTACGAGTGCTTCGGTGGTTTCTTGGCTATAGCGACGCACGGGCTCTCGTGTTTTACGGGGGCCTGGGGTTTCGCCGGTGGCGGCGCGGCGTAGCATTTTCCGGGCGTGGTCGCGGTGCCAGCCAGTGACGTGGACGACCGCGTCAAGGATCGCTGCTTTTTCGGTCTTAGTTGCTTTGGGCCAGGCTTTGGCTTGAGCTGCTGTGATTGCCTTGCGCTGGGTCATCGTCAACTCCATGCTTGTAGCTTGCCGCTACGCGGGCATTTTGAGATGAGTCAACGACTCGGCCTACGCGGGCATTTAGCATGAGTCAACGCGTCGATTTTGCATTCGCGAACTGAGTGCGTATAGTTATTCGAGGTCGTTGCGACTGATGCGCCCTTAGCTCAGCTGGATAGAGCGTCTGTCTACGGAACAGAAGGTCAGGGGTTCGAATCCCTTAGGGCGCACGATCAACCCGCTGGTGACAGCGGGTTTTGTCGTTTAACAGTCACCACCGACGTCCGCCGACCACGAGGCCTCCCCCGCGCCGGAATCAGCTGTCGTGGCGGGGCACGGTGAAGTGCGTCATCCGAGCATCGCGTCCATCAAGGGTCGCCCAGTCTCCAGGAATCTCGAAAACCTGCAACCCCAGGGTCGGATAACGCTCGGCCATCTCCATGACGGCGGATTCCTCAGAATCGACCGAGGCGATCCGCATTCCGAGCTCCTGTACCCACGGCATATGCCCGATGACGAGCAGGGTGCGGGTCTGGTCTCCGGTTTCGTTGATCACCGACAGCGCCTCGCTCGGGCCGGCGTGATAGAGCCGCTCCTCCAGGTAGGGGGTGGGCGCCTTCTCCCCCAGCTCAGAGCACACCCAGGTGCAGGTCTGGCGGGTGCGCAGCGCATCGGAGCAGATGATGGCGTCGGGGATCAGCCCGGCCTCACGCAACCAGATACCGGCGTGTGGGGCGTCGCGGTGACCCCGGGTGGCCAGCGGACGGTCGTGATCTTCGACGTCGCGCGGCCAGGCGGCCTTGGCGTGACGCAGGATGATGAGCCGTTTCAGGTCGTCGCGCGCGGTAGTCATGGTGCTACTGTACCGAGGCAGTAAGCTCCCTGCCTTGCTTCCATACGCGACGGCGGCTGCCGGAGAACAGCACCCCGGAGAAGGGCTCATCCAGGGCGGCCGGGGCCGGTACGGGTAGACCCAGCGCCTCGGCGGGGGTGCCGCAGCTCGCCCGGGCCAGTGCCGGGGCGGGAACTCCCGCATCGAGCAAGCCTGCCACTTGGTCCCCCAGCGTTGCGGTGGCACCGGCCAGGGTGTCGGTTCCGGTGAGGGTTGCGCGGCCACCGCGCACGGTGACGTCGAGACCACCGAGGCGGTACTCACCGTCGCCGATGCCCGCCGCGGCCATGGCATCGGAAACCAGCATCACGGTGGAGCTGGGGTCCAGCGAGCCCAGCAACTCCCCCACCAGGTCCGGGTCGAGGTGGATGCCGTCTCCGATGACCTCCACCGCCGCCGCACCACGTCGTGCCGCGGCCAGGAACTCCAGCACCGGCCCGGGGCGCCGATGATGCAGCGCAGGCATCGCGTTGAAGAGATGGGTGACGGTCTGGCGAATGCCGCTCTCGGCGGTCCGGGCCAGCACCGTGCGAGCCTGGGTTCCGGTGGCCGCGGTATGACCCCACGACGGGCGGGCTCCGGACTCATGCAATGCTGCAGCAGCCTCGGCCGCGCCGTCGAGTTCGGGGGCCAGGGTCATCGAGCGCACCCAGCCGCCGCCTGCGTCGAGCATGGCCTCGAGCTCGGCCAGATCGACGGGCCGCAGGGCGGCAGGGTCCTGCGCGCCGCAGGCACCCGGGCTCAAGAAGGGCCCCTCGAGGTGAATGCCGGCGAGAATTCCCGCATCACAGGCCCGAGCGAGAGCGGCGATGGCGGGCAGCGGGTCTGGCAGTGAGACCAGAGATCCCACGAGGTTCAGGGTGCCCCTGATCGCATGAGCCTCGGCGGCCCGAGCGATCTCATGCAGCTCCGGGGCGTCCGAGAAGGAGATGCCGCCACCGCCGTGGCAGTGCACATCGACAAGTCCCGGGAACACAGCGGCATCCGTTCGGGACGATGATGCTGGTGCGCCGCTGGACTGGGTGACGGGTGGTTCGACGTCGACCACGGTGCCCAGGTCGTCCAGGACGAGCCCGCTACCAACGCACCGACCATGGGCATCGAGGATGGTGGCGGACAGCTGCTCAACCATAGGAGGTTCTCTCGTTCGCTGGGTTAGTCTGGGCCGGCCAGCGCCGGGTCAGCGCAGCAGCTGCAGGTGCGTCGGGGTGGGCGCGACCACGTGTGAGGCGAAGTCGGGGTGCTTCTCGATCCAGCCCTTGACGTAGGGGCACACTGGGACGATGCGCGCACCCGCTGCGATGGTGGCTTCGAGAGCGCCGCGCACCAGCACGGAGGCCAGCCCCTGCCCGGCGTATTCCTCCTGCACTGTGGTGTGCGGGAAGATCCGCTCCACCGTTCCGTCGGCCGCTTCATGGTCGACGTAGATGGTGTAGCCGGCGCGGGTGTCGTCGACGATCACGGCGAAACGGTCGTCCTGGTCGATGACCTGTGGGGTTGCCTGGTCGTTCATGGTCTACCTTTCTCGGTGAGTGGGGACTCAGCCGCGCGGCCGCATCCTGGTGTTGGGTGGTTCTGGCGCCGGCAACGGCGCCGGGCGGCCCGGCGGAAATTCGCCGAACTGGGGGAAACTGCGGCCATCGTCGTACTGCATGCCGATCAGCGCATCGAGGTCGGGCCCGGCGATGGCCGCACCGCGCGGGTGGTCCGCCGGAATGGGTGAGCCCTCAGCGGGGGTTTCAAAGCCCATCTCCTGCTGATAAGCCGCCCGAAAGGTGAGGATTTCTTCGTGGCTGCGGCCGATGAAATTCCACCACATGACGATCTGCTCGCCCAGCGGTTCCCCGCCAATGAGCACGGCGAGGGTGGGATCGTCTCCGGCCGTGATCGTCAGGCGCGTGACTCCGTTGTCGACAACGCCGAGGTGGTCCTTCTCCACGGTGACCCCGTTGAGCTGCAACGCACCGGATACCGCCAGAACTCCATGTTCATGTTCGGCCGGCACCTCGACAACGAGTTCGGCGCCGGGCTCCAGCCGAATCTCAGCGCCGGTCAGCGGAAGGTAGGTCGGCACCGGCGACGTGTAACCCAGCAGGGAGCCTAAGAACACTTTGGCTTCGAACCCATCCCCGCGAATCGGTGTGGGTCGGTGGTGCGCGAGCGAGGGGTCCGTAAACCGGTGGGCGTCGGGAAAGGCGTACCAGAGCTGCACCCCGTGGAGCACCGTGGTGTCATCCGTGGAGTGCTCCGAATGGGTGATGCCGCGGCCGGCGTTCATCAGGTTGACTTCCCCGGGGCGCACGGTGGCCCAGTTTCCGGCCGAGTCGATGTGGTCCACCCGCCCCTCGAACAACCAGGAGACGGTGGCCAGCCCGGTGTGCGGGTGGCGTGCGACCTGCATGCCGCCGCTTTCGGCGACGTCGTCTGGTCCGAAGAAATCGAGGAAGCACCACGCTCCCACCAGGGACCGTGCTCGTTGTGGCAGAGTCCGGCGCACCGTCATGGCCCGGGGTCCGCCCAGCGGGACGTCTCGTGGTTCGAGCACCTCAACCACACTGTTGCCCGGGGCGTCGCCAGCGGACTCGCGGCGCACTCCCGGGGTCAGTCCCTCGGTGAACCGGGGGCCGTTCTCGCAGATCGTTTCTTCCGGATTCTTCTCAAGATTCGTCATCGTTTCCCCTCGATGTTTCCATTCTCCACATTCCGCGGCGAAACGGGCAGGCCTGCCCACCGCTCGCCGGTTAGGAGCGCAGCTTCACCGGGTGGTGGGAGAGGATCGAGATCCGGTTGGTGAGGTTCATCGTCATCGCCAACCATTGCACAGCCGAGTACTGGGCATCGGTGAGTACAGCGGCCGCCATGATCTGGGAGACGTGCAGGCTCTCCTGGTCGGGCAGCCGCGTCACAGCCTCGGCCAGATCCAGCGCAGCGCGTTCCTCCTCGGAGAAGAGTTGTTCGGCTTCGCGCCAGGCCGCTACCGTGCCCAGACGCTGCGAGGACACCCCGGCTTGTTCGGCGCGGGGCAGGTGCACATCGAGGCAGTAAGCGCAGCCGTTGATTTGGGAGACCCGAATGTTCACCAACTCGATGAGCTGGTCGTCGAGTCCTGCGTCACGGGCCGAGCCGGTCGCTGCGGTGGCCAACTGACCGACGGCTTTCCACGCGCCAGGATCTGACTTGTCGAGATAGAAGGACAGTGCGTCCACGAATTCCTCCAAGCGATGCGAATGCTACTGCTGGAGAAACCTCACGGGGCGCGGAGATATTCCGCGCCCCGTGAGGGATGAAACAGTCAGGTGAACTGATCAGATGCTGTATTCGGGAGCCGCCCAGACGACGACCTCTGGGTGCTCGTAGAACCGGTACCCCTGGCCGCGTACGGTGCGCACGGTGCCGGAAAGACGGCCAAGCTTGGCCCGCAGACGACGGATGTGCACGTCGATGGTGCGCTCGTTGGGGACCTCATCGGAGTTCTTCCACAGGGATTCCAGCAACTCGTCGCGGTTGACGGTGCGCCCGCCATTTTCGACGAGGTAGTTGAGCAGCTCGAATTCCTTGTATGTGAGGTTCAGGGCTTCGCCATCGAGCAGCACTTCGCGGCGGGCCAGATCAATCAGCACGCCCGGCTGGCGGGTCGACACCGGAGCCGGCGGCTGGGCGAGATCCGGGCGGATGCTCTGCTGCATGGTCGGGTCGCCGAGTACCTGACGCACGACCTCGAGATCGTCACCAGGGGCACCGGCCGGGGCGATGGCCACGGCGGCGTGAGAATCGGCACCGGGAACCAGGGATTCCACATAGTGGCGCAGTTCGTTGGCCAGGCGGGTCAGCGAGGTGCCAGCTGCGGAGGCGGCTGCCTCGTCCATCCCCACGTAGATGACGAAGCCGCGGGCTTCGGTTTCCTGGGCCACGGCCTGCAGGTTCGACGCCCCGTTGGGAGCCAACATGGTGCTGGGCTCTTCGCCGGTGAAATGCTGTTCATCCGACTCCACATCGCTGACGGAGCGCAAAGTGCGCTGCGTCGCCACCGGAGTGGCGCCACCGTGGTTGCGATACATTCGCGCTCGTTCGGCTCGACGCTGAGCGTTGCGAACGGAGATGTGAACGTATCCCTGCGGTGAAGTTGTCATTGATCGATTCCTTTGATGAACAGGTACCTTCGGCTACGGAATGGTGCTGACCACAGGGTTGCCATGAGCAGCGGTATTACCTCACCGACGGTGACGGACGCGCGGGAGCCTGTAGGTTCCCTGCAAAGCGCATCTCGGAATTTCTTTACTCAACAGTGGTCCGTCATAAACCGTCGTGGCAAGTAACATAAGCCCCAATGTCTCACTATGTGGAATACTTCGGTGCTTTTGTGACAAAACTCACTCGTAATATTCGGTACCATTCGTCTCACCTTGTGCGATGACCCGATACGTGCTTGAGCGGAACCTCGCGGAATTCACCAGCACTAGCTCCCATCGGGCCCGAATTATTCTGCGACGCCGTACAGGCGATCTCCAGCATCTCCCAGGCCAGGGTAGATATACGCTTTGTCCGTGAGCTTCTCGTCAATGGAAGCCAAGTAGAGGTCGACGTCGACGTCACCATGGGATTCTTCGAGCCGAGCCAGACCTTCAGGTGCGCCGAGCAGGCAGATGCAGGTCACCCGACGCGCATTGCGCTGGTACAAGAAGTTGATCGATTCGGCCAGGGTGCCGCCGGTGGCGAGCATCGGGTCCAGCACGAACACGTGGCGACCAGTCAGGTCGGCGGGCAGCCGCTCGGCGTAGGTCACGATGTCGAGGGTTTCCTCATTGCGCGCCATGCCCAGGAAGCCGACTTCAGCAGTGGGTGCCATGCGCACCATACCCTCGAGCATACCCAGACCCGCGCGCAGAATCGGGACCACTAGCGGGCGCGGACGCATCACACGTTTGCCCACCGTCTTGGTGACCGGCGTCTGGATTTCGACGTCCTCCAATTCCAGGTTCCGGGTGGCCTCGTAGGCCAACAGCATCACCAGTTCCTCGGTGAGCTGGCGGAAGATATTGGAGGGCGTTTCCTGGCGACGCAGCTCCGTCAATTTGTGGGCGATCAGTGGGTGCTCAACAACGTGTACCTGCATGGCCACGAGTCTACGGCAGGTCGCGCAAGTACAAGGCGCCCTATACTTCCAGTCATGAGCTTGCTCCCGGTCCCTGACGACACCGCCCTGCGCGGCTGGATGCAGGAGGCGATCGAACTCGCTGAGAACGCCGGTGACCGCGGGGATGTGCCCATCGGCGCGGTGGTCGTCGACGCCGCCGGAAACATCATCGGCACCGGCGCCAATGAGCGAGAACAGCACGGCGATCCCACCGCCCATGCCGAGGTGCTGGCACTGCGTCGCGCGGCTCACCATCGGGCACAACAGCACCCCAACCAGGAACACAGTTGGCGTCTGGATGATTGCACCCTGATCGTCACGCTGGAGCCGTGCGCCATGTGCGCCGGGGCGATCGTGCTGGCCCGGATCCCCCGGCTGGTGTTCGGCGCCTGGGACGAGAAAGCTGGTGCCTGTGGATCCGTCTTCGATGTCGTGAGGGAGCCTCGACTGAATCATGAGGTTCAGGTGCATCCGGGCGTGCTGGAATCCGAGTGCGCTGCGCTGCTCACCGACTTCTTCGACGAGCGTCGCCGCAACTAATCGGTCGAATGTGTTCAACTCGGTTTTGCCCACTGGTGGCGAACCGGTAAGCTAACCAAGTCGAGTTTCACCACTCGAAATGGTGACGTGTCCGAGCGGCCGAAGGTGCAACACTCGAAATGTTGTGTACGGTAACCCCGTACCGTGGGTTCAAATCCCACCGTCACCGCCAGCCAAGAAGGCCTCTACTCCCGCAGAATCATGCGGAAGTGGAGGCCTTCAGCATATCCCCAGTTTCCTGATTTGGGCACAATTTGGGCACACTCAACGCTGACACTGCCTCATTCATGCGGTCGGCAACAGCATCCAGATCGTCGTCAAACAGGTCCGCGTACACGTCCAGCGTCATAGCAGCAGACGCGTGCCCAAGCATGCGTTGCACCGCCTTCACGTTCGCCCTAGCACTCACTGCGAGGCTGGCAGCGGTATGCCTTAGATCGTGCGGCGTGATCAAGGGCAGCTCAGCACGACGAAGCGCGCCAGCCAACCACGAACGCGACTCAGCACTCACACGAGGTGTACGCATTGGACGAAGATCCGGCCCCGGGAACACGAGGTCATCAGGATGACGACCGGCGCACGATTCTCGAAGCGGATCAGCGAGGAACTTCGGGAACGGCACACTGCGGACCTCGTGCGTTTTTGGGGAACCAATATGCAGGTCGCCACCGACATAAACGGCGTTCTGCTCCACGTGGAGACGGCGCTTGAAATGGTTTACGTCCTTCACTCGAAGCGCGGCCATTTCACCCCACCGCAAACCACAGTAGGCAAGCACGAACACCACAGTCGGATGTTCAGATTCCTCGGCAAGACGGTGGACGTCCTCGTGCGACAAGTACACGTGAGCCTTCTTGCCCTTCTTCGGCAGCGTCACCCCTCGAGCAGGATTCTTCTGCAACAGCTGATCCTTCACCGCATCATCTAGGATCCCGGCAAGAATGCCATAGGCGCGGATCACCACCGTCGCCGAGAGCGGCTTCACTCCTCGATCAGGATCTCCCCTGCGCATGTCCGTGATCCACTGCTGAACACCCGTGTGTCGAATCTCCGAGATCCGCCAATTCTCCCACCGAGGCAGCACCTGGCGGCGCAATGAGATCTCCAGCGGCCTCAGCGACGACGGTTTCAGGTGACCGCGCTTCCGGTCCAACCACGGCTCCGACAGTTCACTGATTGTCACCTGACCCATACTCGGCTTGATGAACTCGCCACGACTCAGCTCAAACTCAATCGCGGCCTTACGTGCCAGCGCTTCACGCTTGGTCTTGATCCCACGCTCTTTCGTCTGCTTCCGATCGAGGCCCCGATACCGGACCATGTAGCGCAGACCTGCCTTGGTCTCGTAAGACTCAATCGTTGCCATGAGACTTCTCGGGATCAAGCTGACGTAAGTAGCGGGCTTCGGTTGAATTGTTTATCCCTGAGATTTCCAACCGCATCCGCTCGAAATAGTCGCGCATGTCACTCCACCCGCCTTCCGGGTATGCCGAGACTCGATAACTCGCATTCTCGTGAGCGTCGTGTTTCCAGATGGAAAGCCACTCAGTTGGACCCATGCTGCCTACTTGAGAGTGGACAGCAGACAGGAACTCTCTACTGTCGCTTATCTCACCGTCGGGGCGAACTCGATCGAGAAAGTCCAATCCGTGAGCTATGCGGTTATGCCGCGCCCGCTGTCTACCTCGTTCCATTGGAGGCGCTTCTTCATTGACTGACGGTGCATTTACCTTGTGTTGAGGCAAGGCGTCCCAACCGTCACCCCAGGCCCAAACCTCTTCTCCGCTGGTTTCCTGCGTCACCGCCGTCACTTCATCACTCTGATCTACCTCGCCCGCGTAGTCAGGCAGCAGGAGCGCGTTCGGGTTGACCTTCAGAACCACGGATAGGGCGACCAGTTCGTCCACATTTACACGTCGATGACCGCCCTCAATATCGCTAATCGCAGTACGGGGCATCTTGTGGCCAACTTCAGACAGTGCGTTGACAAGCTGTTCAGCCGTTACGCCGGCTTGTTTTCGGATCCGCGCAAGATTGCGTGCGACGGTGCGGCCAGTTGGCCCCTGCTCGATTGGACGCCTCGAGTTGCGATTTCTTGTTGACATATCCAGATCATACGTCGGAACTTGCATCATTCACAATCACGGTCTAGGCTCAGAGTCAGGATTCAAATGTTGGATTCGCCGACAATCACTATGGATAATCAGGAGTAAGCATGTCACCCGAAGTCACCGGAAACCTCTTGAAGCCGGACGTTGTAGCCGGATACCTGGGCACCACTACGGCAAACCTCTCCCAGTGGCGATACAAGGGCACTGGCCCGAAGTTCATCAAGCTGGGGCACCGTGCGATCCGCTACCGCATGGAGGACGTCAACGCATGGATCGAAGCGAACACACTCACCCAATCCGACATCGACTACAAGCCGAAGGCATCAGCGTGAACACCCTGACAGAGACCATCGAGTGGGAGAACGGGGCGGACACGATTCAGGCCCGAATGCACTTCGGCGACGTCCACATCGGATACCGAATCGACTTCGAACACGAAGAAGAAGCCCAGACCTTCGGGATACTTCCAGCACACATCGACAGCTTCATCAATCTGCTCATCAAGGTGCGAGACAGCCTCCGCACCGACTCAGAAAAAACGAGCGGCCCGGACGACTCCACCAAGAATCCAGTCCAGACCGCTCACATCGAACCACTAGAAGAAGGAACGATAATGCCCAAGTCTACCGAAACCCCGCTGTTCGACGCGACCATCGAAGGCGACGAGATCATGGGCACTACCGTGAACCTCTTCTGCTTCTACGACAAGGAATCCATTCAATTCCCGGTGGAGAGACTGGCAGCGCTGGCGAACATGCTCACCGACCTGGCCGAGAACTACGGGTGATCGACGTGCCAGACACTCTCGCGTCACGACAGTACTGGGAACCGGACCCGTTCAGCATGTGGATCTCCGGATACCTCCAAGGGCAACGAGATCTCCTACAACAACAACTCGACTACCAGCGCGCTGAGCATGAGCGCCTCGGCATCAGCCGCGTGGTTCGCGCCACCGTTATCGACACCGAGGCCCGTCAGTACAGGGAGAAGTTGAAGGCCGCATGACAGACTCGCAGCTGCATTTGAAGATGACGCGGGCAAGCACTATCCGACCACGACGGCAGCGGTGGTTTTGGAAGCCCGAAGGTCACGGCGTGATCCCTCTCGGCACTGGCACTATAGCCGCCGGTGTCGGCGGTGAAGGCAAGTCCACCTTCATGCTGGACCTGGCAGCACAGCTCACACGTGGCGAACTTCCGGGCGATCTCCACGGCACTGCGCACCCGGTCATCATCTTCGGTCCAGAAGACGACTGGGCAACCGTAATGGTCCCCCGGCTCATGGGAGCAGGTGCCAACCTCGAGCAGGTCTTTCAGGTCCAAGCCGAGGTTTACATGGACCACGGACGTCAGGAACAAGAACTTCGGTTCCCTCTGAACGTCGACTTGCTCGAGCAGGCCGTCAACGCTTCTGGCGCAAAGATGGTCATCATCGACCCGGCCCCGTCGCTGATGGACGGCGACATGAACAAGGTTCAGGACGTTCGGAAGTCATACGGGCCGCTCATGGCCCTGGCACAAGAACAAGACGTCGCCATGATCCTGATCAACCACTTCTCCAAGGGATCCGGCAACGTCGGCTCCAAGCTCTCTGGTTCGCACGCGTGGCGAGATCTCACTCGGTCTTACCTGGCGTTCGCCAGCGACGAGGACTCTGGTGACCGAGTGCTCTCCCAGGACAAGAACAACTACGGCACCGGCCTCGGCTCGTGGAGGTTCACCCTCGACAGTGTGGACGTCGCCACCGAAGGCGGGACCACCAGCGTCGGAAAGGTCCGCTTCCTGGGACAGTCTGACGTCACGGTCGGAGACATCATCAATCGTGGATCCGACGATCACGACGGCGACGACGAGGACCGCAACGCTGCTCAGGCATTCGTCTTGGACTACATCAGAGAGAACAGCGACGTCCAGGAAGTGAAGGCAGCGGATGTACTCAAGGCTGGGCGCGCTGCTGGGTTTAGTGACAACGAGGTGAAGAACGCTCGCAAACGCTGCAAGAACCCGCGTATCGCATCGGTGAAGTCATCGTTTGGATCCGGCTGGGTGTGGCAAGTCCAGATCGAAGAACCTGACGAAGGTGTCACGAAGGTGTCGAAGGTGTCACCTTCTCAGGACATGACACCTTCGACACCTTCGAGGGGTGAAGTGACACCTTCGGCGCTGATCCCCTGCCATCGTCACGGCACCAGCTACAAGGTCACTAACTGCTCCACCTGCCTCGAGCTTGCTAAGGCAGCATCATGACCGATGCCGAGAAGTGGGAGAAGGCAGTCACTGACTCCCGCAACCTGATCAAATGGCTCGAGGCCCGCAACGACGAAAAGACCGCCCGCATCCGGGCGTTGGAGCACCAAATTGCCGAACTGAAAAGGAACCATCATGCATAGCATTCGCACTGAAAAGACGGATAACGGTCTGATCAACATCACCGCCGAAGCCGTGATCTCGATGGACGAGCTTGAGAAGTTCACCACCACGATCACTCGCCTGGCCGCCGCGTCCAACGACCAGGACGAGGAGCCCAACGATGACTGATCGCGTGTGCCCCGATTGCGGGGGTGAATGGCTGCGTAACTTCGTGTTCCGCCACGACCCCCGCAACTGCGAGATCCGCGCCGCCGACGACGCGACCCAAGCAGCCGACCATGAGCGACTGAACTGGGCTCGCGAAGTCGTCCGCCCCTCCACCGACACTGAGATCGTGCTGGCGGCAACAGTATCCGACCCCCCGATCTCGTCAGCCGAGGCAGTCACCACGGTGACCCGCACCGCGACCGGCGTGCACGACCGTGTTGTTGCCGGCATCAACCCCGACTACCCGAAAGAGGCCTGACCATGACCACCACCGAGAACACCACCACCGTTAACGAGAGTGCCGAGCAGGAGCAGGAGGTAGCAACACCACCTCCAGCCGCCCCGGAAGCCCCAGAACAGTCACAGGAGACCACCGAGCAGGAGGCCCCGGAGCCGCGCTCGAAGGGCAACGCCGAGGCCGCGAAGTACCGGCGACAGCTCCGCGACACCGAAGCCGAACGTGATCAGCTCCAGACCGAGCTGCGTGAGCTACGCCGACAGATCGAGATCGAGCGCCACAAGATCCCCGCCGATTACGAATATCTGCTGCGCACCGACGGCACCGACGAGGACTTCCAGAAGTCACTTGAGGACGTGGCCCAGCTCGCGAACCGGCCCGGCGTCGTCAAACAATCCGGCCGGGGTGACGGAAACCCCACGGGCGAAGGCCCATCCTGGTCTGACGCCTTCCGCAGCGAATAACCCCAGTAGCACCACACCGGGCTGGTAGAATGTTCAATGTAGCGTTCTACCGGCCCGGAGTCGTTTTCGCTACACCGTTAGCCCCTGGAGGGCACCTGATGTTCAGAGCAGAGCTCCATCAGACACCACACCATTTCATTGCTATCTCTCCAGGAGAATAATCATGTCGTTTCTGACTTCCAACACCGGCGCTGACTCCATCCTTCCCGCCGAGTTCGCCGCCCTCATCACCGACCCCGTGACCGCCGAATCTGTGGCATTCCACCCCGACGTTGCTACCACCATCACTACGGGTTCCCACGAGTTCCACATTCCCGTTCTCCGCGAAGATGCTGGAGCCGAATGGGTCCCTGAAGGTGGCGAGATCACCCCCGACGACCCCACCCTTGACGAGGTGACCGTCACCCCTGCGAAGGTGGCCGGGCTGACCATCGTCTCCCGCGAGCTTGCAGCAGACAGTACCCCCGATGCACAGAACATCGTGGGGGCATCCCTGGCACGGGCCATCATCACCCAAGTCGACCGGGCATTCCTCGGCGCCCTCCCCGCACCGGCACCAAGGGGGCTAGGCTCGATCGACCCCCAGTACCTTCTCGCTGAGGGCGACAACGTGCACGACGCCCTGATCTCCGCCGTCTCTGTGGCTGAGACCAACGGATCTGTCGTCTCCGCGTTCCTCGTGAATCCGTCGGACGCGAACAAGCTCGCACTGTTCAAAGACGCGGCGAACAGCAACCGCCCGTTGCTTGCCGATGCTCGGGTGATCATGGGCCGCCCGGTCATCGTGAACAAGCACGTGCCCGAAGGAACGATCTGGGCTGTGGACAAGACGAAGATCTTCTCGGTGCTGCGCGAAGGAACAACTCTCGCGATTTCCGATGGACCATTCTTCACGTCTGATCGAGTCGCGATCCGAGCCACGCTGCGCATCGGATTCGGCTTCCCGCAGCCGCTCGGCCTCGTCCGTATCACCCAAGATCCCAGCGACGTGACGACACCGTAAGGTAAAATCAAAGGTGAAGATACCCTCCAAGTTATCTTCATTCACTGATTAGAAAGCCCGCCTGCATCGCACAGGCGGGCTTTCGTCTGCTCTAGACCCCACCCTGTATCCCCCCGGGCTACCGGACCCCACCAAGCACCCCCAGGCATAGCGATCTATCCGTGAGCGAATCCCGCAGATGGGACCCCCTCGACCCGTGGTTGCCTCTGCGAGTCCACTGGTGGCGATCTGAGCGGCTTTCGGAGCTTCCGAGCCCGCCATTCACACACTGATTTCCTGGCCGTTCTGAGAGCTGGAACCTGCAATACGTGGCCATGAGGTGTTACGGATAATCCGCATGTTTCCGCGGCGCGGATCTCCGTATAAGCCAGGGGGGGTATGGGCACTATGCCTGGTGGGGTGCCCTCACCCTCGTACGGGAGGGGATGCGGGGTGGGGGTCATCCGGTCCGTGGGCCAGCCCCTCGGGACTTTGCGATAAGCATCCCCCGCGATCGCCACGGGGTCACGAGCTGCACCAACCAGTACGATTCCAACATGGATGCCTCATTTTGGATCAACGTCGCCATGGCCTTAATCGCCGTAATCGCCTGCGTGTTCGCGGGAATTTCAACGTGTAAGGCTAAGGAAGCCAACACGCTAGCGGAAAAGGCGAATCAGACAGCCATAGAGTCACGCGATATTTCGACCGAAGCTAACCGAATTGCTGAGAATGCTAATCGAATCTCAGAGAAAGCGCAGGAGAGGGCTGATGAAGTTCGTGCCGCCGCGGTTTGGGATCGGGCAGAAGAGACTCTCCACCGGCTGGTGTCTTTCGACTTCGCTAGCGCAAATAAGGATATCGGCGAACTCATCGTTACCGGAAGATTCAATATAATGAAGTTGGCCGAGCATATAGGCCGCCCCGAAGTGTCCGATTGGCTACAGGCTGATTGGTCGGCAACCGCACATAGCATCGCGGCAGTCACCGAGACACCTCTCCAACTGGATCCACAAGACGTTCCCGGGTCAATCCTGAAGGCAAACCAGCCCGCACACATCTGGGTGGCCGCATTGCTACACAACATCAGAACGATGCGCGCCCACGGCATTTCCCCGGAACAAGCCGAAATGCTTCGTGCTAAGGCCGAGAAAATGAGCGAGAAGCTCCGGCAGCAATTCGGATGGGAACGCGGCCCGTCGCTCCAAGACTTCGAGGAGCACCCAGAAGACAAGTAGCCTGTCGTCTGGGCGCCGTGAACGGCTGGCACAGACAAGCGCTCCCCGAGTGAATAGCTCGATAGCTCATGTCCGGCAAGTACGACGAGACCTGCCTCCGGACGAAACGTCCTTCCAGTCAGTGAGCCGCTCGTATATGGGATGCTTTCAGCATGGTGATTTCTGACTTCATCACGATCTCTATCTCTTTCCTCTCCGTCATAATTGCTGGTCTGGCGACATTGCAGGCGCGTACCGCGGCACTAGCTGCAAAGCAGCAAGTTGAACAGCAACGCCTAGATTATGAATCTGCCCAGCAACCCTATGTATGGGCTGATATTCGGCCAAGCTCGATAGACGGTCAGATGCTTCAGCTGGTAGTTGGAAACAGCGGTCCCACTGTTGCTTCGAATGTGATCATTCGAATCAACCCATGGCCAGATCACGTAGAAAGGCATCATCAACTGCTCATCGAAGCACTTGAGCGATTCAATAAAGGTCACGCCTCGATAGCTCCGGGACGTGAGCTCCGGTGGAACTTGGGTGTCGGGCACGAACTCTTAGCCGGTACATCTAAGGACAGGCTCTGCCGCGTAGTCATTAATGCATCGGGCCCGTTCGGTCCGGTGGAGGAACTGTCTTACGCTCTGGACATGAATGACTGGAGAGGGTCTACTGGCGGAGCCCTCGGCTCCCTCTGGAGGGTTGAGAAAGCACTCGATCGGCTGACGATAGCAACAGCAAAACCACGCCGCACTGAAGACGAGGACATTTAGTTGCACACAGGCGCTTACTGGATTGTGAGCTCCTACTTAGTTGCTCCCCTTTCTGGGGGGAACGAAGGGTCGGCGAAAGTGCGCACCCTTACGGGGGTGCGATCACCGCACCACCTTGCGCCCACGCACGCGGGCACATTTTGGGCACACTTGGACTCAAAACATGCTGATTCACGTTACTTGCAGTGATCTAAAATCCGCATGATAGAGCCGATCTCGCATGAACATAAGGCGAGATATTGATTTCAAATCCCACCGTCACCGCCAGGTCGAAGGCCCCGACTCCCTTAGCCTCGATCCACCGACGCGGGTTCAGGCCGGAGTGTGATTCCGGAAGCACCGGGTGAATCGATTTTGGGCGTGAGGAAGTAACCGGCCTCGCTGCCGGTGGTGTTCCACTGTTGGTCCTTCGGTCGTGCCGGGGCGCAGCGTTCGGTCGGTTGGCTATGCCGATTGTGGTGGCGGGTGGATGGCGGTGAAGAGCCGTTCGAGTCCCTGTTGCCAGGGCCAGGCCTCGGGCAGTCTGATTCGAATTTTGCGGGCGCTGGAGGCGATTCGGGCCGGGATGTTCACGAGTCTGGCCCGGATGGTGCCGGTGCGGGCTTTGGTGAAGGTGCCGGCGGCGAGGATCCCGGCGGTGCGGGTGAGGTTGTAGGCCATCACCGCGCAGACCAGCCAGGCGCTGTTGGCCCCGAAGTGGCCGGAGGGCAGGTGGGCCAGGGCGCTGTCTTTCAGGTCGGCGTTGACTTGCTCGATGATCGCGTGTTGCCGGTGGGTCCGGTCCGCGGCCACCGTGTCCAACACTTCCGGATCCACGGTGGTGAAGAAGGCGTGGAACCGGTGCGTGTCGAACAACGTCGGCTGCCCGTCGTCCTGCCTGAGGTTCAGTTCTGGGATGCGGCGCACCACCAGCCGTCCGGGGATCCGTTCGGCTTTCTTTCTCGAGGTGAACGCGGTGAAGGACACCTCGGCGACCTCGGCTTTGGAGGCCCAGGTGCCGGTGGTCTCGTCGTAGATCGCCTCGGGGTATTCGATGCCGGTCCAGGCATCGTCGGCGATGGTGGCGATGGCGGCCTTGACCGCCAGATTCATCCGCACGGTGACCGAGACGTCGGCACCGGCTTTCAACGCGGTGGCCACGGTGGCGTGCCCGTAGAAAGCCGAGTCGGCACGGACCAACATCCGGGCGCCAGAGTCCGGAGGCAGTCGCTTGAGCGTGGCCAGCGCGTCGGCGATCAACCGGCAGGCCCCGCGTGGGGAGCCCACCGCTCCGCGACGCAGACGCTGACCCAAGATCACCGGGGCCGCAGTCTCGGTGCTCGCCGTGGCCAGCAAGGCGTTGAGTCCACGCACGCCCGAGTATCCGTACCCGGAGCCCTGCTTCTGATAGCCGTGGACCTCGATGATCGTGTCGTCCACATCCACATAGACGAACTGTCCGGCGCCGGGGCTTCCCAGCACCGATGCCCTGACGGAGAGGTTGGCCAACAGTCCGGAGGCGACCGCGTCGAGCTGGCGGACGTGCCCGAAGGTGAACGCACGCAGGAACGAACCCAGGGTCGAGGGCGCGTAGCAGGCGTTGAAGATTCGTTTCATCGCCCCGTGGCGCAGGATGGCCATGTCGTCGATCGAGTCGGCTCCGGCGCACATGCCGGCCACCAGGGCCGCGATCTTGGCCCCGGCGTTGGCGCCCTTGTCGGTCGGCACCGTCAATCGCCCCTTGGCCAGCTGGTGCAGGCCGGCCTCGGCGGCCAGCTCCATCATCGGGACCAGTCCGGCGGAGCCGATGAGGTTCGGCTCGTCGAAGGAAGCTGACAGTGCGGAACGGGTGTGGGAAACTTGCATCTGCGAGATGCCCTCTCATCGCGGTGGAACGGAACCCTGAACAAGTGCCATTCTTCCCGGTCAGACGGGCATTTCGTTCTTAATTACGTACCAGTACCAAGCATGCTCATCGGTGGATCAAGGCTTAGAAAACACTGGGGGTCGGGGCCTTTTTTGCTCCCACGTGAGGTAGCCCGACTACGGGTTATGTGCCAAAACGTGTGCTTTTTTGGCGTGTCATCGTCGTGAACGACCGGGCCAGCACCAGGGCCTTGAAGACGTCATTGCCGATGGACTCGAACCCGATCCGGGCGAAGGCCTGCTCGAAAACGTCCCAGAGCAGTTGGGACGAGCTACCGGTGACGACGGGCCCGGAAAGCCCAACCGACGGGGCTGACTTGTCCGTGGCAACCGGGATCTGCAGGTCGAATTTCTGCTGATCGCCCGCGATCTTGTCCTTGGCGACCTGCACCATCACGGCCACCTCGGCATCAGTATGGGCGGAACCGAGGTTCTCGACAACCGTGCGGACGCCGCGGCGCTTCTCGGCGATCTGCACGGCAACCGCGCCGGAGGCAGTCTTCACCTTCCGCACGAACAGGCTCATCCCAACAGTCTATGGGCCACCAATTAGTGTCCTATCCGCCTGACCGAACCCCCGAAAATCAACGATCCAAGGCCATCAGGCCTCGAATCAGCTCAAAGTGGCCCGAGTCAGGAACGCTCCTTGAAGGCCGCCTGGAGGGAGAAGCCCTCGGCCAGGGCCTCCTCCCGGGTGATCTGGATGCCCGCGGCGAGGATCTTGCGGGCGGAGAGGTGGTCGCCGGGGTGGTTGACCGACTCCACTGCGGCCAGAACGCCGTCCCGGAAGCAGAACACCGAGAACTTCGGGTTCGCCGGATCCGGGTCGCCGACCACCACGGTCTCGTCGTCCGCACGCACAATGTTGGCCATCTGCAGCCGGTACGGGCCCTGCGTGGACCAGAACCACGGCAGCGCCCGGTACGGAGCGTCCTCCCCGAGGATCACCGCCGCCACGTGCCTGGCATGGTCGGTGGCGTTCTGCACCGACTCCAGCCGGAACGGGCCCCCGGCGCGCTCGGACGGGAAGTTCGCGCAGTCCCCGATCGCATATACGTCCGGATCCGCGGTGCGTAGGGCCGCGTCCACCACGATCCCATTAGCGGTTTCCAATCCGGCCGCGGCGGCCAGCTGGTCGTTGGGCTGGACCCCGACGCCGGCCACCACCAGGTCTGCCGGGTACCGGCCCCCGGTGGTCGAGATCGCGAACCCGACCCGGCCGTCGTCGCCGGCCTCGAAGGAGGCGATGCCCTCGCCCAGGCGCAGGTCCAGGCCGCGCTGGCGGTGGGCGTCGGCGAACCAGTCACCCAGCAGCGGGGTGAGCGCCCGACCCATGGGGCGGGGGGCGAACTCAAGGACCGTGACCCGGGCGCCACGGGCCAGGGCGGCCGCGGCGAACTCGAGGCCAATGAACCCGGCCCCGACCACCACCACGTCCCGCGCCGTGTCCAGGGCGGCGCCGAGCTGCTCGGCGTCCTGAAGGGTGCGTAGCCCGTGGATGCCGGGCAACTCGATGCCCGGGGTCGGCAGTTCCCGGTTGCGGGCCCCCGTGGCGAAGACCAGGGAACCATAGGGCAGCACGGTGCCGTCGGCCAGGGTCACGGTCTTCGCCTCCCGGTCCACGGCCGTGGCGGCAGTGCCGGACAACAGGGTGATGTCCTGCTCGGCGAAGAAGGCCGGACCACGCAGCGGCAACGGGGAGGGGGTCGAGCCGTCCTCGGAGACGGCGAGGTAGTCCTTGGACAGCGGCGGACGCTGATAGGGCTGCCCGGCCTCCTCCGCCACGATCGTCACCGGGCCGGTGAAACCGCCATCACGCAGGGACGCGGCGGCCTGCAGTCCGGCCTGACCGCCACCGACGATGACCACGCCCGCAGTCGTCCGGGCGTTCTGCTGGGTGTTCTGCGAGTTCTGTGTCATGGATCAGATCTGCTCTTCCGGGACGTCCACCTCGATGGACTCCAGGCCGGGTCCACCGACCTCGATCTGGCAGCCCAGGCGGCTACGGCGCTCATCGCGTTCCGAGGCGGTGACCTCCAGCATCTCCTCCTCGTCCTCGCTGATCTCCGGCAGGGCGTCGAGGTACTCCTCCCGCACGTAGACGTGACACGTGGCGCACATCGCCTGACCCCCGCACTCCCCCACGATCCCGGGCACGGAGTTCTTCAGGGCCGCCTGCATGATCCGCTCAGGCTGATCCAACTCCAGGACCTGCGTCTGACCGTCGGGCTGGTGATACGTGATGGTTGACATAGCAATCTCCTGATATATTCTTTCTTCGGCAGTCGACAGCCTGCTGACAGTCGTCCGCGGGTATCGACACGACCTCACCGAGACTGAGTCGTTCGGAACGCTTTACTGACTAAGTGAAGACCGCACCGGGTCAGCCCTTGTTCAGCCCCAGGGCGTGGGGCTCCATGAAGGAGCGAAGCCCGATCGGGCCCATCTCGCGGCCGATGCCGGACTGCTTCACGCCGCCGAAGGGTGCGCGCTGGTCGAGGGACGGTGCCCCGTGGGTGTTGTGGAAGATGTAACCGGCCTGCAGGCGTGAGCCCACGGTCCGGGCGGTCTGCTCGTCGGAGGTCCAGATGGAGTTGCACAGCCCGTAGGGGGAGTCGTTGACCATCCGGATGCCCTCCTCGGTGTCCTCGAAGGTGATGATCGGGATGGTCGGGCCGAACTGCTCCTCGGTGACCACGCGCAGGGACGGGTCCGGGTCGATGACCATCGAGGGGCGGATGAAGTAGCCCTCGGCCCACTCGCCGCCGGGCAGCTCGCCGAACTCGCGCACGTCCGCTCCGGCGTCCCGGGCCTCCTGGACCAGCTCGGTGACGAAGCCCAGTTGGGCCTTCTGGTGGAACGGGCCCATGGTGGTGGACGGGTCCGAGGCCGGGCCGATCTTCACGGCTTGAAGGCGCTTGGTCAGCTCCGCGACCAGCTGTTCCTTCTTGGAGGAGTGGACGTAGATGCGCTTGGCGTTCATACAGATCTGGCCGGTGGAGGCGTAGATGCCGCCGAACAAGGCGTCCATGTTCTCGTCGGTGAACTCGGCGTCGTCCAGGATCAGCACGGCGTCGTTGCCGCCGAGCTCGAGGGTGACGTTGGTCAGGGCCTGGGCGGCCATGGTCATGATCCGCTTGCCCCCGCCCACGGAGCCGGTGAAGCAGACCTTGGCCACGTCCGGGTTGGAGACCAGGGCCTCGCCGATCTCGGCGTCCTCGCCGGTGACCACGTTGAGCACGCCGGCCGGTAGCTTCTGCGCGTAGCGCAACACGGCGCGGGTGGTGGCCAGCGGGCAGGACGGCGGCGGCTTGACCACCACGGTGTTACCGGCCATCAAGGCGTACGGCAGGGCGGCGCCGAGGATGGCGATGGGCCAATTGAACGGCACGATGATGGTCACCACGCCCATGGGCTTGTAGGAGACAAGCGTCTCGGTGGGCGGGCCGGGCAGCACATCGGTGGCGTCCACGATGTCCGCCAGGCCGATGGCCAGCTCGGTGCGCTGCAACAGTCCGTAGTGGTCGCCGATCGACTCGCCGACCACCTTGCCGTTCTCCGAGGACAAGATGGCGGCCTCGGCCTCGACGTCGGCCGTGACGGTCGAGTTCGCCTCCGTCAGGTAGGCGGCACGCTCGGCCGGCGTCAGGGCCGCCCATGCCGGGAACGCCTCCCGGGCGGCGGCGACGGCAGCCAAGGCCTGATCCCGGGTGGCGGACGCGGCCCGGCCGACCACCTCGGAGGGACGTGCCGGGTTGGTGATCGTCAGGGTGGCCTCAGTCTGGTGCTCCCGCCCGCCGTAGTACAGGGGCGTCGAGACAGCGGTGTAGGGATCTGGAGAGGAGACAGTGCTCATTGTGTCGCTTTCTGAGGTAGCAGATGTAGGAATCGGGGATCGTTGGTTCAACCGATGCGCAGCACCGGCTTGATCGTCTCCCCTGAGGCGGAGTCGGCGAAGGCCTGGTCCACCTGGTCGAAGTCGTACATTCGCACGAGCTCATTGAAGGGGAAACGGCCCTGCCGGTAGAGCCCAATCAGGGCCGGGATCAGGTCCTGGGAGGTCCCCGATCCGCCGAGGGTGCCCACCACGTGCTTGCCCCACAGAGTGCGCTGGTGGTCCAGGCTGAACCGGGCCTCCGCGGGAGCCCCACCGATGAGGATCAGGGTGCCGAGCATGCCCACCGCCTCGGCCGCCTGCTCGATCACGGCGATCACGCCCGTGCAGTCGATGACGTAGTCGGCCGGACCCCCACAGATCTCCAGGATCCGCGCCAACGCGTCCTCGCGACCTGAGTTGATGGTGTGCGTGGCCCCATAACGGGTGGCCAGCTCCAACCGGGAATCGTGCAGGTCGATCGCGACGATCGTGGTGGCCGGGGTGTTGCGGGCCGCCATAATGGCCGCCAACCCCACGGCGCCGGCCCCATAGACCACCAGGGACTCGCCAGCCGAGGGACGGGCCGTGTTCAACACGGCACCGGCCCCGGTGGTGATGCCACAGGCCAACACCCCCATGATCTCCAGGGGCACCTCCGAGTCCACCGTCACCACCGCGTTGGCGTTGGTCAAGGAATAGGTGGCGAAGGAAGACTGCCCGAAGAAATGCCCCGAGAGGCTGGAGCCATCCGCGCGGGTGTAGGCCGATGTCCCCGCCTGCGGGCCGATAAACCGCTGACCACTGGCTACCGCCGGGCCCAACAGGTCGCAGTACCGGTGCTCACCACGGCGGCAGTTGCGGCACTGACCGCAGTACGGGCAACCCATGATGACGTGGTCCCCCACCTCGACGTTCGTGACCCCCTCACCGAGCGCCTCCACCACACCGGACCCCTCGTGACCGAGCACCCCCGGCAACGGCAGGGGCATATCCCCGGCCTGGGTGATCGCATCCGTGTGACAGACCCCGGAGGCTACCACCTTCACCAACACCTCGCCCGGTCCAGGCTCAGCCAACTCCAACGTCTCCTGCACGAATGGCGCGTGCTTCTGCTCGACGACGAGCGCCTCGATCTTCACGTTCTCTCCTAAGGGTAGGGATTCAGACGAAAGCTGTGGGTCTCGGCTTCAACTCAGCTGAAGCGCATGGGCAGGGAGGACCAGCCGCGAGTGGTGTTGTTCAACTCCCGCTGTGGCTCGCCGACCAGTTCGATCGTCTTCACGCGCTGAGCCATCGCGGTGAACAGTGCATTGGCCTCCATGGTGGCCAGGCGGCGTCCGGGACAGGCGTGTGTTCCGAAGTCGAAAGCCAGGTGGTCCTGAGCGTTGCGGTGGATATCGAACTTCTCCGGATTCTCGAAGTGTCGCTCGTCTCGGTTGGCCGCAGCGTAGGAGTGGACCACGCGCGAATCCTTCGGGATGACCACGCCATCACCGAGGTCCACATCGCGAGTGGTGGCCCGAGAGAAGACCTGGATAGGGGACTCGAGTCGCAGGCCCTCTTGATATGCCTGCGCGACCAGGGTCGGATCCGCCCGCACCATTTCCCATTGATCGGGATGCTGGGCGAAGAGCATGAGCAGGTTGCCGATGGAGTGGATAGTCGTGTCCAGGGAAGCATGCATAAAGCCGTTGAGGGCAATAGGGACCACCTCGGCAGGGACCGCTCCGCTTTCGGCCGCCTCGAACATCGTGTGGCCGAAGCTCTCCGGTGCCATCTTGTCCTTGGAGGCGTTCTCCGCAACGTAGTCCAGTCCCGCTTGCAACTTGGGAAAGGCGTTCAGCATGCGCTCGTTACCTTCGGGACCCAATGCGTTGAAGGCTCCGCTGGCCCATTCCAGCATCTTGTCTCGGCCGTCGTCCGGCCAGCCGACCAAGTCCATCACGATGTTCATGGGCAGATCCCGAGCGAGATCAACCACGCCATCGAAGGTGCCTTGTTTGAGCAACACATCGATGGCCTTGGCTGCGCGGGCTTCGATGTCGCCCGTGGCCCGGCGGATGCTCTTCGGGCGCAATACGTCGTTGAAGACCTTGCGTCGTTCCCCGTGGACAGGTGGATCCGACTCCAGCACTGATCCGCGCCAAGCCTCGCGGCCCTCCTTGCTGAGGGCCACACCGCCCAAATGCGCGGAGCTGAAGGATTCCCAGTCCATCAAGGCGTTCTTGACGACATCGTATCGCGTGGTGATCCACATGTCGTAGCGGGACAGGTATGCTGCGGGGCCGAGGTCCCGCAGCATCTTGTAGTGCGGATACGGGTCCGCTAGGACTTCGTCGCTCCACAGATCCAGGTCTGTGCTCACGAGATCGCGGCTGAGGGTATTTGTCGACATTGACTTCGTGCCTCCGAATGTACTTCCCGATGTGTTCTGCGTCACACAATCATGCTGGCACGTCGAGGAGTGCGGGCACCCGCGTGAAAACACGTGGTTCGGGCAGGACACCACGTCACCGCCCTCGGTTCAGCCGCCCCCATTCGGAACGAGGAAGGAATCTTCCGGAAGAAGAATCCACAGGTCGGCAAGCGCTTCCCCTTCGGGATATACGCCATTGAACATCTCCGAGCCGTCTTCTGTGAGTCGGAGATCGCGTCCGGCCATCTCCGATCCTGTGGGCGATCGCCGCCACGTCAGGGATCCTGTCGCGAGGTCCATCCGTGGGTCCTCGCCGTCGAAATGCCATGGATAGCTAATGGACACTTTCAAGCGGTCTTCGGTCCAAGTCACCCACACGTCCTTCAAGGGGACGAGCAGGAGGCCACCGTGGCCACCGAACCTGACTTCCCCAAGGGTTGTGACAGTCATACCGACTTCGGTCGCATCCACGGAATCTGCGCCTCCTACTCTGAGAGTTGCACTGTCTGCCAGCGGGAAGAAGAGTTCTGTGGGGCGGACCTCGGCCCTCGCGTCCGCAGCAACGGCCCCGTCGGGGAGCGATTCGACGTACGAACGGAAACGTTCAAGGACCGGCCAGTAAAGTCCGTGCTTCATCTGTTTGATTCTCCTGAGGGTAGAGCCTGTGCACCCAGCGCCACCCACGTGGCGATCTGTGAGCGCGAGGTGAAGCCGAGTTTCATCAAGGCATTTGCCACATGCCCCTCGACCGTTCGATGCGAAATAACCAAGCGCGTCGCAATCTCGCGATTGCTCAACCCATCAGCCAGCAACTGACTGATGGTCCATTCGGTTGGCGTTAGGACCTCCGAACCGGTTGATTTTTCGTCTTGTCGAGAGTGCGCGATGCCTAACGCACGGCTGGTCCGAACAACAGGGTCCCACCGCGCGCCTTCGAGCATCAGGGCATTTCGACGGTCCGCAGAGAGGTGCCCTTCAAGGGCGTCGTGGCACTGTTCTGATCGTTGGGCCAGGCTCGTGCCAAAGGCGTGGATCGAAGTCCCCAAGGCCCGCCACAGGTCCCGAGCGACACCCAGGAGGCGTGCCGCCTCATCGTGGTCTCCACTACACTCCATGATCCAGGCGAGGACGTCAAACTGCAGAGCTGTTCCCACACGGTCAAAGTCCAGACGTCGAGACAGGCCCGCCCTTACCAGCTCCACAGCTCCTGTGAGGTCACCGTCGAGCCAGGACACCAATCCAGAAGCCCACTCCACCTGACACGTACCCCATTGATCGCCAATCTCTCGGCCCTTCTCCATCGCTCGATCTGCTACCTTTTGAGCTCGATCGAACTCACCCGTATCAGCCAGGGCCAGCACAAACATCATCGATCCGAACAACATGCCGAAGGACTTCTCGGTGGCCATGAAATGGGTCACAGCTGATTTCAGCAGGGTGACGGCGTTTTCGAGCTCAGAGGTCCATAGTGCTGCCGTCCCCCTGAACAGGCTGACATAGGCCTTCAAATCCGGGTCCGACGACTGGTTCGCGATGAATACGGATTCTGCCAGCAGACGTCGGGCTGTCTCCGTCTCACCTTGGAGAAGCAAAATCCAAGCGGCAACCCAAAGCGTTGTGCCGCGTACTGCGCCGGGGTCGGGATTAGCAGCCAGAGCGAGCGACGTCCACTTGCGACCGTCTCGAAGATAACCGTCCACGGCCCAGTGAAAGCGTAGGTGATTGACCATCACCGCACCCCGTAGCGCCTCACCTTCCGTGTCAAAGCTCCACTCCAGGGAACGGGCCATGTTGGCACGCTCTTCCCGCAACATTGCGATGATCTCGCCTTGCTGGGACGATGACCAATTCTCACAGCTTGCTTGGGCTCGTTGAGCGAAATAGTCGCGGTGCGCCCGCTGAATAGTCTCGGACTCGCCGGTGTCCTTCAGTTGCTGGCTTCCGAACTCAGCAATGCTGTCTAAGAACCTATACCGCAAGGACTGCCCGGAGGATTCGGGGATGACGATAGACTTGAGGACAAGCTGATCCAGAAGCTCCCAAGCGTTCTTCGGATTCAGATCACTGCCCGAACACACCTGTTCGATCGCTTCAAGGGTGAATCCGCCGGAAAATACCGAAGCACGCTGCCACAGCAGCCGTTCTGAAGGGGTACACAACTCCCAACTCCAGTCGATGAGCGCCCGGAGGGAGCGGTGACGTGGCGGCATGGTGGCATCTGGTGACGTGAGGAAGCTGAAACGGTCTTCCAGCCGCTCTTCTATATCGGCGAGGGAAAAGGTCCGTAGCCGGGATGCGGCCAATTCGATGGCCAGAGGATTGCCCTCTAAGAGTTCACAGATGCGGGCAGCGGTGCGGTAGTTGTCGCTGGTGATGGAGAACCCCGGTTGCACCGATCTCGCCCGCTCTGACAGCAGCTTCACTGATTCGGAGGCCGCCACCTGCTGACGGTCAGGAATCGACGCAGTTTTGGGCACCCCGAGCGGCGGCACCGTGATAATGCGTTCACGGAAGCTTCCGAAGACGTGCCTGCTCGTGGCCAGGATTCGTACCCCTCCGGCGGCATCGAGGATGCTCGATACCAATTCCAGGACTTCATCCGACACGTGCTCGCAGTTGTCAAGGACGATTAGTTGTTCCCGATTCCTCAGATAGTCCACCAGGCGCTCGCCCGCGCGTGCCGTGGAAACGTCAGTTCCAACCATGGACCGGAGGACTACGTCCTCGACCGGGGTACCGGTAGGCAAATTCGAGAGGTTGAAGTAGCGAACCCCGTCGGCAAAGTTCGGACCCATCTTCTCGGCAACGGATATCGCGAGCCGGGATTTACCCATCCCTCCCAATCCTGTGAGTGTCACGAAAGGGTGCTGCTTCAAGGCCATTTGGACAGTCCGCCGGAGCTCCCGCCGCCCAACAAAGCTAGTAACAGGCAGGGGCAAGTCCGGATGTCGTTGCATGCAGACATCCTCCCTCGAAAATCGCATCCACGGAAGGGGGTCTGGTGCAGGAACAGGTGTCATCGAGCGTCGCGAGCCGAGAGTGCTGGCTTGGAAGGATGTCTTTGACCGCTACGTCGGCAGTGCGTCTGACGAGCAGGTTCCGGGAATCACGATCGTTGCGGAAAGTCTCGGGCTCGACGACGCAGGTACGCAGGCAGACCTCGACGAGTCAGCTGCGGAACCAGGCGCCGATGTCAGTGTGGATTACACGAGCATCACCCTTGTCGGCGATGGCGCTGCCTCGGAGACTGATTCCGACAACGCGATCGAGATCGAGCTTCCATCGGTTGACGCCGATGGGAAGATCGACACCATAGTGACGGTGCAGCTATCGATCATGACCGACGGCACCATTGGCGTTGCAGGCGAGGTTGAAGACTATATGGGAGATGCCAACGGCAACTGGATCGCCAGCTAAACGCCACTCACTCGAAGCGGAACCCTGCAGCTTGACCGCTGCGGGGTTCCGTGTTTCCACGTCCATGGCTCACCCGCCGTACTCGTGGTCCTTATCTCGTTCCGGGCGGGGCGTTTCCGCGTCGACCTCGCGTGCCAAAGCGCGGCTGAGCTTCGCCTGTGCAGCGATGGTGCGCTCCTTCCACCTCTCGAAGCTCTGACCGCGGTACGTGCCGAGCGCGTCACTGCGGAGCCGCTGGTGCTTCTTGAACTCGATCGCTGCGCGCATCTCTTCGTACGTCGGCGGCTGCGGCGCGGGCCCGACCTTCTCCAGCGCGCGTTCGATCTCGTCGTACTGCGCAAGCAGACGCGCTTCCTGTGCCCTCGCCACGCTCCTTCACTCCTCAGCATCGGTGCGCCTGCTCGAGGTGCCTCCCCGCGGGATCACTATTCAAGGAGGGCTCTTCGACGATCCGAAGGGTGAGAGCTGACTAACGCATGATCTTCCGTAGCCGGCGACCGGCGATCTCATGCCGCTGGCCGAATTCACCGACCCCGACGGCGGGTGAACAGCGCGTCGATACTGAGGCGTCCGGGGCCGACGACGGCGATCACCAGGGCACCCACGGTGAGAGCGGCAACCAATTCCCAACCGCCCTGGTCCACGAACACGGTGTCAGTCCAGTGCGCGATACCCCAGGCACTGGCCATCACCGCGGTAATAGCGATGCCGGCCAGCGGCGTCAACAGCCCGAGGATCAGCAGCGCTCCCCCACCGAATTCCACGCCGGCGGCCATGGCGGCTGATATGTGCGGCGCGGGCACCCCCATCTGGTCGAAGAATTCTCCGGTACCAGCCAGGCCCCACTCGTCGAGCTTCTGCCAACCGTGGGCCATCATGATCAGCCCGAGGGCAATGCGGGCCGCTAGTAACGCGATGTCGGCGACCAGCTGGGGTGTGCGGACGAGCTGGGCGTACGGGTTCTGAGTCTGAGCCATGCGAAGCTTCCTCTCCTTGGTCTGGACACGGGCAGACGGTAGCAACCAGACCCTGGGATTTTCCGGACAGACACCGGCCTCAGAGATTCTCAGGCAAACTCTGGTATTTCAGATCTCAAAGACGCAGAAAACTGGGCCACCCGAACGAACGGAGCTCGGTCGGGTGGCCCAGTGTGTTGCGATAAAGGTCACGAGCGTGACCTGAGATGTCTTGCCCCAAGTGGAGATCAGGCAGATACCGCCGCGGCGTCGCGTTTGTTGGCGCGAATAATGAAGAACGCGGCAACCATGGCAACGACGGCGATCGCGCCCCAGATGCCCACCACCAGCCAGGCGGAACCGGCGATCACCAGCAGCGGAACGAACGTCACCGCAGCGATCTCGACGGGGGTGACCGGAATGTAGGCCACGCCGAACTCTTCCATCGTCCCGGATTCCAGCTTCGGGTCGGTGATACGCAGCAGCGCCACGCCGGTGGACACTGCACCGGTGGCCCAACCCCAGGTGAACAGCTGCTTCTCGAACCAGCCATCCTGCATCAACCGCGGTGCGACCACCAGGCCCAGCACCAGGCACAGGGCCATGCCGAAGGCGAAGAGGATCAGCAACTCGACCCAGTAACCGGCCACGATAGCCGGAGCGATGGAAGCGATACCGCAGACGATCAGGATGTCGGTGGCGGAACCGGCCACGGAGTTCAGCGATCCGCGGTCGAGGTAGGTGGAGACCTTGGTGCGGGTCATCACCGAGCGCACGATCAAACCGATCACGAACGCTACGGAGAACACCGGGATCGTCAGGTTTTCCCACTGCGAGGTGACCAGCAGGGTCACGCCGTAGGCGCCGGCGGCAATAGCAGAAACGACGCCGACTTGGAATGCCAGCGACTCCACGGAGGCACCGGAGAAAGTGTGCTGGCCGATGGCCGGGCGCTCCTCCACCTTGCGGATCAGGCCGGTGCGCATGTCCTCGGGCAGGGACTTCATGCCACGGAAAGCCTTGGCGTGGCCCCGGGAGGCGCCAATCTTGGCCTGGATGATGCCGCCGACGACGCCGACGATCAGGCCGACGGTCGCGGCGGTGTAGGCCAGCGAGGCCATCTCGGGGTCGCCAGTCTGCTGGGTGAAGACGTCACCAATAGCAGCAGCGGAACCAAAACCACCGGCCCAGCCGGCAAAGAGCAGCACGCCGATGCTGTCGGGAGCATCAAAGAGCGGGCCGATGAGCATCAGCACCAAGGCCATACCCAGGGCGACCTGGAGCGAGTACATCAGCACGCCGTAGGCGGAGAAGGAGGCGACGTTGCGGCCGATTTTAAAGATGTTGAAGTCATCGGTTAGTGCGATACAGGCGAACACCACAGCGATCAGCACCGAACCGTAGGTGCCCATGTACTCGGAGAAGGGGATCCAGCCCAGCCCGTTAGGACCGAAGGCCAGACCCAGAATGCCGGCCATCACCGAGGCGGGAATCATCATCGTCTGCAACCACGGGATCACCGCCCGCAGCCAGGTTCCGATAGCCAGCAGGACGCCGATCAGACCAGCATCGATCAGCAGCACCCAAGGGGTGAATTCCACAGTCGTCTCCTTCGACGTCGACTACGTTGGTGTCACGCGCTGCGCGGTGGTGATGCGCACTCGACGCGCGGTGGTGGTGAGCGTGCCAGCACCGGTGCGCCAGCGTCGTCCCTGTAGGACAGAGGAAGTCTAGACTAGTACCCATGGCCGTTACCATCCTCGCCGTCGGACGCAAGCACGAATCATGGGTGCGCGAGGGTATTGAACGGTATGAGAAACGGCTGAAAAAGCCCTACACCGTGACCTGGCAGTTGCTGCCACATTCGGCCCGCCAGCACGATCACGCCCGGGCAGAAGAGTCAGAACGGATCCTAGCGAAGATCTCTCCCACGGATCAGCTGATCCTATTGGACGAGCGCGGCACGAACCTGACCTCGGAGCGGCTGGCCGAGCACGTGCAGTCTCGGTTCGATACCGGTCAGCATGTAGTGCTGGTGATCGGCGGCGCCTACGGCGTGGATGACCGGGTGCATCAGCGCGCAAATCTGGTGTGGTCGCTGTCGAAGTTGGTGTTCCCACACCAGTTGGTGCGCCTGGTGTTGGCGGAACAGCTGTATCGAGCCCAGGAGATTTCGGGCGGGCGCCCTTATCACCACGTCTGAGTGTGGCGAACTGTCTCTGAGTGAATGAGACGTACAGCCCCGGGCACGACCTGCACCTGTAGCTCATTGTTCCCCGCATCCTCGGTGGCGGACGGGGTGCCGAGCGGGGGTGCGTGGACGGCTTCTCCGTCCGCGTACACCGGAACACCCGCGGGGATGTGGATGCGCAGTCGGGTGGCTTGATGGGCACTCAGCGGCCGCAAGAGCGGATGCGCACCCAGGTAGACGAGCGGGAACAACAGGGTCACCCCGGTGCGGGAGACTCGTCCCACCGTGGAGACATTCAGTACCCCGTCGTCGTGCTTCGCCTGCGTGTTCAGCGGAATCCCGCCGCCAATATAACCTCCGTTGTGCACGCAGATGAGTGCGGCGTCGAGGTCATGGGCGACCTCGTCGAGCTGCAGTCGCATGCGTCGGGTGTGGAACCTGGGTAGGGATTGGACCAATCCCACCAGATAGCGCAGCGATCCGGGGATGTGCCGCAGCGTTTCGGCACGTTGATTGACTTCTGCGTCGAAACCGATGTTCAGCGAGTTGGCCACCCACAATTCGCGTGTCACGCCGGGGGCGCGCAGGATGACATGCAGCGCATCGACGGCGACGGTGGTCAGCTCGGGTGCACGCAGGGCGGTGAGGAGGTGCTTCAGTGCCGCCGGTGAAGAGAGGGGCAGGCGTGCGGCGCGAACGAAGTCGTTGCCCGTTCCTGCCGGGATCACGCCTAATGGCACTTCGGTCTGCGCCACCAGGTTCACTCCGGCAGCCACCATGCCGTCGCCGCCACGCACCAGCACCGCGTCCACGCCCTCGGCAAGTTCGCGGCGCGCCCGGGCCATCTGCACCGCGTGGTCGTCAGGGTCCGGGACGATGATCTCCGCGTCGATCCCGACGTCATCACTGAAGTGCTGAGGGGTCGCCCCACCCAACGCACCGCGTCCGGCGTGGGGGTTCAGCAGCACCAGAATGCGGCGTCGTCGTGGCATGGACTCCACGCTACTATGCGGGGCTACTATGCGGGTCGGTGCGCCACCTGGTCGACAAAGCCGGCGATCCGCAGCACCGCCGTCTCGATGACCTTCGCGGCGTGGGCGTACATGTCATCGGATCCAAGATACGGATCGACGACGTCGTAGTCGTCACGGTGGTCCAGTGGCGGCACTACCCCGCGCATCGATCCCACCAGTGCGACAACCCGGGCCATGACGGAGCCTTCCTGCCCGCTCCCCGGTGGTGCTAATTCTTCCGTCATCGTGTCTTCGGTCATGGTGCTGACGATATGGGCGAATTCGAGCAGCGTGAAGCAATACCGGCTGGCGGGTGGATGTAGTTCCACCACAGTGCGCCGGTGCTGGCGATCTAGTGCTAGCACCAGGTCGGCGTCCTGAATCTGCGCGGCGGTGAGTTGAACTCCGCGGTGTTCTTTCGCGCCGTGGCCACCCAGCAGTAACGACCAGTGTCGCGCCTGTCCGGGCATAGCGCAGCCCACCATGGCGTGGGTGCCCGCACTGGTCACGGTGATGTCGTGGTGGGCGAGGTGAGTGGTGAGGAGTTGCTCCGCGATGGGCGAGCGGCAGATGTTGCCGGTGCAGACGGTCAGGATCCGATGCGCCATCGGGAATCCTGAGCACCCATCGTCGACGCCGGGGTTTCGATCTCCGTGGCGTGCACCGTGGGACCGAAATCGACCGCCGATTCCGCCGTGTCGCGGTCCAGGTGATCAGGTGATGCCCCTGTGTGCGCCCGCTCGTAGCGGTAGTGCGGATACAGTGCCCGGTCGGCGCCCTTCGCCGGCATCTTGGTGGCCACCACGCCAAGCAGTCGACTGTCGATGGTGTGCAGCGTATTCAGGGCGGCGGAGAATTGCGGGCGCTTGGTGCTCTCCGGGGTCACCACCAGCACCGTCCCGGTGGCGAACTTCGACATCACGGCGGCGTCGGTGACCGGCAGCAGCGGCGGGGAATCGATGAGCACGTAGTCGACTCTCGAGCCCAGCCGGCCCAGCAGCGCTTCCATGGCGGCGGAGCCCAGCAACTCACTGGGGTTCGGAGGAATCGCACCCGAGGGCAGGATCTCCAGCTTCCGGCGGCCCCAGTGCTGCAGCACCTCGGAGAGGTCCGCACGGCCAATGAGCACATCGGTGAGCCCCACTCCGCCTTCAATTCCCATCACGTCGGCCACGGTGGGATTGCGCAGATCGGCATCCACCAGCACTACGCTTGCGCCGTTGTCGGCGAGCGCGATCGCCAGGTTGGTCACGGTGTTGGTTTTGCCTTCGCTGGGCATCGCACTGGTCACCACGACAACGCGCTGACTGCCTGCCGCACCGATGAACTGCAGATTCGTGCGTAGGCTGCGGAACGACTCTGCGCGCGGGCTCATCGCGTCCGAGTGCACGATCAGAGGGCGGGTGGCGACCTCGGGGTCCACGGGAATGCGTCCCAGGATCGGGGCGTCCGTGAGCTGCTCGATGTCGCGGATCGAGCGGATGCGGGTGTCCAGCACGGAGCGCAGCAGGGCGATGCCGACGCCGACAGCCAATCCCAACAGCAGTCCCACAGCGATATTGATGGGGATGTTCGGGCTGACGGGAGCCTCGGGCACCGGTGCCGGCTGGATCATCCGCACCTGGATGGGGCTGACACCGTTCGCGTCGGCCACCTCGATCTCGTTCTCCACCACCCGGGAGAAGACCTCGCCGGTGGTATTGGCCAGCGCCGAGGCCTCGCCCGGATTCTCATCGCTAGCGGTGATCGAGATCAGTACCGTGTTTTCCGGGGAGGCGACCGACAGCGAATCGCGCAGAGAGGTGCTGGTGGTATCCAGGTCGAGTTCATCGATGACGTTGTCGAGCACGATCGCGCTCGTCGCCAGGTCGATGTAGCTGTTGACCGACTGCTGAGCGAAGGTCGCACCCTGCACCAGGTCGCTGGCGGTGTCGGCCTCATCATGACGGACGGACACGTACAGTTGCGACGTCGCCTCATATCGAGGTGTGACGAGCATCGAGAACGCCCCCGCCGCGAGGACTCCGGCCAGGGTCATGGTCACGACCAGCCACCAGCTCTGGAGCAGAATTCGCATGTATTCGCGCAATTCCATGAGCAGTTTCCTTTCGGGCCGAGGTCGTTACCCCACGCTTCACACCTCCCTATACACTACACGCATCAACTGAATCCGGGGTATTTCTTTCAACATCCCCGCGACAAGGCATAACGAACGAATGCAGCCGACTCATAGAAGAGCTGCCGCACCCACACCGCACTCTCCATGTCACGACCGTCGTCCACCATGACCAATTCCCCGGAAAAGCAGCGCTGGAAATACATCTCGGCCCGACCCAGGTGCGGAACCATAGTGATGACCATGACCGAGTCCCAGTCATGCTGTTCGGCCAGGCGCGCCCAGGAACGCGCCTCCCCGCGCGTGGTGAGCGGATCGGGGGTCACGCAGGTGACGGTGAAGCCGTGCTCGCGTCTACAGAACTCACCCCAGTGCGCCTCGCTCGACACCGTCATGACCAGGTGATCACTGTGGCCGGCTTCGATCAGGTCGACGGCGCGGTCTAGTCGCTCCGGTGACACCACGCCCAGCGCGTAGACAGCATCCACCGGCGCCGGTTCGTCCGGTGAGGCAAGCAGGATATAGCGGGCACCGAGGACCACCCAGGTCGTCACGAGGAGAAGACTCGCGACCGCCGCGACACGTCGGGGGCGGCGTTGGGCTGTTCGCGGTTCTTGTTCCACACACACCCCACAGAGTAGTATCAGGTTCAACCATTAAAGCATGGGACGAGGAGCACCTCCGTGGGGCAACGTGATGCAGTGCAACGCAGCTCCCGATCGCCCGCCGACGGCGCATCGACGCTCCTGCCGCGCGCCCTGGTCGCCCTCCTCTGTTTGAGCGCCTTCGGCCCGTATCTGGTGGGGTCGCTACGCGTCGAGCACATCGTCGTCTACGGGCTGGCCGCCGTCGTCGTGCCCTTCGCTTTCCCCTTCATCCGGTCCATCGTGCTGCGCCTGGTGTTGCCCTGGGCGCTGTTCGTGGCCATCTCGCTGGTCGCCGTGGTCTCCCCGGTGACCGCCTCGCTGCCCTGGGATCGAGGCTCACTGATGGCCAGCGCGGACAATCTGCTACTCCCCGTGGCCATCCTGCTGACCTTGGCCTGCTTGGTCCGCCCGTCGACGGCGACGACCGCGCTGAACACCGCCGGGGCCGTCATCGTGTGGGGCGCGGCGGTGAACGCTGTCCTCTCCATCATCCAATCCATGACGCCGGCGCTGAATCCGCTACTGCGATACTTCTGGTCGAGCAGCCCGGAGAGTCTCTCCACCGCAGAACATGCGGCCACCATGGGACGGTATTCCGGGATCTTCAATCAGCCAGCCGAGGCCGGCCTGGTGTACTCCTTGGCCCTGTTCCTGGCCATCTACTTGTACCGCAAGCGCACCACCGTGCTGCTGTTCGTGATACTGGTGCTGTGCATCGGCGGCGCGTTCACGGTGTCCAAAGTGTTCGTACTGGCGGGGCTACCCCTGGGGGTCTATTACCTCTGGCGTTCGGTGGCCCCGAGCCGAAAGATCTGGCTGCTGTTGATCGTCCCGGTGACGGCGGCGCTGCTCACCTCCTCCGGGTTCTTCCAGAACTGGGACGGCTTCGACTATCTCATCCGACTGCTCACTCCCCCGGCCGATCAAAGCCTGCTCGAGTTCTACACGGCCGGACGATGGAACGAGGATTCGGCCATCATGATGGTGATGTCGGCGGTGCTCTCAGCCAGTCCCTGGGTCGGGGTGGGATTGGCCGGACTCGCGGTGCCCTATGACAGCGCCTGGACCGAAGCGATCATCGTGGCAGGGCTGCTCGGCGTGGTTTGTGTGGCTGCCACTTACCTGGCGATATTGTGGATCGCCCGTCACACCCAGGACCCGCAGCGACGGCGGCTGGCGTTCATGGTGGCCATCATGCTGATCGGCGCGTCCTTCGGCATTCCGTCGTTGACGGTGAACCGGTCCACGACCCTGATCTGGGTGGTGGTGACGCTGCTGATCCTGGCCGTGGGTGCGGAGCGTAGCGGGGATTCCGATTATGCGGGCACATTGGCTGGCAGGCCCGGATCCCCCTGGCAACTCACCGTTGACCGGCGTCGGCGGCCCCCTCTTCCCGAGGCTGGGTCGACCGTGCCTGCGCCTGATCCTGTTTCCGGTAGCCCCAGTAGGACATCCAGGTCCCCAGGCTGACGACGATCGAGACCACCAGGATCGCGATGATCGCCCCCTGAGCCCCCATACTCCAGGCCAGGGCGGGAACCACGGTGAGACGGGCAACGGCGCCGATCACGCTGATCCGCATCAGCTCGCGGGCCCGCCCATCGACCCGGTGGACGGCGTGCACGGCCGACATGGTGGCCACCACGATGACGTCGAGCCCGGCCCAGATCAACAGCGGCTGCACGGCGTCCCAGGAGCGCCCCAGAATGAGTTCACCGAAGAAGACACTCAGCACCAGCATCGCCCCCACCAGGAGCAGGGCCAGTCCGGTGGGCACGGCGAACCAGTAGAGCATGTGCTTGGCGCGGTCTTCCTCTTTGCCGTCGGCGATCTGCCGGATGGCCAGGGTGGAGACGCTGGTGCTGATCAGGTTGATGGGCCCAAACACGGTGGAGGCCCCGCGGATGGCGCCCAGTACCGCCGTGTGGGTGACCGCGGCCAGAATAAACGTCATCACGTGCACGGAGCCGTTGCCGATCAACACCTGGACACCGAAGTGGGTGCCGGTGGCCACTCCCTGCTCCGAGGCCGGCCACCGGGGGATGAACCGCAACCGCACCTGGTACGCCAGCATCACCGCGCTCAGCCACAGCCCTGCCGCCCAACACAGCACAACCCACACCACGGGCACGTTCCCGACAATGGCGGCCGCACTGCCCCCGCACACCAGGGTGAGTTGGACGACGTCGGCCGTGAGACCTTTGCGGATCTGTCCGTCACTGACCGCCCACAACCGGAGGTAGTTGTAGCAGACGTAGCCCGGGACCACCGGGCTCATCGCCAGCACGATCGGAGCACTCATCACCCATCCGGCGCCAGCCACCAGTACCGCAACGCTCAGGGAGACCAACAGCGCCCGGGAGAACGCCTGCTGGCGGATCGTGGCGTTGGAGGCGTGCAGCAGCGCCCGGTTGACCCCGATTTCGCGGGCGAACAGATCGATGAACGCCATAGCCGCGAAGCACACGCTGAAGACGCCGAGCAGGGCCGGGCCCCCTTGGCGTCCGATCACGATGGTCAGCAGCATCGCCACGATACTGCTGGCGGCGTTGCTGGCGATCAGGCCCGCGAATCGGATCATGGCCTCACCCGCGGACCGGCTCGCCCGTTGCGGCCATCAGGTCGAAGAAATGAGGCTGGGCCGCCGTCTCGTCCCACCAATGGCGGTAAGCGGATTGGGCGCCGCGGCGCACCGCACGCCGTTGCTCGGCCGACAGAGCCAGATATCGGTTCAGGGCGCTCGTCCAGGCGTCGACGTCGCGCTCCACCACGTATCCGGCACTGTGGTCGCGGATCCGCTCCGTCCAGGGCGTCTCGGGAGTGATCATCACGGGGCAGGCTGCGGCCAGGGCCTCGGCCACCACATGCCCGAAGCTCTCGCCCCGGGTGGGAAGCAGTAACAAGTCGACCCCGTTGAGCGCCGTCGCCACCTCATCGTGGTGCAGCACCCCGGCGAACCGCAGGTCCACAGAAAACTGCTGCGCCACTTCCCGGCAGCGGCGGGCATAGTCGGCGGACTCTTCCGGACCGTAGACCACCAGCGGCACCCGGTGCCCGGTTCGGCCCAGCGCCTCGATGGCCAGGTGCAGGCCCTTGTGCTCCATCACGCGTCCGAGGAACGCCAGGTGAGGTTCCTCGCCAGCGCCGTCGCGGACCGAGGCGGGGTGCTGAGGCAGCAGGGTCGCGTCTTCCTGGACGATGACGACGGCGTCGTCCCCGATCACCCGGCGGATGTCTTGTTCCTCATGCACCGATGCCGCCTGCCACGACACCCGGTGGTGGGTGCCCAGCAACTTGTTGACCCGCATCAACACCTTCTTGCGCAGCGCGTGCCGCCCCAGCGCGCCGACGGCGAATTCTCCACGCGGGGCGACCACCACCTCCGCCCGGCCAAAGTATCCGGTGCGGGCGAGCATCAGCACGGCCTGGGTGAAGGTCGGCGACCAATAGGAGTTGCAGTAGATGTAGTCGGGGCGCGAGGCGCGCAGCTGCCGCCACATCTGGACGACCCCACCGGCGCGGTGCGTGGAGGCGTAGTAGACCTGGGCCCGCCCGTAAGGAACCCATGAATCGACCGTGCCCACCAGGTCCTCGTCACCGTTGAGGTCCCGGCTGGAGGTGATCACCCGCGTCCGGTACCGCTCGGGCGCTGAGGACACGATGGCGTCCAGGGAACGGATGGGGCCGCCAGCCTGCACCGCGGGAGGAAAGTGCGGGCTCATCACGCAGATCGTGGTCACGGGTGCCTCCGGTCTCGTCGTCGGGCCGGTCAGCGCCGGATGCCCTTGCGCAGGTGGTGGGTGCCCACCTTGGAGCGGATGAAGTTGACGACGCGACGGGAGGAATCCGCGATCTGATATTCCGCCGGAATGGTCGCCGGCCCCTCCTCCCGGTGCTGGGTGATGGTCATCTGCGCGGCGTCGACCACGTCGTTCGCCTCTAGCCCTGTCGCAATGATGGCCCCGGTTTCCAGCGCCTCCGGTCGTTCGATGGCGTCGCGCAGGGTGACCGCCGGGAACCCCAGAATCGAGGATTCCTCGGAGATGGTCCCGGAATCGGAGATCACGCAGCGGGCGTTCAACTGCAGCTTGTTGTAGTCGTGGAACCCCAGCGGCGGGTGCATGCGTAGCCGGTCGTCGACGTCGAGACCGAAGGCTTCGATGCGTTTCTTGGTGCGCGGGTGCGTGGAGACCAAACAGGGTACCCCCTCGGCTTTGGCCACCGCTTGGAGGGCCGCGAGCGCGGCGGTGAGCCGGTCCTCCCTATCCACGTTCTCCTCCCGGTGCAGGCTCGCCAGCAAGTACTCCCCCTCGGTGAGCTCGAGATGTTCGAGGACGTCAGAGGCCTCGATCTGATCGCGATAGGTGGTGAGGATTTCCAGCATGGGTGAACCCATCACCATCACGTCTTCGGCTCGCACGCCCTCGGCGATCAGGTTCCGCCGCGAATGCTCGGTGTAGACAAGGTTGTAGTCGCTGACGTGGTCCACCAGGTGGCGGTTGATCTCCTCGGGTACGTTCGGATCGAAGGAGCGGTTGCCGGCTTCGAGGTGGAACACCGGGACCTTGAGCCGTCGGCCGATCACCGCGGCGATGCAGCTGTTGGTGTCCCCCAGCACCACCATCGCGTCGGGGCGCTCCTGGTGGATCACTGCCTCGGTGCCCTTGATGACGTCGCCGAGCATTGCCCCCAGCGAGGAGGTGTCGGCGTCGAGAAAATGGTCCGGCTGCCGCAAGCCCAGGTCGTCGAGGAACACCTGACTGAGCTGGTGATCGTAGTTTTGGCCGGTGTGGACCAGCACGTGATCCGTGAATTTTTCCAGACGCCGAATCACACACGCCAGCCGGATGATTTCTGGTCGAGTGCCGACGACGGTCATGATTTTCATTCGCTGCTGCATATTAGACCGTCTCCGGGATCGTGTCGGTGGCGTGGGCGTCGAACAGGTCGTTGGTCCAGAAAGAGGTGTACAGATCATCCTGACCGGTGTTGGTGATGCGGTGCGCCCACCCGGTGGGCATGTCCACCGAGACGGGCTCATCTCCGGTCACCTCGACGTCGTAAACCTCATCGGTGAAGAGTTGTCGTAATGAGATGGTGGCCGATCCGGCGAGCACCGTGAAGCGTTCGACCTTGCGCCGGTGGTAGTGGTCGCCGCGGGAGATGCCCGGGTGGGTGATGGAGAAGGAGGACTGGCCGGTGCCGCCGTGGTTGCGGATGATCTCGAAGAATGAGCCGCGGGCGTCGGCGTGCCGGGTCAGTTTCACAGGGGTGTGGCCCGGGAAGGTGAAGGAACGATACGTGTTGAACAGGTCGCGGTCGAAGGGGTCGGCGATGTCGGGGATCTCGCCACGACGGTACGTCTCGGCCTGGTGCTGCAGCCGACCCAACAGCCCGGTCACCGATTCCACCACTTCCAGCTCGGGCTGTTGCTCGGGCGCGACGGTGCCGATCAGCAGATCGGCGGCGTTCTGGGCGTGCAACAGGGTCAGTTCCTTGTCACCGTTCACCACCGGCTGTCCCCCGTGGGCCAGCTGGTGGCAGAACGTGGCGGTAACGGAGTTGTAGTTGGGGCGTCCGTGTTCACCGAAGAGATTCGGCAGCCGCACGTCATGAAAACTGCCGCCCACCTTGTCGGCGGCCGCGGTCAGCAGCTCAGCAGCTCGGGCTTTGGAATCGCCGTACGCTCCCGTCGTTCCGGCATGAATCGAATTCGCGTAGACGATCACCGACGGCGGGTTTTCGCAGCGGGTCAGCGCCTGGGCGAGGTGCTCTGCGAAGCTGATATTGCCCTGGCGGATCTCCTCGTCGCTGGCGCGGTTGACCCCGGCCAGGTGGATGACCCGTTCCGCGCCGTCCAGCGCGGCCACCGCGGCGTCTAGATCAGCGGCTGCTCCCACGACGACGCGCTGGGGCTCGACGTCGCGCTCCCGCAGGGCGACCCTGGTGTGCCAGCCCAAAAATCCGTGGCTGCCGGTGAGCGCGACCTTAAGCATCGGACAACCGCTGGGACACATCGATGCCGGCGTCGGTCAGTTCGCGGCGAATCTCGGGCAGAGTGAGGAGCAGGTCTTCGACCGCCTTGACGTCGAGACGTTCCACGGTGTGTGAGTCATAATCCACGAAGGTCTCCCGGTGCAGATCGCCTTCTTCGACGTAGAGCTCGTAGTTAAGCTCCCGGTTGTCGGCGGGAACCCGGAAGTACTCGCCCATGTCCTGTGCGCGCGAGAGTTCCTCGCGTGTAGCCAGTGTCTCCGAGACCTTCTCCGCATGTCGAGTGCCGATCAGGCTGACTGTGGCGGAGGACTCAAAAAGGTTGATCATCGCCTGGGCGAGATCGCCGATGGTGCAGGCCACCGCTTTCCGGATGAACAGGTCTCCCTGGGACGCTTTTTGGAAGGCGAATTCCACGAGGTCCACCGAGTGGTCCAGCGACATCATGAACCGGGTCATGTTCGGGTTGGTGACCGTGAGGTCCTTGCCCGCACGTAGCTGGCTGACGAAGAGCGGGATAACGGAGCCTCGGGAGTACATCACGTTGCCGTAGCGCACGCAGGAAACGATGGTGGCGGTGGTCGGGTTGTTCAGGCCGTGGGACTGCGCCACCTTCTCCATGAGCGCTTTCGATTCACCCATGGCGTTGACCGGGTAGACGGCTTTGTCGGTGCTCAGGCAGACCACTGATCGGGCACCGTTGTCGGCGGAGGCGCGCACCACGTTGTCGCTACCGAACACGTTGGTGCGCACGGCTTCCAGCGGGAAGAACTCACACGAGGGCACCTGTTTGAGCGCGGCCGCGTGGAACACGAAGTCGATGTCGCGGGTGGCCCGGTCGACGCTGTCGTAGTCGCGCACATCGCCCAGGTAGAAACGCAGGCGGTCGTCACCGAGTGCATGACGCATCTCGTCTTGCTTGGCCTCATCCCGGCTCAACACCCGGATTTCGGCCACGTTGCGCTCCAGCAGCTTCTTCGTCACGGTGCGACCAAAGGAGCCGGTGCCACCGGTGATGAGGATCTTCCGTCCCGCATAGGAGTAGTTCATGATGTGGCCTTTCGCGCCGGTACCTGGAGGAGGATGTTTTCGATGGTGGAGACGGCGGCCTCGCGGGAGAACTGGTCCCGGTAGGCTGTCTGGGCTCGTGTGGCCATGGATTTCCGCTCGCTGAGGTTGAGTTCGTGTGCACGACGGAAGGCGGCACTGAGTGCGGCCACATCTTCAGCGTCGGCGGTGAACCCGACCCCGAATTCTTCGACGATCCCGCGCAGGTCGCCCTGCACGGTGGTGATCACGGGCACCCCGCTGGCCATGGAACTCTGGAATTTCGACGGGATGGTCCCGTGGAATATCGGGAGGTCTTTGAGCGTGACGAGCGAAAAATCTGCCGCGGCGTAAACCTCTGGCATCTGCTCACGGGGCACCCCTGGATGGAAGGTCACGTTGGTGATGCCGCGTTCGCGCACCAACCGTTGCAGTGCTTCCACGGCCACCCCGTCACCGACCAGGTGCAGTCGGAAATCGTCGTGTTGTAACGTCTGGGCGGCCAGCACCGCGGTGGGCAGATCCTGCAGGTCACCAATATTTCCGGCGTAGACCACCTCGGTGGCGGCCCGGTCCGCCGAACGCCGGGCCGCGGCCGAGGCCAATGCCTCCTCGCGCGCGGCCGCGATGTCTTCGTCGCCCCAGTTGAACACGTAAGAAGTCCGCTCCGGCGCCGACCCGCGTTCGATGAGCGCATCCACCATGCTGGGGGCGATGCCCACGACGGCGGAAGCATGTCGGTACACGCTTTTCAGCCAGGGCTCCATCAGCGCCGTCAGCTTCCGCACCGTGCCACTGGATTCGCCGATGGTGGAGCCGGTGATGGAATCCGGCCAGAGGTCCTGAACGTGGAGCATGTAGGGTGTTCCTCCCAGCAGCCGCCAGAGCCAGGGCCCGAACCCGGCGGTCATTTGGGTGGCATACACGTAGACGACGTCGGCGCCGGCGGCGAACCTTCGGGCGGTGGCCGAGCTGGCCCCGAAGCTGAGGTAGTTGGCGATCCTCCGCGCTGGATTCTGCGAGTGATCCGGGTAGAGCGGTACGCGCAGCACGTCGATGCCCTGCACGTTCTCGCGCTGACGCCACGACAGCCGGTACTCATCGAAGAGCCGGCCGTGCGGGTAGTTCGGGAACCCGGTGAGGACCCGCACCTCGTGCCCGGCCTCGATCAGCCCGTGGGCCAGTCCCAGGGGGATGCCGGCGTCTTCCGGGGCGAAGTATTGCGTGACAATCAAAACGTGCATGACCGCTCCTCTGGCGCGGGTCTGCCCGCGGACTGTGTCTGTTTCATCTGCGCCCGGTCAAGGCCGCAGACGAGTGATGGGTGGCCTGGGATGTCGACTCGGCGGGGCCGACGATACGCGCGTGCACGTCGTCTTCGTTCCAGTAGTTACCCTGGAGGAAGTCGTCGATCCCCCATTTCCGCCGCACCAGGCTCAGCGAATCTCCCTGCCGCGCATAGACAGCCGGCAGGTACTCGATGAAGAGCGGTTGGAAACACATGGTGTAGGCGCCGACTTTGCCGAACACCAGCCGGTCTTCCGGTTCCAGCTCGGCCCGGTTGTGCAGCTTGGTGATGCGGTCATCTTCCATACAGGTGAAGCCGCTGATGATCTGTTCCGGGTGCGTCTGGTTGGAGGCGGATTCCAGGCGCACATCGAGCACCCGCTGGCGTCGGAAAAGCGGGTCAATGTTGGTGCGGCTGGCATCGGTGACCACGATGGTGCGACCATCGATCTCTTTGACGTCGACCACGCTGGCGTGAAATTCGACCGGCACCGCAATGAGGGATCCTCCCGGCTCGACGATGAGCTGGGTGGCCTCGGTGTCGACGACGTCGTCGAGGGTTGCCCGGATGGCGGCGATGTAGTCGTCGAAGGACGGGGAGGCGTCGTCGCCGCCGAAGAAGCCGCCGCCGATGTCGATCCAGTCGAGGCTCAGCTCGTGTTCTTCCACCAATTCCGCGGCCACGGTGGCGGCGGCCCGGTAGACGTCGAGGCTCTGGGTGCGGGAGGTGCGGTGCAGGTGCAGCCCGGCGATGACGACCCCGACCTCGCGAAGCCGGCTGATCACGTCATCAAGGTCACCGTTGGCCGTGTTGAAACCGAATCGGCTGCCGTCGTCTCCGTCACCATTTTCGTCCTGGCAGCGCGCAGCCAAATCCCAATTGACCCGCAGGCCCACGCGGATCTCCAGCTCGGGCTGGTCCTGGGCCAGTTCCACGGTCCAGTCGACTTCCCGCTGGGCATCGAGGTTCACGATCGAGCCGTCACGGAGGGCTTGCCGCAACAGCTCGCGGCTCTTGAGTGGACCGTTGTACACGATCTCGTCTTCGGCGTATCCCAGTTTCTGGGCCAACTCGTATTCGGTGTCGGAGACGACTTCGGCCCAAACACCGTGCTGGCGCATGCGGGTGATCAGCCAGGGCAGGGAGTTCGTTTTCATCGAATACGACAGGATGGAATTGGGCCAGTGAGCTCTTAGGGCCCGTTGGAACCGATCGACGAATCGATCGAGGATGTCCACATCGATCACGAAGAAGGGGGTGGGCGGTGCTGGACCCGAGGTGGGTTCTAAGGCTTCCATAACAACGTCTCCTAGAGGTGCGAGTGTTGGAGTGAGTGGGTGTGACGGTCTGGAGCGTTGAATCGGATCATTCCCTCATGTTTGGCGGAAACGATGTCCAGTTGATATGCCGCCCATTCCGAGGCGGCGGGGCGTCCGGCCAGCGACGCGACCATGAACTGCGGAACGTCGGCGCCGGCGAGGTGGTTGAAGGGGTATCCCCCACTGAAACGTGGGTTGATGTCGATGACGTGGGCGATGCCGTGGTGATCGACGAGCACATCCAGGCTGCAGATGCCGCGGACCCCGAGTCGGGTGTTCAGCCGCTGCCCGAGTTCCAGGAACGGTGCGTTATCGACGGAGACGGCGGTGGCCGACTCACCGTTGCGCATGGTGACGATCCGGCGAGCCAAGAGCCCTTGGACGGCCCCACCGGTCAAGGGCGCGATGATGTCAACACCGTATTCGTCTCCGAAGATCGCGACCTGGATGACGCGCTCGGCGCCCTCGAACACGATCCCGTCTGGTGATCCTGCCAGCAGGCTGGATAGCTCGGCGTGACCGAGGCGTTGCAGCCCGGAGGAGGCGCTGCCGTAGCGGTCCTTGATGATGAAGTGCTCCCCGCGTTCGAGCAGGGCCCGCACACCGGCGGCATCGGAGAGTAGCGCGCAGTGCGGCACCGGGATGCCAGCGTGTTCCAGGGCCGCCGAGGTCTGGAACTTGTCGGCGGCAATCTGGTGCTGGAGAGGCCCCAGCACCGGCACCGTGACACCGCGATCGCGCAACTGATCCGCCAATCCGCGGGACAGCAGGGTGAGTTCCTGATCGTTGAGGGTGATGAAGAGGTCGGGGCGCAACTCCTCGACGGCGTCGATCATCGCCTGCGGGTACTCGGGACTGATGTAGGCCGGCATCGCCCGGTGCCCGTCCGCAGCAGCAACAGCAGCGGCGTGTGGGTCGTGGTCGAAGACGATGACCTCGCCGGGGATGCCCAGATTGCGTAGTGCCTGCTGAAACCAGTGCACGAGGTAGACCCGGCGCCCGGCGGAACCAATCACGATTCTCATGCCTCGGCCCCCTCGGTTGCCATGGTCCGGGTGAGGTGGTCCACGGTGCGGCCCTCATCCGGAATTTCCACGCGGTCGGCGCCATAGGAGGCGGCCCGTTGCAGGAGCCGGAGCAGCACCGCTTCTTTCCACTCCGGCACCGGTGTCTCCCCCACTTCTTGGGATACCAGGCGCAGGGAGGCGGTCACGGTGCCCGTTCCCACCCCGGTGAGTTGGCCGAAGCCGATGGGCTGCTCACTCAGGGCATCGCGCTGGAAGTACACCCAGCGGCGTTCCCGGCGCGCGTCGATGTCGGTTCCCCAGTCTTCCGGGCACATCCCGCCGTAGTCGGCGCCGTCCAGCACCGCCTCGACCAGGCCGTCCTCGGGTTCGGGTCCGAGGAAATCGTCAACGGTGACGCTGTCGTCCGAGGAGATCCCGGAGCGGCCGAACACCACGAGCACGGTTTTGAGCAGAATTTCGGCGTCGAGCCGGGCGTTGTGCCGGTCTACATAGTCGACGTCGAGGTCGAGACGGGCGTCCCAGTCAAGGCTGTTTCGGCCACTGACCTGGGCCAGGCCGGTGACACCGGGCCGCACCTCGTGTCGGCGGGCCTGGTGGGCGGTGTAGCGCGGGAGGTATTTCATCATCAGTGGTCGCGGCCCGATCAGGCTCATGTCGCCCTTGACCACGTTCAGCAGAGAGGGCAGCTCGTCGAGGCTGGTGGCGCGCAAGACCCGGCCAAAGCGGGTGAGGCGTTCTGCATCGGTGACCCAGCCACGCTCGGGATCCACTGGGAGCATGCTGCGGAATTTCAGCAGGTTGAAGGGGCGCCCCTGCAGGCCGGGCCGGGCCTGCACGAACAGCACCGGGGACCCGAGCTTGATCCGCACGACCACGGCAACCGCCCCGATCACCGGGGACAGGGCCACGAGGGCGAGCGAGGAGCCCACCAGATCAAGTCCGCGTTTCACCTGGGAGTACCGCAGGCGAGACCGTGTCATGGCCGCTCCTCCAGGAATGCGCGCACGACGGCGGTCACCCTGTCGCGCTGGGCGGCCGTCATGCCTGAGCCGCTGGGCAGGGTCAGCGCCTGGGCGAAGAGCCGCTCGGCCACCCCGTTGATCTCACCGCGGGCGCCGTGGAACACCGGTTGCAGGTGCATCGGCTTCCACAGGGGGCGGCTCTCGATGCTGCTCGCCGAGAGGACAGCGCGCAGCTCGTCCGCGCTCCACCCGGTACGTTGGGGGTCTACCAAAATGGAGGTCAGCCAGGCGTTATCGTCGGTATCGCTCTCACCGCCGAAAATTTCCACTCCGGCGACCCCGGAAAACAGCGTGCGGTAGTGGCAGCGCAGCCGGTGTCGGCGGGCGATCATCTCGTCGAGCCGAGAGAGCTGGGCGCGGCCGAGGGCGGCCAACACGTTGCTCATCCGGTAGTTGAAACCGATCTCGGTGTGCTCATAATGCACCACGGGCTGGCGTGCCTGGGTGGAGAGATAGCGGACCCGTTCGGCCAGGGAGGCGTCGTCGGTGAGGAACATGCCGCCGCCGGAGGTGGTCATGATCTTGTTGCCGTTGAAGGACACGATGGCGGCGCGCCCGTAGCTGCCCGCGGGCCGGCCACGATAGCTGGCCCCCAGGGATTCGGCGGCGTCGGCAAGCACGGGCACCCCGTACTGGGCGGCGATCGCTTCGATGGCGAGATAGTCAGCACTCTTGCCCAGCAGGTCCACCGGCACGATGGCGCCGATGCGTTCCCCGGCTTCGATCAGTCTGGCCAGGGCCCGCTCCAGCAGGGTCGGGTCGAGGTTACCGGTGGTCGGTTCGGCGTCGATGAAATAGGGTTCGGCGCCGGTGTAGGCGATGGCGTTGGCGGTGGCGGCGAAGGTCAACGTGGAGGTCAGCACCACGTCACCGGGGCCGACGCCGAGCCCGAGCAGGCCCAGGTGTAGCCCCGCCGTGCCGGAGGACAGGGCCACCCCGTGGGCGACTCCGACGCGCTGAGCCAGTTCGGTCTCGAACGCGGTCAGATCGGGACCCACCGGGGCCACCCAGCCGGAACGCAATGCTGCGAGCACGGCGGCTTCCTCGGTCTCCCCCACATCCGGCGGCGAGAGGTGGATTGGTTCGTGGACCTGGGCTGGCGCCGTAGCCAGCAGCTCGGTGTGATGATGTTCGCGCGTCGTCATGCTCGGTGCTTCAATCTCTCGGACCAATCTGCAAAATCGAGCATGGAGACCGGCATCGGCTCCACGCGGGCGTGGGAGATCCTGGGGTGGAAAGGCCTCTCCAACAGTTCGTCGTAGCCGACCAGTTCCTCGTGCAGCTTCTCGCCCTCGCGCAGCCCGGTGTAGACGATGTCGATGTCTTTACCGGAAATGTCGATCATCCGCTGAGCGATATCGAGAATGCGCACCGGCTCACCCATATCGAGGATGAGCACTTCTCCCGTGCGGCCGATCTGCCCGGCCTGCAGCACCAGCTGGCAGGCTTCCGGAATCGTCATGAAGTATCGGGTGACGTCCGGGTGGGTGACGGTGACGGGCTTGTCCTGCTGAATGAGCCAGGTGAAGGTGGGCAGCATGGAGCCACGGCTGCCGATCACATTGCCGAACCGGACGGAGAGGTACCGGACCCCGGTTTGTTCCCCGGTCCACGCGGTGAGCTTTTCCGCCACCCGTTTGGAGTGGCCGAGCACGCTGGTGGGGTTCGCCGCTTTGTCCGTGGAGATGTTGATGAACGTCTCGACGTCGGCCAGCCGTGAGGCCTCCAGCACGTTGAAGGTGCCGAGCACATTGGTTTTCCAGCCTTCGGCCGGGTATTGCTCCAACAGCGGCAGGTGTTTCAGCGCGGCCGCGTGGAACACCACTTCGGGGCGGAGCTCACCGAAAATCCGCTTCATGGCATCGGCGTCACGGATATCGGCCAGCACCACATTGCTATCGGTCAGCAGTCCGTTGCCGGTGAGATTGAGCTGCACCTGTTGCAGGGCGGTCTCGTCGCGATCGAGAATATACAGCTCGGAGGGGGAGAACCGCTGGATCTGTGTGCACAGCTCGGAGCCGATGGATCCGCCGGCACCGGTGACCAGCACGCGTCGACCGGTGAGGTATCCGGCGATCTTCTCGACCTCGGTGTCGACCGGAACCCGGCCGAGCAGGTCCTCGATCTTCAGATCGCGCAAGTCCACCTTGCGAACGTCGCCCTGGAAGAGCTCATTGACCGAGGGCAGCACTTTGATCTGCACGTCCTGATCCTGCACCAGGTCGTGCACGCGGCTGAGCAGTTCAGGCGCCGGGTCCGGCACGGCCACAATGAGCGCCCGGGCACGCGTCTCGGCAATGATGTCGGGCAGATCGGCCACCCTGCCGCGCACGCGCAGACGGTGTACCTGTGCGTTGCACTGTTCCGGGTCGTCATCAATGACAGCGACGGGCCAGTACGACGACGCCGGGTCGGTGGCGAGCTGCCGTGTGATGTTCGCGCCCAAATATCCAGTCCCGAGCACGATGGTCGGCACCGAGCGTACCCCGGGACCGGAGCGCAGCTCGACGGCGAGCCGCTTGAGGTAGCGCACACTGAACATGAAGACCAGGGCGATGGACACGGCGATGGCGCCGAGACCCCACTCGATGCCCAGCGCTGTGCCGACGATGACCAGGGAGAACACCATGATCAGGCCCGTGCACAGGACCGAGGCCGCCAGCGATCGGACTTCCTCGAAGCTTCCGTAAATGTATCGGCTGCGATACAGGTACCAGCGCCAGCCGAAGAAGAGCTGGAACAGCATGGCCCACAGCATGACACCGCCGAGTGCGAGCAGAGACTGCGCCCCCAGGGTGAAGGAATCTTTCATGAGTCCCGCACACAACAGCGCTGCACACCAGCACGCTGCATCCAGGAAAAACTGGGCGGAAGACCGCCACCGACGTTCGCGTGAGCGATCCGTTGCCGTCACCTCACGGCGTGAGTGAATTCTGATAACGCTCACGGTCTAGCACCGTCTCAAAGTTGTCATTTTGGGCCTCTGACTCGGAGTGATGTCGTTCGACGAGTCTAACCGTAAAGTGTGTACTTAATCAAAGCTTCTAGTGATATGTCTCATAAGTCGGGTGGGGCTTGACCTGCGCGGGGCCATTACCCTAGAGACCATGGCAGATTCTCCCGTGTCCTCGGTGCAGACCGATGCGGTGCTTGCGCGGTTCAGCCCGAGTACCCGTGCTTGGTTCGAGGGCGCCTTCGACGCGCCGACAGCGGCCCAGGTAGGCGCCTGGGATGCGATCTCCACCGGCCAGCACGCCCTGGTGGTGGCGCCGACCGGCTCCGGTAAGACCCTGGCTGCTTTTCTGTGGGCGCTGGACGGTTTTTTGCGCGACGCCGATCAGCCCGCCGCCGGAGAACAACCGAGGCGCGGCACCCGGGTGCTGTATATCTCCCCTCTGAAGGCGCTCGGCGTCGACGTCGAGCGAAATTTGCGCGCTCCGCTGATCGGGATCTCGCAGACCGCGCTGCGCGCGGGAGTCACCGTGCCCGAGGTGAGTGTGGGAGTGCGCTCCGGCGACACCTCCGCCCGGGACCGGCGTCGACTGGTGAGCACTCCCCCGGACATTCTGATCACCACCCCGGAATCCTTGTACCTGATGCTCACCTCCCAGGCCCGCTCGACGCTGGCCGGGGTAGAGACGGTGATCATCGACGAGGTGCACGCGGTGGCCGGAGATAAGCGCGGTGCGCACCTGGCCCTGAGTCTGGAACGTCTGGATGCGCTGTTAGCGGAAACGGGTCGTCGGGTGCAGCGGATTGGACTCTCTGCCACGGTGAGCCCAACGGAGGAGGTGGCCCGGTTTGTGGGCGGAGTCCAACCGGTGACGGTGGTGGATCCGGGATCGGCGAAATCTTGGGACCTCACGGTGTCGGTGCCGGTGGAAGATATGACGGATCTTCCTGGCGCGGCGGGGGCTGGATCTGGTGCAGCAGTCGGTCCGGGGTTCGGCGAGTCGGGCTCTGGTCCAGGGCTGCAGCCGCATGCCTCACTGTGGCCGCATGTGGAGGAGCGGATTGTCGACGTCGTCGCCGAGAACCGCTCCACCATTGTGTTCGCGAATTCGCGCCGGCTGGCCGAGCGGCTGACCGGCCGGCTCAATGAGATCTGGTCGGAACGACAGCTGGGAGCAGCGGACTCAGGTGCTGAGACCGGGACAGATACCGCGGAGATCGAGTTCGCCCGCGCCCACCACGGTTCGGTGTCGAAGGAACAGCGGGCCCTGGTGGAGGACGCGCTGAAATCCGGCCGATTGCGCTGTGTGGTGGCGACGTCGTCGCTGGAACTGGGCATCGATATGGGTGCCGTGGACGTGGTGGTGCAGGTGGAGGCTCCACCCTCGGTAGCCTCGGGACTGCAACGCGTGGGCCGCGCCGGACACCAGGTGGGCGAGACCTCGGTGGGCTGGTTTTTCCCGAAGCAGCGCGGGGATCTGGTGACGACGGCGGTGGTGACCGAGCGGATGCGCGCCGGACAGATCGAGACGCTGCGGGTGCCTACGAATCCGTTGGATGTGCTGGCCCAGCAGACCGTGGCCGCGGTGGCGCTGGACGAGGTGGACGCCGAATCCTGGTTTGACCTGGTCCGCCGTGCCGCGCCCTTTACGACGCTGCCGCATTCGGTGTTCGAGTCGGTGCTGGATTTACTGGCCGGGCGCTACCCCTCGGATGAGTTCGCGGAGTTGAAGCCGAGGGTGGTGTGGGATCGAGAGGCCGGCACCTTGACCGGGCGCCCCGGGGCTCAGCGACTAGCGGTGACGTCCGGGGGCACGATTCCCGACCGCGGACTGTTCGGGGTGTTCCTGGCCGGGTCGGAGAACGAAGGATCGGGGTCTGGGTCTGCGGGCACCGCGCGCACGGGCGGACGTCGGGTGGGCGAACTCGACGAGGAGATGGTATACGAGTCCCGGGTCGGGGACGTGATCATTCTGGGGGCTACCAGCTGGCAGATCCAGGACATCACCCACGACCGGGTGCTGGTGGTGCCCGCGTTTGGCCAGCCTGGACGCTTGCCGTTTTGGCGCGGCGACGCCGAGGGCCGGCCGCTGGAACTGGGTCGGGCGCTCGGGGCGTTCCGTCGCGAGGTGCACGGTACGGCCGACGCTGGCTCCGTTGACTCAGAAGGCCGCGCAGAGCCCCGCGCGCGGCTCAGCGCGGCCGGGCTGGACGCCTGGGCTTCAGACAACTTGCTGAATTATCTACGCGCCCAGGCAGAGGCCACCGGGCAACTGCCCACCGAGCGCACCCTGGTGGTGGAGCGATTCCAGGACGAACTCGGCGACTGGAGGGTGGTGCTGCACTCCCCCTTCGGCATGTCGGTGCACGCCCCCTGGGCGCTGGCGGTGGGGGCTCGGTTGCGCGCCCGCTACGGCATGGACGGCCAGGCGATGGCAGCGGATGATGGGATCGTGCTGCGGGTTCCGCTGATGGACGACGAGCCACCCGGGGCCGAACTGTTCACCTTCGAGACCGACGAGCTGGACGAGCTGGTGCGCACCGAAGTCGGTTCCTCCGCGCTGTTCGCCGCCCGATTCCGGGAGAACGCCGCTCGGGCCCTGTTGTTACCGCGCCGCGATCCGGGCAAGCGCACCCCCTTGTGGCAGCAGCGCCAGCGTTCCGCCCAGCTATTGGAGGTAGCGCGGAAACACCCGCGGTTCCCGATCATTCTGGAGACGGTGCGCGAGTGTCTGCAAGATGTCTACAACCTGCCCGGACTCACCGAGGTGATGCAGCAATTGAGCGCGAAGTCGGTGCGGCTGGTGGAAACCACCACGCCCACGCCGTCACCGTTCGCGCAGTCGTTGTTGTTCGGTTACACCGCGCAGTTCATGTACGAGGGGGACTCTCCCCTAGCGGAGCGCCGAGCTGCTGCACTCTCGCTAGATCCGGGACTGCTGGCAGACCTGCTGGGCACCGCCGAGCTGCGGGACCTGCTGGATCCGCAGGTGATCGCCGACGTCGAGGCCCAGCTCCAGCGTCGCTCGCCGGCCCACCGCGCCCACGGGATGGAGGGCGCGGCTGACCTGTTGCGACTGCTCGGTCCGCTCAGTGCCGAGGGGCTGGCGGAGCGGCTGACGGGTGACGATGAGAGCAGCGCCGGCGCCACCGAGGAATCCGCAGAACCCACAGAATCCACAGCATCCGTGGCCACGGCGCGGGCGCATGCCGAGTCCCTGGTGCATAGCAACCGGGCATTCTCGATGCGGATCGGGGGCGAGACGGTGTTTGCTGCGGTGGAGGATGCCGCCCGGCTGCGCGATGCCCTCGGGGTGCCGTTGCCGGTGGGGATACCGACGGTGTTCATCGAACCGGTGGCGGATCCGCTGGCAGATGTGGTGGCCCGGTACGCCCGCACACACGGGCCGTTCACCGCGGCCGAGGCGGGGGCGGCGGTGGGGCTGGCTCCGGCCGTGGTGTTCCAGACCCTGCAGCGTCTCGCCGCGGATCAGCGGGTCAGTTCCGGGGCGTTCCGTCCCCGCCCGGTGGTCGAGAACGATCCAGCGAGGCACGACGCCGGACCCTGGCAGCAAGAATGGTGCGACACCGAGGTGCTGCGCCGCATTCGTCGTCGCTCCCTGGCCGCGCTGCGGGCCGAGGTCGAACCCGTGGAGCAAGCGACGTATACCCGGTTCCTGCTTGATTGGCAGGGCATCCAGCCGCGGCGCTCCACCGGTGCAGCGCCGACCACCGCCGGGCCGGAGGCGCTAGATCAGCTGGCTTCGGCCTTGGATCAGCTGGCAGGCTATCCGGCTCCGGCCTCGGCGTGGGAGTCCTCACTGTTGCCGGCCCGGGTGCCCGGTTACACCCCCGCCCTGCTGGATCAGCTGCTCTCCACCGGGGAGTTCCTCTGGACCGGCACCGCCGACGCCCCCGGCCAGGACGGCTGGCTGGCGTTCCACCCGGCTGATGCTGCGGACCTCACTGTGGCGGAGCCCGCCGACGACGACGCCTCCGCGTTTACCTGGACCTCGGCGCATCGGGCGCTGCTGAGCGTGCTGCGCGGCACCGGCGCCTGGTTCTTCCCGGCGCTGGCAGAGCAGGTGCGGCTGCAACATCCCGAGGCGGAGACCACCCAGACTCAGCTGGCCGACGCGCTGTGGGACCTGGTGTGGGCCGGGCACCTCACCAACGACACGTTCGCCCCGCTGCGCGGGCTGTTAGGGCAGGGCACGACGGCGCACCGCACCCCGACGCCGCGGAATCGCGCCCGGGCCGGGCGCCCCTCGCGCGGCCAGCGCCTGGCTCGGTTGCAGCGCCTGGACGGTTCATCAGCATCTTTATCAGGGCCTCCGGAACCGACGGGAACTTTAGGACCCGCAGGAGCCACTGAGCTCGGCGCGCTCTCGCCACTCTCGGCCCGCGATCAGGCACGCACCGCCGGGCGCTGGTCGTTGGCGCCCGCCCCGGCCGACGGCGCCGGCGCCACCACCCTGCGCGCCCACACCCAGGCGGAGGCGCTGCTGGACCGTTACGGAGTGATCACCCGCGGCTCCGTGCAGGCCGAGCAGCTGCCCGGCGGTTTCGCTACCCAGTACCGGCTGCTCACCCGCATGGAGGAAGCCGGGCAGGTGCGCCGCGGCTACTTCATCGACCGGCTGGGCGCGGCCCAGTTCTCCACCGCCGCCACCGTAGACCGGTTGCGCGGCTTCACCGCTTCCGAACAGTCCAGCACCCGCCGCAGCGCCCCCGTGGCGGTGGCCCTGGCCGCCACCGACCCGGCGAACCCGTACGGTGCCGCACTGCCCTGGCCAGACACCGCTGCGAGCGCGGCAGGAAACTCTGGAACCTCTGGAACAACAGGAATATCTGGAACGTCAGGCCGGCACCGCCCCGGTCGCAAGGCGGGTGCGATGGTGGTGCTCGTCGACGGCGAGCTGGTGCTCTATCTGGAGCGCGGAGGGCGCAGTGTGCTGAACTTCATCGACGACGCCTGTGCTCCCCACGACGCCAGTGCTCCCGATGATGACGCCGCCGACACCCTGCGTGCGGCGGCGCGGGCCCTGCACGCCGCCCTGACCGCAGCACGCGTTCCGAGGCTGTCCACCGAGCGGGTCAACGGCGAGCCCGTGCTGGGCACCCCACTGGCCGCCGCACTCATCGAGGCAGGGTTCTATTCCTCGCCGTCGGGCGTGCGGTTCCGGAGCTGAGCCGACCGTGCCTGAAGGAGATTCCCTGGTCCGGCTGGCTCAGCGCCTGCGCCCCGTCGTCGTCGGCACCCTGCTGAGTTCCAGCGATTTTCGCGTGCCCGCCCTGGCTACAACGGATCTGGCGGGTGCACAGATGTCCGCCGTCACCACCCGCGGGAAATATCTGCTGCTGCATCTGGACCTGCCATCATCAACAGCAGTGCTGCTCTCTCATCTGGGCATGGACGGCTCCTGGCAGCTCCAGTATCTCGACGACGCTGACGGACCGACGCACTCGCAACGCCAGCAGCATCGAAACCGTCCGCGCCGCTTCAACGACCCCGCCGGAACCACCCGGGTGGTGCTGACCTCACCGACCTTCCGATTGGTAAGTGTTTCCCTGAAAGAGGTCCACCTGCTGACGCCCGCACACACCGAACGGCGGTTGGCGTTCCTCGGCCCCGACCTGCTGGACCCGGACTGGGGGGCTGAACACCTCCAGACGGCGCTGACCCGGATGCGGGCCCAGCCGCAACGACCCATCGGCACCGCCCTGTTGGATCAGCGCAATATCGCCGGCATCGGCAACATCTACCGCTGCGAAACATTGTTGCTGACCCGGATCGATCCCCGCACCCCGGTGGGAGCCCTCGACGACGACGCCGTGTCTGGTCTGGCTGGAGTGCTGGAGCTGGCCCGGGCGCTGATGCTGGCGAACATCGACCCCGACCCGCCCAGCTCACCCGGCGCCGCCGGTACTCCCCGGAGCGCCAGCTCGCGACGCACCACCACCGGGGTAACCCCGGATCCGCACGCCCCGTTCGGGGTGCGGGTGCTCGACCCTCAGGGTCCCGCCGCCCGCCGGCTGCTGCTGCGCGGCACCGCACCGTATTGGGTGTACGGCCGCGAGCGCGAGGGGTGCCTGCGTTGCGGTGGACCGGTGCGCCGCGAGGACTGGGGCGACCCCGGTGCCGAGGAGCGGGTGCTGTACTGGTGCCCGCGGTGCCAGAGCCGGTGATGCCAGAACCGGTGAAGTCCTGCGGTGATGTCACAATGGTGGGCGTGACTTCGTCGTCGTCCTCCCCCCGTGTTCCGCCGCTGCCCGTGCGCGACGGCGTGAATCCCACCCGGCTGCGGGTGCCGCGGCAGGGAGCGTGGCCAACGATCGCCGACTACGTGCTCGAACGGTTCGGCCATGTGGACCCCGAGGGCATCCGCCGTCGGTTCCGCACCGGGGAGGTGCGCGCCCCGGGCGGCGCCGTCGTTGATCTGAACACTACTCTGGGCGCCCACGAGTTCATCTGGTACTACCGCGATGTGGCGGACGAGCCGCACCTGCCGTTCGAGGTACGGGTGCTGCACCGCGACGAGCACCTGGTGGTAGTGGACAAGCCGCACTTCCTGCCCACCACCCCGGGCGGGCGGTTCCTGCAGAATTCCGCATTGGTGCGGCTGCGGCGCGCGCTGGATCATCCCGATCTGGTGCCGTTGCACCGCCTGGACCGCGCCACCGCTGGCGTGCTGGCGTTCTCGGCCTGTCCCTACACCCGCGGGGCCTACCAGGCGCTGTTCGAGAACCGGGTGGTGGCGAAAACCTACGAGGCGGTGGTGCGCCTGCCCGATACGCATTCAGGGTGGGTGAACCGACTACCGGTGATCTACCGGAACCGGATGGAGAAGACCAAGGGCGTCATCACCGCGCAGATGGTGGACTACCCGGTGGCAGACTCCGGACGGCTGTCGGCCCCGCGCACGGGTAAACAACGGCGCAGCCATGCGCCCACAGTGGGCCCGAACGCCGAGTCCCGAATCGAGCTGCTCGGTACCGGGGGCGGGCGGGCGCATCTGAAACTGACCCCGCACACCGGGCGCACCCATCAGCTGCGCGTGCACCTGGCCGCCCTGGGCACCCCGATTCTGCACGACCGGTTCTACCCGGAGCTGCTGGACCATGCCGACGACGACGTCGACGCCCCATTGCAGCTGCTGGCCCGCACCCTCGGCTTCACCGATCCGCTCACCGGGCAGCCGCGGCTCTTCCGTTCCGAGCTGGAGTTGGCGGAGGTGCCGCGCTGATGGCGGAGCAATTGGGTGAGCTCGGCGGCTGGTTCCATCTGATCACGCTGGTGTTCGTCGTCGTCGACGGTCTGGTGCCGATGGTGCCCGGCGAGGTGCTGGTGCTGACCTCCGGGGTACTGGCCCGGCAGGAGGAGCTCTCGCTGTGGGTGAGTCTGCTGACCGCCTGGGTGGGGATCATGCTCGGGGACCTGGTGGTGTACGCGCTGTTCCGGTCTCTCGGGCCACAGCTGCTGTTGGGACGACGCTGGGGTGCCCGGGTGCAACGCGGCGTGCAGCGCACCTTGGACAAAGCCGGGCCGGCCCCGGGGTTCGCCTTGCTGCTCGCGCTGCGGTTCGTCTCGGGCGGGCGCACGGCGGCCATGGCGGCGGCCGGAATGGTGCGGATGCCGTGGCGCACCTGGCTGCTGCTGTCCACCACCGGCTCGGCGGTCTGGACGGTGTACATGGTGGGGCTGGGGCTACTCACCGGGTCGGCGCAGCGGCTGCCCCTGTGGATCTCGGTGCTGGTAGGCATCGCAGTGGGCCTGGGCGTGGGATCCCTCGCCGGGGCCCTGCTGTGGTGGCGACGACGTCGCGGCAGCGCCCGGGGCGAGATCACGTCCGATTCCTCCACAGACGATTCGGAAGCACCTTTCACGGACACAGAACGGTAAAGACGCGTGCGGCGTTGAGCATCGTCTCAGCCTGGCCGATTACAGTAGTCCCGCAGGGGCCGACGCCAGCCCCGGAAACCCCGCGCTCACACCGGCGAGAAAGGCACACCGTGACACATCCGACGTCGTCCGATTCGTCCGATGCCCTCGCGCGCCTGAAAGCGCAGACCGAGAAGCCTGCGGCGCCTGAGAAGCCGGCAGAATCAGCAGAGAAATCAGCGCCCACCGAAAAACCCGCCGAGAAGCCCGCGGCGCCTGAGAAGCCGGCACGGGTGACGATGGCGGATCGGCTCAATGGCTGGCTGGACTCACTGGGGTCCCCCGACGCCGAACAGATCGAGAAGCGGATCGCCGATACCCCGGGGCGGATACGGCGTCACCAGTTGCGCCGTCGTGCCGAAAAACAGCTGCGGGACCGCCGCGAACAAGAACGTCAAGCCGAGGAACAGGCCAAAGCCAAGCGTCGCGCGGAACTGGCCGCCGCGATCGAGGAGACCAACCGGTTGCTCGCTGAGCGTCGCGCCGCCGAAGAGGCCGAGCGTGCCGAGACCGAACGTCGGGCCGCCGCTGAGCGTGCCGAAGCACAACGGCTGGCCGAGGCTGAACGCCGTGCGGCCCAGGAAGAGCGCGAGACCGAGGCCCTGCACATCGCGGCCCGGGAACTGGACGGCACCGATCATGTGCCCGCCCCCGACCGGCGCCCGCCGCTGCAGCAGCCCGGTGAGGAGCTGAGCGACGCCCAACTGCTGGACCGCGCCCGCGCCCTGCTCCCCGAGTGGCGGCGCCGCGACCGGATTGTGGAGAAGGCCCGCGCCATCGAGACCGCCGCCTCCGCGGCAGCCGAGGGCGACGGTTCCGACGTCGACGACCGTCACGACCACGATTACCTGCACGACGCCCCCTACGTTCCGCCCTATGTGTTGCCCTCCCGACAGCGCGACCCGGAGCCGGAGCTCTCCGATACCTTCCGCCAGGTCACCGTCACCATCACCTGGGTACTCGCCGTCGCAGCCGGGCTGGTCAGTACCGGTTGGCTCGGGGATGCCACCTCGTTGCGCGAAATTCACGACGGCGCCTACCGGGGCGGCTCCTCCCTGCTGTCGATGGCGGGCTGGTGGATGGCCATCCTGCCGGTACTCTGGGGATTGCTCGGCGCCTATGTGCTGTATCAGTGGGCGCCGTCGCAACGCTCCGCCGTGCGTCAGCGCGCCGTCGGCTGGTATGTGGCCAACGCGATGATCACCTGGGCGGCGTGGTTCTTGCTGGTGCATGCCCAGCCCTGGGGTCTGGAGATCCTGGCCGCCGGCGCCACCACCGTCCTGTCGGTGCGGGCTATCCAGGTGTTGAACCTGCACACCGCCCGCCATCGCACCGAGCGCACCCTCACCGACGTCGTCATCGGAGTGTTCACCGGTTGGTCGATCGTGTTCTGCCTGTTCTCCGTCTCGGTGGTGCTGACCCGCTGGGGTGCGAATCTGCTGTGGATCCCCGGCGAGATCTGGGCGGTGCTCGGACTGCTGCTCACCACCTGGGCCACCTCGCTGCTGACCATGACCGAGCGCGGGCGCATGGCCATCGCCCTGGGCTACAGCTGGGGGTTGGTGGCCATCATCGGGGCGCGCCTGTTCGGCCAGCTGTTCTCCACCTGGGTGATCATCGTGGCTGGCATCTGCGCGTTCGTCGTCATTCTCACCACCGAAAACCGCCGGTACCGCATTGCCCGGGCCGAGCGGCACCAGGTCCCCTTTGATCACGACGCAGACGACGAGACCGACGACGACGCCCACGACGGTTTCGGCACCGACGAGCTGAACCTCACCCGCTGACCGGACGCCGCTCCCCTGCCACCCGGGCTCATTCCGAGAGCGTGCGCACCCAACGACCGCCCCGGCGCAGGAACAGCTCGGCCGTCCCGGTCGCGGCCACTTCAGACACGGCGGCCCGCATCCTCCGGACCGCCAGCACCGCCAGCTGCTGCTCTTCGGCGTCGCTGGTGGCCTCCACCGTGAAGCGCAACACGATCTGCGGCACCCGGGCCACCACCTCGATGTCGGTGGACTCCACCGTAAACAGGGCGGCCAGGGAGGCGCGCGCGGTGGTCATCACCTGCGGCGGGGTGTGGCCGGGGCGCAGGTCCCCGATCTGCAAAACGGTGCGGTAGGAGGGCATCAAACCAGTCTATTCTGGGGGAATGCCAAACACCGCCGCGCAGCCCGTGCTGCTGATCCAGACCCGCGCCGACGACGTCGCCGTGGCCGATGAGCTGCGCTCCACCGCCGCCCTGGGCGAGTTCGCGCCCGGCCAGCTGCGCAGCCTGCGTCTGGACCGCGAAGTGGCGGAGCGTCCGGGCCACGCCGGGGCACCCTGCCTGGACTGGCAACAGATCATGAATGCCCACGCCGCGATTATTCTCGGTGGCAGCCCGTTCAACTCCTCCGATCCGGCGGAATCCAAAACCCCGGTGCAGCGCCGGGTGGAATCCGAACTCCGGTTCCTCTTGGATCTCGTCGTCGCCCAGGATTACCCGTTCCTCGGCGCCTGCTACGGAGTGGGCGCGCTGGGGGTGCACCAGGGTGCGGTGGTAGACACCCAGTACGGAGAGCCGGCGGGCGTGGTGCGGGTGCGCGTCACCGAATCCGGGGCCGGGGATCCCCTGCTGGCCGGGGTGGATGCGGAGTTTGATGCGTTCGTCGGCCACAAGGAGGCGGTCAGCCGCCTGCCGGAGACCGCTACCCTGCTGGTGGGCGGCGAGGCGTGCCCGGTGCAGATGTTCCGGGTGGGTGCACACGTGTACGCCACCCAGTTCCACCCCGAACTGGACCAGGAGGGATTGCTGTTTCGACTGCGGCTCTACGCCCACCACGGCTACTACGATCTCACCGAACAGCAGGCGCTCTTCACCGCGATCGAGGCGGCGGAGGTCACCCAGCCGCAGCGGATCCTGGCAAACTTCGTGCGTCGCTACGCGCAGAACACCGGCCGACACACTGGCCCCGGTCGCTCTCGGAATAGTGGAGCGACATCGGCTGTTGGCCACGAGTATGACCACTTCGACCGCGTTCCCCCATCTGTTTGATTCCCTGACTATCGGGCCGCTGAGCCTGCGCAACCGCACCATCCTGGCCCCGATGTGCATGTACTCGATCACCGCGCACGACGGCGTGCCGGGCTCCTGGCACCAGGTGCATCTCGGCGCCCGTGCGGCTGGAGGATTCGGCATGGTCGTCGCCGAAGCCACCGCCGTCTCACCCGAGGCACGCATCTCCCCGGCCGACGTCGGGCTCTGGAACGACACCCAGCGCGACGCTTGGGCCCCGATCGTCGAGACCATCCGCTCCTACGGTGCGTTGCCCGCCGTGCAGCTGGCCCACGCGGGAGCCAAAGCCTCCACCGAGCCGGGTCTGCCCGGATACACCGGGGCCTCCGTCGACGTCGAGCACGACGGCTGGCAGACTGTGAGCCCCTCGGGCATCAACCCCGTCTCCGGGCTGGCCGAGACCCGCGAACTGAGCACGGAGCAGGTGCGCCAAGTGGTCGCCGATTTCGTGGACGCCGCCCGCCGCGCCGATGAAGCGGGGTTTGAAGCGGTGATGATCCACGCCGCCCACGGTTACCTGATCCACCAGTTCCTCTCCCCGGTGACCAACCAGCGCACCGATGAGTACGGCGGCAGCGTGGAGAACCGCACCCGGTTGCTGCGCGAGATCCTCGCGGAGGTGCGCGCCGTCTGGCCCGCCGAGAAGATCCTGGGGCTGCGCATCTCCGGCTCCGACTATGTGGAGGGCTCCTGGTCGCTGGACGATTCGGCCGAGCTGATCGCCGGGCTCGTGGACACCCATCAGGCCCGCGCGCAGTACGGGCTCGACTGGGTGGACGTCTCCTCCGGCGGGATCGGCGACACCTATCAGGGCCCCTCCGGCCCCGGCTACCAGCTGCACCTGGCCGAGCGGATCCACCGGGTGGCGGAGGCGACGCGCGACAGCGAGCGTCCGCTCACGGTGTCCGCCGTCGGCATCATCACCGAGCCCGGCCAGGCCCAGCAGATCGTGCTGTCCGGTCAGGCGGATGCGGTCTCGATTGGTCGTGCGGCCCTGGCCGATCCGAACTGGCCGGCCCGCGCCTCCGTCGAGTTACGCCCGAACAGCGAGATTCCGTTTCCGCCGCAGTACCACCGGGCCCAGCGCGCGCTCTGAGAACCTGGTAGAACAGAATCATGAGTGTTCGCACCCCTGACCCGCACCCGGGATGGCTCAACGAGGACGATCTATACGAGGCACGGCGGCGACTGCCGATGGTGTACGTGGAGGCGATCCCGGTCCGCGTGGATTCGCTGGGCTACGTCTCCGAGATCGGCTCCCTGTACGTGGCCGACGACGACGGCCGGTTCTACCGCACCTTCGTCTCGGGGCGGGTGCTGTACCGCGAGACCATCCGGGCCGCCCTGATGCGCCATCTGGAGAAGGACCTCGGCCCGCTGGCGCTGCCGCAGCTGCCCCCGGCCATCTCCCCGTTCACGGTGGCCGAGTACTTCCCCTCCCCCTCGGAGACCGGGCTCACCGATGACCGCCAGCACGCCGTCTCGCTGTGCTACCTGGTGCCGGTCACCGGGGAGTGCCAGCCGCGCCAGGACGCACTCGAGCTCACCTGGTTCACCCCGGACGAGGCGCTGTCGCCCGAGATCCAGAACGAGTTCGTGGGCGGACGCGAGCTGCTCGTCCGGCAGGCGCTGGCCCATGTGGGTTGGGGGCGGTGACGGGGCCGATGAGTAGCGTTGACCCGATCCGCGTCGGTTCCGTCAGTGAGGTTCCCGAAGGCGAGGCACTGCTCGTGCCGGCGGCCACCACCGGCACCGTGCCGATCACGGTGTTCCACGCCGAAGACGGTGAATTTTACGCGCTCGACGACCGGTGCACCCACGGGGCGGCGTCGCTGGCCGAGGGCTGGATTGAAGACGACCAGATCGAGTGCCCCCTGCACGGCGCGGCATTCTGCCTGCGCACCGGGGCCGCACTGACACTGCCCGCCACCGTGGACACCCGCACCCACCGGGTCGAGGTGGACGGCGAGGACCTGCTGCTCTACCCGGGCACCCCGGCGTCGTCATGAGTTCTGCTGGCCCGGTCGCCCAGCCAGACGCCGAGTCTGTCACCGGCCCGGTCATGATCGTGGGTGGATCCGTGGCCGGCTATACGGTGGCCTCCCGGCTGCGCCAGCACGGGTTCACCGCCCCGATCACCCTGATCGACCCCGAAGGGCTCCCCTACGAGCGCCCGCCGCTGAGCAAGCAGCTGCTGCTGGGGGAAACGGGCCCCGAGGACCTCGCGCTGGCCGACACCTCCTGGTTCACCGAGCACGAGGTCGAGCTCGTCCACGCGCGCGTGGAGTCGTTGCGGCTAGGCCCGGCCGGGGCGGAGCACACACTCACCCTCGACGACGGCGCGGAGCTCACCGCCGCCACCGTGGTGCTGGCCACCGGGGCCACACCCATCAGCCTCGGTGTTGAGGTCGACGACGACGCACCCAGCGCCAACGATCCGTCAGCGGATCCGCGAGTGCTCACCCTACGCCACCGGGACGACGTCACCGCACTGCGACAGATTCTCGACGCCGCACACCACACCGGGCGACCGGCGCGGATCGCCGTCGTCGGCGCCGGGGTGCTGGGCGCGGAACTGGCCTCCTCACTCACCGAGCTCGGCGCCGAGGTGGTGCTCTTCGCCGGTCCCGGCATCCCGGCTTCCGCGCTCTTCGGCCGCCGCATTGCTGCACGGTTGCACGCCCAGCACACAGAGCACGGCGTACACGTCATCCCCGAGTACGCGGGTTCGGTGCGCCTGCACAGTTCCAGTAACACCAAAGCCAGCTCCGACCCGACCAGCACCGGCGTCGAGATCCTGACCCTCTCCGGCGCTGCCGTGCCCGCCGACGCGGTGATCTCGGCCATCGGCATCTCCCCGAACACCTGGCTCGCCGAGGAGTGCGGACTCGAGTTGGCCGACGGTATCATCGTCGACGCCGACCAGCGCGCCAGCCACCCGGATGTTTTCGCCGTCGGCGATGTGGCCCGCCATGAGCAGGCGCCCCGGCGCACCGAGCACTGGCAGCACGCCATCGACACCGCCACCACCGCCGCCGCAGTGATCGCCGAGGCCACCCCACCATCCCCCGGACCGGAGTGGTTCTGGTCGGACCGCTACGGGGTGCATGTGGAAGCCATCGGCACCCTGCGGCCCGCCGCGGCCGACCACCCTGCCAGCGACCCACCAGCCACCGGATACACCGTGGTGCACCGTGAGGACCCGGCTCACCCGGAGAAGCTCGCCACCTTCGTGCTCGACGACGCCGGGCTGATGATCGGGGCCGCCAGCATCAACGACCCGCTGGCCGTGCGCGCGGCCCGCCGCATCATCCAGCGCGGCCTCGTCGTCGATCCCGATCAGCTGGCCGACCCCGAGGTGAGTTACAAGGCGATGGCCCGGTGAAGCAGCTGGCCCGGTGATCTCTCACCCGCGCACGGAGGGCCCCACCGAGCGTTCGGGTTCGGCGGTGGCGCCCGCCGTCGTCATCGCCTCCCACCACGCCGACTGGGGCAGCAGCGGCACCAGCACCGTGATCGCGCAGCGCACCCCCTTCATCTCGTCTAGCCGGCTGTCAACGAAGTCCCTCCATGATCATTACCATGGATCTTGTGCCTACCGACGCTGATGCCGCTCAGAACGTGACCAACCCGATACCCCCTGTTGTTGAACCACCAGCCCAGCCCTCCCCGCGTGATTTCTCGTTCAGGGTGGAGCACCGACTCACCGGTGACGACGGCGCCCCGCGCCACGGCCGCACGGGCACCATCGTCACCCCGCACGGCATCATCCAGACTCCCGCCTTCATTCCGGTCGCCACCCAGGCCACCGTGAAAGCCGTGCTCCCGGAAGCCATGGCCGAGCTCGGCGCGCAGGCCCTGCTGGCCAACGCCTACCACCTGTACCTGCAGCCCGGGCCGGACCTGCTCGATGAGGCCGGCGGGCTGGGCCGGTTCATGAACTGGCCGGGGCCCACCTTCACCGATTCCGGCGGCTTCCAGGTGATGAGCCTCGGCTCCGGGTTCAAGAAGGTCATCGACATGTCCGGCCCGAAGAAGGTCGAAACGGTGGGCTCCGATGACGCCGTGGCGCCGGGTAAGGAACGGCTGGCCCACGTCGACGACGACGGCGTCTGGTTCAAGTCGCACCTGAACGGCGACCGCCACCGGTTCACCCCGGAGATCTCGATCGGCATCCAGCACCAGCTCGGCGCCGACATCATGTTCGCCTTCGACGAGCTGACCACCCTCTACAACTCCCGCGGTTACCAGGAGGAGGCGCTGGAGCGCACCCGGCTCTGGGCGCAGCGCTGCCTCGACGAGCACGCCCGGCTCACCCGTGAGCGCAACGACCGGCCGTACCAAGCGCTGTTCGGCGTCATCCAGGGCGCCCAATACGAAGACCTGCGCCGCAAGGCCTGTGCTGACCTGGCCGCCATGACCACCGAATTCAATGCACATTCCGACGGCGCCACGAGCACCACTGCCGAGACCAGCATCAGCTCGGGATTCGACGGCTACGGGATCGGCGGGGCGCTGGAAAAGAAGAACCTGGGCACCATCGTGAACTGGTGCGCCGACGTGCTGCCAGAAAACAAGCCGCGTCACCTGCTCGGCATCTCCGAACCCGATGACATCTTCGCCGCCGTGGAGGCCGGCGCCGACACCTTCGACTGCGTCTCCCCCACCCGGGTGGCCCGCACCGGGGCGTTCTATACCAACGACGGGCGGTTCAACCTCCCCGGATCCAAGTACACCCGGGATTTCTCACCCCTGCAGGAGGGTTGCGACTGCTACACCTGCGCCCACTACACGCGCGCGTACCTTCGGCATCTCATCAAGGCGAAGGAGATGGTGGCGCACACCCTGATCTCCATCCACAACGAGCGGTTCACGGTGCGCCTGGTCGACCGGGTGCGGGCGTCGATTGCCGACGGCACCTTCTACGAACTCAAGGACGAGGTGCTGGGCCAGTACTACCGGTGAGGCTGGGTGACGCCACTCACACCCCGTACGCCGCGGGCAACCGCACTTGACCGGATGGCACCGGAACATCGGCGGCGAGAATCCTCACCTGCAGCGCCTCCGGCTGATCAGCGAACTCAGCGGTGATCCCGTGATCCGCGGCCGGCACAAATCCGAAGCGCGGGTAGTAGTCGGGGAACCCGTAGACGATGACCAGCGCGGCACCGTCAGCCTGAGCCGCGGCCAGAGCCGCCTCGATCACCGCGGTGCCGCCGCCTTCTCCGTGATGCTGAGGTAGCACGCCCGACGGCGCCAGCATCAGCGCTTCGGTCGCAGTAACCGCTCCAGCTTCCGCGCCGGCATCCGCACCGCTGATCGTGCAACGGTGCAGCACGGCGTGGGCGGCCGCTGTCGTCTCGAGTTCAGAATCGGGGATCGCCGTCGTCATCCCGATGATGGAATACCGGGAAATCCAGTGCTCCGGATCCTCACGCAGCGCGTCAATCAGGTCGGCTTCCGCGGTGGTGTGAAACGCGGCTTCCAACACGCGCCGGATCATGCGCCGGTCCTCGGGCGAATCGTCGTTTTCGCTGCGGGTGCGCCACAGCAGTCCACTCATCTGCGCCATTGCTCCTCCAGCATGTCTCCGCAGCACCCGTCAGGGCCCCCTCCGCGGGTGCTGTTCAAACCACTCTAGCCAGGTCCGTGACGCACGTCACTCAATGCCGGGCGAGGGTGCGACGACGTCGTCGACCACCGTCTCCCAGCGACGCCGTGCGGCGGAGCCGACCTCGGCAACCTGGGACTCCCAGACGGCGGCACTGAGGCCCCGGCTGGCCTCCGGGTAGAGGTAGCCGCGCACCACGAGGGTGCGCTCCCCACCCATGAGCAGGGTGCCGAACTCATAGACGGCGTCTGTCGTGCGCAGCATCACCGACCGCGAGGTGGCGTCCTGATCGGACAGCGAGTCGGTGGTGGCGATGACCGTGCCACGCAGCAGCTCGCCGCCTGGCTGTTCCGTGCCGCCTGCCCCGGACGGTGCTGGGTTGCTCACACCGCGTTCTTCTCCGACGACGGCTCCGACCAACCCGAGCGTCGTCACGATGTCGTCGTCGGGACCTCCGGCGCGCATCACCAGGGCCTGAGCCGCGTGGCGGTCGCCGAAGTGAGCGTGGAACTGCAGCAGGTTCAGCCAGGCGCCTTCCCATCCCTCCTGGGTGCCCAGGATGGCGTCCTTCCAGGTCGCCCCCTCGGCGCTGATACCGCTGCGCAGTGTGGCTCGGGTGACGGTGCCGTCCTCACCCACCGGAGTCAGCACGATCTCGGTCTCCCACGGCGGCACCGGCTGCTCCTCGCCCATCCAGTCGGCCTCGAGGTACCGATAGCGGCGGTGCGGCTCCCACTCGACGATGGTGCCGTGCGATGCGCCGAAGTCCCCGTGATGGGTGATGAGCGCTCCGCCCACGCGCCCGTCGATCTCCGCCTCGACGAACCAGCGCCGGTAACCGGGACCGGTGGCCACCGATTCCCAGACCGCTTCGGGGGTGGCCGGAAGATCCACGCTGACCTCCATGAAGCAGTGTTCGTCGTCAACGTCGATGTGGGTGCTGATGCTCTCCGCGGGGTCAGTCATGCGTCCAGCGTGGCACCGTGGGTCCACCGGGTCAATGGAACCGATGTCTTCGTCACGAACCCTCTGGTATTACCGCGCATGACCTCCGCCGGCCGAGAGCATGCTTTGGCCGGGCCGCCCCAATTACCGTAGCGTTCATCGCCCCCTACATGACCCTGACCGAAAGGAGCCAGCCGTGTCAGATCGTCTGCGCCAACTACAGGAAAAGTACCGCCCGCATTTCGAGAAGATCGCGGACGGCGCCTCCGAACGTGACGCCACGCGCGAGCTGCCCTACGAGCTGATCAAGCAGCTCATCGCCGATGGTTTCGGCGCGGTGCGCGTTCCGGTGGAGTACGGCGGTGCCGGTGCGACCCTGCCCGAGCTGTTCGAGCTGCTGACCGACCTGGCGACGGCGGATTCCAACATCACCCAGGCTCTGCGGGCGCACTTCGCGTTCGTGGAAGACCGCCTCGTGGCGGAACCCGGTCCGGCGCGGGACGCCTGGCTGCGCCGCTTTGTCGACGGCGATCTGGTGGGCAACGCCTGGACCGAGATCGGCGACGTCGCCCTGGGTGAAACGGCCACGAAGGTCTCCCCCACCGATGACCCGGACGTGTTCCGCGTCAACGGCCAGAAATATTACTCCACCGGGTCGATTTTCGCCGACTGGACCGACACCACCGCCCAGCGCACCGACACCGGCGACCAGGTGATCGCCGTCGTGAGCACCCACCAGGATGCGGTGGCTCGCTTCGATGACTGGGACGGCTTCGGCCAGCGCACCACCGGCACCGGCACCACCATCTTCACCGACGCCGAAGTCTCCGCCGAGAACGTCATCCTGTTCTCCACCCGGTTCAAGTACCAGACTGCTTTCTATCAGGTGGTGCTGCTGTCGGTGCTCGCTGGCACCGCGGCGGCGGCGGAGAAGGATTTCGGTGCCACCCTGGCTGCACGTCATCGTACGTTCAGCCACGGCAATGGTCCCGCTCCGCAGGATCCGCAGCTGCTGCAGGTGATCGGCGAGGTGTCCTCGGCGGCGTTTGCCGCACGCGCCACGGTCTACCGCACGGCTCAGGCTCTACAGGATGCGTACGACGCGGCCTTCGCGCTGCGGGAGGGAACCCTCACTCTGGAGGAGGAAGAGCGGGTCAATGACCACACCGAACTGGCGTCGGCTCAGGGACAGGTGGCGCTGACCGGCTACGTGACGAACGCGATCAGCCATGCTTTCGATGCGCTAGCGGCCTCGAGTTCTTCGACGTCGAAGAACTTGGACCGGCACTGGCGTAATGCCCGCACCGCCGGCTCACACAACCCGTGGGTGTTCAAGGCGAAGCAGATCGGCGATTTCGCGACCAACAGCACGGTGCCGTCTCGCATCTGGGCCGTCGGTTCCACGAAGTAATCCGACGCCAGATAGGCACGCCCCATGGCGCCAGTCTATTGTCGCTCTGGCCGCCAGTAGGTGTTGCGTCTCGGGACCTGGTCGGGGTCGATATACGGTGGCGCGGTGAACCAGGGCACGTCGTCGACGATCCGGATCTGCCAGTCTCCTCGGTCGGCTAACCGGTGGTCGTGGTGGCATAGCAGCACCCCGTTGGCCGTCGAGGTCGGTCCTTGATTCCGGGCTGGGTCGATGTGGTGGCTTTCGCACCACGGCGCCGGAGCCATGCATCCGGGGGCGGCACAGCCGCCGTCGCGGGCGACGAGGGCTTTGCGCAGGTGTTTGTCGAAGAATCGCTCACTGGTGCCCACATCCAGGATCTGCCCTGCCCCACCGAGGACGACGGGCAGGATCTCGGCTTCGCAGAGTAGGTGCCGGATCGCGGTGGGGCTGATGGGTCCGGTGTAGGAGCCCTGGCAGAGCTCGAAACGGGGCAGGGTCCCATCGGTGAGCCAGGCCGGGTCAAGGTTCTTCGGGGCGATGTCGGCCTGGTGCATCATCCGCAGCAGTAGCGGCAGGTCGAGGGTGACCAGCATCTGGGGCCGGGTCCCGCCCTGATCCGGGAGCGTGTTGTGCGGGACTTTCAATCCGGCGGTGAGGACGCCGATGAGGGCGTCGTGGGCTTTCTGGTCCCGGGTGCGCTCGTCCAGGTTGTCGACTGGGGTGCCTGTGGCATCCACCGCGTGGGTGGTTTCAGCACCCTCTGCAACGCTGGGATCGGCGCCTGCCTGGGTGCGAGTACCCGCGTCTGATGTGGTGGTGTCGCCGCTGTGGGAGCCAGGAGTCGCCCTGGGGTTGTTCATCGCGTGGACCAGGGTGCGGAAGAGTTCATCACCGGCCTGATCGGTGGCGCATTGCCAGATGTTGAGCTTGCCCCGGGTGCCGATGCGGCGTAGTCCCCGTTTTTTCTCAGCGATCGTGTCGTCGGGGGCTTCGCCATCGGGATTCACCTGGTTGCTGGTGCGTTCCTTCCATCCTGCGGCGTACGCGGCGAAGGCGTTGTCGTCGAACTCCCGAGCCTGTGTGACGAAGGTTTTCTCCCCGTCGTTGATGAGTTTTTTGACCTCGTCCGGGTCGGTGCTGACACTGCGGGCTTCTTCTTCCACCGCACCGAGGGCATCGATGATGGCCTGGACGGCGCGTGGGGTGATTTCGCCATCCACGGCGGCGTCGTGAACGTCGGGTCGCGGGGGTTCGGTGGTGGTGCCTGCGGCGTCGGTGAGGCTGGTGAGCGTGGTGTCGGGGTGGATCGCGGTGGCGGTCTGAATCCGGCGCCGGGCCACCCCGAACCCAACCTGGGTCTGGAAGCGGAGGTAGTCGGCGGCGTTTTTGTGCGTTACCCGGCCGGTGGGCAAGCCGAGCAGTTCCAGGCGCTGTTCGTGCAGCGGGAAGATCCGACCGACGATCCCGGCCAGGGCGGTCTCGACGTTCTCGCAGAGCCGCCCCAGGACGGCGGCCTGCTCGATCATGCTGGGCAGGGACGCGGCAGGGTCCTCGCAAATGATGGCGTCGGCGTCGTTGTTTCCCTGGGTGGTGTAGTGGCCGTGTTCGTTGGGCAGGAATGAGGTGCCCCAGTCCTGGCGGGTGTCCGCACCTTCGCGGTGGAACGGGCTGAACTCATCGTGGGCGTGAGCACTGGAGAGGCGGCGGCTGAGGGTGGTGAGCCCCTGGGTGAGCAGGATGGTCAGGTCGGCGGTGGAGAGGTCATCCAGGGCGTCGAGCAGGGGTAGCAAGGGGGATGAGACCACACTGGTCATGACCTGGCTCCCTCCGACGTCGGATCAAGTTCGGGTACGTTTGTTCTATAATTAAGTCTAGTACACGGATCCGATTAAGGGAATGGCTGATCTAAAATGTGGATAAGTCGGGTGAGCGAAAAATGGGCGTGTGGGAGTGCGCGGACTGGTGCGGGAGCTGGCCCCTCCACAGGGGTGCGACACACGTAGATAGCAACGGCGCCGGACCTCAGAAGAGATCCAGCGCCGCTCAGCGACTCTTGCAGGGTCAGGTGGTCATCGAGATGTCGAGGGGCTTATCAGGCGGGCGGACTCGAGTGAGGGTCCGGAACGCGCCTCGGCGTCGTCAGCCGCGATCTCGTCAGAGTCGGCCCCATCACGGCGCAATAGCGGCAGGGTGCCGGTTTCGGGAGAGCCGGCCGAGGTCGCGCGCACTCCGTCCTCCACCGTGGTGGCCAGCGGCTTCTGCTGCACAAACAGCAACAGCACCGCGGCGGCAATCATCAGCGGCAGGATGTAGAGGAAGATCGGCATCAGCGCCTCGTTGTAGCTCCCGACAATGACATCTTGCATCGCGTCCGGCAGCTGCTGCACCATCTCCGGCGTCAGGTTATTCACGGAGGACTCGCCGGCGGTAGCACCCGTCGACGCCATCCGCTCCGCCAGGATGTCCTGCAGGCGCGTAATGAACAGCGAGCCCACCACCGCGGAACCGAGCGTGGCCCCGACCTGGCGGAAGTAGTTGTTCGCCGCGGTCGCCGTACCCACCACGGACACCGGGAACGAGTTCTGCACGATCAGCACCATGATCTGCATGGACATACCCAGCCCCAGACCCATCACGCCGAGCGCGCCACAGAGCATCCAGATCGCGGAGTCGGCCTGCAACTGTGAGAGCAACACCAGCGACCCTGCCACCACGACGGTGCCCACCACCGGATACGTCTTGTAGTGCCCGGTGCGCGAAACCACCATGCCGGTGATCACCGACGTCAGCAACATGGTGCCCATCATCGGCACCATCAGCAGCCCGGCCTGCGCCGCACCCACACCCGTCACCATCTGAATGTAGGTGGGCATGTAGCCCAACGCGCCAAACATCGCCACACCGGTAATCAGCCCGGCCACGGTGGTCAGGGTGAAGTTACGGTCGGCAAAGAAGCTCAACGGGATCACGGGCTCGACTGCCTTCGCCTCGACGACGACGAACAGCACCGCCAGCACGGCGGCCGCCACGAACAACCCGATGATCAACGGGGAACCCCACTCGTATTCGCTGCCACCCCAAGTGCTGGCCAGCACCAGCGCGGTGGTGGCCGCGGCGATCAGGGCCATGCCCAGGTAGTCCAGGCGCGGGCGGTCGGCGCCCAGCTTCTTCGGGGCGGGCAAGAACAGCGCGACGGCGAGCATGGCCAGCACACCGAAGGGCAGGTTAATCCAGAACGCCCAGCGCCAGCCCGGACCCTCGGTCAGCCAGCCGCCGAGCAGGGGTCCGGCCACCGAGGACACGGCAAACGCCGCACCCATGATCCCCATGTATTTACCGCGCTGCCGCGCCGGCACGACGTCGGCAATAGCAGCCTGCGAGAGGATCATCAGGCCGCCGCCACCCAGTCCCTGGATGACGCGCGAAACGATCAGCACCTCAATGCTGGAGGCCAGCGCCCCGGTGATCGATCCGATCATGAACAGCCCGATGGCGACCAAAATCACCGGGCGGCGACCGAACACATCGGAAATGCGCCCATACACCGGCATGGTGATGGTGGAGGCGAGAATGAACGAGGTGATCACCCACGACATGTGGTTCACCCCGTTCAGGTCACCCACGATGGTGGGCAGGGCGGTGGCCAGCACGGTTTGATTGAGCGAGGCCATCAGCATGGTGAGCAGTAGCCCCACGAAGAGCAGGACCAGGGATTGCTGCGATTTCCGCTGCGGATTCTGCTGCGGTTTCTTCGGTGACGTCGCAGCGGCGTCGACAGGTGTCACGGTCACAGTACTTCCTTGAGCGTGGTCGAAAAGAGCTCGACGGCGTCTACGAGGGCCGGAGAGTCCGGATCGATCATCGAGTCGGGATTCTTGGCGTAGGCGAAACGCAGTGCGGTTCCGGCGATCATCACCATCGCGTGCGCGACGTCGGGGGTGGTGCGCGGTTCGCCGTCCTGGTGGGCTAGATGCTCTACGAGCACCTCGGAGATGACGTCTTCGGCGCGCACCGCGTAACGCTTCAGGGTGTGCGAGAGCGACGGCGCCAGCCCGGCGAGGCTCATCAGGTCCTGGCGGGTCTCACCGCCCACCCGGGACGACGACATCACCGACATCAGCAGCCGCACCACCGGCCCGAGGGCGCGCTCGACGGCGATTTCTTCCAGGAACTTCTCCAGTACCTGCGGCGGCACCGAGGGCTCGAGCACGCCGAGGATCGCCTCGTCCTTGGTGGCGTAGTAGTTGAAGAAGGTCCGGCGCGACACCCCGGCCGCGTCCGAAATGGAGGTAATCGTGGCAGCTTCGTACCCCTGCTCCGTCACCTGGGCGACGGCGGCCTCATGGAGGGCCAGCAGGGTCGCCTGGCGCTGTTGTTCGCGCCTACCCACAGTGGATTCGGCAGCGAGCTCAGGGCCAGTGTCAGGAATAGAGACGTCACTTTTTTGCACCAGTGCAGTTTATGCACTGGTGCAAAGTTTTGCAAGTCGGGAGGGTTAGCGCGCTCCGTAGGCCGGTTCGTGGCGCTTGACCAGGGCCATCACCCACATGGTGACCGGGGAGAACACGATCTCCACCACAGATTTGAAGACGAATCCGACCACCACGTAGTTCACGAACTGCCCCATGGTTTCGATGCCGATCACCTGGGCGGCGATGGCGCAGAACACCAGGGTGTCCAGGAATTCGCCCACCAGCGTGGAGGCAGCGATGCGCCCAAACAACAGCCGCTCACCGTTGCGGCGCTTCATCCGGGTCATCACCCAGGCATTCGAAAGCTGGCCCACGAGGAACCCGAGCAGCGAGGCGCCCACAATCATCCACACTGGACCCAGGGTGCGCTCGAGGGCTTCCTGTCCGTCGTACCAGGAGGCGCCAGGGAGCACGATGATGATCCAGTAGCACAGGGCCGCGAACGCGGAGAGGGCGAAGGTGGTGATGATGGCCCTGCGCGAGGCGCGGAAACCGTAGACCTCGGAGACGACGTCGCCGATGATGTAGGCCAGCGGGAAGAGGAAGAAGCCGCCGTCGGTGATGATGGGCCCGAACTCCACCCCCTTGGCCGCTCCGATGTTGGAGAGGATGAGCACCACGGCCATCAGTGACATGAAGATGGCGTAGAGGCCTCGTCCGGTGGGTGCGTAATGTGCGGGTGCGGCAGTTTCGGGCACAGTCATTCCTTGTGAACGCGACGAAAATCGCTGATGAGCAACGTGATGGGTCTCGACGACGACGGTGTCACTGCCTCTCCGGCCCGTGCGCGCCTGCTGCCCCAGGCGGCGTCGAATCACCGATATTGTGTCACACCTGCCGTCACCCCGTGGTCACACCTGCCGTCACTGCTGCTGGCCGGGCGTCCCCACCGTGTAGCTGCGCTCGACCGGGGTGGCGTTAACCTCCCAGTCACCGATGATCCGGGCGCGGTAGATCAGCGGGTTGTGGCTGGCCAGCACCCGGGCGTTGCGCCAGTGCCGGTCCAGCCCGCGCGAGGCCGACGCTGCCGAAGCCCCGCCCACCTCGAAGATCGCGGTCGCCGTGGCAAGTACCGCCGGGGCGATCACCTGCTGCGCTTGGTAGACGGAGAGGTAGAGCCGGTCGACGTCGATTTCCGGGAGGATCCGCCCGTCCGACTCGGCCTGCAGCTGGCGGGCCAGCTCCGGCAGAATCGCCGCAAACGCAGCGCGGGCGCCGAAGATCTGCGACGACGCTTGGCCCACCACGTGCAGCACCTGCGGGTCCTGCCCGGGCAGCTCGGCGGCACCATGGGAGAACCCGCGGGTCCGCGAGCGCACGTAGCCGGCGCCCTCCTCCACCACCGCCTGGCCGATGCCGGTCAGCACAGCCAGGTGCACGTACTGGGCGAGCGCCTGTCCGAACGCCACGCGGCCGCCGGAATCGGGGCCGTCCCCGGGCGGGGCGATATCGGCGTGCGGCACCGGGGTGGAGGCGAAACGGGTGGTCCCGGAGGCGGTGAGTTGCTGGCCGAAGCCGTCCCAGTCGTCGACGATTGTGATGCCCGGCGCGGTACTCGGCACGGCCGCGCTCACGGGCTGTCCGTCGTCGTCGGTGGCAGAGACGAGGATCCAGTCAGCATACGCAGCCCCGGTGGAGTAGAACTTCTCTCCGGTGAGCACTCGTACGGGGTGGCCCTCGGCGTCGCGCCGTTCGGTGGTGTGCAGCCGCGTGACGGTCTGCCCACGCACGTTGCCGCGCTCGGTGAGGGCGTTGCCCACGATGGCGCCCTCGCCGATCCGGCGCAGCCACCGGTCCCGAAATTCCGGCGTGGCCGGGTCATCTGCAGGACGGGACAACACGTCTTCCACGTGCAGCCAGTGTGCCCGCAGTGCCTGTGCCAGGTTGGAATCGGCCCGGCCCAGGGCCACCAGAAACCAGGAGGCCTCCTCGAAGCTCAGCCCGGCCCCGCCGTACTCTTCCGGCACGCGCAGGGTGGTGTAGCCGGCGTCGCGCAGGGCGTGCACCGCGTCGCGGTCCAGCTCCCCGGCGGCTTCCCTGCTCACGGCGGTGGCCGCGATCTGGTCGAACACCGGTGCCAGCTTCTGATGCGCGGCCCGGACTCGGTCGGGCTGTGTTCCCAGCTCACGCGTCGTTGTCATCAGATGCCCTCTGCGAACTGTACCGGCGTCGCAACAGCACCAGCCTCAACGCCCGCTTCACCCGCTTCACCGGCACCCGCCGCAGCCGGATCGGAGTTCCGTGCTGTCGAGTGGTGCGGCGGCAGCACCCCGTTAATCCGGTAGTTCCCCACCGCCTGGGTGCGGTAGATCAGCGGGGTGTGGCTGGCGATGGCGCGCGCGTTGAGCCAGTGCAGGTGCAGCTGCTTGGCCGCATCCGTGGCGGAGGCGCCGCCGGCCTCAAAGATCTGCCCGGTGGCATCCAGAATCAACTCCGACACCACCAGCGACGCCTCCGAGAGTGCAATGTTCGCCCGGGCGTGCGCCTCCAGGAACACCGGATCCTCCAGGTCGGTGTGCCCGCGAGTGGCCCGGTACGATTCCTCCACCACCTCGGCCGCCCCGCGCACGATCTGCCGCGCCGATGCCACTTTCGCCGACACCGCCCCGATCACCTGGTGCACCAGCGGATCCTGGGCGGGCGTCTCCGCCGTCGCGTGATCGTAGGTCCGACGCCGCTTCTGCACGAACCGGGTGATCTCGCGCAGTGCTGCCGCACCAATCCCGGCTTGAGTGGCGGTCAGTACGATCCACAGCACCGTGTAGGCCAGCACCCCGGTGGGCACGTTGAATTCCTGCAACCGGTCGGCCTGCACCGGAACCCCGCGGAACGTGGTGGTGCCGGATGCGGTGAGCCGCTGGCCGAACCCGTTCCAGTCATCCACCCGTTGTACCCCGCGATCATGCGCATCCACGACGACGAACAGCGGGCCCTCGTCCTCGCGCCCGGGACGCGTGGCCGACACCAGCAGGTAGTCGGCGAACAGCGCGCCGGTGGAGTAGAACTTGTCGCCGGAGATCTCCCCGATCTGGCTCGTGCCGGTGGCCACCGCTGACTGCGAGGTGTCGGCGTCGACGTCGGAAAACAGCACCGGCGCCTTGCCTGCCGTCGGCGGCAACTCCACCAGCGCGTTGCCGAAGATCTTGCCCGCGGCCACCTCGGCCAGCCACCATTGAGACACCGAGCCCTGGGACTCGTTCTCGTGCTGTTCGGTGAACATGAAGTGCCCGTGCAGCGCCTGCGGCAGGTTGGAGTCCGCTGCCGCCAGCTCGATCAACAGCTCCGCCAGCTGCTGCAGGCTCGCCCCGATTCCGCCGTACTCCCGACCCAGCCGCACCCGGGTGAACCCGGAATCGCGCAGCAGCTCGATGGCGTCGAAAGCCAGCTCATGGTCCAGTTCCCGTTGCTGCGCCCCGGCCCGGATCAGGGCGAATACCGGATTGAAGTGCTGGGCCAGCTGCTCGCTGGTGGGCCCGTGCTCGGCGGTGGCTTCTTTCAACTGGGCAAACGTCGACGTCGACATGGGGAGGGTCCTTTCCTACGTACTTGCCCGGGACGGTCGTACCGCGGGCCGAATCCTCACCTGGAGCACCCCACTACGGCGAGAGGGTTGCCGTCCGGTCAGCCAGGGCTTCGCACCGGATCTCGTGATTCTCTGGTCCCGAACCTAGCCAGGCCCGCGCGACGTCGACAACCTTTTCGGCCCAGATCGTGCACGCTGGGACACATTCCGTCACCCTCGCGGCTTCAGCTGTTCCCGGCGTCGCGGCACACACCCTAAGCTGAGACCATGACTTTCTCGGAGATCGCCACCACCGCCGCCGTGTCCGCTTTCAGCCTCGTTGACCCTCGAGATCTCGACGACGAAACCCGCCGCTACTACCAGGCCGGATCGGCCCTCACCTCGGTGCTCGCACTCAGCACCAGCAACCCCACCCTGCGCTCCACGCCAGCCCTGCTACGTTGGGGCATCAAGGCCGGAGCCGGCGCCGTCGGCTGGTGGGCCGCCGATGGCCGCTTCGATCACTGGGACACCGCCGTGCACGAATGGATCGAGTCCAAGGGCTCGGCGCACCCACGTTGGTGGATCGCCGCCGGGGCCGCCGCCACCATGGTCGGCACCTTCGCCCTGGACCGCGCGCTCAGCCGCTGGGAATCCCGCGCGGCTTGGGAACGCGAGCTCGAGGAGACCAAGGAAGAAGACCTTTTCGAACCGCTGCATCCGCGCGTCCGCGAGGTCCTGGAACTGCTGGCCCCCGAGGAACTGATCCAGTCCGAAGACGTCCAGGAACAAATCAAGTCAGCCACGCAGCTCGCTTTCGAGCCCACCTATGACAGCGTGGTGTTCCACGTGCCGGAGGAATCGACCCGGCTCGTCCCGTTCCAGCAGACTTGGTGCGTGGCCGGGGTGTTCCAGCGCAATGGGGTGGAGCATGAGATCCGGTTGATGATCAACGACGGACTGCTGGGCGAACTCGTCATCTACGCCGAAGACGACGCCGAGGTCGCGTTCTCCAGCCTGAACGAGTGGCCCGCGCCGAGCGAGATCACCCTGATGATCGAGTCCCCCACCCCGGTGTCCTGACCTCTCGACGAATCCCCTCCGGCTCAAGTGGACAACCATGCGGTCGACCGTCTTCGGCGACAGACCCGGCTGGCGTGCAATCAACTCGAGCTAGGCCAGATCACGCCCCAGCCGTTGCACGAAGTAGTGTGGCACCACCGAGCGTAGAAGCATGAGCACGCGGCGTGCCGCCTATTTCTGGCAGGATGACTTTTACTTCGAAGAACCCCTCAACGAAACCATGGCCGCGTTCACCGACTGGCAGACGCGACCATGGTCATCGAGAAGTAAGTGGCCCGATCTAGAAGGACATCAAAGGTTCTCGAGAATTCGTCGGGTCGTCGTCCGCAGCGAATCAGCGAACTGGTAGATGTCAACCAACCCGTCGATAGGGTGACGGGTTTCGCGCCGCTCCTCATCGAACGTACCAATGTACTTTTGCGACCGGTTGAAGTGGAGACGCGCAATCGATCGGCGGTTGTTGTCATCGAGCATGACAGCGAAATAGGACTTGGAGTCCCGGTAGAAGACACGATCCGGCGCAACTTCACTGCACACGATTGCTCGGATGATGTGAAAACCTTCGAGCTCTTCGATTGTGGTTTCAATACCATCGTCCTCGACCGCAGCTTCCCGAAGGTCTTGCTCGACGACTTCATCGCTGGAAAGGCTCTCTGCCATTTCTGCCCCCTTGTCTGCAGTCGAGGCAGATTCTCCAAGAGCAGTTTTCAACCGATCGTTGACTTGGTCGCGCAAGAACTGCCGTGTCGCTTTGGAGATGAGACTGGAGAACTGTTCCCGGACGCGCTGAGTGACCGGTCCTTCATAGACCTTCGATGCAATGAATTTGATCCAATCGTCGTCTGCCTGGTGGAAAAAATCACCGATGCGTCGCTTGATTGCGCTGATGTATTTGAGCTCTTCAGCTGCATTAACCACCGATTCAAGGTCAAAGTCCTCTTTGGAGAGCTTCTTGAGTTCAGGCAGCAAAGCATCGTCAATGTCATTGAGATCAAGGACCAAGAATGGCTTCGAATCCATCTTGTTCGGCGCGTCCAGGTCTGTATAGAACTGATACTGCTCACCGTTCGTCAAAATTGCGATCCGAGCCTTTGTCACCGCAAAGTATCGGAAGAGCTGTGATGCGTGCTCCAACTTCAAAGTGCCAGTCAGACTCTTGCACTCCACCAACATCTGGATTTCGCCATCTCGAACGATGGCGTAGTCGATCTTCTCTCCCTTCTTGATTCCCAGGTCCGCCGTGAACTCCGGGACAACTTCAAGTGGGTTGAATACGTCATATCCAAGAATCGACGAGATGAAGGGCATAACCAGCGCATTCTTCGTCGCCTCTTCAGTAGCGATGAGGTCCTTCTGCTGGCGCATTTTGACTGCAAGCGAGTACAAACGTTCCGAGAAATTCACAATGCTCCTTTGTGCGTGACGAACATCTCCATGCTAGGTCGAACGTTTACGCAAAAGTAGAGCGTCTCAAGATATTGCTTTCGTACCGCCACAAGGGAACGACGCGATGCAAGGCCGCCAGGGCACACTACCTAAACCGATAGAATGTGAGAGGGCACACATAACGGTCAAAGAGGGGTGCAATGGATTCCAGCGGGGGCATACTCGCACGCGTGGCGCAGATCCTGAGGACACTGACGCAAAGTAGTGCCGGTCTGACTGCCACCGAAATGTCTCGATCCACGACGATACCGGTATCGACATGCCATCGAATTCTCCGGGCGCTGGCCAAGGAAAACCTGCTAGAAATTGACGCCTCCTACCGATACCACCCCGGCTTATCTCTCTGGGAGCTAGGCACCACGTCACCGAGATCCGGGCAGATCCAGCAAGTCGCATTGCCCTTCATGCGCGACCTCATGCACGTCTCGGGATTTCCTGTGCACCTTGCCGTCCGTGACGGCCTGCATGCTGTTTTTATCGAGAAGATGTACCCCTCCGGCAAGGCCCCCGAGCGGCCATACGTGGGCAGTCATTACCCTTTGCACCTCACGTCAGTTGGCCTCGCTTTACTAGCCCATGCACCAACGGCGGTCCAGGAGGAATATCTCAGTTCAACACTCGAGCGCCGCACCGATCTCACGGTGACTGACCCGCAACAGATCAGGCGAACGCTGGCCGAAATCCGAGCCCGAGGGTTCGCGATTAGTGACCGCCAGGTCAATGCGACGTCGACCTCAGCAGCCGCTCCCATCAAGGGCTCCGACGGGAGAGTTATTGCAGCGCTCTCCGTCAATACTCCGCACGGCGTGCTTCGTGAGAGATCAATGGCTCATGGGGTTCAAACAACGGCACTAGGCATTTCTCGAGCGATCGCCTGAGCTCCAAAATCAAGGTGCGGACCAGCTCAAATCCCACGTCGTGGGATGTGACTAGCCTCACACTAACTCGATTGAAAGGGTGTCTACAGCAGGCATCACCCTTTCATCTCGAGGAGCACCCATGTCACAGCAGTCCACAGCACCATTCCACTCCATTTCACGCCGAGGTTTCCTCGGAGGATCCCTCGGCTTGGCCGCGCTTGGCGCGCTGACCGCCTGCGGTAGTGCTGGCGGCGCGTCCGGTGGCGCTGCGGGCGATGGCACTCAATCCGCCTTTACCTATCTGAGCTATCTGCCCATGGAAACGCTCTCGGTTGCGCCAGAACTTATGGCCGCCGCGGGCGGATACTTCGCAGATCAGGGTCTGGACGTGACGTTCCAAACGACCAAGGGATCGCCCCAAGCCATCCAAACTTTGGTGTCCGGGGCAGGTCCGCTCACCCGCGTCGGATTGATCGACCTGATGACGGCAGCCGCAGACGGTCAGCCGCTGGTGAACGTCGGCAGTATCGTCCGCGGCTCCTCCATCAGAACGCTGTACAGCACCGATGTGCCATTGGCCTCCCCCGAAGATTTCGTAGGCAAGACCGTCGGTGTCCCTTCCGAGGGTGGCACCAGTGACAAGTCGCTGTCACTCATGCTGCACAAGGCAGGAATCGATCCCTCGGAAGTGCAGCGACAGGTCGTGGGGCTTGGCCCGGGAACATTCGAGCTCGTAAAACGAGGCGACATCGCCGGCTACATGGTCAGCATCGACCAAGCCATCACCACCATGAACCAGTACCCAGGTGAAGCAGATGCCTTCGACAGTGGGTACCAAGTGCGTGCCGACTCGCAGATCTACACGGCCAGCCGTGACTCACTGGAACAGCATGGTGATGCGATTCGCAGCTACCTCACGGCCATCAAACAGGCAACCCAGGCCATGGTCGACGACGAGAATCTCGACCACGTGCTCGAGACGCTGCGCGGTGAATATTCGTTTGCCTCGCTCGACGATGACGATATCGCGCGGGAAGCACTCAAACAGGCACGTGCCCTCTGGACCGCTGATGGAACAGCCGAATTGCTCGTCACCGACGAAAGCTATTGGGAAGACGGATATCAGGAACTAGTCGACGCTGGCCTCGTCGAGTCGGGTCACGACGTGACCGAGTGGGTTGACAACAGTTTCGTCTCCGCCTGATCTCTCATCATGTCCAGACTGTGAGGAAAGAAATGTCATTACAGATCAACACCGACACCGCATACGCACCGAATATCAACGACACGACCGTGGATATTCGCATCTCCGACCTGGGGAAGACCTACAAAACTGACCGCGGTCATGTACAGGCCCTGAGCAACATCAATCTCGAAGTGCGCCAAGGAGAGTTCGTCTCCTTGGTCGGGCGCTCCGGGTGCGGCAAGACCACGCTATTGCGCATCATGGCGGGCCTGATTCCGCCCACCTCAGGCCAAGTTCTCATCGAGGGACAGTCACTCTGGACCGGTGAGCGCGTCAACTCCAAGCTGATACGCAACCTGGGAGTGGTGTTTCAGGAGGCGAATCTCTTCCCCTGGTACAGCATCGAGGAGAATATCGCCCTCCCACTGAAACTACGAGGCACACCGAAATCCGCACGCCGGGCCCGGGTCCGCGAATTGGCAGACCTGGTCGGCCTCGGCGGATTCCTTCCGAACTATCCCCGTGAACTCTCCGGTGGAATGCGCCAACGTGCGGCTATCGCGCGCGCATTGAGTGACGACCCGCAATTGTTATTGATGGATGAGCCCTTCGGTGCGCTCGATGCGCTCACGAGGGAAAAGATGAACGCAGAGTTGCAGCGCATCGCCCTCGCTACCGGGGCCACCGTCGTCTTTGTCACCCACGACATCGACGAAGCAGTTTCCTTGGGCGACCGCGTCGTTCATCTCACGCCGCGACCTGGCCGCATCAAGGAGATCATCGACGTTCCCTTGAGCCGCCCTCGAACACCACTGGTGAACCAAGACGACATCTATCAGAACCGCGTTTCTCACCTGCGGACGTCATTGAACGAGGAGCTTGACCATGAATCGTAAAAAGCTGCTGCGGGTTCTGCCCTGGATCACGACTCCAGGACTGCTCATCTTGCTATTCATCATTTGGGAGATCACGGTCAAAGCCTTAGAGGTCTCACCGCTGATTCTGCCGCCGCCCTCGCTGATCTTCGAGAGCTTGGGAACCGTGCTAGGTGAAGCCAGCACCTGGTCGCATATCAGGGTAACCGTCATTCAGATCCTGATTGGCTTCAGCGTGGGGACCTTCGCGGGAGTCGTCGTCGGGGTTCTCTTAGCCTTGATCCACCGATGAGCATGCTTGGTACTGGTACGTAATTAAGAACGAAATGCCCGTCTGACCGGGAAGAATGGCACTTGTTCAGGGTTCCGTTCCACCGCGATGAGAGGGCATCTCGCAGATGCAAGTTTCCCACACCCGTTCCGCACTGTCAGCTTCCTTCGACGAGCCGAACCTCATCGGCTCCGCCGGACTGGTCCCGATGATGGAGCTGGCCGCCGAGGCCGGCCTGCACCAGCTGGCCAAGGGGCGATTGACGGTGCCGACCGACAAGGGCGCCAACGCCGGGGCCAAGATCGCGGCCCTGGTGGCCGGCATGTGCGCCGGAGCCGACTCGATCGACGACATGGCCATCCTGCGCCACGGGGCGATGAAACGAATCTTCAACGCCTGCTACGCGCCCTCGACCCTGGGTTCGTTCCTGCGTGCGTTCACCTTCGGGCACGTCCGCCAGCTCGACGCGGTCGCCTCCGGACTGTTGGCCAACCTCTCCGTCAGGGCATCGGTGCTGGGAAGCCCCGGCGCCGGACAGTTCGTCTATGTGGATGTGGACGACACGATCATCGAGGTCCACGGCTATCAGAAGCAGGGCTCCGGGTACGGATACTCGGGCGTGCGTGGACTCAACGCCTTGCTGGCCACGGCGAGCACCGAGACTGCGGCCCCGGTGATCTTGGGTCAGCGTCTGCGTCGCGGAGCGGTGGGCTCCCCACGCGGGGCCTGCCGGTTGATCGCCGACGCGCTGGCCACGCTCAAGCGACTGCCTCCGGACTCTGGCGCCCGGATGTTGGTCCGTGCCGACTCGGCTTTCTACGGGCACGCCACCGTGGCCACCGCGTTGAAAGCCGGTGCCGACGTCTCGGTCACCGTGCGGATGAATCTGGCGGTCAAGGCCGCCATCGCCACCATCGCCGACGATGCCTGGACCGGCATCGAATACCCCGAGGCGATCTACGACGAGACCACCGGCACCTGGGCCTCCAAAGCCGAGGTCGCCGAGGTGTCCTTCACCGCGTTCACCTCGAGAAAGAAAGCCGAACGGATCCCCGGACGGCTGGTGGTGCGCCGCATCCCAGAACTGAACCTCAGGCAGGACGACGGGCAGCCGACGTTGTTCGACACGCACCGGTTCCACGCCTTCTTCACCACCGTGGATCCGGAAGTGTTGGACACGGTGGCCGCGGACCGGACCCACCGGCAACACGCGATCATCGAGCAAGTCAACGCCGACCTGAAAGACAGCGCCCTGGCCCACCTGCCCTCCGGCCACTTCGGGGCCAACAGCGCCTGGCTGGTCTGCGCGGTGATGGCCTACAACCTCACCCGCACCGCCGGGATCCTCGCCGCCGGCACCTTCACCAAAGCCCGCACCGGCACCATCCGGGCCAGACTCGTGAACATCCCGGCCCGAATCGCCTCCAGCGCCCGCAAAATTCGAATCAGACTGCCCGAGGCCTGGCCCTGGCAACAGGGACTCGAACGGCTCTTCACCGCCATCCACCCGCCACCACAATCGGCATAGCCAACCGACCGAACGCTGCGCCCCGGCACGACCGAAGGACCAACAGTGGAACACCACCGGCAGCGAGGCCGGTTACTTCCTCACGCCCAAAATCGATTCACCCGGTGCTTCCGGAATCACACTCCGGCCTGAACCCGCGTCGGTGGATCGAGGCTTAGGCAAACTCCCTCTGCTCGAAGCAAGCGTGCGCCCGTTGATCATCGCCCTCGAAGTCATCCCGAAGGTCGCCCTGATCCCACTGTTCGTGATCTGGTTTGGGTTCGGCATGACCACAAAGATCATCATCGCGGGACTGCTGGCGTTCTTCCCGGTGATGCTCAATGTATTGCTGGGAGTGCGCTCAGTCGACCGAGGACATCGTGACGTGATGCAGAGCATCAATGCGTCCCGGTGGCAGACGTTCAAGCACCTGGAGGTGAAGAGCATGATGCCGCACGTCTTCGCCGGCATGGAGACAGCCATTGTCCTCGCCGTCATCGGCACCATCGTTGGCGAGTATCTCGGTGGCAATGAAGGGCTCGGGTACCTCGTGGTCAGAACACTCAACGAGCTCAATGCGCCGGCACTGTTCGCCGTCATCCTGATCCTGGCCACCATCGGTCTGATCATGTATTTCACGGTCAACTCGCTCAAGCGATTCGTGATCCCGTGGCACGAGTCGGTGTATGGCAGGAGGGAGTCAGCATGACCGACAATCTGCGCAGCAACTTCCCGGTTGGCTCGCCCCGCTGGGCGACCCGCCGAACCCAGTGGCGCGCTCTCGGGCTGAATGATGAGGACATCCAGAAGCCCAAGATCGCGGTCGTGAATTCCTCGTCGAAACTCGCCCCCTGTTTCAGTCATCTCGACGATATCGCTGACCGAGTGTGTGAGGTCATTCGAGATCAGGGTGCCGTGGCCTTCGAGGTACGCACCGTGGCACCGACCGACTTCATGATGGCTGCTGGCCGTGGCGGCGGCTACGTGCTCTCCAGTCGGGATCTGCTGACGAACGACGTCGAAGCAGTCGTCGAGGGCGCACAGTTAGACGGAATGATCTGTTTAGCCTCCTGTGACAAGACGACTCCGGGGCAATTAATGGCCGCCGGGCGACTCAACGTACCGACCGTCATCGTGCCCTGCGGCTACCAACAGAGCGGGCTCAGCGACGCCGGAGAGATCGTCGACATCGAAGAAGTGTTCATCCGTGCTGGCCACGTCGCCTCGGGACGTTGCAGCCTTGCAGATCTGTGTGGAATGAGCGATCGGGCCATCCAGGGACCTGGCGTGTGTTCAGGAATGGGTACCGCGAACACCATGCATATTGTCTCCGAAGCTCTGGGGATGAGCCTTCCAGGCAGCGCCCCGGTTGCAGCCAATAGCGCCAAAATGTGGCACTACGTCGACGATTCGGCGCGCGCGATTGTGGCCGCCGTTGAACAAGATATTCGGCCTCGCGACGTTCTCACCCCTGGGGCCTTTCGCAATGCGATCGCTAGTGTTTTGGCGGTGTCTGGATCGATCAATGCGGTCAAACATCTGCAAGCCATCGCGGTTGAATCAGGGCTGGACCTTGACGTGAACGCCGAGTTTGCTCGTCTGGCACAGACGGTCCGGCCGCTGAGCGCGGTACGCCCCGCTGGGCCGACATCGATCGAGGAATTCGACGCTGCCGGCGGCGCACTCGGAGTATTGCATCAGCTCGGCGACGTCATCGATCGAGGAGCAACCACCGTCACTGGAGTTTCTCTCGGCGAAATCCTTACTGAACCGTGCGTCATTGATGACCACGTCATCAGACCGTTGAACGCACCTTTTGCTGAGCATGCGACGATTCAGATCCTCCGCGGCTCGCTCGCACCGCAGGGGGCGATTGTGAAGCTATCGGCCACCGAGACGAGACCGTCAACCTTCGTGGGTTCTGCAGTCGTCTTCGAGGACGCCGCTTCAGCAATCGATGCGATCCATGTTGGCAGTATCCCCTCCGGTTCCGTTCTCGTGTTGCGCGGGCTAGGACCACACGGGACACCCGGAATGGGCATGGCATCCAACGTCGTCTTCGCACTGGACGGCGCCGGGCTGACCAATACGGTTTCCGTGGTGACTGACGGACAGCTTTCCGGTCTCGTCAACAAGGGCATCGTCGTCGGCGAGGTCAAGCCTGAGGGGGCCCGTCCCGGGGCACTCAACCTCGTTCGAGACGGGGACCTCGTCGCCATCGATCTCCGCGAAGGAACCGTCGACCTCAAACTCACCCCGGACGAGCTCGACGCGCGTTCATTTTCCACCGCATCGAAGACCACTCATCCACCCAACAGCTGGCTCAGTGTCTATGACACGACCGCCACCGACCTTGAGCACGGAGCGACCCTCAAAGGCGCTTCGCACTAACCTGCACAACCGAAGGATGGACCATGCCTCACGCACTGACCGAGGTCAAAGTACACGAAGTCACCAAACCACAACCCGATTCTGTCGAGGAACTATCCGTTGACATCTGTGTCGTGGGAGCCGGCATTGCCGGCATCTCGGCCGCGCTGACGGCAGCACAGCTCGGCCGCCGCGTGGCACTCGTCGACGCCCTCCCTGTTTTAGGTGGCCAATGTGCCAACTCGTTGATCGGCTTGTTCTGTGGAATCTACGGAAATGGTCCGGCCTATGAGCAACTGACACACGGAATTTTCGACCCCATGTTCCGAGACCTCGAGCCGGCGGGCGACATTTCGCACAACTACCGTCACACCATCACCGTCAACTACGACGAGCACGCGGTCGGCCGGTGGATGGAACAGCAGGTTGTCGAGGCAGGAGTCATTCCACTGACGGGGGCATCCATCCTCTCGGTGGAGAACGACGGTGGGCACCTTGATTCGGTCACTTTTGCCACCCGCTACGGATTTGCCCGCATCCAGGCAGCATCGTTTATTGATGCCAGCGGCGACGCGGCATTGACCTGGGAGGCTGGCTTGCCATGCCAGGTCCCCGAGCGAACCATTTGGGGCTCTCAGCAGGTGCGCATCGAGAACCTTCGCCCAGATCAGGCCCCGGACGCGGCGGATCTGACGGCACGGCTCCAGGATCGAGCCGAAGATTTCGGTCTGATCCGCAAGGACGGACTCGCCTTCTTCTTCCCGGGTCGAGACACAGCCGTGCTCAATATGACCCACATCGAATCTCCCTTGTCGGCGGTGGCAGCCGCCGAGGCGCAAATCCGCGGCAAAGATCAAGCCGACCGCGTCTTGGACTTCCTGCGTGAAGATTTTCCCGAGGCCTTCGGTGACGCAAAAGTCCGGCTCTACGGACTCCCGGGACGCCGCCAGACTCGATGGATTCTGAGCGAGCATCAACTCACCGAACACGAGGTGCGCGCCGGAACCCGTTTCGACGATTCCATTGCTCGGACGTCGTGGCCCATCGAGCTCCACGACCAGCCTCGTGGCTATGTGTGGGAGCAGTTCGATTCCGACCACGTCCATCACATCCCCTTGCGCAGCATCACGCCCCGGGGAGCCGTCAATCTCCTGGCCGCCGGGCGCTGCGTCGATGGTGACGCGGCAGCACTGTCCAGCATTCGAGTGATGGGACCGTGCGCCGCCATGGGCGAGGCTGCCGCGCATGCGCTCGACCTGACACATGGCGGTGCACTCAGCGACCTGAATCTCAACGATCTGCGTCAGCGGGTCAGTAAGAACATCGATGGACCCGCACCAGTAGGTGCGGGATCGGACGGGAGGGTTTCAGATGCAGCTCACCACTGAGGAAAAGATGATGCGAGACGGCGTCGAGGGTGAAGCCGTTGCCGCTGCCATGGACCTGCTCATCCGCTACGGCGAGGGGCTGGATGCAGAGCGACTCTGCGAGGTCCGCAACGTCGCCGGAACCTCGACACAGCCCACACCGGCGAAACAGAAAATCGTCGCCGAACATGGTTGGGATAAAGCCTTCGCGGTCATCAACCTTGATTCGGACCAAGACCTCTCCATCCCTTCCATGAAGGTCCCCACCTGTCAGCTGCAACACGGCTTCGGCGCAGATGCGATCGGCACCATTCCCTACCGCCAAGAGCTCGTACAGCAGCAGGAAGACGCCGAAGCGTTCGCCAGCGATCGCGGTATCAACATCCTCGCCACCTGCACTCCCTATCAGGTCGGGAACCTGCCCGTCCGGGGCGAACACATCGCGTGGATGGAATCCTCAGCCGTGATCTATGCCAATTCGGTGATCGGCGCGAAATCTAACTGCGAAGGCACGGCGTCGACCGGCGCAGCCTCATTGACGGGACGGGTCCCCTATTGGGGAAATCACCTCGATGAAAACCGCTACGGCACCCATCTTTTCTCGTCTGAAGTCCGGATCGATTCTTTTCTCGATTGGGGACTCTTCGGATACCACGTCGGTGGAATCGTCCAGGAAGAGCGGCCAGTCCTCACCGGAGAACTCGGTCTTCCCACCGCGACCGATTTGAAGCATCTCGGTGCTGCCCTGGCGACCAGTGGCGGTGTTGAGATTTTTCGTATGCCTGGTTTCACACCGGAAGCGCCCACACTCGAGGCGGCATTCGGGGACCAACCGGTGCCGACGGAGATCGCTTACACCTCGGAAGATCGTCGTCGTGCCTACGAGACCCTCAACGACCAGGGATCCTCCGACGACGTCGATTTCGTCTTGTTGGGATGTCCCCATGCGTCACTGGAGCAGATCCGAGAGATCGCGTCTCTGCTCGACGGAAAAACTCTGCACGAAGGTACTGAGTTGTGGGTCATGACGCCTCGGGCGCTACGGTCGGTCGCACAGCGGAACGGCGATATTGCCACTATTCAAGCCGCTGGAGGCAAGGTCCTGACGGACTCCTGCCCGGCCATGTCGAGGACCGCACCGAAAGGATGTCAGGTCTTCGCTACCGACAGTGCAAAACAAGCCCACTATTTGCCGGCGATTCTAGGAATCGAAGCGTGGTTCGGGACCACCAGAGAATGCGTCGAGGCCGCACTCACCGGTACATGGAGAGGAGAATTGGCATGACATCACTCCGTCATCACGAACCACTGACCGCGGATTCTGTACCACAAGTCGAGTCCAACAGAATTCTTCAGGGGCGAGGCATCGTGCCCGGGCTCGTACGAGGTGAGGCGTTGGTCTCGACCGAGCAGATCTCCGGATGGGGCGGCATCGACCCCTCCACCGGAGTCATCGTCGAACGACGCCATCCCCTGCGCGGTGTCTGCTTCACCGACAAGGTTTTGGTTTTTCCCGGGGCCAAGGGATCGTCTGGGTGGTCTGGCTTCTTCCAAAGCACACGTTTGTTGGGCACGGCCCCCTTAGCCATGGTGTTCACCCATGTCACTTCCAAAGCAGTCCTGGGCGCAGTCGTGACGCGAGTTCCGACGGTCAGCGAATTCTCCGTCGACCCGGTGCACATCATCCGCACGGGCGACACCGTCATCGTCGATGGAGACCAAGGCACGGTGACGGTGCTGGTTTAGTACGACCCCTCCCCGAGCAGATCGGTCACCGACAGCGAGTTCTGCAGCAGCCCATCGGCCTCCGCCAAGTCGGCAAGCTGCTGGGTCGAGTCCTGGTTGATGCGTTCCGGGAAGTCGGGAAGGATGATCCGCTCCGCCAGATCCGCGTCCAGGCTGGTGTATTTGGGCAGCACCGCGCGCACAGCATCCGGGTCGCTCCGGGCAATGGACTGTGCCTCCGCCATCGCGCTTTGGAACGCAGTGACCCGCTCCGGCTGCGCATCCCAGATCTCCTGTGTGGTGAAGTACGCCGAGACCGTCAACCGGTCGATGGGCTTCGCATAACTGGAGAGCACCACCCGGGCACCCTGGTCTTTTGCGATCGTCAGGAAGGGCTCCCCCACCGCGATTGCGTCGACCTGGCCGTTCTCCAGGGCCGCCGGCATATCCGGGAACGCGACCTCCACGTAGTCGATACCCTCGGGGTCGCCACCCGCATCCCGCACAGCAGCATTCAGCGTGGTGTCGTTGATGTTCTGGACGGTGTTGACGGCAATGGACGCCCCCGCCAGGTCAGCCCCGTTCTGGATCTCACTATCGTCTCGGACCAACACCGCGAAGTAATCCTGGCCGTCCCTCCCGTTGGACCCGGACCCGGGCGCCACCGTGACCAGGTCCAGCCCGCGCGATCGTCCGATGAGCAGCGAGGTGAGGTTGGAGAATCCGAAGAGGTTCGCCCCAGAAACCACAGCGGGCACGATCGCAGAGCCTCCCTGGGCGAGCGTCGTCTCGATCTCGAGTCCGTGGTCGGAGAAGATCCCCTGCGTCTTGGCGATGAAGATGGTGGCGACGTCGACGATGGGCAACACCCCGACTTCCTCCACTCCACCCGATGTAGCGTCGGCAGCACCGGTGGCGCCGTCGGTACTGGTCCCCGCCGAGGGCGATCCATCCCCGCATCCGAGCAGAACCCCGGCGGCGCCGAGTCCCAATCCGCCCAGAAGCACGGCGCGCCGTGTCATGGTTCGCTGATGCATGTCTGTCTCCTCTCCGCGCCGGTGACGGCAACGGCTCAGCTGTTGCGTCGGTAATTCTCGCGGGTAAAGCGCGAGTACGGTGCGGGCTGCACGGTCGCGCGGATCTGGATCTGTCGGTGCGCCTCGACGGCGGGTTTGGTGGAGGCAGGGTCCTCGCCCCACACCAGGGTCACCTCGGTCCCCGGAGCCGAGAACTCCTCCTCGATGGTGGCGAGGGAGACGAAAGCCTGCTCGTTGGCCAGGTAGCCGGCGTCCAGCGAGATCCCGACGTCCCTGCCGTCATGGAGCACGCGGTCGGTCTGGAACTGCCCGTAGCGCGCCTTCGGGAGGTTGATGAACTTGGCGGGCACGCCTTCCTCGTAGAGGGTGCGCTGGGCTGAGGCCAGTTCCTCCGGGTCCCACACCAGGGTGACCTTCTTCCGCGATGCAGCCTTCGCGTGGCTGCGCAGCGCCTCTCTGCCGATGAAGTCGTGGTCCCAGTCGATGACGAATCCGTAGCCGAGGTCGAAGGGGGTGAGGTAATAGTCCTCGATGTCCTCGGAGTCCAGGCTGCCGGCGATCGATCCCATCCGCGCGGCGGGCAGCCAGTCCAGGTATTCCTCCATGCGCTCTCCGGTGAAGATCGCGGCCGGCGGAGAGGGCACCCACGCCGATTCGAGATTGGCGGTGGAGTAGGCCAGCGACCCCACCCGAGTCAGGTCGAACTCCGCTCCGGCCTCGACCAGCGCCTGGAGGATCACCTCGCGGTCTTCCCACGGTCCCCACATCTCGAACCCCGGCTGACCGGCCATGCCGTGCCGGATCGCAGGAATCCGCCGACCGGCGATCTCGAATTCGAGCATGCCGAAGAACCTGGTCTGGGCCACCTCGATGGTGCTGACTTTCTGCATGAGCTTCTCGGCGTCCGGTCCTTGCACCTCGTACCGGTACAGTGTCGGATCGCCCTGGCGCACCGCCGAGGAGGCGTCACGTTCGAAGGTGACATCGTAGTCTCCGGTCTCTCCGATGAACTGCACCCAGTCCAGCACCATGTGCCAGCCCACCAGGTCGAAAGACTCCTCTTCCAGGTACACCAGGATGGCGTCGCCGATCAGGTAGCCCTCGTGGTTGACAGCGATGAACTGTTTGGCCATCTGCGGGCGGAACCGACTGAAATTGTTGACGCCGGTATCCGAGAGCAGCCGCAGGGCGTCGGGTCCGGAGATGAACAGGTCGGTCATGTGGTGCGACTGATCCAGCAGGGCCACCCCCTCGCGCCAGGCCCGCTGCTCCGAGCGCCAGTTGGTGAATTCTGCTTGCACCGGGAACACTGTGGGCTTGGCTTGCGCGTTGCGCAGCGCGTCGACGGCGCTTCCCGCGGTGGCGATCGCTTCGGCGGCGGTGGTCGTCGCTGTGGCGGTGAGGGTCATGATGCTCCTTCGTCAGGATCGGCCTGCCAACGGTGCGCTGGCAGTGGATTACCTCGACCCTAGGGACCGCACACGGAGCACCGCATTAGAATCACTAATAGTTATCCGCGTCACACTACATCGGGAGGGGCGCCCATGGACCTGAATCTCGTCCGCGTCTTCGCCGCGATCTACGAGTCCCGGAGCCTGACCGCCGCCGCCGACCGGCTGTACGTGACCCAGTCGGCCGTCAGCCAGTCCCTGGGACGGCTGCGCTCCTCCCTCGACAACCCGCTGTTCCAGCGCCGGGGCCGCTTCATGGAGCCCACCGCGCTGGCGAAGGAGATCTACCCGGCGTTCCGCGACGCACTGCTCGGCATCGACGGCGCCATGGACAAGCTCACTGCGTTCGATCCGCAGCATTCGACCCGTCAGTTCCGCATCGCCCTGTCCGAGCTCGGCGAGGTGGGCTGGCTGGCCAATATCGTCGCCGATATCCGGCGCGAGGCACCGCAGGTGCGGGTGCGCAGCTTCCTGCTGCAGCAGCACGACATCGACGAGTGGCTCCACCGCGGACTGGCCGATGTGGCGATCGCCCCGGCGGAGATCCCCGGCGATCTGGAGCGCACTCCGATCAAGACGCAGACCTACTGCGTGGTGATGTCGGCCGACCACGTCGTCGCCGGCGAGGAGATGACTCTGGAGACGTACCTGACCACACCCCGGGTCGTCGTCGCCAGCGACTCCAGCGCCGTGCATCTGGAAGCGGTGGAGCGGCGCGCGGCGGCCTACACGGAGCCCGCGGTGGTCGCGCAGCACTATGCCAGCACGCTCTCGCTGATCCTGCAGTCCCCGGACCTGCTCGCCGTCACCCCGCGCTCCCTGGCCGAGGGATGGGCGCGCTCCTGGCCGATCGTCGTCAAGCCGCTGCCCTTCGAGATGGATCCGATCCGGCTGGCCGTGTACCGGCGCCCCGGCACCCACGAGGGATCGGGGCTGGACTGGCTCTACCGGATGGTGCTGCGGGCCACCATCGGGTTGCCGACTCACTTCGAGACCATGGGCGCCGAGGAGCGGCTGGACTGAAACGAGACTCTGCCAGCCCCTAGCCAGGGCAGGACACGCGACCTATCATATTGTTGACAATATTGTTCCGAAAATGAGTCCTGCCGGGAGGGCCCTATGACCGAGCGCATCCGCGACATCGCCCATCTCTCCACCGTGGAGCTGTACACGCCGAAATTTGAGGAATCCCTGTGGTTCTTCCGTGACCTGCTCGCCATGCGCGACGTCGGGCACACCACCGAGAACGGCTACGAGTCGGCTTACCTGCACTGCTGGGACGATTACGAGCCGTATTCAATCAAGCTCACCCAGCGCGAGCACGCCGGTGTCGGCCGTGTGGGCTGGCGCGCGAACAGCCCCGAAGCACTGGAGCGACTGGTGGCGCGCATCGAGGCCTCCGGTCAGGGCGAGGGCTGGGTCGACGGCGAGATGGGGCGCGGCCGCACGTACCGGTTCACTGACCCGGACCAGCACCTCATGGAGGTCTACTTCGACACCGAGTGGTACCAAGCCGATGACACCGACCGGCCGGCCCTGAAGAACCAGGCCGCGAAGTTCCCCGGATTCGGCGCCAACGCCCGCCGCCTCGACCACATCAACTACCTCACCGCAGATATGGCCGGGGTCTGCGACTTCACCGAGCAGGTGCTGGGCGGGTACACCACCGAGTTCATTCAGCTCGACGACGGCGATGTAGGCGGGCACTGGTTCACCTACGGCAACAAGTCCTATGACGTCGTCTACTCCGATGACTGGACGGGCACCCCGGGTCGGTTGCACCACATCGCCTTCGCCTCCGACACCCGTGAGGACATCCTCAAGGCCGCGGACATCTTCCTGGAGAACGGGATCTTCATCGAGTACGGCCCCTACAAGCACGCCATTCAGCAGGGCTTCTTCCTGTACGTGTGGGAGCCCGGCGGCAACCGCATCGAGCTGGCCAACCAGGGCTCGCGCCTGATCCTGGCCCCGGACTGGAAGCCGATCCCGTGGACCCAGGGCGAGCGCGCCAAGGGCCAGGCCTGGGGCATGAAGACCATCTCCACCTTCCACACCCACGGCACCCCGGTAGTCGAGAACGCGGACGCCACGGAGAACCCGCACGCCTGAGCACCCTCACCGGGGGCTCCGCAACGACAGCGGGCCCGGACCGCCATCTGGCGATCCGGGCCCGCTTCGTGCGAGATCACTACGCGACCATCGACTGACTTACAGTCCGATTTCGGCGCGTTGCTTCTCCTCGGCCACCAGCTTGGCCTGGGCCGCGGCCAGCACCTGCTCCGCTTCGTCGCGGGCCACCACGACGACACCGTCGTCGTCGCCGATGACCAGGTCACCGGGGCTAACAGCGACATTGCCCACGGCGACCGGGCCGCCGATGCGGTAGGGACCATTGCGGTACGGGCCGGCCGGAGTGACGCCGCGGGCGAAGACCGGGAAGTTAATCTCCTGCAGGTCCACGGCATCGCGCACGCAACCGTCAATCACGAATCCGCGGCAGCCGCGCTTCTTGGCGCGCGAGGCGATCAGCTCGCCGATGAGGGCGCGGTGCGTGAGCCCCTGACCGTTGATCACGAGTACGTCCCCCTCGGTCAGCGAGTCGACGACTGCGTGCACGCCAGCGTTGTCGCCGCCGCCCACGGTGAGCGTCACCGCGCGGCCCACCAAGCGCGCACCCGGGCTCGGCCACACGGAGCTGATCCCGGCATCCAGCACGTTCAGGCGGTCCTGGCCGTCGCTGATCGGCGCCGACGGAATCTCGGCAAACTTCTCGAGCAGCTCGGCCTCGGTCATCGTGGACGCTGCAGTATTCTCAGTCATTCATTCCCCCTGGGTCGTGTGCGAGTCTCGACGATACCAGTGTGCTGGGTCACACTGTGTCGATCACGTTCGGAACCACGCGCATGAACGCCTCGGCCTGACGGATGTCCTTGTTGCCGGTGACCTTGCGGGCATGGTTGCCTCGGTGCTCGGCGCGCTCTGCGTAGTAGGACTGCAGGTACTGCTGGGCTTTCATCTCAGCCATGGCCAATTTCTTGCGCTCGAACGCCGAGGTAATGTCGACGAACACCGTCGGGGTGAAGCCGCACAGCTCGGGCTGGTGCGGCTCGAAGATCAGGAACTCCGAGGGCGGAGCCGTCTTGAAGCCCGACTCGACGCCGGCGCCGGAGGTCATCAGCCGGGCCTTCTGCACCATCTCATAGGCCACGGGGTGATCCGGGTTGAACGGATCCTGATCTGGGTGGGTCATCACCACGGTGGGAGCGTAGTCACGCATCAGCTCAGCCAACCGCTCGATGTCGGAGTGGTCGTTCACCAGCGGGTAGTCACCCAGGTCGAAGGCCACAAAGCTGGCACCCAGATGTCCAGCCGCCCGCTCGGCCTCGCCGTGGCGGATCTTCTTCACGTTTTCCTCGGTCTGGCCTTCCTGCTTCCACAGTTCGCCGGATTCGCCGCGTTCGCCATAAGTCAGGGCGACGACGGTAGCCTCACCGCCGGCGTCGACGAATTTGGCGATCGCGCCAGCGGAGCGCCACACGAAATCTGCCGAGTGCGCACCCACCACCAACAGCCGCTGTCCTGTACGAGAATTCTCCGTCATTGCTCTGCCTCCGCAGCCTCGACATCACTGGTCGTTCACCAGCTTAGAACGACGGACAGCAAATTGCCACCAAAATTGTTGACAATTCCGATTGCGGGTTAGCGCGGGTCTGCTGTGTTCTGAATAGCCCCGGCCACCGAGCTCAAGTGGGCGTGCATGGCGTCGCGCGCGGCGTCGGCGTCACGAGTGCAGACCGCCTCGATGATCGCCAAGTGCTCCGGCAGGGACACCTGCGAGCGTCCGGGTTGAGCGGAGAGTCGGTACTGGTAGCGCACCGCCTGCGCCTGAAGACGACGAATGGTCTCAGCAGCCGTCTTCTGATCAGCAATCCGGATGATGGCGGCGTGCAGCAGTTCATTGCCTCGCGCATAAGCAGCCTGGTTGCCGGTCTCCACGGCATCGGTCATGTTGGTGCCGATGTCTCGCAGCTCGGCGATCTCGTCTTCCGAAACTTTTTCGGCCGCCTTCGCCGCGCACAGCGCTTCCACCGCAGCGCGCACTTCGATGATTTCCAGCGCTTCCTCGAGCGTCACCTGGCGCACCCGAGCCCCGCGGTTCTGGATCCGCTCGATCAGACCCTCCACGGCCAGATCGGCAAGCGCGGAGCGCACGTGCCCTCGAGAGGCACCCACCGCCTCAGCGAGATCAGCTTCGACCAGCCGCTGCCCCGGGACCATCTCGCCACTGGTGATCGAGGTGCGGATGTACTGGGCAACGTCAGCCGCCGTGACGGGGCGCGAGGTTTTCACGGAGGTCTCCTCCAGGTATGGCACAGTGGGTCAAGATTGTTACACAATATTGTAGACAATCAGCTCGAGCGAAAGGGTTGCCGTGCCGTCAGCTTCAGACTCCGCTTCCTGGACCGAGGTGCCGTGCATGCAGATGCGCGGCGGTACGTCCAAGGGACTGTATTTTCTCGCAGACGATCTCCCCGACGACCCGGCCCAGCGGGACCGGCTGCTGCTGCGGCTGATGGGCTCCCCCGATCGGCGCCAGATCGACGGGCTGGGCGGGGCACACCCACTGACCTCCAAGGTCGCCGTCGTCTCTGCAGGTCGCGACGAGAATGGTGATTCCGATGGCTCGGTGGATTATCTGTTCCTGCAGGTGAGCGTTGATCAGGCCATCGTCAGCGACCGGCAGAACTGCGGCAACATCCTCGCCGGGGTGGCCCCGTTCGCGCTGGAGCGCGGGCTGGTGCCCATCACCGGTGACACCACGACGGTGCGCATCAATCTGCTGAATTCGCACTCCACCGCGCTCGCCACCGTGGAGACCCCGAACGGGACGGTGCGCTACACCGGCGACACTGCCATCGTGGGGGTGCCCGGCACCGCGGCCGGCATCACCCTGGAGTACCGCGACGTCGCCGGCGGCACCACCGGCGCGCTGTTCCCCACGGGCACGACCCTTGACACCTTCCGACTGGCCGAGCACGGCCCGATGCCCACCCGGGTGGAGGCCACCTGCATCGACAACGGCATGCCGGTGGTGGTGCTCGATGCCTCCGCGTTCGGACTCAACGGCGATGAGACCGTGGAGGAGCTCGAGGCAGACACTGATCTGCGCGGCTCCATCGAGGAACTGCGCCTGAAGGCCGGGCGCTCCATGGGTCTGGGTGATGTCACCGAAGCCACCGTGCCAAAAATCTGCCTGGTCTCCCCCGCCCAGTCCGGCGGTGACTTCTCCACCCGGTGCTTCATCCCGCACCGCGTGCACGAGGCGATCGGTGTTTTCGCGGCGGCGTCCGTCGGGGCGGCGTGGAGGATCCCGGGCACCGTGCTCGCTCGGCTGGCCCAGTCATCACGGCCCGGCGACCCGAATGACGACGCGGCCGCCCTCGTCGTCGAGCATCCCACCGGCCAGACCACGATCGTCGTCGAGACGAACGGCGATCAGGTCACCCGTACCGCCTCGGTCTCCACCGCGCGCAAGCTCATAGACGGCATGGCCTTCGCCGAGACAGAAGGATAGCCGGGGCGTACAGAGGATAGAATCGTCGCGATGACAACTCCGGTCCCTCAGAAATACAAGCATTCCCGCCCCTCACGTCAACGGGAGAAATCCGCACTGCCCCGACTCTCCATGTCGGTGTTCGGGCTCATCGTCGCCTGGCTGGTGCCCAACATGGTGATGGCCGTGGTGGTGCTGGTACTGAACATGCTGCCGGTGCGCGAGCAAGTCGGGGACCTCACTCCGCTGCTGACCATCGTGGGGCTGGCCGGGCTCATCATCGGGCTGCCGCTGGCGCTGCTCATCAACCGGGTGTTCCGCCACCAGCTCAACCACTCTGTGCACGTACTGGGGTACGCCCTCATCGGCTTGCTCTATGGCCTGGCCGTGCTGTTGGCCGAAACCGGCGGCCTGGTCCCGCTGCTGATCCCCTTGGTCGGGTTCCCGGCCGCGATCCTCCTGGCCCTAGGGCGCCTCGCGGCGATCCCGCTGACCCGCGTCATCGAGCCTGAGATCGACGTCGAGGCCGAGACAGAGCCGGTCGCAGACACGCGCGACAAGGACACGCAACGCCCCTCGATGTGAGCTCAGCGGCACCGAGGTTCTACGATAGGTTCCATGACCGATACCACCGCCGCACCCGCATCCGCCTCTGATCTCACCACCCCGGCCCTGGCGCTGACCATCGCCGGCTCGGAAGCCACCGGAGGCGCCGGCGCTCAGGCCGATCTGCGCACCTTCCAGGAACTGGGCGCATTCGGCATGATCGCCCTGACCTGCATCGTCTCCTTCGACCCGAAGAACAACTGGAACCACCGCTTCGTTCCGGTGGAGGCTTCGGTGATCGCTGACCAGTTGGAAGCCATCCTGACCGACTACGCCGGCGCGCTGAAAACCACCAAGCTGGGCATGATGGGCTCGCCCGCCACCATCGAGACCGTGGCCACCGCACTGAAGACCCAAGAATGGGAGAACGTGGTGCTGGACCCGGTGCTGATCTGCAAGGGCCAGGAGCCCGGCCACGCCCTCGACACCGATGAGGCGCTCAAAGCGCAGCTGCTACCGCTGGCGACCTTCACCACCCCGAACCACTTCGAAGCCGAACAGCTCTCCGGGATCAGCATCTCCTCGCTCGAGGACCTGAAGGAAGCGGCTCGGCGCATCCACGACGCCTCCGGGGTCACGGTGCTCGCCAAGGGCGGCATCCGCCTGGAGGGTCCCGACGCCGTCGACGTCTTCTACGATGGCACCACCCTCGAGGTGCTCTCCTCGCCGAAGGTGGGCGAGCACGCCGTCTCCGGCGCCGGCTGCTCCCTGGCCGCCGCGGTGACCGCCGAGCTGGCCAAGGGCGCCACGGAACTGGACGCCGCACACCGGGCCAAGGAGTTCGTCACGGCTGGCATCCGCCAGCGCGTCGCCGGCCAGACCCCCTTCGATGTGCTGTGGCAGGGCGGGCTGCGCGCCTGAGGGAATAGCAGCGGACAACGTCGGGTTAGTTCAACTATGAAGGTTCAGATTTTCTCCGACGTCGGCTGCCCCTGGTGCTATATCGGCTGGCGCCGTTTCACCGCCGCCCTCGAGCAGTTTCCACATCGCGACCAACTCGACATCCAGTTCGGCTCGTTCCAGCTGGATCCGAGCCTGCCCGAGCACGATCACCGCTCCGAGTCTGAGTACCTCTCACAGGTGAAGGGCATTCCCGCCGAGCAAGTCGCGCAGATGCTCGCCCACGTCACCGCGCAGGCCAAGGAAGAGGGTCTGGACTACGACTTCGATTCCCTGGTGGTGGCCAATTCCTGGACCGCCCACCGCCTGATTCAGCGTGCGAAGGCGGTCTCTGCAGACGCAGCCATCCAGGTGGAGGAGCGCCTGTTCAACGCGCATTTCGAGCGCGGAGAAAGCATTGCGGACGTCGCGGTACTGACCCGCATCGGGATGGAGTCGGGGCTCACCGAGGAACAGGTTCAGGAAGCCCTCAACGACGCTCAGTGGGAGGACGCCATTCGGGCGGACCTCGCTCAGGCGCGCGCGTATGGGGTCACCGGGGTGCCGTTCTTCGTGCTCGACGAGCGCTACGGTCTCTCGGGTGCGCAACCACCGGCCACCTTCTTGCAGGCGCTCACCCAGGCCTACCAGGAGCACACGCAGCGCAGCCCGTTGAAGCCTATCGTCACCGATGCTGCCGATGATGCTGACGCCGCGTTACAGGGCCAGGCCTGTGGGCCGAACGGTTGCGACTGATCCCGCAGCGGAATCAGTGAGCCGATCGTTCAGCCGCTGACGTTCACCGTCAACCACGGCCGGCGAAGGAACACCAGCGCCAACACCAGGCCGATCACGGCGGCGGTCACGGTCATCGTCCACGACAGATGCCAGCCGCCCACAGCGGTGGCGATTGAGGTCAGCAGCACCGGGCCCACAAAGTTCGCCCCGTTGTACACCTGGTTCATCAGCCCCATTACGGCGGCCGGTGACCCATCGGCCGGGGCCGCGTCCACGCCGACGCGCGTCATGGACGAGGGAATCAGCGCCGCAATCCCGGAGAACACCGCGGCCGCGACCAGCTGTACCCACAGCCCGCCGGGCGCCTGGGTCCAATCGGGGGCGAAAATCAGCACGGTGGTCACGATCATCGCGCTCATCCCGGTAGTCACCAGCCACCTCGGGGCCACACCGCGCTGCAGCAGTCGGCCGCCGATCACGTTGCCGACACCATTGACCAGCCCCACGACGGCGGTGGCCGCACCGACCCACACCCCGTGCACCCCGGCGTCGCCGAAAATAGTGGGCAGGAACCCGATGATCGCGCCCCACTGCAGCGTGTAGCAGGCGAAAATCACCGCGCAGACCCAGGGCATGCCGGCGGACACGGTGCGCCCGATCCGGTGCAGCGCCTCCCCCACCCGCACTGCCGTACCGGATTCGGTGGGGATGCGCCACAGCGCCAGCGGGATCATGAGCACCGAGAGCATCGCCATGATCAGCCACCAGGCATGCCAGCTCACCACCTCCGCACCGGAGAGCAGCAGCGTGGAGGCCAGAACCGCCACAAACACGGCCATTCCCTGGAACGCCGACCACCAACCCATCGCCGTGTTGATCCGCTCGGCAGGGGTGATCCTCCGGATCAAGGGCGGGGCGACGACGGTGACCAGAAGAAAACCTATGCCTTCGACGGCGCGGGTGGCCATCAGCATCCAAGTATGTTCCGCAGCCGCGCCCAGAGCCGAGCCCGTGCCGAGCAGCCCTAGGCCGAGCGCCAGGCTGGAGCGCAGCCCGATGCGCTCACAGAAGAGGGATGACGCCAGCCCAAGAATCATCGAGGCGACCTGCACGATCCCGAGCAGTGCACCGGCCTGAACGAGGCTCATGCCCAGATCGGCACGAATGAAGTCCATCGCCCCGGGCAGTTTCCAGACGTGCATGGCAGCCACCACGCCGCAGACTAAAACGATGATCCAGGCGCGGGCACCGGGCGTCGGAGTCGCGGAAACGGCCCCCTGTGGCCCCGCTGAAGATGGCATAGCCATCACATTACCTCTCGGCTGAGGTATTCAGGCAGACGACTCAGTCGTCGGAGTCGCCACCGCGGCCACCTCGGTTGCCACGATCGCCGCGGTCTCCGCGGTCTCCGCCACCGGAGTCAGAATCAGAGCCGGAGTCAGAATCGGAGTCGGACTCCTCGTCGCTCTCCTCTTCTTCTTGCTCTTCCCGTTCGCGCTGCTCTTCTTCTTCCTGCTGGCGAGCCTCTTCCTCGGCACGTTGACGCTCTTCTTCGGCCTGACGCGCTTCTTCAGCTCGGCGAGCTTCTTCTTCCGCCTGACGCTGTTCTTCCTGGATCTGGTCCCGGTACTCCTGCAGGCCCTCACCCCAGGACTCGATGTCGGCGGTGATCTCGTCGACTTGATCGGCGTAGACGGTCTTTTCCTCGCCCCAGGCTAGGGCGCTCACGGACTCACCGGTGGTCGGAATATTGGCGAGCAAAGCACGGGCGCTCTGGGCCTCAGTCATCAAAGAGGTGTAGACCGAGTTCATCTCGTCGAGCTCTTCCTGCGAGGACGGGGTGCCCTCCGGGATCTCCTGGATCTTCTCCAGAATGGGTCCCATTTGCGCGGGCAGAGTGCACTCGGCGTCGGTGGAGTAGATTCCGGCCTCGGCGTCCTTGGCTTCCTGGTGCGCCTCTTCGAGGGCGCGCGACTGCTGCTCGTCCATCGCGCTCTCCGGCGAGGGGACAGCCAGTCCGGAGCGGACCATGGCCACCGAGAGATCTTCGCCGTCGACGGTAACCATGCCCCAGGTTTCTCCGCCGGGTGCACCGGCGTAACCGGGATGCTTCAGCTCGATTTCGGAACCGTTCGGAACGAGCTCGGCCAGGTGCGCTGTTGACTCTGAGCTCATGCAGGTGTCGAGGGTGTCGTCGGCGTCTTCGCTCGGGCTCAGCGGGGCGGCAACGCCGGTGAGCCGGATGGTGTCCGGACCGGTGGCGCGCTCAACCGCCATCGACTGGCCGCTCAGCACCTCGGTGACCGTGGTGGGAGTCTCCTCACGCGTGAGCTGGCGAATCACGGTCAGTGTGGCCAGACCCAGCAACACGGCCGCAACCACGATGAGGGAGATCAGCACCGCTGGCGACATGCGCCGCGAGGCAGGGTAGGTGGCCATGCAGTCGGACTTCCTTGAGGTGTCGAGAAATGGGACTGTGGCATTCTATCGCAACGATACTGGGCGATTCCTGCTCACGCGGTGGAATGCGGGTTGGTGGAATGCTTTACAACACCCGCGGGCGGGGGCAGACTCGATCGGGTGACGATTTCAGCCCGACAGATTCCCGGAGTGCTCCTCTGCGCTGCGGTCGCTGCCCTGGCCTGGGGTGTATCCCTGCTGGCTCCGGGTGTGCCACCCATGTTGCTGGCGATCCTGGTGGGTGTGCTCTGGAGAAATCTGGCCCCGGTGCCACAGCGCTTCGACCCGGGCACCGCGCTGAGCGCGAAGACGCTGCTGCGCTGGGGCATCGTGCTGTTGGGGCTGCAGCTGTCGTTGACCGCGATGCTGGATTTGGGGCTCGGGGTGATCGCCGTCGTGCTGGCTGCGGTGGCTGTGACAGCGGGAGCCACCGTGCTGTTGGGCCGGTGGCTGCGGGTCGACCGGGAGCTGACGCTGCTGGTGGCGGCTGGCTTTTCTATTTGCGGTGCGGCCGCGGTGGCCGGTGCCCAAGGTGTATTGAAGGCCTCCAAGGAGAAGGTAGCGACTGCCGTCGGACTCGTGGTGCTCTTCGGAACGCTGATGATTCCACTGGTTCCTGCTCTGACCAGTTGGCTGGGCCTGGACGAGCGAGCCTCCGGGATCTGGGTGGGCGCCTCGACCCACGAAGTGGCCCAGGTAGTGGCGGCCGGTGGCACGGTTGGCGCCACGGCTTTGGGAGTGGCGGTCACGGTGAAGTTGGCCCGCGTGGTGCTGCTGGCACCGCTGCTGATGGGGCTGGCCGCCGCACAGCGCCAGAGCGGGGCCGAACGCCCGGCCCTGGTGCCATGGTTCGTGCTGGGGTTCATCGTGCTAATGCTGCTGCGCACCACCGGGTGGGTGCCGGAGCCGGTGATCGACGTCGTCGCAGTGGTGCAGTCCACTCTGCTGATGATGGCCATGTTCGCCCTGGGGCTCGGTGTGCATCTGCGGTCATTGGCCGCCGTGGGGCTGCGCCCGGTGGTCCTGGGTACGGGGGCGACCCTGGTGATTCTGGCCGTGGGCGGGGCCGGGGCACTGCTGGTGTAGCCCCAGGGTTGTGTCCTTGATTCAGCTGCGAGGCAACTCGAAGTCGCCGGAGGCGGGGACGTCGAAGTGGGCGGCGATGTCGTCGTCGCTCACCTCCTCGAGGCGGGCCGGTGACCAGCGCGGGCTACGATCTTTGTCGATCACCTGGGCGCGGATGCCCTCGATCATGTCCGCCCCGTGCATCAGGTGGACCCCGATGCGGTATTCCTGGGTCAGTGCCTCTGCCAGGGAGCCGATGGTGGCCAGGCGGAGCTGTGCGGCGTGGGTGACCGCCAGGGCGGTGGGCGAGACGCGGCGCAAGGTATCGGCGGCAGTGCGGGCACCGTCGTTGCCGAGACGTGCTTCGGCGTCGAGTGCGCCGATGATATCGGCCAGGCTCTCGGGAGCGTAGCACCGGTCGATCCAGTCGCGCTGCTGCTGCACTTCCGAAGCCGGAGACGCGCTGGCATGGCGGGCGATGGCCTCGTCTGGGGGCAGGGTCTCCAGATCGAGCCGCAGCTGCTCGAGTCGCTCGGAGGGTACGAAGTGATCGGTCAGCCCCAGGTAAATCGCGTCGGCGCCGGAGACGTGTGCACCGGTGAGCGCCAGGTGCATGCCGGTGCGGCCCGGGGCGCGGGAAAGCAGGTAAGACAGTCCGACGTCGGGGGTGAATCCGATGCCCACTTCGGGCATGCCGATGCGGGTGCGCTCGGTGACCACGCGGTGGCTGCCGTGGGCGGAGACCCCGAGGCCGCCGCCGAGCACGATGCCGTCCATCAGCGCAATGTAGGGTTTGGGGAAGTGCGCGATGCGGTGATTCATCCCGTACTCGACGAAGAAGAAATGCTCGGCCTCGGTGGCGCGCTGGCCGGTAAGGAGCTGGTAGACGGCGACGATGTCTCCGCCGGCGCACAGGCCGCGGTCGCCGGCTCCGGTGATCAGCACGGCCTCGACGTCGTCGTCATCGGCCCAGTCGCGCAGGGTGGCGTCAATCTGCTGGACCATGGCGAAGCTCAGTGAGTTCAGGGCCCGGGGCCGGTTGAGTTCGAGGTGACCGAGGCGGGCGGCGGAGCCGCGGCGGGTGACGATGAGTTCGTCGGTGGCGGTGGGTGCGGTCGAGTGGGTCATGGGCTCCACTCTGACACCGGGGCCATGGGTGGGGCTAGCGTCGGGTGACGGTTCCCGTGCGGGCGGCCACGGGTGCGGTGAACAGGGCGCGTGTGAGCAGCAGGGCCACCGCCGACAGGGCCACGGCGCCCAGGAATACGGCGATCCCCCAGGCGTCGGCGACGTCGCGTCCCGTGAAGATGTGGTTGAGGTTGCGCTGAGCGCCGGTGAGTAGCACCAGACCGACGTGCAGGATCACGAACGCCACAAAGTACACGGCCAGGGGCCGGTGGGCCAGGCGGGCGGCACCAAGCGGGAAGGCCCGGTTCAGCCCCGGGGTGTCGGGCCACCAGCTGGAGACGCGCCAGCCGGTGAGGGCGGTGAGCGGGGCGGCCACGAACACGGTGAGCGTGTAAGCCAGCTGCTGTGCGGCGTTGTAGTGCACCCACGAGTTCTCCAGGGGCCACTCCAGGGAGAGGTACTGGATGATCACGGAGGTGGCGTGCGGGATGACGTCCCAGCTGGTGGGCACGATGCGCGCCCAGTGACCGGTGGCGAAGAGCAGCACCACGAAGACGAGCCCATTAAGCACCCAGGCGACGTCGACCATCTGGTGGGTCCACTGGCCGAGAGTGATCTTCGGCGGGCGGGCGCGGCCGGCGGCGAAGAACCCGCGAGGGCGGGCCTGCCAGTAGGCGGCAGGGCGCTCGGAGCGCAGCCCGAATCCGGTGCGGACGATGACCGCCATGAAGAAGAAGTTCAGGAAGTGTTGCCAGCGCAGCCAGGCCGGGAAGCCGGAATCCGTCGTGTCGCTCGGCTCCAGGTGGCCCGGGTAGGCCGCGATGAACTCGGCCACCGGGTCGAGGGTGCGTAGCCATCGGGCGGCGATCACCAGGATCAGCGCCACGACGACGGCAAGCGCGACCACCTTCACCGCGCGTCTGAGCCAGGACCACTTCCCCGGGCGCAGCTCCGTGATGTCAAGCGGACGGTCCGAAGTGGGCTGGGGTGCAGGCTGGACCGCTTCGTCCTCTGGCGCGCCCAGACGCCGTTGATCGGACCGAGCCGAGGTCTCGGAGTCGTCCTTCTGCCTGAAATTCGGTGCCTCGGGCTGGGACGGCGACGAACCACCCATGCGTGGCGGTTTCTGCCCACCCATGCGTGACGGGCGGGCGGTCTCCTCGGCGCGAATTCCTCGCTTTTCAGACAGATTCGGAGTGCCTGGGGTACTTTTTTGTCTGGTTAACGATGAATCTGACGTGGGCTGCGTAGAGCCGCCCATGCGGGAAGGCGACTTTTCGCTCGGGCGCTGCTCACCCATTCGCGACGGTGTGGTCTGCCCCATTCGCGATGGTCCAGCGGTCCCTTTGGTTGCGCCCGGCGACTCGGTCTCGTCCGGCCCCGGGGTCGACGCGGGGCGCCCCATACGGGAGGGGCGTCGCTGAGGCTGGTCCGGGGCGTCAGTCATGGGGAACGAATTCGAGTCAGGTCTGTCTCGGCTCAGCCCCGGGAACGGAGCTCGTCGAGCAGCGCGGGCACGACGGTGAACACATCGCCCACCACGCCAAAGTCGGCAATCTCGAAGATCGACGCGTCCTCGTCGGTGTTGATGGCGACGATCGTGCGGGCGGTCTGCATTCCGGAGCGGTGCTGAATGGCGCCGGACACACCGAGACCAATGTAGAGGTCGGGCGAAACGGTGACGCCGGTCTGGCCTACCTGTGCGGAGGCGGGTGCGAACTCATCGTCGACGGCGTCGCGGGTGGCCCCGACCGCGCCCTCAAACTCGTCGGCCAGTTGCTCGGCCAGGCCGAATCCGTCACGCGAGCCGAGTCCGCGCCCGCCGGCCACCACGGTACGCGCCGAGCGCAGCTCCGGACGGTCTCCCTGGGATTCGGCACTCTTCCAGGCCTCGATCCATGCACCCGACACACTCTGCGGCGCGGCTGCCTCCAGCACCTGGACACTGGGCTCAGCCACGGCGTCAGCGCGGGTCTCTACGGCGCCGAGGCGCACGGTGATCACCCGGGGTCCGCCGTCCACGGTGGAGACGGTCTCGTAGTCGCCGCCGAACACGGAGTGCCCGGCCACGATCTCCCCGTCCTGCAAGCCCACGTGGACGGCATCGGCGCACACCGCCCCATCCACGCGCACGGCCAGGCGCCCGGCCACCGCGCTCGAGACGGTCGTCGCGGCCAGCAGCACGGCGTCGGGAGCGAACCCGGCCACCGCCTCACTCAGTGCCTCCAACAATGGGGTGCCGAAGGTCTCAGCCAGAGTGGCATCCTCCAGGATCACCACGCTGGCCGCACCGGCGCGGCCCAGCTGGCGCGCCATCTCGTCGGCGCCGCCCGGCAGCGCGACCGCAATCGCTGTCGTCTCGCCCAGTGCCGAGGCGGCACCGAGCAGCTCCGCGGCAGAGGGATGGATCTGTCCGGCTGCGTCGGTTTCCACGCCCACCACGATGGTCGGGGTCGGTTGGGTCATCGGGTCACTCTCCTGCTCAGGGGGTGCGTCGGCTCGAACGGTCTCAGCGTGGGCGGCGGGCCGAGAGGAAATCCGCCAGCTGTTGCACGGCCGTGTCGTCGTCCGCGGCGTTGATCAGTACACCAGCTTCCTTGGCTTCGCGGCGTTGCGCGGAGACCATCACCGACGACGCCGCTCCGGCGAGCGCCCCGGCGTCGGCACCCTCGGTGAGCTCCGCCAGCGACCAGGTCTGCAGCGGTTTGCGCTTGGCGGTCATAATCTGGGTGAACTTCACCAGCCGTGGCTCCCCCACCTGGTCCGTCACGGACACCACGCACGGGAAACCGGAGCTCAACCGCACAGTGGCGCCATCGGTCACCGTCACGGCGTGCACCCCCTCGCCTGAAATCTCCACGCTCTCAGCGGCCGGCAATACGGCCGCACCCAGCAGTTCGGCGAGCATGGCCGGAACCACCGCGGTGCCGCCGTCGGTGGAGCGATCCCCGGCCAGCACCAGGTCGGCCCCCAGTCGTCGCACGGCTCCAGCCAGCACCCGGGCGGTGCGCATGGCATCGGCTCCGGCCAGTTCAGCGTCGGTCACGAGCACCGCTTCATCGGCACCCATGGCCAGCAGTTTGCGCAACATCGCCGAGGCCTCGGCCGGCCCCATGGCCAACGCGATGACCTCCACGGGTTCGGCTCCTTCGGTGAGCTCCCCGCCGTCGGCACCCGCAGCGTCGCGATAGCGCAGCGCCACCTCCAGGGCGCGCTCCGAGATCTCATCGGGGACCTGTTCGCCACCCTGGCGGTCGATGACTCCGGTGGACAGGTCGAGATGACGGTCTGACCAGGTGTCGGGGACGTGCTTGGCCAGCACAACGATTCGCAACGGAACACTCCTCGGCTGCACCCCGGTATCGGGTGCCACAACGCGGTTCGATTCAGATAAGGGACTCTGTATCGATGGTACCGCTCCGCCGTGCTGACGCCATCCTTTGCGTCGACCGGTTCAGCGATTCACGCCCGCTCGCCGAGACCAGCCTGCGCAACGCGCTGCTGTCCTCCGGCGGCGACGCCTCCATTCTGGTGGCCAGCCCCATCACCTGGGTGCTGTACGGCCTAATGGCGGCGGTGCTGATCTTCACCGCCTGGCGGCGTCTGCGCCAGCGGAAGTCGGTGGACGTCTGACCCACTGACGCTCACCCCACGACGGCGGTCGGCCGCCCTCCGTGCACCTGGAGAACTCCACCGTGCACGAAGGGTGCCCGGCCGCCATCGTATTTCCTACACTGTGTGGGAACACACTCACCACCGGAAGGGCCACACCTCATATGGGCACCCGTGACGCGATCGACCGCACCCTCGAGAACGAGGACCTCCCCGTCCCCGACAAGCACGATGATGCCCGCAAGCTCACCGGCCCCGGTCTGAAGTACGCGCTGAAGCGTGCGGTCAAGAAGTTCAGCACCGATGCGGGTACCGATCTGTCAGCGATCCTCACCTACTACATGGTGCTCTCGCTGGCCCCGGCACTGCTGGCGATCTTCTCGATCCTGTCCCTGGTGTTGGCCTCTAATGCAGACACGGTGCGCACCATGATCGACGACGTCGTCACCGACGCGGTGCCGGTGGACTACCAGCCGCTGGTGCTGAACCTGGTGGAGACCATGATGGATTCCACCGCCGGCGGCATCATCGCCCTGATCATCGGTATCGCCACCGCCCTGTGGTCGGCCTCCGGGTACGTCAAGGCGTTCTCCCGAAATATGAACACCATCTACGGGGTGGCCGAGGGGCGCGGTTTCGTGGCCCAGACCCTCACCATGCTCGCGGTCACCCTAACCATGCTGGTGGGCGTCGTCGTCGTGTTGGTCTCCCTGGCACTGAATCAGACGCTGGTGGATTCGCTCTTCGCCCCGCTGGTGGATCCGCTGGGGCTGCAGTCCACGCTGACTGCCCTCACCGAGTCCTTCCTGCCGGTGTGGGAATGGGTGAAGTACCCGGTGGTGCTGCTGATCATCATCGGGCTGATCGCGGTGCTCTACCATTTCACCCCGAACGTGCAGCGGCCGCGGTTCCGTTGGCTATCCATCGGCGCGATTTTTGCCTTGGTGGGCATCGCCCTGGCCGGGGTCGCCATGATCATCTACCTGACCTACTTCGCCGGCTACTCCGCCTACGGGATGATCGGTACCATCATGGCGCTACTGTTCGTACTGTGGGTGTTCAACATTGTGCTGCTCATGGGCGCAGAGCTCGACGTCGAGATCGAGCGCGCCCGTGAACTGCAGACCGGACTGCCCGCCGAGGAGGACTTGCAGTTGCCTCCGCGCGGTGTGGCCAAGGTGGAGAAGCTCAAGGAGGGCGACGACGAGATCGTGGCCGAGGGCCGCAACCTGCGCCGCGCCCTTCACGACCCGGAGGACTGAGCTAACTCATCGCGCCGGAGCATCAGTCCCGCTGCGCCGCCAGGAACTCGAAGACCTCGACCTCGTCCACACCGGGGAACGCCCCGGGCGGCATTGCGGCCAACAGGTGGGCGTTCGCCCGGGCAGCGGGCCAGGCATGGCCACCCCAGTCGGCTTCGAGCTCCTCAGAGGGTTCGCGGCAACAGCCCCGCTCCGGGCACCGTGATACCGAGCGCGAGGTAGTCTCCTTCCCTCGGAACCACTTCGCCTCATCGAATGGCACCCCGATCGACAACGAGTAGAAACCAGACGAGTGCCCCTCGACCACCGCGGTGCACCAATAGGTGCCCGCGGGAGTATCCGTGTACTGGTTGAAGGCTCGGAAACGGTCGACCACGCCAAACACTTCTCGCGAGGTCCAGTACCGGCAGATCTGCTGCCCTTCGATGGCGCCCGTGTGGTCCGCCGGAAACGTCACACCGTCGTTCTCATAAGCCTTGTGCACGATCCCGGATTCGTGCACCTTCTGGAAGTGACAGCGAATCCCTAAGTGCACGGTAGCCAGGTTGGTAAACCGGTGGGCGGCGGATTCGTAGGACACCCCGTAGGCGTCGCGCAGGTCCTCGATGGCCAGGTCTCGGCGTTCCTTGGCGGCTTTGAGGAACTTGACCGTCTCTTTCTCGGGCATCATCAGCGCGGCGGCAAAGTAATTGGTATAGACCCGCTGCCGCAGAAATTCCGAATAGCTCTCGGGCTCACCGTGCTTGAGCACATAGGCGCCGATGGCCTGCAGTAGCACTGAGCGTGGCTCGTGATCGGGGCTGCGCGATTGGGAGAGGTAGATGCGCATGTTCTTCAGGTCGGTAACCGACCTGGTGGAGTGCGGCAGATTCGGCACGAACCGCACCGAAAACCCCAGGTGCTCGGCCAGATCAGCAGCAGCGTGGTGACTCAGCGGACCACCGGAATGCCCGACGGCATCCAGCAAGTCCTGGGCTTTGCGCTCGATCTCCGGGTAGTGATTGTTGCAGGCGCGCATCTCTTCGCGTAATTCCACATTGGCCCGGCGCGCTTCCTCCGGGGTGGCAGCTTGTTCTTCCATCTTGCGCCGCAGCTCCCCCTGGAGCCCGGCGATCACCTCGAGAACTTCGGTGGGGGTGCGCGAGGAAATTTTGATGGTGGGCAGCCCGAGCGAGGCATAGTGTGCGGACCGCTGCATCTTCTCCACCGTGATCTCCAGTGCCGCGCGCTTGGATGGCGGCTGGGCGGTAAGCAGCTCATCCACCGTGGTGTTGTAGATTCCGGCCAGCCGTGTCAGCAGGGACAATCGCGGCTCACGCTTGCCGTTCTCCACCAGGGAAAGGAACGACGGCGTCGCGTCGACCATCTCGGCCAGCTGGTCCAAGGTCTTGCCTGATTCGTTGCGCAAATGCCGTAGCTGGCGCCCCAACAGTACGGCGTCGAGGCCCATGTCCTCGTCAGCGCGAGTAACAGATGAGGTGGAGGTCATACCTCTAGAGTAGACAATTTTTCGCGTTCTTTGTACCAGGATGATTCATTCAGCGTCGAAGCTTCGCGAAGAGTTCGATTTCTTGACTGATATGCCCCACCGAGATGGTGCCGGTCTGCCTGCAGCCGAGGTCCAGCACTCGACCGCAGGCAGCCCCTACTCACTCGATAAAGAAGTCGTCATCAATCGGGTTTTCCTCGATGAAGCCGTACTTCACCATCAGATCAGCGAGGTCGCCGAGTTGCTCTGTCCGAATCTCACTGTCATATTCGTCGAGGAATAGCGTGACTTCAGCAACCTCCTCCGGAACGTCCATGAATTCCATGACCGCTTCCGTCGGACCGGTGGGATCATTCACGTATTGATCCACCAAAGCAGCCATCGCATCCTGAAACCGACTGAGGGCTTCAGCGTTGTTCTCGACATAGTCGCCCGTGCTGAACCCGACCACGGTAGGCAGTCCAGGAATGATCTGGTTGGGATGGCCCAGCATCTCGATCCCGTCCGTCGACTCAGCGTTACTCTGGAAAGGTTCAGGCGCCCAAATCGCGTCAACGTTGCCGACCTCCAGCTGCGACTGCATGTCGGGGAAGTTGATCTCGACAAAATTCACCGCACTGGGATCACCGCCGTCCGCTTCGACCGACTCCATGATCGTCAGGTCGCCCTGACCGCGGAGCGCATTCGTCGCCACATCCAAGCCTTCCAGATCGGACCACGATTCAATGCCCTCGCCGGAGCGGACCAATACGCCGTTGACGTCGTACCCCTCCTCCAGAGAATTGGCGAATCCAGACACGATCCGCATGTCCATTCCCTGGTCGGCCGCCTGCATCACCGACGCAGCATTTCCAATCACCACATCCATTTGGCCGGTCTGCAGTGCGGGCAACATGGCGGCCGCACCCTGTCCGGTTTCGATGGTGACGTTCAGCCCGTGTTCCTCAAAGATGCCCTTCTCGACGCCGTAGGGAATGATGGACGCGTGGGCGATGGGGATTATCCCGAGCGTCAGGTCGATGAATTCGCTCTCTGCCCCGGCTTCGTCGTCGGATTCCCCGGAAGCTGGGCCTCCGCAGGCGGTGAGTGCGAGCAAACCAGCGAATCCCATAGCGAGAAATGGGCGTGTCATACTTTTCATTTCATAACTCCTCACAATGTGGCAAGTGATGTCTACGGTGGCCAGACCCCTGGTTCGGATCTGGCCTGATCCGAGCTTTAGGCGGCCGATGCTTGTTGTGCCTTCGTGGCGGTCACGAGTGAAAAATCTGCCTGTACCGCTTGGTCATAGGTCACGAGGATGGCGTGTTCGAGGGCTCTCCGAGCCGCCATGTGCACCGCCGGCTGGTTGACGGATTCGACCGAGGTCAAGATATTGCGCTGAAAGTTCATCACCGAGAACTTTCCTTCGTCGGGCTGGCCGACCATGATCCGTCGATCGTTCCCTCCGACGATGCCAGCGATCTGAAGCTTGTTTTTGCCTTGAACCGACCAAAACCACGGGACCGCTCTATACGCGTCCGTTCCCCCGAGAATCGTCGAGGCAGCGTGCCGTCCTTGCGCCGTTGCATTCTGCACCGATTCCAATCGTGCCCTCGTGCCGGTATGCACGCTGGGGAAGCGTGCGCAGTCGCCGACGGCCACAATTTTCGGGTCCGAGGTCCGCAACGAGGAATCGACCAGGATTCCGTCGTCAACGTCGAGTCCGGCTTTCGCCCCCAGGGTGTCGTTGGCCATCACACCGTTCCCACACACCACGACATCGGCTTCGTATCGGTTCCCCAGCGTCGACAGGGCGACCATTTGTTGCCCACCCGGAGTGGTGTCAATTCGGGCGATCCGTTCTTCGAATTTGAGATCAATACCGGTCGATCGATGTGCCTCGGCAAACCACTCACTCATCATCGGGCTGGAGGTCCGCTTCATCGCACGGCTGCCCGACTCCAGGATGATGATGTCGCACCCGAGTGCGCGCAGACCAGAAGCGCATTCCAAGCCGATGAACCCAGCACCGACGATGACCACTTTCGCCCCGGGACGTATCGCGCTTTCCAGTCGCTTCGCATCCTCAAGGGTCCTCAACCCGAAGACGCCCGGTAGGTCTGCCCCGGCAATTCCCAACGGTCGCACCCGGGCTCCCGTCGCCATCACCAACTGCGAATAGGGAAGTTGTTGACCATCCGCCAACCCCACCGTCTGGCGCCGACGATCGATGTCGGTCGCAGCCGTTCCGCGCACGAGGTTGATGTCGTTGTCGCAAAAGAACATTTCAGGACGCAACGGCAATGGTTTGATCGCGCCCGCCGCATTCATGAGCTCTTTCGAGAGAGGCGGTCGCTGGTAGGGCCACGGGGCTTCGTCTGCCACCATCGTGATTTCTTCGCCGTAACCGCCCGCTCGAAGTGAGTCAGCGACCTGCACGCCCGCTTGGCCGCCACCGATAATCACCGTCGTCATCGCTTAGACCTGCACTTCCGGAACATCAACTTCCAAGCGCTCGTCTTCTGAATCTAGGGCGATCTGGCACCCGAGTCGACTTCGCACCGGGTCGCGCGGGGCTGCCGTCACGTCCAGCATCTCTTCTTCGTCGTCCGACAGCGGAGGAAGACGATCAAGGAATTCTTCTCGAACGTACACGTGGCAGGTGGCGCACATGGCTTGGCCGCCACATTCCCCGATAATTCCGGGCACATTGTTCGACAACGCCGTCTGCATGACTCGGCCACCCACGGGCGTCTCGACCTCTCGGGTTGATCCGTCGTTCAGGTGATACGTGATGACGGGCATCGTGCCTCCTCTAACACTCGTGCATTTCTCGTGGCGGGACGACCTGACGTCGTGTACCACCGTGCATTCGAGTATGAGATGGATCACACAGGGGTGCCGGATAGTTTCGAATCATTCGAAGACACTTATTGGGCTCGGCAAGAGCACATGTCGAGTTGGCGTCGGGGGAGGCTACGCGTCATCGCGCGTCAAGGTGTCAGCCAGCCCTTGGCCGGCTTCGCGGGCAGCGCGCCGCAACGTGGCCACGACATGTTCGACATCCGTGCCCTGAGACGGGACGACCGCGGCGAGTGCCGCCACGGCCGAATTCCACGGCGACATGATGGGCACCGCAATGGAGGTGGCGTCGGGATGCACGAAGCCTTCGGAAACGACGAATCGATTGTGCTCGACCCGACGCAGCCACTGGCGCATGCTGGCCTCATCCATGGGCATCGAGGGCCACCCGGGACGCGGGGATTCGTCCATCAGCCGCGCTCTGACGTCCGGATCGCCGAGCGCGACGAGCAAAATCCCGCTCGAGGTGCGGTACCAGGGCAGCCGTCCACCAATTTTCGTAAAGTTCACCACCGGATCGTCGGACGAGAGCCGTTCGATATACAGCATCTCGGATTGCGAGAGAATCCCGAGCTGCACGTGATGACCAATCAACGCGTGCGCCCTTTCCATGGGCCGCAGCGCCGCCTGTCGCAGGCCGAACGTTCCCGGTGCTCGAATGGCGATCTCCCACAACTTGACGCCGAGCATGAAGGTACCGCGCCCGCGCTCAAGCAATCCCTCGTCTGCCAGCTGATGCGCTATGCCATGCACCGAACTCACCGGCATCGATGCCCTTCGAGCAATCTCGGTCAGCGTCAACCCTGAATCGTTCGGGGTAAAAGTCTCCAACACCCTGCGCATCCGATGAATGGCGGAGACGCCCGCTGATTTCCGAGCCACGACCCCTCTTTTCGCATCATTCGAAAACAGTTAACAACTTCACTGTGAGTCAGATCATACTCAAGAAAAGAACTCGCCCGAGAAGGAGGACCGATGTCTACCTTTCATGAGGATGCTGCCGTCGCAGACCTGCCCGTCGTCGATTGGCTCAACCCCGAGGAAATGGCCCGCGACCCTTTCCCCACGTATCGGAAGTTGAGGTCCGAGTCGCCGGTCTTCTGGGCCCCGGCCATCAATAAAGTGATCTTTTCCACCTACGCGGGCTGCGGCTACGTTGAAGACCATCCAGAAATCTTCTCGTCCCATGTCGAAGGGGCGGCCATGGTGAAAGCGCTGGGCGGTCGCCCGCTGATCCGTAAAGATGACCCGCACCATGCGACTGAGCGCCGCCCCATGAATAGGCCGCTGCGACCCAAGAACATCATGGAAGCCTGGTCCGACATGTTCGCGGAGAACACCAACCACTATCTTGACGTCTTGGACGAGGTCGGGCCGGGCGCCGATCTGAATCACGATTTCGCTGCACCACTGGCTGCGAAGAACCTGATTTCCATGCTGGGAATGCACCCTGTTGAACCCGACGACATGGCACGGTGGAGCGCTGATTTCATCGCAGGGTCGGGCAATGTCCTGGATGATGCTGACATCTGGAGTCGTTGCGATCGCTCCCGCGATGAGTGCCACGAAGCACTCGATGAGACGATCTCACGACTCCGGCGCCAGCCCGATTCCTCCATCACGTCTGCCATGCTGGAAGGCGGCCTTCCAGAAGAGTCGGTCCGGCTCAATGTCATGCTCACCATCTCCGGCGGAATCAACGAGCCGCAGCATATGATCACCAACTCCGTCCACGAGCTATCCCACCATCCGGAGGTCCTGGCCGAAGCGCTCCACGACGAGTCGGTCTGGAACAAGATCTTCACGGAGTGCGCGCGGAAATACACGCCGATCGGGATGATCACCCGAGAGACGATTGCAGACGGCGAGTTCGACGGTTTCCGTATTCCGTCTGGCCTCCAGGTGGGGGCCATCCTGGCCTCGGCGAATCGGGATGAGAACCAGTTCAGCGACCCGGACCGATTTTCCGTCCATCGGTCCGAAGGAACCCACTTCGCGTTTGGCCGTGGTGTTCATCAATGTGCCGGCAAATGGGCGGCTCAAGAGTCGATCGGTCGCATTGCCGTGCCAGCCCTGTACGATCGCTTCCCGAATCTGACACAAGTACCGGGACGCCCTGAAGAATGGGGCGGATGGGTTTTCCGCGGGATTACATCCATGCCCGTCACCTGGTAACGGTTATGTTGATGCCCGCCCCCATTCAGCCGTGGCCGCAGGATCCAGGACCGCGGCCGGGTGCGGACCGCGGGCCAAAAGTGCCGATCGCAGCTCGTCGGGATCCGCTACCGACATCCCGTCGCCGGCGGCCAAGATGAGGTTGCCGGCGGAACGCCGCTCCAGCAGGCCAGCGTCCACCAGTGTCCAGGCGCCAGAAAATCCTGCATCTGTGGCGGCAGATTCGAGCAGCCGGGCCTGCCGCGCAAAGTACGGAAGCCCGGCGTCGTCACCGATATTGACCAGGAGCACACCACTCGGGTTCAGCATTGCGAGTAGCTCGGCGTAGAACGACTCCTCGGAAAGGTGCTCGGCCTCCCCCAGCCCGGTGTAAATATCCAAGATGATCGCGTCGAAACATTTTGCTTGCTCGGCCAGCTCCAGCGACATCGTGCGGGCGTCGCCAACGATCACCTCGAGATCCGTGCCCTCAGGCAGCGGCATCTCCGAGACCACCAGCGAAGTCAGCTCGCGCTCAAGTTCAATCACGATCTGGGCGGACCCGGGGCGAGTGACCTGCAGGTACCGCGGCAGGGTGAGCGCACCGGCACCGAGGTGGAGCAAGGATAAGGGCAAGCGTGCGGGCCAACTGGCGTCCAGCACGTGAGCAATGCGGCTCAGATATTCGTAGCGGATGCGCTGCGGATTCTCAAGATCCACATGCGACTGGATCATTCCGCCAACCTCCAGCACCCAGCCGTCGTCGTGCTCATCCTGGATGATGCGCGCCTGCTGTCCGGTGGCGCTGAGCTGGATACTGCGGCCACTGGGTCGGGACATATCGCGTGACTCGGAAGTCGTCATGCGCCCATTCTTCCATCGTCACGGGCGCACCTCGCGGACGCCTGAGTCAAAAACTGCAGATTTTTTACCCCTGATGCTGCTTTTCGTGATGCCACCCACATTCTCGCCGCAAAGTCGGCGTTCCTTTCGATTGCGTCAGACGGTGCAAATCTTTTCTTCGGATTCCCCTGCCTTCGGGGTTGTGGAGGCACCAGAGTGGTGTGCATAGCAACCGCACAAGCCCCATCGGGGAAGAAATCGAAGGAGCAGATCATGGAACAGCACACTCCCGTTTCGGCCGAACAGATCCAGCACGACTGGGACAACAACTCCCGTTGGGAGAACACCCAGCGCGACTACACCGCCGAGGAAGTCGTCCGTCTGCGTGGTCGTGTTCAGGAAGAGCACACCCTGGCCCGGCGCGGTTCCGAGAAGCTCTGGGAGCAGCTCACCGACGAGAACTCCCGTGGTGACTACACCAACGCTCTCGGCGCTCTGACCGGCAACCAGGCCGTGCAGCAGGTCAAGGCCGGCCTGCGCGCCATCTACCTCTCCGGCTGGCAGGTCGCCGCCGATGCGAACCTCTCCGGTCACACCTACCCCGACCAGTCGCTCTACCCGGCCAACTCGGTGCCGCAGGTCGTTCGCCGCATTAACAACGCACTGATGCGCGCCGACCAGATCGAGTTCTCCGAGGGCATCCAGACCGTGGAGGATTGGCTGGTCCCGATCGTGGCCGACGCCGAGGCCGGCTTCGGTGGCCCCCTGAACGCTTACGAACTGATGAAGTCAATGATCGCTTCCGGCGCCTCCGGCGTGCACTGGGAGGACCAGCTTGCTTCCGAGAAGAAGTGCGGCCACCTGGGCGGCAAGGTGCTGATCCCCACCGGTCAGCACGTGCGCACCCTGAACGCTGCTCGACTGGCAGCCGACGTCGCCGATGTTCCTTCCGTGATCATCGCCCGCACCGACGCTGAGGCAGCCACCCTGATCACCTCGGATGTGGATGAGCGCGACGCCGAGTTCATCACCGGCGAGCGCACCGCGGAAGGCTTCTACAAGGTCCGCAACGGCATCGAGCCCTGCATCGCCCGCGCCAAGGCCTACGCTCCGTACTCGGATCTGATCTGGATGGAGACCGGCACCCCGGACCTGGAGCTGGCCCGCCAGTTCGCCGAGGCCGTCAAGGCAGAGCACCCGGACCAGATGCTGGCCTACAACTGCTCGCCGTCGTTCAACTGGAAGAAGAACCTGGACGACGAGACCATCGCCAAGTTCCAGCGCGAACTGGGTGCCATGGGCTACACCTTCCAGTTCATCACCCTCGCCGGCTTCCACGCCCTGAACCACTCCATGTTCGATCTGGCTCGCGGCTACAAGGAGCGCCAGATGGCTGCTTACGTCGAGCTGCAGGAGCGCGAGTTCGCTGATGAGGTCAACGGCTACACCGCTACCAAGCACCAGCGCGAGGTCGGCACCGGTTACTTCGATGCCATCTCCACCACCCTGAACCCGAATGCTTCCACCCTTGCTCTGGTGGGATCGACCGAGTCCGGTCAGTTCCACTAAGCACATGACACCGACGTCATGAATTCCTGATCGGAGAGAACCATGTACCCCATCGACACGTCAGTGACCATCAACAACGTGACCATGCAGGGCCACTATGTGCCCGGTCGCGACGAGGTCCTCACCGCGGAGGCCCTGGAGTTCCTGGCCTTCCTGCACCGCAAGTTCAACGCACGTCGTCTGGAGCTGCTCGCTGCTCGTGAGCAGATGCGCCAGGCCATCAGCGCCGGGCTGACTCCGGACTTCCTTCCGGAGACCCGCAAGATCCGTGAGGATGACTCCTGGCGAGTCGCCTCACTGGCACCGGGGTTGAAGGATCGCCGAGTCGAGATCACCGGCCCGGTGGATCGCAAGATGACGATCAACGCGCTGAACTCCGGAGCACGGTGCTGGCTGGCGGACTTCGAGGATTCCTCGACGCCGTCGTGGGAGAATTCCGTATCCGGGCAGGTCAACCTGCGTGACGCGATCCGTCAGCAGATCGACTTCACCTCGGACGCCGGCAAGGACTACCGTCTGCAGGCCGAGCGGCTCGAGGATATGCCCACCATCATCGTTCGCCCCCGGGGTCTGCACCTCGAGGAAGACCACATCCTGGTCGACGGCGAGCCGATGTCGGGATCACTCATGGATTTCGGGCTCTACCTGTTCCACAACGCCGAAGAGCTGATCCGTCGCGGACGCGGCCCGTACTTCTACCTTCCGAAGCTCGAGCACAACCTCGAGGCTCGCTGGTGGAACTGCGTGTTCGTGGCCGCACAGGATTACCTCGACATTCCGCAGGGCACCATCCGGGCCACCGTGCTGATCGAGACGATCACCGCGGCCTTCCAGATGGAGGAGATCCTCTACCAGCTGCGTAACCACGCAGCCGGGCTGAATGCCGGCCGCTGGGATTACATCTTCTCGCTGATCAAGGTGTTCCGTGAGCGTGGAGCCGACTATGTGCTCCCTGATCGCGCCCAGGTCACCATGACCCAGCCGATGATGCGGGCCTACACCGAGCAGCTGGTGCGCGCGTGCCACCGCCGCGGCGCCTCGGCCATCGGCGGCATGGCCGCTCAGATTCCGAACCGTCGGGATCCGGAAGCCAACGCCGCAGCACTGGAGAAGGTGCGCGCCGACAAGACCCGCGAGGCCCAGGATGGCTTCGACGGTTCGTGGGTGGCTCACCCCGACCTGGTGCCCGTGGCCATGGAGGTGTTTGACAAGGTGCTGGGTGAGAACAACAACCAGATCCGCACCCGCCGTCGCGAGGACGTGATCCCGGATGCGGCAGCGCTGCTCAATGTGGGCGCCACCGAAGGCGAGATCACCGAAGCGGGCATCCGGATGAACATCGACGTCGGCATCCGCTACTTGGATTCCTGGTTGCAGGGTAACGGCGCAGCCGCCATCCATAATCTGATGGAGGACGCCGCGACCGCCGAGATTTCACGGTCGCAGCTGTGGCAGTGGATCCATGCTGGTGCCACCGCCACCACCTCGGAAGGATCCGAGCGGACAGTGACCCGGGAGTGGGTCAGCCAGCTCACCGAGGAGGCCTTCGCCGAGCTGCCTCGCACTGAGTCGGACATGCTCGATGAGGCCAAGGAACTGTTCGTCGAGGCCGCCCTGGCCGAGGAGTTCCCCGAGTTCCTCACCGTTCCGGCCTACCGCCGGTACCTGTCGGCTGCCGCTGACGCCGCCGGAGCACGGGCTGAGATGGTGGCCGCGGTCAGCTAATCACCCGCTTCATCGCCGCACCGCGATGACAACGCCCGCAGCAGATTCTCCACTGCTGCGGGCGTTGTTGCGTCTGATGCAGGTCAAGAATTACTAGCGCTGAACCTTCCGCACCGCCACGGTGGCCCGGTCCACGATCTCCGAGGAGATCACCGTATGCACCGGGCGCAGGGAGGCGATACGACGTTCCGGAAGGTTCATCACCGCGTCCAGTGCCTCCAGCGCTTCCAGGCCGCCGCTGGCGATCGGAACCCGGATGGTGGTCAGTGCCGGAACGCATAGCCGGGACAGAATCGAGTCGTCGATACCGATCACCGACACATCGCCGGGTACTCCCAGCCCCCGATGGCGTAGCTCCGTAACGAGGCCGAAGGCGATCTGGTCGTTGAAAGCCACCGCCGCAGTTGCCCCGGATTCCAGCAACTCATCCACCACAGCAGCACCGGACTCCTGGGCGATAGGCATGGGCCCCCATTCGAGCAGGCTGATGCCCAGTTCCTCGGCGGCCGAACGCATGAAACGGTCACGTTCATCGGCCACGGCTGCTTCTCGTGGTCCACGGAGCCAGGCCACCTGATAGTGGTTCAGATGCTTCAGCCGGGTCAAGGTTTCGGTCATCTGCGGGCGGGTGCGCAGGATCACCGAGCGCACCCCCTCCACGGGAAAACCGACGACGACCGTCGGCACGCGAGCCGCGAAACCACGCAACGCTTCGGGATGTGATCGAGGCGATGCCATAATCAGCCCGTCCACCTGCGGGATCAGGGCTTCAGCTAGTTCGTTCTCCACCACATCCGACTGGTCGGTGTCGGCCACCAGCAGCGAGCGCCCTAGGGCACGGGTGCGGCGTTGCACTTGCTTTACCAGCGGGGTGAAGTAGGGGTTGGCGATATCCGGCAGGATTAGTCCGACGTTGCCGGTGCGGCGCAGCGCCAGCGAACGGGCCAGCGGGTTGGGTTGATATCCGAGTTCTTCTGCCGCCTTCATCACGCGCTGATACGCGGCTTCCGCCACCATGTCAGGGCGAGAGAAGGCCCGCGAGACCGTGGAGGCGGACACGGCGGCACGGGCCGCGACGTCCTTGATGGTGGGCGTGCGCGAAGACGAAGTCATGAGGCTCCTGAGCCAGTAAATCGGGTGGTTCCATCATAGTCGGCGTCAGAAACAGAGCTGCCCGGGTGCAACCCCAGAATTTCTGGTGTCGCACCCGGGCAGCAGATCACCGAATCAGGTCCGGCATTCGAGGTGTCAGCTGGTCATGCCGTCCACGAACTCCTGGTTCTCGGCGACCCACTCCTCAATAATCGGAGAGTAGTCCGAGACGTCCTGATTCTCGTTGAACATCACGTTCTCGAGGGTGTGCAAGGTGTCGGCATCCATTTCGAAGTTCTGGAACCATTCGGCCACCTCAGGGAACTCCTCGGTAAAGCCCTCGCGGCCGTAGGTGCTGATGGTTTCCCCGTCACCGAAGGCACCCTCCGGGTCCTCGAGGTCCTTGATCGGGAAGCCCTCGTAAGCCCAGTGCGGACGCCACAGGGTGACGACGATGTTTTCACCGTTCTCCGTTGCCGTGGAGAGCTCCTGCAGCATCGCTGGCGTCGACGAGGTGGTGAAGTCCATGCCCTCCAAGCCGTAGGTCGGGATGACCTCGGACTCGGTGATCTGAACCAGACCCGCACCCGGATCAATACCCACAATCTGGTTGCCGAACTCGTCAGCGTGGTCTGCCAGCTCGTCCAAGGAATCGATAGGAGCATCTTCGTTCACCGCCAGGTGCAGAGTGGCTTCCTCGTTCCAGGTGCCCAGCTCCTCCAGGTCTGCGCCGAACTCGTCAACGTAGTCCGCGTGGGTGGTGGGTAGCCACACGTCGAGCGTGGCGTCGTAGTCGCCGGTCGACAGGCCGGAGAAGACCGGAGCCGGGTCGGCGTACTCAAGGTTGACGGTGTACCCGTTTTCCTCGAGCACGTACTTCCACAGCTCCGATGCGGCGATGCCTTCTTCCCAGCCGTTGAAGACGGCGATGGTGATTTCTCCACCTTCGCCTGAGGCCTCACCGTTGTCGCCGTTGCCGGCGTCGTCACCACATGCCGTCAGGGTCAGCCCTGCCACGGAGAGCGCGGCGATGGATTTCCAGATGGTCGACTTTTTGGTCATGATGTCTTCCTTCCCTTGGTTGAGTGAATATTCGGTTGTCTAGCCGGTGCGGGGCACAGGTTAGCGTTGGTTCGCCTTTTTCTTCGGGGAGGTGATCCGGTCGAGGTACATGGCCAGAATCACCACAGAAATGCCTGCTTCGAATCCGAGGCCAGCGTCGATACGGTTCAGTGAAGCCACCACCTGGCCGCCGAGGGCGCCCGCACCGACCATGCCGGCGATGACCACCATGGACAGCGAAAGCATGATGACCTGGTTGATACCGGCCATGATCGTTGGCATAGCCAGTGGCAGTTGGATCTGGCGCAGAATACGTCCACGGCTGGCGCCGAAGGCCTCGCCCGCCTCCACTACTTCACGGTCCACGCCGCGGATACCCAACTCGGTGAAGCGAACGCCCGGAACCATGGCGAAGATGATGGTGGCCACCATGCCGGGGACCACGCCCACGCGGAAAATCACCAGCGCCGGGATGAGGTACACCATCGGTGGCATAGTCTGCATGAAGTCCAGAACCGGACGCAGGATGTTGGAAGCAGTATGAGAACTAGCAGCGAGGATACCGAGCGGGATAGCGAGCAGCGCGGCGATGAGCGTCGCCACTACGACGAGTCCAAGGGTCTGCATGGCGTTGTCCCATTGGTCCACGCCATGGATGATCACCAGACCGATGACGGTACCGAGCGCGAGCTTCCAGGATTTGATCCACCAGCCCAAACCGGCCAGCACGATCACAATGACCCACCACGGCGGTGTGGTCAGCAACCACACCAAAGAGTCGTTGGCGCTGAGCATGCCGGAACGGATCACCGAGAAAACCCCGGAGAACACATCCAGCATCCATGACAGGCCTACTTCCACCCAATCACCGAAAGGAATGCGGAAGTCGTTCATCGCTGGCCCCCTTCCTCAGCAATGGTTACATCTGACACGGGTGCAGACTCCTGAGGTTCAGGACGGGTTTGCAGGGTTGGCTCGTGCTCAGCTGCGGTGATTGACTCATGCGGGGCCATCGCCTCGAGCAGCTGTGACACCTTGACATAGCCAATACGTACTTTCTTGCCGCCTTGCTCACCCTCGACCGCAACCGGACCGTCTGCTTCAACGGCAATGGGGACGATCTCCTGCAGGGTGGCGCCGGGCAGAACCGAGGCGATACGCGCAGAGGAGTACTCACGCTGTTCTGATTCGGAGAGCTCCTGAGCCGGAATCATCACGGATTCGGCCGTGAGCACGCGCCCACGATCGACATCGGCGGTGAATGAGGCGACATAGTCGTCAGCAGGGTGGGCCAGAATATCTTCGGGAGTGCCGATCTGAGCGATGCGGCCGTCCTTCATCACCGCGATGCGGTCTCCGAGGAACATCGCCTCATTCAGATCGTGGGTGATAAAGATGATGGTGCGTCCCAGTTCCTTCTGCAGGGTGACCAGCTCATGCTGCATCTCGCGCCGAATCAGCGGGTCTAGAGCAGAGAAGGCCTCGTCCATCAACAGGATGTCATTGCCGGACGCCAGCGCGCGGGCTAGGCCCACGCGCTGTTGCATGCCGCCGGAGAGTTCACCGGGGTAGTTGTTATCCCAGCCTTCGAGACCAACACGAGCCAAGACGTCACGTGCGGTTTTTTCCCGTTCGGCTTTGCCCTGGCCTTTGATCTCCAGACCATAAGCTGCGTTATCGAGGACGGTGCGGTGCGGTAGCAGTGCGAAGTGCTGGAACACCATCGACATGTGCGCGGAACGCAGCTCGCGCAACTGCTTTTTGGAGAGCTTGCCTAGATCCTTGCCCATGACTTCGACGGTTCCGTCGGTGGCGGGCTGTAAGGCGTTCAAGGTTCGAATCAGGGTGGACTTACCCGAACCGGACAACCCCATGACGACGAAGATCTCTCCCGGCATGACATCGAACGACGCATCGATGACGGCTGCGGTCCCTAGATCCTTAAGGTTCTCTCGTGGTTCTCCGGCTTTGATCCTACGCAAGATTTCTTTGGGACGCTTGCCGAAAATTTTGAAGACGTTGCGCACCCGGACCACCGGTTCAGCGGTGCTCGACGCGGCTCCCTCGGCCTGTGGTTGAGTCATCCTCTGCTCCTCTCTTCGGCTCTACTCGGTACTAGACGTTGACGCACCAACCTCGTTCTGTGCGGCGATGCGACCGCCACGAGTCGCTTCACGTGCGATGAGACCAAACGAGAAGTACCTTTCAACACTAGCAAGACATTTCATGTTTTTCAGATCTGATGTGAGAATATCTTTACCTCACTGTTACATAAGCCGAATAAACAACTTTTCACGATGATTTCTAGAAGGAAGGCATAATTTAAGTATCACCCCTCACCGCCCCTCAACCACACCGTGCTCACATCCCGCAATTTCTCGCGGATCAAGCAACGTGCTCGTGTCTGCGAACGAGCTTCTAGAAACCTGAATATTTGCTCAGAGTCCCCGATTCTTGACTCGCGACGCATGGCGCGCAAGCGTTCACTCACAGCGAAATCGCAAGCGGAGGCCAACATGCTGCCTGGAATTGTTCTCTGCATTTCTGCCGCCAGATAATCATTTTCTACCTGACTGCTCCGCCCTCAGTCCTGCAGGGCGTAAGTGAGCACCGCATTGCCAGCCGCTGTCGCCGTTGCCCTCATCAGACGCAATCGAGTTAGCGGCACCGATTCATCGAAGAGTCGACGACCTTCAGGGACTACCACTGGGTGCGTGGTCAGAGTCAGTTCGTCGATCAGGCCGGCAAGAAACATCGAGCGCACAGTAGTGATCCCTCCGATCACAGAGATCCCACCTTCTCCCCGTGCCCGCAGTGTGCGCAGATAGTCTTCCGGGTCACCGTCGACGAGCACGCTATTCCAGGGGAGATCTTGGGAAAGCGTCGACGAGACGACATGCTTACGCACCGGATTGATCCACGCACCAAACGGATCCTCAGCCGTGGGCCAGTATTTCGCCCACTCCTGCCAAAGCTGGCGGCCGATCACCACATCGGTGACCGGAGAGATCATCTCCGACATCATCGTCCCTTCGTCGTCACCGAAGGAATCGAACTGCCAGAGATGGGGACTCTCGACTACTCCATTGAGTGCATGAAAGAGATGGGCGGTCACAGTGCGGCTCATGGCTACGCCTTTCGACAAGGGCGGTCGAGTGTCGCCCATCACACCAGTACAGTTGATTCCGTTTCAGAAGGGAAGAGCTCCGCAACATTCCTGCACGTTTCAAGGCGCCCGTCCACTGCGTGACAAATTTTCGCACCGGTGATGACTGAATCAGCGTGAAGATGGGTCGCCGATGAAGGGCAGAGCGCAGGGGATCTTTTTGTCGCTTGGCACGTCAACGCTCGCAAGCGGAAAAGCGTGAGGCCCGGATCCGCACATCGGCGGAATTCCGGGCCTCACAAGGGCGGAGGATAGGGTGTGTGATCTCAACACATCGTTCACCCATGTCCTGAGACATCCTTCGCTTTCCAAGACCACCGGGCCAGGCACCCGTAACTAGGCAGAGATCCTTCACCTAATGTCCTCAGACATCGTTCGACACCCAGGCCCTCATCAGATGTCTTGAGACATCGTTCAGGCTGAAACGCGTGAAAGTAAAAAATAAGGCCATCATCCTGGCCGTCACGCAAGGGTCCATGTCCACCAAGGCAACCGCAGCGCACTTCAATGTGACTGAACGATGGGTACAAACTCTGGTCCGCCGCTACCTCCAAGAAGGAGACAACGCTTTCGCATCTCGGTCAAAGCGACCGCTGACATCACCAAACCAAACCCCTCCCGAGACCCGGGACCGTATCCTGCAGCTACGGAGCGATCTCGTCAGCACTGGCTTAGACGCTGGCGCAGATTCCATTCGCGCCTACTTAGAAAACGAAGGCATTCTGGTGCCGTCACGATCGACCGTGCATCGAATTCTGCGCCAAGCCAACGCTGTGATCGATCAACCGCAGAAACGTCCTAATTCCTCATTGAATCGGTTTGTCGCCGTTCTACCCAACGAGATGTGGCAAGCCGATTTCACCCATTGGACACTCGCCGATGGAACAGACACCGAGGTACTGGACTTCATCGACGATCACTCACGATTCCTCATCAGCCTGCGCGCTTACCGCCGCGTGACAGTGCGCAACGTCGTCGAGCAATTCAGCGCTGCTTGCGAAGAACACGGACGCCCTCAGAAATCACTCACCGACAACGGCTTGGTCTTCACAACTCGGTTCGCAGGACGCGCTGGCAACGAAGACCCCGCAAAGAACCAATTCGAAAAGCTCCTCCATCGGTGGGACGTTCAGCAGATCAATGGGTCCCCGAACCACCCGCAAACGCAGGGAAAGATCGAACGCTTCCACCGGACCCTCAAGCAGTGGCTACGAGCTCAACCCAGGGCCAGATCGGTACAAACACTCAACAAACAACTCACTCAGTTTCAGCAGATCTACAACCATGACAGACCGCATCGAGCGATCAAGCGAAAAACTCCGGCCAGCGTCTATTCGGCTCTGCCGAAAGCAACACCGGTGCGACAACCTCAAGAGGACTACCGAATCAGAAACGACACCGTGGACAAGTTCGGCAAGCTCACTATCCGCTACGACGGAAAGCTCCGTCACTTAGGAATGGGGGCCACTTACTCAGGCATCCCGGTACGAATGATGGTCGATGACCGCGAGATCACCGTCATTCACCGAAAAACTGGCGAGATCCTCAGATACTTCGAAATAAACGTCTCAAAGAACTATCAGAAACCCACCAAACGCCTGAGTAAGTGACCCCAAAAACACTAATGTCCTGGGACATCGTTTGCACGATGTCCCAGGACATTACAGGGCGGAGGATAGGGGATTTGAACCCCTGAGGGCGTGAACCCAACACGCGTTCCAGGCGTGCGCCATAGGCCGCTAGGCGAATCCTCCTTGGCGCCCTTGCAACGCCTCATCAAGGAAACGCATCAAGAGCAGATACCAGCATAGCCGAGAAGAAGACCGACACCAAAACCTCGCGTTGACTCATGCTAAATGCCCGCGTAGGCCGAGTCGTTGACTCATCTCAAAATGCCCGCGTAGCGGCAAGCTACAAGCATGGAGTTGACGATGACCCAGCGCAAGGCAATCACAGCAGCTCAAGCCAAAGCCTGGCCCAAAGCAACTAAGACCGAAAAAGCAGCGATCCTTGACGCGGTCGTCCACGTCACTGGCTGGCACCGCGACCACGCCCGGAAAATGCTACGCCGCGCCGCCACCGGCGAAACCCCAGGCCCCCGTAAAACACGAGAGCCCGTGCGTCGCTATAGCCAAGAAACCACCGAAGCACTCGTACGCTGCTGGGCCCTGCTCGATGGAATCACGGCTAAACGCCTCACCGCAGCCCTGCCACGGTTACTCACCGCGTTGGAACGCTTAGATCGTCTCGAGATGAGCCCCGAGACACAACAGCAACTCCTGTCCATGTCCCCGGCCACCATGGACCGACACCTGAAGCCCTACCGACAGGGACTCATTGCCACCCGCGGTATCGCTCACACGAAACCCGGCAGCTTATTGAAGTCCTCGATCCCGATGAAAACCTGGGCCGAGTGGGACGACACCACCGCCGGATTCATCGAGATCGATCTCGTCGGCCACGAAGGCGGTGATAACAACGGATGTTTCTACTACAGCCTCAACGCCACCGACGTCGCCACCGGATGGACCGAAACCTGCACAGTGCGCTCCAAAGGCGAACGCATCGTTGCCACCGGCCTCGACAACCTCATCAACCGATTCCCCTTTCTGATCATGGGCATCCACTCCGATAACGGTTCCGAGTTCATCAACCATCACCTGGCCAAATACTGCAGACTCCGGCAACTGACCTTCACCCGTGGCCGGCCTTCTCATTCCAACGACCAAGGCCACGTAGAACAGAAAAACTGGTCTATCGTGCGCCGAGCGGTGGGCTACTGGCGCTACGACACCGCCCGAGAGCTCGATCTCCTCAACCAGCTCTGGCCCGCTCAAAATGACCGAAACAACCTGTTAATGCCCAGCCAGAAACTCATCTCCAAGACACGTCACGGTGCGAAAGTCACCAAACGCTACGACACCGCGACGACCCCAGCCGACAGGCTCTTACGTGATCACGCCGAGGTCTTAGACACCAAAGAACGCGACGCCCTGCAACACCGCCTCGATACCGTCAATCCCATCGAGCTCGGCGATCACATCGAGCTCATCCAAGCCAACCTCTTCGAACTAGCTAAACGCCGCGCACCGGTACAACAACGAGCTAAACGCAACCGTGTTTACGTCTCCGGGACCAAGCTCGACAAGCGGGCATCTTTGGATGAGTCAACGACTCGAACCACGCGGGCATCTTGACATGAGTCAACGAGAACCTCGGGCCGGAAGAGACGCACATCTCACCGGCGTCAGCTCACCAGGGCGTTGATCCGCTCAGCGGCCAGCATCTGCTGGGTCACCAGCGCGGAAGCGCCCAAGACACCAGCACGCCCACGCGTGGACGACCCGACGATCCGCAGATGCTGGGTGGCCAGTGGCAGAGAACGCGAGTAGACCTTCTCCCGAATTCCGGCGAGCAACTGATCTCCCGCCAGCGCCATACTTCCGCCGATCACAATGACCGAGGGGTTGAGCAGATTCACACACCCGGCCAGCACGGACCCGATCTGCCGACCGGCATGCCGCACCGCCTGCAGGGCCTTCGGCTCGCCTTCGGCGACCAGGTCCAGCAACTCGGCATGACCCAACTGGTCGAATCCCTGATCCCGCAGTTTCCGGGCGATTGCCGGCCCGGAGGCGGCCGCTTCCAAACAGCCGACATTACCGCACCGGCAGAGGCTCGCATCGCCGTCAGGAACCGCGATATGCCCGAGGTCACCTGCGGCACCTTGGGCTCCACGTTGTAACAGTCCGCCGCTGATGAGTCCGGACCCGACACCGGTGGCGACTTTGACGAACATCATGTTCGCCACGTCCGGGTGTACCGCCGCGTGCTCACCCAAGGCCATGACGTTGACGTCGTTATCGACCAGAATCGGCACGGGGAACCGCTGTCGCAGATAGCCAGGAATGTCGAAACCGTCCCAGCCGGGCATGATCGGCGGCGATGTCGGTCGACCGGTATCGAACTCCACCGGGCCTGGTACGCCCACACCGGCGCCCAGCAGCTCTCCGATCTCCCGACCGACCGAGGCGAGGAGTCCTTCTGCGGTCTCTGCGACGGCATCCAACACGTTTTCTGGGCCGGAGGTAATGTCGAGTTCCTGCTCATGTTGCACCAGGATCCGTCCGTTCAGGTCGGTCACGGCGACCCGGGCATGAGTGACACCGACGTCGACCGCGAGTACCGAACGGGTTTCGGGATTGAACGCGAAGGTGGCCGGTGGGCGCCCTCCGGTGGACGAGGACGGGCCCGTCGGTGCGATTAAACCAATACCCAGCAGCTCTTCCACCCGGGCGGCAATGGTGGAGCGGGCGAACCCGGTGGCGGCGGCCAGATCGGCACGGGTGCGCGGGCGCCCGTCGCGCAGCAATTGGAACAGTGCGCCTGCACTGCTGGGCGCCACCACCGTGGGAATGACGGAATCTGAAGCCTGCGACAGCTCCCCCGCTTGCTGAACTTCCGCGACCTGAGACATGAAAGCCAGTAAACCATCGCCGCTTCGAACTGTCACCAATCCATAAGTCCGCCGACGGGTTTTCAACTTTTGCTTGACCGCCGTCATAAGTCCCCTTACAGTGTGAGCATGGTCACAGACAGCGACGCCCGTGCTCTGCTGAGCATGACCGGCATCATCAAGCACTTCCCCGGCGCCAAGGCGCTCGATGGGGTCGATCTCGAGGTACGCCCCGGCGAGGTGCACTGCCTGCTGGGCCAAAATGGCGCTGGCAAGTCCACGCTGATCAAGACTCTGGCCGGGATGCATCAGCCCGACGGCGGTGAGGTTCGCTGGCAGGGCGAACTAGTCTCCATCCCCACTCCGACGGCGGCACTGCGTCTCGGCGTCGCCACGATGTACCAGGAACTCGATGTGGTGGACGGGCTCACCGTGGCGGAGAACATTTTCCTCGGCCACGAGCTCGCCTCCGCCGGGGTACTGCACCGCGGGCGCACGATCGCCCAAGCGCGTGAGCTCATGGCGAGGCTGGGACACCCGGAGATTTCGCCGCACACCACCGTGGGACGCCTACCGGCCGCGGGCAAGCAGGTGGTCTCGATGGCGCGGGCGCTGTCCTACGACGCCCGGCTGATCGTGATGGATGAGCCCTCGGCGGTGCTGGACCCGGAAGAGGTTGAGAACCTGTTCCGCGTGGTGCACACACTGCAGGAGCAGGGCGTGGCCGTCGTCTATATTTCGCACCGGCTCGAGGAGATCCGCCGGATCGGGGATCGCATCACGGTGCTCAAGGATGGCCGCACCGTGGCCACCGGGCTGAACGTAGCAGAGACCCCCACGCCCGAACTGATTGAGCTGATGACCGGGCACGAGGTGCTCAGCGATTTCGGCGGCGCTCCCACCGGCGCGCTGGGCGAGGAACCGATTCTCGAGGTGGACGGGCTCGCCGTCGACGGTGTTTTCGAGTCGGTGAGCTTCAAGGTACGCCGCGGTGAGGTCGTGGGCCTGGCTGGGCTGGTGGGTGCCGGACGCTCGGAGATTCTGGAGACGGTGTTTGGCGCGCGCAAGGCGAGCAAGGGCGCGGTGCGGGTACGCGGAAAAGCGCTGCGCCCGGGGTCTATTACTGCCGCGGTGCGCGAAGGCATCGGCCTGGCGCCCGAAGAGCGCAAGAGCCAGGGGCTCCTACTCGAGGAGCCCGTGTACCGCAACATCACCCTGTCGACGTTCGCCCGGTTTGCCCGCGGCGGCTGGCTGAGTGAGGCGGCGGAGCGGCGCGCTGCGGCAGAGCAAGCGGCATCGCTGCGACTTTCACCCCCGAACGTGGACCGGCCTATCCGGACCCTGTCGGGCGGCAACCAGCAGAAAGCCATGCTGGCGCGTTGGCTGGTGCACGGTTGCCGTGTGTTGTTGCTGGACGAGCCCACGCGCGGCGTCGACGTCGGGGCCCGCGCCGAGATATACACCCTCATACGCCGACTGACCGCCCAGGGCGCAGCGGTGGTGTTGGTGTCCAGCGAGATCGAGGAAGTGCTCGGCCTGGCCGATCAGGTGCTCGTGATTGCCGATGGAACCGTGGTGCACCAGGCACCGGCCGATCAATTGGATGAACACCGGGTGCTGGACCTGGTGATGGAAGGAGCCCGCTCATGAGCACCGCACCCGACGTCGAGCGCGATTTGAGCCCGGCGGGCGCCGAGCACCAACGGCCGCGCCGGTTCCAGTTGAGCCTGGGGCACAGCCTCGGCTTGGTGGTGGCGCTGATCGCGCTGATCGTGATTGGCGCCGTGACCGGCGGCGACCGCTTCCTGAGCATGTCGAACCTGACCACGATTCTCAGCCAGGCTGCCGTCATTGGGGTGATCAGCATCGGCGTCACCTTCGTCATTACCGCAGGCGGCATTGACCTCTCGGTGGGCTCCGTGATGGGACTGGCCACGGTGTGGGCCACCACCCTGGGAACCCAGGCCCTGGCCAATGACGTGCACTGGCTGTTGCTGGTGCTCACCGCGCTGGCCGTCGGCACCGGCGCCGGACTCGTGAACGGCATCATCATCGCCTACGGGAAAGTAGTGCCATTCATCGCCACCCTGGCCATGTTGGTGGCGGCCCGCGGCTTCGCCGAAGTGATCTCGGGCCGGCAAACCCAGATCGTGGACGTGCCTGGGTTCACCAGCGCGTTCCGGCGCTCCATCCTGGGACTTCCCGTGATCGTCTGGATCTTCATTCTGGTGGCCATCGCCGGCTGGTTCCTGCTGAACCGCACCACCTTCGGACGCCGGACCGTGGCTGTGGGCGGCAACGCCGAGGCAGCGCGCCTGGCCGGCATCAAAGTCGCCCGGCACACCATGTACGTCTTCGCGCTGGCCGGTCTGTGTGCCGGCATCGGCGCGGTGATGATGCTCTCCCGCACCACCGCCGGCGCGTCCACCCACGGCTACCTCTACGAGCTGGACGCCATCGCCGCCGTCGTGATTGGTGGAACTCTGTTGATCGGTGGCCGCGGCACCATCGTGGGCACCGTACTGGGTGTGATCATCTTCGCCTTGCTCTCCAACGTCTTCATTCAGAACAACCTTGACCAGTCCATGCAGTCGCTCGCCAAGGGCGCCATCATCATCGTCGCGGTGCTGCTGCAGCAGCGGTTTTCCCGCGAAGCCAAACGCACCTAACTCATCCGGCCCACCACCCTCATCCCCTATTTACCTTCACCCTCACCCACTGCCACAGGAGGCATCATGTCCCGCGCAACATCCCCCACCCCACGGTGGTGGCTCACCGCAGCCGCCCTCACCTCGGCCACGCTCATGCTCACCGGCTGTCTCTCCAATGACCCGGAAGCCGTGGGCGACGACGACACCACCGCGGCAGACGCCGCACCCGCGGGTGCGAACTCGGAGCCCGGCGAGGACGTCGTGATCGGTTTCTCCGGTCCGGCCGCCGGGCACGGCTGGATGGGTGCGATCACCCAGGCCGCCCAGGAGCAGGGCGACCAGTTCGACGATGTCGAGCTGCGCGTCTCCGAAGGCACCGATGACGTGAACCTGCAGATCAGCCAGGTCGAGCAGTTCATCAACGACGGCGTGGACGCCATCGTGGTGCTGCCCTTCGACGGCGCTGCCCTGACCGAGGTCGCTATCGAGGCCATGGAAGCAGGGATCCCGGTGGTCAACGTGGACCGCGAGTTCTCCTCCGAGTTCGCCGCCCGCACCACCATCCTCGGCGACAACTACGGCATGGGTGTTTCCGCCGGTAACTACATCTGCGAGCGCCTCGGCGATGATCCGGATGCGGTGGTCGCCGAGGTGGCCGGCATTGATTCGCTGCCGCTGACCCAGGACCGCAGCCGCGGCTTCTCGGATGCCCTGGCCGAATGTGACCTCGAGGTCTCCCACCGTGTGGACGGCGACTTCACGGTGCAGGGCGGCGAGTCCGCCACCGCGAACCTGCTGCAGGCTGCCCCGGAAATCGACGCGCTGTGGAACCACGACGACGATCAGGGCGTGGGCGTGCTCGCCGCCATTGAGAACGCTAACCGCGATGAGCTGTTCATGGTGGGTGGCGCCGGCTCGGCCAACATGATGCGCGAGATCCAGGATCCGGATTCGGTGGTGGAGGCCACCGTCATCTACCCCTCGACCCAGGCTGCTGACGGTATTCGCCTGGCACGGCTGCTGGCCCAGGGCCGCGGCATGGACGACCTGGTGCAGGTCGAGGTGCCCCGCGAGATTCAGCTCTACGCGCCGGTGGTGACCTCGGACAACGTCGAGGATTACCTGCCGCACGCTTTCGAATCCTGATCAGCTAAGGAGCGCACGCGATGTCGACCACTTCCCCGTCTCCGCTGAGGGTGGCCCTGATCGGGCACGCCTTCATGGGGCGCGTCCATTCCCACGCTTGGCGCACCGCCCCGCGGTTCTTCGAGCTGCCGGTAGCCCCGGAGCTGACGGTGCTGGTGGGCCGCGACGCCGAACGCAGCGCGGCTGCCGCCCGACAGTTGGGTTGGGCGGAATCTGCCACGGAGTGGCGCCAGGTCATCGCCCGGGACGACATCGACGTCGTCGATATTTGTACCCCGGGTGACAGCCACGCCGATATTGCGGAGGCAGCGCTGCGGGCGGGCAAGCACGTGCTGGTGGAGAAGCCGATGGCCAACACGGTGGCCGAGGCCGAGCGGATGGCGGTGGCGGCCCGCGAGGCAGCTGCGCGCGGGGTGCGTGCCATGGTGGGGTTCACCTACCGGCGCACCCCCGCGCTGCAGCTGGCGCAGAAGCTGATCCGCACCGGGCGCATCGGCACGGTTCGACAAGTCCGGGCACAGTACCTCCAGGATTGGCTCTCCGACTCGACGAGCCCGCTCACCTGGCGGCTGGACAAGAACCGGGCCGGTTCCGGGGCGCTCGGGGACATCGGAGCGCACCTGATTGATATGACCTGTTTCCTCACCGGGGAACAGTTTGCCGGGGTGTCGGGAGCGCTGCAGACTTTCGTCCCGCAGCGCCCCGTAACCGCGGCACCGGGCAGCCCGCTCGGTGCGGTCACGGTCGACGACGCCGTCCAGGCGATGGGCACCCTCACCGGCGGTGCCCCGGTGGTGCTGGAAGCATCGCGTGCCGCCTGGGGCCGCAAGAACGCGCTGCGTATCGAGGTCACCGGCAGCACCGGCGCCATCGCGTTCGATTTTGAGGACATGAACGTGTTGCAAGTCTTTGACCCGAACGCGCAGACCGAGGAGATCACCGGATTCACCCGGGTTCAGGTCACCGAGCCCACCCACCCCTACCTGCACGCCTGGTGGCCTCCCGGCCACGGGCTGGGCTACGAGCACGGTTTCACCCACCAGGTGGTGGACTTTGTCGAGTCCATTCACTCAGGCACCCAGCCCACCCCGTCCTTCGACGACGGCCTGCACGTTCAGCGAGTGCTGGACGCCGTGCAGCACTCCGCCGCCGAGGCCAGCCGATACACTCCGATCACCACCTCTTCTCAGGAGCAGTGAGCATCTATGGCACGTCCCGTCACGTTGTTTACCGGTCAATGGGCTGATTTACCCTTCGAGGAGGTCGCACGCCTGGCCGGGCAGTGGGGCTATGACGGCCTGGAGATTGCCTGCTGGGGCGACCATCTCGATCCCTGGCGTGCGGCCGAGGATGACGACTATGTGCGCAACCGGCTCGAGATTCTGGAGCGCAACGGGTTGCGCGTCCACGCCATCTCCAACCATCTGAAGGGTCAGGCAGTGTGCGATGACCCGATCGATGCCCGGCACCGAGACATCCTGCCAGACCACATTTGGGGTGACGGCGCGGCCGAGGGCGTCCGCCAGCGCGCCGCCGAAGAACTCAAAATCACGGCCCGTGCCGCTGCCCGGCTCGGGGTGTCCACCGTCACCGGGTTCACCGGCTCCGCCATCTGGAAATACGTGGCCATGTTCCCGCCGGTCAGCGACGCGCTCATCGACGCCGGATACCAAGACTTCGCCGACCGCTGGAACCCCATCATGGACGTCTTTGACCAGGAGGGAGTGCGCTTCGCCCTGGAACCCCACCCCTCCGAAATCGCCTATGACTTCTGGACCACCCAGCGCACCCTGGAGGCGATCGGCCACCGCGAGGCGTTCGGGCTGAACTGGGACCCCTCGCATATGGTGTGGCAGGGCCTCGACCCGGTGAGCTTCCTCTGGGACTTCCGCGACCGCATCTACCACGTGCACTGCAAAGACACGAAGGTGCGGATGAACAATGGGCGAAACGGCCGGCTCGCCTCGCACTTGCCCTGGGCGGATCCGCGCCGCGGCTGGGATTTCATCACCACCGGCCGAGGAGACGTGCCTTGGGACGACGCCTTCCGCATGCTCAACGCCATCGGCTATCAGGGTCCGCTCTCCGTGGAGTGGGAGGACGCTGGCATGGATCGGCTCCTCGGAGCACCGGCCGCCCTGGAGTTTGTACGCGCCAGCGCCGTCGAGTCCGCAGACGCCCGGTTCGATGCGGCATTCTCCCAGCGCGACTGCTAGACTGATTCGCGGCCCCTCACGTGGTGTCATCTTACTGAACTCCCCCAGGGCAGGAATGCAGCAAGGGTAAGTGAGCTCTGGCAGGTGCGTGAGGGGCTCTTTCGTTATCCCCCTCCCCCGATCAGCCACGGCCTTGGGAGCTGACATGAGCGCTGGACGCTACGCACCGAGCCCCACCGGCCAGCTGCATCTGGGCAACCTGCGCACCGCCCTACTCGCCTGGCTCTTCGCCCGCAGCACGGATCGCGAGGTGCTCTTACGCATCGAAGACCTGGACCGGGTGCGATCCGGCGCCGAAGCCCAGCAACTGATTGAACTTCAAGCCATGGGGCTGTCCTGGGATGCCCCTCCCGTGCGCCAATCAGATCGCACCGGGCTCTACGACCAAGCCCTCGCCCTGCTCGACGAGCACGGTCTGATCTATGAGTGCTACTGCTCGCGCAAAGACATCGCCGAGGCTGCTTCCGCACCGCACCCCGATCCGAGCCTGCCACCCGGGGCTTACCCGGGCACCTGCCGGAATCTCACCGAAGCCGAACGCTCCCAGCGTCGCACCGAGCGTCCCGCCGCACTACGTATCAACGCCGCCCGGGCGGCCGGACCCGCCGCCGGAACCGGCCCCGTCCATGAAGTGACCGATCTGTTGCATGGGCCGGTCAGTGCCACGGTGGACGACTTTGTGGTGCGTCGCAACGATGGCACCTACGCCTACAACCTCGCCGTCGTCGTCGATGACCTCCATCAGGGCGTTCACCAGGTGGTCCGCGGTGATGACCTGCTCACGTCCACGCCCCGCCAGGACTGGCTGGCCCAGCTGTGGTCACGGCTGTCGGGGCTGCCGGGACCGGCCACCGAGTACGCGCACGTGCCGCTGGTGCTCAACGAAGAGGGACAGCGACTGGCCAAACGCGATGGCTCGGTGACCCTGGAGGATCTTGGCGTGATCGACGACGACGCCATCGACACCGAGCGCGCCCACGCCGTGCGGGCTAGGTTGCTGGAGTCTCTCGGCCTGCCCGGTGACTCACTGGAGGCCGCACTCGAAGCCTTCGACCCCAGCGCTCTGCCCCGCGATCCCTGGATCTTCCGGGGACTGTGACCTCTATTTGAGGTTCCTTAGACCACCTGGGCGGCCTGGTCGAAGGCCAGGCGACCGGCGCGCGGGCGCTGGGCATTTTCGTCCTCTGCGTTCGGTGCCTGGCCGATGTTCAGGGCCAGCAGGGTCTTCCAGCCGTTCTCGGTGTGGAACGCCTCGTCGACACCGGCGGCGTTGAAGCCGGCCATCGGACCCACCTGCAGGCCGTGGGCACGCAGCGCCAGCACGAAGTAGCCGATCTGCAACAGCGCGTTGGTGCGGCCCATGGCCTCGCGTGCTTCGGGCTTGCCCTCGAAGTCTTCGCGCAGGCCCTCGCGGTGCGGAGCCAAGTGCGGCATGTGCACGTGCCAGTTCGGGTCGAACGCAGCCACCACGGTCATCGGGGCAGCGGCGGTCTTTTCTTTATTGCCCTCGGCCATCTGCTCCACCAGGGCTTCACGGGCATCGCCGGCGGGAACCACGGTCAGGCGCAGCGGCTGGATGTTCATCGCCGTCGGCGCCCAGCGCGCATCCTCATACACTCGGGCCACGAGCTCGGCGTCCACCGGCTCATCGCTGAACGCGTAGGTGGTGTAGGCCTCGCCGAAGAGCAGGTTGAGTTCCTGCTCGTCCAACGCTGCCGATGCGTGGTCCACGGTCTGCTGGGTCATGCTGAGCTACTCCTCGATCCAAAAATGGTGCCCCACTCGGGGCGTTCTTCGTGTGCCAACGAGAACGCGCTACAGAAGATTCCCAAGCCCGCACCGATCCCGCCGCGATTGGATCAAGATCACAGTCGCGGAACCACCGCAGTGCCGCCGCATCTCCGCCTCAGTGCCGCCGAATCGACAATGCACCGAGACCCGGAACCCGGTAGGGTTCTGTAGGTGACCACCGCACTGTACCGCCGCTACCGCCCTGACGCCTTCGAGACTGTCATCGGCCAGGAGCACGTCACGGAGCCCCTGATGACGGCGCTGCAGAAGAACCGCGTGAACCACGCCTATCTCTTCTCCGGGCCGCGCGGCTGTGGGAAGACCACCTCCGCCCGCATTCTCGCGCGCTGCCTCAACTGCGCGCAGGGCCCCACTCCGCACCCCTGCGGCACCTGCGAGTCGTGTGTGGAGCTGGCCACCGGCGGTTCCGGCTCCCTCGACGTCATCGAGATCGACGCGGCCTCGCACGGTGGCGTGGATGATGCCCGTGATCTGCGTGAGCGCGCCACCTTCGCCCCGGCACGCGACCGCTACAAGATCTTCATCATCGATGAAGCCCACATGGTCACTTCGGCCGGCTTCAACGCCCTGCTGAAGATCGTGGAGGAACCGCCGGAGCACATCAAATTCATCTTCGCGACGACGGAGCCCGACAAGGTCATCGGCACCATCCGTTCCCGCACCCACCACTACCCGTTCCGACTGGTGCCGCCCGAGCCGCTGATGAACTACCTGGAGCAGCTCTGCGCCCAGGAGAACGTCGAGGTGGCGCCGGGCGTGCTCTCACTCGTGGTCCGTGCTGGTGGTGGCTCCGTGCGTGACACCCTCTCGGTACTGGACCAGCTGATGGCCGGCGCTGGCAACCAGGGCGTGTCCTATGACCTGGCCGTGAACCTGCTCGGCTTCACCCCCGAGTCCCTGCTCGACGACGTCGTCGACGCCGTCACTGCCACCGATTCGGAGACCGTGTTCCGCGTGGTCGACCGTGTGGTCCAATCCGGACAGGATCCGCGTCGCTTCGTTGAGGACCTGCTGGAACGCTTCCGCGATCTGATCATTGCCAAGGCGATGCCGGATTCTGCCCAGGCCGTACTGCACGGCATTCCGGAAGATCAGTTGCGCCGACTCCACACCCAGGCCTCCCCCTTGGGGCGTGCCGAAATTTCGCGCGCCGCCGACATCACCGCACTCGCCCTCACCGAGATGAGCGGGGCCACCAGCCCGCGACTGCACCTAGAACTACTGATGGCGCGCCTGATGTTGCCGTCGACCGACGAGACCGAACGCGGCCTGGCCGCACGGCTCGACCGTATCGAGCGACGACTCGACTACGGAGGCGCACCCACCAGCGCTCCCGCCGCGTCAACCGGACAAGCACCGGCATCCGCCTCGGCAGCCGACCAGCAAGGACTCTCCGGTGCCGCACTCGCTCGTGCCGCCGTGCGTCGCGACGCTGCCCCGGCCCCCACACCCGAACCAGCACAGCCGGAACCGGCTCAGCAGCAACAACCTCAGCAATCGCAGCCACAGCCGGTTCAGCAGCCGCCAGCGCAGCAGACGCAACCCCAGCAGCCTTCGCAGCCGGCCGCCCCGGCTCCTCAGCAACGCGAACAGCCGTCGCCGCAGGAACAGCCGGCTCCCCAGCAACGCGAACGACCGGCACCGACGCCGGAACCACAACGTCCGGCCCAGCCGCAGTCTCCATCGGAACCACAGGCCCAGCCGGAACCGCAGCAGCAGCCCGCACCCCAGGCTGAGCCCACGCAGGAGGCCCCGCAGGGCTCCTCCCAGCAGGGTTCTTCGCAGTTGGACATGGTGCGCCGTGCCTGGCCCGAGGTGATCAGTTACCTGGAGCAGAACTCCCGGCTGATCTGGATGACCATCAAGGACAACGCCTCCGTCGCCGGATTCGACGGCCAACTGCTCACCCTGAGCTTCTCTAACGATGGTCCGCGCAAGACCGTGATCGCCCGTGGCGGCGAGCAGATCATCGCCGAGGCACTGAACCAAGTGCTCGGAATCCGACCCCAGCTCGACCTGATCACCGGAGGGTCTGCCCCGGCAGGTGGTTCGGGCCCAAAAGCCGCTAGCCGTCCTGCGGCGGCACCGGCCACCCCCGCTACCACATCGCGCCCTGCCGCGGAGCCCACGCCCACGCCCCAGCCTGAGTCCAAGCCGGAGCCGAAACCCGAGCCGACGCCGGAGCCTCGGCCCGAGCCCACTCCGGCACCTCGGCCCACGTCTGCTCCGGAACCCGCACCGCAATCTGAGCCCGCACCGGCGCCGCAGCAGCACGTGCCGCAACAGCAACCCCAGCCCCAGCCCCAGCGTGGGCCGCGCCCGGATGAGGAGCCCTACCCCTTCGAACCACCGGAGGATGAGAGCTGGCTGCCCGAGGACGACGAGTTCCCCGGCATTCCGGACTTCACCCAGACCGAGGAGTTCGCCGCATCCACCGCCGCCGAACAGCAACGCGCCTCAGCCCCACAAGGTCCCAGCGCACCCGACGCGGCACCGGCGGAGCCTGCCCGCGCCACGGATCCCACGCCCCCGGCGGAATCGCCTACCCCTGCCGAGACCCCTTCGCCGGAACCCGAGCCCGTCGCTGAGGACGGCTTCGCCGGGTTCATACCGCGCAGCGATCCTTCGGAAGCGTCCATCCCGGTATTCGCCAAATCCGAGGCCGAGCTGCGTGCCGAATTCTCGCAACGCTTCGGGTCCACCATCCCCTCCTCCGCGGCCTCAGCCGTGAACGGCAACAACAACGGCAGCAGCACTCCGGCCCGCCCCGAGTCCCGCGTGGCGTCGGCCCCCGCCCCGGCTCAGCCCGCGCCGGCTCCGGCCGAAGGACCGCAGGACCACGCCCCGGCCACCGATGCGGCTGACGCGGCCACCGGGCCGGCAGCACCGGCACCACACTCCCCGGTGGTGCCCCGCCCGGCGCCCACCTCGCGCCCTGCACCGGAACCCGCCCCCAACACCACCTCCGCCGCTGCCGAAGCAGCCCCGAACACGGATACCCCGCATCAGCGCAAGGCCAGCCGCTTCCAGCAGATGATGGAGCAGTACCGCACCGGCAACACCGCGTCGGCACAGAATGGCTCCAGCCCCGGTGCACCCACCGCGCCGAACGGTGGCGCGCCCCGGCCCGAAGCCTCCACCGCCGTACACTGGGATGAGGAGATTCCCAGTGACGAGGACGAGACCATCGAGTCATCCGGCCTCGCGGGGCGCGCCGTCGTCGAGCGCCTCCTCAACGCGCGACTCATTGACGAGCGCAACCCCGACGGCTCCCCCAAGATCTAGACGAAAGGCAGCAGCCCACGGTGTACGACGGCTCAGTTCAAGACCTCATCGACGAGCTCGGCCGCCTCCCCGGCATCGGCCCCAAATCGGCCCAGCGCATCGCCTTCCACATCCTCGAATCCGAATCCGAAGACATGCTGCGGCTAGCCGACGCCATCCGCACCGTCAAGGAAAAGGTCACGCTGTGCACCATTTGCTTCAACGTCTCCGAGCACGAGACCTGCAGCATCTGCCGCGATGAAAAGCGCGATCAGGCCCTGCTCTGCGTCGTGGAAGAATCCCAAGACGTCATGGCCATCGAGCGCACCCGCACCTACCGCGGTCGCTACCACGTGCTCGGCGGCGCCATCAACCCCATCGGCGGCATCGGCCCCGACCAGCTCCACATCCGCGAACTGCTCACTCGACTCCAAGACGCCACCATCACCGAAGTCATCATCGCCACCGACCCCAATCTCGAAGGCGAAGCCACCGCCACCTACCTTTCTCGCATGCTGACCACCACCGGCATCACCGTCACCCGGCTGGCCTCCGGGCTGCCCGTCGGAGGCGACCTCGAATACGCCGACGAAGTCACCCTCGGCCGCGCCTTCGAAGGCCGCCGCGCCCTCTAACGCACCAACTCCTTTCGCGCAGAGCAAAAACACCGGCATATAACGACCTCTAACTAGCCTGTGCAAAGGCGCACCGTACACTGGAACCCGTCCGTACTGTCAACCACGAGGTGAAACCGGGCATGAGCCTGATCGTCCAGAAATACGGCGGTTCCTCCGTCGCCGACGCCGCTGGCATCAAGCGGGTCGCCGCACGCATCGTCGAAACACAGCAAGCCGGCAACCAGGTGGTCGCCGTGGTCTCCGCCATGGGTGACACCACCGACGAGTTGCTCGACTTGGCCGCCGAAATTACCGATCAGGCCCCCGCGCGTGAGATGGATATCCTCCTCTCCGCCGGTGAGCGCATGTCCATGTCGCTGCTCGCTATGGCCATTGACGCCGCCGGAGCCTCCGCCCAGTCCTTCACCGGTTCCCAGGCCGGCATGTTCACCGACTCCTTGCATGGCCAGGCCCGTATCATCGACGTCTCGCCCAACCGCGTGAAATCCGCATTGGACCGCGGCCACATCGCCATCGTCGCCGGCTTCCAGGGCATGAGCCCAGAGTCCAAAGACATCACCACCATGGGCCGCGGCGGCTCCGACACCACCGCCGTCGCCCTGGCCGCCGCCCTGAAAGCTGACGTCTGCGAAATCTACACGGACGTCGACGGCGTCTACTCCGCCGACCCGCGCGTGGTCTCCTCCGCCCGCAAGATCGACGAGATCAGCTCGGAAGAAATGCTGGAAATGGCGGCCTCCGGCTCCAAAATCCTCCACCTGCGCTGCGTCGAATACGCGCGCCGCTTCGGAGTGCCGATCCATGTGCGCTCCTCTTTCTCCCACCACGAAGGCACCTGGGTCATCCCCGACCCGAACGACACGATTCATCTCGAGGAAGGCCAGCCCATGGAACAGCCCATCGTCGCCGGAGTCGCCCACGACCGCTCCGAAGCCAAGGTCACCGTCGCCGGAGTCCCCGACATCCCGGGCAAGGCCGCCGCGATCTTTAATGTCATCGCCGATTCCAACGCCAACATCGACATGATCGTCCAAAACGTCTCCCGCCTGGAGTCCGGCGTCACCGATATCACCTTCACCGTGCCGCTGAGCGAAGGCCCCGCCGCCCTGGAAGCGCTGCGCGCACACCAGGAAGAAATCGGCTTCCAGGACCTGGAGCTGGACAAGGAAATCGGCAAGATTTCGCTAGTGGGCGCGGGCATGCGTTCCAACCCGGGCATCTCCGCCAAATTCTTCGGCGCCCTGCGCGATGCCGGCGTGAATTCCGAGCTGATCTCCACCTCCGAAATCCGCATCTCCGTCGTCACCCGCGAGTCCATGCTCGACGACGCCGTGCGCGCCGTCCACACGGCATTCGGTCTCGACACCGACGTCGAAGCCACCGTCTACGGCGGCACCGGGCGCTAAAACCGCACCGCACCACCGATCGTCCCCCGGTCTCGGCCACCCACCACGGGTTCCCGAGACCGGGGGACGACTGTGTTAAGACCTCCACCTCGCCTCAGTAAGTGATCTACACCATGGAAAATACCCCCGTAACTCATTCCGATATTAACTGTTTCTAAAGACCTTCAATTCAGCTCATCCCGCTGAGTCTGTGGCCCCTTGAGCTCTGGAGGTTTCATGACAGAAGTACATGACGTGGCAGCATTCGTCACCCAGGCCGATTCGGCGCACTGGATGCAGAACCCATCGTCGCGATCCGAGAACTGCTCGGGGATGTGGGCGGCAGCGAACAGGCCATCGCCATGGCCGGCACCGCGAACAACGCGCTGCGCGTGACCCGCACCGGGGATCTAAGCCACTGGCAGGGCCTCGCCTACCCAGCACGTGTCCAAGGAGGGCTCCTGGTCGGCACTGCTGGCGTCCAAAAGCATCACCGGCCCGACCCAGGTCGTCGAAGGCAACAATAGCTTCAAGCAGTCCATCGGCGGCGATGGTCACGACGACGGGTAATGAGGTCATGACGTCCTAGGTCAGTGAGCGATTAAAGGTCAAGGACAAACAACGGCTGACCCTAGCAAGGCCCTTTTGCACGGTGCAACGCTGGAATGTCGCTGTCTTCGCGATGGCCCCGGTACCTCACTACCATGGAGACCATGGCCCCCACCGATGTCACCGCGTTGCACGCCGAGCATTCCACCGTGCTCTCGGCCGCGCAGTGGCAACCGCGCGCGGAAGCCCATGCGGAGCGCATCGGTGCGTTCACGGATCCGCTGGTCGCCCTGCACGACGACGGCATGAAACATCCGGTGTACGACTTCCTGTTCTCCTACTACTCGCTCTCCCCCGCCGCACTGAAACGCTGGCACCCGGGACCCGGCGTCGTCGTCGCCAATCGATCCCAGGAGGAACAGGCACCGCACTCCCAGTGGAAGTTCTACCGCCGAGTGGAGCCCGACGCCGCAGCGGGCCTGCCCCACGGTGGCTGGACCGTGGACGTGATGCGGTTCCGCGAAGAGCGGGCCTCGATGATCGATTTTGCTCTGCGGTTGCTGCCAGCGACCCGCGAGCGCACCGCCCGGCTGAGTTGCTTCGGGCTCCACGAGTGGGCCATGGCGTACCGGTCCGAGGTGCACGGAATCCGACATTCCACCGTGCCGCTGCGGTTGGGCGCCTCCGGGACCGACGCGGTGGTGGAGGACCACCAGATCTCCTGCTCGCATTTCGATGCCTTCCGGTTCTACGCACCCGAGGCCCGCGAGTTCAACCAACTTCATCCCACCCGGGCATCGATGGTGGAGATGGAACAGCCCGGCTGCTTGCACGCCAACATGGATCTCTATAAATGGTGTGGCAAATTGCTGCCGCTGATGGATTCCGATCTCTTGGCCGACTGTTTCGAGCTGGCCTGGGAGATCCGCGTGATGGACATGCAAGCGTCGCCTTATGATCTGGCCGACTGGGGATTCGAGCCGATCCGCATCGAGACGCCCGAGGGCAAGGCGGAGTATGTGCGGGCACAGCGGGCGTTCTCCGACCGCAGCCAGATGCTGCGCGACCGGATGATCGCCACCGTGGAAGCCTATGGAGTCTCCGGTGGCTGAGACTGAGCGCGGTCGGCGCATTCTGAGTACGGACCGGCTCGAGCTGCGCGAGATGACCCGCCAGGACCTGCCCGCGCTCCGGAGCATTCTCCAGGACCCGGCCACGATGACCCATTATGAGGGCGCCTTCAGCGAGGACATGGTGGAATCCTGGTTGACGCGCATGCTGCAACGTTACCGTGACGACGGATACGCGCTCTGGGCCGTGGAGCTCAAGGACATCGGGGAGATGATCGGCCAGTGCGGGATCACCCGGCAGCCCCAGGCCGAGACCACCGTGGACGAGGTGGGCTACCTCTTCCACCGCGACCATTGGCATCACGGCTACGCCACCGAGGCCGCACGGGCCTGCCGGGACTTCGCGTTCAACCAGCTGGGCGTCGAAACGGTGTGGGCGCACGTGCGCGACACCAATCTGGCGTCGATGAATGTGGCCATCCGGCTGGGCATGACGGTGCGCACCCGGTTCGTGAAGCACTATCGCGGGGTGGAGATGCCGCACCTGGGCTTCGCGGTGGACCGCGAGCACGACTGACCTAGGATGAACTCAGCAGCCCACCACCGCGAAGGATCCACGATGCCCCAGCCCGTGACCGAGGCACCGGAGACGCAGCGCGCAGATACGGGTGACGCCGACGACGCCGCAGCCGCCAGCGAAAACATCCGACCGCTGCCGGAGAACTGGCTGCGCACCGATGTGACGGTGGCCCTCGTCGTCGCCGCGTTCGGCATTCTCACCGGGTTCTTGAGTATTTACTCGCCGTTCTATGTGGAGCTGGAATGGACGAGCATCGATGTGATGATCGGTGCCGGGCTGCTCGCCCTGCCCCTGATTTTTTACCGACGCTACCCGCTGGTGATCGCCCCGCTGACCTGCACCATCTACTTCTGCGCGGGAGCGTTTCTCGGGTTCGAGGCGAACAGCGCACAGGTGGTGCTCTTCCTCTCGATCTACGCGCTGGGGGCCTGGGAACACCGCCGTCGGATCGCGTTCTGGATGCGCCTGGTCATCATCATCCTGATGGCCGTGTGGTTGGCCTGGGCCACGCTGGAGTCACTCACCGGAGAGGCCCCGGTGTCGGGTCCGCTGGTGTCCGGGATCCTCGTGCAGTGGCTGATCAACCTGGTGTTCTTCGGTGCCGCCTGGATCTTCGGCGACCGGGCGTGGGATTCCGCCATGGACCGGCTCGAGCTGGAGCGGGCCCACGCGGAGCTGCAGTCGGCCCAGTCGGTGATCGCGGAGCAGGCCGTGGAGTTCGAGCGGCTGCGCATCGCCCGGGAGCTGCACGACGTCGTCGCCCATCACGTCACCGTCATGGGCGTCCATGCTGCCGCCGCCCGGCGGCTGCTCAGCACCGATCCTCCGCGCTCGGAGGCGGCCGCGAGCCAGCTCACCCACGTGGAGGACGCCTCCCAGGAAGCCATCGGCGACCTGCGCACCCTGGTGTACACCCTCCGTGACAGCGCCGGCAGCGCGGGACCGCTGCCCGGGCTCGAAGATCTGGCGGAGCTCACGGAGCGCGCCGACGACACCACCCAGACGGTCACCTATGACCAAGTGGGCGAGGCCGTGCCGGTGGGACCGGCCGTGGAACTGACCCTGTACCGGGTCGCCCAGGAAGCACTGAGCAACGCCCGCAAACACGCCGGCGCCACGGCGAGCGTGCACTTGCGTCTGCGTTACGGCACCGATGCGGTGGAGCTGGAGGTTTCGGACGACGGGCGCGCTCAGCCGCTGCAGCGCCCCGGCACCGGCACCGGGCTGCAGGGCATGCGCGAACGGATCAACGCCATCGGCGCCACCATCCATATCGGACCGAAATCCCGCGGCGGCTGGCTGGTCCGCGCCCGGGTTCCCTACAAGGCACAGGAGAGCGCGTGACCGACACCGAGAACATCAGGGTACTGCTCGTGGATGACCAGCCGCTGATCCGCACCGGGTTCGCCACCATTCTCGACACCGAGCCCGGCATCGAAGTGGTCGGTGAAGCCTCCAACGGGCTGGAAGCGCTCGAAGCCGTGGAGCGACTCGACCCGGACGTGATCTGCCTCGACGTGCAGATGCCGGTGCTCGACGGCATCGAGACCACCCGGCGGCTCACGGCCGAAGACACGCGCGCCGCCATCCTGATCCTGACTACCTTTGATCACGACGAGTTTCTGTTCCAGACCCTGGAAGCCGGGGCTAGCGGGTTCATGCTCAAAACCGCGGGCCCCGAGGAGCTGATCAGTGCGGTGCAGAAGCTCGCCGCCGGAGACTCGCTTCTCGCTCCTGAAGTGACCGGGCGAGTGCTCTCCCGGTTCTTGGGTCGCGACGACGGCGCTGCGGACTCCTTCTCACGGCCGACGCCGGGCGCGTCGGCGGCAACAGCAGACTCCGCCCCGGATCTCTCTCGCTTCACGGAGCGCGAGCGCGACACCCTGGTGCTGGTGGCGCAAGGCAAATCCAACTCCGAGATCGCCGAGGAACTCTTCGTCGCCCCAGCCACCGTGAAGACCCACGTGTCCAACATCCTGATGAAACTCGGGGTCAAAGACCGCCTCCACGCGGTGATCTGGGCCTACGAGCACGGCGTCGTCAACGGGAGCTGATCGGCGAGAATATCCGCCACCCGTCTCCCCCGCAGGGTGGAAGTCAGATCGTCCGGGCCTGCCTAGGCTGAAATCATGATTTCACTACGGTCGATCCACAAGAGCTTCGGAGACCATCACGTCCTGAAGAACATCACCTTCGACATCAAGCCGGGCCTGATGACGGGATTCGTCGGCGGCAACGGCGCCGGCAAAACCACCACCATGCGCACCATCCTCGGTGTGCTCACCCCCGATTCCGGGTCCATCGAGGTCAACGGAGCACCCATCACCGCCGACTACCGGGCAGCCATCGGCTACATGCCCGAGGAGCGCGGACTCTACCCCAAGATGAAGGTCCTGGAGCAGCTGGTATACCTCGCGCAGTTGCACGGCATGCCGGCCGCCGAGGCGAAGCGCCGCGGTGCCGCCCTGCTGGAGCGGCTGAACCTGGACCTGCGCGCCAACGACAAGCTCGAGGAGCTCTCTCTGGGCAACCAGCAGCGCGCCCAGATCGCGGCAGCCCTCATCCACGACCCGGTGGCGCTGGTGCTGGATGAGCCCTTTTCCGGGCTGGACCCGCTCGCGGTGGAAACCACCGTGGAGGTGCTGCGTGACACCGCCGATGCGGGTGCCCCCGTGCTCTTCTCCTCCCACCAACTGGACCTGGTCGAGCGGCTCTGCGATGAACTCGTCATCGTCGCCGCCGGTGAGGTGCGCGCCGCCGGAACCCGCGAGGAAATTCTGCGGGCTTCCGCCACACCGGAATGGGAAATCCGGTCTGCAGCTGATGCCGGCTGGATCCGCGAAACCGGCGTCGACGTCTTGGAATTCGATGGCGGCTGGGCCCGCTTCTCCGCCGATTCTCTCGAGCACGCCAACCAGGTGCTCGCCCAGGCGCAGCAACGCGGCACGGTCGAGTATTTCGGCACCGTGAACCACACCCTTCATGACATCTTCAAGGAGACGATCCGATGAGCACCCTGCAGACGTCGACGCCCCGTTCCACCACCCCGCACGGTACCGGTTCGGCACCCGTGCGCGGACGCACCCCGTTCTGGACCGCGGTCCTGGTGATTGCCAAGCGCGAGATCACCAGCCGATTGAAGTCCAAGGGGTTCGTCACCCCGACCCTGATCATGCTGGCCGTGATCCTGCTGGGCTCCGTGCTCGGTCCGCGCCTGGGCGACATGTTCTCCTCCACCGATCAGGTCGCCGTCACCGCCGAGTCGGAATCCACCATCACCGCCCTCGGGGAGGACTTCGAGACGGTCTCCTTCTCCGGCGTGGACGAAGCGCGTGAAGCAGTGGCCGACGGCGAGGTCGACTACGCCGTCGTCCCGGATGAAGCCAACCCCACCGGGCTACAGGTCATCGCCGACCGCGAGGCACCCAGCGGCGTCATGAACATGCTCTCCGTCTCCCCCGAGGTCGAAATCCTGGATCCGGACGCCCCGAATCCGATGATCGTGTACTTCATCGGCATCGGTTTCGGCCTGGTCTTCTTCTTCCCGGCCATCACCTTCGGCATGACCATCGCCCAGTCGGTGGTCGAGGAGAAGCAGTCCCGCATCGTGGAGATCCTGCTGGCCACCGTGCCAGCACGCGCCATCCTCTCCGGCAAGGTTCTGGCCTGCTCCGTGTTGGCCTTTGCTCAGGTGACCCTCTACGCTGCAGCAGCCATCATTGGGCTGATGCTCAACGGCCAGCAGCTCAACCTCGAGGGTTTGACCGCACCCATCATCTGGTTCGTGGTGCTGTTCACGCTGGCATTCATCTCGTTGGCCGCCCTCTACGGCGCTGCCGCCTCGCTGGTCTCCCGTCAGGAAGATCTGTCGGCTGCGTCGAGCCCCATCATGATGCTGATCATGTTGCCCTATTTCCTGATCATCGCCTTCTCGAACAACGAGACCGTGCTGGCCGTGATGAGCTACATTCCGTTCTCCGCCCCGGTGGCGGTGCCGATGCGCGTCTACCTCGATAGCTCGGCCATGTGGGAGAACATCGTGGCGGTGGGCATCGTTGCGGTGACTGCGGTGCTGGCCATCATGCTGGCGTCGCTGATCTACGAGCGCTCCGTGCTCAAGATGGGTGCCGCCGTGAAATGGTCGCAGGCGCTGAAGAAGTAATCTCGGCGTTCCACCGCAGACGCATCGGGCTCGAACGGATTCTTCCGTTCGAGCCCGATGCGTTGGTGCGTTCTTGGGTGAGGCCCCAGCTATGCCCCGGACCAGAGCGGCGACAGCGCGTTGATCAGTTCGTTGAGGCCCAGGGCCACGAAGATCGCTGCGGTGAGTGCGAGCAGAATGTTGCGGATCCAGCCGTTGCGGAACTGCTTCGGCACGAACTTCTTCTGGTTGTTCAAGAACAGCAGCGTGACCGCCAGGAACGGCATGAACAGCGCGCCCAGCGTGCCGTAGAGCAGGATCAGGAAGATCGGCCGATCCAGGAACAGCAGCGCCATCGGCGGGATAGTCAGCCACAGCAGGAAGAACCGGGACTGCTTGGACTTCAGCGACGGGGCGTCGTCCTGATCCAGCTCGTCGGCGGGACGGCGGAAGTTGGCCCAGAAGTCACCGAACATCAGGGACACGCCGTGCCACACGCCCAGTAGCGAGGAGAATGATGCGGCGAAGAAGCCGATGAGGAAGACGGTGGACCAGACCTCGCCATAGCGATCCGCCAACACGGTGGAGACGTCGAGCAGGCCGCGGTCACCGGCGGAGATCGCAATGCCAGCCGAGTGGAGCAGTTCCACGCCCATGATCATGGTGGCGATGACGAAAATGCCGGTCAGCACGTAGCTGGTGGCGTTGTCGAAACGCATCACCTTCATCCACTTGGGCTGATTCCAGCCCTTTTCACGCAGCCAGTAGCCGTAGGCACCCAGGGTGATAGTGCCGCCCACGCCACCAGCCAGGGCCAGCACGTAGAACATCGCGCCATCTTCGGTAGGAATGCGCGGAATGAAGCCCGTCACCAGATCGCCAAGGTTCGGCAGCGTCAGTGCGGCAGACAGCAGTACGGTGACGAACATGACGCCGATGAGCACCGTCATCAGCTTCTCGATGAGGTGATACTTGTTCAGCCAGACCAGGCCCAGCCCGATGAGTCCGGCGGCGATCGCGAAGATCTTGGCGTCCACCGCTGGGAACATGGCGGCCAGCGGCAGCGCCGTCGAGCTCATCGCGGTGGCGCCGTAAACGAAGCCCCAGATCAGGATGTACGGACCGAAGTACCAGCTGGTCCAGGAGCCCAGTGTGCGCCAGCCCTGGAAGATGGTCTTACCGGTGGAGAGGTAGTAGCGTCCCACACCTTCGACCAGCACGATCTTCATGATGACGCCAACGACGACAGCCCACAGCAGCATGTAGCCATAGCGGGAACCGGCGGTCAGCGTGGCGACAAGGTCGGCGGCACCAACACCCGTGGCCGCGGCGACGATGCCCGGGCCCAGCGAATTCCATTTGGGCTTGACGGCGGCTTCGTTGATTTCAGCATCGGTAAAGCCAACGATGCTGGGGTTGTGAATGTGCGTGCCAGCAGCAGGCACACCCTTCGATGACCGAGACGCACCCGCGTCTGCAGCGCCCGAAGAACCAGACATGGAAACCTCCTGAGTTGAATGACGCACTTCACAGTAGGGCCCCCATCACACCCGCGCCACTTTGGCGGGAATGTTTTGCCTTGACCATTCCTCTGAAGGCCTGTAAATGCAAGAATGTGGGCATGAATAATGTGGGGAAGATCACGCCGCACCTCTGGTTCAACGGCAACGCCGACGAAGCAGTCCACCTCTACATTGACCTCTTCGGGGCCGATTCCACCATCCTGACCACCACCCATTACCCCACCGAGGGCCTGCTTGATTTTCAGGAGCCCCTGGCAGGAGAGTTACTCAATCACGATTTCACCCTGCGCGGGCACCGTTTTATGGCAGTGAATGCGGGCGACGAATTCCGCCCGAATCCGGCGCTGTCTTTCATGGTCAATTTCGACCCGCTGGATTACGACGGCGACGTGGACGCCGCACGCGCCGACCTGGATCAGATCTGGGCCGGTCTCATCGACGGCGGAACAGCATTAATGCCATTGCAGGAGTACCCGTTCAGCGCCCACTATGGCTGGGTCGAGGACCGCTACGGGGTCTCCTGGCAGCTCATTCTCTCCGACCAGGAGGGCGAGCCCCGTCCGTTCATCATGCCGGCGCTCCTCTTCGGAGGCGAGAACCAGAACCGAGCTAAAGATGCCGTTGACTTCTGGACTGCTCTTTTCCCGAACTCAGAAGTCGGCATCCAGGTGCCCTACGGCGAAGACACGGGCCCAGCCACCGCCCGGTCGCTGATGTTCAGCGACTTCACCCTGGACGGCCAGTGGTTCGTAGCATCCGACTCCGGCGTTGATCAGGATTTCACCTTCACCGAGGGCGTCTCGCTCCTCGTTGAATGCGAAGACCAGGCCGAGATCGACCACCTTTGGGCGGAACTGTCGGCTCATCCCGAGGCCGAAGCGTGCGGGTGGTGCAAGGACCGGTTCGGCGTCTCCTGGCAGATCAACCCGAAAAACATGGGCGAGCTGATGGAGCGCCCCAACGCCTTTGAAAAAATGCTGGGCATGAAGAAGCTGATCATCGACGACTTCTAAGCCACGCTCCAGCACGATCGCTACCGGTCACGTGACGAGAGCACGCAGAACTCATTGCCCTCCGGGTCGGCCAGCACCGTCCACGTCACCTCGGACGCATCTTGACCGACGTCAACCCGCCGCGCGCCAGCATCGATGAGCCGCTGAATCTGCGCGTCTCGATCATCTTGCAGGTGCGGCGCCAGGTCGATGTGCAGCCGATTCTTCACGGTCTTGCCCTCCGGCACCGGCACGAATACTAGTCCCGGCGGCACGTGATGCCAGCGGTGCACTGGGACAGGTTCTTCCATATCTAGGTCCGCTGGCATGTCTTTCGGGATGATGACCGCCTCGTCGCCTGCCTCGAAGATCAACCGCCAGTCCAGAACGTCGGCCCACCAACGCGCTTGCGCGGCGACGTCGTGGCAGTCAATGACGATGCTGTACCAACGCAATTTCATGACAGCGGCCTCTCCGTTGTGCGGACACCTTGGGCAATACCCACGAGTCCACCTATGATGACGGACGCCACATCTAAATCTCAAGCGCCCGTCGACCACGGCAGATCGAAAGTAAATGACACTTGACGTCAAGCATGTTTTACAGTCATGCTGAGGTGACCACGGTTCCCCAAGAGAAAGCGAGACGAGATCATGTCTCACACCGACACCTCCACGAGGCATCTCTTCGGGCTCAGCCGCTTCGGCGGCGGCCCGGCAACACTGATCCTCACCAGCCTGCTCGCCGGCCTCGTCACCTCAATGCTCATAGCCGTCGTCGCTGTTTGGCTGGATCCCGCTGGCACGCGCTCACCGCTGCTTCTCTTCACGGTGGTTACCCTGGCCACCCTCGGACCGGCCAGCGTCGGATGGTGGGTGGCCTTGGTCGACCGCTCCACCCTGCGCGGAGCGACCCCTCGCCCGGAGGAGTCCGTCGAAGGCTTGTGGCTGCAACGATCCCTGGCGGCAGCTTTTGGTATTTGTTTCGCCGTCGTGGGCCTCGGCTCCGGAGTGATCGCCGTGGCGCACTGGAGCGTGCCTTCGGATGTGCTGCTACTCAGTGTCTGCGCTCTGATGATGCTGTCCGCGGCGGGCAGCTACCTTGTCATCCGCGCCAAGGAATCCTGATGCGCAATGACATCCGCGAGTTCCGTGCCCGCACCGGCTGGTCGCAGCAGGCCCTGGCGGATCGGCTCGGCGTCTCGCGCCAGACCGTGATTTCCCTGGAAAAGGGGCGCTTCGACCCATCGCTGCCGCTGGCCTTTCGGTTGGCCGAGACCTTCGATTGCCGCATCGAGGACCTCTTCTTCCCGGACGAAGAAACGGAAGACCAGTGACCGGCATCGCGACCGACAGTGACGCGCAGTCACAGCGCCTTCCAAAGCGGGCTAGACTGGTGGCGCAAGCACGCGGAGCACTCGGCAGCTCACCTCATTCTCGGCTCTGACCACACCAGAACAGATCTTGGAACGGGTTCGCTGAGCGTGAGACGGCACCGATGGCACACCGCGCGCAGATCACGTCAGCACCACCGTGTACAGGAGCATCGAATGCCCACCATCGTCGTTGATGTCATGCCCAAGCCAGAGATCCTGGACCCTCAGGGCAAGGCCATCGCCGCCAACCTCCCCCGCCTCGGATTCACCTCGTTTGAGTCCGTTCGCCAGGGCAAGCGCTTCGAGCTCACCGTGTCCGGTGAGGTCACCGAGCAGGTTCTCGCCGAAGCCCGCACCGTCGCCGAGGAGATGCTCTCCAACCCGGTGATCGAAGACGTGGTGAACGTAGCGGTGCTCTCCGACGATGCTGGAGAGGCCTGATGTCCACCACAGCGAACGAGCTGCCCCTGATCGGCGACTACTCTGCGGCTGAAACACCGCTGTCGGGTGCGAAAATCGGCATCGTCACCTTCCCCGGAACCCTCGACGACGGCGACGCCGCGCGAGCGGTGCGCTTGGCCGGTGGCGAGCCTGTGTCCCTGTGGCACGCCGACACTGACGCCGCACGCAGCCTGGCCGGCGTGGACGCCGTCGTCATTCCCGGCGGATTCTCCTACGGCGACTACCTGCGCGCCGGAGCAATCGCCCGCTTCGCCCCCATTATGGAAGCGATTATCAATGCCGCCGGTGGCGACACCGGTGACGGTTCCAAGGTCGCACTGCCCGTGCTGGGCATTTGCAACGGCTTCCAGATCCTCACCGAGTCGCACCTGCTGCCCGGCTCGATGATCAAAAACGACCACCTGCGCTTCATCGCCCGCGATCAGCCGCTGCGCGTGGAAAACATCAACACCGCCTGGACCTCCGGCTTCGCCCAGGACCAGGAGATCACCGTCGTGCTGAAGAACCAGGATGGCCAGTACGTGGCCGACACGAACACCCTGGATGAGCTAGAAGGCGAAGGCCGCGTCGTGTTCCGCTACATCGGCTGGAACCCGAACGGCTCCCGCAATGACATCGCCGGCATCACCAACGGCGCCGGCAACATCGTCGGCCTCATGCCCCACCCCGAGCACGCCGTGGAAGCCGGTTTCGGCCCCGATTCTGCTGCCGGCCTGCGCACCGGCACCGACGGGCTGACCGTGTTTACCTCGGTGCTGTCCGCCGTCGCCCAGACTTCCGGAGGAGCCCTGTGACCACCGAGTTCAACATCGACACCGTCGTCAACGCAGCCTCGACCCCTGAGACCGAGCTGCCCTGGGCCGAGCTGGGCCTGAAGGAGAACGAGTTCGAGGAGATCAAGCGGATCCTCGACCGTCGTCCCACCGCCGCCGAGTTGGCCATGTACTCGGTGATGTGGTCGGAGCACTGCTCCTACAAGTCTTCCAAGGTGCACCTGCGCCAGTTCGGCGACAAGCTCACCGAGGAGATGAAGAAGGACCTGATGGTCGGCATCGGCGAGAACGCCGGCGTGACCGACCTCGGCGACGGCTGGGCCGTGACCTTCAAGATCGAGTCGCACAACTCGCCGTCCTACGTGGAGCCCTACCAGGGTGCGGCCACCGGCATCGGCGGCATCGTGCGTGACATCATCTCCATGGGCGCCCGCCCCGTCGCGGTGATGGACCCGCTGCGCTTTGGCGACATCGACCACCCCGACACCGCCCGCGTCATGCACGGCGCGGTGGCTGGCATCGGCGGCTACGGCAACTCGCTGGGCCTGCCGAACATCGGCGGCGAGATGGTGTTCGACTCCACTTACCAGGGCAACCCGCTGGTCAACGCCCTGGCCGTGGGCGTGCTGCGCCACGAGGACCTGCGCCTGGCCAACGCCTCGGGTGTCGGCAACAAGGTGGTGCTCTTCGGCGCACGCACCGGCGGCGACGGCATCGGCGGCGCCTCCGTGCTGGCCTCGGAGTCCTTCGACGACACCAAGCCCTCCAAGCGTCCCGCCGTGCAGGTGGGCGACCCCTTCTCCGAGAAGGTGCTCATCGAGTGCTGCCTCGAGCTGTTCAAGGGCTCCCTGGTGGAGGGCATCCAGGACCTCGGTGCCGCCGGCATCTCCTGCGCCACCTCCGAGCTGGCCTCCAACGGCGAGGGCGGCATGCACGTCGAGCTCACCGATGTGCTGCTGCGCGACCCCACCCTGACCCCGGGCGAGATCCTGATGTCGGAGTCCCAGGAGCGCATGATGGCCGTGGTCACCCCCGAGAACGTCGAGGCGTTCGAAGCCGTGATGGCCAAGTGGAACGTCGAGTTCTCCTGGCTGGGTGAGGTCACCGACACCGGTCGGCTGATCATCGATTGGAACGGTGAGACCATCGTCGACGTCGACCCCCGCACCGTGGCCCACGACGGCCCCGTGTACGAGCGCCCCTACGCCCGTCCTGCCACCCAGGACGCCCTGGAAGCCGACACGTTCCGCTCCTCCGAGGCGGCCCAGTCGCTGCCCAGCACCGGCAGCGAGCTGCGCGAGTCCCTGCTGGAGCTGATGAGCCAGCCGAACCTCGCCGACAAGTCCTGGGTCACCTCCCAGTACGACTCCTACGTGCGCGGCAACACCGCCCTGGCGGCTCCCGACGACGCCGGCGTGATCCGCGTTGACGAGGAAACCGGCATGGGCATCGCCGTCTCCACGGACTGCAACAACCGCTACTCCTACCTTAACCCCTACGTGGGCGCGCAGCAGGCGCTGGCGGAGTCCTACCGCAACCTCGCTACCGCCGGCGCGGTGCCGAAGGCCGTCTCCGACTGCCTGAACTTCGGCTCGCCGGAGGATCCGGACGTGATGTGGCAGTTCGCCGAGGCCGTGCGCGGGCTCTCCGATGCCTGCCTCGAGCTGAGCATCCCGGTGACCGGCGGCAACGTGTCCCTGTACAACCAGACCGGTGCCACCGCCATACACCCCACCCCGGTGGTCGCCACCCTGGGTCAGTTCGACGACGTCGCCCGCCGCACCCCCTCGGGGTTCCAGCGCGACGCCGACGGCCAGGCCGTGTACCTGCTGGGCGTGACCCGCGACGAGCTCGACGGCTCCGAGTTCGCCAACCTGCGCGGCCACCTCGGCGGGGTGCCTCCGCAGGTGGACCTGGCCCAGGAGCGCCTGCTTGGCGAGCTGCTGATCAACATGTCGCGTGACGGCATGATCGACGCCGCCCACGACCTCTCCGAGGGCGGCCTGGGTGCGGCACTGGCCGAGATGGTGCTGCGCTTCGGTGTCGGTGCCCGGGTCAACCTGGCCGAGCTCGCCGAGCGCGACGGCGTTGACGCCTTCACCGCCCTGTTCTCTGAGTCTCAGGCCCGCGCCCTGGTCTCGGTGCCGCGCAGCGAGGAGGTCCGATTCAAGGACATGACCACTGCGCGGAACTTCCCGGTGCTGCGCCTGGGCGTCGTCGACGTCGAGTCCGACGCACTGGAGATTCAGGACCAGTTCACCCTGCCGATCGCCGAACTCCGCGAGCGCTGGGCCAACACCCTGCCACAGCGCTTCGGCCTGGCTGACCAGGGCTGATCCAACCCCATCTCATCACCACACCAGTCACGGCGGGCGTCTCCACACCGGAGACGCCCGCCGTGGCGATGAGCTACGTCACCATCTCCCCGCACCTCTTGAAGTCGGAGGGTTCCTTCCGTAGGTTCTACCCTGTCGGCTGGAGCGCACCCGGAGCCGATCCGCCCCTGACACGTCGCAGGTTGCTTGTTGCAGCCTGCCTCCTCGAGAGGATCGCCATCCTGCATTCCCCCGCTCCATCCTCTTCCTGCTTCTGGCCTGCCTGCGACCGGCACCCGCACGCACCACAGCCGGGAAACTCCACCTCGTCCTTGGCCACCGGGCAGCGCTCCCGATCCGTGATTCACGTGCGCTGGATAGGGCCCGATGCGGACCTCGATGCCTCATTCAACGTGCTGCAGACGACGGCGCCTGTACACCAGCGCCGGGCCCGGCTCCCCCTGCATGTGCTCTTGCAACGCTGTGCCGCCACGGTGCTGGTGATCACGGGAGTGTCCGTCACCCTCGCCGCTGGCGTACTGATGGTGGCGATGACGTCTGGTGGTCCTCTCTAGCCACGTGGAGCAGGGCATCCTCTCGATAAAAATTTAGACGAAAGTCTAGACCTGGCCACTTTCCATTGCGACGCCACTGAGCTTCAACTTACTGTCGAAGAACACACACTCTCGATCCATGAAGAAGGGCCATTTCATGAGCAAGCACGTCGATGCGAAACAGCAGCGCACCGCCTTGATCATCCTGAGCGCCATGACGGTGGTGCTGCTCTACTGCCTCCATATCGCCGGCGCTTTCAGCGGACCCCTGATGACCGCCATCGTGTGGTTCTTCGGCATGGGCCTCGCTGCGTTCTTGCTTCTCAAGGCCGTTCTGCCGCTCCTGGCAGATCATCGCGGTTAAGTGACTATCCTGACCGCGGAGAACCCGATGCCCCAGCCCAACGTTGCACCCATCCGAGTCGTTGTTGCCGACGACCAGCCGCTGATGTTGCGCGCACTCGCGGAACTGATTGAACGAGCACCACAAATGGAAGTCGTGGGCCGGGCGTCTCATGGTGTCGAAGCGTTGGAGCAGGTGCAGGCAACGGAACCGGATGTCGTCCTGACTGATCTGGACATGCCCGAACGCAATGGGGTCGAACTGATCGAAGATCTTCAGGCCTACCCGGCCATCAAAACCCTTGCGCTCACGACGTTCTCCTCCACCGATTGGGTCATCGCGGCATTGCAGGCCGGAGCTTCCGGCTACCTCGTCAAGGACGCCGCACCCGACGAGATCGTCGATGCTATCCGCCAAGTGCTCACCAACACCATGGTGGTGTCTCCCGCCGTGGTCAAATTGCTCTCCCAGCACGTTATTAATCAGCGCGGAGGGGCGGCGAATCCACCTCCCGGAGGCGTTCCTCAACTCAACGATCGCGAGCAAGCGGTGGTCGAACTTCTCGCCATGGGGATGAGCAACCGCGAGATCGCCGACGAGCTCTTCCTCTCAGAAGGCTCCGTCAAGCTGCAGTTACGCAATGCCTGCCAAAAACTTCACGTCCGCGACCGAGTTCAGCTCCTGGTGCGCGCCGTGGAATGGGGCATCGCTTCACCTCGCCTGGGCAAAGGCCGCCAGCACCTCGCTGGCCGCTTCTAAAGGCCCACCAACACCAGAGAAAAGGCACCACCATGTCACTCACCTCAACTCTCGCTTCCTCCATTGCCGCCGTTACCCTGGCTGCTTCGAGCCTGACCGCTCTGCCAGCCACTGCGGAGGCAAACAATGTCACAGCCAACGTCGCTCCGGCGGCAGTCAACGTGGTGGCTCCCATGTGGATCCATCGGACCGTCTGTCAGTTGCTTCGCCCCATCTACAGGGGCTGCTAAATCTGACCACCAGAAGTGAATAAAATTCGCCGACACAACTGAGGAGTCACACGACTAGAGTTGATCGTGTGATCCTCAAACCTTTTCGAAGCCGCAACGACTTCGCTGAGTGGAACCGTGACACCAGCGCGGGTTCCCTGTCTCCCTGGATCACCATCGTCCTGGCCGTCTTCGCCGCCGTCATGACGACGGATGTATTGAGGGACCGTTCACTGGAAGACCCTGTGGACGCGTTTGTGATTCTTACGACGCTGATTACTTATGCGGCTGCATCTGTAGTCACCCGCCGGCCGTGGACGGGCATGATCATCTTCCTTGCCAGCAGCGTGACCTTGGCGTGGCTCGTCGAATCCGGAGTTGCGCTTTTACTCGCCTTCGCCGTGACCTTAGCCATGATCTTCATCTGTGGCACCGCTCTGTTGCAGGTCACCACGACGGTGTTGTTCACGGCTTGGCCCTTCGTCGTGTCTCTCTTGGTGCATGATGATCTATCCCTCGTTCACGCTGCCGCAGTCATCGGAGTTCCGGTAGTGTGCATCGGTTACGCTATCGGTCGATTTCGTCGTGCCATGGTTCTCGCAGAGAAAAGGAACCAGGAGCTCGAGGAACAGAAACTGCACATCCGAGCGCGTGAACGCGAATCACTGGCGCGCGATCTGCACGACATCGTTGCGAATCAGCTCACCAGCATGACGCTGGTAGCAGGCAGCCGCGCCCACAGCGATCGGCTAGAAGACCTGCAAGAGGCACTCACCGAAATCAAGGGACTGAGCCGGGAAGCCCTGATCGAGCTACGCAAACTGCTGGATGTCTTGCGCACGAATGAGTCCCCAGCCGGCCCTGGCGACGGCAGCCGTTTGGACTTCCAGAGCATCGAATCTGGACTCCAACACGTGGTGACTCGCCTCGAAGAGTTCGATTTCACGGTCGAGCTGACCTCGAATCTGTCCCAGAAGTCACCACTGAGTGCATCGACCGTGGACGCGATTCTGCGCATCCTGCAGGAGTGCTCCACTAACGCCATGAAGTACGCACGCCCCTCATCGACGATCCAGGTCTACTTGGAGCGTGACAAGGAAAAGGTGAGCCTGAGCTTCACCTCCGCACTCCCCCAGCACATCCGGACTCGGCGCCGAAGCCTTGAGCTGTCTTCGGGCCAGGGGCTCCTCGGCATCCGCGAGCGCGTAGAGCTCCTGGGCGGTGAAGCGAGCATCGGCCCAGTCCATGAAAGATGGGTCGTTGAAGCGTCCTTCCCGGTCTGAGACATCTGTGAACGCGAACTACCGCTTCGTTTTGTCCTTCCAGTAGCCCGACGAGTACCCGTCGGCTTTCTCCAGTTCCCACGTCTCACGCATCCAGCGCCTCAGTGGTCGGATTGCTGTCGATTCAGCGGCGATCCAGGCGAAGGCCTCCCCCTCAGGACGCGGCAGTTTCATGACCGCTGCACTGAGGTTGTCCTCCCGATTGAGCCACGTCACGGTCATTCCAGGTGGCGCAGACAGCTGCTGGAACGACCCCGGGCTGGGCGCCTGGACGAAAACATGTCCCTGAGCCGTACTGGGCAATTGCTCAAGCCACCGAGAGACACCGGGCAAGCCGGTCTCGTCGCACACCATCAGGTAGAAGTCGTAGTCATAGGAAACGCGGTACCCGGATTTCGGCCCGAGCACATAGGTGGTCTCGCCCGGGAGCACCGAACGGGCCCAATCGGTTCCGGGGCCCTTGTCGTGAAGGGTCACGTTGATTTCGATTGCACCCGATTCTGGCCAGAACTGACGAATCGTGTACTTCCGCGACGGCGGAGCCGGCTTCGCCCACACCGGCCATGCCCCGTGCTTCGTTTCGCGCCACTGGGGTTCAGGAATCTGGGTGGCCCCGCTCGGTGGCACCACCACACGCACGTACTCTCCCACCAGTTGCTGGGATTCCGGGCGACGTTCCGGGTCGACCGGGGCCAGCACAATACGTCGCACCGTGGGTGACAGTGGTTCGGTTTCCTGCACCGTCATCGCGGCAATGCCGGATTTAAGACCAATCTTCCGCATCGGACGTGGACGGTCTACCCGAACCGGCTTAACGTCTCCGAACGTCGCCTTTTTCAGCTTCTTCGAGGACTTCTTCTTGACTTTCCTGGTCTTTTTGTCTTTCTTGGCCTTCGATCCCTGGCCCACGGTTTCGTCCCTCCACTTGCTGATGCGGTTGACGTCGCACGACCGATTCTTCCCCATTATCCGCCTGATTTCGCCTCACTCGACATCAAGTCGGCCAGGAACTGGCGACGAGAAGGTCTCGTCTGCAGTAATGAAAATCTGGTAACACTATCCAGGGACCTTACGCGGTCGGAGCCACAAGCTAAAAGACCCGCGTCTCGTTCCTGGACACTGCTAACGGACTTTCGGAGCGACCACTGTGAATCAGGCCCCAGCATCTGGCGCGACAACAGCAAACTCGATGGTGCCGACCAGCACAAGACGTCGCGGCGCCTTGGCCGGTGTCGGGCTCGGCGTAATCCTGTTGCTCGCTGCTGCTGTCTTGTTCTTCACTCCGCCGCCTGGTGACGAAGTGACAGATAACGACTGGACTCTCACTGTCTCTTGCGCTTCCGCAGCCTTTGGCGACGACAGCGTCCAAGGCAATGCCCCTAGCGAGCGGTTCGACGGGATCTCCACCGATCTACAAATGACCTGTCTGACCGGCCGTCAGCAACACAGCGGAGCGGCACTTCTGCTCGCGGTTCTCGGCAGCACGTCACTGATTATCGGCGCCACTCGGCGCTCCTAGCGAAAGTCCGTTCCAGGACACCAGATCGCCCTGAACGAAAGGCACTTCCATGGGTGGAGTAAGCAAGCAGACCAATATCCAAGATCTTGTGTCCCAACTGCGAGTTGCGGCCATTGACGCTTACATGGCAGAGGAAGGCTACAAGCGCTCGGGAGATGCCAGCTATACCCTCCGACCTCTCTATATGGTCGGAGGTCAAACCTCGACGGTCACCGCTCCCGATGCGGAAGGCTACGGCGGTGGACAAGCAACGGACACGACAGTTAGCCCCCGCGGTGGGATACCCTTCACTACTGAGAGCGACCGATACGTCACACCCTTCAGCGAGATCTCGCAAGGAGTCACTCTTTTGACTCGGGATTGGCATATTCTGCCGAATCCCGAGGCTCTCGACGATACCGTGGCGACCTGCCTCGACGTCGAAGCGGCACTCAATCTCGGTGAGGGAGAAGACGCGGCAAGCACGTCATCCGGTCGAGTGGGTCCCCTCCTTGAACTGATCGATACAGACGCCAAGGACGGCATGAACGGCGAAACGGAACGAGGTTTCCGTGAGTTCCTGGTGTCCATCGACAACACGGTGCAGCGATACCACGCCATGGCAGTCATTCGTGGAGCGGCGTTGACTGGCGTGCAGGAGATCTGGAAGCAAGCACGGCTGGATCTCCACGAGATTCTGAACCACATGATTTCTGAGTTCAATTTGCTAGCCGATGCCGCTGCAGCACGAGGGTGGCAAACCGCGCTGAAAGTCGTTGGCACCGCCCTCAAAGGCGCCCAGATTTTCGCGGGGGACAAGATCAACCCTGCTTTGAAGCTGGCGAGCCTCGGCGTCGAGATCCTCGAGAGCACCACGGTCGATACGGATCTCATCGAGGCTGCCCCCGATAGTTATTCGGCCGCGATGACCGAGTTCCAAAACCTCGTGAATGGTCTCAATGCGACCATTCATGCCGAAGAAGTAGCCCTCTACAACATGCTCACCGAATCCCACCAGGTGTTCTATGAACGTCAGGGCGACTACAACATGGATGCCCCGACAATCGTCTCCCCCGAATCGGAAGGCGACGTCAACTTTTCGATCGACGAAGATCGCGTGGCGTCGATCATCTCGAATCTGCGCGACCTTTCCGGGGTCATGACAGATATCGGCAGCAACGCAAACCTGTGCTTCATTGGAGGTGAGCTTCTGCGCAATTCCAACATCGGTCTTGCTTCCGCCAGCATCGAACCTCCCTACAACGATGTGACGGGCGTTCAATCAGGGCTCCTGCGCGATCTCGCCTGGGAAATGGACACCGGAGCAACCCACCTTGAATCGACTTTGGCAGAATTCGGCGAGATCGACGGCGACGGTGCTACGAGTATGCAGGAGTCGATGGAGACCATTCAGGAAGGAAGCCCCTACAACCCGTACCATTCCGCGCCCGAAGAGACCATCGACGTCGACGACGAGACCGATGAAAACGCCGAGCCTACGCCGCTGGGTGACGAAAACACCGGGATTCCCGAACGCAGCCGCTAATACCGACCAACCGTTTAGGACCGTCAGGCACAGGTAATATCCGCGGCGGCCAGGTAGATTCTTTCCCAGACCTGTCCCACAACAAAGGAGAATCCATGGCTGCTCCCAGCCCCGGCTATTCGATCACCGCACGGGTGTCGACCCCCGCCACCTTCACCGCCACTTCGGACGTCACCAACGCCATCGCCGCCACCGGCGCCCAGATCACCGCGGTCGACGTCGTGGAATCATCCCACGCAGGACTGACCATTGATGTCTCCTGCAACACCCGCGACCGCGCGCACGGTGATGAGATCCGGGCCGCCGTCGACGCGCTGGACGGCGTCACCGTCGGCAACATCTCCGACCGGACCTTCCTCATGCACCTGGGCGGCAAGCTCGAGACCACCGCACGCGTGCCGCTGCGCAACCGCGACGATCTTTCCCGCGCCTACACCCCCGGCGTGGCCCGCGTCTGCCAGGCCATCGCGAAGAACAAGGCCGACGCCCGCAACCTGACCATCAAGAAGAACACCGTCGCCGTCGTCACCGACGGAACCGCGGTGCTGGGCCTGGGCGACATTGGTCCCGAGGCCGCCATGCCGGTGATGGAAGGCAAGGCTGTGCTGTTCAAGCAGTTCGCCGGCGTCGACGCCTGGCCGGTGGCCCTGGACACCAAGGACACCGAAGAGATCATCGCGATCTGCAAGGCTATTGCGCCCGCCTACGGTGGCATCAACCTGGAGGACATCTCCGCTCCGCGCTGCTTCGAGATTGAAGCGCGCCTGCGCGAAGAGCTCGACATTCCGGTCTTCCACGATGATCAGCACGGCACCGCCATCGTCACCCAGGCCGCCCTGGTGAACGCGCTGAAGGTCGTGGACAAGAAGATCGAAGACATCCGCATTGTGGTGTCCGGCGTGGGTGCGGCAGGCACCGCCATCATCAAGCTGCTGCAGGCCTCCGGCGCGAGGCACATTGTCGCCGCGGGTCGCTCCGGTGTGATCGAGCGCGGCTCCGAGCACGCCGATGCTCACCGCAACTGGCTGGCACAGAACACCAACGAGGAGGGCTTCTCCGGTTCGCTGAAGGAAGCCGTGGTGGGCGCCGACGTCTTCATCGGTGTCTCCGCACCGAACCTGCTGGATGCCTCCGACATTGAGAAGATGAACGACGGCGCCATCGTGTTCGCTATGTCCAATCCGGACCCGGAGGTCTCCCCCGAGGCCGCTGCCAAGCATGCTGCTGTGGTGGCCACCGGTCGCTCGGACTTCCCGAACCAGATCAACAACGTGCTGGCCTTCCCCGGATTCTTCCGTGGACTGCTGGATGCCGGCGCCAGCGACATCGTGGACGAGATGCTGGTGGTGGCCGCCGAGGCGATCGCTTCCTGCGTATCCGATGAAGAGCGCAACCCGAGCTTCATCATCCCCTCGGTGTTCGACCCTGAGGTGTCCACCCGCGTGGCAGAAGCTGTGGCCAAGGTCGCCCGCGACCAGGGTGTGGCCACGCTGTAACCACCGAAGCTGCACTCCGCGGGGCGGCCGCGAATCTCTGGATTCGCGGCCGCCACGCCATGTGCGTGCGGTGTCTCTACTCGTCGCTCACATAGAGCGACTCGACGTCGAGAGGGTCCGTCGCCATGTCGTACTTCAACATCAAGTCATAGACCTGCTGAAGTGTCTCCGTCGGCAGGTCCGTGTGTGCAGGCTCGAGGCGAATGCGCTGGGCCACAGCCTCGTCCATGTTCAATGACGAGGCGATCGAAGAACGCAGCGCGTCCTCGTCTTCCCAAGCGGCCTCCGTGGATTCCGTCAACGCGTCTGTAAATGCCTGGATCACCTCCGGATTTTCTTCCGCGAAGGCCGACGAGGTGAAAGCGATCGTCAGCGGCATGCTCTCCATGGCCACCTGGTTCGGATGACCCACCACGACATTCTCAGGGTCCTCTAGTGCCATTCCCAAGAACGGATCCGGTATCCACACCGCGTCGACGTTCCCCTCTTCCAGCTGCGGCAGCATGTCAGGGAAAGCCATCTCGTTGAAGCGCACGCTCGACGGATCTCCGCCTTGCTGATCCACGGACTCCAAAATCGAAAGATCACCGAGAGTATGCAGGGCGTTGACGGTGACCACCCGGTTCTCCAGATCGGTGAACTCTTCGATTCCCGAATCCGCACGCGTCACCACGGCGTTGATGTCCTCCCCGGACGCCGACGACCAAGAATATCCGGAGATCACCTTTACATCGAGTCCCCGCTCCGCCGCCGTGAGCACTGACATGGGGTTGCCAACCGCGATGGCCAGCGATTGATTCTGCACGGCAGGCAACAGCTCTGCCCCGCCTTGTCCTTCCACCAACTCGACGTCGAGTCCATGCTCGGCGAAGATTCCCTCGCTCACTCCGAACCGCAGCTCGGCTGACGAGGCGATGGGGAGCGTGCCCACCGAGATGGTGGTCAGTTCCTCGGCGCCACTGCCATTCGCAGTCGGGCCATCATCCCCGGACGGAGACCCTTCGCCGCATCCCGTCAGGATGACTATCGCACACCCTGCTACGGATCCCAGCAGGAGACATCGGTGACGGACATCCTTCTCCACTCGGTTGGCCGATTTTCTCATCACGCTCTCCTGTCTCTGCTGATGCGGTCTCATGGCTCAAACCTCGAGCCTGAACACGTCTCGTGCGATGTCTTCGAAGAACGCCTTCTTCTCCGCGTCAGACAGCGGTAGATTGTCCTGCTCGACGACTTCCGCGACGTCGAACTGGTAGGGGTAGTCCATGGCATACATGACGCGATCTGCACCGACCACGCTGCGGACGAACATGATCTGCTCTGTCCAAGGCATGCCGCTGGTGGTGATCCAGATATTCGACCTCAGATACTCCGAGGGTTTCTTCTCCAGTGGCCGAATAGCGTCGTACCGTCCCGAAGCGACTTGTTTCGCGTGCATATGATCGATCCTGGGGGCCCAGAACGGCAGCGCTTCTCCGAGGTGACCAACCACCACGCGAAGTTGCGGCAGGCGGTCAAAAAGTCCCGAGGTGATCATCCGGAGAAGGTGGAATCCAGTCTCAACCCCGAATCCGAAAACGGCTCCGTCCAGGCCGGCCTGATGAAACGGCTCGATCATCGCATTGGGAGGGGTGCTCGGATGCAGATACAACGGGACATCCAACTCGACGCACCGCTCCAGCACCGGGAAGAAGTCCGGGTGGTCCAAATATCGTCCACGAATGTGCGAGTTGGCGATCAGGCCTTTCAGCCCCAATTCGGTGACGGCGCGCTCCAACTCACCGGCGCCAGCGTCCTCAGACTCGAAGCTCACGGCGGCCAGAGCTGAAAACCGGTCAGGGTGGTCTTGGCATGCCTCAGCGAGTCGATCGTTCGTCAGGGAGGCGATTCGACTGCCTTCGATGGCATCCAACACCTGAGTTCCCGGTGCGGTCAGCGCTAGCACTTGATGGTCGATTCCGGACTCGTCCATATCGCGAATCCGTCGTTCGCCAGCATCCTGGAGTCGAGCGACCACATCGCGCGGCTGCGGATGCTCGCTGCCGAGGAAGTATCCGACCAGGCTGTTGAAGCCGAGGTCCGGGTTCGTGCCGTCACTCAACTGCTGACGGTACAGCTCGTACATCTCGGGCAATGCGTAGGCCTCTTCGGTCGCAATACGCAGATAGCCTCGGTCACCTCCAGCATGCAATTTCTCGGGCGTTGAGGGCGCTGGATCCGTCATGGTGTCTCCCTTGATCACGGTCATGTCCGAACGAGATGTCCGGCTGAACCGAAGTCTAGGGAGACGGCGAATCGAGGAAGTACGTCCGGGTGCAGATTCCTGAATTAGGAAGACTTCTGTCCACCACACCGGGAGAAGTGAGCACGACCCCCTTGATTATCCGTCATCCCAGTGGTCCAATTTCCACAATCAGGAAATGGGGATTCCATGCTTCAAACAGCCGAACGAACGCTCCACACCGTGAAGCTGGTGGCCACGCGAGGTCACATCACGTTGACCCAGCTGGCCCACGAACTCGACATCAGTCCATCGATGGCGCACCGAATACTGACGACCTGCGTCGCCCAAGGCTTCCTCTCCCAGTCCGGGCGCGGGACCGCGTACGGCGTGGGCTCTGCGCTGCGCCAACTCGCCATCAACGTCGATCGCGGCACAGATCTGACCGCAACGTTGGAACCCACGCTACGAAAAGCGGCACGGAAACTGCTGGAAACCTGTCACCTGATGGTCCTGGAAGGAACCGACATTCGGTTCATCCTGTCTGTGGAAGGCTCGCATCTGGTTCGGATCTCCCGCCCCATCCGCCGCACGACACCAGCCCACGCCACTGCAGGGGGCCGCGCCATCCTCGCTGCGCTGCCCGAGGCTGAACTCCGGCGACGATTCTCGAATCACGATTGGAGCGGAGCGCCCCACTCCCACGTCCAGAATCTTGAAGAACTGGAGGCGGAGCTTGCCCGTGTTCGACGCCGCACATTCGCCCTGCAGGTCGGCGAAGCTCAATCTGGAGTGGCCGCGGTCGCGCTCCCCGTACATGACTGGTCTGCGAACGTCGTTGCGGCTGCCTCCGTGACCGTCCCCTACCAGCGCATGGCTCAACCCACGGATGCTCACAGTCTGATTGAGCAGCTGCGCCCCTTCGTCGCGCGGATGGAGGAACTCCTGAGACCATCCAACATATTGTGACACTCGTCACCATCACGTAAAGTCGTCAACTATGGAGAATGACAACGTTCTGACGCGCACGTTGGTGGACGAGGCCACTGCCGAAGGCTATGGCCAGTACCGAACCCACCTCGCGCTGATGGACCAGGTGATGAAGACCTTCGATTTCAACGACAACGTCCTATTGCGATTCAGCGAGCGCATCAAGGACGCGCTGGATCCAAACTCCATCATGGCTCCGGGCAAATCCGGGATCTGGGGAGCGCGCTACCGCGACGCCGGCCACCAACTTCTTTAACCCATCCACCCACTCATTGAGGAGCTTCACCATGGTCGCAATGACACTGCCGTCTCATCTGCAGCACGCCCAGCATTGGATCGACGGCCGCGAAACACCCAGCAGCGGCGATCAGCGGATCGACGTGATCAACCCGGCGAACCAGTCGGTGATCGCGTCCACACCTGCCGGCACGATTGCCGACGTCGACACCGCCGTCAGCGCAGCTCAGCGCGCATTCCGTGCCGGTTCTTGGTCTCGGATTTCCGGCCGAGAGCGTGCTGCGGTGCTGTTGCGTGCTGCCGCAGCGCTACGCCAGCAGGCTGATCAGCTCGCGCAAGTCGAGAGCATGGACGTCGGCAAGCCGATCAGCTTTGCCACCGCCGTTGACGTCAATACCGCGGCGGAAACATACGAATATGCCGCAGCACTGGCGCAGCAGCTTGACGGCGCCGTCCGGCGCACCCCGTTGCCGGCGCATGCGTACACCCAGCGGGAACCACTGGGCGTCGTCGCCGCCATTACGCCGTTCAATTTTCCGCTGATTCTGTCCACCACCAAGATCGCCTTCGCCCTGGCCGCCGGCAACACGATCGTGCACAAACCCGCGGAAGATACCCCGCTCTCGGCACTGTTCGTGGCTCGCATTCTGACCGAGGCTGGGGTTCCTGACGGGGTCTACAACCTGGTCACCGGCTATGGGCGAGAGATCGGGGAACATCTGGTAACCCATCCGGACGTCGCCAAAGTCGCCTTCACGGGTTCCAGCACCACCGGAGCGCACCTGGCCGAGCTCGCCGGACGCCACCTCCGTCCGCTGACGGCCGAGTTGGGCGGCAACGCAGCCAATATCGTGTTCGCCGATGCCGACGTGGAGCAAGCCATTCAGACCACGATCTCCGCGTTCGTGTTCAACACCGGCCAGTTCTGCATGGGAGGACCTCGCCTTCTGGTTCAGCGGGATCTGCTCGAGCCGATGCTGGAAGCACTAGCCGCGGCGCTGCCTCATGTTCCGCTGGGTGATCCGTCACAGCCGGAGACGGTCATCGGCCCGGTGGCCACGTCGCGGCAGCGGGAGAAGATCGCGTCTGCGGTGAAGCAGGCGGTCGACGCGGGGGCAACGCTGGTGACCGGCGGCCAAGCGCTGGATCTGGACGGTGGCCTGTACTTCCAGCCCACCGTGCTGACCGGAGTGGATAACTCTGCGGAAGCCGTCCAGGAGGAGATTTTCGGACCGGTACTCACCGTGCAGGCCTTCGACACCGAAGCCGAGGCGATCGAGCTGGCGAACTCCACCCGCTACGGTCTGGCAGCAGGGGTGCAGACCACCGATATCTCACGCGCTCACCGCGTCGCCGACGCCCTGGAGGCCGGCATCGTGTGGGTGAATAGCTGGTCCATGCTCGACCCGGCCATGCCCTTCGGTGGTGTCAAAGACTCTGGGTGGGGACGTGAGAATGGACCAGAGCAGATGGAATCCTATACCCGCACCAAGTCCGTCATCATCGCGCTGGCTCCGGATCCGGAAGGCCAAGCATCGAACGCTGCCGAGGGAGAAGTACAATGACCACGATCCGTCAGGCACGCGCCGCTGTCGTCGGTGACGACCATGCTTTCAGAATCGACACCATCGAACTGAGTGTGGCCAGCGGAGGTCAGCCGGTCTTGGTTCCCTCGACCGGGTGACCTTGCTCGCCGCGCTGACTCACCGGAACCGGTTTGTGCGGTCGTGACGCCCGCGTCGATTCAGTCGACGCGGGCGTTTCCGTCCGCCCTGAACCACGAGGCCCATGATGCAGCACCAGGCGCCCACGGCGGCGAGCCCGCCAAAAATCCATTGCCCGACCGGCCAATCCGGGGTGAGGAACAATCCCAGGATGCCGACGACGAGCAGGGCGGACCCCAAGCCAACCAAGCGGGACGGTTTCTCGATGAAGGACATACCTTCAGCCTATCCGGCGGGGCGAGGGAATGCTTCCCCGCGCTCCGGGCGTTGTGCTGAAGGTGACCACCTTTGATCGCATCCCCGCCACGGCCCGGGTGCCCCTGTCTCTGCTGGATCGCGCCAACACCCGACGTCGGGGCGGCGTCGCCGTCGAACCCAGCCAGATCCTCGCTGACGTTATCACCCGCGCCCAGGCTGCGGAGGCGCTGGGCTTTCACCGTTTCTGGGTGGCAGAGCATCACGCAGTGCCGGGAATCGCCGGTTCAGCGCCCACCGTGCTGATGGCGGCACTCGCCGCGCGCACGGAACGCATTCGTATCGGCTCCGGCGGCATCATGTTGCCGGACCACCAGCCACTCGTGATGGCTGAACAGATCGCTACCCTGCAAGCCCTCGCCCCCGGCCGTATCGACGCCGGGCTCGGTTCCTCGGTCGGATTCACCGCGCCCGTGCGTCGGGCGCTACGACAGGACGATTCGGCCCGCTTTGACGCCGGCGACCAGGCACGCGAACTGATCGCCTACCTCGATGATCGTCACGACGACGGCGCCGAAGTCACCGCCCAGCCGGCAGATCGGTCACAGACCCCACTGTTTGTTCTGGCGTCATCACGGTCCATCCCGCTCGCCGCGCAACTGGGTACCGGGGTGGTGGTGGGCGGCCCTGGTCTCATGGCAGCTGCACGGGACGCCGACCCCGGGGAACACCATGAGGGCATTGCCACTTACCGACGAGATTTCGTCCCCTCGGAGCACCGGCGCCAGGCACCGTGGGTGGTGGTGGCCGTCTCGGCAGCCGTCGCCGACAACGCCGAAGACGCGGCCCAGCTGGCACTGCCGGAGGCCTGGGCACTGACTCGTTCGCGCACCGTCGGTTCTTTCGAGCCGTTGCAACCGGTCGACGAGCTAGACCTCGCCTCCTTGAGTGACCGCGAGCGTCATCGTCTTCACGAACACCTGGATCAGGTCATCACGGGCACACCCGACCAGGTCCGTGAACAGCTTGAGCGGCTCATCGACTTCGCCGGTGCGGACGAGGTGCTGGTGACCGGTGGCATGGCGGACCCCGCAGCCCAACGGCGCAGCGACGAACTTCTGGCCCAGGTGTGGAGAATCTGAGGGGATTCTCACCGTATTCTCAGCGCACCGGTCATTGACCTGTACCGCGGCGACTCGCAAAAATGGGGCAGAGTAGCGGGATGGAACAACCCATCTCGTCGTCTGTGCGAAAGATAGAGGTAGACCATGAAGCTTTTCAGCGTCCGTCGACTGCTCACCCTCGGTGCGGGTGCCGCCATCGGCTACTTCGCCGGCTCCCGTGAAGGCCGCCGCAAGGCCGAAGAGATCGCCCGCCAGGCTCAAGATTTCTGGACAGACCCGAAGACCCAGCGTCAGGTCCACGATGTGGCGGAGAAGGCCACCGACGCCGTCAAGGAGAAGGCTCCCCAGTTCGGGGATGCCGCCGAGAAGGCCGCCGGATTCGTGGACAAGTCCACCGGCTACTCCTCCGATGACGCTGCAACGGCCGCTGACCCGGACACCGTTTCCGATCCGGCCGAATCCCTGGAAGCAGAAGGCGGCGGCAACCCGGAGGCACCGGGTAAGCACACCGCCGGCAGCTGATCCGGCACACCGTTCATTCAATGGCGGGGCCGCAGAACCATTCGGTTCTGCGGCCCCGCCCTTGGTCTAGCCGTATTTGGGGCGTGATCAGGCGTTTACACGGTTGCGGAGGATGAACTTCGAGGCGTAGTGGTTGTCCTTGAAGTGGTCTCCCTCGCCATGCAACTTGTTGCGCAGCGTGCCCTCGGTGTATTCGGTCTTGTAGCGGCCGAGCTTCTGCAGCTCCGGCACCACGTACTCGACGATGTCCTCGAAGGTCCCCGGGGTGATGTGGTACGCCAGGTTGAAGCCGTCGACGTCGGTCTCGTCCTGAATCCGGACCAGCTCCTTGGCGACCGTCTCGCCGGAACCGATGATGACGGGGCCGAATCCGCCCACGCCGCACCATTCGGCCAGCTGACGGACGGTCCATTCGTTGCCTTCATCGCCGGACGCTTTCTTGAAGGTCTCCACGGCCGACTGGATGGCGTTGGATTCGATCTCGCCGATCGGCTCGTCCAGCTCGAATTTGGAGAAGTCGGCGCCCATCCAGCCGCTCATCAGCACCAGGCCACCCAGCGGATCCACGTACTGGGTCAGCTCGCGGTACTTGGCCCAGGCGTCCTCATCGGTCGCACCGGTGACAATGGTCTGCATGGAGAAGATCTTCACGTCGCCGCCATCGCGGCCGGCATCAATAGCAGCCTGGCGGATCTTCTTCACGGTGCCGGAGATCAGCTCGTCCGTGGGCGAGTTGATGAACACGGCCTCGGCGTGCTTGCCGGCAAAGGCACGGCCGCGGGTGGAGGCGCCGGCCTGGTAGATCACCGGGGTGCGCTGCGGCGAGGGCTCGGTCACGGCGATGCCAGGGGTCTTGAAGTACGTGCCCTCGTGCTCGATGTTGTGCACCTTGGTGTGGTCGACGAAGACGCCGGATTCCTTATCGTAGAGCACCGCGTCGTCCTCCCAGGAGGATTCGAGCAGCTTGTAGACGACGTCGAGGTACTCATCGGCGTGGTTGTAGCGCTCGTCGTGCTCCATCTGGTCGTCCTGACCGATGTTCTTCGCCGCCGAGGGCAGGTATCCGGTGACGACGTTCCAGCCCACACGGCCTTCGGTGAGGTGATCGAGGGTGGCCAGGCGGCGAGCGAAGGGGTACGGGTGCTCGTAGGCGGTGCCTGCGGTGACGCCGAAGCCGAGGTTCTGGGTGACCGCCGCCATGGCGGAGACCAGCAGAAACGGGTCGTTCACCGGGGTCTGCGCACCAGAGGTCAGCGCGGCCTCCGAGCTGGAACCGTAGACGTCGTAAGGGCCGAGCACATCGGCGATGAACAGCCCGTCGAAGAGCCCGCGCTCCAGAATCTGGGCGAGGTTGGTCCAGTAGGACAGCTTGTTGTAGTCGCGGGCGTGGTCGTCCGGGTGGCGCCATAGGCCGGGTGACTGGTGGGCAACGCAGTTCATGTCGAAGGCGTTGAAGAGGATCTTGCGCTGATTCGAGGTTGCGTCGGGCATGAGGTATCTCCTTCCATCGGTTCTGGCATGAGCACCTGCCGGACGGTCCGGTGGTTGCTGCGGCGTCGTAGAGCCAGATCTCTCGGCCGCTCTGGATGGGTACTGTCCGATTCCATCACACATGGGTGGGGGCGGAATGCACTGTGTTGCTTCGTGTGTCGATCTGACGAGGGGGCTACCGGACTAGTCGGTCTCTTCATCGTCGGTTTCGCCGACGCCGAGGAACGGCACCGGTTCCACTCGGTTGACCTCCCAGTCGCCGATCATCCGGGCCATGAACGCGGCCGGGTCGTGGGAGGCCAGGGTGCGGGCGTTGCGCCAGTGCCGGTCGAGCTGCAGTTCGTTGGAGGTGGCGGAGGCACCCAGGGTATCGAAGATGCGGGTGCAGATGTCGAGCACCAGACGCGGGATGACCACGTGAGCCCGCTGGGCGGCGAGGCCAGCCTCGCGCAGTAGTTCCGCGCGCTGGGTCGCAGCCTCCTCGCCGGCGGCCTCGGCATCAGCGGCCAGGTCGAGGTCGCGGCCGACAGCGCGCACCAGCTCTTCGACCGTGTGCTGCTGGGCGGAGAGCTCACCGATGATGCCAAGCAGCTGGTCGTCCTCCCGAGCTCGGACCCCGCCGCCGGTGTTGAACACCCGGGATCGGTTGCGGGTGAGTTCGATTCCTTCCTTCAATGCGGCGCGGCCGATTCCGGCCATCAGCGCGAGCAGGGTGATTTCGTGATGGATCGGGACCAGCCCGTTGGGTGGCGGCGGATCGAGGAGGTCTTCCACCCCGGCACCCTTCATTTCGAGGGTGCCGGTGCCGGTGAGGCGTTGGCCGAAGCCGTCCCAGTCGTCTTTCACCTGCACCCGCGGCTGGCGTACTCGCACGAGGGCGAGGGCACGGGCGGCCGAAGCGGAGGTGACCCCGGTGTCGCCGCGACGACGCTGCCGGCGCACGCGGCGTGAGGCCAGCGGCTTGTCGACGATGGCGTTGACGAGGGTCCAGGTGGAGAAGATGGTGCCGGTGGTGTAGTACTTCTCCCCGGTGATGAGCAGGGATCCGGCGTCGTCTTCCCACACTTTGGTGGAGGTGTCGCCGAGCCCGGCGCTGGTCTTCTCGGAGAGGGCGGACCCGCACCATTCGCCGTCGATGATGTGGCGGAACCACTTGCGACGCAGCTCGGCGGAGGCCTGCATGCGCACGTGCTCGACGAAGATCAGCTGGCTGCGGGCCAGGTGGGCGGTGTTGGCGTCGAGCTCGGCGAGATCGATCAGCAGGCGCAGTGCGGTTTCATGGCCGGCCCCGGCTCCGCCGTCGTCGGAGTCCACGGTGAGCGCGCCGAAGCCGCGCGTCCGCAGGGTCTCCATGGGTGAGAAGGGCAGGTGGCGGCCGGATTCCCGGGCCAGCTCGCCGCGGGCAATGTCGTCAAAAATGTCACGATACTGCTCGCGCAAGCGCCGGTAATCGTGGTCGGCGGGGGACGCGGTCCGGATGCTCATCGGCTGATGTTCTCCTTCGGGTCTCTCACGTATCGGTGTGGTGTGCGCAGGGTGATCAGTCGGTGGCAGCGGCGAATTCGGCCCAGGTGTCGGCCGAGTTCTCCACGGTGATCGAGCCTTCGTAGGTGACCACGCCACCGCCGAGGTACTCGTCGTACCACTGCTGCACTTCTTCGGACTGGTAGGCCTCCTGGAGCACCCTCGCCGCTTCGGTATCGCGGAACTCGGGCTGGGAGGCGACGACCACGGTGAACGGCACCTTCACCTCCGGGTCTTCCTCGAGGAGCAGCACGGTGTCCTCGATGTCGTAGCCGGCGTCAGCGATGGAGCGGATGAAGCCGAATCCGGCGTCGACGTCAGGCAGGGACTGGCCCAGGGACTGCTGGTCAATCTCGATGAACTCGATGTTCTTCGGATTGGCGGTGATGTCACGCTGGGAGAGTTCGGTGACTTCTTTGGATTCATCCACTTCGATCACTCCGCCATCGGCCAGCAGTTTCAGGGCGCGGCCGTTGTTGGAGGTATCGACGGGGATGGCCACCTGCGCGCCGTCGGGAAGCTCGTCGAGGCTGTCGTAGGTCAGCGAGAAGATCCCGGAGTGGGTGTAGTAGACCGAGAACAGCGACTCCACGTCGGTGCCGTTGTCCTGGTTGAACTGGCGCAGGTAGGCCTGATGCTGGAAGAAGTTGACGTCGTATTCACCGTTGTTCACGGCTTCATTAGGCAGCACGATGTCGGTGACGTAGGTAGTCTCCAGGGTCCAGCCCTGCTCTTCGAGCTGTTCCTTCACGATCTCCGTGGGGTCCTGGTACGGCGCGGATTCGGTGACGATCATCGAGATGGTCTGGTCGTCGTCGGCGGAGGAGCCAGCATTGACCAGCCCGCAGGAGGTCAGGGCAAGCAGGGCGGCGCCGGAAAGGGCGACGGAGGCGAAGCGGCGGGGTGCGATGGTCATGATGGTCTCTTTCTCGGATTGTTCGGGATCATTCGGAGGTGTATTCGGCCCAGATGTCAGCGGAATTCTCGACGACGATCTGGTCGGTGTAATCCAGGACGCCGCCCTGATAGTCGGCGAACCATTCCGCGATCTCCTCGGATTGGTAAGCCTCCTGCAGCACGCGGGCGCCCTCGGTGTCGCGGAACTCCGGCTGGGCGGCGATGCCGTTGGTGAAGGGCAGCTCCACGTCCGGGTCGGATTCCAGCACCAGCGCGGTGTCCTCAGTGTCGTAGCCGGCCTCGGCCACTAGACGCACGAACACGAAAGCCGCGTCCACGTCGGGCAGGGTCTGCGCCAGAGACTGCTGGTCCACCTCGATGAACTCCAGGTTCTTCGGATTCGAGGTGATATCCCGCTGGGAGAGCTCAGTGGGCTCCTTGGATTCGTCGACCTCGATCACGCCGGCATCGGCCAACAGTGCCAAGGCGCGACCGTTGTTGGAGGTGTCGACGGGGACCGCGATCTGACCGCCCTCGGGAAGGTCGTCGAGGGTATCCACCGTCAGAGAGAAAACGCCGGCCCGCGCGTAAAAGACCGAGAAAATCGGCTCGACTGCGGTGCCATTGTCCTGATTGAACTGGTTGAGATAGGCCAGGTGCTGGAAGTAGTTGACGTCATACTCGCCGTTGCTGACGGCCTGGTTGGGCAGGATGATGTCAGTGACGTAGGTGGTTTCCAGAGTCCAGCCCTGTTCCTCGAGCTTCTCTTTCACGATCTCCGTGGGGTCCTGATAGGGCGCCGATTCCGTGAGAATCATCGAGATGGTCTGGTCCTCGTCAACGGAGGATCCGGCGTTGGCCAGTCCGCAGGACGTCAGAGCGAGTCCGGCGACGAGACTGAGACCGAGGGCGGCCAGCCGTCGTGAACCACGCGAGGCGGAGGCGGTGGTGTGGGGGGTCGACACAGTCGAGGGTCCTTTCCAAGGCGGCACAGAAGGAGCCTTCCGCGCGCGGGGGACGGCACGGGGCAGGGTACCCGTGCGGGATCAGAAGTGAGGGAACGGTCGCGAAGACCGGGCGAATCAGGCCAGGCGCTTGTCGGTGACGCGCACCAACCGGTTGCCGATGACCTGGACGGCGGTGACCAGCAGCAACATGATCGCGATCGCCACCAACATCACCTCGGTTTCGTATCGGTAGTAGCCGTACCGGATGGCAAAGTCGCCGATACCGCCGCCACCGACGAGCCCCACCATCGCCGAGTAGGAAATGAAGGAGACGGTGGTGATGGTGATCGAACCGATCAGGGCCGGTCGGGCGTCCACGAGCATCACGGAGCGGATGATCTGGCCGCGGGTGGCGCCCATGGCGCGGGCGGCCTCAATGGGCCCGGTGCCCAGCTGGTTGATGTTCTGCTCCACCAGGCGGGCGAAGTACGGAATGGCGTTGACCGTCAACGGGACGATAGCCGCCGCGGTGCCCACGGTGGTGCCCACCACGAACCGGGTGAACGGGATGATCGCGATGAGCAGAATCAGGAACGGGAAGGAGCGCACCGCGTTGACGATGGCGGAAACCACCCGGTGCAGCTGCGGCGAGGGTGAAATTCCGCCGGGGGCGTGGTTCACGAGCCAGATGCCCAGCGGGGTGCCGAGCAGCACCGCAATCGGGATGGCGACCCCAATCATGGCGAAGGTCTGCAACAGCGCTGCGGTGAATTCGGGAAGCAGTTCGATGATGCGTTCCATGTCAGTTCCCCACCTTCTCCAGCACTACCGCGGAGTCTGCCGTGGTGCCAGCGGCGTCGTTGTCGTCGTTGTGTCGGTCGGCCGGGGCGGCGGACACCTCCAGGGTGCCTACGCGTCCTTTCTCCACCGAGATGCCCTCGGAGATCAGGTAGGAACCGATCGCGGTGTGCGGCCGGAAGCTGTCGGAACGCAGCTGCTCGGTGGTGAACTGCTCGACGATGGCGCCGGATTCCATGACGGTTACGTCGTCGGCCAGGGCCTTGATGACCTCCATCTCGTGGGTGACGACCACGATGGTGATGCCCAGCTGGGCGTTGATGTCGGCCAGGTACTGAAGCACCGTGGCGGTGGTGAATGGGTCCAGTGCGGAGGTGGGCTCATCGCAGAGCAACACATTCGGCTTGGTGGCCAGGGCGCGGGCGATGGCCACACGCTGCTTCTGCCCACCGGAGAGCTGAGCAGGGTAGGCCTTGGCCCGGTCGGCCAGGTCCACCAGCTCCAGTGCCTCCAGGGCCCGACGACGACGCTCGCGCCGGTTCGTCACGCCCGCGAAGGTCAGCGACAGTTCCACGTTGGCGACGGCGGTGTGATTGTTCACCAGGTTGAAGCCCTGGAAGATCATGCCGATCTGGTGGCGGCGCTGGCGCAGCTGTTCCGCGCTGAGCCCGGTGAGCTCTTCGCCGTCGACCCAGACCTCACCGGAGGTGGGGCGCTCCAGGAGGTTGATGTTGCGCAGCAGTGTGGATTTGCCGGCCCCCGAGAAGCCGATGATGCCGTGAATCGAGCCACGGCGTACGTCGAGACTGACGTCGTCGACCGCAGTAATGTCACCGCCTTTGAACGTGGTGGTGACGTGGCGCAGGGAGATCATGAGAATCCTCCATCGTTGCTGGCATTAGCACCTTCGCCTCGTGGGGCGGGTTGCTGCGACGTCGACGAGCCAGGTCTCTCGGTCGCTCTGGATGGTTACCGGTCCATTCAAACACGGGGACGAACCCCGTGTCATGACGAACCATGACGAGCGTCATGCATCTCGTCACACGGTTCACAAACGCTCTGCAGCGATCACGAACCGTCGAAGATGACGTTATGTGACGTCATCCTTGAGTCGGTGCGGATGCTGCCGCTGAGGCCGGGGCATCGCCGATAGCGGACAGCCCTTGCGGCAGGGTGCCGTTGATGAACCAGTCGCCGACCTGCCGTGAGCGGAAGACGATGGGGTTGTGCGTGGCCACGGTCTGGGCGTTGCGCCAATGCCGGTCCAGCCCCTTCTCGACGGCGGTGTTGGACGCCCCGCCGGTGAGGAAGAGTTCGGAGGCGACCCGGATGGTCTGTTCCGGCACGGTGATCTGGGCCTGCTGGATGGCCAGCTCCGCGGTGTAGAACTCCTGTGGAACCGTCCCGGTGAAGTCGTGCCGGTCGGCGCCGGTGGCTTCCGCCACCGCCAGCGCCTCATCGAAGGTGTCGGCGGCGTGCAGCACGGTAGCTTCGACGGCGAAGGCGGTGGCCGCGATGTTTCCGGTGGCCTCCTGGATCAGCGGGTCCTCACGGTAGGGCAGCCCCAGCCCCGTGTTGAACGTGCGCTTGCGCTCCCGCACCCCGGTTGCGGTGTCCTCGCGCACTGCCCGGGCGATCCCGGCCAGCACGGCAAGCAGCACCAGCTGGAAGAACGAGGCCTCGAACACCGCCTCCGGGGTGCCGATCCGGCGCGGCAGCACGGAGAGGGGATCCAGCTCGACGTTATGGAATCGGGCCGTTCCGGTGGCGGTGAGCTTCTGCCCGAACCCGTTCCAGTCGTCGTCGAGCTCGACGCCGGGCGCATCCGTAGGCACCACCGCGAAGGAGCGCTCCCCAGTCACGTCGCCACCGGCTCCGGTGAGGCTGGCCGAGACGCGGGTGTGGGTGGCGAAGAGTGACCCGGTGGCGTAGAACTTCTCGCCGTTGAGCACCCAGGTCGTCTCCGGTCCCGACCCGTGTTCAGTGAGCACCGTGTTCAGGGTGCCCAACGCGTTGCCGCCCTTCTCGGTGGAGGCGTTACCGACGGTGGCCCCGGCGCGCAGCTGGGCGTACCAGTGCTGAGAACGGGCGTCGTCGAGAAACCGCAGCGACTCCACGAATCCGGCGTGGGAGCGGTACTGATGCGCCACGTTCGAGTCCGCCGCGGCCAAGTCGATGAGTAGCCGGATGAAGGTGCGCACGCTCACCCCTGCCCCGCCGTGCTCGCGAGGCACCCGCAACAGGCCGAAGCCGGCGCGGTTCAGGTCGGCGATCTCCGCAAAGGGCAACTGCCGGTGCAGATCCCGCTGCCGAGCCCCGGCGGCGATGCGCTCGAAGTTCGGCGCGAAGTGGGCGGCAAGGCTGGGGTAATTCGATCCGGCGGGCACCTGGGGCGGGGTCAGCTCCGCCAGTCGCGGCGTCGAGGAGACGGAAGCGGCGGGGGCGGAATCGGCAGGAATGACAGACACGAGGATGCTCCTTTCCATCGGTTCTGGCGGTAGCACCGTCCCGCGCTCGGTTTTCCCAGGGCGGGTGGTTGCTGCGACGTCATGGAGCCAGATCTCTCGGTCGCTCTGGATGGGTTTCGAGACACATCTAACCATGACTGCCCCGCCGAGGAGCAACCCGGACCGCGCGCCTCAGGGCCGAAAGCACCCTTGTGTGACCCCATATGACCCGAATTTGGCGCCGTATTGATACTCGGTGCGTCCCGATAGAGACGAATTTCATCCTTCTGTGATCTGCGCGCAGTACCTAAACTCGAGGAAGAAACCGTGATTTACATCACATCGCGGGCAGGGTTTCACTCACCGCACCCGCGAGACTTCCTGACCCAGAAGGGGCACGTGATGACCGACGACGCAGCAACGACGCCCCACCCGACCGCGCCCGCTTTCGTATCCTTCACCACCGAGCGGATCCCGCACCGCGAGCGCATCGAGTTCTGGGAGGCGCACAACACGAATGCCCTGATCGGCCTCGATATTCGCACCCTGGACGACAGTCCCCTGAGCGCTGAGGAGCGGAATCTGCACCTTCCCACCCTGCGCTTCGCCCACGTCCGCGGCTCGCCGCAAGTCGTCGAGCGCTCCCAGGCGACGATCACCGCACACCCTACCGAGGACGTCGCGCTCTTCATGTGCCTCGACGGCGAATCGTTCTTCCATAGCGACCAGGGCACGCATGTCTTGCACCGAGGTCAGGCCCTGATCTGCGATGCCGACTCCCCGTTTCTGCGCGGATTCAGCGTCGGGGTTCACGAACTCGTCCTCACCCTGCCCAAGAGCACCTTCACTCAGATCTCCCGAGGCACAGATTTGCGCCAGCCGCTCACCGTGAACTTTTCCGCAAGCGCGGCACAGGGAAGCCCTGAATGCCAGAGCGCGCTGGAGATGGCTCGACTCATCCTGGGAGCCTTCAAGCGCCCCGATCTGGACTCTCAAACCGCCGAGGACCTCACTGTCGAGCTCATGGAACGCACCCTGCACGGCGCCGGTCCGGATTATCGCTCTGCTCACAAGCGGGCACTGCGCGTCATCGACCATCACCTCGCCGACCCGAACCTCAATCGCGCCCAGACTGCCCGGGCAGTGGGTGTCAGCGAGCGCCAGCTCAGCAGGATCTTCGCCGACCAGGGAACAACGTTCAGCGAAACGGTCACTCGTCAGCGCATCCACCATTCCCGGAAACTCATGGAAAAGCAGCCCCAGCTGAGCATCAGCGAGGTGGGCCTGCGCAGCGGATTCCCTTCCGCCTCGCATTTCTCGCGCACCTTCCGGGAGCACACCGGGCTCAGCCCGCGCGAGGCACGCGCCGCCGCACAGCCCTAACCCTGACTTCTTGACGGATTCGGCCATCGACTTGCCCGTACGGGACAGAGAGTCGAACCGGGGAACCCCTCACCGCCAGCATAGGAAGTGACGCACATCACACGCTACAGCGTCCGCACCGTGAGTCCCCTGAGGAAAGCACCGAATCATCATGAATGCGACGAACACCGCCCCGGCTCCCACCGAGGAGCCGCTCGAAAACACCTTCACCTCGCGAGATCTCCGTAAGGCCTTCGGCAAGTTCGGCACCGGCGTCACCGTGGTGACCTGCCAGACCCCGGAGGGTACGCCGCACGGAGCCACCGTGAACGCCTTCACCGCCGTCTCGCTGGATCCGCCCCTGGCGCAGGTCACGCTGATCCGCGGCAACAAGGCGGGCCAGTACCTGGAGGATTCGCCTTTCGCCATCAACATCATGTCCGTCAACCAGCTGGATGTCTGCCTGAACTTCGCCGGCAAACCCATGAAGGGCTCCCCCGCGTGGCGCTGCGAGGACGGCATCCCCGTGCTCGAGGGCAACGCCGCGACGCTGGAGTGCAAGCCCTGGCGCATCTACGACGGCGGCGATCACCTCATCGTGATTGGCGAGGTCATCGCCCTAGAAGTCAACGACGTCGAACCGCTGCTCTTCGTCTCAGGGAAGTTCCGCGAGACGGGACGCTTCCCCCAAGGAGCGCCCTGGGACGCCTCCGGAGACAGTCTGGCGATGGGGTGGTTCGAAGGATCGACTTCCTTCGACGCCCTCTGAGCCGACACGCACACCCTCAGAGCTCCGAGAAATTTCCACATCGATCAAGGAGGAATCGCCACCATGACGATCACCAAAACCGACATGTCCACCCGTACTACTCCGGCCAACCCGCAATTGCCGATGACCGGTGATGAATACATCGAATCACTGCGCGACGGCCGCGAGATCTACATCCACGGCGAGCGCGTAGAGGATGTGACTACGCACCCTGCCTTCCGCAATTCAGTGCGCATGGTGGCCCGCATGTACGACGGCTTCCACCAACCTGAGAACTCCGACAAGCTGCTCGTTCCCACCGACACGGGCAACGGCGGCCTGACGCACCCCTTCTTCAAGGTGCCCCGCTCGGTCGAGGACCTGAAGGAGTCACGCACCGCCATCGAGGAGTGGGCGCGGATGAGCTACGGCTGGTTCGGACGCTCCCCCGACTACAAAGCGGCTTTCCTTGGCACCTTGGGCGCGATGCCCGAGTTCTACTCCCCCTACCAGGAGAACGCTCAGCGCTGGTACCGAGAATCCCAGGAGAAGGTCCTGTACTGGAACCACGCGATCATCAACCCACCCGTGGATCGGCACTTGCCGCCAGACCAAGTTGAAGACGTGTTCATGCGGGTCGAGAAGGAGACCGACAACGGGGTGATCGTTTCCGGTGCCAAGGTGGTGGCCACCGGCTCGGCCATCACCAACTTCAACTTCATTTCCCACTACGGCCTGCCGATCAAGAAGAAGGAGTTCGCGATCATCTGCACCGTGCCGATGGACGCACCAGGCATCAAGCTCATCTCCCGCACTTCCTACGCGCAAAACGCTGCGGTCACGGGTACGCCGTTCGACTACCCGCTGTCGTCACGGATGGATGAGAACGACGCCGTGTTCATCTTCGACAAGGTACTCGTGCCTTGGGAGAACATCTTCGCCTACGGCGACCCGGATCAGATCAACGGGTTCATGCCGCAGACCGGGTTCATTCAGCGGTTCACGTTCCAGGGCTGTATCCGTCTGGCCGTCAAGCTCGACTTCATCGCCGGACTACTATTGAAGGCCCTGGAGATCGCCGGCACCAAGGATTTCCGCGGCGTGCAGGCCCGCGCCGGCGAAGTCATCGGGTGGCGCAATATGTTCTGGGCACTGGCCGACGCGATGATGCTCAATCCCGATGCGGGTCCCAATGGGTCGGTGCTGCCGAAGATGGACTATGGCATGGCCTATCGCATGTTCATGGCGCAGGGGTACCCACGCATCAAGGAAATCATCGAGCAGGACGTCGCCTCCGGACTGATCTATCTTCCCTCCGGCGCACTGGACTTCAAGAATGCTCAGATCCGCCCCTACCTCGACAAGTACGTGCGCGGTTCCGACGGCATCGAGGCGGTCGACCGGGTGAAACTCATGAAGCTGCTCTGGGATGCGATCGGCTCCGAGTTTGGCGGTCGACACGAACTCTACGAGCGCAACTATTCCGGCAACCACGAGAACGTGCGTGTCGAGATGTTGATGAACGCGATGAACAACGGCACCACCAACGTCATGAACGGCATGGTCGAGCAGTGCATGGCCGAATATGACCTCGATGGCTGGACCGTGCCGGACCTGTTCAACAGCAACGACGTCAATGCCTATATGAAGCGCAGCTAAGCCTGCACAACTCAGTGCCCGGGGTGGATCTTCACGGATCCGCCCCGGGCATTGTTAACGCGTTTTTGACCCGCACCCCCTTCAGCCGTCTAGGATGAACGGGTAACCATCCAGAGCGGCCGAGAGATCTGGCTCGTTGACGCCGCAGCAACCCTCCGCAGTCGAATGCGTTCTCGCATCATCGACCACCGGGCAAGGGTGCTACCGCCAGGAACGATGGAGTGTGATCTCAATGTCTTCGGCGTCATCCGTCAACTCCTCGACCCAACTCTCGGTCGAATTCCGCCAGGTAGGACGCGCCTTCCCGGTCGGCGATTCTCACCGCACCGTGCTGCGCGACGTCGATCTCGCCGTCCGCCCCGGTGAGGTGCTCTCGATCATCGGCGCCTCCGGCTGCGGGAAGTCCACCCTGCTGCGCGCCGTCGGTGGCCTCGACACTGAGAACTCAGGTCAGGTACTCATCGACGGTTCCCCGGTCCGCGCCCACGATGAGCGCACCGCCGTCGGTTTCCAGGAGCCGCGACTGCTGCCTTGGCGTACCATCCATGCCAACGTCGCACTCGGGCTCCCCCGTGGCACCTCAGCCTCAGACGGTCGCGCCAGGGTGGACGAACTGCTCAGCCTGGTGGGGCTCAGCCATGTGGCCGACCACCGGCCCCGCGAGGTCTCCGGCGGCATGGCCCAGCGCACCTCCCTGGCCCGGGCACTGGCCCGCCGCCCCGGAGTGCTGCTGCTGGACGAGCCCTTCGGCGCCCTCGATGCGCTGACCCGGCTCAAGATGCAGGACCTGCTGCTGGATGTCCATGCCCGCACCGGCACCACCATCCTGCTCGTGACCCACGACGTCGACGAGGCACTGCAGCTCTCAGACCGGATCCTGCTGCTGGGTCGTGCTCCCGGCTCCGACGCGGAGGGTGCGACCGTGCAGCGAATCTTCGAGGCGCCCGGCACCCGACCCCGCGACCGCGCCTCGGCCGAGCTGGCCGCTCTGCGCGCCGAACTCTTCGACGGCCTCGGCGTCGACACCCATCATTCCGCTCACGCACCCACCACCGATACCGGCACTATCACCTCGGAGATCTACGCATGACACAGTCCACTGGCACCCTGTTCACCTCCATCGCCGCCCTGGCAGCGGCCGCACTCACCCTCACCGCCTGCGCAGGCGAAGGCGGCTCCGGTGAGAACACCGGAGACGAGAACGGCTCGAGCGCGGACACGCTGAGCATCGACTACGCCACCTACAACCCGCTCTCACTGATCATCAAAGAACAGGGCTGGCTGGAAGAGGAGTTGGAGGCCGACGGCGTCGACGTCGAGTGGGTCTTCTCCGCGGGCTCAAACAAGGCGAACGAGAATCTGCGCGCCAACGCTATCGACGTCGGTTCCACGGCCGGTTCGGCCGCGCTGCTTTCCCGCTCCACCGGCACCCCGATCAAGACCATCGACGTGGTGGGCAACGTGGAGTGGACCGCTCTCGTGGCCGCCGAAGACTCCGACATCACCGAGGTCGCCGACCTGGAGGGCGCCTCCGTAGCCGCCACCCGCGGTACCGACCCCTACTTCTTCCTGGTGCAGGCCCTCGATGAGGCCGGGGTGGATCTGAACAGCGTGGAAGTGCAGAACCTGCAGCACGCCGATGGCCGCACCGCCCTGCAGAACGGCTCGGTCGATGCTTGGGCTGGCCTCGACCCGATCATGGCCTCAGCCGAAGCCGACGGGGCGAACCTGTTCTACCGGAACGTGGATCTGAACACCTACAGCTTCCTCAACGCCACCGAAGACTTCCTCGAGGAATCCCCGGAACTGGCCCAGCTGGTGGTGGACACCTACGAGCGCGCCCGCGCCTGGGCCCTGGAAAACCCCGACGAGACCGCGGAGATCCTCGCCGAGGAAGCCGACATCGACCTCGAGCTGGCTCAGACCGTGATCGGCGAGCGCTCCGGATTCGACATCAGCCCCGTGCCCGGCAACGATCAGATGGCGGTGCTGGAGCGTATTGCCCCGATCTTCGTCTCCACCGGCGACGTCGACGACCAGGCCACCATCGACACCGCCCTCGAGGAGCTCTTCGAGCCCCGCTTCGCCGAGGCGGCCGCTGATCCAACCGACGCCGACGATACCGAGGAGTGAGCCCGATGAGCGCCACGATCCAGCAGAACCCGGCACCCACCGATCAGCCGGTAGCGGAGCCAGCATCCACCGCGGAGACCCCGAGGAAACGCAGCTCATTGCTGAACCGGCGCGGTGTGTCGGTCCTCGTGGGTGCCGTGGTGCCCCTGGTCCTGCTGGCTCTCTGGTGGGCAGTCACCGCCGCCGGGGTGTTCTCCGCTGTGCAGCTGCCCTCCCCCGGAGCGGTCTTCAGCGCCGGGATCAGCCTGATCGAGCGCGGCGAACTCTGGCAGCACATCGGCATCTCGGTGCAGCGTGTGCTGCTGGGCTTCAGCATCGGGGCGCTACTCGGGCTGGTCTTCGGTTCCGCTCTGGGCCTGTCTCGCTGGGCAGATGCGCTGCTCTCCCCGTTGTTGGGCGCGCTGCGCGCCGTTCCCTCGCTGGCCTGGGTGCCGCTGCTGATCCTGTGGCTGCAGATCGGCGAGAACTCGAAGGTCACCCTCATCGCCATCGGGGCGTTCTTCCCGGTGTTCACCACCCTGTACTCCGCGCTGCGCCATGTCGACCCGCACCTGGTCGAAGCGGGTCGGGCCTTCGGTTACCACGGCACCCGCCTGTTGCTCACCGTGCAGCTGCCCGCCGTCGTTCCCGCCATCTTCTCCGGACTGCGGCTGGCACTGGCCCAGGCCTGGCTCTTCTTGGTGGCCGCGGAACTCATCGCCTCATCCATGGGCCTGGGCTTCCTGCTCACCGATTCCCAGAACAACGGGCGCACCGACCGACTCATCCTGGCCATCATTCTGCTCGCGGTCATCGGCAAGATCACCGATGCCCTGCTCGGGGTGCTCGAGCGCTGGGCTGTGCGCCGCTGGGCCTAAACACCTCTCCGAAATCTCAGAACACCCTGATTGATATACCCAGGCTCTGAGACCGAGCGCAGAAGGTATTTCTGTTTCTCCTCACCGCGCCCTAACCTGGAGATATGCCCCCTATGACGCAGATCACAGACCGAAGGGTATGGGATGCCCGCGTGAACCGCGTCGCGGGGACCTCACCATCGCACCCGTTGTATAGGTCTCGCACGGAGACATGAGGAGATCACGATGACTCAGGACACCACCGAAGCCAGTGCCGCCGCCTCGGGCGCTTCTGCCACTGATACCTTCCGCCGCTCCGGCAAACTCTCGAAAGTCGAGGCCTCCCAGGAGCGCGTCAATGAACTGGCCAGCGCCCTGGTGGGTGCCGCCAACCAGATCATCCTGGACAAAAAGGTCAGCTACGACGAGTTCAACGCCCTGAAGGCGTGGCTAATCAAGGTCGGCGAAGACGGCGAATGGCCGCTGTTCCTCGACGTCTGGCTCGAGCACTCGGTCGAAGACGTGGCCACCGCACACCGCGAGGGCAACAAAGGTTCCATCGAAGGCCCCTACTACGTGCCGGAAGCGCCGCAGCCCGCGGACAACCGGACCATGCCCACCCGTGATGACGAGCCCGGCACGCCGTTGCTCTTCCAGGGCCAGGTTCGCTCCACCGACGGCTCCGTCCTGCCCGACGCGAAAGTAGAACTGTGGCAGGCCGACGCCGAGGGCTTCTACTCTCAGTTCGCACCAAACCTGCCCGAGTGGAACCTGCGCGGCACCTTCAGCGTTGATGAGCAGGGCCACTACGCCATCGACACCATCCAGCCCGCGCCGTACCAGATCCCCACTGATGGCGCGTGCGGTCAGCTGATCGCCGCGGCCGGATGGCACGCCTGGCGTCCCGCCCACCTGCATCTGAAGGTCTCCGCCCCCGGCCACGAGCTGCTCACCGCACAGCTCTACTTCCCCGGCGACGAGCACAATGACGACGACATCGCCTCGGCGGTGAAGCCCGAGCTGATGCTCGACATCCAGCCAGCCGAAAGCCAGGGGAACCAGACCACCTACGACTTCGTGTTGGACCCGGAGCGCTGATCACCCACCAGATCACCACTCTGGTCATCACGCTGACCGTCGCTGCCCCGGCCACTCCGGTATTCGTACCGAGCCGCCGGGGCAGTACTATGTCCTGATGTTGCGGGAAGGTTGCGACCCCCTCGACGCAATCCTGGCATCACCCTAGGCTGACACCCATGACGACATTCACAGAGACACCCTCCCGCGAATCCTCCGTCTCCCACCGCACCTCCGGTGTCTGGCACGGCAACGCCCAGACCACCGTCACCGCCGGCGGCTACTCGTTCCTGGTGGACGAACCCACCGAGATGGGCGGCAAGAATGAGGGCCCGAACCCCATGGAGTACATCATCGGAGCCCTTAACGGCTGTGTCTCCGTGGTCATCGAGGCCCAGGCCGGTGCCCGAGACCTGCCGCTCGACGGCGTCCACACCTACGTCTACGCTGCCCAGGACCTGCGTGGCCTGGAGGGCAAGGCCGACGTCCAGCCCCATTTCCACACCCTGCAGCTCAACGTCGTGGTTGCCACCTCCGAACGCGACGAGGACACACTCACCCAGTTCGCTCGCGACGTCGAGCACACCTGCCCCGCCATCAACCTGGTGCGCTCCGCGGCCGGCTCCGAGGTCACCGTGCAGTGGCAGTTCGCAGAGAAGGTCGTCGAGCACGACGCCGAGAACGCACTCAACGCTTCCCTCGGTTTCGAGAACCGCAACCAGGCCGTCGATGCCCCGGAGCCGTTCTTCACGGTGACCAACGCCGACACCTGAGCCGCGCTCGCGCACCGAAACACCCATTCCATCAGCCGCAGAGCAATCCACGTGCTCTGCGGCTGACATGATCAGTCAGGCGATTTTCGATATGGCCTGCCGGAAGCGATCCAGGACAATATCCACCAGTTCCTGAGGTGGGGCAGTCTGAGGTCCAGGCAGCAGCGGGGCACTGACGATATCGGCGCCACAGGCCTCCATCCTGGACTGGAAATAGCCCGGAGCCACAAGATAGCTGGCCACAGCCACTCTCCTGCCCGGATGGTCCGCACGAGCGCTGGACACCGCGTCGGGCAGTCGCGGCTCCGCGTGGGCGAGGAATCCCGTGATAACTTCAGCACCGATCCACCGGGAGAGGCGCTCAGCCATCTCCTGGCAATCAGACTGGGCGCCCCGGTCAGAGGAGCCCGCCACCCCGAGAATGATCACATCCTGGTCCAGATCAGCACCGGCAGTTTCCAGACGTCTCACCAGCAGCGAGACGAGTCGGTCGTCCGGGCCCAAAGCCTCGGCCAGCGCGACAGGGCGTCCCTGGACCCTGGCCGCTTCAACGTCCTTTTGCAGATCAACGCGCAGATGGTAACCGGCCGAAAGCAACAGCGGGACAATCACCGCAGCCTGTTTGGCTTCCAAAGAGTGCAGGCAATGCTCGACTGCAGGCTCTTGGACATCCACATGACCCAGCATGGTGGAGCAGGTGAGTCCGTCGTCAGCAGCCGCCTCGGCGATTGCATCCCCCAAAGAACGCACCACCTGCTGGCCAAGAGGGTCTGACGTGCCGTGGGAGATCGCCACCAACGCGCGACCGGAGCCATCGGGTTGAGCCGTCATCGTCTTAGAGTTCAACCAGCACCATTCCATCGCGCACTTGCGCCGGGTACACCTGCACCGACGCCGCCTCCGAGTTCAGGCACATACCAGTGCCCAAGTCATAGGCCTGCTTATGCAGCGGGGAGGCCAATGTGGGCCGTCCGTCGCGGGAGCCAATAATGCCTCGGGCCATCACATTGGCCCGGGCATGAGGATCCCACTGATCCAGTGCGTAAACGGTGTCGTCGGGCATTCTGACCAACGCGACCTGACGCCCGCCGACCAGGGCCGCTTCTGCCCACAACGGCTCCAGATCATCCAATCGGCACACCCGCTGCCACTGCCGCTGGCGGCTGGCAGGCACGGAGCGACGACTCGGCTCGCGTTTACTCTGATCAATACGGATTGTGGTGGTTGACTCGCGTTCCAGCACCTGCGTCTCTATGCTCATATCCGCCACCCTACGCGGCCGCAGTTTCAACCAAAGTTCACCGCGGTTACAGCCAGATGGCCGGTTGTTCACAGACGGATGCGGCAACGATGAAAATCAGGTCATCGTGCTGTAACAAACCAGTCACCCCGGGGAAATGGCCTGCACCTACCTTGATAAAGGTGACTTCCATAACCACTCCAGAATCCCATTCGGACGACGTAAGAGACATCGTAATCGTCGGGGGAGGCCCGGCCGCCCACCGTCTGACCGAGTCGCTGGTGGCCCGCAATCCCGCGGATCTGCGGATCACCGTCGTGACCGAAGAGACCTACGTCCCCTATGACCGGGTGGGCCTGTCCAAACGCTTCACCTCCGAGGACCCGCTGCACCTGGGTGAACCCGAGCTGTGGGAGGACCCTCGAGTGCGGCTGCGCACCGGAGCGACAGTCACCGCGGTGAACACTGCCGACCGTAGAGTCACCATCGCCGATTCCGAAACCCTGACCTACGACGAGCTGGTGCTCGCCACCGGCTCCTCAGCCCCGCGACCTCCGATTGACAACGCCGAACATATTGCTCTCTACCGCACGATCGACGACGTTAACTGGTTGCGCAGTCAGGTCGCCGAACTCGCCGAGCGGCTGGGGCGTGCCCCGCAGTGCACCGTCATCGGCGGCGGGTTGCTGGGCCTGGAGGCTGCCGGCGGGCTGAAGGACCTGGGAGCCGAGGTCACCGTGGTCCATTCCAAACCCTGGCTGATGAACGCCCAGCTTGATGAGTACGGCGGCCGAACACTGAACCGACTCTTAGAAGACCAGGGATTTCACCTCCACATGGGTGAACGTCCAGCGTCCCTAGCCGTGGCAGAACCCGCCTTCCCAGACGGCGCTGCGATTCCCGGATGCCGTTACTCCCTGCAGTTCAGTGAGAGCGAGGACGTCGCAGCGGACCTGGTCGTGGCCGCCATCGGTATTTCAGCCCGGGACGAACTTGCCGTCGCTGCCGGTCTGCGGTGCGCCGATTCCGGAGGTGTGGTGATCGACCAGCAATGCGCCACCAGCGCTGTCGGGGTCTGGGCCATCGGTGAGGTCGCCTCCTTCCAAGGCACCTGCATGGGTTTGGTGGCCCCGGCCAATGCGATGGCCGAAGTGGTCGCTGACCGGATCTGCGGGGGAGAAGCGGTCTTCGAGGGATTCGACACGGCCGCCAAGCTCAAACTTGCCGGCATGGATGTTGCGAGCTTCGGCGACTGCTTCGCCCAGACACCAGGCGCCTTGGAAGTGGTCTTCGCCGATGCGGTGGCGGGGGTGTACCAGAAACTGGTGGTCACCGATGACGCCAAGACACTGCTGGGCGGGGTATTCGTCGGGGATGCCACACCGTATACGGCATTGCGGCCCTTGCTCGACCGGGAACTGCCGGCCGAGCCCGGCGCCTTCCTTTCGGCCGCCGGGGGCCAAGACATCGAGATGGACCTGCCCGATGATGCCCAGATCTGTTCTTGCAAAGATGTATCCGCCTCCCAGATCCGCTCTGCGGTGGCCGGAGACGGCACGAATTCCCCCTGTGCCGATATGGGATGCCTGAAGGCCTGCACCCGGGTCGGAACCCAATGCGGCTCCTGTATCCCCTTGGCCAAGAAGGTCATGGAAAAACAGATGCTCGCCTGCGGCATGGAGGTCTCCACTGCCCTGTGCGAGCACTTCACGCAGTCGCGATCGGAGCTGTATGAGGCGGTCCACGACGCTGGTCTGCGCTCCTTTACCGCCATTGTGGACCAGCTGGGAAGCCCGGCAGACTCTTCGGTGAACTTTGGTTGCGATGTGTGCAAACCGGCGATCGCCTCGATCCTGGCTGCAGTCCATGACGATTATGTCCTCGACGGTGGACGCGGAGTCTTGCAGGACACCAATGACCGGGCCCTGGCGAACATGCAGAAAGATGGCACCTACTCTGTGGTCCCCCGGGTGCCTGCCGGGGAGATCACACCGGCGAAGCTAAAGGTTATCGCCGAGGTGGCGGAGGACTTCGACCTGTACACCAAGATCACCGGCGCACAACGTGTGGATATGTTCGGCGCTCGGCTGGAGCAGTTGCCAGCCATCTGGCGCAGATTAGTGGATGCCGGATTTGAATCCGGGCAGGCCTATGGAAAGGCCCTGCGCAATGTGAAGTCGTGTGTCGGCTCGACCTGGTGCCGTTACGGTGTGCAGGATTCAGTGGCGATGGCCATCCAGCTTGAGTTGCGATACCGGGGACTGCGCTCCCCGCATAAGCTGAAGTTCGGCGTCTCCGGTTGTGCCAGGGAATGCGCCGAGGCTCGGGGCAAAGACGTGGGAGTTATCGCCACCGAGCACGGGTGGAATATGTATGTGGGTGGCAACGGCGGAGCCACCCCCGCACACGCCCAGCTGTTGGCTAAAGACCTCGACGACGAAACCTTGCTGCGGTACATCGACCGCTACATCGCCTACTACGTGCGCACCGCCGACCGGCTGCAGCGCACAGCGCGGTGGATCGAGGATATGCCACAGGGCATTGACCACCTCTACGACGTTATTGTCAACGATTCTCTGGGGATCGCCGCAGATTTGGAACGCGTCATCGCCGAGCACGTGGATCATTACGAGGACGAATGGGCCGCCACCCTGCGCGATCCACAGCGGCTGCGCCGATTCCGCAGCTTCGTCAACGCCCCCGAAACCCCAGACACTGAGCTCGCCTATGTCGTGGAACGAGGACAACGCAGACCGGCCAACGACGCCGAAATCCTCGCCTCTCAACAGGGCACCAACGGACCGGTGCTGGTCAACGGGCCGCGCATTCCCCTCCGCCAGTCGGACAGGGACAGCAGCCTCAACCGCACTAAGGCAGGTACACGATGAGCGAGCACGTAAAGAACGGACAGGCCGCCGGAGACTCGGCACATGATTCGGGCCCGGGCGAAGTGATTCTCCTTGGTGGTGGTCCCGGACCGGCCGATCTGATGACCCTGCGCGCCCACCGTGCCCTGGCTGAAGCTGACGTGGTCTACTACGACCGGCTGGCGCCTTCGGATGGCCTGCGCGATTGGGCGCCCCAAGCCGAGCTCTATGATGTCGGCAAACGCCCTGGGCATCACCGGATACCGCAGGAGAAGATTCAGGCGATGATGATCGCCTCCGCGGCCGCGGGGAAAACTGTCGTCCGCCTCAAAGGCGGTGACCCTTATGTCTTCGGGCGTGGAAGCGAGGAATCACAGGCCTGCCGCGAAGCCGGTATCCCGGTACGGGTGATACCGGGCATTTCCAGTGCGCTCGCGGTACCGGCCGTCGCAGGCATCCCCGTGACGGCTCGCGGCGTTGCCCGTTCTGTGACCGTGATCTCTGCTCATGATCCGCTGTCCGAAGAAGAGTTTTCCGGCTTAAGTGCATTGGGCGGCACTATCGTAGTGCTCATGGGGGTTTCGACCATGGGCCATACCCTCATGGGACTGCAGCGTCACGGGATGCGGGGGACGCCAGCCGCGGTGATCGAGAATGGATACAGCGACCGCCAGCGGGTGTTCATCGACACCGTGGATTCCCTGCTGAGCACGACTGCCGCTGCCGCCGTGCGCTCCCCGGCGGTCCTGGTGATTGGGGAGGTCGTGCGCTTGGCGGCCGACCATGATGAAGCAGCCGACCAACGCATCAGAGATCTGGCCGGTGCCCTCCTGTGAGCTCCTCAGAAGAGTCCTACACCGACCGTCGGCGTCCAGGTGCCCTGGCCCAGACCTTGAGCGGATTCCGCATAGGCGTCACCTCAGACCGACGCAGTGAAGAGTTGATTTCCGCTTTCGAACGGCGGGGCGCAGACGTCATCCATGCCCCGGCTTTGCGCATCGCTCCACTGACCGAATCCAGCTCCCTGCGACAGGAAACGCAATCGGTCATTGACGCCAAGCCTGATTATGTGATCATCTGCACCGCCTACGGCATGCGCCGCTGGACTGAGGCCGCTGATGCCGACGGACTGGGACCCCAGCTGCGCACGGTCTTGGATGCCGCCAGCATCCTGGTCCGTGGAGCCAAGGCACGTGGAGCCGTCCGCGCCGCAGGCTTCGACGATGACGGGTCCGCGGAGGATGAACGCACCTCCACCGTCGTCGATATGCTGTTGCGCCACAACCTCACCGGGCGGACGGTGGTCCTGCAGCTGCATGGGATGCCCTCAGACAAGGACGAGTCTCGGATCCAGGACGCTGGAGCCCGGGTGATCACCGTGATGCCCTATACCTGGACCGCCCCGGATGAAGACTCCGATCTGTTGGGACTCATTGACGCGGCGATCAACCAGCGGCTCGACCTGGTCACCTTCACCTCAGCACCTGCGGTCGAGGCGTTTCTGGCCGTGGCCTACCACTACGGAAAACACCAGGCACTCATCCATGCGCTGAGCACTGAGGTAACTGCGGTGGCGGTCGGACCGGTGACTGCCGCTCCGCTGATAGCCGCCGGGGTCCAGCCAGTGGTCCCGCAACGGTGGCGGTTGGGCGCAATGATCCGCACTGTGTGCGAACACTTAGACCTCCATGGTGTGCACCGAGTGGACACTCGGCACGGACCCCTGGAAATCCGCGGAGACAAGGTGCGGCTGGGCCTTGGCGAAACTGCGCATGAAGTTCGTCTGGCAGCGGGACCATTGTCATTGCTGCGCGTGTTGATGGAGGCAGGCCCCGCCGTGAGTTCGCGTCAGGAGCTTCTGGCCAAGCTGCACAACTGCGATTCAGGACATGCCTTAGAGACCTGGGTCTGGCGCCTGCGCAAGGCGTTCGACGGGATTCCCCTCGTGGAGACGGTAGTCAAGCGCGGGTATCGGCTGGCTCGGTGAACTGAGCCGACCTCACAGTGGTCGGCGAGGCCGGTGAGGAGACGTTTGCACCGCAGAAATCGTCCCCACATCGGCAGGTAATGGGCGTGGGAGAGACTGAAGTTGGTCGCAAAGACCACAGAAGAGACCGTTGACCTTGGAAGGTTCAAATGTCCTATATCAAACCCTCAGACTTGGTCGGCCGGATGGTCGAAGCAGGTGCGCAGAAGACGTTTATGTCCACCAGGGACACCTTGGTCCGAGCCTACATGGGTGGCGCCATTCTGGCCCTGGCCGCAGCTTTCGCCATCACCGTGACCGCGCAGACCGGCAGCCCACTGCTCGGTGCCCTTCTTTTTCCTGTGGGATTCGTGCTGTTGTATCTCATGGGCTTCGACCTGCTCACGGGAGTCTTCACCCTCGTGCCGCTGGCCCTGCTGGATAAGCGCCGCGGTGTCACCGTGAGATCGATGTTCCGCAACTGGGGGTTGGTCTTCTTGGGGAACTTCGGTGGAGCAGCCACCGTCGCGGTGCTGATCACGATCAGTCTCACCATGGGTTTTTCCACCGCTCCCAACGAGGTCGGGACAGCGCTCATGGAGATCGGACACAACCGGACCGTGGGCTACGCCGAATACGGCGCCGCCGGCATGCTGGCCCTGTTCGTCAACGCGGTGATGTGTAACTGGATGGTGTCCACCGGAGTGGTGGCGTCCATGATGTCCGACAGCGTCTCTGGCAAAGTCATCGGGATGTGGTTGCCGGTGATGCTCTTCTTCTATATGGGATTCGAGCATTCGATCGTCAACATGTTCCTCTTCCCGACCGCGCTACTGCTGGGAGGTGACTTCACGGTGGTCGACTACATCGTCTGGAACGAGATTCCCACCGTGGTCGGGAACCTCGTTGGCGGCCTGATCTTTGTGGGGTCGAGCATGTACCTAGCCCACCGCCGCCCTCGACTCGCCCGGCACGCAGTGGCCCTGACTCAGACCTCGCGCCCAGCGGCCCAGGCGAAGTCCGCGGCAGAAGCGCTGCCAGTATCCGACGTTCAGTCGGCATCGCAAGAACAGTCGGCATCGGAAGCCCAGCCACTTCCAGAAGACCAACCGGCGTTGTCTCGGGGCTGAGGCACGGGCCCGGTCTGTGTGGGTGTTCTGCTTCTGCCAAAGCGCCCGCTATAGGCCGGGCACGGGGCCGACGAACGGTGGCGGGACGTAAGGGTCCCGTGATGCCTGAGTCGAAGCGGACCCTGCGAAGTCCAGCGATTTCTGCGTGGCGCCCATGCTGGCAGATCAGCAGTCCTAAGGTGGAGAATCTGCAGATAAAAAGACATCGATCTAAGTCAGACGGGATTCACCGAATTTCGACGGCCATGTCTTGTGACGCAGCAAGTGACGCTCGGCTTCACGGTGGAACCCGCACGATCAGCCTGCGTGACCGGCTTCACGTGCTACCCATTTCGTCACTGTGGAGCTGAGGCACAGCCTCGGTTTGTAGACTGGAATCTGACCATCCCGAGCGGCCGAGAGATCTGGATCGACGACGCCGCAGCAACCCTGCCGTGACCATTCGCGGGCGAGGGTGCTACCGCCAGAAACGATGGAAAGAGGTTTTCTCCCGTGTCTTCAGCACCCACCGATCACGCCACCGTCACCTGGCCCGCAGGCTTGGCCGCCGAACTCTTCGAGACGCAGTACCAGCATCGTCCGCAGCGCCAACCAGGCCCCCTGCCCGCGGAGATCGTGGATGCCGCCGATGCCGACGTCCATCCGGGACGCCCGGCCGAGAAGCTGCATGGCGGACGCGGTGACGGCCAGCCGGTGGACGAGGCCCGGCGCATCGCCTTCTGGGAGGCAGCCGCCCAGCGCCTGGACTGGGAGACCCCCTTCGACACCATCCACTCCTGGACAGCCCCGAACCCTGCCAAAGAGCGCGGCCCGGTGATGGAGTGGTTCACCGGCGGGAAGCTCAACGTCGCAGTGAACTGTGTGGACCGCCACGTCGAGGCGGGCCGCGGCGACACCGTCGCCCTGTACTTCGAGGGCGAGCCTGGCGACCGCCGCGCCGTCACCTACGCGCAGTTGCAGAAGGAAGTGAACCAAGCCGCCAACGCGCTGGAGTCCTTAGGGATCGGCCGCGGCGACCGCGTGGTCATCTACCTGCCCGTACTGGTGGAGACCGTGGTCATCACCCTGGCCTGCGCCCGTATCGGCGCGGTGCACTCCCTGGTCTTCGGCGGCTTCTCGGCGGAGGCGCTGCGCTTCCGGGTGGAAGACACCGGAGCCAAGTTGCTCGTCACCACCGACGGCCAATTCCGCCGGGGCCAGGCCGTGCCGGTGAAAGCCAACGCCGACGAAGCCGTCTCCGGCGAGAACAACATTGAGCACGTGCTCGTCATCGACCGCACCGGCCACGCCGACAGCATTAACTGGGTGGACGGCCGGGACGTGTGGTGGCACGATGTGGTCACCACCGCCTCCGAGGAACATACCCCCGAGTTCTTCGACGCCGAGAATCCGCTGTTCATCATGTACACCTCCGGCACCACCGGCCAACCCAAGGGCCTGGTGCACACCTCCGCCGGCTACCTCACCGCCGCCTCCTGGACATTCGACTACCTCTTCTCCAACCCCGACGTCACCCAGCGCGATCGTGACGTTCACTGGTGCACCGCCGATTTGGCTTGGGTCACGGCCCACACCTACGAGCTCTACGGGCCGCTCTCCAACGGCGCCACCCAGGTGATTTACGAAGGTGTGCCCAACGCCCCGCACCCGGGCCGACATTTCGAGGTCATCGAACGCTACGGGGTCACCAGCTACTACACCGCCCCCACCCTGCTGCGCTCTCTGAAGGGCTGGCACGCCCACGGTATCCCCGCCGAATACGACCTCAGCTCCATCCGGCTCATCGGCACCGTGGGCGAAGCGGTCAACCCCGAGGCCTGGGGCTGGGCTCGGTCTCAGATCGGCCGCGATTCCCGCCGCATCGACGATCCCGCAGACCCGTCGGTGGGCGTGCCCATGGTCGACACCTGGTGGCAGTCCGAAACCGGGGCCACCGTGATTTCCCCACGCCAAACCGACACCCGGTTCAAGCCCGGCTCCGGCTCCCGCCCGCTGCCCGGCATGGCCACCGCCGTCGTCGACGATGACGCCCAGCCCACCCCGGCGAACGTGCAGGGCAAGATCGTGGTCACCCGCCCCGTCCCTTCCATGGCGCGCACCGTCTGGAATAACCCATCGCGGTTCTTCCACTCCTATTGGAAGGATTACGTGGAGCAGGGCTGGTTCCTGGCTGGCGACGGCGCAAAAATCGACGACGACGGCGACATCTGGATCCTGGGCCGTATCGACGACGTCATCAACATTTCCGGGCACCGCCTCTCCACCATCGAAATTGAGTCCGCCCTGGTCACCCACCCGCTGGTCACCGAGGCCGGGGTCTGCCCCGTGACCGACCCGAAAACCGGCCACGCTGCGGTGGCCTTCGTGGTGGCCCGAGACGGATTCGGTACCGACGGCGCATCCGGCGCCGAAGAGGCAGCAGCCGAGCTGCGGAACCTGGTGGCCAAGGTGATCGGACCGGTGGCCAAGCCCCGCGATGTGGTGTTCGTCCCCGATGTCCCCAAGACCCGCTCCGGAAAGATCATGCGCCGGCTGCTCACCCAGCTCTACCAGGACGACACGCTGGGCGACACCACCAGCCTGCAGAACGAGCCCTGCGTGGCCCAGATCGCCGAGGTACTGCGCCAGCGCTGATCCAGCTGAGGATCGTCCCGAACTCACGTGCCTCAGCTGCAACGTTGATGAGTCCTTACAGCACCGGAACCATTCCTCCGTCGACTCTGAGCGTTGTCCCCGTGACGAACGCTGACTGCTCACTCGACAAGTAGGCCACGGCAGCGGCGATCTCTTCGGGGCGCCCGAGACGTCCTGCTGGGATCTTTGCTACCGACTCAGCCAACACCTTCTCGGCCGGTACGCCCCGACGCTGTGCCGTTGATTCGTCAACCTGACGTACGCGATCTGTCGCAATCCTGCCTGGGAGCACCGCGTTCAACGTCACACCGTCAGAGGCAACTTCAGTGGCCAATGTCTTCATCACCGACACCAACGCCGGCCGCCCCATGTTCGACAAAGCCAAGTTATCCAAGGGCGCGACAACGCTGGACGAGCTAATCAGCACGATTCGTCCCCACCGTCGCTCTTGCATTCCAGGTAGGAGCTCCTGCATCAGTGCCTCCGGCGCCACGACCAGCGATTCCAACGCCTCACGTACATCGTGAGTTCCCTGCCCTACAGCAGGGCCCGCGTGCGGCCCAGGGCCATTGAGAACCAGAATATCGATGTGGTCCAGTTCCTTAAGGGCCTGCCGCGCAAGATCCACGGCACCGTCAGCAGTCGTCAAATCACCGCCGATACCAATAGCTGATTCCCCCAGTTCGGCCGCTTTCGCTTCCGCTCGAGCGTGGTCACGACCGTTGACGGCCACCCGAACGCCTTCAGCGGCCAACGCTTGTGCACTGGCCCATCCCAGCCCCTTGGTAGACGCGCACACCAGCGCTGTCCGACCTTTTAGTCCTAAATCCATGATTTCCTCTAATTCGTCGTATCCGGTCCGACCAATCACGCCTGTCATCAGCGACCGTCTCGTATGTGCAATGAAGAATCAGCTACCAACTGACGTCGAGGTCGGCAGGACCTCGTCCACTTTCACCTTCTTGGGCAGCAGCGCCCGAATTCCCTTCGAAATCAGCGGGAACAGCAACACCAGAGCCGTCAGTCCGATCAATATCGCAGACACTGGCCGGGTGAAGAACTGCGACAGATCCCAGTTGGTCTTGATGACTGACTGCATGAAGTTCGCTTCTAGGTTCGGTCCCAGGACGATTCCAAGTACAACGGGGGCCAGCGGAACGCCATAACGTTCGAAGAAGAAGCCCACCACAGCGAGACCCACCACGACGCCGATCTCCAGGTATGACATATTGATGGCATATGCACCCGTCACTGACAGTGCCACGACGGTGGCCATCAGCACCGGACGCGGAAGCTTGAGAATCAGCCCCGATGTGCGAATCGCCATCAATCCCAGGGGAATCAGCAACAGGTTAGCCAGAATGAAGATGACATACAGCGCGTACAAGGTATCCGTCTGAGTCAGGAAAAGATTCGGGCCGGGTTCGATACCTTTCACCAGAAGGACACCAATGAGGATGGCCGTGATGGTGTCGCCGGGAATGCCGAAAGCCAGGGTGGGAATGTAGGAGGACCCCAGTGCCGCATTGTTGGCACCACCGGCAGCCACCAGCGGCCCCGTGCTATATCCCTTCTCCGAGGTGTCCTTCTTCGAGGTATTCTTCCCGACGGCGTACGAGATCCAGGAAGCGATATCCGCGCCTGCACCGGGCACGGCGCCCACGATGGATCCGGTCACGTTGCCTTGTACCAAGGAGCCCTTGCGCTTCCAGAGAATTCGCGAGGCCGCTCCGAAGGATCCCTTTTCGCTGGACTTCTTCGACATCGAAATGCCGATAGGTTGAGATATCTTCTTCTCGGTGACGTTCCGCAGCACCTCAGAGATACCAAAGAGTCCGATCATCGCGGGAATGAAGTGAATGCCCTGGTATAACGCCGGCTGGTCGAAGGTGAACCGCGGATATCCCAACGCCACGTCCAGCCCCACCGTAGAGATCAAGAGCCCGGTCATCAGGGCGATCGTGCCCTTAATCTGAGACCCCTGAGAGACGATCACCGCTGCGGTCAGGCCCAGCACCGCCACCCAGAAATACTCGTAGGAGGTGAATCCGAGGGCGAACTCGCCCACCACCGGCGCCAGGAGAATCAACACGATGGAGCCGCCGAGGCCACCAATAACTGAGGCCAGCAGAGAAATGGTCAAACCGGTCCTGGCTTTGCCCTGCCGGGTCATTTCATACAAATCGGAGACATACGCCGCCGAGGACGGTGTTCCCGGCATACGCAGAAGTGCCCCCGGGATGTCACCAGCAAAAATGGCCATGGCCGACATCGTGATGATCGAAGCGATCGCAGGAATCGGGTCCAAGAAGAAGGTGAAGGGAATCAGCAACGCTGCGCCCAACGTGGCTGTCAGCCCTGGAAGGGAGCCGATCACGATACCCAGCAGCCCCGATAGGACCACCACCAGGATCACGAAGGGGTCAGCCACCATGCCCAGTGCGTCTGAGAAGTTGTTAACCATGATTCACCACAGCAATCCGTTGGGTAGCTGAACTTGGAGGCCGCGTTCGAATATCAGCCACATGCCGAATGAGAGCACGATCGAGGTGACGATCGCGGACACCGGCTTCGCTTTCAGCAGCAGCATGATGACAAGGCTGACAAGGAACATCGTGATGATGAATCCAAGGGGCTCCGCTAACATGATGTACCCGACGATGCTCGCCAGCATGACAACACCGTTGACCCAAGCCCGACGAGTGGACACGGTCTCCTGGTCGATTTCCATTCCAGGTGGAGCCGCATCCGCGCTACCAGATCCTGTTATGGGTACGTCTGGCGACTCGTCCTGAACGTCGCTCACAGTTGCCTCAGCACTGTCAACGCGGCGACTGGTCACGACCGTACGCAACAGGAGCGCGAGTCCGAACAACATCAGCCCAGAGGCGACGATCCCCGGGAAGAGGCCTGGCCCCGGACGCCCGTCGCCCAGTGTGGGAAGGCTCAACGCGTAAATCAGCACGATCGCACCAACGCCTACCGCGCTGAGGCTCAAGTACAGATCTGGATTCTTGCCCACTGGCCTCGTTGTGGTCAGGGTGGTTGACGTCATTCAGCCAGTCCTGCCTCGCGGATAATGTCGCCTTTGGTGACGTCATCTTCTTCAGCGAAGGTCGCGAATTCTTCAGCATTCCTATAGATCACTCCCAGGCCAGCGTCTTCCATGAACGTGGTGTAAGCCTCGGACTCTGCGATCTGACCCAGATGGCACTCCAGCTCCGCCACAATGTCCTCATCCATATCAGCCGGTCCCGCGATGCCTCGCCACGTACCCATCGTGAAGTCAATTCCCTGCTCCTGCAGCGTTTCAACCTCATCGAAGCCCGGCGCTCGCTCTTCGTCCATCACACCCAGAGCCTTAGCCCGGCCTGCTTCGATCATCGTACGGTTCTCGGCCAGTGACGCGGTTGAGATATCCACGCCACCGGCGACAACCTCTTGCAGCGCCGGAGCCGCTCCTTCGGAAGGGACCCAACGAATAGCATCGGCATCAACATCCTCAGCAAGCAGCATGCCTGCCAGCGAGACGTGCCAGATCCCTGCCTGCGCGGTTCCTGAGGCAACCAGGTCGCCTGGATTCTCGCGTGCGTGGTCGATGACGTCTGAGACGGACTCAAACTCTGAGTCTGCCGCGACAGTCAAACCAGCAGGGTCTGCGTTCATCTGCGAGATCGTCGTCACGGACTCGGGGCTAACGTCTGTCAGCCCTAGATGTGATGTCCAGGGACGTTGTTCTGGCCCCCGCCCGTAATGACACCGTGCCGATTCAAGAAGTATCTGTCCAGACCGCTTGCCATTGAAGGCATGTTAGAGTTTGGGGCATGTCGAGTCCCGAATCAGACAGGTCAGGGGTTGTCGGTCACACCGCCAGCCCCTTGAACCACTAGTTACGACGCCCACGATCTGTGTGGGCGTATGTCTGGCGTACCCGGGGCGCTGGCCGTGGTGACAAGAAGAACCATTTCTTGATCTCACACCTCGGAGTACTCGATGCCTTTTGCCCTTTACATGCTTGCCCTGGCGGTCTTCGTCATGGGCACTTCAGAATTCATGCTCGCGGGATTGCTCCCCGCGATCGCGACCGAACTTGACGTCTCGGTCGGCACTGCGGGCCTGCTGACCTCCGCATTCGCAGTCGGTATGGTCGTCGGCGCGCCAGTGATGGCGGCATTCGCTCGCCGTTGGCCACCGCGGCTCACATTGATCGTTTGCCTTCTCGTGTTCGCGGGAAGCCACGTCATCGGAGCGATGACACCAGTGTTCTCTCTCCTGCTCATCACCCGGGTGCTCAGCGCTCTCGCAAACGCAGGATTCCTCGCCGTAGCACTGAGCACGGCCACTACCCTCGTGCCAGCGAACCAGAAGGGGCGTGCACTGTCGATCCTGCTCTCCGGCACGACGATCGCAACCGTCGTGGGCGTCCCCGCCGGGGCACTGCTCGGCACAGCGCTGGGCTGGCGAACGACGTTCTGGGCGATCGCCATCCTCTGTATTCCCGCGGCCGTTGGAGTCATTCGTGGCGTCACGAACAATGTTGGTCGGAGCGAGACTAGCGCGACCTCACCAAGGCTCCGTGTCGAGCTCAGCCAGTTGGCGACGCCGCGGCTCATCCTGGCCATGGCACTCGGAGCGCTGATCAACGGAGGGACCTTTGCGGCATTCACCTTCCTGGCACCCATCGTGACCGAGACCGCGGGCTTGGCCGAAGCGTGGGTGTCCGTCGCGCTGGTGATGTTCGGCATCGGATCGTTCCTTGGCGTCACGATCGCAGGACGACTATCAGATCAACGACCTGGCCTCGTGCTCGCAGTCGGCGGACCGCTATTGCTGACAGGCTGGATCGTGTTGGCAGTGGTCGCATCTCATCCCGTTGCGCTTATCGTCCTCGTCCTCGTTCAGGGATTCCTGTCGTTCGGCGTCGGCAGTACTCTGATCACGCGTGTGCTGTATGCAGCATCGGGTGCGCCAACGATGGGCGGTTCGTACGCAACCGCAGCATTGAATATCGGAGCTGCAGCGGGGCCCGTGCTTGGTGCGCTCGGGCTCGCGACCGGGCTGGGGCTGCTCGCGCCGGTTTGGGTCGCTTCGGTGCTGACAGCGATCGCTCTCGTCATCATGCTTCTCACCAGACGCGCGCTTACGAAGACCGCGGCGGAGGCCAATTGATGACCCATCCGAACGCTCTTCTCACTCCTCGTGCCCGTCTCCGGTTAGCTCGGCTGATTGTCGAAGACGGCTATCCGGCCACGATCGCCGCAAAGATGTTCATGGTCTCCCCGATCACTGCCCGGAAATGGGCAGGCCGCTACCGGGAAGAGGGTGAGTTTGGGATGCAGGATCGCTCCAGCAAGCCGCACCGGATCCCAGGCAGGACGCCCGAGCATGTCAAGAAGAAGATCATCAACCTGCGCTGGCGGCTTCGACTGGGGCCAGCCCAGATCGCTGCGCGACTTGGTCTCTCGACGTCGACTGTTCACGCGGTCCTCGTCCGTTGCCGCGTGAACCGCCTCTCGCATATCGATCGTGTCACTGGCGAGCCATTGCGGCGATATGAGCATCCTCATCCGGGATCGTTGATTCATGTCGATGTCACGAAGTTCGGCAACATCCCCGACGGCGGTGGACATCGTTACGTAGGTCGGCAGCAAGGCGCACGGAACAAGCTCGCGACTCCGGGATTACCACGAGGAAAAGATCACAAGCCGCGCACCGGGACGGCGTTCGTTCACACAGTCATCGATGACCACTCCCGCGTCGCATACGCAGAAATCTGGTCGGATGAGCAGGCGAGCACAGCGGTGGGAGTTCTCGAACGCGCCGTGGCCTGGTTCGCCGAACGAGGCGTGACCGTCGAGCGAGTCCTATCCGACAACGGGTCGGCATACAGATCCCACGCATGGAGGGACTTCTGCGCTCGGCTCGGCATCCGACACAAGCGGACACGCCCCTACCGGCCGCAGACGAACGGGAAGATCGAGCGATTCCACCGCACGCTCGGGGACGGCTGGGCCTATGCCAGGTTTTACGGTTCAGAGGCCGAACGACGCCTGGCGCTGCCCGGCTGGCTCCACTTCTACAACCACCACCGACACCACTCTGCGATTGGCGGCGTACCCTTCGACCGACTCAACAACGTCCCTGGACATCACACCTAGATGGTGGAGCATAGCCAATTCAGCAGTGACCAGCCCGATGGTCTGCCCATTGGGGTTGGCGGTTGCGATGGCCTGGTGACCGACCACACCGCCACCGCCGGTGCGGTTGACGACGTTAATCTGGGCGTCCATTGCGCTGCCCAGTTCCTCAGCGATGAGCCGCGCCACAGAATCTGTGCCACCGCCGGCGGCGAACGGCACCACAAGTTCAATCGGACCACTGGGATATTCGGCTGAGATGTCGCAGGTGTCGCCGTTCGCTACGGCGTCTCCGCCAGCCTCCTCGTCGCCGCCATTTGAACAACCCGCCAGCACCAGCGCTGCAATGGACAGTACTGCCCCGGCAGCAATGCCGCGACGACGGAACAAAATGGAACTCGTTGCAGTAGTCATGATGAAGGTCCTTCCGCTTCATGATGTGAGTCACGCCTGTGAGCCAGGTAACTTTGAACTAACTGATGTCCTCATCCTGTTGAACGCAGAATTCGCAGTCAACGCCATAAACCGGATATCGACATCGCCGAATCCAGATACTGATTCTGAAGAAGAGGAACCATGCCACGAGACGAACAGCCCGAGTGGCTGGAATCTTTTCTTGCCGTTGTCGATGAACAAAGTTTTTCTGCCGCTGCCGACAAGATCCACCGTTCTCAATCGCGAGTTTCATCGCACGTGGCTGCACTTGAGCGGAGCGTGGGTGCCGTCCTTTTCGATCGACGCCACCGCCCAGTGCAACTCACGGACGCTGGCGAACTGTACCTTCCCTTCGCCCGAAAAACGATTGAAACATTGGACCGCGGCGCCGAAGCGATTGCAGAGATGTCGCAGCAAGTCCGTGGTGTTGTGGTGGTTGGCTCGCATCCCAGTGCCAGCGCAGGGTTCCTGGTGCCTATCATCGCGCAGTTGGCTGAGGCGTACCCCAATGTCCGGATTGAACCAGTAGAAGGCACAACCACGGCGTTGTCCGACAAACTTCAAGCCGGAACAATCGACATTGCGATACGTGGAGCCTGGCCTCCGCAACCGGACACTTCTCTGTCCTACCATCCGCTGTGGCAAGAACCACTGGTCGCGCTGATTCCGGCGGGTCACCCCCTGGCCGGAACAACGGATCCGCTTGACCCGATCGACCTAGCTGAGTATCCAGTGGTGTGCGTCGGATTGCCTGGCGGACAGATCGAGCCCGAGATCACCAGGGCAGCTGACACCTGGGGTATCTCGCTGAGCCTCGCTTATCACACACAACAGCCACAAACCCTCGTCCAAATGGCACGAGGGGGCCTGGGGCTCGGGCTAGTCAATGAGATGGCTGCCCGGGTGTCCAACACCGAAGGACTCGTCCAGCGACAGGTGGGGGCCATCGAGCATGGCCGCGTAGTCAGCTTGTGGTGGGACCCGAAACGCTACAACTCAGCCGCTGCGCGAGTCGTCATCGAGCACATCCGCAGTGCTCCTATCCCGCAGGGGGCTCACCCACTGGCAGGACGAGGCCATCGCCCAGACTCAGTGTGACGCCTTAAGCCGCTCCTCGTATTCGACCTTCTCGACGACGTACTCGGCGATGATTTCCGGCGAAATCTGCACGTCGAGAAGAAGTGTCCCTGACGCATCCGAGGTAACGAATTCGGTGATCACGTCCAATTGTTCCAGCTCAGTGACACGCACTCCACGTGCACCCACTGCCGTCGCGATTCCTGCAAAGTCCACGTTGGAAAAGACCATCGGCTCTTCGTCGATGCCACGCTGGTGATATTGATGAATCTCCATGCCGTACGCAGAATCGTTGAAGACAACGACGATTGACTTTGGTACCTCCCGGACCAGGGTCTCCAAGTCGGGCAGCGTCATCATTCCGCCGCCGTCACCGCAGGTCAGGACTGTGAGCCGGTCTGGTCGAGCCAGTGCGGCCCCCACTGCAGTGGGGAATCCGAAACCAATTCCGTGGAAGGTGAGCCCGGGATGCTGTAGTCCATGAGGGTCCGGGGAGTCGGCGTACATGGCCAGCCAGCCAAGGAAGTGGCCGCCATCCTGCACGATGGTCCGCTCCGACGGGAGCAATTCATTGAGCCGCCATGCCAGCGCCCGCGGATTGATGCGGCCTACCGAATCCGTTTTCTTGAGCTCCAGCGGCCGATGAATCGATTGATCGGCTACTTCAGGGTGTTCGGATCGCCAGTCTGAATTGGCGTGATGATCCACCAGGTGCGAGTCCAACGACCGAGCAAACTCGGCGATGTCTGAACGTACGTGGAAAGTCACATCTGGGTGGGTTGGCTGTTCCTCCAGGTTCACCTGAATGATCTCTCGCGCTCCTGGCAACAACGTGCCATAGCGCATTTGGAACAGGTTCATGCTGGCGCCTAGCACCAATACGACGTCGGCCTGGCGCATCAGCTCCACAGCCCCGATCGTGGCGAAACCGCCGGCGATGCCCAAGTCCCAGTCCGAGCCAACGTAATTGCGCGCCATCACCGAGGAGGCGAACAGGGCATTGAGCTTGTCTCCGACAGATTTCACCTCATCACGCGAGTCAGCAAGGAGGGCGCCGCGGCCGGTGATGATCAGCGGGCGCTGTGCCCCCCGGAGCAGTTCTGCGGCGCGCTCGACGTCGCCGGCGTCCGGACGCACCGTGACCTTGGGTTCGATCTCCCCGCGAGGCTGCTGTGAGGCTGCCGGAATTTCAGCGATGTCGTAGGGAATCGAGACGATGACGGGTTTCAGATCCCGCGCAGCCAGGTCGTACGCTTCGTGGGTCAACCGAGCTGCGTTCGATTCGTCCACGGTCAGGGTGGTCACGCCCATCGCAGTGGCGACCGCGGTCTGGTCGATGTCGAAAGCCCGAGGAGTTCTCGGCCCCGCGCCCACCACCAGCACCATCGGAGTCTTCGCCAGCGCCGCTTCGGCAAGCACGGTCAGGGTGTTGGTGTACCCGGGACCATAGGTGGTCGTGGTGGTGGAAACACGGCCCGTAGAAAGATAAAAACCCTGTGACATGGACATGGCACCGGCCTCATGGCGTGCTTTGACATAACGATGCCCGAGGTCGACGAGTCGGCCCACGAGAAAAGCGTTTCCATTCCCCATGATGCCGAAGGTCACCTCCGAACGCTCAGCGATGACATCGGCAACAACGTGGGAGACCAGGGGGCGCTCGTGTGCAGGCGCAGTTACGGTGCTCATGATCCTCGATTCTGTGGCGTGTGTGTCGACCGGTCGGCGTGTAGGACGTCGGAGCGCCTTATCGTGGGATGTACTTGACGCTCGAGACAACCGACAGATCGTTGTCAGACTCATCTTTTTCTTCCCACGAGGAAAGATCAAGAGAATCACGTTCGGCATACCGGATACAGGTCATTCGAAATACCCATGAACGACTTCGGCAAAATCCCGCTGATCGTGTTGTGACTCACCTCGCGGATTGACATAGTTACCTCATGCCAGTGCAATCCCCAGAATTTCTCTGTATCGGTGAGACCATGACCCTGGTCTACCCAGAACCATCACTCCCTCTGGAAGAGGCCTCCACGTTTCGCATGCACATCGGTGGGGCAGAGTCGAACACTGCCCTCTATCTCGCGAGTCTCGGGCACTCCACCGGATGGGTCAGCAGGGTTGGCGATGATCCATTCGGCCGACGCATGACTTCTGAACTACAACGCTTCGGAGTCGATACAAGCGCGGTCTCTACCGACCAGAATGCTCCCACCGCCGTGTACTTCAAAGACCCCACCCCCCAGGGCACCACGGTGCACTACTATCGTCGTGGCTCAGCGGCCTCACGAATGGACGCTGCCGACATCGACCGAGCCAGCTTTAACGGCGTCAGAGTGGTTCACCTGTCAGGTATTACGCCGGGACTGTCCGACAGTTGCGCGTCGATGGTGGATTACGCGATCAGAACGGCACGTAATCACGGCGCCCTGGTCTCATTCGACGTAAACTATCGCCCTGGGGTCTGGGATGTCGAAACGGCATCGCCGGTATTAGCAGACTTGAGCCGTCGGGCAGATGTGGTCTTCGTCGGTCGTGACGAAGCCGAAACGCTGTGGGGAACGGCGACGTCTGACGACATTGCCAACTATCTGAACCTCTCAGGGTCATTGATCGTCAAAGATGGCGACGTCGGAGCCACAGAATTCACTGACGGTGTCAGGACGTTCGCGCCCGCCGTTCCAGTGTCAGTTGTGGAGCCAGTCGGTGCCGGCGATGCGTTCGCAGCAGGCTACCTCTCGCGTCTCGTTGCGGGAGACACCGTCGCATCAAGACTGGAACACGGTCACCAATTGGCTGCACGTGCGCTGTCCTCGCTGTCAGATTTCAATCCTCTCGACTAAGTACATCACCGATCCCACTACTGCACGCCGACAAAGGAACATGACAATGGCACAAAGCACCTGGTTCGATCAGCACCTCTTGGGGTGCCCGATTATGGCTATCCTGCGCAACTTTTCGGTCGAAGAAAGCCTCGAACTCTCCCACCGCGCATGGGACCTCGGTATCGAGCACGTCGAAGTCCCCATTCAGAATCAGCAGGGTCTCGAAGCACTGGCAGCTGTGGTGGAAGCCGGAAATTCCCGGGGAAAGTACGTCGGCGCCGGCACCGTCGATTCCTCAGAAAAGGTTTTCCAGGCTCAAGAGATCGGCGCGGTGTATACCGTGGCTCCCGGTTTGGACGATGAGGTCATCCGGGCGAGCATCCGCGCTGAGCTACCGCATCTTCCCGGAGTCGCCACCGCAAGTGAAATCCAAGGTGCACTGAGGCATGGGCTCACCTGGATGAAGGCGTTTCCTGCCCATACTTTGGGCCCAGACTGGTTCTCGGCCATGCGCGGACCTTTTCCCCAGGTCAATTTCGTCGCGACTGGGGGCCTGGACGCCACAAACGTAGCATCTTATCTAAAGGCAGGTGTCAGAGTGGCGGCAGTTGGATCTGCTCTACAGCACCAGGACCAGCTCAGCCGCCTGGGAGCGCTCATCACAGCACCGGCCAACGAGAACTAAATCAGACGAAACTCTCGAAGATGTAAAGCGCAGCGCAGGGGCGGTCGACAACTGTCGACCGCCCCTGCATCATAATCAAGCCGCTGCGATGTGCGAGCCTACTTCGTGCGGATTGCGGCTGCCTTCACACGGGTGTAGAAGGTCAGAGCATCGTGGCCCTGTTCTTTGTACCCGGAGCCAGAATCCTTGAACCCACCAAATGGATGGTGAATATCCCAGCCCGTGGTCGGCTGATTAATGGAGACCTGACCGGTGTCCACCCCGTAAAGGAAATCGAAAGCCTGACCCAGATCACGTGTGAAGATCGAACTGGACAGGCCATACACCGAATCGTTAACTAGCTCGATGGCCTCATCCAAGGTGTCGACCTCGACCATGCCCAGCACCGGCCCAAACACCTCTTCAGCCCACAGATCCTGCTCGGGGGTGATCTGCAGAAACGTCGGAGCCACGAAGAAGCCCGCTTCTGCAGCTGCGCCACTCAGCTCGTTTTCGGCCACCACCTCGGCACCCTGCGAACGAGCACGGCTGATGTGCTCACGGATGGAGGCCTGCGACGCTTCATCCACGACCGGGCCCAGGTCGGCCCCTTCGGTCTCACCAGGGGCGACGGTCAGGCGTCGTACGGCATCGGCGATCAGCTCGCGCACGCGGCCAGCCACCCCTTTCTGCACGATCAGTCGGCTGGTCGCGGTACAACGCTGACCCGCCTGAGCAAACGCACCGGCGATAATGGTCGGCACCGCTAACTCGAGATCGGCGTCGTCCATGATGACGGCAGCGTTTTTGCCACCCATCTCAGTCTGCACACGCACGCCACGGGGCGAGAGCCGGTGTTGAATGTCTTTGCCCACGGCAGTGGACCCAGTGAAAGAAACGGCCTTGAGCTGGTCGAATTCAAAGAGCGCATCACCAATCTTGGATCCGCGGCCTGTGACCGTGCCCAGGACGCCGGCAGGCAGACCCGCCTCGTGGAGAATCTCGGCCAGCCGCAGAGTGATCAGTGGCGTCACCGTGGCTGGCTTGATGACCACGGCATTGCCAGAGATCAGGGCGGGACCCAACTTGCGTGCCGGGGTGAGCAATGGGTCGTTCCACGGAGTGATCAGCAGCACCACACCGAGTGGTTCGACTAGCCGCGCAGCGAATGTTTCGGGACGTCCGTCCGGCAGAAACTGGCCGAATTCGTCACGACCCATCGAGCCGTAGTACTCAAAGAACTCAGCAGTCTTACCTACTTCGCCAGTGGCCTCTGCTGTGGTCTTGCCCATTTCCGTGACGATGGTGGAGACGAGTTCATTCTTGCGCTCTCGAATCAGCTCTGCCGCGCGTAACAGTACTTTGCCGCGCTCCAGCGACCCGGTGTTCTTCCAGGTCCTGGCGCCCACGGCGGCTGCCGCGAAGACCCGCTCCAAGTCTTCCTTGGGCATAGACGGCACTGATCCGACCTTTTGGTCGGGCCGTGCCGGGTTGAACACATCAATACGCTCCGAGGTGGAGGCCTCTACGAATTCTCCGTTGACGAGATTCTTCAGATTCTGTTCCATGTATCTTCCCTAACGCTGTTGGATGTTCGTCGGCTATGGGGTTTGAGGTATGTCAGCGCGCCGTGATGGCAAAGGCATCGTCGAGATCGCCGTTCTGCATAGATTCAAAAAGAGCCGCGATCTTGCTCTCGTCGAAGGCCTCCGGGTTGGTAGGACGCGGGTAGGAACCAACGCAGAGTTGGGCCATCTCCGGGATGGCCTGCGCATCCACTTCTGCCTCGGCCAAGGTGGTCGGCAGACCCAGACGCTTCACCAAGTCCTGGACGTACCCCGCCGCGTCACGGATCTTGTCGCTGGCGCCGCGAGTCAGGCTACGTGCCAACCGCTGCGCCAGCTCAGGCGCCAGGTTCTGGTTGTAAGCAATGCAGTACGGCAATGCGATGGCGCAACTGACGCCATGGGGCATGGGCCGGACATTGGCCAGGCAGTAAGCCAGGGAATGGCCGATCACCACACCGGCGTTGAGTGCCTGCCCGGCCAGGTGGGAGCCCCACATGACGTAAGCCAGCGCTTGCTTGTCACCAGCGTATGCCGCTTCGATGTTGTCGGTGATCAGCTCAATCGCACGCAGCGAATGCGTCGAGGAGAGAATCGAGGCGTTCGTCCCCATCAGGCTCTCGACAGCATGCGCGAGTGCGTCCATGCCCGTGGCTGCGATGACCGATGGCGGCAGCGAGGCGACCATATCAGGGTCGACGATCGCGATGTGCGGAATAAACAAATCACAAGCAGAAACGCGCTTGACACCGTCGATGGTAACCATCGCAATCCTGGTGGTCTCAGACCCTGTCCCGCACGTGGTGGGGATCAAGATCATCGGTGCCACGCCGTTCTCCGGGCTCACTGTTCCGATCCAGTCGGCACAGCTACCTTCGTTGCGCAGCATCAGCGCGATCATCTTCGAGGAGTCCAGCACAGATCCACCGCCCACGCCAACGACCGCTACCGCTTCCGCGTCACGTGCTTCGTTGATGATCGGGTCCAGCACGTCGGAATTTGGCTCCGCACCAAACCCGCCGTGCGTCACCACAGAGAAACCGGCCTCTGTCAGAGACGCCTCGATCGGATCGGTCAGCCCGGCTGAGCGAACGGCATCGTCGACCGCCAGCAACACGGTGCCGCCAGTGACGCCGAGGCGATCGCGCAGGGCCTCCCCTGTTGTACGGGCTGCCCCGGCTCCTCCGATGACAGCCGAAGGGGCGAGGAAAACGGATTCTTCCGTAGGTGATGGATTCCAGTTCTTGCTGCTCATTTCACTCCGGCTTTCTCGTGATTGTTCTTGGTGATCGTCTGTCCTCCGAGCGCCTGCCCAGGAGTGACGATGGCTTTGATGATCTGACCAGCGGCCGTGTTTCGCAGGGCCTCCTCTGCCCGCTCCAGGGGATAGCTGCTCACCATGCGGGCCAGATCGGCCTGGTGTTCGTCGATGAACTCGGCGGCTCGGTGAAAGTGCTCGGTCCGATAGCCATAGCTGCCGTGCAAGGACATGCCACCGCGCACCAGAAGGTTCATTTCCACTTCCGGCAACCGCCCAAACAAGCCGGGAACGGCGATGCGGGCTAGGTTCGCGCAAGCGCGTATTGCGCGGTTGAGCCCATCTTCAGACCCAGAGGCTTCCACCCAATAGTCCGCCGGTGCCGTTTCCTGGCTCCGTCCCACCGCCAGGCCCAGTTTCTCGGCGTACGTGAGACGAATCTCGTCGGCGTCGGGGCGCCCATATATGGTGACGTTGGCACCGCGACGCTGACATTCCATCGCGGATATCAGACCGATGGTTCCGGGGCCCGTGACACCAACCGAAGCCCCTTCCAAAGAGTCGGGCAATGCTTCAAGCGCATGTAGCACAATGGCCACAGGCTCATGCAATCCAGCGAGCCCCAGATCCAGGTCCGGATCGATAGCAACCACGCGCTGTGCCGCGATGGTGAAGAACTCGGCGAGGCCGCCATCGCTATGTAATCCGAGACAGGTGCGTTCCGCGCAGTAGTTGGCTTGTCCTGCCGCGCAGATTTCGCAGTTCAGGCACCCCTGGATTGCGATCATGGCTATCCGTGTCCCGACCCAGTCCTGTTCCAGATCCGGATGTTGCCCGATGACTGTTCCGACGGTCTCGTGTCCCAGCGTGACCGGAGGACGCATCCATTCATATCCGGCGTCACCGCGGCAAGCATGTACGTCTGAGCCGCACAACCCCACGGCTTCACTTCGGACGAGCAGTTCTCCTGGCTCGGGAAGTGGGACCGCAACCTCGTCGAGAGAGATGTCCCAACCATCAAGGGAATGCACCCGCAACGCGTGCATCGTCGATCCGGCCTCTTCGGATGTCTGTTGGATCACCGTCTCACGACCCGAAGTAGGATTCGCGCACCGTATCCGAGTTGCGTAATTCCTCCGCGGTACCGGATACCCGGGTCTTGCCCCCGTCAATGATCGTGGCGAAGTCGGCGACCTCCAACGCGTGCTTAACGTGTTGCTCCACCAGAAGCACGGTCATCCCTGTATCCGCAATGTCGCGGACGATCTGAAACATCTGGGTCACGATCACCGGCGCCAACCCAAGCGACATCTCATCAATCATCAGCACTCGGGGGTCCGCCATCAGTCCACGACCCACAGCACACATCTGCTGCTCACCGCCCGACATCAGGCCGGCTTCCTGCTTGCGCCGCTCCGAAAGCCGCGGGAACAGATCGTATACTTTTTCCAATCGCTGGGTCGTCTTACGATCCTTGCGTTTGGAGTAGCCACCCAGGATCAGGTTGTCTTCCACCGTCATAGACCCGAAGAGCCGGCGTCCCTCGGGAACGTGCACGATTCCAAGATTCACTCGTTCAGCCGGGCTCATTTTCGTGATGTCTTGCGATTCGAAGCTCACCGAACCGCTGGCGGCAGCAACCGTTCCAGAGATCACGCGTAGCGTGGTCGATTTGCCTGCTGCGTTGGGGCCCAGCAGTGCCGTGACCTGGTGCGGTTGCAGCGACAGAGATACGTCTTCCAGTGCCTGGGCATCTCCGTAGAAGGCAGAGATGTTCTTGACGTCCAACATGATTCGTCTCCTTTAGCCTTCTCCGAGGTAGGCCTGAACGACCTGGGGGTCTTTGATGACGGTTTCGGGGTCGCCCTCGGCAATGGTCTGCCCGCGGTCCAGCACCATCATCCGATCGGATACCTCCATGACCGCCGACACAATGTGCTCGATCATCAGGATTGCCACACCGCGGTCACGAACACGTTTAACGAAAGGCAGTACCCGAGTAACCTCGTTGCTGTTCAATCCCGCGAGCACTTCGTCCAGCAGCAACAGCTTCGGATCCGTGGCTAGTGCGCGTGCCACCTCAACGCGCTTGCGTTGTGCCAGAGTTAGCGCTTCAGTCGGTGTCGTGGTCAGATGCTCGATCCCAAGGTCAGCGAGTAGCTCACGCGCTTTGTCATGTGCTTTGGACACTTTGGCGTCATTGACCAGCAGGGGAACCATCACGTTCTCCACCACGGTCATCCCGCCGAAGGGGCGCACCACCTGAAACGTCCGACCAATCCCCACACGGGCCCTGTCGGCCGATCCCATTCGGGTGATGTCTTGACCGTTGAAGTGCACGCTTCCCTCGTCTGGGATGAACATACCGGAGACGAGATTGAAGAACGAAGTCTTGCCTGCTCCATTCGGCCCGATGATGCCGATGATCTCCTGCGGCTGCAGTTCCAGGGATACCCCGCCCACAGCCTGGACACCGCCGAATCGCTTAGTAACGCTGTCGACGCGTAGCACTGGTTGGTTCGCGCTCATCGTTCGTTCTCCTTCTTGTCGGTGCTGGCTGCCGCCTCCGCTGCAGGCTCAGGCCGTTTTTTGCCCTTCAGCCGACGGATCACCGCGTGGTATCCGTCTACGAGACCACCCGGAAGCATTCGCACCATGACGATCAAGACGATGCCGTAGATCATGAAGTTCACGCCCTGAGCGGCACCCGAGAACGTGACACGCAGCCACTCGCCCAACGGCGTCATCACGATGGCGCCCACAATCGGGCCAGCGATGGTCCCCATGCCGCCAATAATTCCGTTGAGCGCCGGCTGGATGGAATACAGCGAGGCGTTGAACTGCGTGGCTGGGTCGATAACGAAGAAGTAGATGGCCGCGAAGGCCCCGAAAACTCCTGTCATTGATGCCGAGATGACCAGTGCCAGAACCTTGATGCGGTTGGTCTTCACCCCGAGCGCCTGAACCGCCTCTTCATCGGAGGCGATGGCACGCAGGTGATAGCCAAGTTTCGAGCGGTAGATCCAAATGGAGGCCCAGACGGCCAGCACCGCCATCGCCATCACGATGTAGTAGTACGGTTCCCGGTCTTGGAAAGCGATGTAGAGGAAGCCCTCGTCGGCGGGAGTGGTGATACCTACGGATCCGTTAGTCACGGGAACCGCCCAGATAGCCAACAGGCGCAGTACCTCGACAAAGGCCAGGGTGGCCAGGGTGAAGAACGGCCCGCGCAAGCGCACCATGGGGATCGCCAGGAACAAAGATCCCAGCCCCGCCACGAGGCCGCCGGCGACGATCCCGATCCACGGATTGACGCCAAAGTCCACGTACAGGATCGCCACCGTATAGGCGCCCAATCCGAAAAAGGCCGCGTGTCCCAGCGAGAGTATTCCGCCGAACGCGAGGATGTTCCACGCGACAGTAATCCCGATGTACATCAGCACGAGTACGCCGATGTGGAGCAAATACTGATCTGAGGTGACGAGGGGAAACAGCAGCGCGATTGCTGCCGGGATGATGATCCAAGGGAGTGACAGTTTTTTCATTTCAGGCCCACCTCCGCGTTACGGGCTGCGCCACCGAAGATGCCTTGAGGGCGCACGATGAGCACGATGATGAAGACAACGAACACTGCGACCTGCTGCAAGCCCGGGTCGAGATAGGTTCCGGTCAATGTTTCGACGACGCCGAGAATCAGGCCGCCCACCAGGGCGCCTCCCATGTTTCCAAGGCCGCCGAGGACGACCACGACAAATGCCATCAGCGTGAAGTGTGCACCGGCGAGTGGGTAGGCAGCTTGGAACGGGATGATGAGGCTTCCGGCTACACCGGCTAGTCCAACACCGAGTCCCATGGCCAGCAGGTAGTACCGACGAACGGGGATGCCAATGGTTCCAGCGGTCTCACGATCCTCGACGATCGCGTTGAGGACTTTGCCTGTGAGGGTACGCTTCATCAGGTAGAACAGTCCGAAAACCAGGAGCAGGGCGACGAGGAATGCGGTGACGCGTCCGTAGGTCACGCTGATCCCCAGGATCGTGAGGTTCTGTTCCGCCCACGGCACGTTGACCGTGCGGAACTGCCCTCCGAACATAAAGAGCGCGAGGTTCTGCAGGAAAACGGACAGACCCAGCGTCAAGAAGATTTTCATCAACGGGGATGAATTGATCATTGGCCCCACTAGGAACTGCTGGATCAGAACTCCCAAGAGGAACGTCACCGGTGCCACGATGACCAGGGATAGATACGGGTTCAGGTCAAAAGTAAGCCAGAGCCACCATGTCAGGTACATACCCACGAGCACGAGCTCGCCATGGGCGAAGTTGATGATCTTCACCACGCCGAAGATCAGATTCAGGCCGACGGCGATGAGCGCATACACACCACCGAGCATCAGGCCCGCAACCACGATTTGAATCACTTGTTCCATCGCTGGTTCCTTTCCGTCACAGGCCGAACGGCGTGATCATTTGGGGTTCGCGAACGGCGGCCTCCGGCGGCCACACGGTTTCAAGATTTCCGTCGTTCCATTGCATGACGTACATCTCCCCACGAGTGTTTTGGTTGTTCTCGTCGAGCTGGTAACCCCACCCCGCCGTGGTCGAGGCGGGAGGCAATGACATCGACTGCGCTGCAGCGCGGAATGTATCCGGGTCATCGTTTCCACCGGTGCTCTCGAGAATGTCGAAGACAAGATTGGCTCCGCTATAGTTCGCCATCGAGTGCCCAGAAGCCGGGTCGCTGCCAAAACGCTCGCGATAGCTTTCCACGAATTCCTCAATGCCCGGGGTGTAGTCCGGGTTAATATGAATCTGAGCAAAGTCGACGTCATATACGCCGTCCGTCAGTGACCCCACTGAGTCGTAGAAGCTGCGCAGAGAGTGTCCGCCGCCGGTGCCAATGAACGCGCCGAGCTTGACGTTGTTGTCCCGGATCTGGCGCGCCAGCAACACCGCGTCCGCGGCGTAGGAGACCGCCAGGACGATGTCCGGGCTCATCTGCCGCAGGCGCAGCACAGTGGATGAAAGATCCGTTGAGGTGGCGCTATAAGCTTCGCCACGGAAATTTGTCAGACCGATCGCTTGGGCTTCCTCCGCCGCCAAGTCGATAATGGACTGGCCGTACGAGGAATCTTCGTGCAACATGACGACGTTGAGCTCCGAAACCGGTTTACCCAACTGGTCGGCAAGGTAATTCTCAATGAAATCCATGTGGCGAATCGTCATATCACGGGCCGTCGGATTCATGCGGAAGACGTTGTCATATCCGCGCGCGGTGATGGCTTCCGAGACGGCGCCCAGCTCTACATACGCGTTACCGGTGCGTGCGAAGACCTCAGATGCTGCTAGTCCCAGCGAAGAACCATATGCGCCCAGCCCCAGCTTGGTGTTCTGGTTGAACACGAGCCGCCGTGCTTCAGATGCCGCGGCAGCCACGTCGGGTATGTCGGCGAAGATCAGCTCGATTTCTTTACCGGCAATACCCCCCTGACGATTACGCAGGTCTGCGGCGATACGAACTCCTCGCCAGGATTCCTCCCCGAGCAGCGCATTGGGCCCGGTAACGGGGAACATGGCGCCCAGCCGAAGGGTCGATTCGTCTGTTCCGGGCCCGGCGCAGCCAGACAGCATGGGGACCGCCGCAGCTGTGACCAGCCCGGCTCCGGCCCACTGCAGAAAACGGCGGCGTCCGATCCCTGATGTTGCGTTGGACATTGATACTCCGATGTGTGAATGGTGATCAGTGAGGGTCTAGGCCCCGTGGCCTACTGATAGTGATTCGCTGGGTCAATAGGTCGTCCACCCGCCGTCGACCATCAGCATTTGGCCCGTGACATAGCTCGCAGCGTCAGACGCCAGAAAGACAGCGGCCCCCACGAGTTCCTCTGGGTTGCCGAAGCGTCCCATCGGGATCCGGTCGAGCATCTTCTGGTAGCGCTCCTTATCTCGAAAGAGCGGCTCAGTCATCTCGGTGCGGAAGTAGCCGGGGCCAATGGCGTTGGCTCGAACACCGGAACCGGACCATTCACCGCTGAGGGAGCGCGTCACTCCGTCGATGCCAGATTTCGTCGCCATATACGCGGCGACGTTGGGAACAAAATTCCTGCTCGTGACCGAGCCAATAAAAATGTGACTGCCGTGGCGGCCATCCACCAGCTGGCGCCGTCCAATTTCCTGTGAAAGCAGGAACGGTGCCGTCAGATTAACGTGCAGCACCTGCTCCCAAGCAGAGCGGTCGAATTCTTCGGCTGGCTGCCGGTGCTGAATTCCTGCGGCGTGCAGAACCACGTCGACGGGACCGTCCAGGACCGATTCAACGCGGTCTAACAGCTTTGCAGGGTCTTCCGTTCCCACATCGCCGGGCAGGCCCACTGCCCGAGACCCGATGCTGCGGGCTGCAGCGTCAACCTGCTCTGGAGTCCGAGAGACCAAGGCGATCTGCCCGCCTGCGTTGTGGAGGCCCTCAGCCAAAGCACGTCCGAGGCCACGGCCACCGCCGGTCACGAGAATTCGCTTTCCCTGAAGCGAGAAGAGATCTGTACTCACGTGCGCTTCACTTCCCTGTCGTTGGAATGGATCCGACTCCTGACTTTTCAGGCTCGTCTCAAGCGCACCACCGGGGAAACGCTCCATCAACTGCACGATTGGATCCAATTGAGTTACATGCAACCAGAGAATGTGATCTACGTCAACACCGAGAAATCGGCCCGTGACGTTCGAGGCGCGCCGTATTCGCTTCTACAGCGAGCGTTTCAGGCGATCCGATCAAAACGACTAGGGCAGATTATGAATCATCGCCAGGAGCCCCGATTGGGCGTCTTGGATCCAAGGAAAAGTTTTTGCGCACGACTAGGAACGCCGACTCGCGCCAGCGTGTCTACAACGACGTCGAGGGTTAGGAGAAGATTTCCACCGACTCCGAGATCGTCTGCCGAGTCCGATTGATGTGCAGTCGAACCAGTGCTCGCGCTGCTTCCTGGTCACGTCGACGCACAGCGTCAAGGATGAGAGCGTGGTCGTGATCCGTCATCTGCGCACGACTTTGGTCCAGCCGATAAGAGAGCGCCCGTCGGTAATGTTGCGTGGTGTTCCACAGCCGCTCAACCTGCAAGCGCAAAGGCTCGTACTGCACCCCGGCATAGGTGAGCAGATGAAACTTGCGGTCCAGCTCCAGAAACTCCTCGATCTTCACCTGCGGCAGCGTCGCCTCATGTAATTGCTCAGCAATCGCGCCAATTTCGTCAAGTTGCTCCGCGGTGAGATGCAAGAGCGATTCCGCTATAGCCAGCGGCTCCAAAGCCTCGCGCATCTTATAGACCTGCTCGAATTCGAAACGATCCAGCTTCGACACCCACGCCCCACTGTGAGCGACCGTCGTGACCAGCCCTTCCGCCTCGAGCTGACGCAACGCTGTTCTGACAGGCATTCGGGACGCATTAAACCGCGACGCCAACAACTCCTGACCCAAGCGCTGCCCTGGGGTAAATTCCCCCGCCAGAATTTCAGCACGCAACCGATCGGTCACAGACTCCGCAGTGGCGGGCGCACTGGGCAACGCCGAAGCATCCCCCGGCTCGTCAATGGCGTCTAGGGATGCCACAGCAGTACCTCCGCGTCACGTTCATAAGATTTTCCTTCCGGGAAAGAGACTAGCTCGAATTGCATTCCCCACGGTGAAGTGAAGTACACCCAGCGCTGCCCCAGACTCGCACCGGAACTGGCACTCGGCTCCCCCATCACATCAATGTCGCGTTCACGCAGATACGACACGGCGTCGTCAAGGTCATCCACATACAGAGCGATGTGATGTCCTCCCATGTCGGAGTTCTTGGGTCGCTCATACTCCTGGTCAGGAGCGTCATAGTGGAAAACCTCGAAGTTGGACCCATTGAAACAGCGATAGAAGCGAATCTCTAGAATCTGCGCCTGCGGATGCACGCCAATCCGCACCGCCATCAGTTCTTCATCCTGCGGGTACGGACCGAGGGAGTAGACAAAGTCACACCCGATGACGTCCACCAAGAAATGATGGGCTTGCTCCATATCGGGGACAGTGAAACCAATGTGATCAGTCCCCCTCAGCCCGGGAATACCACGACCGGTAGGCATGAGCGCAACTCCTCCTCTGGGTTCCAAGACACGTGTTTCGTGTCCGGAATGCGTTGAGGATATCAAACCCCACTTTCGCGAATGGATCCAAAACGGTGCAATTTTCACCAATGAGGGCACTCAAGTCCTTGAATTGGATCCAATAGCGATGCTACGGTGTGATTCAAACCACGAGCGCCTGGTGTCGATGCAACGGATGTATCGAACCCACGACCCTTCGGAGAACAATGCCTGAGAATGTGCCCCTCGATTATTCGACCGACGTGACGCAACTGCGAACCACACCGGAGGATTGGGATAGCGTCGATCCGGCCCTCCTGGAGTCGATGCTGGTGGAGATGCAGGCGATTCGGTCCTTCGAAGAAGCTGTGCTGAGACTGGCTGGTTCCGGATTAGTGCACGGGCCGGCACACTCCAGCATCGGCCAAGAAGGCGCTGCGGTCGGCTCTGTGCTGGCCTTGCGTGCGGCCGACGGCGTCAACGGCACCCACCGGGGTCATCATCAGTTCATCGCCAAAGGACTGCATTACCTTCGCCCTGAGGGATATCGCACGGTAGATGGCATCAAAGGCGATGAGATTGTCGAGTTCCTGCAACGGACCTTGCAGGAGGTTCTCGGACTCTCGGGCGGGTTCTCCGGTGGTCGCGGCGGCTCCATGCACTTGCAGTGGATGGAGGCGGGCGCACTAGGCACCAACGCCATCGTCGGCGGCGGGGTACCGCTAGCCGCTGGAAACGCGTGGGCGCAGCGGCACGAACAACGACAGGATAACGCAGGCCAAGATACCGGCGGCGTCACCGTCACTTACTTCGGCGACGGTGCCTCCAATATCGGGTCCACGTTAGAGACCTTCAACCTGGCGGCTGCCTGGAAGCTACCGTTGTGCTTCTTTGTTGAGAACAATCACTACGCGGTTTCCACCCATGTGGACGAAGTCACCGCCGAGTCCCGGCTGGCGCTACGTGGCCCCGGATTCGGGATTCGATCGTGGTACGTCGATGGCATGGATCCCCTCGCGGTCTACATGGCCCAGCAGCAAGCCGTCGAGCATATGCGTTCCGGCGCCGGCGCGACCCTGATCGAAGCGGACACCTACCGATATTTCCACCAGAACGGTCCCTTCCCTGGCAGTGCTTTCGGTTACCGGACCAAGGATGAAGAGAAGCAGTGGCGGCAACGAGACCCGATCCAGCGCGTCATCACAGAGATGCAACGCCGAGACCTTTTGTCTGATGGAGACACCCGCGACCTCATCCAACGCATCGATGAGACCGTCGAGGAGATCGTCCAGAATCTCACCGAAGACGATCCCACGAGCGAACGGGCCCAGGCTCGGCGCATTCGGCCAGAGCTGTGGCCGGATCCGAATACGGTGGACCATGGGATCCGCTCCGAGCCAGATCTTTCCAACGAGGTGGCCATCCTCGATGATCTAGCTCACGACCCTGTCACCCCTGTTCGGTTCGTGGATGCCATCGCCGACGTCTTGCATCACCGGATGTCGGATGATCCGGGCATCGTGGTGATGGGCGAAGACATCCACCGTTTAAAGGGCGGCACCAATGGTGCGACACGCGGTCTCAAAGAGGCTTTCCCCGAGCGAGTGCTCGGTACTCCCATCTCCGAGAATGCCTTTGCCGGCCTGGCCGGCGGGTTGGCGCTGACCGCCCGGTTCAAGCCCGTCGTTGAGTTTATGTACTCAGATTTCCTGTTCGTCGCCGCCGACCAAGTTTTCAACCAGATCGGCAAGGCCCGACATATGTTTGGCGGGCAGACATCTATGCCGGTCGTCCTCCGATCCAAAGTCGCGATGGGCGCGGGCTACGGGTCCCAGCACTCCATGGATCCGGCGGGAATCTTCGCCACCAGTCCCGGCTGGCGCATTGTGGCACCATCAAACGCTGCGGACTATATCGGGCTGATGAACTCAGCTTTGGACCTCGACGATCCAGTCCTCGTGCTGGAGCACGTCGATTTGTATGGGCAGGAATCGACGGTGCCCGATCGAGCTCCCGACTATCGACTTCCGGTGGGACAAGCGGCTATCCGTCGGGAAGGGAAAGACCTGACCGTGCTTTCCTATCTCAACATGGTGGAGTTAGCGCTGCAAGCGTCGGAGGAGCGTGAGGATCTGGATGCCGAGGTGATCGATCTGCGATGGCTCGATCGCGCGTCCTTCGACTGGGCCACCGTGGGCGAGTCGATCAAGAAGACGAACAACGTTCTGATCGTCGAGCAGGGACCGTTGGGCACCTCATACGGCACGTGGGTGGCCGAAGAGATTCAACGCCGGTTCTTCGACCACCTGGATCAGCCCGTAGAACGTGTAACGGGACGAGAAGCCGCCCCATCGATCTCGAAGGTGCTCGAGGCAGCAGCCAACGCCGATCTGGATGACGTTCATCACGGGTTCGATCGCGCCGCACGAAACCTTGGGCTGTCACCGAAGCGCTAATCCATTTCTTCCTTTCGACCGGATTTCCGAAGACAGCACAGAAAAGCTGAGGACACCTTCCATGGCAAGTATCATCACCCTCCCCGCCATCGTGGCGGACGCAGCCGACGCCGTCGTGCAGAGCTGGCTCGTGGCCGTCGGCGACACCGTATCGCGAGGCCAGGCTGTGGCCGATATCGAAACAGAAAAGGCCACCGTCGAACTCGAAGCAGAGGCTTCCGGAACGGTGAGTCGGATACTGGTCGAGGCTGGTTCGACGGTCCACGTCGGTGCCCCCATTCTCCTGCTCTCCGACGGGTCAGAAACCAACGAGGAACTGGAAGCATTCCTCTCCGACGCGGCGGCACCGAACGAGCCGCAATCAGACTCTACGGACGCTGATGCTGATGCTCATGCACCCACTCAACCGGCTCCCGAAGCCGCTCCTGAGCCAGCAAGTAGCGTTGCCGAGGCGCCACGGATTTTGATCTCTCCTCTGGCACGGCGCCGTGCCCGCGAGCGCGGCATCGATATCAGTACGGTGACCGGGTCCGGACCGGGCGGCCGAATCCTACGCCGCGACGTTGAGAACGCCGTCAGCACGGCGCACGTGAACCAGGTCAACAACGTCGTCCATGAGGAGTCCGGTGATAGCAGCTTCGACAGGGTCGAGTTAACCCCCATGCGTAAGGCCATCGCCCGCCGCCTCACCGAGTCCAAAACTCAGGTGCCGCACTTCTACGTCAGTGTCGACGTCGACATGGACGCTCTGCTCGAATTGCGCGCGAAAATCAATACCTCGCTGGCAGCAGATATTGAACGTGGCTCCCGCTCGAAGGTCTCGGTCAACGACTTGTGTGTGAAAGCGCTCGGGTTAGCCCTTCGCGACGTGCCAGAGGCGAATGTTGCCTGGGGCGGAGATCATGTGCGCCATTTCAGACAGGCCGACATCGCTGTCGCCATCGCCACCGACGGCGGGCTACTGACGCCCGTCGTCCGGCAGGTGGAATCACTGTCGATCTCAGCGCTGACGGAAACACTGTCGGACTACAAGCAGCGTGCCGTCAGCGGAAAGATCCGCCAGCAGGAGTTGGAAGGCGGCACGTTCAGTCTGTCCAATCTCGGCATGTTCGGCACCAAAGAGTTCTCTGCCATTTTGAACCCTCCGCAAGCCGGGATCCTCGCTCTGGGAGCCGCAGAGAAACGCGCCGTGGTACGCACGGACCAACTGCACATCGCCACCCAGATGACGGCAACTTTATCTGCCGACCATCGGGCCATCGACGGCGCTGTCGGTGCCCAACTTCTCGCTGCGTTCCGGCAGCGCCTGGAAAACCCGCTGGGCCTGCTGGCCTGAGCACGAGAGGAAGACGACCATGAACACTACATCCCACCCCGCCGTCCTGCCCCAGCCGGGGGCCATCATGGCCGTGACCGGCGGAGCTTCAGGTATCGGCTTCGCCACCGCCCAGCTGTGGTGCGCTCGCGGCGGTCAAGTCGTGTTGTTGGATCTCAATGCCGACCAAATGAAGGCGGCCATTGGTGCATTGAATCGGGACTACGGACCCGGTCGTGCCCGTGGCGTGCACTGCGATGTCACCGATAAGGCAAGCGTGGACGCCGCCGTCGACTCCATCCAGACCGTTGAAGGGCGCCTCGACGCGCTGGTGAACAGCGCTGGCATCGCCCGTCCGACTCCTGCCGAGCACACCACCGATGAGGATTGGAATGTCGTGGTCGATATCCATCTCGGGGGCACGATGCGCATCAGTCGTTCCGCGTTTCCGTTGCTTGCGGAGTCAGGCGGCGCCATCGTCAATCTCTCCTCCGTGGCGTCGGTGGTCGGCATGCCGCACCGACTCAGTTACACCACCGTCAAGGCAGGCATGGGAGGACTGACCCGAACGCTGGCCGTCGAGTGGGCGCCACACGGTATCCGTGTGAACTCGGTGGGACCGGGCTACGTCGACACTCCGCTGAACCAGGCGCTGGTCGATCAGGGACAATTGCGCGCAGATCTGATCGAGGCGCGGACTCCGCTGAAGCGTTTCGCCCAGCCGGTGGAGATCGCCGAACCGATTGTGTTCCTGTGTACCTCGGCAGCGTCATTCATCACCGGGCATACGTTGATGGCCGACGGCGGGCTCACGGTAGATGGGGCCTGGTACGGCCACGAACAGGGCATCCCGAACAGGAGGGACAGCTGATGATGGTGCAGTATGACTTCTCTGGACGTCGCGTCCTTATTACCGGCGCCGCCGGCGGTATTGGTTGGGACTGTGCACGACTCTTGGCTGCTGCCGGTGCCGAACTGGTGCTGGTCGATCGCGACGAAAAAAGGTTGCACGAGCTGCTAGAGCAGCTGGGCACAGATCGCGGGCACCAGACGGTAGCCGGAGATCTCGTCGAGTCGGCAACGCTCCAACAGGTGATCACCATCGTCGAGCAGGGACCCGGGCTGGACGCGCTCATCCCAGCCGCCGGCATTTATCGCGATCAGCCCGTCGCTGAGATGACCTGGGACCAGTGGCGGCACACGATCTCCGTGAATTTGGATGCCGTGTTTACCGTGACCCAAGCGGTACTCCCCTATCTAAACGACCACGCGAGCATCGTCAATTTTGATTCGTTAGCCGGGGCCAGGGGCAGCCGCACCCACGCACACTACGCCGCGACGAAGGCTGCGGTCACGGCTTTTGGACGTAGCCTGGCGCTTGAAGTGGGGCACCGTGGCATTCGTGTGAACTCAGTGGCACCGGGCATCATCCGCACCTCCATGACCGACCGGCTTGTTGATGGCTCGGGCGAGGCGCTGTTAGCGCAAACCCCACTGGGACGGTTCGGCACGGCGGAAGAAGTGGCCTCCGTCGTGTTGTTTCTCTGCTCGGATGCGTCCTCGTTCATCAACGGTGAGGTCATCCACATCAACGGCGGCCTCTATATGCAGTAGGGCGCCCATCGGCCGCCCTGAGCCGTGTGCTGCACCGGGGTACCGGATACGCTGAGAGGGTGGTAATGCGGTTGTTGCACCACTCTTCCGACGCTGAAATGAAGACATCCTGCGAGGACTTCTCATCCGCACCACCATCTACCTCGGTAGCGCCGCCCTCGGTCTCGGTGCCGCGACCCTGCTGTTCGACGACTTCCGGGTGACCTTCTTGGGGTTTCTGACAGCCACCGTCATCTTCGCCGTAGCCCAGACCATTTTCACCCCGATCATCATGAAACTGATCGAGCGCTACGCCTCCGCACTGATCAGCCTCATCGGGCTGCTCTCGACTTGGGTGGCGCTGTTCGTGGCCACCTTGTTCGCAGGCGGGTTGCAGATCACCGGGTTGAGCACCTGTATCGCCGCCACCGTAGTGGTCTGGGTGGTCACCGCGATCGGCTCGTGGGTGCTGCCGTTGATCTTCCTGCGCGACAAGGACAACAAAGACAAGAAGGGCAAGAAGAAGGCTCAGCCTTCCGCCGACGCCTCCGCCGCATAACGCGAGGCCGCCTCGGCCACCTGGTTCTGGTACTCCACCGAGTCGTTGTAGGAACGGATCGCCGCGATCCAGGAGCTGGAGTCTTCCAGTCCGCTGCGCGACCGGCACAGGTAACGGGCCGCCGTCAGCGCAGCATCGTCGATCTGGTGCGGGCTGGCCACGCCATCGCCGGAGCCGTCCACGCCCCAGCGGTTCCAGGTCTCCGGGATGAACTGCATGGGCCCCACGGCACGATCGTACTCCGGGTCGCCGTCAAGCACCCCGTCGTCAGTGTCCCAGATCAGGGCGGTGGTGGTGCCGTCCAGGGCGATGCCGATGATCTCCGGGCGCGCCACCCCGTCGGCCTCAATGGTCCCGCCCTGGAGGGTGCCATGTCGGGATTCCACGAAACCAATTCCGGCCAAGGTGTTCCAGCCTACCGAGCAATCCTGGGTCTGCCGCAGGTGTGCATCGGCCCCGGCGTAGGCAGCCAGCGCACGAGAGGGAATGCCCGTGGCATCGGACACCTCAGCCACCCAAACCGGGTCGACCAGCTCAGAAATCACGACCTGATCATCTGCAGTGCTGACACCGGCCAGCAGGTCCTCGCCATCGGAGCTCAACGGCTGCTCGGTGGCCAAATCCCTCGGAGCCGCGTTGGGGTCCCGGCTGACCTCATAATCCTCCGGCTGCGACGATTCGACCACCAGGCGCACCGCCAGGTAGCCGCCCACCACCACGAGACCGAGCACGACGACGCTCACCGCGGTGATCACGAAGAACAGCACAGTGGACAGCGCGAAGGAGCGAGAGGCCGACATCTCCTCCATTATCTCTCACGTTTCTGCTGCTACCACTCAGTATTCACCGGAGTCAGGCTGGTTCAGTACTGCAGACCCTTCTCGTCGTAGATCTGACCAATCGGGGTGCTCTTCTCCGCTTGGAACGCATCTTCGGCGCGACCAAAGGCCCAGTACGCGGACAGGGACAGCCGCGCACGCTCGACGCCGCGCTCATCGGTGAGGTACCTGCGCAGCCCCTTCATCACTTCCCGCTCGCCGTGGATGAAGGTCTGCACGACGCCATCGCGCCAGGGAGTGTTGCGCACCGCCTGTCCCAGCCGTGAGGTATCGGGAGTGAATGCTCCACCGCGGTGATGCCAGATGATCTCTACGCCGGCCGGAGCGATCAGGTCCCATTCGTCGTCGGCGGTGGCGACCTCGATGTGGGCCACACCCACGGCGTCGTCGCTCATGGCTTCCAGTGCCGCGGCGATGGCTGGAAGCGCGGCTTCATCGCCGGCCAGCAGATGCCAATCAGCATCGGGGTCCGGATGGTATTTTCCGCCGGGGCCACCGAACTGCACCTGCTCCCCAACCTGAACGCGGGCTGCCCACGGACCGGCTACGCCGTCGTCGCCGTGCAGGACAAAATCGACGGTCAGGGTGCCAGCTTCGGTATCCACCGAACGCACAGTGTAGGTGCGGCGCACGGGCAGCTGCTCCTTGGGCAGTTCGGCACGCAACGCGTCCAAGTCGAAGGGCGGCGTCAAGCCCAGCGAGGGGTCCGGCGGCAACAGCAGCTTGATGTACTTGTCGGTGGCATCAATGTTCTGGAACGTCTCGAATCCGGGACCACCGAAGGTCAGGCGCTGGAAGTGCTCATTCATGCGCTCGGTCGCGACAACGTCCATCACCACTTGCGGCTTCCGCTTCCGCGTGACAGCGGGGGTTGGGGATGCTGATTCGGTCACAAAGACCTCCTCGTCTCGTCGGAGAATCTGCGCCACAGTGACGGCGCCGGTCATCTCCACAATAAATCACTCGGAAATTGGAGATTGCAGTAAGGCTTCCCTCTCGACATAATGAGGCTGTCCTCACCACGGCTTCATTGCCGGGTGTTCATCACCAAGCAGGTTGCAGGTTCCCATGACACGACACTCCCGCCTCGAGCACCCCGAGTCCTTGTCCGTGCGCGTGCGCACGATGACCGCCGAAGACCACCAGTCTGCCGAGACCGTTTCCTTCATCACCCAGCTGATGAGCGGAAAACGTTCGGTGCGCGACTACGCCCTGCTGGTCAGCCAATACTTCTACATTTACAACGCCCTCGACGATGCTGCTGACCAGTTGCGGGCGACTACCGAGGTCCCCGGGGTGGCTGACCTGCTGGATCCGCGACTGGACCGCCGGGCTGCGATTCGCGCCGATCTGGATGCACTACTGCCTGCCGCTGGTTTGAACCGAGAGCCAGTGGAGCTCTCGTCTACCGCCGAGTACGCCCAGCGCCTGCGCGAGGTGGCGAACGATCCGGCACGGCTGACCGCACACCACTACCTGCGCTACCTCGGTGACCTGTCCGGCGGGTTGGCGATCGCCCGTCTGGTCCAGCGTCACTATGAGGTCAGCGACGACCAGCTGAACATGTACACCTTCGCGTCGATCGAGAAGCCAAAGCTGTATAAGGATGCCTACCGGGATCAGCTCGATGCCCTGGGCCTCACGCCCGCACAGCAGGATGAGTTCATCGCCGAGGCCAATCGCGGATTCACCTACAACAAGGCGGTCTTCGAAGAGCTCGGTACCTACTCGGATTCACTGGCTCCGGCCGGATTCTGAGCCCAGGGTTCCTCGGTTCTCGTTCCGATCAGTCAGCCTCGATGATGGTGACGTCGGCGTCGCGGCGGGTGTCGCGGGCGCCGATGACCTCTCCTGCGTCGTAGTCGATTTCTAGCGCCTGGACGGAACCGAACACGGCATCGGCACGGGTGGTCACCTGGGTGTCCCAGCCGTTGTTGCGGATGAGGTCGGCGACCTCGGAGCTGGGTTCGGATTCCAGGGCGAGCACACCGTTTTGCAGGCTGTGCCGCGGACCGGCGACGGCTTCCTCGAGCGAAGCGCCCTGCAGCGCCCACGGCACCAACACAGCGGTGAGAATGTTCGGAATCTGGCGCCCGCCGGGGGTGCCGATGCCCAGTACGGGGCGGTTTTCGGCGTCGAGCAGCATCGACGGCGCCGACCAACTCACGGATTTTCGACCCGGCTCTGGCTGATTGTTCGGGGTATCGATGGCATTGAATCGGCTGAGCTGATCGTTGAGGAAGAACCCGCCGACGTTCTCGGAGGCGGAACCGCCCCAGAAGCTGGTTAGCGTGTTCGTCATCGACGCCATCATCCCGGTGTCATCGACCACGGTGAGGTGCGTCGTGTTGCCCGGTTCCACAGGGTCGCGTTCTTCCGACGAGGTGCTGGACGTGCGGAGGCTCGCGTTCTGCGCCAGGGACTGATTGGCCTCGGCGTCGACCAACTCGTCGACGGGGACGTCCACGAAATCCGGGTCGCCGAAGTGCTCGCTCACCGAGGCATCGGCGACGAGCCAGGCACGCGAGAGCGCGTCAATGTAGTCGGCACTGCCGGGCTGCGCACTGGCGGCGTCGAGGCCCTCGCTGACCTGGAGCTGCTGAATGACGGCGGCACCGGGCAGCGGTGGGGCGGCCGAGAGTACCTCGTACTCCCCCACCGTCCCACTCACCGGGGTAGTGCGTTCCGGCTCATAGTTATCCAGGGTGGCGGCGTCGAGCCCATCGACGTGGGTGAGTTGCTCCGAGAGCTCACCGGTGTAGAACGATTCGGCCCCCTGTTCTGCGAGCCTGCTCAGAGTCTGGGCGAGCTCGGGTTGGATGAGGGTGTCGCCTTCGGCGAGTGGCTGGCCGGCGTCGTCGTGAAACGCATCGAGCCCCTGGATGGAGGCGGGCCCAAAATCACTGCGTAGCCGCTGGGCGAGCAATTCGGTGACGGTCGATCCCTCAGCAGCGAGTTCCTGGGCCGGGGTGATCAGGTCCGACCATTCGAGGCTGCCGTGCTCTTCGTGGAGCGCGGCCATGCCGGCCACCATGCCGGGAACGCCGGTGCCGGAGGCTGGTATCTCGCCGTTTTCGGCCACCACCTCTCGGTAGTCCCAGGCTTCCGGGTCATGCTCCGGGCCGGCAATGAGGGCTGCTCCACCGCCGCCCATCCCGGAGGCGTAGGGTTCCACCACGCCGATGGCGAAGGCGGCGGCGATGGCGGCATCCACGGCATTGCCGCCGGATTCCAGCACGGTGATCCCGGCCGCCACGGCGTCGGGATGGGCCGCGGCCACACCCTCCTGGTTCAGCACGGAGGCGGCCTCGGGTGAGGCGGTGGTCGGGGTGTCCGTGGGACTAGGCGCCGCGGTACCGGATGCGGCGGGATCCGTGGTGTCGGAAGGTCTCGGCTCCGGTTCGGTGGAGGCACAGGCGGTGGCGACCAGGGCCAGACCAGCCAGCGTCAGCCAGGCGGGCCCGGTTCGGGTGGCAAAGCTCATCGGGCAGGATCCTTCTGCATTCGCGGACAGGCTCGACAAACGGTAACACGCCGAGCAGAACATTCCGAGGTGCGGCGGCTAGACTTCCCTCTGCACCTAGACCTCGACCCTCGACGAGCCTGCGATGACCCCACCTGACCCAGATCCAACCGAGCCCGCCCGCTCCGCCTCCGCCGCGGGAGGCGCCAGTACGGTGGGCGGGCGGCCAACGCGCCGCCGTATGGTGGGACTGGACGCGGCTCGCGCGCTGGCCATTATCGGCATGCTTGCGGTGAACGTGGGGCCGGACCTCAATGACGGGGTGGCCGGGCTGATCTACGAGCTGCCGCGGGGACGAGCCTCGCTGTTGTTCATGATCCTGGCCGGAATCGGGATCTCCCTGATGACGCGCGCCGCACGAACCGAAAGGGCGCCACTGCCCTGGCGGACACTCCTCTGGCGTGCCGTGCTGTTGCTGGGTCTAGGCCTGGGGTTGCAGCTGCTGGACCACGAGGTGAGCGTGATCTTGGCGTGCTATGGGGTGCTGTTTCTCATCGGGCTGCCGCTGGCGCGGGCGCCGGGATGGCTGCTGGTGATGATCACCGTGGTGATGCTGGCGCTCGGGCCCGTGCTGTGGATTCAACTGCAGGTGTGGACCGGGGTGACCTACGATTTCAATCCGGCCGCGCTGACGGATGCCCCGGGGCCGCTACTGCACAAGATCTTCTTCTCCGGTGCCTACCCGGTGGTGGTGTGGGTGGTGCCGTTTGTGTTCGGCATGGCGCTGGGCCGGGTCGATCTCAGACGGCGACGCACGCAGTGGACGCTGCTAGCCGGCGGTGCGGCTACTGCCGTGATCGGGTTCGCGGTGTCCCGGCTGCTCATCGGGATGTTCGGCCAACCAGGCGAAGACCCGGGGCTGGACCGGCTGTGGAGCGCCGTTGATCATTCACAGATGCCGTTGTGGCTGATTTCTGGCTCGGGTTCCGCCGTCGCCGTCATGAGCTTGTGCCTTCTGCTGGAGGAACCGCTGCGCCGCTGGGGCGCGGCACTGGTGTCGGCAGGGCGGCTCTCGCTGACACTGTATGTGCTGCATCTGGTGTTGCTCGCCGTACTCGTGCGGCCCGGGCCTGACACCCTGGCCGGCGGGTACGCGGTGACCGTGACCATGTCGCTCGGACTGATCCTCGGGGCTCACCTGTGGTGGAGGCGCTGGGGCGTGGGCCCACTGGAGCGGCTGCTGACGTGGCCGCCGCTACGCCGTCGCTCATGAGGCACCGGACACAGGGATTGTGACCCGACTCACGTTGTGTATCATGGATCAACGAACCGACCGCTCGGTCAGTAAGTCATCCAGTACTCGCACACCTTTTGGGGAGACGTCATGACCACATCCGTGGCACCACAGGCCGGCACGAACCGCCGCACACGCGAAGAGAAGAAGGTCCTCGCCGGCACGCTCGTCGGCACCACCATCGAGTGGTACGACTTCTTCATTTACGCCCAGGCGGCAGCATTCGTGCTGGCTCCGCTGTTCTTCACACCGCTCGGCGCTGACAATGCAGCGCTGGCGCAGATTGTCTCGTGGGCTTCGCTGGGCATCAGCTTCCTGTTCCGCCCGCTCGGGGCGATCATCGCCGGGCACCTCGGCGACAAGCACGGCCGCAAGGTGGCTCTGGTTCTCACCCTCGTGGGCATGGGCGTGGCCACCGCACTGATCGGCCTGTTGCCGACCTACGCTCAGATCGGCATCTGGGCACCGATCCTGCTGATTCTGCTGCGCATTGTGCAGGGCTTCTCTGCCGGCGGCGAGTGGGGCGGTGCGGCACTGATGTCGGTGGAGCACGCACCCCGCGACAAGCGCGGCCTGTTTGGCGCGTACCCGCAGATCGGCGTGCCGTTGGGTATGCTGCTGGCGACCAGCTTCATGTTCATTCTCACCACCTCGATGTCGGAGGAAGCGTTCCTGACCTGGGGCTGGCGGATCCCGTTCCTGTCGTCGGTGGTGCTGATCGTCGTCGGGTATCTCATTCGTCGCTCCGTGGACGAGTCCCCGGTGTTCAAGGAGATGCAGAACCTCAAGAAGGAAGCCTCCGCCCCGCTGGGCGACCTGTTCAAGGGGCACACCAAAAACGTGGTGCTGGCGATGATGATTTTCGCCGGCAACAACGCGGTGGGCTACATGGTGATCGCGTTCTTCGCCGCCTACGGTGCCAATGTGCTGGGCTTCAGCCGCCCGGAGACCCTGGTGGCGTCGCTCATCGGCGGTTTCGGCTGGCTGGTATTCACGATGTTCGGCGGCTGGATTTCGGACAAAATCGGACGCAAAGTCACCTTCACGATCGGTTACGGCATCTTGATCGTGTGGGTGATCCCGATGTGGTGGCTGATTGACTCCGGCGTGCTATGGCTGTTCACCCTGGCCATCGTGGTCGTGACCATCGGCCTGGGGCCCTCCTATGGCCCTCAGTCGGCCCTGTATGCGGAGATGTTCCCGGCCAAGGTGCGCTACTCGGGGGCTTCTATCGGCTACGCCTTCGGTTCGATTATCGGCGGCGCGTTCGCCCCGATGATCGCGGAGTTGCTGCTGGGCAACACCGGGATGTCCTGGACTATCGGCCTCTACTTGGCCGGGGTCTGCACGATCTCGCTTATCGGAGTGTTGCTGGTGCCGAAATCCGTGGAGAAATCGGACCTGCACCCGGAGGCTCGGGTGGACGCGGTCCGCTGATCGCTCAGCGTCCGCCCATCACCCCGCACTGCACGGCGCCGCTTCTCGAGCTCCTGGTTCGAGGGCGGCGCCGTTACGTTGCTCAGCGCCTCTCGGCGATGCGCTGCAGCAGCGGGGCGGTGCGATAGGGCTGCAGCTCCTGTAACGCCACCGAGGTGGACGTGCGCACCACGCCGGGCACCGCCACGATCTCATTGGTCACCCGGTACAGATCAGCCGGGTCCTTGGCGACCACACGCAGGCGCAGATCGGCATCGCCGGTGGCCGCATGTATTTCCACCACCTCGGGAATCGCACTGAGCCCTTCACGGGCGACGACGTCGCGCCCCTGCTGCACCGAGACCCCCAGAAAAGCGGTGAGGCCGTAGCCGAGCGCTTCCGGGTTCACCCGGCGGGCAAACGAGGTGATCGCACCTTGCTCCTCGAGCCGCCTCAGCCGGGCCTGCACGGTGTTGCGGGCAATCTGCAATCGCTGTGCGAGAGCGACTACGGTGGCGTGCGGGTCGTCATTGAGCGCGAGCAGCAGTCGGGCGTCGAGGGCATCCACCATGGTGACACCGGTCCTTTCGCGACGGACGCACCAGGACGAACATCACCCGGGTGCGCATATTGTCATAGTTTTCGCGATGAAGAATACGTTCTGCTCAGATTATCGCATCGATATTGTGCGACCTGGCCAGCCTGACGCACAGTGTGATCATGACGATCACCATCGATTCCGCCCGCGCCCAGCACTCCGTCGACGAACCGGCCGCCCAGCCCACCGTGGCCATGGCGATTGCGGCAGTGATTCGCGAGCGCACCGACCACCTCTTCGGGCTGATGGGCAACGGCAACGCCCACGTGATCTCCGAGCTCACCCACTCCGGGTTCCCCTACACCTCGGCACGCCACGAGGTGGCGACGGTGACCATGGCGGATGCGTATTTCCGGGCCAGCGGGAAGATCGCTGCTGCCACCACCACCTACGGCGCCGGCTTCACCAACGCACTCACCGGTCTGGCCGAGGCGCGACTGGCCCGGATTCCGCTGGTGTTACTGGTGGGCGACCGCCCCAGTAGCGGGGCGCGGTTCTTCGACATCGACCAGACCCTGGTGTGTGAGGGGCTCGACGTCGAGGTCATCACGGTCAACGAGACCGAGGTGACCGCCCAAGCGCACCGGGCCTTTGATCGCGCCGAACAGACGCAGTCCCCGGTGGTACTGGCACTGCCCTATGACCTGGCGACCGCGCCGGTCGAACCCGCCGACAGCGACGCCATCGACTCGGCTGCCCCGGAACAGGCAGGGCAAGCTGGGCGAACCATTGAGGCGCCCGCCCTCACCGAATCACAGCGCGCCGGACTCTCCGAGGCTGCGGAGCTGCTGCGTGCGGCACGCCGTCCGCTGATCCTCTCCGGCCGCGGCGTGGTGCTCTCCCACACCGGTAACACTCTGGAACAGGTGGGCGACCACCTGGGCGCGCTCTACATGAACTCCTTCACCGCCTGCAATGTGGTCGACTCCCCCTGGAACCTCGGCATCGCCGGGGGATTCACCCGCCGCCACCGTCTCGAAGTGGCACGCCAGGCCGACGTCGTCGTGGTGGCCGGCGCCTCGATGAACACTTTCCAACTGCGTTACGGCACCCTGTTCGCCGCTGATGCTACCGTGATCCGGCTCGAGTCCGACCCGCACGCGCCCGCCCCCGCCCTGGAGAATCCGCTACACACGGTGCACGGGGACCTGGCCGCGTTGGCGCCAGCGCTGCTCGACCTGGTCGCTGCGACTCCGACCCCGGAGAACACCTGGCGCGATGAGGTAGCGTTCGTGACCACCCCCGAATTCGGCGCGCTAGCACCCGTGGAGGACACCACGGAGCTGGGTCCGGACGGGCGGCTCAATCCGCGTGTCGTGTTTGCCGAGTTGGAGCACGTGCTGCCGCAGCGCCGCTCCCTGGTGATGGACGGCGGACATTTCCTCGGCTGGGCGCCCATGTACCTTTCGGTACCGGATCCGCGCGGCCTCGTCGCGGTGGGCACCGCCTTCCAGTCCATCGGCCTGGGATTCGGCTCGGCCGGCGGGGTCACCATGGCTCGGCCCGACCACACCACCGTGATGATCACCGGCGACGGCGGCGGGCTGATGGCCCTGGCCGACCTGGAGACCGTGATCCGCACCGCGCGGGCCGCAGGCACCCGGGCGATCGTCGTCGCCGTCAACGATGCTGCTTATGGTGCCGAGTTGCACCAGTACGCCGTCAAGGGGCTGGACGATGAAGCCATGCTGATCGACGACGTCGACTTCTCCGCACTCGGCCGGGCCCTGGGTGCCGACGGGATGCGCATGCACCGCCTGGCGGACCTGCAGCGACTGCGCGAGTGGATCGACACCCACGAGACCGGCGTGTTCGTGCTGGATGTGCCGGTGTCGCAGAGTTTCGTGGCGGAGTACATGCGGGAGTCGGTGTTCGGACCCAACGCCTGAGCCGGGCTCGTTCTTGCGCGCGGAGGCGCCGATCCATACCCGTTTAGGCACAATACCCAGCACCCCTGGACGCCACGCGCGGGCTCACCTTAGGTTGAGCACCAGTGCCGCCCCGTTCCCTCGAGCGGGCCTGACGCGGTATCCTCGTCAGCAGAGACTTAGTGACCGATTGGTCAGTTTTTACCTGAGCATCGGTCGCTGATGACCGCACCCGTTCCTTGAGGAGTCTAAAGATCATGACCGCATTCGTTCCCTCCGCCGCACCGGCAGCGTTCCTGGTCGGCGGCAAGCGCACCCCAGTCGGCCGCTACGGCGGCGCCCTGAGCTCTGTGCGCCCCGATGACCTGGCGGCGCTGACCATCAAACAGGTGGTCACCGACGCCGGCATCAACCCCGCTGACGTGGATGAGGTGATCCTCGGCAACGCCAACGGCGCCGGAGAGGAGAACCGCAATGTGGCGCGCATGGCCTGGCTACTCGCCGGGTTCGACGACACGGTTCCAGGCATCACCGTGAACCGCCTCTGCGCCTCGGGCATGTCCGCCATCACCATGGCCTCGCAGATGATCAAGGCGGGCGAGGCCGACCTGGTGCTCGCCGGTGGCGTGGAATCCATGTCGCGGGCCCCTTGGGTGATGGAGAAGCCGCGCACCCCCTTCGCCAAGCCCGGCGAGGTGTTCGATACCTCTATCGGGTGGCGTTTTGTGAACCCGAAGTTCACCTCCGGGGAGCTCTCCCGCGACGGCAAAGCCACCTTCTCGATGCCGGAGACCGCCGAAGAAGTCGCCCGGGTGGACGGGATCACCCGCGAGGAAGCAGACGCGTTCGCCGTCGAATCACAGCGTCGCGCGGCCGAGGCCGTGGCAGCAGGACGCTTCGCCGCCGAGATCGTGCCGGTGGAGATCACCGACCGCAAGGGCAACGTGACGATCGTCGACACCGATGAGGGCCCACGCCCCGACACCACCCTGGAGTCGCTGGCTAAGCTGCGGCCAGTGGTGCGCGGCGGCGAGGTCGTGACCGCGGGCAATGCCTCCTCGCTCAACGACGGCGCCTCGGCTGTGTTGGTCGCCTCCGAACGCGCCATCGAGAAATACGGGCTCACCCCGCGGGCGCGCGTGGTCACCGGCGCCTCCGCCGGACTGGCACCCGAGATCATGGGGCTGGGCCCGGTCCCCGCCACCGAGAAGGTGTTGGCCCGTGCCGGCTGGTCCGTGGACGATCTGGGGTCCGTGGAGATCAACGAGGCCTTCGCCACCCAGTCCATCGCCTCGATCCGCCGGCTGGGCCTGGACCCAGAGATCGTGAACAACGACGGCGGTGCCATCGCCCTGGGCCACCCGCTGGGCTCCTCCGGTGCGCGCATCGTGATCACCCTGCTGGGCCGCATGGAACGCGAGGGAACCGACAAGGGACTGGCCACCATGTGCATTGGCGTCGGTCAGGGCGCCGCCCTACTCGTGGAGCGGGTGTGATGAACGTGACCGAGCTGAACCAGGACTTCACCGCACTGCGGGTGCTGCTCGATGACGCACGCCCCGACCGCGTCGTCGTGCGCATGGACCGCCCGGCGGTGCGCAACGCCATTGACGAGACCATGGTGTCCGAATTCCACGCGCTGGCCGACTGGTTGGAGCGCGAGCCGCGCATGCTGATCATTACCGGGACCGAGATGGAACACCCGAAAACCGGGAAGCGCCAGGGGATTTTCGCCTCGGGCGCCGACATCGGCCAGCTGCGGGAACGCCGACGCGACGACGCGCTGCGCGGGGTGAACTCGCAACTGTTCGACCGGCTGCACCGACTGCCGATGCCGGTGATCGCGGCCATCGACGGGTACGCCCTGGGCGGCGGGGCCGAGCTGGCCTACGCCGCCGACTTCCGCCTGGCCACCCCGCACCTGAAACTCGGGCAGCCGGAGACCGGGCTCGGCATCACCGCTGCGGCCGGGGCCATGTGGCGGCTCAAAGAGCTCGTCGGGGAACCAGTGGCCCTGGAGCTGTTGCTCGCCGGGCGCATTCTCACGGCGGAGGAAGCCCTGGACTTGCGCCTCGTCTCGGAATTGCACGCCCCGGAGGAGCTGCTCGACGCCGCCCACGGGCTCGCCGACCGCATCGGCGCCCAGGATCCGCTGGCGGTGCGGTTGACCAAGCGGGTGTTCCACCTGCCGCGGGAGGCCCACCCTCACGTGGACGAAATAGCTCAGGCCATCGCGTTCGAGTCTGATGCCAAATTCGAGCGGATGGACGCGTTCCTCGCGAAGAAGTCCGCTCGTTCTACCGACTCAGGAGAGACCCGATGACCATCAAAACATCTGGCACTGTTCCCGCCCAGGTGGGGGTGCTGGGCGGCGGGCGTATGGGCGCCGGCATCGCCCATGCATTCCTGATCTCCGGCGCCAGCGTCGTCGTCGTGGAACGCGACGATGCTTCGGCAACCGCAGCGCGAGAGCGCATTGAGCGCGATGTGGCGAAGTCCCTCGAGCGCCAGGTCATCACGGGCTCGGCCGAGGAGTGGCTGAACCGGCTCACCGTGTCTCTGCACCACGCCGACTTTGGGGCGTGTGAGCTAGTGATCGAGGCGGTGCCGGAGGACTTTGACCTCAAGGTGTCCTCGCTGACCGAGGTGGAATCGCACCTGGCTGACACCGCGTGGCTGGCGTCGAACACCTCGTCGCTGTCCATCGACAGGATCGCCGCTCGCCTGCGCCGCCCGGAGCGATTCTGCGGCCTGCACTTCTTCAATCCGGTTCCTGCCTCGAAGCTGGTGGAGATCGTCAACGGCGAGGCCACCGGTGAAGAACTGCGCGGACTGTCGGTGCAGTGGGTGGCGGGGATAGGCAAGACCCCGGTCGTCGTCAATGATGCACCGGGTTTCGCCTCTTCACGCCTGGGGGTGGCTCTGGGCCTGGAGGCGATCCGCATGGTGGAAGAAGGCGTGGCTGCGCCGGAAGACATCGACAACGCGATGGTGCTCGGATATAAGCACCCGGTGGGGCCACTGGCGCTCACCGACATCGTGGGACTGGACGTGCGGCTGGGCATCGCCGAGTACTTGGCCGGTGAGCTGGGCGAGCGTTTCGCCCCACCGCAGCTGATGCGCGACATGGTGGTCCGCGGCGAACTCGGCCGGAAATCGGGCCAGGGGTTCTACCGCTACGAGTGATCCAGCCTGGACTGGGTTGCTGGCCCGGCTACGTGGACCGGGCGCGTTCCGGGGTGTGCAGGCGGGCGAGGACCTCATCGGCGGAGGCCGGAGGGGCCGTGGGGCCGAAACGGCTGACCAGCACGGTCACGGCGAACGCGAACGGGATGCACCACAGGGCCGGGTAGCGCAGCGGCACCGCCAACCCTGACTCCCCCGCACCCGGCGTCTGCGAGTCCAGGGCGATCCCGATCACCAGGGCCACCAGGCACATGCTGGCACCGGCGAGCATGCCTGCGAGCGCGCCCGTCGTCGTCAAGCCGCGCCACCAAATGCCCAGCAGCATCACCGGGGCCAGGGAGCACGCGGTGAAGGTGAACACCATGGCGACGGACCCGGCCAGGGCCAGATCACTGGTGAGACCGGTGAGAATGAGCGGGAGCACGATCGCAACCATCGCGCCGATCCGGAACCCGCGCACCGTGCCGCCGAAGAACTCCTGGGAGACCACCCCCGAGATCGAGACGACGAGCCCGGAGGCGGTGGACAGGAACGCGGCGAAGGCGCCCCCGGCCACGAGCGCGGTGAGCATATCCCCGGTGGCGCCGTCGAAGACCGTGGCCGGCAAGTGCAGAATGGCCTGGTCGCTGGAGTCGGCGGAGGTGGTGGGCAGCACGGCGCGGGCGGTCACTCCGAGCACCACCGGCAACAGGTAGAACCCGACCAGCAGGGCCAGCAGCAATAGGGTGGTGCGCCGGGCCGAGGGGCCATCCGGGTTGGTGTAGAACCGCACCAGCACATGGGAGAGGCCGAGGGTGCCCAGCATGAGCGCGGCCACCAGGGAGAGAATGCGGTACAGGTGCGCCGTGCCGTCACCGCCGGGGCCCTCCACCAGCCCGGACACGAACACCGCGGAAGCGTCCGGCAGCGCGGGCGCGTCCAGCAACCCCAGCCGCAACAGGATGAACACGGTGGGGATCAGCAGCGCGGAGAGCTTCAGCCAGTACTGCACCGCTTGGGCAACGGTCACCGAGCGCATGCCCCCAGACATCACAATCGGGAGCACGACGGCGACGACGATCACCGGGCCCACCCACCCGGGCAGATCAGTGGTGGCGCGCAGGGCCAGGGAGGAACCGTGCAGCTGCGGGACAATGTAGAACCACCCGGTGAACACGACGATCATGGCGGTGAGCCGGCGCAGCGGGGCCGAGGGCAGGCGCAGGGTGACGAAATCGGGGATGGTGTAGGCACCCGATCGGCGCAGCGGGGCGGCCACGAACACCAACAGCACCAGGAATCCGGCGGTGTAGCCCACGGGGAACCACAGCCCGTGCGTACCGTAGGCGAGGATCAGGCCGGCCACACCCAAGAAGCTGGCGGCCGAGAGGTACTCGCCGGCGATGGCGGAGGCATTCAGCCACGGCGGTACCCGGCGCGAGGCCACGTAGAAGTCGCTGGTGGTGCGGGACAGCCGCAGCCCATACACGGAGATCACCCAGGTCACCACGCACACGACGCCGATCACGGCCAGGGAGATCGTCATGGGCGCTCCCCCGCGGTTCCGGCAGCAGCGGGGTCGGAATCGGGGCCGGTCTCACGGGCCCACCGCGCCTCGCGGGCCTCGGTGCGCCGCACGAACATCCACCCCAGCACGAGTAGCAGTCCCGGCAGCACCGCCGCCGGAATCAGCCACTCCAGCGGCACGGACGCCACGGTCCACCGGTCGGCTGCGCCCGTCCCGATGAGCACCACGGTCAGCACGACGACGGCGAAAAACCCGCCTACAATGCCCACGGCCAGGCGCAGCTGGTGGCGGATCAGGGCGCGCAGGGCGGCGTCGTCGGCGTCCTCACGCAGATGCCCGCGGGTGGGGTCGAGCAGCACCTCGGTCAGGCTCGGCGCCCGGCGAGGACCCAGCACCCGCACCCGGTGGCCGCGCAGCGGGGCGAACACGTCGGTGGGCTCGGCGGGGTCGGCCGGGGCGAGTCGGGGCGGCAGTTCAGGCATCGGCGCCACCGACGTCGTCGCCTCCCCCGCGAGACCGGGCCCGCACCGTGAGCTCCTCGAGCCGCTCCCGCACCTGGGGCATCGAGCGTCGCGACACCTGAAGTTCCGCGGCCTCGGCGCCGTGCAGCTGCACCGACATCCGCCCCTGTCGGTGCAGGATTCGGCGCACATGGTTCAGGTTCACCGCGTGGGAGCGGTGGATGCGCATGAACCCTTGCTCCGCCCACTGGTGTTCCAGCTCGTTGAGGGTGATCCGCAGCAGGTAGGATCCGGTCTCGGTGTGCAGCCGGGCGTAGTCCCCCTGTGCCTGGGCCCACCGGATCTCGGCGATCTGGATCAGCAGTGTGGAATCTCCCTGCAGCACCGCCACCCGGGTGTCTTCCTCGCCCGCGCCGTCCACCTCAGACCCGGCGCCGTTCGCACCCCCATACCGATCCGCCGCCACTTTCAGCAGCGCGGCATGCAGGCGCTCGGCCCGCACCGGTTTGAGCAGGTAGTCCCGGGCCTCCAGTTCGAACGCCTCCACGGCGGGCTGGGCATCCGCCGTCACGAAAATAATCTGCGGCGGGTCAGACTCACCGGAGCGCAACTGCCGGGCCAGGTCCAGACCGGAGGGGCCGGGCATGTGAATGTCGAGCAACACGACGTCGACCGGGTGGTCGGCCAGCACCCGCAACGCCGCGGTGGCGGAGGCTGCCGTGTGCACGGTGCCGGCGCAGGGCTCGTCGCGCAGCATCCACTCGAGGACGGCGACGGCGGGGGCTTCGTCGTCGACGACGAGGATCTCCAGGGTGCTGGGCGCGTGTCGATGCGGGGTCATCCGGCGGTCACCGTCCTAAATTTCGGGATCCGCAGCCAGACGCGCATGCCGGCGTCCGGGGCGGTATCAATGGTCAGCCCGTGGTCGCCACCGTAGGCCTGGCGCAGCCGCAGGTCCACATTGCGCAGCCCGATGTGCGACCCCTCGGCCTCACCGCGCAGCACCTGTGCCATGTACTCCGGATCCGCCCCCACCCCGCCATCTTCCACACTAATGACGGCGTGGGTGCCCTCATCGCGCACGCTCAGATGCACGTAGCCGACCTCATCGGTGTCCTTCAGTCCGTGCCGCATGGCATTCTCCACCAGCGGCTGCACCGCCAGAAACGGCACCTCCATGCCCAGCACTTCCGGGGCGATCGACAGCGACACCTGGATCCGGTCGGCGAAGCGGGCCTTCTGCAGCAGCACGTAACGCTCGACGGCGTCCAGCTCCTCGGCCAGGGTGGTGAAATCGGTGTCCGAGCGCAGCGAGTATCGGGTGAAATCGGCAAACTCCAGCACCAGTTCCCGCGCTCGCACCGGATCGGTGGGGATCAGCGAGGCGATCACGTTCAGGCTGTTGTAGATGAAGTGCGGGGAGATCTGGGCGCGCAGGCTGCGCAGTTGCGCCTCCACCAGGTGGTTGTGCGTGTCCTCGGCAAGCTTCCGGTAGTGTTCCTCGGCGGACGTCTCAGCCTCGGCCACACCGACTGCTCCTGCGACGTCGGCGTCATCGGCGCCGTGCACCCGCCGAAAATGCTGCGCGGACCGGCGTCGTGTGAACACCAACAGCACGATGACGAGGATCAGCCCACCCAGCATCAGCAGGGCAATGCCGAGAGGAGTGAGCTGGATCATGAACACCATGGTAAGCCAGGAGCCCAGCTCACCGACCGTTCAGCGCCTGACGTCCACCGTTCACCGCACCACCTGACCAACGCGCTTCTCATTCACCCAAACCGTGCGGCAATGTGGTCCACGTCACACCCATTCATACTCTCGCACGCGAAGGAGCAGTCGATGAGTTCAGCTCACGCCCCCACCTCAGGGCACGTTGACTATCAGGAGGTGCAGGCCCGGCCTCAGTTCCAGCAGCTACGGAAAACACACCGCAGCTTCGTCTTCCCGATGATGGCCATCTTCCTGATCTGGTACCTGGTCTACATCCTGTTAGCGGCATTCGCCCCAGAATTCATGGCCATCAAGGTCCTCGGCAACATCAATGTCGGCATCGTGATGGGGCTGCTGCAGTTCGTCAGCACCTTCGTCATCACCGGCATCTACGTGTCATTCGCCAACCGCAAGATGGACCCGCCCTCCACCGAGATCCGCGAGGAACTAGAGGCGGCCGGCGTCGGTCTTCCCGATGACGAGCCCGCCGCACCCGCACCGAAGGAGGGACGCGCATGAGCACCCTGACGACTCTCGCTTCCGGTCAGCTCCTGGCCCAGGAGGAAACTCTCAGCACCCATGTGGGCAACCCGTGGGCGAACATCGGCATCTTCCTGGTGTTCGTGTGCATCACCCTGTGGCTGGTGTTGCGCGCCTCGAAGAACACGAAAACCGCAGCGGACTTCTACGCGGGCGGCCGGTCCTTCTCCGGCACCCAGAACGGCGTGGCCATCGCGGGTGACTACCTCTCGGCCGCCTCGTTCCTCGGCATCGTGGGCGCCATCGCCATCTACGGTTACGACGGCTTCCTGTACTCCATCGGCTTCCTGGTGGCATGGCTGGTCGCCTTGCTCGCCGTCGCCGAGATGCTGCGCAACACCGGCAAGTTCACCATGGCCGACGTGCTCAGCTTCCGACTGAAGCAGCGCCCCGTACGCATCGCCGCCGCTGCTTCAACACTGGCGGTCTGCGTGTTCTACCTGCTCGCTCAGATGGCCGGTGCCGGCGCGCTGGTCTCCCTGCTGCTCGGCATCGACAGCCGGGCCGGCCAGTCCCTGGTGATCACCGTCGTCGGAATGCTGATGATCGTCTACGTGTTCATCGGCGGCATGAAAGGCACGACCTACGTCCAGATCATCAAGGCCACCCTGCTCATCGCCGGCACCGCCGTGATGACCGTGTGGATCCTGGCCCTGTTCGGGTTCAACTTCTCCGAGGTGCTCGGCCAGGCCGTGGAGGTCTCCGGTGAACCGGGCCTGCTCGAGCCGGGTCTGCAGTACGGCGCGGACTTCATGACCAAGTTGAACTTCATCTCCCTGGGCATCGCCCTGGTCTTCGGCACCGCCGGCCTGCCGCACGTGCTGATGCGGTTCTACACGGTGCCCACCGCCAAGGAGGCCCGCAAGTCCGTAGTGTGGGCGATCGTGCTCATCGGCGCCTTCTACCTGTTCACCCTAGTGCTCGGCTTCGGCGCTGCGGCCCTGCTCACCCCCGAGCAGATCAACAACGCACCGGGCGGTCAGAACTCGGCGGCTCCGCTGCTGGCCTACGAGCTCGGCGGCACCTTGTTGCTGGGACTGATCGCGGCCGTCGCGTTCGCCACCATCCTCGCGGTGGTGGCCGGACTCACCATCACCGCCTCCGCCTCGTTCGCTCACGACATTTACGGTCAGGTCATCAAGAAGGGCCAGATCGATTCGAAGGGCGAGGTCCGGGTTGGACGCATCACGGTGATCGTCGTTGGCTTGCTGGCGATCGCCGGCGGCATTGGCGCCCAGGGCCAGAACGTGGCGTTCTTGGTGTCGCTGGCGTTCGCGGTGGCGGCCTCCGCGAACCTGCCGACCATCCTGTACTCGCTGTTCTGGCGCCGGTTCACCACCCGCGGCGCGCTGTGGTCGATGTACGGCGGACTGGGCTCTTCAGTGGCGCTGATCTTCTTCTCGCCCGTGGTGTGGGGCGCTCCGACCTCGTTCTTCCCCGAGATCGACCTGGCGCTCTACCCGCTCACCAACCCCGGCCTGGTGTCGATCCCGCTGGCCTTCTTCTTGGGCTGGCTCGGTTCGGTCACCTCCAAGGACAACGAGGATCCGGCGAAACAAGCCGAAATGGAGATCCGCTCGCTCACCGGCGTTGGCGCCGAGAAAGCGGTGGAACACTAGACCGGCTGCGAAGCCGATACGCAGGCCAGAGCCTGCATCACCTCAGCGCCCCCGCACGGATCCCTACCGTGCGGGGGCGCTGCCCTGTGTCGTCAGCGCAGTCAGCGCGGATCAGAACGTGAGGTTCAGCGGGCGCCGGGGCGATCCTTCACGAAGTTCGTGATACGGGCGGTGCAGAGCCGGTCACCGTTTTCGTGCTCCACGATGACTTCGTGGGTGGTGAGGCTGCGTCCCAAATGAAGAGCCGTGGCGGTAGCGGTGACCAGCCCGGCGCGCGCGGACCGGTGGTGGGTGGCGTTGATATCGACGCCGACGGCGACCTTGCCCATCGAGGAGGCGTGGATGACGGCAGCCCAGGAACCGACCGCCTCGGCGATGGCGACCATGGCCCCGCCGTGCAACAGACCGAGGGACTGACGGTTGCCCTCCACCGGCATGGTGGCGACGACGCGCTGCGCGGACTGTTCGACGACTTCCACGCCCATCTTCTCGTCGAGCTCGCCGAGGGTGATGGTCCACAGCGAGTGCTGGTCTGCTTCGCGGGGCGCTTCGGGCTGCAGATCAGCCACGGACACCCGCCGTCGTCGCGCTCACAAGGTCTGCCTGGGCGTCGGCCAGCGCGCGGGAATGCGGAGGCCGGTGCACGCCGTCGAGAATGCCCTCCGCCGGGTCTCCCCCGGTCTCGACGATGCGGTTCTCGGCGTCCACGTGCACCACCGAGGGCACGAAACTGCGGGCCTCGGCGTCCTCCATCTGCGCGTAGGCGATCAGGATGACGAGGTCACCTGGGTGGATCAGATGCGCGGCAGCACCATTGATACCGACCACGCCCGAACCGCGATCACCGGCGATGGTGTAGGTCTCCAGGCGGGCGCCATTGGTGATGTCCACAATCGACACGAGCTCGCCCGGCAGGATCCCTGCGGCGTCGAGCAGATCCTGGTCCACCGTGACGGACCCGACGTAGTGCAGGTTCGCTTCTGTCACCGTGGCGCGGTGGATCTTCGCGTGGAACATGGTGCGCAGCATGAGGCATCCCTCTCGTAGACAGCGGGTCCATTCTAGCCGCCCCGGGTGAACGGTGCGCGGGTATCGCTCACAGCGTTGGCGCGGTCAGTGTGACGTGGGTTATGGTGAGTACATTACCGACCGATCGTTCAGAAACGTTCAGAAACGTTGCATCGTCCGGAGGGGACCCATGACCGCCACGCCGTCAACCACCACCTCGATCCTGCCCTCGTACCTCGCTGGCTCCTGGTGGACGCCGGAGAATCCCCAGCGCAGCACCGAGGTCCGCGACGCCTCCACCGGCGAGCTGATCATCCGGGTCTCCACGGACGGGATCGATCTGGCCGAGGCTATCGAGCACGGCCGCTCCGTGGGCCAACGCACCCTCGGCGAGCTCACCCTGCACGAGCGCGCACTGAAACTCAAGGAACTCGCGCTGTACCTGACCGAGCACAAGCAGGAGCTCTACGAGATCTCCTTCCGCACCGGCTCCACCCAGCGCGATCACTACATCGACGTCGACGGCGGCATCGGCACCCTCTTCACCTTCTCCTCCAAGGGTCGGCGCGAACTGCCCAACGCGAATGTCATTCTCGATGGCGCCACCGAACCACTCTCGTCCGACGGTTCGTTCATCGGCACCCACGTACACACCCGCATGCCCGGGGTGGCCGTGCAGATCAACGCGTTCAACTTCCCCGTCTGGGGCATGCTGGAGAAGTTCGCGCCGTCTTTCCTGGCCGGCATGCCCTCCCTCGTCAAACCCGCCACCCCCACCGGCTACGTGGCCGAAGCCTGTGTGCGGCTCATGCTCGATTCCGGGATTCTGCCCGAGGGCTCACTGCAGCTGATTTCCGGCTCGGCGCGGGACCTGCTGGACCACCTGGACTATCGCGACCACGTGGCGTTCACCGGCTCGGCCGCCACCGCCCAGTCGCTACGTACCCACCGCAACGTCATTGAGGGCGGGGTGCGCTTCACCGCGGAGACCGACTCGCTCAACGCTACTATTTTGGGCGCCGACGCCGCCGAGGGCACCCCCGAATTCACTGCGTTCATCAAGTCCGTGTTCGTGGAGATGACGGCGAAGGCCGGGCAGAAATGCACCGCCATTAGACGGGTGATTGTGCCGCATAACCTCATCGAGCCCGTCGTGTCCGCGCTGACCGAGCAACTGGAATCGAAGATCGTCGTCGGGGATCCGCGCGCCGAGGGCACCACCATGGGCGCGTTGGCCTCGGTGGATCAGCAGCGCGACGTCGCCGCGGCTGTCCAGCGCCTGGTCGTCGCAGGCGGTCGGATCCGCCTGGGCGGAGCCGGCCCGGTGGAATCCGACACCGACGCAGCATTCTTCCCGCCCACCATCCTGACGTTCGACGACGCCAACACCGCTGAAGTGCACTCCGTGGAAGCCTTCGGACCGGTGACCTCAGTCATCGGCTACACCGGCACTGCGGACGACGCCGTCCGCCTGGCCGCGCTGGGCTCCGGCTCACTGGTCGCCACCGTCTGCTCCAACGACGCCGACACCGTGCGCGCCATCGCCACCGGCATCGCTGCCCATCACGGCCGCGTGCACGTGCTCAACCGCCAGACCGCCAAGACCTCCACGGGCCACGGCTCCCCCATGCCGCACCTGGTGCACGGCGGACCGGGCCGCGCCGGCGGCGGCGAAGAGCTCGGTGGCGTCCGCGCCGTCAAGCACTACATGCAGCGCACGGCCCTACAGGGCTCCCCCGATATGCTCACCGCCATCACCGGGGTGTGGCATGCGGGTGCTTCCGCGAACACGGTGACCCGCGACGACGTCGAGTCTGGCACCGGCGTTCACCCGTTCCGCAAGTCCCTGGAGTCTCTGCGCATCGGCGACCAGTTCGCCTCCGAGTTGCGCACCGTGAAGCTGGAGGACATCCTCGAGTTCGCCGAGAAAACAGGCGACACTTTCTACGCACACACCGATGAGGAGGCGGCGACTGCGAACCCGTTCTTCCCACGCCGCGTGGCCCACGGCTACCTCCTCGTTTCCTGGGCTGCCGGATTGTTCGTGGAGCCGGCACCCGGCCCGGTGCTCGCCAACTACGGACTGGAGAACCTCCGGTTCATCACCCCCGTGACCTACGACGACGCCGTCCGCGTCACCCTGACCGCCAAGCAAATCACTCCGCGCGTTACCGATGAATACGGCGAAGTCCGGTGGGATGCCGTGCTACACAACCAGAACGACGAGATCGTGGCGACCTATGACGTACTCACGTTGGTAGCCAAAACATGGCCGTCTGCGGCAGATTGAGCCCATGGCGACACTTCACGCTTCAGCTATTTGGGGCACCTGCACCGTGCACCTCAGTGCGCGCCATCCAGTCCCAACTCTCCTTCCGCGTCGCGCGCCAAGTGCAGACCGGGCGACTCGCTCAACGCCCCACCGGCAACGAGCGTTCGATAGATCCGCGCACATTTCAGGGTCCCACCACAACCACGTCCTCCTTACTGCACCCGCAGTCTCGCGCCGCTCACTGACACCGCGCGACTCCATCAGTAGATCAATAACCCTCTATATTACGCCGATCTGGACCCTTACCTGCCCCGCTGACCACCCCCTGTGGACGACACGCCCGAACCTTCATGAAATCTGTGGATAAAACGCCTGTACTATTTGGATTCGATGGTGTAGCGTTTCATCATCGAACCATTCGAGCGGCGACGGCGCAGGGAGGTGTACGCGGTGACGACGACGATCAACCAGGCTTCGCCGGCGCCCTCTACTCCGGGCACCGACCCCGAGAACACACCGCACCCGCTGACTGCGCTCGTCGAACTCAGCTTCGGCGACATGTTCGCCCGCACGCTGGGAGACCTGAATCTCGGATCCGCACTGGAGGCCATTCAGAAGGGGCTCGTCGCCGTCGCCGAACGCCTCACGAACCCCGATCTCGAGCGCGAGTTCACCCAGTTTGAACTGAATGAGAAGCTGCTGCCCGAGGTGCAAGAGCCCCTGGCCGTGGGCGATCCGCGCGCCACCCTGCCGGCGCTCATGAAGACGGCACAGCACCTCACCACCCTCGTTCAGGGGGTGCAGTCACGCCTGGATGGCACCATGGCCGATGCCTACCGCACTCCGGGGCAGAAGTTCAGCCTGCTCGGCATTCCCGAGGGGCGCGACGGCTACCGCGGTCCTGATCATCTGCTGCAAGACACCGTCGATATCTCCCCCGGGGAGGCTCGACGTCGCGCGCAGACGGCCCAGCATTTCCAGCCACATCGCCCCACAGTTCACCCCGATGACGGCGCTGGCGCCCCAGAACCGAACAGCCCTCAGGGCAGGTTGGCGAGGCTGTTCCCCCAGTTCACCGCAGCATTCCATGCCTCGCGGATCAGTCAAGCGCACCTGCATCAGCTCCTCTACGCGGTCAACGCCATCGACCGGCGGGCCCGCGAATGCGGCTACCCACGAGAAGAGCTCGAAGCCCGCTTTCGGAAGCACGACGCTGAACTGACCGATAAGGCGCTCACTACCTCGTACACCGAATTCCAGCGCTTCCTCTATGCCTGGCGCACCGCCGTCATCACCGACATTACGCCTGACGCCGCCGCCACCTCCGAGGAGCACATCCACGCCCGCCGTGGCTTACACTTCACCGGTGAGGAGGGTGGGCTGAAGCTCTGGACGCTCGGCACTGACGACGAGGGCCATGAACTGCTCTCCTGCATCCGCGGAGCGGCCAACAATCCGCGCCAGCGCACCGAAGAGGCCGATCCGACTCTGGTTGTTTTCGACGACGACGATGCGGATTCCGCCCGTATTCGTGACGGACGCACGCCCACTCAGCGCGCCCATGACGGCCTGCTCGCTGTGCTGTCCGCAGGGCTGCGCGTGACCGAAAACGGGCTGCCCGATCAGGGTGGCCAACGCCCGCAGATCATCGTCACCGCCGGACTCACCGCCCTACTGAAAGTCGCCCACAGCTCCGGGCTGCTGCCCAACACTTTCAACACCGCGCTACTCGACGGCGGCTCCACCCGCGACCTGCTCATCTCCGCGGGCTACACCGGGCCCACCGGCCCTGGCATGCTCCGGCGAATGGTCTGCACCGCTGACATCACTACCGCGGTACTGGGAACCCAAGGTGAAGTGCTCGACGTCGCCATCGCCCGGCGCCATTTCAGCCTCAAGCAGCGCCGAGCCCTCACCGCCCGCGACGGCGGCTGCGCCGCACCCGGATGCACGTTCCCTGCGAGCTGGTGCGACGCCCACCACGTGAAGGAATGGTCCGAAGGTGGGCCCACCACCGTCGACAACGGAGTCCTACTCTGCAACCATCATCACCGCAGCGTGCACCTGGGCATGTGGGTCATCGAGATGCGTGACGGGATCCCGTGGTTCGCGCCCACCGCGAAGCTGCGGCCCGAATTTGCCGAGAAACCACCGGGATTCGGACCATCTAACTCCGGCTCATCCCCGCCGGTCGAGTCCCGGCGCAATACCTCCTGGGTACCGCACCCGGTATCGCATCGCGCCCTGGACACAGCCACGCGCCCACAACCGCCCCGCTCCACAACGCGACAGCGCAATCCGGCCCGCGAACAGGATCCGGATCCGCCGTTCTAGCGTTCCGCCAACACGCCGTCGAGGGCCAGGCGCAGGATCGATTCCTCAAGCTGAGCCGGTTCGGCCGCCGATTCGCCGGGCCGGTACCAGTCCACAATCGAATTCACCATGCCCAGCACCAGCCGGGCGATGCGCCGCGGTGGCTGCGAGGTCACCAGCGAACCATCTTTCTGACCAGATTCCACGATCCGGCCGAAGCGAGAGGTGATGTCACGACGGCGCTGCAGCGCAGCAGTCTCCACCGGCGAATTTCCGCGCAACCGCAGCAGCAGGGTGACCTGCGGCATCTGCTCGATCAGCACCTGCACCGTCGAACGCAGCGCCTTCTCCAACCGTTTCGCCCCCGATTCGTCCAGTTGCTCGGCCTCGGCCAGCACCGTCTCGAGCGCGTCGAGGGCCTGACCGAGCGCCATCTCCAGAATCTCCTCCTTCGAGGAAACGTGATGGTAGATGGCGGACTTTGAGACACCCAGTTCGGCGGCGAGCATCCCCATCGACGTCGCATCGTAGCCATGCCGGTTGAAGGTCGCCACGCAGACGGCGACTAGGGTCGAACGGTCGTAGCCCGGTCGGCCGCGCCGCGGAGCAGTCGTGGTGGTCATCGCCCTATCGTATATCCCGGCCTCATTTCCCGCCGTCGCGCAGGTCATAGACCCGGCGCAGCTTGCCGGACGACCGCGCCAGGGTCCCCGGTTCGGCGATGGTAATGGTGCAGGAGGAACCGATCTTCGTCTTGATCTCCTGCTGCAGCTTCTTCCCGCCCGCGGTGGCGTCCTCCACACTGGCGTCGTCGCGACGTTCGATCGTCACCGTCATCTGGTCCATCCGATTCGGCCGAGTGATCTCCAGCATGAAGTGCGGCGACAGCGTCGGAACCTGCAGGGCCAGCTCTTCGATCTGGGAGGGGAACAGATTCACCCCACGCAAGATGATCATGTCGTCGGAGCGCCCGGTAATCCGCCCCATGCGCCGATGTCCGGGCAGGTCGTTGCCGGGAAGCAACCGAGTCAGGTCGTGGGTGCGGTACCGAATAATCGGCAGCGCCTCCTTGGTCAGCGAGGTAAACACCAGCTCACCGTGTTGCCCGGTTTCCAGCACCTCGTCGGTGAAGGGATCGATGATCTCCGGGCGGAAATGGTCTTCCCAAATATGCGAGCCCGCCTTCGTGGCCACGCTCTCCCCCGCCACCCCGGGGCCCATCACCTCGGACAAACCGTAAATATCGCAGGCGTCGATGTTGAAAGTCTGCTCGATTTCCCGCCGCATCTCCTCGGTCCACGGCTCGGCCCCCAACACCGCGGTGCGCAACGAGGTCTTCCGCGGGTCCAGCCCCATGGCTTTGAAACCGTCGGCAATCGTCAACAGGTAGGTCGGCGTGCAGAGAATGGCCTGCGGCTCGAAGTCGCGGATCATCTGCACCTGTTTCTCGGTCTGCCCGCCCGACATCGGAATCACCGCACAGCCGAGCCGTTCCGCACCATAATGCGCGCCCAACCCACCGGTAAACAGCCCATACCCGTAGGCGTTATGCACCTTGTCGCCGGGCTTGATCCCGGAATTGCGGAAGCAGCGCGCCACCAGAGTGCCCCACACCTGCAGGTCGTTTTCGGTATACGCGACGACGGTCGGCTGACCGGTGGTACCCGACGACGCATGGATGCGCCGAATGTCCGCCATGTCGACGGCGAACGACTTGAACGGGTACGCCTTCCGCAGAAACTCCTTATCGGTGTACGGGAAGAGCCGCAGGTCCTCCAGCTGCTGGAAGTCCCTGGGATGCACACCGTGGTCATCGAACAACTCGCGATAGGCGTCCACGTTTTCGTAGGCGTAGTGCAGGGTCCACCGCAGTCGCTCAAACTGCAGCGCCTCGATCTCATCGCGACTCATCAGCTCCTCGGGGTCCGGCTGCGAGCGGTCAGCCGCGGGCGGCCCGGGAACAAAAGGTTGGGGAATGGAGCAGCCGGCGGGGCTGGGTGCGGACGTCATGACAAGAATCCTTAGTGCGAGTGGATAGGTGCGCGGCGGGCAGGCATCACTTCAGGCCCGGCGCTTGTTCGGGATGGTGCGGGACCGTCCCCGGAATTCGGCGACGAGGCCCCCCTCGTCGTCGGTGATCGTGATGTCGTAGATCCCGGAGCGCCCCGTGCTGGAACGACGGACGCCGACGGCGGTGAGCCGGGTGCCCGCCACGGGTGAGGAGATGAAGTTGATGTCCACTCCGGAGGCGACGGTAATGGTGGAGCCGTCGCCCCGCGGGTCGTTGCACGACCAGGCGAAGCAGGTGTCACCGAAGGCGAAGATCATTCCGCCGTGGGCGATCTTGAATCCGTTCAGCATCTCGTCCCGAAGCACCATGTGTGCCCGGGCGTAGCCGTCCGCGTACTCGGACACCTCGTATCCCAGCCATTCGGCCGCGGCATCCACACCGAGGGTGGGGTGATCATGGGCGCCAAAGGAGCCCCGCACCACCGAATCGGGGTCGATGCCAGCGGGCAGTTCTGGGTGCACAGCGTTCAGGGCCGCGTCGGCCATAGGACACCTCCGGGTGCGAGTCACGGATGGAATTACCGAACGATCATTAGGTAATCGTACTTTACCCTGTGGGTCAAGTCACTTTCACAACGACGACGAACTTGACGCACCTCACCCGTCGGCATATCCTGAACGAACGGTCGGTAAATCCGATCGCCCGTCGTCATCATTGAGGTGAGCACCATGACCGCACCAGACCGTCTCGCCGAGCCCGCGGCCTCCGAGGAGGAGCGCGCCGGCCAGGACCATTTCGATCGCATCATCGCCGAGGACTCCCGCATCGAGCCCCGCGACTGGATGCCCGCCGCCTACCGCAAGACCCTCACCCGGCAGATCTCCCAGCACGCCCACTCCGAAATCATCGGCATGCAGCCCGAAGCCAACTGGATCACCCGGGCGCCGAGCCTGAAGCGCAAGTCGATCCTGATGGCGAAGGTGCAGGACGAGGCCGGTCACGGGCTCTACCTCTACTCGGCCGCCGAAACACTGGGCACCCCCCGCCACGAGCTCAACCAGCAGCTACTGGAGGGCCGGGCCAAGTACTCCTCGATCTTCAACTACCCGGCCCGGACCTGGGCGGATATGGGTGCGATCGGGTGGCTCGTCGACGGCGCCGCGATCTGCAACCAGGTGCCGCTGTGCCGCGCCTCCTACGGCCCGTACGGCCGCGCGATGGTCCGGATCTGCAAGGAAGAATCGTTCCACCAGCGCCAGGGCTGGGAGATCCTTTATGAGCTCTCCCACGGCACCCCAGAGCAGAAGCAGATGGCCCAGGACGCCGTCAACCGGTTCTACGGCCCTGCCCTGCAGATGTTTGGCCCCCCGGACGGCGACTCCCCGCACTCCCAGCAGTCGATGGCGTGGAACATCAAGCGGTTCTCCAACGACGAGCTACGCCAGCGCTTCGTCGACATGATGGTCCCGCAGGCCGAGGCCCTGGGACTCACCCTGCCCGACCCTGAGCTGAAGTGGAACGAGGAGCGCGGCCACTACGATTACGGCGCGCTGGACTGGAACGAGTTCAAGACGGTGCTCTCCGGGGCTGGGCCCTGCAACGTGCAGCGCATGCAGCGCCGTCGTCAGGCTCATGCCGAGGGGGCCTGGGTCCGAGAGGCGGCCGTCGCCTATGCCGCGAAAATGGCCGAGCGCGCCGCCGAACAGACAGAGCAGACAGAGCGCACCGACCGCCAGCTGATCGGAGCCTGATCATGACCACTGACATCACCAGCACCGAGGGAACCACCGGCACCACCACCGAATGGCCGCTCTGGGAGGTATTCGTGCGTTCCTCGCGCGGACTCTCCCATGTGCATGCCGGCTCACTGCACGCCCCCGACGCCACCATGGCACTGCGCAACGCCCGCGATCTCTACACCCGCCGCAACGAAGGCACCTCCGTGTGGGTGGTTCCGTCTGCGGTCATCGCCTCCTCGGATCCGGATTCCAAGGGCGGCTACTTCGAGTCTGCGCAGGGCAAGGCCTACCGTCACGCCACCTATTACACCAAGTCAGAAGGGGTGAAGCACCTATGAGCTTCGCATCCCACGACTCCGCCACCAAGATTTCGGCTGGCTCGGCGATCAGCGCCGAGGAGATCGCCGCCTCCGGCGCCACTGCGGAACCCGACGTCGCCACCTACGCGCTGTATCTCGGCGATGACGCCCTGATGCTCGCTCAGCGCCTGGGCTGGTGGATCGCCCGCGCCCCGGAACTGGAGGAGGACATCGCTCTCTCCAACATCGCCCTCGACCAGCTCGGCCACGCCCGGTTCTTGCTCACCTATGCCGGCACCGCCTGGGGCAAAACCGAGGATGACCTGGCATATTTCCGCGACGAGGAGGAGTTCCGTTCCTGCCGCCTCGTGGAGCAGGAGAACGGCGATTTCGGGCAGACCATCGCGCGTCAGCTGATCTTCTCGTACTATCAGCACGAGCTGTTCCGGCGTCTGGTGGACTCGAATGATGCCACGCTGTCGGCCATCGCAGACAAGGCGCTCAAAGAGGTGCAGTACCACCAGGATCACGCCGCCCAGTGGGTGCTGCGCCTCGGGATCGGCACCCCAGAGTCGCACGAGCGCATGCAGAAGGGACTGTACTACCTGTGGCCCTACGTGGATGAGCTGTTTCACGACGACGACCTCACCCGCGACCTAGCCGAACGGGGCATCGCGGTGCTGCCGTCCAGCCTGCGCGCGGACTTCGACCGTCGCATTGCTGAGCTGCTGGCCGAGGCGGAGCTGGAGGTCCCGGATCTGCCCGGTGCCTGGGGCGGGGACCGTTCCGGGGAGTTCAGCGAGCACCGCGGCCACATCCTGGCCGAAATGCAGGTGCTGGCCCGCCAGCATCCCGGCGCCACCTGGTAAAGAATTCCGAGGGGAGAGCGACCGATGACCACCGCCACCACGCTGCGACCCGCCGACGTCAACGCCGCCCGGGTGTGGGACGTTGCCGCCCGGGTGCCGGATCCGGAAATTCCGGTGCTCTCGATCGCCGACCTCGGGATCCTGCGCGCCGCCCGAGTGGAAGCCGACGGGACCGCCGTCGTCGTCATCACCCCCACCTATTCCGGCTGCCCCGCTATGGGCACGATTACCGAGGATGTGGGTCATGCCCTGCGTGCAGACGGTTATCAGAATGCCCGGGTAGAGCTGGTGCTGCAGCCGGCGTGGACCACCGACTGGATCACCGAGGAGGGACGACGCCGACTGGAAGAGTACGGGATCGCTCCACCGTCGGGCGCCTCGGCCGTGCGCCAGGGACCGGTGCCCATGGGGCTGAGCGTGAAGTGCCCGCGCTGTCATTCGCTCAACACCCGAGAGCTCACCCGTTTCGGCTCCACCGCCTGCAAAGCGCTCTACAGCTGCCGGGATTGCCTGGAGCCGTTCGACTACTTCAAGGTTCACTGAGGGGACCATCATGACTGAGACACTCACCAAACGCCGCGCCTCCTTCAATTCGCTCACGGTGTCCGAGGTGCGCAAGCTGACCGCCGATTCGGTGGAGGTCACCTTTGCGATTCCGGAGGAACTGCAGGACGACTACGATTATCTGCCGGGCCAGTACGTCGCGCTGCGGGCCACCCTCGACGGGCAGGAGGTGCGCCGGTCGTACTCGATCTGCACGGATCCGGTGCCCGGGGAAATCCGCGTGGCTATTAAAAAGGACCTGGGCGGGATCTTTTCTACCTGGGCCAACGAGGAGCTCGCCGCCGGAGACACCCTGGAGGTGATGAATCCCCAGGGCGCGTTCACCTCGAAAATGCAGATCACCTCGATGAACGACGCCGAACAGCTGGCGGAGGCGGAAGTCGCGAAGAACCCGAACACCCACCTGGTGGCGTTCGCGGCCGGCTCCGGAATCACCCCGATCATGGCGATCGCGAAGGCGGTGCTGGGGGCCTCTGCGTCGTCGTCGTTCGATTTGGTCTACGCCAACCGCTCCGCCATGGATGTGATGTTCGCCGAGGAACTGGGCGATCTGAAGGACAAGTACCCCTCCCGGTTGGCCATTCACCATGTGCTCTCGCGCGAGCAGCGCATTGCCCCGCTGATGTCGGGGCGGATCGACGAGGAGAAACTCAACGAACTGCTGGATCAGATCATCCCGGTGGCTTCCACCGACGAGTGGTTCTTGTGCGGTCCCTTCGAGCTGGTGCAGATGTGCCGCGACACCCTGGCCGCGCGCGGGGTGCCTGCGGAGAAGATCCGGTTTGAGCTGTTCACCACCGGCAAGCCCGATCGCCCGGCCGGGCATCAGGGCCGGGCTGTCGTCGCCGACCCCGAGGGTGCGAACGTGACGATCGAGTTCAACCTCGACGGTCAGTCCTCCCGCATCGAATCACCCGCCTCGGCCCGGGAGACCGTGCTGAACGCCGCGCTGCGCGTGCGCCCCGATACCCCGTTCGCCTGCGCGGGCGGGGTGTGCGGCACCTGCCGCGCCAAGGTGATCTCCGGAGACTTCGAGATGGAGGAGAACTACGCGCTGGAAAAGGACGAGGTCGACCACGGCTACGTGCTGACCTGCCAGACCCGCCCCACCTCGGACACCCTCGTCGTCGATTTCGACGCCTGACTGGAGATCATCATGATCGAGCTGACACTGCACGACGACGCCGGATACGCCGAGGTCGTGCTCAACGCCCCGCAGAAGATGAATTCGCTGGACGAGGCCGCGCTACAGGAACTCGCGCAGGCCTACACCGACGCCGCCCGGGCGGTAGAGGCCGGGCAGGTGCGCGCCCTGTTGCTGCGCGGTGAGGGCCGCGGATTCTGCGCGGGCCGGGATATCTCGAACGTCACCCCCGCCACCGACGACGCCTACGGGTACTTGAGCGAAAAGGTGACTCCCGTGCTGCGCCAGATGGCGGAGTTTCCGGCCCCCACTTTCGCCGCCGTGCAGGGGGCGTGCCTGGGAGTCGGACTGGGGCTGGCGATCGCCACCGACGTCGTCTACGTGGGCGAGGGCGCGAAGATCGGCTCGCCGTTCGCGAATCTCGGCGCCACCCTGGATTCGGGCGGACACGCGCTGTTCACCGAGCGGCTCGGGGCGCACCGCACCCTGGATCTGATCTACACCGCCGAGCTGATGTCGGGAGCGGAAGCGGTGCGTTCGGGATTGTTCTCCCGTGCGGTGGATGACGCCGAGCTGCTGGACTTCACCCGCGCCACGGTGGCAAAGGTCGCCCGGGGCGCCACCGCTGCTTTCCTCGCGTCCCGCGAGCTGGTGGCCCAGGTGCGCGATCAGCGGATCGGACTGTGGGAGTCGGTGGAGCACGAGAACCGGCTGCAGGGCGAGCTGTGCGGCACCGAGGACTATGCCGAGGGGTTCGCCGCGTTCCAGCAGAAGCGGAAACCCGAGTTCACCGGCCGCCCGCTGCGCTGACGTTCAGCCCAGCGGCCGCACGGTGAGCGCCTGGCTCACCGCACCCACCGGACCCTCGACGTCGTGGAGGACACTGTGGGTGAGCCCGTGGCCGGTGGCGCTCACCGGTTCGCCCGCCACCAGCTCCACCGGGGTGCGCGCCCAATAGTGCGCGCGCCCGAGCGCGAAATGACGACGGCGCACCTCGATGCCGCCGATGAAGTCCCCGGGCCACACGGTGGACGGGTCCCAGGGGTCGGCCTCCTCCAGGGGTGTGATCGTCTCCAGTGCGGTGCCGGCCAGCGCGGCGGTGTCGTAGCCGGCCAGGAACCAGGCGCGGGCGATCACCTGCACGCGGCCCCGGCTGGACAGCTGCGCCTCCACCAGCTCGATGGTGCGCCCGGGAAGGATCACCCGGCAACTGATCTCCATGGGGTCGGCTACTGTCAGGGTGCCGAGAATGTCGAAGGAGATCCGGGTGATCGGCAGCGGCTCCTCGCCCGTGCCTGCGCCGCGCCGACCGTTTCGATCCGTCTCCAGCGCGTGGGTGAGCAGGCCGAACACCGGGACGATGTGCTGCTCGGTCACGTTCCAGGCACCGGAGATGTGTGGTGTGGGCTGGAAGGTGTGCGCATCGATGCGCTCGAAATAGCAGGGGCTCATCGGGGTCTCCTCAGGATTCTCGGGGCGATGTCCGGGGCCGGCGGTAGTCGTCGACGTCGCCGGTCGCACCGCTGGCCAGCAGGGCAGCGGCGTCATCGCGCATCTGCACCTTGCGCACCTTGCCGGTGACCGTCGTCGGGAATTCGTCCACGATCTTCACGTACCGCGGGATTTTGTACCGGGCCAGCTGGCCATCACAGAACGCGTGCAGCGCCTGGGAGGTCAGCGGTTCGGCGCCTGCGCGCAGCCGCACCCACACCATCACCTCCTCACCGTATTTTTCATCGGGCACACCGATCGCCTGGGCATCAATGATGTCGGGGTGGGTATACAGAAACTCCTCGATTTCGCGCGGGTAGATGTTCTCGCCGCCGCGGATCACCATGTCCTTGATGCGCCCGGTCACCCGCACGTAGCCTTCCGCATCCGTGGTGGCCAGATCACCGGTGTGCATCCACCCCTCGGCGTCGAGTGCCTCGGCGGTCTTCTCCGGCTCGCCCCAGTAACCGTCCATCACCAGGTAACCGCGGGTGCACAGCTCCCCGGTCTCGCCCACCGGCTGGGTCTCCCCGGTGGCGGGGTCGATGATCTTGACCTCGGCGTGCGGGGACACCCGGCCCACCGTGCCGACCCGCAGCTCCAGGGCATCGTCGGGTCGGGTTTGCATGGACACCGGTGAGGTTTCGGTCATCCCGTAGCAGATGGTCACTTCCGCCATGTGCATGGTCTCGATCACCTGGCGCATCACCTCGGCGGGGCAGGGCGAGCCGGCCATGATCCCGGTGCGCAGGGTGGAGAGGTCATAGTCGACGACGGTTTTTTCGCCGTCCAGCTCCAACTCCGCGATGAACATGGTGGGGACCCCGTACAGGCTGGTGCAGCGCTGCTGCTCGACGGCGTCCAGCACGGCACCGGGGTGGAAGACAGGCCCGGGGATGATCATGGCCGCCCCGTGGGAGGTGGCCGCGAGGTTGCCCATCACCATGCCGAAGCAGTGGTAGAACGGCACCGGGATGCAGATCCGGTCTTCCTCGGTATACCGGCAGATCTCGCCCACGAGGAATCCGTTGTTCAGGATGTTCCGGTGCGTGAGGGTCGCGCCCTTGGGGAATCCGGTGGTGCCGGAGGTGTACTGGATGTTGATCGGGTCGTCCGGGGACAGTTGGGCGGCGGTCGCGTCGAGGCCGGCGTCGTCGGCCTCCACTTCGGCGACCTGGCGCCAGGAATCCTCCCCCATGATGATCGTGTGCTTCAGCGCGCCCAGGTTCATCTCGGCGCGGGCCAGCATGCCGGGGTAGTCCGCCGTGGGCTGGGCATCGGCGGCGACGACGACGGTGATCCCGGACTGTTGCAGCACGTATTCGAGCTCATGCTGCCGGTATGCCGGATTGATGTTGACCATGATCGCGCCGATTTCGGCGGTGGCGTATTGGGTGAGAGTCCATTCCCAGCGGTTCGGCGCCCAGACGCCCACTCTCTCCCCGATCTCCACGCCGGCGCGCAGTAGCCCGGTGGCCAGGCGGCGGACATCGCGGCGGAACTCGGTGTAGCTCCAGCGACGCCCGGCGGCGACGTCGACGAGCGCATCCCGGTCACCGAAACGCTGGACGGTGGCGCGGAGGTTTTCGGCGATGGTCTGCTCGATCAAGGCCGGTTCGGTAGGTCCGACATCGTGGGACATCGTGAGGTGGGTCTGGGTGTGGTCAGGGGGCACTCCCGCCGCTCGGTTCAGTTACTGAGTTGTAACTCGATTCCGCCTCGAACCTAGCAAAACGTGACCTAGCTCACAAGGTCCCGGGCGATGGTGTCCCGCAGCACTTCGGAAGTACCGCCGAAAATCGTGAACAACCGCACCGCCAGATAAGCCTTCGCCACCGGGTATTCGAGGATGTAACCGTACCCGCCGTGCAGCTGCAGGCACTGGTCGATCAGCTCTTTCGCCCGCTCGCTCGCCCACATTTTCGCCTTCGATGCGTCCGTCAGGCTCAGCTCGCCGTCATTAAACCGGGTGACCGCCTGAGCCACATAGTGCTGAGTCACCTCGAGAGAGACCTGCATGTCCGCCAGCCGGAAGCGGGTGTTCTGGAACTCATCCACCGTCCGGTCGGACACCTGCCGCTGACTCACGTACTCCCGGGTGGCGCGCAGCGTCTGGGCGGCCAGCACCACAGAAGACGTGGCGACGGCAAGCCGGCCCTGCGGTAGCAGCTCGTGCACGTAGCGCAGCCCTGCCCCGAGCTCCCCGATAAGGTTCGCGCCCGGAACCCGCACCCCGGTGAAGAACAGCTCTGCGGTATCCGAGGCGGTGAGACCCATTTTTTCGAGTGGGGAGCCGACGTCGTACCCTGCCGTTTTTTCGACGAAGAACAGGCTGAATGAGTGTGCGCCGCCGCGCTCGGTGGGACTGGAGCCATCCGTGCGGGCCAGCACCAGGGCGGCATCGCCGGTGATCCCGTTGCCGATGAACGTTTTCTGCCCATCGAGCACCCAGTCCTCGCCGTCGGGCACGGCTTTCGTGCGTACTCCGCGCAGGTCGGAGCCGCAGCCGGGCTCGGTCCACGCCACCGAGGTCACCAGCGAGCCGTCCACCATGCGCGGCAGCCACCGGCCCTGCTGTTCATCGTTTCCGTAGCGCAACAGGGCGGGCAGCACCCAGTCGTCATGCAGGTGGAAGGCCAAGCCCACCGATTCATGCCCGGCCCGGCAGAGCTCCTCGTCGAGCACCATGCGGAACCGGTAGTCATTCAGTCCCATGCCGCCGAACTCCTCGGGCACAGCCAACCCCAGCAGCCCCTGCTCTCCGGCGGCGGTCCAGAGGGATCGGTCCATGCGGTGCGCTTTCTCCCAGTCGGCGTAGTGGGGGGCGACCTCGCGGGCGGAAAACTCCCGGGCGAGCTCGCGGAACTCCTCGTGCAGTTCTTCGTAGAATCCGGCAAACATGCTGCCTCCTTCGCTGTTCGGGTTCGGGTGCACTGCGGGTTCGGGCGCGGGTGCGGCCGGGTCACAGCCGGGCGGACACCGCGGCCTGGGCCATCTTGATCAGGGCGCGCTGGCTGTCGGCGCGACGTCGCGGATCCACCCCGGGGCCATACCGGGATTTCAGCGAGTGACTGGTGGAATTGATCAGCCCGATGACGCCGTGCACGCGGGTGTGCAGCTCATCGCGGGAATCTTCAGGATGGAGAGCAGCCAGCGCTGCCGACCAATGATCCAGATACTCGCGCTGCATGCGACGTACCAACCGCCGGTCCGCCTCGGCCAGCCGAGCCAGGTCCTGATCCTGCACCCGGATCACCTCGGGGTTCCCGAGCGCGAACTCGACCTGAAACTCGATCAGCAGCCGGGCCCGCGCCGCCACCTCGGGCACGGAGGCGCGGATGTCCTGCGCCCCGGCGAGCAGCCGCTCGCTAACCCCGAGCAGCAGCTGCCCGAGCAGATCCTGCTTGCCCTTGAAGTGCCGATAAATAGCTTGGCCGGTCACACCGACCTCGCTGCCGACGTCGTCGAGCGACACCGCGTCGAATCCGCGCGCGCCGAAGAGCACCCCGGCGGCCTCGAGCAGGTCCTGGCGGCGCTGGTTCTTCTCCGCCTGACGACGGGTGGCGGGTGCACTCGGCCTGGACAAATGTGATCTCCCTCACTAGCCTTGATTTCAGTGAATCATCGTTAACTGAATTCCCTCATCGTACCCGACCGGCGCACCGCCGGATACCCCACCCTTAGACCGAGACTCCCCGGGAGGCCGCATGGAGACGCTGCCCAGCACCGTCGACCGGCACAGCGACACCTTCGCCCAGCGCCGCGAGCACAACGGCCAACTGCGCGCCGAACTCACGCAGCGGCTGGAACGCGCCGCCCTCGGCGGACCAGAGAGAGCACGACGGCGTCACCAGGAGCGCGGCCGGCTGTTGCCCCGGGAGCGTGTGAACCGGCTGTTGGATCCGGGCAGCCCGTTCCTGGAGCTGGCCCCGCTAGCCGCCGAGGAGATGTACGACGGCGCCGCCCCGGCGGCCGGGCTGATCACCGGGATCGGGCTGGTGCACGGCCGGCTGGTGATGATCGTCTGCAATGACTCCACCGTGAAGGGCGGTACCTACTTCCCGCTCACCGTCAAGAAGCACCTGCGCGCCCAAGAAGTGGCCGCCGAGAATCGGTTGCCGTGTTTGTACCTGGTGGATTCCGGCGGCGCGTTCCTCCCCATGCAGGACGAGGTGTTCCCGGACCGCGACCACTTTGGCCGAATCTTCTACCACCAGTCCCAGCTCTCGGCCCGTGGCATCCCACAGATCGCCGCCGTCCTCGGCTCGTGCACCGCCGGCGGGGCGTACGTGCCCGCCATGAGCGACGAGACAGTGATCGTGCGCAACCAGGGGACCATCTTCCTGGGCGGCCCGCCCCTGGTGAAAGCGGCCACCGGCGAAGTGGTCACCGCCGAAGAGCTCGGCGGCGCCGTCGTACATACCGCCCAATCCGGGGTGGCGGACCACCTGGCTGAGGACGACGACCATGCCCTGCAGATCGTTCGCGACATCGTCTCCACCCTCCCTGCCCCCGGCCCCCGCGCCTGGCAGCGTCAGGATCCGATCCCGCCGCGGCTGCCGGTCGAGGACCTCGACGGCATCATCCCCACCGATGTGAACCAGCCCTTCGAAGTACGCGAGGTCATCGCCCGGATCGTCGACGACGGCGCCTTCCACGAGTTCAAGCGCGACTACGGCACCACCTTGGTCACCGGGTTCGCCCACATCGACGGGCACCCGGTGGGCATCGTCGCCAATCATGGCATCCTGTTCTCCGAGTCCTCCCTGAAGGGCGCGCACTTCATCGAGCTGTGCGACCAGCGCGAGATTCCGTTGCTGTTCCTGCAGAACATCTCCGGGTTCATGGTGGGCCGGGATTACGAATCCGGCGGCATCGCGAAAAACGGGGCAAAAATGGTCACCGCCGTCGCCACCACCCGGGTCCCGAAAATCACCGTGATCATCGGCGGCTCGTTCGGGGCCGGCAACTATTCGATGTGCGGGCGGGCCTATTCCCCCCGGTTCTTGTTTATGTGGCCGAACGCCCGGATTTCCGTGATGGGCGGGGAACAAGCGGCAGGGGTGCTCGCCACCGTCAAGCGCGACCAGCTCGAGGCTGCGGGTGAGACCTGGAGCGACGACGACGAAGCCCGATTCAAAGACCCCATCCGGCAGAACTATGAGGACCAGGGTCAGCCTTATTACTCCACCGCACGGCTCTGGGACGACGGAATCATCGACCCGTGCGACACCCGCCGTGTGGTGGCGATGGCGCTCGAGGCCTGCGCCCACGCACCCCTGCCCGATCCCGGCTTCGGCCTGTTCAGGATGTAGCCCCCATGACACTTCAGACTCCGACCCCGCACCCGACCACGATGTTTGACACCGTGTTGGTGGCCAACCGCGGCGAGATCGCCTGCCGGGTGATCGCCACGCTGCACGCGATGGGAATCCGCGCCGTCGCCGTGTACTCGGACGCCGACGCCGACGCCGCCCATGTGCGCCTCGCCGATGAAACGGTGCGGCTGGGTCCGGCACCGGCCGCCGAGTCCTACCTGAACATCGAAGCGGTGCTCTCCGCCGCCCGCGTCACTGGTGCCCAGGCGATCCACCCCGGCTACGGGTTCCTCTCCGAGAACGCCGAGTTCGCCCGCGCTTGCGCCGAGGCCGGGGTGGTGTTCATCGGCCCGGAGGCACACGCGCTCGAGGTGATGGGCAGTAAGATCCGCTCCAAGAACCACGTCGCTGAAGCCGGTGTTCCCGTGGTGCGCGGCGTGTCCGAGCCCGGGCTGAGTGACGCCGAACTGATCGAGGCGCTCAGCAATTTCGGCACCGAGATCCGCTACCCGCTGCTCATCAAGCCCTCCGCCGGTGGTGGCGGCAAGGGTATGCACGTGGTCGAGCGCCCCGAGGACCTGCCCGACACTCTGCTCACCGCGCGTCGGGTGGCCCGCGCTGCCTTCGGGGACGATTCCCTGCTGATCGAGCAGCTCATCCGCTCCCCGCGCCACATTGAGGTGCAGGTGCTCGCCGACGCCCACGGTGCGGTGATCCACCTCGGTGAGCGCGAGTGTTCACTGCAACGCCGGCACCAGAAGGTGATCGAGGAGGCGCCGTCGCCCCTGCTCGACGCCGACACCCGCCGCCGCATCGGTGAAGCAGCGTGCAATACCGCGCGCTCCGTGGACTACCGCGGGGCCGGTACCGTCGAGTTCCTGATTTCCGATGAGGACCCCGGCACGTTCTACTTCATGGAGATGAACACCCGCCTGCAGGTGGAGCACCCGGTCACCGAGGAGGTCACCGGGGTTGACCTGGTGGAACAGCAGGTGCGCATTGCCGCTGGTCAGCCGCTGCGCCTCACCCAGGACGACGTCGTGTTGCGCGGGCATTCCGTGGAGGCCCGGGTCTACGCGGAGGTGCCCGAGGCGGGGTTCCTACCCAGCACCGGGGAGATCCTCGCCCTGCACGAACCTTCCGGGGCCGGAGTGCGCGTGGATTCCGGTCTGCGCGTCGGCTCGGTGATCGGCACCGATTACGACCCGATGCTCGCCAAGATCATCGCCACCGGGGAGGATCGCAGCCAGGCGCTGGCCCGGCTGCGGCGCGCCCTCGAGGAGACCGTGGTGCTCGGTGTGGAGACCAATATCTCCTACCTGCAGCAGTTGCTCGACGACGACGATGTCCGCGCCGGCCGACTCGACACCACCCTGATCGAGCGGCGGCTGCCGGCTCTGGTGTTCCCCCGCCCGGATGAGCACACCGCGCGCCTCGCGGTGGAGGCGGTAGTCACCGAGAACCAGGCGGGCGACGCCGTATCCCACAACTCCGCCTGGCGCACCGACGGCTGGCGCGCCACCGGATCTGTGCCCACCAACTACCTGGTCACCCATCGGGCACCCGAGGGCGAGCTCACCACCATCGCGGTGCCGCACCTCTCTGACCCGGCCACCAGCCCCGGTGACATCGCTCCCGGAGCCGTCACCACAGCCCGGCAGCGCACAGTCGTCGCCTCCCGAGCCCCGGAGGGCGCCGTCGTGTGGGTGTCCACCCCGGGCTTCACCGGCACCCTCACCGTGGCCGACCCGCACGCCCAGACTCTGGCCCGGCTGAGTCAGCGCGAGGCCGAACTCACCGAAGCCGCCCCCGAAATCACCGCGCCACTGCCCGGCACCGTCATCGAGGTTCACGCTGACCACGGCGCCGAGGTTGAGGCCGGGGCTGCGCTGGTGACCATCGAGGCGATGAAGATGGAGCACCGGCTCACCGCCCCGCTGCCCGGAACCGTCACCCTGAACGTGCGTGTGGGCGAGACGGTCAAGCTCGGCCAGGTCCTCGCCGTCGTCGCTGCCTCAGACCAACCAGACCACACAGAAGATCCCGAGAATGTCGAGGAGACAGCATCATGAGCCACCAGCTCAGCGACGAAGAACAGGCGCTCGTAGAAGCGGTGCGCGAATTCACCCAGGAGGTGGTCGCCCCGGTCTCGGCCCGGCATGACGCCGAGCACAGCTTCCCCTATGAGGTGATCTCCCAAATGGGCGAGATGGGGCTGTTCGGACTGCCCGTCCCGGAGGAGTACGGCGGTCAGGGCGGGGACTATTTCGCCCTCTGTCTGGCACTGGAGGAACTGGCGAAGGTCGACCAGTCCGTGGCGATCACCCTGGAAGCCGGCGTCTCCCTCGGCGCGATGCCCCTGCTGCGCTACGGCACCGAGGAGCAGAAGCAGCGCTGGTTGCCCGCCCTGGCCGCCGGTGAGCAGCTCGCCGGGTTCGGCCTCACCGAATCCGAGGCCGGCTCCGATGCCGGGGGCACCCGCACCACCGCCCGCCTCGAGGACGGCCACTGGGTGATCAACGGGACCAAGGAGTTCATCACCAATTCAGGCACCGACATCACCTCGCTGGTCACGGTCACCGCCGTCACCGGGGAGACCACGCGCGACGACGGCAGCGTCAAAAAAGAGATCTCCACCATCCTGGTCCCGGCCGATACCCCCGGATTCACCGCCGAACCCGCCTACAACAAGGTGGGCTGGAACGCCTCCGACACCCACCCGCTGACCTTCGACGACGTGCGTGTCCCGGAGGAGAACCTGCTCGGGGTGCGCGGCCGCGGCTATGCGAATTTCCTGGGCATCCTCGACGAGGGTCGCATCGCCATCGCAGCCCTGGCCACCGGGGCCGCGCAGGGATGTGTGGATGAGGCGGTCCGCTATGCCCGCGAGCGCCACACCTTCGGTAACCCCATCGCCTCCTACCAAGCGGTGTCCTTCAAGATCGCCCGCATGCAAGCCCGCGCCCACACCGCCCGGCTGGCTTACTACGACGCCGCCGCCCGCATGCGCGCCGGGCTGCCCTTCAAAACCGAAGCCGCCATCGCCAAGCTGGTCGCAGGAGAAGCCGCCATGGACAACGCCCGCGACGCCACCCAGGTGTTCGGCGGCTACGGTTTCATGAACGAATTCGTCGTCTCTCGCCACTACCGCGACTCGAAGATCCTGGAGATCGGCGAGGGCACCACCGAGGTGCAGCTGATGCTGATCGCCCGCAGTCTGGGGTTGGACTCATGAATCACGACGCCGCACAGCCGGTCATCCAGCAGCGCGGGCTCTACGTCAACGAGCTCCAGGTCGGCGCCCTCTACCGCCACGCCCCCGGGCGCACCCTGACGGAAGCCGACAACGTCTCGTTCACCACCATGACGATGAACACCCAGTCGTTGCACCTGGACGCGCACTGGGCCGCAGCGCAACCGTTCGGCCAGCCCTTGGTGAACTCGATGATGACCCTGGCCATCATCGTCGGCGCCTCCGTGGCGCAGCTGACCCAGGGCACCATCGTGGCGAATCTCGGATTCGAGGAGGTCCGCTTCCCGCACCCGCTCTACCACGGCGACACCCTGTACTCGGCCTCCGAGATCCTCGGCACCCGCGCCTCGTCGTCTCGGCCCGGCCAAGGGATCGTGCGTATCCGGCACACCGGGGAGAATCAGGACGGCGTGCTGGCGGCCGAGTGCATCCGCTCCGTGCTGATCTGGGAGTCCGAAGCCGCCCACCGTTCCGGGAGCCCCTCATGACTATCGCGTCCACTCCAGCACCGTTCACCCTCGGCCCCAGCATCCTGTTCTGCCCGGCCGACCGTCCCGAACGCTATGCCAAGGCCGCCGACCGCGCCGATGCGGTCATTGTGGACCTGGAGGACGCGGTCGCCCCCGCCGACAAGCCCGCCGCCCGCGGGCACCTGGTCCGCCACCTGGCTACCCTCCCCGAAGACGCCGCGCTGCTCGAGCGCACCATCGTCCGAGTCAACCCGGCTGGGGATGCGACGCGCGCTGAGCTCGACGCCGACCTGCAGGTGCTCGCCGGCACCGGGGTGCGCCACGTGATGCTGGCCAAAGCTGAATCCGCCGACGACGTCGACAAGGTCGTCCAGGCGCTGGGCCCGCGCGTCGGCGTCATCGCCCTGTGCGAGACCCCTGCCGGGATCACCCGCGCAGACCAGCTTGCCGCCCATCCCTCGGTCACCGCCCTGATGTGGGGGGCGGAGGATCTGGTCGCGGCCCTCGGCGGCAGCTCCTCACGCCACAGCACCGGCACCTACCGGGATGTCGCCCGCACCGCCCGGTCCCTGGTGCTGCTCGCCGCCGCCACCCACGGCACAGCCGCCATCGACTCCATCTACGCCGATCTCACCGACCTGGACGGGCTGAGCGCTGAAGCCGAGGACGCCGCGGCCAGCGGTTTCGCCGCCAAAGCCTGCATTCACCCCAGCCACGTCGCCCCCATCCGCGCCGCCTACACCCCCACCGACGCCGAACTCGAGCACGCCACTGCTCTGCTCGCCGAGGTGCCCCAGCACGCTGGGTCCTTCCGGTTCCGCGGCGCGATGGTGGACGCCCCTTTGATCCGCCACGCCGAGCGCGTCGTCCAGCGCGCCGAACGTACCGAAGGAGAGACCTCATGACCGCCCTGCACCTGATCGTGTTGGTGAAGTGGGCCCCGGACGCCCAGCAGGCCCGCCACCTCACCGACTCCCACCACATGGACCGCGGTGAGGGCATTCTCTCCGAGCTGGACGAATACCCCCTGGAGACCGCCCTGCAGCTGCGCGAAGCCCTCACGTCCCCTGACGCCGCCGACTCCGCGCCCACCGTGCGCATCACCGCGCTCACCATGGGGCCCGCCGGCGCCGCCGCGGCGGTGAAGAAAGCCCTGCAGATGGGCGCCGACGACGCCGTGCACCTCAGCGATTCTGCCCTGACCGGAGCCGACGTCGCTGCCACCTCGCTGGCCCTGCGCCACGTCGTCGAGACCCTGACGTCCACGACCGAGGAATCGATGCAACAGCTGGTGCTCACCGGCATGGCTTCCACCGACGGCGAGACCGCAGCGGTGCCCGCCCAGTTGGCCGAGCGCTTGGGCTGGGCACTCGTCACACGCACCACCGAGGTATCACTGGACCCTGCTTCCGCCACCCTCACCGCGGTTCGCCACACCGAGACCGAGACCCAGCGGGTCAGTGCTCCCCTGCCCGCCGTCGTCACCGTGACCGACCAGGCGAACACCCCGCGCTACCCCAGTTTCAAGGCGATCATGGCGGCGAAGAAGAAACCCTCCGAGACCTGGTCGCTCACCGACATCGGCCTCGACGCGGCCGAACTCACCAACCGCGTGCAGGTGCTTGAGGCCGCACCTCGTCCGCCGCGAGAAGCCGGGCGGATTCTCACCGATGAGGGCGACGGCGCCGCCGTCACCGAGCTGGTCGAGTTTCTCTCCGCCCGCCGACTGATCTGACCCGACTGATACCTCTCACCGAGCAGGAGCACCCGCGATGTCACCGAATTCTGCACCCACCGTCCTCGTCGTCCTGGATCGGATCGGCGCCCCGTTGCGCTCCACCGATCAACAACTACTCGCGCTGGTCCACACCGTGGCCGGATCCCCGGAATCGGTGCACGTCCTCGCTGCGACCGACACGGAGACCACCCGCAACGCCCTGGATGGCCTACACCTGGGATCCGTATTCTGCGCGGATACTGACAGCAACGCCGACGGCGCAGCGGTGCCGGCTGAGCAGCTCGCCGACCTGATCGAGCACGCAGCGCGCCAGACCGGGGCCACTGTGTTGCTCGCCTCCGATGCGGGCGAGGTCTCCGATGCGCTGGCCCGCGTTGCTGTGCGCCTGGAGGCCGGGCTGATCACGCACGCGGTCGGAGTGGACGCCGCCGAGGCCGGGATCAGCGTACAGAAGTCGGTGCTGGCCGGTGCCTACACCACCCGATGCGCCGCTGAGTCAACCGTGTGCATCACCGTGAAACCCAACGTCGTCCCCGTGCCCGAGACCGGGCTGCCTGCCGGAACCACCCCGAAACCACAGCCGGTGGAGGTACCGGTCTCCGGCCCACGGGTCACCGTGATCGAGCGGTCTCCGGTAGAGTCCACGGGACGCCCGGCCCTGACCGAAGCCGCCGCCGTGGTGGCCGGTGGCCGGGGGCTGAACGGGGACTTCAGCCTCGTCGAGCAACTGGCCGATGCCCTCGGCGCCGCGGTGGGCGCGTCCCGTGCCGCGGTTGATGCCGGCTGGACGGAACACGCCGCACAGGTGGGCCAGACGGGTGCCACTGTCTCGCCGCAGCTGTACGTGGCTCTGGGCATCTCGGGTGCACTGCAGCACCGGGCCGGAATGCAGACCGCCCAGACTATCGTCGCCATCAATAAGGACCCGGACGCCCCGATTTTCGAGATCGCCGACCTCGGCATCGTCGGCAACGTGACCTCCGTGGTGCCTGAACTGCTTAAAAGGAGCGAAATGACACGTGAGTGAACCGCTCACAGTAACAAGGCGCGCGGGTCTTCGAGGGCGCCGCCCAGGTCGGCGAGGAATTGGGAGATCGCGACACCGTCCACCACCCGGTGATCAGCCGAGACCGACAGGGTCGCGACATCGCGCACGGCCAGCTCGTCGTCGACCACCCAGGGGCGGCGCTTGATCTGGCCCATCGCCACGATCGCCGATTCGCCGGGATTGATAATCGGAGTGCCCGCATCCACCCCGAACACCCCCACATTGGTGATCGTGATGGTCCCGCCGCGCTGGCATTCAGGGGTGGCCTTGCCCGCCCGCGCGGTCTCGGAGAGCTCGGTGAGTTCTCGGGCCAGTTCGGTCACGGTCAGCGCGTGGGCGTTCTTGATGTTCGGCACAAGCAGCCCACGGTCGGTGTTCACGGCGATGCCAAGGTTCACGTGGCCGTGCACGGTAATGAATTCCTCGCCCCAGCTGGCGTTGATCTCCGGGGTGCGTCCGACCGCCCAGCACACCGCGCGCGAGAGCAGGGTCAGCGGTGAGACCTTCACGCCCTCGGGGAACACGCCCTGGGACTTCCACACCCGGATCAGCTCCACCGTGGCGGTGACGTCGACGTCAAGGAACTCGGTGACGTGCGGCGCCGTGAAAGCAGAGGCAACCATGGCATGGGCGGTGGCCTTGCGCACGCCCTTCACCGGGATCTGGCGGGTCTCGCCCAGCGGCGATGCTCCGACCGCTGTAGTTGCACCCTGACCGGCAGAGTCACGTGCGGAGCTGGCCTCCAGGTAGGCGAGCACGTCTTCGCGGGTGACGTTGCCGACCGGCCCGGTCGGAGGTACCAGCATCAGGTCCACTCCGTGGTCCTTGGCGAGTTTGCGCACCGGCGGCTTCGCCAGGGCGAGACCGGTAGCCGCAGGAGATTCCGGCGCTGCCTCCGCTGTCGTCTCAGTGACCGGAGCGGGTGCAGGTGGAGCATCGGCCCCGCGCTGAGCACGACGGCGAGCCCGGCGCGACGTCGAGGCCCGGGTGCCGTAGCCGACCAGAGTCGCGCCACTGGATTCAGACTCGGACTCGGGTCCGGGCTGCGCCTCCGAATCAGATGCCGTCTGCGCTGCTGACTCCGGCGCGGGTTCATCCGCCCCACCATCCGTGCGGAATTCGATGATGGGGGTGCCGACCGTGACCGTCTGCCCGGCCTCCACCAGTAGTTGCTGCACCCGCCCCGCCGTCGGGCTGGGCAGCTCCACCACCGATTTAGCGGTCTCGATCTCCACAATGATGTCGTTCACGCCGATCTCATCACCCGGATGCACGGTCCAGGCGAGAATGTCGGCTTCGGTGAGACCCTCTCCCACATCGGGGAGGCGGAATACGGTGGTGGTCATAGCGCGATGGGCTTCTTTCCGTCGTTGTTAGCTTCGGGCCGTTGTCAGCAGTCGAGAACCCGGTCGATGCCGTCGAGCATCCGGTCGGCGTCCGGAATGTAGTGGTGCTCCAACCGGGCCGGCGGATACGGTCCGTGCGGAGCACCCACGCGCAGCACCGGCGCGTGCAAGTGGTAGAACGCCTGCTCCTGGATCCGTGCGGCCAGCTCCCCGCCGAGCCCCAAGAACACGGGGGCCTCATGGGCGACGACGACGCGGCCGGTGCGCTGCACGGAATCGACCACCGGACCCAGATCCAGCGGCGAGACGCTGCGAAGGTCTACCACCTCCACCGAGGTGCCCTCTTCGGCTGCGGTCTCAGCGGCCTCCAGCGCAGTGTGCACCAGCGGTCCATAGGTGACCAGCGTGACGTCGGTGCCGGGCCGGGCGATCACTGCGCGGTCCCCCGTCGGAGCCGCGGCCGGGTCCAGATCCACCTCGCCCTTCATCCAGTACCGGCGCTTGGGCTCCAGGAAGATCACCGGGTCGTCGCGGGTGATCGCTTCCTGAATCCCCCAGTACGCGCTGTGCGCGTCCGAGGGGGCCATCACTCGCAGCCCGGCGTGCTGGGCGAACGCCGCCTCGGGTGATTCCGAGTGGTGCTCGGGCGAACCGATGCCCCCGCCGAACGGAATCCGGATCACCATCGGGATCCGCAGGTGCCCGCCCGTGCGGTAGTGCTGTTTGGCCACCTGGTTCACGATCTGGTCGTACGCGGTATAAGAGAACGCATCGAACTGCATCTCCACCACCGGCCGGAATCCGCGGGCGCACAACCCCACCGCGGTGCCGATGATGCCGGATTCGGCCAGCGGCGTGTTCATCACCCGCTGCCCGCCGAACTCCTCGTGCAGCCCGTCGGTAATGCGGAACACCCCGCCGAGCTCGGCCACGTCCTCACCGAGAATGAGCACCTTCTCGTTGTCGGCCATCGCCTGGCGCAGCCCCCGGTTGATCCCGGCGGCCAGCGTCAAGGTCGTGGCGGACACGCTCGCTTCAGCGGTCGTGTCCGCGGTGGCGGTGGTCATGCTCCCTCCTCCACGGTCTCACCGAAGCTATTCTCATAGGCGCGGAACTCGGCGCGCTCCTGCTCCACCAGCGCGTGCGAGTCGGCGTAGATGTGGTCGAAAAGGGCATCCAGTCCGGGGGTCTCCAGGCTCAGGCAGGCCTCGCGCACCCCGGCGCCCCACTGCTCGGCTTCGGCGTCGAGCACAGTAAAGAAATCCTCGTCCGCCGCGCCGATCTCCAGCAGGTGGCGGCGCACCCGCTCCAGCGGATCGGCCCGCTTCCAACGCTCGACCTCCTCGGCCGAGCGATAGCGGGTCGGATCATCAGCGGTGGTGTGCGCGCCCATCCGGTACGTGTAGGCCTCCACGAACAGCGGTCCGGCCCCGGAACGCACCCGGTCCAGCGCGAATCGGGACACCGCGTAGCTGGCGAGCAGATCGTTGCCGTCCACGCGGATGCCGGGAATGCCGTATCCCTCGCCGCGGCGGTAGATCGGCGACGGTGTTTGAACCTGCTTGGGCACCGAGATCGCCCACTGGTTGTTCTGGCAGAAGAACAGCACCGGCGCCTGGAACGAGGCGGCAAAAGTGAGCGCCTCGGCCACATCCCCCTCCGAGGTCGCACCATCACCAAAACACGTGACGACGGCGACGTCGGAGTCCACGTCCCCGGTACCCGCAGCCCCCTCCAATTTCACGCCCATCGCGTAGCCGGCGGCGTGCAACGTCTGGGCGCCGATCATGATCTCGTAGGCACTGAGGTTGTGTGCGTGCGGGTCCCAGCCGCCGTGGCTGACCCCGCGGAAGATCCGCAGCAGGTCCCGCGGGGCGAGCCCGCGCTGCAGGGCCACCCCGTGCTCGCGGTAGGAGGTGTAGGCGAAATCCTGGGAGCGCAGCCCCCGCCCGAGGCCCACCTGCGCGGCCTCCTGGCCGAGGCAGGGCGCCCACAAGGCCAGCTCGCCATGGCGCTGCAGGGCAGTGGCTTCCTGGTCGAACCGGCGCAGCAACACCAGGTCGCGGTACATCTCGCGCAACTCGGCGTGGCTGAGCGCGTCAGCGATTCGCCCGAACACCCCGCCGGTATGTCTGTGCCCCTGCTCGTCGAGCAGCTGGACGAACGTCGTGCCCTGGTCCGAGGTCCGCAGGTCGTCGCCGTCGTGGCCAATGATCGCCTCACGCAGCTCGTCGCTGATGCCGTCGTGTTGCTGTGCATGCAGAGTCATGTCGCCCCTCACCATAGTGGTGATATATCTCCGGTATGATGTGATCTACATTACATTTTTCGAACCGTCGAGACAAGACCCCTAGGATCGACACAGGCGCGCCGATGCGCCGGGCAACCACAGGGAGAACCAGTCATGACCACCTCAGGGATCGACCGCGCGGCCCCCGCCCGCCGTGGCGCCGAGCGCAACCTCAGCGCCACCGACCGGGTGTATTTGGCACTGAAGGAACAGATCCTCACGGTCCACCTCGCCCCCGATTCGGTGGTGCTGGAACAGGATCTGGCCGAGGAGTTCGGGGTGTCGAAGACCCCGGTGCGCGACGCGCTGCGGCTGCTCGCCCACGAAGGCTGGGTGACGATCATCCCCCGGCGCGGCTACCTGGTGCGCTCACTGCGCCTGGAGGATGTCACCGAATTGTTTGCGCTGCGGCAGATGATCGAGCCACCCCTGGCCGGCCAGGCCGCCGAGCGCGGCACCCCGGCACAGAAAGCTCAGCTCGCCGAACTGCTGGACCGGCAGAAAGAGGAAGCCGACCCCGAAATGGCGTTTCAAACGGCGGTCGCTTTCCATCTCAAGATCGCTGAAATGGCCCGCAACTCCCGCGCCGAGAAGGTGCTCCGCGATCTACTTGAGGAGCTGTACCGCATCCGCAACATGCTGCCCTGGCTCGACGCCGCCATCCAGCAGCCCGACGAGATCATCGGCCACGGCGGCATTCTGCAAGCGATTCTCGACGGCGACGCCGAACAGGCAGTGCACCGCATGGATCAGCACTCGCGGGAGTCCCTGGTGCAGAAGTTCCAGGGGCTGAGCTCCCTGCGGTGACCTTACCGCGCCGCGGCGACTCCGGGCGCCCGCCGCGTCTGGGTGATCACCCCGGAGGGAATGCCGCCGTCGAGCGCGGTGGTGACATTGCTCCACACCGTGTCGATGCGCCGCTGCACGTTCTCCCAGCCCACCCCGGCCATGTGCGGGGTGCAGATCACCCTGTCCAGCTCCAGCAGCTCGCTGTTCAGGTCCAGTGGCTCGGCGGCGTAGACGTCCAGCCCGGCACCGGCGATCCTTCCAGCCCGAAGCATCTGGATCAGTGCCTGCTCATCCACGGTCTCGCCACGGCCCACGTTCACCAGCAGGCCGCCGGGCTTCATCCGCGCCAGCTCGGCCCCACCCACCAGCTTCTCGGTGCCCTCGTTCAGCGGCAGGGCCACACACACGACGTCGGAGATCGACATCAGCTCATTCAGCCCGACCCGCTCGGCGGGGATCAGCTCGGACACAGTCAGCGGGATCTCGGCGCCGTCATAGAACACCACGTTCGCCCCGAAACCGTGGGCCACAATCTTCGCCACCCAGCGACCGATATTGCCGAACCCGACAATACCCACCGTCTTGCCGTAGAGCTCGGCGTAGGAGGTCTCGTCCAGGTCCTCGCGCCAGGCGCCCTCGCGCAATAGCTGCGTGCTGGCCGGGATACGCCGCAGCAGGCTCAGCATCAGGGTCACCGCGTGCTCGGCCACCGAGATCGAGTGGGTTTTCATCTGCGCCACCGGCACGCCCAGCTCGTTGAGCACCGACAGGGGCAACTGACCGTAGCCGGAGCTCAGATACTGGATGAACCGGACCCGCTCCGCCGCCCGGAACACCTCCTCGGGCACCTCGACCCCGGAGAGGATGACGTCGGCATCAGCAGCAGCCCGGCACAGTTCGGCGACCCCGTCCGGGTCGGTGGCCAGCGGCAGCACGGTCACCTCATACCCGTCTGGGGCGGCGGCCAGCATCCCGTCCACATAGTCCTGCAGCGGGTTGAGGTAGAGGACCTTGACACTCACGCGCGCACCTCCACCTGTGGCAGGGACGCGCGGATCGCCTCGGCCACCTCGGCGGTGCCGGCGGTGCCGCCCAGATCCGGGCCGCGCACACCGGCGGCCAGGGTGGCCTCCACCGCGCGCTGGATGCCCTCGGCGGCCCGCAGGCAGCGCTCGTCGTCGTGCCGTCCGCCCAGCCAATCCAGCATCATCGCCGCCGAGAGGATCATAGCGGTCGGATTGGCCACCCCCTGCCCCGCGATATCGGGCGCGCTGCCGTGCGAGGGCTGGAACACCCCGCGGTCCAGGCTGACGTCGGCCGAGGGCGCCACGCCCAGCCCGCCCACCAGCCCGGCGGCCACCTCGGAGACGATATCGCCGAAGATGTTCTCGGTGACGACGACGTCGTAGCGGCCCGGATCGAGCACCATATACATGGCACCGGCGTCGATGTAGTGTTTCGCGCTACCCAGATCCGGATGCTCCGCCGCCACCTCGTCAAACACCTTCTCCAACAGCACATTGCTGCGCAGGGCGTTGGACTTGTGCAGCAGGGTGACGTGACCGGGAGTGCCGCGACGACGCCGGGTGCGCGCCTGGTCGAAGGCGACCTCGATCAGCCGGCGAGCCCCGGCGCGGGTGATGGTCATCCGGTCGCTGGCTTCCTCGTCGCTGGGCTCGTGGTGGTCGGCCAGCCCGGCGAACATGCCCTCGGAGGTCTCGCGGATCACCAGCATGTCCACGTGGTCGGTCTTCAACGGGCCGTCGACGCCGTCGAAGAGCCGCACCGGGCGCAGGCTGGCGAACAGAGGGAAGTAGGCGCGCATCTCCACCTGGGCGCCGAGCTCGAGCCCTTCCGGCCCGCGCACCTCGGGCAGCCCCATGGCTCCGAAGAGCACCGCGTCGTGGGCGCCGATCTCGTCCATATCCGCCTCGGTCACCTTGCGCCCGGTGCGCCGGTACAGCTCGGCGGAGAAATCGTAGTCGGTGTAGTTCAGGGTGAATCCGTAGCGCCGCTGGCACTCCTCGAGCACCGCGCGCGCGGCCTCCACCACCTCGGGCCCGATCCCGTCTCCGGGGATCGCCGCAATCGCATAGTCACGCATCGTCGCTCCTTCGTCAGTCACCGCATGATTCCCAGAGCATGGGAAGCATGTTCTTTCCAGTGGGAAGACTGTAGAGGGAATGAGATCCAGATCACCAGCGAATCGGCGCAGCTTCCCACCCCGTGGCAAACCTGGATCAGTGATAGACCCCGCGCAGCGTGACCAGCACCAGGTACTCCTCGGCAATCCAGCAGACCTGCCGTCCCCCCGGAATCCGCGCCCGGGTCAGAATCCGCGCCCGCTCTAGCTCCGCGAGGGCCCGCTGGGCCGCCGTCGTCGAGATCCCGTGGTGCTCGCGCACCGATTCCACCGTCACCACCGGATCGGCCGGCAGACGCCGCAGCATCTCCAGCAGCACCGAATCGGCCCGCGGCGCCACCGGCGAGCGCCCGTCCTCCGCCCGCGAGGCCAGCAAGCGCTCGATAAGCGTTCCCCGCAGTTCCTCCACCGCAGCGTCGAGCTCGAGCGCCACCCGCGCACTGTGTTCCAGAGCCGCGCAGAAACTCTCCAACCAGTCCTCCATGCCCTCCGGGCCGCGGCGGAACCGGTGCATGCCGCGCTCGAAATCCGCCAGAGGGCGGGCGAATCCGGTGCTCACCGGAAGCAGGGTCCAGCGCAGCACCCCGGTGCGGCGCAGCAGCGCGTGCAACACGACTCTCGCGGTGCGGCCGTTGCCCGATTCAAACGGGTGCAGCGAGTCCAACTGGGCGTAGCTGATCGCGCATCGCACTAACCCACTGCCCTCAGTGCCCGACATGTAACGGGCCACCTCATCCATCAGTCCGGGCAGCCGGTCGGCGGGGGCCGGTGCCACCGCCACGCCGTCGCCGACCTGCCCGGAGCGCACCAACCAGCTGGGCTCGTGGCGCAGCCCGGGCGCCCCCGGTTCAATCCGGTCGTGCAGCGACACCAGATCGGACACCTCGATCCGACGACTCGGATCCCCCAGCGACTCGGCCGCGTCTCGGGTTGCCTGCATCACCCGGATCGAGGTCAGCACCTCTGCGTTGATGCCGGCGGCGCTGCGGGAGAACACTTCCGCCACCATCACGTTCTGCGGTCGCACCCAGACCCCATCCACCCAGGTGGACCAGCCGCCCTCACCAGCGGCCACGAGCCCCTCCAGCTCCCTCCCCCGGTCCCCGATACGCTCATCGGCGCGCGCCACGGCGACGGCGGTACGCTCCAGCCGGTCGCGCGTCCGGTCGGAGAACGACGATGTGCCGTGCATTCAACCACCTCGTTCCCCGTGCGTTCACCTCGAAAACCCCTCAAAAACACTTTAGCCGCCCCAGCCGGGTTTTACTTCGCGTCCGGGGTGCGCCAGCCCCCGGCACCCGGCCTACACTCGGGCCCATGTCTTCCATCAACACCCCCACCGCCGCACGCACCAGCCTGCCCACCGGTGAGGACATCGTCCAGTCCCTGCCCTGGCGGTGGCGCGCCCAGGGACGGATCTTCCTCATCGGCGGACTCGGCTTCATGTTCGACGCTTGGGACGTCTCCCTCAACGGCGTGCTGATCCCGCTGCTGCGCGAGGAGTGGGCACTCACCGCCGGGCAAGCAGCCTGGATCGGCACCGCCAACCTCATCGGCATGGCCGTGGGCGCGTTCTTCTGGGGTACCGTGGCCGACCGCATCGGCCGCCGCTCGGCCTTCGCCATCACCCTGTTGGTATTCTCCATCTTCACCCTGGCCGGGGTGTTCACCGGCGACATCGTCTGGTTTGCCATCTTCCGGTTCCTCGCCGGCTTCGGTCTCGGCGGGTGCATCCCCGTCGACTATGCCCTGGTCGGCGAGTTCACCCCGCGCAAACAGCGCGGCACCGTGCTCACCGCCATGGACGGGTGGTGGCCCATCGGCGCCGCTCTGTGCGGATTCGTCTCGGCCTGGCTGGTGGCCACCTGGGGCGACTGGCGTCTGCCGCTGCTGGCCATGATTCTGCCCGCACTGCTGGTGTTCTTCGTCCGCCTCTGGGTGCCCGAGTCTCCCCTGTTCCTCCTGCGTCAGGGGCGCGACGCCGAAGCCCGCAAAGTCATCGACCAGCTCGTCCGCCAGACCGGCGCCGAGCCGCGTGAGTACGTGTTGCCCCCGGTCCCCGAAGCGCCGAGGATGACCGTGCTCGCCCTAGCCGATCAGCTGATCCGGCTGTGGCGCTATTCCTGGCGCACCACCCTGGCCATCTGGTGCCTGTTCCTCACCATCATGTTCGTCTACTACCTGGGCCTACAGTGGCTGCCGACCTTCATGATCGACGCCGGCTTCGAACGGACTCAAGCGTTCCTCACCACCGGCGGCATGGCTGCCATTGGCCTGCTCGGGGTCATCCTGGCCGCCTGGCTGGTGGAGAAGACGGGGCGCCGCTGGCTGTTGGGTGTCTCCGCCGTCGTCTCCTCCGCGCTGATCACCGCGCTGGCCGCGTTCCTGCACGTGCCCTCCGCCGTGCTCCCGCTGGTGCTGGTCTACGGGTTCGTAGTGCAGGTGGCCATCCCGGTGCTCTACGCCTACGCCTCGGAGCTCTACCCCACCGAGCTGCGCGGCTCCGGGTTCGGCTGGGCGTCCGCGGTCTCCCGCATTTCCGCGGGTGTGGGCCCGCTACTGTTCGTCACCTGGATGGTTCCGGCGCTCGGACTGACGACGTCGTTCGCTGTGGCCGGAGGCCTGGTGCTGGTGGCGGTGGTCCTCATGTTCTGCTTCGCACCGGAAACCGCCGGACGAAAACTGACCCTGACAGGAGAGTGATCGAACCTCCGATATTTCGCCCGACTTCCCCCAGAACGAGTCGAATCTGGAGGCCAGAGATTCCTGGATCGAGACGACCTGGCCGAGCCTGGATCTCGAGAACAACGAGAACCCCGCGTACACCCCTGAGCGCATCGAAAGCATCCAAGAAGAGGCCAATACTGCGCTACAGGATCAGTGTGTTCCCACGCGCCAATCCCGGATGGCGACACTGACGGTGACCCTGAGTCTCGGACTCGGCGCACTCATCTTGGCCCGACGCACCCGCTAGAGGATCGCGGCCCTGACCTAGAGAAGCGGGGCGCCACAGTGATGAACTGTGGTGCCCCGCTTTCGTGTGGGGACCGGATTCTTCCGTCAGGCTCGCCCCTCGGGGTTCTGGTCCTTGCCGGGATCCGTCTGACCGGACTGACCGTCGGTCTTCGGCTTCCAACCATCCTGGGCGCGGCGCCAGACGCTGCGCACCGGATGCTCGTCGCGTTTCGGTTTCTCCGGTTTGGGCTGCCCCGGCTTGCGGTCGAAAGCGCCGCGGCTACGGGTCAGTCGATAGTCGATACGCTCGTCGACCTGCGGACCGAAGTGCACACCGAAGTCCTTCTTCAGCATACGGCTCAGCTTCTTGTACCGGTCCTGCAACACCTGTTCCTCGCGGCGATCCTGATCCGCGCGCAGATTGCGCAATGTTGCCCAACACATCAGCAACAAGATGACGCTGAAAGGTAGCGCTGTGGCCAGCGATGCCGCCTGCAATGCTTCCAGACCACCGGCCAGCATCAGGCCGATCGCCAGCGCGCCTTCCAACGCGGCAAAGAGAATGCGCGACCAGGTCGGCGGGTTCGGATGACCACCTGAGGCGAGCATGTCGATCACCAGGGAACCGGAGTCCGAGGAGGTGATGAAGAAGATCGCCACCAGGATGATCGCCAGGAACGAGAAGATCGTCCCCAGTGGCAGTCCACCCAAAACATCGAAGAGCGACATGTCTGCGGCGAAGTCTGCCGGGTCCTCGGGCACCAGGTCGCCGTCCCCGTAGAGCTGGCGATGAATACCGGTACCACCCAGCACGGCGAACCAGATGAAGCCGACGATGGAGGGCACCAGCAGCACACCGGTGATGAATTCCCGCACGGTGCGCCCGCGGGAGATGCGGGCAATGAAGATACCGACGAAGGGGGCCCACGAGATCCACCAGCCCCAGTAGAACAGCGTCCACGACGAGGCCCAGGTGTTGCCTTCCTCGCCGGTGTAGGCGGCGACGTCGAAGGTCATGTCCATGAAGTTCGCCAGGTAGGCGCCCAGCGACTCGATGAGGTTCTGGAACAGGAACAGCGTCGGACCCAGCATCAGCACGGAGATCAGCAGAATGCCGGCCATCGAGAGGTTGATGTTGGACAGCCACTTCATGCCTCGTCCCACGCCCGAGACCACCGAAACGGTGGCGACGAAGGTGATGACGACGATGAGGATCACCAGCAGCAGGTTGTCGGCTTCGTCGACGATGCCGATCGAGGTCAAACCGGAGCCGATCTGCTGCACGCCCAGCCCCAGTGAGGTGGCCACACCGAAGATGGTGCCGAAGATCGCCAATACGTCGATGACGTCGCCGGCCCAGCCCTTGACCTTGTCGCCGAGCAGCGGCTCGAAGACCCAGCGGATAGACACTGGACGTCCACGACGGTGGATCGTGTAGGCCACCGCGAGACCAATGACGGCGTAGATCGCCCAGGGGTGCAGGCCCCAGTGAACGAAGGTCTGAGCCATCGCCAGCTTGGCCAGATCCGCTTCGTCGCCTTCCCAGCCCGGCTTCGGGTCAATGGTGGCGTAGGTCAGCGGTTCGCCGACACCATAGAAGACGAGGCCGATGCCCATGCCGGCAGCGAAGAGCATGCAGAACCAGGTCAGCACGCTGAATTCCGGGCGGTCGTCGTCTCGTCCCAGGCGGATCTTGCCGTATTTGGAGAAACAGATGAACAGCGAGAACCCGATGAAGAAGGCGATGGCCAGCACGTAGTACCAGCCCAGGTGCTCGACGATCCAGCCCTGGATTCCCTGCAGGACGTTGTCGGTGGCTTCGGGCAGGAACATTCCGGCCAGGGCGATCGCCAGCACGCTGATCATGGCGGGCCAGAACACTCGCGGGGTGATGTTGCCCTTGCCCAGCTTCACGCCCTGACGGCGCAGCTTCTCGGTGATCTGCTCGTCGGTGTCGTCTTCTTCGATATGCAGGTGTTCCGGCAGCTCTGCTACCAGGGTGTCGGTCGCGACGGCGCTCGTGTCTTCGACGCCGGAAGATTCTGTCCCACCGGGGTTTTCTGTTGACTCGCTGTCGCCCGGTGGGGACTCGACAGGGTCCTTGGATTCGTACTCAGATGTGCTCATACTTCTCTTCTTTTCGGTCGATATCGCATTCGCGCTTCAGCCAACGAATCGTTGCCACAAGAATTCAACACTACGTAATCATTCAAACAGCATCAAAGCGACCTGTCATTCTTCCCATTCTGTAACCCCTTCCCTGTCAGACTCGACTTGCACATAGCGAGTGATAGGCGTAAGGTTTTTCAGTTCCCCTCCCATACTTCTCGTCTCTTGAGGTGCACTGTGTCTTCTTCCGCCGAATCCCGCTCGGTTCAGGCCGAGGCGTCCGCCCTGCCGGCGGGCGTCAGCCGGCTGATCTCGCTGCTGGTGGCTGCGGCCTTCGTCGTCATCCTCAACGAGACGATCATGTCGGTGGCGCTGCCCGACCTGATGAATGAATTCGACGTGCCCGCTGCGACCGCGCAGTGGTTGACCACGGCGTTCATGCTGACGATGGCCGTCGTCATCCCGATCACGGGTTGGCTACTGACCCGGATGAACCTGCGCACCGTATTCATCATCGCGATGTCGACCTTCACGGCCGGCACCGCCATCGCGGCCGCCGCTGGCGCTTTCGAGATGCTGGTGGCCGGGCGCGTGGTGCAGGCGATTGGTACCGCCATCATGATGCCGTTGCTGATGACCACGGTGCTCAATGTGGTGCCCGCGAGTCGACGGGGTCGCACCATGGGTGTCATCTCGATCGTTATCGCCGTCGCTCCGGCCATCGGCCCGACGGTCGGCGGTGTGGTGCTGGATGCCCTGACCTGGCGCTGGATGTTCCTGCTCGTGCTGCCCATCGCCGTGCTGGCGCTGGTGTTGGGCGGAATGATGATCCGCAACGTCACCGACACGAAGCAGGTGCCGCTGGATCTGCTGTCCGTGGTGCTTTCCGCAGTGGGCTTCTCCGGTCTGATCTACGGGCTGTCCTCCATTGGCGAGGCGGCCACGGGTCACGCGGTGGTCGCCCCCTGGATCCCGGTGGTGATCGGTGCCGTGGCGTTGCTGGTGTTCACCCTGCGCCAGCTCTCGCTGAAGGACTTCGCGCTGCTGGATCTGCGGGTGTTCTCGGTGGGCACCTTCACCATGGCGCTGCTGCTGATGCTGATCTCGATGATGTCGCTGTTCGGCACCATCATCCTGCTGCCGATCTATATGCAGCAGGTGCTGGGCCACTCCACCCTGGAGTCGGGTCTGGCACTGCTGCCGGGCGGGCTGCTCATGGGCGTGCTCGGCTGGTTCGTGGGACGCGCCTTCGACCGTATTGGCGCCCGCCCCCTCGTGATCCCCGGCGCACTCTTGGCCTCCGGCGGACTGTGGCTAATGACCCTGTTCACCGAGAATACGCAGCTGTGGATGATCGTGGGCGCACACTCGGTGCTGACCACCGGGCTGGCCCTGCTGTTCTCCCCGCTGATGACCACTGCGCTGGGCTCACTGCCGCCGCGTCTCTACCCGCACGGCTCGGCTCTGATGTCGACGCTGCAGCAGGTGGCCGCCGGTGCCGGCACCGCCCTGTTCATCACGGTCATGACGGTGGCCACCATGGTGGGCGCCGGCGCTGGCCAAGACGCCGTCACCGCTCAGATGACCGGAGTGCACAACGCGCTGGTGATCGGCGCACTGATCTCGCTGGTCACCATCGTGGGCGTGTTCTTCCTGCGCAATGGAGTGCAGACTCAGGCTCCGGCCGCCGAGGCGGACGACCTGACCGCGGCGGAAGACGGGGCAGAATCCGCCGTCGAGGTTGACTCCCCGGCGGAGGGACACCGCTCCTGACGCGGATTCGCGTCCAACACCACGGACAGCAGGCGTGAGAGCTCCGCGCGCTCGGCTTCATCGAGCACCGCGAAGAACTCTTCCGCCTGTTGCTGTCTCTGCCCCCGCACCGCTGAGTAGAGCTCATACCCGGCTTCCGTGGCAGTGACTCGGGTGGCCCGTCGATCGCGCGGATCGGGACCGCGCCGCGCCAACCCCTTGGCCTCCAACAGGTCCACCACCTCGGTCGCCGAGCGCGGTGCAATACGCAACCGCTCCGCCACCTCATTCAGACGCATCCCCTCTGGGTGATCCACCCCGGGTGCGCCCCCCGCAGCGTCTGCGTCCATCACGTCCACCGCATGGCGACCGGAACGTACCAGCGCCGCCAGCGCGCGGTACTGGTGCGGACTCAGCTCATAGGGGGCCAACTCGGCGGTCCACCGGCGGCGCAGGCGGTGATTGATCGCGTGCAGCTGGTCCGTCAACTCAGGTGTCTGGGCGGTGTCTGGCATGCCCCCAGTCTATCCGGAATTTTGCGGCATTGCCTCTTAATGAGGTAACCTCAGTAATGTACGTCGAGAAAGGGGTATCTATGTCACTCCATCAACCCCCGGCAGGCGGCCCCACCCGCGGCCCCGCCAAAATCAATCCCGACGATCGCAAGCAGCTGAAGGCACATCCCGTCTCGCTGAAGCGCATCGCCGCACTCTTCGCCCCACACAAGGGCACCATCGCCGTCGTCGTCGCGTTGATCACCGTGTCTTCGGTGGTCACCATCGCCCAGCCCTTCCTGCTGCGCGGTGTGATCGACGATGCCCTGCCCAACCAAGATGTCCCGCTGCTGCTGTGGCTGGCCGGCGCGATGATCGCCGTCGCCGCGATCACCGCTGTGGTGGGCGTCGTCCAGACCTGGATGTCCACGCAGATGGGCCAGCGCGTCATGCACACGCTGCGCTCGAAACTCTTCACCCACCTGCAGGCCCAGTCGCTGAGCTTCTTCACCCGCACCCGCTCCGGCGAGGTGCAGTCCCGGCTGATGAACGACATCGCCGGCATGCAGTCGGTGGTGACGACGACGGCGACCGGGGTGGCCACGAACCTGACCACCGCGATCGCAACTTTTGTGGCCATGTTCGCACTCTCCCCCACCCTCACCCTGATTTCCCTGGTGGTGCTGCCACCGGCGGTACTACTCTCCCGTCAGGTGGCGCTGCTGCGCCGATCCATCACCGACGAGCGCCAGAAATCACTCGCCTCACTGCATACCCAGGTGGAGGAGAGACTCAGCGTCTCCGGTGCGCGACTGGCCAAGACCCTGGGCACCACGGACCGCGACGCCGCCCGCTTCACCGAGACCTCGCAGAAGCTGATCGGCCTGGAGGTGCGCAGCCAGCTGGCCGGTCGCTGGCGGATGGCCACCATGTCCATCGTGTTCGCCGCCATTCCCGCGGTGATTTACGTGGCCGCCGGGCTGCCGGTCACCTCGGCGGGCATGACCATCGGCACCGTGGTGGCGTTCACCGCCTTGCAGGCCCAAGTGTTCCGCCCGATCATGGGGCTGTTGAATATCGGTGTGCAGTGGGTGTCCGCCATGGCGTTCTTCTCCCGGATCTTCGAGTACCTCGACCTGATCCCCGAACTCACGCCCCCGGAACACCCCGTGCAGCTCGACGCCGAAACCCTGCGCGGCGACGTCGCGTTCCGCGGGGTCACCTTCGCCTACGACACCGAAGAGACGGACGGCTCCGCCGAGCACCCCGCACCGGTACTGAACGGCATCGACCTGGCGCTGCCCGCCGGGCAAACGATCGCCGTCGTCGGAGCCACGGGGTCGGGTAAATCGACCCTGGCCGCCTTGCTGCCCCGCCTCTACGAACCGCAGTCCGGTTCTGTCACCATCGACGGCGTCTCCGTGAGTGACCTGGACCCTGATACCCTGGCCCAGCTGGTGGGAGTGGTCTCGCAGGAGACCTACCTGATCCACGCGTCCGTGCGGGAGAACCTGCTGCTGGCCCGACCCGGCGCCACCGACGCGCAGGTGTGGGAGGCACTGGAGCATGCCGCGCTGACCGAGACGATCCGCGCCCTGCCCGAAGGGCTCGACACCCTGGTCGGTGCCCGCGGCTACCGGTTCTCCGGCGGCGAGCAACAGCGCCTGGCGATTGCCCGCACCATTCTGCGCAACCCGCCGATCCTGGTGCTCGATGAGGCCACCTCCGCCCTGGACAACACCACGGAAGCCCACGTGCAGGCAGCCCTCGACCGGCTCGCGGAGCATCGCACCACCCTAATGATCGCCCACCGCCTGGACACGGTAATGACGGCGGACCGCGTGGTGGTGCTCGATCACGGTCGGATCATCGAGTCGGGTGCCCCCGCCACGCTGCTGCAGCGTGACGGCGCCTTCGCTGCCCTGGCCGCACACAGCACGGGGAACGCGAGCGAGAACACCACCGAACCTGAACTGGTTTCCTGATGAACATGGCCCCATCGGATGAGCTGAGGCACTACCTCTTTTTCGCGCAATTCTCGCCCTCAGGGCACGAAACAACCGGTGTGTTTAACGGCTTCGATCACATCCGGGTCGGCCGGATTCATCGGCTCTGAATGTTTGATAACCGCTCCGGCGTTGGTTCCATCCAGCCATTGCGCCCAGCAGTGGTCGTCAGCTCCCAACGTTCCGAATGTGGGCTCTCCTGACGCATGGGTGGATGTCTGAGCGTCACGATGGGGGCGGCACGTCGCTCCCTAGGTGAATTTTTAGCGACCAAACGTCAAAACTCCAGACAGGAACGACGCGCCTAGGATCAGCTTTTGGACACGGCTTCTCAGCGTCGAGAAGACCGTGATGGAGAACATCGCTTTCGACTATGACAACCAGATCTTGAGAGCACATGTACGCCCCGGCACCGGTGAAGTGAGAAGGTGCCCGCTCTGCCGCCGCCGGTCTACTGGCTATGCCGTGGGTGGTGGTGGTCGGCGCCGATGGCGTTCACTGGATCTTGGCACCACCATGGTCTTTCTCGAAGCCGCGGCGCCCAGAATCCGCTGTAAGAACCATGGAGTGCTTGTCGCCGTCGTTCCCTGGGCTGCTCATGGGGCAGGGCACAGCAGAGCTTTCGATGATCAGGCGGCCCGGCTGGGGACCACGTGCTCGAAGACTACAGTCACTGAACTGATGCGGATCTCCTGGCGTGGGGAGCTGCGGAAGTCCAACGACGTCTTCCGTTCAGCGACCGCGCTTTTCGGCACGGCGGAGTTCGATCGCCTACAGAGTTAATCGCCGCCTTCATCAACGTGAATAAGCACCGGTGGGGAATCGAACCGATCTGTCAGGTACTGCGCAGTCGCGCGCAGTCATCGCGGACGCTCCGTGGTCGCGGGCGACTGCTCGGATACCCACGCCGTCGGTGGGGGCGGGGAAGAGTCTGGCTCGAACGACTTCCCGGTGCGCGGTCGTCGATGACTTGCTGATGGCTTCACGGGCTTCTCGATCGATGTCGGTCGGAGTCAACGGGGCTGCTACAGCTGACATGCCGTCGTTCTATCGTTAACGGCATATTCATGTACGAGACTCAGCATTAGATGGTTGAAGTTACGGCCCGGGATCGTCAATCTACCGAAAAGTTCGGATTCGGACAGAATTTTTCCGGTGGTCTTGTGTGGGTCACACGTGATGAGTTTTCCACGGGTGCCGGTGAAGGGGGTCCGACCGCGGGATGCTCCATCTGGACGATCGCGTCTGGGCAGGATGAGGGACTCTGCTGCGCCGGTCGCCGACTGTCATCCGGACCCGTCGCTGAACGAATCGAAGTCGAAGTCGCCAACCGGCGCAATCGAGGTCGCGGTACAGTTGCGCGAGAAACTATTGCGCGATGTACCCGCCGTCAACCACCATTTCGGCACCGTTCATGAACGATGATTCGTCCGAGGCGAGGAAGAGGACGCAGTTTGAGACTTCCTCTGGCTGCGCGGCACGGTCGAGAATGGTTGTTCCGAGAAGAGCTTTCGCTCCTTCGGGGTCAGAGAGAATGTCCCTGGTCATGGCGGTGTCGATGACGCCAGGGTGGACAGAATTCACCCGGATTCCTGACTCAGCGAAGTCGACTGCCGCTGCTTTTGTCAGCGAACGGACAGCGCCTTTGGACGCTTCATAGGCCGCTGCATTCGGGGCGCCGATGATGCCATACATCGACGAGATGTTGACGATCGACGGTGCCGACGACTTCTGCATGGCGGGCCGGACAGCCTTGCAACCGAGAAATGTTCCCTTCGCATTGACGTTGATGATCTGTTCCCATTCCGCTTCCGTCGTATCCTGGAGTGATTTGAATGCCAAGATTCCGGCATTGTTGACCAGGACGTCCACTCGTCCGTGGGAGTCCACGGCGTGTTTGACGACAGCGTCCCAACCTGCAGAATCGGAAACATCGTGGTGGACGAAAGATGCCTTGCCGCCAGCTTCTTCGATGAGGTGAGCGGTTTCCAGGCCCTCCGTATCATTGACATCGGTGACGATGACGGTTGCCCCATGTTCTGCAAGCAGTTGCGCGTGTGTACGCCCCATTCCCAGCGCACCACCGGTGACGATGGCGACTTTGCCCTCGACTCTTCTGCTCATGGTTCGCCTCCCTTCTCTTACTGGCCACGCGGATTGCGGACCAGTTTCTTATTGGCGAATTCGTTGAAGCCGTAGTGCGCGAGCTCTCGGCCGAAACCGGACCTCTTGATGCCGCCGAACGGCAGATCCGGAGAGCTCTTTGACGTGCCATTAATCCAGACCATTCCGGTCTCCAGATCATCGGCAACACGATTCGCTCGGTCTGAGTCTTCGGTGTAAACACTGGCAGCGAGACCGTAGGGGGAGTCATTTGCTAAGTCGACTGCCTGGTCGTCGGTCTCAAACCGGTGGATGACCCCGACTGGCCCGAAGAGTTCTGAACTGTAGACATCCATCGTCGGGTCGACCTCGGCGAGCAGCGTGGGCCGGTAGTAGGCCCCGCTCCCCTCGACGGCACCGCCTTCCAATACAACTTGCGCACCAGCAGATACAGCCGCTCCGACCAATTCGTCGATCTCAGCGGCCGCCTGTTTAGAAGACAGCGGTCCCATCGACGTTTCCGGCTTCGTCGGGTCGGAAGGTTCGAACGTGGACATATGCTCGGTGAGCTTGGATATGAACGAGTCGTAGACGGCTGTGTGCACGATGATCCGTTTTGTAGCGGTGCACGCTTGCCCGGCGTTGAAGAGGCGATTCGCCGCAGCCGCCCGAGCGGCGGCATCAAGATCCGCGTCGTCAAAGACGATGAGCGGGTCCGAGCCACCGAGCTCGAGCACGCACTTCTTGAGATTGCGGCCTGCGACTTCGGCGACTGCGGCTCCAGCCCGCTCGGATCCAGTCAGAGAGACGCCCTGAATTCGGGGATCGGCGATGGTCTCGGCGACCTGTGCCGATGAGATGAATGCATTGATGTACACGCCTGCGGGAACGCCGGCCGACGTCAACGTCTCCTCGATCTTCTTCGCGGCCTGCGGACAATTGCGGGCGTGCTTGACGATGATCGTATTGCCCAAGGCAATGTTGGGAGCGGCGAAGCGTGCAACCTGATAGTAAGGAAAATTCCATGGCATGATTCCGATCAGCGGACCGATGGGCTCGGTACGTACCACCGCGGTCCCTGGTCCGGATATCTCCAGCTGCTCGTCCGCGAGGAACACATCCAGATTGTCGGCGTAGTACTGATAGATCTGAGCAGACAGCTCCACCTCGCCGCGAGCCTGGATGATGGGTTTGCCCATTTCGAGAGTGAGGATCTCGGCTAACTCACTCGCATTGTCTCGATATTTCTGCGCCACGCTGGCGAGGATCGACCGCCGTTCTTCCGTCGGCACGGCGCGCCATGATCGGAAGGCCGTTGCGCTCGACGCGATGACCTCTTGTAGCGCAGTATCCGAGATCTCATCGAAGACGGCGAGCGTTTGCCCTGTCGATGGATTGATGGTGCTGTACACAGCCACTTTGATACCCTTCCTGGTCAGTGCCATTTTCTTGATTGAGACCACACCCAAAGTGTGATGAGAGCCACGTGCGTTGCGACCTGAAACAGTTGACGACCAATTCGGCACACGGTGGTTGAACTCGTCGACGTGCAGCGCACGATCAGTTCGGGCTGAGAACGATTCGCCCGCGTACTCTTCCTGTTCGAATGTCGTCGAGACCGGAGTTGACACCTTCAGCACTCAGTAGCCTCGGGGTGATCGGAATCTTCGGCAGATCACTGCTCTTCGCCAATTCGACGACTTCATTCAGTTCTCTGAGATTGCCCACGTAGTTGCCCCGAATGGTGATGGCTTTGAGCGCCGTGACGGCGGTCGGCATGACGAACTCTCCGCCGAACAGGCCGACGAGGACGCAGACGCCGCCCTTGGCTAGGGAGTCATATCCCAGCGTCACCGTTTCGCCGGTGTTGACGAAGTCGATGACCGCACCCACCGGGCCGCCGGCCTCTTCTTTGAGTTTTGCCGGCCCTCCTCCATCAGAGGTGTTCACAACTGAAGTGGCACCGAGCGTTTGCGCGGCGCGGAGGTTCTCTCCGCTGACATCGACAGCTGCGATCTTCCGATGACCAAGCGCACTGAGCATTGCGATCGCCATCATGCCAACCCCACCAGCGCCGATAACAGCGATGGTCTCGTCAGGAGAAACATGCTCCCGAGCTTTTCGTGCGGCCGAGTACGAGGTGACTCCGGAGCAGCCGAGGGTCGCTGCCCATGCGGGATCAAGACCGGTGATGTCGACAAGGTACTTCTCGTGCGGAACGAGAATCTCCTCGGCAAATCCGCCGGGGCGGAAGATTCCGAGCGCCTGACTCTTGTCACAATAGTTCTCTCGATCTGCCAGACATCGGCCACATTCTCCACAGCCGATCCAAGGGAAGACCAGCCTGGATTTCCCTTTCAGACTGTCGTCGGCGGCATCGCCAACCGCGATGACCTCGCCCACCGTTTCGTGTCCCATCACCGCCGGAAGAGTCAGTCCACGGTCGGCCATGGACATGAAACCTCGGGATCCGAGGTCGTATCCTCCCGCCTGTACGTGTGTGTCTGTATGGCAGACGCCTGAGTGTGTCACTCTCAGCAGTACTTGGTGTCCCACTGGGGCGGGTGTCTCGATTTCGATCTCGGAGACCGGACTCGAGATCTCCTCAACAGCGTAGGCTTTCATCGCTTTCCTCTGATCTGTCAACCAGGCATCGTGGTGAGGTTCCTCGGTGCCTGTCGGTGTAGTCGGATCCCCGTTGCCAACGTGGCTGACCACGACGGCAACAGGGACTCGGCTATTGCTTCGGTGCGCTGTAGGGCGATGCGACGACACCGCACTTCATCAGGCGGATCGCGCGACGTCGTCGTATTCGATAGCGAACTCGCTGTATCCATGAGAAGCAACCTCGGCGAGTTTGGCGCGATAATTGCCCAGACCGCCGAGATAGAAGAGAACGGACGGCTTCTTCCCGGGAATGTTCGCCCCGAAAATCCAGGAGTCTGCTTTGGCGAAGACAGTCGCATTGGCGATCGTCGTGCACGTTTCCGTCCACTCATCGACCGATTCCTCCTTCGGCTCGACCGATGAGATCCCATGCTTCTCTGCATACCCGATCAGCTCGGTGATCCACTCCACCTGCGTCTGGATGCTGGGCACCAGATTCGTAAACGGCCCGTTGGGCCCGAGAACCATGAACCAATTCGGGAACTCTGCGGTTGCAACACCGAGGTAGCTGTCCGGGTGACCCTGCCAGCGGTCATTGATGTGTTTGCCGCCGCGCCCGCGAATATCCATCTTTCGATAGTTGCCGTCGACAGCGTCGAAGCCAGTTGCGAGGATGATGACGTCCAACTCGTGCAGCGTGCCGTCCTCTGTGACGATTCCGTTCGCGGTGGCTTTGCTGATCGGTGTTTCACGAAGCGCAACGACATCGACATTGTCCTGATTGAATGTCTGGTAGAAGCCATCATCGCAGAGCGGGCGTCGTGCATAGAGGTCGTGAGGAGTCAGCTTGCGCGCTTTCTCCGGATCAGTGACCGTCTCCGCGATCTTCGAACGAATGAATGCGGCCGCAGCTTCATTGGATGCTTCGTCGACGGCCAGATCGGAGAACGTGCCGAACATGAAGTAGAATCCGTTGCCGCGCTCCCACGCCGATTGGAACACACGTTGCTGTTCTTCTTTGGACACCGATGATGCTGGGATCGTCGATTCCTCGAAGCCGAAGGCGACACCGGAGCTGTAGACCTGATCCCAGATCGCATCGAAATTGCGTTTCGTCTCCGCAAGCTCAGCTTCAGACACGGGACGCTTACCCACAGGGACCGAATACTGGGGCGTGCGAATGAAGTGGGTGAGGTGGCCCGCCACCTTGCCGAGCGCAGTGACAACCTGGGTTCCCGTCGATCCTGAGCCGATGACTCCGACTCGCTTGCCCGAGAGATCGATCCCCTCCGGCCAAGCACCGGTGTGAAGCAGGTCGCCGTTGAAATCATCGAGACCAGGGATATCGGGTGTGTTGATCTTTGACAGGAGGCCGACGGCATTGACGATGTATTTCGCGCGGTAGACGGTTCCAGAGTCTGTGGTCACTGTCCAGCGACTGTCGTTCTCATCATAGACCGCAGATGTCGCTTCGGAACCGAAGGTGAAATGGCGGCGCAGATCGTACTTGTCGATCACTCGATTGATGTAGTCGAGGATCTCCGGTTGGGTCAGGTACGACTCAGCCCACGTGTCTTCCTGGAGCAGCTCCGAGTCGAATGAGAACCTATAGACGAAGCTCTCGGTATCCGACAGTGCGCCGGGGTATCTGTTCCAATACCAGGTTCCGCCGGGGCCGTCTGCCTTCTCGATGCCGACGACAGACATGTTCATTTCGTTGGCAAGGCGGTGGACGGCGTAGATTCCGCCGAATCCTGCACCGATAACAACAGCATCTACTTCTCTGGGGGCGGGACGGTTGGAGTCGGATGACAATTCAGACATGGTCTGGCCTTCTTTCGAGTCATTGAGGTGGGAGCATCATCGGCCGGTTGCCTACGGGCATCTCCGAGTCAGATGACTGCTTGAGAGTGACGATGGAGGGAGATCAGACAGAGTCGATCAGGCTGACGCGTACCACGTGCTGATGCGGGCGATCTCCTCGTCGGCGACGTCATTGCGACCGGCGGCGATCGGGTAGACGTGCTGCTGGTTTTCTGCGATCGACACCGTCACATCGACACCAGCTTGTTCTGCACGGTCAGCGAAGCGTGTTGCGTTATCGACGAGAGATTCGATGCTTCCTGCCGTGATGTAGATGCGCGGGAAGCCTGTGAGGTCGGCGTAGAGAGGGTTGGCCAGGGGAGTCTTCGGGTCGGTGGACTCTCCGAGGACACCGGCGATCATTCCTTCGAGGAGTTCAGGCGTGATCAGAGCATCCGTGTCATTGTTCGTGCTCAGAGTCTCTCCTAGGTTCTCCATGTCCAGCCATGGGGAGAAAGCGATGACGTTTCCGGGGAGCTGTGCACCCTTCTCCTTGAGCGCCAACGGAATGGAAATGGCAAGATTGCCGCCTGCTGAGTCGCCGATGGTGGAGATGTTCTCAGGCTTGATGTGGGCGGCCACAAGCCCCTCGAATGCTGCAACTCCATCTTCGACCTGTGCGGGATGTGGGTGCTCCGGAGCTCGACGATAGTCCAAGACGAAGCTGGTGACTCCGAGTGCCTTGGCGACGTGGCCGGCCAGCTTGCGGTGACTTGAGGCGGATCCGACTGCGAAACCACCGCCGTGGGTGTAGAGAAGGACGCGGGACTGGTCGGCGTCTGCCGGAAGGCACCAGATGCCCTTGACACCTCCGACTGTGTCTTCCTTGTAGGTCACGTTTTCAGGCTCGGTTGTCGACTGGTGCCATTCATCGAAGAGGGATCGAAGCATCCTCATGGACATCGTCGGGTTCTCCGCCATCAGCGAATCCCACTCGGCGTAGAGATCTTTGAGGACGTCTCGTGAATCGTTGGTCGCGGCCATTGTGTGCACTCCTTTGTGTGAGGTGGTCAACCGTCTGTTGACCTGTCGGTTCGGACCTTGGGTCTTCGGTCGGCTGTGGTGCGGATGCAGGCATATCTCGTATGACCGGGCCGTCCCGAATCGAAGGTTGTGCATTCCACGCTAATTTCACGCTGAAGGGGTCGGTGTTCCAATGTGAAACATAATTGTTCTGCCGGGAGAAGGGGCAAGTAGGAAGCTGAGCCTCTATGATGGTGTGACTTGGAACACGTGAAGCAGATCAATATCGATGCCGAGGTCTCCAGACACCGACTGGAGCCTGAATTCAGATGTGGATACGAGGACGGAAGTGAAAGTCAACCCGAACGATGAAGTGAGGAAGGCGCGAGAAGATCTACTTAGGGTTGGCCTGCATGATGTGCGCCTTCCGCCAGATCTCGTGCCACCCGAGATAGAGCGGAGCTGGCGTCGATCCGCCTCCCAGAAGATACGGCCGGATGCTGAGCCCAGACTCGCAGCCGAAATCGATCCTGAGGCGACCCTGCTGCGCATGGCCCGCCCGATTCTCGATCAATGGCAGTTGAGCCTGGCCGATGCGAATATGACGATCCTTCTAGGCGATCAGGAGGGTCGAATCCTGGGGCGTCGTGGCACATCGGCTCAGTCGATGCGATTGCTCGACCGAGTGCACGCAGCTGAAGGCTTTGACTTCTCCGAGAACAGCCTGGGGACCAACGGTTTGGGCACGCCTGTGGAGTCTCAAGACGCTGTCTATGTACAAGGTTCTGCCCATTTCAATGAGTCGCTGTCCAACCTCACCTGCGCGGGTGCTCCATTGCGGCATCCACTTACCGGCCGGATAGTGGGCTCGATATCGTTGGCTGCACCGTCACGATCGGCCAACCAGCTCATGCTGTCGATGACGAGGCAGCTAGCGAGACAGATCAGCGATGAGATCGAAGCGCACGCTGATTCCCATGCGCTTGAACTGGCACGGATGTACCGGCGCTGGCGGAGTTCGGGACATCATGTTGCGGTGATGAGTTCACAAATAGTCATGGCGGGTCAGGACGCTTTTCCACACATCGGAGCTGAGGAGCATGCAATTCTGTGGGACAGCATCCAGCGAAATCGATCTGAAGGTGAGTCGTTTGACGTGCAGGTCCATGGGGTTGGCACCGTGCGAGTGCTGGGCCGCGCTGGCGACGCCCACGATTCGATCTGGGCAGTCGAGTTCATATCTCCGACCGATGCGGACCGGTTCGAACGTCGTTCGCATGACCGATTGTTCGACTCTACACCCGAACTCTGTCACGAAAATGACCTTCAGATGCGGCAGAACCGAGACGCTGAACCACTGCTGGGAAAGATCGCCGGCGGTCCAGTCGAGCTAGACAGCGACCCGTATGCTTCGTTGCGCCGCGAGCTGTCTGCGAAAGCAGGCAGCAGAGGAATCATCAGGGTCGTTGGTCGGCCCGGGACGGGGCGCCGTTACCAGTCGGCCGCATGGATCGCCGGTGAGACCGGTAGATCGCCGAAGCTCATTGAGACCCTGCCCGGGCGCCAGCGAGACCGTGGAGAGGACTGTCCTGACGCGAAGAAGGCAGGCAATGCAACAGCTCTCGTCATCGAGGTCGAGAAGGCATTGGAAGAAGGGCAAAGCGTTATTGTTGCTGACGCCCATATGCTCAGCAGTAGTGACAGATCACGTCTCGTCGATGTCTGGGATAAAGCCAACAGGTACGGCGATGACAGTCGGTTCCTCTTCATGCTCGAGCTCATTGACTCTGCCGAAGAAATCAGATTCGGGGAAGCGAAATCTGTCGTACCGGTCGTCGAAGTTCCCTCGCTGGAGGAGCTGTCACCGATGATTCCGCAATTCATCAAGTCCCTGAATGAGGAAATACGTGGGGGAAACTCGAGGATGAAATTCAGCTCTGCTGCGCTCCGTGCGCTGATGGCATGGCACTGGCCGGGAAATGTCACTGAGCTCATTGAGACTCTCAGAACCGCCGATGCTGTTTCGGGTGCAGGAATCATCGAACTGGATCATCTTCCGAAGCAGATCCAACGTGCGTCCCGGTCACCGCTGAGCCGTTATGAACGGTCAGAGCGCAGTGCAATCGAGTCTGCGCTTGCAGACGCAGGAGGGAACAAGGCGCGCGCGGCCGAGTTGCTCGGTATCGGTCGGACAACTCTGTACCGAAAGCTGCGGACGCTGAAGATTGAAGCTTAGTTCTGATCAGGGTTATTCATAAGCTGTGAGGTGCCTGCGGGCATGCCGGTCAGTCCCTTGTAGTGGCCCACAATCTGTCCTATTGCTGGAGACCCTGTGAATGGAAACGGACCCCTCAATAATCGAGAGGCCCGTTTCTCTGCAGATCCAGTGCTTCACCCTGCGTAACCGTTCACAAACGCCGCGGCTGCTTCAGCCACATCTTTGAAGCGTTCTTCGCGGATCGCTTTCAAGGGCAGATCATAGTCCAACTGCTCGTTGGCTGAGGTGAGCCATGCGGATGCAATTCCGCGGGACTCTTTCTGGGCAATGTAGTTAGCCTGATCGAGCAAGAACCGCAGGCGGGCGGCAGATGCGGGTGTCGGTTTGAGCGCCCCACTGCGCCACTTGCGCACCTGCCCCGGATCCTTGACGCCAGCGCTGGAGGCGATGAGCGCGACGGGGAGAAAACCGGTCAGCGCTTCAACGACGGCGGATTCTTCGATACGCACCGAGCTGCCTCGTGATGGAGTCGGCACCATCGTCATCGCGAACCTCCTTGGCTTGTTCATATTTTTCAAGAGTACGCTGAACACCCGAATTTTGACATTCCTGTGCCTGAAAAATTACCGCTTGATGACACTCATAAACTCTACCGCTGACTCGATGACCGCGCTGATGCAGCGTGACCGCGCCTTCGTCGCCCTGGCCGCCCACAGCACCGGGAACACGAGCGAGGGAACCACCGAACCCGAACTGGTTTCCTGACGGGCACCGGTTGCTAGGCTCGCACCATGAGTGACTCAGCTGGCACCGCATCGCAGCAACCACTAGAGGATCTTGCGCTCACCGCCGAGGACCGGGTCCTGTGCGTGGTTGCCCATCCGGACGACATGGAATACGGCACCTCCGCGGCGGTCGCCCGCTGGACGGACGAGGGCATCCCGGTCAGCTATCTGCTGCTGACCTCCGGTGAGGCCGGCATTCGGGACCTGGCCCCGGAGCGGACCGGGCCGATGCGCGCCGAGGAACAGCGCCGCGCCTGTGCCGAAGTCGGCGTCGAGGATTTGCGCATCCTGGATTTTCCGGACGGGATGCTCGAACCCACCCTCGCCCTGCGTCGCGCCATCGCTGCCACGATTCGCGAGCTGCGACCCACCGTCGTCGTCACGATGGGCTGGGCCGAAGAGGTCGCCTGGGGGCTGAACCAAGCCGACCACCGCGCCGCCGGGATCAGCGTGCTCGATGCCCTGCGCGACGCCGACAATCCGTGGGTGTTCCGCGACCTGCTGGATCATCCGCCCGAGGACCTGCACCTGCCCGCCTGGCACGTCGGCCGACTGCTGGTGTTCGGCGCCGAGCACCCCACCCACCGGCTCGAGATCACCGGGGAGCCCCTGGAACGCAGCATCCGCTCACTCGAAGCCCACCGCGGCTACCTTGAGGCGCTGCCGGATCATCCGGAACCGCGCGCCATGTTAGAGGAATTCACTCGCGACGACGACGCGACCGCGCGCACCAGCTCCCCGGTGCACGCGGTCGTTTTCCGCGTCTACCCGATGTAGATCAGGAGGTCAGCTCAGCACCAGCAGCGGGGTGAGCAGGGTGGCCAGGAACAGGTTCAGCGCCCCGCCCAACCGGGTGCTCAGCGCCGCGAACGGCATCAGGTGCATGCGATCCGCGGCCGAGAGCACCGACACGTCACCGGAACCTCCGGTATCCGCCATGATCAGCCCGGGCACGATGCTGATCTCGATGAAGTTGAACTTCAGGAACCAGCCGATCACCCCCGAGGTAATGCCCGCAATCAGTACCGTGGTGACCGTCAGGAACAGGAACGATGGGCTGGAGAGCGAATCGAGCACCTCGTTGATGTTGATGTAGGAGATGCTCACCCCCACCAGCAGGGCTGGCACCAGGGTGGCGTTGACCAGGTCGCCCCAGTCGGTGGCGGAGTCTTCCACGTCCTGCGGCAGCACGTTGAACAGCTTCACCGCGGCCACCAGGATAATGCTCCAGGCGTAGGCGTGCAGCAGTCCCACCGTCGCCCCGAGCAGGTTGCCAGCAACGAACAGGGTGGCCGCAATGGCCAGCCCCTTACCCAGGGAGATGAAGGAGGAGACCTTCCGCTTGGCCGGGAGCTTCAGATCCTCGCGCTTGCCCTGCACCCGCAGCAGCTGGCCGTTGCCGTTGAAGCCGACGAACCACTGCTTGCCGTTCTTGCCCAGCCCGTTCAGCAGTCCGGCGCAGAGGATGCAGACGATGTTCGCCAGCACGATCACCGACATCAGGTCGCCCATAAAGTCCGCGGGCGTTCCGCCGACCTGAGCCGAGTACATCTCCGACATCGGGATGGCACTGATTCCGATGCCGCCGCCCATGGCGGGGGCGGCGAACATCAGGATGCCCTCGATAAATCCGCGTCCGGTGAGGGTGGCCAGGGTGCCCACGATGAGGAAAGTCAGCAGCAGGCAACCCACCAGCGGGATGGCGAAGCGCGGTCCGGCCTTGATCAGCAGTGCCCGCGGCATGCCCATGATCGATCCGGTGATGATCGCGATCACGAAGAAGTCCAGGAACCCCTGCTCGGTGACGAACCCGGTGACGACGTCGATAATGTTCTGCGGCATCACCCCGAAGAACACCAAGATCGAGGGCACGAAGGTGCACAGAATCGTGGGCAGCCCGAAGTCACGCACCCGGGGAATCAGGTTGCCCACCCAGATCAGCACCCCGCCCAGCAGGATAGTGACGGCGAACCCGGAGACCATCGACGGAGGGATGGTGCCCAGAATGGCCGCAGTGAGCACGATCCCGGCCATCACCAGGTACACGGGCACCGGCAGTGAGGCGATCCGGGTGCGGGTGGACCCCGGATAGTGTGCTCCGCGGCGCTGGTCGGTGGGTCGAGCGACGGGGGATTCCAGCCCGGTTCCGGCCATCAGGTCCATGGCCATCGCGTCGTGAGCGAGCGTCTTGTCGGTCTGATCAGCACGGGTGTTCATCGGGACTCCTGAAGATCGAGCGCTGGCGCAGCGGCCAGCAGAGCGGTTGCCCGGCGAGAGACCTCGGCCACCGCGGCCGGGTCGATGCCGGTGTCCACCCCGGCGGCATGCAGGTGGCGGACCAGTTCCTCGGTGGCGAGGTTTCCGGCCGCACCCGGGGCGAAGGGGCAGCCTCCGTAGCCGCCGACGGCCGCATCGAAACGGCGCACCCCCACGCGCAGCGCGGCGTCGACGGTGTCCAGGGCGCGGCCGTGCGCGTTGTGCAGATGCAGGTGATAGGTCAGCTCCGGTTCCGCCGCGAGCACCGTATCCAGGCTGGCCATTACCTTCTCCGGTTCGGTGGTGCCCAGGGTGTCGGCCAGGCCGATCTCGGTGACGCCCATCGCCGCGAACTGGCGGACGATGCGCACCAGGCGCTCGGCGGGAATCTCTCCCTCGAAGGGGCAGGTGAAGGCGGTGGAGATCCCGGCGAAGAAGTGGGTGTCCGGTGCCACCGCCAGCTGCTCCCCCAGTTCGGCGATCGCGGTTTCCACCGACCGGCCGGCGTTGCGCTGGCTGTGCGCCTCCGAGGCCGAAGCCACGATCTGGATGTGTTCCGCCCCCGCATCGACTGCGCGCTGCACGCCACGGGCGTTGAGCACCAGCATGGTCAGCTCGGCGTCGGTGGTGCGTTGGAGCCCGGCGAGCACGTCCTCGCTACCGGCCATCTGCGGCACCCGCGCCGGGTTGACCATGGAGCCGATCTCCATCCGGGTCACCCCGGCGGCGGCCAGCTGCTGACCCAGGTCGATGCGCTGTTCCGGGGTCAGCACGGACTTCTCATCCTGCAGCCCGTCGCGCAGCAGCACGTCGGTGATCTGCACGGAATCGGCCTGGTGCTGTGCCTGGCTCTGTGTCTGATGTGTCGGCTGATTCGGCAGCTGATTCGGCATTGTCATCACGCTTCCGATCTCAGCGATCCGCGCCGACGACGCTGCGCCCGGTCATCTCGGCCAGCTGCTCGGTGCTGAAACCTTCCAGACCCTCCAACACCTCCGCGGTGTGTTCGCCGAGGTCGGGCCCCACCCAGCGCACCTCACCCTGGTGCCCGGGTATCTTGGGCACCACGCCGGGGAACCGGATCGGCTCCGGCTGATCCTCGACGACGACGTCGTGCACCTCGATCATGTTGCGGGCCAGGTAGTGCTCGTCCTCGGCCAGACTGGGGGCGTCATAGACCGGCCCGGCCGGCACCCCGGCCTCATTGAGGGCGTCGAGCACCTCCTTCAGATCCCGCGCCGAGGTCCACTCGGTGATCGCTCCGTTGAGTTCCTCTTCCCGGGCGCCGCGCGCCTCGGTGGTGGTCAGCGAGTCATCCTCGGCCAGATCCGGACGATCGATGGCGGTCATTAGGCGGCGGAACACCGAGTTCGAGTTCCCGCCGATCACCACTTCCAGCCCGTCACCGGTGGAGTAGGAGCCGGTGGGCACCACACCGGGCAGTCGGCCGCCGGTGCGCTGGCGCACCATGCCGTACGCGTCGTAGTCGGGTACGAGGGATTCCAGCAGGGAGAAGACCCCTTCGTAGAGGGCGACGTCGACCACTTGGCGCTGGGCCAGGGTCTGCGGGTCAGTCGAGTCAGCTGACCAGTCCGTCTCCGTCGCCTGGTTTCGTGCCGCGCGCTTCTGCGCCTTCTGGAACATCAGCATCAGTGCGCCGATCACCCCGTAGAGCCCGGCCACGGTGTCTCCCATAGAGGCCGCCGCACGGCCCGCGGGACGGTCCGGCTCACCGGTGATGTAGCGCAGCCCAGCAAAGGATTCAGCCGAGGAGCCGAAGCCGGCCCGATCACGGTACGGGCCGGTCTGCCCGTACCCGGAGATCCGCACCAGCACCAGATCGGGATTGATTTCCATCAGGGTCTCCGGGGCCAGCCCCCAGCGTTCCAGGGTGCCCGGGCGGAAGTTCTCGATCACCACGTCGGTGCTGGCCACCAGCTGCTTGATGGCTGCCTGGCCGGCGTCACTGCGCAGATCCAGTTCCACCGACTTCTTGTTCCGAGCCAGGGTGCGGAACAGCATTGAGGTCTCGCCCCGGGTTTTGCGCCAGTCGCGCAGTTCATCGCCGGATCCCGGGCGTTCAATCTTGATCACTTCGGCGCCGAAGTCGCCGAAAACGCGGGCCGCGAAGGGCGCGGCGATGAAGTTGCCGAGTTCCAGGACGCGGACGCCCTCCAACGGGGGATGATTCTCGTGAGCCACCATGGCCTGCCACCTTTCCTCGCGAGCTTCCCACTGGATGGGATGCCCTGCTTTTGGGTTGCAGGAACCGTACAGCCCCGTGATTCAGGTCACAATGATTCCGCGTGAAACTTCCCACGGTCTGGGAAAGTGGGAAACCGCGGCGCCTCAGTGGTGGGCTGCCGCGGCGATCTCGCGCGCGGCGGCCACCACGTCGTCCCCGAAATCCTCGCCCGGCGACACGGTGACACGCACCAGCGGCAGTGCGAGACAGACGGCGGCAATCAACTGTTCACCGACAATCACGGGCGCGCTCACCGAACCCAACCCTGGCGTGCGGTCGCTCTCTGCCCCGACCCAACCGCGCTCGGCGACCTCGGCCCAGGCCCGCTGGTCTCGGGCCAGAATGCGGCCGGCCGACCCGGCGGGAAGGGCCAATCGGGTCCCCAGGGGCAAGGCCGCACGCAGTTCATGGGCGCTATCAACGGTGGCCAGGCACAGACGGTGCTCGCCGCGACGCACCCACAGCTGTGCGGTCTCCCCGGTCTTTCGTTGCAATTCCCGCAGCACCGGCAACGCGGCTGCCTCCAGTGCGGAGCGGACAAAGCGCTGCCCCATCCGGAAGAGTCCGTCGCTATCGCGGCGCAGAAATCCGTGCTCCGTCATCGACATCGCCAGCCGATGCACAGTCGACACCGAAAGACCGGTGCGCCGTGCGAGTTCGGAGGCACTGCAGGAGGAAACGTCCAGAGCGTCCAGGATCTGCACGACCCGACCGAGCGTGCGGTTCGATGACGACGAGGACGATACTGACTCAGTCATGCTTCCCATTCTATGGGAACGGCCATCTCCAGCGCCAGCCTCCACGTCGTCACCTCAGCGACCTAAGCTAGGAGGAATGAGACCGGATGACTATGAGCCAAATTCCGACCACCATAGGGTGGCGATGGCGGCACAGCAGGGCCGCACCCGACTGTGGGTTCCCTATCTGCTCGCCCTCCTCATCCTCGGCGCCGCCTACACCTGGGGCGCGGTCATCTACGACCAGCTTCCCGAGATGCTGCCCACCGGCTGGGGCCCCGACGGTGAGGTCCGCGGCTGGACCGAGAAGAGCTTCGGCTCCGTGTTCACCCCCGTGATCATCGGCTCCGGAATGTTCATCCTTATCGCTTCGCTCGGTGCCATGGTTCCGGCCATGAGTCCCGGTTCACCTGATCTCACTGCCTGGGGGCGAACTCGCCTGGAGGCCGCACATCGAAGCACCATCGAGTATTTAGGGTGGGTGACCGCGCTAATTACCCTCCTGCTGGGCTGGCTCAATATGGAGACGTGGCGCATGGGCGACGGACCGGGGTCGCCGTCGATGTGGATGGTTCTCGTCATCCTCGTAGCGATCTTCATTATCGGAGGGCCGGTGTATCGTTCCCATCAACGCTGGGCGGATCGCATCGCGGAACGGCTGGGCTTGCGCCCCACCCCGGAGGAGGCCGCCGAGGACGCACTCTGGTTGCCGATGGGGCTCCACAACGACCCTGAGAATCCGGCGATGATGGTGCCGAAGCGCGAGGGTTACGGGATCGGCACCACCGTGAACGTGGGTTCGCGCAAGGGCAGAGTGGCGATCGTCGTCTTCGCCGTCGTCGTGCTGGCGCCGTTACTGCTGATCGCTCTGTCGCTCTGAGACACCTCGGCAGCCAACGATGAACGCGGTGAAAGAGGAGGTGTTGCGATGACGCCGACGCAGCCAGAGCCGACGCACACAGAGGACCCGGCAGCACGGGCCGCCGAGTACGAAGCGGCGGTCTTGGACCTCGTGACCCAGATCCCGGAAGGCCGGGCGATGACGTACGGGCTGATCGCCGAGATCGTCGCCGAGACCCTGCACCGGGGCGGGCCGCGTCAGGTCGGACGTGTCCTGTCCCACGGTCCCACCGTGAACTCCGCCGACGTTCGGGTTCCATGGTGGCGTGTCGTCAACGCCGCCGGCGCCCCGCCGACACGACTGAGAGAGACAGCCCTGGAACTTCTACGCACCGAAGGGTGCCCGTTGACTCCCGATGGACAGCGCGTGAGACTGCGCCAGGCAGTGTGGTTCCCCGAACAGGCCGCCCCTGACGATTCGGCCTGAGCCCCGTCGCCTCGTCGCGCGGAGTCGAGAGGAGTATGGCACCGTCGCCGAGCGCCCGGACTCCAATTGATACTGTGAGAAGTCTAAGCTGGCCAGCCAGGTCACCGACAGCAGTGCAAGAAGGACGACGAGTCATGTTGCCACGTGAAGAATCTGTTGAGGAATGGCTCCGCGCCGAAGTGGTGGCTTCGTATGATGAGATGCGTTCGGAGCCCTCGAGAGGCATCAGTTCCGAAAACATGCGCGCGCACCTCGCACAGCTCCACGACGGGCACGGGCACTCTCACCAGGGCCAGCAGTAGGCGACGGCCGCGAGGCTAACCATCAGTCCGGCGACGACGTCACGAGTGCGCAGCACCACCGGACGGTAGACGGTACGCGGTTTCAAACCGAATCCGCGCGATTCCAGTGAGGTGGCGATCCTTTCCGAGCGTCGCAGCGCGACGATCAGCACCGTGAACGCCAGCCGCCCGGCCTCCCGCACGCGCAGTTTCGGTGCACGTCCGTCGCCCAGCTGAGGCGCAGCACCGGCGCGCATCAGTTGGGCGGCCCTGATGGTCTGCCATTCCCGCGGCAGGTCCAACAACAGCTGGTACCCGGCGAGCACGGCGAAGGTGATCGAGGCGGGCAACTTCAGGTTCTGGTTCAGCGAGCGCATCAGCTCCACCGGTGCAGTACTGCACAGGAACAGGATCGAGGCGACCCCAATGGCCAGGGTGCGTCCCGCCAGGGCGATCCCGATCGCCACCCCGTTGTCCCGGGTGAACACGTTCACCAGGAACAGTCCGAGCGCGAACGCGATGAACGGGATGTGAGCCAACGCGAGCCAGCGCCACGGCACCTTGCCCAGCGTCAACGCGACTGCCACCAGTCCCAGCCACAGCGCGGCCGGCCGCCACGGATCCCACACCAGCAACAGCGCCAGCGAGACGACGAACAGGGTCACCAGTTTCACCGACGGGTTCCACCGGGTCAGCACCCCCGGCTCCACCAGGGTCGAGGGGTGTACGATGCGCAGCCGCTGCCGCTCCCGCCGCTTTTCCTGGGTCCGCTCCCGTTGCGTCATCGTCGCTCCCCTGCATCCACTGTGTCGGCGTCGGCGCCACAAACCGCCAGGTCGCGTCCGGGCAGCCGCACCACTCGGGTCGCCCAGGCGCGGGTGAGTTCGTCGTCGTGTGTCACCACGACCACGGCGCCGCCATCCGCCGCATACCGGGCCAGCTCCGACATCACCGCGGTGGTGCTCGCCCGGTCCAGCCCGAAGGTCGGCTCGTCCGCCAGTAGCACGGTGGGGTCTTCACGACGACGAGCCGCGAGCAGTCCGAGCGCCACCGAGAGTCGGCGCTGCTCCCCGCCGGAAAGCCGGAACGGGTTCAGCGCACCCACGTGGCCGAGCCCGAATCGATCCGCCAACTCCGTGCCCAGCGGATCCTCGCCGAGTTCATCATTCACCGTGTGGGCCAGGAACTGGTGCTCCGGGTTCTGGAACACCATCACCGGTGCCGTCCCGGTGAGCTCGCCGGCATTGCCCGATCGACCAGAGCGACCGCGCAGCCGCACCAGTCCGGCGAGCGCGGTGAGCAGGGTGGTCTTGCCGGAGCCGTTGTCCCCGCGCACCACGATCCGCTCCCCCGCTCGCACGGTGAGGTCGAGCCCGTCGAGGACCGGCGGAGTCTCAGGGTCCGGGGAAACGGTGAGCCCAGCGGCGCGCAGCAGCGCCGGGGACGCCTCGGGTGTAGGGTCCTCGGCGAGCTCAGCAAACTCAGCGAACGCTTCGGCCTTCACCCCGGGCACCCAGACGCCGCTGTTCTCCAAGCGTTGGGCGTGCTCGGACAAGACGGCGTCGGTGGGGCCATCGGCCAGGATCCGCCCGGCCTCCAGCACCACGGTGCGCGCAGGCAGTCCGGGACCTCCGGCGGAGACCGAGAGCTCATCGAGCCGGTGCTCCACCAGGATCAGGGCGCCGTCGTCACCGGTCAGCTGGGTCAACAGCTCCATCACCGCGGAGACGCCAGCGCCGTCGAGCATCGACGTGGGCTCATCGGCCAGCACCAGCCGCGGCCGGGCCGCGAGCGCGGCGACCGTGGCAATCCGCTGCACCCAGCCGCCCGAGAGGATGCGGGTGCGGTGGGAGCGCAGATGAGCCGCCCTCACGTCGCCGAGCAGCTCGGTGATCCGCCCCGGAATCTCGGCCGGATCCACCCCGTGGTTCTCCAGGGTCAGGGCGATCTCATCCTCCACCAGAGGTAGGCAGATGCTGGCGTGCGGGTCCTGGGGCACCGTGCCGATGGTCCGCGTCAGCTGTGCCACGGTGGAGCCGAGCACGGGTTCCCCGTTCACCAGGCACTCCCCGGTGAGCTCCAGGGGAACCGAGTGCGGCACCACCCCACGGATCGCGTCCAACAGGGTCGATTTCCCCGCGCCCGATGCGCCCAGCAGCAGCACCTGTTCGCCCGGCGCCACCTTGAAGTCGATGTCGTCGAGCAGCACCCGGTCGCTGCGCGGGTCCACCGCTGTGAAGCCGCGCAGCTCAACCAGAGAGCCCATCGGCTCCACCGAGTTCACCGGTTCCAGCGAGGTCATCGCGCCCGGCCGATCGCGTAGTTGTCCACCACCCCGGTGGCCTTCACCGCGCGAACTAGCACCCAGGCGAGGAGCCCACCCAGGATGATCCCGGACAGGCTGTGAATGCCCAGGCGGATCCCGAAAATTTCCTGGCCCCACCAACCGAAGCGCAACGTGGAGAACCAGAACACGAAGAACGCGCCGCAGAACCCGCTCACGGCGTAGCGGCTGATCCCGAAGCGCCTGTAGCGGCCCAGGGCGAAGGGCAGCTCGGAGCCCAGACCCTGCAACAGTGCGGACACCAGCAGCACCGGACCGACCGGGGAACCAAGAAAAACGAACTCAACGGTTGCGGCCAGAATCTCCGCCAGCACTCCCGACCCGGCTTTCCGGGTGATCGCCACCGCTAGCGGCGCCACCAACAACCAGCCGCCCTGCAGCACGTGCTGGGCCAGGTCACCGGCCGGGCCCATCAGGACCGCCAAACCGTTCCAGGCCTGAACCAGCGCCCAGTAAATGAAGCCGAAGACCACGCCCAGCACCACCAGCATCACCAGGTCCTTGAGCTGCCAGCGCCAGGGACTGTCATAGGGGTTCTTCACGACGACGCCGGAACCGGCCGAGAGGTACCGCTGCTGTGTCTGACTCATCGCGCACCTGCCTCAGCTTGAGCCGGTTCAGCGGCGGCGCTGGGCGAGTCCAGCGAGATGCTCACGTGGCTGACCACATGCGGCACCTGCTCACCCACCCGCCCCCAGGCGTTGACCACCAGCGCCAGCACCTCGGCCAGGTCCCCGCGCAGCACGGTGGCGTAGTGTTCGCTCACGACGTCGATGCCGCTGGATTTTGCCGCGTCGATCGCAGCCATGATGGGCTCCATGTGCGGCAGACCGTCGTCGGCCAGCGGGTACAACGACCAGGCTGCGACGGCGGGTAGTCCGGTGAGTTCCAGGTCGACGTGCGTCTCCGCCGGCACCTCCCCGGGCACCAGCTCACAAGCGGCCTCCCCCGGGCAGCCCCGAGAGAGCAGCAGGTGGCTGGTGAGATGCGCCCGGTTTGAGGCACGGGAGGCGGCAGCGATCAGGGTGGTGGCGTACTCGGCGAGCTGCTGGCCGGCCTCTCCGGAGCGCACTCCCACATAGGTGGAGACCTCACCGGTCTCGATCACCAGGTTCTGGAGGATTCCCCGCTGCTGCGCCGTCGTCGTGGTTTCCTCGAGGGCAGCGAGGATCACGTCGACGAAGGCGTCGGTGTGGGGGTGGATGCTGATGCGCATCCCGATCCCGATCTGCTCGGGGGTGAGGGTCTGGCCAGTCACGGTGGCCGCCTTTCCGACCACCGGAACTCTTCACAGAGCTATCGGACCACTCCCTACGCCAGTACGAACTGGATCAGGTGGATTCGGGTCTGCGGCATCTCCGCACTCTCAGCACCAGTATCGGTGCACCCCGGGGTCTACGATCCTCCACCCTAGTGCCTGCACGACGCGGTTGACCAGCCCCGATGCTAGAGACACCGGGAATCGTCATCGACATCGCGGAGTCGACGGGGCACAATCGGTGAGACGGACACCCCGCGACCAAGGAGCACCATGCGCCAGACCCACCCCGAACCGGCTACCACCGCCGTGGACGCCTTCACCCGGATCCTGGGCACCTCCCACGTGCTCACCTCGACGCGGGCCACCGCCCCGTATGTGAAGGGAAACCGTTTCGGGTCAGGGCAGGTGCTCGCCGTGCTGCGTCCGGGCAACCTGGTCGAGATCTGGCGGGCACTGCAGGTCTGCGTTGACCATGACTTGATTGTGATCCCCCAGGCGGCGAACACCGGGCTGACCGGCGGGTCCGGCCCCGGCGCTCAAGACTATGACCGGGAGATCGTGATCATCTCCACCCTGCGCATCCCGCAGATCCACCTCATTAACGACGCGCGCGAGGCGGTCAGCCTGGCCGGGGCGACCCTGTTCGAGCTGGAGCAGAAACTGGCACCTCTAAGCCGCGAACCGCACTCGGTGATCGGGTCTACCTCTATCGGCGCCTCGGTGATCGGCGGCATCGCCAACAACTCCGGCGGCAGCCAGGTGCGCAAAGGACCGGCGTTCACGGAGCACGCCGTCTTCGCGCGGGTAAACGAGCAGGGCGAGCTCGAACTCACCAACCACTTAGGCATCGATCTTGGCGAGGACCCGGAGCAGATTCTGGACGCGCTACAGCAGGGACGCTGGAACCCCGACGATGTGACCGCCCCTCCGGAGGACACCCGGGCTACCGACTACGCGGAGCATGTGCGGCAGATCGTGCCGAGCCCGGCACGGTTCAACGCCGACCCGACCTTCCTCCATGAGGCATCCGGCAGTGCGGGCAAAATCATGACCTTCGCCGTGCGCACCCGCACCTTCCCGCAGGACGAGCGCACCACCACCTACTACATCGGCACCGACAGCCCCGCCGAGCTCGAGCGACTGCGGCGAACGATCCTCAGCTCGGAGGATCAGCTGCCGATTTCCGGAGAGTACATGGGCCGTGAGGCGTTCGATCTGGCGGCGAAGTACGGCAAAGACACGTTCATGGGCCTGAAGTACGCCGGCAGCCAGCAGGTGCGTCGGCTGTTCGCGCTGAAAAGCTGGGCCAACGGTGTCTTCGCGAAGGTCCCCTTCTTCGGGCCGACGGTCGCCGACACCATCGCTCAGAAAACCTTCGCCCTACTGCCGCAGCAGCTGCCGAAGCGCATGCTCGAGTACCGTGACCGGTTCGAGCATCACCTGGTGATGGTGGTCAGCGGTCAGGACGAGGAGGCCATGACTCGCCTGTTGACCGAATTCTTCGACGACGCCGAGAACCACGGCGGCTACTTCACCTGCACGAGCGACGAGGCACAGAGCGCGATGCTGCTGCGCTTCGGTGCGGCCAGCGCCATGACGCGCTACTTCAACCTGCACCGCAAGGAATCCTCCGAGATGATCACCTTCGACGTCGCTCTGCGCCGTGATGACGACGACTGGCTGGAGGTACTGCCCGAGGAGATCGCCGATCAGCTGTCGGTGAGTTCCTACTATGGGCACTTCTTCTGCCATGTGTTGCATCAGGATCATGTGGCAAAGAAGGGCGTGGACCCGGTGGCACTGAAGAAGAGGATGATGGCGCTACTGGAAGAACGCGGCGCTGCGATTCCGGCCGAGCACAACTACGGTCGGCTCTACGAACTGCCGGACGATCTGGAAGCGCACTTCCGGGAACTGGATCCGACCAACATGTTCAATCCGGGCATCGGCGGCACGTCCCCGCACCGCGACTGGAGCCGGTGAAATCGGCAACGAACCCTGGTGAAATTGACGACGAGAGCCGGGGAAATCGGCAACGAACCCCGGTGAAATCGGCAACGAGGCGGTATAGTTAAGACATGACAACGCCCTTGATCCACCGCAACGTCACCGCTTTAGCCGAAGAAACTCTGGCTGACACCCCCATCACCGTCATCAGCGGAGCACGACAAGTCGGCAAGAGCACCCTCATGCATGAGCTGTTGCGTGACCGCCGCTCACGCATCGTGAACCTAGACGATGTCACCGATCGCCAGGCTGCCACCGAAGATCCGGATGGATTCGCTCGACAGTTCCCCGAAGGCATTCTGGCCATAGACGAGATTCAACGCGTCCCGGACCTGCTCATCGCGATCAAAGCGGCCGTCGATCTTGATCGTCGACCCGGTCGCTTCATCGTCACCAGCTCGGCGGATCTGCTCACGATGAAAGGCTCACAGGAATCACTGGCGGGCCGCGCCGAGACGATCCCCCTGGAGGGGTTCAGTCAGGATGAACTCGCTCAGCACCCAGCGGATTTCGCTTCCTATATCTGGTCCCTGCCTCAAGGGACCGCGCCGGCCGATCAACCTGGATACTCACGACGGGACTATCTCTCCTTGGCCATCTCCTCCGGCTACCCGGAGGCACACGCACGCTCCGAACGGGCGAAGGAACGTTGGCTCTCCAGTTACCTCGAGCGCCTCCTGGCCAAAGACTCCCCAGACGTCGTGCATCTCCAATATCCCGACCGGCTGCTCACGTTGCTCACCCTCATCGCAGCCAGAAATTCCGGAGAGTTCGTCGCTTCCCGCGTCGCGCGCGAAATCGATGTACCGGCCCGCTCGCTACCGGCGTATCTGCAGGCGCTGCGGAGCATCTTCCTGATCCGAGTCGTTCCGGGTTGGTCCAACAACGTGGCCAACCGCGCGGTATCGATTCCCAAGGTGTCTCTGGCCGACACCGGGCTCGCAGCCCACCTTGCCGAGGTCGACATCGATGGCCTCGAACGCGCCGTCTCAGACCCGCTCACGGGCGGCCTCGTCGAAGGGTTCGTGCTGGGCGAACTCGAGAAACAGCGAGCCTGGTCGTCGAAGCGAACGCGAATCTACCACTATCGCGACGACCACAGTCGCGAGGTGGACATCATCCTCGAAGATCGGAAACGCGATGTCGTCGGCCTGGAGGTGAAGGCAACAACGAGCCCCCGCAGCGACCATTTCAAAGGGCTCCGTTATCTCCGCGATCGCCTCGGATCGCGATTCACCGCTGGCGTCGTGCTCCACACCGGAGAACGCGCTGTGCCTTTCGGGGATCGACTCTGGGGACTGCCGATCTCCACGCTCTGGAACCACTGAACGGCGGCGGACTGGGACAGCACGTTACGAGAATCTGACGGAGTTTCTGAGTCGATCTGACAGGATGCACTCAGCACACCTGCAGGTTCTCAAGGAGCGACAATGGCGAATACGACCCCACCCATCCCGAACGGTAGCGCCGCAGCCGCGGCGTCGAGAGAGGGCGAGGACCGTTCCGCACGCATCGCCGTCACCCTGTTCCCAGCGATCATTATCGCCGCGTTCCTCATCGGGTTCCTTTTCCCCACCCAGATGGCCCCGTTGGCCACCTATACGAACGTGGCACTCGGCGTCATCATGTTCGCCATGGGGATCACCCTGACGGTGCCGGACTTCGCCCTGGTCGCCAAGAGGCCGCTGCCGATCCTGCTGGGCGTGGTGGCCCAGTACGTCATCATGCCTTCCCTCGCCGTGGCGTTAGTGTTCGTGTTCCAACTGCCCGCCGAGCTCGCGATCGGTGTCATCCTGGTGGGCTGTGCCCCGGGCGGCACCTCGTCGAACGTGATCACCTACCTGGCCAAGGGTGATGTGGCACTGTCGGTGACGATGACCTCGGTGTCCACGCTGCTGGCCCCGATCTTCACCCCGCTGCTGACCCTGTGGCTGGCAGGCACACTGCTACCCGTCGACGCCGGGGCGATGGCGATCTCCATCGTGCAGATGGTGCTGATTCCGATCGTCGCCGGGCTGCTGGTGCGCTGGTTGCTGCGTTCCTGGGTGGACCGGGTGCTCCCGGCACTGCCGTGGGTGTCCGTGCTGGGCATCTCCTACGTGGTGGTGGCGGTCGTCTCCGGCTCGGCGGACAGCATCGTGGAAGCCGGGCTGCTGGTGCTGCTCGTCGTGGTGCTGCACAACGCTTTCGGCTACATGCTCGGCTACGTCGCGGCCCGGCTGTTCCGCTACCCGGAGCGGGTGGCACGCACGACGGCGGTGGAGGTCGGCATGCAGAACTCCGGTCTCGCCGCCACGCTGGCCGCCGCACACTTCAGCCCGGTGGCGGCCCTGCCGGCCGCGGTGTTCAGCGTGTGGCACAACATCTCCGGCGGTTTATTGGCGCTGTTCTTCCGCGCCCGCTCAGCACGCCATGAGAAGCGCGCCCGCTCCGTCGACAGCTAGATCGCGAGGCGGGCCAAGCCCACCATGGTGGAGACACATGATGTTCATGAGGGGATTCGGCGTCGCCCTTGTTTCAACGCACCAACGTAGGTCACGGCGTCCCCGCCACTCGGAAAATCTGCCCGTTACGAGGCATCTCTGTCAATGCGTTTGCGGTGGGGTCTTTCGCCAAAGGCGTCCACGCCGGGTCCAGCTCGCCCACGTCCAGGCCTCCCCATACAAATGGAATCCCCGCAGCCGCGTCTACCCGGGCACGATCCATCAGTTGCACATGCAGGTGCGGCTCAGTGGTGTTCCCGGTGTTGCCCACTTCGGCTAGAAGCTCCCCGGCTTCTACTCGCTGCCCAGGAACCACGGCGACGGAGTCGCGGCGGAGGTGCGCATAGGCGGCGAAAGTTCCGTCCTCGTGTTGCACCACCACACGGTTGCCGAGCACAGCTCGAGACCCCGCAATCAGTTCACGAACCGTGCCTTCGACAATGAGCATCCAGACCAACCCGATCCAGGTGTTGCGAGCCCTTTTGTCACGTTGCCCGTCGGATGCCTGCAGCACTGTTCCGCCAGCCATGGCGTAGACAGGCTCACCGAAGCATGTAAATTCTTCTGGGCGCGTGCCACGCAAGGCCATGCGCACGCCGGCCGGGTTGACCTTCGTCGTCATGTCTTCGGCAACCGTTGGATGCGAGAGATCCACGGCATAGCGCTGTCCACGAGTCGCAGTTCCATGACTTGGCACCTGCTGACCAGGGCTGTTCGTTGCGAGCCACCGACCGTGCACCGGCGCCCGGAGCACGGCTGGCGCGCTCGTATTCCCCACGGGAGCCGTCCGAGAGAGCAAGTACCCGACAAGCACCAGTCCGATCACGGCGAGAACCCAGACAATACCTCCGGGCGGGTCGAACAGACCGGTCACATCAGCGACGATCAGAAGCACCCCCATCAGCATCATCAATCGCCACAACGGGCGAAGGGTAGAGAGTGTTCGCCGAAGAGAGTTCTCTACCGGAGCCTGATCACGCGTCACTCGATGTTTCTCCTCGGTATCGTCTCCGCTGACGCAATCACTCAGTTTCATGTTGACCAGGCCCCGTTCTCTGTTTGGACGTGCGCGACCATTCGGCGAATCCTGCTGTCAGCTGCCAAACGGCCAAAGTCGCTGACATTCAACCGGGGCCCGGCGCCACGGTGATTGATAGGACTTAGCGTATAACGAACTGCGAACGCACCCTCATGCACCACCGATTGTTCAACGCTGACATCGTAGCGGCGTTTGGTCCGGCGAAAGCGTCGGATCTGTTCAACCGTCTCCGTCGCGGTTTTGACACGATGGTTGACGCGCATCATGGCGTCTTCGGTGTGGAACATGTCGATTACCGCCTGCGGATCCATCGACTCGTCATCACTCAATTCGTTATATTGAGTCAAGTACGAAGTCACATCATTGGTGACACCGGTTTTGGGGCGGGCCCCCCGTGACCCGCACTGTCTGCTTCCATCATCGATGCGGGATCTTGCCATACGTAGCTCGTGCGTTCAGTAAGGTGCTCTTCAGAAACCGCACTTGGGGATCTTGGGCCGCCCTTGCCAGGTCTTCGCGCCACTGATGCGCGCCATGTGGGCAGTGATAGCGGCCCACCCGGACTCACAAAGTGGTGGGTCGGTGACCGAAGGGCTCATAAGCCAGACGCCGGGCACTGGTGCCTCGTGAGCTGGCCTGTCCTCCGCAGTGGTGACACCACGGATCTCGGTGAGCCCGGCGGCATTCCAAGACACCCGTGTCGGGGCCCAGAAACTGGCCAGTGGCTTCGAGGCTGAGTTCGTCGACTCTGCTGAATGCGCTCAGGTCAGGGGCAGAGAACCTCTGCTGGGACATCTCGAGGTCTTTCGGATGATGAGTGTAGGAACTTCCATCATCGGAAGGCCTCGACTTTTATCCAGGGCCCGCCACGCCCGCCTTCGGCCTCAACCCTGATCTACCCACTCAAATGCGAAGAGCCCCCCATCGTCTAAGACTTATGTCAACGGGGTTTCAGAATCCGAGCCAGCCTGCTAACCATCGTCGTCTCTTTTCCGGCGGTCCAGAGCCGGCATGCCGAGCGGCGCCTGAAAACCGCAGCAGGTATGACGCCGAGGGTCCTACGTAGATGCGGTGAGCTCTTCATTCGTGAACAATGGGAGGAGATCACCCCACGGAAGGATCCACATGGCAGAGCACCAGTTCGGTTTCCGCACGCGAGCACTCCACGCCGGGGCCGTCCCCGACGCCGTCCACGGTTCGCGCGCCGTCCCGGTTCACCAGACCACCTCCTACGTTTTTGAGTCGGCCGACGACGCCGCCAACCTGTTCGCCCTGCAGAAGTACGGCAACATCTACTCCCGCATCGGCAACCCGACAGTGGCAGCCTTCGAGGAGCGCATGGCGTCTCTGGAAGGCGGGATCGGCGCGGTCGCCACCGCTTCCGGCATGGCCGCCGAATTCGTCACCTTCGCCGCCCTCGCCGGCGCCGGGGACCACATCGTGGCCTCCTCCCAGCTCTACGGCGGTACCGTCACGCAGCTGGATGTCTCCCTGCGCCGCTTCGGCATCGAGACCACCTTCGTAAACTCCACCGAAGCCGCTGACTTCGAAGCAGCCATTCAGGAGAACACCAAGGCGGTGTACACCGAGATCGTGTCCAACCCCAAGGGCGACATCGTGGACCTGCGCGGGCTGGCTGACGTCGCGCACGCCGCCGGAGTGCCGCTGATCGTGGACTCCACCCTGACCCCGCCGTACCTGATCCGCCCCTTCGAGCACGGCGCAGACATCATCATCCATTCCGCCACCAAGTTCCTGGGCGGCCACGGCACCACCCTGGGCGGCGTCGTCGTCGAGTCGGGCCTGTTCCCGTGGGACAACGGCAAGTTCCCAGCCATGACGGAACCGGTGGCCTCCTACGGTGGCGTGTCCTGGTGGGGCAACTTCGGCGAGTACGGCTTCCTCACCAAGCTGCGCTCCGAGCAGCTGCGCGACTTCGGCCCGTCGCTGGCACCGCAGTCGGCGTTCCAGCTGATGATCGGCATCGAGACCCTCGCCCAGCGCATGGACGCCCACCTGGCCAACGCCCAGCGGGTGGCCGAATGGCTCGAGGCCGACGAGCGCGTGGCCTACGTCAACTACGCCGGGCTGCCCTCCAGCCCGTTCCACGAGCGCGGCAAAGAACTGCTGCCGCTGGGCGTGGGCTCCGTGTTCAGCTTCGGGGTGAAGGGCGGCCGCGCTGCCGGCGAAGAGTTCATCGCGAACCTGCAGCTGGCCAGCCATCTGGCCAACATCGGCGACGCCAAGACCCTGGTGCTGCACCCGGGATCCACCACCCATCAACAGCTCGCCGCAGAACAGCTCGAGCAGGCCGGCATCCCCGAGGACATGATCCGCATCTCGGTGGGCATCGAGGACGTCGAGGACATCCTGTGGGATCTCGACCAGGCCCTCACAGCTGCCGTGAATGCCGACGCTTCCACCCACGATGACGAGGAGGTCTCCGCATGAGCACCGCGATTCCCGACCGCACCTGGACCGGCCCGTCCGCCCCGCAACGACTGGACATCCTGCGCCGCACGAAGTCCATCGCCATCGTGGGCGCCTCGGACAAGCCGGCCCGCGCCTCGTACTTCGTAGCTACCTACCTGCTGAGTTCCACCACCTACGACGTGTACTTCATCAATCCGATTCTGGCCGAGAAGGGCGGAACGATCCTGGGCCACCAGGTGTACCCCTCACTGGCGGATCTGCCGGTCGTGCCAGACCTGGTGGAGGTGTTCCGCAAAGCCGAAGACACCCCCGGCATCGTGGAAGAATCCCACGCCGTCGGTGCCAAGACCGTGTGGCTGCAGCTGGGCATCTGGAACGAGGACGCCGCCCATCTGGCCGAGAGCTACGACATGGACATCGTGATGGACCGCTGCGTGAAGATCGAGCACGCCCGCTTCCACGGCGGCCTGAACCTGGCCGGATTCAACACCGGCGTCATCTCCTCAAAGCGCCAGCAGCTGGACCGCTGACCGAACCACGTGCGGACAAGAACGGAGCCCCGGTGGTCGATCGACCACCGGGGCTCCGTCTATTCATCACTCACACCTTGAAGAGGTAGTACCTACTCTAAGAATCGAACCTGGGACGGGGCTTGGGTTCGGCTGTTCACTGCCTGCCAATGTCCGGCGATGGCCGATTCGTCAGTCCGGTATGGTCCTGCGTCCGGGTCCACGCATGAGCAGAGCCCCGAGATCTATGGACCGTCGGGGCTCTGCCTGTTCATCACTCACACCTTGAAGAGGTAGTTACCACTCTAAAGACCGATGCTGAGCACCACCATTGGTCCACCTGGAGAACGATGGTGAGATTCCTGAGAGAAGCGTGGGAACGACGAACGGTGGGCGTCTGCTGGGCAGACAATCACGCCGCAAAACCCGCCAGCAGCCCGGTCTGCACGTGGCAGTTTCGGTAGCGGAAGATCGCCTGCCCGCGCTCGATCACGAACACCTCGTGGGTGAGCTTAAGGTGCCCGCCGCCGTGCTCCCCGAGATAACGCAGCGCCACCAGCTCATCCCGCAGTCCTGGTCACGGGGCGACCCCCTCGTCGTCCAGCACACGAACGTTACGATTGGCAAGACAACCGATACCCTCACCGTCATCCCGCAGAAACTTCATACCCCGACGCAGCACAGGCTCAACTTCCTCCACATACATAGTCCGCTCCGCGCCTCGGGTTTCAGACCAGTCCTGACCTGAGCGGATCAGACACGCATGGTGCACCTGGCGCACAGTGACGATCTCGCCGTCGAGATGGCGCTCCCCCTGCAGACGCAACCAGCGGGTCCCGCTGGGCGGCCAGCAACCGATCTCGGACGCTGCCCCAATAACCGTGCTCCAAAATTTCGCCACTCAGCCCGGTGGCCACTTCTGCCACGCCCTGAATGTGTTCGGATAAGTATAGGGGCTCTTCCCAGATGAGGGTGTAGGTCAGCCGAGCGCGTCGGTCCGCAGGTAGACGTCGAGGTCTCCCGACGATGGAGGTTCCTACGCCATCCATCCGAAAGACCTCGACGTGTCCGACGCTACCCCGCCGGCCGGCTTCGGCCGCCCTGACCTGACCGCCTTCGCGTCTTATCCCAATCGACTCTGATCGGGTCTGCTGATGCTCTCGACGAGAACGCAGCGACATCACAGCCACCCAACCCCGACCGTCCGGGAAGCCGGGACACGTCACATGGCCTGTGCTGCGGGCGTGTCGAGTGGGTCGTCCAGGGGGCGACGCAGGAGCGTCGACGCGACGTGCTGAGAGGTGGTTCCAGTCGAGCACTAGCACACCGGCTACAGGCATGGCGATAGGTCAGGAACGGCGTCGCTCCCTACGCAGGAGGGAGCGCAGAGTCTCGGCGTTCGCGTAGCCGACTCGTAACGCGATCTCGGCGGAGGTGAGGTCCGTGGTTGCTGAGAGGTGCCGAGCTCGTTCGATGCGAAGCCGTTGGACGAAGCCGAGCGGAGTGAGGTTGAGTGCCGCACGGACTCGTCGTTCGAGGGTGCGCCGGCTGGTGCCAAGTGACTGCGCGACGAAGGCGACGTTGAACGGTTCGTCCAGGCGGGCGCGCACGAAGCGTTCGAACTCGACGACGATCGGGTCCTCGTGCCGGAGATGTTCGTAGGCGACGAAGGCCGCCTGCGACGGGCGCTCGTCGATGATGAGAAGCTTGGCGACATGTTGGGCCAGGTCGGGGCTGATCGATCGCACGAGTGAGAGCGCGAGGTCGATGTGGGCGAACGCGGCGCCGGCGGTGACGAGGTTCCCGTCGGCCACGACCATGGTGTCGAGATCGAGGGCGACGGTCGGATAGCGCTTCAGGAACTCCGGCCCCAGGAACCAGCTGGTCGTCGCCCGCCGATGATGCATCCGTCCGGTCTCGGCGACAGCGAACACGCCGGTGCACGCCGCGGCGATCCGGGTGGTCGCCTCGTCGAGGCGCCCGAGCGAGGCGATGACCGAACGAGCATCTCGGCTCTGGAGGGCGTCGTTGGTAGCGGCGGCCGTAAGGGTTCCAAGCGCAGGGACGACGACCACGTCGAACTCTCCGGACTCCGACAGCGGGTGGTCCACCGACAGGGTCATCGATGACGTCGTGGTCACTCGCCGTTTCGGTCCGAGGATGGCGAGTTCGATCGGGTCGATCCGCGGGTCGACATCGCCGCGGGCTCCGTCGGCCACCCGCACGATGTCGATGATCGACGCGATAGCCGAACCGAAGCAGCCGTCGATCGCGATCAGTCCTATACGCATGACGTAAACAATAGCAATACTGCCGTATACGCCACTCCCCACCGGCCCTCGCTCGTTATACGCTGAACTCGTCCCACGAAGAACCCCGACACCTAGGAGAGTCCCTCATGTCAACACCCGCATCACTTCCGTATGCCTTCGTCGCCAAGATCGTCGCGGCCGATGGACAGCACGACGCGCTCGCCGATCTGCTCGCCGGCGCTGTCGCACTCGCCAACGAAGAAGTAGGAACGATTGTCTGGTTCGCGGTCAGGACCCACGCCGACACCTTCTGGATCTTCGATGCTTTCCCCGACGAGGCCGCTCGCGACGCCCACGCCAACGGCGCCATCGTCGCAGCCCTGACGGCCAACCAGCACCTCCTCAGCGCAGCACCCGAGATCCTGGCGGCCGACGTCCTCGCGTCCAAGCTCCCGTAGTCCGCCAACGCACGAGACGATCGCGCCCCGCCGAGCCGTCGCCAGGTCGCGACGCAACGCCATGCTGCGTTGCCGAGCGGTGCGAGGCCTATCGGCACACGGACAGGATGCCGGCCGCGAGCGCTCAGCCGGCGAAGGGTCCGTCGCAGAGGAGAGCGACGTCGGTGTCGGGCAGAGGCGTGAGGCCAGCGCATCGCGCGACCACCAGAACCGAACAGCCCCTGCCCTGCGTTTCCGCAGGTCAGGGGCTGTTCGCCGGAGCCGCCTGTCGGAATCAAACCGACGACCTCATCACGTCGGCTTTGCGTCTATCGCTTGATGCGCCCACTGGGCGAACGAGCCGCTGACCTGCGCAAACGCCGAGCGTGGGGGACGCCGCCATCCGGTGGTGACCGACGACGACCGACCAGTACCGACCGTTTCACCGGAGCTTGCGGCGGCGTCGAAGCCGAGCAAGCTCCATTCCTTTAGCTCACCGCGCCCTCCTCCTCGCCGGTCCCGTCGTCGTCGAAGACGTTTCAGGGGTCTTCTCAGATGAGGGTGTAGGTCGGCCGAGCGCGTCGGTCCGCAGGTAGACGTCGAGGTCTCCCGACGATGGAGGTTCCTACGCCATCCATCCGAAAGACCTCGACGTGTCCGACGCTACCCCGTCGGCCGGCTTCGGCCGCCCTGACCTGACCGCCTTCGCTCGACTCGACGGCCTCGGCCTGAGCGTGACCGGACAACGACTTGAACCGGATCGTGCGGTCCTCGCGTGCCGCGTGGTGGAACCAGATCAGTGGTGCCGACGGTGCGGCAGCGAAGGCACTGCTCGTGACACCGTGATCCGGCGGTTGGCCCACGAGCCGCTGGGCTGGCGACCGACCGTGCTGGAAGTTGTAGTGCGCCGGCACCGCTGTGCCGACTGCGGACACGTGTGGCGCCAAGACACCAGCGCCGCGGCGGAGCCACGCGCGAAGCTCTCGCGCACCGGGCTGCGGTGGGCGCTGGAAGGGATCGTGGTCGCACACCTCACCGTCGCCCGTGTCGCCGAGGGACTCGGGGTCGCGTGGGACACCGCCAACAACGCGGTCCTGGCTGAAGGCAAGCGGCTGCTGATCAACGACCCCACGCGGTTTGAGGGCGTGAAGGTCATTGGCGTCGATGAGCACGTCTGGCGCCACACCAGGCGTGGCGACAAGTACGTCACCGTGATCATCGACCTCACCCCGGTCCGCGATGGCGCCGGCCCAGCAATGCTGCTGGACATGGTCGAGGGCCGGTCGAAGGCGGCGTTCAAGACCTGGCTCGCCGACCGCGACGACGCCTTCCGTGACGCGGTCGAGGTGGTCGCGATGGACGGCTTCACCGGATTCAAGACCGCCGCTGCAGAGGAGATCCCGGACGCGGTCACGGTGATGGATCCCTTCCACGTCGTGCGCCTGGCCGGTGACGCCCTCGACAGGTGCCGGCGCCGGGTCCAACTCGCGATCCACGGGCACCGTGGGTTCAGGGACGACCCGCTCTACAAGTCGCGGCGCACGCTGCACACCGGCGCGGACCTGCTCACCGACAAGCAGAGCGACAGGCTACGCGCGCTGTTCGTTGATGACGCTCACGACGAGGTCGAGGCGACCTGGGGTATCTACCAGCGCATGATCGCCGCCTATCGCCACGAGGACCGGCAACGTGGCCGCGAGCTCATGGAGAAGCTGATCACCGACCTCAGCCCCGGCGTCCCCAAGGTGCTCACCGAGCTCACCACCCTGGGCCGGACCCTGAAGAAGCGAGCCGCTGACGTGCTCGCCTACTTCGAACGACCCGGCACCAGCAACGGGCCGACCGAGGCGCTCAACGGACGGCTCGAACACCTGCGCGGCTCCGCACTCGGGTTCCGCAACCTGACCAACTACATCGCCCGAAGCCTGCTCGAGACCGGCGGCTTCAGACCCCAACTCCTACACCCCCGATTGGGATGAGCCAGTATAGGGGCTCCACCCGATCCACGGTGGGCCAGAGCTGCTCCGCAAAGACTCCGAGCTAGTCGCTGACACTTCCCTCGGCTAACCAGAGATCGGCAAGGTGTTCGGCGGGGTCGAAGGAGTGGACTGAATCAGTGAAGTAGCAGACAACCATGCGGTTAAGTAGCCCGGCAGCATCGATACATTCCGATTGATCACGAAACTCGATCTCGGGGTGCACACCCGGCGGGGAGCAACGGGCCCAGACATGACTGCGGGCCGTTGATGATTTCTCATCAACGACCCGCAGTACTCACTCACACCTTGGAAGAGGCGACTCCAGTCTAAAAACACTAAGGTGTGCACAGGCTGATGTAGGGCTGGGACGGACGTCAGAAAATCTGGCGAGTCCCCTGGACGCCTCAGCCGGCATGGTGCCCGTGGCGGCGCCTCCGCAGGATCAGGATCGCCGCACCGACCACCAGCAGCAGGACCGCGAGCGCCGTCATCATCAGTGCGCCGCTGGATCCGGTGGCAGCCAGATCGCCGCGGTCCGAAGCGGACACGTCATCAGCGTCGGGGTCCGTGGCGGAGGGCTCCCCTGGATCACTCGGCGCCGTCGAAGGGGCCTCGGTCGGTGTCGGCGTCTCCGTCGGATCGTCAGTGGGAACCGACGAGGCCGAATCCCTCGGGTCGGTCGGTTCGGCTGAATCAGTCGGGCTAGGCTCAGCTGTCGCGGTTGGGCTCGGCTCGGGATCGACCGGCGCCTGGGCCGCACAGCTGAAGCTGTCGGCGGATTCGACGTCGCCGTCGACATAGTAGGCCACCTCGGGGTAGGCACACAACGGGCGGCTGCGCTCGGTGGACCAGTCGGCCGGCAGCGAGGCGTTTCCGGGGTTGACCCAGGCCGCCAGCTGCTCCGGACGGTTTTCTTCCTCAACCCAGGAGATCAGGGCGGCCAGCGAGTTGTGCTGATCGGTGGAGGGTCCGCCACTGACATGAGCCATTCCTGGGACCTCGAAGTAGCGGATCGCCTCGGCGGCGTCGCCGGTGAGCCCCTCGTACCAGTCAGCGGTGTCCTGCATGGAGAACACTCCGTCGGAAGCGCCGTGCATGACGATCATCTTGCCGCCCTGCTCCACCAGATCCTGATAGGTGAGATCGGGCGGCGTCATGTACTCCATCGCGCTTTCCTGATAGATGCCGTCGCTGGCGTAGAGGGAGTCGTTCACGGCGTCGATATCCAGCCCCGCGACGAACTCCGTCAGCTGGGAGAGCTCTGGTGCGTAGGGCGGCGTCGTGAAGAGATACCCGACAGCGGCAGAATCCAAAGCGATGGGTGCCTGGAACTTCCAGAAGCCCCAGTCAGGGTCGGCCAGGCCGGGGTCATACGGGAAGGACGAGTAGATCGGGTCACCGGTGGAGGTGGTGGCACCGGCGAAGACCGTGGTGACGACCGCTTTCTGCTCGTCGGTCAGGCAGGTGCCGTCGCGATCGGCTTCACAGGTGGGCACATGCTCGCTGACCGAGAAGGTGTCCTGGCAGTCTGATTGCGCCTGGACCATGCCGTCGGCGAGCCCGTCGAGGTCGTCGCACTGTTCCAGGATGGCCCCGGCGAGCAGTTCGCGCTCTTCCGTGGTGAGCGCGGTGGCCAGGTCGGCTTCGTCGGTGGCCACGGTGATCCACTGTTGCGCACCCCAGATCTGGGCGGTAGCCGCTTGGGGCAGATTGAAACCGGGCGCGATGGCGAGGAAACCGTCGTAGTCCTCGGCGTAGCGGGAGGCGGCTACCATGGCGTGCCGGCCGCCGTTGGACCCGCCGCCGAAGTAGGAGTAGGCCGGGGCCTCACCGTAGGCGTCCTCGATGAGCTGCTTGGCCATCGGGGTTAGGGTGCCGACGGCTTGATACCCGTAGTCGAGACGTGCCTGCGGGTCGATTCCGAAGGTCGGGTTTTGGGAGCCATCGTGTCCGGCATCGGAACTGATCACGGCCATGCCGAGCTGCAGGGCGCTTTCGCTGCCGCCCACAGCGCCGAGCGCGGTGGTGACCGCGCCGTCGAGTCCGCCGTTGGCCTGGTAGAAGTACCGGCCGTTCCAGTCTTGCGGTAGGCGCATCTCGAAACCGATGGCGTAGGTTTCACCGTCGACGTCGCTGACGCGCTCATTCATCCGCCCGGTGACGAGGCAGTGCGCCCCCACGGGGTCGCCACGATGCGCGAGTTCACCGGCGGCGACCTCTTCGACCGTGTCGATGGCGGTGTTCTCGAATTCGAACTCGACCAGAGCGGCGCAATCCAGATCGGTGGTAGGAGCGTTGTCGGTGGGGGCGGCGCCGACGGGAGACAAAGCTGCGGCGGAAATGATGCCCGTCAGGCCCGCGGCGAGAAGCCAGCGAAGGCGTCGAGGGCGTGCAGAGAATGGCATGGCGAATCTTCCTTCTACAGGAGCGAACGAGTGCCACCACGCCCGGGGGCCTTGTGAGCCGCATCACAAGCGGGTAACGGTCGCCATGTTACTCAGGCCTCTTGATTCGGTCAATAATTTGCAGTGACAACGATCAGCGCAGAAGATGCCTTGGCACAAGCCGCCACTTAAAGGAATGGGCCCCGGTCTCGACTGCGTGAGGGGAACGCATCTTGTCGAGGCCGGGGCCCCTGTCATCACTCGCACCTTGATGAGGTACTTCCAGCCTAAGGACTAGAGAAGCCAAGCGCCAGGGGTTAACCTGAAAGATCCCTGTGAATTTTACTTAGGGCGCCCTAAGCGCTATTTAGCAAATACATGTTTCCTTAATAACCTGTGCATAAACAAGGCTCTGACCTGGAGCGATGCCGTGGCGTCGAGAGATGGCCTTCCGCCCTTGAGTCGCACCGTGCGCTCTCACCCTCCCCTCACGTCCAGCGGATAGAGTCGTGGACGTGAACACTTCATCTCACCCCCCCGGCCGCGTCAACGTGGTGGGATCCGGCCCGAACGGACTCACCGCCGGCGCCCTGTTGGCGCGCGCAGGATGGGACGTGCAGATCTTTGAGCGGGCCCCCCACCCCGGTGGCGCAGCGGCGTCGACGACGTCGATCTTTGGCGACGGCGTGGTGGTGGACCAGGGTGCGGCCGGGCATCCCTTCGGCGTCGCGAGCCCCGCTTTCCGTGAACTGGAGCTGACGAATCACGGCCTGGAATGGGTGCACCCCGAGTTCCCGATGGCACACCCGCTACCAGATGCACCCGCCGCACTGCTGCGGCAGAACCTCAACGCGACGGCGTCGGGGCTGGGCGAGGACAAGAATGCGTGGACGCGGCTACACCGCGGACTGACCGAGCACATCGGCGATCACGTGGAGAATCTGCTGGCGCCGACGCTGGGCTGGCCGGCACATCCGCTGCGGTTGGCCGGGTTCGGCCCGCTGGCGCTGCCGCCGGCGACGGTGACCGCTTCGATGTTCCGTACCCCGGCAGCCAAGGCGCTCTTCATGGGGTCCGCGGCGCACGCGATCGCACCTCTGCAGCATCCGTTCACCAGCGCGTTCGGCGCCCTGTTCGGCGCACTGGGGATGACCTCGGGCTGGCCGGTGGCCCGCGGCGGCACCGGCGCGGTGGTGGATGCGCTGGTGCGAGTACTCGAGACGCACGGCGCCCGACTGCACCTGGATACCCCGGTATCGGATCTGCGCGAGCTACCGCCGGCGGACGCCGTCGTGCTGAATCTGACCCCGGGGCAGGTCATGGAATTAGGCGGCCTCCCCGATCGCGGGCTCAGCCGCGGCACCCGCCGTCGTCTTTCCAGCTGGCGCTACGGCACCGCCGCCTACAAACTCGACTTACTGCTGAACGGGCCGTTGCCGTGGCGGGATGAGCGTGTGGCCGGAGCTGGCACCGTGCATGTGGTGGGCAGCCCGGAGGACCTGGTGGCTGCAGAGCGCGAAGCCGCACGCGGCCGGTTGGCGCGCCGCCCCTTCGTGATGGTGTGCCAACAGCAGGGCGCCGATCCGACGCGGATGCCGTCCGGAGCCCGGGCCGGCCAGACTGTTGTCTGGACTTACGCCCACGTGCCACACGGTTACCGCGAGCAACGCCCGGGTGAAGTGGCCGAGCTGATTCTCGACCAGCTCGAGCGTTTCGCCCCCGGCACCCGCGACCGCGTTGTGGCCCAGCATGAGGTGAGCCCGGCCCAGCTCGAGGCGTGGAACCCAAACCTAGTGGGCGGGGATATCGCAGGTGGCTCCATGACCGGGCTCCAGGCCCTCCTGCGCCCGGGATTCACCGCAGACCCGCACCGGCTCGGCGAGATACCGGGCGGGCCGCGACTCTACCTCGCTTCGTCGTCCACTCCTCCGGGTGCCGGCGTCCACGGGATGCCCGGACTGTGGGCCTCCCGTGCGGTGCTGGCCGATCACACCAACTAACTCAGTCGATACACGCGGCCCCTGGGGCGATAACCTGGTCAATGCCCGATCACTGTGATTCCATGAGGTGCATCACACACACCATCGGACGGCACACCACGCCGTCCGCCGCACCGCAGGAGGATCCCCCATGCCCACCGCTGAGACGGGCCCCAGCACCACGACCACCCGTAAAGAAGGCACCATCATCTCGCGGGCCATGCGCCCCATCAATCACGTCGTCGAGCGCTTCATCCCCTCGGCGCTGGTGTTCTCCATTCTGCTGACCTTCATCGTCGCGATTCTGGCGCTGATCCTCACCGATACGGCACCCGGAGACCTGGTGGTGTATTGGGGCGACGGCCTGGCCGGACTGCTGGATTTCATTACCCAGATGGCGCTGATCTTGTTGCTGGGCCACATTCTGGCCAACACCGGACCGGTGCGCCGAGGACTGGCGTTTTTGGGTAGCGTTCCACGCACCGAGCTGACCGCTTATGTGTTCGTGTTCTTCGTGGCGGCCGTCGCCAGCCTCATCACCTGGGGACTGGGCCTGGTGGTTGGTGGATTGCTGGCACGTGAAGTCGCCTACCAGGGCCGCGAGCGCGGGCTGCAGCTGCACTTCCCCATGCTGGTGGCTGCCGGGTTCGCCGGGTTCGTTGTCTGGCACATGGGTTACTCCGCTTCGGGCCCGTTGACGGCGGCGACCGAGGGCTCGTTCCTGCAGGAGTCGCTGGGCGGAACCCCACTGCCGATCACCGAGACGGTGTTTTCGCTGTGGAACATCATCGCCGCCGTGGTGACCGTGCTGGTGGTGGGCCTAGCGCTGTATCTGGTGGCCCCACGCAAGGGCGACAAGATCAATCAGCTCTCCGTGGATGCCCGCGAAGCCATTGAAGACGGGCAGGAAGAAGTGGTCACCCCGGCCGACCGCCTGGACGCTAGCCGCATCGTGACCCTGCTGCTGGGGCTGATGCTGGTGGCCTACCTGGCACTGCATTTCGCTGGCGGCGGTACCCTCACCCTGAACACCGTGAACTGGTCGTTCCTGGCGCTGATTCTGCTGCTGGTGCGCAACCCCTTCGAGCTGATCCACCTGACGAAGAACGCGGCGTCGAATGTGGGCGAAATTCTGTTGCAGTTCCCGCTGTACGCGGGGATCCTGGGGCTGATGGTCGGCTCCGGATTGGTGCAGATCTTCTCGGATATGTTCGTGCAGATCTCGACGCCGACCACGTTCGGTGTGCTCGCATTCCTCTCCGCCGGGCTGGTGAACTTCTTCGTGCCCTCCGGTGGGGGCCAGTTCGCCGTACAGGGGCCGATCATGCTCTCTGCGGGCGCCGAGCTGGGCGTGGATCCGGCCATCACCGTGATGGCGGTGTCTTACGGCGACCAGTGGACGAACATGATCCAGCCGTTCTGGGCCATCCCGTTGCTGGCGATCGCCGGACTGAAGATGCGCGACATCCTGGGCTACACCACCATTGTGCTGATCGCCTCCGGGGTGGTGTTCGGGGCCACGCTATTCATCGTGTCCCTGTAATCAGGAGCGCAGGTCCTCGACGTCGGTGCGGCGGTTCTCCAGCAATGGCAGGAATTCCCGCACCTCGTCGAGGCGCTCCCGGTCCACCTCGGCGGTGGCGATGGCCTCGGTCTCCTCATCAAGGGTGGCCACGGGCAGTGCCAACGGGTCAACGATGCCCGAGTACCCGATGGTGTTGTTGCTGCAGGTTCCGGCAGCCACGACCCACACGGTGTTCTCGACGGCGCGCGCCTTGAGCAGGGTCTTCCAGTGGTCGATCTTGTGATCGCCTTTGAACCAGGCGGCCGGCACCAACAGCGCGTCAGCTCCACGCACCGCCAACGCCCTGGCCATCTCGGGGAAGCGCAGGTCGTAACAGGTCATCAGCCCGAAACGCAGCCCACCCAGCTCGACCACAGTCACCCCGGCGTCCCCGGGGGTAATTCGGTCGGATTCCTTGTGTTTGAACGCGTCGTAGAGGTGCAGCTTGCGGTAGGTGCCGGCAATTCGGCCGTCGGCGCCCAAAGCGACCAGCGTGTTAAAGGGCCGCTCGGAGTCGGAGGGCTCATAACCTCCGGCGACCAGCGCGATATCGAGCTCGGCGGCAATCTCGCCGAGCCCTGAGACGAAGAGCGACCAGCCCCCGGCCACGGCTTCCTCCAGCGGGCCATCCACGTGGCGCACCGTGAACATCGACTCTTCCGGCAGCACCAGCAGCTCGGCGTCGTCGTCCACCGCGCGCTCGGCCAGGGATCGGATCGTCGCCAAATTTTCGGCCACGACGCCGGTGGGGCTGAACTGTCCAACACTGATGCGCATGCTGCTCCTCGGATCGTCGATGTCAGTCCTACTCTATCCACCTCGACGTCCAGCACGGCACCCCTGTCGACTGCGGTCCACGTCGTCAGGGGGTGCCTTAAAGGTGCTGATTCAACAGTTGAACCCGATTGCTCTGATGATCTGATCATGACTTACTCCTCACCTCGTCTCCAGCGCGTTGTGGGGGCTGTGGCACTCGTGGAAGGCTGCCCCGAAGCCGGCCAAGAAGAAGGCGACGATTTCCAGCCGGATCACCGCTTCCGGCAAGAGTTGCCCGGCGAACCATCCGATCAAGGGCAACCGCCCGACCGATGGCACCGATTGGAAGTACCACGTCCCCTCGGGCGCGTTCTATTCACGAACCACCCCGGAGGAGTGCTTCAAGACGACGTCCGCCGCCGCGGCAGCCGGCTACCGCGCTTCGAAGCGCTAAGGCCCTTCGGTTCAGCCTGCTCCCGGTACAGCGGCGAATGGTCCAGCAGCTCGTGGTGGCGACATCTTCGTCTCCGGTTAATGATCAGCTCACCTTTTGCGACATACTGTCTGCTCATGACCACACCAGCGGCAACCTCTCCCCCGGCCACCAGCGAATCCAGCTGGCCAGTACCAGACCGCACCACCAACCTTGTCCTGACACTGTGCTGGGCCACCATCTTGGCCGAAGGCTATGACGTCGGCGTCTTGGGTGCGGTGATGCCCTCATTGATGGCATACGAACCGTGGGGTTTGGATCCCCTGCAGGCCGGCGCGCTAGGCTCAGCCGCCCTCTTCGGCATGATGATCGGCGCGATGATCATCGGCAGCCTCTCCGACCGTCTCGGCCGTAAGAAGATGCTCATCATTGCGGTAGCCATCTTCACCACCACGCAGCTCGGAGCCGCGCTGGCCGCCACACCCGAAATTTTCGCGCTGTTCCGCTTCCTGGGCGGGCTTGGCATGGGCGGTCTGATTCCGGTCGCCGCCGCGCTCACCATCGAATACTCGCACCCGAAGAAGCGGTCACGGAACTACGGTCTGATGTATTCCGGGTACTCACTTGGCATTCTGGTGGCGGCGCTGATCGCACTGGCCGCTGTGGAGCACCTGGGCTGGCGCTGGGTGGTGGGGTTGGGGTCCGTCCCCGTCCTGTTCATTCCGCTGCTGCTGTGGAAGTTGCCGGAATCATTGGAAACCCTGGTCGCCAAAGGCAAGCATTCCGAAGCCGCCTCTCAGGCGAAGCGACTGGGCATCGCCCCGTTCCGGGTTTCCGATTGGAGCGTGGCCACCGAGACAGGCGAGAAAGCGAACTGGAAGAAGTCCTTCTCCGTGATGTTCTCCGGCCCCTTCGCCCTGGCAACGGTCGGTTTCTGGATCGCTCTCTTCTGCGGCTTGTTGCTGGTGTACGGACTGAACACCTGGCTGCCTAACATCATGCAATCGGCCGGCTATGAGCTGGGTTCCTCACTCACGTTTCTCGCCGTGTTCTCGCTGGCTTCAGCCATTGGTGGGGTTTTCATCGGCGGCGCCGCCGACAAATGGGGCAAGAAAGTCATCCTGATGGCGTTTTACCTTCTCGGCGCACTGGGCATCCTGATGCTGATGTTCCCGAACGGCATCGTCATTAACTACCTTTTCGTGGCTGTCGCCGGCGTCGGGACCATTGCCACCTCGCTCGTGCTCACGGGCTGGGTGGCCGACTACTACCCGCCCTACGCTCGGGCTACGGCCACCGGATGGGCGCTGTCCTTCGCACGCATCGGCGCGATTGTTGGCCCGCTGTTGGGAGGCTGGATCGCCTCTCTCGAGCTGCCCTTTGAGTGGAACTTCATCGCGTTCGCCATCGTCGGGGCGATAGCTGCCCTGTTCGTCGCGATCATCCCCAGGAAGGCGAAGACTCACCAGCACGTCTGAGCTGGCTGGTCGAGGTTAGGCGTTCTCTACCAGGGCCAGCACCCGGATGGGGCTACCGGTGCCACCGGTGATCGGTAGCGGAGCCACCACGAGCATCGCACCGGTCGGCGGTAGCTGATCGAGGTTCTGCAGCGATGTGATGCCGTACTTGTCATTGCCCAAGAAGTGATAGTGCACCGGGAACGGCGGATCTAGCTCCGCACCGCGTCCGGCGTCGATACCCACGGTTTCGACACCGACGCCGGACAGCTTGGTCTCCGTGGCTAGCCACAGTGCTGCCTCGGCGGAAATTCCGGGAGTGTGAGAACCGGTCTCGTCGGCATTCAAAAAGGCTTCTTGGTCCTGAGAGTAGCGGTCCCAGCCGGTGCGCAGCAGCAGCCATCCATTCTCCGGCAGGGGTCCGTATTCGGCTTCCCAGGCTGTGACATCGTCAGTTTCGAGCAGAAAGTCGGGGTTCTCGTCCACCTGCTCGCTCACATCGATTACGACCGCGGGTCCCATCAGACGCTCGACCGGGATGGACGAGACGTCGTGTCCTTCGCGACCCGAAATCCAATGGATCGGTGCATCAAGGTGGGTGCCGATGTGCTCACCAGTGTGGATGTTGTGGTGCTTCCAGAAGGGCCCGGGATCGTTGTAGGCGCTGACCTCGTCCAGGCTGAAGTCGATGAGATTCTCGAAGGGCTCTGGGAGCCGCAACGTCGGGGTGGAGGGCGAGAGCTTGTTGGTGAGATCGATGACGCGGATGGAGCCATCGGACAGGCCAGCCATCAAGGAATTCAGTATGGTCATGACGCTTCCTCTAGGTGAAGGAGTAGGACGGTGTCGGTCGGTCGTGTCAGTGCCCTTTGAAGGCTTCCTTGAGCCACCAGGAGCCGCCATCACTAGCGATCTTCGCGTCAATCACGAAGGGACCCTGAGGGTTCGAAGCCACCCAGTGCTCGAGCGGTTTCAGATCGTCAACGGACCGAACGGTGATAGCTTCGGCTCCGAATCCGCGCGCAATGGCGGCGATGTCGGTGTCGGGGAACGTCACCGCGCCCATGTCCTGGTCCGGCCCGAAGTGATGGACTTCTGCTGAGTAGGAAGCATCGTTGTAGACCACGGTCACCAGGGGAAGACGCAGGCGAACTGCGGTCTCAAGTTCCTGAACCGACATCAGGAAACCACCGTCTCCGGTACCGAGCACGGGCATCCGTTGCGGTTGGGCCAGGGCTGCGCCGATGGCGGTGTAAAGCCCGAGACCGATGGCTTGGAACGCTTGGGTGAAGCAGAACCCAAATTCGTCGGGGACGTCGAAATACTGGCTCGGGTAGCCCATGAAGTTGCCCGAATCGATGCTGACGATCCGCTCGGCCGGAAGCATGTTGTTCACGGCTTTGCTCAGTTCGCGGGGGTCGATGGCGGAGCCGTCCTCCCCCAGGTCCTCGGTCTGCACGTCCTTCCAGCGGGCGCCGTTGCTGATCTCTTCACGGACCGCCTCAGTGCGGTAGCGGATTCCACCGTGGTCGCGCAGACGGCTCAGCAGGGCCGCGGCGGTGGCTGCGGAACTGCCGAGCACCGGGATCTGCACGGGACGGTGCGCGCCCAGAGCTGAATCTTCGATATCGATTTGGGCGACCGTCGTATCGGCTCCGATCAGGTTCCCGTGGCGCATGGTCCACATGTTCAGCGCCGATCCGAAAGCGACGATCAGATCCGCGCCGGTAATCAGGCTGGCCGTCACAGGCGACGAGAAGCCGCCGGAGATCCCCAGGTCGAAGTCATCCTCGTTGAACAGCCCTTTCGCCACCGCTCCGGTGGCCACCAGCGCGCCCACGTGGCGGGCCAGCTCGAGAATCTCGTTCTTTGCCGTCCGCCCACCGCGTCCGGCGATGAAGACGGGACGCTCGGCGCGGGCAATAGCGTCCGCGAGCGCGGTGAGCTGTACTTCCGAGGGAACGACTTCTGCCCGGGGTTCCACGGTGAGCTCGGGAACTTCGCCGACCGCTTCAGTGGCTTGCACATCCAGTGGCAAGTTGAGCACCACGGTGCGGCGCTCCCGTACCGCGGTGCGAAACGCTCGCAGAGTATCCGCAATGGCGGACTCGGGCGAATGGATGCGCTCCGGAGTGGCCGTCAGGGACCGGGTGTAGTCGCGCTGGTCCATCGCGAAATTCGAGTGAATCTGGTGCGCAGCCGTCTCCGCGGCCAACACGATCATCGGGGTGCGCGATTTCGCCGCCTCACCGATGCCCGTGCCGGCGTTGGTCAGCCCGCATCCTTGATGGACCGAAACCACCCCGACCTTACCGCTCATTCGCGAGTAGGCATCGGCCATGGTCGCCGCTCCGCCTTCGTGGCGGGTGGCGGTGAAGGGCACACCGGCAGCTCGCAGGGCGTTGGTGACGGCGAAATTGCCGCTGCCCACCACACCGAAAGCGTGCCCGACTCCCAACCGAGCCAGGAACGTCCCGACCTGTTCGGCCACTGTCACCATGTGCGCTCCGATCACGATGCTGAGACAACCGGACCAGACCGGGTGCGTGCGAAAGGTCAGCCCTCGTCGACGACGAGGTCGCGGATCTGGACCACTTCGTCACGCCCCGGGCCCACGCCGATAGCGGAGATCCGGGTGCCGGAGAGCTCCTCCAGGGCCAGCACATAGTCGCGGGCGTTCTGCGGCAGGTCCTCCAGGGTGCGGGCGCCGGAGATATCCTCGGTCCAGCCCGGGAAGGTCCGGTACACGGGCTTGGCATGGTGGAATCCGGTCTGGGTCATCGGCATCTCATCGTGGTGCACGCCGTCGACGTCGTAGCCCACACACACCGGGATCTCTTTGAGCCCGGTGAGCACATCGAGCTTGGTGAGGAAGTAGTCGGTGAAGCCGTTCACGCGGGATGCGTAGCGGGCCATCACGGCGTCGTACCAGCCGGTGCGGCGCGGGCGGCCGGTGTTCACGCCGAATTCGCCGCCATTGATGCGCAGTTGCTCACCGATCTCGTCGAAGAGCTCCGTGGGGAACGGGCCGGCACCCACACGGGTGGTGTACGCCTTGACGATGCCGATGGTGCGGGTGAAGCGGGTCGGGCCGATACCCGCCCCCACCGAGGCGCCGCCGGCGGTCGGGTTCGAGGAGGTCACAAATGGGTAGGTGCCGTGGTCGACGTCAAGGTAGGTGGCCTGACCCCCCTCCATCAGCACCAGCTCGTCGCGGTCGAGCGCGTCATTGAGCAGGATGGTGGTGTCGACCACCATGGGGCGTAGCCGCTCGGCGTAGGAGAGGAAGTATTCGGCGATCTCGTCCACGGTGATGGCGCGGCGGTTGTAGAGCTTCACCAGCAGCTCGTTCTTCTGGCGCAGCGCGCCGTCGATCTTCTGCCGGAGGATGGACTCGTCGTAGATATCCTGGACGCGAATGCCCAGTCGGGCCACCTTGTCCTGGTAGGTGGGGCCGATGCCGCGGCCGGTGGTGCCGATGGCGCGCTTGCCGAGGAACCGCTCGGTGACCTTGTCGAGGGTCTGGTGGTACGGAGCGACCAGGTGCGCGTTGGCCGAGATCCTCAGGTGGGAGCAGTCATGTCCTCGGGCTTCGAGGCCGTCGATTTCTTCGAAGAGCGCCTCGAGGTTGATCACCACACCGTTGCCGATCACCGGGGTGGCGTTCGGGGACAGGATGCCAGCGGGCAGCAGCTTCAGCTCGAACTTTTCACCGCCGACGACGACGGTATGACCGGCGTTGTTGCCGCCGTTGGGTTTGACGACGTAGTCGACACGGCCACCGAGCAGATCGGTTGCTTTACCCTTGCCTTCGTCGCCCCACTGGGCACCGACGATCGCTATTGCTGGCATTGACTATCTCTCCCTTTGGGCCGTGCGGGACGCCGGTTCGACGATCACACGGTCCTCGACATGCGAAAGCCCTCGAGACAAAAGCGCCCGAGGTCTCTCGGTACAGGATTTTACCAGTGGTGGCGGACACATGCTGGCTCACACGTAACCCCGACGTGCAGCCTCCTCCAGGGCTTCCTGCCGACTGGAGGCCCCGAGCTTGCGGTAGGCGGAAGACAGCTGCGTTTTGATGGTGTTCACGGACAGGAACATGGTCCGTGCCATTTCCGTACGGTCCATGCCCCGGGCCAGGGCCCGGATAATTTCGCGTTCGCGTTCTGTGAGCTGCGGGCGCACCTGGGGCGGGATCTCCGTGCCACGGCGGATTCCGCGCAGGCGGGCACGGCGTTCGTCATCGAAATCGAAGATGCTGGTGATGTCTTCTTCGTACGCGCCCATCACCCACAAGTACAGCGTGACGAACAGCGGCATATCGCTGGGCAGGCGCCCGTCGAGCGATTCGGCCGCATCGGTTCCGTCGGCGATGTGGTCGGCATAGGCGCGCAGGACGTCGATGGTGGTGGCGGGCAGCAGAGCATCGTCGTCGCGCATCGCGGGTCCGGGCAGGCGCATCCGGCGCACGGAATCAAAGTCGCCGAGCGCCATTTGTGCGGCGGTGCGCGCCGCGAGCATCACCGTTGCCCGGCGGGCGTCGATGTGGCGCGTGAGGTCGATGACTTTTGCGTGGGAGCCTTCCATCAGCAGGTACACCACTTCGGCGCAGTCGAGGAGCTGCGCCCAGGTGCCCTGGTCGTCTCCACGGGTAGGAGCATAATCCCGCAACAGGCGGCGGGCGCGCACCCTGTCGCCGAAAATGGATTCATAAACGACCGTGAGAAAAGCACTGAAGGGCCAGAGCTCACCGGATTGCGCGGTGGGGGCGAAGTCATCGAGCACGGCGTGCAGCCGTTCGCCGTCAAGGTCCCACAGCGCGTCGAATCCCTGAGCCAGCAACACCGCGTCGTGACCGGCCCGAGTAAAGTATCCGCCGGCCTCCTCCAAGATCAGCGCCGTGAGCGCCGCCACCATGGTTTGGCCGGGGAAGAGCATTTCCAGCGAAGACTGGACCAGCCGCAGTTGGGCCAGGCATTTCTGCCGCAGTTCGCCGAATCCCTGAGCCGCGCTGATGTGAATGGCGCGGCGGTAACAGTTCAGCGCACGCGGGCCGTCTGAGGTGAGCAGGAACGTGTATCCGAGCTGCTGCCAGATCAGGGCCAGCTCCGCGTGACGCAGCTTCGAGGAGTTTTCGGATGGCGCCGCTTCGTTCTGCAACAGCTCGGCCAGCTCGACGGCGTGCTCATGTGCCCGTTCGGCCGTGCCCGTTGTTCTGGTGACCAGCAGCATGATCAGCCGCGACAGCAGGGGCGAGATGCCCTGTCCGGCGATGTCCCGTTCCTCGGCATCGGCGCTGGCGAAAGCGGAGCGGAAACGTTCGAACACCGACTCGTCGCTCCCCGAGAAGGCTCCGGCCAGAAAGGCGCCGAGATGCTCGACATCCATGCGCGAGGCCGAGACGGACCCGTTGCTGAAGTACGTCCGGAGGTTCCCCAAGAACCGTTCCTCATCGTCGATGGCCGCAATCGCCCAGTACTCGCGGATCAGTGCGGTGCCGGTGTCTACAGCGTGCCATTCGACGGCGCGAGTGATGGCTTCGTTCCATCCGCCTCCTGCGGCCAGGGCCATCAGGGCATCATGTCGGTAGTTCATTCCCAGCTCAGGATCGACCGTTCGCATCCGACTGCGCAGCGCCTCGGCCATCATCGGGGGCATGGCCCACCAACGGCCGGAGGGCTGATCATCATGCATCGTCGTCACGTCAACGCGACGAGCCAGACCGAGATTCTCCAGCACCTGTGCCGACTCGATGCACATGTGCCTCGTCGTGCTCAGTTCCTCACAGACCGTCCGATTGAAGCGAGGAATATAGGCCAGCTGGAAAATCAGCTCACGACCGGCCAGTGGTAGCGGGCGCACCCAACGTGCCATGGCCAAAGCGCAGGCGCGCATCAACGGGAACGCTGAATAGCCTGGGTCCTCCACACGACGGCGCCAGATGCGCACCGCGGCCGGCCAACCGAGGGTGGCGTGGAAGCACTGCTGGCCGAGATCGGCACCACCCAACATCTCGGTGAGCTCAGATGCAGTGAAGTATAGCGACTCGGGGAACAGGATCACCGTGTCATCTCGCGAATAGAGCTTTTCGGAGGATTCCACCGCCACAGCGGCGATGGTCACGATGAAGGCGATGCGCGCCTTCGGCAGGGCGTCGAGCAGCTGCTCCATGTGGTGGCCGGTGATCCCGGTCTGTTGGGTGTGCAGCACGAGAGCGCCGGGATACTGATCCACGAGCGATTCTTCCACGGTCGAGCCCGTGTCTGCCAGAAATGAGACGATAGCAGGATCTTGAACATCCACCGGCTCCAGCGGTGCGCTGGCATTCAGCCATGCCTCAACCACCGGCTCGAAGTCACTGCCTTCCGGCGCATTGAGACACAGCACGCGGGCGGATGAGGATATCTCCGCCAAGACGCGCTCCACACGCAGGTCGGTCTCACGGTCCACTCAGTCAACTACTTCCGGGATTGCGCTCGGAGCAGGTGTTCTTTCCTTGGTATTGTCTCCCGCCGTAGGAACACCCTCGTGGTCCTAGAGTATTCCGTTCCCTTCAGATCTGCAGATTTGTGTCCGTCGTCATGTGGATGGTGGCGCGAAGAATTCATCCGCCGTCGCATTGGGGTGCTGTGCGAGCGGAGTCACTTGCACCTTCATATAGGGGAACATCGGGAACCCTTGGAAGATCGCGTGTAGCTCGTCGTGACCGTCGACGTCGTAGATGGAATAGTTCGCGTACTCCCCCACCACTCGCCAAATCCCTTTCATCAGGCCGCGGCGCTGCAGGTCCGCGGAGTAGCTTTTCTCCTGGGCTTGGAAATCGGCTTTGGTCTGCGCGTCCATGGATTCGGGGAAGCGCACGTCCATTCGGGCGAGAAACAGCATGGGGGGGTCCTTTCTTGGCCGTGTTCAATGGCCTGGGTCAACCGTCTGCATCACGTCGGAATCGCTGACGGGAAACTAACTACCGTCCAAGACTATGCCCGATGGTCGAGGCGGAGGCGGTTGTACTTCGGTGATGACGTCCACGACGGCGCGCGTTGCTCGCGAAGCCTGAGCCGACCACACCACCGTCGCCGCCATATAGATGGGTGTACCCTTGAGCGGCTTCAAGAGCAGTCCGGGGGTACTCACATGGGCTACGGACGACAGGGTCAGGGTCACGCCCACTCCCGCCGCTACGAGCCCCAGGATGGTGTAGGAATCTGGCGCTTCCTGCACGACTCTCGGAGTGAAACCGGCGTCACGGGCCAGCTCGAATCCCATGTCCCTCACCGTGGAGCCTCGCGTCCCGGGGAACATCACCCACGGTTCATCACGCAGTTGCGCCAGGTCGATCTCCGGCTCCTCTGCCAAAGGGTGATCCGAGGGCAATCCGACCATCACCTGCTCGTATTCAAAGAGTTGCTCTTCCAGTCCGGGATGACGCAGCGGCCGTCGCGAGAAAGCCAGCTCCAGATCGCCGGAAACCACCAGGCCCGGCCCGGAGGCGGCATAGACCATAGACCGAAACTGCAGGGAGACCCCGGGCGCTGCGCGGCGCACGGCGCGGGTGATTGACGGCAGCCACGGCCGCGATGAAGCTCCTGCATAACCGAGCCTCACCTCCCCCACCAGGGAACCGCCGCCCAAGATCGCGCTGCGCTGCACCAGCCTCATCTCTTGCACGGCGCGCTGCGCGTGAGGCAGCACGGCTTTGCCCTCCGGCGTGAGATGCACCGAGCGCGTCGTCCGCTCGATCAGCGTTGCACCACAGTCTCGTTCAAAACGGCGGACAAGCTGGCTCATCTGTGGCTGGCCGATACCCAGACGTTCGGCGGCGCGCGTGAAGTGCAGCTCCTCTGCCACCGTCACAAACGCGGTCAGTCCACGCAGGTCCATCTCCCGGTTCCCTTCTCGCCCCGATATTCATGTCTCAATCATATGAGTTCATCTCATTTACATCTTGGACAGGCGATCAATTTAAGCGTTAGATGTGCTTGTGCCCAACTCGAATGTGACACTTAACACCAGTGAGCGAGAGCCACTTCACCGTCGCTGGAAGCAACGCCCCACGCCCTCGACCTGGGGAGACTTCGGCGACGACGACACCCTCGGACGCATGAATCTACTCACAGAGCAGAAGATCTGTGAGGGTTTCGACGAAGTGCGGGAGTATCGTGCGTTCTCGCTCGGTCTGCCCTTGACCTTGCCCGGTGGCAACGAGCTGAATGCGAATCGGCTCCCGCCGGTGCATCGACCGAATCTCCGGGCCGGGCAACCGAACTCCAACTGCGAGATCGGTCAGATCACCCCGGGGGCCACCGATGTGCTCAACGACGACCTCGTCGTCCTCCACCCCCAGTACTCCACTCAGTGGGACGCCCTCGTTCACGCCGGATCGCTCTTCGACGCGGATGGCGACGGCGTGCCTGAAGCCGTGTACTACAACGGTTACCGCGCCCACAACGACGTCATCGGCGAGGATTCTCCGCAGGACTGCGGTGTGGACACCACCTCCGGTCAACCGCTGCGCTCTACCGCGGATTATGGTCCCCTCGGCATTCAGTCACTGGCCGAGAAGCCTGTCCAGGGTCGCGCCGTGATGATCGACCTAGCCGCCCACTTCGGCACCGACCACCGCGTCATCGGCTGGTCTGAGCTGTCGCAGGTGATCGAGGCGGATGGCGTGGACGTGCGGGCCGGTGACATCGTGTTGATCCACACCGGTTTTGCCGAGAATCTCGTCCGCATGAACGGCTCGCCCACCGCGGAGGGCCTGCATCAATTCGGAGCGGTGCTAGATGGCCGCGACGTAAAACTTCTGGACTGGATCACCCGCAGCGAGGTCGCGGCGATCGCCGCCGACAACAACGCCGTCGAGCTGTATCCGGCGCGCCAGGCCGAGCCACCGTTCGCCGTGCTGCCTTTGCACGAGCATTGTCTCTTCAAGCTCGGCGTCCCGTTGGCGGAGCTCTGGTATCTGACGGAGTTGGCCGACCATCTTCGATCCGTCGGACGAACCGCCTGTCTCATCACGGCACCGCCGCTGAACCTGCCGGGCGCGGCCGGATCACCGCTCAACCCCATCGCGACGGTATGACTCCCATTCCCGCGTCAAGAAATCTTTCCACACCACCCAGCAAAGGAGCTTCACGGTGACCCGTACACCTCAACCCCGGGTGCTTATCACCGGCGGTGCCAACGGCATCGGCGCCGCCATTGCACGCCGCTGCCGTGCAGACGGATATCAGCCGATCATCCTCGATCAGAGCGGTGACGACGCCATCCACGCTGATCTCTCGAACCCCGACTCCACGCGCCAGGCGTTGGCGCGTGCGCTGCAGGACGGACCGATCACCCGCCTCGTCAACAATGTCGGAGCCGTATTTCCGAACAGCCTGGAAGACCAGAGCCTCGGAGAGTTCGACGCCGCCGTCGCGCTGAACCTGCGCAGTGCCTTCCAGTGTGCCCAGGCGGTGCTCCCGGGCATGCGCGACGCCGGATTCGGGCGCATCGTGTCCATGTCGTCCCGTGCCGCGCTGGGCAAGGAACTGCGCACCGCCTACTCCGCCACGAAAGCGGGGTTGCAGGGCATGACACGCACGTGGGCACTCGAAGAGGGACGGCATGGCATCACCGTCAACGCTGTGGGTCCCGGCCCCATTGCGACCGAGCTCTTCACGCAGGCCAACCCGGAGGGCTCACCTCAGACCGACGCGATCCTGTCATCCGTGCCCGTGGGCCGGATGGGTACCCCGGAGGACGTCAGTCACGCGGTCTCGTATCTGCTCGACGATCGCTCCGGATTCGTGACAGGTCAGACACTCTACGTCTGTGGCGGGATGACCGTGGGAGCGCATCATGACTGAAGCCTCCCTGTCACCACAGATCACCGTGATCGGCGGCGGCTCCATTGGAGTGGCCTTCGCGGTGTTGTTCGCCCGGGCCGGGAACGCGGTGCGGGTCTACGAGCCGGATGCGCAGCGCCAGCAGGCGGTGCCCCTGGAGGTCGGCACCCGACTGGCCGACCTACACTCCTACGATCTGCTCACCGAACCGGCCGACGCCATTGCCGACCGCGTGCGCGTTCACGCCTCCCTCAGCGACGCCGTGGCCGACGCTGATCTGGTTCAGGAGTGCGTCCCGGAAGACGTTCAGATCAAGCGCACGCTGTTCTCCTCCCTGGCGGAGCTCACCAGGGCCGAGTGCATCATCGCGTCGTCGACGTCGTTCATTCCCTCGTCCACCTCCGCCGAACAGACCGGCGTAGAAGAACGCACGCTGGTGGCGCACCCAGGAAACCCTCCCTACGCCATCCCGGTGATCGAGCTGGTGCCGAACCCGCAGACCCGCCCGGAGATCGTCCAGCGCGCCGAAAAGATCTACCGCCAGGCGGGCATGTCCCCCGTGCGGGTCCGACAGGAAGTGGAAGGCTTCGTCTTCAACCGACTGCAGGGAGCGATCCTGCGGGAAGCTTACGCATTGGTGCGTGACGGCGTCGCCTCCGTCGAGGACATCGACACTGTCGTGCGAGACGGACTCGGCCGACGCTGGGCCTTCATGGGCCCCTTCGAGACAGTCGATTTGAATACGCGCGGCGGCATTGCCGCCCATGCCCAGAAAATGGGTCCTTTCTATGAGCGGATGGGCCGTGAACGTGGCGACACCTCGTCTTGGGATCCGGAGTTGGTGGGGCGGGTCGAGGCACAGCGACGCGAGCTGCTCGACCTACAGGACTGGGAGGACCGAGTCGCCTGGCGCGACCAACAGCTGCTGACACGACTGCAGTTCGCGGCACACCACACCTCGAAGGAGAACTCATGAGCACCATCACCCCCGTGCGGGAACAGCAACCGAAGAAGTCCGGAGTCCTCGAGCGGACGGCTGGGTTCTTCACCCAGCTGATGGACAAGTACCTGCCGGATCCGCTGGTGATCGCCGTCTTGCTCACGGTGCTCACCCTGGCGATGGCCGTCGGGTTCCAAGGAACCAGCCCCATGGACGCCATCGATTATTGGGGCAATGGTTTCTGGGATCTGCTGGCCTTCTTCACGCAGATGACCGTGGTGCTGCTCACCGGCTACATCCTGGCGAAGACGCCCGTCGTCGACCGACTCCTCAACCGGCTCACTGCAATGGTGCATTCGCCTCGCCTGGCCGTCATCACGGCAACGGTCGTCGCTCTGATCACCTCGTGGCTGAACTGGGGCTTCGGCCTCGTGATGGGGCATCGTGGCCCAGAAACTGACTATGAACGTCAAAGGCCTTCACTATCCTCTGGCCATCGCCGCCGGCTACGCCGGCTTCATCATCTACGGGACCGGCCTCTCAGGCACCATTCCGCTGACGATCGCCACTGAGGGCCATTTCCTGGAAGAGCAGATGGGCACCATCCCGATGTCGGAGACCGTGTTCTCCCCGATCGTGCTCATCACCACCGCGGTCATCTTCCTCACCCTGCCGTTCTTCAACGCGATGCTCCACCCGAAGGATCCAGCCAAGGTCAAGGAACTCGACCGTTCCACGGTGAAAGCACCCGCCGCCGCGGCACCTCAGGACGTCGCCCTGACCAAGCGCACCTTCGCCGCGACCATGAACACCACCCCCTGGGTCGGGATCGTCATCGGCCTGCTGGCCATGCTCTTCATCGTCCGCCACTTCTTCGTGCACGGCGGCGACGTCAACCTGAACACCGTGAACTTCCTCTTCCTGTTCCTGGGGTTGATGTTGTTCGCGCGCCCCTCCAAGTTCCTCGAAGCGGTCTCCGACGGCGTGAAAATCGTCTCCGGAATCATCATCCAGTACCCGTTCTATGCCGGCATCATGGGGATCCTCGTCGGTTCCGGACTGGTGGTGTCCTTCGCAAACTGGTTCGGCTCGTTCTCCACCGACTCCTCACTGCCATTCTTCTCCTTCCTCTCGGCCGGGCTCATCAACCTCTTGGCACCCTCGGGCGGCGGACAGTGGGCGGTGCAGGGTCCCGTCATGATTGAGGCCGCACAGGCGCTCGGCGCCTCCGAAGGAGCCACCGCCATGGCCGTGGCATTCGGCGACCAGTGGACCAACATGGTCCAGCCATTCTGGGTTCTGCCGGTGCTCGCGATTTCCGGGCTCAAGCTCCGTGACGTTATGGGGTACCTCGTGCTGGTGCTGCTGCTGACCGGTGCGATTTTCGCCGTCTCCGTGCTGGTCTGGGGATTCCTGCTCTGACGCCTGTGCTCCTGTCAGTCTCAGCACCACCCCCGATATCGAGAGGACACTGATGCCGTACTTCATTGAGACCTTCGACGACCCATCGCGGGCGCACGTGCGCCAGGAGGCCTACCAAGCGCACCTGGACTTCCTGGCCGCCCAGGCCGAACTACTGCTCGCGTGCGGCGCCAAGCTTGACGACGAAGAGCAGAAAACCTCCGGCGGCGTCTACCTCGTTGACTTGGAGACCCGAGCGGAGGCGGAAGCCTTCATCGCCAAGGATCCGTTCTACCAACACCACCTCTTCGCCACGGTGAACGTCACGCGCTGGCGCAAGGCCTACCTGGACGGCGCGAACTATCTGAGCTGAGTCCCCACTGCATCGCCCGTGACACAAAAGACCTCCGGCCTGGAATCATCTCGATTCCAGGCCGGAGGTCTGATGCCGTGGTCGGCCGGTCAGAGCGAAACGCCGAACACCATGGGGACCAAGGTGTACATGACTACCATGATCAAAGCCAGGGAGATCAGGTTCAACCAGAGACCAGCGCGGACCATCTGCTTGATAGTAATCTCACCAGATCCGAAGGCCACTGCGTTTGACGGAGTTGCCACCGGAAGCATGTAGGCGGAGCAGACGGCCAGCGTCACGGCGATGGTCATGAACAGTGGATCGATACCCACACCGATGGCCACGGCACCGAAAATCGGCAAGAACGCGGCGGCAGTAGCCGTATTGGACGTGAGCTCGGTGAGGATCAGGCCAACAACCATGACGGCGACGATAATCACCCACGACGGCATAGCAGTCAGACCGCTGACCTGCTCGCCGACCCACTCGCTGAACCCGGTAGTCGTGAACATGGCAGACAGTGAGAGACCGCCGCCGAAGAGCAACAGCAGCCCCCAAGGGATCTCCTTGGCCGCAGACCAGCGCAGCAGCGGGGCGCCGGTGCGGTCGTCACGACGACGCTGGGCGGGCACCATGAAGCACGCGATGGCTGCGGCCATGGCCACTTGGGCATCGTTGATAGCGCCCAGGAAGCTCACGTTATCGGCGACCCACGGGATCTCGGCGATGAAGGGCACGAAGATCCAGAAGAAGATGGCACCGGCGAAAATCCAGGCCACCCGGCGCTCGGGCGTCGTCATCGAGCCGAGCTTGGCCAGTTCGTCGCGGATCAACTCAGACCCGCCGGGCAGGGTATTGATTTCGGGACGGTAGACGATCTTGGTGAGCACGATCCAGGCGATGATCACCATCACCACGGCCCAGGGCACACCAATCAGCATCCAGGTCCCGAAGGCCATATCGAAGCCGTGAGACTCCATCAGGTACCCCTTCATCAGGGCCATGGGCGGCTGGCCGATCAAGGTGGCCGTGGAGCCGATGGTCACACCATAGGCGACACCAAGCAGCAGCGAGGCGGCGAACTTGCGTCCTGCGGCATCCGGGTCGATCGTCCGCACCAGGCTGAGGATGGACACAGCGATGGGGACCATGATGACGGCGGTGGCGGTATTGGACACCCAGGCGGAGATGAACGCGGAAGCGATCATCAACCCCAGCACAATCTGCGAGGGTTTGGTGCCCACCAGACGGATGGTCAGCAGCGCCACGCGCAGGTGCAGGTTGGATTTCTCGGTGGCCAGCCCGAGGATCACGCCACCCATCACCAGGAAGACCACAGTGTCGGCGTAAGGTGCGGCGACTTCGCCCGTCGTGGCCATGCCGAACAGCGGGAACAACACCAGCGGCAGCAGCGAGGTCACCGGGATGGGCGCGGCCTCGGTCATCCACCAGATCGCCATCCACAGGGCACAGCCGGCCACGGCACGCCCTTCGAAAGCGAGCGAGCTCGGCAGGACCAGTGCCAGCACCAGCCCTGCCACCGGGCCGAACGCGACCAGCCACCAGTTGCGTTTACTGGCGCGATCCAGCGCATCAGCCTGTTCCGGTGTGTCCGTAGCCGGAGCCGTTGACGACTCGTGAGTGCTCGTCTGCACGATGAATTCTCCTTGAGGGTGTGTGACGTCACCATCGGTGACCCGACTCACTCTAGACCCGCTCATCAAGATCTAGAAGTACAGGTATTGACGCGTTTGAGATGCTGTAGATATGAATCACTGCAGAACAGGTCTTTCACACCGCCGCCCTCCCGCTCATACGCTGTTGCTGTCTGCGCTACACGCGTCAACGTCGAGCATTCATCCACACCGTTCCACCACAGCAGAGGAGGTAGCACCATGGAGCTGAGGCACCTGCGCTACTTCCTGGCCGTGGCGGAAGAGAAGCATTTCGGCCGCGCCGCCGAGCGACTGCACATGGCCCAGCCACCGCTGTCGAGCCAAATCAAGCAGCTGGAAACGGAGCTGGGCACCACCCTGTTCGAGCGCACCACCCGCAAAGTAGAGCTCACCTCGGCCGGCATCCTATTTGTCGATCGCGCCCGCCAAATTCTCGCCGACGTCGAGGCCGCGGCATCGGATGTGGGCGAGATCGGCCGCGGCGCCGCCGGGGTGCTGCGCATCGGCTTCTCGGGCACTGCCACATACCGACTGATGCCGGAAATTGTGCGGCTGGCCCGCGAGCAGATGCCGCTGGTGCGTCTCCAGATCTCCGGGGAAATGCTCACCCCGCAGATGGAGCAAGCCCTGCTCGACAACCGGCTGGACGCCGCCGTGCTCCGGCCGCCGGTTCAGTCGGCCGAGCTGAGCCTGGACGAGTTCGAGCAGTCGCCCCTGGTGGCGGTGCTGCCGCTGAATCATCGCCTCGCCGGCTCCACGGAACCGCTCAGCATGGTGGATCTCGCCCACGACGACGTCGTCAGTTATCCGCGAGGCTCCTCCGTGTCCTCGGTGGTGGCCGAGCTAAGCCGCCAGGCCGGGTTCCGCCTCCGCATTGTTCAGGAAGCCACCGAAACCTCCACGTTGATCGCCCTAGTCTCGGCCGGGCTCGGCGTCGCGTTCGTACCCGGCAGCGCCTCGTTACCGCTGCATTCCTCCATTGCCCTGCGCCCGCTGAGCGAAGAGATCACCCTCGGACTCGGCACGGCATGGAAGCCCGGCGCCGCCACCCCACTGCTGCACTCCTTCCTCCGCTTGGCCCGCACGGCCTCGGAGAACCTGCATGCCCACAATCGTCCCCCATCCGCACCCGAAACACCCCCGGAGGCCCCATGAAGATCACCGCCGTCGAGGCCATCCCCTACGCGATCCCCTACACGCACCCGCTGACATTCGCTTCAGGTTCGGTGGCCACCGCCGACCACGTGCTGGTGCGCATCCATACCGATGAGGGTCTCATCGGCGAGGCCGACGCCCCACCACGCCCCTACACCTACGGCGAAACCCAAACCTCGATCGCGAACGTAGTCCAAGACCTCTTCGCCCCCGAGATGATCGGCTTGGACCCGCTGGATCGGGAGAAGGTGCACGCCATCATGCACCGCACCATCCACAATCAGGTAGCCAAGGGGGCCGTCGACATTGCACTGTGGGACCTGGCGGGCAAGGCGTGCGGGGTGCCGGTGCATAAGATGCTCGGCGGGTGGACCGATTCGTTGCGCGTCTCCCATATGCTCGGGTTCAAGCCAGCCGAGGAACTGTTGGAGGAAGCCCATCGCTTCGGCGAAGAGTATGGGATCACCACCTTCAAGCTCAAGGTCGGCCGCCGCCCGCTGCACCTGGACATCGAGGCGTGCCGGGTGTTGCGCGAAGGTCTGGGCGACAACGTCGAGATCTACCTCGACGCCAACCGCGGCTGGAGCGCCAACGAAGCCATGGAGGTGCTGCGCCAGACCGACGGCCTGGGGCTCACCCTGTTGGAAGAGCCCTGCGATGCCAAGGAGGCGATGAGCCGGCGCCGTCTCGTCGAGCACTCCCCCATTCCGGTGGTCGGCGACGAGTCGGTACCCACCGCCGGGGATGCCTCGCGCGAACTGCTCTCCGGTGGCTGCAACGCCATCTGCATCAAGACCGCCCGCTCCGGATTCACCGAGGCCACCGAGATTCTGGGGCTGTGCACCGGCTTGGGCGTGGACGTCACTATGGGCAACCAAATCGACACCCAGGTGGGATCGATGGCCACCATCGCTTTCGGCGCCGCACACCGCGCCACCGCAGCACGGGCCGCGGAGCTGTCGAACTTCCTGGATATGGCCGATGACCTGCTGGCCGATCCATTGCAGATTATCGACGGACGCATTGCCGTGCGCGACCTTCCCGGCGTCGGAGCGCCCATCGATGAGGACAAGCTCAGCCGCTACCGCACCGACCGCTGAACGGTTCCTGGGCGCGTCTCGGTCTAACTGAACAGCCCCTCCACGGCCGCCCCTGGAATCTGGGTTTCCATTGGAAAGACCGCCGATGGGGACCGCCTCACCTGATCCCCTTCCCGCTAGTGTTGCGCCCCGGCCCCGTGCCGGGGCGTAGCCGTGCCCCGTCCGTGCACCCACCAATAGACGACGACGCCGACCACGGCCAGCACCGCGCCCGCGAGAAACAGCCCCGGGTATCCGGTCAACGCGATCAGCGGACCCAGCACCACCGGGCCGATGGCAATGCCGCCGTCGAGCATCAGATAGTGCGTGGAGGTGGCAATGGCCACCCGGTCCCCGGATACCCGGTTCACGCCCACTACCTGCAGGCACGGCAACAGTCCACCGAAGCCAACGCCGGCCAGTACGGCAGACACCACCACGGCCCACCACTGCTGGGAGACGGCCAGCAGTACCAGGGCGGCGGCGAACGCCAGAATCGTCGCCGGGATCACCGCATTATCCCCGCGGGTGTCCTGTAGCCGGCCCGCCACCAGGCGCACCAGCATCATCACGACGGCGAAAATCATGAAGAACACGGTGGCAGCCAGCGCCCGGTCCTCGAGCACCAAAAACGGCGTGAGGTACGTCATGATCATCGAATAGCCGCCCGAGCACAGCAACACCACCAGGGCAATGGGCAGTGCCTGCGGGTCGATCAGGTCACCGGCCCGGATTCGCCACATCCCGGCCCGCTCCTGGGCGGTGATGCTCCGCTCGGGCACCCGCATCAGCGCCAGGCAGGTCAGGGTGAGTAGCGAGCAACCGCCCACAAAAGCGAACATCCAGACCGGGTCCAGGTACAGACTCATCGGCACCGCGACCAGAGGACCCACCGCCGTGGCAATGGTGGCGGACAAGCCGAAATAGCCGAGCCCCTCGCTGCGCCGTGGCGGCGGAATCAACGAGATAGCGACGGCAGTAATGGCGGTCGACGCCGTCCCGAAAGCCGCACCGTGCAACAGCCGCACCCCCAGCAGCGCCGGATAGCTCAGCGCCACCGGGTAGAGCAGGCTGCACAGCAAGAACACGGTCAGGGCGATGAACAGCGTGCGGCGTCGTCCGATGACGTCGATGAACTTGCCCAGCGCCATCCGCACCACCGCCGCACCCAGAATGAAGGAGCTGGCCGCGAAGCCGGCGGCGGTCTCGGAGACGGCGAACAGGCGCACCGCGTAGAGCGCCATGTAGGTCATCAGGGAGATGAAGACGATGGAGATACCCAGCTGCACGCCGTTGGCCAGCAGATAGCTGCGGCCGAACAGGCGGGCACCGGACTCCGTCGCTCCCTCATCCCGCGTCACCATTCGTTGACAATATCAATAACGGTGAGCTGAGTCACTCACAAGTAAGTCAGTGACGCGCCTCGATGGCAGCACGTGCGCTCGGGTCAGAGTCGTTGAGGAAGGTGGTGATGCGCTGGACCTCTTCGGATTCGCCGATCGCGGCGGCGGCACGGCCCAGTGCGTAGAGGGCGCGCAGGAAGCCCTGATTCGGCGCGTGTGAGAACGGCACCGGACCGGCACCGCGCCATCCCGCTCCGCGCAGGGCATCGAGTCCGCGGTGGTAGCCCACCCGAGCATAAGCGTAGGAGTCCAAGGTGCGCCCCTCGTCCCAGGCGTCCTCGGCGAGCATGGCCCAGGCCAGCGACGACGTCGGATGCTTCGGCACGATGTCCTCGGGCAGGTCGCCGGCCTCAATCTGTGCCAGCACCTCGGGCTCTTCGGGCAGCAGGGTCGGTTCGGGCTCCATCAGGTTCTTGCCGATGATCGACATCAAGGCTCCTTGGTATTCACGGGTTTTCAGGGTGCGGATCTACCAGCCAGTCTATCTGTCAGCCCGGGAGAATCTGCCCCCGCGCCGACGGATAGTTGCAGTGCCGCGCTGACTGAAACGCACCTACTTGTGCTCGACCAGTGTGTCCATGGATTCCGCAGCAACCCGACTCACCAGGCTGCGACGTTTGCGCATCGCGCTGATCGAAGTGAGCGACACAGTGGCCAAGAGCAACATCAATATGACCAACGATGCAGGACGGTCTAGGAAGATCCCAAAGGACCCCTCTGACATGATCATTGCGCGACGCCATTCAACTTCCAGCATCGGGCCAAGGATGAATCCGAGGATGAGTGGCGCCAGGTCGAATTCGAACCGACGAAGAATGAAACCACCGATCCCTGCGATCAGCATCAGCAACACATCGAACATAGAGTTCGAAACGGCGTAGACGCCGCAAATGGCAATCAGAATCACGAGTGGTCCAAGCAATGACTGCGGCACACGCAAGATCGATACGAACACCCGAATCAGAGGCAAGTTGAGCATGAGAAGGATGATGTTGCCAATATACATCGACGCGATAACGCCGTAGAAAACATCGGGATGCTCATTGACGAGCTGCGGACCAGGAGTGATGTTCTGCAGCAGTAGCGCGCCAAACATCAGAGCCAAGACCGGGTTCGGCGGAACCCCCAGGGTCAGCAAAGGAACGAATGCCGAGTTCGACGAAGCGTTGTCGGCAGTCTCCGTTGCGGCAAGACCATCAATGGCACCTTTACCGAACTTCTCCGGGCTCTTAGAGAACTTCTTCTCCAGCCCGTATGCCATAACCGAAGAAACCGTTCCACCTCCGCCGGGGAGGATTCCAATGAAGAACCCGAGCACCGAGGCTCGGAGAATCGCCATACGGCTTGTCACCCAGTCAGCCCACGACGGCATGAACCCCTTCATTTTACCGATCTTGGAACGACCATCAGACCCTACTGCCATGTTGTTCAGCACCTCGCCGATACCGAAGAGTCCAATGGCTAGCGGGACGATCCCAATGCCCGCCGCCAGATCATAAGAGCCGAAAGTCAGCCTAGAAGTACCCGAGATCGGATCCATTCCAACGGTAGCGATCACAATTCCCAGCAAGGCCATCAAAATGCTCTTGACGGTCTTGCCTGAACCAATCAAGACAATCATGAAGAGCCCGAAGAGCATCAACAAGAACAATTCAGGCGGAGCGAATGAACTAGCGAACTGCGCTAAGGTGGGCGCCAGAATCGATAGGCCAATAATCGCAACCGTGCCACCCAGGAATGAACCAATTGCCGTAATGCCGAGCGCTGCGCCAGCCCGACCCTGTTGCGTCAACGGATAACCATCCAATGTCGTCAACACCGAGGATGAATCCCCCGGCAGCCGCATCAGAATCGCAGGAATGCGGCCACCGTACATGCTTCCGTAGTAGATACCAGCAAGCATGATGATGCCGGAGGCTGGCTCCATCGTAAACGTCATGGGCAAGAGCAGTGCCACGGCGGCAGTCGGACCAATCCCCGGGAGTAGGCCGAAGACCGTACCCATCGTCACGCCCAGCGCAACATAGAGGAGGTTAATTGGCGACAAGGCGACGCTGAACCCCTGCATTAGTCCCTCAATAATTTCCATGAATGCTCCCGAAAATATGAATCGCTGACGTACGCAGCTTCAAGTTCTCAAATCCGCACATTGAGGATTTCCGAAAATATGTAGTAAAGCGCTAGCGGCGCGATGACTGCCGTCACGATGGATGAGATCCACGGCGCCTGCCCGGCGTGCTTAAGGAGTAGAAAAGCGACAGGAATGGCCGCGAAAACAAATCCAACCATCGGATAGAGGGCAAGGAAGGCAAGCATACTGCATACAAATATGCCTACCCGAAACCACGAAACATCGGAGAACAGCAAGCTCGAGGGAGCCACTTTATTCAGCCCTAGAACCGTCATCACCAAGAGAATGATCGAGACTAACAGCCCCCCAGAAGAAGCGAGGACCGGCCATAGTCCAGAGCCTGGTGCACTGAAGTTGCCAACGCCCAGATCAAACCCAACCAGTAATGTGACAACAAAGAGTGCAGCAATCACGGCGGTAGCGATGAGATGGGCGTAGGTATTTCGAAGTACCGGACGTCCATTAAGTTCTACTTCTTGTTCCAACTTCGCACTCCTTCCTTTTCCTTGAATCCGCGCTGTGCGGTTCACCCTTACTTAGCGCTAACGCCGGCGGCTTCAAAGGACTCTAAGGTCCAAGCTGTCTCGTCCGGCACGAACTCATCGAGAAACGCCTCTGCTTCGTAACCCGGAGACTGGATATGGCTAGATTCGACGTAGCTTTGCCAAGTATCCGTCGCGAACGCTTCGGCGGCACCTTCCTTCAAAATGTCAATGACTTCGTCCGGCGTCTCCGACGGCACTGAGATGGCGCTACGTGAGTAGCGATCATGCGATCGCTCAAAGCCAGCTTCCTCGAATGTAGGCACATCCGGCAACACTTCAAGACGCTCCGTCGAAGCCACCGCCAGCGGAACGAGCTCACCCGAGTCAACGCGAGGAAGAACCAAACCTGGATCTGCTCCAGCCAAGTCAGCATTACCGTTCACAACGGCCTGAATCGTTTCGTTAGAAGAGTCGAAAGGCAGATAGCGGCTTGTTCCTCCTGCTTCGTCAACAAAGTTCGAGACGGTCAGGTGCAACACGTTGCCTGGCGAGGTGGTGGCGATCGACATCTCCTCGTCTGTCGGAACGTCGTCGAGCGATTCCCAGCCGGTATCCGCCGCTGCAACCACAATCGTCGGCAAGTCCCCATAACTGATGATCGAGCGGAAGTCGTCAGCCTGATAACCGACCTCCTCCATCAAGGGTAAGGAGATAAAGGTCGAAGCCGTTGAGTGGAACAATGTGTACCCGTCCGGGCGAGCGTTGGAGGCTTCCATTGCACCGATTGAACTGCCACCACCAGGCCGATTCACAACCAATACCGTGGCATCATTTGCCTCTTCATACGCCTGTGCAAAAGCACGGGCCTGCACGTCGCTTGCGCCGCCAGCTGAGAAGGGCACAATCAACTCGATGGTGTCGCTGGGGAAGTCTTCTCTCCCACCACCGTCTGATGAACAGCCGGTCAGGACAAGTCCCGTAGCTGCAATGATGGCAAACGATGTAGGGGCTTTTCTTCTGAAACTCATGTGATTTCCTTCTCTTAGGATCCAAGTCGTGCCTGTGACGTAAGTCACGACGCTATGAATACATGATATATGAAATTTGCAAACATGGAAGACCCTGACAAAACTTCTCAAAATCAGCAAGCGTTCTAGGGGCGCCGTGGGAGTGCACAAAGTGGGGCGAGCTCAATCAGGCCCAAGGCCAGAACCCACAAGATGCCTTGCGTACAGGCCGACTTGGCGCATACAACGAGGCATTTCACGGCGATATTAGACAGCACTCCGATCGGGCGCGCGAGCCCTTCTTTGTTACCACGCCCCCCAACCTAAAGTGTCACAACATTTTATATATGATTCTGACTGGTTTTATCGGCAGCGCGGCAGCAAGATCTTCCGGGCTCTCGACGCTCAGTTGAGGCGTTCCAAAACCATTGCCATCCCTTGCCCACCAGCGGTGCACATGGTTTCAAGACCAAATTGTCCGTCCGTGTGGCGAAGACCGTTCAGCAGGGTTGTCGTGATCCTTGCCCCAGTCATTCCATAAGGATGTCCGACCGCGATCGCGCCTCCATGTGCATTCAACTTTTCTGCTGGAATATCAAGTTGTCTCGCACAACCAATGACTTGCGATGCGAAAGCCTCGTTCAACTCCACTAAGTCGATATCTCCCATAGAGAGCGAGGCGCGCTCAAGTGCTTGCTGCGACGCTTCAACTGGGCCTAACCCCATGATTTCCGGGGACAGCGCTGAGATCCCTGTTGAGACAACTCTAGCGAGTGGCGTCAGACTAAGATCACGAGCCTTCTTTCCGCTCACAATGATCAGCGCAGCGGCCCCATCGTTCAATGGACAGGCGTTCGCTGCTGTCACTGTCCCGTTCGGGCGAAAGACAGGTTGCAGTTGGCTCACGGCTTCGTAAGTTGTACCGAATCGCGGTCCGTCATCAGCAGTGACCGTCTGACCGTCGGGGAGAGTGACAGGCGTGATCTCCCGCTCGAAAAATCCACTCTTGACCGCTGCTTCAGCACGGTTTTGACTTAGGACCGCCCACTCGTCCTGCTCCCGACGAGAAATCTGAAGAAGCTGAGCTACGTTCTCAGCTGTATTCCCCATGGAAATATACGGATCCGGGAATTTTTCTCTCAGACGCGGATCGGACCAGGGTGAATTTTCTTCTGCTTGGTGTTTGGTGCGTTCAATAGCATCACCAAACTTTGGATTCTTCGTGTCCGGCCAGGCGTCCGGTGTTCCTTTATCGAACCGGGAGACTGTTTCCACGCCAGCAGAGATGAACGCATCCCCTTCTCCTGCTCTGATGGCGTGGAAAGCCATGCGCGTGGTCTGCAATGAAGATGCACAATAGCGCTGGACTGTGGTTGCTGAGAGGTGGTCCAATCCGAGCAGGACGGCGACGATTCTCCCGATGTTGTACCCTGCTTCACCACCTGCCTGCCCACATCCCATCATCATGTCATCAATGTCAGTGACATCCAGTTGAGGCACTCGATCCAGGGCTGCTCGAACCATTTGAGCAGCGAGATCGTCACCACGCATCAACTTAAGTGAACCTTTACGCGCACGTCCGATCGGCGACCGAGCCGTTGCCACGATCACTGCATCATTGTCGAGAATTCGAGTCATTTCTTGCCGCCTTATGCTTCGTCACTGAGATGTATGCCGGGTACAAGTGAGATGAATTCGGCGACGCACACCGGCTTTTCAACGCCTTCGGCAACGACCTTCAGTTCAAACACCAGCTGTGTACCTGCTCGAACTGATTCGGCACTACTCAGTGTGGTGTATCCGCGCAAAATCGAGTTCACCGGAGCGGTTGAGGGAAATCTAACCTTGTTCAATCCATAGTTCAGTCGGCTCGCCGCGCCGCTGATAGTGACCAGTTGCTGATTGAATGTGGCGATGAGCGACAGGACCAGGAATCCGTGCGCAATCGTTGAACCGAACACGCTGTCCGCGGCTCGCACCGGGTCGATGTGAATCCATTGGAGGTCGCCTGTTGCTTCCGCGAAGAGATCGATCCTACTCTGAGACATCTGGACCGGCTCACTCGGCCCATACTCAATCCCTTGGATGCTACGAATATTCTCGATGTTAACTTCAGCCGCTGAAGTCTGTGAGGGTGTCATGGCCGTACGTCCTTTATCAGTCGGATAGCTTCCAATGGCGCATCAGCGCGAGCCAGAAACACAGTCTTTCCGTTGTTTGTCGTCGCCGTAATTGAGCACATAGCCCGTGCCGCTTCGTTGATCACCACTTCGTGAACACGCGCTGCAACCGTCACCGATTCACCGCTGATGGTGCTGCCCACGATCTTTGCTGCAATCTTGCCCGATACCGACCAGCGGGAAACGGAAGACAAGCGGCTCATGGCTTGCGTTGCAATCTCGAAAATGTACATCGCTTGGAGCAAAGTGCCACCATAAATCGGTGTAGCCACCGCTGGATCGCTATGGATTGGTCCGTCGGTTGCTGTGACCTTCCCAAATCTGTCGATCAAATTCTGGTTGATGGGTATTTCGTAGGATTCCAGAGCAATCCCAGGCATGTCCGGCTCGCCAAGATCCATATCGAAGAGGCCGAAATCGAATGCGCGATTACCCTGCGTGTCCGATTCTTCAGAGGTACCAGGTAGCACAAAGGTCTTGTACACCGTCATACAATGCTCCTCACCCGAGGTGATGCGGTTCTCGATTACGAACCCAGGTCGACCGCGTCTAGTGAAACGGTCTGCGACGGCCACGTCAACTAAACACTCAGTGCTTGGATCGATAGGGTGATGAAAGGCTACTGCTTCTTTACTGTGAACCGTTCCTTGTGGCAGATCAACAAACTGCTTCACCGCGTGCAGAGTGTCGTATGCCAAATTTGCCCAGCCAGATTCGTCGTAAATGTCACCGCGAGGGTCCACAACGTCTTGGAACTCTTCAACATCAGCTTGGCTCTGCGCTAATTGGTAAGAACCCAGAGCTTGTCCTGCGACCAGGTCGTCCCAACCTAACTTCGTTTGCGTCGTCATTTGCATGCTCCTTATAGCCCACCGGTCGTCGACACGTCAGGCAAGTCTTTCTTGAGTATTTTTCCTGTCGCTGTTCTGGGCATTTCCGACATCAAATGGACGGACGGAACCTTATAAACAGCCATATGCTCTTTAGCCCAAGTTTCCAGAGCTTCGGCATCGACAGTTGATTCTGGTTTCATTTCCACGAAAGCGTGCACCGACTGACCGGTGGATTCGTCTTGTGCTCCGACCACCGCGACGGCTTTCACCTCTGGATGCCTCCCCATAAGGACTTCCACCTCTGAGGGGAAAACGCTCATACCGTTGACTTTGAGCATTTCCTTTTGCCGTCCCAGATAGTGCAAAGTACCGTTAGCGGATAATTTTCCGATGTCGCCGGTAAAGATCCATCCGTCTACGAGCGTCTGTTCTGTCTCTTTAGATTTCTGCCAGTACCCGAGGAAATTTGACGGTGAACGCAAGACAATTTCACCGACCTCACCTTGGTCGACGAGGTCCCGATCCTTAGAATCAACGATCAGAAAATCGGTTCCCGGCATGGGAAGTCCGACGAAGACTGGCTCGTTGAGCAGATCGAAGTCGTTGTCCTCCAATCCTGTCGTAAAAGTATTGGAAGTATGGGATTCGGTCATCCCGAAGCTTGACTCCCGTAGTATGCTTCCCCCACCTGTAGCGTCTTCCCACTGGCGACGAATGTCGATGGAGAGTTTTCTGGTGAACGACATTGCTCTGAGATGGCGAAGACTCCCGAGTTGCCGTTGCGGACTGCCGGCCAAAGAAAGTAGCTCGAGGTAACTCTCAACAACACCGCTCATTGCCGTTACCTTGAACGTCTCGATTGCTTCGAGCACAGCTGGCGCGTCCCACCGGGCCATTAGGACTATCGTTGCCCCCGCATACAAGGGAGCCAGAATGCCGTTGTTCTCACCCGAGATCCAGAAAATCGGAGTGAAGGCGACTACGACTTCGTCAGATACCGACTCTGCTCCGCTTATGCCCCACGCAAGTGCACAATTATGCGCGGCCACTACCATGTTGGCTTGGGTATGCATGCAGCCCTTCGGAACACCTGTCGTTCCGCCTGTGTAGTTAAGAGCGGCAATTGCCTCCGGGTCCGTTGCGCCGGAGGATATCGGCTCCCCCTGAGTTAATTCTTGCCAGGCGTCGTCGTCTTTCCCTGTGAAGTCGCGGCTCAAGAACGTTGGAACCCGAACTGTTGGTGTTTCTGGTACCAATGAGGACACGTCAATAAACCGGCGGGCCCGGACTGTGTTGAGTTCTGCGGCCTCAACAAGTTCATAAAGATAATCCGCGCAAATGAGGACCGAGAGACCAGCGTCATTCGATTCGAATTCGAGCTCGCCACGCTTGAACATGGGATTGATCGGAACATGGACCATTCCCGCTTTGAGGGTGCCAAGCATCAGCACAATGAACTGCGGGCAGTTGGGCAGAAAGACCCCAATCCTGTCACCCGCTGTCGCCCCTATTGAAATGAGCCATCCTGCGAAGGAATCACTCCAATCATCCAGCTGGCGATAGGTAATCTCGGTCCCATAGAAGTTAATCGCCGTTCGGTCCGGCGCGGATTCCACGTTCGCCTGAAAAATCTCGATGAAAGTCCGGCCGTTGAGTTCTCCAGGAACTTCTCGAGGTATATGCGGGGGCCACAGGTGCGTCTGCACATCTCGGAGTTCCGAGGCTTTTGCTTCAGCCTTCTCAGCCCAGCCGTCCAAATCAAATGTTGCGGCCACCAGAAACCTCCACAACAATTCCAGTCACATATGCAGCCAGATCTGAGGCCAAGAATAGAGCGGCATTGGCGACGTCACGAGGATCACCCGCGCGGCCCAACGGGATGTCCTTCTCTCGCTCAGCGAAAATATCTGCCGGCATTGCCGCCGTCATCGCCGTCTTAATCAGCCCCGGCTGGATCGCGTTGACACGGACACCTCTGAATCCGACTTCCTTGGCCGCCGACTTTGTCAGACCTACGATTCCTGCCTTTGCGGCGGCATAGTTCGTTTGCCCAATGTTTCCGACTTTGCCTGAGATCGACGACAGGTTCACGATCGACCCGCTACCTTGCTCTCGCATGATCGATGCAGCTGCGCGCGTGCCAAGCCAGCAACCGCGCAAGTGCACTTGAATAACTTGGTCGAACGCATCCGCAGTCATTTTGCGCATGGTCGCGTCGCGGGTGATCCCCGCGTTGTTGACCATGACATCCAAAGATCCATACTTACTTTGAACACTCTTCACGAGGTTCTCGATGTCAGCTTCCTTCGTTACGTCAGCGGCGATGGCAATAGCTTCATGACCTTCAGCACGAAGCTCGGTGGCAGCAGCTTCGGCTGCATCCGCGTTGATGTCTGAAATAACGACCGAGGCGCGGTTCTCCGCGAAAACTTGCGCCATCGCTCGACCAATTCCCTGTGCAGCTCCAGTTACAACAGCCGCTTTACCGTCAAGAAGATTCATGTCTAACCCATCCAGTCTGATCATCGAAGAAGGATCGCCAGCGTATGCCAGCTCACACCATGCTGGCATATATGATATATTTAGACAAGATCGACAGGAGAGTTCATCAGATGAGCTCCTGTTCCAACGGGGGGTCGACCGAACCCCGAACGGGGCGCGTGAGGTACTCTGTATATTTAATATTGCAGGCTAGTTCTCCGTTGACAGAAAGTGACAGGCGCCATGGCCTTACTCAGTGGAAACACCGCTTCCTTTCAGAAAAAGCAACTCAGTAACCACATTGCAGAACATATCCGCGCTGAAATCTTGGCGGGGAACTTCTCACCTGGGGAATTCTTGCGTCTCGACGAGGTTGCCAAAGATCTCGGCGTGAGCGTAACCCCGGTGCGCGAGGCCTTCATGGCCCTCAGTGTGGAAGGTTTCGTTCGCCACGCAGAACGGCGCGGTTTTCTGGTAACGCCACTGAATTACACGGACTTCGAGGACCTCTACACGTTGCTGGCGCAGGTCGCCGGTCGTCTTTCCGAACGAGCTGCGAGCGCAATGTCCACGGAAGATATCACCGAGCTCGAGTCGGTACATGATCGAATGAAAGAAGCGGCCGAACAATCTGATCCCGCCGAAGTCGAGCGCACGAACGACGAGTTTCACCGTGTGATCAATCGGGCAGCCAATTCTTCCAAGCTAGCCTGGATCCTACTGAGTATCTTGAAGTACGTTCCGAAACGCTTCTATGCCACGATTCATGGACTAACCCCAATGTTGCTCGAGCAGCACGAACGGATACTCTCTGCAATTCGCGATAGGAACCCAGCAGAGGCCTATGCCGCAATGTATGAGCACGAGAAGATTTCGATGAGATCCGTGTTGGAACACCTTGACCAGCAGGGTCTGTTCAGCAATCAGACCATCCAATAGACACGTCATTCCCCTAAACGAGACGAAACCGGTAATAGTGACAGCTCAGGAATTCAAAGCTAACGTCCCACTTCGATGGTCCGACCAAGACATCAATGGGCACGTCAACAACGCGAAGATCGTCACCGCCATCGAAGAATCACGGATCTTCTGGCTCAACAAGGAAGCTGCTACCAAAGGGCTCACTTCCTTCAACGTACCGAAAGTCGTCGTCTCGCTAGAGGTCCAATACAAAAGACCCGTCTCCGGAGTGGATGACCTCACCATCTATATCTGCACGGAGAAGATCGGCAACACATCGTTCACCCTGCGCTACCGTGGCGAGCAAGATGGAAAAGTAGCATTCATCGCTCGAACCGTTCTCGTGACGCTCGATCGCGAGACTCAGAGACCACGAAGGCTCGACGAAAAAGAAATCGCCTACCTGCGGAGCTACACAGCGGAATAGGCAGTCTGATTTTCCGGGAAGCGTAACGATAACCGACCTCGACCTCTGCGTTCCAACCTCCAAGCATGGGTTTTAGCCAGGCTTGGCGTCAGCTCGGCTACCCGGTCCAGGTCGACCGGCGCATCGTCTACCCCACCGCCTTTTGGACGGAAACTCAGGGTCTGATAGACCACAGAGCTGGCAACCGCGAACCAGGCGAAGGTGTTGACTTCCACGAAGTCGTCGCCGCTCTCCCCGGTGGGCGGAGACAGCGAACTGCCCCACTTTCTCATCGTCGCGCCAGCACCTCGGGCTCTTCGGGCAGCAGGGGCGGTTCAGGCTCCATCAGATTCTTGCCGATGATCGACATCAAGGCTCCTTGGTATTCACGGGTTTTCAGGGTGCGGATCTACCAGCCAGTCTATCGGCGCAGACCTTACTGGCCCTCTTCGGACAGGGTGATGTCGCGCCAGGCGTCCCGACGTTCCCCATCGGCCGACGTGTCTTCGGCGAGCGCGGTGATCAGACCGTCGAGCTCTTGCGCGTCATAGGGAGGTTCGGCGTCGGCGTCGCTGGCTTCGTAGCCGAAGGTCTGCACCACCATGGAGGTCGCATCTTCGGAGCAGGTGATGTAGGTGTGGGTGACCAGCGATTTTCCTTCACCCAGGGCACCGGAGTTCACGTACTCGCTGATGCCCTCTTCCCCCTCGCGCACAGCCTCGCCGGCCGCCACGGGTGCCTCGCATTCCGCGAGGGGCGTGGCCGGATCGTCGGCGGTGTACACCTGGGTGCTGCCCGAGCGAATCTCGGCCGGATTCACCCCGGTGGTGAACGAGCAGCCGAATCCCTGGGCCCCGGAAATCTCCGGCTCGGCGGGCCGCAGTTGCACCGGCCCCATGTCGCTGGTGCTCGTCGTGTTCAGGTGCTGGGCGGAGAAGGTCAACAGGTCCTCACCCCACATCTCGTCCAGGCAGGCTTGCACGGCGGGCTGTTGCAGAGACTCCCCCATCAGCTCAATGACGGCATGCGGGTCCGCATCAGCAGCAGGCCCGTTGGACGCGGAGGAACTTCCCGCCGACGCCGTCCCCTCGGCCGTTGGTTCCATCACCGCCGAGGGGTCCTCCTCGATCCCCGAGCTGCAGCCCGCGAGGGCGAAAACGGCGACGGCGGTCAGCGCGAGACCACGCAGCGCGCGTGACTCGATCGTGCTCAGTGACATGGGGTCCTCTCTGCATTCGGCATCGGCCGGAACCACTACTGATTCCGAACCTCCGGCCAGGATAAACCCGGACGCCCTCGCGAGACGGACATGTAAAAGATCCGCGGAAATTTTCTCAGGTCGACCAGACGTGTCAAAACCCTTGCCATGTTTCTCAGAGCTGGTCGAGGGTGAGCACCGGGATCACGTGGTACGCCGGCTCCTCATAGGGGTGTCCGGCCAACATAGCCTCGACGATCTGGCGGGCGCGGCTGCGCGGTGCAACCACTTCGATTCGGTCTTCCGCCACTTGCTCTGGCTCCCCCACGGCACCGATGGTCGGCTGGGCACCGGCCAGGGGCGTGAACCGGCCGGTGCCCGAGGTGGACCAGGAGCATCCGCGGTAGTCACCGATGCGCCCTGCGCCGGCCTCATCGAGCACACGGCGCACGGCGTCGGAGTCATGGTGGGGCACATAGACCACGATGACGACGAGAGGTTCTGTCATCACTTCCCCAGTTTGGACAGGATGGCCGCGAGCGCGGCGCGGGTTCCGGTGGTCAGCGTGGGCTCGATCTCCGGGGCGAAGAACGGCGAGTGGTTCACCGGCACGTCGGGGGCGTTCAGGGTGTCCTGACTGTGCCCGCCGAACATCCAGAACACGCTGGGCACCTCGATGGCCTGGGCCAGAGCACCAAAGTCCTCGGACCCCATCAGCGGTGCCACCTCGGTGACGGCATCCTCACCCAGCTCGGACCGCAGTGCGGCCATCACCTGTTCGGTCTCCTCCGGGTCGTTGTAGTTGCGCGGGAAGGCCGAGATCTCTTCGATGATCGGTTCCGGCGCTCCCGACACCGCGGCTTCTCCCACGATGATCCGCCGAATCGCCCCCAGCACCGTGTCGCGCACCTCGGGGTCGAGGGTGCGCACGTTCAGCGAGAACTCGGCGGTGGCTGGGATGATGTTCTCCTTCAGTCCCGCGTGGAACGTCCCCACGGTGACGACGGCGGACGCCCGCGGGTCCACCTCGCGGGACACTACCCCCTGCAACCGCGTGATGATGTGCGCCCCGAGGACGATAGGGTCAATGGAGTCCTGGGGTTGCGAGCCGTGGGAGCCTTTGCCGCGCAGGGTCACCTTCCAGGAGTCCGCCTGCGACATGGCGTCCCCCACGGAGTAGGTGATGGTTCCTGCCAGACCGGGCATCACGTGCTGGCCGTACATCACTTCAGGCCGAGGGGCCTTGTCCCAGAGCCCGTCCTCCACCATGGCCTTGGCGCCGGCTGCGGTTTCTTCGCCGGGCTGGAAGATGATCACCAGGGTGCCCGACCAGGCGTCGCGTTGAGCGGCGAGCACCCGCACTGCGGTCACCGCGGTGGCGATGTGGGTGTCGTGGCCGCAGCCGTGCATCACCGGCACCTCGGTGCCGTCATCGAGCGTACCCCGCGCCGTCGAGGCGTACTCGACGCCGGTCTCCTCGGCGATCGGCAACCCATCGGTGTCGGCACGGAAACCAATCACCGGGCCTCCCCCGTTGCGCAGGATTCCCACCACCCCGGTGCCGCCGGAGCGGAAATGCTCGATGTCGAGCTCGTCGAGGATCCCCTCGATACGCGCCGCCGTGTTGTGCTCCTGCATGGAGAGTTCGGGTGCGGCATGGAGCTCACGGTAGAGCTCATGCATCTGGCCAATCAGTGCGGAATCAATGTCGGGAAGACGGCTCATCGTTCGGTAACCTCCTGGTCGGCATGGCGGGAATCGGTGTCAGCATCATTGTCGTTCTCAGCGGCGGCCGTGTCTGCCCCCGCGGAACGGTTCCGCAGGAACCAGGCCAGCGCGGCGGTGGCAAAGACCACGATAAAGGTCCCATAGAACGCCATCGCTGGGAACATCGGGATAATCACAAAGGTCATCACGGTGGCCAGCGCAAAGGCGATCACGGTGGTGCGTGGCGCCTTCTGCGAAACGATCGCCTGGATCAGCACCCCGCCGAGCACCGACGGCACGATGAACGACTGGATGACGCCGATGACGTCGGTCGGGATGATGCTGACCACCCAGGTGCCCAGAATGCCCACGAAAATCAACAGCGAGAGCAAGTGCACGACGACGGCGCCGCTGATCGCCATCAGCGCGGCGAGCTCACCTCGCCGAGTGCCGGCTTTCGCGCCCACGGTGGTCTGCGCCATCATCGCTGCGGGCAGCAGCTTGTTGGAGATGTTGCCGATCATGAACACCTGGTACATGGCGGACTGGCCCAGGATCGGAAAGTAGGTCAGCGGCTCCACGATCCACAGCACACCGAACACCGCGGCCACCGCGAGGAACGCGGTGAGAATGCGGGTGGTGTTGAGATCGAGTCCGGCGAAGAACACCAGGTACAGCGGAGCCGACAGCGAGACCATCAGCCCGATGATCATCGTGATCCGGCCCCAGCGGGCGGTGGTGCGATCGAAGGTGGCCAGCGCGGGGCTGGACTGTTCAGCGGAGAGTGTCATGGGGAATCATCCTTGAGAAGTTCAGGGAGCCGGCGGGCTCAGGCCGCGGGGAACCACTGGAGCTGGGTGCTGGTGTAGGCCATGGCCAAACCGGCGATGATGGCGAAGCCGAGGGACCATTCGCGGATCCAGCGCCGATGCAGGCGGGCAGAGAGGAACAGGCAGATACCCACCACCAGAGCAGAGGTGATGAAGGCGATCACGTGCGTGCCCGACTTGGGCAGCTCCGCGAATCCGAGGCTGAAGAAGGCGCCCAGCAGCGCCGCTCCCGGGATAATGGTCATCACCAGCGGGCTGACCTGGCGCATCTTGCTGTCGCCGCGCTTGAGGATCGGGGTGAGGATCAGGGTGCTCAGAATCCACATGGCCCCGCCGAGGCTCATGGCAGTGAACGCGACGGCGAACACTTCCTGGGTGTAGGTCGGCCCGCCGAGCTCCGCGCCCATGGTGCCGGCCGCAATGGCGGCGGCACCGGTCTCAAAGGAGACGGAGCCGATGAGGCCGATGCGCATCAGGGTGGCCGGGGTGCCGAAGATGGCCAGCAGGGCGACCGCGACCAGCGCTACTGCCAGGGAGGGGCCGATCGAGGTGATCGCGCCGGTGCGGAAGGAGGTGCGCAGATCGGCCGAGGACATCCCGACCTCGGGGGCGACTTTGCGTGCGGCGCGCACGTAGATCAGGGTCTGGACGATGATCACGGCGAAGACGCCGAAGGCCAGCACCCACAGCAAGGGCGTATTGGCCAGCGCCAGCACATTCGTCGAATCGGCGTTCGTGGCAAGGGTCATGGGAGGCTCTTCCGTGTTCGGAGAATATGAACAAGAACGTTGCGAGCCCCTCTGTTGCTAACCTGAGAGATTGGCGGCTGAGGATGGGCCGCTTGCCCCGTCGGTGAGACGCGTTCAACGCGCCTGCTCTCCAGAGTCCGCACGGTCGCTACTGTCCGGGTGCCTGAGAGTTTTTCGGGCAATTGCTCCTTCGGCGCCCCTGCTCAACAGCAGGGATCTCTCCAGCAGCGATGTGGCGGATTGATGATCAGCATACACCGAATTATGGCGTGCGTCACACAATTATTTTTCCGCTGATAATCCGTACCACACCAGCGGATACCCTCGTTGGCGCAAAATCCAAGATAAACAGCGAGGTCGAGAGCCCGTGACGAGCCCCCGACCTCGAGAATCTATTATTTCAGCGCAATGTTCAGCGGACGTCAGGATCCTGTTTCTTGGTCTCGGCAGAGAGCTCCTCGGCACGGCGCAGCCAGTCGTCATGCTTCTGCGCCTGGTCGTCGCGCTTCTGCGCACGGATCTCGAGACGTTCGAGCCGGGCCTCCAGCTCGGCACGGACGTTATCGTCCCCACCAGCACCAGCCTCGATCGCTCCGGAACCGACCTGGGATTCCAGTTTCTTGACGCGCTTCTTCAGCTTCTCCAGCTCTTCGGAGGAACCGCTTCCCGGTAGATCACGGCCGGTCAGCGTTCCGACCACCATCGTGATACCCCAGACGATGATCGCCACAATGGCGATCCAGGCAAACCAAGGAATCATGCCCATCGTCGATCCACCTACTTACTTGATGCTCTTGCCGGCCGAGCCCAGGTTCTGGCACGCCTCGACGATGCGTGCAGCCATAGACTCTTCGGCCTTGGCACCCCAGGTGCGCGGATCGTAGAGTTTCTTGTTGCCGACTTCGCCGTCGACCTTCAGCACACCGTCGTAGTGGGTAAACATGTGCGCCACCACCGGACGGGTGAAGGCGTACTGGGTATCGGTGTCGATGTTCATCTTGATCACACCGTAGGAGACGGCGTCGGCGATTTCCTGCTCGGTGGAGCCGGAGCCGCCGTGGAAGACCAGGTCGAAGGGGCGATCCTTGCCCAGCTTGGCACCGACCTCGCGCTGGATCTCGTCGAGGATCTCCGGGCGCAGCTTCACGTTGCCGGGCTTGTAGACGCCGTGCACGTTGCCGAAGGTCAGCGCGGTCAGGTAGCGGCCGTTTTCGCCGGAACCGAGGGCCTCCACCGTGGCCATGCCGTCCGCCACCGAGGTGTAGAGCTTGTCGTTGATTTCGTTGGCCACTCCGTCTTCTTCGCCGCCGACCACGCCGATCTCGACTTCGAGAATCTGGTGGTTGTCACGGGTGCGGGCCAGCAGATCCTGGCCGATGCGCAGGTTCTCTTCCAGCGTCTCGGCCGAACCATCCCACATGTGCGAGTTGAAGAACGGGTCGCGGCCAGCCTTGACCTCGGCCGCGGAGGCCTCAAGCAACGGCATGACGAAGCCGTCGAGCTTATCCTTGGGGCAGTGGTCGGTGTGCAGGGCAATGTTGACGTCGTAACTCTTGGCCACTTCGCGGGCGAAGGCCACCATGGCCAGTGAGCCGATGACCATGTCCTTCACAGACGAACCGGAGAAGTACTGCGCGCCACCGGTGGAGGCCTGGATGATGCCGTCCGAACCGGCCTCGGCGAAACCACGGATCGCCGCGTTGAGGGTCTGGGAGCTGGTGACATTCACCGCCGGATACGCATAACCGCCGTTCTTGGCGGAATCGATCATCTCTGCGTACTTGTCCGGGGAAGCGATAGGCATGGAGGTCTCCTTGATCAGATCGTCGACGATTCCTTGTCAGTCTATCCAGAGGAGCCCTCAATGTAGACCGCTCCGGTGTCCGCGACGCCAGATCCAGATACCCGATACCGAACGACGCAGGTAGACGCGAACGTGACTTGTCGGTAGCGTCGGGGACATTGTGTCGTGAGCTGCGTCACATCTACGCCGGAGAAGAGGTTCCCTGATGCCCCCACACATCCAGCACTCTGCCCGCACGAACAGACGCGCCCGCTGGCGCACACTGGCCGGAACGGCGGCAGCCTTCGCGCTGATCGCCACCGCGCTGCCCACCGCACAAGCGGATGAGGTTGTCTCCGACACAGAGGCGCCCCAGGATGCCACGGCTCCTCAGCCGGACGCCGCAGCACCGGCCCAGCCAGCACCTCAGATGCTCGACACCGATGGCCCTGACGCCCTGCCGTCCGCGTTCTATGCGCAGCCGGAGACCCTGCCCGCCTCACCCGGCGAGCTGATTCGCCAGGAAGACGCCGACTTCTTCCTGGGCCCGACTCGCGCCGTCCGGCTGGGTTCGTCCGCCACACGCATCATGTACTCGTCCACCACCTCCCACGGCGAGCTGGTCGGCGTCACCGGCACCGTGCTCGAATCCAAGAGCAGCTGGCAGGGAGAGGGCCCGCGCCCGCTCGTCACGTACGCCGTCGGCACCCAGGGCGCAGCCAATCAGTGTGCCCCCAGCGTTCAGGGCGAATCAGGGACCAACTACGAGTCCGCCGCGGTCAACGCCTTGCTGCTGGCCGGCTACAACGTGGTCGTCACCGACTACATCGGTCTCGGCACCGCAGGCGTTCACACGTACATGAACCGTCTCGACCAGGGACACGCTGTGCTCGACGCGGCGCGCGCCGCCACGCAGGCGGGCATTGACACCATCGACGCCGAGTCTCCCGTTGCCGTGGTCGGATACTCCCAGGGCGGTGGCGGCGCGGGTGCCGCCTCGGAGCTGGCCGACGACTACGCTCCGGAGCTGCCTTTGACGGCTGCCGTGGTTGGAGCACCCCCGGCTGATCTTCACCAGGTCGCGGCGAAGATCGACAACTCTATCTACTACCCCTTCCTCGTGTTCGCACTGGAGGGATTCAGCGATCGATACGGCATTGATCGCAGCAGCATCCTGAACGAAGACGGCGAGCAGCTTTTCGATGAGATCGCGTCCAAGTGCACCCTGCACGCACTCTTCTCCAGCACCCCCGTGGATTCGACGACACTGACACAGGATGGTGCGTCCTTCACCGAGGTCGCCCAGCGCGCACCCTTCGACGAGATTCTGAACGCCCAGAAGCTGGGCATCGACGCGGCTCCGGCGGTGCCGACGCTGATCAACCATTCCCTGACCGACGACGTAATCCCCTACCGCACAGGACGAGAACTAGCGGGACGCTGGTGCTCTGCGGGAACTGAGGTCACTTTCCATCATTCGCTCATGCCGACTCATCTTGGTGGATATGCGGGGTCGTTCGTTCCGATGCTGACCTTCTTGAACCGTCAGTTCGCTGGGAAATCCTCGTCGAATCACTGCTGGCAGTTCTGATGATCCGACGCTGAAAGGTGGCTCAAGGCCGCGGTCCGTGATGCGATGAAGTTATGGAGACCGTTGCCGGCAATACTGACGCCACATCGCACAGCTCCCAGCACCGGCATCCAGCACTGACGGTCACGATGTTGATCGTATTCCTGCTGGTTCCGCTGCTGGTGGGCTTCGTCGGCAGCCTGCTCACCGCAGACCAGGTCGACGGCTGGTACGCCTCGGCCAATCAGGCCCCCTGGACGCCGCCGAACGCGGTGTTCGGTCCCGTCTGGACGGCGCTGTACCTGACCATGGGTTTCGCAACCTGGCTCGTCTGGCTTCGCCCGGCGTCGTCGGGACGCCGCACCGCGCTGGCCTGGTTCATCATTCAGCTGGCACTCAACGCGGTATGGAGCCCCACTTTCTTCGGCGGCTATCCCCTTCTGGGTGCCGCCGCCCTGTGGCTCTCGTTCGCGATCATCGTCGCCCTGCTGGTCGGTCTGGTGATGACGATCCGCAGTTTCTGGAACGTACGCACCCTCGCCGCGGTGCTACTCCTCCCCTATCTGCTGTGGGTGACCTACGCCAGCACGCTCAATCTGTATATGGCGATCTTCAACTGAGGGGCTAGGGACCTCCGGGGATCTCGGCGTGCTGTCGAACCCAGGAATGCATCGCAATGCCGGCAGCGACCCCGGCATTAATCGATCGAGTGGAGCCGAACTGGGCAATCGACAATGTAGCCACCGCACCCTGGTGAATCTCCTCTGAAAGCCCCGGACCCTCCTGGCCGAAAACCAGCACGCACCGCTCTGGGAAGGAATAGGTTTCGATCGGCACCGAGTCCGGGAACAGGTCCACGCCCAGCACGGGTAGGTTCTCGGCCTTGGCCCAGCGCAGGAAGTCCGCCACAGTCGCGTGGTGGTGCACGTGCATATACCGGTCGGTGACCATGGCCCCGCGCCGGTTCCAGCGGCGGCGACCGATGATGTGCACCCCCGCGGCGTTGAAAGCATTCGCCGCACGCACGACGGTGCCGATGTTCATGTCGTGCTGCCAGTTCTCGATCGCCACGTGCAAACCATGGCGTCGCGTGTCCAGATCGGCCACGATCGCGTCGAGTGACCAGTACCGGTAGTGATCAAGGACGTTGCGCCGGTCTCCCTCGCGCAACAGCTCAGGATCCCAGTGGTCCCCTTCGGGCCACGGTCCTTCCCACGGCCCCACCCCGACTTCGCGGGGCTCAGCCTCCTCAGGCATGCGGACGGTCAGACAGTGCCCATGCGGCACCGGAAGCCACCCCGGTCACGGTCAGCACGGCAGGCCACGCGCCGATCTTCTTGGCCAGCGGGTGCGAGAGGCCGAAGCCGAGCAGATACACCGCCGACAGTGCGGCGGTGGTCCCGGCCCCGCGTTTGGCGGCCCAGGTGCGCCCGGCGTACACACCGGCAGCACCGAGGACCACACCGCCCAGAGCGCGCACCTTGGTCACACGAGCGGCGGCGAATCCGCCGATCAGTCCGGCGATCACCACCGGAGCGGTGTCGACAGTGTCGGCAGCGGGCAACAGGCTGGTGGCGTTCTTCTCAGTCATGGCTCGAGCCTATCCCTTCAGTCCAGACCGAGGTCGGACTTGGAGTAGGCGAACAGGTAGGGCACCCCGGCTTCATCGGCGATGCGCTCGGCAGCACCGGTGTCACGGTCCACAATCACCGCCACGGCTTGGATGTCGCCGCCAGCAGCGCGCACCCCTTCTACCGCAGTCAGTGCGGAACCGCCCGTCGTGGAGGTGTCTTCCAGCACGACGACTTTGCGTCCGTCCACACCCGGGCCTTCAACCTGGCGACCCATGCCGTAGGACTTCTGTTGCTTGCGCACCACGAACGCGTCGAGCTCGCGCCCGGCCGCACCCGCGGCGTGCAGCATCGAGGTGCCCACCGGGTCGGCGCCCATGGTGAGCCCCCCGGCGGCTTCGAACTCAATGCCGGCCTCGTCGAGGAGGTTTAGCATGACCCGACCCACCAGCGGCGCAGCTTCGTGGTGCAGGGTGATGCGGCGCAGATCGATGTAGTAGTCGGCCTCTTTGCCGGAAGAAAGCGTGACCTTGCCACGCACCACGGCCAGCTCACTGATCAGCTGGCGCAAGCGTTCACGGTCGGCGGCATGGTCGTGCACGGCGGAGTTCTCAGTAGTCATAGAACCATCCTAAACTCCCCTCGATTCTGCGTCCTGATCTACGGGCTTACACGAGCGCGGGCGGGACCCGGCCTCATCGGGTTAGACTATTGGCCAGATCACCGCAACCGGTTGCAAGCCGTTGTGCTGTCCTGTCTGCACCTTTGAGAAAGGCAACCTTATGAGCACTGTGTCCGAGTCCTACCTGGTCGGCCTCATCGGCGACGGCATCACCGCCTCGCTGTCCCCGCCCATGCATGAGAAAGAAGGACGCGAGCACGGACTGCTCTACCTGTACCGCCCGGTGGATCTGACCGCCCTCGAGCTGGGGCCGGAGCACGCCTCCCGCCTGCTGAAGACCGGCGTCGAGCTGGGATTCAACGCCTTCAACATCACTCACCCGGTCAAGCAGCTCATCATGGAGCACCTCGATGAGATCGACGACGACGCCCGCGCCCTGGGTGCGGTGAACACGGTGCTGATCCGCGATGGCAAGACCATCGGCTACAACACCGACTTCTCCGGATACACCACCGGGCTGGAGCACAACCTCGACAACCCCGACTACGGCAACGTGGTGCAGCTGGGCACCGGCGGCGCCGGAGCCGCCGTCGCCTATGCGCTCCTGCGCGCCGGGGCCGAAAAGCTCACGCTGATCGACCTCGACGCCGATCGTGCCCGCGAGCGCGCCGAAGCCCTGCAACAGCTGTTCCCGCAGCAGCAGGTCGTCGCCGTCGAGCACGGAAATTTGGAGACCGCCCTGAAAGACGCCACCGGCTTCGCCCAGTGCACCCCGGTGGGCATGAACATCCACCCGGGCCTGCCCGTGGATCCGACCTGGCTGCCCGAGAACTCATGGGTTTCGGACGTCATCTACCTGCCCCGCAACACCGAGCTCATCGAGGCCGCACGCGCCCGTGGCCTTCAGGTCGCCGACGGCGGCGGCATGGCCGTGGGTCAGGCAGTAGACGCGTTCAAACTGATCACCGGCATCGTCCCAGACCAGGCTCGGATGAACGAGCACTTCCAGCAGCTCTCCGCCGGACAGCAGGGTTAGTCCACGCCTCCGGTTTGCCCAGTACGATGGCAGAAGCAGCCACCAGGCCACACGCCGAATAAGGAGCACGATGCGCACGTCCATTGCAACCGTCTGCATTTCCGGATCTCTGGAAGAGAAGATGCGGGCCGCCGCGGAGGTTGGCTTCGATGGCGTCGAGATCTTCGAGCAGGACCTGATGACCTCGCCACTCTCCCCCGAGCAGGTGGTGGACCTGGCTCGGGAGCTCGGCATCACGCTGGACCTCTACCAGCCGTTCCGTGATCTCGAGGGTGTGAGCGAAGAGGTCTTCGCCGAGAACCTGTACCGCTTGGAAGAGAAATTCCGGCTGATGCAGCGCCTCGACATGGACCTGATCCTGATCTGTTCCAACGTCGGTACGGCCACGGACTGGAACGACGACGTCGCTATCGACCAGCTCGGCCGCGCCGCAGACCTGGGCGCGAAGTACGGCATCCGGCTGGCGTATGAAGCGCTGGCGTGGGGGCGCTATGTGAACACCTACGAGCACGCCTGGTCGCTGGTTGAGCAGGCCGACCGCCCGAACCTGGGCGTGTGTCTGGATTCGTTCCACATCCTCTCCCGGCGCTCGGACCCCTCGGCGTTCTCCACCATCCCGGCCGAGAAGATCTTCTTCCTCCAGTTGGCGGATGCCCCCGAGATGATGATGGATCTGCTCTCCTGGTCGCGCCACTACCGCAACTTCCCCGGCGAGGGTTCCTTTGACCTGGTGAACTTCATGGTGGAGCTGACCCGCGCCGGCTACACGGGCCCGGTGTCTCTGGAGATCTTCAACGACGTCTTCCGCCAGACCGACGTCGTGCGCACCACCCGCGATGCGCTGCGCTCCCTGGTGTGGCTGGCCGACGCCACTTGTGCCGCCCTGCCTGCTGCCGGCATCGACCCGCAGTCTGAGGCGAACACCATGGGGCTCGAGGCTCTGGAGCCGGTAGCCGCCCCCACCGGCTGGGACTACGCGGAGATCAAGGCCGAAGAAACCGAGGAGATCGCCACCCTGCTCACGCAGCTGGGCTTCACCGACCGCGGCATGCACCGCACCAAGGACGTGCGGCTGTTCGCCTCCGGCGACGCCCGGATTGTGCTCAACGAGCTGCCGCTGGGCGTGTCCGGCTCGGTGATCGCCGGCCTGGGCTTCCAGCTGCCCGACCCGAAGACCTCGGCCGACCGAGCCCGCCACCTGCAGATCCCGCCAGCCCACCGCGCCAACCGCGCCGACGAGATGGTGCTGCGCGGCGTCCTCGCCCCCGACGGCACCGAGGTGTTCTTCGCCCCCGAGCAGAACGGCTCGGCCCCCGGCTGGCTCACCGAGTTCGGCGATCCGGAGCAGCCGGTCGGCGAACACGAGCTGGTCACCGGTCTCGACCACGTGAACCTGGCCCAGCCGTGGCAGCACTTCGACGAGGCGATCCTGTTCTACACCGCAGCCCTCGGCCTGGGCACCCAGCCCCCGGCCGAGGTGCCCTCACCGCAGGGGCTGGTGCGCTCTCAGGTGATGCGTACGGAGGACGGCACCATCCGCATGCCGCTGAACATGGTGCCCCAGGTGCTCGATGTTGCCCCAACCCACAACCAAGGAACCGAGCGGGTACCCACCGGCAGCCACGATCAGATGCGCCGCTCCGCCTACCCGCAGCACCTGGCCTTCGCTACCGATGACATCGTGTCGCTGGCCCGCAATGCTGCCGCAGCCGGCCTGCGATTCCTGCCGGTCCCGGACAACTACTACGAGGATCTGCAGGCCCGGTTCCGGCTCGACGAGGAGTTCATGGACACCCTGCGTGAGAACCACCTGCTCTACGATCGCGACGATGAGGGCGAGTTCCTACACTTCTACACTCGCACCATCGGCACCGTGTTCTTCGAAGTGGTGGAGCGTCGCACCGGCTACAACGGTTACGGTGCACCGAATGCCCCGGTGCGCATGGCCGCCCAATACGCCATCGAGCGCTACTAATCGAGCGCCACTGTGAGTAGCCTGGCCCGATGACCACGCACTATTACACCGCGACCAGCCTCGACGGCTTCATCGCTAGCAAGGATCATTCTCTGGACTGGCTGTTCCGGCAGGAGTTCGACCCCGACGGACCCATGGGGTACCCAGGCTTCATCAAGAACATCGGAGCGCTGGTTTTGGGTGCCTCCACCTATGAGTGGGTGCGGCAGCAGCAGGACGAATGGGTCTACGAGGAACCAACATGGATCTTCAGCCACCGGGACCTCCCGACCCCTGAGGGCAAGGACGTGCGCGTCGTACAGGGCGAGATCAGCGAGGTGTTCCCGCAGATCGAGGCATCGGCCGGCGACAAAGACATCTGGGTGATGGGTGGCGGTGACCTGGCCGGCCAGTTCGCCGATGCCCAGCTCTTGGACGAGGTGTGGGTGCAGTACGCGCCCGTCACCCTCGGGACAGGCGCGCCACTGCTCCCACGCCAGTTACAGCTGGACTTGGTGGATACCGTGCAGAACCGCAGTTTCGTCTGCGCCCGGTATCAGGTCAATTACACGGCGGTGTAACCACCGTCCACCAGGTGGTAGCTGCCGGTGATGAAGGAGGCTTCCTCCGACAGCAGGAAGCGCACCAGCGTAGCCACCTCTTCAGCGCGGCCCAGGCGACCCAACGGGTGCTTCGCGATCAACGCGGAACGGAACTCCTCCGGCAGCCCCTGCAGCAGCGGGGTGTCAATGTAGGCCGGGCCCACGGAGTTCACGCGTAGACCCTGCGGCCCATACTCGGCGGCCGCGTTCTTTGTCAGGCCCACCACACCGTGCTTAGCGGCAGTGTAGGCACCGTTGCCCAGTGCCGCCACGGTGCCGTGGATGGAAGCCATATTCACGATCGAGCTTTCCGTCGCGCCTGCCTCCAGCATGGCCGGGATCTGGTAGCGCATGCCGTAGAGCACCCCGTTGAGGTTGATGTTGATGACGTTGTTCCAGTCGTCAATGTCCACCTCGCCCGCGGGTGCCTGGGCACCACCGATGCCGGCGTTGTTCACCGCGTAGTTCAGCTGCCCGAAGGTCGCGACCGTAAACTGCACGGCCATTTCGTTGTCCTCGGGCAGAGCCGTATTGGCTTGCACGGCAGCGGCTTCGCCACCGGCTTCCTTGATCTCGGCCGCCACACGCTCAGCGCCTTCGAGGTTCAGGTCAGCGACCACGACCTTCACGCCGCGCGCGGCGAGATCCTTGGACACAGCCTCGCCGATGCCCGATCCGCCGCCAGTCACGAGTCCTACTTTGCCGTCGAATGCCATTGCGCTACCTCCTGAGAAAAGGTTGTCATCGCGCCGCTGCACCTGCGTCGATACGATGGGGCCATGAGCGACGTTGAAAGGGATCATCACCATCATGACGAAACATCGAGATAGTGATACCCCTGAGCCTAGCCAGGCCTTCGGTTTTGCGGAATACGGGTCGGACAGGGTCACACAATTCTTCACCGTCTCTTCACCTCACCCGGATGCAGACCAGGTACTCATCGACATGACGGCCTCGGGAGTGAACCCCGCCGATATTAAAGTCCGCAACGGTGAGCGCCAAGGCTCGGTCCCAGTGGAGTTCCCGATGGCGATGGGCCGAGAAGCCGCCGGAGTCGTCTTAGCCTCGATCCACCGACGCGGGTTCAGGCCGGAGTGTGATTCCGGAAGCACCGGGTGAATCGATTTTGGGCGTGAGGAAGTAACCGGCCTCGCTGCCGGTGGTGTTCCACTGTTGGTCCTTCGGTCGTGCCGGGGCGCAGCGTTCGGTCGGTTGGCTATGCCGATTGTGGTGGCGGGTGGATGGCGGTGAAGAGCCGTTCGAGTCCCTGTTGCCAGGGCCAGGCCTCGGGCAGTCTGATTCGAATTTTGCGGGCGCTGGAGGCGATTCGGGCCGGGATGTTCACGAGTCTGGCCCGGATGGTGCCGGTGCGGGCTTTGGTGAAGGTGCCGGCGGCGAGGATCCCGGCGGTGCGGGTGAGGTTGTAGGCCATCACCGCGCAGACCAGCCAGGCGCTGTTGGCCCCGAAGTGGCCGGAGGGCAGGTGGGCCAGGGCGCTGTCTTTCAGGTCGGCGTTGACTTGCTCGATGATCGCGTGTTGCCGGTGGGTCCGGTCCGCGGCCACCGTGTCCAACACTTCCGGATCCACGGTGGTGAAGAAGGCGTGGAACCGGTGCGTGTCGAACAACGTCGGCTGCCCGTCGTCCTGCCTGAGGTTCAGTTCTGGGATGCGGCGCACCACCAGCCGTCCGGGGATCCGTTCGGCTTTCTTTCTCGAGGTGAACGCGGTGAAGGACACCTCGGCGACCTCGGCTTTGGAGGCCCAGGTGCCGGTGGTCTCGTCGTAGATCGCCTCGGGGTATTCGATGCCGGTCCAGGCATCGTCGGCGATGGTGGCGATGGCGGCCTTGACCGCCAGATTCATCCGCACGGTGACCGAGACGTCGGCACCGGCTTTCAACGCGGTGGCCACGGTGGCGTGCCCGTAGAAAGCCGAGTCGGCACGGACCAACATCCGGGCGCCAGAGTCCGGAGGCAGTCGCTTGAGCGTGGCCAGCGCGTCGGCGATCAACCGGCAGGCCCCGCGTGGGGAGCCCACCGCTCCGCGACGCAGACGCTGACCCAAGATCACCGGGGCCGCAGTCTCGGTGCTCGCCGTGGCCAGCAAGGCGTTGAGTCCACGCACGCCCGAGTATCCGTACCCGGAGCCCTGCTTCTGATAGCCGTGGACCTCGATGATCGTGTCGTCCACATCCACATAGACGAACTGTCCGGCGCCGGGGCTTCCCAGCACCGATGCCCTGACGGAGAGGTTGGCCAACAGTCCGGAGGCGACCGCGTCGAGCTGGCGGACGTGCCCGAAGGTGAACGCACGCAGGAACGAACCCAGGGTCGAGGGCGCGTAGCAGGCGTTGAAGATTCGTTTCATCGCCCCGTGGCGCAGGATGGCCATGTCGTCGATCGAGTCGGCTCCGGCGCACATGCCGGCCACCAGGGCCGCGATCTTGGCCCCGGCGTTGGCGCCCTTGTCGGTCGGCACCGTCAATCGCCCCTTGGCCAGCTGGTGCAGGCCGGCCTCGGCGGCCAGCTCCATCATCGGGACCAGTCCGGCGGAGCCGATGAGGTTCGGCTCGTCGAAGGAAGCTGACAGTGCGGAACGGGTGTGGGAAACTTGCATCTGCGAGATGCCCTCTCATCGCGGTGGAACGGAACCCTGAACAAGTGCCATTCTTCCCGGTCAGACGGGCATTTCGTTCTTAATTACGTACCAGTACCAAGCATGCTCATCGGTGGATCAAGGCTTAGCGGTGGGCGACAACGTGTCTCATGTGGCGCCGGGCGACCGAGTGTTTGGAGCCGCAGCCGCTGGCACGGGTACCTTCGCGGAGCGGGTGTTACTCTATTCCTCCAGCACCACACACATCCCGGACGGGGTCAGTGACGCGCAAGCCGCCTCCATCCCGGTCTCTATCGGCACCGCTTACGACGCCCTCGATGAGCTTGAGCTACCGGCCGGATCGACCCTGCTGGTGCTCGGTGCCGGCGGTGGCGTGGGCACCGCCGCCTGCGGGCTCGCCGCACTACGAGACGTGCGTACGATCGGTGTGGCCTCGAACGAAAAGAAAGAATTGGTCGAAAAGTTACGAGCCACCCACATCGAAAAAGGCGACGGGTGGATAGAGCGGGTGCGAGAGCTGGCACCCGAAGGAGTCGATGCCATCATCGACGCGGTCGGCGGCGAGACGCTGCGCGACGCCTCCACGTTGCTCAGAGCTCCGGGGGCGATCCGATCGGCAGCGGATCACCAACTGGCGTCTGACCTGGGCGGATCCGCTGTTCAGCGGCGGCGCACCACGGCCATTTTTGCGGAGATCGCAGAACTGATCAATCGAGGTTCTTTTAGCCCCGTCATCTCAGCCTCCTTCGATCTCGCACACGCCGCTGAAGCCGTGGCTGTCGTGGAGTCTGGCCACGCCGTGGGGAACGTGGTGATCACGCGTGACGAGTGAAAGATGAGAGTTGTCTCATAGTTCACTCATCGTTTACTCACAGTTTTATTCCAGAGTGGCGTCATCGAGATCCAAAAGGAGAGAGATCATGTCACTCATCATCGCCATCGCCACCGACCTCATCGCCATCACCATCCTGGCGTACGTCCTGTACTTCCGCCGACATCGCCGGAAGGATCTGTTGTTGTCCTACGTGGCGCTGAATATCGGCGTCCTCGCCGTCACGGTGGCGCTGGGCTCCGTGGAAGTCGGCATCGGACTCGGTATGGGCTTGTTCGGCATCCTCTCCATCATCCGCCTCCGGTCGGATCAGATCACCCAGCAGGAGATCGCCTACTACTTCACCTCATTGGCCCTTGGCCTGCTGGCCGGCCTGCACCCTGAGCCCATGTGGATCACCCCGGTGCTCTCCGCACTGGTCCTGACCGCGATGGCCGTGCTGGACTCCCCGCTGGTAGCACCCACGACGCATCGGCTCACGCTCACCGTTGACCGTGCCATCATCGATCATGACGAGCTGGTCAGCTACCTGAAGGATCTATTCCACGCTCAGCATGTACGCACTGAAGTGCTCGACATCGACCAGGTGCGCGACACCATGCTGGTGGACGTCCGCTACAAGGTGAAGCCCGGTGCCGGTGCCACGTGTGAGAACCAGCCCGCCCGTGCATCGCGAGAGTCCATCGGAGCCTCCCGTGCCGTGGACACGGGCCGCAACCACACAGTGCACGCCACCGCACACCAGGGGGCTGTCCGATGAATGCGACACCAGACACGATGACGTCCACGAGTCCACTCATCGACGAGATTGATGCACAGCTGGATCAACTGGCACCCATCACGCTGGATGAGATCAACACCGAGGCACGGTTGATGACCCGCGTGGACCGGAAGTACTTCCTGCCTCGCGGGCTGTTCTCCGACCTCATCGACGCCACCAGCGACGATTTTCGGGTGTTGACCATCGAGGAGAAGCGGCGGTTCATGTACCGCACCGTCTACTTCGACTCCCCCGAGTTTCGTTTCTTCCGCGACCACGTACAGCGGCGCCGTCACCGGTTCAAGGTGCGCACCCGCACCTATGTGGACACCGGCACTTGCCATCTTGAGGTGAAATCCAAGGGCTACCGAGGGCAGACCGTCAAACAGCGGATTGACCACCCCATCGAAGACCCCTGGAACCTCACCGAAGCCGGCACGGAGTTCATCGACTCGATCGTGGCGGGGGCTCCGGGGCGGACCCCACTGTCCGAGCAGCTGCAGCCGGTGCTGGAGACCATCTACGACCGGATCACCCTGTGCCACGACGGACAACGGCTGACCTGCGACTTGGATATTCGCGCGGTGTATGGCGACGACAGTCACGTCGGGCCACAGGATGTGCTGGTGGAGACGAAGTCCGAAGGCGGCGGAGGCCGCTGGGACCAGCTGCTCAAGGCGGCCGGCATACGGCCGCACCAGGTCAGCAAGTACTGTGTGGCGGCCGCGCTGCTCTACCCGGAGCTGCCCAGCAACCCGTGGGCTCGGACCATCGACCACTATTTTCGTCCGGCCGCGTAGGAGTCACGACCCAAGTTCTTGACGAGTGTGCCGACGTCATCAATGACGTCGGCACCCTTCTCGTTCAGGCCACGATGGAGTCATTCCCCCACATGAGGCGCCGGTTCGCGACGTTCCTCGATGTGTGGTTGCGCTTCTTCGCCGATTCCAGCCAAGTCGACGTCAGCAACACCGCCGACTCGATGCTGGAAGTCGTACCCGGCGCCCGTTGCATCCTGGCGAAGCTGTCCACTTCCCGTCGTCATATCCACTCTTGGTAGGTGCCGCAAGAAGTACTCACGCAGGTGCTCATCACACACATACAGGAACGTTCCCCGGATTCCTCGGCTCATCAGCACGGCGTAGATGTTTTGAACATAGGACAGGATGTCGTCGTCTGAATAGACGATGCCGAGAGTCCTGTTGTTTTCCCGTCCCTTCACATCGAAGTATTCCTTGCGATCGAAATACACAGTCTGCGTTTCTGGATTCATTCGAAGGTCGCGACCGATGATCACGCCTGCATAGTTCAGGTCGTACCCTTGAACCGTATGTATCGATCCGACTTCTTCGAGCGATGATTCGCTGTTGATCCAGTCGGTTGCCGTGGAATTCCACCGAAGTTGTACGCCGTCTTCTTCAATGTCGAATGCCGATTTGTCGGCTTTGGACTTCCACCGCCACGCGTACCCGGCAACGAGGCGGGCCAGCCCGAGTTCCTCGTCGCGGAGGCGAATGAGCTCGACCATGGTCTTCAAATCTGGAACGACGCCGAGCTCGTATTCTCCGAAGTCTTGCCCGTTGTTCTCCGTCAGTTTTCCTCGCACGAGATCCCGCACGAAGCCCAGATAGTCGGCCCCGGCACGCACGCGCATCTGAGTCTGGAGCTCGTAGTACCGATCGGCTGCCGAGGCACGATCAACCAGCCCACGCACGATCTCAGGACGAATATCAGCAGGGCGTACCGCTTGCGCCTCATCCATCAGGAGAATCCTGTGGCGCGATTGACGCTCGATCCAGTCCAGTTGCGTGAGCTCTGGTCGGTCTTCGCCGAACAGGGAGATATTGATGGCTTCGAAGTTCTTGTTCTGTGCCGCTGAGGGCTGGTTGGCTCTTTGGTTCAGTCGATGCGCTTCGTCCACGATCAGCAGGTCGAAAGGTTCTTCGGCCTTGCCGACGGAGAAGGGAGACAGCACCATGGTTTGGTCGAGGTCGGGGGTGTTCCGGAAGACCTTGGAAACTGACTCTCGAAGTGATTGCTGCGGAATCACCAGACCCACCTTGAATGACGTCAGAAGCTGTCGATTCGCGTCGGTGAAGAACTCGGAGAAGATGGTGTCACTGCTTCTCACTTCGTCTGAATCAAAGTGCTCGATGTCGCGCAGCAGCTTGATCAGATAGATCGCCAGCACAGTCTTGCCTGTTCCAGCTTTGCCCTGGATGACGGCGGTACTCTCGCGTCCGGACTTCAGATCGTCCAAAAGTCGCTCAATGATCTCCGACCCAATGATCGCCTGATCATGAGTCGGCGCTTTGAAGGGAGAGAGCTTGTAGAGGTCAAGATTCCTGATCTCCTGGACGCTGCGCGTGAAGAAATCGCGTCGGCGCAGCTCCTCGAATATTTCGTCGAACCGCTCAAGGTAATGCATCCGGTTGAAATAGTCGGAGTCGACGATTCCCTCGTTGCGATTGAGCACGCTGAACTTCCCGTCCCCCGCGAACAGCCGAATCAGAAACGATTCCAGGTCCAGGGCAGCCGACTTGTTGAAGTCGTCGTCGATGATGACATGCACCTGAGACAGTCGGCGCTTCTCTTCATGGTGGTGATGCTGTCGCAGACGCCCGATCGCGTTGCGCGTTTCGCCCACATAGATCTCGCCGTCATTGTTCAAGGTATAGACGACGGGCCAGTTCTCCAGTTTTGACCGTGACGGTTCGCCCGGAACGCGGGCGGCCAAAGCGGCGCCAGCAAGATGCTCAAGTTCCTGCCCAAGAATCTCAAAGCTGGTCATACTTGGTACTCCGCCCCCATGCCTTGTCGACCGGATACTTCGCGCGGGTCATCTCCAGCTTCTCCAGGATCAGCTCTTCCGGCGAGCGCCCGATTTTCGCCGACAGCAGGTAGGCGTACGTCAGGACGTCGGCCAGCTCACTTGCCACCGAGGCGCGGTCGCCCTCCTCGTGCCATTGGAAGCACTCCAACAGTTCACCGGCTTCCACCGCCACGGATTTTGCGAGGTTGTCGGCCCGATGGAACTGTTCCCAATCTCGTTCCTTCATGAACACCGACAGCGCATCCATGACCTGCGCACTCGACCATTGCTCGCTCATGCCTTCATCCTATGCAACCTTCGACGCCCGAGGAACGCCGGGATATGACGTCAGCTACGGCGACGGCTTATCTCGTCCTACCCCTCGGCCTACACTCACGGCGTCCCGATGTTCTCTCGAACGGATTCGCCATGGCTTCCTCCTTCCTCTCTCCCTCAGCCGGTCTGGATTTCGTCGCCGTCGACTTTGAAACAGCCAATCCTGACCCGTCTTCGGTCTGCCAGGTGGGTGTGGCACGGGTCCTCCGCGGCCAGATCGTGGCCACCGACAGCTGGTACGTGGTCCCTCCCACCGGGCCCGACTCCTTCGAACCGAGTTTCTCGGCCCTGCACGGCATCACCGCCGAGACCGTCCGCCGCGAAGGGTTCTCCTGGTACGACTCGCTGGATCACCTCCACCGGGTGACCCGCGCGCTGCCGCTGGTCGCGCACAACGTCGCCTTCGACCGCACGGTGTACCGCAAGGCCAGCGAGGCGATGGGCGTCCCCGCACGCGACGCCGACTGGTATGACACGGTCGTCCTGGCCCGGCGCCACGTCCCCGCCGCGAATCATCGACTCGACACCGTGGCACGGGCCCTGGGGCTGCCCTCATTCCACCATCACGAGGCGGAAGCTGATGCGGTGACCTGCGCCCAGATCGCGCTGACCATCGCCGCCCAGCGGGAGGTCACCAGCGTCACGGACCTCTGGGCGGAACCGTCCCGGTCGTGCGCGCCGCAGTCGGGGTGACCCCGCGGTGACGTCATCTGAGCGGCTTCGGCACCGATGAGGCCGCCACGCCGTCACGAACGGTCGTCATCGAGGGACTTATGAGCGGGCTCACGGCGGCGTCGTCGTGGAAAATCACCACGGTTCGACGGAATCATGCCGGACTGACGCTCAGGTGAGGGCAGCCTCAGCACGCCGGATCGGGGCCGCGAATGCCACGAAGCGGCGCGTGTTGCCATCCGTGAATCGGCGAGATGATCCCAGCGGAGAAGTCCTTCACAGTGGGGTGCATGACCACCCCGTTGAGCGTTTTCGATCTGACCCCGGTTCCCGCCGGTGCCACCGCGGCCGATGCGGTGCAGCACAGTCTTCAGCTGGCGCGACGTGCCGAGCGCGCCGGATACCACCGGCTCTGGTACGGCGAGCATCACCTGAATCCGGGCATCGTCGGGACCTCCCCCGCACTGTTCATCGCGCTGGCATCGACGGTCACCTCGACGCTGCGCTTGGGCTCGGGCGCGGTGCTGGCCGGGCATCGCAGCGCGCTGTCGATCGCCGAGGAGTTCGCGGTGTTGGAAGCCGCCGCGCCCGGAAGGATCGATCTGGGACTAGGCCGAGCGGGACTGCGCTCCGCGCCGGGAGCCGGTGAGTCTGCGCCGGCGGCGCGCGAGGATCGCTGGACCGAGGAGGGGCTGCGGCTGCCGGCGGCTCCGGATCTGAGCGGGCTGTTCGCCTCTCCTCGGTTTGCTGCTCAGCGTGCGTTGCTGAACCCGGCGCCCGAGACGCTGCCGACCTACTCCGAGTTCGTGGACCAGTTGCAGGGCTTTTTCGCTCACCGCGCCCAGGTCGATGGCGTGGAGCTGAATGCGGTGCATGCCTCGGTGGAGGCCCCTCAGCTGTGGATTCTGGGCAGCTCGCCCGGGGAATCGGCGCAGATCGCCGCCGAGCGCGGCCTGCCCTTCGCAGCGAATTATCATGTGGCACCCACGCAGGTGCTCGAGGCGATTGAGCACTACCGGACGCGCTTCCGGCCGGGGGTGCTGTCGGCGCCGCACGTGCTGGTCTCGGCGGAGGTGCTGGCGGCGGAGACCGAGGCAGAAGCCGAGCGGCTGGCCCGCGGCTACGGAGCCTGGGTGCATTCGATCCGCACCGGCTCCGGCGCGATCCCGTACCCGGCGCCCGACGACGAGCTGGCCGCACCGCTCACCGGTGCCGACGCAGCGCTGGTGGCGGACCGGGAGGCCACCCGATTCGTCGGCGACCCGGAGCAGGTGGCCCAGCGGCTGGGGGTGCTGCGCGATGCCACCGGAGCCGACGAGCTGCTGATCAGCACCATCACCCATGACCCGGATGCCCGCATCCGCAGCTTCGAGCTGCTGGCGGAGTCCTGGTCGACGACCGCACTGACCCCCACCACGGCGAGCCTGTAGGAGAGTTCCCATGACCACGACGCAACCGTCCACCTCGGCGAGCTTCCGCTTAGGTGCGGCCCTCAAAGACACCGGCTGGTCCGACACGGCACCGGCCTCCACGGTCGACCCGTCGGGCTGGTTGCGGCAGCTGCGCACCGCGGAGGAGGCCGGGTTGGCGTTCGCCACCCTGCACGACGCGTTCCGGTTCGAGGGTGCGCCCCGCCTCGACGCTGCGCTGCTGGGCTCCTGGCTGGCCGCGGGCACCGAGCGCATCGGCATCATCCCGACCGTGACCACCACCCACACCGAGCCGTTTCACGTGTCGAAGGCGCTCGCCACCCTGGACTACATCGGCACCGGTCGGGCCGGCTGGTTGGTGGAGGTCTCGCCCACCGCCGAGGAAGCCCAGCTGTTCGGCCGGGACCGCACCGATCTGGCGCCGTCGACCCTCTACGCCGAGGCCCAGGAGGCGGTGGATGTGGTGCGCCGGCTCTGGGACAGCTGGGAGGACGACGCCGAGATCCGCGATGCCTCCACGGGCCGGTTCATCGACCGGGAAAAACTGCACTACATCGACTACGAGTCGCCCCGGTTCTCGGTGAAGGGACCCTCGATCACCCCGCGTCCGCCGCAGGGTCAGCCGGTGGTGGCCTATGCCGGGCACACCCCGGAGCACATCGGCGCGGCACTGGACGGCGCGGACGTGCTGTTCGCGGCCCCGAGGGATCTGCGGGAGGCCGAGGCGATCATTCAGTGGGTGCGCCGCACTGAGACGGCCGGCGGCTCCCCGCGCACACCGCTGGTGGTGTACGCGGATGTGCCGGTGCGGCTGGGTAGCAGCACGACCAGTTCCACGGCGGGCACCGTTGAAGACTGGGGCTTCGGCGAGGTGCTGACCTCGGTGGAGCGCACCGCGGAGCGGCTGCAGGAGTTGCGGGATCTCGGATTCGCCGGGGCCCGGCTGCTGCCGGCCGTCCACGACACCGATCTGACGGCGGTACGCGATGACCTGGTTCCGGCCCTGCGCCAACTCGGGCTCTTCACCGAGGATGAGCCCGCCACGCTACGCGACGTCTTCGGGCTGGGCCCAGCCGTGAACCGGTACGCGCAGTCCGCCGTCGACACCACTTCCGCCCCCACCACGACAGGAGTCCTCTCATGACCGACGTTCCCCAGGTGATCCTCGGCGCGCACTTCCCCGGCGTCAATCACACCACCGTGTGGAGCGACCCGGCCTCGGGGAGCCACATCCACTTCGATTCCTTCGCCCGCTTCGCCCAGGCCGCCGAGCGCGGGAAGTTCGACTTCCTGTTCCTCGCCGAGGGGCTGCGGCTGCGCGAACAGGGCGGACACATCCACGACCTCGACGTCGTAGGACGTCCCGACACCCTGCCGGTGCTGGCCGGACTGGCCGCGGTGACCCAGCATCTCGGGTTGGCCGGGACGATCAACGCGACCTTCAACGAGCCGACGGAGGTCGCCCGCCAGTTCGCCACCCTGGACCATCTCTCCGCCGGACGGGCCGCCTGGAACGTGGTGACCAGCTCGGATGCCTTCACCGGCGAGAACTTCCGCCGCGGCGGCTACCTGCCCCGCGATCAGCGCTATGTGCGGGCCGAAGAGTTCCTCGACGCCGCCCGCGCCCAGTGGGACTCGTGGGAGGCACCGGCGGATGAGACGGCGGGCACCGAGCCCGCACCGTTCCAGGTGTCCTCCACCCAGTTCGAGATTTCTGGTCAGGTGACGTTCCCGCGCCCGCCGCAGGGCCATCCGGTGATCTTCCAGGCTGGCGATTCCGCCGCGGGACGCGACTTCGCCGCCCGCAACGCCGACGCCGTGTTCACCCGGCACGGGACCCCTGAGGCCGGGCGCGCTTTCTACGCTGACCTGAAGTCGAGGGTGGCCGCGGCCGGGCGCACCCCGGAGCACGTGAAGGTGCTGCCGGGCGCCACCTTCGTCGTCGCCGACACCGATGCCGAAGCGGTGGAGCTGGCCGACCACATCCGCCACCAGCAGGTCAGCGGCCAGACCGCGCTGCGGCTGCTGGAACAGGTGTGGAACCGAGACCTCTCCGGGTACGACCCCGACGGCCCCCTGCCCGAGATTGAGCCCGAGACCGGGGAAACGACCATCATCCAGGGCCGGGCCCGCCACGTGGACGATCCACATGAAGCCGTCGCGAAGCTACGCCGGCTGGCCGAGGAGCACGGCTACAGCCTGCGCGAGACGGCGATCGCCTCCCAGGCCCGTCAGAACTTTATCGGCTCCCCGCAAACCGTGGCCCACCAGATCATCGACGCGGTGGCCACCGGAGTCTCCGACGGATTCATCCTCGTCCCCCATCTCACCCCCTCCGGGCTGGACCCCTTCGTAGACCGGGTGGTGCCGCTGCTCCAGGAGCGCGGCGCCCTGCGCACCGACTATCCGGAGCGCGCCACCCTGCGCGACCTGCTGGGTCTGCCCACCCCCATCACGCTGAAAGAGAGCACCGCATGAACACCCCCATTCCACCCCGCTCCCTCCGGCGCTCCCGCGTCGCCCCGCTCGCACTGCTGACCGGCGCCGCGCTCGTCCTCGCAGGCTGCAGCGGTTCCGCCGGCGCCGGATCAGCCAACACCGACGCGGCCGAGGCCGGGGAGCCCGTCCACGGCGGCACCCTGCGGGTCGCGGTCGGCTCCGACGCGGGCTGTATCGACCCGCAGCAGGTGGGCAACAACGACTCCATCTACTCGTCCCGCCAGCTGGTGGATTCGCTGACCGACCAGGATCCGGAGACCGGGGAGATCGTGCCCTGGCTGGCCGAGGGCTGGGAGATCAACGAGGATGCCACCGAGTTCACCTTCACCCTGCAGGAGGGGGCCACCTTCTCCAACGGCGACCCGGTGGATGCCGAGGCGGTGGCCGCGAATCTTGACCGCGGCGTCGAGCTGGGGGCTAGGGCCTCACTGATTACGTCGTATCTGGAAGGGTACAGCGGCACGGAGATCATCGACGAGCGCACCTTCACCGTGACCTTCGACGAACCCTCCGCCCAGTTCCTGCAGGCCACCTCCACCCACACCTTGGGCATCCTGCACCCTGATTCCGCGGCGGCCAGCGATGACGAGCGCTGCACCGGGGTGATCGGTTCCGGGCCGTTCGTGTTGGAGAACTACTCTCCGAATGAGGGCAGCACGTTCACCGCCCGCGAGGACTACGACTGGGGCTCCTCGGTATGGGAGAACACCGGGGCACCCTATGTGGACGGCATCGAGTTCAGCATCGTCCCCGAATCCGGGGTGCGCGCAGGATCGCTGCAGTCGGGCCAGGTCGACCTGATCGGCAACATCGCCCCGCAGGACGCCGCCCAACTGACCGGTGTGGGCGCCCAACTGCTGGACCGCACCAACCCCGGCATCGCCATGGGACTGCGGCTCAACCACGACCACGAGTTCCTCTCCGACCCGCTGGTGCGCGAAGCCATCACCCGCGGCATCGACCGTGAGGAAATCGTCGACGTCACCCAGGTTGAGGGCACCCCGACCGCCACCAGCGTGCTTTCCTCCACCACACCCGGCTACACCGACGTCAGCGAGGCGCTCGAGGGCGACGACGAAACGGTGGAATCCCTGCTCGCCGAGGCCGGATTCGAGCAGGACTCCGAGGGGTACTGGAAGCGCGACGGGAAGCGACTGAGCTTCGAGATCCTCTGGTTCAACGTGGCCGCTTCCAATTCCGCCACCGTTGAGCTGATCCAGCAGCAGCTGGCCGGCCACGGCATCGAGGTCACCCTTCAGGAGGGCCAGGTCGCCGACTGGCAGAACAAGCTCAACGAGGGCGACTACGACGCGAATCTCAGCAACATCACTCGCGCCGACCCCGACATCCTGCGCTCCGAGTACCACACGGATCTGAAGAACCAGTCGCGCCTCGAGGCTTCCGAGCTCGACGAGCTGCTCGACGCCCAAGCGTCTGAGGGCGACGAGGAGGCGCGCAACGAGATCGTCGCCGACGCCCAACGCACCATCGTGGAGAACTACCGGCTGGTGCCGGTCTACGACCTCACCACCGTGCTGGCCGCCGGGGAAAACGTCCACGGCGTCCACTTCGATTCCGGTTCCCGGATCCACCTGAGCAACACCTGGATCGAGGACTGATCATGACCCGCTACATCGGCATCCGCGTGCTGCTGGCGCTGGCCGTGGCCTGGGCGGCGTACACGGTGACCTTCGTGATCCTGTACCTGATCCCGGGCGACCCGGTCTCCGCCATGGCCGCGGGCGGCATGGACGGCGGCACCGCCTCGGCAGAGCGGCTGGAGGCGCTGCGCGAGCAGTACGGGTTCAACGACCCGTTACCGGTGCAGTACGCCACCCACCTGCTGGCGGCGCTGCGCGGAGACTTCGGCGTCTCGGTGCAGACCGGTCAAGACGTGACGACGGCGATCGGACAGGTGCTAGCCCCCACCGCCCAGCTGGCCTCGGCCGCCCTGGTACTGGCACTGCTGCTGGGCGGCGGGCTGGCTGTCGCCGCCAGCTACACCCGCTCCGCCCGGCTGCGCGATCTGCTGCTGAGCCTGCCCCCGGTCTCGGTGTCGCTGCCCACCTTCTGGGTGGGGCTGTTGCTGATCCAGCTGTTCAGCTTCCAGCTCGGGCTCTTCCCCGCGATGGGCGACGACGGAATCGACGCCCTGGTGCTGCCCGCACTCACCCTGGCGCTGCCGATCGGAGCGATGATCGCCCAGGTGCTGGCCCGCTCCCTACTGGAGGCTTCCGGAGAACCGTACGTGGTGACCGCCCGGGCCAAGGGCATCACCCGGGGCGCGGTGCACACCGGGCACGTGCTGCGCAACGCTCTGCTGCCGGCGCTGACGATGGTCGGACTGATCGCGGGGAACCTCTTGGCCGGGTCCGTGATCGTGGAGACCGTGTTCGCCCGCCCCGGGGTGGGTCAGCTCACCGTGCAGGCGGTGACGCTGCAGGATCTACCGGTCATCCAGGGGGTGGTGGTGCTCGGCGCCGTCGTGTTCATCGCCGCGAACCTGGCGGTGGACCTGCTGCTGCCCCTGGTCGACCCGCGGGTGCGCGTCGGCCACTCGTACGCCTGAGCGCTGCCTGACCGAACGAGACGAACTGACGAAAACGAGGACATCATGACTTCCACCGTGACACCCCCGAGCACGCCGCCGACCGCGCTGGCGCCGGCGGCCTCGGTGCCGGCTGCACCGGTGACTGAACCCGGCTCGTCCGGTCCGCGCGGCCGCGCCGGACTCGGCCGCGGCAGCCGGCTCTCTGGGTTGCTGCGCAGGCCCGGGCTGGTGCTGAGCGTGCTGTTCCTCGGCCTGGTCGTGTTGGCAGCCTTCGCCCCCGGAGTCCTCGCACCCGGCGACCCGTACACCGGCGACACCGCCAGCGCGCTGCAGGCGCCGAGCGCTGCGCACTGGTTCGGCACCGATCACCTGGGCCGCGACCTCTACACCCGGGTGGTGCACGGCACCGCACTGTCGCTGCGCACCGCGCTGATCGCCGTCGTCATCGCGTTGGTCTCAGGCGGACTGTTCGGGGTGACCGCCGGATTCCTCGGTGGCTGGGTGGATCAGACCATTATGCGAGTGGTGGACGTGCTGCTGGCCATCCCCTCGCTGTTGCTCTCCCTGGCCCTGGTCTCCGCGCTGGGGTTCGGGTCCACGAACGTGGCCATCGCGGTGGCGCTGGGCTCGGTCGCGACGTTCGCCCGCATCGCCCGGTCCCAGAGTCTGCGGGTCTGCCAGTCCGTGTACGTCGACGCCGCCCGCTCGTTGGGCTCACGCTGGTACGTCACCCTGGTCCGGCACGTGCTGCCGAACTCGACGGGGCCGATCATCGCTCTGGCCGTGCTCGAATTCGGCACCGCCATCCTCTCCGTCTCCGCCCTAAGCTTCCTCGGCTACGGCGCACCGCGCCCGGCCCCGGAATGGGGCTCGCTGGTGTCGGAGGGGCGGAACTACCTGGCCGCGGCGAGCTGGCTGACCCTGCTGCCCGGGCTCGTCATCGCCGCCACCGTGCTCGCCATCAACAGCATCGCCCGCGCCCTTCCGTCCACGGTACGGACCTGAGAAGACCTGAGAGGACCTGATCATGACTGCTCTAGCAACCACCCGCGCTTCTGGCCCTGCCGCAGGATCTACCGCGACCGAACGGCTGGTCGTCGTCCGCCAGTTGCACGCCGACTACGACACACCCCGCGGCCCGGTCCCCGCCCTGCGTGGGGTCGACTTGCAGATCCAGCGGGGCGAGATCACCGCGGTGGTGGGCGAGTCCGGTTCCGGGAAATCCACGCTGGCGCACGCGCTCATCGGGCTACTGCCCGCCAACGGACGGATCGTCTCCGGAGCGATCTCCTTCGGCGATCTCGACCTGCACGGGCTCTCCGAGCGTCGGTTCCGTGCCCTGCGCGGAACCCGGATCGGCCTGGTGCCGCAGGACCCCACGGTGTCGCTCAACCCCGTCCGCACCATCGGCGACCAGGTTGCCGAGGCCGTCACCGCCCACCGTCGGCTCCCGCGCGCCTCGGCTCGCGCCCGTGCGGCCGAACTGCTGGAGCAGGCCGGCATCGACCGCCCACCACTGCGGCTGCGCCAGTACCCGCACGAACTCTCCGGGGGCATGCGCCAACGGGTGTTGATTGCCATCGCCCTGGCCGGCGACCCCGACCTGATCATCGCCGACGAACCCACCTCCGCCCTCGACGCCACCGTGCAGAAACGCATTCTCGATCACCTCGAGGAGCTCACCCGAGCCCAGGGCATCTCGGTGCTGCTGGTCACCCACGATCTCGGGGTGGCCGCCGAGCGCGCCGACCGGATCGTGGTGATGAACCAAGGACGCGTGGTCGAGACCGGCACCCCCGCCGAGGTGCTGGAGAACCCCACCGACGCCTACACTCGCCGCCTGGTGGCCGCCGCCCCTGGGCTGACCTGGAACGAGGACTACCGCGAGCCGGTGAGTCCGGAGTCCCCGGTGCTGCTGCGCGCCACCGACCTGACCCGGACCTTCCGGATGCCCGGCACCACCGGCAAGAACACCGAGCTGACCGCCGTGGACCGGGTGAGCTTCGAGATCCTCCGCGGCGAAACCCTCGCCCTGGTGGGAGAATCGGGCTCCGGAAAGTCGACGACGGCGAAGCTGGTGCTCGGTCTGGAGAGTCCCAGCTCCGGGCGCGTCGAGTTCGACGGTGTCGACGTCGGCTCCCTGGGGCGGGAACAGTGGCGGCAGCTGCGGCGTCGGGCCCAGCTGATCTATCAGAACCCCTACGCCTCCCTGGATCCGCGCTTCACCCTCGAACAGCTCATCACCGAACCGTTGGATGCGTTCCGGGTGGGCACTCGCGCCGAGCGCCGGGCCACCGCTGCCCGGCTCCTGGAGCGCGTGGCCCTGCCTGCTGACTATGCGCAGCGCTCCCCGGCCGAGCTCTCCGGCGGCCAGCGCCAGCGAGTGGCGATTGCCCGCGCCCTGGCGCTGAACCCAGACCTGGTGGTGTGCGACGAACCGGTCTCCGCCCTCGACGTCTCCGTTCAAGCCCAGGTGCTCGAACTGCTCTCCGAGCTACAGCGCGATGAGGGGCTGACCTACCTGTTCATCACCCACGATCTCGCCGTCGTACGTCAGCTCGCCCACCGGGTGGCGGTGATGCGCTCCGGGCAGATCGTGGAGTTGGCACCCACCCGGCGCATCTTCACCGCCCCGGAGCATGACTACACCCGAGAGCTGCTGGGTTCCATCGCCGGCACTGCCGCCGGCGCCGTGACAGAAGGAGTCACCCCATGAGAATCCTGCTGCTCACCCTCATCACCCACCTGCCCGACCCGGTCACCGGCACCGTCGAGCCCACGCACGATCGGCTGCGCCGGGTGATCGAGACCGGGGTGGCCGCCGAGGAGCTCGGCTACGACGGGTTCGCCGTCGGCGAGCGCCACGAGCGCCCCTTCATCTCCTCCGCTCCGCCGGTGGTGCTCAGTCATCTGGCGGCGCGGACCTCCCGGATCCGGCTGTTCACCGGGGTCACGACGCTGAGCCTGCTCGATCCGGTGCGCGCCTACGAGGACTACGCCACCTTGGATCAGCTTTCGTCCGGACGGTTGGAGCTGATGATCGGCAAGGGCAACGGCACCGCCCAGCGCGAGCTGTTCAGCATCACCGAGGAAGACCAGTGGGAGCGCAACCGTGAATCCTACGAGCTGTTCCGCACCCTGTGGCAACGCGCCAATGAACCGACCGGCCAGCAGAACGTGACCTGGTCCGGGCGCTTCCGCCCTCCCCTCCACGACGCCGAAGTGTGGCCGTTGCCCTACCAGCCGCAGCTGCGTGTCTGGCACGGTTCCGCTACCAGCCGCGCCTCCGTGGATCTGGCCGTGGAGTACGGCGAGCCACTGTTCTCTGCGAACGTCACCTATGGGATCGAGCCCTACCGCGAACTCATCGACTACTACCGCCGGTCCTGGGCCGAGGCCGGACGCAACCCCGCCGATGCCCTGGTGGGCGCCGGCACCGCCGGGTTCCTGGTGCAGCCCACCAGCCAAGCGGCACTGAACCTGTTCCGTCCGGTGTTCGACGCCCGTTCGGCAGCTGCCCGCGCCGCCGGGCTGCCCTCCCCCTGGCGCGACTACACCGATTTCCTCGAGAACAGCTCGGCACTGGTGGGTTCTCCAAGCCAGGTGATCGAGAAGGTACACCGCTACCACGAGGCCTTTGGCCACGACGTGATGCACCTGTCCGCCGACGGCGAGGGGCTCACACCCGGACAGCACCGCACCATGCTCGAGCTGTTCCAGAACGACGTCGCACCCGAACTGCGTCGGCTCTTCCCGTCGCGCCCACTCAAGCCTTTGGGAACGACCTCGACTACCCCGACTACCCCTTCGGAGGCCCACCATGTGTCCGCAGTCTGACTCCACCGCCACCACACAGATTCACGGCGGCAACCCGGCCGCAGTGTTCCACGCCGCCCCGGTCGCACCCCCGGTGCACCTCTCGGCGGCGTACTCCTTCTCGCGGCTCGCCGATGCCCGAGAGGCTTTCGCCCAGCGGGTCCCGGCGTTCACCTACGCCCGCACTGGCAGCCCGACCGTGGCCTTGCTCGAACGGCGCTTGGCAGAACTTGAGGGCGGCACCGGCGCGGTGGCCACCGCTTCTGGGCAGGCTGCGCTGACGGTCTTGTTGCTGACGCTAGCCGGCCACGGTGGGCACATCGTCGCTTCCGAGCGCATCTATGGAGGCACCGCCGACCTGCTCAATGACACGCTGGCTGATGCCGGTCTCACCGTCACCTGGGTGGACCCGCACTCCCCGACGGCCTGGGAGCACGCCATCACCGCCGATACCCGGGCGCTGTTGGTGGAGGCCATCGGCAATCCGCACGCCGACCTCGCGGATCTGCCCGCCCTGGCCCGGATCGGCCGCGAGCACGACGTTCCGCTCGTCGTCGATTCCACCCTGGCCACCCCCTACCTGGTGCGCCCGGGCGCCATGGGTGCGGACTTTGTGGTGCACTCAGCCACCAAGTACCTCACCGGAAATGGCTCCGCGCTCGCCGGAGTCGTCATCAACACCGGCAATTTCTCGCCGCTGCGCCGCCCCGAGCGCTGGCCGCAGTTCACCGAGCCCACCGCCCGCTTCGGCTACGAGTCCCTCACCGATCGGTTCGGGGCCGACGGCGCGGTGCTGCACTTGGCGCGCGCCAAGTACCTGCACGATCTCGGACCAACGCTGGCGCCCTGGAACGCCCAGCAGGTGCTGGACGGCATCCAGACCCTGGACGTGCGCATGCAGCGCCACTGCGTCACCGCCGAAGACATCGCCCGGCGGCTGAACCAGCACCCGCTGGTGTCTCGGGTCCGTCACCCCAGCGTGCCGGGTTCTCGTGATGCCGCCGTGGCTCGCCGTGATTACCCGCGCGGCACCGGAGCGGTGCTCTCCTTCGAACTCGAGGGCGATGAGGCCACCGTGGAGCGGTTCATCGACGCGCTCGAGCTGATCATCCTGGCCGCCAATATTGGCGATGCCCGCACCATGGTCTCCCACCCGATCTCCATGACCCACTGTCGCCTCTGTCCCGAATTACTGGAGCACGGAGAGATCACGCCCACCACCGTGCGCCTGGCCGTGGGCCGCGAAGACCCGGATGATCTCTGGGCCGATTTGGAACGCGGCTTCGCCGCCGCCCTTGCCGAGGCCCCCGCCATTCCGACCGCAACCACCGCGAGGTAACCCCATGTGTCCAAAGCCGTTCCCACATTTCGCCACCGCCGCTATCCATGCCGGCCAAGAACCGGACCCACTCACCGGCGCGGTCATTCCGCCCATCTATCAGACCTCCACCTTCACCCAGCACGGGGTGGAAACGCTGAAGGCCGGCTACGAGTATTCACGCGGCGCCAACCCCACCCGCACCGCACTCGAGCAACAGCTCGCCGCGCTCGAACACGGCGACGCCGGCTTCGCCTTCGCCTCCGGCATCGCCGCTGAGGACGCGTTGCTGCGCGCCACACTGCGCCCCGGGGACACGGTCATCGCGGCCGCCGAAAGCTACGGCGGCACCCACCGGTTACTCACCCAGATCTACGCGCGCTGGGGTGTGAACACGGTGTTCGTCTCACCGCACGACACCGCCGCTCTCGAGCAGGCTCTGAACTCCCACCGGGCACGCATCGTGTGGCTCGAGACCCCCACCAACCCGCTGCTGAGCATTATCGACATCAGGGCTTGGTCAGAAATTTCGCACGCCCACGGCGCCCTGGTGGTCGTCGACAACACCTTCGCCTCGCCCGCCCTGCAGACTCCGCTCGATCTCGGTGCCGACGCCGTGGTGCATTCCACCACCAAGTACATCGGCGGGCATTCGGATGTGCTGGGTGGGGCCGTCATCACTTCCACCGCCTTCTGGGAGGACCAGCCGCTCACCGAGCTGATCCGATTCCAGCAGTTTGCCGGCGGCGCGGTGGCCGGACCCCAGGACTGCTTCCTCACCTCCCGTGGGCTGAAAACCCTCGCCGTACGGATGCGCCAGCACAGCGACAACGCCGCAGTGGTCGCCGGCTGGCTCACGGAACAGCCGCAGGTAGCCGAGGTCTACTATCCGGGGTTGGAACAGCACCCTGGTCACAGCATCGCCGCGCAGCAGATGCGGGGCTACGGCGGCATGATCACCTTCCGCGTACGCGGGGGCGAACAGGCAGCCCGCACCGTCGCCGAATCCACCGCACTATTCGGACTCTCGGTGTCTCTGGGCGGGGTGGAGTCGCTGATCAGTCACCCGGCCACCATGACCCACGGGTCCACCGCGGGCACCGCGCAAGCACCGGATCGTGACCTGGTGCGGTTATCGGTCGGGATCGAAGCAGTCGAGGATCTCGTGGATGATCTACAGCAGACACTGGCCGCGGTGCCACTGCACCACGCTGGCCACGTTTCTTCCCGCGAATAGATTTGGCGCGCATCCTCCGCTTCGAGTTTCTCTTCACCCCCTGGAGTAACCCGTGACTTTGGGGTACCCAGAGTGCCGGGAAACTTGTACTGTGTAAGGTGTTTTGTCACCCCCCGGAGGATCTCATCCATGAAGCTGACTCGCGCGTGCGCCAGTCTTGCCGGTATCGCCATCGGCGCAGCTCTTCTGGTCTCTTGCTCGAATGGGGAAAATCTCGAAGCCAGCTGTCAGCGGCTCGATGCCCTGGCCGCGGAGCAGGAGGAGATCTCCTTCGACGACCCCGACACCGAACAGACCACCCAGCATGTGCAAGCCGTCGTCGACGACTGGCAGCGTATTCGCGCCGATGCCGGCGATGACGAATTGGCCGGAGCCATGGAAACGGTGGAGCCACTGTTCGACGTGTTGCTCGCTATGGCCTCCGGTGAACTGAGCCAGGCCGACGGCTTCCAGCAGCTGCGCGATGCTGCGGATGAGCCGGACATTTCTGAAGCTGCCGATGTTCTCGTCGAAAAATGCGAGTTCACCCTCTAAGTCCGTTCATTTCCAGACCAGTCCAACTCACCTAACTCACCCATCACACCGAAACGAAAAGGATCGTGCAGTGACCATCATGACCTCTGCCCCGGCCCGTATCTCCCGCGTCTCCATCGTCGGCGCGGCCAGTGTGGCCCTGCTGGCACTCACCGGCTGCGGATCCTCTGACACCACCGAGGAGACCTGCGAGCGCCTCGACGTCTACATCGACGAGATGGAAGACCTGGTTCCCGAAGACCAGGAAAACAATGAGGACATGGCCAACTCCCTGCGCGAGATGACCGACGGAATGAAGGAGATTCGCGACGACGCCGGCGACGAGGAGCTGGTTGCCTCGCTGGACACGTTGATAGAATCTTACGAAACCATCTACACGGCGTTCGAGGACGCCGATGACGACCAAGCCAGCGAAGAAATTCTCTGGGGCGCGCTGGAAGGCATCGACATGGATGCTCTCGGCGAGGCCGGTGAGCACCTTGACTCCACCTGCGAGATGAGCTGATGATGACCTGGAGGGGTTGTCCACTGCGCTCGATGAGCTGGCCGGCCAGATCCAGCAGATCCGCGACGACGCCGGCGACGAGGAACTGATCTCCGCATTGGGCGCAGTGATCGATACTTATGAGCTCCTGCATGAGGAGTTTGACGGGGCCGACGAGGACCAGTCCGGTGACGAGATTCGCAATGCCGCCTTGAGCAAGATCGACTTCGACGCTCTCGCCGAGGCCGGAGAAACACTCGACAGCAGCTGCGACCTGGGCTAAAGACCTATCCACCGAACGGAATCACGTCCAGATCATTCGGAATGAGGAACTCGCCCTCGAAATGATGCGCAATTTTTCGCCATTCCTCTGACGTCTCAAACCCGGGCACCAGATGGTGCAGAGCGAGACGGGCAGCTCCCGCTTCGCGAGCCAAGCGCACCGCATCTTCGACCGACGTGTGCGACTTGTAGTGGTGATCCAGAGATGCCCTCGATACGTCATCGTCCTTGCCGGCGTACAGACTCTCGATGAAGCCAAAATCGATGGCTTCGTGCAGGATGAGTCCCGCGTCTTGGGCCATCTCCACCATGTTCGGGGTGTAAGTGGTGTCCCCGGAGATGGCAACGGACCCTTGGGCCGTCTCAAAACGGAATGCGAAAGCCGGCGCCACCGGAGGATGTTCCACCAGGGTGGCGGTCACGATCACGTGGTCATCGCGGAAAACCTCGAAAGGACTCATCCGGGGTGTTGGCTGGTCGTTCGGGTGAAAGCCCGCGGAATCAGGAATCGCAATATCCTGGGCGTCGAAAAGGTCGAGCGGCGAGGGCCGGAGGGCATCGAGAATCCGGTCGTTGAGGTCGGTTGCGTAGGCTTCCATGAGCTTGCGGAACATGGTGCGCGTGCCAGGCGTGGGATCGTGGGGCGCGATCGGCTGCGGTTCCTGAGTAGCGCGAGGAGACACCGGCGGCAGCGCTCCGCGATCGCCCGGGCCAATGATCGGAATCCCTTCGCCACGGGCATTGTCCATGTCGTATAGACCGAACAGACCAATCGTGTTCAGATCGACCGTGTGGTCTGAGTGCAGATGCGTGATGAAGACACCACGCAGATCCTTCATCGATAGCCCCGCACGCTCCAGTTGCCTGCCGACACCATGGCCGCAATCGACCAAGTAGAACCCATCATCAACAACCACGGCCGTCGCAATGCCTTTCCGCGATGAATTGCGCCAAAAACGAGGCCCGCCTGCGGTGCCCAGAGTGACGACGTGGTGGCTGGTTGTTGTGCCCATGGAAGCATCCCCTTCTGACAGTGTGCGTCTGACTTGAAGTCAGTTTGTCACCTAGGTCACATAGAGAAAATCGAAATAAACTCATGTTGACCATCAGTAGACTTGATGCATCCCGAGGAGGAATCATGGCTGAAATCACCGTCCGGCAGCTGGAGTATTTTCTCGCCGTCGTTGACTACGGCTCCATCAGTGCCTCGGCACGTCATCTGCATGTCAGTCAGGCCGCAGTATCGATGGCCATTCAACAGTTGGAGAAGTCGCTCAACGCATCCCTGATGACCCGATCACCGTCACGTCGCGCCACGCCGACCGCTGCCGGCGAAGCTCTGATTCCACGCGCTCGCATTGCCATGCGCGCCATTCAGGAAGCCGCGGATGCGGTGCATGATGATCGTCAGTCCATGCGGGGAACGCTGCGATTAGCGGTCACTTCGACCATTTCTCCACACGTTATTCCGCCACTGGTCAAACATTTCCAGACGCATTATCCCGACGTCTTCATTGACGTGACGGAAAAGGACCAAGACACCATTCAGGACATGGTGCGCAAAGGGCAAGCGGATCTCGGAATTGTCTATCTACTCAGCCTGCACCCAGACCTACCCCACGTCACGCTCGAGACCGTGCGCCAGCATGTCGTTATCCCGTCCACTCATCGTCTCGCGCACCGAGAGTCGATCCGTCTCGAAGAGATCATCGAAGAGCCCCTGATCCCGGTCAACGTTCCGCCTTCTATCGAGCGCATCACGGATTCCATTCGGTCCCTTGGCCTGCAACCGCTCATGAGGTGGCCGTCTCAGAACTATGAGACCGTGCGCTCCATGGTTTCTCATGGTCTGGGATGGTCGTACTTCAACCTGGTTCCACAATCCACCGTCAGTTATGACGGAGGAACGCTGAAGTACATTCCCATTGCCGACCCGATGCCGAAGAATGAGATTCTCGGCGTCACTCAGCCAGGAGTTGAGTTCAACTCCAAAGTCTCGAGTGCGATCGAGTTCATCCAAGACAAAGCATCGGCACCACTCGACGAGACAATGTGAGTTTGCCTCACGAGGAGGATCGGCCGCGTCCGCCCTGCACGTCGTCAACTTGCTCAGGTGCAGTCTCGTCCTGCGACGAAGCCTCGCCTGACGTCCAGTCGCTCGTCAACGTCACTTCCGTGACCTCCGTCCCGGTGACTTGAGCCAGGAGATTCCGTTTCTTCCTCCTGCCGTCAATCACGAACCAGGCCGTCACCACGACGACCAGGATCATGATGGTCAGCGGCACCGGGCGTTCGAAGAAGATCATGAACGAGCCATCCGACATGACCATGCTGCGCCGGAAGTGGTCTTCCAAGATGGGTCCCAAGATGAACCCAAGAACGAAGGGGCCCAGATCAAAGTTGAAGGTGCGCAAGACGTACCCAACGATGCCGAAGAGGATGCAGGTGAGCACATCAAACATCGAATTCCGCACGGAGTAGACACCGGCGATCGCCACCATGAGGATGATCGGCGCCATGACGCGGCCAGGAATCTTCAGCAGTTTCACGAACATGCCGATCAGCGGAAGGTTGAGCACCAGCAAGATCACGTTGCCGACGTACATGGAGGCGATCACGCCCCAGAACACGTCGGGATGATCTTGCACCAGGGCCGGCCCTGGAGTGATGTTCTGCAGCAACAGCGCCCCGAAGATCAGCGCCAGCACCGGGTTCGGAGGAACTCCCAGCGTCAACAACGGCAAGAACGCAGAGTTGGATGAGGCGTTGTCCGCGGTCTCGGTTGCAGCCAGTCCGTCGATGGCTCCCTTGCCGAATTGCTCCGGATGCTTGGAAAAACGGCGTTCTGCACCGTAGGCGATGACCGAGGAGATGGTTCCACCGCCTCCGGGGATGATCCCGATGAAGAAGCCGATGACCGAGGCTCGCGCAATCGCCATGCGGCTGCGGATCCAGTCGGCTTTGGAGGGGAAGATGCGGTCCAGTCTGGTCTTGCCCATCCCACCGTAGAATCCCTGCTGGGCGTTGAACATGATCTCGCCGATGCCGAAAAGACCAACGGCGACCGCAACGATATGGATCCCTGCGGTGAGTTCGAAACTGCCGAACGTCAGCCGCTCGGTAGCCGTGTTCGGGTCGAGACCAACGACAGCCACCAAGATGCCCATGGCTGCCGACGCCAGTGCCTTGGGCTTGGAACCCGACCCGATGAAGGCGATCATCAACAACCCGAGTGCAGCCAAGACGAACATGTCGGGAGACGAGATTTGTCCGGCGACCGATGCCAGGGAGGGTGCGAGGAATGACAATCCGAGGATCGCAACGGTCCCACCAAGGAAGGACCCGATGGCCGTGATGCCCAGCGCGGATCCTGCCTTACCTTGTTGAGTCAGCGGATACCCATCGAAGGTGGTGACAACGGCGGAGGCATCGCCCGGGAGCCTGAGCAGGATCGCCGGGATTCGTCCTCCGTACATGGAGCCGTAGTAAATACCCGCGAGCATCATGATGGCTCCGGCCGGCTCCAAGTTGAACGTCAACGGCAGCAGCAATGCAATGGTCGCCACCGGACCCAGCCCCGGGATGAGGCCGATCAGGGTGCCGACGGACACACCGATCAGGACGAACAAGAGGTTCATCGGTTCGAAAGCAACGGAGAAGCCTTGGCTCAGTCCGCTCAGGATGTCATTCATGTCGACGTCCCTTTCTTGCCCCGCAGGGTCGGATGAGTGCGCACTTAGAACGCACGAAGATTGACTCCCAATGCCACCGCGAAAACGAGGTACACCGTCGAGGGGACCAGGATGGTGATGATCAACGAGCCAATCCAGCTCATCTTGCCCACCCATTTAGCGATGACGAACATGGCCACTGCCCCAGCACCGATCAGTCCCATCCAGTCGTAGAGCGGGACGAAGATGAGGAGTGGCACAGCGATGCCGATCACGTTGGTCACCCCGCGCCAGGTGGGCAACTCAACACGTTGACGACCCAGCATCATCAACGGCGCCATCAAGATCAGCAGCACTGCGTTGATCGTGGGCCACAGGCCAACACCCGGATGGTTCAAGGTGCCCACACCGAGCTGAATCGAGGGGAACAAGAGCCCCATGCCCACCACTGCAACCAACACGGGTGAGAACCAATCGGTGATGCTCTTGTCTTGCTCCGCCGGCTCGACCGGGGTGGCCTCGTGATCCTCAGCCTGCTGTTCTATCGCCACGGACTCCATGTCACTTCTCTCTCGAATCGGCGCTGGTGATGTGTCGCCGTTGTTGGCAGGAAGCCTCACTCTGCGATGGGAATTTCCAGCTGTTCGTATAGTGAGCGGAACCGCTCCAGCTCGTAGGGCATATAGTCCGTGAACCATTCTTCGCCATCGACGTCGGGAACGGTGCCACCCGAGTCCTCAATGAACTGAACGAATTCGTCCGAGCCGGTAACGGTCTCAGATGCTTCACGCAGTGCCTCCACGACCTCATCGGGAGCGTCCTGCTGAATGGCCAATGCCTGCGATCCCGCGAACAGCGCCTCTTCGAGATCATATTCATCAATCGAGGGGATGCCGGGGCTGATTTCCTCAACCTTGGCCGGAACATAGTCGGTCGTGACCGCCAAGGCCCGCATTTCGCCCGACTCCATCCGCGGCAGCGCCGAAGTCACGTCCTGGATGCCAAAATCCACGTCGCCATTGACAATGGCCTGCAGTGCTGGCGGGCTCCCGTTGAAGGCAACCAACTCCGCATCCAAGTTGTACTTATCCGCAATCGTTGCTGCGATCAGGTGGGTGTTATGTCCTTCGCCGAAGGCAGAGAAGGTCAGTCGGCCTTCGGCGTCGAGGAGGTCCTCGAAAGTCTCATAGGGCGAATCGGCGGGAACAGCGACGACGAAGGTGTTTTCAGCCACCGGGGTAATCGAGCGGAAATCCTCGATTTCGTATGAAACGCTCTGTTGCAACATCGTCGACGTGAATGCGCCGGTCGGAGCGAAGAGCAGGGTGTACCCATCAGGTGATGCGTTCTTGGCCTCGGTCGTGGCAATTGCTCCGCCGCCACCCTCACGATTGACGACCAGCACCCGCTGACCGAGTTCATCGCCGAGGCCCTCGGCAAACTTTCGTGCGACCGAGTCGTTATGTCCACCGGCGGCGAAGCCGACCACCAATTCAATGTTCTTGGTGGGATAGTCTCCGCCAGCCTGGTCCGCGCCCCCGTTGGGGCCGCAAGCGCTGAGGCTGGCCACGAGAGCAACCGTGGTCAAGCCGACGACGATGGTGCGTTTCTTCCGCATGATGAACTCCTGAGGTGCAGTGGGCAGAGGATGAACTCCGTTGGCATCAGCGTGACATGCCTCACAGTCATTAGAAAACCGAAAGGTTTTTATGGAGTCCATCGCAAGTACTTATGTACATGACATCTGGATGAAACACCGGTGGCCTAGTCTGGTGCTCATGCGTGAACTCCAGAAGCAGATCATCCGTGAGATGGGCGTGGCCCCCGAGATCGACCCCGCCGCCGAGGTGGAGCGCCGGGTGCAGTTCCTCGCTGACTATCTCCGTACCACCGGGGCCCAGGGGTTGGTGCTGGGAATCTCCGGCGGTGTCGACTCCACCACGGCCGGCCGGCTCTGCCAGCTCGCCGTCGAGCAAATTCGCGCCAGCGATCCGGATTCCTCAGTTACGTTCACTGCGCTGCGGTTGCCCTACCGCACTCAGCACGATGAGGACGACGCCCAGCGCTCGCTGCGCTTCATCCGCGCAGATGAGGAAGCCGCTCTGCAGATCGGCCCCGCCGTAGACGCCCTGGCTGAGGACGTTGATGCTGCGCTCGGCGCCCCGCTGAGCGACTACCACCGCGGCAACGTCAAGGCGCGGATGCGGATGATCGCCCAGTACGCGGTGGCCGGCGAGCGCGGAGCCCTGGTGGTCGGCACCGATCACGCCGCCGAATCGGTCACCGGCTTCTTCACCAAATTCGGCGACGGCGGAGCGGACGTGCTGCCGCTGTTCGGGCTGAACAAGCGCCAGGTACGGGGGGTGGCCCGGCACCTGGGCGCTGAAGAGTCGCTGTGGTCCAAGGTTCCGACTGCGGATCTGCTGACCGAGAACCCGGGCCGCGCCGATGAGGATGAATTAGGGCTGCGCTATGACGACATCGACGACTACCTCGAGGGTCGGGACATCGACGCGGCATCGGCCGAGAGGCTGGAGACGATCTATCTGCGCACCCGGCACAAGCGCACCACCCCGACCACGATCCTCGACACCTGGTGGCGCTGAGCGGTTTCCGCGCGGTGCAGTTTCGATAGGGTGGGAACCATGAAGATCGCCACCTGGAACGTGAACTCCCTGCGCGCCCGCGCAGACCGTGTTGAAGACTGGATCGAGCGCAGCGACGCTGACGTGCTGGCCATCCAGGAGACCAAGTGCAAGGACGACAACTTCCCCTGGGAGCTGTTCGAGCGCGCCGGTTACGATGTGGCGCACTTCGGTTTCTCCCAGTGGAACGGGGTGGCCATCGCATCCCGGGTGGGTCTCGACGACGTGCAGCGCACCTTCCCGGAACAGCCGGCGTTCGGCAAAAACGGCGTGGACCCGGTGCAGGAGGCGCGCGCCATCTCCGCCGTCGTCGGCACGAAGAACTCCAGCTCAGGCGAGAAGCCGCTGCGGATCTGGTCACTGTACGTGCCCAACGGCCGGGCGCTGGATGATGAGCACATGCCCTACAAGCTGGAGTGGTTGGAGCGGCTACGCGCCCACGCCGTCGCCGAAGTCGAAGCGGACCCCTCGGCACGGCTGGCACTGACCGGGGACTGGAATATCGCCCCGCAGGACGAGGACGTCTGGGACATGCAGTACTTCCTCGAGGAGGGCCTCACGCACGTCTCGGAACCCGAACGTGCCGCGTTCCACGCTTTCGAGTCGGCCGGGTTCGTGGACGTGGTGCGCCCCCGCCACCCCGGGCCCGGCGTCTACACCTACTGGGACTACCAGAAGCTGCGGTTCCCCAAGAAGGAGGGCATGCGTATCGACTTCGTGCTGGCCTCCCCCGCCCTGGCGGAATCGGTGACCGACGCGTGGATCGACCGCGAGGAACGCAAGGGCAAGGGCGCCTCCGACCACGCCCCCGTTGTGGTGGAACTGGGCTGAGGTCAGGACGGCGCGGATGGAGTTTCAGGCAGAGCTGCGGGTCTACGAGCCACTGAGCCGGTTCGACGACCGGATGGCCACCCACATCGCCCGGGCGACCCCGCGCGATCGCGACGCCGTGGAAGCGGCGTCGGCCCAGCGCGCCGAGGCCCGCAACTACGCCCGCGAGCTCAACCCATTCCCGCGGCCAGAGCTACCCGAGCTGGTGCGGGTGCTGCGGTTCAGGGTGCCGGCCAAAGACCGCCCGGATAACAGCCCCACCCAGGTGGGTGGTCCGCACGACGGCGCGGTGGCCGGGCACTCCGAATTCTTCTGCCCCGAAGAACTGGCACTGCGCTCGGAAATGGCCGCCACCCGGCTGGAGCGGGACTTACAGAACGACCATCTGTACTGGATGATGGTGCCGGAACGCACCCGCGAGAAGAACGTGGCGCGGCTGGTTACCGGGGACGGCCCGGTGCGGTTGCCCCAGGACCACCATGAGCGCCCGGTGCACACTCGCGCTGCCGTCTGGGGTATTCCGTTGGCCTGGTTCACGCTCTTTGGCGACGACGCGCGTTCCCGCACCGAAACCCAGCTGAGCACCGAGTTTCCCGACCAGGTGGTGACCGGCACCCACCCGCACACCGGGGCGTTCACCGCCCGGCGCATCACCCGCCTCACCCTGGCCCAAGAGCGTGCCCGCCGCGCCGCTGCCACGGTGTCCCTGCACGCACCCTACTGGGAGGTACTGGAGGATCTCACTGGGTTGGTGACCTGGCTGGAAAGTTTCCACCCGGATGCCTATCTGGAGCTCGACTACGGCGGTCTCGCCCGATTCGTCTGGCCCGATGACTCGGTGTTTGACGTCGCCACCGCTCTCGAAGCCCTCGAACAAGGTGATGCTCCCACCGCGATGATTGCCAACCAGCGCCTGGTGCGCCGGTGGATCACGGTGCGCCAGCGCGGCCGCGCCAGCTGACGTGAGCCCGATCTGACGTCGACGGGGTGGAACTACTAGGCTGGACCCCATGACTCCTGCACCGCATCATGCGCCGTCGTCCGTCCCTCCAACCGCCGCGCATACGGGGCAGCCGGCGCCGCTGAGCACCCCTCCCTCGGAGGCCCGCAACCGTCCCTCGAACCCGTGGTGGGTGGACGCGGTGATCTACCAGGTCTACCCGCGCTCCTTCGCCGATGGCAACAGCGACGGCATGGGGGATCTGCCCGGTGTGATCGCCCAGGTGCCCTACCTGCAGCGCCTCGGCGTCGACGCCCTGTGGCTCTCCCCGTTCTACGTGTCCCCGCAGCACGACGCCGGCTACGACGTGGCCGACTACCGCAACGTTGATCCGCGCTTCGGCACCCTCGCCGACGCCGATGAGCTGATCAGCACCGCCCATGATGCGGGGCTGCGCATCATTGTGGACCTGGTGCCCAACCACACCTCCTGGGACCATGAATGGTTCGTGGAGGCTCTGGCCGCCGAGCCAGGATCGCCCGCCCGCAACCGCTACGTTTTCCGCCCCGGCACGGGCGACAACGGCGAACTGCCCCCGAACGACTGGTCCTCCATTTTCGGCGGCCCCGCCTGGACTCGCACCGAAAACCCCGACGGCACACCCGGCGAGTGGTACCTGCACCTCTTCGACACCTCGCAGCCTGATCTGAACTGGGAAAACCCGGAAGTCCACGCCGAGTTTGAGTCCATTCTGCGCTTCTGGCTGGACCGCGGCGTCGATGGTTTCCGCGTCGACGTGGCCCACGGCATGATCAAGGCCGAGGGCCTGCCCCCCTACGCCGGCTTCGCCAACATGGTCAAGGATGCCGGTGACCTGCCCGAGTTCATCGACCGCGAGAACTTCGTGCCGCCCACCCCCTACTTCGATCAAGATGGCGTGCACGAGATCTACCGGGAGTGGAACCGGGTGCTGGCCGAATATGACCACGAGCCCTGCCTGGTGGCCGAGGCGTGGGTGGCACCGGTGTTCCGCCTGTTCCGCTACGTGCGCGCAGGCGAGATGCACCAGGCGTTCAACTTCGCGTTCCTGGTGTCGGGCTTCGACGCGCAGCGAGTCACCGACGCCATCCAGGAATCGCTCGACGAGGCGGCTGTCGTTGGCGCCACGAACACCTGGGTGCTCTCCAACCACGACACGGTGCGTCACGTCTCCCGCTTCGGGCTCGCCGATCCAACCTCCTATCCCGAAGGCATCGCCGCCGAGGACGAGCAGCCCGACCACGTGCTGGGCCGTCGTCGTGCCCGCGCCGCCGCCATGGTGGAGCTGGGCCTGCCCGGCTCCGCCTACCTGTACCAGGGCGATGAGCTGGGTCTGCCCGACCACACCACCCTGGCCGATGAACACCGCGAGGACCCCACCTTCCACCGCACCCGCAACACCGAGGCTCCCGAGACTGGCCGCGACGGTTGCCGGGTGCCGATGCCGTGGCGCGCCGAGGCCCCCGGCTACGGATTCGCCGTCGGCGCCGCCGAGGCGAGCGCCACCCCCGCCGACCCATGGCTACCCCAGCCGGAGGAGTACCGGGCGCTGGCCGCGGACCAGCAGGTCGATGTCGCCGGCTCCACCTTCGAGCTCTACCGCGAGCTGCTCACCATCCGCGGCGAGCTGGATCTGGGCACCGGCGCCTTCGAGTGGTCCCGCTTCCATGATCCGGCCCAGGGCATCGTTTCCTTCACCGTGACCACCGGCGGCGGCAAGCACCTGGGCTCCGGGGAGCCGATCCCCACCCAGACCGTACTGGTGCTGGCCAACATGGGCGCGTCCCCCACCGCGATCCCGGAGGAGTACACCGCGGCGGTGTTCTCCGACGACGACGCCCTGGTTAACCAGCAGCTGGCCCCCGACTCGGCCGCCTGGTTCATGAAGCAGTCAGCACCGGAGGCCTGATCCATGGGCGCCAGCGACCGACTCCGTGACCAACTGCACGAGCAGTCCCGCATTCTCATCGTGTGCACCGGCAATATTTGCCGCTCGCCGATGGCCGAAGTAGTGCTAGATCAGCGTCTGCTCCACGCGGACGCCCGAGACGACGACGACATGCTGGCCAACCTTCCCGTGGATCGGGTGTGGAGTGCCGGGGTCTCCGATGAGGAGCACGGCAACCCGATCTATCCGCCGGCCGCTCAGGTGCTCGGTGAGCAGGGTTACTCGGTGCCGGTTAATCACAGCGCACACCAGGTTACCCGCGACGAGATGGAACGCTCGGGGCTGATTCTGGCGATGACGGCCGCGCATGCCCGCGCCCTGGGTAAGCTAGCCCAGGGGTGGGACATCCCGCTGGAGCGGATCCACTTGTGGCGAGAGTTCGACGGCACCGGGCTGAGCGTCGCGCCTTCCGGGTGCCTGCGCCCCGGCGGTGCCCTGGCGCCCGGGAGTACGGTGCCCATTTCGGCCACCGACGTCCCGGACCCCTGGTACGGGCCTGATTCTGGGTTCTACGCCACCCTCGAAACCATCGAAGCCGGCGCCGATGGTCTCCTGGCGGTTCTGAGCGGAGATATTCTCGGTCAGCCCTGAATCAGCGTCGCGTCAGTTCCCGACGTAGCGCCTCAATCTCCTGGCGAGTGCCCGCGGTGTTCTGTGCGGTACGGATCATCGCGATGTAGAACTCGAGGCCCACGCGAGCCAGCACCAGCATCACCGCGCCCGGAATCCAGCCAAGCAACAGCAAGGCAATACCGACCACCGGCTCCTGGCCCATCAAGGTGATGGAGGCGATGAGCCAGCCGAAGACCAACCACAGGGCGATGAACAACAGCAACAGGATGTAGATCAGCTTGGCGAACTTCACCGTGACGTAGCTCTGGAAGCTGAAGTCGAAGAGCGCTCCGAAGAAGCCCTTGGCTTCGGCGGAGGTCGGGGTGAAGCCCTGGCTGCCGAAACCGGATGCCTGCGGCTGCTGGGAGTAGGGATTGTGTTCTGAGCCTTCGCCGGAACCGCCGTTGTTGCCGGGTTCGTAGGGAGGCTGTGGAGGGTGAGTCATGGCATGTCCTTCATTCGAGTGGTGAGTGACACTTCGACATTTATCACCACGCCCGGCCAGAAGCCAGGGTTGGAGCGTCTATTTCTGAGTGTTTACCTGCGCCCAGGCAGCATCGAGGTCACGATCAAACGCAGGAGTCAGCAGTCCGTCGAGGTAGTCCTCGTACCAGTCACGTACCTCGTCCGAGTGATACGCCCGCTGCAGCGCCTCAAACTTCTCCGGTTCGTTTTCGACGAAGTCGGGCTGGGCGGCCAGGGTGAGGGCGAAAGGCAACGCCTCCTCCTGTGACTCCATGATCAGCACCTCGTCGGGCATCACATCGATCTCAGCAAGCAAGCGTGCGAACCCGAACACCGCATCCACGTCGGGATAGATGCTGCCCACTGATTGCTGGTCAACTTCCACAAACTCGAGATTCCGCGGGTTGCTGGTGATGTCTTCGACGCTGAGCGTCGCCACCGGAACGGACTCGTCGACCTCGATGAGCCCACCCCGGGCCAGTAGTCGAATGCCGCGACCATTATTTGCGGTATCCACCGGCAGCGCGATCTGCGCGCCCTCGGGAAGCTCATCGAGAGAGTCGTAGCGGCTCGAATACACCCCGGAGGGCTGCTCGAACATGAACAGGATCGGTTCGATGTCGAGGTTGTTGTCCTCATTGAACTGGTGCAGGTAACTAATGTTCTGGAAGAAATTGACGTCGTATTCGCCGTTGCTCACCGCGTGATTGGGCTGAATGATGTCGGTGACGTAGGTGGCGTCGAGCTCCCACCCCTCTTCCGCCAAGAGCTTTTCGGCGATTTTCGTCGGCTCCTGGAACGGCGCGTTTTCGGTCACCACGATGCTGATGGTGTCGTCGGAGCCGATAACATTCGCCAGCCCACAGCCGCTCAGAGACAAAGTAGCCAGTGCAGCGACCGCTACGAGTGGTCTGATCCGAGTGTGGTTGCGATCGGTGCGGTGACGATGAGGTGGCAAGAAGTTCTCCCAGGTTCACGGTGAGTAAGAACGAGCAGGCGTTGCCGCGTGCCCGGGACCACCGTAGAGGTCGGCGAATTCTGTGAGCCACCGCGGTGCGCGCTCCGCGTCACGCAGGGTCATCCCCGAGGGTTCGCCTGCCGACAAGGACAGAGTGCTCGCCCCGAGCCCGACCAGCACCTCCGACCGTCGGCGCGCAGTCGTCCTCGCCGGTGTTGTCGTCATAGCGATACTCACCCTCAGCTCATCACGGTCATGACGAGCGCGTGTGCTCTGCCACCAACTTTCAGCTAGAGTTGCCCATCTTTCGTCTCTGATGCGCTATCGAGTGCAGAGAGGGGAACAGCGCCCCGGTACGACCGAAGGGAAGGCCGACCGAGACGCTGTTGAGTTCTGCAAGGGGTGGCGCTCAGTCGCCGACAGAACTAGTTGGGGTCACACTGAAATTTTCTCCCCCTCACGGGACGGACGGAATAGGTATTCCTACCTAAAATTTAATCAGCGTCGACGCAGTAGGGCCACGATGCCCATCCGGGAGGAGACCTGCAGCTTCCGCATGATGTTGGCGGTGTGGTTCTCCACGGTGCGCGGGCTGAGGGTGAAGTGGTCGGCGATCTCGCGGCTGGTGAGCCCCGCACCGATCTCTTCGACAATCTCGCGTTCGCGCCGGGTGAGCACGTTCAGCGGGTCATGTTCTTGTGATTCGGCGGCGTCGAGTCGAGCCAAACTGCCGTGCACCCGGCCGAGTTGCAGGGCCATGCCGCGTTCTTCGAAGACGGCGCGCGCCTGGTGCAGGAGTTCGCGGGCGCGCACGAACTGTTTCTGCCGGGTGAGCATTTCGGCGCGGGCGATCTGGATCATCCCGATCTGGCCCCGGGAGCCATGCTGTTCAGCCAATGCTTCACCCTCGTCCAGTAATTGGACGGCCAACTCCACATTGCCCTGCACGGCGGCAGCCAGGGCGGCGTCGGCATAGCGCAGCGGGGCCATCGCGTCGCGCGGCTCTCCCAGCAATTCGCTGCGCAGATCCGGTTCACCCAGCAGCGCGGACACCCGGGTGAGTGCGGTGAGTACGGCGCGGCGCCACCAGCCAAAGCGCGGAATGGCCGAGCGCCGCAGCTCGTCGTAGCGCTGCCGCAGCAGCTCCGGCCGGATGGTCGCCTGTGCTTGGGCGGACGTCAGCAGTGCGGCGCGGGCCATGGCCTCGATCTCGTCGGAGGCGAAGTGCTCGGCGTCTTGAATGGCTTGCAGCGCGGTGGCATCGACGTCGGGAATCCGGGCGAGCTGCGCCTGGGAGAAGGCCTTTCCGACGCCGAGGTTCGCCAGCACATCGGCCTGACCGAAGCGTCGTGCCACGCTCAGCCCGCGCGTGGCCAGTTCCTCCCCTACCGCGTATTCCTCGAGCATGAACGCGTTCCACACCGCGCAGACCAGGGCGCGCAGCAGCGGTCGCAGCTGGTCTGTGTCGGCAGCCATCAGCCAGGTCAGCGCTTCGGCGAAATCGGCGCGCGCTTGGCGGACGTCGCCGGCGGCGAGCTGGTCCATGACCCGGTAGACGATGCCGGTGATCCGGTTCTCCTCCCCCGGGGTGGCTTCGAGCCGGGCCACGAGGTCGGAGGGAGGGCTGCCGTCCATGAGCCCGATGACGTCGATCAGCTCACGCAGCAGGGCCGGGGTGACGGCATCGTCGTCATTCACCGCTCGCGCCAGCACGCTGCGGGCCTCGTGGAGTTCCCCGCGGATGCGCAACACGTTGGCCAGCAGAATGCGGGCCTCGGCGGTTTCGTGCACGGCCAGCAGTGCTTGCAGACGGATGGTCGCGCGCTCGTGCTCGCCGCTGAGCATTTCGGCCCGAGCCAACAGGGTTTCAGAGGCGAGGCTGCGGTTTTCGGCCGGGACTTGACTGAGCCAACGCAACACCGTGTGCGGTTCGGACACCACAGCGAGCCGGGCGGCGTCGATGAGTACGGAGGTTTCCTGCTCGCCCAGATACGCCGCGGCGTGGGCTAGGTGTTCAGCGCGGGTGAGCAGTTCATCTTGGGCCAGTTCGGCGGCGCGGCGGTGGGCGGTGACGCGGCGGGCGGGTTCGATGCCCTGGTACACGCTGAAGCGCACCACCGGGTGCAACGCCTCACGGACGCCGGTGCTGAGCAGTCCCACTCCGGTGAGCTCCTGCACAGCGGTGCGGTAGGTGGGCTCGTCCACCCCGGCCAGTTCGCCTACGGTGTGCGCGTCATCGTCCCGGCCCAGCACGGCCATCGCCTCGATCACGGCGCGCCCGGGGGTGGTGAGGGAGGCGACGTCGTCAACGATAGCCGCGCTGAGCACTGCGGCGTGGCTGCCTTCTTCCAGGCGGAGCACCTCGTCCACCCGGCGGGCGGAGGGGTGGCGACGGAATCCGGCCAGAGCGGTGCGGGCGAAGAGCGGGTTGCCCTGGGCGACGTCGACCACGGCACGGCGTTGCTGGGGGCGCAGGTCGGAGACCAACTGGTCGATCTGCCGGTCCGGGATTCCGGTCAGGGTCATGTGGTCGTGGAAGGCGCCGCGGCGGCGGGCGGCGGAGATGAGCCGGTGGGGTTCGGCCTCGATGCGGTGCACCAGCAGCAGGATCAGCGGGCTGGCAATGGGGGCCAGCAGTAGCTCGTCCAGCAGTTCTTGGGAGGCCTCGTCGAGCCAGGGGGCGTCGTCGACGGCGATCACGGTGGGTTGCTCACCCAGGGCCTCGGCGCCGTGGCGGGCGAGCGCGGCCGGGGTGGCCCGTGCTAGCAATTCTTCCAGCGGCTGGCCGAGCAGTTCCTCTAACAGGGCGCGCACTGCAGCCAGCGGAGAGTCGGCGAAGAGTCGGTTGCCGCGCACCACGAAGGTGCGGGCGATGATCTCGGGGAGCACGTGGGCGAGCAGAGAACTTTTGCCGATGCCCAGGGCGCCGTCGAGCTGAACAAAGCGCACCGCGCCCGGGGGCAACGTGGCGGTATTCAGGAGTTCACGCAGTCTACGTCGTTCTGCTTCGCGGCCGACCCACACCATCGTCACCCCCCTCCGCCAGGAACGGTCCTTCAACCATTAAGTGACCGTTGAGAGTAATTCTACTCAGGCTCCGGCGCTGACGAGGCGTTCTGTTGTCGCATCGAAGAACAAGACGCGGTCGGCAGCGGCCGCCAGGGTGAGGCGTTCCCCGGCTTCGGGCTGGTGTTCTTTGCCGATGCGGGCGACAATCCGGGTGGATTCATCACCGTCGGGGCTGCCGTAGACGTACACATCGGACCCCACGGATTCCACGAGGGAAACGTTGATGGTCACGTGGTCGTCGGTGTCGCTATCGGTCCCGGTGCCGCGCAGCTCCAGGTCTTCGGGGCGGATGCCGACCACGACGTCGTCGTGGTCGAAGGTGACGCCGTTCGGCACGGGCAGCAGGTTTTTGCCCACGCGCACCGCGATCCCTCCTTCGGGCGAGGCGACGACGGTGCCGGGCAGCAGGTTCATGGTGGGTGAGCCGATGAATCCGGCCACGAACAGGGTGGCGGGCCGGTCGTAGAGCTCCTTCGGGGTGCCGACCTGCTCGATGCGCCCGGCGGTCATCACCACCACCCGGTCGCCCATGGTCATCGCTTCGGTCTGGTCGTGGGTGACGTAGACGGTGGTGACGCCGAGCCGGCGCTGCAGTTCGGAAATCTGGGTGCGGGTCTGCACGCGCAGTTTGGCGTCCAGGTTGGACAGCGGCTCGTCCATCAAGAACACTTCCGGGTCGCGCACGATGGCTCGGCCCATGGCCACGCGCTGGCGCTGGCCACCGGAGAGGGCGCGGGGTTTGCGGTCCAGGTAGGGGGTGATGTCGAGCAGGCGCGCCGCCTCATTGATGCGGCGACGGCGCTCCTGCTTCTCGACACCGGAGTTCTTCAGCGCGAACTCCATGTTCCCCTCCACGGACATGTGCGGGTAGAGCGCATAGTTCTGAAACACCATGGCGATGTCACGCTCGGCGGCAGGCGTGGTGGTCACGTCGTCGTTGCCGAAATGGATGGTGCCCTCGGTGGGCAGCTCCAATCCGGCGAGCATGCGCAGCGTGGTTGACTTCCCGCAGCCGGAGGGGCCCACCAGCACCAGGAACTCGCCGTCGGCGATGTGCAGATTGACGTCGCTCACGGCGAGACGATCCGCGCCCGGGTACTGCAGACCCACTGCGTTTAACGTGACATCCATGGTGTTCCGTGCTTCCTGGTGCTGGTGTTGAGAAGTGAAGAGTGCTTCTTAGGTGAGGACCGGTCAGGGTCACTCGCTGAGCTGCGGCTCCAGATCGTTGTCGTAGAGGTCCTGCAAGGTGGATTCCAGGGTCGACATTTCGTCGGCCACCTCGACGTCGGAGGTCAAGATGCGCTGCAGGGTCTGCGACAGGTTCAGGTCACCGCCGGGCAGGAACACCCGGGCGTAGTCCTGCGGGCGGGCGTTCTCCAGCTGGTTCACGGCCGCTTCGAACTGCGGGGTCTCAGCGTACACCTCGGACATGTCGACGTCGGTGCGGACCGGCAGGTACCCGGTGCCCTCGGAGAAGGTGGCGGTGTTCTCGGTATTGGTCACGAAGTCGATGAACATGGCGGCGGCCAGCTGCTTCTCCGGGGAGGACTTGGCGGCGACGCTCAGCCCGGCGCCACCGGTAGGCACCACGGCGTTGTCACCGGAGGGGCCCAGGGGCAGGAAGCCGACGCCGACCTCGAAATCAGCAGTATCGAGGATGCCGGAGAGCGACCCGGTGGAGGCCACGACCTGGCTGGCCGCGCCTGCCGAGAAGTCGGTGGCGGGGTCGCCGGAGGACACCATCGCGAGGTCGTCGTTCACCATGTCCTGGGCGATCTGCAGCGCTTCCACGGTCTCATCCGAGGAAACAGCGGAGAAGTCCCACTCCTCGGACCAGCCCCCACCGTGGCTCCACACCAGGTTCGACATGGTCCAGGCCGGGTACTCGGCCTGCGGTGGGAAGGTGAAAGCCGTCGCGCCGGTGTCGGCGTCGGCCAGCTGCTCTGAGGCCGAGATCATGTCTTCCCAGGTCTCGGGGGCGGCGTCGTCGAGTCCGGCCTCCTCGTAATGATCCTTGTTGTAGTAGAAGATCGGGGTGGAGCGGGCGTAGGGAGCGCCGTAGTGAGCCTCTTCGTAGAGGTAGTCGCCGTAGAGGGCCTCCTGGTAGGTGGAGGTATCGGCGTCAATCGCCTCGAACAGCGGGTCCACCGGCGCCAGCGAGTCGTTGAGGTAGTTGGTGAACCAGGTGGCGTCGGAGAGCACGACGACGTCGCCGACCTCACCGGAGGCCTGGGCGGTCTGGAAACGCTCGGAGACCTCCTCGTAGTTCGCGCCCGCGGTGACGTGCTCGACGGTGATGCCAGTCTCTTCCTCGAAGGCGGAGATCAGTTCCTTCTCGATGTCGATGGAGCCACCCGGGTGGTTGGACCAGAAGGTGATGGAGTCGGCGGGTTCGACGTCCTCGTACTCGGCGGCGGCTTCGGCGTCGGAGGCGCCCGCGTCGTCAGAGCTGGAGGTGGAGGGGCCGCATGCTGTCAGGGCCAGTCCAGCGGTGAGGGTGACGGCCAGCGCGAGGCCACGGCGGGTCCGCCAGATGGTCTTCTTCTCGGGGTGAGTGTTCATCATGCTTCTCCTGTGTTCGGGATGAATCGGTGTAGAACAGTGCAGTCAGGGACAGTTGGGTCGGTGAGGTCGGTTATTTGACGGCGCCCTGGGTGAGGCCGGCGACGATGTAGCGTTGCAGGGCGGCGAAGACGATGAGCACGGGCTCGATCACGAGCACCGCGCCGGCCATCAGAATCCCGTAGGTGCCGGTCTGGCCTTCCACGGAGTTGAGCAGGTTCAGGCCCACCGGCAGGGTCATTGTGGAGGTGGAGTCGGTGATGATCAGCGGCCAGAGGAAGTTGTTCCACTCGTTGACGATGGTGACCAGGGCGACGGTGGCGATGGTGGGTCCGGAGACGGGCACGATCACCCGCCAGAGTCGCTTCCAGTGGCCGGCGCCGTCGAGTTCTGCCGCCTCCACCAGGGCATAGGGCACGGTTTTGAATTGCTGTCGCAGCAGGAACGTGCCGAACGCGGTGCCGAGCCCGGGTAGCACGATGCCCCACAGGGTGTTGCGCCCGCCGAGCCCGGAAATGGTCAGGTAGTTCGGCAGCATCGCCACTTCCGGGGGCACCATCAGGGCCACCAGGATGCCCAAGAAAATCAGGTTCTTGAACCGCACGTTGATGAACACCAGGGCGTAGGCGGTGGTGATGGCCAGCAGCACCTTGATGAGCGAGCCGGCCCCGGTGGTGATCAGGCTGTTCAGGAACAAGGTGCCCAACGGAACCCGGCGGGCCACCTCGGCGTAGTTGTCGGCGGTCGGGTCCTGGGGCCAGAAGGTGGGGGCAGTGGTGACGATCTCGCTGACCGGTTTGAACGACGAGATGACCATCCACAGCAGCGGCAGCACCACGATGAGCAGGGCCAGCAGCATGGGGAGGTAACCGCCGGCCAGGGCAGACCACAGATTGCGGGGGCGCAAGGCGTTTTTCATGCGTAGTGCACCTTCTTCTCCACGAACCGGATCTGCACCGCGGTAATGATGAACAGCACCAAGAACAGGACGACGGAGATGGCGGCGGAGTAGCCGGCGCGCTGGTAAGCGCCGAACGACTGCAGGTACACCTCGAACAGGATGGTGTTGGTGCCGTGGCCGTCGGGAGTCATGATCCGCAGCACATCGAATGCCTGCATGGAGGACAGGATCGAGGTGATGAGGATGAAGAACATGGTGGGGCTGAGCAGCGGCAGCACCACTTTGACGAAGCGGCGGATCGGGCCGGCCCGGTCAATGTTGGAGGCCTCGATCAACTCCTGTGGGATCGCTTGCAACCCGGCCAGGAAAATCACCGCGCAGTAGCCCATGTTCTTCCAGATGTAGACGACGATCACCATCACCAGGGCCAAATCGGCGTCGAGGAACCACTGCGGGGAGTTGCGCCCGAAGTAGCGGAATACATGCCCCAGCACGCCCAGGTTAGGGTCGAAAATGAAGCTCCACACCAGTCCCACGCCGACGCCGGAGAGCACATAGGGTGAGAAGACAGCGGTGCGCACCGCGGTGCGGCCGGGCAGTTTCTGGTTCAGCACCAGCGCCAGCGCCAGCCCGAGCACCATGGAGCCAACGACGGTCGCGACGGTGAAGATCCCGGTGATGCGCCACACCTCTACCCCGGTATCCGAGGTGAAGAACCGCACGTAGTTGTCGAACCCGATGAAGGTCGCGGTGTCGGACCCCAGCCGCCAGTTCAGCAGCGAGTACCGGATATTGGCGATCAGCGGGTAGTAGATAAACAGCAGAATCAGCGCGATGTTCGGTCCGGCGAAGAGCAGGAACAGCGTCCAGTTTTTCCGACTACGCCGACGGCGTGCGCTGCGGTGTTCGCGTTCCTGCCGCTGCCGATCACCCGAGGGGAGCGTGTCCTGCGGGGCGGCAGGGCGCACGGGGGCAACGGTCGATTCAGGCACGGATGGAACCCTACGGAGCATGTGTAGCCCCGAGGTCTCCGCCAGGCAGACGGCGGGTAAATCAGGGTTGAACGGCAGGCGCTCCGTCGACCGGACACCAGACCTTCGAATAAAACCGGTGAAAACCGCCGCACGGCATCCGGGGACTGGACGACGATCAAGGGGTGTTCCTCCCCCCGACAGTGAAAGGCAGTCCCATGCTGAAACTCTCCCCCGATGCCGCAGCCACCGTGGCCGCCACGGCCGCCGTCGTCGCCGAGCATTCCGATCAGATCACCACGCAGTTCTACCAGGACATGTTTGCCGCCCACCCTGAGCTGCTCAACGTGTTCAACCGCGCGAACCAGGCGGTGGGCGAGCAGCCGAAAGCGCTGGCCGCCTCGGTGGTCGCCTTCGCCACCCAGCTCGTCGACCCGCAGGCACCCGATTTCACCCCGGTGATGCAGCGCATCGCCCACAAGCACGTCTCGCTGGGCATCAAAGCCAGCTGGTACCTGATCGTGGGGCACTACTTGATGGGTGCGATCCCGCAGGTGTTGGGCGATGCGGTGACCCCGGAGATCGCCGCCGCCTGGGACGAGGTGTACTGGTTGTTTGCTACCGCGCTCATTGCCGAGGAGGCGAAGCTCTATGCCCAGGGCGGCGTGGATCCGGAGTCCCCGTGGACGAAGTACCGGGTGGTGGAGCGGTTCGAGGAATCCGACGAGGTGTTCTCCCTGTTGCTGGCACCGCTGGCCGGGGAGATCCCCTCCCATCGCACGGGACAGTACGTGGCGATTGCGGTGGATCTGCCCGATGGCACGCGGCAGCCCCGGCAGTACACCATCTCCTCGGGGCCGCGCGGGGATTCGCTGCGGGTCACCATCAAGCGGGTGCGCGGTGTCAAGGGCACCCCGGATGGCCAGGTCTCCGGGTGGCTCCACGAGAACGCGACGCCGGGCACGGTGTTGGACGTGTCGTTGCCGGCAGGCGACGTCGTGTTGGATGAGTCCGACACTCCCCTGGTGCTGGTCTCCGCGGGCATCGGCATCACCCCGGTGGCCGCCATCATGGAGGATCTTTCCCGCCGGCAGCCGGACCGCACAGTGCGGCTGTTCCACGCCGACAAGTCCCACACGTCACACGCGCTCTACGATGGGCTGCGTCGCCAGGTGCTGGCCATGTCGGACGCCCGCGCGCAGAACTGGTACGAACAGGACGCGGAGCGGGCCCCGACCCTGCACCCGGCCCGCCCCGGGTTCATGGATCTCTCCGATGTGGAGCTGCCGGCCGAGGCGCAGGTGTTCATGTGCGGGCCGCTGCCGTTCATGCAGATCGCCCGGCGCACGCTGATGCAACAGGGCGTGCCCTCCGAACGGATCCACTATGAGGTGTTCGGTCCAGACCTCTGGGCGCAGAACCCGGACGACTGATCCGGGCGACTACCCCGAGGACGCGACGGCGGCGCGTCGAGCGGCCAGAGCGTAGCTCTCCAGCTCGGCGTCGCTGCGGTCGCTGTCGATCCCCTCGGAGCTGTCGGAGCCGTCGAAGCTGTCGAAACCGTCGGAACCCAGGTCCGCAGATTCAGCCTCGTTGATCAGCCCGAGAATCAGCTCGCAACGGCGCGGCCCCACAAAGGGACGCAACCGACGCAGCCGCACCGGACCACCGGCCTGTTCCAACTGGTCCCGCACTAACGTGGCGTGCATCGCGCACACCGCCGGCCGCTCGGCGTCGATCATGTCCTCGTATAAACAGGGAATCAACCCCACGGTCAGCTCGGCTTCGTCCATCTCGGGTTCCAGTCCGGCATCGTCGAGGTGTTCGTAGAGGGTATCGAGCTGGTGCAGCGCGCTCTCCTCCAGGGCCGGACCGGAATGCCCACTGGGATGCAACTCCGGGTTCAGCCGACGTAGCTGCTCACCGCGACGGCGTGCCTCGATCACCCGACGCCGGGCCGGGGCGCTCTCCTCGACGGCGCGCACCGGAGAGAAGCCCATAGGTGGTCGGCCGCGGCTGCCCGTGGACAGGGGCTCGGCCACGATGAGACCTTCCTCTTCCAACACGGTGAGGTGGTCGCGGGTGGTGCTCAGCCGCAGCCCGGCCTCCTCGGCGAGCTCCTTGAGCTGACGTCCGGGATTCCGCTGTACGGCATGCAACAGGCGCACGCGACTGTGCTGCGTGAGTCCACGGAAATCATCCACCCGGCGAGGCATGCCTTCAGTTTAGGGTGCCTGGGCGCCAGAATCCGCTCGATGTCCGTCCGCTGAGAACGGCCCTGTCAATCGGCCTCGGGTAGGTGTAGCTGAGCGTAATGATGCACCGCGTCACGCACCAGCTGGGGACCAGACGCTGACACCCGGTTGTAGTTCTGCGCGAACCGCTCGTCGTCCACATACATCTGCACGATCCCCTGCACCCGCTCGCGGGTCAGCGGCTGCGTCATCGCCCGGCCCAGCCATTCCACATGTCGGCGAGCCTGCCCTTGAGCGACGTCGCTCACCGGACTCTCACCGGCCGCAACCACCTCATCCCATCCGGTGTTGAGTTCCTCGAGTTGCCGGCGAAAATCCCGCTGTCCGTCCTCGCCGAGCCCGTTCCACCACGCGTTCGAACGATCCGCGGCATCGTCGCCCCAACGCTGGCGCACCTCAGCGTCGTACTGTTCGTGGTTGAATCCGTCGAACATGGTCTTTGGTGTCATCGCTATCCCCTTCTGAAGTGCTTTGATGGTCGTCTCGACCGTGGTCATCTGCGTTTCGAGACGTTCGCGTTCTTGCTGAAGCCGCTCCCGCTGCGCACGCAGCGCCGCGATCTGAGTCCGCCGTTCTTCCTGCACGGAAGCTGCCGCAGCTGCTGTCTCATTGACGACGTCGGCGATCTCCGCCAACGGCATCCCCGTCTCGCGCAGCAGCAGAATCCGTTGGAGCCTCAACAGTTCTGTTTGGTCGTAGTACCGCAGCCCGCCCGCACCGACGTGGCTGGGCACCAGCAGCCCGATCCGGTCATAGTGGCGCAGGGTCCGCGAAATCAGCCCAGTGGCCTCGACCACCTCGTGGGTGGACCACAACCGGTCCGATTCGGGTGATGTCTGCGGAAGTGAACGTCTCATGGTTCAGTTCTACCGGTTGACGTCACGTCAACCGCAAGTGCCCCTCCGTGGTGCCTCGTCAGTCCGTACGCGGATGCTCCACGAAATAGTCCAGCGCCGTCGATAGCCAGGCGCGGGCCTGAGTCTCATAGTCGACGTCGCAGTCTTGGCGCTCCAGCACCCGGGTAGCCCCCAGCGCCTCGAGCTGCGCGTCGATCTTCTTCCCGGCCGCGCAGAAGAAGGAGTAGCTGGTGTCCCCCAGGGCCAGCACCCCGTAGCGTAGCTGCGGCAGTGGCGGCGTCTTCGCCCGCGAAATGTCCAGCCAGAACTGCTCGGCGGTGTACGGCATATCGCCATCACCGGCCGTGGACACCAGAAACAGCGCATCGCGCACGTCGACGAAATCCTCCATGGTCAGGTCATCGAGGTCCATCACGACGACGTCGAGGCCGCGTTCTTCTGCCAGGGGTCCGGTCTCCTCAGCGAGTTCTTCGGTGGTGCCGGTCTCGGTCCCGTACAGAAGGTGCAGCATGACCTCGACTCAGCCGCGGTAAGGCAGGCCGAGGTGCTCCCTGAGCGTGGTGCCGGTGTACTCGCGCCGGAACAGCCCGCGCTGCTGCAGGATCGGCACCACGTGCTCGGTGAAGGCGCGCAACTGCCCGCGGATGGTGTGCGGCATCAGGTTGAAGCCATCGGCGGCGCGATGTTCAAACCAGGCCTGCATCTGGTCGGCGATCCGCTCGGCCGAACCCACCACCTGGTGGTGCCCGCGCTGGGCCGCGACCCGACGGGCAAAATCGCGCAGGCTCAGGTTCTCGGTCTCGGCGATCCGCTTGTACACCGCCAGCCGGGACTGGTGGCCCTGCACCGTGTCCGGGTCGGGCAGCGTGGGCACGGGACCATCGATCGGATACTCGCGCAGATCGATCTGGGTGACGTCTCGGATGCTGCCCAGAATGTGCTCGGGCTGCACCGTATCGAGCAACTGCTCCTGGACCCGCTGCGCTTCCTCGTCGGTGGAGCCGACCACAAAGGCGAAGCCCGGCATGATCACCACCTCGGACTCCTGCCGCCCGGCCGCACGCACCTGCCGCCGAATGTCGTCGGCGAAGGAGACCCCGGACTCCAGGGTGGTCTGCGCGGTGAAGATCATCTCTGCGTGCTGCGCGGCAAACGCCATGCCGCGCCCGGAGGACCCCGCTTGGACGCGCACCGGTTCGCCCTGCACCGAGCGTCGGTACTCCCCCGGCCCGGCCACCGCGAAGTAGTGACCGTGGTGGTCGATCGGACGCACCGCCCCGGGCCGGGTGTAGGTGCCAGCCTCGCGGTCCCAGGTCACCGCGTCCTCGTCCCAACTGCGCCACAACTGACGCACGACGTCGACCGCTTCCTCGGCGATGTCGTAACGCTCATCGTGCGGGATTTTCGCCCCGAACTGGCGGGTGGTGTCGGGCGAATAGCTGGTGACGATATTCCACCCTGACCGCCCCTGGGAGAGGTGGTCGAGCGCGAGCACCTGGCGTGCGATGGAGTACGGGTGCTGGTAGGTGGTGGAGGCGGTGGCGATCACACCCAACTGGTCGGTCACGGCGGCGAGCGCCCCGCCCAGGGTGAACGGCTCGAAGGCATCGACCGGAGGGCCGTACTGCCAGGAGCCGTCGGAGCCAATGGTCAGTTTGTCCGCGATGAAGAACGCATCGAACCGCGCTTCCTCAATCAGCCGTGCCGCTTCCCGGTACTCGGCAAAATCATTGGTGCTGTGCGCCGGGACCTCCGGCAGCCGCCAGGAGGAGGCCAGTTGCCCGTGGGGCAGTGCGAACAGGGCCAGATGCAGCTGACGATCGGACGCGGTCATTCATCCTCCAACGAGTGACTTCAACGAACCTTATACTGAGGTCTTACTTACCTATTTAGCGTATCGCTGATGCCCTATTTTGTCCCGGGAGATCCATGTCTGATTCCTCATACTCACCCCCGCAGCCCGAGGAGACCTCGCACGGGGACCGCTCCTTCGCCTCCGTGGAGACGGCCCGCAGCTGGCTGATGCTCTCCGGTCGTACCCAGGTCGACCTCACTACCCCGGTGCGCGCCACCGCTGCCGACGTCGTGGTGGTCGACCTCGAGGATCACGTTCCCGAAAGCGAGAAGCCCGCCGCCCGGCAGCGACTGCGCACCTGGCTGAGTGCGCCCCACAAGGATGAGTCCGACGGCGGATCCGTCTGGGTGCGCATCGACGCCCGCTCCACCGCGTTCTGGGAGCCCGCCGTTGCCGCCCTGCAGGGAGCCCCCGGATTGCAGGGCATCATCCTGGCGAAAACGGAGAGTGCCACCGAAGCACGCGACACGGTCGAGGCGTTTCCCGGGATTCCCGTGGTCGCGCTCATCGAATCCGGCCGGGGCCTGCAGTGCGTGGACGAGATGGCGGCATCCGGGGTAGTCCGGCTCGGGTTCGGCACCGGGGATTTCCGCCGTGATACCCGCCTTGCTTCACCTTCCGCCCTGGCCTACCCGCGCACCCGGATCGCGATCGCCTCGGCGGCCGCTGGTGTGCCCGGGCCCATCGACGGCGGCACGGTCGGCACCGATCCCGCAGATATCCGCCGCCAAGCGGAGATCGCCGTCGAGTATGGATTCACCGGAAAATTCGCGTTACACGAGCAGCAGATCCTGCCGTTGCATGACATCTTCGGTGCTCAGTAACTATGCTTCGTCCATGAGTTACCCTCCCGGCAACCACGGACAGCACGGCCAGCAACCCCCGCAGGCGCCACCACCGTATCCGCACCAGGGTGCCTCCGGCGGCATCGGGATGTATCCGACTCCGCCGCACATCCCACCACAAGCACCGCAGTATCCCCAGCACCCGCACCAGGGTCACCCCGGCATGATGTACCGTCCGGCCACCGGAGCGCTGCCCTGGGGCCTGGGCCTGCTCGTGATGATCCCGATCCCGGTGCTCTCCGCGCTGGTGGCGAGCATCGCCATGCTCATCGCCGGCCGCTCCGCCCGCCACAAAGGCCCCCTGGCCGCAGCGAACGGCCGCCACGCCGCGAACTGGGCGGTCACCTACCTGTTGCTCACCATCCTGCTGATCGGCGCCCACGCGCTGATCCTGATCCTCATCGAGGGCCGGGGCGTCACCGGGTTCTTCCCCGTCGGCATCCCGATCACGCTGTGGCTGATCGTCAGTGTCGCCCACTTCGTGATCACCGTCATCGGGCTGTTCAGGGCCAGCAAAAACCAGGAGTTCCACGGTCCCGGGTTGCCCCTATTGCGCTGAGCGACCCACTTCTCACACTCGATACGCGGCGGTGAACCACCCGCGATAGCGCAGCACGGTTCCCAGCAGGGGGTTGCGCGCGTGAACGGAGATCGTCTGTCGCTGATGCGTCTCGTCCCACCCGTCGATCGATTCGACGTCGACGCCGAACAGCCGCGGCAACCGTAGGGTTCTGCCGCCGACCCGCAGCCGGGTTGCCGTGGAGCGAAGCCGCAGGTGCCCCTCCGACGTCACCGAGCACGTCAACAGAACCTCGATTCGCCCCGTCCCTCCGGGGGTGTTGACCAGGGTTCCGGGGATGCGCCCCACCTCGAGGACGTCAGCGAAGCGCTGGCGACCGCGCCGGAAGAAGAACGTCCGCACGGCCTCCAGCGCCATCGTGCCCGCGTCGGCCACTGGCCGGTTGATGATCGTGAAGGGCACGTCTCGCTCATCGGCGCTGAGCACCGCGTCCGCACCGGCGACCAGCCGCAGCAGACCCGCCAGCCGGCGATACGGGCTGCCGGCGATCTCGAAGACTCCGCGCCCCTCGCCGGTGCGAAAGCCGGGCGGCGGACCGGCCACGTAGTCTCGCAGCTGCGGATGCAGGCCGCGCGCCTGATCACCGAGCACCCGGAGGAAGACCGAATCCCGCGTTGTCATTCGCGGCGCTCCTCGCGACGGGGCTTCACGGCACTCGGCGTCGTCGCTGCCTCGGGATAGTCGCAGGTGAACTCTCCGCGATACCCGAAGAGGAAGCCGAGCAACCGGTTGCGCACCTCCAGGTCGATGGTGAACACCCCGCGCTCGTCGTCGTAGCGTTCGGTCAGCTCGGCGACACCGCTGAACGCCAGGGGAAAGCGGAAGCCGACTGGGCCCTCGTAGAACCGCTGCTCGCTGGACTTCAGCTTCAGGGCGCCATCGTCGGTCACCGCCAGGTCCAGGTCGACGGCGAGGTGCTGGTGGCTGCCCAGGTAATCAACAATGCCCCCTCGGGCCGCACTGTAGATCATGGTCGCGTCGAAACGCCGGCTGCGCCCCGAGGGCAGGTCCATGGTGCGCACGAAAGTGACCGTCTCGCGGTCGAAACCGTCCAGGTAGGCGTGATTGTCGATGCGGAAGGGCACGTTCTCCCCGGATTCGGGGAACATGATGTTGCGGAAGCTGCCCAGCGTCAGAAATGGCACGGTCCACCACGGCCCGCGCCGGATCCGGTGCATGGTGCCGCGGCCGATGCAACTGTACCCGCTGGCCACCCCCACACCGAACCGTTTCTGCAGCTGCGGGTGCAGCCGGGCGAAATCCTCACCGAGCGCACGCCGGAAGATCCCCTGGCCGCGGCTCATCGGCTGATCCGTTCCAGCGACTCCGGCGCGGAAGCCATGATCGTGTGCGCGGCGGCCGGTGGACGATCACGGCAGCGGCGGGCCCGTGGCACCGGCCCGGATCCGGGAGACCGAGGCAGCAGCGCCCGCCAGGGCGAGAAGCGCTCCGGTTCGATGCCCTCCTCCGCCCAGAGCCTCAGCCGGTCGAAGCTCCACGCCGTCAGCCACCACACCACCCGGCGGGTGATCAGCGGGTCCAGGATCGGTCCGAGCCGACCCCAGCCGGAACATAGTCGTAGCCGGTCAGAAACCGCACCCCGTCGTCGGTCGGGATGTACCGCCAGTACCCCCGCCCCGCGCCCAGCGGCGAGAGTCGATCGTCGGGCTCAAAGACCAACGCCGAGGTGCGCTCGCCACGCGCGGAGCGCCGCTCCCCCAGCGACACCCCGGTTCCGGTGATCCTGATCGGCCCGAACGCCAGCGAGTACCGGAACTCCTGCGCCCCGTTCTCCCGCAGCTCGGTGGGCACAATAGCGCTGAAGCGGGCATCCCACCGGGCATGCTGCACCAGATCCTGGGTGAGCTCCCACAGCGTCTCCATCGGCGCCCGGATCGTGGTCTCGATGTACAGGGCCCGGTCTCTGGGGCGACGACGACGGCGTCGCGCGCCGCCCGTTCCGGAAGTCATGGCACCACAGTAAGCCAGCGATGCCGGGACCACTAGTGTGAGTTCGGTCCCTGGCACCGCGAACCGGATAGGCTCGCACCATGAGACTCGCCGCCTTCGACTTCGACGGGACCATCCTTTTCGACGACGACAAGGAAACGCACTCGGACTAAACGCCCGGACGCCTCTCTGCGACTTTAGAGGTGGAATCACAGGTCACGTGGATCCAAGGAGAAACACAACATGCGTACTGGGAGTGAACAACCTACCCAGCGCTCACCTCTTTACACGGCGCGGGACTAGAAGAATTGCGAGGATGCCCAGCAGCGCTGCCATACTCCAAACTGCAAAGTTGGTGAAAGATGTCAGTTCTGCCGCTACCAATACTCCACCCCCTGAGATCGCTAGCACCGCACCGATCCGCCCCACACCAAGCGTTACACCAAGGGCTGTTGCGCGAGTGTCATCCGCGTAATACGTCGCCACGAATCCGTTCACGAGGATCTGCGCACCGATGGAACCGAAGCCCACGATCGCGACAAGCACGTACATCACGCTAAGAGGGAACGCCCCTGTACCCATCAACACAAGCGCTGCGCCGGATGACAAGAACGAAACCACCGTGACTGGACGTGGACCGAAGGTATCTGCCAGGCGAGACGAAATAATCGCCCCCACGACCGCGCCGACGTTGACGGCAAGCAGAAAGCTCAAAGAAGAGGTGAGAGTGTATCCGGCCGCCACCAGCAACGTGGGCATCCATGTATTCAGTCCATAAACCAGCGTTTGTCCGGCAATACCCGCGACGCAGAAGAGAACCGTTGCCATCAGCCAAGGGTGACGCAGAACGTTAAGAATCTGCTGCCCCCCGCGCGGCTCTGCACCCGCATGAGCAGGCTGGGAAGCCTCAGCTTCAGATACGGGCTTTGCGCTCTGAACCGTCGAGGGAACTTCGATCCCATAGTCCTCCGCAATACGCGCAGCTTCAGCCGTCCGCCCCTGCGCGCGAAGATACGCCGGAGATTCGGGCAAAAGGAAAAACAACAAGGGCACCACAGTGACCAACGGCAGGCCGCCGATCGCCAGCAATCCGCGGAAGCCGATGACATCGAGCAGGGCGATCGCACACAGCGCCGACAAAACGCCACCGACGGCGTAGCCAGAGAACATCAAAGCGTTGTTGAAGTTGCGCCGGTGGGGTTTCGAAAATTCCACGGTAATGGCGATCGCAGTTGGAATGACGCCGCCAAGGCCCAGACCGGCGAGAAAGCGGAACAGTCCGAACAGCTCCGGTGATGGTGCTAACGCCGTGGCGACCATGAGCACGGAGAATACGGACACGCTCCAGATCATGACTCGGCGGCGTCCTACGACGTCCGTGAGGTAACCGACAATGATTGCACCAAAGAACATCCCCGCCAGCGCATAACTTCCGTATGCTCCGGTTTGCACTGGGGTCAAGCCCCATTCCTGATATTCGAGGAGTGCTGGAACGATCGCACCGTAGACGACCAGGTCATAACCATCGAAGACTATCGCCACGAAACAAAGAAAGATCACTGCTGCAGCTGATTTTCGATGCTTTCTAGGAGCATTAGCTTCATGAAGACTCGTAGCCCGGCAAGTATCATCACGTTGTGTTGTCATCATTAACCTCTTCCCACCTCGCACCATATGTAACAATTACACACCGATACGCCTGTATTAGTGACACGTTAAAGAGAAGCACAGTGTGACACAAAGCACAAGCCTCGCGACAATCAGCACATCACCTCAAAATCAGGAGCTCAGAAGATGCGCCCCAAAGACCTCATCATGGACCTATTCGGCGACTACATTCGCTACATGGACGGGGACATCCGCCTGACCCAGCTCACCCAACTCATGTCCCTATTCGACGTTGAGCCTCCTACAACTCGCGTCACTCTTTCCCGCATGCGCAAAGAAGGCTGGGTAACGACCGAGCGTCACGGCAGAAACGTCAGCTACCAGGCGTCGGCCAGGATGCTCGAAGTGCTAGACGAGGGTCGAGATCGTATTTTCACCACGAGAACCCGCCCCTGGTCCGGCCAATGGACCATGGTGCTGTACCAGATCCCCGAAGCACAACGACAGCAACGCGAGGCATTGAAACGCAAACTCGCCTGGGAGGGGTTCGGCCAATTGAACCCCACCACCTGGGTCGCTCCGCACGACGTGCGCGAAAAGATGATCACCTCACTACAACGAGAACCAGGGGTCAGGATTCACGTTGTCACCATGACGACGGGAAGCTGGGAACGCGACCGAGAACTCGCCCAGCAATGCTGGGATCTGGCCGACCTGGCGACGAAATACCACGAGTTCATCGCCGACTGGGAGCCCTGCTTGGAGACGACCATGCAGGAAGCAATCACACCAGCCGAAGCGCTGAAACTGCGCGTGAAGCTCGTGTGGAGCTACCGTCACTTCCCGTTCATTGACCCAGGGCTGCCGGACGCACTCACCACCGCAGGCTGGCCCGCGTCCCGCGCTCATGAGGTATTCCTCCAGGTCCACCACGCCCTCGCGGGGCAAGCCACCGCTTACATCTCATCAGCCCTCACCCGACCCGACGTGGAGCCAGGCAGTCAGAACAACCCAAGATGAAACAACTGATGCGTGTTACTCGTTTAGTTGTTATACTCCAATCGTTAGATCAGTCACATAGACACTACGATTCAGGAGGTCTCCGCTATGACCATTCGGATTGCCTGCATCGGTGGAGGGCCTGGCGGCCTTTTCTTCTCCACCTTGATGAAACGCCACCTACCGGAAGCGGACGTCGTCCTGTTCGAGAGGAACCAAGCCGGGGATGCATTCGGATTTGGTGTCGTATTCTCGGACGCCACGCTTCGCAAGATCACCGATGCAGACCCGGTTCTTGACAACGCGCTGACGAGCGATGGCACACACTGGGACACTCTGCAGGTGTGGCTCAAAGGCGAGCGTCATTCCTTTACTGGAAACGGCATGTCGGCCATTCACCGTAAGACTCTGCTCTCTGCGCTGCAAGAAACCGCGAGTGAGGCCGGCGTCGAAATGCGTTTCGGCTCCGTTGTCTCCTCGCTGGAAGACCTGAAGGAATTTGACCTCATCGTCGCCGCAGACGGCGCTAATTCGAACACACGCCGTTTGGTTGGTGCGAAGGAACTGCAGCATAAAGAAGCGCAGGCCAGCGCAAAGTTCATCTGGTTCGGCACAACCTACATGTTCGATGGCCTGACCTTCCTGCATAGGCAGAGTGAGCATGGAAACTTCGCGGCGCATGCCTATCCCATCAGCGACGAGCTCTCCACCTTCATCGTGGAGGCTGATGAGCAAACGTGGAGGAACGCCCAGCTTGACGAGTTCGACGTTAGTCAGCCTCCCGGTATCTCGGATATGAAATCGAAGAAGTACATCGAGGAACTTTTCGCTGAGGATCTTCAAGGCCATGAGGTCGTCACTAATAACTCGCGTTGGGGAAACTTCCGCACCCGCACCTCCGGTCGGTGGTTCCACGACAACGTTGTCTTCCTTGGCGACGCACTGCACACGGCACATTTTTCCGTCGGTTCCGGTACCAAGATGGCGATGGAGGACGCGATCGTTTTGGCCCGAAGTGTGGCGGACCATCCCAAAGATCTGCCAGCCGCCCTTGAAGAGTACGAGAAGATTCGTATGCCCGAGGTCGCTAAAGTACAAAACGCCGCCCGCCCATCACTGAGTTGGTGGGAGCATTTCGGTCGCTACTACAACTCGTTGGCGCCTTTACAGTTCACCTTCCACTTTGTGTCTCGCTCCATTTCGATCGAGAAAGTCCGTCAACGGGACCCAGAATTGGTCGCCGCCGTTGAAAAGGAGTGGCACGATGAGCACGGTCACGCGCCATTGCTTACACCTGTGACCCTGGCCGGTGTCAACTTCACAGGACGTTTGCTGTCGCTACATGAGGGGACGATGACGAATGATGATGAGCGTCTCCCGCTGGATGCACTTGACCTGACCATCCTCGAGGCTCCTGACCATGAGGAGCAGCTCGGTTCCATCATGGCGACATTACCTACCAGTGGCACTGTCTTGGTGCGTGGCGGTACGCCGCTGACTCGCCGTTTGATCAGTGAGGAAGCACGACTTAGCCGGAACCTCACCACTATCATCGCCGAGCCGACAGATGAGGAAGCTGCGACCACTGCTGTTCTTTCTGGACGTGCTGATGCCGTAGCAAATGAGGTGGCTAAATGACGACGTCGCCCGCACTCACCGCCACTGATACGGGACTGAACCGCCTCTTCGAGCCGCGGGGGATTGCCGTTATCGGTGCGTCCGCCGAACCTGACAAGCTGGGCGCGGTCATGGCCGCGGCTACCTCTGAATACGAGCATCCTGTTGCTCTTGTTAATCCACGTAATCCGGAGATGTACGCTTCTATCGACCAAGCAGCCCAAGGTGTAGATGGCTTGGACAAGACGATCGATCTCGCCATCTTGTGTGTCCCTGCTGCCGTAACTGCTGAGGTGCTCCGCTCAACTGCCCAAGCCGGTGTCGGCGCCGCTCTGGTCTGTGCCGGCGGCTTTGCTGAGGCTGGAGGACCTGGCATTGCATACCAACAGCAAATCATCGACGTCATCGAAGACACGGGCATTCGGGTTCTCGGCCCGAACACGTCAGGTTTCTTCATCCCGAGACGGAAGTTGATCGCCAGCTTCGTCCCTGGGGCCGCACATCTGAAATCGGGAGTGATTGGCGTTGTATCCTCCAGCGGCGGGGTCAATCATTCGCTATCGTTCCGGCTCGACCAGGCTGGGGTCGGCGTTTCCCTCGGTGTTGGCATTGGTGCAGGAATCGATGTCACCGCTGCAGAGGTGATCGATTACCTGGCTGACGATCCTGCCACGGAAGCTATCGCGTTACACATCGAAACAGTTCCCGATGGACGGCGTCTAATGGCCGCTGTGCGCCGCGCTTCGGTACGCAAGCCTGTTATCGCACTCGTGGTCGGTGAAAACGACGTTGCAGAGTTCGCCCAATCTCACACAGGTGCTCTGGCTACTTCTTGGAAAAGCACTTGCGCTGCGCTCCTACAGAGCGGGGCCGTGCTCGTGCGCGACGAATCGGAACTGGTGGCCGCAGCAGCAGCGCTGTCACGCACGCGTATTGGGGCGCAACCAGTTCCGGGAGTGGGGTTGATCACGGGGCAAGCCGGACCCGGCCTAATCGCTGCTGACCATCTCTCTGGAGCTCGGGTGAACATCCCACCATTGGCAGATTCGACGGTAGCCAGCCTCACTACCCTGCTACCGCCACTGACTTTTCAAGGAAATCCAGTCGACACTGGTCGCCCGGCAGGGACCTTCTCTGACGTGATCAACACGGTCGCGAATGACGCGTCCATAGACGCGGTGGGGATCTACGGACTACTCGAACCCGTTGCGGACTTCGTACAGGCCGTGAAAAATGCCAAGGCCGACCACGTAGCCACCGTCCTCTCGGTGGACGGGCCAAGTGATGACGTGCGTCGCGTCGTCCGCGACGCCGCAGCGGCGGGGATTCCGGTCGTAAGCGGCCCAACAGCTCTCGCCCAGAGCCTGGAAGCGCTGGTCCGCGATGCCGTCGCCCAGCACAACCTGCTCCAGTCTGAGCAAAGCTCCAAGTCAATCGCGGTCGGCGACGGCCCATGGGACGAAGCTACGTCCAAAGATCTATTACAAGAAGCGGGGGTCAACGTACCCGCACGGTTCCGTGCCAGCACGCATGCGGAAGCGCAGGCTGCGTTGGGGCAGCTTGCTGGGCCAACGGCTGTAAAACTTGTAGACGCTGAAATCTTGCACAAAACAGATATCGGCGGCGTTCATCTCGGAGTATCTACCGAGTCCCAGCTCGAAGCAGCACTTCTCGCCCTCGACAAAGCCGGAGCCAAGGAATATCTCATCGAGGAGATGGCCAGCGATGGAATTGACCTCGTTGTAGGCGCACGACGCGACCCGGTCTTCGGCGTCGTCGTACTCCTCGGCATCGGCGGCACCGCCGTCGAAGTGATGGGAGACGTTGCCGTCGGCATTCACCCGCTACGTGAAGGGGCTGTGGACGCAATGATCGATGACCTCGCCACCGGACCTATCCTTCGCGGCTGGCGTGGTGGCCCGGCAGTGGATGCCGATGCCCTGGCCCAGATCCTCTCGATCTTGGGTCAAACCCTTGAAGACAATTCGGACCTTAGCGAATTTGAGATTAACCCGCTACGCATGACTAATGCCGGTCTGGTCGCTTTGGACGCCGTGATTGTTGCGGCGCCAACCCAGAATGAGGAGGAGCGAAAAGGATGACCAACCACAGCAAGGACGGCATCACGGCCTGGCCAGAGGACTTGGCTGGTTACTACCGCCGACAGGGATACTGGGAGGACCTGCCGATCGGTGCACATGTGAACGCAACTGCCGACCGTGTACCGGACCGAATTGCACTCGTAGATGGTGCAGACGGAACGCGCCTTACGTATGCAGAATTAGTCAATCGCGCCGACGCGGCCGCTGAACGACTTCTCGAGAACGGGTTCCAGCGAGATGACCGCGTCCTCTTCGCTCTGCCCAATGGGTGGCAGTTCGTAGTCGTAACTCTGGCTTGCCTACGCGCAGGAATCATCCCCATCATGGCGCTGCCAGCACATCGTCGATTCGAGCTCGCCTTCCTGAGTAACCTAGCCGAAGCGCGAGGTCTCTTTGTAGCCGACACCCTGAAAGGTTTCGACTATCAAGACCTCGCGGACGAACTTCGCGACGAGGTGCCCTCCATAGAGTACGTATATGTTTCTGGTTCCCCACGGAACGGGAATCTAAGTCTTGAGGCCCTGTTGGCTCCCGGTTCAGAGCCGGTGAGGGCCCGCACCCGCCTCGACAGTATGGCGCCAGCAGGGGAAGACCCGGCACTATTCCTGCTGTCTGGAGGTACCACCGGTGTTCCGAAACTGATCGTACGCACCCACAACGACTACGCATACAACGTCAAGGCCTGCTCCGAAATCGCAGAGATTTCGGGAAATACTGTAACCCTAGTCTCCATGCCCGTAAGCCATAATTTCCCGTTGGCGTGCCCTGGGGTGCTAGGCACACTTTTCCTGGGCGCGCGCACGGTGATCTTGCCAAGCGCAAATCCAAAGAAGGCCTTCCCCATGATCAAGGCCGAGGGTGTCACCGACGCCGCGGTCGTGCCCGCGGTGGCCCAGACATGGATCGAGTTCCAGTTAGAGCACGGCACCGACGAACTTGCCACCCTACGCACTTTGCAGGTTGGCGGCTCACGAATGCCTGACGAGCTAGCCCAGCGCGTTGAGCCAGTCCTCGGGTGCCGACTGCAGCAAGTCTTCGGTATGGCCGAGGGACTGATCAATATGACTCGTCTGAATGACAACGACGAGGTCATCAACAAAACACAAGGTCGGCCTGTCTCTGAAGCCGACGAGGTCCGGATCGTAGACCCTCTGGGCGCTGACCTACCCAATGGAACTCCAGGGAGCATCCTTACGCGAGGACCCTACACTCCGCGCGGCTACTACAGTGCACCTGAGGCGAACGCTCGAGCTTTCACTGACGGCTGGTACGCCTCAGGCGACGTTGTTGAGCGTCGCCTTGATGGGAACCTCATTGTTCAGGGGCGGGACAAAGACATGATCAACCGTGGCGGCGAAAAGATCTCCGCCGAAGAGATCGAGTCACTGATCTATCAGATCCCTGGACTCACCATGGTCGCCGCCGTCGCGATGCCGGACCAGGTGCTTGGAGAAAAGGTCTGCCTGTATGCACAGACGGCGCACGGGCACACACTGACCTTGGACCAGGTACGCGAGCACCTTCATCGTACGGGCGTTGCAGCTTTTAAGATCCCCGAACGAATCGAGATTGTCGATTCAATCCCCACAACCAAGGTGGGCAAGATCGACAAGAAAGCGCTGCGAGAAGACATCGCCACGCGCATTAGATCCGAGCAGGAAACCCAGTCATAACCTAACCACCTGCTGCTCACTGCAGCGGCACAGAAGGAGGACCCATGAGTAACCACGATGATCACCATGCCGACCATGACCTGCCACGCGGTGTCGACGGGATGAATGTGCCGCCGCCAACGCCGGAGGAACAAGTACAGCTCGAGCAACTCTACGCCGATTTCGAGGCCGGCCATATGATCCCACTGTGGACTGAGATCGGTGACCTGATGCCTCCAGAGCCACGCCCACAGGCGAAACCGCATCTCTGGCGTTGGAATGAGCTCCTGCCCCTGGCCCAGCGAGCGGGAGATTTAGTGCCCGTGGGGCGCGGTGGAGAACGTCGTGCGATTTCACTGGCCAACCCGGGACTCGGCGGACGTCCCTACACAACACCAACGCTTTGGTGCGCAATCCAATATCTCGGCGGACACGAAGTTGCTCCCGAACATCGGCACTCGCAGAACGCGTTCAGGTTCGTAGTCGAAGGCGAGGGTGTTTGGACAGTGGTCAATGGCGACCCGGTACGCATGTCCCGCGGCGACTTCCTACTCACTCCTGGGTGGAACTTCCACGGTCACCACAACGAAACTGACCAGCCTATGGCTTGGATCGATGGACTCGATATTCCCTTCGTGCACTACACCGACACTTCGTTCTTCGAGTTCGGCATCGATAGGGTAACCGACGAGTCCACCCCAGATATCTCACGCAGCGAGCGACTCTGGAGCAATCCTGGGCTACGTCCGTTGTCCGGCCTGAACAATACTGTGTCCTCACCTATAGGTGCCTACCGGTGGGAACACACTGATCGAGCGTTGACCGAGCAGCTCCGCATTGAGGACGAGGGATTCCCTGCGACTGTGGCTCCAGGGCACGCCGCAGTTCGATTCATCAATCCCACCACTGGAGGAGACGTCATGCCCACGATCCGGGCACAGTTCCATCGGCTCCGAGATGGAACCGAGACGCGGACCATTCGGGAGGTCGGATCAAGCGTCTATCAAGTATTCGAAGGTCGCGGTATCGTCACGATCGGTGACACCCAGCACAAGGTCGAGACCGGCGATATCTTCGTCGTGCCTTCATGGGCACCGTTCCACATGCAAGCAGAGACGTCCTTTGATCTTTTCCAGTTCGGTGACCACCCGATCATCGAGAAACTACACTTCCAGCGAACCTACGTCGAAGGAGACAACTCATGAAACTCGCGACCATTCGAACACCTCAGGGTACGGCGGCCGCCCGGTACGACCAAGGCAAGTGGACTTTGGTCGATGGTTACTCCGATGTCGGTCAGCTCCTGCTCGCAAAGAACTGGCTACGAACAGCGCAGAACGCTTCGGGGAGTTCCATCCCGGAGGAAGATGCCCAACTCGACTCACCAATTCCGGCACCTGGAAAAATCATCTGCGTTGGACTGAATTACGCCTCCCACATCAAGGAAATGGGGCGCGAGCTGCCGACGCATCCGACCCTTTTCGCCAAGTTCGCGGAGACACTGACCGGCCCATTTGAGCCGATCACAGCCGTCGCTGAGGACCCCGAGCTTGACTGGGAGGGAGAATTGGTCGTTGTCATTGGCAAACGTGCCGATCGCGTCACCGAGGAAGAAGCTCGCGACGCAATCGCAGGTTATTCCTCCGCCAACGACATTTCCATGCGCGGCTGGCAGTTCCGAACCATCGAATGGTTGCAGGGCAAGATCTGGGCCCGCTCAACCCCGATCGGTCCGGTCGTGGTCACTCACGACGAATTCGATTACAAGAACTCCACCTTGCGAACACGGGTCAATGGCGAGGTGATGCAAGAGCATTCCACCGGTGATCTCGTGTTCACGCCCGAACATCTCGTGGCGTATATCTCCACTATGCTTCCGTTGAACCCCGGCGATCTAATCCTTACAGGAACGCCTGGCGGAGTCGGTCGGGCCCGCGATCCGCAGGTTTTCCTGAAGCCAGGCGACGTCGTAGAAGTAGAGATCGACGGCATCGGACCTATGCGCTCAAAGATTGTGGCCCCTTGACATGGTGGCTCGCTACGATTTAGCAACCGATCCGGTTCTGAAACAACAGCTCCTCACTGTTAGGAGGGGTACGTCGTTCTGGCATCGAAAGGTGCAAGAAATCCATGACGACCATCTCGACGAGCCTACACGGCTACAGGGGTGGACGCGTCGACACCTCATCGCGCACGTTGGATACAACGCCAGAGCAATCCAACGCTTGGTTTCCTGGGCCAACACCGGGGTGAAGACCCCGATGTACGCGTCACCGGAAGACCGTGCCCGCGAGATCAAACTCGGCGCGACCATGCCAGCCCGAGCACTCCGACACCTTGATCATCACGCTGCGGTGTCACTGAACGTCGAATGGCGCGATACCCCTCCGGAGGCTTGGGCAGCTGTGGTTCGCACAGCTCAAGGTCGGGAAGTGCCGCTATCCGAGACGGTGTGGATGCGAACCCGCGAGGTCTGGCTACACGCCATCGATTTGGTTAATGGCGCGCGGTTCTCCGACATCCCCGCCGAAGTCCTGCAACGACTTTTGGAGGACATCACGACCGCGTGGCGCGCACGGAAAACAGACCCGGGGTTCACCATCGAAGTCACAGACCGGCCCGGCTTGGACCCAATCGGTGCTGGGGTCGAGAACGATTCCAGAGTTACGATCCGGGGCGATCTCGCCGCGGTAGTTGCGTGGGCATCTGGAAGGGACGCCTCTCGGCTAGTTCTTGGCCAAGACGTCCCAGCGCCTCGGTGGCTCTAGCCAGTTGGTGCTTTTTAGATGTGGCGCCACGACGGTGGTGCTCCATCTAACCATTGTTAAGTACCCCGTCACGCAGGTATGTGCCCGAATTTCCTTCGGGCACATACCCGTAGGCGTTTGCAATCACCCGTTACATTCATTGTCAAGCAGCAGCCGGGGTCTTCGCCTCGTAGAAGGCCCCGGTCTTGACCATCGCGTACAGGACGTTGAGTCGACGACGAGCCAAACACATCACCGCAGCATTGTGGCGCTTACCCTCAGCCCGTTTCCGGTCGTAATATGCCTTCGATAAAGGATCATGGCCGATGCCACCCACGCCGAGTGGAACAACGCATTCTTCAACCGTTTGTTGCCCGCCCGCGACGGGAACTCACCCCGAATCGATGTCCCCGACCGCCGCGTCACCGGAGCAATTCCGGCATACGCAGCCAGATGCCCGGCAGTCTTGAACGCAGAGAAATCACCGGCCGCCAGGAGGATCTGGGACGCGGTCTTAACGCCGACTCCCGGCATGGACGTTAAGACCTGAAGAAGAGGGAGCGAATCAGCCAACTCAGCAGCTTCTGCCTCGATCTCAGCCCGTTCAGCCTTCAACGCCTTGATCCGTGCAGCGTGCCTCGGCACCACCGACTCCGACGCTTGACTGCCGGGCACGGTCACCGTCTGCTCGGCCAGAGCGTCGAAGATCGCATCGATCAAGACGGAGGGATCTTTGCGGGTATGGTTGCGCGCCCACCGCTTCACTCCCGACTTCCCCGCCGCGCGCAGCCCTGCTGGACCCCGATACCGGATCAGCAGATCCAACACGATGCTCCTGATCAGCACGGTTCCTTTGAAGACGCGTTCCAGTGCTGGGTGGATCTGGAGCAACAGGGACCGTAGCCGGTTGATCGCTCTCGTGATGTCATGGGCCAGGTCCTCATCCGTGCCGGCCAACACTTTGAGATTAGCCAGCACATCCGACTCCCGATCCACAGACCTCAAGGTGTGTGGCATCGTGCGCGCAGTGTCGGCGATGATGAACGCATCCCGGGCATCCGTCTTCGCCTGACCCGGATACAGATCAGCAGCCTTGCGCATCGCCAACCCCGGCAGATAAGCGATATCGGCACCACAATCCCTAGCGACCGCGACGGGAAGCGCCCCAATCGTGTTCGGCTGATCAACAATCACCAACACCCGGCCGTAATCCTCCTGCAGGGTTGTGATCACGTCCCGAAGTGTTGTTTCATCTTGCGAGAGTTCGTGGTCGAAGACCCGCTCGCCTACTAGATTGAGCCCGCAACCGTGATGACTGGTTTTGCCGACGTCGAGTCCGATCCAGATGTCGTAATCGGTATTCATGACAGTCCTCCTCGACCATCAGTTCCATGGCCGTTGGCTGTCATGACACCCGATGCTGGCACCCACGTTACGAGAGACCTCAACAGTATTGGGCCGAGCCCCTATCAGCAGTCAACGCGTGTCCTGGATTCCTGGCGGCAACACCCCCCGGATCATTGATGACAGGGCAAATCAGCCATACCAGGACCAGCGACCAGACCCCGTGTGGGGCCTACGAATAAATATAGGGGCACCCCCCTTTATCTGCTGGTGCGTCTCAGGGGATTCGCCAGTACTTCGCGTCTTTTCCACTGCATCCTGAAACCCAAGAACGAGGTTTTCCGGCAGTATCCCGGTTCAGTTTGGTTGACCCTCTATTCCCGTTATCGGGAACATCGAGTTCAAGAAGATTCGGAGTTGCCCCGAGAATCGGAGCTAAAGTTTTCGGTCCGCCAGATCACACAGCGCTGTTCAACTTGAATCAACTTCAAGAGAAAGTCGCGTTAGGTCATGTTGGTCAGGTGGATCGTAATCGAAATCAGGATCTAGTCGTAACCTACGACGAACACGGCCCGGGAGATAGGAGCGAAAACAAGTGAGCGCATCACACTAGAGGACATTTTTGCGCCGCCTAAAGCAAGGTTCGCGACGTTACAGGATGGTGCTTCTGCCGTCGCGTCCCCAAGCTTCAATGCCGGGCCTCGCATGCTTCGACGTGCGCCGCCGACCGCGAGCACACGATCCGGTACGTTTTATACTCCTTCCCATTACTAGAGGCATCGATTTGCTTCCACATTGCGTAGAGCTGTTTCGTCGATGCCGCCTTGCCCACCAGTCGAACTGTTCGTGGGCTGGGCGCAGTTTATACATGCTTCTTCGGCGCCTCATACCAAGAAGTATGGGGACGAAAATTGCACGCTCTCCTTTCGGCTGCCAACCGGCCGACGGACGTGACTTCCCAAGCAACAGCCCCGAAATGTTGGCGCGTCAGCCCGAACAACAAGGCCTTGCACGACTCCAAACATTGTTCCAGATGAACTGTCCCGGGTTTAGTGCCGCTTCCTTTTGAGTTGAAAGGATGGCGTCATGCCGAAGAAGATCGATCCGCAGGTGCGTGAACGAGCCGTCAGGCTCGTCCTTGAACACCGCGCTGAATACCCCTCGAACCAGCAGGCCGTCGTGGCCGTTGCCCGCCAGGAAGTCGTCGGGGCTGAGTCCCTGCGCCGCTGGGTAATCCAGGCCGAGATCGACGCCGGTGACCGTGTTGGTCAGACCAGCCAGGAAGCAGCTGAGATCAAGCGGCTCAAGGCCGAGAGCAAGCGACTGCGCGAAGACGTCGCGATCCTGAAAGCCGCGACGACTTTCTTCGCGGGGGAACTCGACCCCCGCAACCGATGATGCGCGCGTTCATCGATCAGATGCGCGCCGAGGGCCATGCAGTCGAGTCGATCATCCGCGTCCTGCAAGGGCAGGGCGTGAAGATCGCTGCAAGAACCTACCGGACCTGGACCAGGCCCCGCATCGCCGCCCGCACTGTCACCGATGCCCTCGTCGTTGACGCCGTTCGCGACGCCGCCCGGACGACCGTGGTCAATGGCGCTGGTGTCGTGCGGCGGAAGATGACTCCGGAAGGACTCTATGGTCGCAAGAAGATGACCGCGCTGATCCGCCGGACCACACTCCCTGACGCCTCGCGCGGCGCGGTCGACCGGGTCATGCGTCTGCTCGGACTATCCGGGGCAACCCGAGCCAAGGGCATCCGAACGACGATCCCGGCGAAGGACGGGATCCGTGCCGGGGACCTGCTGAACCGTGACTTCACCGCGCCCAGGCCGGATCACACGTGGGTAATGGACTTCACCTATGTCCGATCATGGACGGGCTGGGTATATGTCGCGTTCATCCTCGACGTCTACTCCCAGCGCATCGTGGCCTGGCATGCGCAGACCAGCAAGCACGTCGACCTGGTCATGATCCCGCTGCGGATGGCGCTGTGGGAACGCGGTCGCCAGGGCCGGCCCATCGAACCCGATCAGCTCCGAGCGCATAGCGATGCTGGGTCTCAAGGCCAATACACGTCCGTGGCGTGGACAGAGAAACTCGCTCTCGACGGCATCGCCCCATCGATCGGGTCCGTCGGCGACGCGTATGACAATGCCCTGATGGAGACGATTAACGGGCTCTACAAGGCCGAGTGCGTCCGCACTACGATCTTCCATGACGGACCGTTCAAAACGATCGCCGATGTCGAGTACGCCACCGCAGGCTGGGTCGATTGGTATAACCACCGCAGGCTCCACGGTAGCCTCGGAATGAGCAGCCCCGCCGAATACGAGGCTGCCTACTACGAGTCCCTCACCCGAGAGATTCTCCCCGCATAGAAGCGGCAGAGAACCCGGGACGGTTCAAGAACAAAGAATTGGTCAACGTGCCGTGCTAGTTATAGGCGCTACGCCGTCCGGATAGGCTTAGGACTCGGCGTGCGCGGTAATGGCGTCAATGACGACGCGCGAAAAACCGGACGGGTTCGCTAGATGAGCGAAGTGGTCGGCGCCCTCGATATCGGTCGAGGTGGCCCTTGCAATAGTGTCGGCGAGGTCGTGCACCGACTGGGCCAAGAACGAAGAGGTGGCGGTTCCAGCGATCAAGTGCGTCGGGTCCGTGATTGGAGCGTAGCGGGAAATGTCCATGCCAAGGGCGTCGATTTCGCGTAACTCTCGCACCCACGTTGGGGTGAGCGGAACAGAGCTGTCCCAGATTGGTGTTTCGCGGATCGATGGAATCGCTTCTGACGGTACGCGTACAAAGTTCACTAATGCGTACGCAAGAGCACCGTCGAGATCGCCTTTTTCTACCAGTTCGACATAGCCGGCGAGCCGCTCGCCTGCGACCGTACCTTGCACGGCAAGTGGAGGCTCGTATGCGATGTGCGTGCCACCATCGAGCCCGTGCTGAAGCGAGTACTCCAAGGAGCACAAAGCGCCGTAGGAGTGGCCAAGTAGATGCGATCCTGACCCAGCGACAGCGAGCATCGTTCCGATATCGGCGACTTCTCGATTAATCGAGTAATGCTCACTATCACCTGTGTCCCCACGCCCCCGGCGGTCATAGACATACACGGTGAAGTGCTCGGCAAGAGATTCCGAGGCAAGCAGCCACTGTTCCTTCGTCGCAATGCTGCCGTGAGTGATGACGAGCCCGGGGCCTTGGCCTCTCCTAAAATAGCCGAGTGTTGCGCCGTCGCTCGCGGTAACGCTGAGGTTCTCAATTTCGGACATCTCTGTACTCCTTGGATTGACCTACTCGCCCATCATATAACATATTCGCGTTTATCGTACCTGCTATGTTTCATAATGTGCCAAGTCGTCCCGAGGTAGCCTCGGACACCCTCCTGCACCACCTGATTCATTCTCAACGCGCTCAGCGCACGCGACAACATCGGTCGACCAGAAAATCAACAGCACCCCATGATGAAGCAATCCTCAATCGCACCTTCATCAGCAACCGCTCCGAACCCACCGCCCTCAATCGGAGGCAACACCGTATTGGAACCCGAATGCAATCCGGCGAGTCGAGTCGTGCGTATCTCAGAATCCGGCTGATGCACGGGGATGCAGGCCTTTACGATTCACATGCGCGATCGCCCCACCCGAATAAGGCATCGATGTCAAAGATGTAGCGCAGCACACCATCGCCGGCACTGCCAACAGGTTCGGTAGCGCGAAATGACTCCAGACCTGATTGGAAAACCTCGCCCGGCAGTTGGGCTCAGAATGTAGATTCCGAATGGAGCCCAGCTCTCGAACAACCTGCATCACAGCAACAGGTGAGAGGGTAGAGCTCACGCAATATCAAACCGTACAAGCTGGCGATAGCGCCACCCCGCCCCGCGAGACGCAACATCTGAATGATATTCTCATTCTGTTAGTTACATAGATATCCAGTTCAGTCTGTAGCGTCCAGCTCCCATTAAAGCCTGATCCTCTACTCTCCCGTTCACGATTTTCCGGGGTTGCTTTCGAGCGCTCAAAGAGCGTGCCGCAACTCTCAATAGACTCAATAGACTTAGCAACATCAGTCGACCCTCGGGATAGGACGCTCCATGCCTCACATGGCGATGTGGTGATTACGTTCAGATGGATCCGCCCTATTGACACCCTCTACAGAACTACTTGCGGAATAGGTTGGGAAGGCCGTCCGTGATCGAAAGTAGTATCTAGACCCAACGAAAAAGGCCTCCGAATGCAAGACAAACACCGCGCGCGGAACCGGCCCTCGACAAGTCGGCCCCATATCAGTCGCGATTGTACACAGACGTTCTCAGGCAGAAGCGCTGAAAGGTGACTTGTCGACGAGAAGGACCCACCGAACGTGCAGTGTGAGTTCGGTCCCTGGCACCGCGAACCGGATAGGCTCGCACCATGAGACTCGCCGCCTTCGACTTCGACGGGACCATCCTTTTCGACGACGACATCCCCGCCGATACGGTGGCCGCCATCCGGGCCTGGCAGGACGCCGGGAACCTGGCCGTGGCCGCCACCGGAAAATCGTTGTCCGCCGCGCAGTTCGCGCTGCAGGGATTCGACGTCGTCTTCGACTATTCGGTGCTGTTCACCGGAGCGGTGATCACCGACCGCGCCGACGCCGTGCTGCGCTCCTCCACCCTCGACGTCGAGGTGGTGCGCAGCATCGTCGACGAACTGAGCGACACCCCGGGACTCGCCGTCTACGGCACCACCCTGGAATCCGCTGACGCCCGCTTCGTCTCCACCCTGCCGAGCACGATGGGCACCTCGATCCTGCGCGATTATCGCGAGGTCACCGTGGAGGAGGTCGCCGGCGAGCAGTTCGTCGGGGTACCGATCTGGGTGCCCGAGGACGAGGAGCTGAAGCTGCGCATCCACGCCTGGGTGCAGGACACCTTCGACGTGGCGGCCTTCGTCAATCAGACCTTCATCGATGTGCTCCCGGCCGGAGCGTCGAAAGGAACTGGGCTCCAGTGGCTCATCGAGCACCTGGGCCTCGCGCGCCACGACGTCGAGCTCATCACCTTCGGCGACTCCTGGAACGACCTGTCCATGCACACGATCGCCGACCGCTCCTACGCGTTCCCGTGGTCGCCCGACGACGTGAAGGCCGCCGCCGGCGACACCATCAACACCGTGGCCGAGGGACTTCTCACGCACCTCAACCGTTGAGGCCGTGCGACGTCGGGTCCTAGCCTGGCACCATGAATATCGCCGAACTCTTCGTCACCGAACTCGAACGTGCCGGCGTCAGCCGGGTGTGGGGCCTGGCCGGAGACTCGCTGAACGCGTTCACCGAAGCGCTGCGTGAGAACGACTCGGTGGAGTGGATGCATGTCCGCCATGAGGAATCTGCGGCCTTTGCCGCCGCCGGCGAGGCCGGACTCACCGGGGAACTGGCGGTGGTGGCCGGTAGCTGTGGCCCCGGCAACCTGCACTTCATCAACGGGCTCTATGACGCCCACCGGTCCCGGGTCCCAGTGCTGGCCATCGCCTCGCACATTCCCAGCGAAGAGATCGGCTCCGGATACTTCCAGGAAACCCATCCGCAGGAGCTGTTCCAGGAGTGCAGCGTCTACACCGAAATGATCAGCTCGGCCGCCCAGCTACCCTGGGTCCTGGAGAACGCGATGCGTGCCGCCGTCGAGCGCCGTGGTGTGGCTGTGGTGGTGGTTCCCGGCGACGTGTTCTTCGAGGAGGCGCCCTCACGCCGTTCCACCGCGCCGATCCGCCGCAGCAACCCGCAGGTGGTCCCCTCCGTCGAGGAGCTCGACGAGGCCGCCCGACTGCTCGACGACGCCGAACGGGTCACCATCTTGGCCGGCGCCGGGGTGGCTGGTGCCCGCGAGGAGGTGCTCGCCTTGGCGGAGCGGTTGCAGGCCCCCATCGTGCACGCCCTGCGCGGCAAGGAGTACATCGAGCACGACAACCCCTACGACGTCGGCATGACCGGCCTGTTGGGCTTCAGCTCCGGCTACCGGGCCATGGAACGCTGCGACGCCCTGTTGATGCTGGGCACCGACTTGCCCTACCGTCAGTTCTACCCGGACGACGCCCGCATCATCCAGGTGGATTTGCGCGGCGAACATCTGGGACGGCGCACCCCCTTAGACCTGGGACTGGTCGGCGATGTCCGCCTCACCGCCGCCGCCCTCACCCCGCTGCTATGCGAGAAGCGCTCCGGCAAGCACCTGCGCGACAGCCGCAAGCACTACGAGAAGGCGCGCAAGGGACTGGACCGGCTGGCGGCGGCAGACGACCGCGGCCCGGTGCACCCGCAGTACCTCACCCGCCTGATCGATGAGCTCGCCGACGACGACGCCGTCTTCACCGCGGATGTCGGCACCCCGGTGATCTGGGCGTCGCGGTACCTGAACCTGGGCGGAGACCGCCGCCTGCTCGGTTCATTCATCCACGGCTCCATGGCCAATGCCCTGCCGCACGCCCTCGGCGCCCAGGCCGTGGACCGCTCACGCCAGGTGATCGCGCTGGCCGGTGACGGCGGCCTGGCCATGCTGATGGGCGATCTCATCACGATCAAGCAGAACAACCTGCCGGTCACCATCGTCGTCTACGACAATTCCTCGCTGGGGTTCGTCGAGCTCGAGATGAAAGCCGCCGGCCAGGTGAATTTCGGCACCGAACTGGCCAACCCCGATTTCGCCGCGGTGGCCGAAGCGGTGGGCATCCCGGGTCATCAGGTGGAGACCGGCGCCGAACTGGAAGCCACGCTACGCGAGGCACTCGCGGCCGACGGTCCCCGCCTGGTGAACGTGCGCACCACCCGCCAGGAGCTGTCGATTCCGCCGAGCATCACCGCGGCCCAGGCCAAGGGTTTCACCCTGTGGGCGCTGCGCACGGTGATCGCCGGCCAGGGGGGCGAGCTGCTGGATCTGGCCGACACCAATCTCTGGCGCCGCCTGACGAACTGACCTCTTCCACGGTCATGCCCACGGCAACTCGATAAGCTGTGGGAGATTTGACCCTGACACGGTGGAAGGTGATTGAACAGAGACATGCTGTCCATCGGAGCCTTCGCGCAGATCGGTCAAGTGACCCATCGCCAGTTGCGGCACTGGGATGCCGCCGGGCTGCTCGTACCCGCGCACGTGGACGAGTTCACCGGCTACCGCTCGTATGACCCGTCGCAGCTTCGCCAGCTGCATCGGATCGTTGCGCTGCGCCGCCTCGACTTCAGCATGGACGACATCGCAGCAATGCTCAGCGAGGGAGTCTCCACCGATTTCCTGGCGGAGCTGCTGCTGGCCCGACAGACGCAGGTCGAGCGCGAGCACCGCATCGCGGAGGCTCGGCTCATCGACGTCGCACGACGGTTGCACCTCATCGAAACGGAGAACACCATGTCAAACATCGAATACGTCGAGAAGCCACTTCCGGCCCTGCGTCTTGCGGCACGCACCACGATCGTCCCCGACCAACCCGACATCGCCGGGTTCGTCGGACCGGCCTTTGATGCGCTGGCCGACCTCATCGGTGATGTTGCCGGCGCCTTGGATTCGCCCCTCGCGGTCTATGAGCCCGTCGAGGCCGGCATGCGGGTCATCGTCGGCTACGTCTACGGCGGTGAACCGAGAGACGGATTCGAGATCATCGACATCCCCTCGGCCGACGCCGCGCTCTGCGGCGTGCATCTCGGGCCAATGGACCGCATCGGAAACAGCTGGCAGGCGCTGCACACAGCGATCGTAGAACGCGGCTACGCGCCATCTACTGCCTGTCGAGAGCTCTACATCCGCTCGTACCCGGAGGACCAGACCGACTGGGTGACGGAGTTGCAACAGCCGATCCAGCTGTCGGCAACACCGAGGTAACGCCGAGCTCCGAAAGACCCGGGCACTAAAATGAAGAACCCCCGCGATGTAGAAGCTACGCGGGGGTTCAGTGGCTCCGACCGGCGTCGATCCGGTGACCTTTCGATTTTCAGTCGAACGCTCTACCAACTGAGCTACAGAGCCAAGATGCTCGGAAGCATCTCGTGGACAAAGAGCCCGTCCATCTGGACAGGCTCTCGCATCCGCGACCCTGACGGGACTTGAACCCGCGACCTCCGCCGTGACAGGGCGGCGCGCTAACCAACTGCGCTACAGGGCCTTGTTGCGGGAACTAACTCTACCAGAGTTTTTTCCCTCTCTTGACCACACTCGTTTCCGAGGATGACCGTCGCATTTCCAGCCCAAGGCTAGTGCCGCAAATGCAGTACCCCCAACGGGATTCGAACCCGTGCCGCCGCCGTGAAAGGGCGGTGTCCTAGGCCGCTAGACGATGGGGGCCTATCTTCCACGCGCCACCTTCCGTGAGGATTCACGGTTCAACAGTGCGAGGTTGACCTAGAAAATTGTAGAGGGAAGACTCGCCAATGTGCAAACCGCCGATGGCCACTGGCTTTCCGAGGAAGAATTCGACGCCGCCGTTCAGGACGCTCTGACCCGTCTGCCGCGGCGATTGCAGCGTCATATCGACAATGTCGTGGTGTTCGTGGCCGACGAATATGAACCAGAACCATGGGAGGCCCCCGACACGGAACTGCTCGGTCTCTACGAAGGGATCCCACTCACCGAACGGGGCAATGAGCCCTGGGCCATGCCCGATCAAATCACGATATTCCGGAATCCGCTGGAACGGATGTGCTCGACGCGCGAGGAACTCGTTGAGCAGATCACGGTGACCGTGGTGCACGAGGTGGCTCATTTCTTCGGCATCGACGACGACGAGTTACATCGCCTCGGGTGGGGCTAGCCCCGGGCCAGCCCACGCAAACTCACACCTCTCATCGGACGCGACACGCCACGTTTGCAACGGGTGTAACAAAATTACATCGTTGTTTTTTATGATACGGGGCTGACTTGTGTTGCTTTTGTGACAATTGTGCATCTATTCTCGTGTCTTGTGGAGCTCAACACAGCCTGAGCGTGATCTTCTCTTCACCTAAACGTGACGATCATGTGACGGCCCACCACCGCTGGTGATCCGGCCAGCACATCACTCACCCTCGAGCTCCGCAGTGAGAGGAACAACCGCTGTGAAAACTCGCCGCGTTGCAGGTGTTACCGCCGCCGTCGCCATCGTGACCGTGGGCGCTGTCACCGCTGCCGCCATGCCGAACCTGCTCCAGTCCGTGAACTCCAGCCAGCAGGCCGAAGACAAGACGGTGACCGAGCGCGCAACGATCCCGGCGAAGAACAAGGTCGCCGAGGCCAAAGCGGATGACGCCTCCCGCGACGAGATGGCGGGCGAACTCTACGCCGCCATCCAGCAGACCACCCGCCGTGCGCAGGAGATCGAGGCCAACGCCCAGCAGGCCAATGAGGACGCCCGCGTGGCTGCCGAAGCCGTGGCCCAGGCACGCAACACCGCCGAATCCGCACGCGATCACGCAACCGCTGCATCCGAATCCGCAGCGAGCGCCGATGAGGCCGCCGGCAACACCGCCGCCGATATGTACCGCAACGGCGGGACCACCGTCACCGACGTGATGTTCGGCGACGAGGACACGCTCTCCCGCGCCGCGACTGCCGATCAGATCGCCAACACCCAGGCCCAGACCGCGGAGGACACCGCCCGTCAGGCAGCCGAAGCGGAAGCATTGGCCGCCGAAGCCGAGCGCGCTGAGGCTGCCGAAGCAGAAGCGGCCCGCATCGAGGCCGAGCGTCAGGCGGAACTGCGCCGTCAGGCCGAGGCCGCCGAGCAGGCCCGCTTGGAGGCAGAGGCCGACCGAGCACAGCTGGTTGGCCTGTATGCAGAGCTGCACGATATTTCCGACGCCGAGGCCGAAGAGCGCGTTTCCGCCATCGAGGCATCGGACCTGGAGCAGGCACTGCAGGCGGCCATTGCCGACTCTGATGCTCGCGCCGCCGAAGAAGCCGTCAGCCCCTCACCGTCAAGCACCGAAGCCGCAGAGGCCCAGGAGCCGACCCCCACACCGACCCCGACTCCTACGCCTTCCGAGACGCCGAGCGCAACGGCCTCCGAGACCGCCACGGCCTCCCCCAGCTCATCGGCATCGCCGTCCGCATCTGCTAGCGCTTCGGCTTCGGCTTCCCCGAGCGCTTCTGCCACTCCGAGCGCCACGGCCACCCCGACCCCGTCAGCCAGCGCTTCGGCGTCGCCGTCAGCCACGCGCACCGCCACCCCGACACCGTCGCAGACCGCCACCCGTACGGCGACCCCCACTCCGACGCCGACCGCAACGCGCACCGCCACCCCCACGCCAACGCGCACTGCAACTCCGACGCCAACTCGGACCGCCACCCCGACGCCGACGCGCACTGCAACTCCGACGCCAACTCGGACCGCCACCCCGACGCCGACGCGCACTGCAACCCCTACGCCGACCCCGACGAAGACCCAGCAGGTCCAGACGGCGTCGAACTCCGGATGGGCAGGCACCGCCATCAACTGGGCCGTCAACAAGGCCAACCAGCCGGGCACTTACTACACCTGGGGCGGCAACGGCCCGTCCGGCTATGACTGCTCCGGGTTCACCCTGGGAGCCTTCCAGGCCGCCGGCAAGTCCCTGCCGCGCACCTCGACCACCCAGTTCCAGGCCGCCAAGCAGTATGTGCCGCTGAGCCAGCTGCAGCCTGGCGACCTGGTGTTCTGGAGCTCCAACGGCGGCTCCTCCATGTATCACGTCGCTCTGTACATCGGGAACGGCCAGATCGCGCACGCACGTAACCCCCAGATGGGCGTTTCCGTGACCGCGCTGAACTACGGCGGCATGGTGAACGTCCATCCCTACGCAGGTCGCTACTGACCGCGCCATCATCTACCCTCGGGAATCCGGGGTCCGGGGAAGTTCTCCGGATTCCCGAGGGGCTATACCGAACAGAGGCGGCACCCTAACGAAGGGATACCGCCTCTGTTTCTTTAACTTCTCTCGCCCCTCTCCCCCGATGTCCCCCATGACCGTTTTCTCGTTTCCCGTTCCCCATCGCCCCTCTTCTCCAGACGCCGGATCTCGCTCAGAGGTCCGGCGCTATTTTTGTCTCCACCTGCGCTCTACCTTCGCTGCAGCACGTCGGGGTCGCGAGCCGCACCCTTGTGGAGGAGCCATCTCCCGCACCATCCCGCGGCCCCATTTTTCGGGCACCCCAACTTATCCCCAACCTCGATCACCACTTCCCTTTAATCGATACCGTAACTAGACTTGGAACTAGAACACACGTCTCAGAAGCCTGAGGGGCTCAGACCGCAGGAAGGGGGAGCCGGGCCATGACCAGCACCGCATCGCCTTCCCTTTCTGCCTTGCCTGAACTCCTTGAATCCCTGGACGACCTTTCCACCGCCGATCTGACTGCCCTGCTTGAACAGGGCCTCACCACCCTGAGCCGGCGCGTCTCTTCTGCCCACGCCCATGACGAGTTCAGCCCGTTCCAGCGGGAGAAAACAGACGACCACCACGACTGGGGCACCTCGTTCCTGGCCAATGAACAAGGCCACTACACCACCGGTGGCAGGAACGCCGAAGACGCCATCACCTGCGCGGACCCGGCCGCGTCCCTGCCCGCCATCATCGAGCAAGCCGCTACCCTCGGTCGGCTGTGTGAGAACGTGGAAACCGCGTTAGCCGGGGTCGTTGGTCGGATCTTCCCCCTGCACGAACAACGCCTCGAACTCCTCGGACTCCCTACCGGGCGTCTCGCCTACAAAAACGCCGCAGACTACCTGCGATTTCACACCATGGTCGGATTCGGTGTGGCTCGACGTCGTGTTCAGACCGCGACCGCTGTCCACCCCGACACCACACTCACCAGCCTTACCGACGCTGCTGGCACCACGACCGAACCCCCGTTACCCGAAGTACACGACGCTGTTGTTGACGGAGAAATCACCCCACGAGCCACTCAAGCCATCATCGAGGCTCTCCAGGCGGTCGCGGAAGAAGCCCGCAGTGTGAGTACTGACCCAGAAGCGGTCGCCAAACTCATCAACGACGGCGAGAAAACCCTCATCGACGAGGCCCGGGAATTTGATGACAACGCCTTCGCCACGTATGCGGCCGGGTGGAAAGAACGCACCAGCACCCGGGTCAACCCCGACGGGCAAGCACCCGATGACAAATACGCGGAGAAAAAGCGGGGACTGCGTCGGATCGGGACCCGCGGCAAACTCAGCATCTGGCAATGCGCCACCGACCAAGCAGGCGACGAACTCTTACGCGCCCTGGTCCACGCGATGAACAACCCCCGGGCCACCCCCGGCTCCCACAGCGCAGAAACCAGCTCAACAGCCGACACCAGCTCAGGCACCGGTGCTGAAGCAACAGCCGACAACATTACGGGATCGACGCATGCGGTGGATGCTGCAGGGCACCCGGTCGAGAACCTGGATGAGCGCACCCCGGCGCAGAGAGCCCACGACGCCCTCATCGGAGTCCTCACCGCAGGATTGAAAGTCCCACACAACAAACTCCCAGACCAGGGCGGCACCCGGCCTCAAATGCTGGTCACCATCGACCTGACCCTGCTCCTGAGGATGATGCACCAGGGCGGTTTCGCGCCGAAGAACTTCGACCCGGCCTGGCTTGCTGATGGGACCCTACCCAGTTTCCAGCTCAGCCAGGGCTCTTACACCGGCCCGATCAGCCCCGCCGCCATCCGCCACCTACTCTGCGAAGCCGAGATCCTGCCCGTCGTCCTAGGCGGTGCAGGACAAGTGTTAGATGTCGGCACCAGTGAACGATTCTTCGATAAACACCTACGCAAAGCACTCGTCGCCCGCGACGGCGGCTGCGCCGCCCCCGGATGCACCACACCGGCACCCTGGTGCGAGGCCCACCACATCGACCCGGCCCGCAACCACGGCCCCACCTCCACCGCCAACGGGGTACTGCTATGCCACCACGATCACCGGTTAGCCGACCGAGGCGACTGGGACATCCACATCATCGATGACGTGCCCTGGTTCACCGCGCCACCCTACATCGACCCCGGCCAAGTACCGAGGCGCAACACTTACTGGCGACCCCAACGGGAGTAGGCCAGCGCGCGCAAAGAACGGGGAAGTCAACACTCGAGTAGAACGGGACAACCGCCCTACTTAGCCGTCGAACATCGGGCCGAACTCCGGCCGGGATTCCAGGCGCTTGTCCTTCGTGAACGGCACCACCATCACCGGGCCCTTGGCGTGGGCGATGATGCCCTGCGACGTCGAACCCAGCAGGGCGCCAGCGAAACCGCCGCGGCCCCGAGTGCCCACCACGGTGAGGCGGGCGTGCTCGGATTCGGCCACCATCACGTCCACCGGCACGCCGTCGATCACCTCGCCGGTGACGTTCAGGTCCGGCACCTGAGCCTTTAGCCAGGCCACCCCGGCGTCCATCTTCTCCTGCAGTTCATCCACCAGCGCGCGCTCGTCCACGGTGGACGGGAGCCACTCGACGGCCGACGACACGGGCGCCATGGCACACACCAGCCGCAGGTCGGCCCCGCGGCACCGGGCCTCCTCAGCGGCGCGCAGGATGGCCAGTCGGCCGCGCTCACCGCCGTCGGAACCCACCACCACGGGGGCGTTGTCCCCGGCGCGAGACTCTTCGGCGCCCAGGGGCACGAGCACCACCGGGCAGGAGGCATTCGACGGCAGGCTGCGCGACACCGAACCCACCAGCAACCCCATGAAACCGCCGCGCCCACGGGACCCGGCCACCAGCAAGTGCGCTTGGGATGAGTAGTCGGTGAGCACGGTAGCGGGGTCGCCGAGTTCGACACGGGTGCGGATTTCGACGTCGGTGGGACCGAGCTGCTCCACGGTGGCCGCCAGAATCTGCTGGGCACCTTCAGCCAGGGCGGAATCCTCCATGGAACCGTAGCCGGCGTCGAGCGCCACCGACGGGAAGATCGGCAGGGTGTAGGCCGAGACGAGCGTCAGCGGCAGATCGCGCCGCGTCGCTTCGCGCAGCGCCCAGACGGCGGCGGCCAGCGAGCGCTTGGACCCGTCCACCCCGACGACGACGCCGTGGGTTTGAGCGTGGCGGCGGGTGCGTTCCGCCTCGTTCTCGACGCGACGGGCGGGATCATGGAACATGCCGGTCATCTCAACCTCCCTGTACGGTGGGAACGAGGTGGCCCGCCCTGTGGCGGTGGGGCTGCCCCGTCCTGGTGGTCACAGTCTAGTGCGCCCCGGGCTCGGCGGGGAGACGTGGCGAAGTTGGGCCGGAACCGGGTCCGAGAGTAGTGCCCGGGTGAGCGCCGGTTCCCCGCCCAAGGCGGTGGAGGTGAGCGGCGCCTGGCTGCAGGCGAAGATGACGTTGCCGCGGCGGCGCCCCTTGAACATGGCGGGGTCGGCGATCGCCAGGACGTGGGCAAACACCTCCGCCAGCGCGGCCTGCTCCACCAGGGCGTCTGCCATGCCGGGCCCGCCACCGTAGTTCACCAGGTACACCCCGTGGGCGCCGAGCTGCCGGGCCGCGTGCTCTGCGGGTTGGATCCCGGTGAGATGAGCGGGGGTGGTGGGGCGACCGTCGTCGTCGTCGGCAAACACGTCGCGGATGATGACGTCGCGCGTGTCGGGATAGCCGGCGGCGAGCACCTCACCGGCCTCGGCCACGCGGATTTTCAGGGCCGGGGCGCGAGGGAGGCCGAAACGGTCGCGGGCCAGGGCGGCCAGACCGGCGTCATACTCGACGGCGACTTGGTGGGCTTTCGGGTACAGGGCGGTGACCCAGCGGGCCAGGGTGCAGCCGGCCGCCCCCAGGTGCAGGACCTTCAGGGCGGTGTCCGTGGTGAAGCGGTGCCCGATGACGGCGGCGATCCACCGCATGTACTCGAATCCGAGCACGGTGGGCTGATCGGGGTTCAGCTGCGAGGATTCCGCGCCGTTGAGGGTGAGCAACCAGCACCCCGGGGTGAAGGGGTCCTCGCTGATCTCGGCGGTGCCGGCGTCGATCGGGTACAGCCCGGGGACGATGTTGACCGGGGAATGCTTCACCATGAGCGGTCCCCGCGGCGCACCATGCGGATTTCGCGCAATCCAGCCCAGGGCCCGGTCATCTCGATGGGTTCACCGACCTGTTCGAATCCGTGCCGGGTATAGAACGCGATGGCGCGCGGGTTGTTTTCCAGCACGGTGAGCACGACGTCGGGTAGGGGTGGGTCGGGTATGGCTGGGTCGGGAGTGAGGCTCGGCGCCGCGTGGTTCAGGGCGGCGCGCAGCAGAGCGTCGGCCACCCCGGTGCCCTGAGCCTCCGCCAACACGTACAGGGTGGTCAGCTGGGCTGGTCCTGGCGCGCCTGGTTCGCCCAGCTCGCCAGTCTCGCCCGGATCGAGCGAGGCCATTCCGACCACGCGATCGGTGAGGTCTTCGGCCAGCCATATTCCGGTGCCGCGGTGCTGCAGCCCGGCCCAATGCTCGACCTGCTGTTCGAGGGTGGCCTCGGCGCGGTCGAAAAATTCGGCGTCGCGCAGCTCACCGTACGCCTCGCGCCAACTGGCCAGCTTCATCGCCAGCACGGCAGGTAGATCCGCGGGGTCGGCCGCACGCACGTAATACCGGGACTCCCCCGGGGTGCGCGGCTCACCGCGGCGTCGACGTCCGAACCTCACAGACCGGAACGTCACTGCCGCTCGGCCAGGGCTTGTTCCACCCGGGCAATCTTGTGCTCGATCTCACCGGTGCGACCAGGGCGAATGTCGGCCTTCAGCACCAGGGAAATCCGGGCGCCATAGGGGGCGACGGCGTCGACAGCGTTCTTCACCACCGCCATCACCTCGTCCCACTCCCCCTCGATCTCGGTGAACATCGAGGACGTGCGGTGGTCCAGCCCGGAGCCGCGCACCACCTCGACGGCCGCGGCCACCGCGTGGCTCACCGACCCCTCAGCGGTGCCGTCGGCAGAACCGGAGGCAGCATCGGGGCCCGCGGAGCCCTGGCCGGACACAGAAACAGAGAATGCAACGATCATTCCCCCAGTGTGCCTGATCGGATGTCCCCGGTAACACTGTCGAGCCCCGGGTGACACCTATAGTGGAACGCATGGGTCAGGGAATCTTTGTTGCCACCACCACCGCCGGGGCCGGAAAGTCGCTGGTCAGCCTCGGATTGGCGGACTCGCTGTACAAACGCTCCGGATCGATCGGTTACTTCCGGCCTGTGGTGCCCGGCGACGACGTCGACAGTGACCCGATGGTGCTGCTGATGCGCGAGCAGTTTCGGCTCAGCGCGGAGCTGGCACGCGGTGGGATGACCGCCGCCGAAGCCCGGTCCCTGATGACGGCGGGCCGGCACGAGGAGATCCAGGAACGCAGCGTCGCCCTCTACGAGCAGATCAGCGCCGACTGCGACGTCGTCGTGGTGGAGGGAACCGACCTGGTGACTGCCGAATCCGCGGCCGAAGTGGAGCTGAACGCGGAGCTGGCACGGAATCTGAACGCCGCGGTGGTGGCGGTGGTGCCCGCGGTCGGACTCGACCCGGCCGAGACTGCCGACGCGGTAGACCTGACCCGGCACACCCTCGACGACGCCGGGGTGGACCTGCTCTCCGTGATCGTCAATCGCGCCGATCCGGCCAGGATCGAGGAGATCTCGCAGGCGATCCGCCCGGGCAAGCACCGCCGCACCGTCTACGTGCTCCCCGAGCTGGCCGAGCTGAGCCTGCCCTCGGTGGCGGAAATTGCGGACGCACTGAAACTGCAGCAGGTGGCCGGTTCCGAGCACCTGGACCGCGATGTCTCCGAAGTGAAAGCCGTGTCGATGGAGGGCGGAAACTTCCTGCAGATCCTGCGGGAGGGGGCGCTGGTGATCGTGTCCGGTGACCGCTCCGATGCGGTGCTGGCCACGATAGCGTCGTCGCTGACACCGGAGTTCCCGGTGCCGGCGGGCATGATTCTCACCAACGGGATCGAGCCGAACCTACATATTCAGCGGCTGTACGCCCACGCCCCATTCCCGGTGTTCATCTCCTTTGCAGACACGTTTGGCACCGCCCAGCAGGTGGCGTCGGTGCGCTCGGAGCTCTCCTCCGCGCAGCCCCGCAAAACCGCCGCCGCCCTGGGGGCCTGGCATCAGCGGGTGAACGCCGATGAGCTGCTCAGCCGGATCGAGCTGAGCCGACCCACCCGGGTGACCCCGCTGCGGTTCCTGCACCAGTTGATTTCCCGAGCCGGGGCTGATCGGAAGCGCATCGTGCTGCCCGAGGGCGAGGACCCCCGGATTCTGCGCGCGGCGGAGATTCTGCGCCGTCGTGACGTGTGTGACCTAGTGGTGCTCGGTGACCTGGCGCGGGTGCGGGAGGTCGCCGCTCAGGAGGGTGTGGACCTGACCGGGCTCGAGCTGGTGGATCCGGCCGATGCCCTGAACCGCGAGCGCTACGCGGAAGAGTATGCCCGGTTGCGCGCGCACCGCGGGGTGGATCTGGATCGGGCACGCGAGGTGATGGTCGAGGGTGCGTATTTCGGCACCATGATGGTGCAGCTGGGCGACGCCGACGGCATGGTGTCGGGGGCGGCCCACACGACGGCGAACACGATCCGCCCGGCGCTGGAGTTCGTCAAGACCCGCCCCGGGGTATCGATCGTCTCCTCCGTCTTCTTCATGCTGTTGCCGGACCGGGCGCTGGTGTACGGCGACTGCGCGGTGAACCCGGATCCGAATGCGGAACAACTGGCGGATATTGCGTATGCGTCGTCACTGACGGCCGCCCAGTTCGGCGTCGACCCGCGGGTGGCGATGCTGTCGTACTCAACGGGCGCCTCCGGATCGGGCGAGGCGGTGGACAAGGTGCGCGAGGCCACCGAGCTGGTGCGCACCCAGCACCCGGAGCTGAAGGTGGACGGGCCGCTGCAGTACGACGCCGCCGTGTCTGCTTCGGTGGCAGCGTCGAAGATGCCGGGGTCCGAGGTGGCCGGGCAGGCCACGGTGTTTATCTTCCCGGACCTCAACACCGGCAACAACACCTATAAGGCGGTGCAGCAGTCATCGGGTGCGGTGGCGGTGGGCCCGGTGTTGCAGGGGTTGAACAAGCCCGTCAACGACCTCTCCCGCGGCTGCACGGTGGACGACATCGTGAACACGGTCGCGATCACCGCCCTTCAGGCACAGGGCTGAACAAGGGTGAACTAGCTGGGCTGGGCTGGGCAGGTTCAGCCTTCTCGGGTGTGCGGGACCACCAGCACCGGCGCATCGGTGCGGTTGAGCAGCGACTGACTCACGGAACCCAGCAGCAGTCCGGCGAATCCGCCGCGGCCACGGGTGCCCACCACGACGAGCGGTGCGGTGGCCGAAGCCGCCCCCAGGGCGGTGGCGGGGGCGGCGTCGAAAAACCGCCAACGCACCGGAACCGAGGTTTTCTCGGCGACTTTGCCCGCAATGAGTTCCAGCCGATCCGCGAAATCGCGGCGCATCTGCGGCACCTGCGCCCCGTAGATCGGCGAGACCGGACCCCAGGCGGTGGCGGAGAACCGGTGTGCGGCCACCAGCGTGAGGGTGTGACCCAGCTGCGCGGCGTACTCCGCGGCCACCAGGGCCAGGGTGATCGGTTCGGCCTGCAAGTCAATCCCGACGGCCACGCTGCCGGAGAAGTCCATCATCTTCTCGACGTCGTCGCCGGCATCCGCGGAGGCGTGGGCGCCGCGGGCCAGTCCGTCTCCGCGCTCGGCCGCGGCTGCATCGAGTGCGGCTTTCAGATCTTCGCTGAGCAGGTCTGCCGCCGAACTGGGCTCTGCGTCGTCGTGGGGTCCAGTGTGTCCCGGGATCACCAGGGTGGGGCACTGCCCGTGGGCGGCCACCGAGGAGGACACGCTTCCCATGAACCGGCCCGAAATCCGGCCGCGACCGCGCTGACCCACCACGGTGAGATCGGCGGTGGCGGAGGCTTCGATCAGAGCCTTGGCAGCATCGCCCTCCACCACGGTGGTGGTGACCCGGCGTTCTTCGTCCTCGCTGAGCCCGGCCGAGGCGACCGTCTCATCGAGGGCGGCCCGGGCCAGGGTACGGGCGTCTCCGGCCCGGGAGGCAGAGGCGGCCGCGGGGGTGTACCCATAGCCGGGCTCCGTATAGGCGGCGACCGCTTGCAGGGCGGCGTTGCGGCCCCGGGCCAGGGTCAGGGCATGGTCGAAGGCGTGCAGACTGTTCTCGGATCCGTCAATTCCCACCACAATGTGTCCCATGTCACCAGTCTACTCACCGGGGCGGTTTCGGCCAGGGGTGGTCAGGGCTCGCCGGGGCTGGGCTGATCAGGGTGTTGTTGGGGCTTAGCTGGACTGCGTCTCGACGGCGAGGATCGGATCGGTGGTGGGCTGCTCCGAACCGCCTGCGGGCTCCACCGTCAGCGCCACGACCGCACCGGCCGGCACGCCGTCCAGCGGCATGAGCACGCGCCCGTCGTGAATCTCCACCAGACCGTGCGAGGCCGGGGCGTCGTCGCCGTCGATGGTCCACAACTGATAAGCGCGGGCCTCTCCGGGGCTGGGCACGGCCTGCCCGGTGAGCACCCCGGCGCCGTCCGAGCCGAGCGCAATCTCGAGGGTGCCCTGCTCGGGGAGCTCGGCGGTGAAGTGCTGGGCGTCCGGGTCCTGGAGCACCTGCTCGAGGGCGGTGTACTGATCCTGTTCGGTGATGGAATCCTGATTGAGCGCGGTGATCCCCCACCAGCCGCCGATGGCCAGGCAGACCGCGGCCGCGGCGGCCAGCGCCCAGCCCCAGCGGCGGGACTGAGGTGCGGACTGATCTGCGGGCTCGACGTGGGACTGTTCTGCGGAGGATATCGCGCCGAGGACCGACTCGCGCAGGGATGCGGGCGGCTCCACGGCCAAGGATCCGGCGAGCCGATCGGTGACCCGCTGAAGCTCGTCCGCCTCGGCCCGCAACTCCGAGTCCCGGGCAAGCACCCGTTCCACCAGGGCGCGCTCCTCGGGGTCGACGGCGTCCACCGCCCAGGCGCCCAGCAATGCGGCAGCACGCTCGCGCTCGTCGCGCTCGTCGTACTGGTCATGCTGGTCGTGCTGGTCGTGCTGGTCATCGCGGCCGATCATCGTTTCACCCCCAAACAGGTTGCCAAGCGTTTCAGTGCGGTGCGGATGCGGGACTTCACGGTGCCCTCCGGCGTGCCGGATTCCTGAGCCACCTCGCGGTAGCTGTGCCCCTGGTAGTAGGCCAGCTGCACGGCCTCGCGTTCGGGCGCGCTCAGCCCCTCGAGACAGCGGCGCACCGCGGCGGCGTCGTCGCCCATCACCACCATCTCCTCCACCTCCGCGACCACCGGCACCGCACTGCGGACCCCCTCGGCGTGATCCCTACGCCGCTGCGCCTGCACGGAACGCACGACGTCGACGGAACGCCGGTGGCTCATCGTCGACGCCCAGCCCAGCACGGAGCCGCGCGCCGGATCGAACCGGTCGGCGGTACGCCACACCGCGAGCAGCACCTCCTGCGCAGTTTCCTCCGCCAGGCTGCGATCGCGCAGCACCCGCAGCGCCACACCGAACACCACCGGGGCCAGATGATCGTAGAGCGCCCGGAACGCGTCCTGGTTGCCGTCGGCGCACTGCGCCAACAGCTCCCGGAGTCGCTCGTTCACGGGGTCGCTCATCCTCTCACCCTAGTGCAGTGCACCACCGGTACTGTCATCAGGGGTTCGGAGCCGAAGCAAAACCGGATGAGTCCGGATGAGTCGGGGCCAGTACAGCCGGGTTCTGGCTCTGCGCGAACAGGGGCGGGATCGATGCGAGCGCGCAAACCCCGGAACCGTAGACTTGCCGGGACGTCACAGCACCGCCGCTATACCGTCGCCGCACCGATGAGGAGTCCCGTGTTTCGCACGCCGCACACCCTGTTCCGCACCCTAGCCATCGCCGAGGCGGGCTCCTGGACCTTGCTGATCGCGGGGCTGATTCTGCGCGCGAGCCTGGGATGGGACCTCGCGGTCACCCTCGGCGGCGGCATTCACGGTTTCGTGTTCCTCTCCTATGCGACCACCGCGGTACTGGTTTCCAAAAACCTGCGCTGGAGCCCGAAGGTATCCGTGCTGGCGATCGGCAGCGCCGTCGTCCCCTACGCCACAGTGCCCATGGAACGGTGGCTGACCCGACGCGGACTGCTCGACGGCGCGTGGCGGCGCACCGCCACCGAGGATCCGCGCGACCGCACGTGGCATGACCGATTGATGCGAGTCGTGCTCACCCACCCGGTGCTCAGCGGTGTGGTGGCCCTGGCCGCGGTGGTGGTGGTCTACGTGGTGTTGCTGATGCTGGGCTCACCCCTGGACGCCATCCGCGGCGAAGGCTGAGCAGCCGGTCCAGCCAGTCCAGCACTGCGATAGGCGACGGCATCGAGATCATCGTCCAGCTCGCCCGGTCCCAGCCGCGGCCCGAGTGCGGCACCGATCATCAGCAACACCCCGCCCAGACTCAACAGCGCCATCACCGATCCGTGGCGGCCCAGCAGCGGCTCCAGCCACGGCAGGTAAAACGGGTACAGCGCCGGCAGCACCAACGAGAGACTGTAGCCGGCACCGTACCCGGTGGAGCGCACCGCAGTGGGGAACCGCTCGGACAGATACGCAGCCACCGGCCCATACGCCGACACGGTGACTACCTGCAGCACGGCCGCCCCGGCCGCCGCCATTTCCCACGATGCAGCGTGCACGGTGAGCCACCACAGTCCCGGCCCGACCACGGCTGCCACCGCGCCCCAGCACAGGAACAGGGTGCGCCGACCCACCCCGGTGGAGAGGTGCCCGGCCACCGCCATCACGATCGCCTGCGCCACCGAGGCCAGCCCCATCACCACGGGCACCGCCGTCGGGTTCAGCCCCGAATCGGTAGACAATCGCTCCGTGAGCAACAGCACCGTGGTGTCGGTGAGCAGCCAGAGCCCGGTCATCATCACGAACACCTGCCAAAAAGCACCCGCCCACCGGCCCATTAGCAGCGCCCGCATCCCGGTTCTCCCGGTGTTCGGCGCCGTGCCCTGGTTCCCCGTCTCCGTAGCGCGCACCTGATGAGCGTGGCGGTGGAACACCGGGGCATCCACCACATGACGGCGGTAGTAAATCAGCATCCCGATGGACAGTCCGGCACCGATGCCGAACAGCAGCCGCCACCCCCACGCTGCGTACTGGTCCGGGCCGAGCACCGCGAGCAGCCCCGCCACCGAAAACGCAATCGTGGCCTGCGCCCAGGGCGCCATCGACAGAATCAGGCCGCTCATTAGTCCGCGACGCCGCCCCGACGACCACTCCATGGCCAGCGGAATCGCGGCAGAATATTCACCCGCCACAAAAATGCCGCCGATAAACCGCAGCGCCAGAATCAGCGCCACCGTGCCCGGGCCGAGTAGCTCGTGGGTGGGCATCACCGCGATGGCGAGCGCGCAGGCTGCGGTACCGGCGATGGCGATCCGGGTGGTGCGGGTGCGGCCGAGCCGGTCGGAAATCCGACCGAAAATGATCCCGCCGAGGGGCCGGCCCAGCAGCATGGCCACCATAATCAGCGCGCCGGTGGAGGCTGCGGCCCCGGGGCCGGCGAGCACCAGCATGGCCGGGGCCAGCGCCGTCACGGGGAGAAAGACGTGGATATTGTCGATCCCATTACCCACCACCCCCGCGCGCAGGGCCGGGTGCGATAGCCCCGGGTCAGAAACCGGGGCAGAAACGGGGTCAGAAACGGAAGTCATGCGGACATCCCTTCGCTAGTTCGAGCTAGATCAGGTTCCACGGGTGTGATCTCAGCGCCCTTCGCGCACCCCGTGTCCGCGGCCCAGTGTAGCGCAGCGCTTCCCGCCCTACACTGGTGCCAGACACCCACCCGGCCCGGCCGGTCCGCCCGACCCCCTCAAGGAGCGCCATGCTGATTCTCGTCATCAATTCCGGTTCGTCGTCGTTGAAATACCAGCTGCGTGAGCTCACCGACGACGGCGTCGATACGGCAGAACCGGTGGTGGGGAAGGGACTCATCGAACGCATCGGCCAGCCCGGATCCGCTATCACCGACCACGCCCAGGCCCTCGAGCACGTCGCCGCCGAACTGGAGGACGTGCTGGACGGACGCAGCATCGACGCCGCGGGCCACCGGGTGGTGCACGGCGGCGAACGCTTCTCGGCCCCGGCCCTGGTGACGCCCGAAGTGATTCGCGCTATCGACCGGCTGGCCCCGTTGGCCCCACTGCACAACCCTCCGGCGGCGCAGGGGCTGCGCGCCCTGAGCGCCCAGTGGCCGGACCTGCCGCAGGTGGTGGTGTTCGATACCTCGTTCCACCAGACCATGCCGAGGCAGGCCTGGCAGTACGCCGTGCCCACCACGTGGTACACCGACTACGGGATCCGCCGCTACGGGTTCCACGGCACCAGCCACGACCTGGTGACCGGGCTGACCGCCGAGCACCTGAACATTCCCCGCGAGGAGTTCCGCGGGATCATCCTGCACCTGGGCAACGGTGCCTCGGCGACGGCGATCCGCGACGGGCGCTCCGTGGACACCTCCATGGGATACACGCCGCTGGCCGGGCTGGTGATGGGCACCCGATCGGGTGACCTGGACCCCTCGATCGTCGCGCACCTGTGCAGCGCGCACGGCTACACGGTGGAGGAGATCGATCGGGTGCTGAACCAGGAATCCGGGCTGCTGGGCATGACCGGGCACACGGATATGCGGCAGGTGCTGGAGGCAGCGGAGTCCGGCGACCGGGAGGCCGAGGCCGGGTTGCAGGTGGCGTCTTATCGGCTGGCGAAGTACATCGGTGGTTACCATGTGGCGGTCGACGGCGCGCAGGCGATCGTGTTTACCGCCGGCATTGGGGAGAACGCCGCACCGTTCCGCGCCCGGGTGCTGGATCGTCTCGGCGCCCTGGGCGTGGAGTACAGTGCGGAGGCGAATACGCAGCGCTCGGATGCGGTGCGTACCATTTCCACGCCAGAGTCCCGGATCCCCGTCGTCGTCGCGCCCACCGATGAGGAGCAAGCCATTGCCGCCGCCACCGTGGAGCTCGCTCTGCGCCGGTAAAAGTGAGGTAAAAGTGAGGTAAAAGTGCCCTGCATCACAACATAGGGCGGAATGTCTGCATCACCGAGCCTCCGCCCGGACCCGGGGCGTACCCGCGCCCACACCCGCCCGGCCACTATCCTGGACGCATGACCCTCACCCCCGCGTCGCCCGCCACGGGTTCTCCCGCGCCTGCCCTTGCCTCCGGCGCCGCCGTCACCGATGAGCAGCGCGCCGCCGCCCTGAAGCGGATGAAACTCGTCGCCACCTCGGTCCTCGTCGTCCTCGCCGTGATTTTCGTGATCGCCTTCATCTACGAGGACCGTTACCCGTGGCTGGGGTACGTGCGCGCGGGCGCGGAGGGCGGCATGGTGGGCGCCCTGGCCGACTGGTTCGCCGTCACCGCTCTGTTCCGCCACCCGATGGGCCTGCCCATCCCGCACACCGCCATCATTCCGCGGAAGAAAGACCAGCTCGGCGAGTCTTTAGGATCGTTCTTCCAGCAGAATTTCCTGGAATCCGAGGTGATGGATGAGCGCCTCTCCAGCCTGCGCCTCGCCGAGAAGGTGGGCGGCTGGTTGTCTACCGAGGAGAACTCGACGCGGGTGGGCGCCGAGGCCGCACAGGCCGCCTCCGGGGTGCTGCGTGCGACCGACGACGACGTCGTCCAGGATGTGATCTCCACCCTGGTCCGCGATCACGTGGTGGCCCCCGAATGGTCGCCCACCCTGTCTGCATTGCTGCAAAATGTGATCGACGCCGGCCACCACCGCCCCGCTTTCGAGCTGGCCCTGGACCGCGCCACCGACTGGGTGCGGGCCAATCAGGATCTGTTCATTTCCGCGGTGCGTTCCCGGTCCCCGCAGTGGATTCCCGACGTCGTGGACCGCAAACTCGGCGAGCGTATCCACACCGAGGCACTGAATTACCTGCGCGCGGTGAAGCGTGATGAGCACCATGAGCTACGCCGCTCCGTAGACACCTGGTTGCACGGTTTCGCCGCGGATCTGACCGACGACGCCGACCTGCGCGCCAAGGTGGAGGAGCTGAAGGTCTCTCTCTTTAACGATCCGCGCCTGGCCGAGCTGGCCTCGCAGGCCTGGGCGACGGCGAAGGCTGGACTGTTGGAGCAGTTGGCCAGCCCAACCTCGGACCTGCACCACGCCCTGGTCAGCGCGATCCGCGATCTGGGCGTGCGCCTGCAGACCGACGCCCAACTGGCCGAGCGCGTCGACACCATGGTGCAACAGGCAGCACACTGGGCGGCCAACAACTACGGCCCCGTGCTGGTCGACATCATCGGCGAGACCATCCACCGCTGGGACGGCAAACAGGCCGCTCGCACCATCGAGCTCTTCGCCGGTCGCGACCTGCAGTTCATCCGCATCAATGGCTCCATCGTCGGCGCCCTGGCCGGGGTGACCATCTACACGCTGGCCCACCTGCTCCTGGGGTAGCCCCGCTTATCGTGATGCTCCTATATGGTGTCAAAGCGTTTGTAGGAGGTACTTTCGGTACTGCTTTGTGAAGTGATCATCTCGGCTTTGGCCGCGTTCGATCCGGGAGATCTTCCCCGGCGAAGTATCGAAGTGATCAGCGACCTGTGTCAGGGTCAAATGTTGCTGATGCCGCAGTGGGCGAAGGTCGTCTGAGGGCGGGACTTGATCAGGGTCAAGAATCAATGTGTAGACCTCGTTAGCCACATATCTCTTCAGACATCGCATGATCTCCCTGGTTCCCTTTCCCTCAGCGGTGCGGCGTTCAACATAGCGACGAGTACGTTCATCGTTGCCCATCCTGACCATCACGATCCGGTGCAACGCCCAATTCGCTTGCCGATCCCCGCCTCGGTTGAGGCGGTGACGCTGTGTCTTACCGGAAGAAGCCGAGATCGGACTCACACCACACAATGCTGCGAAAGCAGCCTTGGACTTGACCCGTTCCGGATTAGCCCCGGCAGTGACAAGTAACTGGGCCGCGGTGATCGTACCGATCGCTCGAGCCTGAGTGAGCTCCGGAGCCACCCGAACCGTCAGCACCTCCAGCTCCTCGACCGCCTGATCAATTTCCTCACCGAGGTATTCATAGCGCCGCGCCAATCGACGCAACACCCGCTTCAGCGTCTGATCTGATTGCGGACGACTAGCGGCCAGTACCTCGATGAGTTCCTCATCAGACAAGTACCGGTAAGCCTCTCGTACCCGGGCTGGTGCGGTGGTGAGGAAGTCCTTGATCTGGACCATGGCCACGTTGCGGGCCTTAATGGCACTGCTGCGGGCTCGGAGTGTGACCCTGATCTGCTCGACCTCGCCATCCAGCAGCTTCGGGATCGGCAGGTCGTCGTTAGCTGCGACGCTCCGGGCCGCCGCATAAGCATCGATGGGGTCGGACTTGCCGTTGCGGCGGGCTGCCCGGCTGGGGCGGATGACTTCTCGCACCACGATCCGCTCGGCCCGCAGATAGGCGGTGAGCCCGGCCCCATACGAGGCAGTTCCCTCCACACCGATACGTTGGACCGTCCCGAACTCACCCACGAAAGCCAAGAGCTGCTGGTAACCGAGAACCGTGGTGGGGAACTCGGTGTCACCGAGTCGGCGTCCCAACCCGTCGATCACGGCTACGTGGTGTGTCTCGGCATGGGTATCAACCCCGGCGTATACATCCAGTGCGGAACTTGCCATGATGGAACTGCCTTTCTCGTTGTGTTCAACCTTGGGAAGGCTCCGGCCGGACGGGCAGACAAGACATTGACGAGGCCGGGACCACCAGGCTCCTATGAGGTCATGTCCGTCCGGCTGGATCACCTCCATGTAAGGCCCCTGTATCCGGTGGGCAGATCACGAGCGGGAAACAGCGGTTCAGTCCTAGTGCTGGGCCACACCGGAGGCCTTATGATCCCATCCTCCTCGCCAGACACCGCGATGTCAGTCCCACTCTCAGAGTCCTTTCGAGGCGGCGGGGCCGGTGGACACATCACGATCAAGACACATGCTGGTCAGTCCGAGTGGGAGTCACACCGACGAACCCGCGCCCTTACCATCTTCAATGTCCGTCCTCGCGGCTAGGTTGTGAGTGATCGCCGAAGCGATCACTCACTCTCCACCTCTCGCTTCCCGAGACTCGCACGAAGGATGGCATCATGTCAGGCCGAGGCTGAAGCAGCCGCAGAGGCGGAAGCCAACGCCGGTACCGTGAGCCAGCAAAATGCCCTGCGTTCCGCCGAGAGCTACCTGGACTTTATGCCTTTTTCCCGCAGCGGGCTGATCGATCAGCTGGAGTTCGAGAATTTCTCCACCGCGGATGCCACGTGGGCCGTCGACCAAGTCACCGTGGACTGGAACGAGCAGGCCGCGAAAGCTGCCGAAAATTACCTGGATGTCACGGGATTCTCGCGCCAGGGGCTGATCGACCAGCTCGTTTTCGAGGGGTACACCCAGGAGCAGGCAGTCTATGGGGTCAACCAAACTGGGCTCTGAGGCTTTATCCGCTGAACTCCGGTACGATAGGAACACCTTCCTGGAACAAGGTTCCAGGAAGGTGTTTTCCCGGTAGCCACCAACCCTAGGAGCACACCGTGAACCTTGCCCTCTCCCGATCGATGGCTGTGATCGAGCGCCTTGCTGGCGAAGCCGATGGGGTGCCGCTCATGGTGTTGGCCACCGAGCTGGACCTGCCGAAATCCGCGGCCCACCGTATTTTGGCAGACCTGATCGGCCTGGGCTACGTACATCAGGATCACGTGACGGAACGCTACCGGCTGTCCATGAAACTGGTCTCGATCACCCAGCGCCACCTCTCTCAGGTGCCACTGGTCGATCTGGCACAGCCCGTCCTCACTCGGTTGGCTGAGCAGGCCGGCGAGCTGGCCAGGATGAGCGTCCTGGACGAGGATGAGCTCATCTGGATCACCAAGGCACAGGGCTCCAAACACGCCCTACGCTACGATCCGGATTCCGGCCAAACGGTCGATCTCCTCAGCACGGCCAGCGGCCTGGCGCTACTCTCCACGCTCAACGACGACGACGCCCGTTCTCGTCTGCGCGCCCAGCCCAAGGCGCCGACCGGCGCGCGCGGCCCCGGCGCTCCGCAGTCGGAAGACGAGTTCATCGAGCGTCTTGCCCAGGTTCGCTCAGACGGCTTCGCCTATATCTCCAATTCCTACGAGCTCGGTATCGCAGCCCTTGCGGCGCCGATAGTAGATGCCCGCGGCAGCGCCCTCGGCGTCGTCAACTTGGTGGGGCCATCCTTACGCTTCGACCGCGAGACCGCCCTCACCCACGTGGCCGATGTGCAACGCGCCGCCCAAGAAATTTCGGCCGCCCTCAACACCACCTTGTGATGGAGAGGGCGGCAGCTCCGGCTCGCGAAAATTTACGAGCCTGAGTACCGGCCGCCGGATAGATCCAGCACCTGACCGGTGGTGTAACTGCATTCCTCGGAGAGCAACCACGCAGCGAGTGCGGCAAACTCGGCGGGTTGACCGATCCGCCCAGCCGGCACCCGCGAGAGAAGCTCGGCGTTCCGTTCGGCAGAGAGATGCTGCAACAGTGGCGTCTGGAACATTGAGGGAGCCACCGCGTTAATACACACCCCCTGTGCCGCCGATTCCTTCGCGGCGGCTTTCACCAGGGCGATCACGCCGGCCTTCGAAGTGGAATACGCGGTCATGGAGGCATTCCCCTCGCGCCCCGAAATCGACGAGAGCGCCACAACTCGCCCGTAGCCAGCGCGCTTCATACTCGGCAGCACAGCGCGCAATCCGAGGAAGCACGAATCCAGGTTGATACTGAGAGTACGCCGCCAGTCCGCCGGGTCGACCTCTTCCACCGGAACTTCGGGGCCCTGCGCACCATGAGCCAGCAACAGCCCGTCGATCCGGCCGTGCTCGGCCAAGACCTGCGCACAGACCTGCTCCCACTGCTCCTCGGAGGTGACGTCGAGTTCCTGGTCCGCACCCACCCGATCGGTGGCGACGACGACGGCGTTTTCCGCACGCAATCGTTCCACAGCAGCGCTGCCGAGTCCTCCTGCGGCTCCGGTCACGAGCACCACCCGGCCGCGATAACGACCCGGCCAACAAGAAGACACATCCAGACCCTGCGACGGCACCGCGGTCACGGGCGCACCTCAATCACACGCTTTTCGGACTGGGCGGTATCCACCGCAACGGTGGTGACCAGCGAACGGTAGGCATCATCTGCGGAGACGACAGGCTGGACTTCCCCGCGGGCGACCGCGATGAAGTGGTCCAGCTGGCGCACGTAGGCGTTATGATCGTCGCGCTCCACCACCTCACGGGTCAGCGGCACCTGCCAGTGGCCTTCGGCAGGGTTGCCGTTCTCGTCCACCTGGTCATAGCGGTATAGAGTCAGCGAGGGTAGCGCCAGGGCCGCCTTGGTGCCGGACAGGAAGTAGGCGTCCTCGTCCGGGGGTGTCGGGAAATAAGCGCCATAACCGGAGGTCAGGTCCCAGTTCCAGGGCGATACGGCGGCATCCGAGAGGGACACCGAACCCAGCGCCCCCTGTTCGAATCGCAGCACCGCACCGGCCGTATCGGCCACCGGGTGACCTCGCTGCGCACTGCTGCCCAGCGCCACTACCTCGGTCACGTCGCCCACCAGGTAACGCAGCGCGTCCAGGTCATGGATGAGGTTGATGAGGATCGGCCCAGCGCCGGGCTGAACCCGCCAGGTGGCCTCGTAGTAGGCGTCGTTCTTCCGCCAGGTAGAGAGCAACCCGACCGAAACAATGTCACCCAGTCCCCCGTCGTCGATCAGTTTCTTTGCCGCCACGATGTCGGGAGCGTGACGACGCTGATGACCCACCAGCAGCGGCACCCCGGTGCGCTGCTGAGCCGCCACAATCTCGCGCGCAGCCTCGACGGTATCGGCAATCGGCTTTTCCAGCAGCACGGCGTGACCGTGCTCCATCACGGCGATCGCGGCCGGCGCGTGCAGCACGTTGGGCAGAGCGATGATCACCGCATCGATCTCTTCCCACTCTAGCAGATCGTGGTAGTCGGCGTACCAGGCCAGGCCGTTCTCGCGCGCCAGCTGCTCGGCGGCGTCCGTGGGGTCGGCTAGTGCCACCATGTCGACGCGACTCTCGGCGCGTGCGTATTTCAGATGCTCGCGCCCGATCATTCCGGCCCCGAATAGAGCCAGTCGCAGCGGTCGTGTCGGTTCAGCGGTCATCGTTTCTCCTGATCTCCATGGTGATGTACCTCTCACTTTGGGACATTGTTGTGCTAGTCTACACGTCACTGGAACACAGTTCCGGAATCGAGTTCCACATCAACCTCATTTCTTTCCTTCTGTAGAGAGGAGGCCCGTTCGTGACCTTGGAAGCACCAGATGCCGAAGCATCCCCCGACCCACGACCGGAGCCACGATTCATGCGCATCGCATCCACCGTCGAGATCACTCTGGCCGCATTGCTGTTCCTCGTCTTATTCATCGGAGTCATCTGGCAGGTACTGGGCCGATACTTTCCCGCTATGAATTGGCCAGGCGCCGGCGAAATTGCCCGCTACTCCCTCATGGGCATCACCTTCATCATGGTGGGATACCTGATTGCGAAGAACGGCCAGATCACCGTCGCCGTTATCGACAACATCGTTGGACCCCGCTGGGCCGCCACCGTCCGGTTTATCTCCTCCGGACTTCTAGCGATCATCTGTCTGTGGCTGACGTGGGAGGCATGGGCCCTGTTCAGCGACGGTTTCCGCCGTTCCACTGCAGTGCTGCAGATCCCGTTTGGGTACCTCTTCCTGCTGCCACTGGTCGGCTTTGTCTCCGGCACCTTGATGGCCGTGGTGAAAATGGTGCGCGCTCGTGAGCCAGAACCAGATCGGCTCGTCCTGGAAGAGGAGATCTCATGACACTGTTGCTGCTCGCTCTGGCGATTCTTGCCCTGCTGTTCGCTCGGGTTCCCGTGGCCTTCGCCATCATGGGCCCTTCGCTCGTCTACTTCCTCGTCAAAGATGCATCCACCGGGCTCGCACTGAAAGCGGTCTTTGACTCCGTCAATTCTTTCCCGCTCCTCGCCGTGCCCCTGTTCATTTTCGTCGGCGTAATCGCCAACCGTGTCGGTATTGCCGAGCGACTCTTCGAATTCTGCTTGGCGGGTCTATCCAGGGTCCCGGGAAATCTGGCCTATGTGAATGTCGGAACCTCAGTCGGTTTCGCGTGGATGTCTGGCTCGGCACTGGCCGATGCCGCAGGTCTGGGCAAAGTGCAGGTCCCTGCCATGGTCCGCCACGGCTATCCTTTCCGCTTCGCCACCGGCCTCACGGCGTCATCCACTTTGATCAGCCCGGTGATGCCTCCCAGCATTCCCGCCGTGATTTTCGCGGCGACGGCAACGATCTCCACGGGCGCCTTGTTCGCGGCCTCGGTGATCCCCGCACTGCTCATGGCCTTGGGGCTGTGCATCTACATCGCGATCTGGGTGATGCGTCACCCGGGGTTCGAGGGCCAGCCCTTCGATCCTGCCCGTTTCGGCCGCGCGACGCTGAAGGTCATCGGACCGTTGGGGGCGCCGATTATCATCCTCGGCGGCATCATGGGCGGGTACTTCACTCCGACCGAGGCAGCCGGTATCGCCGCCGTCTACATGCTGTTACTCGGTGCGGTGTACCGGACCCTGACACTGAAGGTGCTCTGGGAGGCCGTCCGAGAAACGGTGTTCCTCGCCGGCGGCATCATGATCATCATCGGCGCGGCGGGAATGCTCGGCCAGATCCTGGCCCGCGAGCGCGTGGCCGGCACGCTGGCCGAGTGGATGACCGATTTCACCTCCAACCCGATCATGTTCCTGATCCTGATCAACGTGCTGCTGATCGTGCTCGGCATGCTCATCGATGCCACGGCCGTGATCTTGGTGACGGTGCCCGTGCTGCTGCCGCTGGCGGTGAGCTACGGAATCGACCCAGTGCATTTCGGCGTGATCATGATCGTCAACCTCATGATCGGGCTCCTGACACCACCCGTCGGCTCGGTGCTGTACATCCTGAGCTCCATCACCGGCCGGCCGGTCGAAGAGGTCTTCAAAGGCGTGGTGCCCTTCCTGATTCCTATGCTCGCCGTGCTGATTCTCATCACGTGTTTCCCCGGACTCGTGATGTTCCTGCCGAATCTTCTCGGATTCTGAGCCGCTGCGGCGATGTCGATACGACGCAGCATTCGAGCACTACTTCATGCCTTTTCACTCCCATCATTCCCTTTCACCCGAACACATCCTGGAGGACATCATGTCTGAACGCACCACTCGCACGACTCGCACCACGCTCGCTCTCACGGCAACCGCCGCCCTCGGCATGGGATTGACTGCCTGCGGGGATTCCGGCGGCGGTGAAGCCGGTGGCGACATCACCTTGCAGTTCGCATCGTCACAATCGCCGGACCAGCCCAACTACTACTGCGGCATGGAGCTCTTCAAGGAACGCATTGAAGAGCAGGACCTCGGAATCACAGTGGATCTGTTCCCCTCAAGCCAGCTCGGACCGGATGCTGAACGTGTCTCCCAGATCCAATCCGGCGATATCGATCTGGATCTGCAAGAAGCCGGCATGACCACGGTGTACCCGAAACTCGGCATTCTTGGCGCCGCGTACGTTTTCGACGACGTCGACCACGCCTTCAACTGGATCGATGAGCACTCCGAGGAATTCCGCCAAGACTTCTCCGACGCCACGGACATGACCATCATCGACGGCTGGTACTACGGTTCCCGCACCTTCTCGTCCAACGAGCCGATCCGCACCCCCGATGATCTGCAGGGTCAGCTGATTCGCTTCCCGGACACCCCGCAGTACCTGGCCAACGCCGAGGCCATGGGAGCCCAGTCCGTGGCGGTCGCCTATGAAGAGGTCTATGTCGCCCTGCAACAAGGGATCGCCGACGGCCAAGAAAACCCAGTCGTAGGAACCGCTACCGGTTCCTACGATGAAGTCCAGGACTACGTTTCCCTGAACAACCACCAAGTCTCGATTCACTGGGTCACCTTGTCCAATCAGACCCTCGAGCAACTCTCAGATGAACAGCGAGAGGCGGTTTTCACCACGGTTCACGAGATCCGCGACGAGAATCGTCAGTGCGTAGAAGAAGAGACCGAGGAAGTGCTGCAGGAGTGGCGCGATTCCGGCCAGCTCACCGTCATTGAAGAGGACGAAGTCGACCGACAGGCCTTCATCGACAAAGCCCAGGACTACTTCGAGAATCACTACACCGGTGAGGACCTCGAGTTCTACCAGTCTATCCGCGATTCAGCCGAGTAATGCCCCAGCCAACGACGAGAGAAAACGAGGAGCACCGCATGCACATCGGAGTCCTTAACGGACCCAACATCAACCGTCTGGGTCGACGCAAGGCGCAGTACGGCACGCATACCTTGGCAGAGATCATCGACGACCTAGAGACCACCGCGACGCGGCTCGGAGTAACCGTCGATCATTTTCAGTCGAACCACGAGGGGTTCCTGGTCGACTGGTTGCACGAGCATGCCGATGAGCTGGACGCACTCATTCTGAACCCGGCAGGGTTAACCCCCTACGGGCGGTCATTGCTGGACGCGGTGGACGACCTGGGGATTCCCTTCGCCATCGTGCATATCACCCAGCATTTCAAGCACTACGGCATGGATGCTCTCGATATTTTCCGCGAGAAAGCTGATATCTACGTGTGCGGTTTGGGCTGGCGCGGATACTCGATGTGCTTGGAGCGTCTAACCGAGATAGAGGCCGCATGACCCGCCTGCTTGCCACCGCTCATCTCACCGCCCTGGCGCTGAGCCCGCCCGATCTCGTGGATGCCGCAGCGCGCCACGGTCTCGACGCTGTGGGGACGCGCGTTCATCCGGCAACACCGACCGAGACCCGGTACCCGATGCACCCCGGCTCGCCCATGGTTCGAGCGACTCAGGACGCGATCGCGCGGACCGGCGTGCGGGCGCTCGACCTGGAGGTCTTCGGCCTAGCTGAGCCAATCGGCCCCGAGGACTGGATACCGGTGTTGGAGACCGGCGCCCAACTGGGGGCGAGCGTGCTGAACGTGGTCGGCGTCGACCCCGACCTGAATCGCTTCCGGGACAAGCTCGGAGACCTGGTGACAACGGCGCGGGAGTACGGAATCCGGCCCAGCATGGAGCCGATTTCGTACCAACCGCTCGCGTCTTTCGGCACGGCGCACCGGATCGCCCGCGAGACCGGTGCGGGGATCATGCTGGACACCCTGCATGTGTTCCGTTCGGGGACGACGCTGGCGCAGCTGGCCGAGATTCCGGCGGAGTTCATCAGTGTGGTACAGCTCTGCGACGGACTGTGGGCAGAACCCAGCCTGATCGATGAGGGTGCGACCCTGGCTCTGGGCCAGTCGGTGGGCGGTTCGCCGCGGCAATTCGAGGCGCGGGCACATCGGTTGGTTCCCGGAAGTGGCGAGTTCCCGTTGGCGGAGGTGCTGCGACTCTTCCCGGAGGCGCCGGTAAGCGTGGAGGTTCCGGATGCGCGGTTCATTGAGGCCGAGGGCTTGGAGGCCCACCTGGCACGGTGCGTGGCGGCGTCGCGGGAGGTGATCAGCTCAGCCGCTGCAGCGCCCACTCTGGATCGTTGACGGTGACCTGCTGAACACCCAGGGTGCGAGCTTGGTTCAGCTCGTCGTCGGTGAGCACCGTCCACATCCGCACGATGCGCCCGGCCTGGGTCCAGGAGCGCAGCACGGAACCGTGGTGGAACAGCCACTGCACGGAGGGGCCGAGCAGCCCCGCCGCTCCCCCGCGGGTGGAGGTGCCGATCTGGACGGCGTCGCGGTCGTCCGCCTCGAACAGCGGGCACAGCATCGAGGCGGGCACCAGCGAGGCCACCCGGCGCAGCGAGTCGCGGGAGAAGCTCATCACGGACACACTCACCCGGGAGCGCTTCCCCTCCGGTGCCAGCAGGCAGGTGCGAGCGTCCCACCCCCAGCGGCGTAGCCATTCCAGCACAGCGTCTTCCAGGGCGCCGCTCATCGAGCTGGCGTGCTTCATTTCGACGGCGAGCTCGACGGTGCGGCCAGAGTCGATCATCATGGCAGTAAGTTCATCCAGGGTGACGAGCTGTTCTTGGGGCCGGCCGTAGCCGGCGGGCAGACTCGGATTCTTCCAGGTGTGCACGTCAAGGGCGCGTAGTTCGGAAAGGCGGTGGGCCCGCACGGGACCGCGGCCGGAGGAGGTGCGATCCAGGGTGGCATCGTGCCAGCACACCAGGTGACCGTCGGCGGAGAGGTGCACGTCCGTTTCGACGCCGTCGACTCCCACGGAGAGCGCGTGCGAGAACGCCGCACGGGTGTGCTCGGCGTAGGCGGCGCTGGCCCCTCGATGGGCGAAGACTCTCACAAGTCGACACCCTAGCCAGGCCCGATGGCCTCACGACGACGTCGACATGAACGGCAGTTGACCTACTCCTGCGTAGCTTCTGTAGACTCCGGGGCGGCGGGCTGTTCTTCCGCCGCGGCGTCCAGGGCGCGCTTTTCGGCGCGACTGAGCTTTTTCTGTGCCTCAGGCCAATCCGGGAACTCCTGGGGCAGCGCTCCGAAGAGGTTCTGCGCAGAGGTCACCACAGAGCGTCCCAGGGCCCGGTTGCCGAAGCCGCCGATGGCCGCACCAATACCGAAGGGCACGAGCCGCCCCATCAGGTGGGCGCCTTGCTTTACCACCAGGCGCTTCATGAACATCTGGGAGATCCGATTGAAGAGTCGCTCGGACATCCCCGACATGCCGGTGACCAGCCAGGAGGAACCACCGAGTGTGCCAGAGCCGGAGGTGGCGTCTTTGAGAATCTTACGCCCGTCCTTGCCGAGCATCACCATCATCACCAGTGCCTGGCCACGTTCGTCGTTGCGGGTGGGAATCCCGTGCAGTTCGGCGATGGACTGGGCGTAGAGGGCGGTGACTTCCAGGAATCCGACGGCCGCACCCAGGGAGAGCCCGACGGCGGCTACGGTGCCCACACCGGGCACGACGGCGGTGCCACCGGCGGCCGCGCCCACCCCGGAAACCAGGTTCAGGTACTGCTTGGTGAGCCGGTCGGCGATCTCCGCGGGGCTGTCCTCGGGGTGGCGACGGCGCATGCGCTGCAGGTTGGCTAACACGGTGCCGCGTTGCACGGACAGCGCCGAGAGGACCGCCTTCTGGAAGGTCGGGGTGGGATTACCGTCGTCGTCGACCGCGCGTTTCACCGCCTGGTCCAGTCCCGCTTTCATTGCGGTCGATCCGGCCAGGCGTCGAGGGTCTAGTGACTTCATGATTCCAGTGTAAGCAGATGGTGGCGCAGGAAAATATTCACGTCCCGCCCCATCTCTTCACCGATGGTGTGCCCCATTCCGGGGTAGGTGCGGGCGGTGAGCCGGGTCCATTGGTCCAGCCAACCTGTGGTGAAGGTGATGGCGTCGGGGTTGATCACCAGGTCGTCGACGTCGCGACCCCAGAAGTAGGGGTGGCGGATGTCTTCGGTGCCGTCGAGGCTGGCCAGCAGGGGGTTCGAGAGCACGAATCCGGAGAGTCCAACCACGCAACGGAACGCTTCGGGGCGCACCCGGGCCAAGGTGGTGGCCATGGCCATGCCCTGGGAGTGGCCCAGCAAGGAGACGCTGCGGTAGCGGTGGGCGGTGACCTCCTCGGAGTCCAACACATCGAAGACGCGGTGGGCGGCGGCGATCACTTCGGCGAAGTCGTTGGCGAGGAAGTAGTCGAGCAGGAACCAGCCCCATTCGTCGTCACCCATCGGGAAGCCGCCACGGATGGCGAGTCCGGTGGTGCCCTCAGGCAACATGGAGAAGCACTGGTCGGCGATGCGGCGTTCGTTGGAGCCGTAGCCATGCAGGACGAGAACGAGGTGGGTGTCATCACGCTGATCGGGGTCAGCGGAGAACAACAGCTGCGTCATAGGTGCGTTACGGGGCCGGGACGATATCGGCCCACACCAGGCGGTGATCGGTGGGGGCGGAGCGCTGGGTCATTTTCGCAATCAACCCGTCGGAACCCTGGGGTGAACCGGTGAGGTGGGAGCCGTCTTCGCCGACGCCGGGCCAGAAGACGCCGGAGCCGCGGACGTCCAGGGTGTCTGAGGGCAGGACGTAATCGGCGCGGGCCATGCGGTCGTCGGATTCGGTGGTGCGGGTGGAGCCGGTACCGGGTTCGACCTCGGGGGCCAGGTCGGTGATCCGCTCGGTGTCGAGCAGCTCGTTGATCCCGGCCGGGTCGGCCGCGGTGCAGCCATCCGGGTCGGCGCCGAGGGTGCCGGCCACCACGAAGTGGTCATCGGTGGACAGGCCACCGGCGGCACCGGCGTCGTCGACGATGTAGTCGTCCTGGTCCTCGGTGACGTAGTCGGACCAGAAGCCAATTTCATCCGCGTTGCGGGCCTGATCGACCGTCCCGCGCGAGGCGTCTGCCGGCGCCGAGGCGAGCACGTGCACGGTGCGGTCGCCCACGGTGATCGGCACATCCCAGTGACCCACCGACGACAGCGGCAGGATGGACTGTTCGAGGCTGGTGAACTTGTCGGCGGGCAGGTGAGATTCGGTGACCTGCTCCCAGCGCAGATCCTGGAAAGTGCGGATGTTGTCGGTGTCGATCGGCTCGGTGGAGAAGATCACCATGCCGGATTGGCCCGGGAAATCGCCGTAACCCAGAGCGTCACCGGGGCCGCCGATGACGCCGTCGTCGTCCAGATCGGCGCCAGATTCAATGCCAGCGTTCACGGGACCGGAATAGATGTAGGGGTAGTCGATACCCTGCTGGCCCTGCTGGCCGACCGCCAGATAGTTGGTGGCGAAGAGCGTGGCCGCTTCGTTATGGTCGTCGACGTCGAACCCGGAGAGCACGAGGACCTCGGGGGCGGCGCGTTGCACGGTCTCGGCAATGGCGGAGCCCTGAGCGTCACCGGGGGCGGAGAGATCGCGAATCAGATCCCCGGCGGTATCCCGGCTGAGACCGGAGTGGAAGGTGGCCACCCGCAGGGATCCGGGGGCCGGGGCGCTCACACTACCTGCGCCGGTGCTGGCTTCCGGGGCGCACACATCATTGATAGCGGCCGCGCGGCTCTCGCCGTCAAGCACGTGCACGGGGCCCCCGTCAAGCACATGCACGGGGCCCGTAACAGCTGCTGCGGGGACAGCGAGTACACCAAGGAGGCCGACGCTAGCAGCGCCGGCCACAGCAAGGCTCGCGGCGCGACGAACGCGCACTTCATCCCGGGTCATGAACTCCAGCGTAAGAGGTTCCTCGAGTCTTGAAAAGCGCCGTGGAAACGATTGCACCTTCAGGTAACTGGGGAGTAGCCGCGCACGCATGCCGATGGAGGGCGATTCCTGACCTGGACTTCCTTCAAAATGAAACCGAAACGTGATGCAATCGTGACCTTGGATGTGATGGGCTGAACCCATGGCTGAACAAAGCGTCATCTCGGCGCGCACCTGGATGATTTCCGGCACCGCGGGCACCATCGCGGAGTTCGACGCACTGGCCGCAGCATGGCCAGAGGCTGCGCACCGCTGGGCGCTGCCGGAGGTCGAGAGCGTGGCGGAAGCTGCCCGGCTGCTGGTGATAGACATCGACGACGCCGACGGCGATTCGGCACCGGAACTGCTGATCGGGCACAGCGCCGGGGGCATCGTGGCGGCCCACGCCGCGCTGACTCTGGCCGGTGGCGACGCACTCCGCACCGGCTCCACCGCAACCGAGGTGAAGCTGGTGCTGTTGGACTCGAACATGCCGGCGGAACCGGATCTGGTGCGGGCGAAACAGCGGCGCTTCCACACCGGTTCCGGGCCGCGCACCCCGAGCAGCCAGGAATTTCTGGACTCGATGTCAGCATCCATTGGCGCAGCCCCCGATGAGGTGCGCCACCAGATCATGGAGCGAATGCGGGCCGCTGCCGACACCGAGGCGCGCACCCGCTTTTGGCCGGATGTGCTCGCCGAGGACACCGCGGCACTCTGGGACCAGCTGGCAGCCGCCGGCATTCCGGTGCTCTATCTTCAGGCCACCCGCCCCGTGGATGCCGCTGCGGTCACCGTGCTCCACCCCAGCGCCGTCGTGCGCAGCGTGCCCGAGGCCGGCCACTGGGTGCATGTGACCCACCCTCAGGAGGTGACCCGGCTGATTACCGGCTGGCGAGGCTGACGTCGCGGCGTGCACCACTCTCTACGGAGCTGCTTTGCCCCGGCTGCGGCGCGGGGTCGGTGATGATCTCGTTCTTCACGGTGGCCGCTGTACGGGTGGTCCCCACGCTGGCGGCGATCACGAGCAGCAACACCACCACGCGCAGCCAGCCGAAGGTTTGGTCCAGCAGAATCCAGCCGGCCACCGCGGCCACCGCCGGTTCCAGCGAGAGCAACACGGAAAACACCGGTGCGGGCAGCCGTCGCAGCGCCGAGAGTTCCAGGGAGTAGGGCACCACCGAGGAGAACAGCACGACGGTGAGCACGAACCACACCAGCTCCGGGTGCGCGCCCAACTGCATGGCCCCAGGTGCACCCACCGGCAACAGCATCAGTCCGCCGATCAGCATGGCCACCCCCAGCCCACCGACGCCGGGCACCGTGGAGCCCACCTTCGCGTTTGCCAGAATGTACAGCGCCCAGAACACGCCGGCCACAGCCGCGAAGATCACCCCGGTCACATCCAGCGAGTCGGCCGCCAGCCACGATTCCACGCCGAGCAGCACCATGCCGAGTGCCGCACAGCCCACCCACACCAGGTCGCGAGCCCGGCGCGAGAGCACCGCGGCCAAAACCAAAGGTCCGGTGAACTCCACGGCCACCGCCACCGAGAGCGGAATCCGTTCGATCGCCGCAAAGAAGAACCCGTTCATTCCGGCCAGGGAGGCGCCGAGCACTGCCACCGCCAGCCAGGTGCGCCCGCTCCAGGTCCACGGCTTGGCCCGGGTGGCCAAGGACAGGATGATCACGACCAGCCCGGCCACACCGAGCCGCAGGGTAGTCACGCCCCAGGAGCCCAGGGTGGGGAAAAGCTGCACGGCGACGGCCGCACCCATCTGAAGGGAGATGCAGGAGCCCACCACGAGGGCCACGCCGGAACTGATGCGCTGCGAAGTCATGGTTCCATCGTCACCAGCCGAGAAACTTAAGTCTAGTGACATGTTTTCACTCATGTAGTTAAGCTGAGCTCATGTTAAACGTGCACCGACTGCGGATTCTTTACGAGCTGCATCAGCGCGGCACTCTGGCCGCCGTCGCCCAGGCGCTGAACTACACGCCGTCGGCGGTCTCGCAGCAGCTCTCCCTGTTGGAGAAAGAGACCGGCGCACAGCTCCTGGAACGCGTCGGGCGCACGGTGCGGCTCACCGACCGGGCACTGGTCCTTGCGGCCCACACCGAGACGGTGCTGAGCACCCTGGAACAAGCCGAAACCGAACTCGAAGCCTCCCAGGATCGGGTGGCGGGCACCCTGCGGGTGGCCTCGTTCCAGACGGCGATGGCGGTGCTGGCTCCACCGGCGCTCACCATGCTCTCGCATCAGTTCCCGGAACTGCGGATCCAGCTCATCCAGCGGGAAGTCACCACCGCGTACGAGGGGCTGCGCAACGGGGAGTTCGACCTGATTGTGGGCGAGGAATACCCCGGCATTCCGGAACCGGTGTACTCGAACATCGACCAGGCCGACCTCTACTTTGACGACCTGGTGCTGCTGGTGCCCCCGAAGGGTCCGTGGAGCACCCCGGCACAGCTCGCCGATCTGGCCAAGGCCTCCTGGGCGGTGGACCCGGCGAACATGGCGACCGGTGCCTGGGTACGAAACATCTGCCGCGACGCCGGCTTCGAGCCCACCGTGCAATACGAAACGACGGACCCTTTTCTCCAAGCCCATCTCGCGACGTCGGGGCACGCGGTGAGCATTGTTTCCGCGCTGATCGCCTCCAACTACGTGGACCGCACCCGGATGATGGGGCTGCCCGGGCGTCCGCAACGTCGCCTCTACACCGCGGTGCGTTCCGGGCGCAGCCAACTACCCGCGGTCCGGGCGTTCCGACGAGCGCTGACGTTTATCGCGGCAGACATGGCCCCACCGGCTCCCCCGACGCGCCTCGACGAGGCCGCGGTGAGCTAGGCCCCCGACGTCGCGGCAGCGGGCGTCAGCGACAACATGTTCTCTTCCACGAAGTCGAGGGCCAGCCGAACGGCACCGGTGACGACCGCCCCAGCCCCCAACCCCGAAACCTCCACCCGCGGCGGGTTGGGGGACAGTGACGCGAGTTCTTCGTTGATCACCGGAACCAGGGCGGCCGCCGACGTCGACACCGCGCCGGCAATCACGACCAGCTCGGGATCGACGACAGCACCGAGCGCGGCCATCACCCGGGCCATGCGGCGCGCAATCCGGTCCAGAATCCGCAGTGCCACCTCGTCGTGCTGGGCGGCGGCCTCGAAGACGAATCGAGCAGAAGCGCGGTGGGTGTCTGGACCCACCAGATCGCGGATCAGCGTCGGCTCCCCCTCGGCGAGGGCCGCACTTCCCCACTGTCGGGCGAGGCGCGCGATGCCGTCGTCGCTGATCACGCCCGAATCCAGGGGCAACATCCCCACTTCACCAGCCCCGCCATGTCGACCATGCAGCAGCCGCCCCGAGGTGAGCACACCGGCGCCCAGACGCTCACCGGCCAACATCACGGCCAGATCATCGATCCCCTGAGCAACTCCCCGCCAGCGTTCCGCCATCGCCGCAAGATTGGCGTCATTTTCGAGCAGTACGTGCCACCCTCGGTCACCCCAGAGCTCGGTCCGCAGTCCGAGATCAAACAGGGGCGCCAGCTCGTAGCCGGCGGCGATATCTCCCTGCCGGTCCACCGCGGTCGCCACGCCGATCCCCACCGCGAGCACCGCGGTACTCTGCACCCCCGCTTCCTGCAGGGCTTGATCGACGGTGCTCTTGATCGTCTCGATGCGCTGCGCAGGTGTCGTGTCCAGGGCGCGGCCGGGAACACGCTGGGCCACTCGTGCCAGTTCCCCGCCGTTGAGGTCGGCGACTTCTGCCGTGACCGTGGCGACACCGAGGTCCAGCCCAACCACACAGCCCGCGTGTTGATCAACGGTGAATCTCCGCGCCGGGCGACCTCGCCGAACGCCCGGATCTCGTTCGGGTTCGAGCTCGCGCACCCATCCCCGTCGGATCAAATCATCACAGACGGCGATGACGGTGGCGCGGGTGAGACCGGTGCGCTGAACGAGGTCCGTGCCTGTCAAAACCCCGCGGCCACGCATCACGTCCAACACGGTGGTCAGGTTCGCGTGACGCAGGGAGTGAGGTGCGGTGGTTTCAGAGTTCATCGGGTGCCTCTTGACGGTGAACGATGGCAGGGCAATAATACTAGTACCGTTTAAATTTAGATCCTAAATCAATAGGAGTCACCATGACCGCGCGCATTGCCATCAACGGATTTGGCCGCATCGGCCGCAACTTTCTCCGCGTTCTCCTGCAGAAGGACGCAGACCTGGAGGTGGTGGCGATCAATGATCTCTCCAGCCCCGAGATGCTGGCGCATTTGCTGAAGCACGATTCCACGACCGGTCGGCTAGCCGAAGATGTTCGGTACCAGGACGGCCATCTGATGGTGGACGATCGGAGCATCGCCGTCTTCGCCGAACGCGATCCGGAGAACCTACCGTGGCGGGACCTCGGCGTCGACATCGTCCTGGAATCCACGGGCCTGTTCACGAATGCTGCCGGCGCTCAGAAACACCTCGACGCCGGCGCTCGCAAGGTGCTGATCTCGGCACCGGCCACGGGAGACGACCTCACGGTGGTCATGGGTATCAACGAGGGCGACTACGACGATGCCCGGCACCACATCATCTCCAACGCATCATGCACGACCAATTGCCTGGCCCCGCTGGCCAAGGTGCTCAACGACGCGTTCGGCATCCAGGGCGGGCTGATGACCACCGTTCACGCCTACACGGCGGATCAGAATCTGCAGGACGGTCCGCACCGGGATTTCCGCCGGGCCCGCGCCGCCGCGATGAACGTGGTTCCCACCTCCACCGGTGCCGCCAAAGCCATCGGCCGGGTGCTACCCGAGTTGGACGGCAAGCTGGATGGCTTCGCGATGCGCGTCCCCGTGGTCACCGGATCGGCTGTCGATTTGACCGTGACGCTGGATCGTGAAGTGACCGCCGAGGACATCAACGCGGCCTACCGGGAGGCCGCCGCCGAGGCGAATTGGGCGGGCATCCTCACCTACTCGGACAGTCCACTGGTGTCCTCGGATATTGTCACGGACCCGGCGTCGTGCGTCTTCGATTCTGGGCTGACGAAGATTCTCGGTGACCAGGTGAAGGTCGTGGCCTGGTACGACAATGAGTGGGGCTATTCGAACCGCCTCGTGGAGCTGGCCGAATTCGTGGCCGCCCACCTCGATCGGTCGAACTCGTCGGCAGCACACCGGCTGCCAGAGCTGGTGGGCTGAGGACTAGCGCAGCAGGAAGTCTCCCACCGGCGCCTCCGGGAGGTCTGTCGTACAGACACACGCCTCGTTGCCTTCGGCGTCGGCCAGCACCCAGAAGCCGGGTGCGTATGCGTCGGTGACCAGCCGGCCGCCGGCGTCGAGAGCTGCTTGAACGCGCGCTTCGGCTTGGTCGTGCGCGACGTAGACGTCCACGTGGGTGGTGGAGCGCTGCTCGCGCGGTTCCACGGAGGGCTGGAACCACAGTGAGGGCAGGATGCCGGAGGGGTCGTCGAGGTAGTCGTCCTGGGTCTCGCGGTAGCCGGTGATGGCTTTCCAGAACGGCTTGACCGCGGAGATCTCGACAGCGTCGATGGTGATCACGGTGCCGCCGATGCGCTCAAGTTCGCGGATCAGACCGGCCTCTTCGACCACCGCGTCCACGGCGGCGGCGAATCGGGTGTCGCGGGCGGTGAGGGCTCCGACGTCGTGGCTGAAGACCCGCACTCGCACCCGGTTGTAGCGCAGGTCGACGTCGGGGTGGTGGTTCTGTTCTTCGGCGATCTCGGCCACGCGTTGCACGAAAGCGACTGCTTCGGTGAAGCTCGGCGCTTTGATGGCGGTTTCGAGGCGGCCGCGCACCACGCGCCACCCGGTGAGCTGCTGCTGTGTCATGGCTTCAGTGTCTCAGCCGGGCGCGGACAGAGTCGAGGGTTCGCGGGAGAACTACGATGCAGGTATGCGGAATTGGGTGAATCAGGGCGAATCCCTGGGCGCGGAAGCCGATCTGGACTACTCCTACCGGCTGTTGCGCGCGGTGCAGTCGGGGGTGTTAGAAGCGCCGCTGATCCGGGTGTACCGCCCGGAGCCCACCGTGTCTTTCGGACAGCAAGACACCCGGATGCCCGGTTTTGCTGCGGCGCAGGGCCGGGCGCGTGAGCACGGGTTTGTGCCGGCGGTGCGGCGGGCCGGCGGCCGGGCGGCGGCCTATCACCGCGGCAGCTTGGTGGTGGATCATTGCTTCCCGGTGGCTGACGGAGACGATTCGTTCTCCGGGTTCCGCGAGCGCTTCGAGCACTATGCGGACCGATTCGCTGCGCTGTTACGCCGTCTGGGAGCCGACGCGAGGGTGGGCGAAATTCCGGGTGAGTACTGCCCCGGCGAGTTTTCGGTGCATGCGCGACGGTCCGGGTCCAACGGCAGAATCAAGATCATCGGCACCGCCCAACGCGTCACGAAGGGGGCCTGGCTGTTTTCGTCGTCGCTGGTGATAGAAGATTCTGCCCCGATCCGCGCGGTGCTCACCGACGTGTACGACGCTCTGGAACTGGAGTTGAATCCGGCCACCGCTGGCGCGGCCGACGATGCGGCTGAAGGGATCACGGTGGAGTCGGTGGTCGAGGCGCTGCTGGCCGATGAACTGGCCGAGGCGCACCTGGGGCCAGAGCCCGTGCCCGGGCTGCACACCCTGGACTTCGCCGAGCTGCTCGACCGGGTGCCGCGCGATCTCACACAGGAGGTGGAGAGATGAGTCGGATTCCCTCTCTGCTACCCGGCCGCGAAGACGAGGCCGCCCGGGACCTGGGCCGAGACGTCAGTTCCGCGGGGTGGTCAGCGTCTCTCCGAAGTGGGCGCGACAGAACTCCTTGAGCCGGGCAGCGAGCTGGCGCAAGGTGGCATCCGCGTGATGGTCGTGGCGCCAGGTGGCAAACAATTCCACCCGCAGGTCTTGATCGTTGGCGCGCACCTGCAGCGGCACCAGATCGAACCAGGGGTCATCCGAGAGCACCGCCACCCCGCGTCCAGCGGCGGCAAGCGCCTGGGCCACCCGACCGTGCTGGGTTTCCACTACCCGGCGCGGCACCAGCCCGGCCACTTCCAGGGCACTGTCGAGCAGATTCCGTGCCCGGAACGAGGTGGAGGGCACCAGCAAGGTTTCGGACACCAGATCCTCGAGCCCCACCGTGCTGCGCCCGGACCAGCGGTGCCCTGGCGGGACATAGGCCCACACCGGCAGGGCGGCGATCGGCACCGAGCGCACGCCAGTGCGGGGGCGGCGGGCGCTGACGATCAGGTCCACGATCGGCAGGAGCCGGTCCAGGTCCGGAGCGCTGACCACCTCGCTGATGGAGGGCACCGGGTCGTCGTCATCGAAGGTGGCCACGAACGGGGCGACGACGTCGATCAGGGTGGTTTCCGGGGCGGCGATGGAGATAGTGCTGAGCCGCCCCTCCACCAACTGCTGGGCCACCCTGCGGGCATGCTCCAGCTTCTGCAGCACCTCACGGGCGGCCTTGAGAAATTCCGTGCCCTCCGAGGTCAGAATCAGCCTCGAACCGGACCGGCGGAACAGTTCCAGCCCCGACGTGCGCTCCAACTGACGAATCTGTCGAGACAGGGCCGGCTGGGTGATTCCTAGCTCGGTGGCGGCTGAGGAGACGGTGCCCTCATCGACCACCGCCACGAACGAGCGAAGCAAACGTGAATCCATAACCGTAGAGCATACGCTGCCACACATATCGGCATTGGACAGTACCCAAGGGCATTAGTCAGGATCAGGGGTAAGAGAGATCACTTTTCGAACCCAGGAGTACCACCGTGCCCGTTGCCGCCCCCTCGTCCGCTCTCCCCCAGAGCCGCTCCCTGTTGACCACGCTGCCGGGCCCGCGCGCCCAGGAACTGCTGGAGCGCCAGCGCCAGGTGGTCCCGGCCGGGGTGGCCTCCACCATGCCGACCTTCGCGGTGCGCGCCGAGGGCGGGATCGTTGAGGATGTCGACGGAAATCGCCTGATTGACTTGGGGTCCGGCATCGCGGTGACCTCGGTAGGCGCTTCCGCTCCGCGCGTCGTCGCCGGCGTGCAGCAACAGGTCGAGCAGTTCACCCACACCTGCTTCATGGTCACCCCCTACGAAGGCTACGTGGCCGTGGCCGAAAAACTGGCCGACCTGACCCCGGTCCCCGGACCGCAGCGCACCGCCCTGTTCAACTCCGGCGCCGAAGCCGTGGAGAACGCCGTGAAGGTGGCACGCGCCTACACCGGCAAGCAGGCTATCGCAGCCTTTGATCACGCCTACCACGGTCGCACCAGCCTGACCATGGCACTGACCGCGAAGAACAAGCCCTACAAGAACGGGTTTGGCCCGTTCTCCCCCGAGATTTACCGAGTGGCCGGTTCCTACCCGCTGCGCGATGGCCTCAGCGGCGCCGAGGCAGCAGCCCGCGCCATTCACCAGCTGGACCGACAGATCGGCGCCAACAACCTGGCCGCCGTGATCATGGAGCCCATCCAGGGCGAGGGCGGTTTCATCGTGCCCGCCCCCGGCTTCCTCGCGGAGATCACCCGTTGGTGCCGCGAGAATGACGTACTGTTCATCGCCGACGAGATCCAGACCGGTTTCGCCCGCACCGGGCAGTGGTTCGCCTCCGAGTTCGAGGACATCCAGCCCGATCTGATCACCACTGCCAAGGGCATCGCCGGCGGCATGCCGCTCTCCGCCGTGACCGGCCGCGCCGAGATCATGGACGCGGCCCTGCCCGGCGGCCTGGGCGGGACCTACGGCGGCAACCCGGTGGCCTGTGCTGCCGCCCTGGGCGCCATCGAGACCATCATGGAGGACGGCCTGCTCGGCCGCGCCCGCGAGATTGAGCACGTGATCGTGGAGCACCTGACCTCCGTGCAGCGCAATGACGCGCGCATCGCCGAGGTCCGCGGCCGCGGCGCGATGGTCGCCTTTGAACTCATCAACCCCACGACCGGCGCTCCGGACGCCGCGCTGACCGGCGCGGTGGCTCAGGCCGCTCGCGACCAAGGCGTCATCACCCTGACCTGCGGTACCGATGGCAACGTGATCCGTTTGCTGCCTCCCCTCACCATTTCCAACGAGCTGCTGCGCGAAGGGCTCACCGTCATCACCGACGCCCTTGCAGCGACTACCATTTGACATCTTGATCGGCCCACCCCTGGGCCCCTCCGAGAGGACCTGTACATGACAACGACGATGGAGCAGCAGACTCACCACGCCGGTGAATTCAAGCGCAGCGTCAGCAAGGCCGGAATCTTCTTCCTCGGCTTCGGTTCCATGATCGGCTTCGGCTGGATCGTGCTCACCGGCGGCTGGATCGAAGACGCCGGCGCCGGCGGCGCGATCATCGCGTTCCTGATCGGCGGGGCGATCATGGCATTGGTCGGGTTGGTCTATGGCGAGCTGGCCTCCGCCCTGCCCTTCGCCGGCGGCGAGCACAACTATCTGATGCGTGGCATGGGGCCGCGCATGGCTCTGATTGGCTCTTGGGGCATCATCGGCGGGTACATCACCGTCTCGATGTTCCAGTCGGTGGCGGTGCCGCGCGCGGCGACCTACCTGTTCCCGCAGCTGCAGCAGATCCCCATGTACGAGGTGGCCGGTGAACCGGTGTTCCTCACGTGGGCGCTCATCGGCGCGGTGACCTCCGTCCTCTTGACCTGGCTGAATATCCGGGGCATAAAGAACTCGTCGCTGTTCCAGAACTCGGTGGTGATGTTCCTGATCATCGTCGCCCTGGTGATGGCCGTGGCCACCGTGTTCGGAGGCAAGGTCGAGAACGTGGAGCCCTTCTTCACCGGCGGCTCGGTGGGCATCGTTGCGGTGCTCGTGGTGGTGCCCTTCCTGTTCATCGGCTTCGACGTCATCCCCCAGTCGGCGGAGGAAGCCAACGTCTCCCCGCGAGCACTGGGCAAGCTGATTGTGCTCTCCGTGGTGATGGCGACGATCTTCTACATGTTGATCGTGACCACCACCTCCCTGGCGGCACCGACCAGCGAGATCATCAACTTCGACCTCGCCACCGGCGACGCCCTGGCCTACATGCTCGGCCACGCCTTCTGGGGCAAGCTCGTCATCGCCGGCGGTCTGGCCGGTGTGGTGACCACGTGGAACGCGTTCATGATCGGCGCCTCTCGCCTGCTGTGGGCGATGGCGAAATCCGGCATGATCCCCGCCTGGTTCGGCGTGATGCACCCGAAGAACGCGACCCCGGTCAACGCGCTGCTCTTCGTGGGCGTGCTGACCACCGTGGCCCCGTTCTTCGGACTGGCCATGCTGGACTGGGCGGTGGAGGCCGGCGGCCCGAGCATCGTGCTGACCTACATGATGGTGGCCATCGTGTTCCTGGTGCTGCGCCGCCGTGAACCAGGCCTGGATCGTCCGATGCGCGTCGGCCGCCCAGGCAACGAGTGGACCGGACGCATCGTGGGTGTGCTGGCTGTGGTGTCGACCGCGGGCATGCTGGTCCTCTACCTGCCGGGTCTGCCGGCCTTCATGGCACCGGAGTCGTGGCTGATTTTGGCCGGCTGGTGGATCCTGGGCATGCTGTTCGTGCTCAAGCTCCCGTCCGGCATCAAGGCTGGCCCCGGTGCCGAGGAGCGGTTGCTGGCAGCCTTGGCCTCGCGACGCCAGAAGTCGTAGCGGCCACCCGATACCGCTCTACCGTAGCGGCGCTCGGTCTTCACGATCGGGCGCCGCTGCGGTTAAACGGCTCGCGCAGGAGAATCCTCACCTGCCCGGAATACCCCAAGGGGTATAATTTGTTGGCACCATGAACACCGAATAAACCTCGACAACAGCACATCAGGAGCGCATATGGCCGTCGGCAACGCAGAAGCTCAACGAAAGATCATCAATCGGCTGAAGCGAGCGCGCGGTCAGCTGGATGGCGTGATCAGCTCAGCGGAGAGTGGCGGGAACTGCCGCGACGTCGTCACCCAGCTCTCGGCCGTGTCCTCGGCCTTGGACCGTGCCGGATTCGCGATCATTGCAACAGCTATGAAAGATTGCATCGCCGACCCCGAGGGCACAAACCGAGAGGACAACATCACCGCAGAAGAGCTAGAAAAACTCTTCCTTACCCTGGCCTGACCCATACTCAACACACCCCCTCCTCCTGCACGGGCACCTCGAGCGCCTGAGCGGAAGGAGGGGGTTGTCCGTTGCACCTGGAATCATCCTGCCCCGACCCCATTCGAACCGCACTTGCAAATACCCCCCTGGGTATGTCACGCTATCAATACCCCCGGGGGTATCTTCGGGCTAGGACATCAGGAAGGATCAGCCGTGCTACTTGAACGGATTTATGACGAGGACCTCGCTCAAGCCAGCTACTTCATCGGTTGCCAGGCACGGGGCGAAGCAATCGTCGTCGACGCACGCCGCGACATCACCGACTACCTCGACCTTGCCGAGCAACAGGGCATGCGGATCGTCGCCGTCACCGAAACCCACATCCACGCGGACTATCTCTCCGGCACTCGCGAATTGGCCGCAGCTACGGGCGCCGAGATCTACGTCTCCGGCGAGGGCGGCGCAGACTGGCAGTACGGGTTCGACGCGCATCGCCTCTATGACGGCAGCAGCATCACGCTCGGCAACATCACCGTCCAGGCGCGCCACACTCCCGGACACACCCCCGAGCATCTGATTTTCCTCATCACCGACGGCGCCTTTGCCGACGAACCTGGCTACATGATCTCCGGAGACTTCGTGTTCGCAGGTGACCTGGGCCGTCCCGATCTGCTCGATGAAGCCGCGGGCGGCGTCGACACCCGATTCGAAGGTGCCCGTCAGCTTTTCAAAAGCCTCCAGGAGGTGTTCCTGCCCCTGCCCGACCACCTCCAGGTCTACCCGGGCCACGGTTCGGGCAGCGCCTGCGGCAAGGCTCTGGGGGCGCTGCCCTCCACCACCGTCGGATACGAGCGCAGGCACGCATGGTGGGGCACGTACCTGGCGGACAACGATGAGAAAGGCTTCATTGACGAGCTCCTCGACGGCCAACCCGATGCTCACGCCTACTTCCGACGGATGAAGAAGGAGAACCGCGAAGGCCCCGCCCTCCTCGGCAAACGCGAGGCACTGCCCGAACTCCCCATCGAACAGGTCCGCGCCCAGCTGCAGCGCGACGCGATCACCTTCGTCGACACCCGCTCACCCGCTGAGGTACACCAGGGCACCGTGGCCGGTTCCCTCAACATCCCGCACGGATCCAAAACAGTCACCTATGCAGCGTGGGCATACAACCCCGAGACTGATGATCGGCCGCTCGTCCTGTTGGCCCCGAATCAAGAAACCGCCCAGTCCATCGCAGACAGCCTACTGCGCGTCGGCATCGATCAGACCAGCGGCTACGTCACCACGATCGACGGATTACCTGAATTCGTGCCGCCAACAATCGCTGTTGAGAACCTCGAGGACGTCGACAGGGCCGCCCTCCTGGATGTGCGCCAACGCGGTGAATTCGCGGCGGGCCATATCCCCGGTGCGAAGCAACTCAGCGCCGCACGCGTCCTGTGGCATCAGGACCATTTGCCAGCGTCCGGCCCCATCGTGACGTACTGCCAATCCGGCATGCGCAACACCGTGGCGGCCAGCGCTCTGCGGCGAGCCGGTCACGACATCATCGAACTCGAAGGCAGCTACAACGCCTGGATTGCCCAGAACTCCACCCCGACCAAGTGAAAGCAGAATCCATGAACAACAGTCAGCGTCCCACCCAACTCCCCTCCGTGTCGACCATCTCCGCAAAGGAGCTCGTCGAATGGCGCAACCAGCACCCAGACGTGACGATGATCGACGTCCGTTCACCCGCAGAGTTCGAGTCAGTGCACATCCATGGCTCCTACAACGTCCCGCTGGATTCCCTCGCCGAGCACAGCACCGAGCTGGCCGACCGTGTCGGGCCGCGAGCTGTGCTGGTCTGCCAGTCGGGCCACCGCGCCACTCAGGCGCAGCAGCGCCTCGCCGCGGCTGGCCTGAACACCGCCACAGTACTGACCGGCGGGGTCCCTGCCTTCGAAACGGCTGGAGGCACCGTGGTGCGTGGGGCTCAGCGGTGGGGCATCGAACGGCAAGTGCGTTTCACAGCCGGCTCCCTCATCCTGATCAGCTTGCTCCTGGCGTTAATCTGGCCGTGGTCCCAGGTGGTCGCCTTCGGCGTCAGTGCCGGGCTGATCATCGCCGCACTGACCAATTCCTGCCTGATGGGTCGCGTCCTCTCATCGATGCCATGGAACAAGGTCAAGGCCAGCGCCAGCACGAAAGAGATGATCGAGTCCATCCCCATCGCTTCGAGTCGACTATGACACTCACGCTGATTGTCACCCTGGTTCTCGCGGGCCTCGTAGGCCTGAGCCTCGGGACACTGGGGGGTGGAGGCTCGATTCTCACCGTGCCGCTGCTGACCTATGTCGCTGGCATGCCAGCACGTGAAGCCATTGCGGCCTCCCTGTTCGTTGTCGGCATCACCTCACTGTCCAGTCTGACCATCCACGCACGTCATCAGCGGGTGCGCTGGCGCACCGGAATCATCTTCGGAGCCGCCGGAATGGTGGGCGCCTTCGGCGGCGGGCTGATCGGTGGGCGTCTTCCTGGGACCGTGCTACTCGTGGCATTCGCCCTGATGATGATCGCTACCGCCACCGCGATGATCCTCAAGAAAAGTCGCACCAGCGACGCCCATGATGACGACAACCGGGCGACGGAGCCGGTAAGGCAGCAGGACGCGACGCGCACGATCCCGGTCGTTCGCACCATCATCGACGGCGCGTTCGTCGGATTCGTCACAGGCATCGTCGGCGCCGGAGGAGGCTTTCTCATCGTGCCCGCGCTGGTCTTGCTGGGCGGGCTGAGCATGCCGGTGGCGGTGGGGACGTCACTGCTGGTCATCGCGATGAAGTCTTTCGCCGGCCTGGCGGGGTATCTCACCTCGGTGAGCCTGGATTGGCCACTGGTGCTCTCAGTGACCGTGATCGCCGTGGCCGGGGCGCTCATCGGGTCCAAGCTCTCCGGACGCGTCCCCGCGCAGACGCTACAGAAAGTCTTCGGAATTTTCGTGCTGGTCACCGGGGGCCTGATTCTGGCTTCTGAGCTACCTCTAGCCGGGGCCATCGGGGTGGGCGTCGTTGCCGTGGTCGCCCTCGCCTCGTTCACGGTCTGCCGCTTCACATCGATCGGCTGCCGTCTACCTAGACGGAGCATCAACTAGAACCGAACTGAACACCAGCCCACTGATCCAGAGAATCACGAAGAAGGGAAGAATCAACCATGTGCAGAGCAGCGAAGTGCAAAGAATGCGGAAGAACCACGTGGGCCGGGTGCGGACAACACATCACCGAGGTCAAGCGATCCGTTCCCTCCGGGCAGTGGTGCCCCGGGCACGAACAGAGGGATAGCCACTCCGCAAAGAAAGGCCTCCTCCTCCGGCTCTTCGGTCGGCGATAGATGCGGAAAGAGGTCAAGGCCCCGGGCGCAGGCGATCTCACGCAGGCAGGAAGACCCTCACCTCGTTCGACGAGCTCCATGACGCACTGACTCACGGGTCCCCTGCGGGCTCAAGGCTACAATCACTACATGCCTACCCACGATCGCCCAGACAGCGAGCCGGGCTGGCGTGTCCACGATCTTCTCTCCAATGATCCCGATGGCCGATACATTGATCACACGTCACTCAGCCAGACGGACCGCGCCGAGATCGATGACATCATGGCCTCACTCGTGGCTCTGCGCGAGGCCGAAGCCGAGCTCTCAGCCGCTAGCCAACGCTACATGCGGCTGAACGCCACGGACATGAAGGCCATCCACTACCTGATCGCCGCTGACCATCAGGGTGAAATCGCCACCGCAGCCACACTGCGGGCACACTTGGGCCTGTCATCAGGCGCGACCACGAAGTTGCTCGACCGCCTGGAGTCGGCCGGCCATCTGCAAAGGAAGCCGCACCCGGATGACCGCCGCGCAGTGACCTTTACCGTGACGAACAGCACCCGCGAGATTGCCATGGAAACCATCGGTCGTCAGCAGTTCGGAAGAGTCCGTGCTGCGGCTTCGCTCACCAGCCCCGAACGGATCGCGGTGCGTCGATTTCTCGATGAGATGGCCCGCGGCCTCGCTCCGCGGGAGGCGGAATGGGCGAAGAAGAACACGCGAAACAGTTAACTAGGAAAGTTGCTCACTCGGTGAGATACTTTCCCGGTGACCACTTCTTCCTCGTCCTCGCGGCCGCCGCTCCTGACCAGACTCATCATCCCGCTGGCCCTCGTCCTCACATGGTTCGCAGTCTTCGGCGTTGGCGGGGCCAGCTTCGGCTCCATCAGTGACGTCGCCGATGACGACCGTTCGTCCGCCCTTCCAGCCAGCGCCGAGTCGACGCAAGTCCAGAATCAGATCGAACGCTTCACGGACAGCGACTCGATTCCGGCGATCATCATCGTGGAACGCGAGAATGGTCTGCAATCCTCAGATCGCGACGCCGTCGAAAAACTGGGGGACGAGGCACAGACGGCCATCCCTGGGGCCGAGAGATCACCTCTCGTGGTCTCCGATGATGGCCGTGCAGCGCAGCTGATCGTCTTGCTCCCGGAGGACGTCGAGGTCGGTGAGGCAGTCACCGCGCTGGAAGTTCAAGCAGCCGAGGTTCTCCCAGCTGATCTGAGTTCCTGGGTGAGCGGCCCCGCGGGCTTCACTGCAGACCTGCAGTCAGCCTTCGCCGGCATCGACGGCCTCCTGCTCATCGTCGCACTGGCAGTCGTCTTCGTGATCCTTGTCGCGGTCTACCGCTCTCCGTTGTTGCCCGTGCTCGTCCTGCTGAGTTCGATGACCGCGCTGGCCGCCGCGGTCTTCGTTAATGTTCTGCTAGCGCGTGCAGACCTGGTATCGATCAACGGACAAGTCCAGGGGATTCTCTTCATTCTGGTCATCGGTGCGGCCACCGACTACTCACTTCTCTACATCGCGCGATTCCGTGAAGAGCTCCGCGACAACGAGTCGGCGGCGCGAGCAGCCTTTGCGGCGGCCCGCGGCGTCGTGGAGCCGATCAGCGCGTCAGGGGGAACCGTGATCGTCGGCCTCCTCTGCCTTCTCCTGTCAGACCTGGCCTCCAACGCCGCACTCGGTCCAGTCGCATCCGTAGGCATCGTCTGTGCCATGCTGACGTCGCTGACCTTTTTGCCCGCCATGCTGGCCATGGTGGGACGCGCCGCATTCTGGCCTCGCATCCCCCGTGCCGATAGCCCCCATCCCGCACTCACCGGACCGGAAGCACGCGGCCTGTGGGCGAAGGTCGGGCGCCTCGTCGCGGCAGCGCCCCGGAGGGTGGCAGCCGTCGTCCTCACCTTCCTGGTGGTCGGATGTGCCGGGTTGCTGACGTTACAGGCAAATGGCGTGCCCCAAAACGAGTTCGTGCTCGGAGAGAGCCAAGCCCGAGATGGCCAAGAGGCCATCGACCGCCACTTTCCCGGCGGCTCGGGCACACCCACGTACGTTCTGGCACCGGAGTCTGGGCGCGCCGACGTGGCTCGGATCATCACAGAGACGGAGGGCGTTGACTCCATCGAACTGATCGCCCAAGATTCACCCTCGGGAACACTTCCGGTGGATTCCGAGGGTAAAGTGCCACCGGAGATGGCTCAAGGACCGTTCGCCGGGATCGAACCCTCGGTCGTCGATTCATCCCTGCTTTTCTCCGTCACCTTGGACGCTCCGGCCGACTCCGCGGAGGCAGAGCGCGTAGTGCAGGAATTGAGGGAGTCGTTGGGCGATCTGGATGCCCTCGTCGGCGGGTCTACTGCAGTCGATCTCGACACAAACCAAACCTCGATCGAGGACCGTACCCTGATCATCCCCATCGTGCTCATCGCGATCACCATCATGCTGGCCCTGCTGTTGCGCTCGCTGGTTGCACCACTGGTATTGCTTGCCACGACAGTGCTGAGCTTCGGCACCGCACTGGGCCTGAGCGCCCTGATCTTCCAGCTCATCGGCCAACCCAACTCGGATCCCTCGGTGCCGCTGTACGCCTTCGTCTTCCTGGTGGCGCTGGGGATCGACTACAACATCTTCCTGATGACGCGTATTCGCGAGGAATCCCTGGTCCATGGAACTCGGGAAGGGACTCTGCGCGGGCTCTCGGTCACAGGTGGGGTCATCACCTCGGCCGGTGTCGTGCTGGCTGCCACGTTCGCGGCGCTGGTCGTTATTCCGATTCAGTTCCTTCTCCAGCTGGCCATCATCGTCGCGCTGGGTGTGCTCATCGACGCGCTCATTGTCCGGTCGTTCCTGGTCCCCGCACTGACCATTGCGATGGGCGACCGGATATGGTGGCCCGCGAAGATCGCGCGGCTGGGGCCTGCCCGTGCCGCTAATTCGGACGCGAAGCCCTCGACACCGGAGCAGGTGGCCGGCCGGGTCTAAGTTATGTGCGGGGCGCTCGCTTTCGCTCCGGGCCGCCATTGCCTCACTTCCACACTCCGGAGGCGCCGCGGCGATGGGAGCCCAGCAGGTGGGTGTCCACGATGCCGATGGCTTCCATCAGCGCGAACATGGTGGTGGGACCGACAAAGCGGAACCCCTTCTTCCGCAGGGCTTTGGACAGCGCCACGGATTCCGCCGACTGGGTGGGGATGTCTTCGATGGTGCGCGGCGGCGGGGTGGTCTCGGGTTGGAAGGACCAGACGAAGTCGGCGAGCCCGCCGTCCTCGCGCAGGGCGAGGGTGGCCTGGGCGTTGTTGATGGTGGCCAAGATTTTCGCCCGGTTCCTCACGATGCCGGCGTCTTCAAGGAGCCGTCCGACGTCGTCGTCACCAAATTTCGCCACCGCATCCGGGTCGAACCCGGCGAAGGCGGCGCGGAAATTTTCACGCTTGCGCAGGATGGTGGCCCAGGACAGTCCCGATTGGAATGCTTCGAGGCTGATGCGTTCGAAGACGCCGTGCTCGTCACGGACGGGCATGCCCCATTCGGTGTCATAGTAGGTCTGCATCAGCTCAGAAGATGTTGCCCAGGCGGGGCGGGCCAGTCCGTCGTCGCCGATGATGATGCCGGTCTCTGCCATGGTGTCAGGCTCCTTCTGGGGTCAGTCCGGTCTCGCGCAGGGTGATGTTGATCCGGCCGGTGTCGAGGCCGCAGTGTGCGGGGGCGGTACCCGGGTACACCTGGGTGACGCCGTGATAGGCCAGCCGGGAGGGACCGCCGAAGACGAAGAGGTCGCCGGAGCGCAGCTCGAGGTCTTGATACGGCTTGTTGCGGTTCTCGGTGTTGCCGAAGCGGAAGCGGCACGTGTCGCCGAGGGACAGGGAGACCACGGGGGCTCGCGACTTTTCGTCACGGTCTTGGTGCATCCCCATGTGGGCGTGTTCGTCGTAGTAGTTCGCCAGGGCGGCATCTGGTTGGTACTGCGCGGCCGCGGCGGCGTCCCCGGTGGCGTCGGCGAGCGCTTTTTGGCCGAGGCGGATCAGCCAGTCGGGGAAGTCCAGCACCCGGTTGCCGTTCACGTCGACGGCGTCGCGCGTGTATTGGTAGGGGCGCCAGTGCCAGCCGAGACAGACGGTTTTCACGCTCATCTCGTGGCCGCGAACGATTGCTCCGCGCGGGGGCACCGGGCCCTGGGCCCACTCGAAGAATCGGTGCACCAACCAGCGTTGCTGTTCGGCGGTGAGCCAGCCCGGCAGGTAGTGGGCGCCCTCAGGGAGCTCGGGAACCGGTGGCGGGATGTCGGCGTCGTCGAAGAGGGAATTCATGCGGCGGATTCCAGGTCGAGCAGAGCGGTTTTGGCGTCGAGGCCACCGAGGTAGCCGCCGAGGCCGCCGTCGCTGCGCAGCACCCGATGGCAGGGCAGCAGGATGGGGAGCGGGTTGGTGGCACAGGCGGTGCCGACGGCGCGCACTGCGGTGGGGCGGCCGACCAGCTCGGCCACGGCTTTGTAGGTGGCGGTGTGACCGTAGCCGATCTCGAGCAGGTGCTGTTGCACGGACTGGCGGAATCCGCTGGAGAGCCGGTAGTCCAGGGGCACGTCGAAGGTGCGGCGCTGTCCGGCGAAATATTCGCGTAGCTGGGTGGTGGCGGTGGCTAGGGGTTCCGGGGCGCGCAGGATGTTCGGGCCGATACGAGCGGCCAAACTATCCAGCACGGTGTCGAAATCCTCAGATTCAAAAGCGACCCGGACCACGCCGTGCGCGGTGGCGGCGACGAGCAGGGTGCCGATGGGGGTGGTGGTGAGGTCGTAGCTGACGTCGAGGTCGCCAGACTGCTCCGCCGTGGTCGTCAAGCGGTTCCGCAGGCTGGTCAGGTCAGCGTCGCTGACCGGGAACAATGTTGCTGTTTCGTCGGTCACTTCGGGTCCTCCTGGGTCGTGTCGTGCTGCGGGACGTAGTCCGCCCGTAATCGGGCCAGTCCGTCGGCGGCGGCGCGGCGGACCGCGGCGGGGGTGCTGCCGGTGAGTTCCGCGGTTTCGGTGTGCTTCAGCCCGCCGAGGTAGTGGTACGCCAGAGCTTCCCGTTGGCGCAGCGGCAGGGCGGCGACGGCGCCCCAGAGTTCGTCGTCGTAGTGAGGAAATTCAGTGGCGTGCTGAGCTTGGTGAGAGCGTCGAGGCTGGGACAGCTCCTCAACCGGGATCGGACTCCGGCCTCGAGCGCGGTGCGCGTCAATGCACTTGCGCTGGGCGATGCGCACCAGCCAGGCCTCGACGTTGGCGGTGCTGTCGAGATCCGGCCAGGCCCGCAGTGCGCCCAGGAAGGTCTCCTGCCAGGCGTCGTCGGCATCGGCGGTGGGCCCGAGCATCGCGCGGCAGACCCGCAGCACGGTGGCTCCGTGCTGCTCGACGGCTCTTTCAAACGGCTCATTCATCCTCATCACACGGTAGACGACGCCACGACGAGAAACGTGAGTATCCACAGGAAAATCACTTTCTGTGCGGCAGAAGCCGACGAGGTGCGGCCGACCATGCCGTCCGCCCTTACAAGAGGACGAATCCGATGATCCCGGCACCGATGACCGCAGCCCAGGCAGGCAGCTTCCAGTGGACCTGGGCGATGAACACCGCGACGGCCAGTGCAAGGGTCGCCGGTGAGGTAATGCCCTGGGTGAAGACCGGATCATAGAGGGCCGCGGCCAGGACACCGACCACCGAGGCGTTGATCCCCAGCAGTGCCCGCCGCGCGATCCGCGAATGGCGCAGCCGCTCCCAGAACGGCAACGCACCCACGACGAGCAGAGTGGCGGGCAAGAATACCGCGACCAGGGCGATGGCGGCCCCAGCCCATCCGGTGACCTCGGCGGAGCTTGAAGCACCGAGGAAGGCAGCGAAGGTAAACAACGGGCCCGGCACGGCCTGGGCGGCTCCGTAGCCGGCGAGGAAGGTCCCGCCGTCGACCAGACCGGTGTGCACTGTCTCGGCTTCCAACAGCGGAAGCACCACGTGGCCACCGCCAAAGACCAGAGCACCGGCCCGGTAAAACAGATCGGCCAACTCGAGACCAGGATGGGCTGTCAGCGCGGCGAGGACCGGCAACGCCACCAGCAACAACGCGAACAGCCCCAAGCAGAGGGCGCCGATCGTGCGGGAGACCCCGATCTCGAGATGCTCGCGACGCCCGCCCTCGGTCGTCTCGGCTCGCAACCAGGTCAATCCGAGAAGACCCCCCATGACGATCGCGCCAATCTGGGCTAGGGGGTGGCCTCCGAGCAGGATCGCAATCATCGCCGCGGCGGCGATACTTGCCCTTTTCGCATCGGGAGTCAGAGATTTGGCCATGCCGAGCACGGCCTGGGCGACCACGGCGACGGCGGCCGCTTTCAGCCCATCCAGCCATCCTGTCCTCGCAGCGTCGCCGAAAGAGGCCACCCCGAAGGCGAAAGCCACCAGCACGATGGCCGAGGGCATCGTGAACGCGAACCAGGCCGCGAACAGCCCGCCCATCCCGGCGCGTTGGAGACCGATGGCCATTCCCACCTGGCTCGATGCCGGCCCGGGCAGGAATTGGCACAGCGCCACCAGATCGGCGTAGACCGCATCACTGAGCCACTTGCGCCGTTGTACGAATGCCTCACGAAAGTACCCCAGATGCGCGACCGGCCCACCGAAGGAGGTCAGCCCAAGCCGCAGGAACACCCAGAACACTTCTGCGACCGAGCCCGCATGTTGACCGCCGCGACCTTCGGGCCCTGTTGATTCGTTCATCGGCACCATCCTGATCAGCCAGATTTCACTCAGTCATACAGTCAGCAAGTGAACATTGAGTGACAAGGAGCGTCCCTACACCTCGGTGTATCGTCTGCCAGGTCGAACGTGTTCCAGACGATCACGCCAGCAGCCAGCGCGGCGACGTTCATGCGCGTAGGCGATGACCACAAGCTCACCGTCTTTCACGCAAAAGATGAGATGGTACGGAGGCGTGCCGCCGGATGTTGGCGCCGCAGCAGCATCAGCGCCCGCGGCAATCTCACGCTCGTCAGGATCGAGCAGCTTGCCCGCCTCGATATAGTCCGCCCGTCTCGGAGTCCACCAAGACCCGTGGAACACCGATGCCTCAACTCTCAACGTCCTGGCAGGAGACTGAGAGCTGAGGCATCGGTACTACGGTGGACCTCCGTAGAGAGTTCGAGAACCCCTGCCCGGCCTTGAAAACGATGGCTTCCCGCAGGTCGCGAGGGGTCTACCGGCGGGACCGCAGGCCGGCGGAGCCGTCCGTAGTGGACTCGCGGGGTCGGATGGTGCGGGCAGTTGGGATGGCTCAAACCTTTCTGAGTCCGGTTCAGGTGGATGAGCTTGTCGCCTTGTATGAGGCGGGCGCGACGCTGGTGGACCTGGGTGAGCGGTTCGGCATCCATCGCCGTACGGCTGCCGCGCATCTTGTCCGCCGCTCGGTCCCGGTCCGCAGGCGCGGTCTCGATAAGCGCCACCTAGCAGAAGCTGTTGAGTTGTACTCCGACGGCTTGACGCTCATGGAGGTGGGGTTGCGGTTCGGGGTTAGCCAGCAGACGGTCGGACGCGCGCTCGTTGCCGCAGGAGTCGCTCTCCGGCCGAGCGGGCGCAGGTCTCAGGCCACTGCGTAGCGGGTTGGGTAGCGGAGGGGCGATGGCCAGGAATCGATCCGTCTCCCCCATTCAGCCGGTAGTCGCTGGTCAGGATCACGAGACCAGGCCGTTTGGCCAGTGCTCACGGTGTGTCTTCGCGATCTTGCGCAGGTTGCCTCGGACGACCTTCAGTTCTGTCGTGGACGGCACGTCGTCGTCATGGTTCCCGGGGTTCAGGACCGTTGCGAAGGTGTTCCACTGTCCCTTCTCCCCGTTATCGAGAGCGAAACCGCGGACGAGCGGGACGAGCTGCCCCAACATTGACGCCTCGGCATCGACGTCCGCAACCGAACAGGGTGGACCCGCTTCAGTACGCCCGGTGGCGATGACCTGCTTCGCAAGCCGCTCTGCTGCCGAACGAAAGCTTCCGCACGCGGCCCTGCGGCCGCGGGCAGTTGGTGCGTTGAGGTTGTCCTCAGCATCCAACATCAGTCGGCTAAACATGTCGGAGGTCTGTGTCGGCACAGTACCGGCCCGGGGATCGACAAGATTGAGTTCATACGCAATCAGTCCACGATGGTCGTGATTGCTCATGGTCCAGTCAGCCAGTCTGCTGTCGTAAGTGGTCAAGACGACTTGCACGCCAGCATCGAGGAGCTTGGTGATGGTGTTCTGAACAAACGTCAGTCGGTGGTCAGGGTCGCTTCCAGGGATGGGGTCATCGAGGACCACCACCGATGAGTCAAGGAGTTCGGTGCGTGCCAGGAAGATCGACAGGCCGAGTGCGTTCAACTGTGAGTCGCTGTAAACGCCGAGGGCGTCGCGCACCACTGGCGATGTTCCCGCCTCGGTGTAAAGCGCGGCTATCAAGTTGACGAAGCGAGTGCCGCCAGCACGTGTTCGCACACCCATGAAGTCGACCAGCTCGTCAGGGCGGATCGTCAGCCACCAAGACTTGATGGTGTCGCTCATCTCAGCGAAGCGCGCGTCGAGCAGCTCAACCGAAGCATCCTGAAGGCCCTTCTCTGCCGCCTTCAGCCGGGTCAATGCGCGTTGTCGCTCGGACGATCTGATCACATCGCCTGCTAGCCCCGCTACTCCGTCGAGCAGGGTCAGCAACTGCCGATGATCAGCGATCCCGGCACGTTCCTCGATGACCGGCGCGATGGCAGTCTCAAGTTCGGATACGGCCTCCGCGTGCAACTCGCGCTTCCTGCGTACGGCATCGAGAGCTGTACGCAGGCTGCCGAAGGCAGCTTCAGGGTCAGGCGGAAACTCTCGTCGCTCGACCGCGAGTCGCAGAGCGGCGAGCGCTTCGCGGACTTCGCGGCCCGCAGCGACGAGCGCCTTCGTCGAGTCGGTCAGAGCTGTCGCAGCGGCATGAGCGTCTCGGACGAGGGTGGGTGGAAGGTCCCAGTCCTGAAGCTTCGCGGCCAGTCCGGTGAGCTCGGTCTCCGACAGGCTGCCAGCAGTCGGCATTCCTGCACGCACAAACTCTGCGAGGGCAGTGAGCGTCTCACCTGCTCGGCCAATGGATGCGAGTGTCGTGGCGGCGGTCTGATCAAGATTCGAAGCGCGGGCCAGCTCGGCTCTCAGCGCGTCGAGGCGCGCAGGTGTCAGCGCCTCCGGCGTTGCGCACACCGGACAGTCCACCGAGGCAGTCAGCTCCGCAAACTCATCCACTCGCAGAACTGCCGCGAAGACGGGTAGCAGGCGGGCTACCTCTCCCTCGATGGAGACAAGCGCCTCCCTGTAGGCGGTCGTGTCCGGCACCTCGAGTTCGACCGAGGGAATCGGCGTTGCGACAAATCGGGCGGTCGGAAAGAGCGCCTCCGCGTTGGCCTTGGCGCGGGTCTCAAGTCCGGTCTTGGCGTCGGCGAGAGTCGAGTAGTGCTCTCCTGTAGCGGCTCCGGCCACCTCGCGTAGCTCTCCGGACAACGCGTCCGTGACTGCCTCCTCATCGGAAGAGGCGGTTCTGACGACGGCTTGGAGACGATTCCGTGCGTCAGAGAGGTCCGTAGGTAGCGTCGCCACCCTCTGGAGCCATGGCCCATCGGGCTCTTGCTCCAGTTGCTTGCGTGCTTCGGCGACTCGTGCACGCAGCAGGTCGAGATCGCTGAGGGACAGAAGCGACTTGAAGTAGGCGACTCGTTGCTTGGGTTCCGTCGAAAGGGCGTGGCGAAGGATGTGCTGCAACAGGACGGGAGCGCGTACCGGTGGGTCGGCCAGTACGAGCCCGACGCCCGACAGGTCGCTGACCTCGTTCCCGTCGACGAGGAGCCGACTCTCGCACTCCGACCCTCGGCCAAAGTCCCCGGTCAGGTTCCGCCGAACACGGTGGAGCGAACCGTAAGCGGTACGCACTACAGCTTCTACGAAGACCTCATCGTCGCCGTCAGGGAGATGGGCATTTCGGAGGCTGTCGTTGTACTCAGCCTTCGCACCGCCAAGAAGCTCCCGGCGACTACTCCGACCCGACAGCAGGAACTCCACAGCCTCCGCCAGGCTGGTCTTACCTTGGCTGTTGCCGCCGTGAGCCACCGTCAGAGGCGCGTCCAGTTCGAAGTGGGCAGGCACCGTGCCGAAAGCTCTGAAACCGCGTACGTCGATCGAGACGATGCTGGTTTTGCTCATGGGGTTCGCCAGCTCTCGACAATCGTGCCGATAGCCTCATCCAACTCATCTACCGACGCGGCCGTCGCGACCGCATCGAGGAGCGCGTGAGCGTCTGCCTTCGCGGGCGTGGCATGCCCAAGCAGCGCGGCCAGCGGCTCCAAGTTGGGCAACAGTTCGGACACCCACAACACTGTAGTGGACGGACCACCACTCACCTGTGAAGCAACGGCTCGGCGGCGGCGTGGTTCAGCGACTCGCCCGCATCGCGGTCTCGCCGCACGCCGGGTCGCGCGACAGCCTCGGCGATGCGCGCACGCACCAGCAGGATGAGGCTTACTGGTCCCATGATGGTGAACTTCATCGCGTTCCATACAGCCCACAGCACGACCAGATGCAGCCAGCCTGGGGCGCCGTCAGCGAGGGCGTTGGTGCAGATGCTCGCGATCAGCAGGTAGGGAACGGCGAGGAGCATCGCAGGGATGCCCCATCTCAGGTTGGGTCGGCGTCGGATCGCGTCGAGCAGCCGGTTGGTCGGCATGTAGCGGCGCAGGCAGTAGCGGGTGTGGGCGCTGAGCGTCCAGATCAGGCTGATCATGGCGGGCCTCTCGTCACACGTGTCTCTCCGTCGAGGAGGCAGTACGTGTATGAGCGCCCAAGCTGGGCCGTCCCGAAGGACCCGCAATCGAGGAGAACCTGCCTCAGCCTCCACCTTACGCCCGAGCCCGGACATGCGGAACCCCGCGGCGGCGCGCAGGGCAGGAAGACCTCAAGCTCCTACTTGTTGGCGATGAGCACCGCTTCGTAGGCAGCATCGGTGCGCTCGTAGAGCATGACGGGCGGATGAATGTCCCGTACGAGGGCACGCCCGGCCTCTATCGAGGCGGTGACCGGCGCCGAGGCGATGAGGTGCCATCGCTTCGCGCTAGGGAAACTTGCTTCAGCCATCGCTAGTGCGGCTCGCCACTGTTCGGCAAAGTTCGCTAGGGACTGCTCATGCGAAAGCAGATTCGGCCCAGGCGAGACTCCGGCCGGCCTTACTTCAATGATCGGTGTGCCATCGACGGTGGGCGGAAAAGCCGCGCGATCTACCTCGCTCGTCAGCGCGCAAACAAGCGCGACGTCCTCGGCAGAGGCGTCCTGTTCGGAGGCAACGATGTCGAACTCGACCGGATCGCCTTGGTCGCTCCAGGACCAACCGATGAACTGATCGCGGTGCTTTTGGAAGAGCCGAGTCGGCGTCTTGTCGTCGAGATGCCATCCCAGATAGATGAGAAGAGGCACCGGTGCGATGGCGAAGACCGAGATGTGCTCAACGTCGCCACTGTCGACCGCTTGGCGGACCTGGGCGATTGTGTCGTTGATCGATTGCTGGGCAGCATCCCAGAAGCCGAGGCCACCAGCAGACCCGTTGATCCGGCAGGTGAAGTCGCCACTGCGCTGTGTCTCGACGAGACCGAGATAGTTGACTGCCAGGAGGGTTTCGGCGATCTCCCGTTGGGAGGCCATCGCGAGTGAACCGCGAATCAAGCAACCAACTCGGAGCGCAGCGGTACGGGTGAGGCCGCCGTTCTCTGTGACCATCTCGACGCGCCTCTCGAAGGACTCCTTGATTTGGCGCAGTTTCTCGGGTGGAAAGAAGTCGATGTGGTCGGGGTTGTCAATGATCTTGTGGCAGTCATGGCACAAAAGCAACAAGTTCTCCTCGGCCTCAGTGTCATCGACATTCTCCGTATCTTTACTCCGAGGCGATCCGTCTCCGCCGGTGGCTCCGATATTGTGCGCCAGTTCCGCCAATAGAACAGAATGCATATATGTTCGCTGATCCCCAAGCAGGCGACGGTTACAGATCGTGCAACGGCCAGCAGTACGCGCCCACAACGCGTTGCGCACTGACTCCTTGATGTGCCCGCGCTTGACGGCAGTGTCCCGTGCGTCAGAGGGGGCCATCTGTCTCTCCTGCGATCTCGTCCTTGTTCGACCCTTTAGATCCGTCATCTGATGCTTTCGGTACTGCGGCCGACGAACCATCGCCGCCCGCAGCTACGAATGCCCGCAGTGGCCCGGCCTCGCCATGCGGCAGCGAGATTAAGTGTGTTCCGGACAGAGGTTCGCTCGAACCAAGGTGCAAGCCGAGCAGGCTGGTCAGACTCGCTGCAAGACCACTCAAGTCGGCAGCCGAACCGTGAAAAGTCGGCGTAGAACATCCTCGTGTAGGGATGATCTCGTCAGTGTCGGCCTCTGCTCCCCACAGCTCGTAAAACGGCTCTAGTGCACCGTCAGTCCTCACCGCGTTCCCGGCGCGCTGGTCGATCGTCCAACAGCCTGCGGTCTCCGGTGGCATTGAGACGTTGAGAATCCCAAGCGTCCCGGTTCGGACGTCGCATGCCATCTGCGCCAGAACCGGGCGCGTGGCGGCGGCGGCCACAGCGTCGAGGATGCGGCCAACCGCGACGCTGATGGTCGCGTCGATTATGACGTCAGCATCGTCTAGGTCCGAGGCTTCGGGGACATGCGCTTCACGAGGCGCCACCTCGACAGCGTCGCTGATTGCGCGCAAGCGCGTGGCGAGAGCTTGCACCTTTGACTCGCCCACATCGGTCTCGATGAAGTTCTGACGAACCAAGAGCCCGCCTGCGATACGGCCTGGATCACACAGCACAACCTTCGTGGCCCCGGCTCGGACGACAAACTCCGCAACCCATGAGCCCAGACCGCCGCAGCCCCAGACATGCACGGTCTTGCCTGCGAACGAGGAGACCGGTCGCGTCGAGTCGCGTCGCGTCGTTACCTCGGGACGCTGGTCGGAGATTGGTAACCAGTCCATCTCTACGTCGGGGTCAATTCTGGCGGGATCGATGGTGATCACGGAATTCCTCTTCGTGCTGGCGCGGGCCAGCGCCCGGATTCGGTCGGCGCCCGCCCCCGGCACGCTGGCAGCCAGTAGGTGCGGTGGGCCACCAGCAGGGTGAGGGACTGCGATGATGAGCCGTTGAGGCGTGCCAGCGGGTTTGCGAATTGCGCTTGCAGCAAGGGCAGTCAGCAGTGGGACGGCATGCCCGGTCAGGTAGCGCTCGATAGTAAAGGCATCACCAGGCGCAATGTGTCCTGCGTACGGGTCTTCGACAAGACTGAGCAGAGAGAGCAAGGTGGTCCCGGCTCCCAGAGGCAACGCGGCATCGAGGCGGAGGATCGGTACGTGCTGAGCCGAGTCACGTACAGGCTCGCTCTGCGCATAGTCACGGTCGAGCACCAGGTCGTAGCGCAGAGGCGACCGCTCGATGAACCAGCCGTGGCGGACGAGCCGACCCGAGGAGAGTGAGTCGCGCACGACTACGCTCGGCGCGCCAGGTGTCTCGTGCAACACACCACCTACCGCGTGGTAGAGGGCGGTTTGAGGATCAAAACGTCCAGCGGCAGCGTCGCCAAGCCACTCGATGAGTCTGTCGATGAAACCCCCGAATCCTCCAATCGGGTCCCATTCCCGGGAGGAGTCGAGGTACAGACACAGCCGGGTGCCTTGAAGCACATGAGCATGGTCGAGGAACCGGAGGTGATCGACCTCGGCTCTCGGAGGTGAGAGGTCGGACGGTCCTACGATGACGTGGAACTCTTCGTGGTCGTGTAGCCGGAGCCCGCCGTCCACATACTCAAGTCCCCGGGCAAGGACCCTTAGCCGAAGGCGCATCTCGCCATCGCTGTGCCGCGGCTTGCCGATCAATTCGACTTCCCCCGGAAACGCGGCAGCGAAGGCGGCCAGGTCCGTGAGAACCCTAGCCTGCCACTCGCTGGTGCGTCTCGTGCTCACCCAGCGCGACCCGAATGCTTGACGGTTGACACTGAGGCGGCAGCAGAGGCGCTAGACACAACGCTGAACTTGCCTGCTCCGGAGGAACCGGAAGACTCCGAACTTGCTGGCGCCTTGAAGCCATCACCGAACAACGCCTGCCACTTCTTCACACTCTCGTCGAAGTCAGTCTCGTCATAGGCATCCTTGATTTCAGCGGCATGCACGTTGATCCTCTTGCGGAAGTGGGAGTATGTCTCCTGGCTCCAGCGGTGGTCGAACGAAGTGCCCGAACCAGATGGGTCCATGATGACCGGCTTGTACGGGTTGGCTTGTAGGTAGTCGTCCAGGTCGGAGACGATGTGCAGTAGAGCTGTCGGGAGATCGCTGTAATAGCCGCTGTCGAGCACCTTGCGCCACTCTTCGACCCGCTCGCCCAGCAGCGTCGTCAACAGGATCGACTTGGTACCAGTCCAGGAGTTCTTGTGGTCGCGCAGAAACTTCATGATCCGGATGACCTCTCGCAAGCGCTTGTTCGCGATCCCGTCCTTCTTCTTCATCCAGTCGGTGAAGCCGTCAGTGTCGGTGCGTTCCCACTTGTTGTCGTCGCGGTTGATGATCCACTGCGTGCCGTCGTCCCGCCGCACGAAGGGGACAACATCGACATGCATCGCATTCTCGGCGTAATTGACGTAGACGCAACGGCACTTACGACCGTGCGGCATGTTCTTGTAGGGCGAGGTAGCGTGCAGCACGTTGTAGATGGCGTCGCCGTACTTTTTCAGGTCGTATGCCCAGTCGGGTTCCTCGACCATCTGGATCATGAAGTCGCCGTCAAAGGCCTTACCATTGACCGGCTTGATAATTGTGCGCTGAGGCCAGGAGCCCTGAGGCACCTTCTTCTTGATCCGAGGCTTCAGGTCGGGATCGTTCTTCAGGCAGTTGTAGATCGCGTCAACCCTCGCGCTGAGCAGGTCGACCTTGGACTCGGGCAAGTTGACAGTGTTTTCCAGAAAGTTCTTGAAGTAGTCGGTGTGCTTCATGCTGTGCCTCCAGGCGTCGTCGAAGTACCGGATTCGACCGTGGGGTCGCTACCCGGCGAAGAGATAGGCGTGTAGCGCCCCGCGACGTGGTCCGCGAAGCGCTCGGTGAAGAGTGGGCTCAGTGCTCGACTTTCGCCAGCGGCCAGACCCGCGAGCGTTCCGGTGCTGGCTCGGTCGAGCGTGAAGACCTTGCCGGGCACCGAAGCGTCGAAGCGGACGAAGTCGCCCTTGCCAACCAGGTGCATGGCGGTGCCTTGCACACCCCGGCTCGTCGCGGTGATCACGAGGTCGACGGCGGGCTTGGCCCAATTGAGCCAGCCACCGATGTCGAGTCGTTCAGGGTGAGTGGTCCGCTGATCAACAGCGCCGACGTTGAGTAACCGAATGGCTTCCAACGGGACGTCTAGCATGCTCACCGCCTCGCTGATCGCAACGACGGAAGGGTTGTTGGCCCAGACGCCGCCGTCAATTATTCGTTGCCCGTCGACACGCGCAGCCCTGAAGAAGGTCGGTGCAGCACTCGTCGCCATCGCGACGTCGACCATCGGAATGCGGCCGTCGCGACGCAGTCGCGGGTGGTGCGGCGTCTTGAAGATGTGCACGGCGCCTCGTTGAACGTCCCACGCGGGGATGACCAGCCGTTTCGCGCTGTCTCCGAGCAGCCGGTCGCCGAGCACCTTCGTCAAGGCGGTGCGCAGCGCATCGCCGTCGTAGATGGGTGCAGTGAGTTGACGTGGCCGCCGCCAGAGTCGCCGGCGTGTGGCCGGGAAGACTGCCTCGACCAGTTCTTCGTAGTGCTCGACGATCTCGCTCGGGGTGAGACCGGCACCCAGCGCGAGTGCGACGATCCCGCCCGCCGATGTGCCTGCGATCATGTCGAAGGAGTCCTTGATGCTGACGTCGAGGTCCTGTTCAAGGCGCGCGAGCACGTGGGCGGTGAACAGTGCCTTGGCTCCCCCGCCATCGAGGGCGAGGATCTGGAAGCGATCGACGGATGGGGTGCTTGGCTCGATCGTCGTGGATGGATGGTCCTGCCGTCCGGGCGCGTCGGCCTGTCCGGTCGGCATCTCGCCTCCGGGAACGGTCGAACTTGCGGGAACTACACCCATGTAACTATTGTACGCCGCCGCACCGACATTCCCTCGGGCTCGCGGGTTCTGAACGGAAGCGCAACACCTAGAGTGTGAGTGTTCAGATCACCACCGAAAGGTATTGCGCTTCCTTGTCCACACACTATCGCCACCTCTCCCTCGATGACCGAATCCAGATTGAGATTCTCTCCGAGCGGGGCGTCTCCCGCGCCGAGATCGCCCGCAGGATCGGTGTGCATCGCTCGACCATCACGCGGGAATTGAGCCGGGGCTCCTGGCAGCCCGAACACGATCACGCGAACCTCCGCCCCTACCTCCGCAACAAACTCGATACTCGTACCCCGCACCAGCGTCTCTACCTCGCTGGGCAAGCGCACCTCCAATCCCAGGCCAGGGCTGCGCGTTCTCACCAGCCCTATCGCATGGAACACGACCCACTCGTTCACTGGGTGATCAGCCACCTGCGTCGTGGCTGGACACCGGAAGAGATCGCGGGACGCCTCGGGGCCCAGTTCCCTGACGATCCCCGCATGCGGGCCTCACCTGAGACCCTATACGCGTGGATCTACTCGCCCAACCAGGCACATCGCGAGCTCTGGCAGTACCTGGAACGAGGGCAGAAGAAACGCCGCAGGATCAAGGGGCGTAACGTGCAGACCGAACGCATCAAGCACCGGGTCTCGATCCATGACCGGCCTGTCGAGATCGAGTCCCGGGAAGAGTTCGGACATTGGGAATCCGATAGCGTCCTCGGGGCCCGGGGTACTGGAGCACTCCACACCAGCGTTGAGCGAACCAGCCGCTACTACGTCGCGATCAAGATCCCCCAGGTCGCAGCCGCACCCACCCTGCATGCGCAACTCGACTATTACCAGGGGCTACCCGCGCACGCGGTCAAATCGATCACGGTCGATAACGGCAGCGAGTTCGCCCACCACCACCAGCTCGCGGACACCATCGGGGTACCCACCTATTTCTGTGACCCGTACAGCGCGTTCCAGCGGGGCAGCAACGAGCACTTCAACCGGCGTATCCGCCGGTATCTTCCGAAAGGCACCAGCTTCACAGATCTCACCCAAGAAGAACTCGACGAATACGTGTGGGAGATCAATAATCGGCCCCGGAAAATCCTCGACTGGGCAACCCCGGCAGAGATCTTTGACGAGCTATCATTGACCTAACTCACCGGGTGTTGCACTCCAAACTAAAATCCGGGATGAGCACGATCAGCCCGCAACGCAACGTTCAAGACGCCCGCGCGAGAGCCGCCCTGGCCCGGGCTGAGGCCAACGAACTGCGCATGCTGCCCGTGAACGCCGCCGCCCGACAGATTGAGACGAAACGCGCCGAGCGGGAGAACCAGCGACAGCAGGTGCTGGAGCGACAGCGGCAGATCAGTGACCCTATCGAGCACGACCGTCACCGCAGCGGGGCACGCCGGGACGGGCCAACACGCGGCCTGTAGCGGTTCTCGGGGCACTCACCTGCTGGCGCGCAAGGCAATCTGTGTCGACGGTCATCAGATGTCAGGTATCCATATCTGATCTCGCCCCACTCGTCAGTCAAGTCCTAAGTGGACACGCGCTGAGCGTAAGGGATTACAGCGCGCGTGGAAGATGAAGATGGCGTGTCCGCCTGGTTGGTTGCTCACCAGTACAGTGCGACGAACCCGACTTCGAGCTGAACTGGTGGCGCGTAAGGTTCGGGCTGTTGAAGAGGAGCCGTAGAGGTGTTCGGCGCGGACGTGGGGAGTCGATTGATCCAGTCATTTCTGATTGTCAGCAGTAGGTCTCGGTTGACGTTCTCGCCTGCTACAGCCTGGGCGACAGGTTCAAAGGCGCGACGCCGCTCCTCAATGGTCGTTGCAGAAGCGAGTGCCGGAATGGCAGTTTCGACGGCCCTATTGACCGAAGCGGCATCAGGGCTTGCGCCCGAGGCCGCTTGGAGCGCAGCGGCGAAGTTGTTTAGTTGAAACTGAGCGGTGGCCCCTGCCTCGGGAGTCTCGATCAGCTGGGTGTTGCCGAGGTCAAGCTGTTGTAGTGGGAGCACTACCTCATCACGGAGATCAGGTGACAGGGATTCGAGGAGGTCCGCGATTTTGATCGGGGACCATGGTGAAGTGAGCGTAGGTCCTTCGGCCCGGGCGTAGACGGTGAAGGTGGAAGCTGAGAACAGTGTCCGACGGAGGTCGCGCCAGAAGGAGTTGGCTTCAGCGAAGCCGACCAGTTCGAGAGGTCTTGCGCCTCCCTGCACTTCGTTGCCGAGAAGCTCTGTTGCGATTGCGACCTGCTCACCGGCCACCTCGATGACGCTGTGGCTCGTGGCTACCCCCCGCATGGGAACGAGTCCAACGAGAAGCTCCTTAAGTACCTCGATCATTGGTGCGACCTCACGAACGTCCGCAGCCGAGACGCCAAACAGGTCCTCTCGACCGTTCATGAGATCGAGGAATGTGGTACCCACCGTGATCATCTTGAAGAACTGATCGGCTTCTACCTTAACGTCCATCTCCACGATGTCGCCGCGGTGGATGTTGCCCAGGGGGACGGCCAGTTTCGCCTTCTTTAAGCGTGGAAGTGCATTTTCAAGATCGCGGTACGAGTGGATCGGCTTGCGAAGCCTACGCTTGATCCCCGAGATGTCGTGAAGGAGAACCCCGACGTCGCGTCGCCAGAGGTCCCGGAACGTGCTTTGGATGACCGCACGTCGGACAACTTCGTTGGTCGAGCTCCGCGATGTGCCAAGGCGTGACTCCACGCTGGCACCGGTCTTCGCCGCGCCGAGGGTCCCTCCTAAACTGTGGTCTTCTGTACGCGAGAGGGTATCGGTGACGGCGTCCTTAATCTCGCCTTGAAGGCCGGCGAGAAGGCTGACAACACTCACTTCGTCCAGATAGATGAACTCGCGGTGGCGGTCACGGATTTCATTGCGCTTGCGGTTCCAGATAGCCATCACTCTGCCTTCACTTGGGTTCTTCGGTCGCGGTCAACCGCCTCAACACCGATGAGGATGTCTTCCCAAGCGATGGATTTCCTATGGTCGAGGGTCGCGGCAAGACCGGCCTCGGTCCAGATCGCAGCGAGGTCGGCCGCTGTCCAGCCGTCCGTGAGTTGGGCCAGCGCTGACAGGTCTGGCGCCTCTCGGAATGTCACCTTGCGACTCGATGCCGTGAGAATCTGAACTCTGTCATCCTCGGACGGCAAGGAGAAGACGAGCTTGTGCCCCAGTCGTCCAGGGCGCAGGAGCGCGTCATCAAGCGCTCCGGGAAGGTTTGTCGTCGCAATGATGAGCACTCGGTCGTACGCCACGAAGCCGTCAAGGAGCGATAGGAACTGTCCAACGAGCCGGTTGGTTGCCTCGTGGTTGTGCTCGCCCCGTTGCGTGTACAAGTGGGCCGCCCCCGTAGTTAGGTCCGCTCAGTATGCGAGTCGGTTTCTTCGAACGTGTGGGTGCAGGATCGAGCGTACTCGACCGGGGCCAGGTACCCCAGCGAGGAATGTCGGCGCTCGTGGTTGTACTCGTGCTTCCAGTCGCTGATCACGACCCGTGCATGGAGCAGCGAGTAGAAGCTGTTGATGTTCAGACACTCGTCGCGGAGCCTCGAGTTGAACGACTCAACGTATCCGTTTCGCCAGGGCTGACCGGGCGGGATGTACGACAACCCGGTTCTCGTGCCAGCCCAGTCTGCAACGGCATCCGAGATGAACTCCGGCCCGTTGTCACTTCGCAGCATCATCGGTGCCCCATGCTCAGCGACGAGTTCCTCGAGATGCTCGATGAATCGCTCTGCGGTGATCGACCGCTCCACAAGACCACCCAAACACACGCGGGTGTGCTCATCCACGATGGAGCAGATCTTGATCGCTTTGCCGCGCTCATCGACATCAAATTGGAAATCAACCGCCCACACCACGCCCGGCGCAGCCGCCTTGGGGGCGTCAGCAGTTGATGACCCCACCCGCTTCCGCCGACGTTTCTGCGGCACCCGGAGCCCTTCTTCACGCCACAAGCGTTGTACCTTCTTGTGGTTCACATTCCAGCCCTCAGCACGCGCGTCATGGTACGCACGTCGGTACCCCCAACGTGGGTGGTTCTTCGCAAACTTCCGGAGCCAGTCGCGCAGCGCCTGGTCAGGGTCTGCCGGGGTGTCGCCTCGGAGCGGCCGCCGCCATGCGGAGCGGGAAAGCCCGGCCAGGCGGCACGCCATGCGCTCACTGATCTGCAAGGTGCGAATCAGGTGCGTGATAGCGGCGCGACGCCTACCCGGGCCTAGAAGTTTCCCTCAGCCAACTCCTTCAAAGCAGCCTTCTCGAGCTCTGCTTCGGCAAGCAACCGCTTCAGGGTCGCGTTCTGCTTCTCGAGCTCCTTGAGCCGTTTCGCGTCGTCGGCTTTCATGCCGCCGTACTGGTTTCGCCACCGATAATAGGTCTGCTCGGTAACCCCGAGCTCGCGGCAGGCATCGGCGATCGTATTGCCCTCGCCCAGGAGCCGGTCGGCTTGCCCGAGTTTCCGGACGATCTGCTCCGGGGTGTGACGCCTTCTTTGTTTGCTCATCGTGTGATCCATTCTCCCCGCGAGCGCGGGGGTCAGGACTCACATAACGAATGGACCTAGAAAACGGGGTCAGCCCACAAGCTATCGATCTCGTCGAAGAAAAGAATCGCGGGACCGTTGACTTGCGCATGCTCGAAGATTTCGCGGAGCCGACGCTCAGTCTGGCCGACGAATTTGTCGACAATCATAGGCCCGCCGACGTTGTAGAAAGAAGCATCGAGCTTGGCAGCGAGAGCCCGAGCAAGGAATGTTTTTCCCGTGCCAGAGGGGCCGCTGAAGAGCATGCCTTTGATCGGGTTTACTCCCATCGTCCGCAATGGATCGTCGGGCGAAAGCGCCACGGTCGCGAGGTCGAGAGTGCGGCGGACGAGCGTCGTGTTGCCGCCGAAATCCTCGAGGGACGTGGTGTTATCTTCTTTTCGGACAACGAGGGACTCCGGGTCGAAGTCATCGTCGCGGAGGATGCTGAGGTCGTCAATGGGTTCGTCTGCAATCACGGCGATCGGTTGGCCATCTGGTCCGAGCCGAACTGTTTGCCCCTTCTTGAAGGGATCGTCGGCTCGCTGCCGGAAGCTATAGGTAGAGCCAGCTGACTTCACGACGATATCGGTGTTCCCAGCCCACACGACCGTTCCAGTGCGATCACCAGCCGGCCATGACTCAGCGGGGAGTTGCTCGACCCGACCGTCCGCAAGCAGGAAGACGTCTCCGGGCTGCAAACCAGCCAGGCCCGAGCCGTTGGCGCGGGCCGTGTTGCCGTTCCGCAACTCAAGCAAGACTGAGCCATCGACATTGGTTAGGACCCGGAACAGTTGCCCTTCGATGATGTCGGGCTCTTCATCCTCAAACTCACCTGGCAGCAGAGTCGTCATCTGAAGTCTCTCGTGCGGATCGTCACGCCTGAGCCTCGCAGTTCGGCAGCGCTCGGACAGGCAACGCATCATCGGGGAGCGCAGAAGCCCCGATAACTCGCCAATCTTCACCGAGTACGCCGTGGAAGCCACACAAACAGACGATGGAAACCCAGCGTTTGATGGAGTCGGCAACTTCCGCGCGCAGTTCGCGTTCGAATGGCGCGAAGCCCGCGCCCTCCGTCGTTCGCTGGTGATGGGCGGCGAGAGAAGATGAGCTGGCGATGGCCGCCCGCTCTGCCTCGTCCCACATCTCGCTCGATGATCGCGAGCTAACCTCTTTGCCAGCCACCTGGTCGAGATGGTGGTAGCGGCCCGCGTCTGCGTAGTTTCTCAGGGTGCGCACCACCGCCGCCCAGACGGGGTCGTTGTCTAGGGTGCAAATCCAGCTGCGCAGCATCTGTTTCCGCTCCCAGTCGCCAGACTCGACTGCCTCGCGGAGTTCGGAGCGTAACCGCTCGTCCATCTCATCCAAGGCATGGCCCCAGCCCTCACGGGTGAAGCCCATTTTCGTTGGCCAGCCTTCTCCTCTGGAGACGGCTGCGGTGCCAAGCGCGAGCTTCATGAGTCGTTCGACACCGATCGAGTAAGTCGCTAGGACAGCATCGAGGTCACGTTCGAGGGCTCCGTCTTGCCGCAGGAGGCGATCGGCGGACGCGAGTACGCTCCGGGCGGAATTCACCTCGGGCAGCAGCCCACTGAGCAACTGCTGGCTGGTAAACGCTGACCCCTCGTGCATGTCTCAAGGATATCGACAGCAACAGGGCTGACGAGATAGACCGCGCCGTCGAGCGACGGCGGAGTAGGCTGGAAGCGCGCACACGCGCACGAACACAGGTGAGTGTGTTTGGGGCACCTCGGCTAACCCAGATCGACATGATCGGACACGTAGGCGGCGGGGAGGACGAGGGAGCCGCCGAACCGGCGGCCGGTCTTGCGGATCGTGACCGACCCGTCGTCGCGGACGCCGGTGATGGTCCAGGTGTCACCGTTGCGCACCCACGTCTTCCCGTTACGTAGGCGACGGTCGTTGCGGCGGGTGATGATCGTGTCCCCGACCCCAGCGGTGGTGCCGTCGTTCAGCTCGACCTCCCGGCCGGGCTTCAACGTGCCGTCGAGAATCAGATCGGCACGAGCACGCTGGTTGAGGGCACTCACGTGGTCGCGGGTCTCAGCGACCAGCACCGACACCAACCCGGCGGTGAGGTCGGCGCGCCAGGCGGTGTAGGCCGCGTCGGTCATCGCCTCGGCCTCACCGTCGCGGATGCGGTCGTGGTCGAGGTAGGTGTCGATCACCTGCGTGCGGCCGTGGCGCAGGGCGAGGGAGGCGGTCTTCTCCCACTCGTTGGTGAACCGGTGCACGTCGACCAGCTCGGGCGCATCGTCCCGGTCACCGACAAGGAGCCCGAACGCGCCGCCTGCGTCCACGGACTGGAGCTGGGCGTAATCGCCGACCAACAGCACCTTCGCACCCGCTTGTTCGGCCAGGTGCGTGATGCGATCCAACGAGAGGGTGCCGGCCAGGGAGGCTTCGTCGATGATGACGAGCTGACCGGCCTCGAAGTCGGTTCCGTGGATGAGGTGGTTCTGCCACCATTTCGCCGTGTTCTCCGTTGCGATGCCGAGGTCGTCGGCGAGTACCTGGGCGGCCACCGCGGACGGTGCCAGCCCGACCACGGACCCCTCGCCGTGTTCCTTCTCCCACGCGCGGCGAAGCGCGGACATCGCCGTGGTCTTCCCTGCGCCGGCCGGTCCCACGAGCACATCGAGCAGCCGGCCGGAGACCGCGATCTTCATCAGCGCGTCGGCCTGGTCCGGACCGAGCATCCGCCCTTCGACGTCGGGACGGCTCGTGATCTTCTCCATCGTCGCGACCGGGACGGTGGGTGCGGTCATGGTGCGGGAGCGGTCCAGCAGCCGGTCCTCAGCAGCGAGGAGTTCTTCGGAGGAGAACACGGTGGAGTGCTTGGGCCGGAACACGGTCGTGCCGTCCACCCGCCGGAATGCGACTGGTGAGGTGGCGAGGTCGGGCGGGGTGAGGCGCAGCGACGCGCTTTCGGCGGCGTCAGCGATCATCCCCACGACCGCTTCCCGGTCCCGCGTGGTGGCGAATCGCCAGCCCATCGTCTGCCGTGATGCCTCGGCCATCAGGTTCCACCTGCGCCAGGTGGACCGCTTCTCACCCACCACCTCGACCACCGTCTGCGCGAGATCAGCAATCGCGTCTAGCGGTACGTCGTCGGCTCGCAGCAGCAGCGGCTTGTCGTTATCGGTGACGGTGCGCGCCCAGGCGGTGGCGTCCTGACCGAGCACGCCAGTGGCTCGGGTGCGCCACTGGTTGGTGAGGTCGGCCAGCGAATGGACCTCTTTGTCCGGCCGGGTGCTGAGGGTCGCTTGGGCACGGAGCTTGATGATCGTGGCGGTGGAGGGCTGACGTCCGTGTTTGGCGACGTACTCGGCGATCAACCGGTCCTTCTCGGTGTCGATGTGCCGGGCACGGGTCGAGAACTCCTGCACCAAGTCCTCCGGCACGGTGCTGATCGCCCATGCCGGGTTGCGGTCACGGCCCATGTCACGGGCCTCCCATTCGACGCCGAAGGTACGGGTCATGTGGTCGGCGAACACCGCCTCATGCAGCTCCGACAGCGAGACCACGGCGGCGTGCATCGGACGCCCATCCAAGCTCCGCCACTTGCCGTCGAACGCGGTCTGGACCTTGTTGGAGATGACGACGTGGGTGTGCAGGTGGGGGTCGCCAGCGCGTGAATCGAAGTGATCAAACGCCGTCGCCACCAACCCGGTCACATCGACCTGCGCAACGGCCCCGTCGCCGGCGGTTGCGCCGGTACGGGTGGCTGCAACCTCGCGCTCCATGAACGCAACCACCTCCGCAACCGCGGCATGATGCGCCTCGCCGATCAACGCCTGGGTTCCGGCATCGGCGACCGCCCAGAGCGCGGAAGCGGACTTCGGAACGCTGAAAGTGAAGTCGAACCCCGCCACCGCCCGCCGCGTCCCACGCTTGGTATCCTCGGCCTCGATCTGGGCGACCGCCTCCCCCTTCGCACCCGGTGACATGGAGGAGCACAGATCGGCGATCCTCGCCTCGATCCGTTCCGAGACGGACTTGTAGGCGGGGAACGCCAGACCGAGTGGGTCGCCCGTGATCGGGTCACGACCCATCCCCATCAAGAGCTGGAGCTGAGCCTCCGACACCCGATCACCCACCGCGACCTTGCCCTTGCCCTTGCCGAGTGAGGTAACGCCCGACCCGAGCCATTGACCAGGAGGTGTTCCTGCCTCCGCGTAGTAGCGGGTCAGAGGCGTGGACAGTGATCGATCGCCGTCCGCGGCGGCGACCGTGCGCAGCAGGTACTTGTAGCCGTCCCCGGCCGACATGACCCGCATCGAAACCGTCACCGCTGCCTCCTTTCGCGACAGTCAGGTGAGCAGCCGCCGCCTGTTGCATCCGATACGATAGAGCCCGCTCAACCTCGACCTGCAAGACGCGTGACAGCTCTGGAGGGGTGGCTGAGGAAGACGCGCGGAGACAGGCTCGGCGGGTCGGGGTTCGTGGTTCGGAGCCGGCTTAGCCCGGATTCACCGATGGTCGTGCCGGAAACGAGCCGTTGAGATAAGGGAAATGCCTCTCTGACCTGGGAGAATAGTGGTTACCACAACTGCTATTCCACCCCAACCAGGAGGCATCTCTCAGATGCAATTCAACCACACCCCCGCGGCGCTGTCAGCAGCATTCGACGACGCGAACCTCGTGTCGAGTGCGGGCTTGGTGCCCGTGATGCGCCTCGCCGAACGGGCAGGCCTCACGCATCTCGCTGGGAAACATCTCACCGTCCCAACCGACAAAGGCGCGAACGCGGGAGCGAAGGTCTCCTCCTTGGTCGCGGGCATGGTTGCGGGAGCAGACTCGATCGAGGACATGCGTCTCCTTCGACACGGTGGCATACGTCGCCTCTTTGATCGCGTGTCCGGCCAACCGTGGTCGTGGCCATCAGACGGGTGGTGGCCGTGATGGTCGTGGTTTGGCTGTTGGTTCATTTAAGATCCCGTCTATTGCTGGCTACGTCGCGATGGAGACGTCGGCCCGATGGGGGCGAGATGGGCGTCGTCACTAAGGATTCGGCGGCACGTCGTTTCACATGAGCTGGAGCGTTGTGATGCAGGTTGCTTTCTCGTCAGCGGTGGAAAACGGGGTGGTGCCAGATCGGCCGTTGTATGTCACTTCGATCGTTCCCTGTAGGTCACGAGGAACCCAGAATCCAGCGAACCCGTTATCGAACGTCGCCGTGGACTCTGTGACGATCACATCGCCGGTTGCGTCGTCAACGATGCGTACTTCGATGTCCTGCCCCGACAGCTCGCCGCGGCAGGTCGTGAGGCTGTGGAAGAAGCACTCATGGGTCTGCTCAATGTATGGCGCTATCGACAAATACGTGACGTCATCCGGCATGTCCAGGACCACTTCTTGGACATTGTCTGTGAGAACGAGTGCATCGGGGCGGACGGATGCGATCAAGTCTGATGGGCGATCACTCACGTTCATTCGGTCGAGGCTGTTGATGATCTCCGGCGCCGACATGTCGGCGAGGCCGTACTCGGCGAGCAGATCTGCCCCAGCCGAGTCCTGGTTCGTGTCAGGCGCAGAACAGCCGACCAGCACGAGGGCAAGGATTGCGGCGGCAGCTGTGGCGAGGACGGTTGGTCGTTTCATTTCATAGTCTTTCAGTGGCGGTCCGCTGTGCTCCTCGCGGGTTCACCACGAGGAGCACAGCGGAAGTCAAAGTAGGGGTATGGGTTCGGTGCGGGCATTGCTGAAAGCAACATCGCCCACACCGAACGGTGAGCTAAAGGCTCTGGAGGATCTCGCGCATTGTCTCGATCTCGATATTCTGAGCGTCGATAATGGCCTGTGCCATCGCCACCGCATCCGGGTTCGTCCCCGAGTCAACCTCGATTTGCGCCATCTCGACCGCGCCCTCGTGGTGAACGATCATCTGCTCAAGGAACAGTCGGCTTGCTTCTGTCCCTGTCGCAGCGTCGAGTGCGGCCATGTCTTCTTCGGTCATCATGCCGTCCATGCTGCCGCCGTGATCCATGGCCATGCCGTCCGTCGAGGCCTGGGGCATGCCCCACGATTTGAGCATGCCATTGAGTGCGTCGATTTCAGGCTGTTGAGCCGCCTTGATCTCTTCGGCGAGGGTGATGACGCGAGGGTCGATCCCATCCTTCGCGAGGATCACGTCGGACATCTCCACGGCCTGTACGTGGTGAGGCACCATCATCTGCGCGAACATCACGTCAGCGGAGTTGGAGTCTTCAGTCACGGATGGTGCAGTTGTGGACTGCGGCGATGTTGACTCGACAGGGCCAGTCGAGCACCCGGCCAGGACCAGACCAGCTGCGAGGATGCCAGGGATAACGAAAAGTGTTCGGAGTTTCATGAGTCTTTCCAAAGGGTCGGAGAATTTTGGGGTCAGCGAATTGAGGCGGCGCGCACGTGGCGCAACCTCAGAAGGCCGATCAAGTCCGGCTAATGGAAAGTTCCTGTGGCGACGGCGTCATCGGGCGAGGACCAGCCCGCACGCTCACGACCATGTCTATCGCACGCTCACGAAGCCTTTGATTCGTTGACAAAAGGCGGGGGAGGAAGAAAATGAAGAATACAACGGTGCTCAGAAACGCGAGTATGCAGGCAATCTGTATCGCGTCAGATCCGCCGCAGCCCGCACCGCACGCGCCGCTAAGACCCGAGGCGCCGTCAGATTGGGCTATTGACGCTTGGGTGCCGTGACTGGCGGCGACCAGTGTTGAATGGCTTCCAGCGTCAGCCTCGACGTGCACCGTGGATGCCGCGGTCGGCAAGCTCTCATGGTTCTGACCAAGCCCGAAAGAGTGCATGAGGAAAGCGCACAGAAGCAAAGCGCCGATCGCGAAGGTGGCGACGATGAACCGGCGAGGCTTCAGATCGAACAGAGCCGAGGGGAGGTCACGTAGAACTGGCATTCCATCACCTCTCCGACAGGTACTTCGCAACTCGACTCCTACGTGCTATTCAATCATGTCGAGGCGATACTTCCCTGGGGTACCACCTGAGAATTCGTTCGACGTGGGGGCGCCACTGTGTCGATACGAGAACTCGAACAGAGGCTGACGCACGGTCAGTTTCACAGTACTTGATTCACCCGCAGCAGTTACACATGGTCGGTGAACCGGGTCTCGACTAGAATTGAGTCCAATGACTCGATGACTGTTGGAACAATTACTGTTTCGCCGAGATCATCTCAACAGTTGCCGCGCCGTCTTGGAGACAGCACACCGGAGGTGAGGGAAATGGGGCCGAATGGGGACCACATGGGCTGGTGGGGTATGGGCTGGAGCTGGGTCTTCCTCGTCCTGCTCGTGGTGGGAATTGTCATACTGATCGTGGTTCTTGTTCGAGCCTTCGCGGCACGTGGGCCTCGACAGACACCTCATCGCATCGGGACCAATGGGGCTCGCGAGTTGCTTGATGAGCGCTATGCCCGTGGAGAAATTGACACCAGTGAGTACGACGAGCGACGTCAACGACTCGACGGAGCACCTGACGCATGAAACCGATCACCCGTCGACAGGCGCTCCAGCTCGGGGCTGTGGGAGGGCTCGGTGTCGCTATTGGAGGGATCGGTCTCTCTCGGACTGGTCTTCCCTGGGGTGGGCGCGTGGCTGATGGTGATCTGCTGGTTGAGCCAGAGGTGTTACGCAGCAGCGGTGGCTTGCTGCAGGTGGATCTTGTCGCCGCTCGTCGAGAGGTGACCATCGCCGGACGACAGGTACAGGCCCTGACCTACGGGGGCACATTGCCGGGGAGAACCTGGTGGGTGCGACCGGGAGACACCATCGAGGTGCAGTTGCGTAACGAACTGGACACCCCAACCAACCTGCATACCCACGGGCTACAGGTTTCTCCCTCGGGGAATAGTGACAACCCCTTCCTCTCTATAGACCCTGGGCAGAGTTTTGGTTACCGGTTTACCTTGCCAGAGGATCACCCGTCTGGTGTGTGCTGGTATCACCCTCATCGGCATGGCTCAGTCGCTGACCAGCTATTCGGTGGCTTGTACGGTGCACTTATTGTCGAGGATGAAAAAATGCCGGTCAGTCGAGAGCGGGTGCTCGTCGTCTCCGACATTTCACTCACCGCTGGAGGACAGATCGCGACCGCCTCGGGCATGGACGTGATGATGGGCCGTGAAGGTGACCTCCTATTGGTCAACGGGCAGCACCGCCCACACATGTCGGCACGACCTGGGGAGCGGGAACGCTGGCGAGTGATCAATGCGTGCACTTCCCGTTACCTACGTTTGGCCTTGCCTGGGCAGCGCCTGGAATTGCTGGGGATCGACGGGGGTCAAGAACAGGCTCCCCGGGAAGTGCGGGACGTGCTCCTGGCTCCCGGTAATCGCGCCGACCTTCTCGTGAGCATGAGCGCCGGTAGTGGTGAGTTTCAGACACTGGGCTACGACCGTGGTGGAATGGGAATGGGAATGATGGGAGGTCGAAACCTCTCCGGAGCTGAGGCCATTGCCACGCTCACTGTCTCCGGGCAAGAGACTTCTACGCCAGATACGGTGCCAGTTCGCTCGCCGGTTCTTCGGGATCTACGCGAGCAGCCTGTTGCGCGGCGGCGGGAGATTGCCTTCACCATGGGAATGGGGTCGATGATGCGCGGTGGCGGGAGCATGATGGATCTCGGATTCGACGGTCGTACTTTCGACATCGACCGAGTTGACCAACGCGTTGCTGCGGGAGCCGTGGAAGAGTGGCTCATCACGAACCCCACACCCATGGATCACCCCTTCCATTTACACGTATGGCCGATGCAGGTGATCGAGACGGACGGGCAACCGGTCAGCGAACAGGTTTGGCGTGACGTCGTCAATGTTCCTGCCCAAGGTCGAGTGCGGGTGCTCATCGACTTCGCTCGTCACCCGGGGCGCACCGTATACCACTGCCACATCCTTGATCATGAAGATGCTGGCATGATGGCCATCGTCGATGTCGGCTGACCAGCTGCAGCGGCGTTGCGGCCTGGCCAAAACCCACCGCTGCCGCGTAGTTTCCGTTACTTGATGTTGCCGGATGCACCACGTATTGTTGAAGTAACACGGCAGGCTCGCTTCTCTAGATGAGACGCGAGCTTGTTCTTTTTCTACCTCAGTGCGAGACACCCAGGCTTGCCAAACGAGATTCTACGGAGACGGCAGAGGCACTCCTGGACTGGTGGCAGACACCAAATACCGATCTGCCAACTGCTTCTGATGGGTCGATGCGAGCCCCCACAGGCCTGCTGGCAACAATGACTGAAGCAGATTTTGACCTTGCCATCGAGAAGTCGGACACGACGATGGCTTTCAGAGTTCCCGCGTCGCCTGAGTGAGTTTTCGTTGCCCGGGGGACGACGCGCGACTACCCTTGAAAGTGTGCCAGCGACCGCAATTGCGACGTGGACACGAAGCCCATTTCACAGTGGCACGCTGGGGGCACGACAACTCCATAACTACCGATAATCCGCGGAATCACGCGGGTGGTGACTAATATTGGGACTTTTGATACGACGGGACTCAATGCCGCGCAGTGGCGTTGAGTCCCGGGCGTATCAAGGTTGAGCGAGCCCGCCGCAGGCGAGCGAGGCGAAACCTGAGTTCTCCGGCACTCCGGCCGAAAAGTCTAGTCAGAGGCCCAAATCCGTGAAATCTCGCGGGTTCGGGCCTTTTCGTGCTCTCTGCTCGGCGACAGAGGAGGGGTCTGCTGAAGGTTTGGTTGAGTTCAAGCGGGACGCTGTGGCGGTGGCGTGCGGGCCGCTCGCAGATCGCCGCAGGATTCCTCAGAGACCTCGCAGGCGACCGCATTGACGTCCGCTCAGCAGGCTCGGTCCCTGCTGAGCACATTAACCCCGTCGCGGTCGACGCCATGCGCGAAGTCGGCATCGACATCACCGGGGAACGGCCGAAGATCCTGACCACCGAAGCCGTACAAGCCTCGGATGTGGTGATCACGATGGGCTGCGGTGATGCCTGCCCATTCTTCCCCGGTAAACGCTACGAGGACTGGAAACTCGCTGACCCCGCAGATCAGGGCCTCGACGCCGTGCGGCCCATCCGTGACGAGATCAAGGCTCTCATCGACGCACTCGTCAGTGACCTCCTTGGGTAAGGAGAACTAAACCCGGATTCACCGATGGTCGTGCCGGAAACGAGCCGTTGAGATAAGGGAAATGCCTCTCTGACCTGGGAGAATAGTGGTTACCACAACTGCTATTCCACCCCAACCAGGAGGCATCTCTCAGATGCAATTCAACCACACCCCCGCGGCGCTGTCAGCAGCATTCGACGACGCGAACCTCGTGTCGAGTGCGGGCTTGGTGCCCGTGATGCGCCTCGCCGAACGGGCAGGCCTCACGCATCTCGCTGGGAAACATCTCACCGTCCCAACCGACAAAGGCGCGAACGCGGGAGCGAAGGTCTCCTCCTTGGTCGCGGGCATGGTTGCGGGAGCAGACTCGATCGAGGACATGCGTCTCCTTCGACACGGTGGCATACGTCGCCTCTTTGATCGCGTGTACGCGCCCTCTACGCTGGGCTCGTTCCTCCGCTCGTTCGAGTTCGGGCATGTACGCCAGCTCGACGCGGTCGCTTCCCGGTTCCTCACGGGCCTCGCTAGCGAGAGCCCCAACTTGCTGCCCGTGGGCGATGAGTACACCTTTGTGGATATCGACGACACGATCATCGAGGTCGAAGGGCATCTGAAGCAGGGCGCATCGTTTGGGTATTCCGGGGTGCGTGGGCTGAACGCGGTCCTCGCGACCGCTTCCACGAGGAAGAGCGCGCCGGTGATTCTCACGCAGCGACTCCGGAAAGGATCAACGAGTTCCGCTCGGGGCGCGAAACGAATCGTGGCGGACGCGCTCGCGCAACTTCGCCGCATACCAGGTGCGCACCGCGTGTTGGTGCGCGCCGATGCCGCCTACTACTCCCACGCCGTCGTGTCGGCCGCCAAGAAGGCTGGGGCTGACGTGTCGGTCACCGTGCGCATGAACCCCTCGATCAGGCAGGCAATCGCCTCGATCGCTGATGACGCATGGACACCGATCGTCTACCCCGGAGCTACTCGTGATGCAGAGACCGGTCGCTTGATCTCCCGCGCTGAGATCGCCGAGATTCCGTACACCGCGTTCATCTCGAAAAAGGGTCAGCAGGTCACCGGACGGCTGATCGTGAGGCGCATCCCCGAGCTCGGGCCCAAAGCGTTACGGGAACAGCCGGCACTGTTTGATACGTGGCGGTTCCACGCATTCTTCACCACTGTCGACCCTGACGAGCTCGATACCGTCGCCGTTGACCAGACGCATCGGCAGCACGCGATCATCGAGCAAGTCAACGCGGACTTGAAAGCAAGCGCGCTCGCACATTTGCCTTCAGGGAAGTACGCGGCGAACGCGGCCTGGCTGGTGCTTGCGGTCATCGCGCACAATCTCACCCGGGCTGCTGCCGTGATCGCTGACCCGGCCGGGAAACTACGTCTCGCGGTCACCGCAACGATCCGGCGCACCCTTATTGGTGTGCCTGCACGCATCGCCCGGTCAGCACGGAAGCTGCGCCTGCATCTGCCCGAGCGTTGGCCCTGGTCAAGCGAGTGGTCGGTGCTACTGACGCATTCCACGTCACCGCCGCGCATCAGACTTTCATGACCACCCAGCCCCACCGGGCGCAACGAACTCTCACCAGTGGAACAGGCAGGACACGAGGGGCCTGAGGTCCTGGTGTGCCCCGAACTCAGCAATGCTGCCTCGCACGAGAGACGAGCTGAGCCGCAGACACATCGGTGGATTCGGGCTTAGAGAGCCGCTGTTGGTGCTGCGGAGTGTCGGATCGTGGTGGGTGCTGTGGTCGTGCACCTGGCAGGTGATCGACCCGATGAAGGACGCCGCGAGGAGTCCGGGGATCGGGTTCGCCGACCTGCCGGAGCCCTCATGTACGACATCCCCTCGACCGACGACCGCCCGATCAAGATCGGTTCGCTCTTCTCTGGATACGGAGGCCTCGACCTCGCCGTCGAACACGCCACCGGCGGCCGCACGGTCTGGTTCTCCGAGCTCAACGAGCCCGTCGCACGCGTCTTCTCCCACCACTGGCCGATACCCCGAACCGCGGCGACATCACCGCCGTCAGCTGGAGCGACGTTCAACCGGTTGACGTGCTGTGTGGTGGTTTCCCTGCCAGGACGTCTCGACCGTCGGCAAGGGAGCCGGCCTCGCACCAGGCACCGCTCCGGACTCTGGTCGTACATGGCAACCGCGAACGAGGCGCTGCAACCCCGCCTCGTGGCGATTGAGAACGTCCGGGGCCTCCTGTCCGCACCCGCAACCCGCCACCAAACGCAAGGAGCAGGCAATGACCGCAACCCCGACCGTGCAACCCCCGTCGCCGCAACCCTTCACGACCTGGAACCCGGAAGCGGGGTGCTGGGAGACGAGCCAGCTCGACCTCTTCGGGCACTCGGAGCCGTACTCGTCGATCTGGCCGACCTCCGGTACGACGCGCAATGGATCGGCCTACCGGCCTCCCTCGTCGGCGCTCCACACCCGCGCCACCGCATCTTCATCGCCGCTCACCGCCAGGGCACTGTTTCGGACACCACTGGCCTCGGACTCCTCACGCGGTGGCGAGACCCTGGACCAGGTCCGAGTTCGACGCGGCACGATCGCACTGAGTCACCGGGTCATCGATCTCGCCCTGAACGGGCCAGCTGGCTCGACCGGCAGGTGGAGCGAATCGGAGACCCTGTTCGCGCTCGTGGAGAACATCTTCGTCGCTGGGGGCGATACGCCGACGCCATCGCCCGATGGGAACACATCACAGGACGAGCCGCCCCCGCTCCCGCGATCCTGAACGAGGAGCGCGGCCCACGCCCCGCGCCGGAGTTCGTCCAGTGGCTGATGGGTCTACCAGAAGGCTGGGTTACCGAGTCCGCTCACGGTCTCACGGCGAACCAGCAGAACACAGCGCTGGGCAACGGGGTCCTGCCACTTCAAGCGCTCCTGGCCATTGATGCACTTGGCTACATAGATCCATCTCGTTAGGAGATGGAGCCATGTCACAGAGCGGGAGGGGCCGATGCCGCTCGGTACGCTCCGGCTGCCCTCCCGTCCTGCGTTCAAGTCAGTTGCAGGGTGGTGATGCAGCTCGGGTCGTCCTCGTCGGTCGTGGAGACCGTCGCGGTGCCGGACTGGCCTTCGTGTTCGATCGTGAGCGTCGCCTCGATGCCGCGGGGCACCCAGATGCCGACGAAGCCGTTGTCGTAGGTCTGCCGTGTTTCGTCGAGGAGCACCTTGCCGTCCTCGCCAGTGAGCGTCAGCTGAACCTCCGTGTTGGGGAGTTCCCCGAGACAGGTCGTCAGGCTGTGGAAGTGGCAGTCGTGGGTCTGCTCCCGGTAGGGGGCGATCGAGATGTAAGCCTCGTCGTCGGGCATCAGCAGCCGTGTTTCGTGTTGCTCACCATCGGTGAGTATCAGCGCATCGGATTGCACGGAGGCGATGAGGTCGGTCGAACGCTCGGTGACGGGCATCGTGTCGAGGCGCTCGATGATTTGCGGAGCGTCGAGGCCTACGAGTTCATGGGCCTCCAGGAGGTTGCTGTCTACGGTCGGACTGCTTGCGGCCGGTGGCACGGGCTCGGGCGAGGCCGAGCATCCGGAGAGCATGAGCGCGGAGATGGCGGTCGTCACGGCGAGAGCGATGAATTTCTGTCGTCTGGGCATAGCGGGATGGTTCATGGAGCGTTCCTTCGAGAGTGTGGCGGGTGGGTGCCGGAGCTGTCCGGCACCCACCCGGATGATCGGTTAGTAGGCGGCCAGAAGGTCGCGCATCTGCTGGATCTCGATGGTCTGCGCGTCGATGATGGTCTGCGCGAGGTCTACGGCATCGGGGGTGCTGCCGTCGTCGACCTGCGTCTGGGCCATATCGACCGCTCCCTCGTGGTGGATGATCATCTGTTCCAGGAACAGTCGCGACGCCTCGGCGCCGTCGGCGGCTTCGAGCGCGGCCAGGTCGTCCTCGCTCATCATCCCGTCGCCGTGATCCATCCCACCCATCTGGTGATCGTCGGGATCCGCGCCCCAGTCCTCCAGCCAGCCTTGGAGCTGTTCGATCTCGGGCCCCTGTGCGGCCTTGATCGCCTCGGCTAGCTCGACCACCTGCGGGTCGACGCCATCCTTGGCGAGGACGATGTCGCTCATCTCGATGGCCTGCTCGTGGTGGACGATCATCATCGATGCGAACATCACGTCCGCATCGTTGACCTCCGCAGTGGTGGCGTCGGGCGCCTGCTCGGACGAGCCGTGATCCATGCCCGGCATTGATTCATCGTCGCTTCCGGTCGAGCAGCCAGTCAGGCTCAGCGCAGCCGTCAGTGCCAGTGCGGCGGTCGCCGCGGTACGAAACTTCATCAGTGTTCTCCAGTATCAACAGTCGTGTCAGTAGGTGCAGCACCCTCAGGGGTGCCGCGTGAGTGCAGGGAACCGTCGGCGCTGGCGCGCCGGGTTCACCGACCTATCACGTGCGACTGATGCAGAGAACGTGCAACGAGGGCGCCCGCGGCAAGATCCTGTCGATGTAGCGGGCGGCCAAGACGGGTCGATGCCGCAGGTGCATCCATCCAGGGAGCATCCGCGGCGGCACGAGGACGATCAGGACGAGCAGCAGTGCGAGCACGCACGCCATCGCCATGCTCAGATGCCCATCGCTCCCGCAGTCGGTGCAGGACCCGCCCGGGTCGTGAGCTGTGCCGCTGGAACCGTGCGAGCCGGCTGTGCTGTGATCCGCCACACCCTGGTGCACCTCGGCGACGGAGACTGCGGCGGCGGGCGCGTGGGCGGCGGGCGTGCCGTGCAGGTTCAGAGTGTGCATTGCGAGCAGCCCCGCGATGACCGCGGCCACCAGCAGCCCGCCGAGCAGCACAAATCGCAGCAGGCCGGGACGACCTCTCCGAGTACGCGTTGCTGCGGCGGACGCCATGCACCCCAGTTTACGGATCCTGCCGACGGCTACCTGAGCGCGGGCGCCGGATCGCCCCGTACGGCGTGCACCGTGGGCGCACTCCGTTCCTCGTGGAGCACCGTCGGGAATACCCCAGGGGGGTATATGGTTAAAGTGGCTACCTGTTCTTGAGAAGGCTAAGGAGAAGACTGATGCGCCTGTTCGCGATTCGCGACTTCCGCCACCTGTTCGGTGCGCAGATCATCGCGCTGTTCGGCACTGGGCTGGCGACAGTGGCGCTGGGCCTCCTCGCCTACGACCTGGCCGGCCCGAGCGCGGGGTCGGTGCTTGCCACCGCTCTGACGATCAAGATGGTCATGTACGTCCTGATCGCTCCGCTGGCAGCGGCGTATGCCGACCGGCTTCCGAGGCGGATGTTCCTGACCCTGCTCGATGTGGTGCGCGCCGCGGTGGTGCTGGTGCTCCCGTTCGTCACGGAGGTCTGGCACATCTACGTGCTCATCGGCGTCCTGCAAGCGGCGTCGGCGGCTTTCACGCCGACGTTCCAGGCTGTGATCCCCGACATCGTCACCGAGGAGTCCGACTACACCCGAGCGCTGTCCGCGTCGCAGGTCGCGTACACGATGGAGAGCCTGCTCAGCCCGGTTCTGGCAGCGGTCGCGTTGACGTTCATGACGTTCAACTGGTTGTTCGTCGGCACCTCCGTCGGCTTCGTGCTTTCCGCAGTGCTGGTGCTCTCCACCCGCATTCCCAACGCGGCCCCGAACGGGCAGGCCGGTGCGTGGGCGCGGGTCACGTCGGGCATGAGGGTCTTCTTCGCCACGCCCCGCCTCCGCGGCGTGGTGGCCTTGAACATGGTCGTCGCGGCGGCGGGATCGATCGTCGTCGTCAACACGGTCAATTACGTCCGTGATCACTTGGGCGGCTCGCAGGCCGACGTCGCATGGATGCTGGCCGCCTCGGGCGGCGGCACGCTGCTGGTCGCGCTGTTCCTGCCACGCGTGCTCGACCGGATCGCCGAGCGGATTGTGATGATGACCGGCGCCCTGGTGCTTTTGGCCGGAGTGCTCGCCGCCGTCGCGATGGCCGCCACCCAAGTCGCATCCTGGATGGTCACTGCACCGATCTGGGTCATCATCGGCGGCGGTATGGCACTGATCGTCACCCCGACCGGGCGCGTCATCCGCGGCTCGGTGGCGAAGCAGGAACTCCCCGCGGGGTTCGCGGCACAGTTCTCCCTCTCGCACCTGGCCTGGCTCGTCACCTACCCGATCGCGGGATGGATCGGTACCGCTTCCGGATTCACGCTCGCTTGGTCCGTCCTTGCTACCCTGGCTATCGCGGGGGCGATTGCGGCGCAGCTGTTGTGGCCGCGTGAGCAGAAGGCCGGCGAAACCGCCCGAGTCGATCGCGCCGCCGCAGAGACGACCCTCAGCGACCAGGCAGTACGCGACGAAACGGAAGCCGCCGAAGGCACCCTAGCGGCCGGCCAGTGCGCCTGCGTGCGCACCGTCTGAACGCCGGGTGACGCGACCGAGCCTCATGCGCCCTGTCGCGTCACCGGATCAGCGGCGGGATCAGGGTGGTGCAGACGAGGCATGAGGTCGCGCAGGGGGCCGGCGGAGTCGACCCCGGTCAGCGCGACCAGCGCATCTCCGAGGTAGTGGGCCGTGATAAGTGGTTCCTCGCAGATGATGCGGCTACGGGTGCCCAATGCTGGGTGGCCGGCTCCGGTGAGGGTATGACCGTGGATACTTGCGGAGAACAGCGAACTCGGCAGGTACTGGCCCGGGTCGCCCGCCATGCCGAGGTCATGCAACAGCGCCTTCGCGGCATGGATGCCCTGGGCGACCGAGTCGTCCCAGTGATCGATCCGGTAGGAGCCGTGGCCGGGATAATGATGCACAGCGACCCCGCCGGCCGCGTAGATCCGCTGCCGCGGCGCGTGCAGTGAGCGGAGGCGAGAGTCGACGGGGATGCCGTCGGGCCCGGTCCAGGGCGAGGGGGCCGCGGGCACGGTGCCGTGCGCGACGACCGCAAGGTCGCCTTCCACCTTGCTTCCGTCGTTCAGGGTGATGCTGATCCGGTCCGTGTGAGTGCGGATCGAGCGCACGGTCCGTTCCAGGTACGCCGCGTGCTGTGGGCGGTGCAGGTCACGCAGCCGACGGGCGACATGTTCGCCGATGGCGCTCGCTCCCGGGATCGCGGCGCGGGTGATCAGGGCGACATCGTGGCTGGCGTCGATGAGCAGCGAGGCCGTCTCGGAAGCGACGAGCCCGCCGCCGATCATGAGCACCCGAGCCGGCTGAGTGGTCGCGAGCAGATCACGGACGCGGACCGCGTCGGCTGCCGAATGCAGAGTGGTCAATCTGCCGGCACTGATGGCCTGATCGCGCCCGATCACCTCCTCGTCGAGGGCACGGGGTCGGCTGCCGGTGGCGATGACGAGCGCGTCGTAAGCGCCGGTGTCACCGGAGTCGAGGCGCAGCTGCCGAGACCTGGGGTCGAGCCCGCGCACCGTCTCCAATCGGGTCGTGGCCCCGGTGTCGGGCAATGCTGCCTGGGCCGGTTCGAGCAGCCCGATCGCGATGCCCTTATTGACCAACGTCCGGTTGTACGGCGTCTCGCCGCTTCGCGCGTAGAGATCGACCTCGACGCCTGCGGCCTGCAAGGTTCTCGCGGCCGCGGTTCCCGCAGCGCCAGCCCCGATGACCGCGATGCTGGGCGAACTCATCGACCTCCCTCCTCGGTGGTGGTGGCGGTGAAGGCAGGCAGCAGGATCGCCTCGATGAACCACGGCGCGTCGTCGGGGCCGATTCGGCCGGTGCGCACCTCCTCGGCCGCACCGTTGAGAACGACGTGCGTGGTGGTCAGCAGCCAGGACACCGGCAGGTCGGCGCGAAAGGCGCCCTCGCGCTGGCCACGCAGCAGCAGCCCGCGCATGCGCGCCTCGGCCTTCTCGTGCAGCTCGCGAATGCGGGCGGCGGAGAGCTCTTTCTGCGCTGTGGCCAGCAGGGCGCGGGATTGATCGACGAACATCCAGCTGGAGGCAACCAGTCGCTGGAAAGCTGCACTCGGGTCGCCATCAAGCGGAATCTGACTGAGCACGTCCTCCGCACGTTCCAGGCTGTCCACTAGGGCGGCCTCGATGAGCTCGGCGCGGGTCTGGAAGTGTCCGTACAAGGTGACGCGACCCACCCCGGCCTCGGCTGCGATTTCAGCGACTGAGGCGTCCGGGTTCTTCCGGATCGCCGTCACCGTCGCGGCCAGGATCTTCGCCCGGTTGCGTTGGGCGTCGGCGCGCTGGTTGGCCGCCCGGTTCGTTGTCGCCGGGCGGCGCCGACCACCGCCGGACGCCTGAGCCTTCTTCGTCGGCATGCTCCACCTCACAAGTCGTACTGGAATGTATGAGATAGTGTAGCCGTTACAACTCGTACACCGATGATCGAGTTCCGGCTCGGAGGGCGAGGCGGGACCGGCAGAGAGGAGATGACGACCATGTCCACGACACACATCCCCGGGGGTGCGCAATGAGCGACACCGCCGCGCCGCGTGCCGGCGCCAAGCAGTGGTGGGGGCTCGCCGTGCTGGTGATCCCCTCGACGCTGCTGTTCATGATGCTCACGATCCTGTTCCTCGCCGCCCCGAACCTGGCCGCGGACCTAAACCCGTCGAGCACCCAGCTGCTGTGGATCCTCGACATCTACGGCTTCGTGATGGCCGGGTTCCTCGTCGCGATGGGCGTGCTCGGCGATCGGATCGGCAAGCGCCTGCTCATGGTGATCGGCGCGATCCTGTTCGCCGCCGTCTCGATCGCCGCGGCGCTGACGACGATCCCGGAACTGATGATCGCCTGGCGGGCCATCCTCGGGCTGGCCGCGGCAATGATGGTGCCGGCGACGATCGGGCTGATCTTCGTGCTCTTCGCCGACGCGAAGCAGCGCGGCGTCGCTATCGGGGTGTGGGCCGGCGGAATCTCCGCGGGCGTCGCCCTCGGCCCATTGCTCTCGGGTGTCCTACTGGAGGGCTTTGGCTGGCAGGCAACCTTCCTGGTGGCCGTGCCCATCATGGCACTGGTCGCTATCGCCGCCCCGCTGCTGGTGCCAGAGCACCGCGATCCTTCGGCGAGGATCGACTTGTTCAGTGCTCTGCTGCTGGTTGGTGGCCTGTTGGCGATCATCTATGGCATCAAGCGGTTCGCCGCGCAGGAGCCGGCGGGACCCTCGATCGGATTGCTCGTCGCAGGCCTGCTGATCGGACTGTGGTTCGTGCTTCGCCAGCTGCGTGCCGAGCGGCCGCTGCTGGACGTGCGCCTGTTCGCCAACCGCACTGTCTCAGGAGCGCTGGCGGTGTTCCTGCTCTCGGCTGCAGCGCTCGGTGGCGTGTACTCGCTGTTCACGCAGTACCTCCAGCACGTGCAGGAGCTCTCGCCGTTGCAGGCGGGCCTGTCGATCTTGCCGGCCGCGGCGGTGCTGATCGTCGTCTCGACGCTCTCGCCGGTGTTCGCGAGGAAGTTCCGGCCCGGCAACGTGATCGCGATCGGCCTACTCACTCAGGTGGTCGGCTACATCTTGTTCACTCAACTGGATGCCGGCACGGGACTGGCGCTGGTGATCGCGAGCTTCGTCATCACCTACCCCGGCGTGGCCCCATCGATGGCTCTGACCACCGATCTCGTCGTCAGCTCCGTCCCGCCGGAGAAGACCGGCGGCGCTTCAGGACTCGCGACCACAGCTAACGACCTGGGGATCTCCCTCGGTGTCGCAGTGATCGGCAGTGTCGGAATCGCCGCTTACCGCGGCAACATCGAGTCCAGACTCCCCGAGGGGCTGCCACCCGAGGCGGCAGCCGCCGCCTCGGACAGCATCGACGGGGCGCTCGCCTCGGCTGCGGAACTGCCGGGAGCGCTCGGCGAGCAGGTCATCGCTGCCGCGCAAGCCGCATTCACGGGCGGACTCAACACTGCGGCCATCGTCTCGGCGGTCATCGCGGGTGTGGCGGCGATCATCGCCGCTACGCGACTGCGTCACATCCGCCCCACCGGGCAGTCGCAGGACAGTCCGGAGGAAGCATCCACTCATTGACCTATACCCCCTATGGGTATAGTCTCGAATAACTCGTACACAGATGAAGGAGTTCTGAGATGAGCGCAACCACCACCGAGTACCAGGTGACCGGGATGAGCTGCGGACACTGCGAGACCGCCATCCGGTCCGAGGTCTCCGAAATCGCCGGGGTGACCGGCATCGAGGTCAGTGCCCAGACCGGGCGCCTGGCCGTGACCAGCGAGCAGCCTCTCGACGACTCCGCGGTCATCGCGGCGGTCGATGAGGCCGGCTACGTCGCCGTCAGGAGCTGAGATGAAGGCTCCAGCGCGACTGGGTCTGTACGGGCTGGTCCTCGTGGCCGTGTTCGCCGTGGCTGGATTCACGGCGAACGCGGTCGTCCCTGAGGAGACCGTGCAGGCATGGACACAAGACACCGCAGACACCACGCATCACGAGGAAGGAGACGCCATGAACGGCGACGAGCATGAAGGACACAATGCCGGCGCATCGTCGCTGGGCCTGGGCATCGCGCAGGACGGCTACCAGCTCACCGCGGTGACCGCACCGACCGCCACCGGGACTGAGGGCGAGCTGGCGCTGACTGTCACCGGCCCAGATGGCAACCCGGTCACTGACTTCGACCTGGAGCACGAGAAGGAGCTGCACCTGATCGCCGTCCGGGCTGACGGGCAGCACTTCCGGCACGTCCACCCCGAGATGGACGACGGCGGCACGTGGACGATTCCCTGGCAGTGGGGAGCCGCGGGCTCGTACAGGGTATTCGCGGACTTCGTCCCGGCCGACACCGGCGAGGGCATCACGCTCTCGACCTCCGTCCAGGTGGCCGGGGATCTCGTTCCTGTACCGGTTGAACCGGCCGCGACGACCACGGTGGACGGCTTCGACGTCAGCGTCGAAGGTGACCTTGTCGCCGGCTCCGCATCGGAGCTGACGCTCACCGTTACCCGTAACGGTGAGCCGGTCACCGCACTGGAGCCGTACCTGGGCGCGTTCGGACACCTCGTCGCCCTCCGCGACGGGGATCTGGCCTACCTGCACGTCCACCCTCACGGGGACGCACCTGAGGCCGGCGACATGTCGGGGCCGGAGATCGTATTCGAGGCCACAGCCCCGACGGAGGGCCGTTACCTGCTGTTCCTGGACTTCCAGGTCGATGGGCAGGTGCATACCGCGCCGCTGGTCATCGACACTACGACCGGCACGAGCAGTTCCGAGACGGACAGCGGTGACGGGCATGAGGGAGAGGGAGACGGCCATGACCACTGAGCGCGCTAGTACCGAGGTGAATCTGGCCGGTGTAGAGCTGAAGATCGGCGGCATGACGTGTGCCTCGTGCGCGAACCGGATCGAGAAGAAACTCAACAAGCTCGATGGGGTCGAGGCCAGCGTGAACTACGCGACTGAGAAAGCCCGCGTTACCGCTCCTGAAGGCTACGACCCGGAACTGTTGATCGCCGAGGTGGAGAAGACCGGCTACACCGCTGAGCTCCCCGTGACGGGTATGGACACTGCCAGCGGTTCGGCCGATGAGGGTGAGTCGAGCGAGGATGCAGAGATCCGGGTGCTCAAGCAGCGCCTCATCGGATCGGCGATCCTGTCGGTTCCAGTCATCGCGATGGCGATGATTCCGGCCTTGCAGTTCGACTACTGGGGCTTCGCGTCCCTCGTGCTTGCCGCGCCGGTGGTCGTGTGGGCCGGGTGGCCTTTCCATAAGGCGGCGTGGGCGAATCTGAAACATGGTGCGGCCACGATGGACACCCTGATCTCGGTGGGCACGACCTCGGCGTTGATCTGGTCGATCATCGCACTGTTCCTCGGCACTGCTGGACAACCCGGAGTGGTGCATCCCTTCGAGCTGACGATCTCCCGCTCCGACGGGCTCGGGCACATCTATTTGGAGGTCGGTGCCGGGGTGATCACGTTCATCCTGCTCGGCCGCTACTTCGAGAAGCGCTCCAAACGCCAGGCGGGAGCGGCGCTACGTGCGCTGCTGGAGCTCGGGGCCAAAGAAGTCTCGATCCTCCGCGATGGGAAGGAAGAACGCGTCTCTATCGACGAGCTATCGGTCGGTGACGAGTTCGTGGTTCGCCCGGGCGAGAAGATCGCCACCGATGGCACCATCACCTCCGGAAACTCCGCGATCGACGCCTCGATGCTAACCGGAGAATCCGTGCCGGTCGAGGTCACCGTAGGCGACAACGTCACCGGAGCCACGGTCAATTCCGGCGGTCGGCTGGTGGTCCGTGCGACCCGTATCGGCTCCGATACCCAGTTGGCGCAGATGGCCAAGCTCGTCGAAGATGCCCAGTCGGGCAAGGCCGAGATTCAACGCCTGGCCGACCGTGTGTCATCGGTGTTCGTGCCGGTGGCGATCGCCGTGGCTGTCGCAGCACTCGGCGCGTGGCTCGGTGCCGGGTTCCCGGCCAGCGCGGCGTTCACCGCTACGGTCGCCGTGCTGATCATCGCCTGCCCCTGTGCCCTCGGGCTCGCCACACCGACAGCACTGCTGGTCGGCACCGGCCGAGGCGCGCAGATGGGAGTACTCATCAAGGGCCCCGAGGTACTGGAATCCACCCGCAAGGTTGACACCATCGTGCTGGATAAGACCGGTACCGTCACGACCGGCAAGATGACTCTGACCGACGCGATCACCGCCGACGGTGTCGACCGTGACGAACTGCTGCGCATCGCCGGCGGGCTCGAGGACTACTCCGAGCACCCCATCGCCCAAGCCATCGCGACAGGTGCGACCAGCGAGGTCGGCGAGCTACCCACACCGGAATCTTTCGAGAACATCGAAGGCAAAGGTGTCCAGGGAGTCGTCGCCGGCCACGCAGTGGTCGCCGGACGCGAAGCCTTGCTCAACGACTGGTCCATGTACCTCGATGAGGAACTGCGTACCGCCAAGCAGGCTGCCGAGTCCGAAGGCAAAACGGCAATCGCGGTCGGCTGGGACGGGCAGGCCCGCGGCGTGCTGGTGGTCTCCGACCAGATCAAGCCCACCTCCGCCGAGGCGATCGATCAGTTCAAGGAACTCGGGTTGACCCCGGTGCTGCTGACCGGTGATAACCAGACCGTGGCAGAGCAGGTCGCCGCCGAAGTCGGCATCACCGAGGTCATTGCCGAAGTGCTACCGAAGGACAAGGTCGATGTCGTCGCCCGCCTCCAGAATGAGGGCAAGGTGGTGGCCATGGTCGGCGATGGTGTCAACGACGCCCCCGCCCTGGCCCAGGCCGACCTCGGACTCGCGATGGGCACCGGCACCGACGTGGCGATCGAAGCCGCCGACATCACCCTCGTGCGCGGCGACCTGCGGGCAGCCGCGGACGCCATCCGGTTGGCGCGAAAGACGCTCCGCACGATCAAGCAGAACCTGTTCTGGGCCTTCGGCTACAACACCACCGCCATCCCAATTGCAGCCTTCGGGCTGCTCAACCCAATGCTCGCGGGAGCGGCCATGGCATTCTCCAGCGTCTCCGTGGTGGCCAACAGCCTGCGCCTACGCAGGTTCAAAGCCAAGGCTAACGACCAGACAGCCCCTACGGGCAGCACTCCTGCACCGGCACACGAGCCGGCACAGGTCTGACCGACCGTCATCCACCCATCAGAAAGGACACCATCCACGATGACTGCACACGAGAACCTGAACCTGACCGACGCCTCCTCCGGTGGCAACTGCTGCGGCCACACCCCCAGCGCCGAAACCGTAGCCGAGACCCCGGCATCGGATATGGCCGAGTGCCCGGTCATGGCCGGAACCCCGGTCGTGAAGGCCGAAGCTGAGGCGGCCGGCCTCTACCGCGAGCACAACGGTCAGCGGTACTGGCTGTGCTGCGCTTCCTGCGGCCCGCTGTTCGACGCCGACCCAGACCGGTATGCGAACGCCGCCTGACGCGACCACAACGGCTACGGTCTCGCGCCTCTTCAATACGGGAGGCGCGGGACCCCGTACCACGGGGCCTGGAGATGACGCACCAGTAACCGCCGGTGGCACACGAGACACAACCAGACTCCTGACCAGCGAGGAGTACCGGGCCGAACGAGGAGGAATGGACCGAGAATGAACGACAAACACGCCCACCACGGCGCAGCCGAGACCGATGAGCACGCCGGCCACCATGGCCACCACCATGACGAGGCCCGACACAACGAGCACGAGGACCACGACGCTCATTCTGGTCACGATCACGCAGGCCACGCAGGTCACGGTGATCACGTGGGGCAGTTCCGGCGCTTGTTCTGGATCATGCTCGTCCTCGCAGTCCCGGTGGTCGGGTTCAACGAGATGTTCGCCCACCTGGTCGGCTACCACCTCCCCGATGCCGAGTGGGTGTGGTGGGTCTCGCCCGTCCTCGGCACCATCGTCTACGCCTGGGGCGGCTGGCCGTTCCTCACCGGTGCACTGAGCGAGGTCCGCTCCCGCAAGCCCGGCATGATGCTGCTGATCGGACTGGCGATCACGGTCGCGTTCATCGCCTCCTGGGGCGCGACCCTGCACATCCTGGATCATGAGCTGAACTTCTGGTGGGAACTCGCTCTGCTGGTGGTCATCATGCTGCTCGGCCACTGGATCGAGATGCGCTCCCTGGCCCAGACCACCTCGGCCCTGGACTCCCTGGCCGCGCTCCTGCCCGACGAGGCCGAGAAGATCGCCGGCGACCAGGTGGTGAAGGTCGCCCCCGCCGACCTGGCCGTCGGTGACGTGGTCATCGTCCGCCCCGGCTCCGCGGTCCCCGCAGACGGGAGCATCGTCGACGGTTCAGCGTCGATGGATGAGTCGATGGTCACCGGGGAGTCCAAGACCGTCCGCCGGCAGGTGGGCCAGAACGTCGTCGCCGGGACTGTCGCGACCGACTCCAGCCTCCGGGTCGAGGTCACCGCCACCGGTGACGACACTGCCCTGGCCGGCATCCAGAAGCTCGTTACCGACGCTCAGGAGTCCTCGTCCCGCGCGCAGCGGATCGCCGACACTGCCGCGGCCTGGCTGTTCTGGTTCGCCCTCGGCGCGGCCGCGATCACCGCCGTCGTGTGGGCGCTGGTCGGCCTGCCCGACGACGCGGTGGTGCGCACCATCACCGTGTTGGTGATCGCCTGCCCCCACGCCCTGGGCTTGGCGATCCCGCTGGTGGTCTCCATCGCCACCGAACGAGCCGCCCGCGGCGGCGTTCTCGTCAAGGACCGCCTCGCCCTGGAGTCCATGCGCACCGTCGACGCGGTTCTCTTCGACAAGACCGGCACCCTCACCAAGGGCGAGCCCACCGTCACCGCCATCGAGCCCGCCAGCGGCCGCGAGGGTGACGAGATCCTGGCATTGGCCGCCGCCGCAGAGGCCGACAGCGAACACCCCCTGGCACACGCCATCACCGGCACCGCGAAGGAACGCGACCTCGACGTCCCTCAAGCTCGTGACTTCTCCTCCTCGCCGGCCGTCGGAGTCAAGGCGACCGTCAAGGCCACGGTGATCGAGGTCGGGGGCCCCTACCTACTCGAACAGCACGGACTCGATGAATTGCCCGTCGCCGACACCTGGCGGGCGGAGGGGGCAATCATCCTGCACGTCCTCGCCGACGGTGAGGTCATCGGCGCCCTGCGATTGGCTGATGAGATCCGGCCCGAGTCCAAGGACGCCGTCGATGCCCTCCACGCTGCCGGGGCGCAGGTCGTGATGATCACCGGCGACGCCCAGGCCGTCGCCGACACCGTCGCTGCCGAGCTCGGCATCGACCGGGTCTTCGCCGGAGTCCGACCCGAGGACAAGGCCGCCAAGGTCAAAGAGCTGCAGGATGAGGGCAGGAAGGTCGCGATGGTCGGCGACGGCGTCAACGATGCCCCCGCCCTCGCCCAGGCCGATGTCGGCATCGCGATCGGCGCCGGCACTGATGTCGCGATCGGCTCGGCGGGCGTCATCCTCGCCTCCTCCGACCCCCGCTCTGTGCTCTCCGTCATCGATCTCTCCCGAGCGAGCTACCGCAAGATGAAGCAGAACCTGTGGTGGGCCGCCGGCTACAACCTCATCTCCGTGCCGCTGGCCGCAGGCGTCCTGGCGCCCATCGGGTTCGTGCTGCCGATGAGCATCGGCGCGATCCTCATGTCCGCGTCCACCGTCGTCGTCGCCCTCAACGCCCAGCTGTTGCGACGTCTCGATCTCACCCCGGCCGCCAGCACCGCCAAGATCCTCGACCGCACACCGGCGCCATGACCAGCCGGTCAAAGGTGACCGAGCATCGCCCCAAGTAGACATGGAAAGGAGCACCACGATGACGACCACCACCCCGACGCCACCGTCCCCGACCGGGCACGGCTACATCAGCGACAAGGACCGCTACCTCGCTCGCCTCAAGCGCATCGAGGGACAGGCCCGCGGCATCCACCGCATGGTCGACGAGGACGCCTACTGCATCGACATACTCACCCAGATCAGCGCGGTCACCGCGGCCTTGGAGAACGTAGCCCTGGGGCTCCTCGACGACCATCTCAAGCACTGCGTCACCGCAGCGATCCGCGACGGCGACGGACGCGCCGAGGCCAAGATCAAGGAAGCCTCTGACGCCATCGCGCGCCTCGTGAAGTCCTAGGGCTCGCGATGCTCGACCTCCTACGCACCCTCACACCCTCTCTCGCCGTTCGTGACATCGAGTTGTCGGCCCATCGGTGCTGCCAGGCGATGCGCTGGCTCGTCACCGTCCGGTTCGCTCGCGAGACGGATGATCGATGAGCGACCTTCGCACGAGCCACGCGGAACACTGGAGAGCACAATGCGAGGAAGGACGCTGCGCGGTCGCGCGCCGCTGACCGTCGCGGAAGCGAGTGCGGCGCGACACGAAGACGATGCGTGGGCCAATCCTTGCTCGTGGTCAGAGCATCTACGCACCGATCCCACCGCTGGCCTACGACTGTGTGAAGTTGGTCTTCGTCCGCCACGGATCGGCAATCCTGCTCAGCGAGTTCGGCGAGAGAACCGTTGCAGTCGGTGACGTCGTGGCACTCGGCGCGAACACACTATGCGGGAGTGAGCCTGAAGGCTCGATCACGGTTACCACGCTCTACCTCGACCGGGATTACGTTGTCGATCAGGTCTTCTGGCAACACGCGGCCCTGTTGGCTGATCGGCTCGATGCGCAGGACTTTGCCGAGGAGCTGTACTCCGAACCGGCGCAGGTGCTCCGCCTTGGCGAGGACCGCGCGGGGATGTTAATGCCGTGGCTCGACGAGCTGGTGGCGCTCAGCCTCGACGGCCCGTCACCGGAACGGTTCTACCGGATGCAAGCGCTGCTGTTCGCGGTCCTGGATGTGATCGCGCCCTACGTGAAGACCACACCGGTGCGACGGTCACTGACCCAACGCAGGGCCACCCACCCTGGTCCGCCACATCTGCGTCGGCTCATGCCGCTGCGGGCTGAGGCGCGCGCAGTGGTTGAGCTTCTGCGCGGGGCCGCCGGCGGAACGGTGGACGCTCGGTGCGCTTGCGGAGGCGGTGCACCTGTCTCCATCTCAGCTGGGGCGCGTGTTCGTCGATGCCTACGGAAAGTCGCCGATGGCGTACCTGATGACCGTGCGTGCCGAACACCTCGCCCGATTGTTGCGGGAGACTGAACTGCCGGTCGAGACCGCGATGCGCAATGTCGGTTGGCATAGCCGCGGCCACGCCGCCCGACTGTTCCGCCAAGCGGTCGGAGTCACCCCGGCTCGCTACCGCGAACTGGTCCGAGAACGGGCTGCGGCCTAATCGGCTGACGATACAGATGGCCGCATTCGCGATACGTACATCCGCATCATCGACCGCTCCGGAACCTGCCTCGGGCCGTGGGCTGGTAGTCCGGTGGGGACTCGTTGGGTTCACCGCCGTGCCTGACGGTCACATCGTCCGTTGTCCGTCTCGTCATTGCTGGTGATCCCGGCGCACCTGATGGTCACCGAGGCCCAGTTCGGTCCGGTGCTCAGGGTAGCGGGAGGACACCACGATGGCCACGACATGGGAGCAAGCCAAAGCCGCACGGGAGGCGAAGCTCGATGAGCTGCACAAGCGCCTGGCCGGCGCGGTCGAACAGCTCGTCTCCGGTGAGGACTGGGCGCGCGCGCTCGCGTTCGCGGCACGGTTCAGGACCAGATCGTTCTCCAACACACTGCTCATCTGGGAACAGCACCAGGGCGCCTTCGAGGCCGGCCTGGTGCCCGACCCGTTCCCGTCGTATGTGGCCGGGTATCGGCAGTGGCAGGGCCTCGGTAGGCAGGTGCAGAAGGGCCAACCGGGGTATCAGATACTCGCCCCGGTCACCGGACGCTTCGCCACCGCCACCCCGGCTGATGCGGAGTCCTGGCGGCGCCTGAGCAAGGGCGAGAAGCCCCGTGCCGGTGAGGTCGTGCGCACGCGGATGGTCGGCGTCCGCCCCGCCTACGTGTGGGACGCCTCCCAGACGCAGGGTGATCCGATCCCCGAACCACCGGCACCGAAGCTGCTGGAAGGCCAGGCCCCGACAGGGTTGTGGGACGGGCTGGCCGCGCAGATCGAGGCGGCCGGGTTCTCGGTGCTGCGCGTGCCGCACGAGGGGATGATCCACGGCGCCAACGGGATGACCGACTACACCGCGAACACCGTGGCGGTGCGGGAGAACATGGACCCGGCCGCGCAGGTCAAGACCCTCGCGCACGAACTCGGCCACGTGCTCCTGCACGGTCCCGACGCCGAGGAGGCCCGTCAGCATCGCGGCATCGGAGAAGTCGAAGCCGAGTCCGTGGCGCTGATGGTCGGTGCCGCTCACGGGATGGACACGAGCGGTTACACGATCCCGTACGTCTCCACCTGGGCCGCCCGCGTCGACGGGAAAGAGCCGGTGGAAGTGGTCAAGGCCACCGGGGAGCGGGTCCGCAAGACAGCACTGACGATCCTGGACCAGCTCGACACGCCCCAGGTCGCCGATGGCACCCCACCGGGTTTGAACCGGGAGACGGCCCAGCGCGAGGTATCCGCACAGACGGCTCCGGTGCCGGCTTCACCGCGGCGGTCCGCTCCAACGCTTGAGCCGGTCGCACGGCCCGTGCCGGTGTCGACGGTTCAGGGCCGGGGGCTGTGATGACCAAGCACGGCGCCGTCTCCTCGATCCTGCTGCGAATGAACGCGGCATGGCCGTTGTCGGCGGCCGCGCGGGAGCTCGCGTCCGCGGGGGTGCCGGTCTTCCCCTGTGTGGCGTTTGGGAAGCGGCCGGCCACCGGACACGGCTTCCATGACGCCACCACGGACCTGGATCAGGTCGAGGAGTGGTGGCGGCAGTCGCCCGGCGCGAACATCGGCGTCCCGACCGGCGCCGCCTCGGGCGCGGTCGTGGTGGACGTCGACGTGCACGGCCCGGTCGACGTGCACGGCCCGGTCGACGGCCGGACCAGTTTCGACCGCGCCATCCGCGCCGGGCTGGCGGAGGGGTGGGAGCTGCTGGTGCGCACACCCACCGGCGGGATGCACGCCTACTACCCGGCGACACCCTGCACAGAGCAGCGGTCCTGGCAGGCGGCGCGTGCGGGGATCGACTTCCGCGGCGATGGCGGCTACATCATCGTCCCGCCCTCGGCCCGCTCCATCCAGGGCACCACGGTCGCCTACCAGGTCGAGCAGGTCAACACCGGACCCGCCACCACACTGGACGCTCAGCGGCTGCGGGACTTCCTCGACCCCCGCCCCACACCGCAATCCACGCCCGCGGGTCTGGGTCGGGGTGTCGATGTGTCGCGCCTGGCGACGTGGGTCGCGGCCCGTGGCGAGGGCGAGCGCAACCGTGGCCTGTTCTGGGCGGCGTGCCGGCTCGCAGAGAACGGGCTCCCGGCATCGGATGCGCTCGATGTGCTCACCGCGGCCGCCGGGCACGCCGGACTCGGAAACCGCGAAGTCGCCACCACGGTCCGCTCCGCTTACCGGACCGTCCGCCCCGCGCCTGCCCGGCGCGGAACCTCGTCGCTGGGGCGGCGTGAGCCGCCGGTGGCCGCGGACGGCTGGTTTGACCGCGACACCAACACCCGCCCGTCGGCGGGGTCGTCGACAGTGCGGGGTCTGTGATGACCACACCGATCACGAGCAGCACGGTCGTGAGCAGGACGGCAGGGCGCCGGTGGGCGGTGGTGACGGCGGTGTCGGGGACGGTGTTCATCGCCGCCGGCGCCTTCTGGCTGTCCTTCACCGCGCTGGCAGACCTCGCCGCCCGAAGCGGGATCGGGGCCGGGCAGGCGTGGGCGTGGCCGCTGATCGTCGACGGCATCATCGTTGTGGCAACGGTCGCCGTCGTCGCCCTCGCCGGCCACAAGTCGGCCTGGTATCCGTGGGCATTGCTGATCGGCGGCGGGCGGTCTCGGTGACCGCCAACGCGATCCACGCCGTGGTCGCCGCCGATGCCGATGTACCCGGCGTGCTCGCCGCGAGTGTGGCGGCGGTGCCACCGGTGGTCCTGCTGGCGATCACCCACCTGACCGTCATCCTCACCCGTCCACTCCCGACCACCGCTGACTCCGACACGGGCGTAGTCGCCCGTGACCGGGTCGCGCCGGTGGAGTATCAGATGCAGCCGTCCGTGCCTGTCGACGCGCCGGAACCGAGTCTGCTCCCCGCGCCGCCGGCGTCGGCGGAGCCCGCCACTGAGGGGGACAGCGCGTCGGATGAGCCACCGCGGAGGGCCGCCTCACGCTCGCGAGCCGATGGCATGCGCCTGGATCGGCGTGAGCGCGCCGCGACGCTGCGTGAGCAGGGGTGGTCGAACAAGCGCATCGCCCGCGAACTTGGCGTGCACCCGTCCACGGTCGGCCGCTGGTCCACGCCCGCGCACCTTCCCGACAAGCAGACCGTCCAGGAGGCAAAGACACCATGAACACCACCATTCGTGCCCGCCATCAGCACGAGCGCCGGCAGAGCGCACCCGAGCCGATCACGGACCACGCTGTCCAAGAGGGCCCGGAGAAGGCGGGGACGCCGGAAGCGGTGCAGGCCGCAAAGACCGCCCACCGCAACCGTCCCGACAAGACCACGATCGCGGATGACGCGCGGCGGGCGCGGGGTGTGGAGTGGGTGCGGCCCACCGATCTGCTCGCCCGCCAGTCCGCGACAGTCGCGGGGCGGGGTATCGACTTCGAGGTCGAACTCGCCCGCCGCACCCGCCAGCTCACCGGCCACATCACGCAGGCCAGCGGCCGCGGTCTCGGCAAGGCCGCGCAGGCGATCAGTGAGCGGGCGCGGCGGCTGCCGGATGTCTCGGAGTTCGGCCGTGGCAGCCGGCACCAGTCGTGGGTGTCTCGTTCGGGGATCGGGCTGGGGTGACCTGACATGCGCACCCCCGCCATCACGTCGCTGTCGCCGTCGCTGCCGGTGGTGTGGGGATGCGTGTGCACCTACCGGCCAGGAGGTGCCAGACCATGACGACGACCACCAACCTGCACGACCGACAGACTCCCGATGGCCAGGGCGGTGAGGACTTCACCACCAGCGAAGGGCTGCGCGCCCTGCTGCACCGGCTCCACGCCGCGGGGTCAGGCTCGTGGAGCCATGATCCGGTGGCCGCGGAGCTGATGGCCCACACCGCGACCAAGTACGAACCCCTCGCCCGCAAGCACGGCCTGGACCCGTGGGAGGCCGCGTCGGCGGCGTTCAAGGTGATGATCACCCGCGCCGCCCGCGAGGCACGCGACCCGTGGGCGGTGATCACGCACGCGGTGCGGATCACCTGCATCTTCGAGGAACGCGCCCAAGGGCTGCTCTGCTCGGTGCACCAAGCGAGGCGCCCGCACGTCTCGGCGTTCCATGACCCGGAGCGGTTCTCCGACCGCGAGAACCCGCTGACCGACTATCACCCGGCCTTCCACATCACCGACCCCCACAACCACGAAGACGACACGGGAGTGGAGACGGACGCTGCCGGGTCGGGCTCTGATGGTGGTGGGCGCGGGTCGGATCGGGCGTGCATGTCCGCGGGGTCGGCGGCCGAGGACGCCATCGCGCTGTTCACGCTGTTGGGCTGGGACCCGGCCACCGCCAGGGCTGGGGTGGAGCATGTCTGCGGGGCGCTGACCAAGACCGGCACCCGCCAGGCTGCGTACGAGGCGTTGCGGCGGGACAAGCACGCCCGCGCCCTGCTGGACATCCCGCGTTCCTCGTGGACCGCGCTGCTGCGCGCCTTGTTGGGCCACCCGCATCCCGCGTATGCCGCCACGACCGCGGGGCGGGGTCTGCTGCTGCGGCTGCTGATCGGTGAGACCCTGCCGGTGCTGCTGCGCGATGACGACCTCATCCTGACCATCTCCCTGGCCGCCCCGGGCCACCACGACGCCCCGAGTGGTGATCGGTCGTGAGCGCGCCGTCGGGGTACATCGAGCTGGAGCGCACCGTCGACTCGATCCGGGTCGGGCGTCGGCACCGGACCGCGTTCGGCGACATCGACGAGCTCGCTGCCTCGATCGAGCGGGACGGGCTGTTGCAGCCGATCACCATCACCCCCGACGGGGTGCTGGTGTGCGGGGCCAGACGGTTGGCGGCGATCAAGAAGCTCGGTTGGCGCAAGGTCAACGTCTGGGTCCGTTCCGGTATCTCCGACCGCCTCGGGCACCTGCTGGCCGAGCAGGACGACAACGTGCTCCACAAGCCTCTGACTCAGACCGAGGCCGCCGCCCTCTACCGCGAGCTTCGGGTGTTGATGGCCGAGGACGCCGAGCGCAGGAAGGCAGCAACCCAGTTCAGTTCCCAGAACCAACCCGGCGCTGACGGTCCCGCAAATTTTGCGGGACCGTCAGGAGCCTTGGGCGAGGCACGTCAACAGGCAGCAGCGATGATCCTCGGCGGCGCCTCGCACACGACGCTGGAGAAGATCGGCTACCTCCAGAAGATCGCCGAAGACCCCGCCCAACCCGCTGAACTCCGGGCACAGGTGAGCGCTGAGCTGGAGCACATCGACGCCGGCGCCCCGGTGCATCCGATCTTCGAGGCGATCCGCGCCGCCGCCCAGAGCGCGCAGGCCGAACGTGAGACCGACCTGCATCAGCTCGCCGCCGACGCCCTCGCCCGCGCCAAGGGCACCAAGAAGACCCGCACGCCCCGGCCCCGGCCAGTCACCGACGACGAGGGCGAGCCCGCGCAGTACCCGGTGCGGGCGTTCGTTCTGACCTGGGGCGAGCTGGACCAATGGTGGATCCACTACGACGCCGCGCACCTCGCAGCCGAGCTGACCGATGAACAGATCGAGTCGTTCCTGGCTACCGCCGAGGGCACCAGCCGGTTCGCCGAGGAGCTCGGCGGCCTGCGCTACCGCGACACCGCCGACGACGAACCGGTGCCTGCCCGCGCCCATCTACGCGCCCTCTGACCGCAGTCTTCCCCTACAGCGCTTGGGTGCGGGCGTGCACCTGGGGGGCATGAAGACTCCCGACCTCTCCGATCCCCGCACCCGCCGCAGGCTCATCACCGTCTTCTCCGCGGCGGTCGTCGTCCTCGTGCTGGCCGGTGTGGGCGTCTACGGCCTCCTCGTCGGCCCACCGAGCCACGACCACGACCCTGCCGGGCCCGCAACGTCGCCACCGTACTGTTCGAGTGGGACACCGCCAGCGGGTTCATGCCCCTGGACTACACCAGCGTGGTCCTCGATATCGGCGACCCCACCGGTCAAGAGCAGGCGGGCCTGGCCTCCGACATCGCCGCCTACCTCCCGTCCCGGGATGCCTGGCTGGAGCTGCGTCAGTACGCCACCACCCAGCACCTCACCATCCAGAACACGTTCGTCCCAGACGCGTGGGAGACCGCGGTCGAGCAGGCCCAGCCCGGCCAGCTCGCCGAGGGCACGGTCGCGGTCACGATCGAGGGCACCCGCCACCGCACCGGGCTGTGGAACGACGAGCAGGCGACCTCCGAGCACGCGGTGGCGTTCACGGTGTTCGTGGTCTGCGGCCCGACCTACGAGACCTGTCACCTGCTGCGGCTGTCCCAGCTCGACAAACCCCTCCAGTAGGGCGGTGACATGTTGTGTTGAGAAAGCTCGCCATCGCCGCCCTGGCCGTGGTCTTCCTCGCACCCTCGCTGGTGCTCATCGGGATCGGGGTGGTGATGAACCCCGCCCTGAGCGCCACCGGCTCCTGCACTGTCCCCCGGCGGCTCGAACGTCACCGTCGGCGACGTTCCTGACGAGTTGGAGGTCACCACGGCGAACGGCGAGACGTTCACGCTGAACCGGGCCCAGCTCACCCATGCGGCCACGATCATCGAGACCGGCAGCCAGATCGACGGGGTCACCCGCGACGGCCTTCAGATCGCGTTGATGGCGGCGCTGACCGAGAGCACTCTGCGGATGCTCTCCAACACCAGCGCCTACCCCGAGTCCGCGGACTACCTCAACGACGGGGACGGCTCCGACCACGACAGCCTGGGCCTGTTTCAGATGCGCCCCCAGTCTGGCTGGGGCACGGTCGTCGAGCTGATGGACCCCGTCTACCAAGCCGAGGCGTTCTTCGGCGGACCCACCGGACCCAACCATCCAAGCCCGCGGGGACTCTTGGACATCCCCGGGTGGGAGGAGATGGACAAGGGCGAGGCCGCCCAAGCCGTCGAAGTCAGCGCGTATCCGGACCGGTACCGCAACTATGAGCCCGTCGCCGACACCATCCTCACGACGCTGACCACCACAACGGCCGACACGGGCGCGGCCACCGGCGATGCCGTGGTCCCGGCTGCACAACCGTCGGCGGCGGGGTCGTCGCGGGTGGTGTTCCCGATGCCCGAAGGCACCTCGGTGCTCACCAGCGAGTACGGGCCACGCATCCACCCCATCACCGGTGAGGACTCCTTCCACACCGGCACCGACTTCGCCGCACCCGACGGCACACCCCTCCTCGCAGCCGCGGACGGGACCGTGACGGTCGCGGAGTTCTCCGGTGGCTACGGCGGCCTCATCGTCATCGAGCATCAGATCGACGGCGCCACGGTCGCGACGGCGTATGCGCACATGTGGGAGCACGGTATCCACGTCCAAACAGGCGAGACCGTGGCGGCCGGGCAACACATCGGCGACACCGGCAGCTCCGGCAACTCCACGGGGCCGCATCTGCATTTCGAGGTCCGCCTCGGCGGCACGAACGGTGAGCACACCGACCCCGCGGCCTGGCTGAATACCCACGACGCCGCCGACCTCCCCGAACCCGAGACCGGCGCACCGGGCGGCGACTGCGACACCGAGACACCCGGCGGTGATCCGGACCCTATCGACGGCGACCCCGACCGCATGGTGGATGACCCGACCTCGGATGGGCAGATCACCGCACGAATGCTGCACCTCTATACCCAGATCATCGCCGCGTTCCCCGACACCTCGTGGGCCTGCTACTCGCCTCGGCCCGGCACCGTTTCCGAACACCCCCTCGGGCGTGCCTGTGACGGGACGTTCGGCAACGCCATCGGCGAGCACCCGACCCCGGAGCAGCGCGAACTCGGCTGGGAGGTCACGAACTGGATGCAGGACCACGCCGAAGCCCTGGGCGTGGAGTACCTGATCTGGGACGGCCTCATCTGGTCGGCCGCCCGCGACGACGAGGGCTGGCGCCCTTACACCGGCGGCGGCATGCACGACCCCGACGACGTGACCGGTGGACACTTCGATCACCTGCACGTCACCGTGCGGGCCGGGAGCTGATCGGCATGGATGTGTTCCCCGACTTCGAGGGCCTGGAAGGCATCGGTGATCTGCGTGAGGTGGTCGGCACGCTGCTGACGTTCGTGCTCATCATCGCGGTGCTGATGCTGATCATCTGCGCGATCGTGTGGGCACTGTCGACCGCGAACAGCCACCACGCCGCCGCCACCAAAGCAAGGATCGGTGCGTGGACCGCACTGGGGGCCGCAGTCCTGGCCGGCGGCGGCGTGGCTTGGCTGAACTGGCTGATCGACCTCGGCCAGCAACTCTGAACCACGCCCCCGGCAGACCTCTCGATGCCCTCATGGCTTGGGACGGACGGTGCACCTGATCGACGAGAACCCCTATCTCGCCGACGCCCCAAAGGAGCACCCCATCATGACCGTCCTGAGCCTGCTGACCGAAACCACCGCCACCGCCTTGCCGATGGTGCTGCCGGCCAACATCGACATCAACCCGAATGATTCCGGCCTACCCGGCATCACCCAGCTCCGCACCATCGTCGGCGCCGTGATGACGATCGGCCTCATCCTCAGCGTCTTGGCGCTGGTCATCTCCGCGATCGTGTGGGGCTTCGGTGCCAACAGCAGCAACCCGCACCTGGCTGGCAGGGGGAAGATCGGCGTCCTCGTGAGCTGCGGCGCCGCCGTGATCTGCGGGGCGTCCGTGACGCTCATCAACTTCTTCTGGGACGTCGGCCAGCAGGTCTGAGTCCACCCACCAACCTTCGACTCTGCGTTAGGGAGTGATCTGCGGTGGGTGTGTGCGATATCCCCCTCGTCTCGACCGTCTGCGACACCGCCGGCGAAGCCGCCGCCTCGCTGGTCTCAGCGCCGTTCGACTGGCTCGCCGGCGCGATGGGCGCCGCCGCCGGCTGGTTGTTCGAGGCCGTCTGGTCGGTGTTCGACACCACCACCCTGGTAGACGTCACATCGTCGGAGTACGTGGCGGTCTACAACATCCTGTTCGGCATCGCGATCTTCGTGATGCTGATCTTCTTCTGCCTCCAACTCATCACCGGACTCATCAGACGCGACCGCACCGCCCTGTCCCGTGCCGCCCTCGGCCTCGCGAAGTCGGTGCTCGGCAGCTTTGTGGTCATCACACTGACCGCGCTGCTGTTGGAGATCGTCGACCAGCTCAGCATCGGGATCATCCAAGCCGCCGGCGAGACCACCGAGAGCATGGGCGACAAGATCACCCTCCTCGCAGCCGGGCTGGTCGGGATCAACATCGCCGCCCCCGGCGCCGGGGCGATCATCACCATCTTCCTCGCCGGACTCGCCATCAGCGCCGCCGCCATCGTCTGGCTCTCACTCCTCGTGAGGAAGGCCCTACTGCTGGTCGCGATCGTCCTCGCCCCGCTCGCGTTCTCCGGCGCCTCCTGGGATGCCGCCAAGGGGTGGATCAGCAAGTGGGCGATGTTCGTCATCGCCCTCATCGTCTCCAAACTCGTCCTGGTCGTGATGTTCCTCGTCGCCATCACCCAAGTCAGCGCACCCATCGACGGCGACCTGGCCTCGGTCGCGGACCCGATCGCCGGAATCGTGCTGATGGCGATGGCCGCTTTCGCCCCCTATCTCACCTACAAGTTCCTGAACTTCGTCGGCTTCGACATGTACCACGCCATCGGGTCGGAGCAGGACGCCAAGAACGCCCTCAACCGACCCGTCCCGACCCCCTCGAAGCCGCCGGGAGGCAATGAGCCGAAGAAGGTTCTCGACGACAACAACGGCGGCGGGGACAACGGCGGTGGTGGCGGGAAGGCGGCCGCGAGCAGCGGCGCCGGGGCAAGCGGTGGAGCAGGCGCCGGTGCGGGGGCTGGTGCTGCGGCGGCTGGTCCCGCAGCTGCGGCCGTGGTCGCAGCGAAGGTCGCGAAAGACTCCGCGACCGCAGGCCCCAAAGCCGGCGCGGCCCTCGGCGGGCAGGGCGAGTCCGCGGCAGATGCGGCCGGGCAGACCAGCAGCACACCACCACCGTCCGCGCAGACACCACCGCCGTCAACGCCAGCACCGAAAACACCCCCCGGCCATCGGGGCCGGAGTCTCGTCCGCCGAAACAGCCCCCGCCACCAGCCCCCAAGCCAACCGGGAAGGAGTGAACCCTCGTGCCCACGAAGCAGAACGAGAGTGCTGTCGTCTCGGCGGAGCTGGTGCCGGTGAAGTTCTCCCGCCTCACCCGTCGCGGAGTGTTGCTAGGGCTGTCGTTGTCGCAGCTCATCACCCTCGCCACCGGCATCCTGTTCATCGTGGGGGCGCTCTACGCCGGGGGCGGCATCCTGCTCGCCTACACCGCACCCATCTGGGTGATCACCGCGGCGCTGACGTGGATACCCATCGCCGGGCGGCCCGCGGTCGAGTGGCTGCCGGTCGCGTTCTGGTGGCTCTGGCGTTCGACCGGCGGACAGCTGCTGTATCGCCGCCGCGTCGTCACGCCCCGCCCTGTGGGCACTCTCGCCCTGCCCGGCGACCAGGCGCGGCTGCGCGAATACACCGACCCCGACACCGGCGCGGGGATGATCCACGACCCCCACGCCCAGACCCTCACCGTGGTCTGCGTGGTGACCCATCCGGCGTTCGTGCTCCTCGACCCCAGCGAGCAGGAACGGCGGGTCACCTCTTGGGGTCGTGTCCTGGCCACCGTCTGCCGCTCCGGACGCATCGCCACCTTGCAGGTGCTGGAACGGACGTTGCCGGACTCCGGCACGGGGCTGGCCGAATGGTGGGCCGCTCACGGCACCGCCGACGACACCTGGGCGGCGACCACCTATGCCGAGTTAATCGAGCGCGCAGGACCCGCTGGCGAACGCCACGCCACCACCGTGAGCCTGTCTCTGGACATGAAGAACGCCGCACGGCAGATCAGAACCGCTGGCGGCGGCATCCGAGGCGCCGCCGCAGTCCTGCGGCAAGAGATGTCCACCCTCGTCGCCGCATTGCGGTCGGCCGACCTCAGCACCACGGGGTGGCTGTCACCGGGCGAGATCGCCGTCATCCTCCGCAGCGCGTACGACCCGGCGATCGCCGCCACCCTGGAACGCCACGGCGAACTCGGACAATCCCTCGCCACCGCCGGGCCGGTCGCGGTCAACGAGTCCTGGACCCGTCTGCGCACCGACTCTGCCCACCACGCCGTGCTCTGGGTCTCCGAATGGCCACGCTCGCTGGTCTATCCCGGCTTCCTGTCCCCGGTACTCCTCTCGACAGGGATTCAGCGGTCGTTCTCGCTGATCTGCACGCCGATGCGCTCCGACCAAGCCGCACGGGACATCCGTAAGAAGAAGGTCGAACACATCTCCGATGCCGCCCAGCGGGCGAAGATCGGGCAGATCGAGGACGCCGCCCAGACCGCGGAGTACCAGGACGTGCTCCAGCAGGAGGCCGACCTCACCACCGGCCACGGCATCCTGCGCTACACCGGCCTCATCAGCGTCTCCGCCCCGACAGTGGAGGAGCTGGAAACGGGGGTGGCAGCGATCGAGCAGGCCGCCATCCAAGCCTCCTGCGAAACCAGATTGTTGGTGGGCCAGCAGGCCGCGGCTTTTACCGCCGCCGCACTCCCACTGTGCCGCCGCGTCTGAGCCGACCAGACGGGGTTGGGCGCCACTGTGCACCTGAGGGGCGAGCCCGAACCACGGGCTCGCCCCTAGCTGTTCGCCCACCGTCTGGAGCCTGTGATGCCCACCTTCCACGACCCGCTCGCCGATGCGGCCGAAGCCTCCGAGGCGCTGAGCGGCCTGGCCCACGCCTCCCGCGTCTTCGATGACCCGGCCGACACCTACACCGTGTTCGGTGACCTCGTGGCGGGAGTTCGATCGCTGCGCCAAGTCCTCGACCAGCTCGCCGATACCCACCTGAACGCGCGCGATCGGGCGTTCGATGACAACGGCAACGCCGCGGCCGGCGCGGCGTCCGCGCTGGCCGCAGCCGATGAGCTGCACCAGGCCGGCACGCTGCTCGATCAGGCGTACGATCGGCTCGACGCGGCGTTCTCCCACTCCGGAAGGATCGCCTGGCACCCCGAACCGGCCGTGGGCCGAGACGCCGCGCGTGAACGGCTCGCGGCACGCCTCGGCGGCAACCCTGCGACCACGACCGTGCAGGCCGGTTCGCTCACGTTGACGGTGTGGGCCGATGCTCCGGTGGGTGAGCATCAGCGCTACGCCTACCGGATCACCGACACCACCACCGGCCAAGAGCTGGAGGGCCGGGACCTGTTCACCGGCGCCGGCCAACCCGTCGACCCCCACCACGCCCTCCGCGACCTCGTGACCTTCCTGAGCGCCGCTGGTCAGGCCCGCCAGCATGGCCTCGACCAGCCCGGGAGCAGCCCGGAGCACGAGGGCCTGTTTCCGGCGTGGGTGGGCGAGGCCGCCCGCCCCAACACTGACGCCCTGGCCGAGCTGAGCGAGCACAGCCCCTCCGAGCCCGAACAGGCGGTGGGGCGGCGGAGGCTGAACGTGGCTTTCCTCCAGGGCGAGGAGGCCGATGCGGTGCTCGATCTGATCGACCGCAACGGCGCCGAAGCGGCCATCGCGCACCTGAGCGGGTACGACTATGGCGAGGAGACCACTCAGGCGGCCTTGGAGAACGGGTACGTCTACGACGACCAGCCGCCTACCGGCAGCACCGACCAGACCGTCCAGGACGGCCGGTATGCGCTGACCTACAACCACGGCCTTGGACATGTGGGCCTGTACCGCGAGTTCGACACCCCACCAGACCCCGCACTGCACGATGTGGGTCAGGGGCACGCGGCGGTCGTCAACGAGCAGCCACACCGGGACCCCGCACCGGCTCGGGAAGCGTCGGCTGCCCGGCGCTCTGCCCTCGGCGCGGACCACGACTGGTACGCCCACCCCGCTGGCACCGCCGGCCAGTCCGGGCGAGGACTGTCACTGTGAGCGGCGAGGGAGGCGAGCGGGAGCGGCTACACACCTCGGTCCTCGTCGCCCCCGCCAAGGAACGCCGCCGGCTGCGCCAGCAGCGCCAAGAGGCCGCCGCAAGGCTCCAAGCCGAACAGCACGCCGCCGAGAAGGCCGCCGCCCGCGCGAAGGCCGAGGCCAAGCGGGCCGAACGCCGCGCCACCCGATACCTACCCGCCGCCGGTGAACCCGACCCCGCCGCGCTCAGGTCGCCGGGCCGGTTCCGGTTCCCACGCCATCAGGACACCAGCGCGACGTTGGCGGGTGCGTATCCGTTCGTCGCCGAAGGCGGCCTGGGCTCCGATGGGGTGTTCGTCGGCCAGGACCTCTACTCCGGCGTCAGCTTCGTCTACGACCCCTGGGTGCTCTACGCCCGCGGCATCATCACCGCACCGAACATCGTCTTAGCCGGGATCGTCGGCTCCGGCAAATCCTCACTCGCCAAGAGCCTCTATACGCGGTCGTTGCCGTTCGGGCGCCGCGTCTACGTCCCCGGCGACCCCAAAGGCGAACACACCGCGGTCGCCGAAGCCGTCGGTGGGCGCGCGATCGCCCTTGGCCACGGACTGAATACTCGCCTCAACCCCCTCGATGAGGGCCACCGCCCCGGCGGGCTCACCGATGAGCAGTGGAGGTCGACCGTGGCCTCCCGTCGCCGTGACCTCATCGGCGCCCTCGCCGAGACCGTCCTCGCACGCGGGCTCACGCCGTTGGAGCACACCGCCATCGACCTCGCGTTGACCGCCACCGTGCGGGAGAACGACGTGCCAATCCTGCCCACCGTCGTCGACCACATCCTCACCCCCACCCACGACGATGACAGGGGGCGTCTGGCTGAAGATGGCCGACTCGTCGGCCACGCCCTGCGCCGCCTGGTCGCCGGTGACCTCCAAGGCCTCTTCGACGGACCTTCGACCGTCGCCTTCGACCCGTCACTGCCGATGATCAGCCTCGACCTCTCCCGGGTCACTGAGAACTCCACGCTCATCTCGGTGCTGATGACCTGCTCGTCGGCGTGGATGGAGTCCGCGCTGCTCGATCCGAACGGCGGTCAGCGGTGGGTCATCTACGACGAGGCCTGGCGACTGATGTCCCACCCCGCCCTGTTGAAGCGCATGGATGCGCATTGGCGGCTGGCCCGGCATTACGGGATCGCGAACATGCTGATCTTCCACAAGCTGTCCGACCTCGACAACGTCGGCGACGCCGGATCAGCCATGCGCTCCCTCGCCAACTCCCTCCTGGCGAACGCGGAGACACGGATCGTCTACCGGCAAGAATCAGACCAGCTCGGCCCCACCGCCACCGCGCTGGGACTCACCGGCACCGAACAGAAACTCCTCCCGACCCAGGGGGTCGGTCAGGGGCTGTGGAAGATCAAGTCCAGGAGCTTCGTCACGCAGCACCAGTTACATCCGGCTGAGCTCGAACTCTTCCGGACCGACGCCCGCTACCTCGGGAACGTCTAGAAGTTCGCATGGATATTGACGGTTTTCGCGGGAACTTCAAGGTCCATGGCCTGTCCAGGCTAACTCGGGGTGGATGTTCCGGGAACGTCATCCCTCGTCGTGCGGTCTTGGTGAGTCTCAGTCATGAACCTCGCTGCTCGGCGGCCTTGAGGAGTCCGCGCTCGTGCGCCAGGTGAGAGCGGTGAAGAGCGCGCCGAGGATGCCAAGACTGACGAGTACGAGCGCGATGGGAGGAAGCCCGATCGCTGCGCCGAGGATCCCGGCCAGGGGGTAGGTGATGAGGAAGCAGGCGTGGGAGAGGGAGAACTGGGCGGCGAACACCGCCGGCCGGTCGTGCTCGGAGCTGTTGCGGCGCAGGAGTCTGGCCGAGGGGGTCAGCACCGTGGAGGTCGCCGTTCCGAGCAGGAACCACACGATCAGCAGGGCAGCCCATTGCCCGGTGTCGTCCATCCAGGCCATGACTGCGGCCGCGGCCAGCAGCAGGATGGGCAGGGCGATGCCGCCGGCGAGCATCACGCCCCGGTCGGCCACGGCGTCGAGGAGCTTGGGCACGACGAGCGCGACGAGCATGGAACCGGCGCCATAGGCGCCGAGCATGAGGGCGACGTCGGGCTGGGGCCGACCGAGGTCTCCCTGGACCAGGACGACGGTGTTGACGATCACCATGGCCGTAGTGGTGGCCACGACGAGGTTCAGGCCCATCAGTCCGCGCAGCTCGGTGCTGGCCCAGAACGCGCGTGCCCCGCGGGTGAGCCTGTCGAGGAATCTCGCCGGCGGCGGGGTCTCGATGTGCGGGAACCGGCAGGCGATCACCAGGACTGCCGAGACGCAGAACCCGGCCACGGTTCCGACGAAGAGCTGGTGGTAGCCGACCACGGTCAGCAGCGCGGCGGCGAGCATCGGGCTGAGCAACGACTCCAGGTCATAGGCCAGACGCGACAGCGACAACGCCCGGGTGTACTCACCCTCATCGGGCAGCACCGAGGGGATGACCGCCTGGAACGTGGGCGTGAATGTCGCAGAGGCGGACTGCAGCAGAAAAATCAGAACGTAGATGTGCCACGCCTCGGTCACGAACGGCAGAGACATCGCGACACCGGCCCTGATCAGATCGGCGCCGACGAGCACCGGCTTGCGAGGAAGGCGTGCCAAGACAGCGGTGGTGAGCGGGGCGACGGCGACGTAGGCGATCATCTTGATGCTCATCGCCACCCCCAACACGATCCCGGCGTCACCGCCGGCAATATCGAAGGCGAGCAGGCCGAGCGCGACGGTGAGCAGTCCGGTGCCGAGCAGGGCGATGACCTGCGCACTGAACAGCTTGGCGTAGGTCGGGTGCCGAAGGACGCCGATCATCGGTGCCTCACGACTCGCCCGCGAAGAACAGCGTCGTCACGAGCTCGGCCCGTGGTGGTGCGGGGGTATCTGTCCGCCCGCGACAGCGTGTTCGGCCTGCTTGATCGCTTCGGTGACCACGGCAAGGGCGTGCTCATCGGCGAGGCGGTACAGCACACGGGTGCCTTCCTGCCGGGTGGTGACCATCCGCGCCATTCGCAACCGGGCAAGGTGCTGAGAGACCCCGGAGGGCTTCTTGCCGACGATCTCGGCCAGCGCGTTCACCGGCAGCTCATCGGTCTGCCGCAAAGCGAGCACGATCCTGATCCTGGTCGGATCAGACAGGATGCCCAGCACCTCGGCCGCCAGGTCCACGAACTCCGACGAGGGGTCCATCCCACATGGCTTAGTATCCGCATCCATACGCAGATACTAACACTACTGAAGTGGTCCGGTATGCCGTCTTGCGGCAACCCCAGGTCGCGACCTGGGTGACCGTGTGCACCTCAGCGACATGGAGCCGTTTGAGACGACCGAGACTTCACGGATACGGCACGCCTGATGAAGGGTCGCCGCCGCATGCCAGAACGCATCGCCGATGAGGCGCCAGTCGTCGTGCCGCACGTGATCATCACGGTGACCGGGGACGGCAGCCTGGACGTCACCGTCGATGGGGCCCCGTTCCCGCCACCGCCAGACGCTCCTCAATGGACACGCAGCACTCTCGGGCGCCTGCTCGACGCCATCACGAATCACCGCACCGTCACAGTACGGATCGAGGTCCGCGAAACCGACGGCTCCGTGTTCACCGACCTCATTCAGGCCCACGCGCCCAAACAGTCAGAACCGCCAGCCCCCGGGCCGCCGAGAACCCGCCGTAACCACACCGGGCGGCCTGGGCAGGTGGAGATTGCCTACGAGGGGTTCGTGCCCGGTGAGGATGTCGCGGTCGCGCTGATCGTCGCTCACACCGATGCCACCGGCACCGGCCGCGCTCGGGTCCTGATCGACACCACTCGCCTCGCTGATCTGCTCGACAACGGCACCGGTGAGGTCGTGCTCCTGGGCCGGGTCTCCGGAACCTTGCACGTCCGGCGGCTGTCATGATGAACGGGCAGCGGCAGACCGGGAGCATGGGCGATGAGCTGACCAACGCCGCCATCGCTGCCCTGATCGGTGCGTTCGGCTTCGCGCTCGTCCTGCGTGCCGCAGGATCGGTGGCGGCGTTCCTGACCGGCACGCCCCAACCCACCGCCGGACCAGCTTCCGGGCTCGGTGTGCTGTTCAACCCCACCGACCCGGCCACTGCGCTCGATGCCGACGGGCTGAACGCGGTCGCCTACTGGATCGTCACTGGGCTCATGCTTGCGACCCTCACCGCTGCCGGGGCATGGATATGGGTGCGGCTCCGGCGCCATTCCAGGAAAGTCGAGACCGATCCGCGACGCCTGGTCGGTACCGCCACCGCTCACGAGGTGACCCAGACCGCCTCGGCCAAGGCGCTTTTGAAGCGCGCTTCGACGCTGCGCCCCTCGCTGAAGGACCCGGCTCCAACCGAGGTCGGATATCTACTGGGCCGCTCACGTGGGCGGCAGGTGTGGGCGAGCGTGGAGGACTCGATCCTGCTCATCGGCCCGCCCCGCTCCGGCAAAGGCCTCCACGTGGTCATCAACGCCATCCTCGACGCCCCCGGCGCCGTCGTCACCACATCCACGCGGCCGGACAACCTCACCGCCACCCTCAAAGCTCGCCAACGCGACGGCAGGCCGGTGGCGGTGTTCGACCCCCAGCACCTCGCAGAAGGCATCCCCGCCGGGATGCGCTGGTCACCCATCCGCGGCTGCCACGACCCCCTGACCGCGATGATCCGCGCCACCGGACTGGCCGCTGCCACCGGGCTCTCCGCTGGCGGGGTGGAGTCCGGCGGGTTCTGGGAAGGCAAAACCCGCACCGCCCTCCAAGCCCTCCTGCACGCCGCCGCCCTCGACGGACGCCCGCCGGCTGAGCTGTTCCGCTGGACCCTCGACCCCACCGCCGCGGCCGAGGCCGTCGCCATCCTCACCAACACCACCCAGGCCGCCACCGGGTGGGCCGACTCCCTCGGGGCGATGATCGACTCTGACCCCAAGACCCGCGACTCCATCTGGCAAGGCGTCGCCCTCGCCCTCGGAGCGCTTGCCGACCCTCGCGTGCTCGATGCGGTCTCCCCGCGGGCTGGTGAGGACTTCGACCCCGAAGCCTTCATCCGACAGCGCGGCACGCTCTACCTGCTCGCCACCGGGGCCGGAGCCGGTGCCTCCGCAGCGCTGGTGGCGGCGTTCGTCGAAGACCTGATCGAGACCGCACGCCGGATCGCCGCCCGCTCACCGGGCGCCCGCCTCGACCCACCCCTGCTGCTCGCACTCGATGAAATCGGCAACCTCGCACCCCTACCCTCGCTGCCGACCCTGATGGCCGAGGGCGGCGGCACCGGCATCACGACCCTGCCGGTGTTGCAGTCCCTGGCGCAGGCGCGGGAGAAGTGGTCCGACAACGCCGCAGGAGCCATCTGGGACGCCTCCATCGTCAAGGTCATCCTCGGTGGCGCCTCCAACTCCCGCGACCTCCAAGACCTCTCCACCCTCATCGGCGAGCGTGACGAGTACACCGACTCGGTGACCCTGGGCGATCACGGCACCCGCTCCAATCAGCGGTCGGTGCGCCGGGTGCCGATCCTGCCGCCAGACCGGATCAGAGCGCTGCCGTTCGGCACCGGGGTGACCCTGCTGCGCTCAGCACCCCCGATCGTCACCGACCTGCGCCCTTGGCCCTCTCGATCTGACGCGACCGCGTTGAAGACGGACCGGGCGGAGGTCGAGGCGCTGCTGCGCGAACCCGGCTCGTAGCCGGGGCGTGGGGTGGCCTGTGCACCTGCCTGACATCAGCGGCTCCGATCGGCGGGGTCGCGTGAGTGTCAGGAGGAGAGTCAGATGGCTATCCGCACCCAGGAATCGTTCTCGGGGTTCATCGCCTCGGACCCCCAGCTCAGCCAGACCTCGAAGGGTGATCCTCGATTCTATGCCCGGGTCGGCAAGGAGCACTTCCGCCGTGAGGACGATGGGTCGTTCGCCCAGACCGAGACGACCTATCACCATCTGGTGATGTTCGGCCGGTCGGCCGAGCACGCGCATGACCGGTTCACCAAGGGTGACAACTTCATCGCCGAGGGCTACACCCGCGAGGTCAACTACGAACGCGACGGCCAGGCGGTCGAGAGCGAGGAGTTCGTGGCCAAGAAGATCGGTCACGACACCGCCCGCACCCGTTATGAGGTCGACCGCACCCCACGCCGCGCAGCAGCGGAGCGGGACGCGGCCGCGTTCGAGCCACCGTCCCGGCCCGCCCAGGCACCGCAGTCCACGGCCATCAGCCTGTGAACGCCGGGAGCCGAGCATCATGACCGATCACACGCCTGAGACCGATCCACCCGGCACCGACCCGACCAACGGTGAGGTGCCGGAGCTGGATGAGCCGGATGTGTTCGACGGTCCGCCGCGCGTCAGCGACGCCGATGTGCCCGAGACGCCGCACCCGGTGAACTGGAACCTGCTGTCCGCGCATGACCTGGAAACCGAATGGCTCGCGCTGAACCGGTGGGTGGACTGGCTGCGCCGCACCTACGGGCTCCCCGCCAGCGTGCTGCCGCCGTTCTGGCACCACCACCCCGAACTGGTCTGGGAACTCTCCGCGCTGCACCTGCACTGGCTGGGTGCCTACGACCCCGAGCAGAACGCTTCCGCGGCGATCGGCTGGCACCGCGACTTCGCTGACGCCCGCGCCCGCCTCCGGGACTGGGTGGCCGCCTCGGGCACCCGGATCGATCGTGACCGGCCCACCCGGCAGACCACCTGGCCCGGCGAAGAACCCGGACCGCCGGTGGAGGATGTGGTGATCGCCGACCGCGACGCCGAGTTCGTGGAATTCGTCCACGCCCAGGTCCGCAGACGTCAGGAGGCCGAGGACGAGTTCTACGCAAGCCTCGACGACGACCTCGATGTTGACCCGGTCACCGGGGAGGTGCGGGAGTGATGGGCGGCTACGTGAAGAAGACCGACCGGCGCCGCTACGAAGACCGCTCCTTCTCCGTCCGGGCCGTGCACCGGGACCCGGCCGATCTGCACAAGCTCGCCGAGGTGCTGATCCGGTTGACCTTGCAGGAGACCGGCCGCAGCCGCGCCGACCGCCGCGCCGCCGAACCACCTGAGACCTACCGCGACCCAGCCGCAGCCCTCCGCTCAGCGGCGAGTGTCGCAGGCCCGTTGGTAGAATGACACCAGCAAGCCTCGCGTACGCGGGGTGTTGTGGTCCCAAACCTCACCCGCACGGGTGGGCAACACGCACCGTGACCCGGCCGGGTCTTGTCCTACAGCCACACCGATGGCTGCTCTCACGATCAACACTCCTCCCAGGCGTCTGGGAGCGCGAGGGTCGAATCGCGTGAGAGGCAAGGACCCGATGACCACCACAACGACTGCTACCGATCCAGCCGGCAGCCTGATCGACCCGCCCATCAGCACCGCGGTCGCGATCTCCTACCTGCGGGTCTCCACCCGTGAACAGGCATCCAAGGGTGGTACCGACGAAGGCTTCTCCATCCCTGCCCAACGCGACGCGGTGCGCCGCAAAGCAGACCAGCTCGGCGCGGCGATCGTGGAGGAGTTCGTCGACGCCGGAGCCTCGGCCAAGTCCGCCGACCGGCCCGACCTGATGCGGATGGTCCAATACGTCAAGACCAACAAGGTCGCCTACTGCATCGTCCACAAGGTCGACCGCCTCGCCCGCAACCGCGCCGACGACGTGACCATCCACCTCGCCCTCCAACAGGCCGGAGTCATGCTCGTCTCCGCGACGGAGAACATCGACGAGACCCCCTCGGGGATGCTGCTACACGGCATCATGTCCACCATCGCCGAGTTCTACTCCCGCAACCTCGCCACCGAGGTCACCAAGGGCATGACCCAGAAGGCCATCAGCGGTGGCACCCTCGGCAAGGCCCCAATCGGCTACCTCAACGTCCGCACCCGCGACGACCAAAGCCGCGAGGTCCGCACCGTCGAACTCGACCCCGAGCGAGCGCCCCTGATCGAGTGGGCGTTCAAGGCCTACACCTCGGGGAACTGGACCGTCAGCCAGCTCCACGACGAACTCACCTCCCGCGGACTGGTCAGCCTGCCCACCCCGAAGCGGCCATCGAAGCCGCTGGCGGTCTCCTCGGTACATCGCCTGCTGACCAACCCCTACTACAAGGGCGATGTCGTCTACCGCGGCACCCGCTACAAGGGCACCCACCCCGCCCTCGTCCCACCCGAGGTCTGGTACCAGGTCCAGTCCGTGCTCACCGCTCACAAGACCGCCGCCGAAGCCACCCAGGTCCACGACCACTACCTCAAAGGCACCATCCACTGCGGACAATGCGGGTCCCGGCTGATCGTCTCCAACGCCAAGAACCGACACGGCAACGTCTACTGCTACTTCGTGTGCTCCGGCCGGCACTCCAAACGCACCGACTGCACCCGCGGAGCGATCCTGATCGAAGACGTCGAGAAGCTGATCGAGGACTACTACACCCGCGTACAGATCAGCCCCGCCCAGCGCGACGCCCTCTCCGGGATGCTCCACCCCGAGTTCGACCGACTCATGGCCGCCGAGACCGACGAACTCGAACGCCTCACCACTCACCGAGACCGGCTCGAACACGAACAAGACTGGCTCATGCAAGCCCACTACGCCGACGCCATCCCGCTGCCCGTCCTCAAACGAGAACAAGACCGCATCCTCGGCGAACTCGATCGCCTCAACCGGCGTATCGACGCCCACCACGGCGACTACGCCGACGCCCGCGCCCACCTCGACGACGCCCTCGGACTCCTGGCCAACTACGCCGACATCTACCAACGGTGCGACGACGCCAACCGGCGCCTGTGCAACCAAGCCTTCTTCACCAAGGTCTACATCGACGAAGACAACGAACTCCGCGTCGAGAACAACCGGCCCTTCGAGAGGCTCCTCGACCCCGAGGTCAACGCCAACGCCCTCAACTGGACCCAGAACGGCGACAAGGCCCGAACCCCAGCCAACGATTCCATTGGCAAGGGTTCGAGCCTTGTGCACAGGGTGGGCCCTGCGGGACTCGAACCCGCGACCAGCGGATTAAAAGTCCGATGCTCTACCAACTGAGCTAAAGGCCCGGTGGCCAAAAACGGCCGACCACCATGGTAGCGCACTGTCACGTTGCTCGGGAACGAAATGCACGGTGTCGGCGTTGCAGGTAGGGTCTGTGGTGCCCATCGAAAGGACCGTGCTTGAGTCACACCCGCTTCCACCGCCCCCGGCTGTACCCGCCGCAGAGCTTCGAACCCATCCCTTCAGGACCGGACCCCGAGATAGTCTCGGCGGCTGCCGCGCGCCTGGCGCACGCCTTGGTGAGTACCGCACATAACGAGCGAGATCGGCGCCATGCCGCACAACAACGCCCTGGACAAGACACCCCGACCACCGAGACACCCGACCACGTCGGCACCTTAGTGGATTTGGTGGAGGAAATCGGACTCGACACCATCGCTCAGCTCTGGTCCGATGCTCCTGCCGTCTCACTGGGCGGAGCACTCTGGCGACTGTACGCTCTGCGCACGGCCACGCAGCGCAACGGTGAACTCTGGGCGCGCTGGTATCGTGCCGGATTCGACGCCCAGGTGGCCCGCGCTATTGCTGGCGTCGTCGAACCCCCGGGGGCGCTCGAGCTGGAGCAGTTGACCGAGCAGATTCTCACCGGCGTCTACGACGGCGATTTCGCCACCGCCCTGGAACGAGCCGGAGCATATTGTCGTGTCACCTCGTTGGGCCAGGCCCATCATGCAGAGTCGCTGGAACAATCCAGTCCTGACCGATCACGAGATCTGTTGAATCGCGCCCGCCGTCTGCTGGGAACCGCCGAAGAATTGGAAGCATCCGCGAGCGCCTGGCGCAACGGCACCCTCGACTAAACCGGCACCTCACCGGTACGAAAAATTCGCACGGTCCGGCTGTTTACTTTGCGGCGGTATCCTGCACTCGATGAACTTCTCGTTTTCGCGCTTGTTGACTCCCGAGACCACCGGTTTGGACCATCTCGGGACGCTTGCTGACCTCATCAGCGAGTCCGTTGATCACCTCGGTCAGCTCATGGGTGCTGACCAAACATCAGCCGAACAGATCGAAACCCGGCTCGGCACCTTGGAAACCACTGCCTCCACCACGCATATGGCGTTGATGACCTCGCTGCGATCAGCTTTTATCACTCCGCTGCCACGAGAAGACCTCTACACCCTCTCCAGCTGGATGTCCCTGGTGGTCGGGCACGTGGCCACCACCGGGTTCGTGATCCGCAGCACCCAGCAGGTCAAGCTCACTGGCGACGCCATGGATCTGCTCGAAGTGCTCGGCCAGCAAGCGCGGCTGACCCAGCGCGCCTGCTCGCAGCTTCAAGAGTTCAATGATCTGGAGGAGACCTGGCTGGAGATGACCCGCCTATCTCGACGCTGCGAGCGGCTGGTCACGGCCTGGGTGTTGCAAGACGTCGAAGAATCCATGCCGCGCGCTTATCGCGGCCGCCGCGAGATCGCCCATTCCCTCGAGAAGACGCTGAACGCCTGGCGGCAGATGATCGTTCACCTCGGTGGGGTGCTGGTGCGGGAGTCATAGGCGGTGGAGCCGGGAACTCTCATTCTCTTTATTGCGGTCCTGATGGCCTCCAGTGCCTTCACCATGATCGCTGGCGGCCACGATGCCCCCAACGCCATCGCCCTACCCGTGCGTGCTCGCGCGCTGACTCCCCGCACCGCGCTGCTTCTGGCCGCACTGCTCAACGTGCTCGGCGTGGTGGTCGGATCCCTGATGATGGCTCATGTGGGCCGCGAATTTCTGGCCATTGTTCCCCACGGCCCCGCTGGGCTGATGGTGTTGCTGGCCGCGCTGATCACCGCCTTCAGTTGGGACGCGCTCACCTGGTGGCGCGGCGTGCCCACCTCGTCCTCCCATGCGCTGGCTGCGGGAGTGATCGGCGGCGGGGTAGCGCTGTTGAGCACCGACGTCGTTGAGATCGCCGCCCAGGAGATCACCACGGCCACCCTGTTCCTGCTGATTGCGTTGGTGCTCTCGCCACTCATCGCACTCAGCATGGCTTGGTTGCTGGTATTCCCTGCACTGTGGTGGACGCGAGACGCGTCCCCCGGCGTGGTCAACACCCCGGCGCGGATGGCGCTGTCCGTGACGGCAGCCGGCAACGCTTTTGGCCACGGGCTCCAATTCGGCCAACGCATGTACCTGGTGCTGGCCATCGCGGTTTCCGCGGCCGGAATCGAGCTGGGATCGGAATGGTGGATCACCGCGCTGACCGCGGCGATGCTCGGCGGGGGCACCCTTTTGGGTGGTTGGCGCATCGCGCATACACTCACGGATCGACTCGTGTTGCTGGATCCATTGCGCTCGGCCATCGCCTCGTTCTCCTCGGCCCTACTGATGTTCGTGGGATCCCTCGTATTTCACCTGCCCATCTCCTCTTCACATGCGGCCGCCGCGGCCATCATCGGTGCCGGGCAGAACCAATCGCACCATTCCGTGAACTGGCCGCAGGTGGCGCGCCTCGGCGTTTACTTCGTTCTCACGCTCGTGGTCTGTGCGGGAGTGGGCCTGGTGCTGACCGCCGCAATGACACCCCTGGTTCCCGGGCTGCGCGCCGGCTCCTGACCGGCCCCCGGAAGATGTCCGGCAGCGCCGTCGTCGCACTGGACAAACCCGGCGTGAACGCGTCACACTGGAAGCAGGTGTCGGGTCGCGGTACCCCCGGGCTCCAAACAATTTGCCGCCTAGAGCGGCCACGCGCCGTGAGGCGTCCCGACCCGGCACCCTCAGAACCCAACGACGCCCCGACCGGCCTGGTCGGGGCGTCGTTCTGCGGACCGAGCCGGATCAGCCGAAGCGGCCGGAGACGTAGTCTTCGGTCTGCTTGTTGGCCGGGTTGTTGAAGATGACGTTGGTCTCGTCGTACTCGATGAGCTTGCCGGGCTTGCCGGTGCCCGCAATGTTGAAGAACGCGGTCTTGTCGGCCACGCGTGCAGCCTGTTGCATGTTGTGCGTGACGATGACGACGGTGTAGTCGTCCTTCAGCTCGTTGATCAGATCCTCGATCGCCAGGGTAGAGATCGGGTCCAGGGCAGAGCAGGGCTCATCCATCAGGATCACGTCGGGCTCCACCGCGATGGTGCGGGCGATGCACAGACGCTGCTGCTGACCACCGGATAGCCCGGAGCCGGGCTTGTCGAGTCGGTCCTTGACCTCTTTCCAGAGGTTGGCGCCCTTCAGGGAGCGCTCCACGATCTCGTCGGCCTTCGACTTGGACATCCGAGTGCCGTTGAGCCGGTAGCCGGCCAGGATGTTGTCGCGGATCGACATGGTGGGAAACGGGTTCGGGCGCTGGAACACCATCCCGATCATGGTGCGCACCGTCACCGGGTCCACACCGGACTCGTAGATGTCCTCACCGTCAAGCAGCAGCTGGCCTTCGGCGCGGGCACCGGGCAGCACTTCGTGCATGCGGTTGATGGTGCGCAGGAAGGTGGTCTTGCCGCAACCCGAGGGGCCGATGAAAGCCGTCACGGAGCGGGGCTCGATGTTGATGTTGACGCCCTCCACGGCCAGGAAGCTGCCGTAGTAGACGTTGAGGTCAATGGCGTCAATACGCTTCGACATGGTCAGTCCTATTCTTGACGGTGGCTTTAGCGGCCGGTCTTCTTGGGGGCAAATGCTTGGGCGATCACGCGGGCGATCAGGTTGAGCACCATCACGATCACGATGAGCACCAGTGCCGCAGCCCAGGCGCGCTGTGCCGAGGGTACACCAGCCGCCGGGGCGGTCGGGTTGATGAGCTGGCGGTAGATGTACACGGGCAGTGCGGTCATCCAGCCGCTGAAGACGTTCCAGTTCACCGAGACGGCGAAGCCTGCGGTCACCAGGATCGGTGCGGTCTCACCGGTCACGCGGGCGATGGCCAAGGTGACACCGGAGGCGATACCGGAGATCGCGGTGGGGATGACCACCTTCATAATGGTCCGCCACTTGCGCACGCCCAGGGCGTAGGAGGCTTCACGCAGCTCGTTGGGCACCACGCGCAGCATTTCTTCGGTGGAGCGCACGACGACGGGGATCATCAGCACCGACAACGCGACCGCCGCGGTGAAGCCGGTCTTCACGGCCTGCAGCTGGGCCGGCGCGGAGCCGATGAACGTGGTCATGAACAGCGTCATGCCCGCGAAGGCGAACAGACCGGCCACGATCGAGGGGATACCAGTCATCACGTCCACGAAGAACCGGATGGAGCGGGAGAACAGGTTGTCGTTACCGTATTCCACCAAGTAGATCGAGGCCATCAGACCGATGGGCACCGAGATCAGGGTCGCCATCAAGGTGATCATCAAGGTGCCGACCAGGCCGTGCAGAATGCCGCCGGCCAGCGGGGCACCCTCATTCTGTGTGGCGATATCCGCGGCACCGGTCACGCCCGACATGTCGGTGGTGAAGATCCCGGGGGTGTTGATCAGCGTGGGCAGACCGTTGGCGAGCACCGTCCAGATCACCGAGATCAGCGGGATCAGGGCGATGATGAATGCGGTCCACACCAGATTGCGCCACAGCTGGTCGGTAGCGCGACGCTTGGTCTCGAGGATCCGGGTGGTCACGTACATGCCCACCAGGTAGATGATGGCGGAGAGCACGAGCCATCCGGCCACGTTGAAGTCTGCGGCACCACCAAGGATGGCGGTCAGACCGGCACCGAGGATGAGCGACGCCGCGGCGACAGCCATCCACACCCAGCCGGGCATCATGCCGGCTTTGAGCGAGTTCTTCGCTTTCTTCCGCTGAGGGGTCTCTGCGATAGCACTCATCAGTTCGCTCCTGAGAATTCTTTGTGGCGGCTGACGATCCAGCGAGCGGTCATGTTCACGGCCAAAGTGATGATGAACAGCATCAGGCCGGCAGCGATCAGCTCAGACTGGCGCATCCCGAAGGCCTCTGGGAAGTTCAGCGCAATCTCGGACGGGATGGTGGCGTGACGGCCGGAGGTGACCAGCGACCAGGTGAAGATGCCCGGGGAGAGCACCATGGTCACGGCCATCGTCTCACCGAGGGCGCGGCCCAGGGCCAACATGACGGATGAGACGATACCGGCGCGGGCGAAGGGGAAGACGGTCATCTTGACCATTTCCCAGCGGGTAGCGCCCAGGGCCAGTGCGGCTTCTTCGTGCAGCTTCGGCGTCTGGATGAAGATTTCGCGACAGAGCGAGGTGATGATCGGCAGAATCATCACGGCCAGCACCACGCCGGAGGTCATGATGGTCCGTCCGGTGGTGGTCACCGAGGGGTCACCGGCGAAGAACGGGATGAAACCGAGGTACTGGTCCAGCCAGCCGTAGATGGGAACCATCAGCGAGGCCAGCACCGTCATGCCCCAGGCACCGTAGACGACGGAGGGGATGGCGGCGAGCAGGTCGATCACGTAGCCCACCGGGGTGGCGATCTTCCGCGGGGCGTAGTGGGAGATGTACAGCGCGATACCGACGGCGACCGGAGTGGCCAGCAGCAGCGCGATGATGGCCGCGATGATGGTGCCACCCATCAGCGGCAGCACATACTGCCAGATAGTGTCGGCGGAGTTGATCGAATCCTGCGTGGAGAAGACGCTCGGCGCCAGGGCCGGCAGCGATTCAACCACCAAGAAGATGGCGACGAAGGCCAGCACCAGCAGGATGACGGCGCCGGCTGCCAGCGCCAGGCCGGAGAAGACCTTATCGCCGGCTGCGGCCGAGCGTCCGGCTTTCAAACCGGTGGACGGAGCCGCGTCGGTGGCGGTGGAACTCACAGTGACTCCCCTCGGAGTTCGATCATGGTCAGGGGTGGGATGGCTACAACCACGATACCCGCAGACAGCACGCGGCAGTCGTCGATCGAGAGTCGCCCCTCGATCGACGACTGCCTACGGTGCTCTGTCTGGCGTCGTATCAGATCAGCCCTGGACGGAGATGGCGTCCAGGCGCTCGATCGCTGCGTCGCGGATGCCGTCGGAGATCGGGGCGTTTCCGGCCGACTCCTCAGCAGCGGTCTGTCCCTCTTCAGAGACGATGTAGTTGCCGAACTCGCGGACCTGGTCAGTGGTGGCCTGGTCCTGGTAGGAGTGGCAGAAGATGTGGTACGAAACCAGCACGATCGGGTAGACGCCGGCAGCGTCGGTCGCGCGGTCCAGCACCACAGCCCCCTCGGCCTCGGCGTCTTCCTCAGCGGAAGCCACGGCCTCAGCAGCGGCGTCAGCGGAGTACGGAACGTAGGCCTCGCCCACACCCACGGCCACGGTGCCCAGGTCGCCGATCTGCGAGGCGTCGGCGTAGGTGATAGCCCCCTCGGTGGAGGAAGCCAGGCCCACCACACCGGAGGTCTGCTGTGCGGACTCAGCGGTGATGTCGGACGGCCATGCCTCAACCTCGCCGTAAGTCCAGGACTCGGAAGCAGCCTCGTTCAGGTAAGCGGTGAAGTTCTCGGTGGTTCCCGAGTCATCCGAGCGGTGCACCACGGTGATGGCGGTGTCGGGCAGCTCGGCGTCGTTCTGATCTTGGATCTGCGGGTCGTTCCACTCGGTGATCTCACCGGCGAACACAGCGGCGATGGTGTCGGCGTCCATGTTCACGTTCTCGCCCTCGAAGTCGGGCAGGTTGTAAGCCACGGCAACCGGGGAGATGTAGGAAGGAACGTGGAACACGCCGTCGGGGCCGCAGATGGCCTCGGCCTGGGACTGCTCATCGGCGTCCATGGCGGCGTCGGAGCCAGCGAAGGAGTAGGCGCCGTTGATGAAGCCCTCACGGCCGGAGCCGGAGCCCACCGGGTCGTAGGAGACGGTTAGCTCGGGGTTGGCCTCGTTGGCGCCCTGGGTCCAGGCGGTCATGGCGGCTTCCTGCGAGGAGGCGCCACCGCCGATGAGGTTGCCCGAGGCAGCGGCGGCGCCGCCGTTCTCCTCGGCGCCGTTGCTGGCGGTGTCGGTGGTCTCCTCGTCGCCGTTGCCGCCGCAGGCGGTCAGGGCGAGGGCTGCGATGGACAGGACCGCTGCGGAGCGGCCAAAGCGACGAAGCTTCACTTCAGTGCCTCTTTCGAGATAGGTGACGAGTTCACGGATTCAAACCCGGTAGTTGTCGGTTCCGGACACGTCCTGTCGCGCGAACCAGGTTTCACGTTAAGGAGCCGACGTAACCTGATGGGCAGTTCGAGGTAAACAGAAGGTGAACACTTCGCATCATCCGGCGTTTTCGCTGTTATCTCTATCACTCGCGGCTCACAAGCGGTTTTCGTCCTAGGCTAGAACCATGACCACCTCCGGCCCACTCGGCGCCTCCGGCGACCCACATGAGCACGACGATCGTGCCCGTTCTCGCTGGGCACAGCTGACTCGCTTCGGCCGCCGCCGGGTGCGTTCAGGCGCCTCCCGCGCCCGGTCCGCGCTGGTTCCAGCCGCCACCTCCGCCATCGCGGCGGTGGGCGCCTATGTGTTTGCTGAGCAGGTGCTGGGCCATCACCAGCCCATTTTCGCCGCCACGGCAGCCCTGATCGCCCTGGGCTTCGGTCGTGATCCGCGGGTGCGCAAGGTGGTGGAGATCGCCGTCGGCTGCACCTTGGGCATTCTGATCGGCGATCTCATGCTCACCCTGCTCGGGGCGAACTGGGCCACCGCGCTGCTCGTGGTCTTCGTGTCCACTATTGTGGCGCAATTCCTGGATTCCGGGGTCATCTTCACCACCCAGATGTCCCTGCAGTCGGTGCTGGTGGTGTTGCTCCCGCTGCCCGCCAATGGCCCCTTCGATCGCAGTATCGACGCCACTGTGGGCGGGGTGATCGCCTTGGTCATCACGTTGCTATTCCCGAAGAACCTGCAGCGCGAACCCGCCGAGGGGTTGCGCAGACTCTATTCCACCATCACCGAGGTACTGCGCGACTGCTCGATGGCACTGCGTACGCACGAATCCCGGCACGCGTGGATGGGGTTGGTCTCGTGTCGTGGTACGCAGAGCATCCTCGATGACCTGCGCAAGGACCTCAAGTCCGCCGTCGAGCTGGCCACCTACTCCCCCACCAAGCGGGCCTCCCGTCAGATTCTCGACGAAACACAAGACACCGTGGAAATGACCGATCTGGCCGTGCGTTCTCTGCGCATCGTGGCCCGCAGGGTCATCACGGTGGTGGACCAGGCGATGCTCGACGAGGACGGTATGGAGCGGCTCGCCGATTGGTTCGACGAGGCGGCGGATGCGGTCGCTATCCTCGGTCGGTCGCTCTCCGAGCCCGGGGTTCCCGGCCGCCACCGTTCCCTCTCGGTGGCCCGTGACGCCTTGGGCTCCGCCACCGCGCAGCTCGACCCGGCGCAGCTGGGAGCGAACACGCTGCATTCCGAAGCACTGGTGATGTTGTTGCGCCCGATGATGGTGGACTTCCTTGAGGCCACCGGCATCACCCACGACGAGGCCGTCAGTTACCTTCCGCACCTGTCCTGATGTGGATGACAGGCCTAACGTGTCCGTCCGGGCGACTACGCTGAGACCCATGGCTTCTTCGAGCTCTTCGCGACGCACCCCGAACTACCGCTGCACCGAATGCGGCTGGACCACCATCAAATGGGTGGGCCGCTGCGGGGAATGCGGGGAATGGGGCACCGTCACCGAGATCGGCACCGACCCCACGGCCGGGCGCACCACCGCCACCGCCGTGACGGAAGCGCAGCGCGCCGTACCGATTTCTGACGTCGACGCCTCGGCTGCCCGCTTCCACCCCACCGGGGTGTCCGAACTCGACCGGGTGCTGGGCGGCGGGCTCATCCCCGGCGCGGTGATCCTCATGGCGGGCGAACCGGGCATCGGCAAATCCACCCTGGTGCTCGATGTCGCCGGCCAGGTGGCCTCGCAAACCGGGGAGGACGGCACACGCCGGAAGGTCCTGTACATCACCGGCGAGGAATCCGCCGCCCAGGTCCGGCTGCGCGCCGACCGCATCGGCGCGGTGGCCGACACCCTGTTCCTCACCGCGGAAACCGATCTGGGCCGGGCGCTGGGCCAGATCGAGGTGATCGACCCCGACGTCGTCGTCGTGGACTCCGTGCAGACCCTACAATCCACCGAGGTGGAGGGCACCGCCGGCGGGGTGAACCAGATCCGGGAAGTCTCGGCCGCGCTGATCAAGGCCGCGAAAACCCGGGGCATCACCACCCTGCTCATCGGCCACGTCACCAAGGACGGCTCCATCGCCGGGCCGCGCCTGCTCGAGCACCTGGTGGATGTGGTGTGCCAGTTCGACGGCGACCGCCACTCCCGGCTGCGCATGGTCCGCGCGGTGAAGAACCGCTACGGCTCCACCGACGAGGTGGGCTGCTTCGACCTCTCCGATGCCGGCATCCATTCGGTAGAGGACCCTTCCGGACTCTTCCTCACCTCGGGCGCAGACCCGGTGGAGGGCACCGCCATCACCGTCACCTTGGAGGGTCGGCGCCCACTGCTGGCCGAGGTCCAGGCCCTGGTGTCTCAGAGCGAGGGCGGCACCCCGCGCCGCACCGTCTCCGGGCTGGAGACCCCGCGGGTCAACATGCTCATCGCGGTGCTGGTCCGCCGGATGGGGCTGAATCTCACCCGTGACGACGTCTACGTCTCCACCGTGGGCGGGATGAAGATGGCCGAACCCGCTGCGGATCTCTCCGTGGCCGCCGCGATCGCCTCCTCGAAAACCGAAACCCCGATCCCTTCCGGCGCCATCGCCTTCGGGGAGATCGGCCTGGCCGGGGAGCTGCGCCCGGTGCCCGGCATCCAGCGCCGCATCACCGAGGCTGCACGACTCGGATTCGACCGGGCGGTGGTGCCGGCGACGACGGAGGGGCTCACCGCTCCCGACGGGTTCACCCTGGTGCAGAAAACAAACGTGAAGGACGCGGTGCGCACCCTGTTCCGCGATCCACGCCAGGCCCAGCGCCGTGAAGCCCGCGTGGTCGAAGAGATCGCCGGGCCCTCGCACCACGACGACGCGCGCGGCTATCCGCCCTTGTCGATCATCGAATGACGCGGCGCACCCTTGATCCAGAGCTCGTGCCGTAGAATTCGTCAACAGCAGATTCAGATGCACTTCAACGGAGAAAGTCACTCATTATGGGAACATACGCCCAGAGAACTGCGCTGGTCGGCGAACTAAAGCGGGCGGCTATTGATGCCTGGATGCGCGATCGCTCTATCCAGGCCGCATCATCAGACCTCGTCCCTGAGTGGCACATTGAAGGTGACCAGTACGCGAGTGATGTGAACGATGGTCATCAAACCTTCGTGACCAGGCCCGGAACGGATGGTTCGGGCGGTGGTGAATGGAGTAGCAACTTCTTCATCTCAGATTGGATTCAGTCTGGATCGAAGTCTGATTCTTACCGCGCCTCATTCGATGCCATCCGGCAACGAATCGATCAAGCCGTGGCTCCCTGGTTGGATCTGCCCGATCCCAGTGACCTCGGGTCCGTACTGGGCGATTGCACCACCATTGTCAGCAAACTCGCAACGAATGTCTCCAACTATTCCAATGGCACCAGTGCATCCGCGGGATACATCGATGATTTCGAGACCGACACTGAGCAAATTCTCGGCCAGATGAGCGGTGAAACCATCGATGCGTTTCGCTATAGCTTCCTCCGACCGATGTGGCGTAGTTTCGGCGTGTACTGCGACGTGTCCATGGGACAAGTCGAAGCAGTCATCGCCCAGCAGGGCCTCTGGGAAAGCAGCCGTGAGGGATTCGTCGCCACACTCGAAGAAGCCATCCGAGTGTGCAATGCCATCGCCGAGTATGAAGCTCCTTCTCAGTGGGCAGTTTCTTTCACGGTGGTCGGATGGATCGCTGCGGCCGTTTCAACGCTGGCGACCGGCGGGCTCGCCAAAGTCGCGGGCCTCGCAGGCGTCGCAACCGACATCATCACGAGCCATCCCAGCGCATCTCCAGCGAATCAGCCCGGACCGGGCACCTATGAGGGTGCCATGGGCAGTTTCGAAGGGTCACTCTCCACACTGAACGAGGAGATCGCTGACGAGGAGGACAACATCCAGAGCCACCTCAACACCAAGCTCGCGCTGCTCGTCAACCCGAATGGCTCTGACGTCGGTTCCAACACCGAGGAGCCAGAAGACGATGTGAACCCCACCTTGCCTTCCGTCGACCCGGACCATCTCGATATTTCCGGTCAGGGTGTCTATGTCAATCCAGAGCGGTTGTCCGATCTGTGGAGCAACAGACTTCCCGAGCTTTCGTTGTATCTCAATCAGACTGCGGACGAGTATCTTGGACTGTCTACCTACAGCGCTGTATCTCGTGACGCAAACATAGGTAATGGACCCAGCGGGCCCAGCGGAGCCTTCGCCGATGTCAACAACGCCCAATACCGCCTCCTACGCGATGCTGCCTGGGACATCGACCTCGGGGCACGCCAAATGGAATTGGCCATCGCGGAGATCGAGCAGACGGATGGCGCTAATTCACAGCAACTGGAGAATGTCATCAGCCAGAACGACGCGGGGAACCCCTACTCTCCCGATGCTGATGTGTGGGATTGGACGGATGCCGAAGATGAGCAACGAGAGCGCCGTGAAAGAGAAGAAGCGAACTGATCGTGGTGAATAGAACGGATAAGACGATGTCGTCCAAGGAGACTCAGAACACCGCCCCCCTCGTCTCGTGGGGAATCCTGGGATTGATCCTGGTCGCCCTCATCAGCCTCGGCGGACTGTACTTTACCTCGCCCGGCGAACATGCCGCTTCATTGGCTCAGGACGCCGAATCGACCGTCGAGTGTGCACCGCTCAGCACGGCATCCGGCGATACGATCCAGCACGAAGGCAACGCCGAACAGGCACTCTGGACCGCAGCCGAACAACGCTTCCGCGATCTCTGCGCCGCCGATCGTGACACCCGGCAAACCCAGATCATCCTGGTCACCGGAGGTTTTCTCGCCGCCCTCGTGTTGTTGACACGACGTCGGGACAATACCAGCGCGTCGTAGGCGCCACTAGGATCCTGCGTCGATGCGGCGGCGCACCAACCACAGCACGGACACCCCGAACACGCCCAGCCCGGTCGCCCAGAGACCGAACTGCGCCCGGACTGCCAGTGGATCTTCTTCCGGGCTCGGCGGAACCCGGCCCACCTGTGCACCGGACTCGGCCGGCGCCTGGCCGGGCAGCGCCGGACCCAGCAGTTCGGTCGACGGCGTCACGGTGAGCGCGTCGTACGCAGAAACGATTCCCCAGCCCAGCTGATCGGTGCGCTGCGACGGGTTTGCCCGCAGCCCCGTCGCTTCCAGTCGCCACTTCCACATCTCGGGACCTTCATCGGGATGCGCAGCCGCCACCAGCGCGGCTACACCAGCAACATAGCCGGTGGCGAATGAGGTGGAGGGAGCGTCCTGAGACATCACGCAATCGCCGTCGCCAAAATACGTGGTAGCCACGTTCTGTGCGGGCGACACCAGGTCGACCTGTGTGCCATGAATCGCCTGATCAGATGACGCACCATCATCGGTGGCGGCGGCTACCCCCAGCGCCTGCTGGTAGCCGGCCGGGTAGCGCAGCCCATCACCCTGTTCGTTCTCGGCAGCGGTGGCGCGGTTGCCGGAGCTGGCCACCACCAGCGAACCCTGCTGCGTGGCGCGCTGCACGGCGGCTTCCACTGCAGGATTATTCTCCGTGCTCGACAGTGCCACGACAATCACCTGCGCTCCCCGATCGGCGGCCCAGTCGATACCTTCTGCGATCATCGGCAGATTCGGCGCCACGGCGTCGTCATCATTACCGCGGGGCTCGGTGGTGTCGTAGACCTTCACCGGCAGAATCTCGGCGTCGGGAGCGATCCCCAGCACCCCGGACCCCTCCACCGCGCGGGCGGCGATCTGACCGGCGATCGCCGTGCCGTGGCCATCAGTGTCATCCGTGGCAGACCCCGACCCGGTGATGTTCTCACCAGCCCGCGTGGCATCGCCGAGATGGGCGTTGCCGGAGTCCACGCCCGAGTCGACGACGGCGACGAGCACCCCCTCACCGGTGCTGATCTGGTGGGCACGGTCGATCCCGAGCTGGGCGTAAGCCAGGGGGCGGTCTGCCACCCAGCGTTCTGCGCCCACCATGCATTCATCGCCGGAAGCGGTGCCGGTGGTATCAGCGTGGGCAGTTGGGGCGTCCGCGACCGGAAGCCCCCAGAGCAGGGCGCCCGTCAGCAGACCGGCGCCGCAGACTGCGCGCAGCCTCACTCAGTGGCCTCCGCCTCTGGCACGGTCGCCCAAGCTGCCTCGAGCGACAGCGACGGACCGGTATCGAAAAGACGCACCCACGCCGCCGGTACGGTGTTCAGATCCTCTTCCGTATATCCCAGCGCGGAGATCGTCTCGCCCGGGTCACCCTCGAGGCCGAAGGCCTGACCGGTGTCGGTGATCAAGTGCAGGCTGCCCACCTCGCCTCCGGACGTAGCGCGGACCAGGGCGCCAGTGCCGCCGGGCACCTCGATGCCCGCCTCAGCCGGTGCCGGGGCAGCCACGACCTCGGTGTGTGGGGTAGTCGACCCCTCGTCGCCGTCGCCACTTGTCGACAGCACCGCGCACGCGGTCTCGGATGCCTCGGGCAATGTTGGTACCGCCGTGGGCCAGTCCTCGGGCCCGGGGCCGGTTTCGCCCACGTCGAATCGCGCAATATCGGCCACCGAGACTCGCACGGTAGAGGAAGCCTCCACGGCGCCGCCGGTGAGGTACATCTGCAACTGCACTGGGTTCAGCGGCTGCACGGTGTCCTCGCTGGTCAACACATAATGCCGAGAACCGTCGGCGTCAGGAACCTCGAGTACCGTGCCTACGGTAGCGCCAGCCATGGCCTCGGGCAGGCCGTGCAGCTCATCTCCCACGTGATCGACGGTCAGCGGGGCCAGCTCACTGCCCTGATCGAACAGGTCGAGCCAGGCTGCGCTGACAGGAATCGGCTCGGTGGACTCCCAATTGAAGGCAATCCGTACCGTGCCTTCTTGGTCATCCGGAATCGCATGACGGGTCCCCTCGGCGATGAGGTAGAGCTGGTCCTGGTAGCTCACCAGCGCTCCTTCGCCCTCCGAACTCGGCAGATTGGAGGCGGTGTTCACAGAGAGGTCCTCACCCACGGGGCAGGTCATCCAGCCAGCAGCGCTGAGCTGGCCCTCACCCGGCATCGAGTCGGGTGCTCCGGGAATCCCGATGGGCGTACCGCGTTCGATTCCGTCCAGCGCGTCAGAGCCCACCACCGTTGAGGAGACCGCCGAGCCCTGCAAGAGACGTGCACTGGCGGTGTTGAGCATCGGATGCAGCACCCCGTCCACGCTGTAGTACCGGGCGCCGGAGTCACTGTCGACCACGTACGTCCCGGATTCCCAGTTTTGTGGGAGGCTGGGAGCGAAACGGCCGAACAGCCAGCCGCCGAGCATGATCAGCCCGGTGAGCACGAGGCCCAGAATCAGCGGACCCCACGGCGATTTGAGCTCCACTTCGCGTCCCGAGGGGATCCCGGAGGTGAACGCGGAGATCAGCCGGCGCTTGTTGAAGCGCTGGGCGTCGAGAATGTCTTTATTACTAGCCACCGGCGATCACACCAGCCCGGTGGTCAGCGCGGCGGCGGGAACGATGACCAGCAACGCGATCACCGAGATCGTGTCAGCAATGCGTGACGCCGACGCTGAATAGCTGCGGTTGAGCGTGCCCAGCACCAACACGACGGCGGCCACTCCAATGAGCAGCCAGAGCACCGCATCGAGTAGTTCGGGCTGGCGCAGCGCCACACTCACCGCGGCTTCGAAGAGCACCAGAGCGCCGGCGGCCACCCCGATCATCACCTCGTAGCGGGCGTAGACGCGACGCGTATTGAGCAGCAGCGATGACCCCAGGGCGGCAAGCAGCACGATTTCAGCGATCCCGCCCTGGAAGATGAAGGGAACGGTCAGCCCCAGCACCGCCGTGCCGCCGATCTTCACACTGATGGCGAAGCTGCGGCCGAAGCGCTCATAGCGAGCCACGATGGAATGCTCGTACACCTGACGATCTCGCTGGCGCTCAGCCTCGGTGCGCGGAATGTAGCTGCGGATCGGGGTGAAGGCCAACGCCAGCCACGGGGTCATAATCAGCACCAGCGCGGTGATAGTGGCGGTAGTGCCCACCGTGAATTCGAGCGGCTGCAACAGGAACTCCATGGAGGTCCCGGCCCAGACGGTCATGATGCCGGCGAAAATCAGCCCGGAGACGGGCCCGAGTTGGTGGCTCCCCCGCGCATCGCGCAGCGTGATCGCACCCAGCCCGCCCACGACCATGAGCGCCACACCCGTCACCAGCAGCTTCAACCCCAACGATTCAAAGAGTGCTGAAGCCCCCGCGGCCGCTAGTGAAGTCGAGGCCCAATGCACCAGCACCGCACCGAACGGGTCCTGATGGCGCACGATGACGGTGGTCGCCAGGATCCCGGCGATCGCTGTACCCAAACCCACCAACATGGACATCAACCCGGGAGAAAACCACAGGATGATTGCCACAACCATGAGCAACGATGAAGAGACGATCACGCACAGCCGCATCGAATCTCGCGGTGTCCATGCGTCTTCCTGGGCATCCACTGCGTCACCCAGCGCCTCGACGAGATCGTCGTAGATCTGTTCCTGAGTACTATCACCGCGCGTTTGGATGGTGAGAATCTCGCCGGCCCGAATCCCGATTTCACCGATACGGGCTTCCAACTGCAGTTCTTCACCAAGGTCGTTGCGCACGCTGAAGCCGCGTGAAGCGCGCTGCGGGGTAAGAATACCCATCTCGTCAGCGATCATCGGCAGCGCCTCGGCCAGGCTAGTACTCTGCGGCAGCGATACGTCGTAGGTCACCGAGTCATAGCGGAACGTGACCGGCACGGTCGCCCGAGTCGAACTCGACGGTGCTGAGGGCATGGATTCTCCACCTTCGCGCTGCTGGATATCGTCTACTGACGTAGCATCCCGATTCTAAGGGACGTTCTACGAAGATGGCTCCTGTGTCCCGATCTCCCGCCAGCCCCAGCTTCAATTCAAATCTTAAATAGCATCAATCGATGGCGCAGGATTCGATCCAGGGTAAATTTTCGGTGAAAATATTCGCTGTTCTTTCCCTACTTTTTCACCCCATTGAACACACCCCTCCCCCGCCAGCATGCGCATCGACAGGCATTACCAGTGAGTAACCATTGCTCACTTGGCGCAATTCGCCCCTGGAAAGCCGGAGATGTCCGGCGTAGTCTGTGACTCGTCTCCGTAAACGACCCTGCCCGAAGAGGGGTCCCCAACCAGAGAAGGTGACCATGGCTTTAACGTCAGAAGAAGGTGCAATCCTCCAAGGTGCACAGCACGTCGATGAGCACGAGGAAAGCCTCGAGACCATCCTGCGTCGCATCCAGGGCGACGTCGAAGCAATCTCCACCGCCCAGTTCGAGGGTCGCACCGCGCTGCGGTTCCGCACCTTGATGCAGGAGTGGAAGGCCGAGTCCAGCCGAGTCGTCAGCGTCCTGAACCAGTTCAGCACCGACCTGCGCTCCACGGTGGCCGATTACGACGACACCGACGATAGCGGCTCCGCTCGCGTCGGCAGCGTCGAGCCCACCGCCGGCTACGTCAGCTACGGCGCCTGATCGACGGCCTGGCCCGTCGAGAACCCAGCACACGAGGAGATCCCAGTGAACACCATTCGCGTCGACTACGCGGTCATCGAGACCGCCCTGACGAACCTTGCCAACGGCTACCGCGACATCAACACCAACCTGGAGAACATGGACCAGGATCTGCTTCCCCTGGTGGATCAGTGGACCGGTGAGGCGTCGGGCATGTACCAGCAGTCCAAAGCCGAGTGGACTGACGGCATGAACAACATGAACAGCATTCTGCACCGCCTTCGCCAGACGCTGGCCGAGTCCGTGACGGAGCTCAGTGGCTCCGACATCCGGGGTCGCAAGCGACTGGGCGGCTGACCCACACCAACGTTGATTCCCTGACGAATCATCAGCGCGAGTGGGTGGCGGGTTCACGATCCGTCACCCACTCGACGTCCGTCACACCCCACGACGTTTGCCGACGTTCTCGTCGGCTCCAGAGCAGAAAGTACGCGCTGCTGTGCCGAACCCCACCGAAGTCGATCCAGAGCTGATCGCGCAGACCGAGACCTCAGTCGATGAGTGCGGCGAGACCTTCTCCCGGTGCTCCACTCGCCTGTCCGACGTGCGCGGAAACCAGAACGTCTCAAAATGGACATCGATGCCCGAAACCAATCGGGGCATGAACGCCTACACGCGAACCTACGACATCTTAATTGACCGGACGACGTCGCTGACCGAACACATCGCCACGTTCCGGGAGCGGCTCACGGCAGCCCACCGAGACTTCCAGGCGGTCGATGAAGACGGGCAGGCCAGCCTGCAGCAACTGTTTCAGCACGAAGGCTGGCAAGCCAGAGAAGTCAACAGAATCCTAGGAGAGATGTTCAGCTCCCCGATCTTCAAGGCGATCCCAGGGATACCTGGACCAGTTTCCCCCTTCGTAGGGGTCCCGACCTCTGGAACCGCCGGAACCGACGGCGACTGATTCGAGCCCCAACAGTCCGGGCGATTTTCGCATCACACACTTTCTACACACACCAGGAAGGCACTCCCGATGGGTCGATTCGCTGACCGACTGGCCATGATCGCGCAGTCGCAAGTGAACCTGTTCGACATGGACAGCACTCTGTCACGCAATGTGGCCTCAGAGCTGGAGCAGGCGCGCGAGCAACTCGCAGAGATCCGCGAGATGGATCTCTTCGGTGGGCAGCTGGACCCGGCGATCCGGGCCAAAATCGGCGAATACACACGCTACATCGACAGCCTCTCCACCGCTGTCGAGCAATCAAGCGGCGCCAATGATGACGCTCGCAACGCCGTGGTCACCGCACAACAAGCCCATGCTGGCCTTCCAGCGGTGGAGCTCACTCCCTGGGAGCGCTTCTACACCACGGCAGGGGAGGTGATCGTCGGTGGAGTTCTGATGCCCGGCCCGAAATTCGGCGAAGCCCTGCTGGCACGCCGCGAGCAGGAACGCGAACAACAGGCCCTCGAAGCTTTGCGTGCACTGCAGAGCTCGGTGGATGCCTCCGCTGAGCGCAGTGGCAGCTTCGACATCCCCGAACTAGAAGACTTGCCGGATTACCACCACGAGTTCGAGCCAAACCCCACAACTACAGGTACCACTTCACCTCCGGGGACCGGCACACCTCCGGGAGTCAATCCCCCGCCTCCCGGGGTGAATGACCCGACCAATCCCGAACCGCCAACCTACGACCCGCCGGTGGTCGATCCCCCGGTCACCCCGGACCCACCCAGCTTCGAACCGCCGGAACCTCCGACCTTCGATCCTCCGGTCACACCGGACCCGCCGACCTTCGAACCGCCGGTTGAACCCGATTTCCCGGAGCTCGACGATCCGGACTATGAGGTCCCCTCGGACAACAACGATTTGCCTCCCACGAAGGACTGGCCGTTGACGGTGGACCGCCCCGGAGTCTCCCAAGACGGGATCACCCGTGGCGGCTACCAGCTCCCGGTGAATCCCAACGACGCCGTCCCGCCGCGCGACCCTGCCGTACATTCCTGGCTGCAAGAGCAGCAGCGGGCTGGCATGGGAGGCCTGGGGCTGCTCTCCGGTGCCGCTATAGCTGGCGGCATCGGCGGGGCACTCGCTACACGGCCGGGATTGTCTCAGCTCGGTGCTCGCGGTATCGGCGGACGCCCTGGCATGGCGGGCATGCCCGGGGCCACAGCAGCACCGGCCAACGGCCGCTCTGCTACCGGCGGTGCAGCACGTGGTACCGGTACCACCGGTGCACGACCTGGGGCTGGTGGCGTGGCCGCGCGTCCCGGTATGGCGGGCATGCCCGGGGCCACAGCAGCACCGGCGAATTCCGCACAAACCAAGAACGGCGCGAAAAACGGTAACGGTACCGGACGTGCCGCGGCTGGACGCACTCCTGGAGCCACCGGCTTCGGCGGTCGTCCCGGCATGGCTGGCATGCCCGGATCGGCGGCGCCGGCCTCGGGCTCCCAGACCAAGAACGGCACCAACGCTCCGAACAAAAACGGCGGAAAATCCGCGACCTCCGGGCGCGCCGGAAGCGGCCGCGGCATGGTCGGGGCCCCGCTGGCCAATGCCACTCGCGCTGAGAAGAAAAAATCTGCTCGCGAGCGCACTGAATACGGCAAGTCCGGGATCGTCTTCTTCGACCATGATGAGTCCGGCGTCGACCAAGAAGTGCTCAAAGCTGGTCGCCCCGAGAACACCGTGATCCGCGTTCAGGATGAGGACGACCGCTGGTGACTCAGCACAATACGCGTGCCAGGCCACGCGGTGGATGGCGCGTCGCCGTAGCGGCGACCGCCACGGCACTGTTCGCCCTCGGGAGCGCCGTGCCTGCATCAGCCGACTCCTCCGGGGTCGGCTGGTACATGGACGACTACGGTTTCTCCGAGCTGCACGATCAGGGGTACACCGGTGAAGGCGTGACCATCGCCATCATGGAGTACACCTTTGATCGGGACGCCCCGGAATTCCAAGGCGCCGATATCGAGTTCGTCCCCGTCCCCGAGGCCTGCACCGAGGGAGCCGCTCCTGAGAACCTTGACCCCCAGCACGGCACGTCAGTACTGGCCTCTCTCGTCGGCCAAGGAGACGGGACCGACGGGATCGTTCAAGGCGTCGTTCCGGACGCTCGCATCATCGCCTATGAGCTCCCTGCAGGCGAAGTTGACATCTCAGTGCCCATCAACGGCTGGAGCGAAGAGTGCCCGCAAGAAGAGTACTCGGGCCAGGCTCGTGCCATCCAGGCGACCGACAGCGGCGATGTCGACGTCGTGTCGATGAGTGTGGTGGGCGGAACCGTGAGCCCAAACAACATTCAATTGGCGTACATGCAGCTCAAGGGCCTCCCCTACTTCCAAGGATCAGGAAACTCCGCTAGAGGCGGCGCGGATCAAGTTTCGGATACGGCCAACTACGCCGGTTCCGCCGCGATCGGGTCGGCCGACTCTTCGGGCGCCGCGTCTGACTTCTCCAATCCGGGTGACGGACTGTCGCTGCTGGCTCCCGGAGAAGACATTCCCGTACGCGACGTTCGCACCGGGGAATTACGGACCAGCGCGGGAACCAGCTACGCCGGGCCTATCGCAGCAGGCACCTACGCTTTGGCACGCCAGGCCTGGCCCGATGCCACCCCCGAGCAACTCCTGCAGTCCTTGGCACGCAATGTGCGCGACGGCAACGGCGAGCTGGATTTCAAGGGCGACGTACTCGGCTTCGGTCTGATTGACCCGCGCGCCGTCGTCGCGACGGACCCCAGTGATTACCCCCGGGACAACCCGTTCGTCGACGGTAAGACCACCTATATGGAGGACGAGGATCCGTGGCTGGCCATGGAAGACGTCCTCATCGGTGCACCGACCGACCAACAAATGATGAACGCTCAAGATTTCACCATGAATATCGGCGTAGACCCTGACTCCATTGTCTGGATTCCCAAGGAAGTCGAAGACATGGTGGGGGTCTCTGCCCAGGACCTTCTTGGGGGAGAGAGCACCTCGGACGAGAACAGTTCCGACGACGTGGATCAGGACCGTGATGGACTCCCCGGCGGGATCCTGGCCGCATTGGTCGGCGGCGGTGCTGTCATCGTGCTGCTGATCGTCATCGTCACCGTGGTGCTGCTGCGTCAGCGGCGCCGCTGACGTTCGGTCAGCGCACCACCAGACGGTGCTGGCCCAGCAGCAGCGCGTCGCCCGCCTGCAGTTCCAAGGGCTCCCCTGCGCCCAGGACATGACGCTCACCGGCCCGCTCCACGGTGGTGCCGTTGGCCGACCCCAGATCAGTGATCCTCGGACCCGCGGTGGGTTCTGAGGACGCCTCGATCACGCAGTGCGCTCGCGAGACCATCCGGGTGTCGTCGGGCACCGTGACCAACCGCGCCGGAGCAATACCGTCGGGCTGGAACGGCTTCCTGCCCAGCACCACGGGCGGGCCGCCGAGGTCAATGCGCTCACCGTCCGACAGCTCCAGCACCCGCTGCGCGCGAGGCTCGGGGATCACCGTCTCCTCCGCCGGGACGGCCAGTGCCGGAACGACCGTCTGCTCCTGCGGCTCCTCCGCGGCGAAGGGGATGGGCTGCCGCGGTGACGGCGCATCGGCGACGACCGGCGACGGCAGCACCTCGGGTACAGGCGCTGGGGCGGTCGGTGCAGGACGTGGCGCGGGCGCCTCGGCGTGATCCTGGCGGAACCGCGACGGCGCGGCCGCGGCGAAACCGGCCTCAGCCACCCGCTCGGTACGGTCGTTCTGCGTCGGGGTCGAGGTGTCGTCCGCCGAGTCGGCCGTGGGCCCACCGGGGCGGCGCCAGAACAGCTGGGCGATCACGTACATCCCGGGCGTGCGGCCACCGATGCGCCAGCACATCCACGCCAGCACGAGATACTGCACCGCGAGCAGCACGACCAGCGGCACCGAGGGGTAGAGCATCCAGGCCACCACCACGACCACCAGTAGGGCCACCGCGTCTACCATCAGCCCGACCGTTCGGCCACGTGCAGAACCGGCCCGAGGCGCGGGACGGTTGTCGGCCAGAGTCGTCGTCTGCGAGCTCATCAAGGTCACTCCTCTGCTCTAGCCCATGGTCCGGGTCAAGGTGAAAGCACCGGCTGCCACCGCCGCAGCGGGTACCGCCAGCGCCAGGCTGATCTGCCCGATGATATCGCCCAGGCGGGTCATCGCCGGGGCATAAACATTGCGTGCCAGCGCGACTCCGGTGCCGATCGCTGCCACGCCGATCGCGGCCACCGACAGCCACCACCACACGGCGGCAGCCTCCGAGCTGAGCAGGGCACCGGCCAGCAGCACCGCCATCGCCGTGAGACGGGGCGCCCAGCGGGTGAACTGGTCCCGTGCGGTGCGCGGGTTCAACACGAACACCACCAGCCCCAACACGAAAGCAACGAGGCTGGACCACCCCTCTACCGAGTCCAGGCGGATGCGTCCGGCGGTCAGGGCGCTGCCGACCAGCATCGCGACACAGGCGAGCAGCACGGCGGTGATCCGCAGGCCATTGCCCAGTCGTACCGTGCGCCAGGCACGGGGCATGGTGACTCGCGCTGGCTCCGGCGCATCGGGGGCGTGCACCGAGTCAGTCGTCAGCATCACGGTATTGAGGTGCAGCAGCTGGTTCTCGGGGACCTTCAGCGACAGCATCGGGGCGAAGGCCAGACCCATCACACCGACGGCGAGCAGCACCGGCCCGGCGATTCCGTCGGGCATCTGGGCCAGGGAAATCACCGAGAGCCCGATGGCCGGAAACAGCCACACCCGGGTAGCGGCGTCGGTGTATTCGTGGCGCTTCCACGCGCGCACCCCGAACGCCGCGACGGCCGCAGCCCAGCAGACCGCGAGCGCGAACGCCCACCCGGTGGCCAGGGTCGGAAGACTGATCAGTCCGGTCACACCGATGGCGACAGGCAGGGGCACGGCAATGGCCCACCAGATCGACCGGGTCACCCGCTCACGTCGCACCAGCTGGGCGGACACCAGCGTCAACACCAGGAAGAGCGCCACCATGACGGCGATGCTGCGGTGCTCGCTTAATACGGTGGAGAGCACGGTGGTGAGTCCGGCCAACACCACCACCGCCACGGCGGCAGCCCAGCCCGGCATCGCCCCGGTGCCGGTGCGTTCGCTGTTGCGGGCGTCGTCTCGCTGTGCCGTCGTGGCTGTGGTGTCGCGCAGATGCAATACGGTGCCGGGCGGAATCTGGGTGCCGAAGCTCTCGGTGGCCGGAACCGTGCGGCCCAGCTCATCCACCAGCTCGATGTTCCACAGAGGCCGTTCCAATTGGGCGAGCACTCCGGAGACGGTGGTGCCCACGGGCACGGAGACGTCCAGTCGCTGCGTCCCGTCCACGATCGTGGCGGTCGTCTGCTCTGTGCTCACCGGCTCCCCTGGTCGTCTCTGCGACGGCTGCGCTGATGTGGATCCTCGACTCTCGAGGCAAGGGCGCGCCCTCGATATAGTGTAGGGCAGGCGCTCCCGGATCCGCCGCTGTCGGTGTTCCGGGACGCCACCGAACTGAGCGTTCCCGTCGATTCCGGAGTCATTGTGCCCACACCCCGATCTGGCCACGTCGAGGCACCGCGCCTGCCCCAGGGCACCCTGGACATCCAGTCCCCGCCGGACGTCGTCGAATCAGAGGGCCTGGGCGGCACCATCGCCATGGCCGTGCCGATGATCGGCTCGATGGGTGTGCTGGTGTTCATGGCGTTCTCCAACAACGCCAACCCACGCATGATGCTGATGGCCGGGGCCATGATCATCGCCATGGTCGCCATGGTCGGGTTCACCTCCTACCGCCAGATCTCCCAGCACCGGCAGAAGGTCACCACCCAGCGTCGTGAATACCTGGTGTACCTGGATGAGCTGCGCGACGACGTGCGCCATGCGGCCCGCGATCAACGCCGGTTCACCACCTGGAACATGCCCGATCCGCCGAGCCTGAGCGCGATCATCCAGCAGAACGAGCGCCTCTGGGAGCGCACGGATCCCTCCGCGCTGACCTACATGACCCGGGTGGGCACCGCCGACGAGCCCCTGTGTTTGGAGCTGCGCGAACCGGAACTGGCACCGCTGTCCAACGCGGACCCGGTGTGCTTGTCGGCGGTGAGCCGCTTCGTCTCCACCTTCGACACCGTCCACGACCTGCCGGCCGGGATCAGCATCGCCGACTACGCCCGCATTGAGGTCGCCGGCGCCCCCGAGCACACCCGCGCCCTGGCCCGCTCCATGGCCCTGTCGCTGTCCACCTTCATCTCACCGAAGCTGCTGCGCGTGGCCGTGGTCGCCGACGCCGAAGGCCTGGCCGATTGGGACTGGGTGAAATGGTTGCCGCACGCCCGCTCGGCTGAATCGGACGCCGTGGGCACCATGCGCTTGATGGGCGGATCCGTGGCCGAGGTCCTGGATCTGCTGCCCTTCGACGTCTCCTCGCGGGCCCGCTTCCGGCAGCGCACCTCCGAGACCGCGATGCCGCAGCTGCTGCTGATTCTCGACGGTGTTGAGCTGCGCGCCTCCGACCGCGAGCGCCTGGCCAAGGAGGGGGTCTGTGTGCTCTCCGTGGTGGAGGAATGGAGCCGCCTGGAGGACTACGAGTCATTGCGGATCGCTCTGCAGCCCCGCTCCGATGGCCGGATGAACACCACGCTGGTGACCCTGGTCGGGGAGAACACCGGGATCGTGGCCGATTCCATGTCGGCCGAGCTGGCACTGGCCACCGCCCGCCGTCTCACCCCCTACGAGGAGGGCACCCGGCGCTCCGCGGTCACCCCGAACGCCTCCGGCGCCAGCTCGGACCCGACCCGCCAGGAAGACCTGATGGAGCTGCTGGGCCTGGGCGACATCCGCGACTACGACCCGGACATGCAGATCGTGCGCCGGCAGGGCGGGGCCCGGCTGAACATCCCCTTCGCCGTCACCCCCGAGGGGGTGCCGGTGCACCTGGACATCAAGGAGAACGCGCAGCAGGGCATGGGCCCGCACGGGCTGCTCATCGGCGCCACCGGCTCGGGCAAGTCCGAGGTGCTGCGCACCATGGTGCTGGGCATGGTGCTCACCCACTCCCCCGAACAGCTGAATTTGGTGCTGGTCGATTTCAAGGGCGGCGCCACCTTCGCGGGCATGTCCGAGTTGCCCCACGTCTCGGCCACGATCACCAACCTCGAGTCCGAGCTCTATCTGGTCGACCGCATGGAAGAGGCGCTGCACGGTGAGATGGTGCGCCGTCAGGAGCTGCTGCGCGCCGCCGGGAACTACGCCAACGTCGGCGACTACGAGAAAGCTCGCCTGGCCGGGCAGCACCAGCATCCGGCGCTGCCAGCGCTGTTCATCATCCTCGACGAGTTCTCCGAGCTGCTCACGGCCAAACCCGAGTTCATCGACACCTTCGTCGCCATCGGCCGCCTGGGCCGCTCCCTGGAGATCCACCTGCTGCTGGCCACCCAGAAGCTCGAGGAGTCCCGACTACGCGGGCTGGACTCGCACCTGTCCTACCGGATCGGGCTGCGCACCTTCTCCCAGGCCGACTCCCGCGCCGTGCTCGGCAAGACGGACGCCTACTCGCTGCCGGCGGTGCCCGGCGTCGGCTTCCTGAAGACCTCCGGCGACGAGATGACCCAGTTCCGCGCCTCCTACGTGGCCGCCCCGCCGCCGGCCCGCCGCGCCGAAGCGATGTCCGCCACCGGCGGCCCCGTGCGCTCGGCCTCCCGACTGCTACCCTTCACCGCGTCCCCCGTGCTCTCCCTGGAGGACCAGCGCGACAGCGAGGAAACCGAGTCCGAGGACGCCTCGAACACCGAGCCCGTGGTGAAGGACGGCGACGACCAGTGGGCCGACATGTCCACCCTGGATATTGCGGTGCGGAAGCTAGAACCGTTGCAGCCTCGCGCCCACCAGGTGTGGCTGGACCCGCTGGAGGTGCCGGCCACCCTGGACGAGCTGTTCGGGGACCTGACCGTCACCGAGGCCGACGGGCTGCACTCGCCCTCCTGGAAGGGCAAGGGCGGGCTGACCGTGCCGATGGGTATGAAGGACATCCCCCGCGAGCAGCGCCGCGAGGTGCTCAGCATGGATCTCACCGGCGGGGCCGGCAACGTCGCCATCATCGGCAGCGCCCAGTCCGGCAAGTCCACCGCCCTGCGCACCCTGGTGATGTCGCTGTCGCTGGTGAACACCCCCGCGGAGGCACAGTTCTACATCCTCGATTTCGGCGGCGGCACATTCGCCCCGTTCCGCCACGCCCCGCATGTGGCCGGGGTGGGCTCCCGCGACCGCCTCGACATCATCACCCGGATGATCCAGGAGATCGCCGGGATCATGGAGGACCGCGAAGCTTACTTCCGCGAGCACGACATCGACTCCATCGCCACGTACCGTCGCGGCCGGGCCGCAGGCCGCTACGACGACGGCTATGGTGATGTCTACCTGGTGGTCGACGGCTGGGGCACCCTGAAGTCCGACGTGCCCGATCTGGACCGGACCATCCAGGACCTGATGGGCCGCGGGCTGGCCCTCGGGGTGCACCTGCTGGCCGCCGCCACCCGCCTGGGCGAGTTCCGCATCGCCATGCAGTCCACATTCGGCACCCTGTTCGAGCTGCGCCTGGGCGAGCCCCGCGAGTCCGAGATCGACCGCAAGAAAGCGGCCAGCGTGCCGGAGGGCCGGCCCGGGCACGGGCTGGCGGCGTCCAAGCACCAGTCCCTGGTCGCCCTGCCCCGGGTGGACGGAGCCTCCGACGCGACGTCGCTGCCCGACGGGATCAAGCACGCCTTCACCGCGATCGAGCAGGCCTGGTCGGGCCCGGCCGGACCGAAACTGCGGTTGCTGCCGCAGCGGATCACCCTGGACGAGGTGCGCGAGCTCGCCCCCGAAGCGCCAAACGCGCTGCTGGGCATCAACGAGGCACGGCTCTCCCCGGTCGCGCTGAACTTCAGCAAGATCAGCCACCTCTACGCCTTCGGCGACTCCGGCACCGGCAAGTCGACCCTGCTGCGCACGGTGATCCAGGAGGTCGCCCGCACCCACGACGCCAAGAAGGCGCAGTTCCTGGTGGTCGACTACCGACGCTCGCTGCTCCAGGAGATCCCCCCGCGCTACCAGGCCGGGTACTACACCACCCACGACGTCGTCACCGGGGCGATGAAGGAGATCCACGGGATCCTCGCCGGGCGCCTGCCCGGCCCCGATGTCACCCCGCAGCAGCTGCGCGACCGCTCCTGGTGGGAGGGGCCCGACCTGTTCATCATCATCGACGACTACGACCTGGTGGCCACCTCGCGGGGCAACCCCCTCGAGCCGCTGGTGCCGCTGCTGGCCCAGGCCCGCGACATCGGCATGCACGTCATCGTGACACGCCGCACCGGCGGCGCCTCCCGCGCCCAGTACGATCCGCTGCTGCGCGGGATGATCGACATCGGCACCCCGGCGCTGCTGCTGCCGGGAGATCCGGAAGAAGGCCCCCTGGTGGGCAAGATCCGCTCCCAGCGCGGACCCGCAGGACGCGCCCAGTTCATCACCCGCGAGCTCGGGCATCAGATGGTCCAGCTGGCCGAATCGGAGACCCTCGTCGACCTCTCAGACGCATGACCCGCGACGGTTACCGTTCAGGAAGTACGCCATAGGAACGACCCTTCAGCGGGCGTTGCCGTGGGGTGCCTCGCGCTGAACACCTCGACCAGTCTCGCCGGAGCCCACAGTCTCTTCTCCCCCACGACGCCGGGATCTCTTTGGGGAGACCTCGACGCCCTGCTGGAGCGGATGGAGCTCCCCGACGACACCACCCGACCTCAGGCCAGCGGCGCGCTGGCCCAAGACATCACCTACACCTGCCTGCACGCGCGCGAACAGCAGCTGGCACAACTCAGCATCGTGCTCACCGCTGCGGTGATCGGCGGATCCCTGGTGACCCGGCGCCGCGAACCGCTTTGCTAGGGTGACAACAGTCACCTACATCGAGACGCTCGAGCGGAGAAATGCATGGATGATCCGACGTTCTTTTTCAACTACGGGGAGTCAGTCGGCAACCTCAAACAGGCAGCCATCGACGCCTACATGCGCTCACAGCCGGGCCTCTGGGTCATCCATGATGACCACTACCAAAGGTCATTCACCGAAGGCGACAGGAATATAGCTTCCGTTAACGTGTCTCGTCCGGGGTCGACGGGCGACTATGGCGGACAGACGTCTGTCGGGTTCACCTACGGCAGCACGCCAGCCGACGCCGAGACGGCACTGGAGACCGACTTCGCCGGATACTTCGACCAGGTGCGACAGAGCATAGATCAGGCCCTCACCAGCTGGAAAGAGCTGCCCAATCCGGCGGATCTCGACGAGACGATCGAGCAGGGCATCGCGAATGCGTCCGGAATGCTGCCCTCCTTCGATTTCGACGGTGGTTCGTCCGGGCTCTCCGTCGGAGAGCTGCCGGATTGCTTCACGGAAGTCAATGAGCTGCTCGCCGAGATGAAGGGCGAGACGGTCGATGGTTTCCAGAGTTTCATGAACTTCCAAAAAGCCGCACTCGGTCGCTACGCGGTCCTCGCCATGGCTCAGGTCAATCTCACCGTCGCCCAACAGGAACTGTGGAAGCATGCGCGACGTGGGCTGATCCGGACCATCGAGACGGCGAGTCAGGCCTTCCGCGCGGCGGCAAGTTCGTCTGGTGGCGATTTCTCGATGGCGCTGCAGGTCCTGGGTTGGGCCGCTGCAGCGGCGGCACCCTTCACGGGTGGCACGTCAGCCATCGCCCTGGCCACCGTTTCGACGGCGGCCGGCGCACTCGCCACGATCACCAGCCCTCCGCCTGAAGAGGAAGAGACGATCAACGGCGACGATTATGACAGCGTCCTCGCCGCGTTCAGCACCGCGCTCGGCAGCCTTTCCAGCAGCATCTCGTCCGAGGAACAATCGGCGATCGAGGAGGTCGACAAGCTGCTCGACGTCATCAACAATCCTGTTGCTCCCAATACCGCCAGCGGTGACATGACCGGCGAGGAGAGCATCAACCCCAGCGTGGAGACTATCAACATCGATTCCGTCGACATCACGGGGTACCAGGAGCTCGACATTGACACCGAGAACATGAGGACCATCTGGGGCGGGCATCTCACCACCCTGTGCGAAAATCTCGACCACCTGGCAACCGAAGCTCTGGGCATCAACATCTACGCGCATGTGACCCGACCTGCCACCATCGGCAATGGTCCTTCTGGAGCGGCCGAGCGCTACTACGTCATCTCCACGACGCTGAATCTATTGCTCAAAGATGCTTCCTGGGACGTGGACAACGGCGCGATCCAGTTGGAGCAAGCCATCCGCTGGCTCATCGAATCTGATGACGATAGCCGAGCCGATCTCGAGGCGGCCGCCAGCCGGGTTGACGACGGAAGCTCCTACGACTACAAAGAGGCAGAAGAGGCCGGCTACGGTCCCGGTGTCCGTCCTCACCCGTTCGCCGTGGAATAGTCCACACCACAACGTCGACACCGTTCCCTGATCTTCAACGGAGAGAACCGCCCCATGCCACACCCCGAGACCGCGCCCTCAGCCGAGCGGCCAGTCAACAGCGCCGAGTCGTCTGCCGTCCGTTCCCGGGCGTCGATCCTGCCGTGGGCCATGAGTGCCGTCATCGTCGCCTGTGTGATTCTCATCGGATATCTGTGGTGGTCGACTCCGACGCTGACGTCGATGAATCAGGCGGACGATCATGAGATCACCTGCCCGGCACTGGGTGCGCCCCTAGGCACGGGCGGGTCCGTGGACGACTACCGGATCGGCAGCGCCGAGCTCGATGATGCCGTCGACCACTATGTCGCCACCATCGGCTCGACACCGGGCAGCGAGGAAACCGTGCTGATCGAGCAGAACGCCCGCGCCGCCATCAGTGAGGGATGCGCCGGAGTCCTGCAGGACCGTCAGACCGGCATCATGGTGACCCTCGGGGCCGCGCTCGGCGCCGGGCTGGTTCTCACCAGGCGGCCCCAGGTGCGTGCATGAGCGGACAGGACCGGACCGCGCGACGAACCCCCCGCCGTCATCTGGGGGACATTGGTGATCTTCTGGGCCGTGATGGCGGTGGTGATCTGGCCGATCGGACCCCAGACGACGCACTCACGTTCCTTCGGATACGACACCATCCGAGCCTGTGATACGCTCCTCCGCTCCCCCGATCGCGTTCTGGTCCTCGATGCTGTGCACCTCACCGGCAGCGTCCGCGACCAGATCAGCCTCGGCTGCGTCACCGCCATCGGCAGCGTGCAGTCTCAACTCAATCTCGCCCTCTCCGTGACTGTGATCGGTACTCTGCTCCTGCTCTTCGCGCTCATCCTGAGGACCCCCGCCGCAGACAAGCTCTCCAAGCCCAGCACGGGGAATCGCACCGGCGCACGCGTTGTGACCGGGCTACTGTTGGTCACGCTGATCGCAGGGTCGGTGACCGCCCTGGTCCACTGAGCCAAGGGCCCGAACCTCACCGTCACCCTCAGCGGATCGGCCCAAGAGGTCTCCGTCGAATGCCAGCCTTTGAGCACCTCGACCCGAAAAATGGGCGAGCTCAGTCAATTCTCCTCGTCACACCCTGGCGCCTATTCTCCAGAAATGTCGGACCTGATTTTCGATTCTGACCTAGAAGAACGCCTCACTCGGCAAGGAGCCCAGGATACCGCCACCGAAGAAATCGCCCACGCCTGCCTGCAGGTGCGCGAAGCCCCGGTCGCGCGGGGTAACATCTCACTGATGATCACGGGGATCATCACGGCCGTGCTGCTGACCCTGCTCACGATGCGGGCGGCCGGTCGGCGGGCCGCGACTACGGTGTGATGCACTCCGAGACCGACGGCGAGGTGCGACCGTCGGCACCACGGACCCACACCTCAATGCAGTTGGACCCCTCGGCCGCCGGGAACCGCACGGTAGTCTGCGACGTCGTCTGATCAATGGTCTCCAGACCGCTGCGCTGCACCTGGTAGCCGTAGGTCGCGCCCGTGATGTCGGGCAGCTGCTCCGGCGCGGTCCAGGTGGCCACGATGGAGCCGTCGGAGGCCTCCAGCACCAGCTGACTCACCCCGGGCACGGACTCCACCATGGGTCCCTGCGCGGAGGGTTCCGGTTCTTCGACTTCGGGGGCCTGGGTCCAGCCGCCGCCGCGCAGCATGGTGGTGACCAGCGCGCCGCCCAGTACCAGGGCGGCCACGATGACGAGACCAATGCCCCACCAGCCGGCCCGCGAGCGGGGCGGCGCCCCCGTGGTCCCGGTGGAGGCAGCCGAGGACTCCGGTGCTGCGTGGGCGCGGGGAGGTCCGGAGTGTTGCAGCGAGTCGTGCTGAGAGAACCCGAACGAATCGTCCGGCGCGGCCGAGGGGACCACGGTGCGATCGTCGTCGTCATCGGGTACTACTGGTGGGGCTATCCGCGCCAGGTCGGCCGGCGTGAGGGTGCGGTCCTCGTCGGGCTCGGCCAGCGGCGCCTGGGACGCGGTGGGTGAGTCAGCGGGGTCAGCGTGCAGGTCCAGGGTGGTGACCGGCAGGTCGAGCTCACGCTGGATCTGCTGCAGTCGGCGGCCGAGATCCGCCGCGGAGGGGCGCTGCAGCGGGTCAGCGGAGATGGCCTGGGCCAGCAGGGTTTCGAGGCTGCGCGGCACCTCGCGGCGCCCGGTGGAGGGCACCGGGTCGCGCAGAATCCGCTCGGTCAGCGCCTCAGAAGAGTTGTCGGCCCCGGGGCGCTCAAACGGCGAGCGCCCGACGAGCCAGGTCCACAGGGTGGCGCCGGCGGAGTACACATCCTGGGCGGCGGAGAGCCGCTGCTCGGCGCGGGTATCGTGGGCCGCGCGGTGGACTTCGGGGGCGGCCCAGGGAACGGAGAACCCGCCGTCGCCGTAGCGCACGGGCATCCCGGCCATCCCGGAGATCCCGAAATCGGAGAGCACGGGCTGACCGAAAGCGGTGCGCAGCACATTGGCGGGCTTCACATCGCGGTGAACGATGCCGACCGCGTGCACGGTGGCCAGCGCCCCGGCGAGGATCACCCCGGTGCGCAGCGCCTCGGACAGCGCCAGCGGGGGCTGGTCGCGGTGCCACAGCGGCCCGGCGCAGTATTCCAGGGCCAGCCAGGGTAGCCCCTGAGCGGTCTCACCGGAGGCGAACAGGGACACCACTCCCGGGTGACTCGACACCTGGGCGAGCACGTTGGCTTCGCGGCGCAACATCGCTTCGGCCCCGCCCCCGGCGTCGGGGCGCAGGGTTTTCACCGCGACGTCGCGCTCCGGATGGTGCTGCCGATACCGGTGCACTTCAGCGCTGCCGCCCCGACCCAGCGGCTGAGTCCAGGTGTACCCGGGAATCTGCGGCCCCGGCTGGGCGCCTGCGGGCGGGCTGGTCCGACTCGTGCGGCTCATCGTCTCTCCTTCCGGCGTCGCACCAGCGAGCGCCAGGACATCCGGCTGCGGTGCCGGGCCAGCCACCCGGCCGGTTGCAGGCCACGGTGGCTGCGCTCGGCCAGTTCCCATGCCTGGCGACTGGGGTCCTCTGCGTCTGTCCCTGAATCAGTGTCGGCATCGGTGCCGGAGAACTCGGCCCGGCCCACGGTGCGGGCCAGTTCGGTGACCGCACCCTCGGTGCCGGTGGCGGCGTCGTCAATGACTCCCGCCGATTCGAGCACGGTGGCCTGGCGCGGCACGGCGATCCCGACGTCGACAGCATAGTCGGTGACCTCGGTCCAGGCGTGGCGCACCCCGAGCCGGCCGGTAGCGTGCCGACGACGACGCCGACGCCACACCTTGTACAGGGGCACGCCAAGCAGCGGCAGCAACAACAACAGCAGGAACCCGGAGATCCCGGCGATCAGCCCCCAGGGCAGCGGTTGCTCGGGTGGCAGCGGGTCCGGGTTCTCCTCGTCGCGCAGATCGGCCGGCAGTTCCGGGGGCTCCTGGGGCGGTTCCGGGGGTTGCAGCACCTGGGGGCGGGGCACCTGCCGAGGCTCGGGGATCTCGGTCTGCGGAGTCTGGTCCCGGGGCGGAGTCGGGTCGAAAGCCACCCAGCCGGCGCCGTCGAACGGGATCTCCACCCACACGTACAGGTCACGACCGTGCAGGGTGATGGTGTCCGCAGTGCTCTCGGCGTCGGGGTCCGGGTAGGCGCCCATCACCACGCGGGCCGGCATCCCCAGGGAGCGGGCGGCCAGGGCCATGGCGGTGGCGTACTGTTCATCATCGCCGATCATCTGCTCGGCGTCGATGAGTCGAGCAATCCGTTCGGCGGCGTGACCAGGGCGGGACGGGTTCTCGGTGGAGTTGGCATAGTAGCCGGTGGAATGGAAGTACTGTTCCAGGGCACGGGCCTGCTCCAACGGTGTGGAGACGGCGGAGGTGATCTCCGCGGCCAGGGCGGGCAGCGAGGAGGGCACCTGCTCCGGTTCAGGCGGCTGGGCCGAGCCCAAGGAGCGCCCGGAGAGCTGACCTTCACTCCACTGCGGTTCGGTCCAGCCCTGCAGGTGATAGTGCGGCTCGGTATCGGTCGCGGCGGTGGTGAGCAGCGACTGCAGGGTGGGGTCGTAGAACAGGGCGGCGGCGGTGGCTTCGTCGTCGAGCGTGATCTGCTCGGGGTGGCCCACACTGGGTAGCCAGCCGTCCACGCGACGCAGCTGTTCCACCTCGACGTCGACGGGTTGGCGGGCCCCGGCGGGCACATCGGAGGGGGCCTCAGGCAGGGTTTCGCCCACCTGGAAGAACCCTTCGCCGTCGGCGGGTTCGGCGATGCCCCACTGAACGCCGTCGTAGTGGTCCATGGTGGCGATGCGTACCCGGGCGTCCTCGGGCAGGCCGGTGACGCGTAGCAGCGGCTCGTCGGCGAGCTGGGCGTTGAGGTGACGGTACTGTTGCAGCGGGGTGGCCCGTTCCTGGACGCTCAGCGGTGGGGCCAGGTAGCTGCGCAGCACGGTGCGCTCCCCGGAGTTCACCAGCACCGAGGCCAGGGGCACGGCGAGCAGCGCGCTGAGGGTGAGCACGAGCGCGGCCGAGGTAAGCGTGCGGGTGCGGGCTCGACGCCGGATTCGCTGTTCGGCTTCGCCGCGGGCGCGGTGCTGCGGGTGGGGGTCGGACTCCGCGCGGTCCCAGGCAGAGCTGAGCGCCCACCAGATGAGCATGGCCACGGTGCCGGCGAGCGCCCACCAGGGTTCGGCGCCGGTGAGCGGCACCGACCAGGCCGCACCCACCAGGTAGAGCGCGACGGGGGCCAGGCTGGCCAGCAGCCAGCGCCCGGAGACCACGGCGAGTCCGCCGAGCACCCCGGTGGCCAGGCCCGTGACGTAGGGCAGCACGGCCGGCCCGAGGAAGGCACCGGCCGGGGGTACCAGGGTGAGTAGGTCCTTCCAGGAGTGCACCACCTGCAGCACCAGCAGCTGCACGGTTTCCACGGAGGGCAGCACCCCGGCCACCGCGGTGTCGGGCAGGGCGGCGACCGCGCCGAAGCCGAGGTAGACGAGCACGGTGACGGCCAGGGTGGACCACCAGCGCCAGGCGAAGGTGCGGGCGGCCACGGCCACCGCCAGGCCCAGTCCGACGCCCCAGCCGGCGGCGCGCAGCCCGGAGCCGTCGCTGAACACGGGCTCGTGGGCAACGATGCCGGGCACCATCAGCACCAGCAGCACCAGGGTGCCCACCGCTTCCCGCAGCCCGAACCGCGGCGTCATCGCACGACCTCGGCGATGCGCAGCAGGTCGCGCAGCTGCCCGGTGCGCACCCCGTGGGCGTGCTCGAGCTGGAACCGGCTCAGCCGGTCGGCCTCGGCGGGCGCCAGGGTCTGCACGAGCAGTCCGGTGGCGGTGACCGGCATGCGCTGGGCGGCACGGCGCAGCTGCTCGGTGTCCACCCCGGCCCCGGTGAACACGGTGACGGCGGAGACCTGGGGCTGTTCGCGCAGGATCCGGTGCACGCTCTCGGCCAGGCTCTCGGGCGGGGTGCTCGCCGATCGGGTGCGGGCACCGTCGTCGTCCTCCACGAATTCCACCTCGGCGGCGGCGTCGAGCAGGGTCCGGGCACTGGCCACCGGCAGCGGGGCCCCGCGGGTCAACCACACGCCCACCTCGCGGTCTTGGTGCACGGCGTCGAGCCCCACCGAGATCGCCATGGACACCGCCAATTCAGCGGCTTCCCGCGCCCCGCGCCGCGACGAGGACCCACGATAAGACTCCCAGCGGGTGTCGAGCAGCACGGCGTGCTGGAAGCGGCGGGTCTCCTCGAATTGGCGCACCATCATCCGCCCGGTGCGCGCGGTGGTGGGCCAGTGGATGTAGCGGCGGTCATCGCCGGGAACGTAGTCGCGCAGGGCGTGGAAGGAGACATCCGAGGGCGAGAGCCGGGGCGCCTGCACCCCCTCGATATCGCGCAGCAACCCGGTGGCGTCGTAGCCGGGCAGCACGGTGGTGGGGTGCACGTAGATCTGCACGGCGTCCGACACCACGGTGGTGCGGGTCATCAGCTGCAGCGGGTCGGCGCGCACAGCGGTGGCCGGGCCCAGGGTCAGCACCTGGCGGCGGTGGGTGGGCAGAGCGATAGAGTGCCGCCAGATCTGCCCGGGGCGCAGGCGCGGCACGGGCACCGCGGCGGTGGACTCCCCCACCGGGATCTGTAGCACCGTGGGCGGGTTCGCTTGCCGGCCGGCGTGCACGGTCACCACGGCGTCGCAGTCGCGCCCCACCACCACGCGGGCGGCGTCGGGTGCGATCTCCACGCGGTAGGACACCGTGCGGAACACCATGACGATCCCGCACAGCCAGCACCCAGCCAGAATCAGCGCCATCAACGCGCCGCCCTCCCAGTGCCAGAGCAGCGCGAGCAGGAGCCCGACGACGAGGCCGGCCAGGCTGAGCGCCCCGGCGGCGGTGGGGAGGAACCGGGCGGAGCGGCCGGTCATTCCTCGCCTCGGCTCGGGGGCACCACCGTATCGAGCGCCTCGCTGATGACCTGGGAGGTGGTGACCCCACTGAACGCAGCATCGGGTTCGAGGGTGATGCGGTGCCCCCACACCGGCTTGGCCAGCGCTTTGACGTCGTCGGGCAGCACATAGGCGCGCCCCTGAGCGGCAGCCCACACCCGGGCGCAGCGCATCATCCCGATCGCCCCGCGCATGGACACCCCGAGCTGGGTGTGGGCGGAGTCGCGGGTGGCTTCGGCGAGCGCGGCCACATAGTCGACGACGGCGCGGTCGGCGTAGGTTTCGGCCACGCGCTGCGACCATTCCAGCACCGTGGGGCCGTCGGTCACCGGGGCCAGGTTCTTGGAGCGGTCCGGGGCGGCCGCCCCCTGCAGCGCCTCGACCACGTGCTCACGGTCGGGGAAGCCCACCGAGGTTTTCATCAGGAACCGGTCCAGCTGGGCCTCGGGCAACCGGTACGTGCCGGCCTGCTCCACCGGGTTCTGGGTGGCGACCACCATGAAGGGTTGCGGGGTGGCGTAGGTGCGCCCGTCCACGGTGACCTGCGATTCCTCCATCACTTCCAACAGTGCCGACTGGGTTTTCGGTGAGGCCCGGTTGATCTCGTCGGCCAGCACAATGGAGGCGAAGATGGGCCCGTGGTGGAAGTCCCAGCCCCGGGTCTCCTGGTCGAAGATGGTCACCCCGGTAATGTCGGAGGGCAGCATGTCGGGGGTGAACTGAATGCGGGATCCCGGGGCGGCCACGGTGGCGGCGATGGCGCGGGCCAGCGCTGTTTTGCCGGTGCCGGGTGCATCCTCCAGCAGCAGGTGCCCGCCGGCGAATAGGCAGGTCAGCGACAACCGGATCACCGAGGTCTTGCCGAGCAGCGCGGTGGAAACATTGTCCACCAGGCCCGCGTAGAGTGCGGCGAACTCCCGTGCTTCTGCTTCGCTCAGTGCCATCTGTTCGTTCCGTTCTGTTGGTGCTGTCTAGTCACAGTAAATCCTCGGGGAGGAACCGTTCAGGGCCCAGTTACGGAACCGGTCGCGGTCGGTCTCATCGGTGAGCCAGCCCGGGGTGTCCTCGCCGACGCCGTCGCGGTCCAGCCGCAGGCGCGTGGACTGCGATTCCGGGTCACCGGTGGGGCCGTCCTCCGGTTCAGCATCATCTCCGCTGTCGCCGTCACCGTTGTCTTCGTCAGGAAGCTCCCAGGGCATCCAGTCGGGACGGTAGGTGCAGGTCACCCGGTCGCCTGCGCGCTCGACGTTCTGGTAGCTGATGGTGATCCGGCGGCAATGGTCGTCGTCGTAGCCGTCATCGCTGCGGCGGCAGGTGTCCAGCCCCAGCAGCAGTTCCGGGGGCACCTGCTCCTCGTAGGTGGTCCAGTTCGAGCAGTTGTCGTCCGCATCGCAGGCGCGCAGCCGAACGTCGATGCGCTCACCCGGCCGGGCCCGGGCGATGAATTTCTGACTGTCCGCCCCGCCGTCTTGTTCGACCACGCCGTGGCGCACATCGGACTCGATCCGGGTGATGGTCCGGCCACGCTCGGATCCGGATCGATCAGCGCGCAGCACAATCTGATCATTGGAGCGCGCGGAGGAGTTCACGGCCAGGGTGCCCGGGGTGGAATACACGCGCTCGGCGGACGTGCCTTGGGAGGTCTCGGACACCGCTTGGGTGCCCTCGGCCACGCCGACGGCGCGCGCCCGCACGGTGGCCCGCTCGCCCACGGTGAAGCCCTTCAGGGTCATGCCCGGGGAGTACTTCACCCAGTTGCCGGAGGCGTTGCGCACCTGCAGCCGGATCTCGGACGAGCGGAAACCACCCCCGCCCCGGGACTCGACCCCGGTGACGGTGACCTCATCGACGTCGGTGGTCTCCACGGTGGGCGACGACGGCGCGGCCGGGGATCCCAGCGGTCTCACCGTGTTCGAGGTGCGGGTTTGGGAGGGCCCATACTCGGTGGTCTGCATCACCTCGGCGGAGACGGGCGTGCCGAGCTCCACGGTGAACTCCACGGATTTCTGCGGGTGCTCGACGGTGCGGGTCTGCCCGTCGGAGAGCCGGATCTGGGCGCCCTGCACCGGCCGGCCATTGCCATCGGCGTACTCCCAGCCCACGTTCACGGTGGCCGAATCCCGTGCCGCGCTGCCCTGCGACAACGAGACCGAGCGTACGGGTGAGGGGCGACCGAAGGGGATGGCCTCGGCGCTGGTTTCGGAGGACACGGACGGCCGCTCCGCATTGTTGAACGCCTGCACGGTGGCCTGGTAGCTCTGCCCGTTGGTGAGCCCGGTGAACCGGGTGGTCATCGCCTCGGAGCCGGCTTGCACGGTCTGCTTGGCACCGCCGGGCTGCAGGGTCACCTCGTAGTGGGTGATGGGGGACCCTTGAGATACCCCGGGGCTCAGGGTCACGTCCACCGCGCGATCATCCGGTTCCAGGCGCGGTGCCGGGGGCTGCTCGGGTTGCACGTCCACGAGGATCTCGGAGGACCAGCCGGAGGGTTCGGAGGCGCCCATCTCGTTCTCGGCGGTGACCTGGAAGCTGTGCCGCTCCCCGTTGGTCAGCCCGTCCACGGTGCATTCGGTTTGGGCGCATTCGGTGACCGCCCCATCGCGAGTGCGCACCTGGAACCCGGTGATCGGTGCCCCGTTGTTCGCCCCGGCTTCGAAGCGCACGAGCGCGGTGCCCGGGCCGATCGCCTCGGCGGACACGGAGGTGGGCGGTTCGGGCTTGTCGCGCACGGTGAGGCGGATGGTGCCGATGACCTGCCGGTCCGGATCGGCGGTGGCGTCTTCGAGCACGTAGGTCACGGTCATGGTGCCCAAGAACGACGGCGACGGCGTCACCGAGATGCTCCCGCCCTGCACGTCCACGGTGCCGGAACCGGCGGTGACCTGCGGGGATCCCACCACGCGCAGCTCTTCTCCGGGGAACGGGTTGATGGTGTAGTCGGAGACGTCGATCGTCTCGGTCTCACCCGGCATGCCGCGCGGGATCAGCGCATCGGAGACCTGGATGAGCGGACGGTTCGAGGAGGCTACGTGTACCGGGATGGCGCCGTCGACCGCTCCGTGGCCGTCGTCGACGCTGACCTCGATCGACCCGGCCGGGCCGTTGGCCTGCGGGGAGTCCAGTCCCACCGACATCACGCAGCCGGACAGGGAGGCGGTGATGTTGTCGGGCACGGTGCCGAGCCGGTAGTCGAAAGTCTCCGGGTCGGTGCCATCGGGGTCGGTGACCATCTGGCACACGTTGACCTGCACGGGGTCTTCGGCAGCGGCCACGGTGACGGGCGAGGCCCGGAACTCCGGGGGCGAGTTCTGCTCGTCCAGCACCTGAACCGGCAGGGAGAGCCGGGCGCGCAGGCTGCCCCGATCAGCAGAGCCCTCGCCGGTACTGGCCTCGCCGTCGATGACGTCGAAGGTGATGCCGGAGGCCCCCTGGAAGTCTTCGTCGGCGGTGACCACCAGCTCGGTGTCGCCGTCGTCGGCTTCGGCCACGCTCAGCCCCGGGGAAGTGCGGATGTTGTGGGAGTCGATCAGCCGTGCGGTGCGGCCGTCGCGCACGGAGACGTGGTCGGCCAGCTCCAGGGTGCGTTGTTCGCCGGCGCGGATCTGCACCCCGCCGGGCACCAGCTGCGGCCGCTCCACCTCGGAGCCGGGCACGGTGACCACCGCGTAGCCCTCGAGCCCGTCCTGATCGCGCACCCCGTACACCACCAGCCGGCGTTGCTCGGTCACCGGGATGATCAGCTGCTGGCCCTCCACGGTGACATCATCAGCGTCATCGACGCCGCCGTCGTCCACGGTGAACACCTCGAGGTCATCGCGGTCGCCGTCGGGGTCGACGTCGTTGTCCACCACGGGCACCGAGACCGCTTCCACCTCGGCAATGTCTTCCTGGGTGACCATGTCGTCCTGAGCGCGCGGGGCTCGCAACGGGGCGTCCTCATCCACGTTCACGGTGAGCGTGCCCTGGGAGGTGCCGCCGCGGTTGTCGGTGACCCGGTACCCGGCGGTGATCGAATCGTTCTGTTCGGGGGCAGAGACGACGACGAGGTCGTTGCGCAAGCTCACCCGCTCGGCGTGGCGCTCGGAGACGGTCAGCCCGTCCTCCACCAGGGCCAGGGCGTCTCCGTCGGGGTCGGAGTCGTTGGCGAGCACGTCCACGGAGACGGTGCGGCCAGGGCGGATCATCACGGTGTCGTTGACGGTGTTGGGCGCCTGGTTGGATTCCGAGGGCTGGGCCACTCCCACCCGGGCACGGCCCAAGGATTGCTTGCCCAGCCGGTCTTCCACAATGAAGGTGAAGGTGTCGGTGCCGGAGGCGCTGGCCGCCGGGGTGTAGTTCAGCGACTGGTTGCCGATCTCCACCAGCCCCATGGACGGCGGCTCCTGAATGCCCACCAGGGTCACGGAGTCGCCGTCGGGATCGGAACCGTCCAGGGCCACCGGGATGCGAGTCTGCTGCCCGGCCACCGACCAGGCCACCACGTCCTGCGGGCTCGGCGCCGTGTTGGTGCCGTCGTCGGGCTCGGTCACCTCAATGGTCACCGTGGAGGAGGCAAAGTTTCTGGCCTCATCGCGCACCGTGTAGGTGAGACGGTAGAGCCCGGGCTCCTGCCCCGCCCGGAAGCGCACCGTCTCCCCTGAGACGAAGGCGAACCCGGCTGACTCCGGGATGTCGTGTTCGAGGTGCTCATCGACCTGCAGGGGCAACCCGTTCACGGAGCGGTCATTCTCCAGCACGGCCACGGAGCCGACGTCGCCGGCGCGCACCTTCAGTCGGTCCTCTTCGGGCTGCGGGGGCGCCGAGGCATCCTCCTGGGGCACCGGCACCACCAGCACATCAGCGGTCGCTTCATTGCTTCCGTTCGACACCGTGTAACTGAGCCGGGTGGGCTCGCTCAGTCCTTGGGGTGCCCGGATCCGCAACAGGTGGTGGTCTTCCAGGGTGACCTGCAACGGTGAGCCGTCGGGCACCTGGACGCTCTGCACCACCAGCACCCCGCCACCAGGGTCGGAGTCGTTGTTCAGCACCGCGGCCAGGGTCTGCCCGCCCTCGGGCAGCAGCGCCAGATCGTCTTGGGCCACCGGTTCGGAGTCCTCATTGCGGCCGATCACGTCCACCCGGATCACCCCGGTGGCGGTGTCGGGGCCGTCCGAGACCGTGTACCCCAGGTAATAGGGGCCGGTGGAGGATGCGGTGAACTCGACGGTGCCGGTGTCCAGGTTCGTGGTGACGTCGGTGCCCGGCGGGGCGGGCTCGACGGCGGCCAGGCGCAGCGGATCACCATTGGCGTCGGTGTCGTTGTCCAGCGGGGAAATCGTCACGGATTCGCCCTGCCGGGCCACCACGTGGTCGCCGTTGGCCACCGGGGCGATGTTGCCCACCGGACGCACATCCAGGTTGACCACACCTTCGGCGGATTTCTCGCCGTCGGAGACCACCACGGTGATCCGCTTGACGCCGGGGTCAGAGCCGAGGTCGTTGATCTGCAGGGTGCCCTCCTGCCGGAACTGCACCTGCACCCCCTCGGGCGCTTGCACGTCCTCCAGAAAGAACAGGTCCCCATCGGGGTCTACCCAGTCGGGGAACACGTTGTACTCGGTGCTGGCCCCGGTTTCCACCACCACGGTGGGCACCCGGCGTTGCTCCGGGGCACCGTTGACATCCCAGCCATGTACGTCGATCTGTACCTCGGCGGTGTCTGTGCCGCCGCGCCCGTCCGCGGCCTGATAGGTGAAACTGGAGGAACCGGAGGCACCGTCGGGGACGTCGTACTGCAGGGCCGCCCCGCCGCGCACCGGGCTGATCGCGGCCGGCCCGTCAATCACGGAGGCGGTAAGCAGGTCCCCGTCCGGGTCGGAGTCGTTCATCAGCACCGGCAGCTGCGTGGACTGCCCCGGACGTACCCCGAACTGGTCAGGTTCGGCGATCGGCGGCTGGTTGTCGCCCTCCCGGTCGGGTTCCGCGATCTCCTGGGACAGCTGGGGGGAGTCCTCCTCTTCCGTCTCGACGTCGAGCTCGGATTCGATCTCGTCCCATTCGGCCACCAGCACCATGTCCTCGTCGGGCAGCCACACGGAACCGTTGCCGGTGTCGTTGAGCACGATGACGTCGCGGTTGACCCGGAACACCGGGGTCTCGGCGTCGGCCAGGGTGTCCACGGTGGTCTCGGTGGAACGGTCCTCGTCCACGCACCAGCGGGAGAACGCCCCGGACCCGGACCAGGCCCCATAGGCGCAGCCGCCCAGCACCGCGGGCGCGGCAGGGGTGCCGGAGGACTGCCCCTCGCCGCCGCGTTCCTGAATGTCTCCCGAGCGCAGGTCCACTTGGTACAACCGCCAGGCGTCGGCCAGCACCACCGAGTCCGCCTCGGGACCGGGCTGCTGTAGCACCACGTCGTCGGCGGGCAGCAGCACCTCGTCGCCGTTCGGCAGGATCAGCATGCCGCGTCCGTGATCGGCGATCACCAGGTTGTCCCCCACCGTGGTGAGGCTGATCTGAGAGGAGAGCTCACCCACCTCCTGAACGTCGACGGTGTAGCCGGTGCCCTCGCGCTGAATGGCGGCGACTTCTTTCGTGCGCGGGGAGACGGCATAGCCCAGCCCCTCGGTGCTCACCACAGCCTGGGCGTCGGGCAGCGTGGGCTCCAGCGCGGTGTCTTCGGTCAGCGAGGTGCGGGTGGCGGTGGCGACGTCGGAGGCCCACACCCGGCCCGCCTCGGCGTCGACCATCAGCGCCTGGTCCCCGCCCTGGACGATCTGCAGATCGGTGTCGGCGGTGGTGGCGGAGGTCAGCGCGGCCATCGCCACATCCACGGTGGCCATCGCCCCGGAGGCGGAGTCGGTGTAGAGGATGTCGCGCTCGTGCTGCTGAATGTCAAAGTTGGAGGAGGAGACGCTCAGGGCCGAATCGAGCATCTGGGCCGGATAGTTCAGGTGCCCCACGAGCCCCTGCTCGGTGTTGGTCACCCAGACCCCGCCCTCGTTGAGGTCCATACGGGTTTCGGGTACACCGGGGTGCAACACGGCCAGGGTGCCCACGATCAGGGCCACCACGAGGGTGGCGGCAACGCCAGCGCGACGGCGGATTAGTCGGCCGAGCCCTCCGGCGAAGCGTTGGGTTCCACGGCCCACAGCGCGCGCGGCATCACGGAACCGGGCACCGCCGGGTCTGCCTGCCATCGGCGCTCCCCTCGATCAGATCTCCTGGGATTATACAGATCCCGGCCGACCTGGGGGTTAATCCGTCAGGGAGAAGGAGACCGGCTCGGAGCTGATCGCCCCCATAGCCACCGTGATCCGATAGGTTCCCGCGCCCAGCTCGTTCTCGGAGCGTTCGCAGCCGGGCTGGGTGCGGACCTTGTCCCATTCAAAGCGGGAGGTCTCGGTCTGCCCCGGTTCCAGGGTCATCATCTGGTCGCTGCCGTCCACCTGGCAGTCGGTGGTGGCGAAAATCCGGTCCGAGCCGGAGGTCACCGTGAACACCTGCTGGTTGGTGCCGACGTTCGTATCGCACGCCTCGTCGCCGTCGTTGGTGATACTCAGCTCGAAGATGGGGTTTTCGTCGGGACCGTACTCTTGAGCGTCGGCTGAGGCCACCACCGTGAGCTGGTCTTCGATGCAGGTGCCCTCCAGGTCCTCCGCCTCCGCGCTGCCGGAGTCCGAGGGCGCGGCGGAGGCGCTACCAGCGTCACCTGTCTCCGAGGGTGCGGCGCTCTCGGCGCTGGCACTTGGTGAGGCGGTGGGCTCCGGTTCCTCGCTGGCGTTACCGGCTCCACGCACCAGCGCCACCACCCAGAACACCAGGGCCACCACGAGAGCGAGCAGCACCAGCGCGGCCACACCCACCACCAGTCGACGGCGGCGGTACACCTCGGGCGGAAGCGGTCTGTGTGTGCTCATGCCTCTAGCTTAACTACAGTGGAGTCCATGCCGCAGACCCCCACCCCCACCGCCGTGGCGGATGCCCACACCCGCATCATCGGCTGGTTCGACGCGCACGCCCGAGACCTGCCGTGGCGCCGCGATGAGTGCACGCCCTGGGGCGTGATGGTCTCCGAGTTCATGCTGCAGCAGACTCCGGTGGCCCGGGTGTTGCCGGTGTGGACCGAGTGGATGCGGCGCTGGCCCACCCCGGCTGACCTCGCCGCGGAACCGTCCTCGGAGATTCTGCGCGCCTGGGGCCGGTTGGGCTATCCGCGCCGGGCCCTGCGCCTGCATGCCGCCGCCCAGACCATCGTGGCCGAACACGACGGCGAGGTGCCGAACACTGCCGCCGAGCTGAAGGCGCTGCCGGGGGTGGGTGAGTACACCTCCGCTGCTATCGCTTGCTTTGCGTTCGAGCAGCCCGAGGTCGTCGTCGATACGAATATTCGGCGGGTGCATGCCCGCGCGTTTTCTGGTCGGGCGCTGCCGGAAAAATCGCTCACTCGCGCCGAAATGTCTCTGGCTACCGAGCTGATGCCGGCCGATCCGGAGCAGGCGTGCCAGTGGAATGCGGCCACCATGGAGCTCGGCGCCCTCGTCTGCACCGCGCGGTCTCCGCAGTGTCGCCTCTGCCCGGTGTCTGCCGCCTGCGCCTGGCTCGCTGCGGGGTCTCCGGAAGCGCACTATCAGCCGAAGGGCCAGTCGTGGGCGGGCACCGACCGTCAGCTGCGCGGGGCGATCATGGCGCTGCTGCGCTCCCACGACGGCGGCACCGCACTCACGGCGATCCGTCAGCGCGTCGAGGAATCGTTGAGTCCAGACGACGCGCAGTTCGACCGCTGCGTCAGCTCACTGGTGGCTGACGGGCTCGCCGAGCGCACCGGCGACGAGCTCTCGCTGCCGCACAGTTAACGACCACGCTGCCCCGGCCAACGTCCGGGGCAGCGTGCAAGGGAGAGAATCCCGTAGAAACTAGTCCTTCTTGAAGGCGTCGTTGACCTTGCCCAGTGCCTCGTTCGCCTTGTCCTGAACGTTGTCTTTGAGGTCCTCGAACGTGTTCTTCAGGCTGCCCTTGGCCTCGTCGGCCTTGCCCTCGTTCTTCAGGCTGTCGTTGTCGGTGGCTTCGCCGAAGGCCTGCTTGGCCTTGCCTTTGGCTTCTTCGGCAGAGTTGGAGAAACGGTCTCCGGTGCTCATGTGCAGTCCTCTCGGTATCACGGTTAGTGGGTGTCTCTCACGCTAGCGGTCGCCCCGAGACGCACCCTAGAGTTGAGACGCGGCGGACTCTTGACCTTTCGCCGCACGCCGGGCGGCCAGGTCAATGATCATCCGAGTGTTGCCCAGCGTATTGGGTTTCACCCGGGCCAGGTCGAGGAATTCGGCCACACCCTCATCAGAGGAGCGCAGCAGTTCGGAGTACACCTCGGGGTCGACGGCATCTTGGTTGGCCATCACCGAGAACCCGTGACGGGTGAAGAATGCGGTTTCGAACGTCAGGCAGAACACCCGGGTCACTCCGAGGCGCTCGGCCCGGTCCAGCAGTTCCTCGAGCAGCAGCGAGCCCACCCCGCGCCCGCGGTGCGAGTCCGCTGTGGCCAGGGTGCGCACCTCGGCGATGTCTTCCCACATCACGTGCAGGGCACCGAACCCGGCGGTTTCCCCGGTGTCGGTGTCTTCGGCGATCAGAAATTCCTGGATCGACTCGTAGTAGGCCACCGCTTCCTTCTGGAGCAGTACGCGCTCTTGCGCCAGGGGGGCGACGACGTCGCGTATGTCGGCAACATCTTGGGTGCGTGCGGGGCGCAACTGAACGGGCACGGTGGCTTCTTTCTTGTCGTTAACGAGAAGCCCGCCGGAGTCTCCCCCGGCGGGCTTCGGTGTGTCAGCTCCGAGTCAGGCTCGGAGGGTGATCACTTGTTGTCGTTGTCGCCGCCCAGGAACTTCTCCTGAGCGCCGTCCACGGCGTTGTTGACCTTGTCGGCGTTGCCGCCCAGCTTATCGGAGTGCTGCTCCTGCGCGTTGTCGACAGCGTCGTTGATCTTGTCGCCGTGCTCGTTCTTCAGATCGTTCAGCTTATCTCCCAGGCCCATAGCGGCCTCCTTTCGGTCGGTTACAGCTTCCTCCGTCATCGTAAAACGGGACGGGGCGAGGCTGTCCACCGCTGATCGTCGGTCGCCGCGGGTTCGAAGAAAACCGTCAGATTCCGTTCAGCTGGCGTTGGAGTCGGCAGCGGTCTCACTGTCGGTGGCGGCTTCGATCGCTTCGCGTTCCGGGGCGGCTTCGAGTAGGTCGCGCGACTGCGTCACGGTGAACGTCAGCTTCGCGTCCGCACCCTCGCCCTCCGTGGAGACGGCGATGTGGGAACCGGCCGGAATCTCTCCGAACAGGATCTTCTCCGAGAGCTGATCCTCCACCAGCTGCTGCACGGTCCGGCGCAGCGGGCGGGCGCCCATGGCCGGGTCGTAGCCGCGGTCGGCCAGCAGGTTCTTGGCAGCCTGGTCGAGGTCGATCTTCAGGTCTTGCTCGGTCAGGCGCACCTGCAACCGGTCGATGAACAGGTCGACGATCGAGATGATCTCGTCCTTCGACAGCTGCGGGAAGACGATGACGTCGTCCACACGGTTGAGGAACTCGGGCCGGAAGTGCTGGCGCAGTTCCTGCTGGACCTTGCCCTTCATCCGGTCGTAGCCGGTCTCGGTGTCGGAAGCGGACTGGAAGCCGGTCATCACGGACTTGGAGATCTCGGAGGTGCCGAGGTTCGTCGTCATGATGATCACGGTGTTCTTGAAGTCCACCACGCGGCCCTGCGAGTCGGTCAGGCGCCCGTCTTCCAGGATCTGCAGCAGCGAGTTGAACAGGTCGGCGTGCGCCTTCTCGACCTCGTCGAAGAGCACGACGGAGAACGGCTTGCGACGGACCTTCTCGGTCAGCTGGCCGCCCTCTTCGTAGCCGACGTAGCCGGGAGGGGCACCGAAGAGCCGGGAGACGGTGTGCTTCTCCTGGAACTCGGACATATCGAGGGTGATCAGCGAGTCTTCATCGCCGAACAGGAACTCGGCCAGCGCCTTGGCCAGCTCGGTCTTGCCCACACCGGTGGGGCCGGCGAAGATGAACGAGCCCGAGGGACGGTTCGGATCCTTCAGCCCGGCGCGGGTCCGGCGGATGGCCCGCGACAGCGACTTGATGGCCTCGTCCTGGCCGATCACGCGGCGGTGGAGCTCGGCCTCCATGTTGCGCAGGCGGTCGGTCTCCTCCTCGGTGAGCTTGAACACCGGGATGCCGGTGGACTTGGAGAGCACCTCGGCGATCAGGTCCTCGGTCACCTCGGCAATGCCCTCGGTGGCCTCCTTGCGCCAGGATGCCTCGCGCTCGTTACGCTCCTCGGTGAGCTTCTGCTCCTGGTCGCGCAGCGTGGCGGCACCTTCGAAGTCCTGATTGTCGATGGCGGCTTCCTTCTGGGAGCGCACCTCGGCGATCTTGGACTCGTACTCCTTGATTTCCGGCGGCGTGGACATTCGCTGGATGCGCAGCCGGGCGCCGGCCTCGTCGATGAGGTCCACCGCCTTATCCGGCAGGAACCGGTCGGAGACGTAACGATCGGCCAGCGTGGCGGCGGCCTTGAGCGCCTCATCGGTGATGGACACCCGGTGATGCGCTTCGTAGCGGTCGCGCAGTCCGCGCAGGATCTCGGTGGTGTCTTCCACGGAGGGCTCGTTCACCTGGATCGGCTGGAAGCGGCGCTCCAGGGCGGCGTCCTTCTCGATGTGCTTGCGGTACTCATCCAGCGTGGTCGCGCCGATGGTCTGCAGCTCTCCCCGGGCCAGCATGGGCTTCAAGATCGAGGCGGCATCGATCGCACCCTCAGCGGCACCGGCCCCCACCAGGGTGTGGATCTCGTCGATGAACAGGATGATGTCACCGCGGGTGCGGATCTCCTTGAGCACCTTCTTCAGGCGTTCCTCGAAGTCACCGCGGTAGCGGGAACCGGCCACCAGGGAACCAAGGTCCAAGGTATAGAGCTGCTTGTCCTTCAGCGTTTCCGGCACGTCCCCGCGCACGATGGACTGGGCGAGACCCTCGACGACGGCGGTTTTACCGACGCCGGGCTCACCGATGAGCACCGGGTTGTTCTTGGTGCGCCGCGAGAGCACCTGCATCACGCGCTCCATCTCGTGCTCGCGCCCGATCACCGGGTCGAGCTTGGATTCGCGGGCAGCGGCGGTCAGGTTGCGACCGAACTGGTCCAGCACGACCGAACCCGAGGGCGCACCCTCGGTCTGGCCACCGGAGGCCACCCCGGCGCCGGCGGTTTCCTTGCCGGAGCCGGATCCGCCCTGGTAGCCGGAGAGCAGCTGGATGACGGTCTGCCGCACGCGGTTCAGGTCGGCGTCGAGCTTGACTAGCACCTGTGCGGCCACGCCCTCGCCCTCACGGATGAGGCCAAGCAGGATGTGCTCGGTGCCAATGTAGTTGTGGCCGAGCTGCAACGCCTCGCGCAGGGACAGCTCCAGCACTTTCTTGGCGCGCGGGGTGAAGGGGATGTGACCGGAGGGGGTCTGCTGCCCCTGGCCGATAATCTCCTGGACCTGCTCGCGCACGGTTCCCAGGGAGATCCCCAGGGACTCCAGCGCCTTGGCGGCCACGCCGTCGCCTTCGTGAATCAGGCCGAGCAGGATGTGCTCGGTCCCGATGTAGCTGTGATTGAGCATGCGCGCCTCTTCTTGGGCGAGCACGACCACCCGCCGGGCACGGTCGGTGAATCTCTCAAACATGGGCACACTCCTTGATGAACGTCGACTTCGATCGTAACGAGAAATCGCGTGCTATCGAGGACTGTTCGCCAGCGGGAGAACGCCTACTTCTTGTGGGCGTTGCGATACGCTTCTTCGATGTCGCGATGCAGGCGACCCCGGCGCGAGACGGTGTAACCATTCTTGACGGCCCACTCGCGGATCTTCGCAGCCTCATTGGCGGGCGCCGGGGCCGGCACGGATTCGGCCTTCTTGATGTAGGGCTTCAGCAGAGCACGCAGCTCACGAGCATTGTCCGAGGACAAATCGATCTGGTAATGCCGACCGTCAAAGGAGAAGGCAATCGTCTCGTCGGCGGTCGATCCATCCAGATCATCAACGAGGATAATCTCGGTTCTACGTGCCATGGTTTTCCCTCCAGGGAATAGAAACGGGCTTTAAACCCATTCTAATCGCATGACGACCATCATAGCCAAAGACTATTCTGTTGAGCCTGAATTTCGTCGCGTATTCAGCTGTCTTCAATATCTTCGCGACGGCGAGACGCCGCCCACAGCTGCGCTTCCTGCTCTTCGGCGCGGGCGCGGGCGGAACGCTCTCCGGCGTCACCACGAAACAGTGACCGCATGGCGAACCAGAAGATCAGCCCCACCCCGATGGAGGGGGCTAACACGGAAAAGTACTCCCAGAAAAGATCCATGGAGTCTCCTTTCAGGCTTCCGGCTTCAGCAGCGGGAAAAGAATAGTTTCACGAATTCCGGCCCCGGTGAAGAGCATGACCAGCCGGTCGATACCCAGGCCGATGCCGCCCATCGGCGGGGCGCCGTATTCCAGAGCTCGCAGGAAATCTTCGTCCAGCTGCATGGCTTCGTCGTCGCCGGCCGCAGCGTGGCGGGACTGCTCGGTGAGCCGCTCGCGCTGGATGACAGGGTCGATCAGCTCGGTGAATGCGGTGCCGCGTTCCATGCCGCCGATGATGAGATCCCAGGCCTCGATGACGCCGGGACGGTCGCGGTGCGGACGGGCCAGCGGCTGAGCAGCGGGCGGATAGTTGTAGACGAAGGTGGGGTTCAGCAGGGTGGGCTCGACGATCTCGCCGAACAGCTCGATCACCAGCTTCTCGGCACCCCAGTTCTCGTCCACGGAGACGCCGTGCTCGGCGGCGACCGCGCGCAAGGTCTCGACGTCGGTATCCGGGGTGATCTGCCGCCCCACGGCCTCGGAGAGACCGGGGTAGACCTCCACCCAGGCCCATTCGCCGTCCAGATCGATGGTGCCAGCCTCGGTCTCGATCTGGTGCGGGGCGCCGATAGCGTCGGCGGCGTTGAGGATCATCTCCTGCATGCGCTCCGCCATCACGTACATGTCCGCCCACGCCTCATAGGACTCCAGGGTGGTGAACTCCGGGGAGTGGGTGGAGTCCACGCCCTCATTGCGGAAGACGCGGCCGATCTCGAAGACCCGGTCGATCCCGCCCACCACACAGCGCTTCAGATACAGCTCGGTGGCGATACGCAGGGTCATCGGCTGGTCGAAGGCGTTCAGGTGGGTTTCGAAGGGCCGGGCCTGAGCGCCGCCGTGGATGAGCTGCAGCATCGGGGTCTCGACCTCGACGTAGTCGTGCGAGTCCAGGGTGGCGCGGATGGAGCGGATGATCGCAGCCCGGGTGTGCACCATCTGCCGGGCCTCGGGGCGCACGATCAGATCGGCGTAGCGCTGGCGAACCCGGGTCTCCTCGTTGAGGTCGGCGTGCAGCACGGGCAGCGGGCGCAGCGCTTTGGAAGCCATCTGCCAGGAGTGGGCCATGATGGACAGCTCGCCGCGGCGCGAGGAGATGACCTCACCGGTGACGGCGATGTGATCGCCCAGATCAACCAGGTGCTTGAAGGAGGCCAGGGATTCCTCGCCCACGTTCGCCAGAGAGAGCATGATCTGCAGGCGCACCCCTGCTCCATCGTGACCACCCTCTTGCAGGGTGGCGAAGCAGAGTTTGCCGGTGTTGCGCTGGAACACCACGCGCCCGGTGACGGAGACGGTGTCACCAGTTTCCGCACCCGGTTCGAGGTCCGGGTAGGCGTCGCGGACCTGCTGCAGAGAGTGGGTGCGAGCCACCTGCGCGGGGTAGGCTTCGCCGCCGTCGATCAGTTCGGCGCGCTTGGCCTGGCGGACGAGTCGCTGGTCGCGGGAGTTCGGTTCAGAAGTCTGGGTGCTCACAGCGCACCAGTCTACCGATTCTTACCGTCGGCCGCCCCCGCGCGTCGGGGCCTACCAGATGGTGACGCGGTCCTCGGCGTCGAGCCACATGGCGTCGCCCGGTTCGGTGCCGAACGCCTCGTGGAACGCATCGAGGTTCTTGACCACTTGGTTGCAGCGGAACTCGTTGGGTGAGTGTGGGTCGGAGGCGATGCGGGTGATCATGGTTTCTCGCCGGGTGAGCTGGCGCCAGACGGTGGCCCAGGAGGCGAAGAACTCGCGGTCGACGTCGGAATCCTGCTGCTGGTGTTCCTCCAGGTAGATGGCCAGTGCCTGGTGGGCGATGCCGAGGCCGCCCAGGTCGCCAATGTTTTCACCCAGGGTGAGCTCGCCGTTGACCGGGTGCTCGGGCGCGACGTCGGGAGCCAGCGCAGAGTACTGTTCGACCAGCTTGGCGGTCCGGGTAGAAAAGGCTTCGCGGTCTTCGGCGGTCCACCAGTCGCGCAGGGAACCGTCGCCGGCGTACTGGGAGCCCTGGTCGTCAAAACCGTGGCCGATCTCGTGACCGATGACCGCACCGATGCCGCCAAAGTTCTGGGCAGGCGAGGCGTCCGGGTCAAAGAACGGGGGCTGCAGGATCGCAGCGGGGAACACGATGGCGTTCTCCAGCGGTGAGTAGTAGGCGTTCACCGTCTGCGGGGACATGTGCCATTCTTCCGGGTCGGGCCCGGTTTCGATCTTGGACAGGTCGCGCTCGAAGGCGAACTCGGAGGCGGCAAACACCGAACCCATCAGGTCTTTCGGGTCCACCTCGAGGCTGGAGTAGTCGATCCACTTCACCGGGTAGCCGACCATCGGGTTGAACAGGGAGAGCTTCTCCAGGGCGCGCTGCCGGGTCTCCTCCCCCATCCACTCCAGCGCGGAGATGGACCGTCGATACGCCTCGAGCAGCGTGGAGACCAGCTCGTCCATGGATGCCTTGTGTTCCTCCGGGAAGTGACGAGCCACGTAGAGCCGGCCGACGTCTTCGCCCACCGCACCGTTGACGAAGCTGACCGCACGCTTCCAGCGCGGACGCACTTCCTCGGTGCCGGCGATTTTCCGCCCGTAGAACTCGAAGTTCTCGGTGACGAACGCCTCGGTGAGGTACGGGGCTGCGGAGCGGAGCAGCTGCAGCTGCAGCCACCGCTTCCAGGTGGCCAGCGGGGCCTCGGTGAGCAGGCGCTGGATGCCGGAGAGGAAGTCGGGTTGCCAGACGACCACCTCGGCGGAACGGTTCTCGGCGTCGCCAATAATTCCCGACAACCACGAGGCGACCAGGGGGAACAGCTCCACCAGCTCGTCCCGGGTGAGCAGGTTGTACCGTTTGACGGCGTCGCGGCAGGTCACCACGTCCCAGTGCACGCCGGCGATCTGGGTTTCCAAGTCGACGACGTCGTCCGCGTCGCGGCGGGTCTGCTGGGGGTCGCCGCCGATGCCGGCCAGACCAAACAGATTGGCCACGTGCTGGCGGTAGTCGGCGAGGATCTCGGCGAAGGATTCTTCGCGGTAGTAGGACTCGTCGGGCAGGCCGAGGCCGTCCTGGAGCAGGTGGAGCAGCATGCGCTCGGGGTTGCCAGCGTCGTTGAGCGCACCGGTGGCGATGAGCCCGGAGACGCCGGAGCGCTGCAGGGTGCCGGAGAGTTCGAGTAGCTCCTCCACGCTGGATACGCCCTCGATCTGGGAGAGCTCGGCGATGATGGGTTCCAGGCCCTGGCGCTCGATGCGCTCGGTGTCCATGAACGCGGTGTAGAGGGCGCCGATGCGGGCGGTGGCGCCGTCGTCGTCGTGCCCTGCCGTGAACGCGGAACCATTCTCGGCGAACTGGCCGCTGACGGTTCCCTCGCTGAGGGCGCCCGCGGCGTCGGCGGCAATGGAGTGGACCGCTTCTTCAGCGGCGTCGCGCAACTCCATGAACGCACCGTAGGCGCCCTGGTCGGCCGGGATCTCGTGTGAATCGAGCCACTCCCCGTTGATGTGACGGTAGAGGTCGTCGCGGGGCGAGGGCTGAGTGGATGCGGACACACGGACTCCTGGGGCGTCGGGGTGGGCGCGGTCGCACAGAGGGCGGGCCCGTTGCGTAAGGTGTGCTCTCCAACCTACCCGAAGTTCCGGCCCGCCGGCAGGAGGGTGTTGGTGTGGCAACGGGCTCGGGTCCCGGACCTAAAACCACAGATTCATCGCTTTCAGACAAGAACCGGCGTTTTTCCGGCCATTCTGTCTGAACAGCGATGAATCTGCGTCGTGGGTGGGGGCGCCTTAGCCCAGCAACGCGGCGAGGCGAGCGAGCGAGCCTTCCAGTTGCTCCTCGTCGAAGAGCGGGAACAGATTCTTAGCCAACAGGTCCGGGTCGGTGACGTCACTCCAGTCGTAGGTGAGGCTGACGCGAGTGGAGTTCTGGTCGAGCGGCTCCAGCGTGTAGACCCACTGCCAACCCGGAGGCTGGGTGCCGGCGGGAGCGGTCTTCCAGCCCACCAATTTGTTCTCGTCGTAGGCCACCACGTGATTGTCGGTCTGGTAGTCGCCACCCATGTGGTCGCCGTTCATGTTCATCCGGAACACGTCTCCGACCTTCTGGATACGATCGGTGTGATCTTCGGAGACAACGGTGCCGGAACCGTCGATTTTCGCGTGGTTGTCCGGCAGAGTCAGGACCTCGAAGATGTCCTTCGCCGGAGCGTCGATGATGCGGGTTACGGTGATTTTGGTGTCGCCTTGTGCGGTTTGATTTGTGCTCATGGTTCACACGCTAGGGGCAACCCCGGGGGTCGACGCAAGGGGTGATGCCCGGAGAAGTGCGCGGCGGGGCAGCGGGGTCAACCGGCGGGGAGGACCATGTTGTCGATGAGGCGGACCGGCGGCACGACGGCGGCCACCAGGGCGAGCGCGTCGCGACTCAGGGGTGCGCGAAGTTCGGCGGCCGACAGCGGCACGAGCGTGGCCGGGTCCACCACCTCCAGATAGTCCAGCGTGACGGTGGCGTCGTCGTCAATCATTTTGCGCGCCGTGTGCACATCGATCGGCTCCCCGGACACCGCCTGCTCGCGCAGGGTGGACAGCGCGGCGGAGAGGATCAGCGCCTTGTCCATGCCGTGGTCGTCGAGGCGGCGGTTGCGCGAAGACAGGGCGAGGCCGGAGGGGGCGCGAACGAGGTCGACGGGGCGGATCTCGACCGGGATGTTCAGGTCGGCGGCCGTGCGGGTGAGGATGGCCAGCTGCTGGGCGTCCTTGCGGCCGAAATAGCTACGGAGCGTGGCCGGGGCCGGCGGCATCAAGGTGTTCCAGAGTTTGGTGACCACGGTGCAGACGCCATCGAAGTGGCCGGGCCGGGAGGCGCCCTCGAATACGGTGCCCATGGAGCCGGAGGAGACGGTGATCTGCGGGACGTCGCCGAACGCGCGGTAGCCGGGGTACATTTCGGCGGTGTCGGGAGCGAACACGATGACCGGGCGGTCGGGCACGTGCTCGGCGATGAGCGCCACGTCTTCGTTGAGGGTGCGCGGATAGTGGGCGAAATCGTCCGGATCCTCGAACTGCAACGGGTTGACGAACACGGACACGACGACGACGTCGTTCTCCTCGCGCGCCTGGGCCAGCAGGGCGCCGTGGCCGGCATGCAGTGCGCCCATGGTGGGCACCAGGCCGACGCGGGGTGCCAAGTGGGTGAGGTCAGCGGTGGCGGCGGTGATGGCGGCGCGGGCCTCGGCCACGGTACGAGTCAGGATCATGCCAGACAGTCTAAAACGGGGACGCCCCGACCGTGATGGTGACGGTCGGGGCGTCCCCGCTTCGAGCTCGGGCCCGGTCACATTCCGGGCATGAGCACGCCGTCGACCATGTAGACGGTGGCGTTGGCGGTGGTCACGCCGCCGCACACCAGGCCGGCGTCGTCGAACATCATCTCCTCGCCCTCGCCGGTGATGGTGACGGTCTCGCCCTGGACGGTCTCGTGCTCGCCGACGATCTCGTCCGGGCTTAGCTGACCGGGGATCACGTGGTAGGTCAGCACTTCGGTGAGCATGTCGGCGTCCTCGACCACGGCGTTGAGGTCCGCTTCGGGGATGGCCTCGAAGGCGTCATCGATCGGGGCGATCACCGTGAACTCGTCGCCGTTGAGGGTGTCAACCAGGTCGACGTCGGGGTTGAGCTCACCGGAAACGGCGGCGGTCAGGGTGGTTAGCATCGGGTTGTTCGAGGCGGCCACGGCCACCGGATCCTGGGCCATGCCCTCCACGGAGCCGTCACCATCGGGCACCTGCTCCGCGTAGGCCGAACAGCCGGAGCCCACGAGGTTGGCGCCGGCGTCGGCGGACTCCTCGGATTCCTCCATCGAGCCCTCGGTTTCCTCGGCCGACGGGTCCATGGTGGCTTCCATGGTGGTCTCCGGCGACTCCGTCTCCTCCGGGGAGTCGCTGCAGGCGCTCAGGCCGAGCAGGCCGATCGTGGCGATGCCGAGTGCTGCGGAGGCTTTCATTCCGAAACGTGCGTTCATGATCGTTCTCCTTGTTCGGCGGGTCGGCAATGCACCGTGTGGTGAGGGCCGTTTCGCGCTCTGCGATATCCCGCTGTGTACTGATGGTTCGGAGCCGGGGGTGAGCTGGATGACACTTTTTCGGATTTTTTACTCGGCCCGGAATTCGACGCGATGGTGACCGGTGGCGGAGTTGGGAATAGGATCCCGACGCTCGGCGGTCTGGACGGTGCCGTCGCGTCCGATGGCGCGGACCGTGAGCGCGTGTCGACCCGCTTCCACGGGCACGGCGAGGCGCCACTGCCGCCACGTGTCCACGTTGACCTCGGCGCCCAGTTCGGCATCGGTCCAGTCGCCGTCGTCGAGACGCACCTGCACGGAGGCGATGCCCACGCCCTGGGACCAGGCGGAGCCGGCGACGATGATGTCTCCGGCGTCGACGACGTCGAGTCCGCCCGGCACATCGATCCGCGAGGACACCAGGATCGGCGCCCGGGCGTCCCAGCCGCGGCGGGTCCAGTACGCCTCGGCCCGGTCAAAGCGGGTGACCTCGATGCGGGTGACCCATTTGGTGGCGGAGACGAAACCGTAGAGCCCGGGGACGATGAGGCGCACCGGGTAGCCGTGCTCGGCGGTCAGTGGCTCACCGTTCATGCCGATGGCGACCAGGGAGGCACGGTCATCGGTCATCGCCTCGAGCGGGGTGGACGCGGTGAACCCGTCGACGGAGTGCGAGAGCACCATGTCGGCCTCCGGGTGGGGGCGGGCGCGGGCCAGCAGGGTGCGCACCGGTAGCCCGGTCCAGACGCCGGTGCCCAGCAGGTCCCCGCCCACCGGGTTGGACACGCAGGTCAGGGTGATGCGGTGTTCCTCCAGCGGCTCCTCGAGCAGTTCGGCGAAGCTCAGCGTGAAGGGCTCTTCGACCAGTCCGTCCACGCGCAGTTCCCAGGTCTCGGAGTCGACGGCGGGCGGGACCAGGGCGGTGTCGATGCGGTACAGATCGGCCTGGGCGGTGGTGAAGGGCGCGACGCCATCGACGCCGACCTCGGCGGCGGCGGGCACGGCAGCTGCGGTGACCACCGGGGTGGGGAGCACGAAGCGGCGGGCGGCATCCACCGCGCCCCGGCCGACGGTGGCCACGGTCTGGCCAACGGCGAGGCCGGCGGTGCCGATCAGGGCGGAGGCGCCGGCGAGGATCAGTACGGTGCGGCGCCGGAGTCCGGGCTCGGGTGGTTCTGTGGGATCTGCGGGTGCGGGCTCAGCGGGTTCGAGGCCGGCGTCGCGGGACTTCCGGGGCTTTCGGGGGATCCCGAGCGCGAGCACAACGGCGCCGAGGAACACGCCGAGTACCGCGGCGATGAGGTCGCGGGGGCCGGATTCCGGGCGCAGTGCGACGAGTGCCACCAGCCCGGCCCCGATGAGGGCGAAGACGGTCACGGCGGTGCGCCGTCGTCGATGCAGCAGCCCACCAAGCACCCCGCCCAACACCAGCCCGCCCGCGCCCACCGAAAGAATCAGCACGATCTTGTCTGCCTCGCCGAAGAGGTCGATCGCGAGCTTGACCAGGTCGGAGGGCAACAAGCGGATCAGGAGCAGGCCCACCGCGGTCAGCGGCGATGTCGTGCCGCCCAGCACCCGGGTGAGAGCGTCGGCGGCGCCGAAGAGCAGGAGCACGGCGGCCATACCGAGGAGCACTCCGCGGGTGCGGGGCCCGAATCCGACGGTGAATCTGCGTTGCTGGTGCTGTCCCATACTCCTGGTTCGGAGCGGATGGGTCAGCGGATGGGTTAACGGGCGGTCAGCTCAGCAGTTCGCGCAGGCTCCGGTAGGCGGGCGCGGGCAGGGCGCCGCGGGCGTGGGCGCGTTCTGCGGTGGCGAGGCTGAGCGCGCGGTAGGTGTCCAGCAGGTCGGCAGCGTCCGGGTCGTCGGCGACGAGGGTGGCGAGCACCGCCAGGTGGCGGGTGACGGTGCCGACGTCGCCGCGGGCCACGGGGCCGGTGAGGGCGGCGTCGCCGTCGATAAGCGAATTCTCCAGGGCGGCGTGCATCAGGTTCGACAGCATGCGGTCGGGGGCGGTGACGCCGATGTGCTCGAGCAACTGGCGGGACTGGGCGGTGAGGGTGACCAGGTGGTTCGAGGCGTGCGCCAGGGCCGCATGGTAGGTGGGTCGGTCGGCCTCGGCGATCGGCACGGGTTCCCCGCCCATTTCGACGACGAGCGCCTGGGCGATGGGTAGCACCACCGGGTCGGCGGTGACCCCGAAAGCGCAGTCCTGCAGCCGGGCGAGGTCGAGGCTGAGCCCGGTAAAAGTCATGGCCGGGTGCAGGGCGAGCGGGATGGCGCCGTGGGCGCGGACCGGGTTCATCACGGCGGTGCCGAAGCGCCCGGAGGTGTGCACGAGCAGGTGGCCGGTGACGATGTGCCCGGCGTCGGCGAGCCCGGTGATCAGCTCGGGCAGCACGTCGTCGGGCACCGCGAAGAGCACCATCTCGGAGCGGCGGAGGATCTCGGGGATCTCCAGCACCGGCACCTCGGGCAGCAGGGCCTCGGCGCGCGTGCGGGAGGCCTCGGAGACGGCGTGCACTCCGGTGAGGGCGTGGCCGGCGTTGCGCAGGGCGGCCCCGAGCACCGCGCCCACCCGGCCGGCCCCGATCACCCCGATGCCGAGGCGGCCGGGGCGGGAGTCTGCGTTGGCCAGCCGGGGCACAGCGCCCACGTCGCCGGTGGCCGGTTCGTCCACACTCATGCGGACTCCAGGGCGCGGCGGGCTTCTTCGGTGCGCCGATCGAACTGCTGGAGCTCCTCGGGCATCATCCACTGGTTGCGGTCGGCGATGCGCCGCGACACCGCGGCAATGTCCGCTTCGTGGAAGAACAGCTGGCTGGCCACGGCGGCGTCCACGTGGTTCAGCCGCATGGTCGCCGGGCCGGCGGGGGTGTGCAGGTGCACATTGACCACGCCGAGACGCCGCTCGATGGGTCCCTGGCTGACCTGGGCGGACTGGATGCGCTCGTGCGACATCAGGCACAGGTACCGGGTGAGCCGGCCGGTGCGGAACAGGACGAGGGTGGGTGTGACGGCGAAGCCCTGACGGCGCCAGGTCAGCGGGTCGAGCACGCGCATCCGCCGCGGGGTGGTCACGAAACCGTGGGCCGAGCCGGTGCCGGTGAGACCGGCCTGAATGAGTTCGCGGGCGTTTGCGGTGCCGGGGTCGGGTGCGATCACGGTGAGCACGCGGAGCACGTCGTCGAAGGTCCCGACCGGCAGCACCACGTCTTTGCCATCAGTGGTCATGCCGTAGCCGGCCACGGTGACGCGCACTCGGTACCAACCGAACGGGCGCCACAGCAGCGACTGGCTGATCAGGATGGACTGCACGCGGCCCGGGGGCACGGTTTGTTGCCGGGTTTCAAGCAACCCGGAGCGCAGGCGCAACCCGTTCGGGGAGGTGGACACCGTGAAGTTGTAGTTGCGCGAGAACGGGGACCAGACCCCGGCCACCGCGGCGACCACGATCGGAATGGCGGCGGCGAACGAGGGCAGCCCGGTCATGACCTCTTCGCCCAGGGAGCGGGCCACGAGGATCCCGGCCACGAGAATGACCACCAGCACCACGATCGTGATGAACGCCGTGAGCAGGATCGACCAGACCAGGCGGCCGGTGGGCACGGTGAGCATGGTCTGTTCGGGGGCGGGTTCCTCGTGCGCGCCACTGAGCCCGGTCTCGTCGTTCGGTGATGCGATATGGCTCGTCAGGTCCTCGCTGACGGGCCATATAGCATCACTGAGCTCGGACCCCGCCGGTTTCTGCACCCCGGCGGCACGCTGCAGAATGTCCACGCGCAATTGTTCGGCCTCAGCCCCGCGAATGAACGCCAGGGTCATCGCGGCAGACCCGCCACCGTCGGCCGCTTCAAAGCTCAGCTCGGCGAGCCCGAAAATCCGGGCGAGCAGGGGACGTTTGATGTCGATGGCCTGCACCCGGTCCAGCCGCACGTGGCGTTGCTGGCGGAAAATCCATCCGGAGTGCACCTGCACCATCTCCTCGGTGATCCGGTACCGGTAGAACCGCCAGGACAGGTAGAACCCGCCCACCATGAGCAGCAGCACCGCCACCACCGCACCCGCGGTGATCAGCAGGGCGGCGGACTGCAGGTCAAGCCCGTCCTCCACCACCACGGAGTAGAACTCGTCGGTGAACTGGGTGCCGATGACGGCAATGATCGCCACCAGGGTGAGCCAGGAGCGCACCACCGGAGAGATGGGGTGCACCCGGTGCCAGTCGCCGTCCGCATGGTTCAGCGTGGTCGCGGGGCTCACAGTCCGGCCAATCGTGCCTGGCCGCGCGCGGTGAGCTGTTCGCGCAGGCGCTCGGCCTCGTCCTGGGGCACGCCGGTGAGCTCGCCGGAGGTGTCGGAGGCGGCGGTGCTGATTTTCAGGGTGCGTAAGCCGAAGCCGCGCTGGAGCGGGCCGTCGGAGACGTCGAGGTACTGCAGCCGCCCGTACGGGATCGCCACTACCTCGCGGAAGAGGATGCCGCGTTTGATGAGGAAGTCGTCTTCGCGTTCGGCGTAGCCCATGGCGCGGACCTGCCGCGGAACGATGCACAGCTCGACGATCCCGAACAGCAGGGAGGCGGCGGGCAGGCCCCAGGCGGTCCAGTCCCAGAGCCCAGGCCAGACGCCTGCGAGCTTGAGGATCAGCGGAATGGCCAGAATCGCGGTCCATACGAGGGTGGAGATCCCGCCGGTGATCAGGCGCAGCGGCACCAGTTTCGGGGAGACCGGCCGCCAATCCACGCGGCTGTCGTCGAGGCCGCGGGCAGTGCCGGCATCGGGGTCGGACCATGCTGGCGGTTCGACGGCCTGCGGCGTGGGCGGAGTCTCCGGGGTGGGCGGAGCCTCGGGGGCCGGCTGATCCATCGTTCTCCTTCGTTGAGGTCAGGCCCGGTGGCGCCCCACCTGCGGGATGCCATCGGGACCGGTGACGGGCCCCGTTCCGGAGCCGCCCTCACCGTCGCCGTCGTCGGCGATCCGGCACCATTGTTCCACAACGCACCCGACCACCAGCAAGGCCAGACCAGTGGCGATCATGGTGACAGCCTCACCCACGGAACCCCAGCCGGTCAGCGGAACCCGGTGCACCACCACGCCCACGTGCCAGCCCATCATCACCGCGGCAGCGTAGGCTCCGGCCTGGGCGAGCACCACGGTTTGGGCGGCCACCAGCGGGTTCATCCGGGCGGCCACGGGGCGGGAACGGTCGCGCCGCACGCGCACCCCCAGCACGAGGAGCATGACGACGACGGCGGCAATCGTGATCACCGAGGTCAGCCCGAGCACCGGGGTAACCCAGCCGCGCTCGGCGGCAACGTAGGAGGCGAGCCAGCCCAGCGCCGCGGTGAGCACCAGAATCAGGGCCAGCAGACCCGGGCGCAGCGTGGGCAGGGCGGGGCGGCTCATGCGCGCGGCTCTTCTGGCTCGTCAACGAGGTGCACGCCGTCGCGATCCGCCGCCCGGTCGGCCAGCTCGGCCACTGAGTCACCGTTGAGGGTGGCGTCTGGATCCAGCCATGCCCAGGGCGCCAGCACGAACGCACGCTCGTGGGCGCGGGGATGCGGCAGGGTGAGCCGGTCGGTATTGAGCACCGTGTCGGGCCCGAGCTGTCCTGCCGCGTCCCGGCTCCGGTAGGAGATCAGGTCGACGTCGAGGGTCCGCGGGCCCCACCGCACCTCGCGGGTGCGCGCGGCGTCGGCTTCCAGCGCCTGGGCTACCTCCAGCAATTGCAGCGGGCTCATCTCGGTATCCACGGTGACGATCTGGTTCAAAAAGTCCGGCTGGTCCTCCGGCCCGATCTCGCCCACCACGGGGGCCGTGCGCGCCCGGGGCGATATACCGGTCACCCGAGTTTTCGCGGCCAGGCCGAGCAACGCAGCATCCAGTAGCGCCGCGGAGTCCCCCAGGTTCGACCCCAGGGCCAGCACGGCCAGAGCGCTCGTCCCCACCGTCATCCCCGTTCCCGGTTCACCACGACGGCGACGTCGGCGAAGTCCGCCGGAATGGGCGCCTCGGGTTTGTGCAGCGTCACCTGTACGCGCGATACCCGCGGCTGGGTGGCCAGCACGGCGTCGGCGATGCGCACCGCCACCGTCTCGATCAGCCGTGCGGGCTCCCCGGCGAGGATGCCCAGCGCGGTGTCGGCGACCTCGGCGTAGTTCACGGTTTCGGCCACGTCATCGGTGCGGGCTGCCGTGTCCAGCACCGCCTCGGCGAGCTCCAGCTCCAGGTCCACCAGGAACGTCTGTCCCTCGGCCTGTTCCCGCTCGAGCACCCCGTGATAGCCGCGGGCGCGCAGTCCGGTGAGCCGGATCATGAGTGCTGCGGCGCGGTGTTCGGTCCGCCCCAGGCGGCTGCCACCTTCACGGCGTCCACGGAGGCGGCGACGTCGTGCACGCGCACCGCCCACACCCCGTGCGCGGCGGCCAGCGCGGACACCGCGGCGGTGGCATGATCACGCTCCACGGGTGCCGGGGCATTACCGCGGGAATCGGCCAGCAGGGTGCCCAGGAATCGTTTGCGAGAGGCGCCCACCAGCACCGGGAAGCCCAGCGCCACCAGGCGTTCCACCCCGCGCAGCAGCTCCCAGTTCTGTTCCCCGGACTTGGCGAAGCCCAGCCCCGGGTCGAAAATCAGCTGTTCGGGCTGAACCCCGGCGGCGATGAACTGATCCTTCACCTCAGACAGCTCGCGGATCACCTCGGTGACGACGTCGTCGTAATCGGCGAGCTCATCCATGGTGTGGGCGTCACCCCGGTTGTGGGTGATGATGTAATGCGCGCCCGACTCGGCCACCAGCTCGGCCATCTCCGGCTCGAAATTCAGCCCGGACACGTCGTTGATGATCACCTCGCCGTGGGCCAGGGCCGCGCGGGCGGTGGCGGCATGGCGGGTGTCCACGGAGACGACGGCGCCGGCGCGCACCAGGGCCTCGATCACCGGCAAGACCCGGCGCTGCTCTTCGTCCGGGTCCACGGCGTCGCGGCCGGGTGCGGTGGATTCCCCTCCCACGTCGATCAGGTCAGCCCCGGCGTAGTGCAGCTTCAGCCCGTGCTGGATGGCCGCTTCGGCGTCGAAGTGGTTGCCGCCGTCGGAGAACGAATTGTCGGTCACGTTGACCACGCCCATCACCAGGGTGCGGTCGGTGGGCAGGTCGGCGAAGCGGCGCCGGGCGACCTTGCGCACGACGCCGACGGGGCCGGTGGAGGGTCCGGTTCCGGGGATGGCGGCCATGGATGACATGAAGGTCCTTCTCTTAAGTGGTCTAGGTGCGTTCCAGGATCAGACTCATGGCCTCGGCCCGGGTGGTGGCGTCGCGCAATTGCCCGCGGACGGCGGAAGTGACGGTTTTGGCGCCGGGTTTACGCACCCCGCGCATCGACATGCACAAGTGCTCTGCCTGCACGACGACGATGGCTCCGCGCGGGTGCAGGTGCTCCATCAGGGCCTCGACGATCTGGGTGGTGAGCCGCTCTTGCACCTGGGGACGCCGGGCGAAGACCTCCACCAGCCGAGCCAGCTTGCTCAGCCCGGTGATCCCGCCCTCGGGCGAGGGGATGTAGCCGATGTGGGCGTGACCGTGGAACGGAACCAGGTGGTGCTCGCAAGTGGAGTAGAACGGGATGTCCTTGACCAACACCAGCTCGTCATGGGAGATGTCGAAGGTGGTGCCCAGCACCTCGTCGGGAGTCTGGTTCAGCCCGGCGAAGGTCTCGGCGTAGGCACGCGCCACTCGGGCGGGGGTTTCCTGCAGGCCGTCGCGCTCCGGGTCTTCCCCGATGGCGGCGAGGATCTCCTTGACGGCGGCTTCGATGCGCGGCTGGTCCACCATCAGCGGTCTCCTTCGTTCGTCTCGCCGGTATGGCCCGGCAGTTCGGTGCCCGGGTTCGGGTCGACCAGCGGCTCCAGGGAGTCGGAGTGTTCTTCCGGGGCTGCTTCGGGTTCAGTCTCCGAGTCAGCATCTGAACTTGACTCCTGCGCGCGCTTTTCGGCGGGCGAGAGCACCGGCGGGGTGTCGGACACGGGGCGGGACTCGTCGAAGAGCCAGATGTCGCGGGGTTCGCGCTTGCGCACGTCGGCGAAAATCTCCGCGATCTCTTTCTGGTTCAGGGTCTCCCGTTCCAGCAGTTCGTAGGCCAGCCGGTCCAGGATGTCCCGGTTCTCCTGCAGAATCCAGTACGCCTCCGCGTGCGCGCCGTCGAGCAGGGCCCGGACCTCGGCGTCCACCATCCCGGCCACGGACTCGGAGTAGTCGCGCCCGGAGCCCATCTCCTTGCCCAGGAACGGCTCGGAGTTGCCGGAGCCCAGCTTCACGGTGCCGATCCGGGAGGACATCCCGTAGTCGGTGACCATTTTCCGGGCGGTGTCGGTGGCCTTCTGAATGTCGTTGGAGGCACCCGTGGAGGGATCGTGGAACACCAGCTCCTCGGCCACGCGCCCGCCCATGGCGTAGGCCAGCTGATCCAGCAGCTCGTTGCGGGTGACGGAGTATTTGTCGTCTTCGGGCACCACCATGGTGTACCCTAGGGCGCGGCCGCGGGGCAGGATGGTGATCTTGGTGACGGGCGCGGAATTGCGCAGCCCGGCCGCCACCAGGGCGTGACCGCCCTCGTGGTAAGCGGTGACCTTGCGCTCGTGTTCCTTCATCAACCGGGTGCGCTTCTGCGGCCCGGCCATCACCCGGTCCACCGCCTCGTCGAGGGCGCGATCGTCGATCAGCTGCGCGTTCGAGCGTGCGGTGAGCAGGGCGGCCTCGTTGAGCACGTTGGCCAGGTCGGCGCCGGTGAAGCCGGGGGTGTTCTTCGCCAGGGCGCGCAGATCGACACCCTCTACCAGGGGCTTGCCCTGGGCGTGGACCTGCAGGATCTTATGCCGTCCCTCCAGATCGGGGGCCTCCACTGGGATCTGGCGGTCAAAACGTCCCGGGCGCAGCAGCGCCGGATCCAGCACGTCGGGCCGGTTGGTGGCGGCGATCAGAATGACGTTGGTGGTGGCGTCGAATCCGTCCATCTCCACCAGCAGCTGGTTCAGGGTCTGCTCGCGCTCGTCGTTGCCCCCGCCCACGCCTGCGCCACGATGACGGCCGACGGCGTCGATCTCGTCCACGAAGATGATGGCCGGCGAGTTGGTTTTGGCCTGCTCGAACAGATCGCGCACGCGGGAGGCACCCACGCCCACGAACATCTCGACAAAGTCGGAGCCGGAAATGGAGTAGAAGGGCACCCCGGCCTCCCCCGCCACAGCCTTCGCCAGCAGGGTTTTGCCGGTGCCGGGCGGACCGTACAGCAGCACACCCTTCGGGATCTTCGCGCCGACGGCCTGGAATTTCGCGGGTTCGGAGAGGAATTCCTTGATTTCGTGGAGCTCTTCGACGGCTTCGTCCGCGCCGGCCACATCGACGAAAGTGACCTGCGGCATATCCTTGGTGATCAGCTTCGCCTTGGACTTGCCGAACTGCATGACCTTGCCACCGCCACCCTGCATGCGGGAGAGCAGGAACCAGAACAGCAGCGCAATAATCAGGAACGGGATGAGGAAACCGAGCATGCTCAGCAACCAGTTCGACTGCACCGGCTCATCGGTGTAATCGTCCAGGTCAGACCCCTCGACGGCGGAGATCACGTTCTCGGCGCGGGCCTCCGAGAAGAAGAAGTGGACCTGAGTGCCCAGCTCCCGGTCATCCAGGGTGAGATCCTCGCGCAGGGTGAGATCGACCCGGTTTTCGCCGTCGTCCACCAACGCTTGGGTCGCGGCGTCGTCAGCCAGCAGCTCCATGCCCACGGAGGTGTCCACGCGCTGGCTCGAGCTCTGGGTGAGCACTGGCACGACCAGGAGCAGCATCAGCACCGCAAGCACGATCCAGATGATCGGCCCCTTGAAGATCTTCTTGATGTTCACTCAGTCTCCTGTTCGCCAGCGCACACCCCTCATACGGTACCGGGTCGGTCAAGCTCGCGGCGCACCATCACGCCAGCGTTCGCAGAAAGAGGACAGTCAGGAGTACACGTGCGGGGCGAGGGTGCCCACGAACTCCAGGTTGCGGTACTGCTCGGCGAAGTCTAGGCCGTAGCCCACCACGAACTCGTTGGGGATGTCGCGGCCCACGTACTTCACGTCGATCTCGGTCTTCATGGCCTCCGGCTTCCGCAACAGCGCGCAAATTTCGACGGAGGCCGGGCCGCGTGACTCGAGGTTGGTCTTGAGCCAGGACAGGGTGAGTCCGGAGTCGATGATGTCCTCCACGATGAGCACATGGCGGCCCATCAAGTCGGTTTCGAGGTCCTTGAGGATCCGCACCACGCCCGAGGACTTGGTGCCGGAACCGTAGGAGGACACGGCCATAAAGTCCATGGTGATGTGCGAACGGATGGCGCGGGAAAGGTCGGCCATCACCATGACCGCCCCCTTCAGCACGCCGACCAGCAGCACGTCTTTGTCGGCGTAGTCGCGGTCGATTTGCGCGGCGAGATCAGCAACGGTCTGCTGGATCTCCTCCTTCGACATGAGTACGTGCAGCAGGTCTTCGCGGACGTCGTCTTCGATCATCGTGGGGCTCTCCTGAGGCGTCGGAACATCAACAGTGTCGCATATTCGGAGCCGCGCTCGCGCGTGACGTGGAGACCGGGTAGCTCGATGGGCCCGGCAGAGCTCCCGGGGCGCCGGTCCATGAGCGCATCGACGGCGTGCAGGCGTTCGGCGGTGGGGGTGGAGCCCAGCTCGACGACGGCGAGGGCGAGCACGCGACGGCGAATGGCTGTCGGCAGCGGGGCGAGGTGGTCCAGGCGGAGCGCAACAGTGGCAGGGGTGGCTGGGTCGGCTGGGATGTCTGCGCGCGCGCCCGCGTAGACACGGTGCGCCCAGCCTTCCAGGGCCTCGGCGTCGTCGGCCACGAGGTCTGCCGTGCGGATGAGCCCGGCGCGAACCCCGGGGCCCAGGCCGGTACCGGGGTCTTCCAGGGCGGGCAGCAGCCGGTGGCGGACCCGGGCCCGCGCGCCGTCGTCGTTCATCGGGTCTTCCCACCAGCTCACCCCCGCCCAGCGACAGATCGTCTCGGTGTCGGCGCGGGTGAGGTGCAACAGGGGGCGGACCACAGTGAGCGGGCCATGCGTGCGGGTGCGGCGGATGCCGGCCAGCGAACGCAGCCCGGAGCCGCGGGCCAGCCCAAGGAGCACCTGTTCGGCCTGGTCATCGGCGGTGTGGGCCGTCGCGACGATGGTGGCGCCGGTGAGCTCGGCGACGTCGCGGAAGGCCTCGTAGCGGGCGTCACGGGCGGCAGCTTCGAGCCCGGCCCCGGAGTCGACCGTGACGGCGCGGACGTGGGTGGTGATGCCGAGTCGTTCCAGTACGGCGGCGGTGCGCTGGGCGACGTCGGCAGATCCGGGCTGAAGCTGATGGTCGACGACGACGGCGGTGACCTGTCGATCGGAGTGATCTGTCCGGTCTGCCACGGCGGCGGCGATGGCCAGGGCGAGGGAGTCGGCCCCGCCGGAGACGCCGAGCAGGGTGTGTGCGGGGAGCTGTTTCAGCTGCGGCAACGCGGCGTTCAGGGGTGCGGGCCAGCGCGTCGTCGGTGGCCAAACGTCGGGCCCGGTGGGAGTCGGCGCGGCTGGTGACTCAGCTGGCACGGATCCGCCTCGCCCAGGCGTCGGCGTCGTGGAGCTCCTCCTCGGTGGGCAGCAGCTCGGGCGCGGTCCACACCTGGTTGAACCCGTCGGTGCCGAGCAGGCCGATGGCGCGGTCGACGAAGCGCTGCCCGTCGCGGTACTGGCGTGCCTTGGCTTCCATGCCGATCAGGCGGCGGATCAGTTTGCTCAGCGCCGAGCCCTGTTGCCCTCGCTCGGTGAAGCGGCGGCGGATGGTTTTGACGGTGGGGATTACGCTGCGGTCCACCGCGTCCATCACCACGTTGGCGTGGCCCTCGAGCAGCGACATCACCGCGGTGATGCGGGAGAGCCGTTCGCGGTCTTCGTCACGGGTGACGGCGTCGAGTAGGGATCCGGTTGGCCCCGTATCGGATCCCTCGCCTGTCTTGGAGATCGCACCCTTGGCGCGGTCGAGCATGTCGGGCCACTGGCTCGTGGAGGTGTACAGCGAGGCGAGCATGCCGGTGATCTGCTCCTGCAACCAGTGGCGCAGCCAGGGCGCGGCGGCGAACTGCACGCGGTGGGTTTGTTCGTGCAGGCACACCCAGAGCCGGAAATCGTCGGGGCGGACGTTGAGCTGCTGGCGGACCTGCATCACGTTCGGGGCGACCAACATCAGCCTGCCGCCGGCCGGGCCAAGCGGTTGTCCGGTGTGGTCGGGCAGGGCGATGAACGGGTCGTACTGGCCGAGCACGCGGGTGCCGAGCAGGCTGAGCAGTCCCCCGGCCTGGACGCCGGTGAGGGTGGATCCGAGTCCGCGGGTGGCCGCAGCGAACTGGTCCGGGGCCTGTTCCCGCACCCGTTCCAGACCCGGAGCCAGCAGCACGGAGAGCGACTGCAGGTTGGCTTGTGCCCAGCGCACCCGGTCCACCACCAGCACCTCGGAGTCGCGCAGGTCGCGGGCGGCGTCGAGGCCGGTGATCCGGTGCACGTGATCGACCGACACCTCGGCGGCGCGACGCAGAGCACGGGTCTCGTCCCGGGCCTGCCGCAGGTTGGTTTTCGGCCCGCCCAGGCTGAGTCGACTGGCGGTATCGGCGGCGAGCTCCCAGTTGATGAGCTGGTCGGTATGGGCTGCGTGAGGGGACATAGTTTCATCCCACCACACCCGCGGCGACGGCGACCACCTGTCAGCAGCCGCAGTCCGCGAGCACCGTGGCGGCCCGGTCTTGAACCTCCCGCGCCTCGGTCATGATCTCCGAGTCGGACCCGGTGTTGATGAACGAGAACCAGAGCTGGCGCCCGTCTACGGTGACCACGGTGCCGGTCAGCGAGGAGTGCCGGTCCAGGGTGCCGGTTTTGGCGCGCACCGTCCCGGCCGCCGCGGTGCCGGCCATCCGTTCGCTGAGGGTGCCTTCGAGCCCCGCGGTGGGCAGCCCCCACACGGTCTCGGCGAGCCAGGGGCGCTGTTGGACGGCGTCCATGATGGCGACCAGTTGTGTAGTACTGATGCGGTTTTTCGCGGAGAGCCCGGACCCGTCGGCAATGGTGATCCCGCGCGCGTCGACGCCCAGGGCGTCGGCGGCGGCGGTGAGCAGTCCGGCCACCCCCTCGAAGCTGCCGGAGCGGCCCGAGGCGAGCGCGGCGTTGCGGGCGGTGACCTCGGCGACCTGATTGTCGGAGTACGTGAGCAGGTATTCCACCTGTTCCGCCACGGTGGCGGATTCGATGGCGCCCAGCTCCGTACCGTCCCGCTCCCCCAGCCCGGAGGTGGCGTCCCGCTCGACGCCGGAGGCCACGGTGAGGTCGAGTCCGGCTTCTTCGGCGGCGTGGACCACCTGGGCGCGAAACACCGCGGCGGCGTGGGCACCTGGATCGTCCACGCGGTCGGTCCCCGTGCCAGAATCAGCCCGCGCCCCGTGCACGGCGATCGGCTGGACGGCGGAGATGTTCCCGGAGGACACCATCGAGTCGTTCCAGGTCAGCTGCGGACCGGAGTAGCCGCCGTCGTCGAGCACAATCCGCAGGGCCGGTGCGCCGGCGTCGTCTGAGGGTTCGTCAGACTCCCCGTCTAACCGGTCCGCGAGCGCGTCCACGGTCTGTTGGGCGAGACTGCCCAGCCCGGCCCGGCCATCCACCGACGTCGCCCCCGCTCCGGTACCCAGCAGCGCGTCCCCACCGGCCACCAGGGCCACCACCAGGTCGTCCGTTCCGTCGTCGAGCACCGCCCGGGTGGTGTACCGGTGGTCCGGGCCCATCTCGTGCAGGGCGGCCGCGGCGGTGAGGATCTTCAGCGACGACGCCGGCACCCGTGCGGCGTCGGCATCGCGGGAGTACAGCACCTCGCCGGTCATGGTGTCGGTGACCAGGGCCGCGGTGGTGAAGTCCGTACCGGCGAACACGGTGTTCAGCCGGCGCTGCAGGGTCTCGGCGGAGGGCACGGGCGCTTCCTCAGAGAGGGCGAGTACCTCCGACGGCGGTTCGGTGGCCACGTCCAGCACGTTGGCGAGTTCTTCCTGGGCGTCGGTCAGCCAGTGGCGCGCCCCGCCCAGGCTGGTGGCGGGGATCGACACCTGGGTGAGGGCGGCGCGTTCGGCCGCGGCGGCTTTCAGCTCGGCGGCACGGTCCTCGGGTGCGGGCAGCACGGTGCACCCGGTGAGCACGAGTGCGGCGATCAGCGTCCCCGCCAGTCCTCGGGCACGCGTCGCGCGCGCGGAAGTGGCGGAGCGAGCAAGCACACCTGAGAGCGTACCAGCGCGGACGTGACGCGCCCGCCCCGGCCGAGGATATACCCTGGTTCTGACACGTTTCCCTGATGCTAGGAGCCTGCCCCATGAGCCACGACGTCACCATCGAAATCCCCGCCGGATCGCGCGTCAAGTACGAGTTCGACCACGAGACCGGTCGTCTGCGTCTGGATCGCGTGCTGTTCACCCCCATGCAGTACCCCACTCACTACGGGTTCTTCGAGGACACCCTGGGCGAGGACGGCGACCCGCTGGACGCCATGGTGTACCTGCCCGGCTTCGATCTGGTGCCCGGTGTGATCGTCGAGGCGCGCCCGATCGGCGTGTTCAACATGACCGACGACGGCGGCGGCGACGCCAAGCTGCTGTGCGTTCCGGCCGACAAGCGCTTCGACCATATCCAGGAGCTCTCCGATGTTGAGGAGTGGCTGCTGCAGGAGATCGAGCACTTCTTCACCCGGTACAAGGATCTGGAGCCCGGTAAGTGGGTCAAGGCCGAGGGGTGGGCTGATCGCGCCGCCGCCGAGGCGGAGCTGGCAGCGTCCATCGAGCGGTTCGCCGCGCTCGGCGAGGAGACGGCCGACGACGAGCCCCAGGGCCGCGACGTCTGATCAGCCCCGTTCTGCCAATGCGGCAGGTCTTAGAACCCGTCGGCGAGTTCGAAATCCGGGTGCGGGTCGAGGCACAGGGTGGCGGCGGGTGAGCCCTCGCCGCCGTCCGCCGGCGTCGCGTCGAGCAGGGTGAACACTCCGGCCACGGGATCTTCCACGGTCTCACCGCGGCGTAGCTCGACCCGGCCGAATCCGCCGTCGCCTTCATCCACTCCCGTGATGCCGGCGACCACGCCGTCGTCGTCATCCCACACCCCAGACAGCGTGTAGGCGGGGAACAGCTCGACGCCGGGGCGCAACACGGTGCCACCCTCCAGCCCCAGGGTGACGCCGTCGCAGGCGCTCGGGAGGGGCTCCGGCTCGGTGTCGGGCTCCGCGGCGGCGCAGCCTGCGAGCGCGCCGAGTGCCACACCAGCCCCGAGTGCGCCGAGTGCGATCAGTGCTCCGCGCGATACCCCGGGCACGACGGCGCCCGCCCGGTCAGTCAACGTCCCACCCTGGCGCCAGGGCGAACCCGGGGTCGGGCTGAAACTCGATCGTCGTGGCGAAGGGGCGCGTCCCGGGGGCCAGTCCACCTACCTGCGGGCTCACGTGCAGTAGCGTGAACGTCCCGGCGCGGGCGTCGGCCACGCTCTGCCCCGCAGTGAGTCGGGTGGGCGGAATTCCGCCGTCGGGGTGGGGGTCGACGCCGCGCAGCACCGCGATCATCACACCGTCCTCAATCCGTGCGTCCGACACCGTGTACGCGGGAAACATTTCCGCGCCCGGGCGGAATACTTCGGTGCCCCGGAAGGTGAAGCGGATCGGTCCGGGGGCCTGGTCGGGTGATGCGTCGGTCATGATGAGTATCCCCCTCCGATGGAAACGTCGCTGCTGTAGTCTTCAAAGTCCTCCCACGAGATGGTGAACGTCGCGCCCATGGGTGTGGTGCCGCTGCCGGGGTTGTTGTATCCCCACGGATTGCGCAGGGTCACCCCGTTCTCATCGGAGGACACCACCTCATAGGCGTGGGTGCCCACCATTTCGATCTGCTGTTCCTCACCGTCGATGGTGACGGTCACGATGCCGACGCCTTCTTTGCGTTCCTCATCCGGAATCCCTGCCGTGGCCGCCACCACGGGTCGGCCTTCCTCGGTGGCCGCGGTGATCTGTTCGCGCTGCGCATCGTCATATCCGGCGCCCCACCCGAACACTCCCCGCTTGCGATGCACCACCTCGGAGTCGGTGTCGGTGAGCTCTTCGAGTGAGTCGTCCGGGCGGCCTCCGGTGAGCCCATTTCCGTCAGAGTTCTCGGGCAGCGTGCCGGCCGGATACACCTGCCCGTAGGCCGCCTCGATCACCGAGAACACATTCGCGTCGGCGCTCGTGCCGGTACTGCCGTGCACGTAGGTTTCATCCACAAAGACGGTGCGCCCTTCTCCGGAATGTGGGTCATTGGGGTCCCGCGGCAGCGTCACCATGAATCCGGTGAGCTCGCCGTTCTCATAGTGGGGTTTGACCATGTCGGAAATGTGCTCGCGCCCCTCAGAAGTGCGCGCCATGCTCGACAACGCGGCCAGCAGGTAACAGTCGCCGATACCGCGCTGGTTGATGTCGTCGGGATAGATCCGCCCGTTCTCGAGATCAGAGGCAATCTCTTCCAGCTGATGTTGCCGCAGGTCCGTGCGGGCGCCGAGGTCCTGCCCCTGATCGTTGTAGTTGTAGACCTCGACGTGTGCGCCCTCAGCCAGCAGCGCCGCACAGGTGACGGCCGCCTGCCGGACCGTGGTCACCGATTCCACGTACGCTTGCTGGTGTTCCGCGACCTCGGGCATCACCTGCAGATGGGCCCGTATCATCTCCACCAGCCCGGTGGCGGTTTCCACCACGGCGTCGAGTTCCAGCATCCGATCCCGGATCCCGTCGCAACGCTGCTGTTCCGTGCGCACCACCCAGCCGTAGTCCTCCAGCGCCCCCGAGGCTCGGCGGACACCTTCCTCGAGGTCAGAAATCTGCATCGACTGATCATAAATGACCGTGTTGTAGGCTTCCGCCGCCTCGCCCTCCCAGATGTCGGGGAGTTCCTTCGCTGCCCAGGCGTCGTCATAGTCGGTCTGCAGCGCATCAGCGAGATCGCGGACCGTGGTCGCGGATGCCAGAATGCCCTCGGGCTGGCCGGGGACGTCACCAATGAGGTTTGCGTAAATTCCCATGCCTATCAGTCATCCCCCGAAGACTCGGCGCACGGTGGATACCAGGTCCATGTGGTCGTATCTCCGGTCAAGGGCGGCGCCCCATTCCTCATCGGTGGCTTGGCTGTGCTGGGAGAACTCGCCCACCTCGTATGCCAGGTAGGAGAACCGGTTGCCGAAACGCCGATGGTGGGTTCCGGCGTTGGCGACGAACGTCGTCATGGCGGCGTCCACTCCAGGGTCGCCGAGCACGTTCATTCCGGGATTCTCCGGCAGGGTGCGGTCCAGGAACGACGACGACGAATCCTCGAGCGCCGTCTGCAGTCGGTTCATCTCCTCGGGATCGACCTGAAACCCGGTCATGCTGCGCCCCTGTTCTCCGTGCGGCGGTTGATACAGCTCCTCAAACTACCGCAGCAAGGAGCGCAGCACCAGGGCGGCCCCGTCGTCGTAGACATCCTCCGTCACCTCGTCGGCAATGCGCTTGACGTCGTCCGGAGCCTGGCCCATGGCCACCCCTCGGCCTGCCCAGGCCAGCATTTCGACGTCGTTGTAACCATCCCCGATGGCGACCGTGTCGTCCAGGGACACCCCGAGCCGGGCGCGCAGCGCCTCCAGCCCGGAGGCTTTCGTGACCCCGGCGGCGGCCACGTCCAGCCAGGCGCTCCATCCCACCGAGTAGGTCACGCCCTGCAGCCCGATCGCCTCCACCGCTTCGGAGAACGACTCGGTGGAGGCATCCGTTGAGAACACGACCAGGCGCACCGCGGTGGTATTGAGCAGCTCATCGAAGGACACTCCGCGCGCCTTCACCCCGAAGCTCATGTCCTGGAAGCGCTCGGTGGAGAGGAAGTTTCCGGCGTCGTCCTCAATCGCGTACTTCGCGCTGGGCAGCCGGTGCCGTAGCTGTTCCAACACCGGGGCAGGATCGAAGGTGCGACGGTCGATCACCTCGTACCCCTCCTCGAGCTGATCGGTCAGCTGAATAGTGACGCCGCCGTTGCAGCACACCGAGAAGCCGTTGCGCAGCCGGATGGTCTCAATGATGGGCAGCGTTGCCTGCAGCGAGCGCCCGGTCGCGATCATCACGTGGTGGCCTGCGGCGACGACGTCGCGTGCCGCCGAGCGCACGGCCTCAGACATGTGCCCATCGTGGTCCACCAGAGTGCCATCGACGTCGAGACAGACCATCTTCCGCTGTTCGCCGGAGGGCAATACAGTCGAGGGGGACGGCGCGCTCGCGCGGCCGGGAGTGGACGGCGTTTCCTGCGGGTCGTTCAGCATGGTCCCAGTCAACCACGTTCGACAAACCGGACGTGAAGTCGCGATGAACAGCGCGTCCCTCTTGAACTTCACCCTCCTGTTAACCCTCAGCGGACATGAGGAAGCAGAGCTTATCTCGTCTAACACTATTACGCTATGCGCTATCGCTCCTGCGAGGGGAATGGCGAGCACAGTATGACAAGGGCACCGCACAGAACAGGGGTTGACCAGCAGTGGCACAGATGAGACTCGCCCTCTTCGAAGGCGACGGTATCGGGTATGAAGTATCTCAGGCTGCCCGGCGCCTGGCCGAGGAGATGTTCAGGTTCATGGGCATCACCCATGAGATCGTCACGGTGCCGGTAGGGTGGTCTGCCTTGTGCGAGACCGGCAGTACTTTCCCTTCCGAAGCGTTGGCCGCGGCACGTGAAGCCGACGGCATCATTCTCGGACCGCTGGATCTGGCCCATTACCCTGCTCCAGGGTTAGGAGGACTCGACCCGGAGCGCGAGCTGATCCGCGAGCTGCGCTTGCACTCTCGTTTTCTCCCGGCGCGCACTTACGCAGGGGTGACTTCACCGTTCCGTCCCTCGGTCGATCTGCTCGTGGTGCGGGACAACACCGATGGGATGTTCGCTGATCGCGGCGCACCGGAGGGTCCCTTCGAGATGATGCCGACCCCCGATCTGGCGTTGTCCACGCGCAAGGTGACCCGTGAGGGCATCGAGAATCTCGCTCGCAGCGCCTTCGAGACGGCCCGGTTCCGGCGCCAGCACGTCACCGCCGCGCATCAGGCGGATGCGATGCCGGTCTCCGAAGGACTGTTTCTGCAGACGATGCGTGATGTGGCTGCTGATTATCCGGAGGTGGAATACCACGAGGAGTCCGTCGATCGGATGGCGGCGTGGCTTGAACGCGACCCGGCCCGGTTCGACGTCATTGTGACCACCAGCCTGTTTGGCCGGATTCTCTCGCAGCAGGCCGCGCAGGTCACCGGGTCACACAGAATTTCCGCCTCATTGAGCGCCGGATACTCCCACGTGATGGCACGAGCACACCACGGCCCGGCTCTCTCACTGGCCGGACAGAACGTGGCCAATCCGACATCGATGCTGTCCTCAACCGGTTTCATGATGGCCTACCTGGGGCATCAGGCCGCGTGCGACCGACTGATCCGCGTGGCCAGCACGGTACAGCAGACGCTGACCGAGGTATTGGCGCGCCCGGAGTGGCGCACCGCCGATCTGCACGGCCCGCTGAGCACGCACGAATACACCGACCTGGTGATCGAGCTGGCATTGGCCCGGCTCGGCGCCGCCCCGGTGGCCTAAGCAACCCCACGACGCCGGGCGCCGGTCCGGGGCGCCTCGCTCAAACGAGCGGGAGCACCTCGAGCCCGCCCAGGTAGGGGCGCAGCGCTTCGGGCACGGTCACGGTGCCATCGGCGTTCTGGTGGTTCTCGAGAATCGCGACGATCCAGCGGGTGGTGGCCAGCGTGCCGTTGAGGGTGGCTACCGCGCGGGTGCCGCCCTTGGAGCCGTCGTCGTTGGTCACGCGTTCGCGGATCTGCAGGCGACGTGCCTGGAAGGTGGTGCAGTTCGATGTCGAGGTCAGCTCACGGTACGCACCCTGCGTGGGCACCCACGCCTCGCAGTCGAATTTGCGGGCCGCGGACATGCCCAGATCGCCAGCCGCCGTGTCGATCACTCGGTAGGGCACCTCGATCTTGGCCAGCATTTCCTCTTCCCAGGCGAGCAGTCGGGCGTGCTCCGCCTCGGCCTCCTCCACCGTGGTGTACACGAACATCTCCAACTTGTTGAATTGGTGCACGCGGATGATGCCACGGGTGTCCTTGCCCGCGGCACCGGCTTCGCGACGGTAGCAACTCGAGTAGCCGGCGTAGCGGGTCGGGCCGCCGCTCAGGTCCAGGATCTCGTCGGCGTGCAGCCCAGCCAGCGCCACCTCGGAGGTGCCTACCAGGTACAGATCGTCGCGCTCGAGGCGGTAGATCTCGTCGTCGTGCTCGACGTCGAACCCGGTGCCCTGCATGGTCTCGGGTCGTACCAGGGTGGGCGTGATCATCGGGGTGAAGCCGTTCTTCAGTGCCAGGTCCATGCCCATCTGGATCAGGGCCATCTCCAGGCGCGCACCCACGCCGCGCAGGAAGTAGAACCGCGATCCGGAGACCTTCGCCCCGCGCTCCATGTCGATCGCGCCGAGCAGCTCGCCCAACTCCAGGTGGTCCTTCGGTTCGAACCCGTCGGCGGTGAAATCGCGCGGAGTGCCCACCTGCTTGAGCACGCTGAAGTCGTCCTCGCCGCCGGCCGGGATGCCCTCGATGATGAGGTTGGGGAAGACGCGCTGCAACGCATCCAGCTCCGCTTCCTTCTCGTTGGCCTCGGCCTCGGCAGCCTTCACCTGAGCGGCCAGCTCCTTGACCTCGGCCAGCAGCTGCTGCTTCTCCTCGCCCTGGGCCTGTGCCACCTTCTTGCCGAAGGACTTCTGCTCGGCACGCAGAGATTCAAACCGAGACAGCGCGGAGCGACGCTCGGCGTCGGCCTCGATAATGCGCTGCACCAGCGCCTCATCCGCTCCGCGGGCACGCTGCGAGGCTCGGTACTGATCAGGGTTCTCGGTGAGGTGCTTGACGTCAATCACAGCACCAGCCTACCGAAGTCACGACATGTCATGTCGGTCCGCCACAAGGCTACTGCGCCTGGAGGGTGTGGATCCGGCGGCACGGTCAGTTCTGGGCAACACCGTCCCCGTCAGCGTTTGAACTCTGACGTTTCAGATTCGCCAGCTCGCGGCGAAGTGTCACGTTCTCATCCTGCAGCATCATGATGACTTCAACGCTCGCCAGATTCATCCCCTCTTCCATCAGGTCCCGCACGCGTCGCAGCCGGACTATGTCTTCACGACCGTAGCGACGCGTTCCACCCTTCGTTCGGACCGGCGATACGAGGCCGCGTGCCTCATAGAGCCGCACGGACCGTATCCCTACCCCTGACAGCTCTGCTGCCATCGAAATCGAGAAGGTCCTTCGAGGCTCTGACATCTGCTATCCGTTCCTATTGCCACTAAAATCAACTCTGCTGTTGACACGCGATACTAATATCTGCTATGAAATATGTACATCAGGTGATGCACATCGTATCACCGAACCGTATTGCTCGATGAAATGAGGAGGCTATAACCATGATCATGTTGCGCACGGACCCGTTTCGGGAATTCGATCGACTGACGAGGGAGGCCTTTGGAGCCAGTCATGGCACCTCGGCACGGCCAGTCATCATGCCCATGGATGCCTGGCGTGATGGAGACACCTTTCACATTGAACTCGACATCCCCGGCGTCACACCAGAAAACATTGATCTCGATGTCGAGAACAATGTGGTGACCGTCAAAGCCGAGCGTCCCGCCGCCGACCACGGCGAGTCGTCCCTGGCCGCGGAACGTCCTCGGGGAACATTCAGTCGTCAGCTTGTTCTAGGCGACAATCTCGATACGGGTAAAATCACCGCGGGCTACGACGCCGGGGTTCTGCGGCTCAGCATTCCGGTGGCCGAGTCCGCCAAACCTCGGAAGATCGAGATTACGTCGAGAGGCAGCGAGCCCACGGCTATTAACCCCTAAGTCACACCAGCGGAGTGTGCCATGCCATGCGCCCATAGTGACACCGATCAGGCCAGATCATCTTCCGCGTTCTGGTTGCTGGTCTTGGCCGATGATGAGTTGTGGGAGCTCGAGACTCGGGGCGACAGGCAGTGCCCTCGACGCGGAACTATCCGCGTGCACTGTGAAGCACTGAGACCGCCTTCTTCCCTACTCGACGCAACCCGTCGGGAGAGTGAGTGGGTCGGAATCGCGTCGCACCGATTCGAGGCACGTCAACGATCACCTCCGTCAGGATGAGCAAGGTTGGCCGGTGAGGTGGATCTGGAGTAGAGCGCCGTTTCGTCGAACTGCTTCATTCCGGCGCCCTCGATCCGCTCCTTCGCTTTCGGCTCCGGCGGTACGTTGCACGTGCGTACCGCAGGGGAGCCGTTCAGCGAGAATCTCCGGTCCCCGTCTCGGGTGGCCTCGACGTCGTTCGGGGCCACCCGAACGCGTTAAACCACACCTGCCGGAGAGGAGCAGTTCTGTCAAAGGCGGACCTACACTAGATCTATGAGCGCTGAGATGATCCTGGCCGTGGTGGCCCTCTCCCTGATCCTGCTGTTGCTCGTCACGGTCATCGTGCTCAGCGTCCAGCTCCGGCGTCAGGCCCACCTCGTCCACCGGCTGGTGGAGGGGCTCGACTCGGTGAGCCTGCAGGTGCAGACCATTTCCTCCGTGCCTTCGGTGGCGCGGTCGCTCGATCCGGCACAGAAGGTCGCCCTGATCCTGAACCCCGTCAAGCCCCATGCCGCCGAAACACGACACCAAGTGGAGGTCACCGCGCGGGTGGCAGGCATGCCACCGGTGATGGTCTACGAAACCACCGAAACCGATCCAGGAACTGCGATGGCGGAACAGGCGCTGGCCGACGGGGCTACCGTGGTGCTGGCCGCCGGCGGCGACGGAACCGTGCGCCGGGTGGCCGAGGTGTTGGCCGGCACGGATGCCTCACTCGGCATCCTTCCCCTGGGCACCGGGAATCTGCTGGCCCGCAACCTTCACCTACCCATCGCGGATATGGAGCAGTGCATCGCCATCGCCCTACAGGGTCATCACCGCGCCATCGACACGGTCTCGATCCGCCTGACGAACCAGGACGGTTCCGTGCAGCGCACCGCTTTCACCGTGATTGCCGGGGTCGGTTATGACGCCGAGATCATGGACACCACCAATGACACCCTCAAGCAGCACGCCGGGTGGTTGGCTTACGGCGAGGCCGGCATGCGCCAGCTCGCGGGCAAGCGCAAGGAGATCTCCGTGTCACTCGACGGCGGCCCCCTGCAGCGTTACCAGGTGCGCTCCGTGATGGTGGCGAACTGCGGCCTGCTCACCGGAGGCATCAACTTCGTCCCGCACGCCGTGATCGACGACGGGTTGCTCGATGTTGTTCTGCTTTCGCCGCGCCACGTGGTGGACTGGCTGCGCATCGCCGGCAAGACCCTGCTGAAATCGCGCCGGAAACTGCCGGTGCTGGAGTCGCACCAGGCCACCCAGTGCAAGATCGTGTTGCATGAGCCGATGACCTCCCAGCTCGACGGCGACGCCTCCGGTCAAGTCCGCGAGATCTCCGCGCGGGTGCAGCCGGAGTCGCTACGGGTTCAGGTTCCGGAGCGGCCCAACAGTTCGGTGACCCAGGCCTGACCGGAGTGGTAAGCGGCATCGGTGGTGTGCTCGGGCACCTGGTACCTTCGCTGATCTGCCCGCGGATAGGACCCCAGGAACCGCACGCCCGGGATGAGTCGGTACAGCGCGGCCAGCGCTGCGGAGACCCGTTCCTCTGCGAGGTGGCCCTCGAGGTCGATGGAGAAGAAGTAGCTTCCCAGTCCAGCCCCCGTCGGCCGCGATTCGATGCGCGAGAGGTTGATCCCGCGGGTGGAGAATTGGTCGAGAATCTCCATCAGCGCGCCCGGCCGGTCTTCCGGAAGCGGCACCACCACGGTGGTCTTGTCGGAGCCGGTGGGCTCGCCGATCGGCCCCGGCTGAGAGACGACGACGAAGCGGGTGACCGCCCCGGCGGTGTCCTCGATGGCCTGGGCCAGCACCGGCAGGCCCACCTGTTCGGCGACCAGCGGCGAACACACCGCCGCCTGGTAGTGGGTCTCCGGGTCGAGCAGTCCGCGCGCCCCGGCTGCTGTCGAGGAGGCCGGGATGAACTCCGCGTTCGGCAGGTGTTTCGCGGCCCAGTTGCGCACCTGCGCCCAGCCGTGGGAATGGGTGGAGACGCTGGTGATCTGTTCCAGGTCCATCTCGGTGCGCCCCACCAGCACGAAGCTGATCGGCACCAGCACCTCGCGCACAATCTGCAGGCCCTCGTCACCGGCAATGTCGTCCAGGGTGGCGGTCACCCCGCCCTCCACCGAGTTTTCAATGGGCACGACGGCGAACTGCGCCTCCCCCGCCCGCACCTGGGCCAGCGCGGTGATCACAGATCCCACGGGCCGGTAATCGCCGTCGTCGGGCGAGACCACCTGGCGCAACGCGGCCTCGGTGAAGGTGCCTTCCGGTCCGAGGAAGGCGTAGACCGGTCGACTCATTTCACGATCGGCTCGGCGCCGCCGTCGGCCTCCATCGGCTTGCCGGCCTCCAGCCAGGCGCCGGAGCCACCGGCAATGTTGAAGGCGGAGAATCCACGCGCCTGCAGGAATTCGGCGGCGCGCGCGGAACGGCCTCCGGTCCGGCAGATCACGTAGTAGTCGGTGTCCGGGTCCAGCTCGGCGTCGAAGCGCTCTGGCAGCTGATCCAGCGGCAGGTGCTGGGCGCCGGCTGCGCGGCCTGCCTCGAATTCGTAGTCCTCGCGGACGTCGAGAATGGTGGCGCCCTCGGGGATCTCGTTCACGGTGACAGTCTCGTACATGCTCATTCCCACAGCCTACCGATCTCGTTGCGCGTTCTGGCTACTTTTCGATGCATTCCACGTGACGAGGGATGGAAGCACACTCTCCGCGATGGTCTCGCTATTCGCGTGACGCAGCCTCAGCGAGTGAGAATGGTTGATCCTCCACAAGCTTCCTGATCCAGCCGTCTTTCTTGGCCGGGAACTCTGCCAGCACCATGCCTTTCTCATCACTCCACGCTTTGCCAATTACTCCTTGATGGGCCGGAAATTGCTCCGCCCCGGCGTCTGCAGTTGAGGATTCTTTGAGTGCCGAGCGACGTTGACGACATGCCCACCACGTGGAAACTCACGTCGCAAAAATGGCAAGAATTTTGATGGAGTTCCCCTTGATCCAGAGGAAAGTCCTGGTCCCAGCGCGACATCGATGGGGTCTCGGAAATCTTCCGGGAGCGAGATCTGGGTGCGTCTCAGGGTCTCAATATAGGTCGTTGCCGTCCAGCGGCGGCCGATACAGTGGGGTCATGAGCGACTCCCCGAGAGCAGCAAGCTACCCCTCCGCCGTCGAGCTGCGTGATGATCTGGCCGCGGGCCGGCGCACCGCCGTCGACGTGACTGAACATTTCCTGCGGGTGATCGACGAGAAGAACCCCCAGTTGGGCGCGTTCATGACGGTGACCCAGCACCTGGCCCTGGAGCGGGCACGTCAGCTCGACGCCGAGCACGCCTCCGACCCGCGGCGCTCTGGTCCGCTGCACGGGCTGCCGCTGGGATTCAAGGACCTCACCGCGGTGCAGGGGGTGCCAACCACGTTCGCCTCCCGGGTGTTCCAGGATGCCCCGCCCGCCGCGCAGGACGACCCGTTGCCGGCGGCGCTGCGCCTGGCCGGGGCGGTGTTTTTGGGCACCACCACCACGCCGGAGTTCGGGCTGCCGCCGCATTCGGAGAACCGGGTGTCCCCACCGGCGCGCAACCCACTGGATCCAACGCGTACGGCGGGTGGGTCCTCGGGCGGAGCGGCGGCAGCGGTGGCGTCGGGCATGCTGCCAGTGGCTCCCGGCTCCGACGGCGGCGGCTCGATCCGCATTCCGGCCGCGGCCTGCGGCATTGTGGGGCTGAAGCCCGGCCGAGGTACCCTGCCCACCGATGACCAGCGGGACACGGTGCGCAACCTCGGCGTCAACGGCCCCCTGGGCCGCACCACCGAAGACACCGCGCTGCTCTTCGACGCGATGACGGACCCCACCGCCACCACCGGCTACTACCTCGACACCATCCGCCGCGCGGCCCGTCAGGGCATCGCGCCGACAAGCATCGGCTGGACGACGGCGTCGCCGTTCCACCCGGATCTGGAGATCACCCTGGCGCGCGGAGCGGTGGAGGCACTCACCCGTGCGGTCACCCTGCTCGCCGGCGATGGCCACACCGTGTCCGAGCTGGACCTGGACTACCAGCCCGGCTACCACGAGGACTTCCGCACCGTGTGGACCTCCGGGCTCGCCGAAGCGCCGCTGCCCGAAGGTGCGGAGGACAAGATGGAGCCGCTGGCCGCGCACTTCCTGAACCTCGCTCGCGGTTACACCCCCGAGGTGCTGGCCGAGGCCGAATCCCGGCTCACCGGCTGGGCGGCCGATACCCGCCGTCAGCTGGCAGCAGCGTCCATCGTGCTGACGCCGGTGCTGGCGTTCGCACCGCCGGCGATCGGTGCGTTCACCGAGCGCGAGCCCGCCGACGACTACGCGTATCAGTGCCAGTTCACCCCTTACACCTCCATGGTGAACGTGATGGGGCTGCCCGCCATCTCCATCCCGGTGCTCACCGATGAGGACGGGATGAACTGGTCGGTGCAGGCCATCGGCCGCCCAGGTACCGAGGCCCCGTTGCTGGCCCTCTCCGCCCGAATGGAGCGCCTGCTGGCTCAGTAGTCGAGCGCCACCCGCACGGGGCAGCTGCTTGATCAGGATCCTTCTGCGGCCCCCTCGCCGATGAGCTTGCGCAAGTCCGCTGCAAAACCGCGAGGCGCGCGCCCCTCATACCGATCCGAGGTGATCACAGGGATCCGCGTGCTACTCCGCACCCGCGCGCCGGAACGACGCAGCCGTTCGACGAGCTGCACGTCTTCATCACAGTCCACCTCGGAAAAGCCCCCCACACGCTGATACGCCGCCCAGCTCACGCCGAGGTTGGCACCGTGGATGTGATGATGTTCCTCCACATCTCGGGGTCCTCCCGAAATGATCTTCTTTCGGTACTCGTCCTCCCATCGCTGCTCCAGGACTGTTCCTCTGAGTCGAGATCCAGCGCAACCGTCCCCAAGACGGCGTCGGCACCCTCGGCGAGCACGACATGGCTCGCCAGCCACTCTGGCGCCACACGACTGTCAGCATCGGTGCAGACAACCCAGAGCCGAGCGTCAGCGTCGAACCAGGTCGCCGCGGTGTCGATGCCCCGAGCCCGCGCGCGACCCACACCCCCAGCGGCACCGGGGTCAAGGCTCACCACATGGAAGCGCGCGTCTGCCTCGGCCCGATCCCGGGCGATCTGCAGTGTGCGATCGGCACTGCCGTCCACCGTCACCACGGCCCGGGCTGAGCCCTGAGCGTGGAGCGCTTCGAACCGGTCCAGCGCCAAGGTCAGTGCATCGAGACAGCCCGGGAGCAGCGCCTGTTCGTCGCGTGCCGGAACGACCACGAGCGCCTGTTCCGCTCCCACCGCGCGTGCGAACACGTCGATCACGACGTCGTCGTCCCGGTATTCATTGATCACTCGAAACCGCGGGTCCGAGCGCAATCGGGCGTGCACGGCATCCCCGTCCAGCGGCCAGCCCGAGACGGGGTGGCGCCAATGGCACAGCAGGATCTGTCCTGACAGTGTCAGGGCGGAGCCCAGTCGGGCCACGAGCCGATCCAATTCAGCGGCGCTGAGGAAGTAGCCCACCTCGGAGACGACCGCTAAGTCCACGGCGTCCGGCCCGTTCAAGTGTGCCGGCCATTCGTCGGGCACGATTGCCTGTTCGACCCTGACTCCGGACAACCCGCGCAACCGGTGTCGGGCACGTTCCACGGCCACCCCTGAGGCATCCAGCCCCGTAACGTCATCTGCTCGGAGCGCCAGCTCGGCGGTGAGAACGCCGATGGAGCATCCAACTTCCACCACACGGCGGTAGCGGGGCCAGGGTAGCTGCGCTAAAGTGAGCGCCCGCTTGCGCGCCTCGTAATCAGAGTCCAGGTATCGCCATGGGTCGTCCGCGGAGGTGTGTACGCGATCGAAAATCCACCGAGCGCGCTGGGATCCGGGGTTCTCCGAGCCAGTCACCAAGTACGTCTCGAAGGGACGGTCGCAATGCTCAACGATGGCCCCGGTCACCACCGCTTCGTCCCCGGGGTTGTCCGACAGTGGAGTGACCTGGCTCCGGTACGCCTGCAATGCTGCGCGCCGGGCGCGCTGGTCATCCAACGAGACGGGAAACCGTGCGAAACCGCGCCAGGCGTCGTTCACTCCGAGCCCCTGGGGGTCCGCCCAGTGCCAATACCAGAGGGGAAATTCATACACCGGTAGCGCCTGCTCGGCCGCGACCCGCAGCACGGCAGAGGCCACGGCCTCGTGATCCCCATGACCGTCACGATGGAAATGCGTCACCAGCAGCAGTTCGCCTTCGTCGGTCTGCGCCGCCGCCACGGCCTCTGCCACGGCCGCCAGCACCTCCTCGGGGACAGCGGGCAGCCCGGCGTCGGGCAGACGCAGCATGGTTGACGACAGTCGACCGGATAACCCCTCGCCGAGTACCTCCACGGCGTCGGACAGCTCCTGGCGGCGTAACCGAGCCAAGGCGGCGGGAGTGTGGGTCGGTGATTCCGGGTGCGAGCCTTCTCCCTGCGTACACACCAAGAGTCGCACCTCAGCCCCCCTTCGAAGGGCGGCCCGGATCAGCCCCGCCGCTCCCAGCGTCTCGTCATCAGGGTGTGCCACTATGACCAGCACCGTGCTGTCCGAGGTGAGCTGCGGCAGGCTCAACGTCGGAAGCTTACCCACACCCGCGTCAAGCCAGGCTTCTTCGGTGGTGCCGTGATCGCGATGATCAAAGCTCACCACGACCACCCCGGCCGCTCCGCCAGCAAATGGCCCAGCCGGGCATCATCGCGACCGGCGTGGTGCTGGCGCACGTACAGTTGCAGATCGGCCACTGCCCTAGCGTGCGCCGCGTCGCCAGCCAGTGGGCCCGGCCCGGTGGCTTCGCCCACCACGCGAATGACCTCCGTGCAGGTCTCGGCGATCGTTCCCCGCAGTCGCTCCGCTGCCATCTCGGCCGCGTCACCGTCAAGTGTTCCCTCATCAAGGTGTCGGGCCGCCTCGATCATGAGTGCCGCCGCAGCAGCGAGCATTCGGTCCACCCGCCCCCGTGCCGCCGCCGCGAAATCGTCGCGTGGCTGTCGCGCCTGGAGCGTCCGCATCAAGCGGATGGCGCCGCCGAGCCAACAAGCCGCCACACTGATCCCACCCCACGCGAATCCAGGACGGGTGAGATACCACCCTGGATCTCCGACGGGAACCGCGTTGACCTCGTGGAATTCCAGGGCGGTGGAGGTCACGGCGGACAGCCCCAGCGCCGGCCACCTCTCACCAGAGTCTCGCACAGCACCAGACTGACGCCCCGCTTCCAGATCCACCAGAAACGCTCGGCGCCTCAGCGCTCCCGAAGCCGCGGCGTCCTCATCGCCCACGATGGCTGTCACGACGGCAGCCGAGCACACAGATCCGAGAGAACACCACGGTTTGGTGCCGTTCAGCTTCCACGCGGATCCTGACTGTACTGCGCGCACCGTCTGCCCGCCGGATTCCGACGCGTACACACCCAGTAATCCCTGTGGAACCGACACACCAGCCTGCTCCAGAATGGTCGTGGCGTCGAGGTGCGGTTCCAACACGCGTGCGGCCACTAAGTCCTGTGACGCTACCGTGGCCAGCAACTCCCAATGCCGCCGCGTCTGTCCTTGGCCAACCAGGGGAAGCCGTTCGCCAGCGTGGCGTAGCACCTCCGTCATGGGTTCAACACGACCGTGGCTTGCCGCCGCAGCCGCCACGAGGTCACACTCGGCGTCGGTGCGCTGAGCATCATGATCTGTTCGTTCGCTCATCCTCTCGAACGAGATCCACTGAATGTGCTCCGTATCCATGCACTTCTCCCACCGGTGCCATGCCATAACGCCCCCTCGGCGGCATGCGACACCCCGGAACACTAGCAACAGCAAAGGAGCACGGGGTAGACCTCACGGCCGCAACCGGGGTGGTCACTCCTTGGACTCCTTGGGGTCGTTGGCGATCACCGGGTAGTCCCCGGCGATCGTCTCCTGCGCGGATCCGTCACCCCAGGGTCCGGCCAACGGCTGATCCGCGTACGGGTTCCCCGCCGGCGCTGCCCTCGACGGCGAGCGCCGCTGCGCTTCTGCTCTTTCGGCTCGTTCTGCTTGCTCTGCCTGTTCGGCGCGTTCGGCTTCAGCCTGGGCACGACGACGACGCAGCCGCTCGAACGGGTCGTACTTGTCGCGCCGCCGCCAGCTCGGCTCCCGCCGCTGCGCTTCCTCACGCTCCCCGTGCGCCTCCGGCGTCTGTTCGGCGCGCGCATCGCTGTCCGGCTTCTCCGAGCTCTGATACCACCCTGGGCGTTCCCGATCCATAGCTTTCACCCTACGCCGGAGCCGATAATATCCGCATGGGAAACACTGCTGCCGAGCGCGCCGGAACCCGCGCCCTCCCCGAAGACCTCATCGACACCGATGCCCTGCACGCGGCGTACTTCGAAAACCATCCGGACCCATCCGACCCCACCCAGCAGGTCGTCTTTGGCACCTCCGGGCACCGCGGCTCCTCGCTGAAGACCTCGTTCAATGACGACCACATTGCCGCCATCACCCAGGCCATCGTCGAGTACCGCCGCGACCAGGGCGTCACCGGCCCCATCCTCATCGGCCGCGACACCCACCTGCTCTCCGGCCCCGCCCAGGACACCGCCGTTCAGGTGCTGCTCGCCAATGAAGTGAACACCCTCATCGACTCCCGCGACGGCTACACCCCCACCCCCGCGGTCTCCCACGCGATCCTGCACCACAACGCCGCCGATCCCCAGGGCCCGCAGGCCGATGGGCTGGTCATCACCCCCTCGCACAACCCGCCCGCCGACGGCGGCTTCAAGTACAACCCGCCCCACGGCGGACCGGCCGATTCCGACGCCACCGGCTGGATCGCCGACCGCGCCAACGAGCTGCTCGCCGGCGGCCTGGCCGAGGTGCAGCGGTTGAACCCCGACGACGTCCCCCGCCACCCGCAGCTGGGCCGCTACGACTTCCGCGCCCGCTACGTCGAGGACCTGCCGCAGGTGATCGACCTGGACTCCATCCGCGAGGCCGGGGTGCGCATCGGCGCCGACCCGATGGGCGGGGCCTCCGTGGACTACTGGGCCGAGATCGCCCGGGTCCACGACCTCGACCTCACCGTCATCAACCCCGAGGTCGACCCGCGCTGGGCGTTCATGACCCTGGACTGGGACGGCAAGATCCGCATGGACTGCTCCTCCCCCTTCGCGATGGCCTCCCTCATCGAGCGGGTGCGCGGCGACAGCGACTTCCACCTGGCCACCGGCAACGACGCCGACGCCGACCGCCACGGCATCGTCACCCCCGACGGCGGGCTGATGAACCCCAACCACTACCTCGCCGTCGCCATCGACTACCTCTACCGTCACCGCGCGGAGTGGCCGGCCGAGGCCTCCGTGGGCAAGACCCTGGTGTCCTCCTCGATGATCGACCGCGTCGCCGAGGGCCTGGGCCGGAACCTCACCGAGGTCCCGGTCGGGTTCAAGTGGTTCGTACCCGGGCTGCTCTCCGGCACCGGGGTGTTCGGGGGTGAGGAGTCTGCCGGTGCGTCGTTCGTCTGCTTCGACGGCTCCCCCTGGTCCACCGACAAGGACGGGCTGCTGCTGTGCCTGCTCGCCGCCGAGATTCAAGCGGTCACGAACCGCTCCCCCTCCCAGTACTATGGCGAACTCACCCAGCGCTACGGCAGCCCGGTCTACGCCCGCCTCGACGCGGTGGCCACGCCCGAGCAGAAGGCGAAGCTGAAGAACCTCTCCCCCGACGACGTCACCGCGTACACCCTGGCTGGGGAACCGATTCTCGCCAAACTCACCGAGGCTCCCGGCAACGGGGCGGCCATCGGCGGGCTGAAGGTGGTCACCGAGCACGCCTGGTTCGCCGCCCGCCCCTCCGGCACCGAGGACGTGTACAAGATCTACGCGGAATCCTTCCTGGGCGCCGAGCACCTCACTTTGGTTCAGGACGAGGCCCAGCGCATCGTGGACCGCGTGATCAGCTGACTCGATCCCCGACACGTTGGTGGCGCGTTTCGCAAAACACGGGCATGCTTTCCTTAGAGGAGGTCCAGACACTGTGATGAATCCCGTTGAGTCGTACTCGTCGCTATTAGCTGCGATCGAGGAAATCGAGATCGCCCACATGGTGCGCGAGCGCCAGGGCGAACAAGCCCAGCCGCTGAGTGATCTCGCTGCAGAGTTGGGCTTTGACGCGGCCGACTATCGCTGAAGGCACGCACAGAGGACTAAAGGAGCGTTGTGGCGGACCCGTTCAAGCCCACCGCCGGCGCCCGCCCTCCGCAACTCATCGGCCGCGCCGAAATAGTAGAGGCATTCGCAGAATCCCTCGAGGACGGCCCTGGCGCGCCCGCCCTCCTGTCGATCTTTACCGGACCCCGCGGCATCGGCAAAACAGTGATGTTGTCGGCGATCGAAGAAGAGGCGCGAAAAGCAGGGTGGCTCGTCATTTCCGAAAGGGCCAACGTCGACGTCATTCAACGCATCACCGCCCAGGTGGACACCTTCGAGTCCGAGCTTGCTTCCGAGAAAGAACCTCACTGGCGTCACACGATCACTCGCCTGCTGATCCGGCTAGCAGAAATGGACAAGGGACTGCTCATCACTGTTGATGAGATTCATGCGATCGATCGTGATGAACTCGACGAACTCGCCACCGTTGTCCAGCATCTCATCCGTGAGGGCCTGCCCATCGGCTTGGCAATGGCCGGCCAACCTCAGGCAGTATCTGACTTACTCAATGACGGCGCAACGACCTTCCTCCGACGCGCGGAGCGGTATGACGTCCGCACTGCGCCCATCTCCGAAGTGCGGACTTCCTTCGCGGAAACATTCTCAGAGTCCGGAGTTCAGATCGACGAACAAGCGCTCAGCGACCTAGCGAATGCCACCGGCGGGCATCCGTTCCTCATTCAACTCGTGGGGTACCACGTCTGGCGCCGTGCGCATCGCGACCAGGACAAGGTGACCCAAACGTCCCTCACTGAAGGCATCATTTCCGGACTGTCCAGTGTCGATCAGTCGACATGATCGACACTCGCGGACCGTCAGACCACCAACACTGGGCAAAGTATAAAAAGACTAAAAAGCATAAAAGGCCCACAGGGGACTCAAGAAGCCAGCCCAAATCCTGCAACATCCGGGCTAGGAATCCTGCAATATCCAGGCTAGAACATCTGCAAAAACCGGCCTAGAGGTCCTGCATTATCCGGCCTAGGAGTAGACTATCCCTATGGATACCGTTGAAATCCTTGGGCAAGAGTACCGGTCGCGCGTGATCGACCCAGCCTTGATTCGCGCCCTTGAAGCAGCCGGTGCTGTCGTGATTGAGGGGGCTCGCGCCACGGGCAAGACGATGACGGCCTTGCACTTAGCCGAGTCCTACGCTTTCGTGGACGACCTCGACACCCAACGCATGCTGGAGGTGTCTCCACGTTCAGTGCTCCAAGGAGACCATCCTCGGCTTCTCGACGAGTGGCAGACCGCCCCGGAACTATGGAATATGGTGAGGCGCGCCGTTGATGCTTCACCACATTCGGGCCTCTTCATTCTCACCGGCTCAGCGCTACCGGCCGATGACATCACCCGACATACGGGCGCGGGACGGTTGCTCCGTCTGCGGCAGCGCACGATGACATGGCACGAAAAATTCGAGCGCACCGGCGGTGGAGTGAGCTTGGCGAAACTCTTCGACGGCGACCGCCCAGAAGTCAGCACCACCGGCAGCATGGAGTTAGATGAGGTCATCGCGTCGATCCTCACCCCTGGATTCCCTGCGATGACTCACTTGAGCGCCGCCCAATCAGCGCAACGCCTCAGGGCCTATATCGATGACATCGCGAGGACGGATATCCGTCGATTGTCAGACGTCCGCCATGAACCCGAAGTGGTCAACCAGCTCATCAAGGGACTGGCGCGCTCCACCGCCGCCGATGTCACCTACAAAACGCTCGCCGCTGATATTCGCGCAGTCGCTCCCACCATCTCGGCCGAGACCGTCGGCACGTACGTCGAACTCCTCCAGCGCCTCTTTGTGGTCGAGCCGCAACGCCCCTGGGCGCCCAAGCTCCGCTCTCGCGCCCGACTGCGGACCTCGCCAAAACTTCACCTGGTGGATCCAGCACTGGCAGCGGCTGCACTGGGCTCAGGCCCGCAACAGCTCAGCTCCGACCTCGAAACCTTGGGCGTCCTTTTCGAAAGCGCCGTGGTCCACGACCTGACCGTCTTCGCCGCGGCCCTCGACGGCGAGGTCTTCCACTACCGCGATTCTTACGGGAAGGAGATGGACGCAGTCGTCGTTCTCCCCGATGGTCGCTGGGGAGCTGTCGAGGTCAAGCTCGGTGGAGGCCAGATGAAAGCAGGCATCGAATCTCTCCGCGCAGTGATCGACCATGTCGATACGCAGGCTGTCGGCGAGCCAGCGTTCCGCCTCGTGGTCACCGGAACCGGTTCGACACTCACCGCGGACGACGGAACGGTCGTCGCGCCACTCAGCGCGCTCGAGCCGTAGCGATTAACCCCCTCTCCACTTCATGGCCAACCAGGCTTTGACTTGCGTTGATACCGTTTTCGCTCTCTTCTGATCGACTGTCCACTGGTCGTTGCGCCTGCACGCAGTTTCGACTTTCTTACGCACTCAGTCGCTCCAGAAGGAGATCACTTTGCCCCGCACACGCTTGCCCCAGGCCGTCCTGGCCCTGTCCGTCGGTGTCGCCACGCTGTCCACCGCGTTGCCCGCCGTAGCAGCCCCCACCGCCCCGGCCCCCGGCGCCCCGGTCGCCGATCTGCTCGACGTGGACTTCAACCAGGGCACCGCCGACGACACCGCCGCAGGCCGCGACGTCTCCGTCTCCGGCGAGCCCTCACTCGCCGTCGATCCCCAGCTCGGCCGCACCGTCGCCAGCTTCGACGGCTCCACCGATGCCTACTCCTACCCCATCACCGAAGCCGACTACGAGCAGCTCTCCGACGGCTTCGCCGTAGAGTGCAACTTCAAGCTCAGCGCTGACGGCACCACCGGAGAAGACACCCTGTGCGGCAACAAGGAGGCCGGCGGCTTCGCCATGGTCGTCCAGGACTCCCGCGCCGCGTTCATGATCCACGCCGAGGGCGGCTACACCTTCGCCTGGGCCGACATTGATCCGGACCGCTGGTACCACGCGGTCGGCGTCTACGACGGCGAGAACATCCAGCTCTACCTCAACGGCGAGCTCGTCAGCGAGAGTGCCGCCGGCGGCCCCATGACCGTCCCGGCCGACGCAGACGCCCACAACATCGTCCTCGGCGCCGACAGCGGCAAGGGCGCCCCCGGCCAGCACGCCAACGCCACCCTCGGCAGCGCCCGCGTCTTCAGCGAGCCGGTCACCGCGGAGCACGTCTCCGCCCTGCACCAGGACTTCACCGCCACCCCCGAGGTCCCCGAACCCGATGTGTTCGACGTCGATTTCTCCGACGGAGAGTTCACCGACCGCGCCGCGAACCGCGAGGTCACCGTCCACGGCGAGCCCACCCCCAACGCCGAGGCGGGCCTGTTGCGCCCGGCTATGACCTTCGACGGCGACGACGCCCTGCTCTACCCGCTCGGTGACGCTTATGACGCGCTCGGCGAATCGATGACCCTGGAGTGCACCTTCCGCTACGACGGCGCCCTGCCCGAGTCCGGCGAAACCAACATGTGCGCCAACAAGGAGGCCGGCGGGTTCTCCATGACCATGTACGGCAACACCCTCACCTTCGCCGTGAACACCGGCAGTTACCACAACGCCGGCATCGACATTGAGCCCAACCGCTGGTACCACGCGGTCGGCGTCTACGACGGCCCGTCCCAGACGGTGAAGCTCTACCTCGACGGCCAGCTCGTCGCCGAAACCCCCACCGGAAACTCCACCATCACCTGGCCGCCCAACCCGGCCGCCCACAACATGGTGCTCGGCGCGGACGCCTCCAACGGGTCCTCGCAGTTCCACTCCACCTCCACCATCGCGCACTCGGCCCTGTACTCACAGCCACTCACCCCCGCGCAGATCGCCGCCCGCAGCGCCGAAGCCCTGGGTGAGGATCGCGAACAGTCCTACGCCCTAGCCTCCAGCACGCCCGCCGCCGAGGAGCACATCAGCGAGGAAACTGTCTTTGACGTCGAGTGGGACAACGCGCCGCTGCTCAGCCGCGACCTCACCTACACACTCGACGGCGAAGACATCACCCCCGGCGACACCTTCGGTCCGGGGCTGGCCGAGGGCAGTCACACCATCGTGGCCGAAGGCACCACCGTGTTCGGCACCCCGGTCCGCCAGGAGATTCCCTTCACCTCATCCTCCATCCCGGTCGCTGGCGGCACCGACACCGGGCAGGAGTCCGGCTCGGTGACCCTCTCGGCCCGCGCCGAGAACCCCGACGGCGGCGACGTCACCTCCACCTTCTACGAGGGCCACGCCGATGTGGCCGAGACAGGCTTCCAGGGCCTCATCGAGTCCACCCCGGGCACCCTGGAGTTCGACTACACCGAGGCCGAGGAGCTCGACGGCGCCGGCCAGTCCCTCTCCGCCGCTCCGGGCAGCATCGCGTTCCAGCGCTTCGATGTGACCGTCGACGCCGACACCCCAGAAAACTCCGTGGACGGCCAGGCCGTGCGCTGGTCCGGCACCGTGGACCCCTCCCGCCAGGTCAACCTGCTGGCCTGGAACCACACCACCGAGTCCTGGGAGAAGCTCGCCGGCGGCCGCGGCGTCGACGGCGACGAGCTCACCCTCACCGCCGAGATTTCCGAGGACTACCGCGGCGGCGAGAACAACGACACCGTGCGCGTGCTGGTCACCGGCGAGGACCCCTTCGCCGACGACCTGAACAATGAAGTCCGCGACGGCTTCGAGGACCCTGACGACTACGACTTCTCGCTGGCGCACTTCACGGACTCCCAGTACCTGGCGGAGGGCGCGGTCGAGGCATCCTACTCCGAGGAGCAGCAGTCGGTCTGGGCTCAGAGCTACACCGACGTGATGAACTGGATCGTCAATAACGCCGAGGAACGCAAGATCGCCTACGTCGGCCACACCGGCGACATCATGGAGAACTGGCACACCGCCACCGAACGCGACGACGAAGAAGAGTACCGCCAGATCGCGATCAACGAGTTCGAGTTCGTCTCCGAGGCGCAGAAGATTCTCGACGACGCTGAAATCGTCAACGGGGTGCTGCCGGGCAACCACGACAACCGCTCCGGTGCCGACGTCGGGCCCGACAGCCTCTATAACGACTACTTCGGCCCGGAGCGCTACGAGGCCCTGGAACAGACCGCCGGCTGGCAAGACGCTCAGGCCAGCTACACCCCCTATGCCGACGGCGACAACCAGAACCACTACGACCTGTTCACCGTCGACGGCATGGACTTCATCGCCCTGCACCTGGGTTACGACGTCACCGACGAGGAGATCGAGTGGGCGGACGAGGTGCTCAAGCAGTACTCCGACCGCAACGCCATCCTGCTCACCCACGCCCACCGCAAGCCCAGTGAGAACCCTGACGGCCGCGGCGCCACCTTCTCCCACGACGGCATCAACATCGACGAGGGTGTGCTGAAGCAGAACTCCAACGTGTTCCTGGTGCTCTCCGGTCACGAGCACGGGGTGGACATCGAGGTCCGCAAGGATGTGGGCGCCGAGAACAACAACATCGTGGAGCTGCTGGCCGACTACCAGTTCTACACGGTTAGCGCCGAGGAGCTGGGCCTCACCGGCGTCGACGGCCGCTCCGAGGACGACATGCTGCGGTTCGGCTCCAGCTTTTTCCGGTTGCTGCAGTTCGACGTCGACCGCGGCGAGATGGCCGTGGACACCTACTCCCCGCTGCTGAAGAACTTCGGCGCCACCGAGTACGACGACCGCGAGCGCTACAACGGCACCGAGGACGACACCCGCCTGCCCATCCAGCTGGAGACCCGCAAGACCAGCTTCACCACCGAGGAGGTGCTGGTCACCACCCCAACAGACAACGTGATCGGCGAGGACACCGCCGAGTCCGGCTGGCCCGCCTCCGTTCAGTGGTCGGGCCTCACCGAGGGCGAGACGTACGCCTGGTACGCCGTCAGTCGCGACGCCGAGACCGGCGAGAACCTCACCCCCGGCTCCATCGCTCAGATGTCGGTGTTCACCGCCACCGCAGCGGGCACCGACGTCACCGCCCCCGAGCTCACCGTCCCCGAGGGTAGCGAGATCAGCGTGGGTGAGAGCTTCGACCCGATGGCGGGTGTGTCGGCGACTGATGACACCGACGGCGATCTCACCGCCGAGGTCGAGGTGATCGGCGCGGTCGATGCTTCCAAGCCCGGTAGCTACGCCCTGACCTACACGGTGCAGGACGCCAATGGCAACCAGGCCATCGCCTCCACCGTAGTCACCGTGGCCGAGAATACTGAGGACGGATCCGGAAACGGAGGCAGCGGTGGTTCCGATGGCGATTCCGACGAGAGCGGCGACGACGCCGGGGAGAACTCAGAAGAGGAAGCCTCGGGCAACACCGGGGCGGGCGAAACCTCGGACGATGCTGACTCCGGTGCTGCTGGCGCCGGTGACGCGGGGACTGGCACGGGCAGCGACGTTCAACCCGTGATGGACGGCGACGCGGCAGAGGCATCCGGGTCCGAGGCCGGTAAGAAGCAGGGTCTGCTCGCTCGCACCGGTGCCGACCAGTTCCTCCCATGGGCCCTCGGAGGGCTGCTACTTGTCGGCCTAGGTGCTGCCGCCTGGTGGCGCGGACAGCGCTCCCCACAGGGTCGTCACTTCACCAGCACGCACCGTAGCTGACCACTGACGATTCACACAGGCCCGGCACCTCATTCCCGAGGTGCCGGGCCTGTGCAGTTCTACGCATCGCCGCACACCGCGATTTGCCTCATAGGATCAGCGCGATTTGCCTAGTACGAACGTGTCAAATTGCCTAATAGAAAGAGGGCGATCTGCCTAATTGGCGCCCGAGGTCTGGCTCGGTCAGCCAATCACCGCGTGGGATTTGGCTTCCTGGATCAGCTGGAACACCCGGTTCCGTAGTCGCGCATACTCGGGCAGTCCTTTGGTCTCCACTTGGTGTCTCGGTTGGGGCAGATCGACCACGATGTTCTCCGTCACCGAGGTCGGTGCACCGGACAGCACGATGACACGGTCGGCCAGGTACACGGCTTCGTCGATGTCATGCGTCACGAACAAAATGGTTGTGTTGTATTCGGCGCGGATCTTCAGCACGAGGTCCTCGAGCTCGATACGCGTCTGAGCGTCGACAGCGGCGAATGGTTCATCCATCAACAGCACGTCGGGCTGATACGCCAGCCCTCGGGCGATCGCTGCACGCTGTTGCATACCGCCGGAGAGCTGCCAGGGATACAAACCGCCCTTGCCTGCCAGGCCGACCGATTCCAGCGCCTTCTCTGCGCGTTCTTTGCGCTCTCGATCCGGGAACTTGTTCTTGAGCGGCAGCATCACGTTCTTGCTCACCGTCATCCATGGCAGCAGCGACCGGCTGTAGTCCTGGAAGACAACGGCCATTTTCGCCGGCGGCTCGGTCACAGTCTCCCCTTCGAAGACCACCTGACCTTGGGTGGCAGCCTGCAACCCGGCGATAGTTCTCAGCAGAGTGGTCTTTCCTGAACCGGAAGGACCCACCACGCAGACGAACTCGCCTGCGTTCACTTCGAAGGTGACATTCTCGAGGATCCGAGCCAGCTTCTCTCCGCTACCGAAGTTCTTCTTCAAGTTCTGTACCTGGAGAAGGCTGGCCTCCATCGTGTGCTCGGTCATCATCAGTCCTTTCCGCTCAGGGCCAGCATGCCGTGCTGCCAAGCCAGTACTTTTTTCTCAACGAAGATGAAGATCAACGAAGCCCCATATCCAAGAACGCCAAGAAGCAGAGTCCCCGACCAGGTTTCCGTTACGGCGAAGGTCTGCTGTGAATACAACAGCTGGAATCCGATCCCGTTCACGGACGCCACCATCTCCGAAACCACGATCAGGATGATCGAGATCTGCAGCGTGGTCCGTAGCCCCGCGAAAATCTGTGGTCCTGCATTCGGCAGAATCACGGAGAATATCCGCTGAGACATGGTCAGCCGGTACGACCGGGTCATATCCTTCAGCTGCGAATCCAGGGCACGGACGCCGTCGATCGTACTTAGCAAGGTCGGCCACAGTGCGCCAAGCACGATGATGAAGATATTCATCCCCGCCCCAATGCCGATCAGCAGAATCCCGATGGGTACCAGGACCGGCCCAGGAACGCTGCGCATGAACATGATCAACGGGTCGAAAGCCAGGCGTAGCCACCGGTTCATCCCCAGCAGTAGCCCGATGCCCACACCTAACACCGCAGAGATGGTAAATCCGGCCAAGAATTTTCCGACGCTGGGCAGCAAGTCCTGTGTAAAGCCCTCACCGAACCAATACCCGAAAAACGTCGTCAGAATATCTTGCAAGGGTGGGAAATACAGAGATTCGCTACCTTGGGAGGCGAACCACCACAGGAGAAAAATCATGATGGGCAGCCAGGCTCGCCAGGCGAACCAGGTAAACCCTCGTGAGGTCGAGGTCCTCCAGGGCGTCCTGGTTCGAGTCGAGACGCTGGAATCAGCGTGAACGCTCATCAGTTCTTCCCTCCCTGTTGCGACGGATGCCAGAAAAGCAGTGGCTTCTCAAGGAGTCCGAAGACCACATTGATGCCCACTCCGAGCACTCCTGCCGTGATGATGTAGGCGTACATCGTGTCCAGGACGCCGTTCGCCTGGCTCACGGCGATGGTTTGGCCGATGCCGTCGGCGCCTCCGACCAGTTCCGTGACCACCGCGACGATCACGGCGATGGAAGCGGAGATCCGCAGACCGGTCAGTGCGTAGGGCACCAGCGTCGGCAGCACGATGTGCTGTGTCGTCAGCCGCCATCCCAGCCGATAGGACGAAGCCATATCCAGGGCGACGTTGTTCGTCTGCCGGATCCCGTAGACCATCTGAGTCAAGAACGGCCACATCGCGCCGAAGGTCACCAACGCGATTTTCATCGTCGGACTCGGCCCCCACAGGAGCAGGCCCAGCGGGATCAGGGCAATCGGCGGCACGGGCTTCAGGAATTCGATAACGAACCAGGTGGATCGGTCCACAGGACGCATGGTCCCGATGAGCAGCGCGGCGACCGACCCGATTACTAGCACCAGCAGCAATCCGATGAGCGCTCCGGAGACGGTAGCCCAGATGTCCAGCCAGAAGGCTGAGGTGATGATGAGCTGGACCAGTTCGACGATCACCGCCCCTGCGCTGGGGAACACGTCCGAAGACAGGACGCCGGCAACACTGAAAATCTGCCAGAAGCCCAGGGCCACGAGAATCGTCACCCAGCCAATCGATTTCTCCAGGATATGTGTGGACGCACCCTCAAGCCGAGGACGGCGAGTACTTGCTATCGCGGTCATGGGTAGATCACCTCCGAACCTTCAATAGGCTCAGTAATGATGTCGAACTTGGCCATGACATCGCTGATCTGTTCCAGACCGTGTGGAGTCAGTTCTGTCGAGTAATGAGGCAATCCCATCGTCTGTGCGGCTTGTGGATCCATGTTCCCGTATTCGACGAGAACGTCGCGCACCAGTTGATCGTCCCGCGCCGCGTCCGCGATAGCCAGTTCAATCGCGTTGGTGAAGTTCTCGACCACCTCGGGGTTCGTCTCGATAAACGGGCCCGCCGTGAAGTACAGGGTAGTGGTGGAACCAGGTTCGAATGCTGTGGCGTAGAGAGTGCTGAGTTGCTGGTAGCCCGCATCAAGTGAGCGACTGTAGAACGGCTCCGCCAGCGCAGCAGCATCGATACGACCCTGCCGCAATGCGCCGATCATGTCAGGGAACGGCATCGCCACGAAGGTCACCGTATCCGGATCGCCGCCATCGCGTTCAATCGCTTCCATCGCGGCCACATGCGGCAGTGCCGACAGTCCGTTCACCGCTACCGTTTTACCAACCAGATCACGAGGACGCTCCAGCGGCGAATCCGCCACGGCGACGAGCCCCGTCTCGTCCGATCCGTCGACCGAATTCGACGACGAGTTCGCTACTGCATAGAGAGGAAGCCCCCTGCTGACGGCGCCGATGAACGGCGAGGCAGCCGCGAAGCCGAACTGCAACTGACCATTTAGTACAGAAGGTGCCACCGCCGCGGCGTTCTGTGCGATCTGGACCTCTACATCCAGTCCGTATTGTTCAAAGTACCCCTGTTCCATGGCAATGTATAAGCCTCGATCCACCGACGCGGGTTCAGGCCGGAGTGTGATTCCGGAAGCACCGGGTGAATCGATTTTGGGCGTGAGGAAGTAACCGGCCTCGCTGCCGGTGGTGTTCCACTGTTGGTCCTTCGGTCGTGCCGGGGCGCAGCGTTCGGTCGGTTGGCTATGCCGATTGTGGTGGCGGGTGGATGGCGGTGAAGAGCCGTTCGAGTCCCTGTTGCCAGGGCCAGGCCTCGGGCAGTCTGATTCGAATTTTGCGGGCGCTGGAGGCGATTCGGGCCGGGATGTTCACGAGTCTGGCCCGGATGGTGCCGGTGCGGGCTTTGGTGAAGGTGCCGGCGGCGAGGATCCCGGCGGTGCGGGTGAGGTTGTAGGCCATCACCGCGCAGACCAGCCAGGCGCTGTTGGCCCCGAAGTGGCCGGAGGGCAGGTGGGCCAGGGCGCTGTCTTTCAGGTCGGCGTTGACTTGCTCGATGATCGCGTGTTGCCGGTGGGTCCGGTCCGCGGCCACCGTGTCCAACACTTCCGGATCCACGGTGGTGAAGAAGGCGTGGAACCGGTGCGTGTCGAACAACGTCGGCTGCCCGTCGTCCTGCCTGAGGTTCAGTTCTGGGATGCGGCGCACCACCAGCCGTCCGGGGATCCGTTCGGCTTTCTTTCTCGAGGTGAACGCGGTGAAGGACACCTCGGCGACCTCGGCTTTGGAGGCCCAGGTGCCGGTGGTCTCGTCGTAGATCGCCTCGGGGTATTCGATGCCGGTCCAGGCATCGTCGGCGATGGTGGCGATGGCGGCCTTGACCGCCAGATTCATCCGCACGGTGACCGAGACGTCGGCACCGGCTTTCAACGCGGTGGCCACGGTGGCGTGCCCGTAGAAAGCCGAGTCGGCACGGACCAACATCCGGGCGCCAGAGTCCGGAGGCAGTCGCTTGAGCGTGGCCAGCGCGTCGGCGATCAACCGGCAGGCCCCGCGTGGGGAGCCCACCGCTCCGCGACGCAGACGCTGACCCAAGATCACCGGGGCCGCAGTCTCGGTGCTCGCCGTGGCCAGCAAGGCGTTGAGTCCACGCACGCCCGAGTATCCGTACCCGGAGCCCTGCTTCTGATAGCCGTGGACCTCGATGATCGTGTCGTCCACATCCACATAGACGAACTGTCCGGCGCCGGGGCTTCCCAGCACCGATGCCCTGACGGAGAGGTTGGCCAACAGTCCGGAGGCGACCGCGTCGAGCTGGCGGACGTGCCCGAAGGTGAACGCACGCAGGAACGAACCCAGGGTCGAGGGCGCGTAGCAGGCGTTGAAGATTCGTTTCATCGCCCCGTGGCGCAGGATGGCCATGTCGTCGATCGAGTCGGCTCCGGCGCACATGCCGGCCACCAGGGCCGCGATCTTGGCCCCGGCGTTGGCGCCCTTGTCGGTCGGCACCGTCAATCGCCCCTTGGCCAGCTGGTGCAGGCCGGCCTCGGCGGCCAGCTCCATCATCGGGACCAGTCCGGCGGAGCCGATGAGGTTCGGCTCGTCGAAGGAAGCTGACAGTGCGGAACGGGTGTGGGAAACTTGCATCTGCGAGATGCCCTCTCATCGCGGTGGAACGGAACCCTGAACAAGTGCCATTCTTCCCGGTCAGACGGGCATTTCGTTCTTAATTACGTACCAGTACCAAGCATGCTCATCGGTGGATCAAGGATAAGGGAGCCGCTGCCGACGTCGGGACCACGCCCACTCGGATAACGTCACCGTCGTCGATTTCGACCGCGCTACCCTGGCCAACGCCACAGGACGTCATGGCCAGAGCCAAAACCCCCAATATCACGACGGAAAGATAGTGCGGCGTTCTTCTTCTCTTGTGCTTGTGTTCCATATCTATCTTTCACCCTTTCCGCGAGACCTCGCCCATCGGGCCGACGTTCCGCGCAGCTTGTAGCCCTCCGTCGACAACCACGTCAGTGCCGTTGATCCATACACTTGCGGGCGAAGCCAGAAAGCTCACCACGTGCGCTATATCCTCAGGTTTACCGAAACCATTCGTGACGAGCGCGGCACTCTCGACTTTCTCGACCCCATGGTCCGCTTTGAAATCATTCAGAATTGGCGTGTCCACCGGTCCAGGACTCACTGAATTGACGCGGACACCCTGAGGCAGCAAGTGGGCCGCTTGAAACTGCGTCCACGCGCGCACGCATTCCTTGGAGAACCGGTAGGCCCCTTCAGCAATTTCGCCAGCGAATTGTTCCATGACGCTGTCAAGGTCGTTCTCCTGAATCGCCGCGCAGAGCATGTCGGCTCGATCGCTCCAATCCTCCGCTACCGAAGAACAGATATTGACGATGAAGCCGCCACGGTCAAGACGCGGTGCCACCGCAGTCGAGATCTCCTTCAGCGCCAGAAAGTTCACTGCGAGAACGTTCCTTGCCTGATACGTACCGGGGACACCAGCAGCGTTGACCAGACCCGCCAATTTGTCGGGAAGGGCGTCAAGGATCGAAAGGACTGCCGCGGGGTCCGTTAGGTCGGCCGTGATCGCATCCCAGTGCGTGGATGATCGAGGATTCCGGTCGACACCGATCACGGGCACCCCCCGATCATGGAGCACCGCACAAATGGCGGCACCGATACCTGAGGACGAACCCGTCACGAGCACAGGGCGAACCGGATTCTCGGTCTTGGTCATTTTTTCTCCTGCCGTCATGAAACCTCGTGCCGCAAGCGTAATGAAGATCACAGATGAGCCTTCTCGTTCTTTCCATCTGTCGGAAAGAAAAAAGATCCCCGCGCGCACCGGTGAAAGAGTGGGAACCGTTCGATTCTGCGATCCACGAAAGGTCAACGCCCGATGCGAACCTTCAATATCACTGACCCCGCCTCGCTAGAACTAGTTGATCATGCACCATGGTCTTCGGCAGAGGACCTGGAACGCGCGGTGCAGGAGTCACAGTCCATCAGCCGCGTGTGGGCCAAGAATCGAGATGCTCGACGGGAAGCAATGCGTGCTGCGGCTGCAGACCTCCGATTGAACGTCGGCACGCTCGGGGCGATTTTGACGCGCGAGCAGGGCAAGCCTCTCCTCGAGGCCGAAACGGAATTCATGACCGCTGCAGAGCTCTTGAACTATTACGCAGACCTTGAATGGGATGAATCGACTGAACTGCCGGAGCGAAGCGGTCGTTCGGTGAGCGTACAACAACTTCCGGTGGGACTAGTCGGGGCAATAACGCCCTGGAATTTTCCTATCTCGTTACTCGGGGTGAAAGTCGCCCCAGCCCTCGCCGCCGGGTGCACCGTGATCTCCAAACCAGCCGCCACCACACCGTTATCCACCCTGGCCTACGCGCAGGTGCTTCAACGACATCTTCCAAAAGGAGTGCTGCAGGTCCTGACCGACCCGGGTCGAGAAATGTCAGTAGCGATCAGCGAACACCCCGCAATTCGGAAGATCTCCTTCACCGGGTCAACGGAGGTCGGAGTCGCCATGATCCAGCAGGCCGCCCCCACTATGAAGCGGGCCACCCTCGAGCTTGGGGGCAATGACCCTGCCATTATCTTGGAGGACGCCGATCTGGAAGCAACAGCACAGGGCATCGTCGCGTCGGCCTTCCGCAATGCCGGGCAGGTCTGCATGGCTGTCAAGCGAGTCTATGTGCCGCAAGCCAGACTCGACGACTGCATCGAGGCCTTCACGGCAGCCGTGGGACGTTTGACCGTGGGGCATGGCCTCGACGCCACCACCACGCTCGGCCCCCTGCACCATCAGAATCAACTCAACAGGGTGCGCGAACTCGTCGACCGAGCGGTGGTGGATGGCGGCACCGTCGCCATCGGCGGCGCGTCCACCTGCGATCTGCCCGGGTACTTCTGGGATCCGACAATTGTCTCCGTTCCTGACCCTGAAACTCCGCTGGTGAGCGAGGAACAGTTCGGCGCGGCCCTGCCCATTGTGGGCTACGCCGATCTCCACGAACTCATCGAGTCGCTGAACGCCGACGCTTTCGGGCTGGGAGCCTCCGTATGGGGCGCGGACGAAGAGCGTGCCTCCGCCATCGCACAACACATCGAAGCAGGCACTGTCTGGATTAACCAGCACACGGTGGTGGAAGTCGATGCGCCCTTCGGCGGCTGGGGTCATTCGGGAGTGGGACGAGAGCGTGGTCGCTGGGGACTCGAAAGTTACCTCGAGCTTCGCACGATCAATCGACGTCGGCTGTCGCAACGCTGAGACGAAACGACAAACACGGAATGGAACACAAGCAATTGCCAAGCAACCAGCAGAACGTGCCTCAGTTCGAGATCATCACCTTGGGCGTAGCCGCCGGCCCTGCCATTCGAGGATGCGAGGCAGGCATGTCCACCGCAGTCCTCGTAGATGGCGCCTTCTACATCGTAGATTTTGGGCTGGGTTGCACGCGCTCCGCTCACGAATCAGGACTTCGCGGCAAGCATCTTCGCGCCGGGTTCATCACACATCTCCATTCGGACCATGTGGCCGAGCTACCCGCATTTCTCATGTGGAACTGGGGCAGTCCGGTGGACGGATTCGAAAAACAAGTGAAGCTATTCGGCCCCGGACCAGACCCGTCTTTCGAACAGAAGAATCCCCGCTTGCACGGCACGTCAGGAATGATGGCCCACATCCAGGAGGCATTCAGCTACGACCTTCACATTCGAGAGAATGATGAGTCGCGACCGCATTTCTCCGATCTGTTGGAAACCGTAGATCTCGATGTTCCGGAACCAGGAAGCGAACGGATCTTCGAGGTCTATCGTGACCTGCACGTGGTGGTGAGTGCCGTCTTGGTCGACCATCCCCCCGTTTTTCCGGCCGTTGCATATCGATTCGACACACGCTACGGTTCTGCGGTCATCTCCGGCGATACAGCGGAATCGAAGGCCTTGGTTGCGCTTGCTCGCGATTGCGACATGCTCATCCACGAGGCGGTGAATCTTGACTTCTACCGACGGAAAAAATTCGCACCAGCCTTTATCGCGCATCAAGCCAACTCTCATACCCCACCCGAGGGAGCTGGGCGTGTCGCCAAGGCTGCGGGGGCGAAGCACCTCGTCCTGTCTCATTTAGCGGGGCAAATGTCCGAAGACATGTGGCAATCCCGGGCGGCAACGACGTATTCGGGACCCATATCAGTGGCCCATAGCGGTCAGCGTTTCACGGTGGCCTCACACTGACCAGACCCCACCATCATCCAACGTCAGTTGCCGGCCGATGGCGCGAGCTGCGATCCGCAAAACCGGAACCACCGTGCCCACAGGAGCAGGACCGGCCAGGGTCACCACACCGATCGCTGCGACGACGCGACCATCGCCGATGGTGATCGGCACGGCCAGCCCGTAATGCCCTTCAGCCGTCTCCTCCATAGAGGTGGCAAATCCCTGCTCTCGCACTCGTCGGCTTTCACGTTTGATCTCACCAGGAGAAACCAAGGTCTTTTTCGTATAGCGTGCCGGAGATTCCAACACTGCTTCGACCACACTGTCGGGCGCATATGCCAGCAGCACCTTGCCACCGGCAGAACCGTTATAAGAGACCTTCTCGCCCACCCTCCGAAAAGGGACTTTGACCAACGAACCAGACATTCGCTCAACCAAAAGCACATCGTTGTCTTCAGGAACGAAAAGATTCACAACGTTCTGTGTAATGAAGAGAACATCCTGCATGTGTGGGGCCGCCACCCCGGTCAAGCTCTTCTGCATCACGGCAAGGTGGCCGAGAGCCCAAATGCGCTGGCCGACGGAATAGTGCTTCCCTTTCCGCTCCAACCCGCCCCAGTCTACGAGTTCGCTAATCAAGCGATGGGCTGTGGCCACAGGTAAACCAGCCCGCCGAGAGATATCGCTCAAAGTCTGATGCTCCCGTCCGGGCTCGAAGGTATCAAGTACGGAGAGAGCGCGAGACGTGACCGACCCACGGCCAGAAGGTTCACGAACAATTCGTTGAGACATGATCACCACTCCATATTCGTCCCATACCGTCACCTTATCGGCGTCAGCACAGCAACTTTCACTTCGACGCAGTGCTCCCCGGCGCCGCACTACAACATCCTAGGGATGCCAGCAGGCCGGGCCGTAGGCTGGTAGGGAAAACCCTCGGTCATCTCGGCGGAGAACCGCGTTCCGCGCCGGCACGGTCCAAAAATAGGGTGGAACCATGAACACCACCACCACAGCTCCTCGCCCCTATTTCCTCGTGGGCGCGGCCAGCGTCCTCCTCTCCGGACTGCTGTCCGTCACCTGGCTCATCGTCAGCGTGTCCATCTTCTTCACCGGCATTGGTTCCCTGCCTGCCGGGCTGATGGGCGTGCTGCTGCTGGTGCCCTGGGTGATGGTCATGCGCTGGATCGCACGCCTCGAGCGCCGCCGCGCCCTGGCCGTCCACGGCATCGACACCATCGAGCCGGCTCGCTCCGTCTCCGACAAGCCCGGCTTCCTGGGCTGGCTGCACACCCTGGGCCTGACGGTCATCTCCTGGCCGTTCTGGCGCTCGGTGCTGCACCACCACTTGAACATGTTCATCGCGTTCTTCCCCAGTCTCGTCTTCTACTCCGGCATCTGGGCGCTGTGGACCTCCATCGAGGCGTCCATCGTGGTCCCGGACGCCCGGGTGCTGGCCTGGCAGCCCGGTCCGGTGCTGCTGATCCTCGGCGGCGCGCTCTGGTTCCTCGCTGGCCTGGCTGCCCTCACCGCGGGTGTCTTCGCCGAGCGCGGCCTGGCCCGGGTCATGTTGCCCAATGGCGATGAGGCGCTGCGCGAGGAGGTGCACGAGCTCTCGGCCCGCCGTCAGGGCGCGGTCGACGCTGCCGAGCAGGAGCGGATGCGCATCGAGCGCGATCTGCACGACGGCATCCAGCCGCGGCTGGTCTCCCTGGCCATGACGCTGGGGATGGCCAAGACCAAGATGGATCAGGATCTCGACTCCGCCAAGCACCTGGTCGACGAGGCTCACACGGAAGCAAAAGCAGTGATCACGGACCTGCGTCAGTTGGCCCGCGGCATCCACCCGGCCGTGCTGTCGGATCGCGGACTCGACGCTGCCTTGTCTTCACTGGCCGCCCGCTCCGCCATCCCGGTGGACCTCAACGTCTCCGTTCCGGGTCGACTGCCGCGCGAACAAGAAGCGGTGGCGTACTTCGTGATCGCCGAGACGCTGACCAATATCACCAAGCACTCCCATGCCTCCCGGGCCACGGTGCTCGTCACGGTGGAGCACGAGCAGCTCTACTTGCGCGTTGAAGACGACGGCCGCGGCGGAGCCATGGTGCGCCGCGATGGGGTCTCCACCGGCCTGGCCGGGCTGAGCGACCGGGTGCGCGCCACCGGCGGTTCCTTCGAGATCGACAGCCCCGTGGGTGGACCCACCGTGATCACCGCCCACGTCCCGCTCACCACGCAGGCCCAGCACCAGCCGGCCCCGACCCCCGAGGAGCAGTCATGACCAGCAGCCCCGAGACGACCCCCATGACCATCGTCATCGCCGAAGACTCGGTGCTGCTGCGGGCCGGGCTGGAACGGCTGCTCACCGACGCCGGACATCACGTCCTCGCCGCGGTCGACAACGCCAACGACCTGCTCGATGCCGTCAGCCGCCACACTCCGCAGCTGGCGATCGTGGATGTGCGCATGCCACCCACCTTCACCGATGAGGGCATTCGCGCCGCCGCGCTGATCCGGGCTCAGAACCCGGACGTCGCCCTGCTGGTGCTCTCCCAATACGTGGAGGAGCGCTACGCCTCCGAGCTCATCGCTGCATCCAACGGCTCCCTGGGCTACGTGCTCAAGGATCGCGTGGCGGACGTGGAGGACTTCCTCCGCGTCGTCGCCTCGGTCGGCTCCGGCGGCACCGCGCTGGATCCGGAGGCGGTCCAGCAGATCCTGGTCCGCTCCCGGCAGAGCAATGTGCTCAACGAGCTCACCCCGCGCGAGAGGGAAACCCTCCAGCTCATGGCCGAGGGCCGGTCCAACGCCGCCATCGCCCAGACCCTGTTCATCTCACCCGGGAGCGTCGAGAAGCACGTCTCCTCCCTGTTCATCAAACTTGGCCTGCCACCCGTCGACGGCGAGAACCGTCGCGTGATGGCCGTGCTGCGCTATCTCGAATCGGAGAACCACTGATGCCAACCTCCACCGTGATCCCGTCCCGTCCCACCGACCCCACCAACGCGCGGTCCACGCGCATCACCATCACCGTCATCGCCGCACTCACTGTGTTGCTCAGCCTCGGCGGCCTCGGTGCCTCCAGCATCGCTGCTGCCGTTGACCGCGCCGACTTCGAAGAGATCCCGCTGCGTCAGAGCATCGGCACCCCCACCTCCCTGGATCTGGACTCCGGTGTGGGCTCCGTGCGCGTCCAGGTCTCGGAAGCCGTCGATGAGATCGAGCTCGGCCTCGTCGATCGCGGCTCCACCACCCTCACCGACACGGATGAGACCACCCAGGGCCACTGGGAGATCAGCGAAGAGGGCACCGGCAGCAACGCCGAAACCTCGGTCACCTTGCAGCGCCCGAACTTCCAGGGCAATATCGGCTGGGCCCTGGGCGACAGCCTCGACCTGCTGGTGGTCATCCCCACGGAGCTCTCCGAGTCGCTGGATCTTTCGGTACGTAACTCCGTGGGCAATATCGAGGCCTCCGGCTCGTTCGAGCGGCTGCACGTGTCCACCAACGTGGGCAACATCAACCTGCCGGCCGTGTCCGCCAGTGAGGAAATCGTCGCCCAGGGCCAGGTGGGTCAGCTGCAGATCGGCCTCACCGAGGACCACCGCGCCGATGTCATCGCCCGACTGGACGTCGGCAATGTGGACGTCACCGTCCCCTGCTGCGAAGCCTGGTCCGTGCGCGCCACCAACGAAGTGGGCGAACTTGATGTCGACTCCGACCTCCGTGAAGGAAGCGGTCCCACCATCGTGGCTCGCACCAACGTCGGTGACGTCACGGTCGAGCGCCGCTAACGAACACCCCCATCACCGAACCTCAGGCGATCAAGTGCGCTGCTACATCAGCCGCTTGATCGCCTGGCGTTTGGGCCAGGTGTAGGGCGGGTAGGCCATGCGTAAGGTGTCCACCTGGTCGGACTTCGTCAGCGACGGGCGCATCTGCGAGAACGTCCGGAAGCTGGCCTCCCCGTGGTAGCTGCCCATCCCAGAGGGCCCCACCCCTCCGAAGGGCAAGGTGTGTAATCCCGCGTGCAGCAGGGCGACATCAAACCCCAGCCCGCCGGCGGTGACCTGCTCCTGGAACGCCTTGTGGTACCGATGCCGGTCGGTGAACAGATACGCGGCCAGCGGGTGCGGGCGCTCCGCGATGAAGGCGATCGCCTCGTCAAACGTGTCCACCCGGATGATCGGCAGGATCGGCCCGAAGATCTCCTCCTGCATCAGCGCCGAATCCGGGTCCACGTCGGCGAGCACCGTGGGCTCCATGTACCGGCCGGGCACATCCACCGTGCCGCCGGAGACCAGTCGCGCCGGGTTCGGACCGGACAGGGCCTCGCGCAGCAGCGACTCCAGCCGTTCGGCCTGAGCCGTGTCGACCAGCCGCGCATAATCCTTCGACGCCGCCGGATTCGCGCCGTAGAACTCCGAGATCACCTCGGGCAGCCGCTTCTGCAGCTCCCGTTCCGAGCGCGCCCCCACGGCCAGCACGTAGTCCGGGGCCACACAGGTCTGCCCGGCGTTGGTGAACTTGCCGAAGGCGATGCGCCGGGCGATCGTCTGCCAGTTGCGCCCGTCGGACACCACGCACGGCGACTTGCCGCCCAACTCCAGGGTCACCGGAGTCAGCTGCTTCGCCGCCGCCTCATAGACAATGCGGCCCACGCGCTCACCACCGGTGTAGAAGATGTGGTCGAAGCGCTGCTCCAGCAACTCGGTCACCGCCTCGGCGCCACCCTCCACCACGCGCACGGCGCGGGGATCCAGATACTCTTCCACCAGCTCGGCGATCACCTTCGAGGTGGCCGGCGCCTTCTCCGAAGGCTTGACCACCACGGTGTTCCCGGCCGCGATCGCCCCCACCAGCGGGTTGATCGCCAGCTGAAACGGGTAGTTCCACGGCGCAATGATCAACACCGTGCCTAGCGGTCGCGGCGCCACATGGGCGCTGGCTGGCTGGAACGCCAGCGGCACCTTCACCGGGCTCGGCTCCATCCAATCCGTCAGATGCAGCAGCGTGTGGTCCACCTCGGACTTCACCACTCCGATTTCGGTGGCCAACGCTTCCGTCTCGGACTTGCCCAGATCCTCGCGCAGCGCCAGGGCGATCCGATGCGACTGCTCGTCCAGCATCCGGCGCAGTGCCTTCAGCCCTTCCACCCGGAACCGGCGGCTGTGCGTGGCTCGGGACCGTGCGGTGTCGCGCAGGGAAGCGACGATCGGGGCGATCTGCTCTGACGGGGTGGCTCGCGTTTCAGTCATGCCCTCCAGCGTAGCGAGCACACCTCCGTGAGGGCTGGAGTTCAGATGCGCCCAACGAGAATCAGATCCGGCTGTCTGTTCGCGATACCCTGTTGTGGATGACTACGCAATACAGAGGCCGCAGCAGCGCCACCGTGCGCCGTGCTCGGCGTACGCTCGACCAGGATGAGCTGCGTTTCCTGCGGGAGATGGAAACCACGCACCTGGCCGGTCGAGTCACCGACCTCTATGGCGAGACCAGGCACCTGAAACCCATGGGTGGCCGCGCCCCGATGGGTGAGTACTTGGCCGAGGTCTGGCAGCGGCGTCATTTCATCATGCGTGAGTCCCGTAACAAGGTGCTCAGCCGCACGAATGACACCCGCCTGGGGCCACTCTGGCTGGTGCTCAGCCCCATCTTGCTGGCTGCCTTCTATTGGCTGATCTTCGGGGTGGTGCTCGGGGTCAGCCGTGGCATGGACAACTTCGTGGCGTTCATCATCATCGGCATCCTGATGTTCCAGTTCACCTCTGGCACCCTGTCGCAGAGCGTGCGCTGCATCGTCAGTTCCAAGGCGATGATCAAGTCGTTCTCCTATCCGAGAGCCGCGATCCCCATTTCACTGGTGATCCGCGAGCTGTTGGCCCAGGTACTCATCATCGTGGTGATGATGGTGATGATCCTGGCCATTCCACCGCACGTCACGATCAGCACCGTCTGGCTATTCGTGCCCGTGGTGCTCGTATTGCAGACCCTGATCAACCTGGGGATCGCGTTCTTCTTTGCCCGCTTCGGCTTCAAGTTCCCGGATGTCGCTCAAGCGATGAGTTTCGTAGTGCGTGTGCTGATGTACGCCTCGGGCGTGATCTTCCCGGTCGAGCGGTTCCTGGATCACCCCACTGCCCTGGCCATCGTCAAGGCCAACCCGGTGTACATGATCCTGGACGCCTATCGAACCATCCTCATGGAGAACACCATCCCCGATCTATCCACCTGGCTGGGCCTGGCGGCCTGGGCAGTGGGTCTGCTGAGTTTCGGATTCATCTACTTCTGGCAGGCTGAGGAGGACTACGCCCGTGACGAGCGCTGATCCCCGCATTACTGTTTTGGCCGACAACATCCACCTCGGCTACAAAGTCCGCACCGTCCAGAAATCGCGGAACCCTCTGCGATTCAACACCCGCCGCATCATCAAGCCGGTGCTCAAGGGCATCTCTTTCGCTGCCCGCGAGGGCGAGTTCATCGGGGTCATCGGCCGCAACGGCTCCGGTAAGTCCACGCTGCTACGCGCCCTGTCTGGACTGGAATCAGTCAGCACCGGCCGGGTGTACACCTCCGCTAAGCCACAGTTGCTGGGCGTGGGTGCCGCGCTGATCCCCAACCTGTCGGGATCCGAGAACGTGATTCTGGGCCTGTTGGCCATGGGCTTCTCCCCTGAGGAGGCCGAGGCCACCCGGGAATCAGTGATCGATCTGGCGCAGATCGGCCCCTCTATCAACCAGCCGATGAACACGTACTCCTCTGGCATGGGGGCTCGCCTAAAGTTCGCGATCTCCGTGGCGGCCCAGCCGAAAATCCTAATGGTGGATGAGGCGCTGGCTACCGGCGACGCCACGTTCCAGGAGCGCTCAAAAAACGCCATGGACAAGATGATCGAGCAGGCCGGCACCGTGTTCCTGGTCAACCACTCACGGGGATCCATCGAGGAGATGTGTACCCGGGTGCTGTGGCTGGAAGACGGTCAGATCGTGGCCGACGGGGACACCAAGCAGAAGATGGAACAGTACATGACCTTCGCCTCCGCCATCGGGCGCGGCGAGCTCGAGTACGCCAACACCTTCCTCACCGCGGTCAAAGACACCTACGCTAAGCAGAACCCCGACCTGCAGCTAACCCCTTGAGCCCCATCCGTCGGCGGCGAGCGTAACTACGAGCTCTCCACATCAATCGGATCAAGGTCACTCAACCAAAACTACTATCGAATTACGCTTCAGCCTCAACGACGTGCGATGAGAGTCAATGATTCAGGCCACGGACCCACTGCAGCCAGCAAGCCATCCCTGGAAGTATCGGAGAAACTCATTGTCCAAAACAGCCGCCGTAGTGCCAATCAGAAATATTGAGACGAGAGTCAGGCTCCACATCAGTGAGTTCTCTCCTAACTCGCACTTCAAGGTCACTCTCGGCAGGCTTCGCGCTGCTAATATCTTTAATTACGGGAGAAGTGCTTTCCAATAACCGTTGTTCGAAACGATGTAATTCGGGTGGCATTTTTTCTTTATTCAATCGAGCCCAGCGTATAAGATGCTCGATAAATGTGACCTTGTCCCTGTAGACACCTAGTTTCGCATTGACCGCACCTATTAGCTTCTTTCCATCAACGTAACGATGCCATGACTCTTCCCATGCATTTTCCAGCTCCTCTTTAACCTCGACAGCAACTTGCTCACCGCATTTCAGCCTCTGCTGCCACATGAAAATCTGATCTTCGATATGCCCCCGCAGCCCGCTGAATTCTCCGTCGGGAGACTCAACTGGAAGCTTCAGAGTGCGATGTTCAGTGAATACGGTGATCGCATTCGCTCTCAATTCGGCCGCACAATCGTGAATAATCTGTATTACATAATCTTCAGGCTTCCCGGCCGCTTCGGCAATAAGCGGGGCATGCAATAAGACGTTCTCCAGCATGCGAGCGCCCCAAACGAAAACGCCCTTCTTCTCGAGTGCAGATGCCTCATCGCTGCTTAGAAAGTCTCGATCAACCACACATAGATGCGGCACTCCAACGTCAGCCTGACCAAGTGCGTGGTAAATACTCAGCGCCCGATCGCGGCCTCCCGCCACCAACACTTTCACCCGCGACAGTTCTTCCACGAAGAGCATTTGCAATCGATTGGCATCATCTTGCCCTTCAACGACAAGGATAGCTTCCATCTGGAGCAGGTCCTTGGGCTGAATCCCGACTTCGGCAAGGGGCTCAAAGGCATCCTGGGAGTCGGAGGCCCATCGCAACTGATTTTCAGCCACTTCCCAGGCGCCACGCACCGAACAAATCTGCTCCTGAGGGATGGTAGCCACAATTGTAGGTGAATGCGTAACTATCAACGCTTGCCCTTGGCCAGCGAGAGATGTGATGGCCTCTAACACGGCTGACTGCAATGTGGGATGCAGGTGCCTTTCTGGTTCGTCCAGCAATAGGACGCCACCGCGCGAGGCAAGCTGGCTAATGTAGTAGAACATTCCAATCATCTCCCGCTCTCCGTTCGAGAGATCCGCGAGACCATGCGTCACCCCGGAAGGAACTTCAACTACAATTTCGGGGCGTCCAGTGTTGGGATCAAAATTCGGCCTGGAGATTGTCTTACCGGTGGCATGTCGAAAAGCTTCTTGGAGTCGATCGTACTCGCCAGGGATCAAACCATCGTTTCGACGAGCAACATACTCACGGTAATCGAGAGCCGTCAGATAGGAACCAACATCGGGCATGTGCTGCGCATTTTTCCATCGAATTTCATCCTGCATCATCTGCCGCCTCTGCAAGGCGTTTTGTCCGGCGTCGAGCAGGTTCAGATCCACTCCAATTTCAGCGTTGAGCGTCGGCTGACGGCGAGCTGAGAGCAAATCGATGTTCGCAAACGAGTAATTGTCGGCGAAGTATCTGCTCTGCAACGATTCGATGACACCGTCACGTTGTACGTAATGCCCCGTTTCCTGAGTGGATGTTGCCACGGCCTGCAGTACGTGCTCTTCTCTACGCTCGATGGGACCTTGCCCCGTATCGTCTAGCCATTGCTCCAGCGATTCGTACTCACCGTCTGAGAGTTCAATGGCAAGTTCCACTGACAGCGAGTTGGAGTATGGACCTACAAGATCCGGCAGATTTATTTCACCGGCCCATACTGCAGCCAAAGCTTCCAGGATGAGGCTTTTGCCTGTACCGTTGCGGCCTGTCATGATAACAAATGGAAGACGGGTCAAGTCTTCCGCATGAGCATCACGGATGCCGCGATAGTTCTCAATTCGAAATCGTGTAATCTTCAATTTTCCCCCATCAAGATCCTAAAATTAACTCATTTTCATTTAAGCCCAATGATACGGCCTGGTCCGGCACGTTGACGATGTAGCATCAGTACACCCATGGCCCCGGTCAAGGACACCTACGCTAAGCAGAACCCCGACCTGCAGCTAACCCCTTGAACCCCATCCGCTGACGGCGCTCGTAGTCCAGGGTCTGGAATCCGAGCTCGCTCAAGCCGTCTTCCCAGGACGCTGCCGACGACGCCACATCGAGAACATTGGTCAACAGCGGTTTCGGTGGCGGCGTATGGCCGGCCTTCCACGGTTCCGCCAACAACATCATCCGGTTATCGGCGTGCGATTGCCGCAGAAACGGGCGCAGTTGCTCACGGATGTGCGTCTTGTCGTTCAAGTTCTGCATGTACGCGACCAGGGGCGGCTGCGGCTCATGGTAGAGCGTGCACAGGTTGCTCACGACTGAGAGTGGCTTGTTCGCCAGTCGCCGTCGCCGTGGCGCATTCACCCGGAATCCCATGTTCATATAACTGCCGACCGCGTAGTCCATGTAGCGGCGGATATTGGTCTGCGGGTTGAACGGCAACGCCAAGGAATTCTCGAAGCGGCTGGCATAATACAGCGAGGCGAAGCCGCCTCCGGAACCGCCGAAGAAGGCCACCCGACGCGCACCGAGCAAGAAGAAGATGTGCTCGAGGATCCGGGTCAGTTGGTCCTGAAGGTCTACCTGTGCGTAATTGCCCGCATACCAGGCCAGTCGCAATTTCTCGTTAAGGTACAGGGATGGATCCGACACGAACACACGGTTCGCTGTCACTCCTCCGGAGATCCCCATGCCCGAGAGCACGGGCAATGAGAAATGCCGCTCGATGGCACCGTGGAAGAACACCAACACGGTGTCGCTACTCGATGGTGCCACCAGCAGATCGATCGGCACGTTTCGGTGATTCACCGTGACGATGCCTGCGGGCTCATGGGTCACGTCCATGAACGCATCCACCGACTCGTACTCACGAACCCGGTGCTGGGAGTCGTCGATGGTCCGAGGTCGTCGACGGGCAGGCTTGTTGAGAGTTGTGGTGATTTGAGGCACGGGCTCGGGAAGCGGAGACGTGCCTTCGAACGAGGACTCGATCATGGAATATCGCCTGTAGGTCAATCCCTGCCGTAAACGTCACGGGAGTAGATCTTCTCCCGAACGCTTTCGAGCTCGTCGCTAACGCGGTTGGTAATGATCAAATCGGAGCGCTCCAGGAACGTGTTCAGATCGTTCTCCAGAGCCACACCCTCGATCGGGCTTTGCTCGACGGTCGGCTCATAGATGACCACCTCGGTGCCACGGTCACGCAGACCCTCGAGCACCACAGAGATGGACGAGCTACGGAAGTTGTCCGAGCCAGCCTTCATTGCCAGGCGGTGGATGCCCACCACAGAAGGCTTCTGGCGGAGCACATCTTCAATGATGAAGTCCATGCGGGTCTGATTCGAGTCCACGATGGCGTCAATGAGGTTCTGGGGAACGCCCTCGTAGTTGGCGCGCAGCTGCCGGGTGTCTTTGGGCAGGCAGTAGCCGCCGTAGCCGAAGCTGGGGTTGTTGTAGTGATCGCCGATGCGCGGGTCGAGCGAGACGCCACGGATTACTGCCCCAGCGTCGAGGCCCTTCTCCACCGCGAAGGTGTCGAGCTCGTTGAAGTAGGCCACGCGCATGGCGAGATACGTGTTGGAGAACAGTTTGATGGCCTCGGCCTCATCGGTGCCGGTCACCACCGTAGGGACGTCAGCGTCCTCGGCTGCATCAGCCATAATCTCGGCGAAGCGTCGGGCCGGTTCCTCGGCGCCCGACGCGATCACGCGGCTGGGGTGCAGGTTGTCGTAGAGAGCCTTACCTTCGCGGAGGAACTCCGGGCTGAACACAATCTGCAGATCGGGGTGCTTATCCTGCATGCGCTGGGTGAAGCCGATCGGAATGGTGGATTTGATCACCGCCGCCGCGTTGGAAGCAAGGTCTTCGACCTGCTGCAGGACTGCTTCGACGCTGGAGGTATCGAAGTACTGGGTGTCCGGATCGTAGTTGGTAGGCGTCGCAATGATCACGAACTCGGGCTCCTCGAAGGCCACCTCAGGGTCGTTCGTGGCGAAAAGATCCAGCTCCACCTCTGAGAAATGCTGGATCAGCTCTTGGTCCACCAGCGGGGAGACGCGCTTGTTGACCATCTCCACGCGTGGCACATCAATATCGAGCGACACCACCGAATGTTTGCGAGCCAATAGGACGGCATTCGCCAGTCCGACGTATCCCAGTCCCACCACGGTAATCCGCATTCGAGTGTCCCCCGTCGTGCTGCTTGCGACCCATCCGGTGCTGATCGGCCCTGCCGGTACGAGGATACCAAGCCCGACAGTCCGTTAATCTCCCAGAAAGATTCCTTGCGTAGTCTCGCCCAGTAGACTTCGATGGACACATCGGCTGAGATTCACGCTTACAACGATTCAGGACCACATGAACCACCACATCACGAAAGCGGTTATCCCTGCGGCGGGACTGGGCACCCGGTTCCTCCCGGCCACCAAGGCCATCCCCAAGGAGATGCTGCCGGTGGTAGATCGTCCCGCGATCCAGTACGTGGTGGAAGAAGCTGCGGGTGCTGGCTTGTCGGATGTGCTGATGGTGACCGGCCGCAGCAAGACTCCGCTCGAGAATCACTTCGACCGTGTGGCCGAGCTGGAGGGCGTGCTGGAGAGCCGCGGCAAAGACAAGGTGCTCCAGGCCGTACGAGCGGCCACTGACCTCGCTGACATCCACTACGTGCGTCAGGGGGACCCTAAGGGCCTGGGGCACGCCATCCTGCGCGCCCAGAAACACGTGGGACACGAGTCGTTTGCAGCACTGCTCGGCGACGACATCATCGACGACGGGGCCGAACTGCTCCTCGAGATGATCAGGATCCACGAGGCGACCGGGGCCAGCGTCATCGCCGTGCAAGAGGTCCCCGAGGACATGGTGTCGTCCTACGGCATCGTGCAGCCCGGCGGTGAGCTGGACAACACGCGCTGGCGATCGCTCTGGGCTAACGATTTGATCGAGAAGCCTGCCCGGGAGGATGCCCCCTCCAATCTGGCGGCTATTGGTCGTTATGTGCTGCGCCCCGAGGTGTTCGAGGTTCTCGAGCACACCCAGCCGGGTGCCGGCGGCGAGATCCAGCTGACGGACGCTCTGATCGAATTGGCCAAGGATCCGGAGCAGTACGGCGGCGTGGTCGCGGTCGTGTACGACGGCCGTCGTTTCGACACCGGCAACAAACTGGAGTACCTCAAGGCCAACATCGAACTGGCGATGCGCCACGAAGACATCGGCCCGGACCTTGCAGAATGGTTACGGGAGTTCGTCGCGCGCAACGCCTAACCCCGGCCGCAACTGACTCTTAGAGCCGGTGAGCCGAGTCCGATTCCGTGCTCACACCGCGGGTATCGAAGAACAGCTTCGAACGTGAGGCAAGGTCATCGACGTCGTAGCTTTGGTGTGCCTGCATCAGCACCACCAGGTCGGCCTGCTCCAGTGCCGCGTCCAGATCGGGCACCCGGGTCAGGGTCTCCTCCTCCACGTGCCATTCCTCCACCAGCGGGTCATGGAACACCACATCGGCTTTCTTCCCTTGCAGGATCTTCGCCAACGGCACGGCCGGGGACTCACGCTGGTCAGCGATGTCCGGCTTATAGGTGACGCCCAGTAGCAACACGTTCGAGCCGTTGAGAGGCTTGCCGTGATCGTTGAGTAGCTCCGTCAGCCGCGTCTCTACATACTGCGGCATAGAGTTGTTGATCTCCTGGGCCAGCTCGACGAAACGGAACTGGTAGCCCAGGGTCTTCTTGACCTGGAAACTCAGGTAATTGGGGTCAATCGGGATGCAGTGCCCGCCCACGCCGGGACCGGGCGTGAACTTCTGGAAGCCGAAGGGCTTGGTTGCTGCCCCGCGGATGACCTCCCAGATGTCGATATCGAGATCGTGGCAGAAGCGCGCCATCTCGTTCACCAGGGCGATGTTCACATGCCGGTAGGTGTTCTCGAGCAACTTCGCAGTCTCGGCTTCTTTCGCCCCGGAGAGCGGGACCACGGTGTCGATGAATTGCTCATAGAAAGCCGTCGCCTGTTGCGTCGCTTTCTCGTTCAGACCGCCCACCAGCTTGGGCGTGTTGGTGATCCCGTGAGTCTTCGATCCCGGGTCCACGCGCTCCGGAGAGAACGCCAGGAGAAAGTCGCGTCCGTGCACGGAGCCATGTTCCTCCAGCAGTGGCAGCACGATGCCCTCGGTGGTGCCCGGGTAGGTGGTTGATTCCAGGATCACCAGGGTTCCGGAACTGAGATTCGACGCGATCGTGCGCGTCGCGGCTTCCACCGCGCCCAGGTCCGGGCCGCCACCATCATCGAGTGGGGTCGGTACACAGATGACCACCACATCAGCATCAGCAATCACCGAGGCATCAGCCGAGGCGGTGTAGCCCTGATCGAGCATCACCTGCAGGGCCTCGTCGCTGAGGTCATCCACGTGTGAGGTTCCGGAATTCAGTGCAGCCACGCGTTGCGCGGAAACATCGAATCCAATCGTGGAGACGCCGGCGGCGCTCATCGCCTGCGCGAGAGGAAGCCCCACGTAGCCCTGGCCAATGACGACTGCCAACTGCTGACCGGTCGTGTCTGTCACGGTGTCACCTGTCTCTGGGGGATTCAGCGGTACCCGGGTATTCTACCCCCGGTACTTCGTTCACGTCCCCCGCCAGAATGGGCAGGTACCGCGCGGGGAAAGTAGCATTGTCTGTCGGGGAGGACCACCATGCTCATTCACACCACCACGCCACCGCCAGACCCGGATTACGCATTCGCGGTGCGGCTTGGATTCGACGGCACTCAGGAGAACTGGGATGACAGCCTCGCTCCGGTGACGAACCCACCGGTGCTCAGCGCGTCCTCCGACCTAACGCGCCTGAAGCCGAACGTCTACCGCGTCCCGGATGCGGACACGGCCCGCGCACTGAATCTGCCTCTGGCCGTGCCCGGATACCTCGACAAGCTCGACACCAGCATTACCTCTCGCATCTTCCGCTTCCGCACCCGGGCCGAAGACAACCTTCCCGTCGCACTCTGGATGGCCATCTCCCCCACTCGCAACGCTCTGCCCGGCCCGTGGTGGCTGGTGTCCGGCAATGATCACGACGGCGCGACTCCCGCTGAACGCATCAAGCGCCTGGCACGCCTCGATGGCTGGACCGCGGTGTACGACCCGACCGATCCAACCACCACCACTTTCAATGAAGACGGTGGCATCGTCGAGCTCGCCGACGGTCTCGGCCAGCACCCGCCGCTGGCGAACTACGGGGATGCGCTAGAACTCTTGGAAGGTGCCTACGGGCAGTTGAACGGGTTCACGGCCGGCCACGGAGTTCTTGCCGCCAGTTTCGGTGCCGAGGGCATCCTGCGGCAGCCCAACACCATCATGGCCTTCGGCACGGCGGAGACCCTAGAACCGGGCAAGCGGTTCCTCCTGGACGGGGTCGGGAAACGCCGACACGCGATCTTCTCCGCTGACCGATCTGGCTCCCCGATGAATTCGTACTCCGGGGTCGACTCCAAGAATCGGTCCGCCTCGGACACCCAACCTCACCTGATCACCGCGACGTTCAGTCCCGAGCGGACCAGCCTCGCCATCGACTCTCGCCTCCAGGTCGAGGAGAACCGGGAATCCAACGGTCGCGCCCTGGGCGGTCTGACCCTCGGCGGCGACCACAAGGGCCGCCGCCAGTGGGCTGGCACCGTGGGCCCGGTGCTCGTCTACCACGGTGAGATTCCCACCCAGGTGCAAGCGCGCATGGAGAACCTGCTCTATGAGCTGTCCGGACTGCACTCCGCGACGCCACGACTCCCGAACGAAGCAGCGATCTACTCGGTCGATAGCACCGGTCGGGAGACCTTCTCCCACGGCGCCGCCCACACGGTGCCCGATGAGTGGGAGCTCGCCTCAGTCACCAAGCTGATGATGGCGTACGTAGCTCGTCAGACACTAACGACCGACGAGCTGCTGGCCGAGACCATGACGGTCACTCGCCAGGATCGGCACAAGTACAGCTACCGACGGTTCGTGGAAGACGATGTCGTCTCCTACGCCGACCTGTTGCGCGCAGTGATGGCTTCCTCGGATAACACCGCGCCCTACGTCATCGCCCGCGGGGTCGGAGAACAACTGCCCGGAGACGGCACTCCAGTGGAGCGGTTCGTCCAGGCGATGAACGATACTGCGGCCGAACTGGGCTACGCGGGGGCATCCTTCTCTACGCCCTGGAACTTCGGCAAGATGAGCGCAGCCCAGGTCACGGATCTCCACCGTCGGATTCACCAAGATCCGTTCCTGGTCGACGCACTCGGTACGTTCTCTCGAGACATCTCCATCGAGGGACCACGCGCCCGCCCGAAGAAGACCCAGCATCGCGTGTTGCTCAGCCGCGTGGTGCCGTTGCCCGAGATGGTCACGGCGAAAACCGGAACCTGGCCGGTCGACGGACGCGCTCACGTGACGTTCGCCTGGACGCACCCCGATGGCTCCACCCATTTCACGACCATTCTGAACGTGGACCCGGGTGAAGTGCGGTACAAGGTTCTTCAGCAGGTCATGACGGCGGTGAAGAGCCAATAGCTCCCGCCGCGTGCGTTTCGCCTAATGTTCCAAACTGCCGCTCTTTCGCGCACGCTTTCGCAACGCTACCGCCATGATCAGCGCGACGGCAGCCACGATCATGACCCCGAAAATGATGATGCCAAGGATCGCCCACCCGCGTTCATCGGTCTCTTCGGGCTCGTCGGGCTCGGGCGCTTCCTCCGTCGGCTCGTCGGCGACGGGTGCATCGGTGGCAATCTGCACCACCTCAGCACCGTGCATCGCGAAAATGGTGCAGCCGTCCGAAGCAAGGCTCGGCCAGGTGAACCACTGTCCATCCAGGTCTTCAAGCAGAATCTCGACCTCGTCTGCTTCGCGGTCGATCGTGAAGACCGATTCAGCGGTCGCTCCGTAGATCTCCCCTCGGTGCTCAATGAGATCGCCCGGGCCGAAGCCGTCGGCGATCTCTTCAGCGTCCTGCGAATCCAGATCGACTCTCAAGATGGATCCTTTGCTGGTGATCGCATAGATTTCATCGCCCAGCGCCTGCAGGCCGGTAACGCCGCCGAGGTCCGGATCCAGGTCGATATCCCAGCGGGTGTCTCCATCGTCCGGGTCCAGCGCCTTGAGCACAGCACCGTCGGAGGAGTCCTGCATGCCGCTGCTGCCGGCCACATAGACCGTTCCGTCCGCTGAGGTGACGGCCGAGACCGCATGGTCGTCGAAGGGCTCATAGGATTCGCTGTCTCCGCTGTCGATGGCGTGGACCAAGAGCGACCCGCCACCGCCGGTGTCGGCCTGCACGGTCATGTAGAGCTGCCCGGCCTCAGCATCGTAGTGAAGATCGCGGGGCCGGTTGTGGCCTCGAGGAGCGCTGGCCAGCGTCTCCATCTCTTCGGATTCAAGGTCGTAGCTGACCAGGTTCCCACTGGAGTACATGGCCATGTACAGCACACCATCGACAATCTGGGTCCCCTTGGGCTCACCGGGCACGTCAAGCTGCGTCAGGTCGCCGGTCTCGGTGTCTCTCACGCCGACGGTGAAGTGCCCGCCGGTATAGACCACACCATCAACCGCCGCCAGTGACTGCGCGGGCTCCCCATAAGAGGAATCCTCAGGGGTTCCCTCCCCCGCCTCTTCAACCATGTCGAGGACATTGAACTCGCCCCCGTCGAGCCCGTAAGACCAGAGCTGGCCCAGGTTCCCGGAACCATGCAACACGCCATCGCGATAGTAGAGGCCGCGGGTCTGCCCGCCGGGAATGTTGACCTCGCTCAGCTTCTCCAGCTCGCCCTCATCCAGGTCATAGCTCCACAGTGTGGAACCACCCGTGAAGTACACCATGTCATCGACGATCTCGATGGCCTGCACCGTCCCAGAAGGAACGTCGACCATGTCGTACTCATCGGGGTCGTCTGGGTCCAGCACCGTCAGGGTTGCCGGCGAGGAGGTCCCGGCCACGATGACGTCCTCGTTCGCCTCCAGCGAGTAGACGTAGGAAGCATCATCCAGTTCCTCGGGAAGGATCGACTCAGACTCGCCACTGTCACGGTCGTAGGCGATGAGATCAGGTTCAGCGTTGCCGAGGCCCAGGTACACCGTGTCCTCAGTAGCCGCCACACTGCGAGCGTCTTGGCGCGTGTTCTCTTCGAACTGGCCGAGGAACTCGGCACCTTCGCCCTCGGGATCGTACTCCCACAGGCCCGCGCCGTTCTGCCGTGATGTCGCGGCGTAGATGGTGCCGTCCGGTGCTGTGGTCATATCCCAGATCAGCGCAGCGGGGGCAGTGGAGGCCACCTCTTCGAGCTCCTGGCTGTCATGGTCCAGCCGTAGGATCGAGGACCTGCGGTCCCCAGTGAAACTCATTCCGACGTAGAGGTCGTCGCCGGCTACCGTCGCGCCCCAGGTGCCTTCACTCTCATCACCATCGATCACGACGTCTTCCTGATAGACGCGTTCTCCGGTGTCGACGTTGAAGCCAGCGATCACGCCGGGAGTCAGCGACATGTGGCGGCTGACCACATAGTGTGTATCTTCGATCATCCCGGATGCGGTGATAGGGAAACTCTCGCTGCCGTAGCCGAGATTCCTTGTAACCACGCCATCGGCGGTTACCGGACCCTGACAGTGAACCGGAGGATTGGCCTGCTCGCCGCTCCCAGAAGTAGACGGATCGAATGTGCCGGCTCCAAGCGCTAACCCAAGCATCGGTATAAAGCACAAGACGTCTTTAGCCCGCGATAAGACCACCCAGAAACCTGACCTTCGAATTCAACAACAACCAGGAACCCAATACAAAGCTGCAGCGACCAACGACTGAAAGCGAGCCCGCACATCCACCCTCGAATTCCCCTGACACAATATTGCCCTGCATAAAATAGCCTCGCCACCGTGCAAAGAAAAATCTCTGCCCCAGGGCCGCTAGACATATGGACATTAGTTACCAAAGACGACTTGCCAGCCCCCAAGGTCATGCTTGATGCAAGCCCGACCGCTAGACCAACAGCGCGGTAGGATTAAATTGACGACAATTACCCCAGCCCCCGCTTACGAGCACTGCCTCTAAAGTTCGAACCAGATCTTGTCACTTTCGACCAACTGCGCACCCTTCGGAAAACTCACACTCAAAGGCGAACATGGAACCCAAAGAACCCCTCATTGCTTCCTCTAACGGCAACGGCACGTCCTCCCATGGAGACCTCGCCCTTAATCTGAGCGGCGCTAAAGAGATGATTTTCGCTGGCCACGGTGTAGGTGCATCGCTGTTCGCGCATGCGGCGCAGCAACACAGCAACGCGGAAATTCATTGGATTGCCGAAGGGCAAGGCGTTGCAACAGTAAACGGTGACGACTACATGATCGACGGGCCTGTCCTGAATGAGTCGTCACTTGGCGCGGCGATCATAACCAACAAGGGAATGACAAAACAGTTCCTCGAAGCAGCTGGACTCAATACCCCCCGCGGATTCGCCGTTTACACGGAAGATGAGGCCGTTGAAAAAGCTACGGAGATTCAAGCCCCTGTCGTCGTCAAGCCAAACGGAGGATCCAAGGGAAACGGCGTCACTGTAGATATTCAAGGTGATGCTGAGATACGCGAAGCATTTCGGTACGCGACGGCAGCCGGCAAGCTCCCCGTGCTTTTGGAAGAGTACATTGATTTCGACACAGAGTATCGGTGCTTGGCGACGGCCGAAGAATGCGTAGCGGTCATCCATCGAGTCCTCCCGAAGGTCACGGGTGACGGCAAATCAACCATCAAACAATTAATAGATCAAAAGAATGAATCACGCCGCAACAACCCCGGCCTCCGATACCTGCCCATTCCGATAGACAATATCGTCGACACAGTCCTGGGCAGGCAAGGCTACTCCCTGGACTCGACCCTTGAACAAAACAAGGAAATAATCGTTCGCAACGTCGGCGGACTGAGCGGAGGGGGCGAACCCCACGAGGTCTCACCCCTTGTTTCCGACGAGCTAAAGTCGCTTGCTCGCGAGACAGTCGCCAACATCCCAGGCCTTCGATGGGGGGCCGTTGACATCGTAACCGAGAAGGTGACCGGAAAGCCTTACGTTATTGAAGTAAACTGCCGCGCACATTATGCGGGAGCGACGTTCCCATTCACGGGAGAGCCTAAAGACATTGCATCTCCACAGTGGTTGACGCGTGTTTCGCTTTTTGAGTCGGATTCGACAACACCGCACCTGGAGTTGAGTAGCACGGAACGATCCAGCCAGAAGACGCTCAGCCGACAAGTTCGTCTCAGTCGACTATTCTTCGACTGGCTTGACTCGCAAGGATACGAAGTAGATGACACTCAAAGAACATTAATCAAGGTCTCGCGTGACAATCATGACCAATGGTTCACTGGTCAGATGCTTGGACCATCAGATTTGCTTGCATCAACAAGCATGTTCAGAAGGCATGGTTATATTCGAGCGTTCCTGGCGCTCAAGAAGATCTTCCGTGTACGCGGCGGCTACATCCGATCGGAGGATGCGCTAAGAAGGCGCTTGAACAACTCACCCAGCCCTCTCCTAGCAGTCAAGAGTTCTAACGGATGGAGAAACGCCTCTTCGAAGTTGATCACTACGGCGGAAGATTGCGATATCTTCCACGAACACCCTAGGTGGTACGTGCAGTCGTACCCTCAGGGACCGCGGGTGACGATTCTCTCTTCGCGAAATACATCATTCGCTATGTTCTCAAAGGAAACGTTATCTCAACTGGCGCCAAGTAATATGGACGACGCAAGTCGCCTAGCGCTTCATGCTGTGCGGGCGATACCACAACTCCGATGGGCGGCCGCAGACCTCGTGTATCACCAGTCTGGGAACCGGGGGCATTGGAGAGTCGAGGGGCTGTCGCTGAACCCGAGTTTCACTTCCAACATGCGACTCGTAGCCGGATCCGCTTCCTCGTTCTTTGAGTACTTGATCAAGGAATGACTATGACTGACTATTGATCGAGCCTGCCGACCTCCCCAGAATATTCTTGCGATGCAACCAGCAAGCAGGCACCTTGTTCGCTAGATGGGAAAACTGACGAGTGCATTAGAGCCGCCCGGCATTCCCGCAGCGACACACGATGGACCCTCCCAGCGCTGATGTCACGGACACTGATCGCCACGACGGCGGCGGGACGGGACCGGGGTCGGCTCAACCGCGATTCGCGCGACCGTCTGATCATGAGGAATATGCGGTAGACATCGGTGGAGGTGTCGCCCAACGTTGAGGGTCTCCGCGCCGATGATCACGGGTCGCTCTATGACCTCAGTGATGGTGCACCTCCGCCGCGTGCATGCGATCGTGCGCGCCTTGGTCCAGCAACTCGGCACTACGCAAAAGACGATGCGATTCGCGGTCGAATCCGAACTCGCCAACCTGCAGGCCGACAAATCCGGATGGACGAAGTGAGCACGCTGGGCCTCGACGAACAGATCTGGCTTCAACTCGACCCCCGCGACCGTGGCATGAAAGAGTTGACCGGAATGGTTGACCTCGGCCGCAACGAATTAGGGGAAGACTCGTGCCAGATCGACATGGGTAGACATACGCAGCTTCGATCGATCGCCGGTGCCTCGCGTTCCGGAAGGCCGTGAAGTTGGCGGTCTTGGTACCGCTCACCGGGCACCAAACTGCCATCGACAACTTACTAGAAGTCGCGACGGCCGCGCATGACGCATTCCATGTGAAAAAGCTATGTACCGTTGCCACCGAGGAGTCCGCCGCTTGCTGTAGCAGAACACTCTCGGGCACCATCATCGGAAGATCCGTCCGCTCTGCGGCGTCCAAAGCATTCTCCGCTTCGGGATCGAACTTCACCGACAAGCAACGAACCTTGCTGACCGCGGCGGCCGAAGCCGCACCAGCGAACGGCGCGGCGTTCCTCATACTGTAATGCGTGCAGCAGTTGTGCTCCATCACATACCACTCGACCAACCGCGCCAACGCGCGGCCAATCCCCGAGAAGGAGGTGGACTCGTTCCGCACAAGCCCGATAGCCGAGATTGCAGCTCCGGCGGAGCCTGAGGCCGGGGAGCTCGGCGTTCCCGCCGCATCTCACAATAACCCGCGCACACAATGGCGGTGTTCGGGGCGACAATGAGATCGCCGAGCCCCACCGTTGCCTCGCCGCAGTCGACTTCAAATCAAAACCCCAACGGATGTCAGATAAGAACTCGAACTTCTATCGACGATCTTCGATTTCTCAAGGTGCATCTGCACGGCATCTCACGAATAGACCCGCTGATATAGGGCCCATGCGATATAGAACTATTTTTTCGTCAATGGAAACATCGCGTCCATAATGGCCGCCGAAACATTGCGCTTCTTCCCCTCCCAGGGAAGGTGATGCATTGAAGTCATTGGTGAGTGGTTCACTTCAATAATGCTTGGTTCCGCCTGCACTCCAAAACGGGGGAGCAAGACATCGAAGCCGGCGAGCCGCAACCCCGGAATCACACGTGAGGCGCGCTCAATGAACCGCTTCTCACTCGCAGAGATATCCTCCGTTGCATCAATCGCGTCGCCGCCGGCATGGATATTCGACGCTCCAGTGAGGAATACGCGCACCCCCTCTTCAGGAACGGAGCTAAGCGACAATCCTTGTTTAGCCAGATACTGCACTTCGCGTGGCCCGGTCTTCAACTTGATGTGGATAGGACCACGATTTTGATTCTTCGCAGTTACAAGCTCCTCAATGGAGGAAGTCCCGTCTCCGAGGACGCTCGCGGGCCGGCGCCTAGTAACGGCAATCAGTTTGTTGTCCACTACAAGGCAACGATGTTCGGTTCCCGGCCGAAACTGCTCTACGAGCACCCGCCCCCTGTCAGAGGAGACCTGTCCGAAGGCTTCCTGGAACTCCTCCCAGGTTTCAATACCCACGTGAACGTCTTTACCGTGAATTCCATTGTGAGGTTTAACGACAAGTTTGCCCAGGGGTTTCGCCCATTCCCAGGCCCTCCTTGCCTCGTCGGCGGCAAATACGGCGTTTTCAGCTGAATTGATGCCAAAATTGCGGAAAATGCTGCTTTGAAGGTCTTTTTGGTTTGCCAGGCGACGTGCAAGACGCGTATTCAGCGTGGTTAGACCGTTACCCCACCTGTAGCTCTCATGGGCCGCCCCCGTAGTTAGGTCCGCTCAGTATGCGAGTCGGTTTCTTCGAACGTGTGGGTGCAGGATCGAGCGTACTCGACCGGGGCCAGGTACCCCAGCGAGGAATGTCGGCGCTCGTGGTTGTACTCGTGCTTCCAGTCGCTGATCACGACCCGTGCATGGAGCAGCGAGTAGAAGCTGTTGATGTTCAGACACTCGTCGCGGAGCCTCGAGTTGAACGACTCAACGTATCCGTTTCGCCAGGGCTGACCGGGCGGGATGTACGACAACCCGGTTCTCGTGCCAGCCCAGTCTGCAACGGCATCCGAGATGAACTCCGGCCCGTTGTCACTTCGCAGCATCATCGGTGCCCCATGCTCAGCGACGAGTTCCTCGAGATGCTCGATGAATCGCTCTGCGGTGATCGACCGCTCCACAAGACCACCCAAACACACGCGGGTGTGCTCATCCACGATGGAGCAGATCTTGATCGCTTTGCCGCGCTCATCGACATCAAATTGGAAATCAACCGCCCACACCACGCCCGGCGCAGCCGCCTTGGGGGCGTCAGCAGTTGATGACCCCACCCGCTTCCGCCGACGTTTCTGCGGCACCCGGAGCCCTTCTTCACGCCACAAGCGTTGTACCTTCTTGTGGTTCACATTCCAGCCCTCAGCACGCGCGTCATGGTACGCACGTCGGTACCCCCAACGTGGGTGGTTCTTCGCAAACTTCCGGAGCCAGTCGCGCAGCGCCTGGTCAGGGTCTGCCGGGGTGTCGCCTCGGAGCGGCCGCCGCCATGCGGAGCGGGAAAGCCCGGCCAGGCGGCACGCCATGCGCTCACTGATCTGCAAGGTGCGAATCAGGTGCGTGATAGCGGCGCGACGCCTACCCGGGCCTAGAAGTTTCCCTCAGCCAACTCCTTCAAAGCAGCCTTCTCGAGCTCTGCTTCGGCAAGCAACCGCTTCAGGGTCGCGTTCTGCTTCTCGAGCTCCTTGAGCCGTTTCGCGTCGTCGGCTTTCATGCCGCCGTACTGGTTTCGCCACCGATAATAGGTCTGCTCGGTAACCCCGAGCTCGCGGCAGGCATCGGCGATCGTATTGCCCTCGCCCAGGAGCCGGTCGGCTTGCCCGAGTTTCCGGACGATCTGCTCCGGGGTGTGACGCCTTCTTTGTTTGCTCATCGTGTGATCCATTCTCCCCGCGAGCGCGGGGGTCAGGACTCACATAACGAATGGACCTAGAAAACGGGGTCAGCCCACTCAGAACCATGCATAAACACGATTCGTGGCCGGCGTGGCATTGCACCAACTTCAATGCGGCGCTCCAGGGCCTCAGCGACCATGAAAGCGTTAATATTCGTTACTGGCAGGTCCAGCTCGCGGAGCAGCACACGAGCTTCATCAAATTTGGTCATTCGTCCTCCCGGAAACGAGTCGTCCAGCAACATGGTTTGGCGGCAACAGCCCGAGACTAACTATATGGTAGTTCTCACAGTATTGAAGAACCACCGACAGATTGGTCTGAACTGTCAGGTACTTATTTCCTATTTGCATGGCTACTCAGAATCCATGCGTTCCGTATGACGCAAGTGATGTCTTGCTCGGTTCAGGCTGGACATTTACGCAGGAGGTAACCGTCACAAAGTTCTGTCGGTTACGCAAACTGACGAACCATTGATCGTGCCTGAATTGGTCCAACAGAGATCTGGGATGGATAGCTTCGAACTTGGACTGCGACAGTTTCTTGACCGTCAGTCCATTAACTATATTCCGGTAGCCTGCCAGTCATGAAGATACCTGACGAAGGCGTATTCGAGATGGTCCAATCCGGCATCAGCGTTGGCGCCGCACTTTTCTCGAGTGCGGCCCGATACTGGAATCAATCAACCACGCTTTGGTTCGGCAAGTCCCAAGGAGTCATTGAGACCAGTGACAGGCGGATTCTTGTTGACGTCGCTGTGCTCAATGAATCTGCGCTTGGCGCTGCAGTCGTTCAGGATAAGGGGCTCTTCGCATTTAAGCGTGTAGCTGGGGCCTGAATCCGCCTGCTTCTAACAGACTGCGGCAGATGTAGTTCCTCAGGTTCGGAAGCCCAGGGCAGTCCCGCGTAGGTGCTCAAGACGACCATTGATCGCTTCGGTAGGACCATTGCTTGTGCCAGGACGATCAAAGTAAGCCAGAACGTCAACCGCCCGACGTTTCAACGTACGACCCAGCTGACGAATCTCTTTCAGCGCCTGCGGAACACCAGCCGTGATGTCAGTGATCAGCTTCCTCATCAACGATCCTCGCCGCCCAGGTTCGGGATGCCGGTAAGCAGCGATCAATCGTTGATAAATTCCCCACGTCGCTTCGACCTCAACATGACGTTCCTCGACGAATAGTGCCTCTAACCTGTCACGTTGTTTCTCCGTCAACAAGGCTTCTCCGGCATGCAAGGTACGACGAGCACCATAGAGCGGATCTCCAGAACGACCACGACGACCCAGCGTCTGGCGTTGAACCCGGCGCCGACACTCATCCAAAGCATGACCAGCAAGTTGAACGACATGGAATGGATCCATCACCGCTGATGCGTGAGGTACTTCCTCAGCCGCGGCGGTCTTGAACCCTGAGAATCCATCCATCGCGATCGTGTCTACGTGCTTCCGCCAGTCTGCGGGGCGTTGAGCTAACCATGATTTGAACACCGCCTTGGATCGTCCCTGGACCATGTCTAGTAATCGGGCCGGCCCGGCACCAGAACGGATCGGCGTCAAATCAATGATCACGGTGACGTACTTGTCCCCGTACCGGGTATGACGCCAGACGTGTTCATCGACCTCGATGGTGGTCACACCTTGAAACCGGGCTGAGTCATTGATCAGTAGCCGCTGTCAAGCCCCGGGTTTGGTAGAGGCTCCTTTTCTTGGTTTCCTAAGCAGCCGCGGACTCTACCCCTGACTGGTCGATCCATTCAGAATGGACCTCGATAGGCGGGCGGTACCCGATCGCTGAATGCAATCGTGTCTGGTTGTACCAAGCCACCCACTTCGACGTCTCCGCCAGCACCTCGATCAACCCCGACCACACCTTCCGGTCAATGAGTTCGGCCTTGTAGACCGAGTTCAATGCCTCGGCCATGGCATCGTCGTATGAGTCCCCACGCGACCCCACCGACGCCACGACCTCGGATTCCGCCAGGGTCTCCCCATAGCGAATCGACCGGAACTGCACTCCGCGCTCCGAGTGGTGCACGAGCCCGGAGACGTCTTCGCCGGCCCGGTATTTCGCAGCGAGAGCCATCGTCAGAGCGTCCCTGGCCAGGGACTCGCGCATATGATTCGTCACCTGCCAACCAACGATCTCCCGGTGGAAGACATCGAGGATGAACGTCGTGTACACCCACCCAGCTTGCGTGGGCACATAGGTGATGTCCGCGACCCACAAACAATTGGGAGCCGGTGCTGCGAACTCACGTTCAACCAGATCATCCGGACACTCCTCAGCACGTGCTGAGACCGTCTTCGGACGCTTCCGCTTCCGACGGATTCCGCCGATGCCCAACTGGCGTATCAACCGCTCCACTGTGCAGCGGGGGTCACCGGACCAAATTGATCGGCGTACTGGCGGTTGATCGCCTTCCACATCTTCGGCACCCCGTAGCAGGAATAGTTCGCCTCATAGACGTCCTGGATCACTACCAACCGTGCTTGGTCCCTGCGTGCCCGGGCTGATGGTTGACGCTTCTTGTAGGCGTAATACGAGCTCACAGCAATCCGTGCAGCAGTCCCTTTCAGGGCGCGCACGATTGGCTCGACTCCGAACTCGTCGCGATTGTCGTCGATGAAGGCGACAATCACTTCGATGGGCGGTCGAGCTCCGCCGCGAAGAAAGCCGATGCTCATTTCAAGATCTCGTTGGCCCGCTTCGCTTCAGCCAACTCAGCCCGCAGCCGACGATTCTCCGCTTCCAAATCCACGGATTCAGTCGGTGTCGCCTTTCCCGATTCTTTGTGTTTGCGGACCCAGACTCGCAGGGTCTCTTTGCTCAGCCCGAGCTCGTTCGCGACGCGGGCGATCGCTCCATTCGCGGTGTCGGGGACGGCCTGGGCATGGATGACGAGCTCGACGGCACGAGCCTTGAGTTCGTCTGTGTATTTCACTGGCAAGAGAGAATCTCCTTCTTCCAATCTCCCTGCCTCTATTATCCCCGGGGCGATTCAGACCCTTGCGCACGGTCACGATCGGCATCATTGGTCAGCCGCTCACGGCAGCACCAGAGATCCCGGCGGACGCCCGAGCCATTCTCGAACACCTCGCCACGAATACGGAACACTAAAAATGGAATAATTAAGATTAGAGAACACTCAATGCCTGCAGACTTTTTTGGGGCTCGTTATTTATAATATAGAAAAATCGTGAAAATTCGAATTTTGAACTGGCGAGCCGTCCATCGATATGACGGGGTCGAGCCCCAGCCTCCCATCAAGAGCGAGTTCACCCAATAACGCAATTGAAGAGGCGGATCCTTGTAGCAGTCCATCCGCAACCCCACCCACTTCATCCTGCGTTTTTACCCACCCTGTTAACTCATGCTCATCTGCGAAACTTTTAACGGCTTCAAGGAAACGTGTGTAGTGAGGCACCCCCTCCCAGCGCACCGCGCGAGAGACAAGGGTGGGGCCCGCTGGTTCCAGTTCTATTCCATGGTCAGATGCTGATTGCGAAAGTATCCCGTCTGCGAGACCTTCGACTGAAGCCGGAGCTATTTCATTCTGAAGTACAAGCCATGGCCGTTCAGACACTTCAACAACAGGAACCTGCTGCTCGGTTACTGGAGCTGAGTGCCCCATGGAGGCAACGACATCTACAGCGATCAAGGGTAGTCCTGGAAAGACCTCGCATACGCTTTCGAACAAGTCATGGAAGCTTGCATCCAACGAGTCCGTAACGTCCAACCCTTCCGTACCCCACGCTCCGTTCGGTGTATAGATAGCTGAAGCTATCGTCCCTCTTATACCCAGGAGGCGAAGATACTCACCGTGAACATGCTTCTCGACCAAGTAACGATAGTTATCCCGCGTTTTCCGACTACCGTCGTCCTTGGGAGTTTGTATAGCTGTGAATGCATATGAAGACGCCGTGTAATCTTCGCGAAACGGTGGAGCAGTCTCGAGATAGCTGATTGCAGCGTTCAGTTGCTTCTGCCCCTGGACGCCGGTGCGTGTCTCAATGAAGTTGTCGCCAACCATCGGCTTGACCACAACCGGATAATTCAGTTCAGAGGCAAACCGACGCGCGCCCATCGCTCCCCGACCAATACTGAATGTTGCGCCCTTTGGGACTGATATCCGATTCGCTTCCAGTATCGCGCGGCGAACACGCTTGTCCTGCACCATGGTGACACTTGAAAGCCGTGAGTCTTGAGGAACTCCATGCGCGAAGGCCAACTCGCCAAGAGATTCCTCAGAACGTCCGGCCAAAAGCACGCTACCCGGCAACATCCATGTGTGAAGATTTCGACGAATCGCAGATACATGGACCTTCCAGCTGTCGAAAAGTTCCGGTGGACAATAGTACTGCGCTACTTCACTAGCCTGGGCAGCCTTAGCAATCTCTTCAGTCATTCTCACTTCCTCCCCGCTTCTCGCCTGAAACTATCTCGAATGAGCCTGTCAAAGCATCGTGCACGTGCTTGGTCCTGACAGACGTCGGATGAGCCCGCGGCGGTCCAAGTACAGCTGACATCGCCAATGCAGTTGCTGCAGCGGTAGGACCACTAACTCGGATTTCCACTTCGCGCCCCGTGACGTTTCGTATCCAGCCAGAGCATCCGAACTGGTTTGCTCGTCGTGCAAACCACTGTCGATACCCAACTCCAGTCACTTTGCCTCGGACCTTGATATGAAGGTTGAGGCTATCAGCCCGCTGCTCCCAGGCTTTCAAACCGAGCGCTTCCACGGTGTGCACCAAGAATCGCTCCGACAATGGTCGAGGAGTGCCAAAGACCGGGTACTCCGCAACAGGAATCGCGGCGACGGCGTTGAGCTCACAAACCGCTCCGCTTTGTTCAGAAAGTGGCTTCGTATGGTCTTCAAGGAGGAAGTCCACTCCGCAATACGTCAGGCCGGGCACCGCCGCAACGGCATCGATGGAAGCCTGGACAATACTTGGGTGCAGTTCGTCAAGTACTTCAATCGAATCACCACCTTGGGTGAGATTGTTTACGCTGTTCAGGAACAGGCGCTGACCAGATCGCAGTACACTCTCAGCGTTTAGGCCCTGCTTGCCGATCTCATGCTCCACAGAGGCATTCCATTTCAGCTTCAAAGGTCCAAGATGTGGATTGAGCTTTCGGTTGGCGTTCTTCTCGAGTATAAGTTCTGCTACGGTCGACACTCCGTCACCCAAAACTGAGGCCGGCACTCGTTCTACGGCGGCAATAACTTCATCGCCAATCACCATAATTCGATAATCTTTGCCTCGAACGTGCTGTTCCACGATGAACTCACCCGTACCGAGCACGCTGTTTTCAAGCCGCTGCAATGCTGAACGGAGCTCGTCATCGTTTGCGATGTTTGCCGTTACACCGACGCCCATCGATCCTTCCGCGGGCTTCAGAACGACGGGGTACCCGATTCTATTGGCGTACGACAGCGCGCCATGTATGTCGCCTTGTGCGAATGTCCGCCCCTGCGGCACGGGAACGCCCCGGCGATTCAAGAGCAGACGCGTCGTCTCCTTATGTCGAACAATAGACGAAGCCACGGCGCTAGTGAGCGGCCACCGTGCGGTACGAAACGAAACAGGCTGCTGAATGCCGTCATCGGCCATGAACGTCGATTTACTGAATCGTCTGGTGTTCAGCCCTCGAGCCAGCGCTTCTCGCTCAACGAGGTGACCATGCACGCCGTACGGCCCCAGGGGGCGAATATAGTCCACGTCACTATAGGTTTTCGCTGTCTTTCCTTCGAAACGTGGCGGCGTAGGCACGGGGTAGGTCGCCATATTGATCGTCGGCTTGATGAGACTCGAGTAGTCCAGCCGGAACCCCAGACCCACCTCATTGCGAACACGGAATCGCTTCTTGCTACTCACTCGCGCAGAGAAATACCCACGGTATATTGACGACTTAGCCGTTCGCGAAGCTTTCTTTGAAATGCTCACAGCGTCTTCGGCGCTTGCTTTGCGCTGAACACGAGCAGATTCCGACTCCACCTCCGCAATGGTGAGATTGATATCCTTTTCCACAGTTGAAGAAATTGTTGCTGCGTCGGCTTCTGGTGTTGCAAGAGCGAGGTTGCGCATCGCCGCCGAGGTGAGTCGGCTTGCACCGATCATCCTGGTCAAGACGATCACCACATCTGGATTGGCCGCTTTCGCTGCCTCTGCCAATTCGATGCTGGGTATCAAACCACCCGCCTGGGCCGGCCTGATATTCACGGCCCTGATGGGACCAATCTTCTTCAATCGCCCGATACTGTGCTTATCCCAAACGGACTCGTCGATCATGATGCGAATCTCGGAGTCCGGTCTCCCATAGGTGGCAAGCTCGTCATCGGCTAGCTTCTGTAACTTTGGAAGATGGTCGCCGTACCGGCTTGGCACCGGCTGTTCAAGGATCACGTGCTTAGGAAGCCGCCGCTCCCCTACGGCCGCAGCGACCCTACGCACCATTTGCTCGGCGTCTTTTCTACTCAGAGCTCCGTTGAAATCCACCCATAGGGGCTTGCCAGCCTGGCTTACATCTGGATGTTTAGCAATTCCGTAAACTCTCTCGAAATATGAGATCGAATTGTCGATCGTTTTCCTGGGAGGCAATCGTAGCGCTCCGTACAATTCTCCCTGATCTCGAATCTCCTTACTCAATGAAGACCCTTTGAGTTTTCGAGATAGTGCCGTCGGCGCCAGTGGCGCCGTCTCGTTTTGTTGGCCTAGGAGTTTAGCGACCGTGAGGCCAAGTGCCCGAGCAGTCACATCTAAGAGTGCAACCTCAACTCCGAGAAGGGTCCCGCGAAACGGACGTCGCTGCGCTTCTTGAGTTGATGCGACGCGCGCCATTTCGACAAACCTCGCCATCGCACCTTTGATTGAGTCCAAAGCTGACTGCGTTGAGGTAAGGTCGATCCTCTCGCCTTCAACGCTTTCGGCAACTTTTACCAGAAATGGCCACGAGTCCGAGACATCGTCACCTGTTCGAGCTCCACGTGGCTGGGACTCGCCCAGCCCTAAATAGAGATCACCAAATCGGTTCTTGCCTTGAAGTTCAACGACGAAATTGGTCGGGCGAAGCTGCGAACCGGCGGTCGGAACACGATATGACAGCACCCTTGATCGGGTAATCAAGAGTGAATCGTGGTGAGTTCCTGATTGATCGGAGTTCGAGGCGTCCCCGGCGTTCAAGGTCGTGTTCATTCGAAGCGTCTCATCTATCGTTCTGGTGGAGGGTCGCTACAGCCAACCGGCAAAGCGGCGGACGAAGTGCGAGCACATGGCGAAGATCTACCCGCTGTCCGCTTTCCAAGGTTACCGTGCACACTGAGCCCGTAGGGGAAAGTCCGAAATCTTGTCGACCCGCCTTTCACGAAGTGAGCGTACAATCACCGTGTTGTTCATCCTCGGACTAGGAGACCTGAATGCGCGTCAAGGACCTCATCGACGTACTTCCGGCGTCGACCTTCACCTATCAGGGTGACCTTGACCTGGAGTTCCGTGGCCTGGTTCTCGATCCGCCGAAGCGGAAGACCCGCGGTCGCTTTCTCTATCCACGCGACGCTTCCTGGCCGCAAGTGCCGGAGGAAGCCCCACTCTCGAGCCGTCAGAAGACTGAACGGACCATCCAGCGAGCTCTGAACTATGGAATCTCGGGCATCATCTGCTCCTCGGAACTGCGCGGTGCTCCGTACCTCGAAGGCAAGAACGTCTTCTTCTCCGACGACACCTTTGCTCTGACCTGCCGGATCGTGTCAGCAATCCGCGCGAGTCTGGATACCCAGCGCATCACCGCGATCACTGGCTCAGCGGGCAAAACCACCACGAAAGCCATGCTCTTGCATGCCTTGCGTGCGATCGGTGAAGAAAGCATCGCGACGAACCCGGGCAACCTCAACCTGCAGCGCATGGCATTGCGGCGTCTCAGTTTGTCGCCACAATTCAGTCATTCTGTCCTCGAGATCTCCAGCTCGGCGTTGATGGCGTTCCGAAAGTCCGGATTCACCATCTCGCCAGACGTCGGAATTATCACGTCGATTGCCGAGGCCCACCTGGAGCACATGGAGAGCCTGGAGAACGTGGCGCGCATCAAATCTGATGTGTTCCAAGCTCCGCCCGCGGGTGGGACTGCCATCATCAATGCCGATGCTCCGCACGCCGACGTTCTCATTCAACGCGCGGTCAGCGAAGGGTGTCAGCTCGTGACCTATGGAGAGTCTGAGAACGCCACCATCCGGCTGGCGTCCTGGGATCCCGAAACGCACAACACTGTCGCCATGGTCGGTCAACAACCCATCGAGTACCGCTTGGGTCCTGCTGGCAAGCACACGGCCTTGAATAGCCTCGCCGTGATCGCCGCCCTTCGCGCCCATCGCCTGAAGAGCTGGCGGCAGGGTGTAGCAGCTCTCGCATCCTTCGAAGCTTTGGAGGGCCGCGGCCAGACCGCGCACATTCGCCTCGACACCGGAGCACAGATCACGTTGATCGACGAGGCGTACAACGCCAACACGGCGTCCGTACGTTCCTCACTGGCGTCGCTTTCCGCGATGGCATCAGATGGTTCGAAACGGCGTGTCGCCGTCCTCGGCGACATTCTCGAGCTGGGACCCCAGGCGGACCAGATTCACCGTGACCTTGCCGATGCTGTCCTCGCCGCGGAACTCGACCATATCTACCTCTTCGGCACTCATATGGCCGCGCTCTACGAGGAACTGAAGGGCCGTACAGACTCGGTACAGCACTGGCCAGACCTTCCGTCGTTGGGGGACGGCCTCCCCGGATTGCTACGCTCGGGCGATATCGTGCTCATGAAGGCGTCCGGATCCACCGGGTTGAAAGATTGGGTCGCAGAGCTCATTGCAGCTTCGACGTCCTAACGTCAGCATCACCATCGATTCAAGGAGTTCACTGTGCCTCCCAAGTGGCCCTCGGCGTTTCAACCCGATGTTGTTCGCGAAGCCTTCGGTGAGCGGCTCACCACCTACGTTCTTGCAGTGGAGGCATGGCGCCGCGGACTGACCGTCTCCATTCGTGATGCTCGACTGCGCCGTGTTCATATCTCCGATTCCTCTGGTCGCACGATCCGCTTCATCCAATCTCGTCCTCATCTCACCACGCTGAAAGCCCATGCCACGGCGAAGAACAAACACCGCTCCAATGAGCTCATGGCAGCCGCCGGCCTGCCGGTGCCTCGCTCGGTGCTCATCGATACGGCCACGGTCACCCTAGAGAAGCTCGTCGAGTTGGCCGACGGTATTGGCTACCCAGTGGTGCTGAAGCCGGTAGACGGAGCGATGGGTCAAGGTGTCTTCTCCAATATCCCTGACTCAGAGACGCTGACCACACGCTTTGAACAGCTTCGACAAAGCCATTCCAGTTCCCAGCTCGTGATGGAGAGCCACGTACCTGGAGACGACTATCGGATTCTGGTCTTCGGCGGAACCTATATTGCGGCCTGTCTGCGTGTACCCGCCAACATCACGGGCGATGGCTCATCGACTGTCCAAGAGCTGATCGACGCGAAGAACCTGCACCGCCGCAAGAACCCGTTTCTGTCCAAGGGCCTCATCAAGCCCGACCGAGAGATTACCGACTATCTTCAGCACCACGGCTACGATCTCAACAGCGTTCCCGCCGAGGGTGAATACATTCAGTTGCGTGGTGCCGCCAACGCCAGCGCCGGCGGTGACGTCATCGACGTGACCGATCAGATCCCCCAGCACATCCAGGATGCAGCCGTCGAAGCTGTGAAAGCGGTGCCCGGACTTCATTGTGCAGGGGTGGACGTCCTCTACGAAGGCCCCGGTTCGGAGGGCGAAGGGCGTTACGCCTTCCTCGAGTTGAATAGCCAACCCCAGATCGGCGTCAACATGTATCCCACCGAGGGGGCAGGGGTCGACGCGCCACGCAAGATCATCGACGTCTGTTTCCCCGAATCACGTCGCTCAGATGAGAAGACCGACGAGCAGCTGTGCTTGAACTTGCGACCCGCGCTGGAGATCATCAGCTCCGGTCATGCCGGCGAAGTCATGATGCCTCCTCTGCCCCCGAGCCGGTACCGTAGCCGTCTCGTCTACACGTTTGCCGATCCGTCGACACTGACCCCGCGAGTGAAGAACCGCATTCTTCGGGCCAGTCGTGAGCAACACGTGGCGGGGTTCATCAAGATCAGGAGAGGATCACCAGAGCTCATGGTCGCCGGTACGGAGACTCAAGTATCTGCTTTCGCGTCGACCGTTCACTCGATCTCCGGGATCGAGCCTCGGGATCCGCGCCGTTGGAAGGGCGCTGTGGCCGCCGGATTCAGCATCCAGAATTGAGAACACCCATGAACCACGCTGTCACTGCCTCCGCTGACCCCGTAGATCCGACACAGACGTATCGAGTGCTCATCGTTGGTGATGCGACTCCAGTCGACGACGAATCGGCGCAACAAGGCCCTGTCTTGAGTGCCTTTCGGCGTTTCACCGAGGATGCCGATACCGTCGTGCTCTCGCTGAGCACGCCTGCATCGGATCTCACCGACACGAAAGCCGAGGCGCTAGCCGCCCTTGGCATCGATGCCATCAGTCTCGCTCGACCATCCGCGGGTTCTGCCGACACGAACGATATTGAAACCACCAGCGCCGCTCTGAACGCCCACGGAATCCAGGGATTCGGGGCAGGTGACGACCTGGAAACCGCACAATCACCACACCGCATTGTCTTGCCCTCCCGCCTCGGCGGCGGAGAAGTTCACCTACATGCTGCCGCCGACGCCGCGGCCCCGAAATGCGCACCATTGGGTGTTGCCACATCGGCACCAGCACGCACAGTGTCAACGCCTACAGACTCGCTACAAGTTGCGCTACCGACCTGGGCTGTCGGTCAACATAGCTGGAGGACTCAACGTCAATTCACGCTGACGCATCGACTCTTAGCCAAAGATTACGATCTCGTGCTTGGTCACGGCGCCGCACGTCTGCAGGAGGTCATCCGCACGCAGCAGCGCTGGGTCGTCTATGGTATCGGCAACGGGCTTTCGAACTGCCTATCCGACATTCCGCCGACGGACCAAGAGGGCCTCTCCTTCAGCTTCTGGGCAGTATTGGAGGTCCACGCTAAAAGGGGTCATCGATGGGTAGAAGTGAAGCTCTATCCGATCAGCACGAGCCCTTCAGCACCGGGCCCGGTCGACCGTAGCCAGTTCGATCGTGTCATTCGGGCACTGTCGGAGCGTCCGGAACGATCCTGGCGGTTCGCCAACCCCGCCATGTCTACCGGCGAAGATGAGCTAGGTCATTACATTGCTCTGCAGGCCGGTGACTGGCCGGTGGGCCAGCGCTTCGCCCGATTTGAGCCGTCCGACGGTGAAGGCGATGCAGGCGATTGGCCGTTACGTAGCCCCGGAATCGACCTAGAAGACAAGGTTCTCGGGCTCAACAAGCACCTGGGCGCGGCCATGATGGCTATCGCCGCAGAAAACGAAGGCGGCACGACGTTCTGGCTCAACCGCGATCTGGGCCTGATCGAGTGCCGGGGCAAACGGCTGCTCAGCTTCCGTTACCGCAATCATGAGAGCTCCCTCGGGGCGGTGCTTGTCGGAGATAAAGTGCTCACCGCTCGGATCCTCGAGAAGGCTGGTGTACCGACCCCGGCCACCTACATCGTGAAGAATGCAGACGAAGCCGTTGACATTGCTCAAACCATCACTGGCCCCGTAGTGATCAAGCCTCGTTTCGGGGTCAAGAGCATGGGCGTTTCCACCGGTCTCGTAACGAACGATGAAGTGCGAGAAGCGTTCGATTTCGCTCGCGACAACGGTACACAGGTGATCCTTCAGCCACACATCAATTTCACTGAGGAGCTACGCGTGATGGCCGCGCCGGATCAGGCGATGGCCGTTAACGGACGTGCCCTGCCTCACGTGATCGGCGACGGCGCCTCAACCATCGGTGCGCTGATCGCCGACAAGAACCTGCAGCGCACCTTGAACCCCTCGCTGGAGGGACGTCCCATCCCGATCGATGCTCTCACGCACCGCCAACTATCCAGACTCGGGCTCACCATCGACGCCGTGCCAAAACTCGGCGAACGGGTGACCGTACGCAACGTGGCCGGCCTCAGCGTCGGAGGAGACACGATTCAAGCCCTGGACGAAACACCCGAAGAGATCAAAGCCGCAGCCGCCGGTGCCGTAAGTGCCATACCCGGCCTCGGCTGGGGTGGCGCGGACGTCATCATCGAAGACTCCACCCAGCGCCCCTACGTCATTGAAATCAACACCCAGGCTGCCTATGGTGCAGCTCTATTTCCAGCCTACGGCGAACCGAAAGATGTCGGCGCCGATGTTTGGAGGCTGCGCTACGAAGCAACAGCCATCGAACCAACCGAAGAACCCGAGATCGCGGAACCACTGACTGCCCCGGAACCACTGGTCCGCGACACGATTCTGGTCAAGAACGACTCCCCCGTCGCGTTCCGACGCTTGTTCTTAGACGCGCTCAAGCGCCTGCCCCATCAGGTGCGCCGTCCCAGCCAAAAGATTCGCGAGGTGCTGACGCCGCGAGGCTGGGTGCTGGTGACCCGATCCGGTCTGACTGCCGCGGACCGCTTTGTGGTGGAGAAGGCCATGTCTCGCCTCGAATGGATCCACCGCATCCTCGTGCGGCGGGAGATCGCGCGCGTGCCCGGACGGGTGGTGACCACCACAGCGCAGCTGCGCCGTTTCCTCGACACGCATCCCGGAGCGGTGAGCCTTCGGCCCGCACGCACGCCATGGAGCGGTCCTCACAGCCATCTCATGTCGGAAGACTCACTGGCGAAGGCAGCGCTGTCGTCCGGACGTAGCTGGGTTCAAGCCCGCCCGACAGCTCGACGGGTGCGAGTACTCGCCTCTCATCACCGCGCTGAAACGCTCGTCGCGCATCGAGACGAACAGCCACTGAGCTCAGCAGAGATCGCAGATGCAGGACGACTAGCAGTATGGGCAGTACGCTCGATTCCGGAACTACGCTGGGCTGCAGTGGACATCGTCGTCACCGGTGCCGCAGATGATACAGACTCGACGGACCGCGTCCTGGTGGAAGGTCTCAGCCAGACGCCCGACTTTTCTCTCGATGACGAGGTCGTCGCCGGCGGTCTGGATAGCTTCTGCCAATGGATCGTCGAAGCCGAGGACGTCCCCGCTTCCGACCAACCGACCCAGTGATCGATTCGTCACCGCAGCAACTTCAACCCCGAGGATGACCATGACCTCCAGCCCCGTTCACGATCTCGGCCCTGCCCAGCGCTTCATGCGCAGCATCGGGCTACACTCGCGCCGCTACACCAATGCAGTGATGGTCGCAGAGGCTCTCGAGCGCGGAATCACCGTGACGCAGTCGAAACAGAAAGCTCAGCGGGTGGTGCTGTCTCACGAAGGCCGCCGCTTCACCTGGTCCGGCGGTGGCACGAATCTGAACCTGCCCAGTGCACGGCGCCTGGTCAGCTACAAAGAGGTCACCAGCCGGCTGTTGCTCAACCGCGACATCACTGCACCCGAAAATGCGGTGTTCGCGCCCCAGGATGCCGACCGCGCCTGGGCCTGGGGTGAGAAGCTACTGCCGTTGGTGATCAAGCCGAAGGACGAGAACCAGGGCACCGACGTGATCGTGGGCGTCGAGACCCACGACCAGTTCGTGGAAGCGTTTCACCGCGTGGCCGCCAACCGTTCTAGCCTCCTGGTCGAAGAGTTTCATACGGGAGTCGAGCACCGTTGCCTCACCGTGGACAACAAGCTGGTGGCAGTCACGCGCCGCCGCCCGGCCAGCGTTCGTGGCGATGGCCGGTCCACGATCGAAGCGCTGATCGCATCAAAGAACGAACGTCGGCGAAACATCCACAAGAAGCTGACCCTGGATGCCGAAGCAATTCAGTATCTGGCGAAACACGGCTTCACGCCGTCATCCGTGCCAACCGAGGGTGAACGCGTGTATCTGCTCGGCGCATCCAATATTCACCGCGGCGGGGATGCCATCGACGCTACGGACGAACTGACTCCGGACGAGGTCGCTCAGGTGGAGAAGGCTGCGGCCCAGTTCCCCGGACTGAGGCTCGGGGCACTTGATGTGCTCCTGCCTCGAGAAGGAGCGACCGGGCCGTTGTCCATCCTAGAAGTCAACGCCAATCCGATGATCTCCATGCATCATCTACCCTGGGAAGGGCAGCCGCGGAATGCCGCCGGTGCGATCCTGGACGCGATGTTCCCCGACACCGCTCAGCAGTCGCGTTAGTCGTCCAGCAGGTCCGTGCGCGCGGTGGAAGCACGTAGCCCCCGAACCAATCCACGCACCCCCAGCGTCGACAGCATCGCAGTGATCTCCACGTCGCCCTTGGCGGTGAGTTCGACCACGCCATCCCCCACCTCGCGTACGGCATAGTCAGAGGCAGCAACATCGGCGCCGACCATCTTGGACACGCGAGCTTTCAGACGGCGCCGGAAACGTTGGGTTTCCACCACACCGGTGAATGTCGTGCGCGTACGACGCTGCCGTACCGGCTCCGCATACGCCATTTTCGCAGCACCGAGATAGAACCGCACCATTTCAGCCACGACAGCGCGGCCGGCGTCGCCGTTCCGTGCGTACATATCCAGATTCGGGGATGCCAAGACCGTCATGATGACGGCCGTCTGGTTACCGGTACCGGCGGCCCAGTCGTCCACAGCTATTTGCACTTCGCCGTGATCAAGGCCAGGGAACGCAGCAAGCGCTTCGACGGCCAGCGAACGGATCTCGGGATGAATCTCTTCAGTCGCCAAGAAGGTCGTCTCGGCGTCTGTCTCGACAGACCCGATGACCGCAGCGACGACTCCGGACCCCACTACCAGCAGACGTAGCAACGTTCCGGAAGGAACCTTCTGAACCCAAGCCGACTGCACCTCTGTCTCGCGGTCGACGGTGCGGCCGCGCGAGAACTTGCGTACCTTCGCGAGAGCCGCCGGCATCTCCTCGGCGCTATGCACCACAGTGCGGACCAGATTGGTCTTGTTTCCGTTGGCGGGACGCACCAGCACCGGGTACCCCACCGACTGGGCGAATTTTGTGGCGCGCTGCGTCTGCCGCGCCAAGCAGAGTTGCCCGGCCTGGACCGGAAGTCTGCGCGAGACGAGCAGCTCACGCACCGATGGCGCGTGAGCCACCATGCTGGCACCCGTCAGCGTGGAGCCTGGCCCCTGCGCCCCAGTGAATCCCAGCGATGACAGTGGTTCCCCGCCGCTGATACCGACCACCGTGCTACGCGGCAGACGCACCGTGGACACTCCGTGGGCCAGTAGTTGTGCTTCGGTGGCCCAGCTGGCGCGCTCGGCCGACAAAATGGCCTTCAGTGTCCTGTCGAAGTTCGATTCAGCGGTGGATTCCTGAACGGTCTGAGTCATGATCGAACCTCGAATTCTCCAGTGTGCTGATGTCCCAAGTGGGTGGTCTCAATGCGGGAAACGCGAATGCCGTTTCCGCCACGGCTCAGCGTGGAAACCAGTGACGAGGCAAGATCGAGCGTGCCACTGATCTCGCATTCCACCAGATCGGCTCCCCATTGTTTGACCCACCCGGACAGCTCTCGCGCCCGGGCCTTGGATGCGATCCATTCGCCGGGATTGCTGTTGGTGCTGAATTCGCCGTAGATCTGCAGACGCAAGTTCAAGGTCGGCGCAGACTCAGTCTTGAGGTCAACACCGCTGCGTTCAGCCACGAATCGCACGATCTCGCGTGAGACTCGTGAGCGTTCACCCAGCATCGGGAACTCGTGCGAGGTTTGCGCAGGGTGAGCGTTGAGCTCCAGGATGCCTGCGCGCTGTCGATCTACCGGGGTGCTCGGCTCGGGGACGATGAAATCGACACCAGCATAGGCCAGCCCCGGAATGGCCCGCACCGCTGCCGCGGCCGCTTCCAGGATGCTCGGATGCATCTGGGAGAGCATCTCCACCGATTCCCCACCCTGATGGAAACTGGGGCTCAAGGTATAGATGGCCTTCTCCCCCGCCGGCAGCACGGTGTCAAAGTCATAGCCCTGCCGTTGAAGTTGTAGCTGAGCTTTCTCATCGAATTGGATGCGCCGCGACCGCAGATGCGGGTTCTGCATGCGAGCTTCATGCTTCTGCAGCATCAGCTCCGCAATGGTGAGCTCACCATTGCCCTGCACCGCGCCGGGTCGACGCTCAACCACAGACAGCACTTTGTCCCGCAGTGAGAACACGCGGAACTCTCGGCCCTCAAAGTGTTCCTCGACCACCACACCAGCTCGACCAAGTGCAGTGCCCTCCATCCGCTGGAAGGCCCAGCGCAGCTCCTCGGCGTTCGGGATCCCCGGGATCACCCCCTTGCCACCGGTTCCGCGCAAAGGCTTGAAGACAACCGGATAGCCGATCTCCTCCGCATAGGTGATGGCGGCGTCCACGTCGCTGAGGTCGAAGCGTCGTCCTTTCGGCATCGGCACCGAGGCGGCCTGCAGCAGATCGCGTGTGGTCTGCTTGTCACCGGTGACGCCGGCGGAAATCGTCGTCGACAGGGTCGACTTGGTCCAGGAGAATCCGATCCGGTGTCCCTTTGCGTCTCGGGCAACGAAGTCCACCAGCGACGTACGGGTCGTATCCAAACCGAGCCCCAGCGCCTCCTTCTCCAACACGTGGTTGTCGACCTGCTTCTCACGGAAACCACGCAAGTGTTTCTCCGGGTAGCTATTAACGTCCTTCAACAGCTCTGAGGGCTCCGGCTCAGGGAACCAGGCATGAGCGGTGACGTAGGGAGCGATTTTGTCATAGGCCAGTGCCGCGCCCAGACCGGGGCGGGAGCTGTTGCGGTGGACGCTGGTGCCCTTCTTCATGCGGGACAGCGGGTCCGAGATCCGTTCGGCAACATTTCCTGGGGGAACCGCAGTGAGGTAGTCAATCCTGGGCAGGGCGCGCACCAGCTGGTGAATCGCCCAAGTGGTCAGGTCCGAGGTACCGATCATGCCGCCGATGTAGATGTAGACATCGGGGTTCAGTTCAACGGCGCGCTCAGCGGTGTCCAGGCTGGCGATCAGCCCACCGGCCTTCGCCGTCTTGATGTTGATGGAACGACAGCCGCCGAGAGCCTGCAACTGCTCGAGGTCATTGATGTCCCACATGCTCTCATCGGGCATGATGCGGATGTCGCCGGTGCCTGCTCGTGCCGTGTGTTCATCGGCGATGCGTTGAAGCTCGGGAAGACGATTCCCCTCGGACTTGGGAATCGGCTGTTCCAGGGTGACGGTCCCCGGCAGCTCACCGGCGGCGATGCCTTGGGCGAGCTTCTCGACGAATTCGAATGCCTCTTCTGGATTCAGTCCCTCGTTGACATCCATCCAAATCGGCTTCGGCGTGCCGGCCTCAACATTGGCCGAATGCATCACCTTCAGCGCGGCCAGGTCGCGGGCTTGATCGCCGCGTCCCTTCACCCGGTTCATCGGGTACATCTTCGCCTGCTTGGTGGTCTTTCGGTACAGCTGCTCTTCAGTGTTCTCGGTGGAGGTGGTAGTGGCGCTGACGAGCACCTCGCTGCGCTTCTCGCCACCCAACACCTCCGCAATAGAGACATCGAAAGCCTGCGCTGCGGCGTCAAGCAAGGCAATCTCCAACCCGAGCAGGCTGCCTCGGAATGGACGCTCCCGGTTGGCCTCGGTGCTGCGCTGGGACGCCAGCTCTGCCAGATCCGCCATGATGCCGCGGATGGACGTCAGCGCGCTCGCAATGTCGTCCACAAAAATCTCTCGCCCCTGGACCGACTCCGTGGCTTCGAGGAAGAACTGCCAGGCCTGGGTGTTGTTCAGGTCGCCAGTGAGCTTGTTGCGGGGCTGAGATTCACCCACACCGGTGATACGTCGACCGTCGATCGTGCTGTGCAACTGCGCGATGAAGTTCGTGGTGGCCTTGGTGACGTGTCGAGCGGTTCCGAAGGGACGCTTCAGCGGCATCCGATAGTTCAGCGCATGGGAACGCTCGATCACGATGGTCTTGCCTGAGCTCACTGAATGACATCCTCACGTCTGCGCGATAGCCCCTCGACGTGACAGTTTTCACATCACGCGGTACGCGCAGTATTCTACTTGACTTGTTTACTGATCCAGGTCGGCACGCATGGCCACCTGGCCCTGCGCTCCGCGGTCCAGGATCACTTCGATCATCTCGGCGATCTGGCCCGGGTCGCCTTCGAGCCGGGCCGCGACCCGTCCCAGCGTCTCATCCTGATCCACCGGCTGGACGGCGACGTTCCACACGGAGCCGACATGCCCTAAGGCGGCCGTGAACTGCTGAGTGTCCACCACGCCGAAGAACCGAGCCTCTGGGGAGATCGTCGGCACCGAGAATTCAGGAAGCTCGTCGGCGCCCAGACCGAAGCGCAGCAGCTCACCCGCCAGCCGGTGCGCCCGCTCCGGGTCGACGCCGTGCTGCACTTCCAGCCACGGTCGCTCGGAGACTTCCACCACCACGGGGGCGGCATCCGTTGCGTCCGAGGAAGCGGCAGGCACAACGACATCCACGCTGAGCACGGCGACACCCGGGATCGCGCGGGAGACCTCAGCAGCGAGCGCGCGAGCGTCCTGCGGCCATTGGTCTTCGTCTAGCGGCGTGGCTTGTCTCGCCCAGGGTCCTCCGGGGCAGGACAGAACATCGATGATCTCACCGTCGAGGACCAGCAGACGCACGTAGTCGCCTTCGACTTCTTCTTGGACATAGAACCGGTACCCCGGAGGCACCGTGACCTTGCCCTTCTTCATCCCGGCTTTCCGCAGCTCGGTGATGCCGTACGAGGCCTGGGTGCTGTCGGGACGCTGTTCCGGCGGGGTCAGCAGGGTCTCGATGGCACCGCGCAGCTGGTCCTGATTCTGGATACCGCGCACCACGTCGATGGTGCTGTCGCCCAGGGCTGGCTTCACCACGACCGGGTAGCCGTGCTTCTCCCCATAGCGCAGTGCGGATTTTCGGCTGTAGCCGACCGAGAACGTGGCCCCACGGGGAATGCGGATCCCGGCCTTCTCCAGCAGGCCGCGGCCCATGCGCAGATCCTGTGTGAAGGTCACCCCGGACAGGGTGGACGCCTGCGGCAGTCCGTGCGTGAACGCAGTTGCCAAGGATTCGTCCGAGGAGTACACCTCGAGAACCTGTCTCGGGTAGAGCCGGGTGCTCAAACCGGCGGCCAGTGCGGCCCTGTGGATCTCGACTCCATCTCGGAGCCCGCGGCCGATGGACTGGTCGACGAAGTCTGCTGCGGTGGTCTGGGGGTTCATCAGCGCGCCGCCTCCTCGATGATCTGCGGACGTGGATCAGAGTTCTGCTCGGAGCGCCGGGGTGGCACCTGCTCGATTTCTGCCAGCACCTCCGGGCTGAGGTCACTCAGCTCGGGTTGTTCGCGTACCTCGAAACCTTCGGGCAACTCCGCTTCGGCGAGGGGGATGACGCGCGCGTCGTAGGATTCCGGCAGCGCCCGGCTCGGGCCCAACACGCAGGCCGCCACCAGTGGTGTGACCCGCTCGGTGGGTCCGTGCAGCACAGCTTCGACGGTGCGCCGGTTGATCCTGCGTACCCAGCCACGCAGACCAGACTGTTCTGCGTGGCGACGCAACCAGCTGCGGAAGCCGACCTTGGAGACTCGGCCCCGGATGGTCAGGTGGACGGTCAGTTCGTCGACCGGCTCGTGAGTCTGGAGCCCGCGTTGAGCGATGGTGAGCTCCATGAGCTTCTCGGCCACCGGTCGGCCGGTGCCGAACATCGGGTACTCACAGTTGCCGATCGCGGCGTGGGCATTCAGCTCGATGATCGCGGCGTCTTGCTCGTCCAGACCCTTGCTCGGGTCCTCCAGCAGGAAGTCCACCCCGCAGTACTGCATGCCCGGAATCGCGGCAACGGCCCGCTGGCAGGCGTCGATGATGCTGGGGTGCAGTATGTCGAATACGTCGATCGAGTCCGCGCCCTGGGAGATGTTGGCCGTGTTGGAGAGCATGACTTCCTCCCCCTCAGGCAGCACCGAGTCCAGGGTGAGACCGAGCTTCTCCAGCTGGTGGGCCATGGTGCCGTCGAATTTCGCAGGGCGGGTCCACAGGTGCGGGTTGCTGCGCCGGGCCACGTTGCGGTTGATCAGCAGCTCGGCGATCGTGCTGTGCCCGTCTCCGCGGGCGGTGGCGGGCTTGCGCTGGATGGCGCCGACCACCTCGCCGCCGACCACCAGGATGCGGTGATCACGACCGCGCACATGCTTCTCCACGATGAAATCCTGGCCACCAAACTGGCTGTCCGACATCAGGGCGAACGCGTCCTCAAGCTGCTCGGGAGTCTCAATGCCAGCAATCACGCCGATACCCCGGATACCCATGGACGGCTTGACCACCACGGGGAAACCGATCAGGTCGACGAAGCGGCGCGCGCTGTCGAAATCGCCATTGCGGAAGGTGCGTCCCCGCGGCGTCGGCACGCCTGCCTGCTCCAACATCAATCGCGTGGCTTCCTTGTGGGTGCACACCGAGATCGCCACCGCCGAGGATACCGGGCTGCGGCTCCATTTGAAGGTCACCGGCGGCTGCATTCCGTCGGAGGCCGCGAAGGCGCTCTTGGAGTACCGCGTGGTGGACAGTCCGCGGGCCAGGGCGTGCTTCTCCAGCAGGTAGCCCTTGGTCCCGTTGGGTCCCAGGGGGCGAACGTCCTCAAAGTGCGCGTAACGCGCGGGCAACTGGCCCTCATTGCGAGGTGCGGGCAGCGGAGGAAAGCGCACTCCGCGCCGCAGATCGGTGACCACCGCGGTGTAGTCGATGCGCAGCCCATTTCCGGGCAGATCGCGCGGGACTTCCAAAGCCGGGCCGGCCTCGTCATTTAGCTCCGACGCTTTGACTCGTTCAGCGTGGTTCTTGGACGCTTTCGATACTGGAGTGCCTGACCCCGCGTTACCTCCGTCATGTGTCGAGGAGGTCTCGTCGTCGGCCTCATCGTCATCTTCAGCTGCGCGGTATTCGCTGTCGAAGTCGTCACCGCTGCCCTCGCCGTATTCGTTGCGCAGGGTCTGCGCATCATCATCGGTGTCTTGCTCATCATCCGCTTCGTCGAAGCCGTCCTCCCACTGCGCCAAAGGCATGGCGCTGTGAGGAAAGCCGGCGGCGTTGACACCATCGATCTGGGGCAGCGCGAGCGCGAGATGGCGCAGCAGCGAGCCGGTGATGCGGCTGGATCCGGCCATGCGCGTCAGCGTCACCACCGTGCCAGGGTGTAGCTGCACGGCGAGGTCTGCGAGCGCGATGGATTCCAACAGCCCTCCGGCCTGGGCGGGGCGGATATTGATTGCCCGCAGCCCGCCGAGTTTCCGCAGCCTTCCGAGGCTGTGCTGATCCCAGATGGATTCATCGCCCATGATGATCAGGTCCAGGTCGTCTCGACCTGCATCTCGGAAACGCTGGTCGGCCCGCTTCTGCAGCTTGGGCAAGTGGTCGCCGAACTTCATCATCACCGGCTGTTCGACCAGGATCTGGCGGGGAAGGTGCCCCTCAAGCATGCTGGTGGCCAGCAGGTCAATCATTTCGGTGGCTCCGGCCCGATCCAACGCTCCGTGCATCTCGATCCAGAGGGGCTTCGCTCCCTGGCCGACGCTGCGGGAGCGGCTGACCGTGGCGACGATCTCGAGGAAGTCCACGTTCTCGTCAATCTCTTCCGAGCCGTTGACGCGGATCCGCTCGTAGCGGTCGCACTGTCGCAGCAGCGCCTTGCGCAGCGACTTCAATGAGGTTGTGGACTCCATCGCTGCCGGAATGCCGGGGGCAGCATCTCTGACCCTTCCGAGCAGGCCGTACAGCGGTAGCCCCAGGGCGCGGGCGAATGCATCGAGCAAAGCCGACTCAATCGCCAGCATGGTGCCACGGAAGGGGCGCTTCTGTCCCGGATCGATCTTGCGGGCGTGGGCCAGCTGATCGACTTCGGCCATGATGCCGCGCACCTGGTTCAGTGCGGTCTCCGGATCACTAAGGGTTAGTTCCCGGCCCTCGAGCTCTTCCAGGACTTCTTCGAGCAGGGACCAGGAGAGTTCGCTGTAGTCGGCGGTGAGCTCGGCGCGGGGTTGTCCCTCGCCGATTCCCATCACGGTGGCACCTGCTGAGTCTGCGAACCGGAACTGCACGATGTAGTTGGATTTCACCTGGCGTGTGCCGGGCACTCGGTACGAGAGGCCACGGGATTGTGCGATCGTGATCGCACCAGGCTTCAGACTTGGGACGGAGTCGGGCGTGGGAGCGGAGGCGGAAACTGGATTCATGCGCGACAGGCTCATCTGTAGTTCACGTACGAGCACGTCAGCGTGCCCTGGGGATCTGCAGTCATCGTACCCCCATCGTCACCGAGAGATCCGTTATCTCTCCTGTCGCGGTGATGGATTCGATTCGGCCATATTAAGCGCGGATTCCCCCAGATCAGCCAAGGTTTGCCCCTTCTGCAACAGCACCGTGTCATAGGCATGGGAGACGAAGACCATGCCGTTGCGGGCCCGAATGGCCTCGGCAAAGACCTGGTTCGTGGCCGGACCGCGCCGGACGAAGCCCAGCGCGGCGGCCGTCTCACGATGGAACACCATGGTGCCTAAAGCCGGGATCTGGTCGAAACGTCGTTGCTTCGCGCCCGCATGAACAACGCTTCGCTGCGGATCAGCGTCCCACACGTACCAGCTGGCCTTGCCCACCAGGTGCGCTCCAGAATGTGTCAGCGCCTGCACCTGATCGGTCAGATAATCAGGACCGTAGAGCCCGGTCTCCTCAATCACCGCGATGATGCTGCCGTGGGCGTGGTGGACCCCGAGGTTCAACCGGTCTGCCGCCGTAGGCCGCGGCGGGGAGACCACCACACGCACCGGTATATCCCACTCGGTCACAGCATCGCGCGCTGTCTGCTCGTAGAGCGGGTCGATCACCAGCAGCGGATCGATGTTCGGGTAGTTCTGCCGGCGCAGATTCTCCAGGGTGGAGTCGAGGTTCTTGGCATGACGCGAGATGATCACAGCGGTCACCAGCGTCTCGTGTTCTGTAGGAAGTCCCAAGAACTCAACGAAACTGCGGGCTTGCGATGCAGGTGAGTGCTCGGCGACCTGTGTCCGCCGACGGGTAATGTCTGCCAGGCTGTTCTGCTCCGCCTTGTCAGCAGACGGTGCAGTCAGAACCTCGGCTGCGTCGATCACCGGCTCGATCAAGAAGGCCCGTTCCGGACCGACCTGACTCAACGTCAGCTCATAAAGCTCGGGGGTTTCTGCCGCGATCTGACTGACCACCGCCGCGACGGGACTGTCAAGATCGCTGGGCTGGGTGGCACGCAGCACCATCGGCACCGCAGCAGACTCACAGGCAATGAGCACCTCGAGGAGCTCGGGGCTGATGGCATCGTCCGAACCCGTGGATCCGACGATGACCGCGTCGAGCCCACGAGCCAGGACCTGCTCGATGTCCGCTCCGGCCAGGTCGATATGGGTGCCCGCGCCCTGGGGCAGCGGTGTGGCACCGAGAAACCCGACCCGCAGGTGCGGATAGGGGCGCGGCAATGGCGGTAACTGACTCTGTTCAGGCACGGGCACCTCCGCGGAAGGGAATCTCACTGTCGGAGAGCCGGTCTTCGTACTCGTTCAGCCAAAGTGCGAGCATCGCCAGTCCGCGGATCAGGTGCTGCGGCTTGGTCTTGGCCAGCTGATCCGACCATTCCGGGATGTCGGCGGTCCGCATCCGCTCGGAGAGTAGCCCAGCGACCGGGCTGCCGAGCAGCAGGGTGCGATACCAGTCGGCTGCGGCGTGGCTGGCCCCGCGGCGCACGTGCTGGCGGCGGCCGGTAAGGTCGGCGGCGGTGGCCATCGCGGTGAGACGCTCATCGGCGTGAGCCAGCAGATCCGGGTACCAGATCCCATCAAGTTTGCGCTCGTGAGGCACCCGCAGCGCCAGGGAGATCACCTCGTCGCCCATGATCGGCATGACCGTGGGCTGTGCCCCGCCCAGTACCCGGGAGGGTGCCATGGAGATGCCCGGCAGCGTGCGAGTGAGGTACGCGGTGAGGGTGGCCCCGTTGGGGTGGTCCGTGTATTTTCGGGCGATCGGGTCGAAGTCAGCGCGCGATCGCTCCGTGAGTTCTTCGGCCAGACCAGGTGCAAAAATCTCGTCGGCGGCATCGAGATAGCGGGCCACGCGGGTGAAGCGCGACTCCACGAGCTGCTGGGGAGTCGGCGTCGAGGCGAGCACTTCGGGGGCGTCGGGGAACCCACCGCCGAGGAACACTCCCCCGCCCAGACCGTCCAGAATGGTGCCGGGATGCTGACGCAGTTCATCCGCGACCGGCATCAACCAGATGTGGAAGGACGCCATGTAGTCGACTGTACGAGCGTATTGGATCACATCGTCGGCGAAGCGATCATGCCGGCCAGGGATGATGCGCTGCCGCACCCCCAGTGTGCCCGCGACTCGCGCGGCGATCAGCTCTTCCAAGGTGGTGCCGGTATCGGACGAGGTGGTCCATGCGGTGAGGTCGTCGGTGTGCTGTGCCGCGAGTGCGGTGAGCAGCCGAGAATCCCGCCCACCCGACAGCATGGGGTTCAGCGGGCCGTCGATGCGGGCGATCCTCGCACGAAGTACATCGAGAACGTCGCCGGTGAGGTCCCGCGGATCGAGCGCCGGCTCGACGTCCACGGATTCCCAGGACCAGCTTTCGGCTGAGACGTGCCAGCATTGTCCCTCCACGCGCGCGGACTCGGCAGGTTGGAGGCGATGGATACCCGCAAAGGGGGTGCGTCCGGCAAGTGGAGCACCCAGAGCGAGAATCTGAGCCCAGGCATCCCAGTCGGGGACCAGCGGTGTTGCGCCGGGATCGTGCTGGTCGATGAGTTCCGAGAGATGCCCGGCCCGCATGGGCTGGTCGCCGTCTCGGCTGAGAAAAACAGGCTCCACCCCGGAGCTGGAAGCTGCGACGGGTTCGGCGGCGCTGGAATGGTGTCTCACTGCTATCATAATAGCGCCGTTGGCCCTGTCCCCTGGTGACTGGCAAGCCCCTCCCCCCAAGCCCAAAGGTAGCGACACTCCATGGATCGACCCGGTCACAGCCTCTCCGCCGCGAAGGTTCGGCTAAAGAAAGCCCTGGCTCGCCCCTCGACGGTGACCACGGCGCTGGCACAGAAGGCGGAACAAGTCGTCCAGGCCTCCGCCGAAACCCGGTCCTCGGTTCGGAAGAAGCTACGTACTTGGGAGGACTACCGCAAGTTCCTCCGCAAGGAGTTCCGCTGGGAAGCACCGCTGAGTGAGCGGCGGCCGCTGTGGTGGCGCAAGGGTTTCCTTTCTCGCTCGGTCACGCTCTACGACCTCGAGAACAACGACCCCAGCGAGTACGTTTCCGATGTGCAGCGCTATACCCGCACCAAGCGGATGGTGCACACCGCGCTTCAAGAGATCCTGGACAACAAATTCGCTTTCTTCCTGCTGGTGAACCAGCTGGGGCTCAAGTCGGATGTGGTTCCTCTGCTGGGTCTCTATGTGCGCGGCGCCGTGCACATTTTCCCCAACGACGACCGGCTCGCCCTGCAGAAATTCCTACAGACGCGTTTGGAAGTAAACCAGCGCGTCTTCGTGAAGCCGCTGCGCGGCGCCGAAGGTCGGTTGGTCCGTGCGATCACCCGCACCGAGACAGGCTACCGGATGAACGGTGAGGACGTGACCGTCGCCGAGATCCGCGCCTGGATTGAGGAACAGAAGAAGCCGATGCTCTTCGAGCGCGGCATCGTGCAGCACGAGGCTCAGGCTGCGCTCAATCCGAATGCGACGAATACCCTGCGTCTACTCACCCTGCCGGACGTTTCCAACAACAAGGAGCCATTCATCGCAGTGGCTGTGCAGCGCATCGGCACTGCCCAGTCGAACCACGTGGACAACTGGACTCAGGGCGGGCTCAGCGCAAAGATCGATCTGGAAACCGGACGGCTCAGCCGGGCAGGGCAACTACCGGATGGCCGTGAACAGAAGTGGTTCACCCACCACCCTGACACCGGTTCGCAGATCGAGGGCGCCCAGGTTCCTTACTGGGAGGAAGTACGGACGCTCATCACCGAAGCGGCGCAACGCCTGACGTTTATGGAGTACATCGGCTGGGATGTGATCATCAGCCCCACCGGTCCGGTGATACTCGAGGCGAACATCAACTCCGGCATGAACGTGCTCCAGGTGCACGGTCCGTTGCTGAAGGACCCCCGCGTCCACGCCTACTTCGCCAAGCGCGGCGTGATCTGATCAGCCGAACAGGCCCGCGTAGAGCCGACCAACCTCACTGAGGACGCGCTCGGCGTTCTCCTCGGTGAAGCTCACCCGTCCGAGCTGGTCTACGTCCAGCTCCCAGACATCCTGACTTTCGCCTCGGCGTAACGATCCCATCGAGCCTGACACCACGTCGTCGATCAGCACCGCGGGACCCGCATGGCGCAGTGCATCAGCACAGGCCAGCGCGGCTCCACGAGTAAACGGGTTGTCACCCTCGGCTGTCGAGGTTTCTTCCGTCAGTTCGGCGATACCCCAGCCCGCGCTTTCCAACGCGGCACGCAGCCCTTCGGTGAGCAGACCGCGGTGGTCCACCACCACGCCGTGCCCTCGACCCCGTAGCAGGTTCGCGGTGACCGCAGTGACGCCGTCGCCGGAGATGAAACGCCGGGTAGAGTGCGGATCGTCGGACTCCTCGATCGCTTGCCACCCGCCGCGGTAGCCAGAGTTCACCCCGGTGGGGTCGGACAGATCCTGGTCGAACAGGGTCAGTGCAGCGTCGAGCACCGGCTGCTGTGCGTTGTAGGCCCGGGCGATGTCCTTGAGCAGGTCGCGGGCATGCGATGTGCCCGAGGGGGCAACCACGAAGGAGGCACCGAAGTAGCGCTGCGCGGCCCGCACCTGGTCGGTGGCCGAGGCCAGCCAATTCGTGTGGTGCTGACGCAGCCAGCTCGACTCGGGCAGGATCTGCTCGGTGGGCCAGTCGCTGCGGGTCAGCGCCGTGGAGTGATAATCATCGGTGACCAGCACCGCACGGAAGCCGCTGGTGGCAGTGCGGATCAGGTCCAGCGCCTCGGCGAAGTTCGCGTGCAGGTGCCGGGTGGCCGAGGTGAGCACCACCAGCACGGCGGGCACCCCGCGGTAGCGCTCGGGTCGGTGCGCATCGTAGGGGGCGAACTCGGTGCGGCCCGAGACTTTCTGGGCGCGGACGCCGTATTTCTCCGTGCACCATTCTTCGAGGCTCTGGGACCAGGTGATCGTGGTCAGATGCTGAGTCGCCGTGCTCACGCGGCACCTCCGATGATACTGGATGGGTCGGTGGCCAGGGTTGGGAAGTGGCGCTCGGCTTCCAGCCGCGCGCTCTGCAGATCGCCCTGATCAGTGTCGACAGTCGGAGTGCGCTGCACCCAGACCTTGGCCACAGGGCGCTCGGTGAGGGATTCGATCACCGAGGCCGGGGGCAGCACGCCGTCGTAGACCACGGTCTCGGCATCGAGGCTGTCCATGAGCCGGCTCAGGCGGTGGCCGAGGTAGTCCTGCCAGTCGGCAGCGTCCATGTTCAGCCGCGCGGCCGAGGGCAGGTAGCTGACCTCATGTCCGTTCAGCTCTTCCGGCGGGCTCGTGGCGACCACGGCCACGTGCAGCAGCGGGTTGCTTTCCAGGGCAGTCGCGTAGGCAGACAGCCGTTCCTCATAGGTGTCGCCGTCGACGAGCACCAGGGTCGGCCCGACAGCAGCAATCGGCTGGACCGCGGTGGTGCCCGCCTCGGGCTCGTCCGTCGGCTGGCTGGGCGTGACTCCGAGCTCGGCCAGGCGCCGCAGGTGCATCTCCGGGGAGAAGGAGCGGGCGAACTCCTGGGCTCGGCGCGACTGGGCCAGGAACTTCTCGAGGTCACCGTAGTACTCGTCGATGATGCCCTGGACTGCGTTCGGCTTCGCGTAGAGGGCGGCGTCGCCGAAGAGCTCTTCCATGTAGGGCGGCATGATGGCCACGCAGCCAGCGGCGAGCGCTTCCATGGCGGCCCGGCCAAAGGCTTCCTTCAGGTCGGGGTGGTGCATGTACACCCAGAAGTCGATGCCCTGCAGGAAGACCACCGGGTCCTCACCGCCGAAGGGGATCACCTGCCAGTTCTCCGGGAGGTAGCCGACGAGCTTCTCAGCCACCTGGGCGCCGCCGAGCACACGGACGTCATAGTCGCCCGAGTCCGGGTAGGCGGCGAGGATGTCACGGCCGGTGGAGGGCCACTTTCCCGGCTGCGGGCGAGAGTGGCGTCCGATCACCGGGCGGGTGCCGAGGAAGCCGGTGCGCGGTGCGTCGTCGATGGGCAGGGAGAAGATGTTCACCCAGTCCTCATCGCGGAAGGGCACCTCGGTGGTCTGCTGCAGCATGGTGCCGCGCACCACCGGGCCGATGGGGGCCCAGATCGGGTCCACGCCGAAGAGCTCGCGCACTTTGGCATCGGTGGCCTTGACGTCGTAGTGCTGAGTGCCGCCGGAGTCGATAGCGGCGTGGTTGGCGACGACAATGACCTGATCGGCGGTGATGTTCTCCAGGCGGCTGCGGGTGGAGAAGACCACGGTGGGGTGGCGCAGGATCAGCAGGCGGGCGCGCAGCCGGGAATGCGGGGTGACCAGCCGGACGTGCGGCAGACCCACGACGCGGCGGATGTGCTGGCTCCAGGGAAGCGGGTAGTTGGTCACCGAGCCGACGATGTGCACCAGTGCGGTGCTGATGCCGGCCTCGGACTGGGCGCGCACCTCCTCGGCCACGCTGGAGGTGGTGCCTCCGGGCAGCCGCAGATCCGAGGCGAGGATGACGTCGACGTCGTAGGGAGTGGGCTCGGTCATCGGCGACCTTCCTGATGCGACGGTGCGGTGGTGCCGCGGGGTTCGACAGTGACGTTCGGCAGCTCGGCCAACGACTGCCGCAGGCTCGCGTGCGCGAGGTGGCTCTTGATCTGGTGCAGCGAGCGCTGCAGTTCGCGGGTGGTCTCCGTCAGCGAGGTCACCTGCTCGCGCAGGTGGCGGTTCTCTTCGCGCAGCTCATTGAAGCCGTCGGTCACACTGTGTGCGGTGGCGTCGGCGATCCGCTGGTAGAGGTCCTCGTCTTCCAGCCAGAAGTCCTTGAGCTCATCGAAGGTCTGCACATGGCGGGCCTTCAGCGCGCCCTGGAAGTCTTCGATCGGGTGCACCCCGGGCTCGGCGCTGCGCACGCCGTCCACGGGCTGGAACTCGACCTGGTGCACGATCACCCGTCCGATGCCGGTGAGGCGGATCGTCACCACCAGGTGGGCCGCGTCGGGGTGGGCGACGTAGAGGACCCGCTGGCCGGCGGCCAGCGAGGTGCGGGTGAGCCGGGATCCGTCGTCGTCGAATTCGTGGAGCACCAGCTGCGCGACGAGGCGCCCGCCGATCTCCGCGGTCAGACCCACCTGGTAGGCACGGTCGTTCGCCAGGGCGACGCCGCGTCCGCTGCCGAGCTTCTTGAGGTCGCTCGTCTTGGCCCGCAGCAGCAGGTGCATCGGGGACTTCTCGTGTTTCTCGAGCGCCAGTCGTCCCTGATCATCCCGGCTGACATCCACGATGGAGGGGTTGCTGATCCGCCATTGGTTGCCCCACCGGTCCAGCGCATTGAATCCCAACAGCGGGAACTGTTCACCCTGGATCACCTTGTCGTCACCTGCACTCCCAGTCGCTCCAAACGTCGAAGGTAGGCCTCGTGGCTGCATTCGTCCTCGATGAATGCGCGACCGCGCTGCTGCTGGGCGGCGTAGCGGCCGGCGTCCCACAGTTCGGCAATGACATCCTGCACCTGATCTGGTTCAGCGTACACCGCGCCGTCCTTGAACACGGGCCGGAAATGCTCGGGTAGCACACACACCACACCGTGGCTCATCGCCTCGAGGATGGCCATGCCGAAGGCCTCCAGCTGGCCCTCACTGTGGAAGTAGACAAAGAAGTCGAGCTTCTCTTCGAGGTACTCGTTGACATCGATCTCGTTGAAGACGTAGATCTCCCAGTTCTTCGGGCGCTGCGGCATGAACCCCTTCTGGGTGGGGATCTTCGTGCCGCCCAGAATGCACACCTGCGCCGACCCATCGATGGGGTAGACCTGCCGGAACACCTCACGGTTGGAAGGCCACTTGCCCGCATCATCACGGGCGTGTCGACCGATGACGGGCTGGCCGGAGTGGAACCGGTTCCGGTCGATGCCGTCTTTCAGCTCGATGATGCCCTTCCAGGTCATACCCGACAGGTCCGAGGCGGGCATCAGCGGCTCGATCATGGCGCTGATCCGCTCGCTCTGTGGTGCCCACACCGGGCGTACCCCGAAGAGCCGATCCACATTCCGGGTGACGGTGCCCATGTCGTAGCTGCGCCGTTCGCCGCTGGGTTCGTAGGGCACGTGGTTGGCGACGATGACGATGCGTCCGGCGTTGAGCCCGGAGCGGCCGTCGGGCACCGACTGCACGGCGGTGGGCCAGCGGATCACCAGCAGATCGGTGTTGTTCACGGCGTCGAGGGAGAGCCGGTCGATCCGGCCGGTGAAGATCAGGTCATCGATCTTGGGGATGAACTGGCGCTTGGCGGCCGAGGGGATCAGCCCGTTCTGCAGCGGGATCACCCCGACCTTCAGACCGGCGTTCAAACAGACATTGATCTCATTGAACAGCGAGGTGGAGTTGCCGGCGAGGAAGCCGAATTCCGAGGCGAACACCACGTCATACTGCCCCGGCTCGGTGGAGCGGATCGGCAGGTACGTTTCTGGCGCCACGAAGGGACGGGTGGCTGGCGACTTGGCCAGGTAGGGGGAGGCGTCCTCCTCGCGGATCTCCCGGTGCCAGGCCTTGTAGCCGCGCAGGTATGCGCGCCGTTCCGGGGCCAGGTAGCCCACGCCCATATCGTCACGGGTGAGGTTGCCGCCTTCCATCAGCGCGAAGGCCAGCGGGGCGTCGGTGATCGGCTCGATCTTGGCACCGTAGTAGTTCTCGATGCGGGATTTGTACTCGGAGTCGCCCGATTTGCGCACCATGTCCCAGTAGCCGAGGTCATGGAACACGGGGTCTCGACGGAACATCACCGAGGGCAACGACGGGTAGAAGACCTTCCCGGTGGCCGAACGCAGCGTCATCGTCAGATGCTCGTCAACGCGCACCCAGTTGGTCATGTTGGCGACGCGGTCCGGGTGGGTGATCAGGTCGCGCACCTGCAACTCGATCTGCTGCGGGTGATGCCAATCGTCCTTGTCCGCGATGGTGATCAGGTCACCGTGGGAGAGGTCGAGTCCGTCGTTGCGCACCGAGTAGGAGCCGCGGTTGGTGTCATTGAAGACCAGCCGGATGCGGTCATCGAGTGCGGCCAGGGCTTCGAGCTGCTCCCGGTAGTGCGTCGGATGGCCCTGAGCATCGACCATCGGGGAGCAGTCGTCCATCAGCAGGATCTCGAGGTTGGTCCAGGTCTGGTCCAACAGCGAGCGCACGGCCACATCCAGGGCGGGGCTCGGCTCGTAGATGGGCATCAACACGGTCACGAGCGGGCCGTCGGCTGCGTCCTGGGCCGCGGGCAGTGCGGTGCGTACGGAGTAGAAGTTGACGTCGTCTCCCAGCTCAATGCCGGCCACGCGGTCGGACTCCATCAGCCGGTTGAATTCGGTCAGCCACGCCTCGCGCCCGTGCGCCGGATCGCCGATGTGTGGGTTCAGCACGTTGAGTGCCATGAGCCGCTGTGAGTACTCGTGCTCTGGGTCAGGATCGCCTGCAGTGAGCACCCGGTGGGACTCCGCGAACTCGCCGCGCCAGTGCAGCAACTGCCCGTAGAACGATCGGTTGGGACCGGTCACCTCGGCCAGGCCGAACCAGTCCTCCACCATGGAGTACAGGGTGAGCGCATCCAGATAGTCGATGTCATCGCGCGGGGCGGCGAAAAGATACCGTGCCAGAGAGAGCATGGCGGTCTTCCACAGATCCGCCTGCAGGATCTCGCGAGCCTGGTCACGGAACAGCTCGATGCGGTAGGACTCGAGTATTCCGTGGAGTTGGTTGAAGTCGTACCGGCCGTTGCTGGCGGCGTAGGCCAGGATGTCTCGAGCACCACCGTTGCGGTTGTGGATCGCATTCTGGGTGAACCAGTGGATGCGGCCGGTGTTCGTGCGCAGCTCGTCCACCCAGTACCAGATGGCACCAGACGCAGCATTGAGGCTGGTTCCCGGGGATGCGTGGAGGGAGGCCATCACCTCTTCGAGCTGCTCCAGGGTGAACTCCGCCGCGGATTGCTGGTGGGTGCGCAGGAACTCGAGATAGAACTCCATGCGTCCGGCGCGACGAGCGTTCTTCCACAGCTCGATCACCGCATCCTTGGAGTGCGACTGGCGCGCCATGGCGAGCAGGACCTCATCGGTGGGGTCGAAATTCTCGTCTTCCCAGAGAATCTCTTCGATGGGGCCGTGGGAGAGGCACAACCGCAGGTGCTTGCGCCCTTCCGTCAGCGCCTCGGGCGGCAAGGGCAGCCAGTATCCGGCCTTCTTGACGCCGTAGCGGGAGATGGCTGTCGTGCTGCGACCAGTGGCTTCGACGCCGGCCAGTTCTCGCACATCGTTCTCGGTGATCTCTTCCAGGACGACGTGCGCTGGGTAGTGGAGCGACCCCGTGTGGAAGGCCCAGCCGTTGAAGGCGCCGTTCAGCTCGGTGTCTGAGCGGACGAATTCACCGTGCAGGTCCTGCTCGATGACGCCCGGAAGGTCTTGCGGGCGACGTCCGGCTTCCCCACCCAAGCGGAGGTCGTAGGTGTCGGTGAGGCTCGCTCCGGCGGTATAGAGACTCAGCTGCTCGGGAATGAGGGTGCTGTGCGGCAGCTCCCCGGCGAAGCGCATGTGCACCGTGCTGTCCGTGGCCTCGGGCGCCGGGTCCGCCTGTTCCACCGCGTGCAGCACGGCGATGGTGTCACCGAGTCGCAGGTCCACGCGCTGGTGTCCCACGGGGCCTTTCACTGCGACGGAGGCGTAGGAGCCGGTGTAGCTCAGCTCCACGACCTTGGTGCCACGGCGCTCGGAGAGGTCTTCGACCCAGTTGTAGAACGTGTCGGGGCGGCCCTCCCGGATGCGCTCGGCTTCGTGCCGGGCCATCCACGCGTGCTCCGACGCCAGCACCGTGGTCTCGTCGAGCAAGGTCACCCAGGAGCCATCGACGTCACGAGCATGAGCTTGGACCCGGTGGGTGGCGTCGTCAAAGTAGTCCGCCGGAATCTGGATGCCGAATTGTTTCTTCAGCGGGGCTTTCAGATCGATGCGACCGTGCTTCCACGGCAGCTTCTTCAGCTCGGCCAGACCTTCTGCGACCGTGGCACCGTCCACCAGGACGCGCACGGAGGCGGGCTCCGTAGCAGCGGCACCGACCACGGCCCAGCCCGCCACCTGGCCGGCCGGAGTGAGCAGGAATTCACCGCGCACGGTCGAGGAAGCCACGCGGCGGTCCGGAGCGGCGAGTCGCTCAGACTGCAGAACGGTGCCCGATCCGCGGTGGACCAGCTGCACCTCACGCTCGGTGCCATCCCAGAACTGAGCCGGCAGACTGCCGAGGAAGCCGACGTTGCGGGTATGGAAATCCGCAGCCGATAGTTCGCCCCGGAAGATCGAGCATTTCAGGGTATCGACCGGCTCACCATCGACCATCAGGTCCAGGACCGGCTTGGCCTGGTCGGTGTCGGGGTCATAGAACCAGCCGCTGAGCCGGTGCGCTTGGAAATTGACGACTTTGTGCTTCATGGTCTGATCAGTCCTCGTCCTGCGCAGCGGCTTCGGGGCTGAAGAACTCCCTCAGCCGGGGGTCGTTCCATTCGTCGGGGGCACGATAGAAAGACCCCAGCTGGCGGATGATGCGGCGGCATTCCGGCAGATCTTTCTCCGCCACCCTAGGCAGCTTGCCGATGAACCAGTTCCGGAAGAACGGCTCCAGGCGGGTCTCGTTGTAGTGGTCCAGCAAACCGACCTCAGCGAGCCACGCAGCCCGCGAGCGCTCCAGCTCCACGTACTTGCGGTAGAAGCCGATCCCGACGGTGTTCACCACTGAGTTCTGCACGGCGGCGAAGTAGGTGTGCACGATCTCATCCGTGATCGCGATCTTCCGTGCCGAGTGGAAGAGCTGTTGGAAGAAGAACGTGTCCTGGCCCTGGCAGCCCTCGACCTGGGTGATGCCCAGGCCGCGCAACCACTCGGTGCGTGCCACGATGGTTTGAATGCGCACCGGGGCATAGTTGAGCCGCGAGAGCGCGCCCTCGACCACAGTGCCGTCTTCGTGGACGAGTGGTCGCAGCATCTTCGCGTGATCGATTTCGACCCGGCGCTTGTGCTGGACCACCGCGTTGCCCACGGAGAAGTCGTAGTCGTCCTGTTTAACCAACTCGAGCAGACGTGCATAGCCGTCGTTGCTCTGCTCATCGTCCGGGTCGAGGTTGGTCACGTACGGGGTACGGACCATGTCGAGGCCCTTGTTGCGGGGTCGTGAGGCGCTGCCGGATCCGCCGGGTGGGAATCGATAGGCGCGCACGTTCGCATATTGCGCTTCCAGCTGGTCAACGATCCTGATGGTCTCGGGGTCCGTGGAGCCGTCATCGACCAACAGGATCTCCGCGTTCGGGAATACGCTTGAGCGACGCAGCGACTCAAAGCATTTATCCCGCAGATGGGGTCCGTTGTTGTAGATCGGCACCAGGATGGACAGCTCGGGTTCGGGGAGCGGATCCACTGTTGTTCGGTGGGCCAGCACCGCGTCCGAGGCAATGCTCAGCGTCTGGTTGGTGCTGGCCTCAGCGCCGGCCAGGGACTGGCCTTCTCGGAGCCAGACAGCGCGCGGTGAGTTTCCCGTGGCAGGTACATCGTCGAGGTACTCGTACACCGGCTCCTCGGAATCCAGGCGGTGGACCGTCACCGCATCGGCGTCCGAATAGCGGTAGGCGCAGACGATATCGGTGATCAAGTTCGGCCCGACGTTGCTTGTCGAGGTCAGCCGCACATGGACATCCCCGCCTTCGGAGCCACGGACCTGATCGTCCTGACCCGAAGGGATGTGCTCGATCGGGCCTCGGTAGGTCTGACCCTCCACGAAGGTGGCGAACTCTGCCTCACTGAGCCCGCTGACGAGCACACGGTGGCGGAGTTGCTGCGCGTCAAGACCCACTGCATCCAGGAGCTGGCCGATGCGGTCGGCTGCGGTGTTGGAACTGAAGGCCGCCCGGATGCCGGCGACCTGGGCTTCGCGGATGGTCTTGGGCGACAGCTGCTCCACGATCTGGGCCACATCGACGGGGCCGTCGGGCATCTGCACGTGCGGGAACTGAGTATTCACGCCGGCGTTGTAGTTCGCGAGGATTATGGTCCCGGAGGCCTGCAGCTCGAGGATGCGGCGGTCGAATGCCGTCTGGCTTTCGGCGTCGGCGTTCAGCGCCACTCCCAGGGGTAGCAGTCGTTGCAACTGAGCAGTCTTTTCCCCTGACAGTGCAGGATGCACGTGAGGCAGGAAGCGATCCGGGTAGCGGGCATCCAAGCCAACAGAAGTGTCCCCGAGCAGGGTGTCGAAGATAGTGAGATCTGCCCCCGCTCGGACCAGCCCGTCGAGAATGCGCTCACCGGCGAAGCGTCGCTCGGGGTACTCGTTTCGATCCCAGGGACCAGAGAGCAGGAAACTCTGCTCCTCGTGTCGCATGCATCCCAGTGGGTGATGCTGGCTCGGGTTGATCCCCAGAGGCAGCACGTGAACCGGGGTACCGGTGCGCAAGATCTTCTCGTAGGCCGGGACCGATTCGGCCGCGGTGGTGAAGACGTGATCGGCGTGGACAGCAAAGCGTCGGAAGTGGGTGAATCCGAGGGGATCCTCGGTGGACCAGAACGCAACAGGAATGTCTCGATCGCGTGCTCCACGCATGATGGATTTCACCACCACGTCGCGCAGGGGCGAGCGCAGATCGGCCAATCCGGACCAGGCACCGTCGACGCCTACCCAAGTGGAGGTAACCAGCAAGAGATCGATCTCAGTCAAATGCTGCGCGTAGTTCTCCGGGGTGATCGCCACCAGCTCAACGGAGCCTTCCAGCGTGGAGAACAACTCCGGATCCGCGATGATGCCGATGCGGGTGGAATACGGACGATCCCAGTGCGGTGGGTTTACACTTGGCAACTGTTCCGCCTCGGTGAGCCAGGCACTCACCTGCTGTTGTGCTGGTGCTGCGACCGCCTGCTGGCGTTCCCAGTAGTCCTGCGCGCTCGCAGCGGGCCAGGGTGATTCCTGGCCGTTTTCGGTTGCGTGGCGGAAATAGGGGGAGGCCACGTGAGCCGAGAGTGTTCGGTGGTGGTCGCGCAGTGCTTCGAGCTCGTGCTTGCGCTGAGCGATAGATCTCAGTCGTTGCGCCAGGGTGCCGGCACGCAGGTCGGCGGTGTCCACCGCGTTCATGAGGGACGCACCACGCGAGCTACTCGGCGACGCAGCTGGCGATAGCGGCGTTTCAGCGTCGAGTCACCCCCCTGAGAGGTTGAGTTGTTCTTCGCCGTGGTGTTGGCTGACGTATCGCCCCGGCGTAGTGCCTGCAGCTCCGCCTGTGCGGCGGCTGCGGCAACACGCACCGAGGACAGTTCGAATCGCAGATCGGCGTTCTGCGCCTCGAGGTTCTCCACTTTGCTCTGCAACGCTGCCGCGGTGGCCGATTCAGCGGTGGTCTGCTGATCGTGCGTCTGCAACGCGTCCACCTGCTTGATGAGGATTTCTTCGCGTCCGTACGCGGTGAGCAGTTCTTGGGACAGCTCCTCCACGCGGGTCACCAGGTCTGCGACCACGTTGGCTGTCTCTGCGGCTGCGGTGTCCAGGTGCGTAGATGAATCGGCGGTCAAGCTCACTCCAAGATCTGATCTGGGAATCGTTGCGGGGAGAAATCCGGTAGAAAACCTTGAATTCTCCTTGAAATCTGAGGATACCAGCCCCCTTGTGTGCATTCCCGAAGGCGGCGGCACCCTCTCAGGTCACTGGTCGAGGTGGAACTCCAAGGCGTCACGCACGGCGGACGAGAGCTGGGGCGTGTGCGATTCGGAGCGGCGGTAGTGGACCAGCAGCTCCCGGGCCAGCTCGTGGTTTCCGAGCCGCTGTGCCTGACGGATGGCCTGGCGCACGGAGCGACGGGGCACCCCGTCGTCCGCGACCTCCTCGAGGGTGACCGCTGCGGCGTCCACGTTGCCCAAGGTCAGGTCCAGCACCAAGCGTGCGCGCACCGCAATGTCCCCGGAAACCTCTTCTTCGAGCTCGTCCCAGCGCTCAAGCGGGGTCGTCGACAGCAGGCTGATCTGACGCGCCACCGGGTCCTCGCTGCGCTTCAGGGTTCGAATGCCACGGTTCACCGCGTCTACCAGAGCGACGCTGGGCACCAGGAAAGCAGCCGCCTCGGCATCTCGATCAGCACCCAGCGGCAGAGACTCGGCAAGGGTCATCAACGGCTGGGTCGCCGCACCTTTGGCCGAAGGGAGATCCCGGTTGATGTCTTGGAACAACTCAAGGGCATCCAAGTGAGCGGGGTCAGCGTCCACCGCATCGTGGAGCGCTTCCCGGGCCGCCCACACATGCCCTTGCAGAAAAGCCTGCGCCCCATACTCGATGAGGATGCTGGCGTTGTTCCCCAGGGTGGCTCGGGTGCGCCGCAAGAGTTCCAGTGATGACACTCGGTGCCCGGAATCCCACAGATGCGTTGCCTCAGCGAGGGCCTCGCGTCTCGCGGTGGGTGCGTCTGAAATCTGAGCGGCAGGGGCTGCAGGGGTGTTCTGCATTCTGGTTCCTCGAATTCTTGGAGCGCTCAGTTGTCGTGGAAATCGTCATCGACCACGACGTGCCGAGCGTTCATGCCGTATGACTCGATGATGCCGTTGGCGTAGAGCTCAACGTCTTCAACATCCCAGGTGTGGCTATGGCTTCCACGCATCTGCATGAAGTTGAAGCGGTCAGCGGCATAGATCCGCGCTCCACGTTCCTCGGCAGACCTCAGAAAGCGGGTGTCCTCACCACGACGGACCGGGGAGAAGGGAACCTTCCGGAACAGATCGCCCTTGCCTACGAAGGTGGCTCCGGCGATGAAGTTGGTGAACATGTTCTCCTGACCGGGATTGCGCAGCACGATGGCGTCGTCGGTCTGGGAGTACATGTAGACCGCCAGCTTTCCCACGAGATCAGCACCAGAGTATTTCAGGGCGTTGATGCTGTCAGAGAGGTAATGGCTGGCATAGAAATCATCATCATCAAATTTGGCGATGGCATCGCCGTCAGCGGCCTTGACCAGGCGATTCAGACAAACACCCAGGGAGTCGTTCTTATGCGCGTGCAACAGCGTGAAATTCTCGATCCCGTGATCACGCGCGTAGGCTTCCAGCTCAGTTTTCTGCGCGTCGAAGCCGTGAGTCAGCAACACCAGCTCGAGGTTATCCTTGTCCTTCTGCGCGGCCACGGAGTCAATGGCCTGGAAGAGGAATTGCGGCCGATTGGTCGAAACGATGGCACTGACGCTGGGGTCCGAAAGGAAAGGCGAATCAACTCGCAGACCAGCGGTTTTCAGAATTTTCGCGGTGCGGTGCGCATAGGTGTGCTGTTCCCAGATACGGCGCTGGGCCCGGTGCACGGTGCGGTCTCGCAACTGCGAGGAGTTAAGCATGGCCCGCAAGGTGTAGGCAGCGGTGGCTTCATCACGCACGACCGGCACTTCATTGTCCCGGAAGAACTTCGGGATGGCAGCCGACTCCGTGGAGACCACGGGAGTACCGGAGGCGACGATTTCAAAGACACGTCGCGCGCACATCGAGGGGCTGTCCGTCACCGAGTTGACGTTTAAGAAGACTTTGTACGCGCGGTAGGCCGCGAGCATCTTCTCGTACGGGAGCGATCCGACCACGTGCTTCTTGAACGGCTGGGGGAACTGATACTTCTCGTCACCGCCGTGGTGGCGGGAGAAAATGTCGAAGGAGTAGACCCCGCGCTCAAAAACCCGCACCGCTGCGCCCAGCAACATGTGCATCTGCTCGCGGCGTTTCTCGTACTTGTGGGAGAAGTACATGCCCGCGAAGGCCATGTCGTTCTGCTTGTGCAAGCCCTTGATGCGCACCGGGTTGTGAATGGAGGGCTGGGCGGCGAAGCTAAGGGAGTCCACCCGGTCGTGACCGACAAGCTCCTTGTACTTCGGGATCAGATTGGAGTCCGAGGTGAAGACCACGTCGAAGAGCTTCGCCGTGGGCAGGAAGTCCTCGAAATGCGGCGGGTCTTCTTTGTTCCAGAACACCGTGGGCACTTCCATGGCCTTGCAGTAGTTAACGAGCTCGAGGACTGCAGGACGTGGTGCAGTCGTGCCGGTGAGGTGGTACTGCCAGGCGCCACCGTTGCCGGCCCACGCCGATTCAACGAAGAGCAGATCAATGGGCTCGCGAACCAGTTCTTCACGCCACCGCTGCGGAGTGAGCACCACCATCTCGAACTCGGGTCCCCAGGCGGCCAGCGAGAATTCGTCAAGAATGACTCCCACACGTAATCCGGGGAAAGATTTCGGCCGTTGCAGCGGGGAGACCGCCGGATAGTACTCGTCGATGCGTTGGGGAGACGAGCCCACGGTCGGCTGCTGAACCCCGTAATAAGGGAGGACGTACTTGCTCCGCCGTCGCCATTCTCGAAACTGAGAGTAGCCGCCCTGGCGCCAGTGCCAAAGGCCTTTTCGAAGGCGCTTGAGCGGAGTCGGCATGGTTTTGGGAGCCCCTCGTGTTTCGTCCAATAAGTTCATCGACCAGGGGAAGAACCGGCTGGTGCTCACGCGCCGATTCACTCATATGAAGTCGATTCACCGGGGAGTCTATCGCAGAAGGGTTACCTCACAGCGGACAAAGTGGAATATCTCGTCGATGGCTTCACCCTCGTCAAGCACCTCATGACCCGGGCGTAACGGCGCGCCTATGCGATACTAAGGGGCATGACCGACGCGCTAATGGACACTCCCCGCCGTGATCGCCCGCGGAAGAAGAGCCGCAAGGGCTTGATCGCGATTCTCATCGCGCTGGTGCTGTTCATTGGTGCCATCGTGTTTATCGCGTGGAGCCTTTTCGGCCGACTCGGCGATATCGAGACCATTGACAACGCCTTCCCGGAAGAGTCCCTGCGCCCCGCCGCGGTGGAACCACCGGAAGGCGAAGACGCCCCGCTAAACATTCTGTTGCTGGGTTCGGATACACGCGCGGACACTTCAACTTCTCTGCTGTCTGACCTGGGCAGCCGCGCCGACACGATTATGGTGGCGCATATTCCTTCCGACCGAGATTCAGTGCAGATCATGTCGATCATGCGTGACTCGTGGGTGGAGATCCCCGGTCACGGCAATGCGAAGGTCAACGCTGCCATGGCCTATGGTGGCGTGCCGCTGATGGTGCAGACCGTGGAGGGACTGATCGATCAGCGCATCGACCATGTGGCTGTGGCGGACTTCAACGGTTTCAAGAACATCACCGATGCTTTGGGCGGGGTCACCGTGAATAACCCGCGCGCCTTCACCGCTTCCTCACCGGTGAACATCCCCTTCGAAGCCGGCGAGATCACACTGACCGGCGACGAGGCGCTGGCCTTCGTCCGCGAGCGCAAGTCCTTCTCGGATGGCGACTACAGCCGCGTGGCCAACCAGCAGCTGTTCCTGCAGTCTATGGCCGGCCAGGTACTTTCCCGCGAGACGATGACCAATCCGGGCAAGCTTTCTGATCTGATCGGCGCCACCACCCCGTACGTGGCTCTGGACAATGAGCTGGGCCTGACGAAGATGATCCAGTTGGGTTCCTCCATGTCGTCCACGCGGGCTTCGGATATCTCCAGCTTCACGTTGCCCACCAACGGCACGGGCCGCGAAGGCGGCGGTCAGTCTGTGGTGTACGTGGATTGGGATGAACTCGAGAACGTGCGCACCCGCTTCGCAGAGGATGACCTGGTGGGCTACGAGCCCGCCGCGTACTGAGCCGCTGACTGACCTGCGGCATACCTTGTAGCCCGGCTCTTACACGACTGTCGGCGGTTACGTATTCTGTGGAGGTAACAAGCAGCTGATCAGTGTTTGTTCAGTCAGGGCACGCCCCACGGAATACAGGAGTACCGCATGCCTCACCCTCAGATTCCCGATACTCTGGCCCAACGCCTCAATGGAAAACTCGAATCGCAGGAGGCGTTCAAGTGGACCAAAGAGCCCTGGATCCGTGCCGTGGAAGATGCTCCAGAAGTGGTGGCTACCCTCGAAGCCCTCCCCGAAACTCTCGACCGTGAAGTGGTTCGTAAAATCGTTCAGGAAAAGCTAGCGAAGGACCAAGTCCTGGGCGCTTTCATTCCCGTGCTCATCTGGGGCGGCCCGGGCGGCTACGGCCCTTTCCGTGCGCGATCGATCTTGACCGGTATCCGGAAGCGCGAGAATATCAACGCGGCGATTGACCCGACCGTATCCCAGAAGCTCCGTGAGGGAGCCATTGCCGCTCAAAAAGACGATGCGCTCGAAGCATTTCGCCTCATGAACAACGAGAAGAAAGTGAAGTATCTGGGCGGTGCTTTTTTCACCAAGTGGCTCTACTTTGCCTCCATGAAGGATGCCCTCGATGGGTCGGAAGCAGCACCCATCCTCGATGCGCGCGTCTCCAGCTGGATCGCTCGCAACACTGAGGACCAGGGGGCAATCCGTCTGAAGCCACGCTCCACGCGGAGTTACGAAAGCTACCTCGAACTACTCGATGCCTGGGGAGCACCCTACAACCGCACTCGCGCTCAGGTCGAGCTCGCTATCTTCGAGCTATCCGTGAGCCGCTAGGTAGAAACGTCCCGCTACCGCTGGGGCCAGTGGCCGCGGGCGGCCATGACCTCGGCCAGCGCCGCGCCGTCGTCGGTAACTAAACCATCCACACCGAGGGCCAGCAGCCGCTCCATCTCGGCCGGATCGTCCACCACCCAGACATGCACGGCCAGACCCACCTGGTGGCAGCGCTCCACGAATCGGGCGGTGACCACCGGAATCGGCCCGGAGCGCACCGGCACCTGCACCGCATGCAGATCGACGTCACGCCGGAGCCTCTCGACGACCCTGCGGAACAGCGGCAGCGGCAGTCGGTGAGTGAACACGAGGGTGGCCACCGCACGGACTCCCCCGGAGTGGGCGATGGGCAGGTCGCTGCGCCCGGTCAGCCGGCGGGCATGGTCCCGGTAGGCGATCCGGTGGGCGTCGTCGAAAGAGGCCACGAGCACCCGATGCCACGCCTCGTGCCGGTGCACTACGGAGGCCACCGCTTCGGCTGAGGCGGCGTCCTTCAGGTCCACGTTGAGGTGGATGTGCGGGTAGGCGGCGAGCAGGTCCTCGAACAGCAGCAGCGGCTCCCCAGTGGCGCCTGAACCAGGCTCACCAGGGTGCTCCCCCACCACCCGGAACTGGCCGAGCTCGGCCCAGGTGTGGTCGGAGAGGTTCCCGTGACCGGTTGTGATCCGCTCCAGGGTCTCGTCGTGGAAGACCACGGCGGCGCCATCAGCGGTGGTGCGCACGTCCAGCTCCAGGTAACCGAACCCCCGGTCGACTGCGGCACTGAACGCGGCCAAGGTGTTCTCCCGGCGCGGGTCGGCGCCGCGGTGGGCCAGGGCCAGGGGCCAGCCGTGTCGGCCGGGGAGCGAGTCGGTGAGGTAGCGGGGCATTATCGTCCAGCCTTTCGGGACTCGGGTGACGTGGATCAGGTGGGCAGGGTGATCAGGTGCTCGATGGCGCGGGCCACGCCGTCGTCATCACAGGCGCCGGCCACCGCATCGGCGGCATCGATCAGCTGAGGGTGCGCCGAGGCGACCGCATAGCCGGTGCCCGCCCAGGTGATCATCTCCAGGTCGTTGAGCATGTCGCCGAACGCTGCGACTTCTTCGGCGGCAACCCCGAGGGAGTTCGTGTAGTCGGCGAGGGTGAGCGCTTTGTTCACGTCGGGTCGGCTGATCTCCAGCAGCGGCAGTCCGGGGGCGGAGTGGGTGACGGAGACGAGCTCTCCGACGAGGCCGCGCACGGTAGCCAGGAACGAGTCCGGCTGCACCTCGGCGGCCTTGACCAGGAACTTCACCACTTCGGGGTGCTCGCCCAGTGCACTGATCACCGGGTCGGCGAGGGTGAACTCGGGGGCGGCGGTGTCGTCGTCGGGAGATTCCGGGTGCTGGCGCCGGGAGCGGCGGCTGGACTCGTAGAGCTCGGTCTCCATGACGAACCCGCTGAGGGTTTCCAGGCCGAAGCTGGTGTGCGGCACGGAGGCGCTGATGAGTTCGTGCACGGTGCGCACCGTTTCCCCGGCCATGGGGTGAGCTTCGATGACCTTGTCGGCGACGACATCGTAGATCACCGCGCCGTTGGAGCAGATGATGGGTCCGGCCTGGCCGAGGGTGTCGGCGAGCCCGGAGAGCCAGCGCATGGGTCGCCCGGTGACAAAGACGACCTGGATGCCGGCCTCGCGGGCGGCGGTGAAGGCTTCGATGGTGCGCTGGGAGATGTGGCCGGTGCGGGTGTGGCGGTAGCTAATGACGGTGCCATCCAGATCCGTGGCGATCAGGCTGGGACGCACTACAGGGTGACCGGCGGCGGAGCGCTCCAGGTGGGCGCCGTGCGGGCTCAGTCCAGTGGTGGGCGCACCGGCGATGCTGGAGGACGCGCGGGAGGAGGGACGGGGGCGCTGGGGGTTCACGGGCGCCTCCGGGCCCCGTCCGCGGTGTCGCCGGTGTTGGGGTGGGCAGCGACCGCGGCGTCGAGTTCCTCGCGCGAGGGCGGGTCAGCACCGGGGCGCGAGGAGGTGATGGCCGCGGCCTGGGCGGCGAAGGCGAGCACGGAGGCCACCTCGGCCTGGGGCAGCTCGCGCAGGCGGGGACGCTGTGCCGCACCGAGCAGGCCGCGATCGTGCAGGGCGACCAGCAGGGCGGAGGTGAAGGAGTCTCCGGCGCCCACGGTGTCGGCGACCTCCACGGGGACGATGGGCTGCTCCCAGGTGCCTTCGGCAGTGGCGCAGAGAATGTCAGTAGCACCGCGGGTGACCACCACGATGGCCGGGCCAAGGGCCTGCCAGTTCACCACGATTTGCTGGAGGGTGAGTTCCGGGTAGAGCCAGTGCAAGTCCTCATCGGAGGCGTGCACGACGTCCGCGAGCGCGGCGGACTCTTCGGCGCGAGCGCGGGAGGCGGCCCGGTCGGGAATGATGGAGGGCCGGCAGTTGGGGTCATAGGAGATGGTGGCGGTGGGGTGCAGCCGGCGCAGCATTTCCATGACGGTCGCCGCCCCGGGGGCGAGCATGGTGGCGATGGAGCCCATGTGCAGGTGGGCGAGGTCTTGCTGACCGTCGAGCTGATCCATGACCGTGCGGAAGCGCTCCCACAGCTCGTCGGGGCCGGGCAGGGTCCAGTCGAGGTCGAACTCGTAGGTGGCGGCACCGGTGGGGTCCAGCCGGGCGGTGGCGACGGAGGAGGAGAGCTCATCGGCGTCGAGCACGGAGTGGACCTGGTTGGTCTCCAGGTGGCGCTGGATGACCTGGCCGTGCTCGTCGGCGCCGTAGCGTCCGGCGAAGAGCACGGTCTCGCCGAGACGGGCCAGACCCACCGCGACGTTCAGGGGGCTCCCGCCGGGGTGAGCTCGGGGAACAGCGGTGTCCGAAACCACCACATCTACCAGTGCCTCACCGATCACGCCCACATAGTCACTCACTCGTTAAACGGTACCCTACTGACCCGTTCGTAGCCCCTGATTGACCTCAGACCACGGGGGTTCAGCCCTGGTCCGCACCGGGTGCGGGATGACACGATCGCAGAACCCGAGAAGGAAGCGAGGCAGCGGTGGACGACAAGGAACAGCAGCGCCTGGGCGAGGAGTCCATCACGCCCAGCCCGCAGCCGCGGCGCGTGCTGGTGCTCGGAGCGACCGGATACGTCGGCGGGCGCCTGGTTCCGCGCCTGCTGCAGGCCGGGCACGACGTCAGCGTGGCGGTGCGGTCCCCGGAGAAGGTGCGCGCCACCCCCTGGGGTGCCGAGGTGACGGTGCACCAGGTGGATTTGGATGAGGACCCGCGGCAGCACCCGGCGCTGGCCGAGGCGCTGGAAGATCAGGACGTCATCTATTATCTCGTGCATTCCATGGGTGGCGGCAGCGACTTCGAGGAGCAGGAGGCGCAGACGGCCGAACGCCTCGCGGCTGCCGCACACGAGGCGGGGGTGCAGCGGATCGTGTACCTGGGCGGGCTGCACCCCGAGGGCGCCGAGCTCTCACCGCATATGCGCTCCCGGGCCGCCGTCGCGCGGATCCTGCTGGACAGTCCCGTGGACACGATCGCGTTCCAGGCCGGCATCATCATCGGCTCCGGCTCTGCTTCCTTTGAAATGATTCGGCACCTGGCCCGCACGCTGCGGCTCATGCCGGCACCGGATTGGGTGGCGAACCGGGTGGAACCGCTGGGTATTCGCGACGTCCTCTACTATTTGCTCGCCGCGGCGGATGTCCCGGGCAGCATCAACGCCACCCTGGACGTGGGCAACCGTCAGACACTGACCTACGCCCAGGTGATGAAGACCTTCGCGAAGGTGGCCGGGCTCGCGCCCCGGCACGTTATCGCGCTGCCTATCCCGGCGCCCACCCTTTCCGGCATGTGGGTGGGGCTGGTGACCCCGCTGCCGATGAGCCTGACCATCCCGCTGGTGCAGTCGCTGCAGCTCGACGCGGTGACCGGGGATCGCCGGGTGGATGAGCTGATTCCGCCGCCAGCCTCCGGGTTCTTGACGTTCGAGGAGGCGGTGACCCTGGCCCTGCGCCGGGAACGGGAAGGGGCCGTGGACACCACCTGGGATGCCGATGTGGGGCCCCTGGATCAGGCGGCGGCCAGCCTGCCCAACGATCCCCAGTGGGCGGGTCACCCGGTGTACGAGGACGCCCGCAGCGTGACCACCACCGAGGCGTCAGCGGAGGCGGTGTGGCGGGTGATCGAGGGCATCGGCGGAACCAACGGCTGGTACTCCTGGCCGCTGGCCTGGCGGGTGCGCGGGGTGTGGGACAAGCTCGTGGGCGGGGCCGGCCTGAATCGCGGGCGACGACTGCCCGACGTGTTGCGCGTGGGCGACCCGGTGGACTGGTGGCGCGTGGTGGACCTGGAGCCGGGGCGTTCTCTGACGCTGCGCGCCGAGATGAAGGTCGCGGGCGAGGCGTGGCTGGAGTTCACGGTGCGCGAGAGTCAGCAAGGCACCGAGCTGGCACAGCGGGCGGTGTTTTACCCCACGAACGTGCGCGGCACCCTGTACTGGTACTCCATGGCGCCGTTCCATCGGTTCATCTTCCCCACCATGCTGGAGCGCATCGTCGCCACCGCCGCAGCAACGTCCCATCACGACGCCAGACCCCCGGCAGGTGAGGAACGATCATGACACGCACCCTGTTGTGGTTCAGAGACGATCTGCGCGTCGAAGACCATCCAGCGCTGACCTTCGCTGTGCACGCCGCCGGCGATGACGGGGATGTCGTCGGCCTCTATGTCCTGGATGACGAGACCCCGGGCATCCGCCCTCTGGGCGGTGCCGCTCGCTGGTGGCTACACCACGCACACTCATCGCTGGCAGACCGGCTACGTGACCTGGGGATTCCCCTACTGATCCGTCGCGGTACCGCTGCTCAGCAGGTCCCTAAGGTGGCGCAGGCGACCAACAGCACCGGCGTGGTGTGGACGCGACGCTATGGCGGCCCCGAGCGCGAAACCGATGCCGGCGTGAAGGAGGACCTCCGCGAACGGGGGTTCACAGCCCACAGTTTTCCCGGGTCACTCTTACAGGAACCCTGGACCATCAGTACCGGAGGAGGTGGGCCCTACCGCGTTTTCACCCCGTTCTATCAGAACCTCAGCGACCGGCCCCTGCGCGAGCTGCTGCCCATTCCGCAGCCGATGGCCGAGTATTCCAGTGTGCAGTCCAGCCTGGCAGGGGCGGGCGTCAGCCTCGGCGCCGTCGACGACCTCGACCTTCTCCCCACCCGGCCCGACTGGGCGGGCGGCTTGCGTGATCACTGGACCCCTACGGAGGAGGGTGGTCAACAGCGGCTGAGAGAGTTCGTCCAGCAGGAAGGGGATATCTACACCCGGGCCCGTGATGTGCCCAGCGTGCAGGGCACATCACTCTTGTCTCCGTACTTGCGCTTCGGACAGATGAGTCCGCTCTCCGCGTGGGTGGCGTCCGCCGACCTCGATCACGAACCCAGCGCGTCGACCTTCCGCAATGAGCTCGGGTGGCGCGAGTTCTGTTGGCACTTGCTGTACCACTTCCCTGACCTTCCGAAGAAGAATCTCCGCGCTCAGTTCGACGCCTATCCGTGGCGGACTCAGGCTCAAGAACCGGATGTCTTTCGTGCCTGGTCCGCAGGTGAGACCGGCTTTCCCTTCGTCGATGCGGGCATGCGAGAACTCTGGCAGACCGGACACATGCACAATCGGGTCCGCATGGCCGCGGCCAGCCTGCTGGTGAAGAACCTCGGGATCCACTGGCGCGAGGGCGAAGCGTGGTTCTGGGACACGCTCGTGGACGCCGATGCCGCGTCCAACCCTGCCAATTGGCAATGGGTGGCCGGCTCCGGCGCGGACGCCGCCCCGTTCTTTCGCATCTTCAACCCCGAACGCCAGCGCGAACGATTCGATCCGGACGACGTGTACGTCCGGCGGTGGGTGCCGGAATTCGGCTCGGAGGACTACCCCGATCCCCTGGTCGATCTTCGAGCCTCGCGGCAGCAGGCGCTGGCTGAATATCAGCAGCTCCGCGGAGGTTCCGGTTGATCTCCGGCGTGTGTAGCGTGAGCACGACGTTCGCCCCTCAACAAAGGAGACTCTGATGTCCGAACAGACCCTGAATCGCGAGACCGTGCTCGACGTGATGCGCTCAGAGCGTTTCGTGATGTTGTCGACCGCCACCCGCGAGGGGAAGATCGTCTCGCACCCGATGACTCCTCAGCAGGTTACTGATGAAGCCGAGGTGTGGTTCATCATTAGCCGAGACAGCGATCAATCCCAGGCGATCCGGGCGAACCCGCAGGTGAACCTTGCATTCGCAGAAGCTGGTTCGTGGCTGTCGCTAGCCGGCACCGCAGAATTCGTCGACGACCAGGCGAAGATCGACGAACTCTGGACCGAGCAGGCGGGCGCCTACTTCGAGCAGGGCCGCCAGGATCCCAACGTGACCTTGCTGAAGGTCACCGGCGATTCAGCACAGTTCTGGGGCGTGCCCGGTGGCGCCGTGGGATCGACACTGAAGCTGATCGGCGCCAAGATCACCGGCAAGAAACCGGACGGCACCAGCGGCACCGTCGAACTCTAAGCAGCCGTGAGAAGCTTCCGCCTGACAGGTGGGGAGCACGAGGGCTCTGCCAAGATCACGGTTGATCTCGGCAGAGCCCTCACTACGAACTCCACGACAGCGAGCGAGAATCAAGCTCCCTAGAACCGCTCCACGCGAAGCACGCATTCAAGGTCGTCTCCGGTCAACGCCATCTCGGTTGACCACTCAGCAGTCTCGCCAGTCGCCACGTTTGAGACATCCACCTGGACGATGCCCATGGTCTCGCCACCTTCCATAGCGGAGATATACACGCGGTAGTCCTGGTCATCTGACTCAGGATTAGTCACGGTACCTTCCACTTCTAGGGCGCTACCCTGCGGATCACATGTCACGAGTTCCGCGTCGTCTGCTGCTCCAACGTAACCTTCCACGGAGCCAGGCTGGTCCGGCATTTCAATGACCTTCTGTTCGCCGGCGTCCGTGTTCGCTGCAGCATCGTTGACGTCGTCGCCACCGCTGCAAGCCACCAGGGTTGTGGCTGCCGCGGCCGCTACTGCAACAGTCAAGATTCGGGTGAATCTCATACGGATTCCTTTCGTCGGAAGTTTCTCATCAGGATCAGCATCGCACCAAGCAACAGGAGCATCGAACCCAGGACCAGAGCGATGATCATGCCCGACGATCCGGTCACTGCCAGTGCGCCCAGTTTCATCGTCACGGAATCGTCATCGGACACCGGGATCCCTGAGGGATCCTGAGCCCAGATGGTCGCAATGTTGTGAACCTCGCCGGAGTCGGCATCAGCCTGCGTCAGCCTATAGGAAGCAGACGCCTCCACCGACTCACCCGGAGTCAGGACTCCAGGCTCCGAGGGCCAGTTGTATTCCAGATCTCCCAGCCCTTCCAACTCATCGTCGATCTTCACATCCGTGAGAGTCACGTTCCCGGTGTTCGTTCCCGTGAAGTTGAAGGTCACCGAGTTTCCGACCTTAGCCGCCCCCTCGAACTCCCCAGTTTTCTCCAGGTCGATCGACGGGTTCGCTACCAAGGGCACAGTCACGGTGCTATCCACAGGAGGCAGCGGAGAAACGGGCTCCCCGGGATGCTGAGGGTCCACAGGCGGCGTGCCTGTGGCCCAGGCAGTGTTCGCCACTTCTCCTGCATCCACATCAGCCTGAGTCAGAACGTACGTGGCCGAGGCAGTCACCGACTCACCAGGAGCCAACACCCCCACCTCACCAGGCCAGGAATACGAGAGCTCACTCAAACCCACCATCGGATCAGTAATGACCACATCGCTCAGAGTCACGTTGCCCGTGTTCGTCGCTTCGAAGGAATACGTCACCGACTCACCAGCAACAACATCACCAACAAGCTCGCTCGACTTCTCCAACGAGATCCCCGGAACCGGAGGCAACACAGTCACTTCCTCAACCGGAGGCGTCTCCACCGGATCACTCGGAACCGGATTCTCAGGATCAGAAGGATCAACACTCGGCGGAGGAGTGCCCTCAGCAGTAGCAGCATTCACCACCACACCGGCATCCACATCAGCCTGAGTCAGAACGTACGTGGCCGAGGCAGTCACCGACTCACCCGGAGCCAACACCCCCACCTCACCAGGCCAGGAATACGAGAGCTCACTCAAACCCACCATCGGATCAGTGATCGACACACCCGTGAGCGTCACATTGCCCGAGTTCGTCGCAGTAAACGAATACTGCACCGACTCACCAACAGCAACATCACCAACAAGCTCAGAAGACTTATCCAACTCTAAACCAGGAACCGGAGGCAACACAGTCACTTCCTCAGCCGGCGGAGCCTCCACCGGCGGATCCTCCGGGTTCGGAGGCGTACCACCAGCAGTAGCAACATTCTGGACCCAACCACGATCCACATCAGCCTGAGTAAGAACATACGTGGCCGAGGCAGTCACCGACTCACCCGGAGCCAACACCCCCACCTCACCAGGCCAGGAATACGAGAGCTCACTCAAACCATCCAACGGATCAGTAATGACCACATCGCTCAGAGTCACGTTGCCCGTGTTCGTCGCTTCGAAGGAATACGTCACCGACTCACCAGCAACAACATCACCAACAAGATCACTAGACTTCTGCAACTGCAACGCAGGCCCCGAAGGAATCACAACAGTAGCCGGATCTTCATCATTGACCGGATCACTCGGCACCGGGTTCCCCGGATCTGAAGGATCAATCACCGGCGGAGGCGTACCTTCAACAGCAGCCAGGTTGACCACCGAACCGGCATCCACATCAGCCTGAGTCAGCTCGTAGAAAGCAGACGCCTCCACAGACTCACCCGGATTCAACACACCAACAGCACCAGGCCAAGCATCTTCATCAATAGCGACGAGATCATCACTCAGCAAAGGATCCTGCAGCACTACATCACTCAGAGTGACGTTCCCCATGTTCGTGATCGTGAAGGTGTACTCCACCGACTCACCAGCAGCAGCCTGCCCAGCAAGAGCACCAGACTTCACCACCTCAATCGATGGATCCGACTCCAGCTCAGTGATCACCGTGGAATCATCAGTCACTGGATCAGGCTGAATCGGATTCTCTGGATCCTCCGGGTTATACGTCAGCGGCGGAACACCCGAAGCCAACGCCTCATTCTCAACCCAACCGCTATTGATGAGCTCCTGAGTCAACTCCAAGGAGGCAGTGGCCGTGACCGACTCACCCGGAGCCAACACCCCAACCTCACCAGGCCAGGAATACACAAGCTCACTCAAACCATCCAACGGATCAGAAATGCTCACACCAGTCAGCGTCACGTTGCCCGTGTTCATCGCTTCGAAGGAATACGTCACCGACTCACCAGCAACAACATCACCATCAAGCTCGCTCGACTTCTCCAACGAGATTCCCGGAACCGGAGGCAACACAGTCACTTCCTCAGCCGGAGGCGTCTCCACCGGATCACTCGGCACCGGATTCTCAGGATCAGACGGATCAACACTCGGCGGAGGAGTGCCCTCAGCAGTAGCAGCATTCACCACCACACCAGCATCCACATCAGCCTGAGTCAGAACGTACGTGGCCGAGGCAGTCACCGACTCACCCGGAGCCAACACCCCAACCTCACCAGGCCAGGAATACGACAGCTCACTCAGACCCACCATCGGATCAGTAATCGACACACCCGTGAGCGTCACGTTGCCCGAGTTCGTCGCAGTAAACGAATACTGCACCGACTCACCAACAGCAACATCACCAACAAGCTCAGAAGACTTCTCCAACTCCAAACCAGGAACCGGAGGCAACACAGTCACTTCCTCAGCCGGCGGAGCCTCCACCGGCGGATCCTCCGGATTCGGAGGCGTACCACCAGCAGTAGCAACATTCTGAACCCAACCACGATCCACATCAGCCTGAGTCAGAACGTACGTGGCCGAAGCAGTCACCGACTCACCAGGAGCCAACACCCCAACCTCACCAGGCCAGGAATACGACAACTCACTCAGACCCTCAAGAGGATCAGAGATGCTCACCTCAGACAACGTCACGTTGCCCGTGTTCGTCGCTTCAAAGGAATACGTCACCGACTCACCAGCAACAACATCAGCAACCAGATCACTGGACTTTTGCAACTGCAACGCAGGCCCCGAAGGAACCACGACGGTAGCCGGATCCTCATCATTGACCGGATCACTCGGCACCGGGTTCCCCGGATCTGAAGGATCAGTCACCGGCGGAGGCGTACCTTCAACAGCAGCCAGGTTGACCACCGAACCGGCATCCACATCAGCCTGAGTCAGCTCGTAGAAAGCAGACGCCTCCACAGACTCACCCGGATTCAACACACCAACAGCACCAGGCCAAGCATCTTCATCAATAGCGACGAGATCATCACTCAGCAAAGGATCCTGCAGCACTACATCACTCAGAGTGACGTTCCCCATGTTCGTGATCGTGAAGGTGTACTCCACCGACTCACCAGCAGCAGCCTGCCCAGCAAGAGCACCAGACTTCACCACCTCAATCGATGGATCCGACTCCAGCTCAGTGATCACCGTGGAATCATCAGTCACTGGATCAGGCTGAATCGGATTCTCTGGATCCTCCGGGTTATACGTCAGCGGCGGAACACCCGAAGCCAACGCCTCATTCTCAACCCAACCGCTATTGATGAGCTCCTGAGTCAACTCCAAGGAGGCAGTGGCCGTGACCGACTCACCCGGAGCCAACACCCCAACCTCACCAGGCCAGGAATACACAAGCTCACTCAAACCATCCAACGGATCAGAAATGCTCACACCAGTCAGCGTCACGTTGCCCGTGTTCATCGCTTCGAAGGAATACGTCACCGACTCACCAGCAACAACATCACCATCAAGCTCGCTCGACTTCTCCAACGAGATTCCCGGAACCGGAGGCAACACAGTCACTTCCTCAGCCGGAGGCGTCTCCACCGGATCACTCGGCACCGGATTCTCAGGATCAGACGGATCAACACTCGGCGGAGGAGTGCCCTCAGCAGTAGCAGCATTCACCACCACACCAGCATCCACATCAGCCTGAGTCAGAACGTACGTGGCCGAGGCAGTCACCGACTCACCCGGAGCCAACACCCCAACCTCACCAGGCCAGGAATACGACAGCTCACTCAGACCCACCATCGGATCAGTAATCGACACACCCGTGAGCGTCACGTTGCCCGAGTTCGTCGCAGTAAACGAATACTGCACCGACTCACCAACAGCAACATCACCAACAAGCTCAGAAGACTTCTCCAACTCCAAACCAGGAACCGGAGGCAACACAGTCACTTCCTCAGCCGGCGGAGCCTCCACCGGATCGCTCGGAACCGGGTTCTCAGGATCTTGAGGATCAAATGTCGGTGGCGGAGTTCCCTCGGCGGTCGCGATGTTACGCACCCAGCCTAGGTCCAAATCAGCCTGAGTCAACATGTACTCAGCGGTTGCCCGAACCGAGTCACCCGGTTCGAGGGTGCCCGCGACTTCTGCAGTGCTCTCGTCCCAGTAATAGGTGTACTGAGCATCGGTCCCGAGAAGGTCATCAGAGATGCTGATATTGGAAAGGCTCGTGGTTCCGTCGTTCGTCACGACGAACTCGTAGACAACCGTATCGCCAGCCTCAGCGAATTCCTGGTCATCAGCAATGCGCTTCTCCAGAGAGAGGCTCGGATCTCGATCAACGAGGACGGTCTCGGGGTCCTCATCGTTCACGGGAGCAGCCGGAACACCCGGGCCTTCTGGATCCTCAGGATCCTTCACGTTCGGAGGTGTGCCCTCGGTGGAGCCCACGTTAAGCACCGCACCAGCGTTGATGTCCTGCTGAGTCAGCGTGTACGTACCGGTCAGCACCACGGTCTCACCGGGGGCGAGAACACCTTCCTCTGTCGCGTTCTCCCAGTTGTAGGAAACGTCTTCCAAGCCCGGAAGCCCATCGGTGATGGACACTCCTGTGAGCGTCACGTTTCCGTCATTCGTCGCGATCAGCGTGTATTCAACGGTGTCTCCGGCGGACGGATACTCGTTGACATCCGTGAACTGGCTGGACTTCGTCAGATCGATCGATGGTGCGGGGTCAAGTGGCGTGACCACGGTCGAGTCTTCGGTTACCGGATCCTGCGGAGTCGGTGTCCCCGGATCTTCAGGATTGTAGACCGGCGGCGGCGTCCCTTCCGCCGTGGCCGTATTGTGCACAAGACCGTTATCGATGTGCTCCTGAGTCAACACCAATGTGGCCGTGGCCGTGACCGACTCACCCGGAGCCAACACTCCCACCTCACCAGGCCAGGAATACGAGAGGTCACTCAAACCATCCAACGGATCAGTAATGACCACATCGCTCAGAGTCACGTTGCCCGTGTTCGTCGCGAAGAACTCGTAGTCGATCACATCACCGAGGGACACGTTCTCACTGTCGATGCTCAGCTCACCGCTCTTGACGAGCTCGATCTGTGGGTCATTGACCACGTGCTCGGTCGTCGGCGGGTTGTCCGGATCCACAGGGTCGATCGGGTCGCCGCCTCCGGGAGGCGTTGCGGAACCACTGGCGGTGTTGGTGAGCGTCTGGTTCTGAGCGTCGTCGTTGACCCGGACCGTGTAGCTGAGCACGAGTTCTTCGCCTGAGGCCAGGCTACCGCTCCAGTTAGCGACCCCGTCCTCGAAGGTCAGGCCATCAACTTCGACACCATCGATGGTTGCGGTCGGGCCGTCGATCAATTCGGCGTGCTCGAGCACTCCGGTGAGATCGTCAACCACGTCGACATTGGTCAGTGGAGTTTGGCCCGTGTTCGAGCCAGTCACGGTGTATGTGATCTCCGAACCGGGGTTCACTCGCTCACCGCTTGGCGGGTTTGCGTTCTTTTCGAGTTCGAAACCGGGCGAGTTGACAGGGTTTTCCACGACGACATCGGGGGGCGTGATGGTCTCTCCGCCGGGAGGAGTCGCCGTACCTGATGCCGAGTTAGCCAGCGTCTCGCCTGAAGCGTTAGCACCGACTGTGAATTCAAAGGTGATGGTGAGGGTTTCGTCTGTGGCTAGGGTGCCTGTCCAGCTCAGCAAGCCGTCTTCGAGAATGGCTTCAGGCTCTGCAGGCTGACCATTGATGGTTGCCGTGATGCTGCCTTCATCGACGCTGCCGAGCTCGAGGAGCTCGTTGAGGTCGTCATTGACTTCAACATCTGTCAGCGGAGTTCCACCGGTGTTAGAGGCCTCGATGCTGTATTCAAGTGTGTCACCAGGGTTGACCGCGGCACCTGACTCCGGGGAAACCGATTTGTTGAGTTCGAACCCGGGAACATTCACGGGGTGGTTTGTCGTGACCTCGGCGGGGTCGGTGGGAGGGGTGCCACCATTCGGAGGTGTTGCCGAGGCGTTGGCTGCGTTATTCAGGATCTGGCCGGCGGCGTCGCTACTCACCACCACCGTATACGTTATGGTGACCGCCTCACCCACACCAAGATTGCCGCCCCAAATCAGCTGCTGAGACCCATCGACCGTCGGCTGATTTTCGGCAGGTGTTGTGTCGCCGGTCGCGTTGATAATGCTGGCGGAATATCCTTCGTCAGTAATGGTGCCGTGGGCCAGCACATCCGACAGGTCATCTGTCACGTCGAAGTCCATGGCGACTGCGCCGGTGTTCTCTGCTGTCACCGTGTAGGTAATTTCATCTCCCGCGTTGACGGCAGTCCCTGACACCGGGTCGGACACCTTGTTGAGTTCGAGAGATTTCCCCAGCGAGGTGTTTGTCACGGTACAAACGACGGTCGATCCCACGAGACGGTCAGGTTGGTCAATGGACCAGTTCGGGGCCTCGCCGCGAACGTCGACCGGGGCGTTGCCTGCGGCCGCGTCGTAGCAAACGAGATCGGAGTTGTAGTAGCCCAGGTCAGTGCTGCCTGCACCGACCTCGCTAAGATTCAACACTTCACCGTTAGCGGTGATGTATGGGCCAGCGAATGATGATTGGCGTCCAGTCTGATTGCCGGACGTCGTTACTGCGCCGAGTCGAGCGCCGGAATTACCACGGCTGGGAGCGTCGACGACGAGCTCGAATTGGTCACCCGGCGCGAACCGCTCGGCATCGATGTCCTTTTCGAGCTGGACGGTATTCGGGAAACCACAGCTCGCCAGATCGGTGAATCCAGACGCCGTATTCGGGTTGCTGTAGGTATTGACCGTCTGGCCTGTGGCCAGGTCAATCTCGATCAGTTGGGACGAGGTCGAGACGAAGATATTGCCCGAGTTACCGAATGCGATTCCGTTGCCAAGAGTGCCAGCAGGAAGCTGGGCGATCGGATCGCCTAAATTCAAGGTTTGATTGCCCGGCGTGCTTGGCACCGCCCCGTCTACAGCGTAGACGTTCGCGTTAGCCACGACGATGAGTTGCCCGTCGGCCGTGAAGGCGAAATCGCCATTCTGATTACCAATGCCTGGGATATTGCCTACCCGGTATGCCGACTGAGTGTTCGGATTGTATACCCCCAGGTAGGCGGGACTTCCGGAACCGCCATAGTAATAGAGGCCGTTCGTCGGGTTTACCGCTCCTCGGATGAGGCTGGCCGGCGCGTTCGCATCGCCCAAGTTGCGAGTCTGGGTCCGTTCGGTAAGACGATCATGGATCGATAACTGCTTAGTCGCTCCAGCAGTGCCGTTCTGAATAGAGTAAAGGTATCGGCCATCCCCGGAAACACCCAGCCCATTGTTCTGCTGACCTGTGACCTGAAATTCTCCTGTAGGAGTGAACTCGCCGTCAGTGGCTATGAACTCACGGACCTGACCACCGGCATTTTGAGTATAGATTCCTGAACCGTCGCAATGCAGGAGTGGAGCGGCGAGAGCGGGAGGCGCACTTACCGTCGCATCAGCCACGACCAGACCGGAAGCCACGACTGCTGCCGTTGCGAAGGCAGCTAGGGCTTTTTTCAGCGATCGTGATTTTCGCCCGCGAAGCGTCATGCGTCTCCCTGTGTCATACGGTTTCACGCCCCCGAATCGGAAAATTCGCAGCGCTACCGCTCGATGAGCAAGTCCTCACACAGCCTACACAGGGCCGAAGGCCAGGGAGCACCCAGGAAAGAAAATGACAGAAAAGTTACCTGAAGTTCATGTGTCGGAGTCTGTTGCGCTCCACGTGCGCCGATCCGCGCGAGATTGTCGCACACGGCCGGCCGTCGGCTGCGACGTCAAATTGATCATTCCTTGACCGCCCGTTCGGCGATCTGCACGTCGAGCGGGAAGTCAACGGGAGCGCCACCAAACAGCAGCCGGCCCGCTGCGGCGGCGGACTCCCGGACCGCCTCGGCCACGGTGTCCGCCTGGCTGGCCGGGGCGTGGACGATGACCTCGTCGTGCAGGAAGAACACCAGGTGCGAGCGGTGCTGGAAGGCGGGACCTGAGGCGGTGGCGTGCGGCACGTCGGTGACGGGTGGCAGCTGGGCCAGGCGCAGCCGCAGGTCGGCGATCCAGGAGAGCGCCCACTCCGCGGCGGTGCCCTGCACCACGAAGTTGCGGGTGAACCGGCCTTGGGTGCGGGCCGCGGTGCGGGCGGCGCGCTCATCGGACGGGCCGGCCTCGACGTCGGAGGCCCGCTCTTGGAGCCGTTGCCAGCCGGGGCTCGGGGGCGGGGAGGATCGTCCCCACCAGGTGGAGACGATGCCGCCGTTCTCACCGGTGCGCGCTGCTTCATCGACCACACGCATGGCGGCGGGGAACACGCGGCGCAGCTGTGGGACGACGGTGCCGGAGACACCGGTGGTGCCGCCGTAGAGCGCGCCGAGCATGCCGATTTTCGCATCCTGACGGGTGGGCACGATGTTCTGCTCGACGATGCCCGAGTACAGATCGCGGCCCCAGGCGGCCTGGGCCAAGGCGCGGTCGCCAGCCATGGCAGCCAGCACCCGCGGCTCCAGCTGGGCAACATCGGCGGAGACGAGCACCCAGCCGGGGTCGGCGCGCAGCGCGGGACGCAACAGCCGGGGTAGCTGCAGGGCTCCGCCACCGGCGGCCGCCCAGCGCCCGGTGACCACTCCGCCGGGCAGATACACCGGGTGGTACCGCCCCTCGCGCACCCATTCGTCGAGCCAGGCCCAGCCGTTAGCCGAGAGCAACCGGGCCAGCTTCTTGTATTCCAGCAGCGGTTCGATGACCGGGTGCTCTTGCTCCTCGAGCTCCCATTTGGAGGTGGAGTCCACGCTGAGCCCGGCCCGGTGCAGGGCGCGCAGCAGCTGGGTGGGCGAATCGATGTTCAGTTGCGGAGCGTTCAGGGCTGCGCGCACCTGCTCGGCCAGCTCGAGCATCTTCGCGGGTTTGTGCCCTGCCGCTGGTCTGGGTCCGAGCGCCTCGGTGAGGATCCGCTGATGCTCGACGACGTCCCACGGGGTGCCGGCCGCGCTCATCTCCACGGCGGCGAGCGCCCCGGCGGACTCGGCGGCCAGCAGCAGGTGCAGCGCGCCGGGCCGGCTGCTTGATGCCACCGCGGCCCGCTGCCGGCGGAACTCCTCCAGGGCGGAGTCGAGGTCGTGCGGGACGGTGTGTGCGCTGGGTCCGGCGTCGTAATCAAACAGAGCGGTGACCAGTTCGGGGCCGGCGATGTCGCTGGGCCCGGCATCCCACCGGGTGTCGGCGGCCAGCTCGGAGCGCTCGATGACGCATGCGGCGTCGCGCAGAATCGCGTGGCACAGGCGCAGGTCATGGCACCGGCTGAGGGTGATGCCGGCGGCCACCAGCCGCGGGTACCAGTGCGGGGCATCGCTGAACACCCAGCGCAGTCCCGTGATCTCGGTCTCGAGTTTCAGTACCAGCTCGGGCAGCTGGGCACGCTCGACGTCGTCGCGCCCGAGCTCCACGCCGTCGAAACTCAGCCGCACCAGGCACACCCGCCCGCCGGCGCTCGTCCCGAGCACACACCACCGCGGTGTCGGGTCGTCGGAGCTCGGCATGAACCCAGTCTACGTTTCGACCTGGTCCAGACTGTTCACTGAAGTCCACCATCAGAACGCCGCCGGACGAATCGAACGACGCCCCGGCGTGCGACGGAGAAACACCGGCTCTCACAACTGCGGCGCAGTCATGACACGAGAGCTTTCCTGGAGCCTTGTCCATTAGTAGTAGATTTTTTGTCGATTTTAGGTAGCATAGAAGTAAGCATCCGGGTACCTAGGGTGGCACGAAATTCTAAGGAGATGTGACTGATGGCAACTTCAATCGACGTCGGTACAGCCCATGCCGGGACCGCCCGGCTGGGCATCAGGGAGGTCGTCCGCCGACTCAACAAGGCACTCGGCGCCACGCTAGTAGCGGCCTTGGCTGGCAACAAGGATAAGAAGGTCAGCTACGGCTGGGCGAAATTGGGCGGACCTGAGCCGAAGGACGAGTCAGTGGCCCGAATTATGCTCGCCCACCGCGCCTGGACACATGTGGTCGAGGCCGAGGGCGAACATGTGGCCAGGCTTTGGTTCATTAGCGCGAATCCGTGGCTGGGTGAAATCTCCCCCGTTGAGGCCATCAGCCAGGACCGCTCAAGAGATGTCATGTCAGCGGCTCAGGCGATGACTGAAGATCGCTTCGCTGGTTGATGCGGGTCTGCACCAACACGGGCCTGGCACTAGTGGATGGCCCACGGACCGGATACCGGATCGCCAAGGTCTCTTACGGCCCCTTGAACCCGCTCGAACGAAGCGCTGATCCCAGTGAAGTCCGCTCGCACTGGTCCAGGTTCGACACTCCCGGCCGAACCATCTATCTAGCTGATAGTAAACAGATCGCCTATGCGGAAACCTTGTCCCTCGCCCGCGCTTCATCAGACTTCCGCTCAGCGGTCGACTTCGTTGCCCGCCACTTTGGGATGTCTTGGCAGGATGCGTGGGACGAGGTGAGAAACGACTGGAGTCGAAACGGGCACATGACACCCGGGTCGGTGCCTGCAGGGTGGCGCGATGACCACCTGGTCTACCAACTCAAGATCTCAAGCCCTGCTCCATGGGTGGATCTGACCGCGATGGAAAGTCTGGCAGCGGTGAGCGCCGCCTTGGGACCGAATCTCCGAAGCACTTACGGCGTCGACCTCCTTACGCTCAGCACACTGACAGGGGAGAACCGAGAAGTTACTAGCGTGATCGCTGAGTGGATCCGCACCCAAATCGTAGATGACGGCTCCTACCCGGCCGGGGTGAAGTTCCATTCAAAACTCGGGGGCGGGGCATGCTGGGCGTTCTGGATGCGTCGAACCGACGACGGCTTGGGCAATGATCCGGTGGAAGTCACCGAGGAACATAAGATCCTCAAGACCGATGTCGACATGAAATACGTGCTCGGCCTCTATGGCGCCCGCTGCCACTAAACCTCCAGCACGGTTCCTACTGAACCTTGAGTAGGAAAACGGCGACGGAGGGGTCAACCTTCAGCTCACCCGGCGGGCACGCAGGACGACGTCGTGGACGTGGTGGGTAGAGACGGCTCCAGCGGGGCGCTCCCGGCGTTCGTTGACCTCGATTTCCCACTCCGGCGCAGCCGACAGCGCCTCCGCGATGTCCTCGGTGCTCACGAATGCCTCATGATCGAACGCCCGAGTGGTCTCCGGATCCGCATGAGCCTGCACGTCCCGCAGGTCGGCGGCGTCGTGGTTGATGATCAGCAGTCGCCCGCCGGGTGCCACCGCGCCGAGGAGGTTCGCTATGGCGCGGGCGTCCGGGGTGCGCGGTATCGAAGCGTAGGCAGCGGTCACCAGGTCATACCGGTTCCCGGCGAAGGGATTGGCCGCGTTGGCGTCAGCCTGCAGGGTCTCCACCGGCAGCGAGCGTCGCTGAGATTCCGCGCGGATCCGGTCGAGGGCGTTGGCGGAGATGTCGTTCGCCGTCACCTGCCATCCGTGTTCTGCGAGCCAGAGGGCATCGCCGCCCTCTCCGGCGCCGATGTCGAGCGCGGTGCCCGGTGTGAGATGCTGCGCCTCGGCGACGAGGGAGCCGTTCGGGTTGCCGCTCCACTGGCGTTCCCCGGAATAGCGACCCTCCCAGTCGGCGCCGTGGGCCACCGGGCGCGCGGCCGCCGCGAGATCCTCCTGGGCCAGGTCGAAGCTGACCATCGCCCCGACCCGTGACCCGGCAGCTGCGGTGGGCAGCACCTGCAGCATCGGCTCAGCGAGTGTGCCGGCGGCATAGATTCCCGGTACCTCCGTCGCGCCCGTCATGGGGTCTGCCTCGACGTAGCTGGCTACGCCGGTGGGGTGGTCGCTGGCGGTGAGGCCGAGCCCGGCGAAGGGTGCGACCTGAGCGTGCAAGCGGGTGCCGACGAGAATCGTGTCAGCGAGCACCTCGACGCCGTCGGTCAACCGCAGTGCGCGCAGTTGCCCGGCCTCGTCGTCGAGAATCCGCTCGACGGGGGCAACGACCACCCGCACCCCGGCCGCGGTGAGCGTCGCCAGCTGCGGATCGTCGGCAGGGACACCCGTGTGCACCACCACGGTGAGCTGCTCGGTGAGCTGGCGCAGCAGGGGCACGGCGTGCAGGCCCGCGGGCGAGGTCACCAGGGCCACGATACGCTGCTCGCGCGCCTCGTATCCGTGACAGAAGGGGCAGTGAATGACGGAGGTTCCCCAGTGCTCGGCGAGGCCAGGGATGTCGGGGAGCTCGTCGGTCAGTCCGGTGGCGGCGATGACGCGACGGGCGCGCAGCAGGTGCCCGCCGGTCAGCTCGATGCGGAAGCCCTCGTTGTCGCGGGTGACATTGACCGCCCGCCCGGTGAGGATTTCCGCCCCGTAGGAACGCACCTCCTCGCGGGCGATGCTCAGGAACTCGCGCGGGGAGCGCCCTTCGTGGCCGAGGTAGCTGTGCATGGCTGCGGCCGGTGCATTGCGCGGTTGCCCGGCGTCAACGACGATAACGGACCGCCGTTGGCGGGAGAGCTGCAGTGCGGCGGCCAGCCCGGCAGCGGAGCCACCGATGATGGCGACGTCGGCGTGACGGGTGAGGACGGGCGGAGTCGCATGCTGGTCAGGGGAATGCTGGTGCTGGGAGGTCATGACTCGAGACTAGCGCTCATCGCACAAACCGCATACACTCTTGCAGTATTCGCAAGACGCGGGTGAGGCAGGCACCAGGTAGATGAGGGAGCACCATGTCCGAGATTGAACAGGTCGTGCGCACCCGACTGCGCAGCCTGCGCCGCGCCCAGTCCCTGTCGCTCGATGAGCTGGCCGAGCGTGCCCACCTCAGCCCCTCGACGATCAGCCGCATCGAGACCGGCAAGCGCTCCATCAGTCTGGACGTGCTGCTACCGCTGGCCCGGGCCCTGCGCACCGATGTCGAGACCCTGCTGGAGGATGACACCGACGACGACGTCGTCATCCGCCCTCTGCCCAGCCAGGAAGGCTCGCGCACCACGTGGATGCTGTCGAAGGCGACCGGCAACATGAGGGCACTCAAGGTCCGGATCGAGCCCACCGGCGTGGTCCCGGAGCAGCGGGTGCACCCCGGTCACGACTGGTTCTTTGTGATGGAGGGCAGGATCCGCCTCTTCCTCGGGGAGCGGGTCGTCGTCGTCGAGGCGGGCGAGGCCGCCGAGTTCTCCACCATGACCCCGCATGCGTTCGTGGCGGACGGCGGACCCGCGGAAGTGCTCATGGTGTTCGACCAGGAAGGGCACACCGTGCATCGTCACGATGGCACCGAATGAGGCCGAGTCAGTCCGGGGCGATCCTCTACACTATCCAACGTGTCTTCCACTCACTCCGCATCCACCGGTTCCGATTCCCGCTCCGTGCTCGACAAGCTCGGCCTGAAGTGGACGGTCCACGGCGACGGCTGGCATATCCGCCCCTCCGAAGTCGTCGCACCCAACGAGCGCCTGGCCTGGCCGAACACCATCGGTGTGGGCATCCAGCACGTGATGGCCATGTTCGGCGCCACCGTACTGGTCCCGGCCTTCACCGGATTCCCGCCGGCCGCAGCCCTGTTCTTCTCGGGTGTGGGCACCCTGCTGTTCCTGCTGCTCACCCAGGGCAAGGTGCCCAGCTACCTGGGCTCCTCCTTCGCGTTCATCGCCCCGATCACCGCGGCCACCTCGCAGCACGGCATGGCCGGGGCGCTGGGTGGCGTGCTGATGGCCGGGGTGGCGCTGTTCCTCGTCGGCGTCGTCGTGCAAATGGTGGGTACCGGGTGGATTCACGCACTGATGCCGCCGGTGGTGATGGGCACCATCGTGGCCCTGATCGGGCTGAACCTGGCCTCCGCGACCACCGTGGGGATGCAGGAACTCACCCTGACCACGTTCTCCACCATGGGCGCCATCGTGCTGGCTGCTGTCCTCTTCAAGGGACTGCTCGGCCGGCTCTCCATTCTGGTGGGCATCGTGGTCGGCTACCTGGTGGCCCTGGCGCAGGGGCAGGTGGTCTTTGAATCGATCGGTAAGGCCGACGTCCTCGGGCTGCCGCCGTTCCAGACCCCCGAGTTCCACTTCAACGTGGCGTTCCTGTTCTTGCCGGTGGTGTTCGTGCTGGTGGCGGAGAATATTGGGCACGTGCGCACCGTGGGCCTGATGACCCGGCGTGACCTGACACCCTCCTACGGGCGCGCCCTGATGGCCGACGGCCTGGCCACCACGCTTTCCGGGCTGGGCGGCGGCGTCGGAAACACCACCTACGCCGAGAACATCGGGGTGATGGCGTCCTCGCGTGTGTACTCGACCGCGGCCTACTGGGTGGCCGGGCTGACAGCGATTGCGCTGGCCTTCTTCCCGAAGTTCGGTGCGCTGATCGCCACCATTCCTCCCGGGGTAGCCGCCGGTGCCGGCATCATTCTCTACGGCATGATCGGCATCATGGGCGCCCGCATCTGGGTACAGAACCGCGTGGACTTTTCCAACACCATCTTCCTGATGACCGCCGGCTCGGGCCTGATCATCGCGATCGCTGATCCGACCATCGTGGTGGGTGGCGCCGAATTCGGCGGCATCGCCCTGGGCACCGCCGCCACGGTGATCGTGTACCACGTGATGACGCTGATTGCCCGGTTGCGCGGATCCGAGCCCGTATCCGAGAACGACGAGGAGAGCTACTCGGCCACCGAGCCCGGCAAACTCGGCTGACCGAGTCACACCTACGACCGCCATGACTATCGTCGCACATTCACGCTCGCTTGTCGTCGGCTTCGATACCACGCCCGCAACCACGTCTACACCATCATCGCCACGACCGGCGAGCTGCTCGATACCCGCGAGTTCCCGGCCGCAATCGCGGGCATCAGGCGCGCACTCTTTTGGGCGGGCCGTCGTACTGGCGGCAATGCCGACCCACTTTGGGTGATCGAAGGGGGCAGCCACCTACGGGGCCGCGCTTACCGGTGCTGTCACCGCTCAGGGGTACGAAATCAAATGCCAAGAGCCCTATAACCTGAGTCGTGCCACTTTTCCGGTGGAGGGATGATTTCACGGGTCTGATCGTTGATATTCCGGTGATGGGGTTGAGGAGTTGGGGCACTAATCGGCGGGTTCTAGACTGTTCTGGTGGGCTTGTTCGTGCGGAAAATGAAGACCGCTTCAGGGGCGATCGCGGTCCAGATCGCGCAGAAACACCGCGGAGTGCGCACGATTATCGAGCACATCGGTTCCGGCCATACCGAAACCGAGATCACCGCCCTCGTGCACGTGGCGAAAACCAAGATCGCCGGTGATCAACAAGAACTCGACTTCGAAATCCCTGACCCCCAGAGCCAAACAGAATCTCAGCACAGCGTTACACCCATCGGGCCGAGGGTGACGGGTTCCTCGGCCAAGCTGCTGTGGAACGTGCTGGAAGACGCGTATGAGCACCTAGGTGTGATGTCCAGGGACGTTGTTCTGGCCCCCGCCCGTAATGACACCGTGCCGATTCAAGAAGTATCTGTCCAGACCGCTTGCCATTGAAGGCATGTTAGAGTTTGGGGCATGTCGAGTCCCGAATCAGACAGGTCAGGGGTTGTCGGTCACACCGCCAGCCCCTTGAACCACTAGTTACGACGCCCACGATCTGTGTGGGCGTATGTCTGGCGTACCCGGGGCGCTGGCCGTGGTGACAAGAAGAACCATTTCTTGATCTCACACCTCGGAGTACTCGATGCCTTTTGCCCTTTACATGCTTGCCCTGGCGGTCTTCGTCATGGGCACTTCAGAATTCATGCTCGCGGGATTGCTCCCCGCGATCGCGACCGAACTTGACGTCTCGGTCGGCACTGCGGGCCTGCTGACCTCCGCATTCGCAGTCGGTATGGTCGTCGGCGCGCCAGTGATGGCGGCATTCGCTCGCCGTTGGCCACCGCGGCTCACATTGATCGTTTGCCTTCTCGTGTTCGCGGGAAGCCACGTCATCGGAGCGATGACACCAGTGTTCTCTCTCCTGCTCATCACCCGGGTGCTCAGCGCTCTCGCAAACGCAGGATTCCTCGCCGTAGCACTGAGCACGGCCACTACCCTCGTGCCAGCGAACCAGAAGGGGCGTGCACTGTCGATCCTGCTCTCCGGCACGACGATCGCAACCGTCGTGGGCGTCCCCGCCGGGGCACTGCTCGGCACAGCGCTGGGCTGGCGAACGACGTTCTGGGCGATCGCCATCCTCTGTATTCCCGCGGCCGTTGGAGTCATTCGTGGCGTCACGAACAATGTTGGTCGGAGCGAGACTAGCGCGACCTCACCAAGGCTCCGTGTCGAGCTCAGCCAGTTGGCGACGCCGCGGCTCATCCTGGCCATGGCACTCGGAGCGCTGATCAACGGAGGGACCTTTGCGGCATTCACCTTCCTGGCACCCATCGTGACCGAGACCGCGGGCTTGGCCGAAGCGTGGGTGTCCGTCGCGCTGGTGATGTTCGGCATCGGATCGTTCCTTGGCGTCACGATCGCAGGACGACTATCAGATCAACGACCTGGCCTCGTGCTCGCAGTCGGCGGACCGCTATTGCTGACAGGCTGGATCGTGTTGGCAGTGGTCGCATCTCATCCCGTTGCGCTTATCGTCCTCGTCCTCGTTCAGGGATTCCTGTCGTTCGGCGTCGGCAGTACTCTGATCACGCGTGTGCTGTATGCAGCATCGGGTGCGCCAACGATGGGCGGTTCGTACGCAACCGCAGCATTGAATATCGGAGCTGCAGCGGGGCCCGTGCTTGGTGCGCTCGGGCTCGCGACCGGGCTGGGGCTGCTCGCGCCGGTTTGGGTCGCTTCGGTGCTGACAGCGATCGCTCTCGTCATCATGCTTCTCACCAGACGCGCGCTTACGAAGACCGCGGCGGAGGCCAATTGATGACCCATCCGAACGCTCTTCTCACTCCTCGTGCCCGTCTCCGGTTAGCTCGGCTGATTGTCGAAGACGGCTATCCGGCCACGATCGCCGCAAAGATGTTCATGGTCTCCCCGATCACTGCCCGGAAATGGGCAGGCCGCTACCGGGAAGAGGGTGAGTTTGGGATGCAGGATCGCTCCAGCAAGCCGCACCGGATCCCAGGCAGGACGCCCGAGCATGTCAAGAAGAAGATCATCAACCTGCGCTGGCGGCTTCGACTGGGGCCAGCCCAGATCGCTGCGCGACTTGGTCTCTCGACGTCGACTGTTCACGCGGTCCTCGTCCGTTGCCGCGTGAACCGCCTCTCGCATATCGATCGTGTCACTGGCGAGCCATTGCGGCGATATGAGCATCCTCATCCGGGATCGTTGATTCATGTCGATGTCACGAAGTTCGGCAACATCCCCGACGGCGGTGGACATCGTTACGTAGGTCGGCAGCAAGGCGCACGGAACAAGCTCGCGACTCCGGGATTACCACGAGGAAAAGATCACAAGCCGCGCACCGGGACGGCGTTCGTTCACACAGTCATCGATGACCACTCCCGCGTCGCATACGCAGAAATCTGGTCGGATGAGCAGGCGAGCACAGCGGTGGGAGTTCTCGAACGCGCCGTGGCCTGGTTCGCCGAACGAGGCGTGACCGTCGAGCGAGTCCTATCCGACAACGGGTCGGCATACAGATCCCACGCATGGAGGGACTTCTGCGCTCGGCTCGGCATCCGACACAAGCGGACACGCCCCTACCGGCCGCAGACGAACGGGAAGATCGAGCGATTCCACCGCACGCTCGGGGACGGCTGGGCCTATGCCAGGTTTTACGGTTCAGAGGCCGAACGACGCCTGGCGCTGCCCGGCTGGCTCCACTTCTACAACCACCACCGACACCACTCTGCGATTGGCGGCGTACCCTTCGACCGACTCAACAACGTCCCTGGACATCACACCTAGGATTCACCATTGCACGGAACACGGTGTTCCAGAAGCTGGTACTCGCCCGGCTCGTGGAGCCGACCTCGAAGGCTGACACGATCCGCGTCTTGGAAGAACTGGGCGTCCATGCTCCGTCGTTGCGCACGATCTGGCGCAGCCTGGCCGAATCCATCAGCCAAGATTGGAGGGATGGGTTTAGCAGGGCAGCCTACGCACACGCACTGACAACCGCAGGAAGCACCAGTTTGTCTGTGGTGCTCTACGACGTCACGACGCTATATTTTGAAGCTGCCGACGAAGACGAACTCCGTAAAGTCGGGATGAGCAAAGAACGTCGAGTCGATCCACAGATCGTCGTCGGGTTATTGGTGGATCGCGATGGGTTCCCGCTGGAGATTCACTGCTTCGAAGGCAACAAGGCAGAAACCCTGACCTTGGTCCCGGTGCTGCGGTCCTTCCAAGAACGGCATCAGGTCAAGGACCTGGTGGTCGTCGCTGATGCCGGGATGCTCTCAGCGGGCAACCTCAACGCCTTGGAGGATGCAGGGTTCTCGTCCATTGTTGGTTCCAAGATCGCGAAAGCACCGTATGACCTGGCAGCGCATTTCGAGCGGTATGGCACCTACTTCGCCGACGGGCAGGTCCTAGAATCATCGCGTTCTATGGGTACCGGTGCTCATGCCAGGGATCGCCGGGAGGTGTATCACTACTCGTTCAAACGCGAGAAGCGCGATAACTACACGTTGAATTAGCAGGTCGAGAAGGCCGAGAAAGTTGACTCGGGGACACGGGCGGTGCGTAAGGACCGGTTCGTGAATCTCACCGGCAAGAAACCCGGAGTGGACTGGGCACTGGTCGAGCGAGCCAGACAGTTGTTGGGTTTGAAGGGGTACGTGACGAATATCAGCCCACACGTCTTGGATGGTGAAGCTGTCGTCGCCGCCTATCACGATCTCTGGCAGGTCGAGAAGTCGTTCCGGTTGGCCAAGAGTGATATCCGGGCCCGGCCGATGTTCCATCATCAGCGTGATTCGATCGAGGCGCACTTGACGATCGTGTTCTGCGCGCTGGCCGTGGCTCGTTACCTACAAGCCGTGACTGGGGTCAGTATCAAGAAGCTTGTTCAAGTACTACGACCGTTGCGCACGGTCACGATTGATATCAATGGCCAAAAACTCGCCGCGGCTCCGACCATCCCAGTGGACGCCCAAGCCATCCTTGAGCAGCTCAGCCAAAATACGGGGCACTAAAAGTGGCACGACTCAGGCGAAGAGCCCTATAACCGTCGTCGTTTGCAATCCTCGATCGGAACGCTCCGCCGGTGGAATACGAAGTATCGCTTCGGTGCCAACGGTCAGCTAGTGAGATAGAAGGACTTCAGGTAACGGCTTGATGGACTTAAAACGCGTCCACAACGTGCGGGCAAGGCCAGAATCTCTTGGACGATACTTACACCAAAGAATTTGCACCTGGTAGATTTTTGGCTCACTCGGGACGAGCGTGATCGAGAGCTGATATTAGGCTCTTCATCACAAAATCAGCCGTGCCGAGAGCAGAGAGGAGCGTCACCATAGTATGAAGAGTGGGGTTCGCCGGGTTGTCTCGCTCAGCGCATTCAATGCGTCGGTATGTCGGTGTTGATAGCCGCGCTTTTATCGCCAGTGTTTCCTGCGAATATCCGCGCTCAGCACGCCAAATCCTGACGTGTCTGCTCAGGGCGTTCGCCACATCGGCCGCGACCCTTTCATCTTCCATCGTTATCCTTTTGTGGCATCAGAAGTTCGAGAATCAAACATAGATGTTCTTGTCGATGCTTGACACAGCCTGAGAGAGTCTTGTGCAGCCAGCTCATCGCTGGGGTGACTCTGAGAGAAAAATGAGAACAGCGGTGCAAGCAAAACAGCAGAACAATAGACCTCAGCGGCGCTCGCTTCGGCAGTGGGTAAGCATGCTAGTTACGACAGCTCTCATTGCCACATTCATTGTAGCGGCACCAGCCCCGGCTACGGCGGCAGACAAATACACCGTGCAGACCACGATCAACAGCGTAACTGCAGATTCGGCCGGCAAGCGCATAAAGGTGGTATACACGAACGCTAAAGAGCTGCCATTGGCAGCAGTCCCATCGGCAAAGGCATTTTACAAAGAAACGAAACGCGGCGGCTCGCTCGATTCGAAGAAGTTCTCCACGAAGAAGGGCAAGCACACTCTTTACGTATCGACAAAGGGTGCTCTGCACATGGTGAATCTTGAGATCACTGGTGTTCGCGGAGTAAAAACATTAAGTTACACTCGACTCGTCAAACCTGGGACATTCACGAACACTCGCACTGTATCAGGGGCGGAAGCCGTAGCCGGGGCGATCTCTGTCCACGTTCCCGGAGCCGTCCTTACGTTTGTTCCGCAGACTCGGATCATCCGTTTCGCCGGCGCGGCTCTACTCGGGTGGACGGTTGCATCCGAAGTGAAGAGCGCCCTCACCGGGAGCGGCGGTAAGTGCCCGAAACTGTCCAAGGGGCAGGTAATTCGGTCAAGTGTGACGTGGTCTCAACGCGGCGAAAGCGTATCGACCGCTCGGACATTCCAGGTTTGGCACAGCGCCAAGGATAGGAACGCTGGCAAGGCCGCAGCCTGCACGGTGAAGTCAACGTTCTCCTACCGTTGATGGGATAGATTTGGTTCGTGATGAAGTCTATATACGCGCGGCTGGCGGGGGCACTTGGCGCCCTCGCTGGTCTCGGCGTCTGGTTCATTATTTTTGATGCTTTCCGAGGTCGTCTTTCGGAGACGGCTCTAGCTGAACTAGCAGAATCCACGGAGGCGCTTGTTCTGTTCTCAACGTCGGCGTTGGGCGCTTGCGGCTTCGTTGGGCTTGCCGCTTCACGGCTGGTCGTCGCGCTCGAGGAACAGCGAGCAACCAAGCAGAACTGAGCCTGCTCATACTGCAACGACAAACCCCAGAACCGCGAGCTGAAATTCTGAACTACTGGGGCGACGCGTGCCGATTAGTCTCGATGCCGTTCGGTTAACCGTCGGAGTCGGGCGTCAAGATTTCCGGGCAGAGCGTCGCTGGTAGGTGCGCCGATCGATGCCACCTCGGACTGCGGCTTGGTGCTTCGATAGCGCGCGCTTGATGACCCATTGCCGGGTGCGCGCGGCAGGTGGGCACGAGACCATTCAGGATCACCGAACCGAGCCTTCCAACCAGGACAATCGCGGTGTCAGTGATCTGTCGCTCCGCCGACGGACAGTCCGAGTCACAGCTACGACATAGGGTCGACCTGAGCTGGCAACAGACTTGGTCCTTACGGTCAATGTCATGATCGACACGACAGGCACCCAGCCCCCCGCCACCAGCACCCGTCGCCCCTGGTTCGCCCGCGCCCGACTCGCCGCCACCTCCCTGGTGCTGGCCGGCGGACTCGCGCTGGCCGGCTGCGCCGCCGCCACCAGCGCCGCCGACGTCGAGACCGTCTCCACCACCGCCACCAGCACCACCGGCACGACGTCGGAATCCACCACCTCCGGCAGCACCGCTGAGACCATTTCCGACACCGCCGCGGCGGCCAAAGCGTTCCTCGCCACCCTGAACGAGGAGCAGCAGGAGGCGGTGCTCTACGACTACGACGACGAGACGAAGACGACGTCGTGGACCAACTTCCCGGTGACCTTCGTGGACCGTGCCGGGCTCAACCTCGCCGACCTCACCGAGGAACAGCAGCAAGCAGCCCTGGCCGTGCTCGAAACCCTGCTCAGCGAGGAAGCCTACGCCACCGTGGAGGGCATCATGGGCGGCGACGCGTACCTCAACGAGTACAGCTCCACCACCGAGGATTCGCTCGGCCAGTACTACATCGCGCTCTTCGGGGACCCCTCCGATACCAAGGCCTGGTCACTGCAGTTTGGCGGCCACCACCTCGGAGTCAATGCCGACCTCAACGGCGCCGAAGAGACCCTCACCTTCGCGCCCACCCACCTGGGTGTCCAGCCCGCGGTGTATACCAACGACGACGGCGAAGAGGTCCAGCCCTTCGACGAGATCTATACCGATGCCTTTGCGTTCTACGACTCGCTCACCACCGACCAGCAGGAGACCCTGACCTCGGGCGACGTCACCATGTGCTCACCGGGCGACACCTGCGACTTCACCACCGGTGCAGGGCTGAGCGGTAGCGATCTCACCGAAGAACAACGCGAAGCCCTGCTGGAGCTCATCGCGAACTGGGCCGGCATGGCCGCGGATGATGAGTCCAACGAAGCCGCTCTCGCGGAGATCGAAGCAACGCTCGACGACACCGTGATCGCCTGGTCCGGGGAGACCACCTACGACATGAGCACCGGCGAGGGCATCTCCTTCTCCATCTCCGGGCCGAACGTGTATCTGGCGTTCCAGGCACAGCAGGGATCGGCCGGGGCCGACGTTGACGGCGTGACCACCTCCGGATGGGGCCACGTGCACACCATCTACCGTGACCCCACGAACGATTACGGTGGCTCCGTTACGCAGCAGGCCGCCTCCGGCATGAGCGGAGGCCCCGCCGGCGACGGTGCCGGTGGCGACGGCGAGGTCGGCCCCAGCTTCTAGCGGCACTGTGGGACGATGCTACCTATGACTGTCGTCCCACTCCATCACGTGCAGACCCACCACGATGTCCCGCTGACGACCGTCGAGGATGTCACGCACTTCACCCCCTGGGATCAACCCGGGGTGTCGAAGTACCGTGCAGACCTGCCGAAGAAGACGTTCATGGATGCGTTGCTGATCAACAAGTCATCAGACGTGCTGGTGGTGGTTCTGCACGGCTCCACCGATCGCAAGGTCAAGACCCTACCGCGCTTCGAGTGGATGCGTACCCTGCGTGAGACCGACTACAGCACCTTGTACTTCTCCGACCCCTGCCTCTGGTTGCACCCCTCGCTGGAGCTGGCCTGGTACACCGGGTGGAAGGAGCTCGACCTCTACCCGGTGATTGCCGACTGGATCGCCCGCACCGCGCAGACGATCGGAGCTCAGCGGATCATCATCACCGGATCTTCCGGCGGAGGGCTGGCGTCCCTACAGATCGCCACCTACATCCCCGGAAGTATAGCGATGCCGTTCAATGCGCAGACGGCCGTATCGAAGTATCGCACCAAGAGCGTTCCGGGCCTGAGTCCACAGCGCAATTACCTCCGTCGAGTCATGCCTCATCTTCAGCCCGATGTTCCGCTCGACCAGTTGGACCCCGGGGAAGACTGGTCGGCTCCGTTGGGCGCCAGGCTCTCCGCCGTGACGCGTTACCGCGACGCACAGCCCAACCGGGTCCACTATGTACAGAACTCGAACGACGATCGACACATGGCGGATCACTATCAGCCGTTCCAGCAAGTGATCCACCACGGGCCGAACCAAGATCGCGTGCGGTTCCGCTTCTATGATGGCCCCGCCGGTCATGTGCCCCCACTGCCTCGCATCCTGAAGGCCGAGTTGGATTCCGCCCTCGCTGGGTTCGAAAAGTAGGCTCAGCGCCGCCGACCCCGAGTGCCCTTCTTCGCGGTGGTCTTCGCGCCCTTCGCACCCTTTTTGCCGGTTTTCGGTGCGGGCTGCTTCTTTGATGGCTTTTCCTGCTTTTGTTGCCTCTGCTCGGGCACCGCGGAGCTGCGCGACGACGACGGACGCCGCCCGCGGGCCACCCCGATAAAGTCCTGTACCAGCTCCGAATCCAGATCCCGCCGCCAGGCCAGGGCCACCTGCCAACCAGGGTGCGCCGCACTCGGCTCCAGGGGCAGCGTCACCAGATCGCGGCGGCCGAACATCCGCGCCACCGAGGCGGGCAGCACGGTGTACCCGGCACCGGAGGCCACGATCTCCAGCGCCATCCGCTCCCCCGCCCCGGGCTGCTCGGGCACATCCAGCGGGTCGGCCTCGGGTGCCACTACCGGGGCGAAATCCCGCGGGTCCACCTGGGCGTCGTCGAGCGCCTCCAACTCCGCGGCAGGCAACGGTCCATCGACGTCAGAATCCCACGCCGCCAGCACGTGATCGCGCCCCACGCACACCACCGGCTGCTCCTGGTACAGGGTCACCACGTGCACCTGCTCGGGCTCGATTCCGGCCGCAGCGAGTACCTCCGACGACGACGCGTCCAGCCGCCAGCGCACGTAGCCCAGCTGCGGAATCCCGCGCGGTAGCTCGCCTTCGGCTGCCGGTCTCAGGTGCGCGATCTGCGCCGCCTCATCCTGGTTCACCAGCTGCACGGCGCGATGCCGGGACGTGAACCGCTCCACCCATTTCGAGGGCGTGGCCCCGGGGACGGTGACGATGAACAGCGTCTCGGCAACGGTGTCGTGGGCAGTTCCGGACGCATCAGTCATGCATCCAGCCTAATCGCCTCACCCGACGGCTCCAGCACCCCCCAGGGAGACAGGAACCAACCCGAGAACGGCGAAGAGCACTTTGAAACAAGACGCACCCTCAACTCTTCCAACTGTATGACGCTCGTAATACAATTAATGCATGGTCAGAATTCAGTGGGACCCGATGGCTGTCGCTCACATGTGGGAGCGTCATCGAGTCGCACCGAATGAGGCTGAAGAGGCCATTAATGACGAGAACGCGTTGCTACGCTCCCCCGATCCAGCGAGTCACTCCGGAAAATCCGACCGCTACGTCGGGTGGAGTCCAACGCGCGGGGAAGTGCTGGTAGTCATCGTCGTGAGACACGAAGGTCGGTTATATGGCGGCAACGCCTGGCCGGCAAACGACGCCCATCGCAAGCTCTACGAAGGAAGGCGAGACGATGAATAATCGAATCCCAGGTGAGGCGCGAGACGCGATCCGCGCTGAACTGAACGCCGACACCGACGAGTATCGGGACCGCGTTACTGAAGGCGAGTGGACGAAGCCGAACCGCGGCCCTTCGTCCATGCTGACGGTGCGCATCCCCGCGGAGACGCTCGATGCGCTGCAAAAGCTGGCCGCAGAGAGTGGAGTGCCAGTCTCGACCATTGCCCGCGGCTTTATCGCCGATGGCCTCACCAGCCACACAGGCGACAACCTACAATCCGCAATTGAGCGCCTAGAACGGGACCTGGCCGCCATCAAAGCGCGAGCACTCGCGAGCTGAACATACAGCAGCGGGCGCGGCCGAGAACATGTCTCGACCGCACCCGCTCGCGCGTCAGGTGACGCTAGATCAGGGTGCGAGCCTGAATCAGGCGTCGTCGCCGGAGAGAACGAAGGAAGCGTCGATCTCGATCTTCACCTTGTCTCCCACGAGCACGCCACCGGTCTCCAGGGCTGCGTTCCAGGTCAGACCGAACTCCTTGCGGGAGATCTCGCCCTTGGCCTCGAAACCGGCGCGGGTCAGGCCGAAGGGATCGACGGTCTCGCCGCCGAACTCGCCCTTGAGCTCCACCTGGCGGGTGTTGCCGAGGATCTGCAGGTCGCCCACGAGGGTGAACTCGTCGCCGTCGACGTCCTTGATCTCGGTGGAGACGAAGGTCATGTGCGGGTGGTTCTCGACGTCGAAGAAGTCAGCGGACTTCAGGTGACCGTCGCGGTTCTCGTCGCGGGTGTTGATCGAGGCCAGGTCGATGGTGACGTCGATCTTCGAGTCCGAGAAGTTCTCGCCCACCACGGCCGTGCCGCTCACGGTGTTGAACGAGCCGCGCACCTTGGAGATGCCGGCGTGACGAACAATGAAGTTCACCTCGGAGTGGGAGTTGTCGAGGTTCCAGGTGCCTGCGGTCAGCTGAGCCATGATGATGTCCTCCTTGAAGAACGTCGGGGGGGGTATTTCAATTTTGTAAGAACACCGAGCATAACCACTGCTCGCGGGGGTCTATTCCCCATCGGTAGAGAATTTTTCAGAAATTTTTCGAGCCTGCTTCAGGGCCAGCATCAGGGCAGCTCGCCGACCCCGGCCGCACAGGCTCCGCGGCCGAGATGTGGCAGCTCCGCAATACTGTTCTGGCCGGCCCATTGGTAGCCTATGGCCCCCTGTACGTAGGCGTCTACAGCTGCCAGTTGCTCCTCCACCCGATCGCGTGTGGAGTCCTCCCGCGACTCGGAATCGCCTCCGCCGGGGGTCATCGCCTCAATGGTGACGTAAAGGTGCTCGGCGTCGACGTCGTGCAGTGCGGCGAAGTACTCCTCGGTGGTGTATTCGTGCTCCGCGGAGTCATCCGCCTCCAAGGCGGTGGTGCCCACACCGAGGCCGTCCTGCGGGGCGACGAAGATTTCGGACTCCCCGCCCAGGTTCAGCAGCTTCTGGTAGCCGGCGGCAGCCGTGTCCGGGGTCAGGGTGGCGGCATCGGCGCGGCCCTCGAGGTAGGGGGCGATCAGCACGGGGGCGCCGGCGTCGACGTCGTCGATGATCTCCACCTGGCGACCGTAGTAGTCGGTGACCGGGTTCCAGTGGTCGGCGTCGGTCAGCGGCATCTCCATGGCCAGGTAGTACCCGTCGGCGCCGCGCTCCTGGTAGGCCCGCACGAAGTACTCGTTGAACCCGTCGACGACGTCGGCGTAGCTGTTGTCCGGCAGCCAGGTGTCACCCTCGGTGCGCATCTGCGGCACGGGCAAGCCGATGTAGCCCTGCGCGTCCAGTTCGGGGGCGGTGCGCAACAGGGAGTGGAACGGGTCGTTGCCGTCGGCGCTGGAGGTGATGACTACGGCGTTCTCAAGCTCGACGATCCCGTATTCGGTGTCGCCCTCGTGGATGATGGCGTCGTCGTCGAGCAGATCGGTGCCTTCCCAGCTCATCTCCACGGTGTAGCGGTAGACGTCGTGCGTGCCTTCGAGGTCATCCACGGCGTTGCGCACCCGCTCGGGGTACTCGTCCCGCTCCGTGGGGCGCACCCAGCCGCCGAAGGTGACGGCGTCGGTGTTCATCAGCTCGAGGCGCTCCGCGGTGGACTCGTCACTGTTCTGGGGCGACATGAATCCGGCCACGAAACGCGCGTCCACCCGGCACACGGGGGGCGGTTCGGAAGGGCTGGGACCTGCCGTGGGTCCGGTTCGGGTGGGCTCAACCGCCTGGCTTTGCTCTTGATTCTCGCTCTGGTTCCCGCCGTCGTCGTCGCCCGTGGCCAGCACGATGGCCATCCAGCCCAAAAACACCACGGCGAGGATGATGGCGGCGAACGCCACCCCGGTGCGCAGAGAACGGGACCGAGCGGGCGGGGAAGCAGGCATGCCTCCAGTTCATCACGACGACGACGGCCGGGGACAGTTCTGAGGCGGCCCGGTCGCGCCGCCGAGTGCGTGAGATGCACAACACCCGCCAGCGTGGTACTCTGAATCACCCACAGCAAAGTGATTCACGAGGTGCCTCATGAGCAGCATCACCGCCGCCATCAACAGCGCGCTCGAGCACAGCACACTCTCCCAGCGTGCCCTGGCCGAGAAGACCGGAATCTCGCAGCCCACCCTGAACCGGATTCTGGCCGGCGCCCGCGAGGCGAAGCTGCCCGAGATCATCCTGATCGCGGACGCCACCGGATGCACGGTCGCCCAGCTCACCGGGACGGGCGTCTCAGAACGCGTGGAGTGCGTCGCGCGGGCGACCAACGGATCGGGCATGGACACGATGCGGCAGCGGCTGCTGCACTTTATGGAACTCGATGCCTATCTCGACGACCAGGCCATTCCTGCACCATGAGGGGGACGTCGGAACAGCAAGCACGTGAAATGGCCGAACAATTCCGCGAGGAACACCGGCTCGGAGTCCAACCACTCGGCGACCTCGTCGCACTGATCGAGCAATCGACGGGACACGATGTTGCCGTGCTGGACGCGGAACCCGATGAACACGGCCTCACCATGCGGGATCCCGTTCGGGACCGGGTCTTCATCGGAGTAGCTCGCACGCCACATCCGATGCGGCAGCGCAGCACGCTGGCTCACGAACTGGCTCACCTGATATTCGGAGATCACGCCCAGGATCTAGCGGAACGCTCCCCGGCGGAAAAGCGCGCCGACGCCTTCGCTCGACATCTGCTGGTTCCCCAAGAAGGGTTGAGAGAATTTCTGGGCGTCGTAGCGAAAGCAACGGAATCCACCCTTTCCGATGTGGTCCAGCGGTTCCTCGTATCCCCAGCCATCGCCGCCATTGCGATGAGAGACGCCAGCTACATCTCTCCCGACACCGTTTCGGAATGGAAAGATCTCTACACCCCGGAGCTGGCGACGCGTTTCGGCTGGCAGGACCAGTACCGCTCCCTCCAGGAAGACTCACAGCGGCTCCGTGCCCCACAATCCCTGGTGGCACGGGCGAACGCCGGTTACGCCGCCGGTGTGGTGAGCGCGCAGACCATCGCCACCCTGCGCGGCGTCAGCGAAGAGCAGGTCGTCAAAGAGCTGTATGAGGTCGGGCTGGCACCCAGATCTCCAGCCGAGGCCGACTTCGAGGTTGAGGACCTGCCCACCGTGACCGTCGACCTCACGGGCCTGGAGGATGATGGTGAGGACGCATGAGGCAACGGCCCATCATGGATGCTGGCCCAGGCCTTAATTTCTTCTCGATCAATAAAGAGCGCCTGCTCTTCGGGACTGTCGGCCCACTCTCGATTCCCGAAGTCGTGGAACAAGAGATCATCCGAAAATCCGGTCAAGATCAGCGATTCACCGCGGCCGAGCGCGTCCTCAGAAAAATTCCGTCCCGTTACCTCGAGATCCTCCGAGACAACCCCACCACAGAACTCTCCACCGCCGTCAGCCGCATCACCGGGATCCCCTTCCACGACCGCATGCGCACCAGCAAAGACCTCGGTGAAATCATGGTCGTGGCCCATGCTGTCGTCGCCGCCGAACGTGGGGACGACGTGCTGGTCTTGATCGATGACAGCGGAGGACGACGACTGGCCATGGCCGAAGCCGAGCGACTTCAACGCAAGCAACGCTCCGGCACCGCCTGCGGAGGCATCCGACTGGTGAGCACCACGACCGTCCTCCGAAACGCCGCCGGCAAGGACTTTCTGCCGGATAAGTCCGCCCTGCGCGCCGTCTATGCGAAACTCCGTCAGCTGGACGACGGACTTGCTCCCCTGGAGACCACGGGACTGCTCGATCTCCCCTGCTGGACGTGAGCTGACGCTCCGGACGATCGGCAGGCGACCGCCCGGCGCGACGTCACGCTGACAGCACAGATCAGTTGCTGGGCGGGGCGCCACCGGGGCCGCCCTGGCCCATCTCGCCTCCGCCCCCGTCACCGGGCATTCCGCCAGCCTCGGGCTCGGTGGAGGTGTCGATCGGGACGTCGATGCGCACCGTATACCCGGAGGACACCGACCCGGAGACCTCGGGCACCTGCAGGTCCCAGCCATCGGAGAACACGTTGTCGGTCTCCAGGGTGACGCCGCTGAGGTTCTGCGCGGAGCCGGTATAGCGGGAGTCGGCGTAGACCGCTTCCGATTCCGCCTCAGGTAGCGCGATCTGCGAGGTCAGCACCGCATTGCCGGCGTCGGTGATCGAGTCGATGTCTGGGAACACCTCGAAGTGGATGTGCGGCCAGCGCCCCGCATAGCATCCGGGGAAGATCGTGGTGAAGGTGACCGTGCCGTCGTCGCCCACCACTTGGACGCCGCGCAGATAGGTCTCATTCTCCAGGCCGGCGGAGTACATCGAGTACTCGCCCACGGCGTCGCAGTGCCAGACGTACACGGCAGCTCCGGTCATGGGGCCGTTGCTGTTCACCATGTCCACGATGTTCATGGTCAGGGTCATTTTCACGCCGTCGGCGGTGGCGCCGCCGTCGATGCTGGAGCGGATGTCGGAGCGCTCGACGCCGGAGATCTCCAGAACGTCCTGCCCGTTGGAGCCATCGCCCGGGTAGGGGCCGGCGGTTTCACCGGGCATCTCCTCGGTGAAGTCGGTGGCTGACGCTGACGACGCCGAGGCGGAAGCGGAGGCGGTAGCCGAAGCCGAGGTGGAGGCGGAGGAGGTGGTCGAGCTCGACGTCGGGGCGCAGGCAGCCAGGGCCAGCGCGCCGGCGCCCACCCCGAAGATGCCCAGGGCGCGGCGCCGGGAGATCGCCGTCGTCAGGTCGAAGGCCAGGCCCTGATCCTCGATGTCCTCGTGCGGGCGGTCCAGCGGGCGGCCCTCGAAGGTGGGGATGCCCGTGCCGGTGGTGGGCGTCGTGCCAGATTCGACGTCGTCGTGCTCTGAGGCGGTCGGGTAGGCGGTGTACTGCTGGCCTCGGCGGCTCGGGTCGGCACTGCGGCGGGGGCGGAAGAGCGGGGTCATGGTGCGGTCCTTTCATAACGGTCGGGATGACGTGTCTGAATGAGTATCCCGCCGCGGCTCAGCACTGCACTGTGGGGTTCCTATGCCGAACCTGTGAGTCTCAATCCACCGACCTGATCGCCGTCGTGTTCCCGCGCAAGGTGGCCCGGTAGCGACAAATCTGGGCGGCTAGCCCTGGTACTCCCACTTCTCTGCGAGTGCGGTGACCCGGGCCTGCAGCTCGTCGAAGTCCGGCGCCTCTCCGGAGGTGCCATGGGACTGGTTCTGCCCCAGCGCCAAGCCGACGAGGAACGTGGTGAGGGGGGCGGCCGGGCGGGCGACCCCGTGGGCGACGTCGCGGGCGACGTCCAGCACCTTGCCGATTGGCACCACCTCCGGATCGAGGCCGAGCTCGGGGGCGACCTCGGCCAGCCAGTCGTTCAGGGCGGACGGGGGCAGGTGCTTGCTGTTCGAAGCGCTCATGGGGTCGGGTCTCCTTCGGGATCGGGGTCAGGCTGTGAGTCAGGGATGGCGCGGGCGCGGGTGAGGTCTTCGGGCCGGTCGATGTCGGCGGTGCGGGACCCAGGGGCCGGGATCTTGGTGAGGCGCAGGTCTCCGGCGCGGAACAGGGCGCGCAACGGCAGGTCGGCGAGGTGGGTCAGGCGGCTGTCGGCGTCTGCACCGTCGCCGTCGTCGCCCAGCTGCTCTACACCCCGGCGCAGAGCGGCGGTGCGGTACAGGCCGGCTAGCCACTGCGGATAGCCGTCGTCGTCGACCAGCACCCACCCGTCTTGCGCAGTGGATGCCGGATCGGGAGTGGGCGCCAGGTGCTCCGCCAACTGCTCGGCCAACAGGGCGCCCACGGCGTCGGGGTGCTCGAGGTCGCAGGACAGTAGCAGCGTCCAGGTCGCGTCGAGGTGCGGCAGCGCGGTGGCCAGCGCCGCCAGGGGTCCGGCGAACGGCGGATTCTCGCGCACCACGAGACTGCCCGGGGCGCGGGTATGTTCAGGCCCGACGACGACGACGCGTCCGGCTCCGACCCCGCGGGCGGCGGCCGCGGCGCGGTCCACCAGGCGTTCGCCGTCGATCCGCAGGGTGGCCTTGTCGAGACCGCCGAGCCGGCTGCCGCGCCCGCCCGCGAGAATCACGGCGTCGAGCATCATGACCCCACCAGGATCACGGGGACGGTCTCGCCGGCGCGCACATCGCCGCGGTCCTCGGCCACCAACGCGTAGCCGTCAGCGGTACCGTGACCACCCACCGCATGCGACACCCCGCGCGGATTCACCGCCGGCACGCAGCACAGTTGAGGGGCGTCGACCGTCCTGCCGGCCTCACCCGCGTCTTCCACCCGCACGGGCAACACCTGGAGCCGACCAACTTTGCCGCGCCAGTCCGCCCCGGCCACCGCCTGCGCCCGCGGGCGCTCGGTGCGCGCCGCACCCTGCATCCCCAGCAACACCGGCCGCACGAACAGCTCGAAACTCACCGCCGCGCTCACGGGGTTGCCGGGCAACGCGATCACCAGCGGGCCTTCGGTCAGCCGCCCGGCCCGCTGTGGCGCCCCCGGTCGCACCGCTACCTCGGCCCCGCGCACCCCGGGCTCAGATTCCAGCGCGATGCGCACCACGTCGTGGGTGCCCGGCCCGATGCCGCCGGTGGTGAGGATGAGGTCGCAGCCCGAGCTGTCCACCATGCCGCGGGCCAGCTCGGCGAGCAGCGCGCGCACCCCGGCCGCGTCGTCGCGCGAATGTCGCACCGCTACCGGCTCAAGCCCCACCTCACGCAGCAGCCCGGCGATCAGCACCGAGTTCGACTCCGGGATCTGCCCGCGCTGCGGCACCTGCCCGGGGGCGCACAGTTCGGACCCGGTGACGACGACGGCGACCCGCGGTGCGGCGTGCACGCGCACGCGCTCCACCCCGGCGGCGGCGAGGGCAGCCTGACGCGCGGCAGTGAGCCGGGTGCCCGCGGCGGCCAGCACGGTGCCGGCGCGGGTGTCCTCCCCGGGACGGCGGATGTTCGCGCCCTCGGCCACCGGTTCCAAGATCTGCACGGTGTCGCGGGCCCAGGTCTCGCCGTCAGCGCTGCGGGTCCGCTCCACCGGGATCACGGTGTCGGCGTCGGTGGGCACCGCAGCACCCGTCATGATCCGCACCGCGCACCCGACCGGCAGCTCCGGATCCGCGCCGCTGCCGGCAGGCACCTCGCCCAGCACGCGCAGGCTTACCCCGACACCCAGATCTGCCGCCCGCACCGCGTACCCGTCCATCGCCGAATTCGCCCACAGCGGCAGGTCGTACCGCGCCACCGCATTCTCGGCGAGCACCAGCCCGTGCGCCTCCGTCACCGCACGCTCGACCACCGCCGTCGTCGCGATCTGCGCGCGCAGCCAGTCACCCCACGCCGCCGCCGACACCAGCCCGTCGTCGTTCATCGCACCCCTAGAAAAAGTCCACCCGGACCTCGCACCCGGTGCCCCCATGCTATCCAGTCCCCACGCCCACCCCACCAGACAGGCGCGCCATCTCGCACTCGCGCCCCAAACGGGGCAGACTGGTGCCATGTCCCGCATCGCCGCCCGCCGTCGCGTCACCCGCATCACCGTCGGAGAGAAGCGCACCCAGCGCCCCGATTCCCTCTCCGGGGAGGAACCGCTGGAGCTGCGCGTCGGCGGCACCCCGCTGGCCGTCACCATGCGCACCCCCGGCCACGACGTCGAACTGGCCACCGGGTTCCTGGTCTCCGAGGGTGTCATTTCCTCGGCCGGCGAGCTCGCCGCGGCCCGGTACTGCGCGGGCGCCGTGGTCGACGACGTCAACACCTACAACGTGCTCGACCTGACCCTGGCCCCCGGCGTCGCCCCGCCCGACCCCTCCGTGGAGCGCAATTTCTACACCACCAGCTCGTGCGGGGTGTGCGGCAAGGCCAGCATCGATGCGGTCGCGACGACGTCGAAGTTCGAGGTCCGCCACGACCCGCTCGTCATTGAAGCCGGGCTGCTCACCACCTTCCCGGAGAAGCTGCGCGACCAGCAGGCGGTGTTTGAACGCACCGGCGGGCTGCACGCGGCCGGCCTCTTCGACGGCACCACCGGGGAGATGCTGGTGTTGCGCGAGGACGTCGGACGCCACAACGCCGTCGACAAAGTGGTCGGCTGGGCGCTGCAGCAGGGACTGCTTCCCGCGCGCGGCCACGTGCTGATGGTGTCCGGGCGGGCCAGCTTCGAGCTCACCCAGAAGGCGCTGATGGCCGGCATTCCGATGCTGGCGGCCGTGTCCGCGCCGTCGTCGCTCGCGGTGGATCTGGCTGACGACGCCGGCATCACCATCGTCGGTTTCCTGCGCGGGTCCTCCATGGTGGTCTACACCCGCGACGACCGCGTCATCGACTCCACCTTCACCGGCTAGATTCACCGCTCACGAGCTGCCGGACGAAAGCTCACTGCTCCTGAAAATAGCGGGGTAATGCCAACGCCCCCATTCGCCATCCGTCGCGTCATTCCATAGGCGATCACGTGTCGTCCCATCATGGCCCTATTACGCGGGTCCAGTTCGTCCATCGACCAGTCCAGCCACATATCCTTCCTCTGCGATGAGATGGGGCCGCTTTCTGGGTTCGACGACACCCGGTGAGCTGTCCACTTGTCGCCCTGCGATTTCACAACCGGTCGAGTGATGCGCTGAGAAGTGACCAGCGCTGGAACGGTGTTTGACCATCCAGGCAAACCCTTGGCATTCCGGGCATTCCCAGGAGCGCTCCGCATTGGCGTGTGCCCACGCTCCGGGCCCTCGGCGCTCGGACCTCAGTAAATTAGCAATGTTGGTCGTTATCCCGGTGCCACCTTCGCGTGCACTTTCCATAGGTGTACCTCGCTTTGTCGACCGCGGGGGTCGGTGACCTACCGCGGTGTCCGTCCTCTTCGTCGAGAAGAGATCCGGGTGGTATTCACACCACCATCCTGATCTATGGATAGGACGAGATAAGCGTCTCGTGGCTCTTGTTCTTCACTCTTGGTCGAGATGAAGGCCTAGAGGAGTAGTACCCAACACGTCTCGCACCCCTGTGGAGGAGCCGCCTCCCGCACCATCCCGCGGCCCCATTTTTCGTCTACCCAACTTATCCCCAACCTCGATCACCACTTCCCTTCAAGCGCCGCCGCAACTAGACTATGAACTAGAACACACGTCCCAGATATACGACGGACTCAGACCGCAGGAAGGGAGAGCCAGGCCATGACCACCACCGCATCGCCTTCCCTCTCTGCCCTGCCTGAACTCCTTGAATCCCTCGACGAGCTCACCACCGCCGACCTGACCACCCTGCTTGAACACGGCCTCACCACCCTGAGCCGGCGCGTCTCTGCGGCCCATGCCCACGACGAGTTCACCCCGTTCCACCGGCAGACACCCGACACCCGCCACGACTGGGGCACCTCATTCCTACCCAACGAGAAAGGCCACTACGCCACCGGCGGCAAGAACAATGAGGACGCCATCGTCTGCGATGACCCGGCCTCGTCCCTGCCCGCCATCATCACCCAGGCCGCTACCCTGGGCCGACTGTGTGAGAACGTGGAAACCGCGTTGGCCGGGATTGTCGGGCGGATCTTCCCCCTGCACGAACAACGCCTCGAACTCCTCGGGCTCCCCACCGGACGGGTCGTACACAAAAACGCCGCCGACTACCTGCGGTCCCACACCATGGTCGGATTCGGGGTCGCCCGACGTCGGATCCACACCGCAAACGCCATCCACCCCGATACCACCCTGGCCAGCCTCACCGACGCCGCGGGCCCCACCACCGAACCCCCGCTGCCCGAAGTCCACGACGCCGCCGTCGACGGAGACATCACCCCACGAGCCACCCAGGCCATCATCGACGCCCTGAACGCGGTGGATGAAGAAGCCCGTTCCGTGAGCACTGACCCCCACGACGTCGAGCAACTGATCACTGAGGGGGAGAAGACCCTGGTCGACCAGGCCCGGGAGTTTGATGACAACGCCTTCACTGCCTATGCGGCCGGGTGGAAAGAACGCACCAGCACTCGGATCAATCCCGACGGCCAAGCACCCGACGACAAAATCGCCGAAAAGAAGCGGGGACTACGTCGCATCGGCACTCGGGGCAAGCTCAGCATCTGGCAATGCGCCACCGACCAAGCCGGCGACGAGCTCCTCTCCACCCTGGTCCACGCCATGAACAACCCCAGAGCCACCCCTGGCTCCCACAGCGAAAACACGACCAGCACCTCAGAAGCTGGCACTGAAACTCATGCGGTCGATGCTGACGGGAACCCATCCGAGAGCCTGGATGAGCGCACCCGGGACCAGAAAGCCCACGACGCCCTCATCGGAGTCCTCACCGCAGGATTGAAAGTCCCCCACAACAAACTCCCCGACCAAGGCGGCACCCGGCCTCAGATGCTGGTCACCATCGATCTGCCCTTACTGCTACGCATGATGCACCAGGGCGGGATCGCGCCCAAGAATTTCAACCCAGCCTGGCTCGCTGATGGGACCCTGCCAGGGTTCCAACTCAGCCAGGGCTCCTACACCGGGCCCATCAACCCGACCACGATCAGACACCTCCTCTGCGAAGCCGAAATCCTGCCCGTCGTCCTAGGCGGTGCAGGACAAGTGTTAGATGTCGGCACCAGTGAACGATTCTTCGATAAACACCTACGCAAAGCACTCGTCGCCCGCGACGGCGGTTGCGCCGCCCCAGGATGCACCACACCGGCACCGTGGTGCGAGGCCCACCACATCGACCCAGCCCGCAACCACGGCCCCACCTCCACCGCCAACGGGGTACTGCTATGCCACCACGATCACCGGTTAGCCGACCGAGGCGACTGGGCCATCCACATCATCGATGACGTGCCCTGGTTCACCGCGCCACCCTACATCGACCCCGGCCAAGTACCGAGGCGGAACACCTACTGGCGACCCAGGCGGGAGTGAGCCAACACGACAGTAGGCCGACGCGAGAAAATGTGTTTCGTCGTGCCGACCTACCGTGCCAGTTTTCTGTACCGACCTACAGCTGACCTACATACATCGCGGGTCTTACAGCGCGGCTTCGACCGTGGATTCTTCTTGGTCGTATTCGTTGGCGCCCTGCGGATCCTCGGCGCGCTCTTCGAAACGCACCATCACCGCCTTGAAGCCCGGGGTGTTGGACTCGCGTGCCACCAGCTCGCGGTGCACCAGTGCGTTCGCCTCCGGGTAGTAGGCAGCCACACAGCCCCGCGCCGTCGGGTACGCCACCAAACGGAACCGATCCGCGCGTCGCTCTTCACCCTTGAACACCGAAATGACGTCCACCAGGGTCCGATCCGCGAAGCCGGTCTCCTTCAGGTCCTCCGGGTGGATGAGAATCACCCGGCGACCGCCCTTGATACCGCGGTACCGGTCATCGAGACCATAGAAGGTGGTGTTGTACTGATCATGAGAGCGCATCGTCTGCAACACCAGGTGCCCCTCAGGCGGCGTCAGGTACTCCAACGGGCTCACCGTGAAGTGCGCCTTGCCGGCTGCGGTGGCGAAGCTGCGCCGATCGCGCGGCGGGTTCGGAAGCACGAAACCGTACTTCGTGCGTACCCGGGTGTTGAAGTCCTCGGTGCCCGGAATCACGCGCGAGCAGTGGTCGCGGATCACATCGTAGTCATCCGCCATCGCCTTCCAGTCCACAATATGGTCCGGACCGAAAATCTCCCGCGCCATCCGCGCCAGAATCACCGGCTCGGCCAGCAGGTGGTCGGACACCGGCTGTAGGCGACCCTGCGTGCGGCTGATCACCGACATCGAGTTCTCCACGGACAGGAACTGCATCCCGCCCGGGTGCTTATCGTCCAGGTCGGTGCGGCCCAGGGTCGGCAGAATGATAGAGGTCTTGCCGTGAGTGACGTGCGAACGGTTCGGCTTGGTCGAGATGTGCACCGTCAGCCCGGTGCGCCGCAGACCCTCCTCCATGTGCGCGGTGTCCGAATTCGCCATCGCCAGGTTGCCACCCAGGGAGACGAAGACGTCGGTCTTGCCGTCGTACATGGCGTCCATCGACTCGGTCGAATCGTAGCCGTGCTCACGCGGGGAGGTGATGCCGAATTCCTTGTCGATCCGCTCCAGCAGCGCTTCGGTGGGCTTTTCCCAAATACCGAAAGTCCGGTCGCCCTGCACGTTCGAGTGCCCGCGCACCGGGCAGGCACCGGCACCCGGTTTGCCGAAGTTACCCTGCAACAGCAGCAGGTTGATGATCTCCTTGATGGTGTCCACCGAATGCGGTTGCTGCGTGATGCCCAGCGCCCAGCAGAAAATGGTGGCCTTCGAATTCGCCAGCATGTCGGCGGCCATCTCGATCTCCGACCGCTCCAGGCCGGTGGCCTCCAGAGTGGCATCCCAATCCAGCTCGGCCCGCGCGTCAGCGTACTCCTGGAACCCGAGGGTGGAGGACTCCACGAACTCGCGGTCCACAATGGTCCCCGGCGCTTCGGCTTCCTTCTGCAGCAGCAGGTGGCCCAGCGCCTGAAGCAACGCCAGGTCACCGCCGACCTTGATCTGCAGGAACTCGTCCGAGGTCCGTTCGCCGTCGGCCAGCAGGCCCTTCGGCGTCTGTGGGTCCTTGAAACGCAGCAGCCCGGCCTCCGGCAGCGGGTTCACCGCCACCACCTTGCCGCCGTTCTTGCGACATTCGGCCAGCGAGCCCAGCATGCGCGGGTGGTTGGTGCCCGGGTTCTGCCCGACGACGAAGATCAGCTCCGCCTTTTCCAGATCCTCCAGGGACACGGTGCCCTTACCGATGCCGATCGTCGGATTCAGTGCGCTACCCGAAGACTCGTGGCACATGTTCGAGCAGTCCGGCAGGTTGTTGGTACCCAGGGAGCGGGCGATCAACTGGTACATGAACGCCGTCTCGTTCGGCGTGCGGCCCGAGGTGTAGAAGGTGCACCGGTCCGGCGTCGTAGCGTGAACGTGCTCGGCGATCGTCGTGAACGCCTCGTTCCAGGTGATCGGCTGGTAGTGCGTCTCGCCCTCGCGGATGATCATCGGGTGCGTGATGCGCCCGGACTGACCCAACCAGTACTCGGTCTTCTGCTCCAGCTCCGCGATCGAGTACTGTGCCCACCATTCCGGGCTGGCTACACGCGTGGTGTTCTCCTCAGCCAGGGCCTTGGCGCCGTTCTCGCAGAACTCGATCTTCTTGCGGTCGCCGGTGATCGACTCGGGCCACGCACAGCCGGGGCAGTCGACGCCGTCGGGCTGATTGATCCGATACAGCGAGCGGACGGTGCGGCTCACCCCACCCTGACGCACGGCACGCTGCAGGGCCACTTCCACGGCTTTCAGCCCGGCAGCGGCACCCTTCGGCTTCGAGACTTCCAGGGCGTTCTCGTCGATATCGTTGAATTCGACGATCCGTCCTCGTACACCAGACATGGTCGACCCCCTCAGGATCTCTCCGCGCCGTCTTCCGCACTCTCAGCGGTGCGTGACGCGCGTCATCTACCTCAGATTGCTCCGTATATCGAGGATACGGGATTGAGCTCACATTCTCGCCTAGAAGAACGCTCCGGCCTTGATCAGCACCTGGGTCAGTGCGTAGATCAGACCCACGACGACGACACCGGTCAGCGCGTACGCCACGATTTTGTAGATGCCGCCGGTCGAGTGGATCGGCTGCGCCCCACCGTTGCCGTTGGTCTCGTGCACCTTGGCGGCTTCGACCTCCTCCTCGGAGGCGAAGAACTTCTCCCTCACCGGGCGCATCAGCAGGTTCGCCACCAAACCGACGGCGAGCAGGCCCACCATGATGTAGAGCGAGAGCACGTAGACGTCGGCACCCTCGGCCCCGGCGGCCCTGCGGTTCTCGATCACCATGTTGACGATCAGCGGGCCGGCCACACCAGCCGCCGACCAGGCGGTGAGCAGTCGACCGTGGATCGCGCCCACCTGATAGACGCCGAACATGTCCTTCAGGTACGCCGGGATGGTGGCGAACCCGCCGCCGTAGAAGGAGAGGATCACCATGGTGGCAATGAGGAAGATGATCAGACTCTGCGCACCGAACAGCGCGATCACCAGGTACATCACGATGCCCACACCCAGGTAGACGATGTAGATGTTCTGCCGGCCGATGAAGTCGGAAACGCTGGACCACAGGAAGCGCCCGGCCATGTTCGCGATGGACAGCAGGCCCACGAACCCGGCGGCGGTGGCGGCGTCGACGTCGGAGAAGAAACTCTGGATCATCGGAGCGGCATTCTCGAGGATGCCGATACCCGCCGTCACGTTGGTGAACAGCACGATCCACAACAACCAGAACTGCGGAGTGCGGATCGACATCTTCGCCGAAACGTTTCCGGAGGTCTGCAGCTTCTTCTTGACTGCCTTCGACGGGTCCCAGCCGGTCGGCTTCCAGTCCGGGTGCGGAAGGCGGATCACGATCGCGCCCAAGGTGATGGCGACGGCGTAGACGATGGCCAGGGTCAGGAAGGTCGGCGTCAGACCCGCGATCAGCTGATCGGGTTCACTACCGCCACCGTAGAACGCCATCAGCGAGTTCGACATGGGGCTGGCGAGCAGGGCGCCGCCACCAAAGCCCATGATGGCCAAGCCGGTGGCCAGGCCGGGGCGGTCCGGGAACCACTTCATCAGGGTGGAGACCGGGGAGATGTAACCGATGCCCAGGCCGATACCGCCGATCACGCCGTAGCCCAGATACAGCAGCCACAGCTGACCGGTGGAGATACCCAGGGTGGCCACGAAGAAGCCGACCACCCAGAACGCGCCCGCCACGACCATGGCCTTGCGGGGTCCGGCACGTTCCACCCAGGTGCCGCCCACCGCGGCGGAGATACCCAGCATGGCGATCGCCACGGAGAACACCCAGCCGATGGCGACGTCGCCGGCGTCGAAATTACCCATCAGCGGGGTCTTGAACACGCTGAGCGCGTAGACCTGACCGATGCAGAGGTGAATAGCGAGCGCCGCGGCCGGCATCAGCCAGCGGTTGAACGTCGGCGGCGCGATGATGGCTTCGCGATCGAGGATGCGCATGTGACTCTTTCGTGAGGTGTGAACGGTACTGCTCTAAGGTGCGTCTGAACTGCGTGAATGCTCGGATCTCATGCCACATCGATCCCAACTGGACGTCATCTGAAGGCGCTGACGGGAAAACACTACATCGTGTGATGTAACTAACTCCACAGGCAGCGAAGTGTCCGAGGTGTCACTTTCCGCAGGTACGTCTGCACTGCCCTATTTGAAACGTATTCGCGGTGATACGCTTCGATTCGTGACAGAATTTCGTATCCGAGAAGCGGCGCGCCTGTTGGGTGTCAGTGACGACACCGTGCGGCGCTGGGTCAACGACGGCAAGCTCACCACGGGCACCGACGCCTCCGGGGTGCAGGTGGTGGACGGCCGCTCGCTGGCCGAACACGTCAAGCACCTGGCCACCGGAGGTGACGAGGATCCAGTGCGGCGCAGCGCGCGCAACACCTTCACCGGGATCGTCACGAAGGTCGACGTCGACGGCGTGATGGCGGTGGTGGAGATGCATTCCGGGCCGCACCGACTGGTGTCCATCATGACCCGCGAAGCGGTGGAGGAACTGGAGCTGGAGGTCGGATCCCGCGCCACCGCGCTGGTGAAGTCGACCCACGTCATCGTCGAAACCCCGCGCTGAGCGCCGAAGGACGGTCCATCATGACTCTCACGCGCACCTCTCGCACTTCACGCTCTGCACTGCTGGCCGGGCTGCTCGGTGCCGGACTGCTACTCGCCGGCTGCGGTGGTGGCTCGGGCAGCGGGCCGGACACGGCGTCGTCGTCGAATGATGCCGGGGTCGCCAAGGAGATCTCCGGCGAGCTGACGGTGTATGCCGCGGCCTCGCTGAAGAGCGCCTTCGACGAACTCAGCGTCGCCTTCGCGGAGCAGCACCCCGACATCACCTTCGCGCCCACGGTCTACGACGGTTCCTCGACCCTGGTCACCCAGCTCACCGGCGGCGCCCCGGCCGATGTGTTCGCCTCCGCCGATGAGCCCACCATGGACGACGCCGTGTCGGCCGAGCTGACCGCGGACGACCCGGTGCTCTTCGCCACCAACGAGCTGGTGATCGCCGTCGAGCAGGGGAATCCGCTGGGCATCGAGTCGCTGGACGATCTCGCGGACGGGGCTGGCGGGACGGACGGGGCGGACGCGCCGATCACCGTGATGTGCGCGGCCGAGGTGCCGTGCGGCAACGCTGCCCGGACGCTGCTGGACGCGGCCGGAGTCGAGTTGACCCCAGCGTCGGAGGAGCAGAACGTGAGCGCCGCGCTGTCGAAGGTGGTCAACGGGGAGGCCGACGCGGGGCTGGTGTACCGCACCGATGTGGCCACTGCCGACGGCGAGGTGGAGGCGGTGACGCTCGACGGCGCGGCCGAGAACCCGAACCGATACCCGATCACGGTACTCCAGGACGCTGACGCACCGGACGCCGCCCAGGCTTTCGTGGACTTCGTGCTCTCCGAAGAGGGCCAGCAGGTGCTGGAAGACTTCGGCTTCGGCGCACCGTGAGCGGGACGGTGAAAAGACAGTGACGACGGTGACAGCGGTGCGCACTTCGCGGTGGCTGTGGATCCCGGCCGGGATCGGGCTGTTGTTCCTGCTCTTCCCGCTGATCGCGCTGCTGCTGCGCGTGGACTGGGTGCAGGTGCCTGCGGTGCTAGCCACCCCCACCGCGCTGAGGGCCCTCGGGCTCTCGCTCGCCACCGCGTCGATCGCGACAGTGTGCTGCGTGCTGATCGGGGTGCCGCTGGCCATACAGCTCTCCACCCTGCGCGGCTGGGCGGCGACCCTGGTGCGCGGGGTGGTGCTGATGCCGCTGGTGCTGCCGCCGCTGGTGGGCGGGCTCGCGCTGCTGATGCTGCTGGGCCGGGGCGGGCTGCTCGGCGACGTGTTGCTGTTGGCCGGGGTGCGGATCCCGTTCACCACCCTCGCCGTCGTGTTGGCCCAGGTGTTCGTGGCGTTGCCGTTTCTGGTGATCTCGGTGGAGGGCGCGCTGCGCAGCGCCGACCCGGATTTCCGGCGCGTGGCCGAAGGGCTGGGGGCCCGGCCGGTCACGGTGCTGCGGCGGGTGACCCTGCCGCTACTGGCGCCGGCGCTGGTGTCGGGGACGGTGCTGAGCTTCACGAGGGCGCTGGGCGAGTTCGGGGCGACCGCGATGTTTGCGGGCAATGCGGAGGGGGTCACCCAGACCATCCCGCTGGCCATCTATACCGCGTTCAACGGGTCCGGCGTCGGCCAGGACACCGCGCTCACCCTGGCGCTGCTGCTCATCGCGATCTCCTTCGTGACCCTGGTGCTTCGGCTGCCGGACCGGGAAAGGCGCGGGACCGGGGCTAGTGCCGGGACGGGTGCTGGTGCCGGACGTCGAGTTTCAAACAAAAACAGCGCCGAATCGAGTGAACATGTCTGACAAGCGGCGTCCCGCTGCCGGTGGACCAAATTCAGGGTCAGGTGCGGGACTGACGGCGGACCTCGAGGTGCGGCGCGGCGAGTTCCGACTGCGGGCCGCACTGACGGTGGCGCCCGGGGAGACCCTCGGCGTCGTCGGACCGAATGGCGCGGGGAAGACCACGCTGCTGGCGGCCGTGGCCGGGACGCTGGACGAGCGCGCTGGCACCACTCTCACCGGCTCCATCGCGGTGGGGGCGCGCGAGCTGGCTGCGCTGCCTGCCTGGCGCCGTCGCGTGGGCTACGTGGAGCAGAAACCGCGGCTGTTCCCGCATCTCGACGCCGCGGACAACATCAGTTTCGGGCTGCGCGCCCACGGGATGCGACGCCGGCCGGCCCGCGCCCTGGCCGCCGAGTGGCTGGAGCGGGTGGGGCTGCCCGGGCGGGATCGGGCGCGCGCGTCGGAGCTGTCGGGGGGTCAGCAGCAGCGGGTTGCCCTGGCCCGCGCCCTGGCCCACACCCCGGAGGTGGTGCTACTCGACGAGGCATTCGCCGCACTCGACATGGACAGTGCGGCCGGGCTGCGCGAGCTGGTGCGCGACGAGCTGGCCCGGTTGCAGGTGCCTGCGCTGATGGTCACGCACGACGGCGACGACCTGGATGCGCTGGCGGATCGGGTGCTGGCCCTGGACCGCGGACAGGTGGTGGACCGGGCACCCGTAGCACCGGATCCCGGGCCGGCCGAGTCCGGGCGCGAGGTGCGGGGCACCGTTACTGCTGATGGCGGCGTCGTCGTCGCACCTCATCACCGCAACACCCTGCCACCCGGAACCGAGGTGATCCTCCGCGTCGTCCGATCACCGAGAGCGGCCCGCAGCCCTAGGCGCCCGCAGGCCTGAGCTTGAACACGGGTGTTAGCCTGAAGTGTGCCCGAAATTCCTGCGCATGCACGCCGCCTGAACCTCAGCGTCGTCGACCAGCACCGGCGACCACTGACCGATCTGCGCATCTCCGTGACCGATCGGTGCAACTTCCGCTGCGTGTACTGCATGCCCAAGGAGATCTTCGGGCGCGACTATCAGTTCCTCGAGCGCGACGAGCTACTCAGTTTCGAGGAGATCACCCGGCTGGTGCGCATCGGCATCCGCCTCGGTGTGCGCAAAGTGCGCCTGACCGGCGGTGAGCCCCTGCTGCGCCGCGGCATCGAAGACCTCATCGCCCAGCTGGCCGAGCTGCGCACCCTCGACGGCGAGCCGCTGGACCTGGCCCTGACCACCAACGGATCCGCGCTGGCGGTCAAGGCGCAGGCGCTGAAAGAGGCCGGACTGACCCGGGTCACGGTGTCGCTCGATTCGCTGAACAACGAGAAGTTCATGGCGCTCAACGACGTCAAATTCCCGGTGGAACGGGTGCTGAAGGGCATCGCCGCCGCGGAGGAAGCCGGGCTGGGGCCCGTCAAGATCAACACGGTGGTGAAGCGCTCCGCCAACGATCACGAGCTGCTCCCGCTGGCCGAGCATTTCCGGGGCACGGGTCAGGTGCTGCGGTTTATCGAGTACATGGACGTGGGCACCTCGAACGGCTGGGTGCTCGATGAGGTGGTGCCCTCGGCCGAGATCGTGGAGCGGATCTCCGCAGTGCACCCGCTGGATCCGGTGCCGCCGCGGAACCCCGGCGAGACGGCGAAACGGTGGCGTTACCGTGACGGCGCGGGCGAGATCGGCGTGATTTCCTCGGTCACGCAACCGTTCTGCGGGGACTGCTCGCGGGCGCGAATTTCCGCAGAAGGCCAGCTGTTCACCTGCCTGTTCGCCTCGGAGGGGTTCGACGTGCGCGCCCTGCTGCGCAACGAACACGGGGAGTCTGGCGCGATTGACTCTACGGACGACGACGTCGCCGCTGCTCTGCAGGGTCGGTGGAAGGCGCGCACCGACCGCTACTCCGAGTACCGCACCGAGCTGAGCCCCACCCGCAAGCGGATTGAGATGTCCTACATCGGAGGCTGAGCCGGAGCACAGCGGTCAGTCAGTGCCGCCGGCCCCGCATTCAGAGCCCGACCCACTCCGAGGTTCCGGCCTCGAAGTGCTGGCGCTTCCAAATCGGCACCTCGTGCTTGATCCGCTCCACCAGCTGCTCGATGGCGGCGAACGCCTCGCCCCGGTGCGCCGACGCCGCGGCCGCGACCAAGGCGGCGTCGCCCACCGTCAGCGGGCCGATCCGGTGCCAGGCCGCCAGCCGCACCCCGGTGCGCTGCTGCTCTTCCGCCACGATGCGCTCCATGAACTGACCCACCTGCGGGTGTGCGCTGTAGTCAAGGGCGCGCACGGACTCCCCGCCGTCATGATTGCGAATCACCCCGTGGAACAGCACCAGCGCGCCGCACTCGGGGGCCTCCACCGCCGCGCGCACGGCCGCTTCGTCAATGGGGTCCTCGCCCACGCGGGCCAGGGGTGCGGGTAGATCAGACACGTGTTTCTCCTCGGTGGTGTTCACTGGTCTCGTTACTCTTCACGAGCTCCGGGGCGGCGGTGGTCAGCGCGCGGATTCCGCCACGCAGGTATCGCACCCGGTCGAATCCGGCCTCGCGTAAGATCCGTGCCGCCCGGATCGAGCGCGGATCGCGTTCACAGTGCACGACGACGTCGGGGCCGGTGCCGTCGGCCACCAGATCCGCGAGCGCGGGCAGGCCTCGCACCGCGTCCGGTCCCTGGTCCGCCGCGGCGTCGAGCGCATCCAGCGGGAGCAGTCGGGCGCCGGGGATGCTGCGCTGAGCATGTACTTCGGCGGTGCGGACGTCAATCAGCACAGGACGCGCTGGGTCAGGTCCGCCGTCGTCGCTTCCGCCAGCACCACCGGAGAATCCACCCGAGTACTCACGGGCAAACGCCCCGGCATCCACCCCCTCGGGCGCCGTCGCGCCGCCAGCGCAGAACAGCTCATAGTCGATCAGCTCGGTCACCGCCACCGCCTCCGGGTCCCGCCGATACGTGATCTCACGGGTGCCGGCGGCGAGCGCGTCGTACACCAGCACCCGCCCCAGCAGCGGCTCTCCGACCCCAGTCACCAGCTTCATCACCTCGGTGGCCAGCAGCGATCCGATGGTGCCGCACAACCCCGGCAGCACCCCGCCCTCGCCGCAACTCAGGACGTCCTCGGGTGCGGGCGGCACCGGGAACAGGTCGCGGAAACCGGGGCCGTGTTCGTGCCATGCCACCGACACCTGCCCGTGGAACTGCAGAATCGAGCCCCACACCAGCGGGATGCCGGTGAGCTGTGCGGCGTCGTTGCTCAGGTAGCGGGTGGCGAAATTATCGCTGCCGTCCACCACCAGGTCATAGTCGGCAAACACGTCCAGGGCGTTCACCGAGGTCAGCCGCTCCCGGTGCGTCACGATCCGCACGCCCGGGTCGAGCCGCGCGGCCGTTTCCGCCAGCGAATCCACCTTCGCGCGCCCCAGGTCATCGGTGCCGTGCGCGATCTGCCGGTGCAGGTTCGACAGCTCCACGACGTCGTCGTCCACCACACCGATGGTCCCGATCCCGGCGCCCACCAGGTAGGGGACACTGGCTGACCCCAGGCCGCCCGCCCCGATGACCAACACGCGGGCGGCGGCCAGACGGCGCTGCGCTTCCTCACCAAAACCGGGCAGGCGGATCTGCCGGGCGGCGCGATCCCGCTGCTCCGCGCTGAGAGCGGGCACCGGGTCCACGAGGGCGGGCAAGCGGGCGGGTGCGCCGGTGGTGATGTCGGTGGAGATGTCTGACATGCGGCCATTCTACGGGCGGGCTAGCATGTGACTATGGCACCCCGCACCGTTGAGACTCCCCCGACCGCACCGGCGAGGACCGCGCTCACCGTGCGCTATTTCGCCGCCGCCGCCGACGCTGCAGGTACGACGCAGGAGCGCCTGGAGCTGGGCGAGCCCACCCTGGCCGCGCTGCGCGCCGAGCTCACCGAGCGGTATGGCGCCCCCATGGCGAAGGTGTTGCGCAGCGGATCGTTCCTGGTGGACGGCGTGGTGCGGCGTGATCGGGGCGCGCTGACCGGCGCCGATCGGGGTGACGCCGACGCCGCTGACGAGACCTCCGGGACGCCGCTGACCGTAGACGTGCTGCCCCCGTTCGCCGGCGGATGAGCACGGTGACTGAACCCCGCACCGTCGAGGACCACCTTGCCGAGGTCACCGCGCTGCTCGCGCCCGTCGTGACACGGTTGCACGCAGCAGAACCCCAGCTGATCCCGCTCGACGCCGCCGTCGGGCGGGTCTGCGCGCGCAGCATCACCGCACCCGCCGACCTGCCGCCCGTCGACAACTCGCAGATGGACGGGTACGCCGTGCGGGTTGCGGATCTGACGGCGGCCGTCCCGAACACTGAGACTACTGTGACTGGTGTGACTGGTGAGGCGTCCGAACCGGCTTCCGCGCCGCGTTCCGACATTCAGTGTTGGGATATGGCTCGTGAGAAAGATCTGACGAGCCTTTTCCCATCACTGAACGCTCCCAGCCTTCCACTCGGCCTGGCCACCGCCGCCGGCGACCCCCCGGCTACGCATATTCCGGGCACCGCCTCCCCGGTGATGACCGGCGCGCCCATCCCGGCAGGGGCCGACGCGGTGGTCCCCGTGGAAGCCACGACGACGGGCCGGTTTCCCGCGCTGACCCGGCACACCCAGGCGCCGACATCGCCCGAAGGCACGGAAGGCACCGGCACCGCACCCGAACCAGCCCATACCGCCCGTACCGCCCAGATCGGCATCACCGAGGTCCCCGCACCCGGCGCCTTCATCCGACGCCGCGGCACCGATATCCGCGCAGGTCAGGCGCTCTTCGACGCCGGTACCCGCCTGTCCCCCGCACACCTCGGCGCGCTGGCCGCCTCCGGAATCACCACCGTCCCGGTCCGTCCGCGGATGCGCATCCTGGTGTGCACCACCGGCGACGAGCTCGCCCCCGATACCCCGGACATCACCGCACTCGCTCCCGGGCGCATCCACGACGCCAACGGACCCATGCTCGTGCACCTGCTGCGCGACGCCGGCGCGGAGGTCACCCTCGCCCGCTGCCCCGACGACCCCGCGGCCCTGCTCGCCCTGGTCACCGAGCACACCGCACCCGATCTCGTCGTCACCTCCGGCGGCATCAGCGCCGGCGCTTTCGAGGTCGTCCGCGACACCTTCGAACCGCTCGGCGCTCGCTTCGTCTCCGTCGCCCTGCAACCCGGCGGCCCCCAGGGCCTCGGCGCGCTCCAGCTGCCCGGCGCCAGCACCCTGCCCGCCCTGTGCTTCCCCGGCAACCCGGTCTCCACCTTGCTCTCCGCCCTGCTCTTCCTCGTCCCCACCCTGCGCGAACTCGCTGGCCGCCCCGCCCGCCGCACCACCGTCCAACGCCCACTCGCCACCGACGTCGACTCCCCGGAACACCAGCTGCAGCTGCGCCGCGCCGTCCTCGAAACCGACGGCACCGTCACCTGCCTCCCCCCGGGTTCGCACCTGCTGCACAACCTCGCCACCGCCGACCTCATCGCCGAGATCCCGCTCGGCGTCAGCCACCTGCCCGCCGGAACCCCCGTGACCACCTGGAGCCTCCATGACTGAACCCGCTGACACCCCCATCCAGCCAGATCAGCCCGCACGACTCACCCACCTCCGCACCGACGGCAGCGCCCACATGGTCGACGTCACCCACAAGGCCATCACCCAGCGCACGGCCCGCGCCCAAGCCGTCCTCACCACCACGCCCGAGGTCGTCGCGCTGATCGGCTCCGGCGACCTCCCCAAGGGCGAGGCCCTCGGTACCGCCCGTATCGCCGGCATCATGGCCGCCAAGCGCACTTCCGACCTCATCCCCCTGTGCCACCCGCTGCCGCTGAGCAAACTCGCCATCGACTTCGATACTGACCCTGAAAACACCAACGACGACGCCGATTCCGGCACCTCCAGCGTCCGCATCCTCGCCACCGTCACCACCAAGGGCCCCACCGGCGTCGAAATGGAAGCCCTCACCGCCGCCTCGGTCGCCGCGCTCACCCTCTACGACATGATCAAAGCCGTGGATAAACACGCCGTCATCACCGACACCCGCGTGCTCGCCAAATCCGGCGGCAAATCCGGCGATTGGTCGGTCGAATGACCCACGACGACGCCCCCGGCACTCCGCAAAGTCAGCCAGGTCAACCACGAGCGGCCGTCATCGTCGCCTCCACCCGCGCGGCCGCCGGCACCGCCGAGGACGCCACTGGTCCGGTCATCCGCGCCTGGCTGCACGAGCGCGGATTCCGCACCGTCCCGGACCAGCCCACGGTGGTTCCCGACGGCGCACCCGTGGGCCAGGCCCTCCGACACGCACTCGACGACGGCGCCCGCGTCGTCATCACCACCGGGGGCACCGGTGTCTCCCCCACCGATCAGACCCCGGAGCAGGTCACTCCGCTGCTGGATGTCACCCTCCCCGGGATCATCGAGCAGATCCGGGCCCGCGGCACCGCGACCACCCCGATGGCCGCGCTCACCCGTGGCGTCGCCGGATTCGCTGGCAGCACCTTCGTGATCACCCTGCCCGGCTCACCGTCCGGGGTCCGCGACGGCCTCGCCGTACTCGATCCGCTGCTGCCCCACCTGCTCGCCCAGCGCGCCGGCGGGGATCACTGAGCTTCGGGACCCAGCTCCGGGGTGAGCTCGGCGGCTTCAACAGCCAGGGCTGCGCGCACAGCTTCCACCGCGGGGTGGGCACTGTGCGAGGCCCGGGCCGCGGTGAAAGTGGTGCGGCGCGGCTCCCCGTCCAGCTCGATCAGCCGTACGCGACCGGCCACCCCCTGGTGCAGCAGCCCCGGCAGCAAAGCCACCGCATTCCCGGTCTCGATGAACCGGATGTGGGTCCGCAGATCCGCCGTTTCGTAGCGGACATCGGGCTCAAATCCGGCCAGCCGGCACGCCTGTTCCGCCCAATGCCGGGTGGCCGCTCCCTGCGGCTCCATCACCCACGGCAGCTCACGCAGATCCTCCAACCGCTCGGCGTCGTCGAACGCAGCATCCCCCACCCCGCGCGGGGGCACCGCCAGCCGGATCGGGTCGCTGAGCAGCAGCTGCCGCTTCAACCCCGGAAAATGCTCAGTGGAATGCCCCGGGTACTGCTCGGCTACGACGACGTCGAACCCGCGCCCCCACGTTTCCTGCAGCGCCTCCCCCGGTTCGTAGTGCACGGCTTCCACCCGCAGCTCCGGATATTCGCGCCGCAACCGCCGCAGTGCACCCGGCATCAGGGCGATCATCGCCGTCTGGAAAGCCGCCACGCGCAGGGTGCCACCCACCACGTCCCGGGCCCGATGCAGGGCCGATTCGGCGCGCTCCAGCCCGGCCAGCAGCTGCTCGGTCTCGCCCACCAGTGCCTCGCCCGCCGCCGTCAGGGTGAGGGTGCGTCCGGTGCGCCGCATCAACGGCACCCCGGCCTCCTTCTCCAGCACCGCCAGCTGCTGCGACACCGCCGAGGGGCTGTAGCTCAGCGCCTTCGCCACCGCCGCCACGGTGCCGCGATGGTGCAGCTCCCACAGCAGGCGCAGGCGTTTCAGGTCCAGCATGGCGGCTCCTCGGCTCGGCGTCCGTCGTCGTAGATCATCCGGTTTTTCTTCATGATACTCACCACAAACAGTTGCTTTACTTCATGGTGGATGGCGCCCACACTGGCTGAAGTAGTGATCCACCGCACAGGCACCACCAGAGACGGAGACCCGCCACAGTGAACACCCCCGCATCACCCGACGTTCGCCCCCAGGACCTGGCCGCCGACGCCATCGCCCTGGTGCACCGCTGGCTGGCCGAGGCCGAGGGCGGAATCTTCGATCTCTACGAGTTGCTGCCCGGCTTCCTCTTCGCGGTGATCACCGCCGTCGTCGTCTCCCTCATCACCTACACCCGCAATGAGGATATCGAGGCGGAATTCGACGCCGCAGTGGCGCTGGTGCGTGACGAAACGGCGCCCGAGCGTGCTGGAGTCTGAGCCCCAGGTTCGGCTTTCCACACACGACGTCGCCCGCGTCCACCGACGCACCCTGGCTGTCGTCATCCTCAGCCAGGTGCTCGGTGGCGCCGGGCTGGCGGCGGGCATCTCCGTGGGCGCGCTGTTGGCCGCGGAGATGCTCGGCTCCGACGCCTTCTCCGGGCTCCCCACCGGGCTGTTCACCCTCGGCTCCGCCCTGGCTGCCTTTCTGGTGGGACGCTCCACCCAGCGGGTCGGACGGCGCCTGGGCCTGGGGTTCGGTTTCCTGGCCGGCGGGATCGGCGGCCTCGGCGTCGTGCTGGCCGCCGCCCTCGACAGCCTCCCGTTACTGTTCGTCTCCCTGTTCGTATACGGGGCCGGCACCGCCACCAACCTGCAAGCCCGGTACGCCGGGGCTGACCTGGCCCCGGCGCACCGCCGCGGATTCGGCACCTCCATGGCCATGGTGGCCACTACCCTGGGCGCGGTGGTCGGGCCGAACCTCATCGACCCGCTCGGCCACCTCGCCGACGCCCTCGGGATCCCCGCCCTGGCCGGGCCCTTCCTGCTCGCCGCCGCGGCGTACGGTGCCGCTGGCATGGTGCTGCTCGCATTGCTGCGTCCGGACCCGTTCCTGCTGGCCCGTCGCCTCGCCGCCGATGAAGCAGCGCAGGCGACCACCCCCGACCCTGATACCCCGGTTCCCACCGTCGAGATCGGGGCCTACGTGGGTGCGGCCGTGATGGTGCTCGGACAACTGGTCATGGTCGCCATCATGACGATGACGCCGATTCACATGCGAGCCCACCACCACGAACTCTCCGCCGTCGGGCTGGTGATCGGGCTGCATATCGGGGCCATGTGGTTGCCCTCGCTCGTCACCGGAATCCTGGTGGACCAGCTCGGCCGCGTCCCGATGGCCATCGCGGGCGGGGTCACACTCCTGCTCGCCGGCGTCGTCGCCGCCACCGCCCCCGGTGACTCGCTCGGTCTGCTCATCCTGGCCCTGGTGCTCTTGGGGTTGGGGTGGAATCTCGGCCTCGTCTCGGGCACCGCGCTCGTCGTAGATGCCACCGTGCCGGAAAACCGCCCGCGCACGCAGGGCTCCATCGACGTCCTGGTCGCCCTGGCCGGTGCCGGCGGCGGCATGATGTCGGGGATGGTCATGTCCGCGACCAGCTACCAGGTGCTCTCCCTCGGAGGCGGTGTGCTCGCCCTGGCGCTCATTCCGGTGTTGCTCTGGTCCCAGCGCCGCAACGACGTCGGTCACTAGGCTCGATCATCCACCGCGATCTGGGACCACATACTCTCGGGGCGGGCAAAGGCATTCAGATACGCCTCACTTCGGACGCCCTCTTCGTGCAAAGCCCCGGCGGGCTGCGCCGCGTCTCCAGGAAGCATGAGAACGGGCCAGGTACAGATGGTCGGCAAACACGGCGACCGCACTACGGTCTATCAGCTGGCGCAGGAGTAGCTCCGCGCCCGCATTCACCCCAGAATTTCGCCGGCCAGGTGCCGACCGAAGTTGGTGAGGGCTTCGTCCCAGCCGTCGTAAACAAAATCATCACCGGGACTGCCGTCGTATCCGCGCAGATGAAATATGAGCTCGGTGCGCTCCCTCTGCGGAGTGAGGGTGAGCGTGATGACCGGGGCGCCTTCGACGGGCGCTTCCGGCTCGCCCCAGGTGAAGACGAGCCGATCGATCGGCTCCACCTCCAGGAACTCTCCGCCGGTGGGAAACCGCTCTCCGGTCTCGTCGTTCGTCATCGTGTACTGGTACCGGCCGCCCACGCGCACATCAAACGCCACGGTGTCGGTGGAGACGCCGAACGGGTGCAACCACGCTGCCAGGTCCGCTTCGTCGGTCCACGCTCGCCAGACCAGCTCGCGGGGCGCGTCGAAGATCCGGGTGATCGTGAACTGGGGAGCGTCGTCAGGTGATGTTTCGGATGTCGTCATGATCCTGCCTCCTCGTCGGTGGTGGTCTTCAGTGTGACGGTCACGGCGCGGTGATGGCCAGGATTGCTCGATCCACGGCCCAGACGACGACGAACAGCGTCGCCGCGGCCTTCGGTGACAGGAACAGCCCCCAGATCACCAGCACCACCACGATCGCCAGCGCCGCGAGCGGCCACCTCCACCCCGGCGACGCCGTCTCCCAGGCAATCACGCCCATGGCGGCCACCAGGCACATCTCCAGCCCGAACCGCACCGACAGCGCAGCGCCGCGGATAACTCTCATGCTCGCTCCTCCGCCCGGGCCCACGCACGCCAGGCCCCCGTGTCGGTCCCCGACTCCACGTCGTCAAGCCGCAGCCTGATCCGCGTCCATTCCGGTTTCGGAACATCCTCGGCCGGATACTCGCTGCCTTCCCACCACTCACCATCGGATGATGCGAGGCGGTACCCGACCGTCTGGCCCATGTCTTTGACCAGTCCCATGCCGCGTTCGAAGCGAATTCTCGGCCGACGCGGTGGTGAAACGAATTTCCGCAGTCCACCGGCCACCACGTCCAGCACGTGAGCCTCCAGCTGTTCCGCCGTCGATTCCCATTCCTCATCACAGGCATCGCAGCCGCACCTGGGATGAACGAAATCGGCCAGCAGGCCGGCCTACACGAGCACACTGGGGTAGTCCGTCAGCACCAGCGTGATCGGCGCAGACAACGGGTCTGCCGGCGTCAGCCGCACCGCCCGCACCACGTGCTCGTGCGATGGGGGATTCCGTAAGTCCGCGCAAACAGATGCACCCTCTTCAACACTGACGTCGTAGGTTTTCGCCAGGTGATCGATCAGCGCCTCAACCACCGTGTGCAAGGGCGCGAAGCGTTCGAGAGGTGTCTCGACCTCGTGGCGCTCTTCCGGCGGTTGACCGTCGAAATCCTCCCAGCGCTTGCCGTCCTTGACCACTACCCTCGCGACGTCATAGAACGTGGGCGATGCGATGCGCGGCCGAACATAGCCTGTCATATGCAACCGACAACGTCGGGTTCGCCGCTGCGCCGCGAGAGAGGAATGGCCTCCGACCTGAGGATCAATGATCCAGGTCGGAGGCCATTTCAGATAGTGCGCGAGGGGGGACTTGAACGGATCCGTTCCCCCTCGCACACGAAATCGTGAATCGGCGTTCTGCCGCATGATTCCGCGGTTTCTGCGAGGCCCACCTGTGGATAACTGCACCGCGATTCACAACCTAGCAGCGTCGGTAGCACATGAGTTAGCACATGAAAGCGGGCCGGATCACGAGAAGCGGCCTATCCGATGGCCACGCCAAAGAGTGCCCCAATGGCGTATGTGGCGATCATGGTCGCTGAGCCCATGACCACGTTCCGGAGAATTGCGCGACCGCGCGGCGCGCCACCGAGCGCAGCGCTGATCCAACCGGTGAGGAAGAGGCCGATCACAACTGCGATGGCTGCGATCCAAACTCGGTGTCCGCCGACGGGGAGCAAGATCATGATGAGTGGGATCAGCGCTCCAACGGCGAACGCAATGAACGATGACACGGCGGCTGCCCACGGGCTTGTGAACTCTTCATGGTCGATTCCGAGTTCGACCTCTGCGTGAGCGGCGAGAGCGCCCGTCTCGGTAAGCTGCACCGCGACCTGATGTGCGAGGTCATCTGAGAGGCCCCGCTGTCGATAGAGCTCGGTGAGTTCTTCAAGCTCCTCCTCGGGCATGGTTTCGAGCTCCCACCGTTCTTTTGCGATGAGCGCTTTCTCTGTGTCGCGTTGGGTGCTCACCGAAACATACTCTCCGCCAGCCATTGAGAACGCCCCGGCAACTACGGCGGCGATACCGGCCGTCGCGATTGCCAGTACGTTGTTTGGTGTAGCGGCAGCGACACCGACGACGACACCCGCGGTAGAGACGATGCCGTCGTTTGCGCCGAGCACCCCTGCACGTAGCCAGTTCAAACGTTGGCCCACGTTCTGCAGGTGGGCTTCGCCGGGATGCGGCGTGGTGCTTGAGTCGGATGCCATATTGTTCATTTCCTGTCTTGGGTCGTGCTGAAGTGAAGTTGTTCCGTCGATGCGACTGGTGATGATCGTGTGATTCGCTCAGATCGTGGGCCGACTGCACGGAGTGCGCCGAGGATGGCCACCAGGTCAACGACTTCTTGCAGCCACGCGCCGAGGAGTGCTGGGAGGAACCCGAAGGCGGCGATGAGCATGAGGCCGACGCTGATGATGATGCCGAGCCAGATGCTTTGCAGTGCGATCCGCACGGTGTCCTTGCCGATGCTCACCGCGCGCGGCAGGGCCGAGAGCGTGTCGTAGCGGTTCACGATGTCCGCAGACTCCGATGCTGCGGTTGCACCGCGCGCCCCCATTGCGAAGCCAATATCCGCAGCAGCGAGCACCGGGGCATCGTTGAGGCCGTCACCGACCATGATGAGCGGGCGGGGCTGCACGCTACTGACAATGCGAACTTTGTCGCCGGGGCGGCACTCCGCGTGCACCTCGCTGATTCCAAGGCGCCGCGCGATGGGTTCGGCGGTGGCTGCAACGTCTCCGGTGACCATGAGCGTACGCTCGATACCGAGTGCGCTCAGCTGACGGAGAGCCTGGGCTGCTTCTTCGCGCACTTGGTCGCGCATGACGATGGCTCCGGCGAAACGGCCATCGACTGAGACGTAGATTGCGAGTTCCCCTGGAGCAAGGTCTGCCAGCACGAGGTCCGGCGCGGAGTGGCGCACCCAGGAGGGCTTGCCGACACGAACCGTCACTGCCTCAGGTGCGTCAGGAGTGCGGAACACAGCCGCGACTCCGTTTGTCGCGATCTCCTCGGCATGTTCGGCTTCGACGAGCGACAAGCCGTGCTGTTTCGCGGCCTGCACGACGGAGTCCGCAAGCACGTGAGAAGAGTACACCTCCGCTGAGGCTGCGAAACGCAGCAGCTCGTCTTCGCTGGCGCAGTCGGCGGGCAGAAGGCGTTCGAGCACTGGCTTGCCGGTAGTGATGGTGCCGGTCTTATCGAATGCCGCCGAGCGGGCTCGTGAAAGCTGTTCGAGGGTGCCGCCGCCCTTGACGATCAGCCCGAACCTCGCGGCACGGCTCATGCCACCGAGAAACGCGACCGGCGCGGCGATCAGCAGCGGGCATGGGGTCGCCACCACCAGCACCTCGGCAAACCGGACAGCCTCTCCACTGACCGCCCACGCGATCCCGGCGATCACGAGCGCGAGCACTGTGAACGGCACCGCGTACCGATCTGCGAGCCGCACGACTTTGGCTTTGCTCCCCGCGGCTTGTTCGACGAGCCGAACAATCTGCTGATACTCGCTCTCGGCGGCCGGAGCCGCAGCCCGCATGGTGACTGCGGCTTGTCCATTCACCGCACCGCTCGACACTTTCTCTCCCGCGTCACGCTCAACGGGCAGACTTTCACCGGTCAATGACGACTCATCGAACACGGCGTGCTCGGAGACGAGGATCGAGTCCACAGGCACGAGTGCACCCGGCCGCACCAACAACAGATCACCCACCTCGACCTCTTCGACCGGTATGTCCTCGGTCGTGACCTCGGCAGTATGCCCGTGCATGTCCGCGCCGGGTGCGCTTGGGGCGAGGATGCGCGTGGCCTGCTGGGGTGCCTTACGCAGCAGCGCGGTCAGTTCCCGCTTCGAACGGTTCTCAGCGTAATCTTCGAGGGCCGCCCCGCCGGTGAGCATCAGCACCACCACGAGCGCCGCCCACGGCTCCCCAACGAGCACTGCAGCGGTGATGGCCGTCACCGCAAGAATGTCGAGCCCGGCGTGCCCTCGGATGAGCTGCCGGATCATCCCGACCGCCTCCCACCCGGCAATCACGAGCGCATACGCACCCACAATCCAGCTGGCCGACTCAATGGCCGGAGTCGCTAAAAGAACCAACCCGATCATAGCCACCAACAGTGTTGCGATCACGAGTGGATATGCCCTGACCAGAGATGAAAAACGGCTCATGCTTCAATCCTCCCACGCGGGCACGCTTCTCGCATTGTAGGCCAGCTTCGCCTGAGTATCCGCGTAGCGCGTTCAGAGCAGCAATGCCCCGGCTCCTGCGGCCCCGAGCACTACCGCCCATGCCGGTGTTTTCCAGGACGTGAGTGCGACAAACGCGAGCGCCGCGACGACGAGTGATGCGGCGTTCGTGACACCCGCGGTGAATACGGGGTCGTACAGCGCGGCGGCGAGCAGCCCGACGACTCCGGAGTTCGCGCCCGTCAGCACACGCTGCACTCTCGGCGCACGACGCAACCGCTCCCAGAAGGGCAGCACCCCCATCACGAGCAGCGCAGACGGCAGAAAGATCGCGAGCAGCGCAATGGATGCGCCGAGCAGCCCACTCGGGCCGCCCGTGGTGACCGCTCCGAGAAACGCGGCGAAGGTGAACAGCGGCCCTGGCACCGCCTGCGCGGCACCATACCCCGCGATCCCGGCCAAGGCCATCGCGCCGAACATCGTCAGCGGGCCGGGTACGAGCAGCACGACAGTGAGCACCCCGACAGCAATCGTCGCTCGTCGCGCATCAGGCGTGAGTGACTTTGCCATCCCGAGCACAGCATGACCCACGACCGCGACCGCCGCAGCCTTCAGGCCCAGCACCCATCCAGCCTGCGATACGTCGCCAAGGGTGGATACGCCGAGCGCGAACCCGAACAGCAATACCGCAGATGGCAGTGTGAACCCGAGCCATGCCGCGACAAGACCGAGTATTCCAGCTCTCTGCAAACCGATCGCCATGCCGACCTGGCTTGATGCCGGGCCGGGAAGAAACTGGCACAATGCGACAAGATCCGCATACGCGCGATCACCCAGCCATCTGCGTCGCTCGACGAACTCTGCTCGAAAATATCCAAGATGAGCGACCGGGCCACCGAACGACGTGCACCCTAACCTCAAGAACACCAGAAGGACCAGCAATGGCGCGCCAAAGTCGGTTCGACGGCCACCTTCTGCAGATAACATTTCTTACTCAGAATGGGGCACCACCCGTGACTGGCGCTACTCGCCGCGCTGCATTCACGCAGTGTTCACTCGCGGCTCAGAAGCCGTCACCGACTTACGCGAACCTTCCGTGTCGCACAGTGCGATTCTAAGATCGCTCTGCTGACTTCTGAATGAACGTATGCTACCGTGGTAGATAGATAGAGTTTCTAGTTTAGAAACATTGGTGGTGAGAGCGATGCAGGGCGGCGTGATCTTGCTCCGGGGCACCGGGGCTGATGCGCTGCGCTATGTCGAGGCCGACCGCTCGCGTGCTGACGACTACTACCTGTCTGACAGCACCGGGGTTCAGTACGCGGTGCTCGACGCTTCGGGCGAGGCCGTGAGTAGTCGGGTGCTGACCGCTGACGAGTATGCGGGATGGGTGGACTGGATCAATCCCGATACCGGCGAGCAGATGGGAAGGCCTCGCCTCGCGGGGTTGGATCGGCAGGGGTCGCCCCGGTTCGCGGAAATGGTCATCAACACCCCCAAGAGCCTGTCCGTCGCTGCCGCCTTGCATCCCGAGGTATCCAAGGCGCTGGACGCAGCACAGCAGGACGCCCTGGCGGAGATTCAGCGGTGGCTCGCCCAGTACTCCGTGACTCGTGTCGGCCCGCGCGGCAAGCAGGAGGTCGTACCTATTGAGCACATGCAGGTGGTCGGCATCACGCACCGGACGAGCCGGGCCGGTGATCCTCACCGGCATATCCACATGCAGATCGGCGCCCGTGTCTGGGCGGCGGGCAAGTGGCGGGCGCTCGACACGGCGGCGACGTTCCGGCAGCAAGGCGCGATCCGCGCCCTCGGTACTGCCGTGATCGCCGCCAGCCCCGAACTCGCGGAAGTGCTCGACCGTCACGGCCTCCTCCTCGACCCGGTGACTGGCGAAGTCACCGAACTCGAACCGTTCAACGCGCTCATGTCGAAGCGCGGCGAGCAGGTGCGGAAGAACCTGGAACGGCTCGAAGCCGAGTGGGAGACGGCGCATCCGGGCGAGACGATGGGGCCGGTCGTCTCATCTCGGCTGACAGCGCAGGCGTGGGCGTATGAGCGCCCCGCGAAGAAGCCCACGACCTTGCGGGAAGAGGAAGCCTGGCTGACCGAGCTCCGCGAGGTCGGCTACGACCCCGAACACCTGGCCCGCATGCCGGCGCGTGTGCCGGTATCACCGGATGAGGTCTCGGTGCAGCGGATCGCATCGCGTGCGCTGGATCGTTGCGCCGCAGCAGAGTCGGCATGGACTCGCCACACCGTGCAGGAACACGCCACCCGCATCATCACCGAGGCGGGCGTGCGTGCCACCCCGCAGGAGTTGCGCGAACTGGTGACCGTTGCAACGACGCTCGCGCTCGAGGATTGCTTCTCGATCCTGCCGCCTGACACCGCTACCCGGGAGCATGTCGCGCACCTCACGAGTTTGCGGGTGGTGCAGGTAGAGACGGAACTGCGCGACCTCATCACCGCCCGAACACCCGACCGCGAGCCGAAACACGGCGACGTGCGCGAGCACGCGGCCGCACTCGGGCAGCAGCTTGACCCTGGCCAGCTCGTCGCGGCCGCAGCGGTCGCCTCGACTGATCCGTTGGTGATCGTGGAGGGCGCCGCAGGCGCGGGCAAGACCACGATGCTCGCCACCGCGATCCGCGCCGCTGAGCAGCGCGGCGGCAGGGTGCGGGTGGTTGCGCCGACCAAGCGTGCCGCCGAGGTCGCGCACCAAGAACTTGGCGTGCCCGCCGAAAGCGTCGCCGCCCTCGTCTACGCGTACGGATGGCGCTGGAACCAGGACGGCGTATGGACACGCCTCGCCCCAGGCGACACCGATCCGATGACTGGCGGAACCTACACCGGTCCACCCCGAGACGCGCAGTTGCGCCGTGGCGAGCGGATCGTCGTGGACGAGGCCGGGATGCTCGACCAAGACACCGCACTCGCCCTGTTCACCGTCACAGCCGAGACGGGCGCAACCCTCGCGCTCGTCGGCGACCGCGCGCAACTGCCCGCAGTCGGCAGGGGCGGCGTGCTCGACATGGCCGCACAACTCAGGGGCCGCACGTTCGACATGGATGAGGTACACCGCTTCACCAACCCCGCCTACGCCGAGGTCACCGTGCAGATGCGCGACCGTCGCAACCCCGGAGAGGTGTACGACCGGCTGCGCAAGCTCGGGCTGATCCGGCTCCACACCGATGCCGACGAACTGCGCGAAGACCTCGCCACCAGCAGACACGACGGCGACGCCGTCACCGTCGCATCGAATGACGAGGCGGCCCGGCTGAATGATCGCATCCGAGACGAACGCACCCGCGCGGGCATCGTCGACGACACCACCACGACCACCGGCAGCGACAGCCTCAGCATCGGGCGCGATGATCTGATCCAGACCCGGCAGAACCGCGCCGACCTGGGCGTGGCGAACCGGCAACCGTGGATCGTCCAACGAGTCGAGCAGGATGGTCGCTCTGGGTGCGTGACGGGCACAGCGACCGCAAACGCGAACACTCAATCCGCCTGCCCGCCGAGTATGTGCGCGAACACACCCACCTCTCCTATGCCGCGACCGCCTATGGGGTGCAGGGCGTTACCGTGCCCGCCTCACACACCGTCCTCACCGAGCAGATGGGCGGCGCGACCGTCTATGTTGGCATGACCCGCGGCCGAAACGAGAACACCCTGCACGTCGTCGCGGAAAGCATGGCCGACGCCCGAGCGCAGTTCATCGAGGCGATCGAACGCGACCGCGCAGACCGAGGACTCGCCGACGCGACCGAACGCGCGGCCGAAGCGGTGCGCGGCCTCGTCGCTGACGGCCCGGTGAAGCTCGTCAACGACGAGGTTGTCCGACTCCTGCGTGACGCCGAGCGAACGGCCGAGAAGTGGGAGCAGATCGCGGAGCGGCTCGACCAGCAGCAGGCCAACCACCAGGCGGAGGACGAGCAAAGCGCCGAGATGATCCGCGCCGCCGAGACTCACACAGCCCAAGCCCGCGCCGAGGTCGTCGCGGAGTTGGTGCCGCAGGCCGTCGAGGACGGCGAAACCTACCTCACAGCCGTCACCGCCGAGAGCACCACATCGGAACGGCTCGCCACGTCGGGCAGGTTCGGACGACGCCGAGCGCGACAGGAGTACCAGGCCGCGACCGAGCGCACCCACACGGCACGCGAGCAAGTGCGCGACGCCTGGGGTGTACTACCGCGCCACGGTGACGGCCTCACCGAGTGGGCCACCACCGCTGCCGAGCGGCGTGCCGAGAACGACCCGCGAGTGATCGACGCTGACCGCCGCCTCGCGGATGCGCAGTCTGGGCGGGCGGCGCTCAAAGACCAGCACAACCGCGAACGCCTCACGCTGCTCGCGAGAGAGTTGGGGGTCGAACGGGTGCGTCGTGACCCGATACGAGCACGGTTCATCCGCCCCGACCGCGAAGCCCGCAACGTGCACGCACAGGCGGCGGTGGCGCGGCGCGATGCCGAGGAATTGCGCGCCCTGCCGCCCGAGCAAGCCGCCGTACTGGTCGAAGTGAAGCGTGCAGCGGCAGAGCAGGTCCGGCCGCTGCGCGGATCACAGGGCGACGCGCCACCGAACGCCTCAGGCGGCTGGAGGTTCCAGCGGCGCTGCCGGGCGGCGTCGAGCGCGCGATCCAACGTCTCCGGGTCGCGCACCGACCGGCGAGTGGTGAAGCCCTGTGCGTGCCCGTCCAGGCTCGCCGTGAGCCGGTCGGAGCGTGCGGCGTCTTCGACGGTGACGAGGTTCGGGCGGATCAGCGCGTCAAGCCCGGAGTGATCTTCCACGATGGCGAGGGTGCGGGCATGGGCGAACACGTCGCCGGGGATCTGCGACCAGTCGATCACCCACCCGGCATCGCGGGCGAGCTGGTTGAAGAAGACATGCTGACTGCGCGTGTTCACGTCACGGAACGGATGGATCGCCGTCGTCTCACCCCACACCCACGCCAGCCCATCCGAGAACGCATCCACGTCCAGGTCGCGCAGGTAGTCGCGCTGGGCGAGCGCACCAAACACGCGCTCCGTCTCGGGAACGATGAACTGCGGGCGGCAATGCGCAATGCCGGTGCCGCCGGGATGGGTGTCGGTGGCGCGAATCTCGCCACCCCAGGAGTACATATCTTGCGTCAGGTAGGCGTGGATCGCTTGCAAGTGCGGCAGATCGTAGCCACCAGCGATGGGGTGCTCGCGTAGCGCACCCATGCGGGCACCGATGAAGTCGGCCTCAGCATCTTTCCAGTCGTCGTAGTCGGTGATGCCGAACGTGTTGACCAGAACATCGCTGCCCGGATAGGTGTACCGATCAGGCATCGCGACGCCGAGCGGTTCAGGCGGTGCGAGCGGCCAGGCGTGCGCGGGTACGGGCGGCGATCACTTCGACAGCCTCGTCCACGGTGATCTCGCCGCGCACCTGGCGGGCCAGAAGCTCCAGCCCCTCGGGGGTCATCTGCTCACCGGCGGTCTGCTGCCCGGCCTGCACCTCAGTGAGCACGCGCTGAACGTGCGCCTCGGATACGCGAGTCTTCGTCGCCATAATGGGGTGCCTCCTTGTGGTCGGCTTCGTGAGTTCAGTCTACGCGGCACGTCCGACAAAGCGCCGGACGACCAGCACGGGAGTGCCGAATCGGCACCACCAGCCCTGTTCACCGCGCGGGGGTGCCGGGAACCGTGGAGTGTGCGTCGTCGCCGTCGAAGATGCGCAGGAACTTCTCTCGTGGAATCACGACCCGCCTGCCGAGCTTCACGGACGGGATCGACCCGATCTCGATGCTCGCCGTGATCGTGCGGGGATCGACCCCGAGCGCCGCCGGAGCCTCCGCCCGTGTAATGACCGCGTTACGGGAGGCCCGTAAGTCGTCCAATGTCACCGATATGTCTCTCATCGCCCTGCCTGCCGTCCCTAATCAAGAGTCCTGAGTTCCCAATAAAGTACAGTATGGTGCTTGACGAGTCAAGAGCGGGCATGTACGTTCCTAGTATGGAAACAGAACGAGTGCGGGGAAACCCCGCCGGGATCACGCACGAGCACGTCGCCCAGAACCTCCGCACCGCACGCCAGGCCATCGGCATGGACGTGCGCACCGCCGCCCGGCTGATGACCGAGGCGGGCCGAAAGCTCGCCCCGTCGGGGATCAGCAAGATCGAGAACGGCGACCGGCGCGTGGACGTGGACGACCTCACCGCCCTCGCCTACATCCTCCGCACCACACCCGCAGCTCTTCTTACCCCGCTTGCTGAGGCGGTCACGCTGACCGGGGTGCCCGAGTCGTTCCTACCCGAAGAGATACAGGCATGGGTCGCAGGCGCCGTGAAGCTCACCACCGAGGACTTGGTGCGCTACTGGAAAGAGCAACGCTTCCAAGCGATCAACTCGGCGCACTGGGCCGAGGAAATACTCGCCAAGTACGACCGCGGCCAGGTTGGTATCACTCCGCGCGAGGTGTACCAGGAACGCTACGATGTGCAGACCGCCCGCGAGGAACACGCCACCGGCAGGCTGTTGCAACTCGACCCGAACGCCTCACTCGCGTTCGAGTAACGAACCACCACGAGAGAAAGGAGCAAGGTCTATGGCACCAGCCAGTCACCCGCCGCCGGACGAGGCGGCACCGAGCAGCGTTGAGGGGGTGAAGCAGAAGCAGCAGCGACGTTCCCGGTCGCGGCATCAGGGATCGCTGGGCGACTACCAGACCCGCAAGGGGCGACGGTGGAAGTTCCAAATCTATGTGCTGAACGACCCGGAGAAGCCCGAGCTGGGCGAGAAGCGGCTCACCCGTGGCGGGTTCACCGACCTCGAAGAAGCACAGGCCGCGCTCACCGAGGCGCTACGAAAGAAAGCGAGGAACGAGAAGTTCCAGGGCAAGACCCCCACGGTCGGTGTGTACGCCGAGCATTGGATGTCGAGCTTGCGGCTGGCCGATTCCACGATCAAGGGGTATCGGAAGATCATCCGTAACCACATCACCCCCGACCTGGGTCGCATCAGGATCGACAAGCTCACCGCCACCCGCATCGGCTCCCACTACCGGGAGTTGGAAAAGAGCGGGCGCAAGGACGAGTACGGCAAAGGCAAACCACTCTCGGCCAACAGCATCCACAAGGTGCACGTCGTCCTCGGCGCGATCCTCGACGCCGCAATCGACGATGGGCTGATCCAAGTCAACCCGGCAAAGAAGAAGCGCACCGTGAACGCCCCGAAGTCGTCACAGGTTCGAGCGCAGAAACCGGAAATCGTGACCTGGACGGGCGAGCGGTGAACACCGAGGACTGGACGACCACCAAGACCACGAAAACGGGCACCGCCCGCGTGATCGACGTGGACGCCGCGACCCTCAAAGTGCTCGCCTCCTACAAGGTCGCCCGCGCCGAAGTGTCGTTCGATTTGGCGAAAGCCGATGCGTATGTGTTCGGTGACGACGAGGGCAAGCTGCGCTCACCCGACGCCATGACGAGCCGCTGGGATCGCCGCATGAACTGGCTCGCCAAGGCACACCCGACGCTGCCCCGCGTGACGATCAAGGGGCTGCGCCACACGCACGCCACACTCCTGCTGGAGCTTGGCGAGCATCCCAAGGTAGTACAGGAGCGCCTGGGGCACTCCACCATCACAACCACGATGAACATCTACAGCCATGTCACCCCGACGATGCAGAAAGCCGCAGCAGACCGCTTCGCGGCCCATCTCGGTGGGGCTTAGCACATATCTCAGCACATGGCACGAAAATGACCCCCAACCCGGTGATCTAAACCCCAGGTCAGAGGCCATTTTCTGTTCGTGCGCGAGGGGGGACTTGAACCCCCACGTCCGTAAGGACACTGGCACCTGAAGCCAGCGCGTCTGCCAATTCCGCCACTCGCGCGCGGTCCGTTCACACAGGTTCGATCCGTGATGCAGACATGCGGATCGTGCTGAACAGCGAGATCTATCCTAACCAGAGGAAGCCTGATTCGTCTAATCGACGTTGCACCTGGAGCTCCCCGCTGCGCGAAACCGGCAAAAACCCACAGAATCTGGCTCTTTGCGCGGTCTCAGAGTCTTGTCATCCGCGTCTAGTACGCTTGCCCAGGCTCCCCCAACCTGCGGGGATCACACCTTGCACACTAGTATCGTGAAAGAAACTGCGGAAAGGAGTGCCCCGGTGGGACTTCTGGATAACCTGGAACGCGGCCTCGAGCGGGCTGTGCGATCAGCGTTCTCCGCCGGTGGCTCGCGATCAGTCAAGCCGGTGGAGATCGCCAATGCGTTGCGCCTGGCGATGGACAACGACTCGATCGTCGTCTCCGAGGGCCGCACGCTCGCGCCCAACGTCTTCACGATCTCGTTCAGCACAGACAACTTCGAGCAAATCCGGCACTGGGGCACCGCCCTGGCCGAAGAGCTCTGCGACGACGCGATCCGTCACGCCAACGAGCAGGGCTACACCCTCTCCGGTGGGGTGCGCGTCACCTTCATCGAAGACGAATCCGTGCGCTCGGGCAAAATCAAGGTCGAGACGACGACGGAGCGCGATGAGGCGCCCGTGCCCTCGTCAGCACCGGCTCCCGCTGCCCCGGCTCAGCCCGCGCCCGCCCCGGCTCCCGCACCCAGCCAGCCGGCCACCCGGCTGAAGCCCGTGCTCGACGTCGCCGGCACCAAGTACGCGTTGAACGCAGACTCCGTGGTGCTCGGCCGCGCAGCGGACGCCGACATCACTCTGAATGACCCCGGCGTTTCCCGCCGCCACCTGGAGGTCACCACCCGTGGCAGCACCATCACTGCCGTGGATTTGGGCTCCACCAACGGGTTCTTCGTCAATGGCCGCAAGGTCCAGGGCTCAGCAACGTTGCGCCACGGCGATTTGATCACGGTCGGCCGACAGCGCATTATCTTCCGTATGCTTCCTGATCGCACCGGAGGTGACCGTTGAGCGAGCTCGCCGTTGCCGCACTTCGCATCGGCCTGCTGGCCGTCATCTGGGTTCTCATCATCGCCGTCGTCGCCTCCCAGGGCCGCGACCTGATGGTGGGCCGTCGCAATAAGCTCGGCGGCTCCAAGAAAGCTCAGCGCGCCGCCGCCCGCGCGGAAGAAGCCGAGGCAGCACCCGCCCCGGCCGCTACCGAGAGCGCACCGAACACCGGCCAGACCCAGCAGCGCACGCTGGCCTCCCAACTCGTCGTCACCGAGGGTCCGCTCCAGGGCACCGTCATCGACCTGCACGGCGCCCCGCTCATGCTCGGCCGCGCCGCCGAAGCAGATCTGATTCTCGACGACGACTACGTGTCCGGCCGCCACGCCCGCCTGTTCCCGCAGGGGTCCCGCTGGTTCCTCGAGGACCTCGGATCCACCAACGGCACCTACGTCAACGGCGCCCAGCTCGCCCGCACCGTCGCCGTCGAACCCGGCACCCCCATCCGCATCGGCAAAACTGTGCTGCAACTGAGAGCCTGACCCGATGCCCCTGGTCCTCCACTACGCCGCCCGCTCCGATGTGGGCCGAGTCCGCTCGAAGAACGACGACTCGGCCTATGTGGGGCGCCACCTTGCTGTGGTCGCCGACGGGATGGGCGGACACGTAGGTGGCGACGTCGCCTCGGCCTCCACCGTGCTCGACCTGGCACCCTTGGACCACACCCATCACGCGGACCCGTCCACCGTGTTGGCCGATGAGATTCAGAACGCGAACCTGATTCTCAACGACCTGGTCAACACCAACCCCAAGCTGGCTGGCATGGGCACCACCTGCACCGCGCTGTTGCTCGAGGGCTCCACCCTGCACCTGGCCCACATCGGCGATTCCCGCGCCTACCGGCTCAAGGACGGCGAATTCTCCCAGATCTCGCGCGACCACACCTTCGTACAGCGCCTCATCGACGAAGGCCGGCTCGACCCCTCCGAGGCCGAAACCCACCCGCACAAGAACGTGCTGATGCGGGTGCTCGGCGACGTCGACGCTTCCCCCGAACTCGACCTGGCTGTTTATGACGCCGCCGTCGGTGAACGCTGGCTGCTGTGCTCAGACGGTCTCAACGCCGTGGTTCCCGATCAGGTGATTGAACAGAAACTGCGCCATGGCACCGATCTGAACGCGATCGTGCACGAACTCGTGGACCTCACCCTGGCCGGGGGCGCCCCCGACAACGTCACCATTGTGGTGTTTGAGGTCGCCGAATCAGCCGACGACGACGCCTCCGGCGACGCCGGCCAGATCTCCGAGAATGCCCGCGCCGCCGCCAGCGCGAGCACCACCGGCACCGGCGAAGAAACCGTCTCCGCCGCCCTGCTGCGCGAAGACCTGGAATCCCGGCCCCACGAACTGGTGGGTGCGGCCCGACTGGCCACCAACACCGACCAAATCCCGATTGTCACCCGCGCCTCCACCCAGAAGCGGGCCGCCACCTTGCTCCACGGCAACGACGACGAACTGAACGAGGGTGCGCTCACCGCCTCCGCCGCGGCTTCCTCCACGACATGGGGAAGTCCATCCCCTGCTTCAAGCCCGGGCACCGACGTGCGCCAAGCCGACCACGATCCGCGCCCCAAACCCTGGCGCTCCTGGCCACTGATCACGCTGGCCGCCGTGCTCGCCCTGTTCTTCGCCGGCGCCGTCGTCGCCTCCTACGTGTGGACCCAGTCCCAGTTCTACGTCGGAGCCGAAGGTGACAACGTGGCCATCTACCGCGGCGTCTCCCAGGATCTCGGACCCATCCGGCTCTCCGGCGTCGAAGAATCCACCGACATCGCCCTGGATCGGCTCCCCGCCTACTCCCGGCAGCGCGTCGAATCCGGACTACCCGCCCAGGACGAGCAGCACGCCCGCGATATTGTGGCCGATCTGCGCGACAATCTGACCCCGGAAGCCCCGCCGGTGGCCACCCCAGAGCCCAGCGAGTCCGGTTCCACCAGCGCCGATCCTTCGGAATCCACCCCCTCCGCCTCACCCACGGAATCCGAGGCGAGCCCCTCACCCAGCGAGACCGATCTGCCCTCACCGATCCCCTCGGTGCCCGGGTCCTCGGCCCAAGTATCCATCGGTGGCGCCGCCGCCGGAGCGATGGGAGGTAACCGCTGATGACCGATGTGATCTCACCGTCCCGTCCGCGCCGCACCACCGAGCTGATGCTGCTCATCATCGCGCTGGGCATCTCCACGGGCGCCAACTACCTGGCCCTGGTCGGCATGGACCTGCCCGCCGACGCCGCCTTCTGGATCCAGTCCAGCGCCCTGGCCATCCTCGCGTTCACCTTCCACATTTTCCTGCGGGTGCGCGCCAAGTACGCCGACCCCTACATCCTGCCGATCGTCGTCACCCTCAACGGCATCGGCATCGCGATGATCCACCGTCTCGACATCGCCAATGGCACCGATGCAGCGTCGTCACAGCTGCTGTGGACCGCCCTGGCCATGATCATGGCCATCGCCCTGCTCTGGTTCCTGCGCGATCACCGGATCCTGCGCAAGTGGACCTACCTGTTCCTCGCCGCCTCAGCCCTGTTGCTTCTGCTGCCGCTCATTCCCGGTCTCGGCATGGAGATCAACGGCGCCCGGATCTGGATCAACGTCGGCATCGGCTCCTTCCAGCCCGGAGAAATCGCCAAGATCACCCTGGCCATCTTCTTCGCCGGATACCTCTCCGCCAACCGCGACCTGATCCTGCTGGCGGGTAAAAAGATCGGCCCGATGACCTTCCCGCGGTTCCGCGATATGGCACCACTGGTGATCGCCTGGGCGGTGTCCATGGGCGTGCTCGTGTTCCAGCGCGACCTGGGATCCGCCATCCTCTACTTCTCGCTGTTCATGGCGATGATTTACCTGGCCACCTCACGGGTGTCGTGGATTGTGCTCGGCGGGGCGCTGGCCCTGGCTGGCGCGGTGGCGGCCGTACAGATCTTCCCGCACGTTTCCGGACGTTTCGACGCCTGGCTCAACGCCTTCGCCCCCGAGAATGTGCAGTCGACGTCGTTCCAGATCGTCCAGGGGCTGTTTGGCATGGCCTCCGGCGGGCTGGTGGGCACCGGACTCGGCGGCGGCCGTCCCGATCTCATTCTGTACTCGAACTCCGACATGATCGTCGCCTCGTTGGGCGAGGAACTGGGCTTCATCGGCCTGGCTGCCATTATTGTGCTGTTCGTGCTGCTGGTGACCCGCATGATGCGCGCCGCCCTGGGCGCCCGCGACTCCTTCGGGAAGCTGCTGGCCTCCGGGCTGGCCTTCACCCTGGCCATCCAGTGCTTCGTGGTGATGGGCGGAGTGATGCGGGTGATCCCGCTGACCGGCCTGACCACCCCGTTCATGGCAGCCGGTGGTACCTCGCTGCTGGCTAACTGGCTGATCGTCACCCTGGTGCTCGTGGTCTCCCACGCCGCCCGCCGTCCCGTCGTCGTCGGCCCCATGGTCAACGCCTCCGGCGATGGTGCCGGCACCGCCGATCGCGCCGTCGCCACATCCGCTCGTGGAGGTGAGAACCAGTGAATCAGGCCATTCGCAACGCCTGGACCGTCACCATCGTGCTGTTCCTAGTCCTCCTCGGAGCGGCCTCGTACATTCAGGTCATTGGTGCCAAGGACCTCAACGAAAACGAGCACAATTCGCGCCAGATCTACCAGCAGTTCGGCTCCCATCGCGGCCCGATCCTGGTGAATGGCACCCCCATCGCCGAATCGGTCCAGACCAACTCCGAGAACTTCGAGTACCAGCGTCAGTACAACAACCCCGAGCTCTACTCGGGCATCACCGGGTTCTATTCGCTGAACTACGGTGCCACGGGGTTGGAGTCCAAGCTTAACGATGTGCTCTCCGGCACCTCCGACAACCAGTTCGTCGATCGTGCCCGCGCACTGTTCACCGGTGAGCAGGTCGAAGGCGCCCAGGTCGAGCTGACCATCGACCAGGACATCCAAGAGCTGCTGTACTCGAAGCTCCCCGAAGGCATCAAGGCCTCGGCGGTCGCTACCGATCCCTCCACCGGCCGCATTCTCGGCATGGTCTCGCGCCCGAGTTACGACACCAACAAGCTGGCGGTGCATTCCGGAACCCAGGCGAAAGCCAATATGGAGCAGATCCAGGCCAGCGGTGCCAGCCCGTATCGGAACAGTGCAACTCAAGACGCCGTTGCACCTGGGTCGACCTTCAAACTGATCGACACCATCGCCATGCTGGAATCCGGCGACTACACCCCGGACGGCACCCTCGATCTGCCCAACTCGATCGACCTGCCGCAAACACAGAACACGATCAGCAACTTTGGCGGCGGCATTTGCGCCAACCGGAACAGCGCAGACCTGGGCTGGATTTTCGCCCAGTCCTGCAACACTCCCTTCGCCACCGCGGCGATGGATCTGGGACAGGACGCGATCCGCGACGTTGCCGAGCGCTTCGGATTCAACCAGAGCTTCGAGATGCCCCTTCCCGTCCAGGGATCTTCATTCCCCACGGAGGACATCGCCGACGCCACGCTCGCGCAGTCGTCACTCGGCCAAGTCGATGTGCGTGCCAGCGCTCTGCAGATGAACATGGTCGCAGCCGGAATCGCCAACGGTGGCACGGTGATGAAACCTCAGCTAGTCGAGTCGGTGCGCGGTCCGGACCTGAGCCTGCTCGAGGAGTTCGAGCCCGAGGTCTTCAGCGAAGCCACCAGCGAGGATGTGGCCGAAGAGATGACGCAGATGATGCGCCGCGTGGTCCAAGAGGGCACGGCGTCGACAGCAGGTTCCTCCTCGGTGGACTGGGCGGCCAAAACCGGTACGGCTCAGCGCGGCGTCGAGAATGACGCCGGCGAAGAGCTGGTCAATTCCTGGATCACCGCGTTTGCCCCCGCGGATGACCCACAGATCGCGGTAACACTGGTATATGAAAACGTTCCGTACAGCACGGGCAGCAGTCTGACGGTGAGCAATATGAAAGACATCATGGAAACGGTGGTGACACAGTGAGGCCGACATCGGGAATCACGCTGGGTGGGCGGTACCAGCTGACCGATCGCATTGCCATTGGTGGCATGGGCGAGGTCTGGAAAGCCCGCGACAAGGTCCTGGGGCGCATCACCGCCGTGAAAATCCTCAAAGAGGAGTACACCGGCGACCCCAACTTCCTGCGCCGTTTCCGCGCGGAAGCACAGCATACCGCCCTGCTCAATCACCCGGGCGTGGCCAACGTGTTCGACTACGGCGAGGAAGAGGGCTCCGGCTACCTGGTCATGGAGCTGGTCCCCGGACAGCCGCTCTCCGCGATTCTCGAGCGCGACAAGGTGCTCTCCCCCGACCGCACGCTGAACATCATCGCCCAGACTGCTCGCGCGCTTTCGGCTGCCCACGCCCAGGGACTCGTGCACCGCGACATCAAGCCCGGCAACCTGATCCTCGATCAGTCCACCCGGGTCAAGGTCACCGACTTCGGCATCGCCCGTCTTGCCGACCAGGTGCCGCTCACCGCCACCGGTCAGGTCATGGGCACCGCCCAGTACCTCGCCCCCGAACAGGCCACAGGCCAGCAGGCTACGGGTTCCTCCGACATCTACTCGCTCGGTGTCATCGGCTACGAGTGCCTCGTCGGCCGCCGTCCGTTCACCGGGGAATCCCAGATCGCCATCGCCCTGGCCCAGGTCAACGACACCCCGCCGCCACTGCCGGACTCCATCCCTGAGCCGGTGCGCGCGCTGATCATGTCCATGCTAGCCAAGGACCCCTCCGACCGGCCCGCCGACGCCAACCAGCTCGCCACCGCCGCGGAATCGTTGCGTCGTCAGGACACGGCCGCCGCCGTCAAGGCAGTGCCCGGGATGGCCGCGTTCCTCGCCGTCGCGCCGTCTGGTGATGCCCCAGACGACGACGCCACTCAGGCGATCCCCACGCAGGCCAACGACTATTCCGGGATGACCGACACCCACGCCACCCAGGTCATCAACGACGGCGCCTCAGGCACCGCTTCCGGCACCGCCGCCATGCCCGTGGCCCCGCTGCCCGGAGCCGATGAGACTGCAGCCGAGCGCACCCGCGTGGCCGGCGCGGCTCCCCTACATCCGGGCGACACCGCCTCCGCCGCAGGCGCCGAGGACGATGACCCGTTCCGGGTGGACCCCGACGATGAGCGCAGCACCAAGAAGCGCAGCCCCTGGACCTGGCCGCTGGTCGGCCTGCTGATTCTGGTGCTGTTCACCGTGTTCGGCATGTGGTTCAACAACCGCAATTCCGAGCCGGAGCCGGAGCCCACCCCGACCGTCAGCGAGAGTGAAACTCCCGCCGCCGTCACCGTCAACGCCAACGACTACGTGGGCCGCGACGTCGAAGAAGTCCGAGCCGAACTCGAGGAACTGGGCTTCGAGGTCACCGCCACCGAGCGCGACGACGAGGCCGTGGCCGGCACCGTGCTCTCACTCAACCCCACCGGTCAGCTCGACGAAGGCTCCGCCATCGAGGTGATCTACTCCAACGCCGCCCTGGTGGAAGAGGAGACCCCGACCCCGACGCCTAGCCCGACTCCTTCTCCGGAGCCCTCGCCGACGCCCACGCCGACGCCCACCCCAACTCCGACTCCCACACCGACGCCAACTCCGACGCCGACGCTTACCCAGACTCCCACCCAGGAGTCGACTCCCACTGAAGAGCCGGAGCCCACCCTGGAGCCGACCCCGACCGACGTCGGAACGAACGAGGAATAAGGACCTTCCGTGGCTGACCAACGGATTCTCAACGGCCGATACGAACTCGGCGAGCTGATCGGACGCGGCGGCATGGCCGACGTCTACCAGGGGCGCGACCAGCGCCTCGGCCGCCGCGTGGCCGTGAAGATGATGCGACCTGACCTGGCGCGCGACCCGCAGTTCCAGTCCCGGTTCCGCAGGGAGGCCCAGTCCTCCGCCTCGCTCAACCACCCCAACATCGTCGCCGTTTTCGACACCGGCGAGGAGGAGCTCACCGACCAGCACCAGCACGAGGTGGCCTGCCCGTTCCTGGTGATGGAATACGTCTCCGGCTCCACCCTGCGTGCCCTGCTGCGTGCCGGCGACGTCAGCATCGACCAATCCGTCACCTGGACCTCCGGGGTGCTCTCCGCCGTCGCCTATTCGCACGATCACGGCATTGTGCACCGCGACATCAAGCCCGCTAACGTGATGGTCACCGACGCCGGCCAGGTCAAGGTGATGGACTTCGGCATCGCCCGTGCCCTCTCCGACTCCTCGGCCACCATGACCCAAACCCAGGCCGTGGTCGGCACCGCCCAGTACCTCTCCCCGGAGCAGGCCCGCGGCGAACAGGTCGACTCCCGCTCCGACCTCTACTCGGTGGGCTGCCTGCTCTTCGAGCTCCTCACCGGCCGCCCGCCCTTCGTCGGAGACTCCCCCGTCTCGGTGGCCTACCAGCACGTACGTGAAGATCCGCCCGTGGCCTCCGCCATCAACCCAGAGATCACCCCTGCCCTCGATTCGGTGCTCGCCAAGGCCCTCGCGAAGGACGTCGACGCCCGATTCCAGTCCGGTGAAGAATTCCGCGCCGCCCTGGCCGCCGCTCACCAGCACGGCACCACGGTGGCCGCAGCGGGCGCAGGGAACACTTCGGAGAACGAAGACCACTCCGGCGATGCCGCCACCACCGTGCTCGCTGCCGGTGCGGTCGAGTCCGGAGACTCCGACGCCACCCGCACCCAGGCGCTCACGGCGGTCCACAGCTCCTCGGGCTCCCCGCGCGCTGGCCGCGACGACACCCTGCACGGCCACCAGCTGGCCGCCCACCGCGAGCCCGGCGCCGACCCAGACCACCACGACGATCATGACGACGCCGTTTCCTCCGTGATGACCTCGCAGAACGCCCGCGATATTGATCAGCGCGAACGCAAGTCAAACAAGCGCATCATCATCGCCATCGTGATGATCCTGCTCGCCCTGGGTGCCGTCGCCGGCGGCTGGTGGGTGATGAACGAGATCAACCAACGCAACATCGAAGCCAACCAGGTCACCGTTCCGGACGTCGCCGACCTGTCCCAGAACGACGCCCAGAACGAGATCACACGGGCCGGGCTGCGCCCCATCGTGGCAGAAGTACACGACGACGAGATCGCGCGCGGCAACGCCGTCGGCACCGACCCCGAGGCCGGCGAGATCATGCAGCGCGACGAAGAGATCACCCTGAACATCTCGCTCGGCCCCGACCAGGTGGTTCTGCCCGAAGACCTGCAGGGTGCTTCGGAAGCCACCGTGCGCGACACCCTGGAAGAGCTCGGCGTCAACATCTCCTCCGTCGACTACGTCAACTCCGCCTCCATCGAGCGCGATCGTCTCGTCAGCACCAACCCGGCCCTGGGATCCACCGTGGCCTACGGATCATCGGTGTCACTGCAGATGTCCTCCGGTCAGATCGAAGTGCCCTCGCTGATGGGCATGACCGCCTCCGAGGCCGAAGCCGCGCTCAACGAGGTAGGCCTGAGGATCCTGGTCACCGAAACCGAGGCAGAATCCGCGCCCGGCTCCGGCTTCAACACCGTCACCGACCAGTCGCACTCCGCCGGCGCACCCGTCGATCAGGGCACCACCATCAGGGTGACCATCACCACCGAGGCGCCCGAACCGGAGCCCACCGAGGAACCAACCCCCACCGAGTCCTCCGACTCGCCCAGTCCCAGCGCATCCGAGGACGACGAGGAATCACCGAGCCCGGACGAGTCCGAGGACAACTAACCGCCGCTCGGACCGCCCCGGTTTCACGCCCCGGAGCGGTCCAGCAGCGGGGTTTTCTCCGCGGCGCGGGCACTCGCACCGGTCACACCCACGGTCTCCAACCAGTTGCCTAGCATCTGGTAGCCACCTTGGGTCAGCACCGACTCCGGGTGGAACTGCACACCCCACACCGGCGCGCTGCGGTGGGCTACCGCCATCACCACACCCCCCGGGGTCTCCGCGGTAATCTCCAGCACCGACTCATCCAGAGTGTCGCGCACCACGGCGAGAGAGTGATACCGGGTCGCCGTGAACTCGGCGGGCACCCCGGCGAACATCGGGTGACCGGAGTGCTGTAGCTGCGAGGTCTTGCCGTGCATCAGCTCCTCGGCATGGGTCACCACCGAACCCTGCGCCTCCGCGATCGCCTGATGTCCCAGGCACACCCCGTACAGCGGCTTGTCCGCCTCGATCGCCCAATCCACCAGACCCATGCTCACCCCGGCCTCCGCCGGCGCTCCGGGCCCGGGAGACAGCAGCACCCCGGCCGACTCCGCAGCCAGTTCACGCACCTGATCCGGGGTCACCTCGTCATTGCGCACCACCACGGTGTCCGCGCCCAGTTCGCGCAGGTAGCCCACCAGGGTGAACACGAAGCTGTCGTAGTTATCCACCACGAGAATCCGTACCGGTTCCCCGGTCCGCTCGTCCTCGCTCAGGGTGGTCGGCAGTAGCTGTCCTGGGGTGGTCATGCGGGGTCCTCACTCATCATCGCTCGTCAGAGTTGTCTCAGTCGGTTGTCTCAGTTTTCGCGCGTCACTCATCGATGGTCGAATCCGAGAACGGGCTATACGGTGCCAGCGCCGGGAACACGACCTCCATCAACAGCACCACCACCAGGGCCAGAATCACCAGGGTGAAAATCCATTTCACCCAGGTCGGCCCAGGCAACAGGGAAAACAGGTAGGCGTACATTCTCATGTCCTCCCCGCGGCTTGCGGTTCCAATTCAGGGGTGCCGTTTTGCGCGACGGCATCGGCGATCGCTTCCGGGGGCCCCTGCGACGTCGGAATGAACGAGACGTACTCGGCGTGCGTCACCATCCGCTCCCGCGTGCTGAACAACGGGTGGCATGTGGTCAGGGTCAGCCAGCGCCCCGACGCCGGACCACCCGGGTCCAGCGGATTGGGATCCAGCACCTCGGTCTGGGTCGGGGCCACAATATGGTTCTGCACCGTGCGGTACACCCACCAGCCATTCGCCGTCTGCACGTACATCAGGTCGCCTTCGACCACCTGGTCCAGGTCCCACAAAATTGAGCCGTGCGTCTGCCGGTGCCCGGCCAGCGAGAGGTTGCCCTCCTCGCCGGGTAGCGACGCCACGTCGTATCGGCCCATCAAGCCCCGGTCGATGACGTCGGATCCCACGCCGTCGGCCACCGGCACCGACCACTCCGCACCCAGTCGCGGCACGTAGAGGAAACCCCAGGCGCCGGATCCATCCACGACGGCGGGGTCCGCACCCTCACCCTCGTAGTCGGTATCGGGCTCCCATTGCTGGACCACCTCGTTGCGCGCCGATTCCTGCTCACGTCCGGCGGCAATATCCGTCCACCACAGCTCCCAGGCCACGAACAGCAGCAAAAACACGCCGACGGTGATCAGCAGCTCGCCGAGCACACTCACCACGGTGGGCCGTTTTGACATCTTCTCTCCCAGAGGCTCCAGTAGACTGGGCGACAAGCCCTGCCTTGGCAGGATAACACCGCGGTGCCACCGGCGCCGTGACTCGTCCTACTTGTCCCTTGCAGTCCCCGTCGAACAGGAACACCGTGCCAGAGTCGAGATCCCGGAAATCCGCCAAGAATCGCTCCGACGCCGCCCGCGGCGAGCGTAGCGCCCAGCTCGGCTACGATGCCGAAGCGGAAGCCGAGCCGCTACCCACCTGGTACAAAGCCATCATGTTCGGTCTGATGATCGTCGGTCTGCTGTGGATCTGCCTGTACTACATCAGCCAGGGCGCGCTACCAGTGCAGCCTCTGGGTGGTTGGAACATCGTGGTCGGCTTCGGCATCGCCATCATTGGCTTCCTGATGACCACCCGCTGGCGCTAAGAAAAAGACCGCCTTCTCCTGATCGGCAGGGACATGAGCGCGCCCAGCGCCGGGAATCCCTAGATGATCGTGCCGACCCACCATGCACAAGCCTTCCGTGCTGGCGCTGACGCAGGGAACTACAAGGGTGTAATTCCTCCACAATGTGGATATTACCTGTGGATAACACCTGTGGAATTACACGCGTGGCATTCATTCCACATCTGTGGACACACATGTGGATAACGTGGGGGCAACCTGGGGACAGGGCGTGGACGACGAGGTTTTCTCGGCCACCTGGCGCCGAATCAGCCGCGAGCAGCCAGTAGTGACTCGGGGGTGATCTGCATGGCGCCGATCGCGGTGATCACCATCAGGATCACAACCACTCCGGCCAGTCCCCACCATTGGCGGCGGCGCATCCGCCGCCGTCGCTGCGCTGCTTCTTCGGCACCGACGAGCGTCTGATCGCTCTTCGGCTGGAACAACAGCACGGCCGCACAGGCCGCGCCGACCACCAGGCCACCCACGTGGGCCTGCCAGGAGATCCCGGACCAGACCACGGAAATCACCAGGTTCACGGCAATGAGGGCTCCGATAGACACCACGGAACCGCCAATGCGGCGAATCATCAAGAACAGGGCGGCGAACAGTCCATACACAGCACCGGAGGCTCCCACCACGGGTGCCAACGGGTTGGCCAGCAGCAGCACGGCTACCGAACCGCCGAAGGCGCTGATGAGATAGATCGCGAGAAAGCGCGCCCAACCCAGGGCCGGCTCCAGGGTGCGGCCCATCATCCACAGCACGACCATGTTCAGCAGCAGATGCATGGGCGAGGACATGGAATGCAGGAAGGCCGAGGTGAGCATGCGCCAGGGTTCGAATCCGATGCCGCTAAGGGCGGCGAACTGGGAGTCGAGGCTGGCGGCGGAGGTATAGAAACCGGCGTACCAGAGGGACTCGGTCACTCCGGTGGACAGACCATTGGTGGCCCACTGCGCTACATAGGCCAGCCCGCACAGGGCAATCAAAACATAGGTGACCACAGGAATCGGCTGGCCGTGCTTGTCTGCGAAACGCGGTGGACGATGCTCGGCGGGGAGGTTGCGCTGCGCCGAGGCCACGCAGTCCACACACTGGACGCCGACCTCGGCCGAACGCTGGCACTGCGGGCAGGCGGGCCGGTCGCAGCGCTGACAACGGACATAGGACACCCGGTCAGGGTGTCGGGGGCAGACAGGATGCTGCCCGGACTCACCATTTCCGCCGTGCGGGTCCTGTGGATGAGTCGCTCCGAAATCCTGACCGGGTGTCATCGACGTGCCTGCGCGCTCTCGGGCGCGAGGGCCCGCCTCAGGTGAATCACCGTGGATCAGCCGGCGAGCTCGGTGATCTCGATGGACTCGATGACGACGTCCTCGACCGGCTTGTCGTTAGCGCCGGTGGCCACGCCGTTGAGGGCATCCACGATCTGCTGCGAAGCCTCGTCGTTCACCTCACCGAAGATGGTGTGCTTGCCCTGCAGCCACGTGGTGGGCACGGAGGTGATGAAGAACTGCGACCCGTTGGTGCCGCGGCCGTTGCGGATGCCAGCGTTGGCCATGGCCAGCTTGTAGGGCTCGTTGAAGTTGAGGTCCGGGTGGATCTCGTCGTCGAACTGGTAGCCCGGTCCTCCGAAGCCCTGGCCCAGCGGGTCGCCGCCCTGGATCATGAAGTCGCGGATAATCCGGTGGAAGATGGTGCCGTTGTACAGCGGGGTGCCGGTGCGCTCTTCGCCGGTCTCCGGGTCGACCCAGGCCTGCTCACCCGTGGCCAGGCCGATGAAGTTCTGGACGGTCTTCGGCGCGTGGTTGCCGAACAGGTCCACGACGATGTCGCCCTGGTTGGTATGGACGGTTGCCTGATGCGTTGCGATAGTCATAGACGTATTCTCGCATTAGAGCCGCAATCCTCGCTTCCGTCGATCGGCGGGGCGTGGACAATTCGCGCTGAGCCGAATCTTGATACCCCACACTGGCGCTCAGCCGTGGAATCGCCACGTGACTCTGGCGTACTGTGGGAGAAACGCACGTCGATCCCCGGAGGTAATCAGATGGGAAAGCGCAAGGCTGAGAAAATCGCCAAGAAGCAGGCCAAGGCTGCAGAAAAGAAGCTGAACGCGTCTGTGGAGCAGGCCAAGTCATGGGCTGCCCCCAAGGTGGAGTCCGCGCTGGCGTGGACCGAAGAGCACCTGGGCGATAGCCTCGACCGCGCCGAGAAGGTCGCTTACTCCGCGGTGGACAAGGCCGGACCGAAGGCCAAGAGCGCCCTGGCGAACCTCACCGACGCCCTGGACTCAGCACGCCACAAGGTGCAGGACGAGTACGTCCCCACCGCAGCCGGCCAGCTCGCCGGTGCCGCCTCGAAGACGTCGAAGGCGCTGCACGACGCCGACGTCCCGAAGCCGGTCTCCGAGTTGCTGACCAAGGTCACCGGCGACAAGAAGGCCGCCAAGAAGTTGCAGAAGGCTGCCGAGAAGTACGCCAAGTCGGCCGAGAAGTCGCTGAAGAAGCAGGCTCAGTCCGGCGGCGGCAAGAAGTGGCTCGTGGTCGGCGTCGTCGTGGCTGCCGGTGGTGCCGCCTACGCCGTCTACCAGCTGACCAAGCCGGTGGAGGATCCGTGGAAGAACCCCACCCCGCAGCCGCTGAAGACCAACACCCCCGCCACCCCGCAGGCTTCCCAGCCAGCGGCGACGACCGAGGCGATCATTACCGACGACACCGAGGGTGGCGCTGAGGAGCAGGTCGACGCACCTGCACCGAAGCCCGCCAGCTGATCACCACAGCTACACCAAACAGCCCGCCGATCCGCCAGGGTCGGCGGGCTGTGCTGTGTGATGGGCGCGGTGTGCGTGACAGAACGTGACTCGGATTGTTCGTCGTCGTTTGTCCCAGAATGCGTCCCCGGCGTACGGTGAAAGCAGAAACCATCCAGAGCGACCGAGAGATCTGGCTCGTTGACGTCGCAGCAACCGTCCCATCCCGGGGTGTCCCCGCGGTCTGGACACGGTGCTACCGCCAGAACCGATGGAATTGAGGAGTCTCCATGGCCGCACAGCGCCGTCCACTCATCCTGTCCGCCTTCCTGATGAACACCACCAGCCACATCATCGGCGGCGCATGGCGTCGGGAGGAATCCCAGCAGCACCGGTTCAATGAGCTTGGCCTGTGGGTGGATCTGGTGCGAGATCTGGAGGACGCCGGTTTCGACATCGCGTTCTTCGCCGATGTGGTCGGACTCTACGGCGACTATGAAGGCGGCTGGGCCTCGCACCTGCGCAAGGGCCTGCAGATTCCCTCGAATGACCCGCTGGTGCTCATCTCCGCGCTGGCGGCGACCACCCGGCGCATCGGCCTGGCCATGACCTCCTCGGTCATCCAGGCCCACCCCTTTACCTTCGCCCGGCAGCTCTCCACCCTGGATCACCTCTCCGGCGGACGCGTGGGCTGGAACGTGGTCACCTCCGCCCTGGAGAACTCGCACCGCAATTTCGGCGGCGCCGAGCTGACCAGCCACGGCGACCGGTACAACCTGGCCGAAGAGTACCTCGACGTCGCCTACAAGCTGTGGGAAGGCTCCTGGGACGACGGCGCGCTGCTGCAGGACAAGACGGTCGAGCATGAGCGCGGCCGGGGGCTCCACGCCGATCCGGCCAAGGTGGCGAAAATCCATCACGCCTCCGAGAACTACCGGATCGAGGGCCCGCACCTGAGCTCGCCCTCACCGCAGCGCACCCCGTTCCTGTTCCAGGCCGGCTCCTCGCCCCGCGGTCAGGAAGTGGCCGCCCGGCACGCCGAGGCCACCTTCTCGATGGCCCCGCGCCGCGACATCGCCGCCGCCCACGCGGCCGAGGTGCGCCGTCGTGCCGTGGAATTCGGACGCGATCCCCAGGACGTGAAGTTCATCCAGGGGCTCTCCTTCGTGGTCGGCTCCACGGAAGCGGAGGCACAACAGAAGGCGCGCGAGCTCGATGACGCTATCGACGTCGAGGCGCTGATCGCCCACACCGGTGGCTCCCTGGGCCTCGACCTGGGCTACCTGCCACTGGACACCCCCATCAACGACATCGAGACCGAGGGCGCGCAGGGGCATCTGGCCGAGATCCGGAAGATGACCAAAGACGGCACGATGACGCTGCGGGATCTGGCGCATTTCCGGGCCCAATCCACCCGCGTGGTGGGCACCCCAGAACAGATTGCTGATGAGCTGGCCGCCTGGCAGGACGCCGGCATCGACGGGGTGAATCTGATCAACTCGTCCATCCCGGGGTCGTACCACGAGTTCATCGCGCAGGTCCTGCCGGTGCTGCGTGAGCGCGGACTGGCCCGCAGCCTCGAGGAGATCCAGCAGCTGGGCGAATCCGGTGCCACGCTGCGCGGTGCAGTGACCGGCCAGGATCGACTGCCGGATTCGCACCCAGCCGCCCGGTATCGGGGCGCGTTCGCCGAGTACTCGGCAGCGGCCACCGAGCGCAGCCGGGACGAGGTGCTCGGTGGGGAGGCTCAGTTAAGCAGCACCGCTCCGCGGTAACCGGCGGCGTCATTCGTTGTCCCGGGCGGCGAACCCCGGACGGGGCACGGCCGGATCCGTTATCGTCGGGGGCATGAGTGATTCCACCCCCGACTCCGCGGCCAGCACCCCCAGCATCCCTGCTCCCGACCGACCATGCGCCGTCGTCAGCGGAGCCACCAGCGGCATCGGCCGCGCCGTCGTTGACCAGCTCACCGAGCACGGTTGGCAGGTCATTGCCCTGGGACGCAGCCGCCAGCGTCTGGATGAGCTGGCCGCCCACCCGCAGATCACCTCCGTGGCCCTGGACCTCACCGCCGATGATCTCAGCACCGTGATGCCCGAGCGCGTCGATGCCGTGGTGCATGCGGCCGGACTGCTGCCCACCGCCTCCATCGAGGAGATCACCGATGCCGAATGGGATGAGGTCTTCGCCGTCAACGTCACCGCGGCCATGCGCTTGGCCCGCGCTGGCCTGCCTGCGTTGCGCCGTTCCCAGGGCACCATCGTGTTTCTGAACTCCGGGGCCGGTGTGTTCGATCGGCCGAAGAACACCGTCTACGGGGCCACCAAGCACGCCCTGCGTGGTTTCGCCAACGGGCTGCGCGCTGATGTGGAACACGACGGCGTCCGCGTCACCTCGGTGTACCCGGGACCCACGGATACCCCGATGCTCGCCGAGCCGAAGGACCGCTCCGTGATGATCCAGCCCGCCACCGTCGCCCGCGCGGTGGTCGGGGCGATCCTCGCCAGCGACGACACCCAGCTCACCGACATCCACGTCCGCCCCCGCGTCGAGCTCCGCTGAAGAACTCATCATTCTCGGGACGACTCCTATGACTTCCGCAGGTGTGCCATGCATCGCCGGTCGGATGCCACCCCCAGTCCACACGTTCGTGCTACCGCCGAGGAGGCCGAGCGTGAGCTGACACGATTCGACGCCGAGCTCGGCGTAGGACGAAGTCGAAACGCGGGAGAAATCGCCGCGAACACACGCACCATGCGTGTGGATCTCGAGCTGGCCGAAGATCTCTCCGTCGAGGCCATGCTGCGGCTCCATGCCGTGCTCATGGAGCCGCATCGACGCCACATTCGTCGCGCCCCACTATGAGCACGTACCCGATTTGACCCATGATCTGGTTGCCTTCATCAATGACCCCATGATTCCTACGCTCGTCTCGGCAACAGTAAGTCATGCTCAGTTCAAAACGATTCACCCCTTCACTGACGGCAATGGTCGAACGGGCAGGGCATGGGTTCAGGCCATGCCGAAGCATCGCGGCGTCACCCGCCATGTCGCGGTTTCCGTCTCCGCTGGGTTACTGGCGGACGTCGGGGGCTACCACTCAGCGCTGACTGCGTACCGCACAGGTGATGTGGACTCGATTGTTCGCGCCTTCGCCGATGCCTCCCTCCGCGCCGTTCACAACGCCCGTGCACTGGCGAACGACATCGAACAGCTACGCGCCGGATGGAATGAGCGGCTCACAGCCAGAAAAGCTCCAATGCGCGGAAACTTCTCGATGCGCTCGCTCGTCGACCAGTCCTCACCAGTGAGCTCGCAGCCTCTGAACTCGGAGCACAGCAACCCAATGTCTACCCGCCGTTGAGTTCCCTGGTGAAGGACGCTGTCGCTCAATGAAAGAATGACTATGGAAGGTACCCGTCTGGCGCGCTTATTTGCGCCAGCCGCCGTCGGTGTAGGTCCGGCGCACCACCTCGGAGAAGGGCACCGGGCTGACGTCGACGCCCACGGGGTACTGCCGATGCGGCTGCGCCGAGGACTTGCGCGTACCGCCGTCGGGCTCGCCCCAGATCACCTTAAGATGGTCACCGATCTCCACCTCGGGGTTCACGATCGCCAAGGACAGGGGTCGCTTCTCGTTCCAGCTGTACCCGGTGAACATGGACAGACCTACCACCGCACCGGAATCATCCACCACCGAGTCGAAGTTGGAAGCACCGTAGTTGGCGTTCGGCAGGTCGAAGAACTTATAGGGCAGCTGGTCCTTCTGGTACATCGACGCGTGAATGGTGGCGACGTCGTCCCCGTCCCAGGCCAAGGTCACTTTCTTGCGCTGGGCGGCCGGATCGAACTGCTTCAGCGCATCGGCACCAATAAAGTCGTGGTCGTGCTTGATGAACGAGCCATAGCCCAGCTCCCACGGGGTCGTGTAGTAGCCCTCAATCGAATCGGGAACGTATGACCCGGCGATCGCCGAGTTCGCCTCATAGCTATCCGCGCCCAGCCAGCGCCGGTAGTCGGCAAGCTTGTCCCCGGAGTAGATGCCCGGCAGCGGGGAGGGGATCCAGCCGGATTCCAGGGTATTGCACGAGTAGGCGCGTGCTCCGGCCGGCTCCAGCCCGAACTCGGCACCGGCGTCGAGAATCGCCTCACGCACCACGTCGTAGTCCTCATACGGCCCCCACAGCTCCAGACCCGGGGCACCGGCCATGCCGTGGCGTAGCGTGCGCACCTGGCGCCCGGCCACGTTCATGGTCGACATGGTGAAGAACTTGAGCTGTTCCAGCGGGCCGCCGTTGACCTTCTCGATGACCTCCCAGGCGCGGGGCCCCTGGATCTGGAAGCGCCATTCCTGCCGCGACACCGCTTTGCCCATCGGCCGCGACGGCGAGCGCCGGTCCACCGTGACCTCCACGTTGTAGCCGCCGGTCTCCGCGTGGAAGCTCAGCCAGTTCGCCGCCGGGCTGCGTCCGACGTAGACGAACTCCTCCTCGGCGATGCGGAACAGGATGCCGTCGCCGATCACGTGGCCGTACGGGGTCACCGGAACATACTGCTTCGCCTTGTTGACGGGGAAGTTCTCCACCGAGTTGATCGCGGTGTCGGAGATCAGCCGCAGCGCATCGGGGCCGGAGAGATAGAGGTTATCCATGTGGTGGGTCTGGTCAAAGAGCACGGCGGTCTCGCGCCAGGCTTCTACCTCATTGCGCCAGTTCGTGAATTCTGCGGCCACCACCGGATACACGTACGCGCCGACCCGGACATTGCGCAGATGCTCGACGACGTCACCGGAGGCATCTAGCACGTCCTGCAGGGACTTCTCTGACATGGTTCCGTTCCTCTCCTCAGCGGAGGGCCACCGCCGTGGGTAGCGTGACCCGTTTCACACCACTGTAGGAAGGTTCGGGAGACCTCAGGCAGGCCATCGGCACCGATTCGACCGGGACGTTTGTCGCGATTCTCGCCCGAGCGATTAGGCGTCGGGTGAGATCAAGCCAGCGTTGACCGCCAGCAGTGCCGCCTGGGTGCGGGACGACACGTTGAGCTTGCCCAGCATGTTGGAGACGTGGGTGCGCGCGGTGCGTTCGGAAATGTGTAGTTGGCGAGCGATGTCTCGGTTCGAGCATCCTTCACCCACCAGCATCAGCACCGCCCGCTCACGCTGGGTGAGCGAGGCGATCCCACCCGCCGGGGAGCCAAACATCTGGGTGAGCTTGCGCGCCATCGCGGTATCAATGAAGACCTCGTCGCGCACCGCCGCTTGCACGGCCGAGGCCACTTCCAGCGGACCGGCGTCCTTGAGCAGGTAACCCGCCGCCCCGAGCTGCATGGTGGTGTTCAGCCGCTCCGTCTCCCCGAAACTGGTGAGCACCACGACCTTCACCCCGGGGTAACGCTGGCGAATCTCCTTCAGCGCGGCGATCCCGTCCATACGCGGCATCACGAGATCCAGTAGCACGACATCGGGCAACCGTCCGTAGGTGTCGAGCTCGGCCAGCTGCTCTAGGGCATCCTGACCGTCCACCGCCTCGCCGACCGATTCGAGGTCATCGAGCACATCGAAGTACGCCGATATTCCACGCCGGGCCACCGCGTGATCGTCCACGATCAACACCGTGATGGCGGCGTGGCTCGAGTGCTGTTCCGTGGTCACGCGTCCTCCTCGAGAGTCACGATGTGGTGTGGAACCACCGCTAACACGTCGGTTCCTGCACCGTTGTAGCTGGGCGCCACCGTCAATTCACCGTGCCAGCGTTCCACTCGCTCGCGCATGAACTCCAGTCCGTGGCCCTCGCCCGAATCGGTTCCTGCCTCCGGGTGTACTGGATGCGGGTCGGTACCGTGATCCCGAATCAGCAGCTCCAGCGTGCCCGGCTCGCCGCGTTCCAGGCGAATCGTGATGACGTCGGGGGCCGCGTGCTTGATCGCATTGTGCACCGCCTCCGCCGCCACGTAGTAGAGGTCTTCAGCCATGGGGGCATCCAGAGACGCCGCAACGTCATCGAGGTGGACGTCCACGTCGATCCCGGTCTGCCGGTGGGTCGTCGCGGCGAGCTTCGCAACGGCGTCCGCCAATCCGCCCCCCGTCAGCGGACTCGGCCGCAACTGCGCGACCAGGCCGCGCAGGTCCTGCAACACCGAGGCAGTGATCTCCTCCAGGTCGGTGGATATCTCCCGAATCCGGGTCATCCTCTCCGGCCGGTTACCCTCGCTCAGCACCTTCAGCGCCTGGGTCATCATGCCCATCGAGAACACCTGCTGCACCACCGAATCGTGCAGGTCCCGGGCCAGGCGCTGCCGTTCCTCCCGCTGCACCGTATGGCGCTCCTGCTCCAGCAGCGAGGCATAGTCGATGGCCAGCCCCGCTTGCTCCGCCATCGCCGCGAGAAACTCGAAGCCGTCGTCGTCGATATGAGTACCCGGGGTGAAGAACACGTTCAGGATTCCGATGGTGCGCGTTCGCACCGTGATCGGTAGCGAAGCGAAAGCGTCCCACTCCGGACTACGGTGGTACTCGCGCAGCGGCTCCCAGGCCGGATCCTCCATCACCGTGGCGTAGCGGTGCGGCATGATCACCGGCTCCCCGGTCTCCATCACCTCCAGCATCCGCAGCCGTGCACCCCGTCGCTGACACTCCAGCAATCGCGAGAAGAACGCACGCTGGCCCGAGGCCGGAAAGCCCGCCACTCCGAGCATGTGCAGCTGGTCGCCGGAGTGTTCATTCGTGAGCACCTGTACCCCGGCCAACCCATCCGCCTGCAGGATCTCCTCGGCCAGCGCCCGCAGCGTGGCCGGCAACGACCTCTCCGAAGCCACCCGGGCGGCGGTGCGTGCCACGGCGGCAGCGTGCCGTTCACGACGTCGCACGGCCTCCAGTTCCGCCATGGTCGTCGTGTCGGGGTGGATGGTCATCGCGGCTCAGCCCTCCTTCACGGCACGTCTGTGCACAGAATACTCCGTCTCGTCCCGGTCAGGGGGTCACCGCTGTACCGCATCGGCCGACGCCTGGTAGCGGCCCACCGTCAGCACCGCCATGGCACCGAAGCTGATCAGTCCCATCAGCATCAGATACAGCGCAATCGGTGTCGAGGTGCCGAAGGCCGCATACAAGCCCGTACCGATCAGCGGCATGAACCCGCCACCCAGGATCGACCCAATTTGGTAGGCCACCGACGCCCCGGAGTACCGCACCTCGGCGGGGAACAGCTCCGCAATCAGCGCAGCCTGCGGGCCAGCCATCAGTGACTGCGCCAACAGCACGACGGCAAACGCAATCGCGATGTTGTACCACTGGCCGGTATCCGCGAGCCAGAAGAACGGGAACGCCCACAGGGTCAGCATCGCCGCACCCCACAGGAACACCTTTTTCTGGGTGAACCGATCGGCCAACAGCGCGCCCAGGGCCACCGTCACCAGGTGGCAGACCGCCCCGAAGATGATCAGCGCCAGCATCGTGTTCTGCGAGACCCCATCCTCCCCTAGGTTGCCCCGGTGCGAGAGCATCCACACCGAATACAGGTAACCGATGGCGGGCGGGGCGATCGAGACCACGCCCGCCAGCAGCACGGTGCCGGTGTGCCGCCGGAACAGATCCAGCATCGGCGCCTTGGCTACCGTCTTCTCCTTCTTCATCGTCTTGAAGGCCGGGGAGTCTTCCACCTGCAGCCGGATCCACAGCGCGATGAGCACCAGCACCGCACTGAACAGGAAGGGAACTCGCCAGCCCCACGCCTGAAACGCCTCGGGTGCCAGAATATTCGAGACGACGACGAAGACCAGGTTGGCGCCGATGATCCCCAACGGCAGCCCCATCTGCGGGAACGCCCCATAGAGGGCGCGCCGGTTCCGCGGTGAGTACTCCACCGCCATCAGCACCGCCCCGCCCCATTCGCCGCCGACGCCGACCCCCTGGAGAATCCGGAAGGTCACCAACAGAATCGGCGCCCACACCCCGATCGTCGCGTAAGTTGGTAGCAGCCCGATGGCCACCGTGGCCACACCCATGAGCAGCATCGACACCATCAGCATCGCCTTGCGTCCGATCCGGTCCCCGTAGTGCCCCATGAGCAGCCCGCCCAGGGGACGAGCCAGGAATCCCACCGCGAAGGTCGCGAACGCCGCCAGGGTGCCCACCACCGGGTTGTCATCCGCGGGGAAGAACTGCGGTCCAAAAATCAGCGCGGCCGCGGAACCGTAGATGAAGAAGTCGTACCACTCGATGGCGGTCCCCACCAGTGACGCGCTCAGAACCTTGCTGCGCTCCCGGGCGGAGGGCAATCCGCGCCCCGGTCCGGATTCGTCCGGGGATGCGGAGGTATCGATACTCGATGTGTGGGGTGAATGGAGCTCGTTCATCGTGACGGGTCCTCTCTCAATGCTCACGTCGCGCGAACCTCGCTGCGGCAGCGCCACTGTGAGCTGTCTCACTGCTGAAGTCTAGAGTTGCCCCGATCCCAGAACACGAGCGCCTCGACCTAGTCCGACTACGTCGTTTGTCGCACTTCCCCGCTCGCACATTCAGCCCCGTGGCCGTTCGTCAGCGGCTCGAGAACCCGCAGGCCGTGTCGACGGGAGACCCACACCCACAGCAGAGCGGTCACACCGATCGTCATCGGCAGACTCACCAGCAGTGACATCGGATCAACAGCACCCTGCTCGAGGGAAGTGGCGCTGAACGGGGCCAGCAGGAAGAGCACGAGGTTGTTGGCGGTGTGCATGACGATGGCGAGTTCGAGACCACCGCTCTTCCACACCAGTGCACCCATGCAGAGGGCGAACACGGCGATATCAATCTGTCCGACCCAGTCATAGCCGTGTCCGAGCATGAACAGCGGCACCGGGATGAGGATGCCCCAGAGCGGTGAGCGCAGCCAGGTTCCCAGCACCTGCATCGCCAGGCCGCGAAAAACGTACTCCTCCGCCGCGCACTGCAGTGGGGTGAGCAGGACGATGATGACGTAGAGCCACAGCGTGCGGCTCGTGGCCTCGGGCCAGGCGACATCGTTCGGCGGGAAGAGAACGTACAGCCCCACCAGGACGACGGCATAGAGGGGCAGCGTGATCGCGGCGGCTCGCAGGATCATTCCCCAGCGCACCCGTCCCCGCACGGAGTGCAGGATCCCCGGCGCGCGTCCGCCCCACCGCATCCCGAGGAGCACCGCGGGCAGCATCATCACGATGAGTCCAAGCAACAGCAACAGGTCCATCGGGTTCGACGGGTCGGTGAGTTCAGCCGTAGGGCGCCAGGACTCCCCGAACGCCCCCTCCTCCGCGATGAACCAGAAGACGAACAGCGGAAGAACGAACGCCACATACAGACCCGCGGTGGTCAGTGTCGCCAGGAGCGGGCGCCACCATTTTCTGCTCCGCGGGGAGTGCCGCATGAGCCGGTGGTACGGCAAGTCGGCCTGCCGGGCAGTCGAGGGGCCAGCGGAGGTGGTGAGAGGGGCGGTGAGGGTGGTGTCGGTGATCGTCATGCCTCCAGCGTCGCGGGAATGTGCCGGCGGCGGATCCTCCCTTCGGTCGGACTTCGAACTCAGTCTCGTTCTTTCGGAGGATCCAGACACCGCATCGCCGAACCTATGATGAAGACCATGGCAGCCCAGCGCACCGAGACGACTCCACGTCGACACCGAGATCCCCGTGTCTCCGTCGGCGGTCTTCTCCGCCCCACGCTCACCTCGTTGCTGTGCCTGGGCCTCGGGGCGCCCATCTATCTCGTGGGATTCGGATTAACGCTCGACGACGTGGGCGAGGCGGGTCTCAACGCGCTGACCGGTTTCTTGCTCGCGGACCTCGTTCTCGGAGTCGCCGCCTGTATCGCGGTCGGCCCCCTGCGTCGCTCCCTCTGGGGCAACGTGCTGATCATCTGCTGCGGTATGGTCAGCAGCTTCGCGCTGCCCGCCTGGCTGGTGGCCACGAAACGACTCGGCGAACGCCGGATGCTCGCCCTGGATCTGGCCGTGGTCGCTGCGATGATGCTCGGGGTCTGGGGCATGTACGCCTGGCAGGATTCGGTGAGTGCGCCCTACCAGTCCGAGGTGCCGCTCCCTTCGATCGTCACCGCGGCCGTGGCCGGGTTGATTACCGGCTGCGGGCTGCTGTGGGGACGGGTTCGGGGCACCCGAGCCGCGCTCATCGCCTCGTTGCGCGAGCAAGCCCGAACCGCTGAACTGGCCCGGGCGGAGCAGGCGCGTACCCGAGAGGCGGAAAAGCGCCAGGCGCGATTCGACGAACGTCGTTCGGTCGCCCGTGACATGCACGACGGCGTCTCCCATCAGCTCTCTATTATTGCCATGCACGCCGGGGCCCTGGCCTCCCGCGACGATCTCGCTCCCGCGCAGATCCGGGAGGCATCACACGTCATCCATCAAGCAGCTCGAGACGCCGGCAGCATGCTGGCCGACATTCTCACCGCGCTGCGTGAACCCGTGGATGCTGAGAATGCGGGGCAGCAGCACCTGCAGACACTGCGCACACTGCGCTCGGTTCTGGACTCTGCGGCGTCGCGAGGCACGAACATCGTGGTGGTACGACAGGAGCTCTCGACCGCGGAGTGGGAGCGGAATCCCGCTCGAACAGCCTCGCTGCTGAGAATGCTGGACGAGGCGCTCGTGAACGCCGGCAAGCACGCCCCCAGAGAACCGGTTCACCTCGACCTGCAGCGCCTCGACGCGGCCGTTCTGCTGCGGGTGCGCAATCGTCTCCCCGACGACGTTGACGAGACGGTGCTGGGCACCGGGAACGGGCTTCTCGGAATTGAGGAGCAGGCAATGTTGCTGGGCGGGAAGGCCCGCTCTGGGCCCACCGCCGATGATCATTTCAGCGTGGAGGTGGAACTGCCGTGGACCTGACATCAACCGCTCGCATCCGGGTTCTTGTTGTCGACGACGAGACGCTCATGCGGGCCGGCATCCGGCTGATGATCGACGGCGTTCAGGGTATCGAGGTGGTCGGGGAAGCCGCCGACGGAATCGACGCCGTCGCCGCGGTCCGGGATCTCGACCCCGACGTCGTGTTGATGGATATCCGCATGCCGCGGATGAACGGCATCGAAGCCACCCGAGAACTCACCCGCAAGGGGGCACGCGCCCGCGTGGTCGTACTCACCGCATTCGACACCGATGACTTTCTCCTCGACGCGCTGCGCGGCGGTGCCGTGTCCTTCCTGCTGAAAGACTCCGCTCCACAGCGGGTTGTCCAGGCTGTCACGGAGGCCGCTGCCGGCCACCCTCAGGTCTCGGCGACCGCTCTCGCCACCTTGGTCGAGCTTGCCGAACGTGGCCGCGACTCCGTGGCATCTCGAACCGAGACCTTCTCGAGCCGACCCGTCTCACCGCCAGCCATGGTTACCGTGCGCGAATGGGAGGTGGGCCAGTTCGTCGCCCAGGGCCTCACCAATGCCGACATCGCTGCAACCCTGCACCTCAGCGCAACCACCGTGAAGACCCACCTGGCCAGCCTGTTTGCGAAACTGCACGTCACCAATCGCGTGCAGCTGGCGATCTACGTCCTGGAGCACCAGCAACGGCAGGGCTGACCGGAGCATAGTGGGAACGAAAAAATCCCGGATCATCGTTTCCGATGACCCGGGAATGATCGCGCTGAGCCATTAGGTCATCGACCTCGCCCGGCACGGGCCGCATCGCTCACCCGCCAGGCAGAACGAATCCGAGACACTATGGAGCCTGATCGAGACCATCTTCGCCGCTGGGAAGGTGACGCCCACGCCATCGGCCGATGGGAACATGTCACCGACGAAAGGCCCCGGCACCGTCGATCCTGAATGAAGACCGCGGACCGAGACCATCGCCGGCGTGCGTGGAATGGCTTATGGGCTTGTCTGCCAGCGGGGTCACCGATCCAGCGCACGAGCTGACGGCAAACCAGCAGAACACAGCCCTCTCTGCGCTGGTGATCGGCCAGACGCCAACGCTCTCGGAGTTGTATCCATGTCCAATCGAACGATGTCCCCGAGCGCGGCGAGCTAATGTCCTCAGGTCAGGTCAGTTGCAATGTGGTGATGCACGTCGGGTCGTCGTCGTTCATCGTGGAGATGATCGCGGATCCCGTCTGACCTTCGTGCTCGATCGTGAGCGTTGCCTCGATGCCGTGGGGCACCCAGACGCCGACAAACCCGTTGTCGTAGGTCTGTTGCACCTCGTTGACGAGCACATCGCCGTCCTCGCCGGTGAGCGTAACCTGGACTTCGCTGTTAGTGAGTTCTCCGAGGCAGGTGGTCAGGCTGTGGAAGTAGCAATCGTGCGTTTGCTCACGATATGGGGCGACCGAGATGTACACCTCGTCTTCGGGCATCGGCAGTCGTGTCTCGCGGTCTTGATCGTCGGTGAGAATGAGCGCGTCGGGTTGCACAGATGCAATCAGATCGGTGGGGCGGTCGGCGACGGGCATCGTGTCGAGCCGCTCGATGACCTGCGTGGCGTCGAGTCCGTCCAGGTTGTGGTCTGCCAGGAAGTCAGTGTCGACGGCTTGACTGCCGATGGAGGTGGATTCGGGCTCGGGCGACGTGGTGGTGCATCCGGTGAGAACGAGGGCGGCGGCAAAGGTAGCGGTGGCAGCGACGTTCAGATTTCGGCGCCGCGGCACGGTGGGGTGGTTCATGGCGTGGTCCTTCAAGAGAGTTGGGCGGGTCGGTGCCGGGCACTCTCGCCACGGCACCGACCGACCCTGGTGGTCAATCAGAGGGTGGCCAGGAGGTCTTGCATCTCCTGGATCTCAGCGGTCTGCGCGTCGATGATCGTCTGCGCGAGCTCGACGGCATCGGGGTTGCTGCCGTCATCGACCTGCGTCTGGGCCATCTCGACGGCTCCCTGGTGATGGACGATCATCTGCTCCAAGAACAGTCGCGATGCCTCGGCGCCGTCGGCGGATTCGAGGGCGGCCAGGTCGTCCTCGGTCATCATGCCGTCGCCGTGGTCCATGCCGTCCATCTGGCCTTCGTCGGGGTCGACGCCCCAGTCGTCCAGCCAGCCCTGAAGCTGTTCGATCTCCGGCCCCTGGGCGGTCTTGATCGCCTCGGCCAGCTCGACCACCTCGGGGTGGACGTCGTCCTTGGCGAGGACGATGTCGCTCATCTCGATGGCCTGCTCATGGTGGACGATCATCATCGAAGCGAACATCACGTCCGCGTCGTTGGCACCGGCTGCCTGCTCGGACGAGCCGTGGTCCATGCCCGGCATTATGTCTTCGTCCTCGCTTCCGGCCGAGCATCCAGCCAGGGTCAGTGTGAGGGCGAGTGCGGCGGTCGCCGCGGTACGAAACTTCATGAGCGTTCTCCAATATCAACAGTCGCTTGAGTGACGCGGAACCCCACATGGGCGCCGCGTGAGTGAGAGAAGGGGAACCGTCGGCGCGGGTGTGCGCCGGGTTCGTTGCTCCCTCAGGTGCGACTGATGCAGAGAACCTGAAGTGACGGCGCCCGAGACAGCAGCCTGTCGATGAAGCGCTTCACGAGGAACGGCCGGGGTGCGGTGTGCATCCATTCGGGTAGAAGCCGCGGCGGCACCAGGACGAGGAGGGCGAGTAGCAGTGCGAGCACGCATGCCATTGCCATGCCCAGATGATCGCCACCCCCGCAGTCCGCGCAGGAACCGCCGCGATCGTGAGCCGTGCCGCTGGTCAACCCGGGTGAGCCCGTCGAGCCGTGATGCGCCACACCCTGGTGTGGCTCGCTGGAGTCGGCGACGGTGACGGACATGGCGGCAGGCGCGTGCGCGGAGGGGGTGCCATGCAGGTTCAGTGTGTGCATGGCGAGCAGCCCGGGGATGATCGCCACCACCAGCAGCCCGCCGAACAGCACGAATCGCAGGAAGTCGGGAAGACCTCTCCGAGAACGCGTTGCGGCGACGGATGCCATAGGCCCCAGTATACGGGTTCGGCCGGTGGCTGCTTGAGCGCGAGACGCTGAATTACCAGCTCCCACCCACCCTGTCAGGGCCATCGCGTTCCGATTGCACCCTCCTTCTGAAACTACCCCAGGGGGTATCGGATTTCAGGGGTTACCTGCTCTTGGGAGGGCTCTAGGGCGTGTTTCCCTTATCGGTGATGAGGCTCGCGGCAGGCTGGTCGGGTGAGATCAACGGGATCGCGATATCGGGTGTTCACGGACGAGCAGTGGGCGCGGATCGAGCCGTTGTTGCCCTCGAATCAGGGCCGGCGCGGGCACCCGTTCGGTGACCACCGGCGGGTGGTCGAGGGCATCGCCTACCGGTACCGGACCGGGATCCCGTGGCGGGACCTGCCACGGGAGCAGTTCGGGCCGTGGCAGACGGTGTGGAAACGCCACCGCCGCTACGCCGCGGACGGCACCTGGGACCGGGTCCTGACCCAGGTGCTGGCCGAGGCCGATGCGGCCGGGATGATCGACTGGGCCGTCTCGGTCGATGCCACCATCGCCCGAGCCCATCAGCACGCAACGAACACGACCCGCCCGGACCAGGACACAGGGGGTCGGGGCGAATCACAAGAAACTGCCGGTGACCGAGGTTGAACCGCCTGGTCACGGCATCGGACGCTCCCGCGGTGGACTGACCACCAAGATCCACCACGCCGTCGATGGCCGGGGCCGGCCGCTGGCCACGATCGTCACCGGTGGTCAGCGCAACGACGGGGCCGTGCTGGCACAAGTACTGGCCGAGATCCACGTTCCCCGGCCCGGCCCCGGGGCGGCGCGGACCCGACCGGAGGCGGTGATCGCGGACCGGGCCTACGCCACCGGGGTGATCCGCACCGAACTGCGTCGGCGCCGGATCCGGGCGGTCATCCCGGACAAGAAGGACCAGATCGCCGCCCGCCAACGGCGGGGTAGTCGCGGCGGGCGACCCCCGGCCGTCGACGGGCAGGCCTACCGCAGGCGCAACGTCGTGGAACGGTACTTCGCCCTGGCCAAGCAATGGCGCGGCTTGGCTACTCGCTACGACAAGCTCGCCATCACCTACCGCGCCGCCGTCACCGTTTGCGCCATTCTCACCTGGCTACGCGCATAAGGGAGACACGCCCTAGACACTGGGTCTGGCGCTGATCGGGGGGCGACTATCTGGTGCCTGGGTGGCGCGCGGTATTGACAGGCCCGGGTTGATCTAGTCAGCGGCTCGTGGTCAGGACGGACGGGGGGTTGTGCCGCTGCCTTGTCGGCCCTTACGCAGCCCGATTTCGTATGCGGTGAAGGCGATCAGCGTCACTGTGATCAAGGGGAGGACAAACCATGCCATCACGGCGGTAAATCCTTCCAGTGCGTCGTGTGCGGTGGCAGCCAGGATGAGATACCCAAGGTAAACCAGATACAGGGCTACGAACAGGGCGCCTTCCCATCGCGCCACCGTGAAGCCGGTGAAGGCTACGGGCAGCAAGGCGATCGCGGCCGCCAACATTACCGGGATATCGAAGGCCAGGGCGGCGCTGGATACGGGAATGCCCTCGAGGGAGATCATGGCTGGCAACCCGAGCACGACTCCGATGTTGACGATGTTGCTGCCGACCACGTTGCCAATCGCCAAGTCACGTTCGCCACGGCGCACGGCGATGAGGGAAGTCGCCAGCTCAGGCAGAGATGTGCCGATGGCCACGACGGTTAAACCGACCACTAGGCTGCTCACCCCGAGCGTGGTGGCGGTGTTCACCGCGCCCTCGACGAGGAGCGTGGCCCCGGTTACCAGGAGAGCAACTCCGAACACCACGAGCAGAATCGACTTTCCGCTCGATGCCACAGGCAGTTTCTGGGCCTGGGCGGAGGTGCCGATACCCGGGGAACCCTCAGTCAGCTGCATAACAGGGGCCTTGGACTGTGTCCTTCTGCGGCCGATGGTGACGCTCAGCACGGTGTGAGCGACCACGGCACCGAACAGGATTAGCCCGTCTACCGCGCTGATCACCCCGTCGAGGCAGACCAGCAGCAGCGCCGCGGACAGAGAAAGCATCAGGGGGAGATCAAAGCGCACCAACCTTTGTGTCGCGGCCAGCGGCAGAACTAGAGCGGAGAGGCCGAGAATGAGCAAGACGTTAGCAATGTTGCTGCCGACCACATTGCCCACCGCCAGTCCGGGTTCGTCGCGCAGGACCGCACCGATACTCACCGAAAGCTCGGGCGCCGACGTGGCCGCCGAGACCACGGTGAGCCCGACCACCAGGGAGGAGACCCCCGCTCGACGAGCCAGGGCGGAGGCCGCTCGCACCAGTACCTCCCCGCCCAGCACCAGCAGCACCAACCCGACAATGATCCGCCCCAGGTCTAGAAGGTCCATAAGTAGGAGTCTACGTGAAGCGCCCTGGGTTTCGTTCCGAGTCTCACTAAGGAGAATCGGTACATGCCCAAGAAGTTCACCCCTGAGTTCCGCGACCGAGCGGTGCGAATGGTCCTTGACCGACAAGTCGCGGAAGGTGGGCCCAGAGCCGCCTCGATCCGCGTCGTGGCGCAGTCCCTGGGCTGTGGCCCGGAGACCCTGCGGAACTGGTGCCGCAGGGCGGAGTCGTCCGGCCCTGCAGTGGTGGCCCTGAGCGGCGAGACGGATCTGGAGGAGGAGAACCGGCAGCTGCGCCGCGAGCTGGCCGAGACCCGCCGTGCCAACGAGATCCTCAAGAAGGCCTCGGCTTTTTTCGCAGCGGAGCTCGACCGCCCCACGACGAGATGATCCGGTTCATCGACGAGCACAAGGATCGTTTCGGGGTCGAGGCCATCTGCCGCACCCTGGGTGCGACGGAGTGTGGGTTCATCACCTCCCGCGGCTACCGCGCGGCGAAGACCCGTCCGGTCTCGGCGCGGAGCCTGCGCGATGTGGTCCTGGGCGAGGAACTGCGGCGGATCCACGCTGAGAACTACGGCGTTTATGGGTATCGCAAGATGTGGCATGCCATGCGCCGCGCCGGCTGGGAGATAGACCGAGACCAAGTCGCACGCCTGATGAAGGCCGCCGGTCTGACCGGCGTACGACGAGGCCGCAAACCGGTCACCACGAGGCCCTCCGTCGAGCCGGATCATCGTCCGGACCTGGTGAAGCGCCAGTTCGTCGCGCAAGGCCCCAACCGGCTCTGGGTCGCGGACATTACCTACGTGCGGATCCGGCGGATTCCAGCGGTCGTCGCAACACTCAGGATTCAGGAGTGGGTATGGCGGAACAGAAGTACAGTCACGAGCAGAAACACGCAGTCCTCGCGGCTGTCGATCGCGGATCGACAGTTCGCGCTGCCGCAATAGCTGTCGGGGTGTCACCCCATACCGGCTATCGGTGGGTGAAGCAGGCAGGATTATCGACCTCGCGCAGCTCGCCGAGGAAGTATTCAGATGAAGAGAAAGCCCGCTTCGTGGCACGGGTTGCCCAGGTGCGGAACGTGTCGAAGGTGTCACGCGAGCTTGGCATTAATCGGGTGACCGGATACGCGTGGGCGCATCGCGCCGGAATCTTCACCAGTGACGACGCGAACGAACGGAAAACCAAGTTCCTCGGTCTTCGCGCAGACGGAGTCCCTCGCGCTGACGCGGCCCGGCAACTCGGCATTGAACAGCACCAGGCGATGGACTGGGACCGCGGGATCAGATCATTCGCAAAGGGCCGAATCTACCCAGACGGCAAGGTCGTGATCTATAAGCAAGACGAGATACTTGCCAATGTGAGACGACCAAGAACCACGTGGGCACAAGGCGAGCACATCCGGTTAGACCGGGTAGAACAGGTCATTGACGCCCGCTATTTGAGTCTGCGGGAACGAGAACACCTCAAAGACCTCTCCGCGCAGGGGCTATCGATTCGGAAGATTGCTTCACAGCTCGGGCGGGCCCCGTCAACGATCAGTAGAGAGCTGAAACGCAACACAACCGAGCGAGGGCACTATCTTCCACATACCGCGCATCGGCTTTCTGTGAAACGTAGGTTCCGGCCGAAAACAGTGAAGCTCGCGACCCCTGGAGCATTGCGGGACTATGTTACTGCGAAACTTGAGAAGCGGTGGTCGCCCGAGCAGATTGCCCATCGTCTTCGGAAAGACCACCCGGATGAGATGGAGATGCGAGTGTGTGCTGAAACGATCTACCAAGCAATCTATGTGCACGCCAAAGGCGAACTGAAACGTGAACTGACCGCGTCGCTTCGACGCGGTCGCAAGCGACGCAAGCCTCGCAAGACTGCCGAGCAACGCACCCCGAGGTTCGTGGACGAGATGGTGCCCATATCCGAACGACCAAACGATGTCGACGATCGTGTGCTCCCGGGGCATTGGGAGGGGGACCTGATCGCGGGGACGCAAAACCGTTCCGCAGTCGCCACGCTCGTGGAGCGGAGCACGAGATACGTCGTACTGGGCCACTTGCCAGGCGATCATGGGGCTGACTTTGTGCGAGAGAGCCTCGTGCGTGCTCTTCGCCCATTGCCTGAGCAGTTACGTCGCACGTTGACGTGGGATCAAGGCGCGGAGATGGCTGAGCATAAAGCGTTCACTGTCGCCACTGATATGGATGTGTATTTCTGCGATCCGGGTTCTCCTTGGCAGAGAGGCACGAACGAGAACACGAACGGGCTGTTGCGTCAGTATCTTCCCAAAGGTGCTGATCTTCGCCAGTACACATCGGAGCAGCTTGCCATGATTGCTGAGGAGCTGAACGGGCGCCCCCGAAAATCGCTTGGCTGGGACACGCCCGCGGAACGGATAGCTGCTTTACTGGAACCTGCATAAGCGTTCACTGTTGCGACGACCGCTGGAATCCGCCTCCTGACCGGGTTCTGCTATGTCGCGTTCATCACCGATGTCTGCACCCGAAAGATCGTCGGCTGGGCCGTGGCAGGCACCCTGCACACGCAATCCCTGCCGCTGCAAGCACTGGAACACGCGCTGCTGAGCACCGAGGCCCGCCTGCGGGCCGGACGGCTGGTCCATCACTCGGACCGAGGCGTTCAGTACGTCAGTCTGTCCTACACTGAGACGCTGGCCGCCTACGGTGTCACCGCGTCAGTCGGGTCCGTCGGGGATTCGTATGACAACGCCCTGGCTGAAGCCGTGAACGGCCTCTACAAGGCGGAAATCATCCACTCACGTCGCGTCTGGCCCTCGGTCACCGCCGTCGAGATGGCCACGATGGACTGGGTGCAGTGGTGGAATACCCGACGTCTGCACGAGAACCTCGGCTACCGGACCCCGGCAGAAGTCGAGGCCACCTACACTCAACACCTGACGGCCGCGTCCGCTGTTGTCTAACCACGGAACGAAACCCAGGGCGCTTCAACACCGTGGGACGAGCCCGGAGTACGCGATGAAGATCCTGGGCTGGTATTTCTACTTCCTCACCGAACACCCGAAAGACCCGTGGGAGCTCGTGAGGAAAGAGCACTACCAACCAGCGGTGAAGCCTGCCGAGGCTACTAGTGAGGATCGTGGGGCGCCGGCTTTGTACGACATTGCGTTCAGCGCTGAGGACGGCAACGGGATTCAGCAGGGCTGGGCCGGTCGTTCACGACGATGACACGCCGCAAAAAAGCACACGTTTTGGCACATAACCCACATCTGAGTACTCCGAGGCGTCCCCTTGAAAGCACCCCGCAGTCGCCATTTCTGTATCCCCAGAAAATGCGCGGCACCAAAGAGAAGGTAGCCAGAAAAAACGAATGTCCCGGATCATCGTTGCCGATGATCCGGGACTTCCGGTGGTGGAGGCAAGGGTGTGTGATCTCAACACATCGTTCACCCATGTCCTGAGACATCCTTCGCTTTCCAAGACCACCGGGCCAGGCACCCGTAACTAGGCAGAGATCCTTCACCTAATGTCCTCAGACATCGTTCGACACCCAGGCCCTCATCAGATGTCTTGAGACATCGTTCAGGCTGAAACGCGTGAAAGTAAAAAATAAGGCCATCATCCTGGCCGTCACGCAAGGGTCCATGTCCACCAAGGCAACCGCAGCGCACTTCAATGTGACTGAACGATGGGTACAAACTCTGGTCCGCCGCTACCTCCAAGAAGGAGACAACGCTTTCGCATCTCGGTCAAAGCGACCGCTGACATCACCAAACCAAACCCCTCCCGAGACCCGGGACCGTATCCTGCAGCTACGGAGCGATCTCGTCAGCACTGGCTTAGACGCTGGCGCAGATTCCATTCGCGCCTACTTAGAAAACGAAGGCATTCTGGTGCCGTCACGATCGACCGTGCATCGAATTCTGCGCCAAGCCAACGCTGTGATCGATCAACCGCAGAAACGTCCTAATTCCTCATTGAATCGGTTTGTCGCCGTTCTACCCAACGAGATGTGGCAAGCCGATTTCACCCATTGGACACTCGCCGATGGAACAGACACCGAGGTACTGGACTTCATCGACGATCACTCACGATTCCTCATCAGCCTGCGCGCTTACCGCCGCGTGACAGTGCGCAACGTCGTCGAGCAATTCAGCGCTGCTTGCGAAGAACACGGACGCCCTCAGAAATCACTCACCGACAACGGCTTGGTCTTCACAACTCGGTTCGCAGGACGCGCTGGCAACGAAGACCCCGCAAAGAACCAATTCGAAAAGCTCCTCCATCGGTGGGACGTTCAGCAGATCAATGGGTCCCCGAACCACCCGCAAACGCAGGGAAAGATCGAACGCTTCCACCGGACCCTCAAGCAGTGGCTACGAGCTCAACCCAGGGCCAGATCGGTACAAACACTCAACAAACAACTCACTCAGTTTCAGCAGATCTACAACCATGACAGACCGCATCGAGCGATCAAGCGAAAAACTCCGGCCAGCGTCTATTCGGCTCTGCCGAAAGCAACACCGGTGCGACAACCTCAAGAGGACTACCGAATCAGAAACGACACCGTGGACAAGTTCGGCAAGCTCACTATCCGCTACGACGGAAAGCTCCGTCACTTAGGAATGGGGGCCACTTACTCAGGCATCCCGGTACGAATGATGGTCGATGACCGCGAGATCACCGTCATTCACCGAAAAACTGGCGAGATCCTCAGATACTTCGAAATAAACGTCTCAAAGAACTATCAGAAACCCACCAAACGCCTGAGTAAGTGACCCCAAAAACACTAATGTCCTGGGACATCGTTTGCACGATGTCCCAGGACATTACAGTGGTGGAGGCAAGGGGACTCGAACCCCTAACCCTCTGCTTGCAAAGCAGATGCGCTACCAATTGCGCCATGCCCCCGTGGGTATTCAGTTGTGTGTCAACTCCGACGTGTTGCCGGTGTCGAGGGAATCCGTGGCGTCTGACCAGACTCCCTTGGTCCGCTCGTTGTCCTTCCAGAGGAAGAACCCGATGCCGACCCCCACTCCCGCACTCACCGCGGCGGCGATCAGTGATTTCTTCACCGCTACCTCCTGGTGTCGTGTGGAGTGAGTGGGCGTACCAAGACTTGAACTTGGGACCTCATCGTTATCAGCGATGCGCTCTAACCGCCTGAGCTATACGCCCTCCACCTTGAACTTCTCAGCTCAAGACGAGAACCAACATTACCGTAGAAATTCCGTTGGTCAAAATCGAGTCGGATCAGTCATCCGTGAGGGTGACTCCGACGCCGCCCACGAGCGATGCCGAGATGTTGTATAGCACCGCTGCCAGCATGGACAGCAGGGTCAGCACTACGACGTTGATCACCGCGATGATCGTGGACATCGAGGCCACCTGACCCAGAGTCACCAGCTCCTGGATGGTCTGCCCGCCGCCCTCGGTACCCAGGATCTGGCCCAGCAGAGCGTTGACATCGTCAAAGATTCCGGTGAGATCCAACACCATCCACAGCACGACACCGGCCACCACGGTGACGATACCGAGTGCCACGGAGAGCAGGAACGACATCTTCAGTACTGACCACGGGTCAACGCGGGCGACGAGCAGGCGTGCCTTACGAACCTTGGCCTTCGGGGCCGGACGCACCAGTCCCTTTTGACCTGGCTTGGAGCCCGGCTTCTGCCCGTTGGGACGGTTCTGACCACCCTGAGGTCGGTTCCCCTGGGCGCCCGCTGGTCGCTTCTGGCCCTGCTGCGTGCCCGGGCGCGCAGCGCTGGGACGCTTGGGGGCCTGTCCTTGCGACGGCTTGGAATTGCCGGATGTATTGCTCACTGCTGTCCTCCGTCAGAGTCCGTGTCAGCTTCCAAGGGTACTGCACCGGAACCATCTGTCACATCTGCACCAGCCTGGTCCCCAGATGCGGGCGTCGGGGTGACCGGAGCGTCCTCGGGGTTCTCCTGGGTGGCCGCCGTTTCGACGTTCTCTTCCTCGGGGTGCTCAAGCTCGGTCTCGTTGTTGAGAGTGACGGCGACGATGCGGTCCTTCTTGCCCGGCTTGGCGAAGATGACACCCATCGTGTCGCGACCGCGCACCGGAACCTGTTCGACGGCCGAACGCACCACGTTGCCGGACTGCATCACCACGAGGACCTCCTGATCCTCTTGGGCAACGAGTCCGCCGGCCAGCTCGCCGCGGTCTTCGACAAACTTGCCCACCTTGATGCCGAGGCCGCCGCGGTTCTGCACCCGGTACTCATCGGCCTGGGTCCGCTTGGCGTAGCCGCCGTCGGTCACGGTGAAGATGTAGGAATCGTCCTGGATGACGCCCATGGTGAGCAGATCATCCCCGTCACGGAACTTCATACCCGTCACACCGGAGGTCGCACGGCCCATCGGACGCAGCGCTTCATCGGTGGCGGTGAAGCGCAACGACTGGCCCTTACGGGAGATGAGGATGACGTCATCCTCTTCGGAGACCAGCTGAGCGGAGACCACTTCGTCGTCGTCGCGCAGGTTGATCGCGATGACCCCGGCGGTACGCGGGGTGTCGTAATCTTCTAGGCGCGTCTTCTTGACCAGACCCTTGCGCGTGGCCAGCACCAGGTACGGCGCATCCTGGTAGGTGCGCAGCGTCAACACTTGGGCGATGTGCTCGTCTGGCTGGAACGCCATGACATTGGCCACGTGCTGGCCCTTCGCATCCCGGCCGGCTTCCTGCAGCTCATACGTCTTGATCCGGTATACCCGACCAAAGTTCGTGAAGAACAGGATCCAGTTGTGGGTGGAGGTCGTGAAGAAGTGCTCGACGACGTCCTCGCCGCGCAGGGTTGCCCCGCGCACACCCTTGCCACCGCGGTTCTGGGCGCGGTAATTGTCAATGCGGGTGCGCTTCAGATAGCCACCGCGGGTGATGTTGACGACCATGTCCTCTTCGGGGATCAGATCCTCAATGGACATATCACCGTCGTAGCCCCACATGATCTCGGTGCGACGATCATCGCCGTGCTTGTCGACGATTTCACGCAGCTCCTCGGAGATCAGCTCGCGCTGACGCTCGGGGGATTCCAGGATCGCGATGTACTCGGCAATACGAGCCTGCAGCTCGTCGTACTCGTCTTGAATCGACTGGCGCTCCAGGGCGGCGAGCTGACGCAGTTGCATAAGCAGAATCGCTTTAGCCTGGTCGTCGTCGATCTCCAGCAGGGTCTTCAGCGACTCACGGGCCACATCGGCCGAGGCCGAACGGCGGATGGTCGCGATGACCTCGTCGAGCATGTCGAGGGCCTTGAGCAGACCCAGCAGGATGTGGGCACGAGCCTCTGCCTTGCGCTTGCGGTAAGCGGTACGGCGGACGATGACCTCGATCTGGTGCTTCACCCAGTAGTGGATGAACCCATCCAGCGACAGGGTACGCGGCACGCCGTCCACCAGCGCCAGCATGTTTGCAGAGAAGTTCTCCTGCAACTGGGTGTGCTTGTAGAGGTTGTTCAGCACTACCTTTGGCACGGCGTCGCGCTTGAGCACGATGACCAGGCGCTGACCGGTACGGCCTGAGGATTCATCACGCAGATCCGCAATGCCGGTGAGCTTGCCGTCGCGCACCATCTCCGCGATGCGGCTGGCGAGGTTGTCCGGGTTGGCCATGTAAGGCAGCTCGGAGACCACCAGGCAGGTGCGGTTCTGGAGCTCTTCCACATTCACGACGGCGCGCATCGTGATGGAACCACGACCCGTACGATAGGCCTCTTCGATCCCCTTGTGTCCCAGGATCTGGGCGCCCGTAGGGAAATCGGGACCCTTGACCCGCTGCAAGAGGGCTTCCAGCAGCTCTTCTCGGCTCGCTTCGGGGTTCTCCAGATACCACTGCACACCGGAGGCGACTTCGCGCAGGTTGTGCGGCGGAATATTGGTGGCCATACCGACGGCGATGCCGGAGGAACCGTTGACCAGCAGGTTCGGGAACCGGGCTGGCAGCACGGTGGGCTCCTGCTGCTTGCCGTCGTAGTTGTCCTGGAAGTCGACAGTGTCTTCGTCGATGTCGCGGACCATCTCCATGGCCAGCTGGGCCATCTTGGTCTCGGTGTAACGCTGAGCGGCCGCGCCGTCGTTACCGGGGGAACCGAAGTTACCCTGACCCAGCGCCAGCGGGTAGCGCATCACCCAATCCTGAACCAGGCGCACGAGCGCATCGTAAATAGCCGAGTCACCGTGCGGGTGGTAGTTGCCCATCACCTCGCCGACCACGCGGGCCGACTTGTTGAAGGACCGGTCGGGGCGGTAGCCGCCGTCGAACATGCCGTAGAGCACGCGGCGGTGCACGGGCTTGAGGCCATCGCGCACGTCCGGCAGGGCACGGCCGACAATCACCGCCATGGCGTAGTCCAGGTAGGACCGCTTCATTTCGGTGTTCAGGTCGACCTGTTCGACCTTGTCTCCGGCGTCGATCGGGGAACCTACCACGATCTCGCTGCCGCCCTCGTCATCGGGCTGCTGGGGGTTCTGGTTCGGTTCCTCGGGGGTGTCCGGGGTCTGTTCGTCGCTCACGCGTGAAAGTCCTTGATGCTCGTCGTGGGGGAGGTGGGGCTTCGGTTGCTCGATCAGATGTCGAGGAAGCGCACGTCCTTGGCGTTCTGCTGGATGAAGTTGCGTCGCGATTCGACGTCTTCGCCCATCAACATGGAGAAGATCTCATCGGCGGCGGCAGCGTCATCCATGGTGACCTGCAGCAGGGTGCGGTGCTCCGGATCCATGGTGGTGTCCCACAGTTCCTTGTAGTCCATCTCACCCAGGCCCTTGTAGCGCTGGATGCCGTTCTCCTTGGGGTAGCGCCAGCCGCGGGCAGTACCGGCCTCGAGGGCGGCATCGCGTTCAGCGTCGGTGAACACGTAGTCGTGCGGGGCGTTGGACCACTTGATGCGGTACAGCGGCGGCTGCGCCAGGAACACGTAGCCCTGCTCGATCAGCGGGCGCATGTACCGGAACAGCACGGTGAGTAGCAGGGTGGTGATGTGCTGACCATCGACGTCGGCATCGGCCATCAGCACGATCTTGTGATACCGCAGCTTGGTGATATCGAATTCTTCGCCAATGCCCGTTCCGAAAGCGGTGATCATCGACTGCACCTCGGCGTTGCCGAGCGCGCGGTCCAATCGGGCCCGCTCTACGTTGAGGATCTTGCCGCGCAGGGGCAGAATCGCCTGGGTGGCGGGATTGCGCCCGCGCTTGGCAGAACCACCCGCGGAGTCCCCCTCCACGATGTAGACCTCACACTCGTTCGGATTCTTCGAGGAGCAGTCCGCCAGCTTGCCGGGCATGCCGAAAGATTCCAGCGGAGACTTACGACGGGCATTGTCGCGCGCCTTGCGGGCGGCCAGTCGTGCCTGCGAGGCCAGCTGGGCCTTGCGCACGATGTCACGCGCCAGGTTCGGATTGCGCTCCAGCCAGTCGCCGAGTTCCTCGGTAACCACTTTCTGCACGAATCCGCGCGCTTCGGAGTTACCGAGCTTCGTCTTGGTCTGGCCCTCGAACTGCGGCTCCGAGAGCTTCACGGAGATCACTGCGGTCAGGCCTTCGCGGATGTCCTCACCGGAGAGGTTCTCATCCTTGGCCTTGAGCAGTTCCTTGTTGCGAGCGTAGCGGTTGATCAGCGAGGTCATCGCCGCCCGGAAGCCCTCTTCGTGGGTGCCGCCCTCGTGGGTGTTGATCGTATTGGCGTAGGTGTGCACCGACTCCGAATAGGCGGTGGTCCACTGCATCGCCACCTCGACGGCGATCTTCTGGTCGGTGTCCTCCGATTCGAAGGCGATGACGTCGTCGTGGACGAGTTCGGCTCGCTTGGAGGAGTTCAGGTGCTTGACGTAGTCGAGCAGACCGTCCTCGTAGAGGTAGTCGACCCGGCGCAGGGTACGCTCAGCGGTTCCTTCCGCAGCGCCGCCCTCGGCAATCCCGGCCTCATCGGGCTGATCGGCGCTGCTGGCTCCGGCGATCTCATCGGAGGCGACGTCGTTGGATTCCAGCTCGCGCTCATCGGTGAGGGTGATGCGCAGTCCCTTGTTGAGGAACGCCATCTGCTGGAACCGGGCGCGCAGCGTCTCGAAGTCGAACTCGACGGTTTCGAAGATGCTGGCATCCGGGTAGAAAGTTTGGGTGGTGCCGGTGCGATCGGTGTCCTCACCCTTCACGAGTTCACCCTGAGGGACGCCACCGTGGGCGAAGCTCATCCGCCACACGCTGCCCTGACGGTGAATCTCGGTGTCCACGCGCGACGACAGCGCGTTCACCACGGAGATACCCACGCCGTGCAGACCGCCGGAGACCGCGTAGCCGCCGCCACCGAACTTACCGCCGGCGTGCAGGATGGTCATGACGACTTCCACCGTCGGCCTGCCCTCGGTCGGGTGCATATCCACCGGGATACCGCGCCCGTTATCGGACACTCGCAACCCGCCGTCGGCAAGAATCGTGACGTCGATGGTGTCGCAGTAGCCGGCCAGCGCCTCATCTACCGAGTTATCGACCACTTCGTACACCAGGTGGTGCAGGCCGCGGGCGGAGGTGGAGCCGATGTACATACCGGGACGCTTGCGCACGGCCTCAAGACCCTCAAGCACGGTGATATCGCCGGCATCGTAGGCATGCTCGACTTTGCTCAGCGCCGATTCCTGCTGGGTCGGAACCGCATCCTGGTCAACGGGTATTTCGGACGGCGATGCCTGATCAGACTGTTCTTCGGACACGTCGGTTCAACGACTCCTCATTCGTGGCACTGGGACTCGTCTATTCTACGCGATCGAGTCTGGTTTGGCCCGAATTTCTGGGGTCCTCGGTGAATAAACATGCCTCACTGGGCCCGTAGCAGCCATTTTCCCGCGCTGAGACGCGCCCATATGGATCCCTGTGCAGGAGTCAGCCTCGCACAGCGCCACAGGGCCACTGAGCCGGTCACCCGTAGGTGTCGCGCGGACCGCGGCCTCGCACCGAACGCGGACCTTTTTTCCAACTCGGTGCCGAGGGTCCCTTCACCACGATTTCGCGGACCACCCCCGGACCAAGCTTGTCTTCGAGCTGGCCGAGTAGCGTCGGCGTCATCAGCCGCAATTGGGTGGCCCAGGCCGTGGAATCACACCGGATCACCACCTGCGCATGGTCGAACTCCTCCACCTGCGCATGCGCGGCAATATCCGGTCCCACCAGTTCGGGCCACCGAGACAGCACCGATCCCACCGCCACCGGCTCATCCCAGCCGCGTTCGGCCACGAGTCGGTCAAAAACGGCGCCAATCAACCGAGAATCCTTGCCCTGTTGTGATGCATCAAGGGTGGAACGACGACGGCGTCGCGAGGCCGGTTTCTCTTCCCGGCCGTCACCGGTGAACTTCCGGGTGCGGCGGCTTGCCGACGCCGCCGTGAATCCGGCAGCCTGTGCCGCCTGGCGGGCCCGGTTGAGGGCCACCGCCGGGGCATCCACATCGGTGGGCGCCGGGGCTTCATCCGCCGGCAGATCCCAGGTTGATTCGGGGTCAGCCACCGGACTCACCGATGCTGCTCACACCCTCGTCCATCTGCACGAAAAACCGCGGGCCCTCCAGCTCGTCCGGCAAATCCTCGGCGACGGCCGCCGTCACCAGAACTTGTTCGGCGCGGTCCGCCAAGGCCGCCAAGCGTAACCGGCGCGTGGCATCCAATTCGGCAAACACGTCGTCGAGAATCAACAGTGGCCGTGCATGCTCATCCGCATCATCCGCCACCAACACGTCATAGCTGGCCAGTCGCAGTGCCAGCGATAACGACCACGTCTCTCCGTGCGAGGCGAAACCCTTCGCCGGGGCCGCACCCAAATTCAAGACGACGTCGTCGCGGTGGGGCCCCACCAGGGTGACCCCGCGATCGCGCTCAAGCCGATGCTGCCCCTGCAATGCCTCGCGCATCGCCGCGGCCAGCTCCGTCTCCGACGGAATGTCTTGGTGCTGTCCAGCCGCCAGAGCAACCGTGGAGTCGTACCGATAACTAGCAGTTTTGTTGGCATCCGCAAGATGGGCATAGGCTGCAGCGAGCGGTTCGGCGAGCAATTGCAACACATGCAGCCGCCCATTCAACAACCGGGCACCGGTCACAGCCAAGTGCTCATCCCACACCGCCAGGGTGGCATCGTGTTCGTCGGTCCATTTTCCGGAAGTGCGCGCTGACTTCAGCAGGGCATTGCGCTGGCGCAGCACTCGATCGTATTCCGAGCGCGCCCCACCCAGGGCCGGACGCATCTGCACAATGAGATCGTCCAGAAACCGGCGTCGCACTCCGGGATCCCCGTTCACCAACTGTAGATCCTCCGGGGCGAAAAGCACCGACCGTAGCAGTCCGAGTCCTTCACGAGCCCGCTGCGGTGCACCCCGGTTGATGGCTACCCGGTTCGATTTCCCCGGGTTGATCTCCAAGTCGACGGCGACGGCGCGCTCACCCCGGTGAACCCGCGTCCGAATCCGAGCTTGATCAGCCCCGAAATGCACCAGCGGAGCATCATTACTCACCCGGTGCGATTGATGCGTACTGACATAGCCGATGGCCTCAGCAACATTGGTTTTGCCGACGCCATTGCGGCCCACCAGCACGTTGGTGCCGGGCTGCAGTTCGAGATCGAGCTGCGTGTATGACCGGTAGTTCGTCAGTGAGAGATGGGATATCCGCACGTGATCCAGTGAGGTGAGCCCGCCGGCTCAGCTGGTGATCCTGATCGGCATGACCAGGTAGCGGTAGTCATCCACTTCACCGTTGTCCTGTTCGCTCTGTCCGGTCAGCAGAGCGGGTTTGGGAGCGGAGGTGAATGCGAACCGCACGTACTCGGATCCGATAACGTTGAGGCCCTCGCTCAAGTACCCGGGGTTGAACGCTACGGTGATTTCTTCGCCATCGAGCTGGCATGGCATCGACTCATTGGCCGAGGCGTCATCTCCAGCTCCGGCATCCAGAGAAACCTGTCCATCGGTAAATGCCATGCGCAGCGGAGTGTTGCGCTCAGCCACCAGGGCCACACGACGGACCGCTTCCACCAACTGCGACGTCTCGACGACGGCGTGGATCGGGCTGGACTCCGGGAACAGCGCCCGAATCTTCGGGTATTCGCCATCCACCAACAGGCTGGTGGTGCGGCGTCCACCGGAGGAGAAACCAATCAGTTCTTGTCCGGTGCCGTCGTTGCTCAAGCGCAGCTGCAGTTCACCGCCACCTGCCAAGGATCGGGCAACTTCCGTCAGAGTGCGGGACTTGACCAACACCGAGGTGGAAATCGACGGATCGCTCGGAGTCCAGGTGATTTCCTTCATCGAGAGTCGGTAGCGGTCCGTGGCAAGGAAGGTGATGGTGTCACCTTCGATCTCGACCTTGATGGCGGTGAGGATCGGAAGAGTGTCGTCCTTCGATGCAGCAACCGTGACCTGGCTGACGGCATGAGCGAATGCTGCGCCGTCAATGGTGCCGGAGACCTCCGGCAGTGAGGGCAGCGTTGGGTATTCGTCTACGGGCATGGTGGCCAGCGCGAAACGGGAGCTGCGGCAGGTGAGAACTACCTTGGAACCCTCGGTTTCCACGGTGACCGGTGCAGCAGGAAGTGACTTGACGATGTCGTTCAGCAAACGACCGGACACCAAGATGGTGCCTTCGGTCTCAATATCGGCTTCGACTTCAAGCCGCGCAGAGGTTTCGTAGTCAAAGCTCGCGATGGACACGAGCCCGTCCTTTGCCGTGATCAACAGACCAGAGAGCACAGGCACAGGAGGACGAGGCGAGAGCGAGCGGGCAGCCCAGGAGACAGCGTCCGTCAGGATGTCGCGTTCAACAGTGAACTTCACGGGTGTATCTGCCTCTCGCTACGGGTACACAGTCCTTCGAGACTTCCGACGTTTTCACGAGATCACGCGGGAAGCACAAAAATCCATGGACAGCTTATCGCGAATGCAGAGTTCTTGTGATTTCGGGATGTGGAAAGGGCATGCATCGTCGATGTGAAGGTTCGGAAGTGAACTTCGAGTGCGTTGGGCATTGAACGGAGATTGTTCTTCAGGAGAGGTTTAACAGGTTCAGTAGTGTTAATAACTCTTGTGGATTCTGTGGATAACCGCCCTGGTGCGGCCATTTGTCCCGATCTGCATGTGGAGCAAGACGTGGAGTTCTCTCGTGGTGGCTGTGTAGAGATCCGGGATAACGCATTCTTGTGATTCGCCCGGATTCACAACGAACCCCAGGGTTATCCCGAAGCTAACCGGCGTGGTCCACTTAATGATCCACAACGTTTTCCACAGCTGTGAGTTCTACTTGAAGGATGCGGCCAGAAAAGCTTGTGGAAACCTGTGGATAGTTGTGGAGAGTGTGGAAATCGAATGACAAGAATCGTTGTGATCCTGGGAATCTGGCCTGTGGACCGACCCTCAAGCTTAACTTGAGATGAAGTCGACGGCGCCGGTGAGGTTCCTCCGGCTATCCGTCAGTTCGTCCGCTGCTGTTGTTTGATCCGGTTGGTCAGTTCGGTGACCTGGTTGTAGATCATCCGGCGTTCTGCCATCAAGTCGCGGATCTTACGGTCTGCGTGCATCACCGTGGTGTGATCGCGTCCTCCGAGTTCATTTCCGATCTTCGGCAAGGACATTTCGGTGAGCTCGCGCAGCAGGTACATGGCGATCTGTCGCGCCGTGACGAGAGTTCGCGTCCGAGACTTGCTCATCAGTTCTTCGATGGTGAAGTCAAAGTACTTCGCCGTTTCGTTCAGAATCGAGGCAGCAGTGATCTCTTGGGCGTCATCGTCGGTGATGAGGTCCTTCAACACGTGCTCCGCCAGTGGAATATCGACGGATTGCTTGTTCAATGATGCGTAAGCGGTGACACGGATCAAGGCACCTTCGAGCTCGCGAATGTTTGTGGTGATACGCGAAGCGATGTATTCGAGCGCTTCCGGAGGGGCCGTGAGACCTTCGGCTTCCGCCTTCTTGCGCAGAATGGCGATACGCGTCTCGAGGTCTGGCGGCTGAATATCGGTGGTGAGGCCCCACTCGAAGCGGGAGCGCAGTCGTTCTTCGAAACCGGAAAGCTGCTTCGGGGGCAAGTCCGAGGTGATGACGACCTGCTTGTTGTTGTTGTACAGGGCGTTGAAGGTGTGGAAGAACTCTTCCACGGTGGCTTCTTTGTTCGCCATGAACTGGATGTCATCGATCAGCAGGATGTCTACATTGCGGTAGATCTGTTTGAAACTGGCACCTTCGTCGTGACGAATCGAGTTAATGAAGTCATTGGTGAACTCTTCGGAGTTCACATAGCGAACCCGAAGTCCGGGGTAGAGCTCCCGCGCGTAATGACCGATTGCGTGCAATAGGTGTGTTTTGCCCAGGCCGGACTCACCGTAGATAAACAAAGGGTTGTACGCCTTGGCCGGTGCTTCAGCCACGGCGTTCGCCGCGGCGTGGGCAAACCTGTTGGAAGAACCGGTCACGAAAGTCTCAAAGTGGTACCGAGGATTCAGCCGAGATTGTTCCTCGGCGGCGTTGGCAATCGAAGAGGCCTGCTGTGGATCGGCTAACGTCGGCGCAGGATTCGACTGTGAACTCAGCTGCCCATCAATAGGCCGTTCCCGTTGCGAGTACACGGCAGCGGGAATTGACTCAGAGTTATCCACAGGTTGTGGCTCGTCCTGTGGAATCTGTGGATCAGTTCGCTGTGGGGATGCTGCCGGCTGCAGCGAGGAATCGATCGAGAACGCGCACCGGATGTCTTGTTGGAAGACCGTCTGCAAGGCCTGTGCGAGAACCTCGTCGAGTTGATTCTCCAGAACCTGGCGTGTGAACTCATTCGGGACGGCGAGAAGCAGCGTGTTTCCGATCAGCCCTTGGGGCTGAACCAAATCAATAAACCCACTCTGACGTGGGCTGATCTGCTGTGAGTCCTTCATCGTCTGGACGACGTGACGCCAGGAGCTGCTGATTGATTCATCGGTGCTCATCGGCCGAGCTGTCCTTTCAGACGATTCGAGTGCAAGTAATTCGGAGAACCCTCAATGTCCGTGGCGTCTCGACCCCTGTGGATGACGGCGAATGAGAAGTACAGCATCGTGGGACTCTGCGCAGACCTTAACAGTAGCCGCTTAGCGGGGTTTCAGCATGTTTTGCACATGCTTATACACATGGGGTGTGTAAATTGTGGAGAAAGATGGTCTGGAGCCATCCTCATTAGCTTGACTCACGACACCAGCACGGGATTTGACGATGCGTGTCGCTCTTCCTAGACTTGATTGGTCTGTGACAGAGTGACGCCTGCCTGAAAACGGGGCGTGGAAACGTTGCAGATTGTCCTGACAGTGCGTCACCGGTTCTTCCCCAGACCTACGGTCTTCCGAATAACGGATCCGGGCGCAAACACAACGTGTGGAGTTTCAAAGTGAGCAAGCGGACTTTTCAGCCGAATAACCGCCGTCGTGCGAAGAAGCACGGTTTCCGTGCACGCATGCGTACCCGCGCCGGCCGCGCCGTGCTGACTGCGCGCCGTAGCAAGGGCCGCGCACAGCTGTCTGCCTGAGGTTGGCTTCGGCCGCCTCAGACGTGCGGATCAGTGGTTGAGTGCTACCCAAGAGACATCGGGTACGCACCCCAGCGGATTTTTCTCAGACACTACGTTCCGGCTCCCGAAGTGGGCGCCGGAACGTTGTCGTGTCCGCCTTCAGTCCGACCTCTACCAATGATGGCGCTGCACCTGTGGAGTCTGGGCCAAACCGTGTTGGTTTCATTGTTTCCAAAGCAGTCGGCAATGCCGTGGTACGAAACCGAGTGAAGCGGCGGCTGCGTGCTATTGCAGCAGCTGAACTGAGCGTAGCTTCCGGGCATCTGCTCTCGGATTCAAACACTGCGATCGTTATTCGCGCTCTTCCGGCCTCTGCCTCGGCGTCATGGTCAGAGCTGAAGGCCGATGTGAATGATGGTCTGGAGTCCGCATTGAAGAAGGCAGAACGCCGTGGTTGAGTCTCCGTTCCTCACACAACCAAACCCACGCGAGTGGGGTTTCGTCAGGGCGATTCCCTCCACATTGCTGGCAACACTATTGAAGGCCTATCGGTTAGTCATCTCGCCGTTGTACGGGCCTGTCTGCAAGTTTTTTCCCAGCTGTTCCGCCTACGCTTTAGAGGCAGTCACAGTGCATGGTGCCGTCAAAGGCAGCCTATTGGGCGCTCGGCGACTATGTCGATGCCACCCATGGCAATCGGGAGGAATCGATCCTGTCCCTCCTGGACGCAGAATTTGGCCGAATGGTCATCTACCCAGGATCATTGAACTGAACCACCCCGTCGTACCGCCAGATCCGTCGGACGAGGACTGAAGAGGATAAAAGGAGATTATGGGCTTCTTCGAACTGATTCTATTCCCCTTCAAGTGGGTGGTTTCGTGGGTTATTGGCATGTTCCACTCTTTGCTGACGATGATCGGCATGCCCGAGTCATCCGGCTGGAACTGGACTTTGTCCATCATCTTGCTGGTGATTTTGATCCGTACCCTGTTGATTCCGGTCTTCGTTAAGCAGATCAAGGCCCAGCGGGCCATGCAGGAGCTGCAGCCTGAAATCAAGAAGCTGCAGGACAAGTACAAAGGCAAGAAGGACCAGCTCTCGCGTCAGGCGATGGCGATGGAACAGCAGGCTCTGTTTAAGGAACATGGGACCAGCCCCTTCTCCGCATGCCTTCCCATGCTCGTACAGATGCCGTTCTTCTTCGCCCTGTACCAGGTACTGATCGGTGTCGCGCGTTCTGAAGCCGGTTCCACCGAGAATATTGGTGCGCTGACGCCCGACCAGGTCCATTCCTTCGCTGCTTCGACTGTTTTCGGCGCGGGGATGTCCGAGACCTTCATGGGTGCCATCAACGCAACCGGCGGGACGAACTTCAATGTTCTTTTCGTCAGCGTCGTGATGATCCTGTTGATGACCGGGTCGATGTTCTACATGCAGAAGATGCTCATGTCGAAGAACATGTCGCAGGCTGCCATGACCGGCCCCTTCGCCCAGTCGCAGAAGATGATGCTTTACATCTTGCCGCTGGTGTTTGCTATCGGTGGTATCAACTTCCCGATCGGTGTCCTTATTTACTGGACCGCCACGAACTTCTGGGCCGTTGGCCAGCAGTTCTACATTATTCGTCGCAACCCCACCCCTGGTTCACAGGCCGAGCGTGAATTGAACGAGCGCCGCGAAGCCAAGGGACTACCACCAGTTGGCAAGGCCGCCAAAGAGGCTCAGGAAGCCGAAGAACGCGCCAAGGTGGAAGAGACCAAACCGAAGGGGCAGCGCCAGCAGCCTGCCCGCAAGAACAGGAGAAAGCGATGAGCGAAGAGACGATGACCACGGAGGACGACGAGACGACAGCTCCCAGCTCAGTCGACGAAGAAAGCGATCTCGCCGCGGACTACGTTGAAGAACTACTCGATATTGCCGATATCGATGGTGATATCGACATTGAGATCCGTAACGGTCGCATCTATCTTTCGGTGCTCGCGGACCAGCAGAACGAGCGTCTGCAGGATCTGATCGGACACAAGGGCAAGGGTCTTGAAGCCCTTCAGGAGCTTGTGCGTCTTGCTGTGCTATCTTCTACCGGCAACCGGTCACGGCTGATTCTCGACATTGCTGGGTATCGCGTTGAGCGAGCCAAAGAATTGACGGCTCTCGCTGAAGAAGCCATCGAGCGTGTCAAGAGTGGCGAAGAAGAGGCTGTTCACCTGAAGCCGATGAGTGCCTACGAACGCAAGATCGTTCACGACGTTATTGCTGACGCCGGGCTCGTGAGCGAATCCGAGGGCGAGTCCTCACGTCGGCACGTCGTAGTTTCTGCAGAGGCGTAGTTCATGACAGAAGCCAATGACGAATTTCTTGATGTCTCGCTGACATCAGCATCCCCTGAGACGAAACTTGCAGTGGATGCTGTCTTTGGTGACGCCGCGGAATTGGCTGACCAGTATGTCCATCACTTGTCCACGACGGGCATTGAGTGGGGTCTTCTAGGTCCGCGTGAAGTGCCCCGTCTCTGGGAACGGCATGTGCTTAACTGTGCGGTAGTCGAAGAACTCATTCCACAGGGAGCCCTGGTGGCCGACGTCGGTTCTGGGGCTGGGTTGCCTGGGCTTGCACTGGCCATAGCGCGTCCAGACTCCCAGTTCATCCTTATCGAGCCGCTGGAACGACGCGTTGCATGGCTAGATATGGTCGTCGAGGATCTCGGCCTGACCAACGTCGATGTGGTTCGTGCACGGTCTGAGCAAGTGGCTGGGAATTTGGATGTGGATATCGTGACCGCTCGGGCAGTGTCTGCGCTAAAGTCCTTGTTGCCGTTGACGATTCCCCTTCTATCCGGTTCGGGCGAACTGCTGGCGATAAAGGGTCGTAGTGCTCCGGATGAAATTGTCTCAGCACAGAAGGCGCTCAAAAAATACGGCTGTGGGCAGCCGGAGGTTTTGCAAGCCGGCGCCGATGTTTTAGTCGAAGCTACAACTATTGTCCGTGTCCCCGTTGGCTAGATCGTAATCGACTAGACTCTGGGTGGATCAGATGAGTGACCAGGAGGCGCAATTGAGCGACAATCCGAGTGTTTCACGTGAATCGCAACGCGAGACCGATACCAACCTCGATTCGCTAACTCCCCTGGCACGTGAACTTGCGGCCGAGAATTTGAGACGTCAGAAGCTCAAAGGCAAGCGTCTACCGAAGCCAGATGCTACCCGTATCTTCACCATCTCTAATCAGAAAGGTGGAGTGGGCAAGACCACCACGACAGTGAATCTCTCCGCCGCGATGGCTCGCGCCGGTATGCATGTGTTGGTGGTGGACATCGATCCTCAGGGAAACGCGTCTACCGCTCTGAACATACCTCACGGGTCCGATGACAACTCGATCTATGATGTGCTTCTTGACGACCTGGAAATTCAGGACGTTGTACAGAACTGCCCCGACGTCGATGGACTCCAGGTGGCGCCGGCAACCATCGAGCTCGCTGGTGCGGAGATTGAACTCGTTTCTCTCGTGGCTCGTGAGCAGCGTTTGTCGCGCGCACTTGCGGCGTACTTTAAATATCGTGAGGAACAGGGACTTCCCCGTCTCGACTACATTTTCATTGATTGCCCGCCGAGCCTTGGCCTGCTGACCGTGAACGCCTTCGTGGCAGCGACAGAGGTGCTTATTCCGATCCAGACTGAGTATTACGCGCTGGAGGGTCTTTCTCAGCTGGTGAAAAACATCAACATGATTCAGAAGCATCTAAATGCTGATCTGAAGGTTTCCACTATCCTGCTCACTATGTATGACGGACGAACTCGTCTTGCTACTCAGGTTGCAGATGAAGTGCGCGAGTATTTCCCAACTGAAGTGCTTAGTACTCTGATCCCCCGTAACGTACGCATTTCTGAGGCTCCGAGCTTCCAGCAGAGCGTCTTGACTTACGATCCGCAATCGAGCGGTGCGTTAAGTTATCGAGAGGCGGCCGCGGAAATTGCAGAGCGTGGTGCACCAGCCTAGTTTCACGTGGAACATCTAGTTGTTCATGATGTTCTCACCCCTGTGCCTACAAGTCCCTTCTTGTAGGCAGGCATTAACTCCTGAACCCATACTCAACCACTTGTGGCCGTATTCACGAGGTAAACGGTTGATACGGTTGGCCGACTCGATGACTGGTTAATGTAGAAGGCTCACGCCGGCGTGGAGGCTAGATTCCTGGCCCTGGTTGGTGTGCCCTGTGGTGCTTGTTTCCAATGAATCGCGACTTTAGAAGTTGTTCTGTGTCCGTACCACATTCGGTGTTTGACCCAACTGGTTGTGCAACTTGAGGTCGGCGCGTCATCGTTCCACGTGAAACCCCTCCAACGCGGTCTTCATATTTGCGCTATAGACATACTGCAGATAATGAGCGGAGTCCTGATTCGCAGCTATTCCGGGTATTGGTCTGTATTCACGTAAACACGCCGTTGGGTACGCTCTACGAGCGCTGAGGCGATTCTTACTCAACGTAAGGCAGTACCATGTTCCACGTGAAACCATGGCTGCACTTGTTCGTGGACGTCGGCATTGACTCACTTTTGACCGTCATATCCCATTTATGACTGACCTGCTCTACAGTTGCACGTGAAACCACCCTCGATGAATACCCGTAGTGTGTGACAACTTTGAACTTGAGGCACCAATGGCCGTATGCTCTCCTAGTTCGATTCACTCCTGATGCATCGAGTTGGATCTATGTCCTATAGCAATCAGAGTGGCTCGGATGGGAGCGAGATTCTTCGGCTGCGTTTACGCGTTAGTGCTTCTCTACTCTCTATCGAACGATGGACTTGTCTTTGTATAGAAGGTTCGATCGTCTCGTTTCATCTTTATCGGTCTGCTATACGTCATCACGTCTCATCCGTGGAAAGCGTTCCACGTGAAACTTTCTTTGGCACTCCATGCCGATCTGTTGGTGCAGTTCAACAGCTAATTGACCGCAGGTTCCGACAGCTTGGAGTCTGCTATGGAGTTTGTAGATAGACCATTCGTGCAGTCGTTTGTATCTCACTGAAGCCGCGTACGGGTAAACACATTTGTCGTTTCACGTGGAACACTATGGTGCTCCCATACTAGCGGGAGTCGAGATTATGGATTCACAAATAGCCTCATTGATGAGCGACTACCGATGCATCTAGTCAACCTACTGATCACATGAGGTGGTTCTGTATTCATGATCATCTTCCTGGTTCGTGGGTGATGGTCGTGTTTCACGTGGAACACCACTAGAATTGGAGACTGGAGGTAAATGATGTCACAGAAGAAATCCCGTCGCGGCCTCGGCCGTGGATTGAGTGCGCTCATCCAGGATACATCGGCAAACTTTGATGAGCAGAGTGATGATACTGGAAGCCCGGCTACTACCGAATCATCAGATAATGAGAAGTCCGGACTTGAGGTAGAGGCACCTAGTTCCCCTACGTCCGTAGCAGAGCGGTATCTTGCGAATGAGGGGATTGATGAGCCCAGTGCTCCTGTTTCACGTGAAACACGGAGGCCTGTAGACATCTTCTTCCCTGAGGCACCTACTCCGGCCCGTCGAAAGACGACGCAGGAGCGAGGGCCAGTACGTCGTGAGATGCCTAATCCGCTCAGTGCCGCTACTTCCAGGCGCAACCGGGATGTCGAGCCCCCGGTGAACTCTGCCGAGCCAGAACAGCCTGGGCCAGAACTGCGATCTCTCCCCATTGACACTATCGTGCCGAACCCGCGTCAGCCTCGTGACGTTTTCAACGAAGAAGACATGGACGAGCTCATCGCGTCCATCCGTGAAGTCGGCGTTCTGCAGCCAATAGTTGTAAGACCAACTAATAGTGACCACTATGAACTGGTGATGGGCGAACGTCGCTGGCGTGCCTCCCGGGCTGCCGGCCTGATGGAAATCCCGGTGATTATCCGCCATACGGCCGATGAGGATCTCCTCAGGGACGCTCTTCTTGAGAACATACATCGTAGTGAGTTGAACCCTTTGGAAGAAGCTGCTGCCTACGAGCAGTTGCTGCGTGACTTCAACTGCACTCAAGATGAGCTTTCGGAACGTATCGGTCGGTCAAGACCGCAGATCTCCAATACCTTGCGACTGATGAAGTTGCCACCGTTGGTCCAGCGACGTGTTGCATCGGGTGTTTTGTCTGCCGGGCATGCGCGTGCACTGCTCGGACTGCAAGACGAGGCCACCATGGAGCGCGTCGCACAGCGCGTCATGAATGAAGGTCTATCGGTTCGCGCAACGGAAGAACTCGTCGCCCTGACGGTGAATGGTACTGGTATTCGACGTCGCGCTACGCGCGTGACGCCCGCTCAGAATGAGCGGTTCGAGTATCTAGCTAATACCCTGACCGATGAGCTGGATACGACGGTCAAGATCAGCCTCGGCGCCAAGAAGGGCAGAATTGCCATTGATTTTGCGTCCGTCGAGGATCTGAACCGCATCATGGATATCATTCAGCCTTCCAAGAGAGCCAGCGATTCCTGAGGCTGAGTACAACAAAGAGGCGGGCTCCCCACCAGATCGGTGGGGAGCCCGCCTGTTTGTCTTGCGCTCACTGCAGCAGAATTACTGCAGGAGATCGGCGAACTCTGCTTCGAGTGCCTGCTGCGGCTTGGCGCCGATCGAGGTGGCCACTTTTTCGCCATCCTTGAATGCGAACACGGCCGGAATGCTGGTGATTCCATACTGCGATGCGATGCCGGGGTTTTCGTCGACGTTCACCTTGGCAACGGTGATCTTGTCGGCGTACTGCTCAGCCATCTTTTCTAGGACGGGCGTCAGCATGCGGCAGGGACCGCACCACTCAGCCCAGAAGTCGACCAGCACTGGCTTGTCGGACTCGAGAACCTTCTGCTGGAAGTCCTGATCGGTGACGTCGATGGTGCTCATGGGGTCTCCTTGGTAGTGGGGTTAAGGTTGATTGCGCTCAGTGGGCGTCGTTGAGGTCGGCAAGGTAGTGCTCGACGTCCTGGGCAGCGACACAGCCGGAGCCAGCAGCGGTGATGGCCTGTCGGTAGGTTCCGTCGATGACGTCGCCTGCAGCAAAGACGCCTGCGAGAGAGGTCTTGGAGGTACGACCCTGTACTGCAATGGTGCCGTCGTCATGGAGGTCGAGCTGGCCCTTGACCAATTCGGTGCGGGGATCCTGGCCAATGGCGACGAAGAGGCCGGTGATATCCAGAGTGGAGGCTTCCCCGGTCTTCAGGTTGCGCAGGTGTGCGGTCTGCAGCTTGTCCTCGCCGGTGAGGTCTTCGACGCCGGTGTTCCAGAGGAACTCGATTTTCGGGTGCTGCAGGGCGCGATCGGCCATGATCTGGGAGGCTCGCAGCTCGTCGCGACGGTGGATCACGGTGACCTTATCAGCGAACTTGGTGAGGAACAGGGCTTCCTCCATGGCGGAGTCGCCACCGCCGACGACCGCGACGTTCTGATCCCGGAAGAAGAAGCCGTCGCAGGTAGCGCACCAGCTGACGCCGTGGCCGGAGAAACGCTTTTCGCCGTCGAGTCCCAGCTCGCGGTAGGCGGATCCGGTGGCGAGGATGACGGACCGGGCGTAGTGAACGTCACCGTTGCCGAGGGTCAGCTTCTTGGGCTGCACCTGCAGGTCGGCTTCGACGACGTCCTCGTACTGGATGTCGGCACCAAAACGCCGGGCCTGCGCCTCGAGATGACCCATCAGCTCGGGGCCGAGGATCCCCTCCGGGAAGCCCGGGAAGTTCTCGACGTCGGTCGTGTTCATCAGCTCGCCGCCGGCGGTGACTGAGCCCGTGAACACCACAGGGTTCAGCGAGGCGCGGGCGGTATAGATGGCGGCGGTGTAGCCGGCAGGCCCGGAGCCGATGATGACGACGTCGTGGATGTTCTCGGACGCGGGAGCGGTTTCAGTCAACAGGGGATCCTTCGGGCTTGTGGAGGGGTGGTGCGGGTGCGTTCATGGGCCATAACGCCGCGCCGTCGTGGACTATTCCGACGACGACGCGGCGAGGCTCAGTGCCAGTGAGGCGGGTCTCAGTTGACCTCGATCTCCGCGATGCGCAGACCGTAGGGCAGGTTGGATGAGTTGTTGGAGAGGGTGGGCAGTTCGGTGAAGTTGATGATCACGTACTGACCGGTGGTGGCGCTGCCCTCGGACTCGGGGACGGGCACCGAGTAGGTGGGTCCGGTGAAGGATCCCTCGGCGATCGAGGTGCCCTCGGCCGGGTCGGCGGAATCGGAGACGATGACCTGGAAGCTACCGCCGGAGCCGTTGTTCTGGGTCACGTTGATCTCGGAGATCGCGCTCTCCTCCTCCAATTCGACCACCAGAGCCATGGAGGACGCGAAGCCGCCCATGGGGGCCTGAGCGAAGGAGAGGGAGTGCCAGGCGGTGGCGGGGTCGCCGTCGACGGCCAACGGCAGGTCGCCGTCATTCTCGGAGTTCAGCCCCTGGTTGTCGGGGACCACGCGCTGGATGCCGGCAATAACGGGCTCGGCCGCGGTGGACTCGTCTCCTTCGCCGCCTTCGGTGGGCGAGGGGTCCCCGGAGCCTTCGGTGCCCTCGGAGGGTTCCTCAGCGACGGTGTTTTCATCGGCGGGCTCGCTGGGATCATTGGAGCCGAGCATGTTGAATGCGACGACGACGGCGGCGACCAGGACGGCGACCAGCAGCAGGGCGCCGATCCATTTGCCGGCACCGGAGCGCTCTTCCTCGTCGTCGTACTCGTACTCATAGTCGTCGTCATAGTCGCCGTCATCGTACTGATCGTCGTATGGGGAACCGGCGAGACCGGCAGCGGTGTAGCCGGCAGCACCGTGCTGGACGCCGCCGTCGTCGTAGTGATCGTCGTACTCGCCCTGCTGGTCGGCCTGGTCGTGCTGGGCGTCGGAACCCATGGCGGAGGCGACGCGGTTCTGCAGGGAGCGGTTCGGCGCGGTGGGGGCGGGTTCGGCGGTCTCGACGGGGCCGGTGGGCTCGTCGTCGTAGACCTCGACGGCGGGCTGGGCCTCGGTGTTCTGGTCGGAGCCGGAGTGTGCGGCGGCTCCAGCGCTAGTGGCACCGGCTGCACTGGCTGCACCTGCGGCACCGGCGGAACCGAGGCGAGAGTTCAGGCTGTCGGAAACTCGGTTGAGGAACTTCGACTTGCGCGGGGGCTGGGACTGCTCCGCGGCGAGGTTCTGGTCGAGTTCGGAGTAGTACTCGTCGTCGTCGTCATAGGTTTCGGGTGCATGCTGGCGGGATTGGCCGAACAGCTCGGAACCCAGGGTGTCGGTTTCGAAGGGCTCGACGTAGACCTGGTGGGCGGTGACGAGGGCGAGGAGGTCTTCGACGTCGGTATCGCCGGCCGCGATCAGATAGGTGCGGTCATCCGAGAGGCCCAGGTCGAGGACCTGCACACTGGAGGAACGTTCGCCGGTAGCCAGCTGGCGCGCTGAGGTGGCGACCTGGCTAGCGTGCTGCGCGGACGCCACCAGGATGGTGATCTCGCGGTTGAGCACCTGGTCACGGCCGTTGAGCACGATGTCTTGCTCGGCTGAGGTCAGTACATGCGAGGTGACGAGGTAGCGTCCCCCCAGTACGGTTCCTTCTTCCATGGATTGTGGCACGGTGATCCTCCCGGATGCGGGTCCGCGGTGACACGTCCCCTGAGTACAGTCTGTTTCATCCTAGACGGGAACACGCGCGCGGCGGCAAGAATCACCGGGCGCGGTGGATGTTTTGTGGTGGTCGGGCCCGATCAGCCTCGGCGGCCCGTGAGTCGGGAGAGCAGCGGGGCCAGGAACTGGTCGACCTCGCGGATGCGCAGCCAGCGGCAGGCGATGAGATATACGCCCAGCATGACGACGCCGACGATGGCGCAGCTGATGAGCGCGGTGATGATGGACTGCCAGGCGAATCCGGTGGAGAAACCGCCGAGCAGCCACAGCACGCCGGCGCCAGCAACGCCCGAAAGCACGGCCGCGTAGCCGGTACGCAGGTAGGTGCTGAACACCTCGGCGGAGCCGTAGTCACCATAGGTGCGGCGGACCAGCAGGTGGCAGACCAGGAATTGCAGCACGTGCACCACTGTGTAGGTGAGCGCCAGCAAGTATGCCATGGAGGTGTTCGGGATGAACGGGGCGATCCCGTAGGCCAGAGCGATGGTGACGACGGCGGCCGAGACCTGAACGAGCATGGGGATGAACGCGTTCTCGGCGGCGTAGAAGACGCGCAGCAGATAGAAGTGCGCGGAGCGGAAGGGCATCCCCAGGGCGAGCAGGACCAGCAACTGGCCAATGGCGGCCGCGGAGATGGCTGCCGTCTCCGAGGAGCCCGCGAAGATGCGGCCCAGGGGTCCGGCGAGCACGATCATCACGACCATGGCGAACATCATGGGCACCGCGAAGATACGCAGCCCGCGGCCGGTGGTCTCGCGGGCCTCCTCGATGCGCTGGGCGTGCATGGAGCGGGCCAACTGGTTGAACAGCACGGTGGCGATGGAGAGGACGAACACCGAGTGCGGCAACACCGTAATGAGCTGGGTGACATTGAGGGCGTAGAGGCCCGGTACGGCGGCGCTGGCCTCTGCCGATTCACCGACGAGGGAACGGGCCTCGGTGGCGCCGGTGACGAGGCGGGCGCCGATGAGGTTGCCGAGGTTGCCGACGACCATGGTGATCAGGGTGAAGGCGGCGAGGCGCCCGGTGGTACGCAGTCCCATGCCCTTCCAGCCGAACTTCAGCCGCAGCCCGAGCCCGAGTCGTTTGAGGGGCCAGAACAGCACGAGCGCCTGAACCACGATGCCTAGGGTGTGTCCGCCCGCGAGGACCAGGGTGTGCGTCGTCGTCCATTCTGCGAGCTGTTGGGAGTCGTCGATCCCGGTGTAGTGGCCGAACATCAGCAGGTAGACGCCGATGACGATGATGGCGACCGCGTTGTTGGCGACCGGGGCCCACATGTAGGCGCCGAAGCGGCCGTGGGCGTTGAGGACCTGGCCGATGATGGCGTAAAGGCCGTAGAAGAAGATCTGGGGCAGGGTCCAGAGTGCGAACGCGGTGGCCAGGGCAAGTTTCGGCTCGGACCAGTTCAGCGTCAGCGCGGACATGATCGGGTAGGCACATGCGGTGATGGCGAGGGTGAAGGCCGCCATGATGATGATCGCGAGGGTGATCAGCCGGGACGTGTAGTCGGCGCCGCGGTCTGGGGCGCGAGCGGCCTTGATGAGCTGCGGGACCAGCACCACGTTGAATACGCCGCCGGCGAGCAGCATGTAGATGATGTTCGGGATGGTGTTGGCGGATTCGAAGACGTCGGCAACGAGAGCGGTGGAGCCGATGGCGATGGCCAGCAGCGAGGTGCGGATGAAACCAAGCACGCGGGAGACGAGGGTTCCGGCGGCCATGATGGCGGAGGCGCGGGCGGCGGCCTGCGGATTGCGTGAGGCGTCTTCGGGAGGTTCCGGGGAGTCAGTTTCGGGGGCGCCGGTGGTGTCGAGCGGGTCGTGGGCGCCCTGGGTTGCGCCCGCGGCGTCGCCGGTGGGTGGGGTGGTGCTCACGGAGTGCGTCTCCCCAGATGAGGTCCCGGTTTGGGCGGTCCCGGCTTGGGCCGGGGGGCGGGTTCGGCGGCGGGACGTTGCGGGGCGCCGTCACCGTTCGTCGTCGAGGGTCCTTGCGGGGAATCAGACGTGGTGCCCGATTCGGTGGACTCGATGGGCCGGGGTGATTTGCCACGCTGTGCCAAGCGCGCGAGGTCGGCTGGGCTGGGGGCGCGTTTCGGGGCGGGCGCGGCTGCGGGGCTAGCGCTCGTGGTGGAGGAGCTGGTGGCGGAGAGGTCCGAGGGCTTGGGGACGCGGCGCACGGTGCGCAACACGGTGGGGACCGGGCGCTCGCCGGGGGCGATCTGCTGGGCGAGGCCGGTGATCCGTCGGGTCGTGTAGCCGCGGCGCACGGTCAGCCGGGGGGTGTTGAAAAACTCGTGCATCAGCTCGCGGGCGGCCTCCACGATGCGGCGCTCGTTGAGGAAAGTCAGGCGGGAGGCCAGACGGTCTAGCTCCACCCAGGCGACGTCGACCGCTTCTTGGTCGGGGTCGTTCTCGATGGTGAGCTCGCCGCCGGTGGCGCGCAGCAAATAGTGATGGACGGTTTTGTGGACGCGGTGTGAGGGCACGGTGAACCAGTAGTCGATGCTGCCCAGGGTGGTGAGCACGGTGCCGGCGATACCGGTCTCTTCTTCCACTTCGCGTACGGCGGCTTCGTGGTGTTCCTCTTCGCCTTCGGGGTGACCCTTGGGCAGCACCCATTCGAGGCGTCCGCCCCGGTTGTAGCGGGCGATGATGGCGACCTGGTGGCGGCCTTCAACCTCACGGACCACCATGCCGCCGGCGGAGACTTCCTCGACGGTGGGTAGCGCCATGGATCCACCGGATTCCACCGCATTGATGCGGCGTGATGATGCGGAGGTGTAACGCGGGCGGTAACCCGAGTCAGACTCGGTGCCCCGGGAACCGCGATCACGCGCAGAACGGCGGGCCGCTGACGGGGTCAGCGGCCTCACTCGATCGTCGTGTCGGTCCTGGGACATACCTTCCACTCTATCGGGACAGACGCGGATCGCATCTCATCGCACGGTCAGGGGTCTCGGGTATGGCACCCTTTAACACATCATGACTGAACCCCATGCTGACTCCGTCGCGCCCGAACGCGCCCCCTCGGCGAGCCTGCCGACCGGTTTCCCTGATGATGCCGTGCTACCTGACGTTGCCCTAGAACTGGGCGGGCTTTTTGCCGAAGCCGGCTACGAGCTGTCGCTGGTGGGCGGGCCGGTGCGCGATCTTTTCTTGGGTCGGGGCGTGGTGGATTTAGACTTCACCACTAATGCGCTACCGGAGCAGACCCAGACCGTGGTGGCCGAATGGGCCGATGCGGTGTGGGACATCGGGGCCCGGTTTGGGACCATCGGGTTCAAGAAGGGCGAGTGGCAGCTGGAGGTCACCACCTATCGTGCGGAGCAGTACGATCCGGAATCGCGGAAACCCGTGGTGGCTTTCGGTACCGAACTGAACGATGACCTGTTCCGGCGTGACTTCACCGTGAACGCGATGGCGCTGCGGTTGCCCGACCTGGAGCTGGTGGATCCGTTCGGCGGGATGCGCGACCTTGCCGCTGGGATGTTGCGCACGCCAGGGGCGCCGGAGGATTCCTTTTCCGATGACCCGCTGCGGATGATGCGGGCGGCACGCTTCGCTGCCCAGCTCGGATTCGCCGTGAACGACACGGTGGTTCAGGCGATGATCGCGATGGCTCAGCGGATCGACATTATTTCGGCGGAGCGGGTGCGCGAGGAGCTGGTGAAGTTGATCCTGGCGGATCAGCCGCGGGCGGGAATCGACCTGCTGGTGCGCACTGGACTGGCTGATCAGGTGCTACCCGAGGTGCCGGCGCTGCAGTTGGAAACCGACGAGCACCACCGACACAAAGACGTGTACAACCACTCACTGACGGTGCTCGAGCAGGCATTGGACCATGAGGCCGACTATGTGGAGGCCCCGGATTTCGTGTTGCGTTTTGCAGCGTTGATGCATGACGTGGGCAAGCCGGCGACGCGACGCTTCGAGCGTTCGGGCGCGGTGAGTTTCCGGCACCACGACGTCGTGGGAGCCAAGCTCGTGCGGAAGCGAATGCGGGTGCTGAAGTTCGACAACGACACCATCAAGGCGGTGGCCACCCTGGTGGAACTGCACATGCGGTTCTACGGGTATGGCGACGCCGGTTGGTCGGATTCGGCGGTGCGTCGCTACGTGACCGATGCTGGCGACCAGCTGCAGCGGCTACACGCCCTGACCCGCTCTGACGTGACCACCCGGAATCGGCGTAAAGCGGAGCGACTGGCCCATGCTTACGACGACCTGGAACAGCGGATTGCCGAGCTGCTCGAGCGCGAAGAGTTGGATGCGATTCGGCCGGACCTCGACGGCAAGCAGGTCATGGAGCTGCTCGGCATCTCGCCGGGACCCTTGGTCGGGCGAGCATACAAGCACCTGTTGGAGTGGCGGCTCGACGATGGCCCGCATGATGAAGAGACCGCGAAGGCCGAGGTGCTGCGGTGGTGGGCCGAACAGCCCGAGCATCCCAGTGCTTCCAAGTCGGCCGACTCGGATGACTGACCTGTCCCGGCTTGTTGAGGTGGTCTTGTGGCCCGCGGCACTCCATGGTGAGCGAGAATCCGAGCAAATTTCGCTGGATCGTTGAGGTCCGACCATGTCCATCGCACTCACCCGCGATCCTTGCCTCTGGCCACCAGAAATCGACGCGACCTATCGGGAATTCGTTGTGGGCTCGCCCTACTGACGAAGCCCGGGCCAGAAGCGAAGTGGGAGCCGGAATCACGGGCTTGTTGCGACTCAACGAAAAGGACACCGCGGCGATGCGCTGTTTTTCCCAGGTGGCCGCGGGGTACCAGTCGTCCGGGCATGATGCAGCGCCGATGCGAGGGCGGACGGCGGTTCGGGCGGCAACGGCATGCGTTCAAGCATGGCCGAGGAGAAAGAGAAAGGGGCCAGCGCTGCGGTCATCTGTGGATAACCGCAACGCCGGCCCCTCGAGATCAGGGCTTCAGCTGGTCAAAGCCTCAGTTCTTCAGGCCTTTAGCGCCTCGGCGGCAGAGGTCGAGGGCCGACCGATGAGGTCCTGCAGATCCGTGCTCTCGGAGTACAGCGCCCCCTGCTCGATGATCGGGTCCATGCTCGCAAACATGGCAGCGACCTCGGACGGCAGGCCGAAGCCTTCCAGGGTGGCCTGGTACTCGGCGACGGTCTGGTTTTCGTAGGTCACTTCCTTGCCCAGAACGTCGCCCACAGCAGCGGCGATTTCCGGGTAGGTGAGCGCGGGCGCACCGGCCAGCTCGTAGACCTTGCCGGCGTGATTTTCACCGGTGACGACGACGGCAGCCGCCTCGGCATAGTCGCGGCGCGCGGCCCCGGACACCTTCGCCGAGCCGGCGGCGCCGAAGAACTTACCGGTAGCCTCGCCCGAAGCCAGAGCGGAGGCGTAGTTCTCCCAGTACCAGCCGTTGCGCAGCCGCGTGTGGTCGATGCCGCTGTCGGCCAGCAGCTGTTCGGTGGCGGCGTGCTCCGGCGCCAGGCCGAGCTCCGAGGTGTCCAGGTTGAGCAGGCTCGTGTAGGCAATGAAGGAAACGTGAGCAGCCTTCGCAGCGTTGATGATGTTGGTGTGCTGAGCTACGCGCTGACCCACCTCGCTGCCTGACACCAAGACGAGGCGATCCACGCCGGACAGGGCGGCGGTGAGGGCTGCTTCGTCTTCGTAGGAAGCTACGCCAAGAGCAATCCCCTGATCAGAGAGGGGCTGCGCTTTCTCAGCAGAGCGGACGACGGCGACCAGGTCGCTCGCGGCCACACCGCGCTGCAGCAGTGATTCGATGATGAGACCACCCAGGTGGCCGGTGGCTCCGGTGACGGCAATGCGCATGATGTTCCTTCTTTCGGTCGGTGCCTGTTGGCGGCGATGGAATCACTGTAGCGCTTACCTAAAGTAAGTGCAACTGAAAAGTCAGCACTAACCATAAGCGTATACTGGAAGGCATGACGTTCGATCCAGATGCCGAAGCAGAAGCGGAAGACTTCGCGCCCGATGTCTTCTCGAGTGCCTGCACTTCCCGCACCGCCTTGCAGCACCTCACCGGTCGCTGGGGATCGCTGATCATGGTGGCGCTGAAGCTCAGCGGCGAACCCATGCGGTTCGGGGAGATTCGGCGCCGGATCGATGGTGTCAGCGAACGAATGCTCTCTCAGACCCTCGGTCAGTTGGAACGCGACGGGATGGTGGTCCGCACCGTGCACAGCACCATTCCCCCGAACGTGGACTACGGTCTGACGCCGCTGGGCGTGAAAGTTGCGGTGCCGCTGGCGGAGCTCACCGCCGTCGTCGAGGCCGAATTGCCCCAGGTGATCGCCGCGCAGCAGGAGTATGACGCTACTGCCCCGCAGAGGTGACGCGGCGGCGGAGCTGACGTAAAGTCGTCAACACCTATACAACGTGACACGGGGTGCCCCTGGTTCGTAACGAATCGGCGGCTGAGAACAGACCCGTTGAACCTGATCCAGATCATGCTGGCGAAGGGATTGTCGATTAATGACGCATGTCCACACCCGTTCCGAGATCCACCTCAACCTGTTTGCTACCGCATGCGGGCATCATGCGGCGGCCTGGCGTGCTCCCGATTCTGCTGTCGAGCGGATCGGGGCCATCGAGTATTGGGAGCAACTGGCCCAGCTGGCCGAGCGCGGCTGCCTCGACGCGTTCTTTCTGGCCGACGGGCAGGCGCTGGGGCCGGGCAGTGCGCCGGTGCGGTACTTCGATCCGCTGACCACGCTGGCGGCGGTGGCCCGGGCGACGGAGCGGATCGGGCTGGTGGCAACGATCTCCTCCACCTTCTGGACGCCGTTCCCGGCAGCGCGGATGCTCGCTAGCCTCGACCACCTCTCGGGTGGGCGCGCGGGGGTGAATGTGGTGACGTCGATGACGGACGCCGAAGCCCGGAATCACGGGATGGACCGCCTGCCGGGGCGCGAACAGCGGTACGCCCGGGCCGAGGAGTTTATCGTGGCCATGCAGGGATTGTGGGACTCCTGGGAGGACGGCGCGGTGCGGGCGGACCGGGACGGAGCCTACCTGGATGCCGCGCGAATTCACCCGGTGGACCACCGGGGACGCTACTTCGAGGTGGCCGGGCCGCTGACGGTGCCGCGTTCACCGCAGGGGCGGCCGGTGGTGCTGCAGGCCGGGGCCTCGGAGCCGGGGCGCGCGCTGGCGGCACGCTACTCGGAGGGGATCTACGCGGTGGCGTGGGATGCGCAGGCGGGCCGACGGTATCGGGCGGATCTGCGACGTCGTGTGGCCGCGGCAGGCCGGAACCCGGACGACGTCGTCGTGATGCCGGGCCTGGTGACCGAGGTAGCCTCCACCGAACGGGAGGCCAGGGCGCGGCGGGCCGAACTGGATGCGCTGCTGCCGGTGGCGGAATCGTTGCGTCAGCTGTCGTTCTTTGTGGGTCAGGATGCCTCCGACTGGGAGCTGGATGCGCCCGTGCCGGAGCTGCCGCCCGTGGAGGAATTCACGGGGCCGGTGGGCCGCTATGCCACGGTGCTGCGGATGATCGAGACCCGGCAGCCCACGGTGCGCGAGTTGTTGGGGTTGCTGGCGGCCGGGGGTGGGCACGCCACGCTGATAGGCACCCCGGAACAGGTGGCTGAGACGATGCTGAACTGGGTGGATTCCGGGGCGGCGGATGGGTTCAACCTGATGCCGCCCACCCTGCCGGGGTCGCTGGAGGACGTGGTGGAGCAGCTGGTGCCGGAACTGCAGCGCCGGGGTCGGTTCCGGCGCGAATACCGGGAGACCACGTTGCGTGAGCGGTGGAGTCGGGAGTGAGGCGGGCCGAGTGAGGGCAGGCTCGGCTCATTTCGGCACATAGGCCTGTCGCCGGATACCCTGGAGAGGTGAACCCCTTGAATTGGAACATGCCGCTGGTCTGGGTATGGCTGGCGCTGTTCTGCATTGTTTTCGCCCGGGCCGGGGCGACCTACGTGGTGGGCCGGCTGGTGCGCCGCGGTGCCGCGCGGTTTGAGCGCGCCGAGAAGTTGCTCGCTTCGCCGTCGTACCTCACGGCCGAAGCCCGGATTAATCGCTGGGGCGCCCCGGTGGTGGCGGTGAGTTTCCTGACGATCGGGTTCCAGACCCTGGCAAACCTCAGCGCGGGCGCCACTCGGATGTCGGCCTGGCGATACCTACCCGCACTGGTGGTCGGCGGCGCGGCGTGGGCGACCATCTACTCCACCATCGGATTCGTGGGGTTCGAGGCGGTCTCCCGGGCCTATGCGCGCTGGCCGGTGGGCACCGTGGTGTTCGGGGTGGCGGTGCTGGTGGCCCTGGTGCTGCTGGTGACCGTGCGCCGGTTGCGCCGTCCGGTGGGGTCGCTGGAACGTGCCGGTGCGGAGGTGTCCGACGCCGTCGAGTCACCCACGTGAGATCGGACACATCCGCAGGTGCCTGACCGTTAGACTGGCGTCATGAGTGACGCAGAGATGGCGGCATCCGTGACCCTGCGATCCATGGCGGAGATCGCCGAGCGGGCGGGAATTCCGCAGGACGCCCTGATCCCCTATGGTCGGCATGCCGCGAAGATCGACGTCGCGCGCCTGGGGGAGCTGGATGCGGCGGATAAGCCGGAGGCCTCCGTGGTGCTGTTGACCGCTATCAGTCCCACCCCGGCGGGCGAGGGCAAGACCACCGTGACGATCGGCCTGGCTGACGGGCTGCGCCGCACCGGCAGCAACGCCATGGTGGCGCTGCGCGAACCCTCGATGGGCCCGGTGTTCGGGATGAAGGGCGGGGCCACCGGTGGCGGGCGCGCGCAGGTGGCCCCGATGGACGCGATCAACCTGCACTTCACCGGGGACTTTCACGCCATCACCTCCGCCCACAACCTGCTGTGCGCGCTGATCGACAATCACCTCCACCACGGCAACGAGCTCGACCTGGATCCGCGCACCATCACCCTGCGCCGCGCCCTGGACGTGAACGACCGCTCCCTGCGCCAGGTGGTGAACGGGCTGGGCGGTCGGGCCTCGGGAGTGCCGCGCGAGACCGGTTTCGAAATCACGGTAGCCACCGAAACGATGGCGGCGTTTTGCCTCGCCGCCGACCTGGAGGACCTCACGGAGCGACTGGGTCGGATCATCATCGGGCGGACCCACGACGGCGAGGAGCGCACCGTGGCCGACCTGGGAGAGCAGGGCGCCCAGGGGGCTATGGCGGTGGTGCTGAAAGACGCGGTGCTGCCGAACCTGGTGCAGACCCTGGAGGCCACCCCGGCGGTGGTGCACGGCGGACCGTTTGCCAATATTGCGCATGGAGCGAATAGCATCATCGCGCTGAACACCGCCCGCCGGCTCGCCGACGTCGTCGTCACCGAAGCGGGGTTCGGGGCGGATCTGGGCGCGGAGAAGTTTATGCAGATCACCGGGCCGACCGCGGGCGCAATGCCCAACGCCGTCGTGGTGGTGGCCACCGTGCGCGCGCTGAAATTCAACGGGGGCATGGGATTGGCCACGCTGAACGATCCGGGCACGGCCGGCCTTGAGGAACACCTGGCCGCACTGGAGGCCGGAGTCGTCAATCTCGGCCGCCACGTGGAAAACATGCAACGCTTCGGGGCGCCGGTGGTGGTGGCCATCAACCGCTTCACCCAGGACGACGACGCCGAACTGGCTTGGCTGCAGGACTGGTGTCGGGACCAGGGGGTGGCCTGTGCGGTAACCGAGGTGTGGGCACACGGCGGGGCGGGGGCCGAGGAGCTCGCCGGGCACGTGCGCGCCGCCCTGGAGCAGGGGCGCACCGCCGAGGGGCTGTTCACGCCCGAGACCGGGGCGCGGGAGAGGATCGAGCGGATCGTCACCGAGATCTACGGTGGGGCCGGCGTGGAATACTCTGCGCTCGCGGCGCGGCAGCTGGCTGACCTGGAAGCTGCGGGTGAGGACCGGGTGCCGGTGTGCATGGCGAAAACCCCTTACTCGTTCTCCGATGACCCTGCACGGATGGGGGCGCCCGAGGGCTTCACCGTGAGCATCCGGGAACTGCGACGGCGACCGGGTGCGGGATTCCTGGTGGCGCTGACCGGGCAGATCCTTACCATGCCCGGGCTGCCGCGCCGTCCCGCCGCCGACGGGATGAGCGTCGTCGACGGTCAGATCTCGGGGCTGAGCTGACCCGCAGCTGCGGCTCGGTGTTTGCGCCGCAGCAGTAACCTGGCCGGCGCCCTTCCGCGCACTGGGCCTGGTGGCCTACAGTGGTGGGAAGTGACGCGGGGTGCCGCCGATCCTTGTGGGATCCGGGCGGCTGAGATAACACCCGTTGAACCTGATCCAGTTCGTACTGGCGAAGGGACGTCCACAGCGAGGTGTCGGTTTGCGCATCCCGGTGGTCTCTCTTGGCCACCGTCAGAAAGGCCCACCGTGACCTCAGCTACCGTCGCCTCTCCTCCCACCACCCCGGGCACTGCGTCCCGACCGGTTTCTGCCGCCCCTGACCTGAGTGACCGCATCGTCGTCGTCACCGGAGGCGCTCGCGGCCTGGGCCGCCACCTCACTGAGGCGTTTCTCGAAGCCGGAGCGCGGGTGGTGATCGGGTACCTTTCCAGCCGAGACGCCGCCGAGGAACTAGTGGCGCGGCACCCGGATCGAACCGTGGCCGTCCGGGCTGATGTGCGCCACCGTGACGAGGTGCAGGCCCTGGTGAGTGCCGGGCGTGAGCGGTTCGGGGTGCCGGTGAACGTCGTCGTCAACAATGCCCTGGTGAACTTCTCCTTCAACGGGGACGCGCGGCCCAGCGTCGAGCAGATCACCGGCGCGGATTTTGCCCGCCAGTACGAGGGCGCGGTGGAGGGTGCACTGCACCTGATCCAAGCGGCGCTGCCGGACTTTGAGGAGGCCGGGGAGGCGCGGGTGATCAATGTGGGTACGAATCTGGTGCAGAATCCGGTGGTGCCATACCACGACTACACTGCGGCGAAGGCGGGATTGTTGGCGCTGACCAGGACGTTTGCCGCCGAGTTGGGTCCGCGCGGGGTGCGGGTGAACATGGTTTCCGGCGGACTGCTGCGCAGCACGGATGCGTCGTCGGCCACTCCGGACGAGGTGTTCGACGCGATTGCCGCCGCCACGCCGCTGCGCGAGGTCACCACCCCCGCCCAGTTCGCCGACGCGGTGCTGTTCTTCGCCAGTGAGGGATCCCGGGCGGTCACCGGGCAGAACCTGGTGGTTGACGGCGGGCTGGTGATGAACTGATGACGACGTTTCCCGAACTGGATCTGCTCCGCGAACGGGCGCCGTTGGTCCAGTGCCTGACCAATACGGTGGTCCAACAGATCACCGCCAACGTGTTGCTGGCCGTGGGTGCGGCCCCGGCGATGGTGGCGCACCCGGTAGAGGCCCCCGAATTCGCGCGGGTGGCCGACGGGGTGCTGGTCAACCTCGGCACCATCTCCGATGCGACAGCCGACGCGATGCGTGCCGCGGTGGCTGCCGCCGGCGAGACCGAGACTCCCTGGGTGTTGGACCCGGTGGCGGTGGGTGGACTCAGCGTGCGCACCCGGCTGGCTCACGAGCTGGTGGAGGGGCGGCCGAGCGCGATCCGCGGCAACGCCTCGGAGATCCTGGCGCTGGCCGGGGCCGGTTCCGGGGGCCGCGGGGTGGATGCCACCGACGCCGTCGATACCGTGCTGGACTCCGCCCGGGCCCTGGCCGAGCGCACCGGGGCCGTGGTAGCGGTGTCCGGACCGAGTGACGCCATCGTCTCGCCGGGGCGGGTGAGCCAGGTGACCGGCGGGCACCCGGTGATGCAGCAGGTGATCGGCACCGGATGTTCCTTGGGCGCGGTGACGGCGGCGGCCCTGGGGGCCGTGCGTTTCGGAGTGGAGGTTCACTCCGATCACGACGCCGTGCTCGCCGCCCACGCCCTGCTCTCCGCGGCGGGCACCCTGGCGGCCGAGACCACTGTGCGCCCCGGTAGCTTCAGCGTGGCCTGGATGGATGCCCTCCACGAGCTCACTCCGGAACGGGTCGGCGAGCTGGTCACGGTGGAGGAGCGCGCATGAGCCCCCGCGAGCGGGCCGAGCGCGCCGCCGCCATCGACTGGTCGCTCTACCACGTCACCGACACCGGGTACTCCGGCGGCCCGGCCCGAGTGCCCGAGGTGGCGGCCGCGGCGGTGGCTGGGGGTGCGACCGTCATCCAGGTACGCGACAAAACCCTCGACGACGACGCCCTGATCCAGCTGGTGCGCGCCTGCCGGGTCCGCATCGTGGAGGAGGTGGGGGTGGCCCGTTTCGAACAGGTCCCCCTCTTCGTCAACGACCGGCTGGAGGTGGCCCGCGTCACCGGCTGCCACCTGCACGTGGGCCAGTCCGACGATTCCGTCGCCCGAGCCCGTGGCGTCCTCGGCGAGAAAGTGCTGATTGGGCTGTCCACTTCTTCGGCAGCTGAGGTGGACTCTGCTGCCCGGGCCGAGGGCGATGCCCGCCCGGATGTGATTGGCATTGGCCCCGTCTGGGTCACCGCCACTAAGCCCGACGCCGCCGAGCCTTTAGGGATCGATGGCCTGCGAGATCGGCTCCGGGTTCGCGACGCAGCCTGTTCCCAGCACCCCGAGGCGCCCGCACTGCCCGCGGTCGCCATTGGCGGCATTGACCGAGAGCGCGCCCGCTCGGTCGCGGCCACCGGAGTCGACGGGATCTGCGTGGTGTCCGCGATTGCTTCCGCGCCGAGCCCGCGTGTTGCCGCTGCTCGACTGCGCGAGGAGGTGGCATGCGCCCGCCCACAGCCTTGACCATTGCCGGCTCGGATTCCTCCGGGGGTGCGGGCATTCAAGCCGATCTGAAAACCTTCACGGCCCTGCGCGTGTACGGTGCCTCGGTGCTCACCGCGCTCACCGCGCAGAACACCCAGGGCGTGCAGCAGGTCATCCCGGTGGCCCCGGCCGACGTCGTCGCTCAACTCACCTCGGTGGTGGATGATGTGCCGATCGATGCCACGAAGATCGGCATGCTGGGCAGCCCGGAGGTGGTTGCCGCGTTGGCCGAACTGATAGCCCGTCGGCGTCAGGATCTGGGCACCCTGGTGGTTGACCCGGTGCTGGTGGCGACGTCTGGTGATGCGCTGACGTCGGACGATGCCGCCCATACCCTGCGCGAATTACTGCTGCCGCTGGCGGATGTGCTGACGCCGAATCTACCCGAAGCCGCCCGGTTGCTGGGCACCGAGCCCGCCGTGAACCGGGCACAGATGGTGGAACAGGGTCGGGCGCTGCACGAGCTGGGTGTGCCGGTGGTGGTGATGAAGGGCGGGCACCTTGCCGCGGCTCTTCACGACGACGCCGGCTCATCGGAGGTCACCGACGTGGTGGTGCACCGCGACGGCGTCACCGAACTGAGTAGCCCGCGAGTTACCACCCGCAACACGCACGGCACCGGCTGCACCCTGTCGTCAGCGATCGCCGCCCACGCCGGGCGCGCCTGCCATACCGGGGGCCGACTCGAGGTGCCGGAATGGGTGGACGCGGTGCGCGCCGGACGCGACTACCTGCACGAGGCGCTGGTGGCCGCCGCGGACTGGCAACTGCCGGTGGCTCCGGAGACCGGTCACGGCCCGGTGAACCACCTGCACGCGATCAGCGCTCGATCTCCCCGCGAATGAAGGCTTCCACCAGCTCGTGCGCTTCCTGGTCGTGGTGCTGCACGGGCGGGGACTTCATGAAGTAGGACGACGCCGAGAGGATCGGACCGCCGACGCCACGGTCGGCGGCGATCTTCGCGGCGCGCACGGCGTCGATAATCACGCCGGCCGAATTCGGGGAGTCCCACACCTCGAGCTTGTATTCCAGCGAGACGGGGGCGTCGCCGAAGTTCCGGCCCTCCAGGCGCACGAACGCCCACTTGCGGTCGTCCAGCCAGGCCACGTAGTCGGACGGGCCGATGTGGACGTCGTCGTCGGCCAGTTCGGCGCGCACATTCGAGGTGACAGCCTGGGTCTTGGAGATCTTCTTGGACTCCAGGCGCTCGCGCTCGAGCATGTTCTTGAAGTCCATGTTGCCGCCTACGTTGAGCTGGTAGGTGCGGTCCACGGTCACGCCGCGGGACTCGAACAGCGCAGCCATGGTGCGGTGGGTAATGGTGGCGCCGATCTGGGACTTGATGTCGTCGCCTACGATCGGCACGCCAGCGTCGGTGAACTTCTGCGCCCACTCCGGGGTGCCGGCAATGAACACGGGCAGAGCGTTGACGAAGGCGACCTTCGCATCAATAGCAGCCTGTGCGTAGTGCTTAGCGGCCTGCTCTGAACCCACGGGCAGGTAGCAGACCAACACGTCCACCTGGCGCTCACGCAGCACCTCGGCGACGTCGACGGGCTCGGCGTCGGACTCCTCGATGGTCTCGCGGTAGTACTTGCCCAGGCCGTCCAGGGTCGGGCCGCGCTGCACACTCACGCCGGTCGCAGGCACGTCAGCGATCTTGATGGTGTTGTTCTCGGAGGCGCCCAGCGCGTCCGCGATGTCGAGTCCGACCTTCTTCGCGTCGACGTCGAACGCAGCCACGAACTCGAGATCCGAGACGTGGTAGTCGCCGAACTGTACGTGCATCAGGCCGGGAACGCTCTCCTCGCTAGAGGTCTCGCGGTAGTACTCCACACCCTGGATGAGGGACGTGGCGCAGTTGCCCAGGCCTGCGATCGCAACGCGAATGGGGTTCTTCGACACCGGTACTCCTTTGGCGACGGCGACGTTGCCGTTGATTGATGTAGACGAAACGTGGAAACAAACCTTTCTTACTGTACGCCTTCTGGTGTAGTTAAGCGCGCGCCGCGTGAGTGATGACACGTTCAGGATGAGATCGACCGCCGGTGTCTAGACTGGCGGCATGCCCGAGTCACCTCCCCGGCGCCTGCCCGCGGTGTCACCCACCCAGGACGACAGTCTGCTTGCCGCGCTGCGCCGTGGCATCGGCGGACCCGTGGGTGCGCACACGGTTCCGGGCCGGAGCGCGGCCCGCTTTTTCACGCCTTTTCGGGTGCTGATTCTGCTGACCACCCTGGCCGCCGTCGTCGCCGTGTTGCAGAAATCGTTCTGCCGGATCAACGGCTGGGGCCAGCCCGATGTGTACTTCGCCGGCTGTTATTCCGACTGGACTGCCCTCTACGCCGGGCGCGGCCTGGCGGAGAATGCTTTGGCCCCTTTCGCTGACGGCTCCACCTTCGAATACCCCGTGCTGGCCGCGCTCGTGGCCTCCATGACGGCAATGATCGCCCAGACGCTGCCCAGTTTCGGGGCGTCCGCCTCGCTGATCTACTTCGATGTGAATTTCTTGTTCGTGTTCGCCTTGTGGGTGGTCACGGTGATAGTCACGGCCCGGTCCGCCGGGCGCCGGTATTGGGACGCGGCCATGGTAGCGGTGGCGCCCGGAATCATCCTGGCCGGCAGTATCAACTGGGACATGTGGGCGGTGGCCCTGATGATGCTCGGGATGTGGTTGTTTGGCGGAGGCAAACCCGGCTGGGCCGGTGTGATGCTGGGTCTGGGTGCGGCGATGAAAGTTTTCCCGATGTTGCTGTTGGGGGCGCTGCTGATCTTGGCCGTGCGGAGTCTACGCTTCGCCCCGCTGGCCTGGACGGTGCTGGGCGCCGTCGTCGCGTGGCTGGTGGTGAATCTGCCGCTGATGATCGCCAACCCCGAGGCCTGGTCGCTGTTCTACACCTTCTCCTCCGAGCGCCCGCCGGGGTGGTCCTCTATCTGGCAGATCTACAACGAGGTGCTTCCCGATGGTAGCGCGCTGGCGGTGACGGGAGCGAGTCTGGGCACGTTGTCGGTGGTGTCTTTCGTGCTGTGCTGTGGCGGAATTTTCCTGCTCGGCGTGTTGGCTCCCCACCGGCCTCGTTTCGCTCAGTTGGCACTGCTGATCGTGGCCGCGTTCATCCTGTGCAACAAGGTCTATTCGCCTCAGTTCGTGTTGTGGCTGGTGCCGCTCGTGGCGTTGGCTCTGCCGAATTGGCGGGATTTCCTGATCTGGCAGTTGGCCGAAGTTCTGCATTTTTTTGCCATCTGGGCGCATCTGTCTTCGCAGGTCTCGGGACATGAGAACGTGCATCAGTTGGACTCGTCGATCTACGTGATGGCTGTGCTGGCTCATGTGGCTGCCACCGTTTATCTGATGGTGCGTGTGGTGCAGCAGATCCTGCGCCCAGAAGACGACCCGGTGCGCCGGAGTCTCCCTGCCCAGTCCGAGCGTCCCACGACGGTGCCGGTGGGGACCCGGAAGCTCAACGCGACGCATTGGGACCCGGGCGATCTGGCGGCTCAGTCCATTGATGATCCTCAGGGCGGCCCCTATGATGGGGCAGCCGATCGGGCGCCCTGGCTGATTCGGTCGACGACGGCCGACGTTGACACCCGAATTTAGCGGGCGATCTCGATCCGACGTGGCGGTCCCTCGAGGCGGGCGACGGCGATTTTCACTTCGGTGAGCTCACCCTGGAGTCCGTCGAGACGCTGATCCAGCTTGTCGAACCGACTGTCCATTTTCGACTCGAGCGAGGCAACGCGTTGCGCGAACTTGGAGTCGAGCGCGTCGTCGCGGTGTGTGAACTTCGCGTCCATCTGGTCGAATCGGGCGTCCATTCTCGACTCGAGGGAGTCGATGCGTTGCGTGAACTTTGCGTCCATCTGATCGAAACGGGCGTCCACCTGCTTAAATCTGGAGTCCGCTTGCTCGAACTTTTGGTCCATGCGCTTGATGAACCACGCGAAACCAGAGAAGGTCGAGGCAACAATGGTCACCACCACGGCGACCGCGGAGATCACCACCGTCAACACTTCCACCGACAGGTACATACCTCCATTCTGCCCAGTCTCTGGGTCGGAGACCAGTGGGTTCTCGGAATGGTCCAGGAATCTACCGACGCGACAATGGGCGGGAAGGTCGCCACCGCTGTTGGTGTGGACGACCCGCGCCCGGTATCTACGTGTGGAGGAGTCCACCGGCTACGGTAGAACCATGAGCGTGACGAGCCCCACTGAGCACTCCACCGATTCCTATCTCGACGATCTCTCAGACTTCATCACCGCCAGCCCCTCCAGCTATCACGCAGCGGAAGAAACAGCCCGCCGTCTCGAAGCGGCCGGCTACCGCCGGCTCAACGAATCCGAGCCCTTCCCCTCCGAAGCCGGAGGCTACGTGGTGGTCCGCGACGGCGCGGTCGTCGCCTGGTCTCTGCCCGGCGGTGAGCTCGGCACCCAACAGCTGCCGGCCTTCCGCATTCTCGGCGCCCACACCGATTCGCCCACCTTCAAACTCAAGCCCAACCCCTCCACTTCCACGGACGGCTGGAATCAGGCCGGAGTCGAGGTCTATGGAGGCCCGCTGGCCAATTCCTGGCTGGACCGCGACCTCTGCTTCGCCGGGCGTCTGATCAGCGACGATGGCGAAACGCACCTGGTGCATACCGACCCCATGGCCCGGATCCCGCAGCTGGCGATCCACCTGGACCGCGAGGTCAACAATGGCCTGATCCTGGACCGTCAGCGTCATCTGCACCCCATCTTCTCGGCCGGTGAACAGGCATCCGATGTGATGACCGTGCTGGCCCGCCACGTGGGCCTCACCGCCGAGGAGGTCACCGGGGCCGACATCGTGCTGATCGACAGCCAGCGGCCGGCACGCTTCGGTGCCCGCGACGAGTTCTTCGCCTCCGGCCGGCTCGACAATCTAGCCTCCGTCCACGCCGGAGTCACCGCCCTGAGCGGCTTCAACGCCCAACTGCCGGACTACGGCGACGATGCCCCGGTCATCCCGATGCTCGCCGCGTTCGACCACGAAGAGGTCGGATCCGCCAGCCGCACCGGCGCAGGCGGGCCCCTGCTGGAAGAAATTCTGGGCCGCATCCTGGAAGCGCTGGGCATCACCACGGTCTCCGAACGCTCTCGGGTACTCGGAGACTCCTGGTTGCTCTCCGCCGACTGCGGGCACCTGGTGCACCCCAACTATTCGGAGCGCCACGACCTGGCCAATCACCCGCGTGCCAACGCCGGAGTCCTGTTGAAGATCAACGCCAACCAGCGCTATGCCACCGACGGCGTCGGCGCCGCTGCTTTTAGTCGGTGGTGTGCCGCCGCGAAGGTGCCGTTCCAGGAGTTCGTCTCCAACAACACGGTGCCTTGCGGCTCCACCATCGGCCCCATCTCCGCCACCCGGCTGGGAATCCGTACCGTCGACGTCGGCATCGGGCTGCTCTCCATGCACTCCGCCCGTGAAATGTGCGGGGCCGAGGATCCGCGTAGCCTCGGTGTGGTCACCACGGCGTTCTTCTCCGGGGCCTGATCCTTAACTGAATTCTCGGTTTCCTGCCGGGTGTGATCTCGGGTAAGATGATCAAGGTTTTCTGCGCTCTGAAACCGGCTGATGCCGGGGACTGCGCAGACCACTGCACTAACTAGAACCTCCTGTTACGGAAAGACCGTGACCGCAAAGCCCGAAGGAGGTGGGTTCGCATGCGTGCATATGAACTGATGGTGCTGATCGACCCTGAGGTCGACGAGCGCACCGTTGAACCGACCATTCGCAAGTACCTCGACGTCGTCACCAAAGATGGCGGATCCGTGGAGAACGTGGACGTTTGGGGCCGTCGTCGCCTGGCCTACGAGATCCAGAAGAAGGAAGAGGCCATCTACGTGGTCGTCAACTTCTCCTCCACTCCGGAGACCTCGAAGGAACTGGATCGTCAGCTCGGCCTGAACGAAACCATCCTGCGCACGAAGATCATCCGCCCGGAAGAGCAGAAGATCTCCGCCAAGTGACTCGACGCTGTGACTGCGTCAAGACACTGAGCTGATACACGCCAGAGACACGGAAGCACCAAAGGAGCGGACATTATGGCCGGAGAACCAGTGATCACCCTCGTGGGTAACCTGACTGCCGATCCCGAATTGCGGTTCACCGCATCGGGGCAGGCTGTCGCGAACTTCACGGTGGCCTCAACTCCCCGGACGTTCGACCGTCAATCCAACGAATGGAAGGACGGCGAGACGCTTTTCGTGCGTGCCTCCGTCTGGCGTGAAGCCGCTGAGAACGTCGCGGAATCGCTGACCAAGGGTATGCGCGTGGTGGTCCAGGGCCGCCTGCGCGCCCGTAGTTTCGAAACCCGCGACGGCGAACAGCGCACCAACTGGGAACTCGACGTCGACGAGGTCGGACCGTCCCTGCGCTACGCCACCGCCAAAGTGACCCGCACTCCCCGCTCCGGCGGCGGAGGCTTCGGAGGCAACTCGGGCGGCAACGCCGGAGGCGGCTTCGGTGGGAATGACGGCGGCGGCTGGGGTGGCGGCAACCAGTCTTCCGGCGGCAACGGCGGCTGGGGCGGTGGCAACCAGGGAGGCAACTCCGGTGGTGGCCAGGCCGACCCATGGGGTGGCGCCCCCTCGGCTGGTTCGTGGGATACCCCGCGCAACGACGAGCCCCCGTTCTAATCCGAACAGCTCATTCCCCTTAGTTACACCCAATATTCACCCATCCCGCAGACTGATCTGCGGGCTCCCCAACTCAAAGGAGCACCACGATGGCAAAGGCTGAAATTCGTAAGCCCAAACCAAAGTCCAACCCGCTGAAGGCGGCCGACATCGAGGTCATTGACTACAAAGATGTCGCCCTGCTGCGCAAGTTCATTTCCGACCGCGGCAAGATCCGCGCACGTCGCGTCACTGGCGTGTCCGTGCAGGAGCAGCGCAAGATCGCCCAGGCCATCAAGAACGCCCGTGAGGTTGCCCTGCTTCCTTACTCCGGCGCAGGCCGCGGCTGATCGAGACGTCGAGGAAGGAAATAGATACAGATGGCTAAGCTCATTCTGACTCAGGAAGTATCCGGTCTCGGCTCTGCCGGTGACGTCGTAGAGGTCAAGAACGGCTACGCTCGCAACTACCTGGTGCCCCGCGGTTTCGCTACCGCGTGGACCAAGGGTGGGGAGAAGCAGGTCGAGGCGATCCGCGAGGCTCGCAAGACCCGTGCGATCGCGAACCTCGAAGATGCTCAGGCTCTGGCCGAGAAGCTGCAGTCCACTGCAGTGCGTCTCGACGTGACCGCTGGTGAATCCGGCCGCCTCTTCGGCGCCGTGAAGCCCGCTGACATCGCCGCCGCTGTCGAGAACGCTGGTCTCGGCCAGATCGACAAGCGCAAGGTGACCATCCCCAAGCCCATCAAGGCCACCGGGAACTACCAGGCACAGGTGCGTCTGCACGACGACGTTCTCGCCGTGATCAGCCTGCAGGTTGTCGCGATCAAGAAGAAAAAGTGAACTGACGTAGCTCAGACCACTTGCTGAGGCGCCGCGGCGTTTCACGCTAAGCACCAGGGCAGGAACCCGATTCGGGTTCCTGCCCTGGTTCTGTTTCTGGTGTGTTAAGGTCATGGCCATGTCGACCTCTGCCACTCCAGCTCCACACCCCACTCCGGAATCAGTTGCCGAATTTCGGGAGAACCTCGATGCGGTGCGTGCACGCATCGACGCTGCTGCACAGCGGGCTGGCCGGGATGCCTCGGAAATCCGGCTGCTGCCCGTTTCGAAAACTGTGCCATCGGAACGGCTACGTCTCGCTATCGAAGCGGGCATGACCGAACTTGGAGAGAACAATGTCCAAGAAGTCTCCCGCAAGGCTCAAGAGCTCTCCGATCTGGACCTCCACTGGGCCGTCATCGGACCTCTGCAGACCAACAAGGCTCGCGACGTGGCGCGCTACGCGCACGAGTTCCAGGCCTTGGACAGGATCAAGGTCGCTGAAGCCTTAGAACGCCGCCTGGAGGCCGAGGACCGCACCCTGGACGTCTACGTCCAGGTCAACACCTCGGCCGAAGAAGCAAAGTCGGGGCTGAACCCGGATGAGCTGCCAGAATTTTTGGCAACCTTGCCGCAGTTCTCTCGTTTGCGGGTGCGCGGTCTGATGACGCTTGCAGTGCACTCCGAAGACGTCGAGCAGGTGCGTGGTTGTTTCCAGTTACTGCGTCAGCTGCGCGACAACGCGAGGGAAGCCACACCGGAGCTGATCGGTCCCGGTGATCTCTCGATGGGGATGTCCGGCGACTTCGAATTGGCCATTGCTGAAGGGGCCAATGTGGTGCGTGTGGGCCAATCGATTTTCGGCGCACGTCCCGCTCCGGCTATGCAAGAGTAAGTTCCATTCGGGCCCAACTGGAGTCATCTGTTTCCATCAGGTGTTCGAAGTTCAGACACCTTGTGTTCAGCATTGGCTTTATTCCGGGATTAACAGGTGTGGATAGGCTGTGGATAAACGTACTACGTTGTGGAGTTCGCCCTGGTTCCACTCCCACTGCCACACAAAATCCCCTAGTGCAAGGCGGAAAAACTGGGGCAAAAATTCTCTGAGTCCACACACCAGGTTCTGCAAAATCCCAAGTCAGAGGGATGTTGTGCACGGAGTGACACGGGTTCTCCACGAGTTATCCCCAAACACTTCACACATGTGGGTACTTAATTCACAAGTTATCCACAGTCTGGGGTCGACACGCGGTTGAGTGATATGTCTAAGCCGAGTAGTGTCACGTGGTATTCCCCCTGAGCGAGTGGATATTGGCCGGCCTGCTGGCACCAGTATTCCGGCGTGCATCCTCCTGCTCTTGGGGTCCAAGCGTGAGGGTGCCGGAGCGAGGGTTTCGGGGAAGGGAATCAAGCAACAGTGACGTCTACGCGGTTTGATTCCGCCCAAAGCTCCGGCGCCCCACGCGATGACCGCACCCCTCCGCAGGACCTCGATGCTGAACGCTCGGTACTGGGTGGGATGATGCTCTCCAAGGATGCGATTGCCGACGTCGTGGAAATCATCCGCGGACGCGACTTCTACTCTCCTGGTCATGAGCTAGTCTACGAAGCCATCATCGACTTGTATGGCCGCGGGGAGCCCGCCGACGCCATCACCGTGACCGCATTGCTGAACCGGCGCCAGGAGCTCCAGCGCGTCGGTGGCGCGGCAACGCTGCACGAACTGGTGCAGTCGGTGCCCACCGCGGCCAACGCCGGTTTCTATGCTGAAATCGTGCGTGAGAAGGCGGTGCTGCGACGCCTGGTGGGCGCGGGTACCAAGATCGCGCAGATGGGCTACGTCCAGGACGGCGAAGTCGAGGAAATCGTCAACGAGGCCCAGGCCGAGGTCTACAAGGTGGCCGAGGGGCGTCAGTCTGAGGACTACGTCGCCCTGGCGGACATTCTCGAGCACACCGTGGATGAGATCGAAGCGGCCGGATCCCACGGGGACGGCATGTCTGGTGTGCCCACCGGCTTCTATGAATTCGACGAGCTGACCCAGGGCCTACATGGCGGTCAGATGATCGTGATCGCTGCCCGCCCCGCAGTGGGTAAATCCACTCTGGCCCTGGACTTCGCCCGCTCAGCGGCCATCAAGAACAACATGGCCACCGTGTTCTTCTCCCTCGAAATGGGCAAGAACGAGATCGCCATGCGTCTGTTGTCGGCCGAGGCCACGATCGCGTTGCAGGATTTGCGCAAGGGCACCATCCGCAATGAGCAGTGGACCCAGATCGCCGCGACTGTCGGTCGGCTCAACGAGTCCCCGTTCTTCGTCGATGACTCCCCAAACATGTCCATGATGGAGATCCGCGCCAAATGCCGTCGACTCAAGCAGAAGCACGACCTGAAGCTGGTGATTCTCGACTACCTGCAGCTGATGAGCTCGGGCAAGCGCGTGGAATCCCGTCAGCAGGAAGTTGCCGAATTTTCGCGTGCACTGAAGCTGCTGGCCAAAGAGCTCGAGGTGCCGGTGATCGCGCTGTCCCAGCTGAACCGTGGTTCTGAGCAGCGCACCGACAAGAAGCCTCAGGTCTCTGATCTGCGTGAATCCGGCTCGATTGAGCAGGACGCCGACATGGTCATCCTGCTCCACCGTGAAGACATCTATGACAAGGAATCACCGCGTGCCGGTGAAGCGGACCTGATCGTGGCCAAGCACCGTAACGGCCCCACCAAGACCATTGTGGTCGGATTCCAGGGCCACTACTCGCGCTTCTCCAACATGGCCACCGACTCCGGCGGTTTCTAAGCCGAGCACGCCTTCTGAGGGGAGCTACGCCACCTCTGGTGGCACGGCGGTGTTGCGTATGTCGTGCAAGGTATCGATGATGACCTCCACGTCAGATTGAGGGAAAACCATATCCGGTCCTATTGGTGCATGGTCGGTATATGGAGGCTCGAACAGGCGCTCTGGGTCCATCACACCGTTGCGCGTCAGCTCGTCAACGATGAGATTGACGAAACGGACCTGATCGACGGTAAACCTGGTCTCATCCAGATAGTCCTTGAATGCTTCAGCGGCAGCGGCCCGGTCGAGTCCGACGAGACCGCGGATGAAGATCCCGAGGCCCCCGCCTTGCTCATTCGCCCAAACGATGTCGATAGGTCCGGCACCGGCTTCGACGAGCATGCCTTCGAGCTCCGAGAGATCGTCCGGAGTGAGTTGCTTATTTCTGCGGAGCCGCTGCAGCGCAAGATGTTCCAAGTGCTGGCGAAGATACGCTTCTGCCTTGGACTGGAAGCGTACGAAGTCAGTGCCTGGGGTGATGCGCGGGAAATCGACTTCTACACCGTCCCCCAAGAGGTCTTCGAAATCTGTGTATACGGGACTCCGCTGGGTCTTCTCGATAAAGCGCACCAAGGCACGAACCCGCTGTCGTGTAAGTTCGAGCATCGGTAGTGTCACGTCGAACCACCACTCATCGCCAGCTATTGATTCCAGCAGAACGCTCTGCTCCGCCACAGACGGGATTGCTAGCTTGCTGAGCAAGGATGTCGCAATATGCTGGACGGTTTCTCGGATCCGTTCGGCGAGTATCGCGTCCCCATCGAGTTGTGCCAGCTGTCGACGAAGAATCAGCAAGTCGAATCGTTTGGCGTCCTCGTCGTCATCGCGGACTGAGGTGGGTAGCCCGGCGATGGGCAGCAGCCGCTCGGCTTTTGCGGGCGTGAGTTGCTTCCACGCATCCTTCTCGGCGAATTCCTCGACTGCCGCACGGTGGGGACGTACGACGAAATTGTCGAGGTTCATCCCCTCGACGATTGAATGTAGCGTAGCTGCGGTCGAGGTGCGTAACTCTGGCTCAGCGTCGCCCAGTGCGGTCACGAGCCCGAGACGGGCCTCAAACAATCGCTGTGAGAGCGATTTTTGGATCTGGCCTTGCGAGCCGGGAAGGTCTTGGCCGAAGTACTCGAGATTGCCGCAGAAATCGAAGACGAGAAAGTCTTGTTTATCTTCTCCTGGTCCAAAGAGGTCGGGTCTCAATCGTGTGCCGCGGCCGATCATCTGCCAGAATTTCGACTTGGATCGCACCATCTTGAAGAACACGAGGTTCACAACCTCGGGCACATCAATTCCGGTGTCGAGCATATCGACGCTGATCGCAATATGCGGCGCCTTGTCCGGAACCGAGAAGTCGTCGATGAGACTTTGCGCGTACGGGGTGCCGTGCGTGATGACACGGGCGAAATGGCCCGCATACTCCGGATAGGCGAGGTCGAAGCGACGCTGGATGAATTCGGCATGCTTCTGATTTTTCGCGAAGATGATGGTCTTACCCAAACGGTCGCTGCCGGCCACCTTGTAGCCGCGTACCATCAGCGTCTCGAGGACCTTATCGACGGTGTCTTCGTTGAATAGGAATCGATTGATCTCTTCGGCCCCGACCTCGTCGGGCGGGCCGTTATCTCCCCAGTCAAGGGAATCCCATTGTTCCTTCTCTTCCTCACTCAGGTCGGCATACTGAATTCCTGCGCGCAAGAAGCCACCGTCAAAGCTCACGCCACGCGGAGGCACGAGATACCCCTCGTCCACGGCTTCATCGAGCGAGTAATTGTCGGTGGGGACACCATCCTCAAGGTGAAACAGTCGATAGGTATTGTGGTCGACTTCGTCCTTCGGGGTGGCAGTCAGGCCGACCAGCATGGCGTCAAAGTAGTCGAAAATTGCGCCGTACTTGGCGTAGATGGAGCGATGCGCCTCATCAATCACGATGAGGTCGAAGTATCCTGGTCCGAAGCGCCGCAGTTTGTTGTCGACCTCGTTGATGAGATTCATCATGGTCGGATAGGTCGAGACGTAGACGCGCCCGTCGACGGCCTTCTCGGTGACAAGGTTGACGGTAGTCGACCCAGGTAAGTGGGCTTTGAAGGCGTTCGCAGCCTGTTTCACGAGCGCGGTACGGTCGGCAAGAAACAGCACTCGTTTGACCCAGTTGGCTTTCTGCAACAGATCGACCAGAGCGATCGTGGTGCGGGTCTTCCCGGAGCCTGTGGCCATCACCAGGAGTGCTTCGCGCTGATGACGATCGAAGGCATCGCTAACGGCTTTGATCGCCCGCACCTGGTACGGACGCCCTGCGATATCAGTGTTCACAGGCTGGGGCGACAGCGGTTGCTTTGTGCGTCGGCGTTGGATGAGTAATTCCAACTCGTCACGTGTGTAGAAGCCTTGAACCTCGCGCGGCGGGTAGCCCCCCGCGTCGTCCCAGATGCGGTGGACGTAGCCGTTGGTGTAGAAGATCACTGGTCGGCGTCCGAACTCGCGCTCCAGGCAGTCGGCATAGAGCTTCGCCTGTTGCTGCCCGACGTCCGGCGACATTGCCGTGCGCTTCGCTTCGATCACCGCAAGCGGCAGACCATCGGCACCCCACAACACATAGTCGACAAAGCCACGCCCCTCAGCGGTGGGCATACCTTGGACTTCGTATTCGCGATCGCGGTCTTGGTCCAAGGGCCAGCCGGCCTCGCGCAGGAGAACGTCGATGAACTGATCGCGCGCGGCGGCTTCGTCGTAGTCCCGGGTGTCTGGCGCGACGGACGCCTGGGCCTTAGCGATTTTCGCCTGAAGTTCGGCGATTTCGGCCTCGTGTGCCGCGAGCCGCTCATCCCTCTTGGCGAGCACACGGGCGTGCTCCTCATCTTGCTCGCGGAATTTTTCCGCAAGTTGGGAAATCTCCTCGCGTGAGAGCGGGGCTGAACGGGCGGCTAGAGCTGGGTCGAACCGCGCCTGGAGGGGCACCACATCAGGTCGAGGAGAGTAGTGGTAGGACGCCCAGACGATGACGTTGAACAGCTCTCGCAACACTGCAAGTGACGTTTCTTGGCTGATCTGCCGAGTGTCGTGGACGGCCGTGTTTGCCATGCGCCTGATTGCCGTGAGCTTTTGTCCGATGGCTGGTGGCACGTGTGTTTTGAACGAGGCGTCACTGATCTTCGCGGCAAGGTCACTTCGGTACGGCTCCCGTAGCGACAGCACGTCGTAGAGGTAGTCGACTAGGAGCTCGACAGCGCGGCGACTGTAGAAGCACGCCGAGCGCGGATCGGACGCGAGATAGGACTCCGCCCGGGCAGCGTCGGTGAACAGCTGTGGGATCGTCTCTCGCAGGAAGGCGAAGTTGCTCATGTATCCACCCCAGGGATGACGGTGTCGATGAGATATGTGCGCAGCGCGGGCACGTCGCTCACGATCGTGCGCCATACGCGGTGTTGGTTGAGGTCGTCGTATTGGTGGGCGGCAAAGTTGCGCATGTCGATGATTGCTCGCCATGGCTGGGCGGGGAAGCGCTCACGCACGGGAAGAGGGATCTTCGATACGGCTTCGCCGATGCGGATGAGCCCCATCTGGGCGGCCCACTGAGTTTGGACGTTCGCAAGGAATTTCTCCTCGCCTGCGGAGACGATGTCGCTAATCACGTCGCACACTGCAACCACGCGTGTTGCCGCATCCTGCGTTTTCGCCGCCTCCGAGGTCATATGGCGACGGCTTCCTTGAGTATCCGCTCGCGCATCTCCCCACGAAGTGAATCGACGTCCACCACATCGACGTCGATGTGCAGTAGATCAACCAGGTCGAGCCGGAGTCCGATGATGTCGAGCAGGCTGGCATCCGGCGTGAAGTCGACGAGTAGGTCGAGGTCGGAGCCTGCGGTATTGTCACCGCGTGCCACTGATCCGAAGATGCGGGGCGCGGCGGCACGGTGCTCGGAAACGAGGCGGTGGATGTCGGCGCGGTGCTGGTCAATTCGGTGCATTGGTGGCGCGTTGAGAGCGTGGCGCAGTCGTTCTAGCACCTCGGGGCTGGGCTCGCGGCGGCCGTTCTCGTAGGCGGATATATTCGGTTGCGAAACCTTTGCGGCGCGTGCCAGCTGCGACTGGCTCATGCCTGCCGCAAGTCGCTCAGCCCGAATATCCATATCTCTACTGTAGTGCAAGGGTTATCGCGGGCGATATAAGTGGCTACCTGAATGGCTTGGTTTAGAGATCTCCCCGAAATGCCCGGGACTGAAGTGAGGCGAAGAGGTCATCGTCGGCGGTGAGTGCATGAAGGGTGGCCTGTCGTAAACCTATAAGTACTTGCATGCGTTGAGCGTAAATGCGTTGGGTTTTTCGGGGTGGCACAAGGACTTCTATCGAGGCGAATGCTGATTTGTTGACGAGACCTTTCATCCCTCCGGTCGACCTACCACGGACTAGCTCAGGGAATGTTTTTAGCTGACCGAGCAGGAACATGGCGTCGATGGAATCAGAAGGGAGTATCGCATTGATCTGCTGATTAAAAGCGACAGGGCGATCGACAATGGAGGCCTTACCGATACTTAAAGCACTGCCTGCAATACAGGTGACGAGGATGGAGCCAGCCGGGGCGATTCGAGCGCGTCTCATTCCGGTCTCGGAGAGCCCTTCGATTGCACGCGTCGCGATGACATTGCCGAGATTGTCAGACTTAATCCATTCGATCGCATTGCCGAAATTCTCGGCGGAAGCGCGGGATGGTGAGTTGCCAGTCTCCACAGTCGCGAGCGAGCCGATCGACTCCTTCGGGAAATGGCGTTCGTTTGAAAAAGGGTGACCGAACATGTCGTGGAAGATCGACTGGGTGAGCGAGTCGAGGTGGGCGAGAACCTGGCGGCGCTTGGTGCGGATCGCGTCGGCTCGGTCAAGGAGCGCCGCGATCCGTTGCTGCTCGGGGATCGAGGGGAGGGGAATGGGGAGATTTCCGAGCGCGCTTAGTGAAATCGATTTGCGCCGGTGGATAGCGCCTTTGCCTAGCTGAGGGTAATGCGCGAGTGCCCGGGGGCTCTTGAGGAACCGGATCAGGTAGTTAGAGTCCACGCGAGATCCGTCAGCGCTGAACACCGTATACATCGGACTTATGAGTCCACGTTCGGGTGCAATGCCGATGGATCCTTCGTCGAGATGGATGGTGGCATAAGCAAAGTCCCCGGGCTCGACAAGCTTGTATCCGGTGACTTCGCGACTGAATACCTGCTTCTTGAAGTACTCCAAACTCGGTACGAATCCCGAGTGCTTGGTCACTGAGTAAACGGGGAAGTTGGTGTCGGCGCCCGCCTTTCGTCCCGCCGGACGAATTAGATCGCCGAGGACAACTGTTTTCACGAGAGCATCGCCTTCAGCTCGTCGAGGTGGGCAGCGATTTCGGCATCCAACTTCTCGATGTCGGCGATGATGTCGAGCGGGGCGGGATGTTCGACTTCTTCGTAGACGACTTCTTTGTACCTGTTGATAGTGAGGTCATACCCCTGCGCGACGATGTCCGTCTTGGGCACGAAGAACGACTGGTCGGTGCGGGCGCGATCCTTTTCTGCATCTCGCGCTTGCCAGCGAGCCAGCACATCCGGCAGATCGTTTGCTTCAACGGGGCTGCGTTTGTCGTCCAGAGAGAACCCATCGGCACGCACATCGTAGAACCAGACGTTATCCGTGCCGCCATCGTTCGTTTTGGTGAAAAAGAGGATGGCGGTCGAGACACCGGCGTAGGGGCGGAAGACGCCAGAGGGAAGCTTGACGACGGCATCCAGCTTTTGGTCTTCAACGAGCGTCTTGCGCAGCTTCTTGTGAGCTGAGCTCAAGCCGAACAGTACTCCATCGGGAACGATGACCGCAGCGCGACCGCCAGTCTTGAGGAGTTTCAAGAACAAGGCAAGGAACAGCAGCTCGGTCTTCTTCGTTTTGACCGTATTCTGCAAATCCTTCGCGGTTGACTCGTAGTCCAGAGACCCAGCGAAAGGCGGATTGGCGAGGATGAGCGTGTACTTCTCGGTATCGCCAGCGGCACCCTCAGAAAGTGAGTCACGGTAGCGAATATCCGGGGCTTCGATACCGTGCATGAGCATGTTCATGCTGCCGATGCGGAGCATGGTCGAGTCGAAGTCATAGCCGTGGAACATCGAATGGTGGAAATGGCGCCGTTGTGTGGCATCCAGCAGCGCATCATTGTGAGTCTCGCGGACGTACTCGCTCGCCGAGACAAGGAATCCAGCGGTGCCGCAGGCGGGGTCGCAGATCTCATCGACCGCTGTCGGCGCGGTCATCTGGACCATGAGGTCGATGATGTGGCGCGGGGTGCGGAACTGTCCGTTCACGCCAGCCGAGGCGATTTTCGACAGCAGATATTCGTAAAGGTCGCCGTTAGTGTCGCGGTCGGTCATCGGGATGCCGTCGAGCATGTCGACGACCTTCGACAGCAAGGACGGGGTGGGGATGGTGAAGCGAGCATCTTTCATGTGCTGGCTGTAGGTGGTGCCATCGCCCATTCCACGCAGGAACGGAAAGACCTCGTCACCGATGATCTTGAACATCACCTCGGGGGAGGTGTTCTTGAAGTGGCTCCACCGAAGATCCGTCTGGCCTGCCAAAAACACTGGATTCTCGATCGGCTTGCCGGTGACCCGTGCCTTATTCTCGGCGAGGGTCTGGATCTCGTCCAGTCGGCGGATGAACAGCAGGTAGGTGATCTGCTCGATGACTTCCAGCGGATTGCTGATGCCTCCCGACCAGAAGGCATCCCACACGCGGTCGATCTTGGATTTCAGTTCCCCGGTGATCACTGTGTAGCTCCATCCGACAAGAGGAGAGCGAATCGTGTCGGGAGAGAGCTCATCGGTGGGTCCTTTGGGGTGCTGCTGAAACGGGTGACGCGCGTGGGGAGCGCATTTTCATCAGGTTATCAGCGGAACTTTCTCCATCTGCTGGGCCATGCGGTGGGTCTTCCACCAGCCATCGGCGATGTCCCAGCAGCTGGTGCCCACGACGCCGAATCCGAAGATGACGGCGAGGATGTGCAGTGTGTCCTGGCTGACCCCGTTGCTCAGCGCCAGCTCGATCAGCTCGGTGCTGAACAGGTCTCCGCGCCCCAACAGCGTCATCGCCCAGCTGAGGAACAGAATGGCCAGGGCGGTATTGGCGATGGCGAGAGCGGTGCTCCAGCGACGTCGTCGATACAGCACGATGGCGAACACCGCTTCAAACACCAGCAGTCCGAGCAGGCCGATCATCCACCACGGCCACAACTGCGGGGCGAGAATCGGAACCGATTCCCCGTCTACGTGGATGAAGCCACGCAGCTGATCCCAGGCCACCGCGCCCAGGGCGAGCCCGAGGAAGACCAGTGTGGCGATCAGATCGGACCGGCCGGTGCCGGTCTCCTGCCAATCCGGCAGCTGGTCAACGTCCCAGGTGGTGCCCGCATCGGCGCCGGTACGTTCGAGGATCACGAACACCAGGGTGACCCAGAAGCACACGTGCACCACAGAAGCCAGCCCCACGCCCAGTGCCTGGCCGATCACCTCACCGGGGGAGGAGTTGGCCAGTACTTGGGCGAAGGCGACCCCGCCGAAGGCACAGATCGGGACGATGATGAGCAACAGTTTCAGCAGTCGGCGCCACGCGATGAAATAGCGGGGGCCAATGAGGTGCAGAGGCTGATTGGAGTACCCGGCGGCGAGGACGGCCGGGTCACCCAGGGCAGCGAGGACGGCGCGCTCGGCTTCTTCCGGGGTTTCTCCGGCCTCAATACGGGCGTCGACGTCGTCGAGAATGGAGGCTTCCAGCTCGGTGCGGACGTCCTCCTGGACTGAGGCGGGCAGTGATTTCACGGTGGCCGCGATGTAGCGGTCGGTCAGGGTGGCGCTCATGACGATGCTCCAGATGTTTCAGGGGAGCCCTCGGGGGTGAGTGAGGTGAGGGATGTGGTGAGTGCGAGCCAGTCGCTGTGCAGGGTGTCGGCCAGGCGGAGGCCCTTTTCGGAGGTGCGGTAGAACTTGCGGGGTCGGGATTCTTCGGTGTTCCACTCGCTAGTGAGGTGCCCTTGTTTCTCGAGGCGGCGCAGCAGAGGGTAGAGCGTGTTCGCATCCGTGGTGAAGCCGTGGTGTTCGAGTTGCTGCAGCAGGCCGTAGCCGTAGCCGGGGGTGCGCAACAGTTGCAGGCAGGCCAGCACGATGGTGCCGCGGCGCAACTCCTGCAGATGAGGATCGAACTCTTCGCTCATGACTGACACGATACTGTGCGGCACACACTATCGTCAATCGTGCAGTATCTCGTGGAGGGTGGGATCAGGCGGGACTGCTATACCTAGGGATGTGGTGATCGAGATTTGGGAGCGGGCGACGAGTGCGCAACCGCCGCTGAGCTGGTTACTGGTGCTGGCACTCGGCGTGGGTGCGCTGGTAGTGACGTGGACGCCGCTGGGATACCGGATGGTGCGGCAGGTGGGCACACTGATCCACGAGGCCGGGCACGCCCTGGTCGCGGTGCTGGTGGGACGCCGACTCAGCGGGATCCGGTTGAATTCCGACACCTCCGGGGTGACGGTGAGTCGGGGGCGACGGAGTGGGCCCGGCATGGTGGCGACCCTGCTGGCGGGCTATCCGGCGCCGGCGCTACTGGGCCTGGGTGGCGCGTGGTTGGTGAGTCTCGGTTACGCCGCCGGCTGGCTGTGGCTGCTGGTGCTGCTGTGTGCGGTCATGCTGGTGCTGATCCGGAACCTGTACGGGCTGTGGGTGGTGCTGGCCACCGGGGTGGCGGTTGCGGCGGTGTCGTGGCTGGCCCCTGGGCCGGTGTTGACCGGGATGGCGTACCTGTTGGTGTGGTCGCTGCTGTTGATCGCGCCCCGAGCCGTGGTGGACCTGCAGCGGGCGCGACGTCGTGTCGTGTCGGGGCGGGGTAGCGCGCGCGGCGCCACGGACGCCGACCAGCTGGCCGCCCTCACCCGGATCCCCGCCGTCGCGTGGGTTGCGGTGTTTTGGTTGGTCTGTGCTGGGTGCCTCGTGGCTGGTGGGTGGCTGATGCTCGATGCGGCTACCGGGTCATTTCCGTGGTGATGGCCTCGTCGATGGCGTTCATGAAAGCGATGAGCTCGTCGTTGCTGATGATGAATGGCGGGCTAATCTGCAGGGTGTTGCCGCGCAGCGGCCGGGAGATGAACCCGAGCTCGATGATCTCGTCCGCCACTCGTTCTGCGGAGAGGTTTTCATTCAGGGTGACGCCGCCGAGCAGGCCCGCCACACGCACGTCCTGTACCGCGGAGTTTCGCTCGGCCAGGGCGGAGAGCTGTTGGTCGAGCACCGTTTCTAGTTCGCGGACGCGCGGGATCAGCTGCTCGCGCTCCAGCAGGTCCAGGTGCGCCAGGGCGACGGCAGCGGCGGTGGCGTGACCGCCGTAGGTGGAGCCATGCCGGAAGACCGGGGTGTCCGGTGAGTCCCGGTAGAAGGGCTCCCACAGCCGGGGGCTGATCAGAATGCCGCCCAGGGGCGCGTAGCCGGAAGTGACCCCCTTGGCGAACGTCACGATGTCGGGGTCGACCTGGTAGCGCTCGGCCGCGAACATGGTGCCGGTGCGGCCGAACCCGGTGATCACCTCGTCCAGGATGATCAGGATGTCGTTCTCACGGGCCAGCCGTTGCAGTTTGTCGAGGTAACCCGGCGCGGGAGGATTCACCCCGCCGGTGCCCTGGACGGGCTCGGTGACGATGGCGGCGATGGTGTCGGCGCCGATCTCGTGGATGATGCGCTCCAGGGCGTCGGCGTCGTGCACGGGAACCCGCGCGGTTTCCGGGACGAGCGACTCGGTGCCGTAGCCTTCACGGTTGAACTCCAGGCCCGCGATCGAGGTGCCATAGGCGTGCAGGCCGTGATAGGCGAATTCGCGGCTGAGAATGAGCTGCTTGCTGGGTCGACCCTCGCGCTGCCAATGCCGGCGCGCCAGCTTGCAGGCGACGTCGATGGCGTCGGACCCTCCGGAATTCAGGATCACCTTGGAGCGCTCGATGGGCGAGATGCTGGCCAGGCGCTCACCCAGGGCCTGGGCCTGATCGTTCGTGAAGCGGGCGAAGGTGTGATAAGTCTCCAGCCGTTGCATCTGGGAGTATGCAGCCTGGGCCAACTCCGGATGGGAATGCCCCACATTGGCGTGCCAGAGCCCGGCGGTTCCGTCGAAAAGACGGCGCCCGTCGGTGGTGTGAATGTAGGAACCCTCGCCGCGCTCGATGACGAGCTGACGTCCCAGCACGCTGGGGGTATGCGCCTGGGCCGGCCAGAGGGCGGGTCCGTCGACGAGGGGGGCGGTGGCGGTGGTCGGGGGGTGCAGGTCGGTGTTGCTCATCTGCTGGACCTCTCTTCGACGTGGATGACGACGCTTCTTCAGAAACGCACGGATCTGAGTGCCATTGTTTCCAGGCTAGGAGCTAGCACCGGTTAAAGAAAGTGGCGGGGAACACGCGGGTGAACATCGGGCGGTGCATCTTTTCGTCGAGGGTGGTTGCATACTAGGCTGACCGCAAAGCTCGACGGCGCGACCCGGAAGCCGAGGCGATCTCATGCTCCTGACGCAACCCGACCTCCAACTCGATCCGCTGTGGGCGCTGACGGCCGAATGTGCCGCCGACCTGCGTTTGAACCGGCTGAACCTGGTGATCGGCGTGTACCGGGATGAGCACGGGGTGTGCCCCGTGCCGCAGGCGGTGCAGGAGGCGGAGCTGCGGCTGGCCTCGATCGCCGCGACCAAGGAGTACACGAGCCCGTCGGGCAATATCGAGTTCAATGCCGGGATCACCGACCTGGTACTGGGCGACAGCGACCTGACCCAGCGGGCGCGCTCGCTGCAGGCGGTCGGCGGGACGGGGGCGCTGCGGCTGTTGGCCGAGCTGTTGGCGATCACCGGCCCGGAGCGCACGGTGCACCTGGGGGTTCCCGCGTACGTGAACCATGTGCCGGTGCTGCAGGCGGCCGGGCTGCGGATCCAGGAGTACGCCATCGAGAATCAGGGGTATCTGAACGTCGACGCCGTCGTCGAGGCGGTGCGGGGCGCGCGGGCCGGGGACGTGTTGCTGTTGCAGGGTGCCTGCCACAATCCGACCGGGCTGACCATGCCCGTGTCGGTGTGGGAGCAGTTGGGACACGAGATGAACCGGGCCGGGGTGATCCCGCTGATCGACCACGCCTATTTCGGGCTGGGCGACGGACTGGAGGAGGACCTGGCCGGGATGCGGCGGATGCTGGAGATCGTGCCGGAGGGACTCGTGGCGGTGAGCGCGTCGAAGGTGTGGGGGCTGTATAGCGAACGCACCGGCTGCGCCGTCGCCGTGATGTCGAACCCGGAGCGCGGTACGTACGTGCACGGGGTGCTCGAGGTGATCGCTCGGGCGGCGTACTCGCAGGCACCTTCGCACGGTGCCCGGGTGGTGGCGGAGGTGCTCGGCGACGACGGGTTGCGCGCGCAGTGGCGTGCCGAGCTGGACCAGATGCGGGAGCGGATCACAGGATTGCGCGAAGGGCTGGTGCGGGGGTTGACGGCGGCCTCGGACGCGCCAGAATGGCCGGCGCTGGCGGATCAGCGGGGGATGTTTTTGCGGTTGCCGCTGAGCCCGGAGCAGATGGCCCGGCTGCGCATCGACCACGCGGTGTATGGCGTGCCTTCTGGGCGGATCAACCTGGCGGGGGTGCCCACCGCGGCGGTGGACCGGCTGGCGAACGCGATCCTCGAGGTGCATGATCGGGTGCGCGATGCTGGTTGATGTGATCCTGCGCGATGCCCGGGTGGTTACGGGTGCTGGTCCGGGCACTGATTCGCCCGCAGAGGTGGACCGTATGGCGGTGCTGAACGGGCGCGTGGTGGCGATCGGCGACGACGCCGCAGGGCTGACCGCGCGCGAGGTGGTGTCGCTGGGCGGACGCACGGTGTTGCCGGGGTTCAACGACGCGCACGCGCACTCGGTCTGGTACGGGATGACCCTGATCGAGGCGGACCTATCGGCGGTGCGCAGCCTCGAGGACGTGTACCGGGTGGTGCGCTCGCGGGCGGCAGAGACGGAGCCCGGGGACTGGGTGATCGCCTCGGGGTTCAACCCGGTCCTGATCGGCGGGGCCGTGCCCGATGCCGACGCCTTGGACAAGGCCTCAGACGGGCGGCCGGTGTGGATCAAGCACGCCTCCGGACACTCCTGCCAGCTCAGCGGGCTTGGCATGCAGCGAGCCGGGGTGGGGGCGCACCTGGGCCGGGAGATCGACGGCGGGAGGATCGTGGTGGATGAGACCGGGCGTGCCACGGGGGTGCTGGAAGAGCGCGCCATGAAACTCATCCAGGACCTGCTGTTGCCCAGTTCGATCGACACCATCGCTCGCGCCCTGGACCTGGCCACCGCCCAGTACGCGCGTGAGGGGCTGACCAGCGTGACCGACGCCGGGGTGGCCGGCGGGTGGATCGGCCACGCACCCGGTGAGCTCGCCGGCTATCAGGCGGCGCGTGAAGCCGGCACCCTGCGCACCCGGATGCAGGTGATGCCGGTCATCGATGTGCTGCAGAGCCTGAGCGGGCACGACGACGAACCGGAGCGGCGGGGGCTCAGCGGCGGGCTGCGCACCGGCTGGGGTGACGATGCACTGCAGTTGGGACCGGTCAAAGTGTTCACCGACGGGTCGATTCTTGGGCGCACGGCGCAGGTGACCGAACACTATGACGCCTGCCCCGGTCAACACGGCTACCTGCAGGAGGATCCGGAGGTGATGCGGGCCCGCGTGCTTGCCGCCTACGCCGCCGGCTGGTCTGTAGCCCTGCACGCCGTCGGGGATGCCGCTCTGGATCTGGCGCTGGACATCATCGAGGAGGCGCGCCGTCGTGATGGGGCGCGGAGTGTGCCGAACCGGGTGGAGCACGGGATTGTGGTGCGGCCCGACCAGATTGATCGGATGGCGCGGCTCGACGTCGCCTGCGTCATGCAGTCCAGTTTCATCAGCACGTTCGGAGAGGGCATCCGCGCCGCGGTGGGCCCGGAACGCACCGAATGGGCGCAACCGGCGCGCAGCGTGCTCGAATCGGGCATGCCGCTGGCGCTCAGTTCAGATCGGCCGGTCACCGCCGGGGCGCCGTTGCGAGGCATCCAGTCGTTCGTCGAGCGTCTCACTGAAGCCGGTCGGGAGTACGGGCACCGGCAGCGGATCACGGTTCAGGAGGCCCTTGCCGCAGCGACGGTAGGGTCGGCGCAGGTCACCGGGCAGCGTCACAAGGGCCGGCTAGTGCCTGGCCAGCTCGCGGATGTGGTGGTGCTGCGGGAGCATCCGGTCGACGTCGACGTCAGCGAGATTCACGCGATTCCGGTGGACGCGACCATGGTGGGCGGCCGATTCACGCACCGCAGCCCGGAGGTGTGAAGAGTATCCGGGAGCGACCAGGACTCGAGCAAAGGGAGGCACGATGAGCACAGGATCGGATGAGAGGCGCGTGGTGCTGGTGACCGGCGGATCCTCCGGGATCGGGCTGACCATCGCCCAGCGGCTCGCGGCCGACGGGTTCCAGGTGGTGGTGACCAGCCGCACGGCTGGTTCGGGACACGACGAGGGATTGGGGCAGCCGGAGTCTGAACCGGTGCTCCCGATCGCCGCCGACCTGACCGCGCCCGGCGAACCGGCGCGGGTGGTGGGCGAGGTGCTGGAGCGGTTCGGTCGGCTCGACGTGCTGGTCAATAACGCGGGGCGTCGGCACGCGGGTCTGATCGCCGATACTCCGGTGTCCGAGATTTCTGAGGTGTTCGCCATCAACACGTTCGCGGCGATGGCGATGACCTCCGCCGCGGTCGAGCCGCTCTCGGTACGGGGCGGTGCCGTCATCAACGTGCTTTCCCGCCTGGCGAGCGTGGGCGTGGCCACCCTGACCACCTACACCGCCTCGAAGGGTGCGCTGCTGGCCTACACGCGCGGTGCGGCGGTGGAGCTGGCCCCGCACGGGATCCGGGTCAACGCGGTGGCCCCCGGCATGACCAAGACGCCGCTGATCGAGGATTGGCTCTCCGACCAGGACGACCCTGAGGGCGCGTTGGCGGCGGTGGTCTCCCAGATTCCGCTGGGTCGGCTGGGCACCACCGCTGACACCGCGGCGGCCGTGGCGTATCTGGCGTCGGAAGAAGCGAGCTACCTCACCGGGGTGTCGATTCCCGTGGACGGCGGATACACCGCGCAGTGACGGCCTCTTCGATGGGTGGGCGTCGCGCGTCTAGGCTGAAGGCTATGTCTGATTCTGCTGTTCCCGCTGATTCTGTTGCCGTCCCGGCCGTGCCCACTGTCGACGACGTCCGTTCCGCCGCGGACGTGCTCGACGGCGTCGCCCACCGCACCCCCGTGCTCACCTCGACGCGACTGAATCGGGCGTGGAGCGAGACGGCCGGGCGCGAGGTGCAGGTGTTTTTGAAGGCGGAGAACCTGCAGCGGATCGGCGCGTTCAAGTTCCGCGGCGCCTATAACGCCCTGCACCGACTACCCGCCGGGGACCCGGTGGTGGCCTACTCCTCTGGCAACCACGCGCAGGCGGTGGCGTTGGCTGCCCGCCTGCAGGGGCGCACCGCCACCATCGTGATGCCCGAGGACTCCCCGGCGGCCAAGCTGGAGGCCACGCTCGGCTACGGTGCGGAGGTGGTCCTCTACGACCGCTACACCGAGGATCGGGTGGCGATGGCGGAACAGCTCGCCGCCGGCACCGGGGGGCACATCATCCCGCCGTTTGATCACCCGCACATCGCCGCGGGTCAGGGCACGGCCGCCCTGGAGCTGTTCGAGGACGTCGCGCAGGTGTCCGGTGCTGACCGGGCCACGCTGGACGCGCTGTTGGTGCCCTGCGGCGGGGCCGGACTGCTGGCGGGGTCGCTGCTGGCGGCGGCTGCGGTGGCGCCGGAGTGCGCGGTGTACGGGGTGGAGCCCGAGGCCGGCGACGACGTGAAGCAGTCGCTGGAGCGCGGCGAACGGGTGACGATTCCGGTGCCGCAGACCATCGCCGACGGCGCGCAGACCGCCCAGGTGGGGGCCGTGACGTTCCCGGTGGTGCAAGCCCACGCTGCCGGGATCCTCACCGTTTCGGATGCCGAACTGGTGGGTCAGATGCGGTTCATGGCCACCTACCTGAAAACGGTGGTCGAGCCGACCGGATGCCTGGGCCTGGCTGGAGCCCAGGCGTGGTTGGCTGCTGGGTCTGCGGGCGCTGCTGGGTCTGCCGGAGAGGGTCCGCTGCGCATCGGCGTCGTGCTCTCTGGCGGCAACATCGACCTGGACCGGTTCGCCGAGCTGGTGCGCCCATGAGCCGGACGACTCCAGGGCCTGAGCAACAGGTGCGCAGAATCGGGCGGCGCACCTTCGACTTCTCCCGCCAGATAGCGGTGATGGCGGTGATCAACCGCACCCCCGATTCGTTCTACGACGCCGGAGTCACGTACGAACTGGATCGGGCGGTGACGGCAGGGCTGCGGGCCGCCGAGCAGGGGGCGGACTGGATCGACATCGGCGGCGTGCCGTTCGGGCGCGGGCCAGCAGTATCGGTGCACGAGGAGATCGACCGAGTGGTCCCGGTGGTCGAAGCGGTCGCGGCCGAGTCCGACGTCGTGATCTCCGTGGATACCTACCGCGCCGAGGTGGCTCGGGCGGCGGTGCAGGCCGGGGCCGCCGTCGTGAATGACACCTCCGGACTGGGCGACCCGGAGATGGCCCAGGTGGTGGCGGCATCGGGCGCGCACGTGGTGATCACCCACAGTGTGGGGCCGCCGCGGGAGGAGAAACCGGCGGCGCGGTTCGACGACGTCGTGACCGAGGTGCGGGACTTTCTGGAGGTGCGGATGCGGCGCGCCATCGACGCCGGGGTGCCGGCCGAGCGGATCATCCTCGATCCGGGGCATGACCTGGACAAGAACACGCTGCACTCCCTGGAGCTGACCCGCAGGCTGGACGAGATGGTCGGGCTGGGGGCGCCGGTGTTGGCGGCGGTGTCGAACAAAGACTTCATCGGCGAGGTGCTGGACCGGCCGAAACAGGAGCGCGGGGCCGGGTCTGTGGCAGCGATGGTGGCGTGCGTGCTGGCCGGGGCTCGGATTGTGCGGATGCACGACGTCGTCGCCGCGGTGGATGCCGCCCGGATGACCGAGGCGATTCTGGGGTGGAGGACCCCGGTGCGCCTGGAACACAACACGCACCCCACCCACAATGTGTGAGGGTACTGACTGGAAGAGGCGGGACTGATGGGGACGAAGGACGAGAACGTGCGGATCGACCGGCTGTGGCCGGACCCGGCCGAGGACCTGAGCCCGGCGCAGCTGTTGGAGCACTACGCGTTTCCTGAGCGTCAGGGGGAGGCGCACGACTGGTTGCGGGTGAATTTCGTGACGAGTCTCGACGGCGCGGTGACCCGGGGCGGGGTGTCCGGTCCGCTGGGCACCGCCGGGGACGAGGCGGTGTTCGAGTTGCTGCGCCGCCAGGCCGATGTGGTGATGCTCGGGGCCGGCACCGCGCGGAAAGAGGGCTACGGGGCCATGGTGCTCGACGACGACGCCGTCGCGTGGCGCCGGGACCGCGGGATGCCTGAGCAGCCGGTGTTCGCCCTGGTGTCCGGGCGGCTCGATCTGGACCCGGACTCGCCGATCTTCACCGAGGCGCCGGTGCGACCGGTGGTGTACACGCATCGCGGTGGAACCAGCGGAGCCGGGGCCGACGGGGGCGGATTGCACGCCGAGCGGCGGGCCGCGCTGAGCGAGGTGGCTGACGTCGTCGTCGTGGGTGAAACGGGGCTTGAGGTGGGGTTACTGCGGGCGGATCTGCGCGCTCGCAGGCTGCACCGGGTGCACTGCGAGGGCGGCCCTACCCTGTTTGCCGCGCTGCTGGCGGCCGGGGCGGTGGACGAACTGTGCCTGACCGCCGCCCCCACCGTCGAGTCCGGGCTGGCGGGGCGGATTACCCGCGGGACGTCCGCCGTGCCCACCGAGATGAAACTGAACGGGGTGCTGCGCTGCGGGAACGAGCTGCTGCTGCGATACCGGACGCGGCGGGCATAGGTTCACGCGCGCGGGCGCGAAAGACTGACGGCTACGCGCGCGCGGCGGAGACGGCGCGGGAGTAGTCTTCCTTCACGGTGCGCAGGTGCAGCCAGCTGGTGAGCCGGTGCACGGCGTCGAGCGCTTTGAGCCGGTCCAAGCGGGCGAAGAGTTCGCGCGGGGAGGCCCCGGCCACCGTGGCAATCAGGTCGAACCCGCCGAGGGTGAGTGCGGTGAACTCGACCTCCGGGCTCTCGGCCAGCGCGGCCAACACGGACCGCTCGTCCCCGCCCAGGTTCAGCCCGACGCCGACCTTCACCCGGTCGGAAGCGGCATCCTGGCGCACCACCGCACTGATCTTCAGGATCCGGGCGTCGAGCATCCGGTGCACCCGGGCCCGCACCGCCGTCTGGGAGAGCCGGACCTGCTTGGCGAGGTCGCGGTAGCTGGTGCGACCATCGTGACGCAGCTGCTCGATGAGGGCGGTGTCAATGACGTCCACGGTGCCGGTTCCGGTGAAATGCGAGGCGAAAGTACCGCGCACGACGTCGGTGTAGAGGTTCACCCGCACGGTTTCCGCGCCGGGTAACCCGCGAATCCAACGCAGCGTTTCCCGCAGGGCGGCCTCATCGGCGGCGTGCACCTCGGCCACCACATCCACCGGACCCGACGTCGTCGACACCAGAGGGATCTCCGGGCGGGCGCACAGCCCCTCGATGAGCGCGGACAGGTCCCCGTGACCGGTGATGGAGACGTGGGCGAGGGCGCGGTCGCCGAGAAACGCCGGGTCGGCCGCGGCGACGATGCGGATCTGGCCCGAATCCAGCAGGGCGCGCACCCGGGTGGAGACCAGGGAGCGCTGCACCCCGAGCCGGGCGGCGAGCTCGCGGTAGGTGGCGCGGCCGTCCTCGCGCAGCGCCTGGATGAGGGCTTCGTCGACGTCGCGCGTCATCTGGCATCCAGCCAGGTCCGGTGTACTTCGGGCCGTAGGTCCTCCAGATACCAGGGTCCCTCCGGTCCGGGGGTGGGGCGGGGGCCCACGTCGACGACGAGCAGCCCGGGGGCGCCGTCGAGCGAGCCCAGCACCGCGCCATCGGGACCGGCCACCACGCTGCGCCCGTCGAAATCGAGCCCGTCCTCCACCCCGGTGTGATTGGCGTAGGCCACCGTCATCCGGTTCTCCAGGGCGCGGGCCGGCACGAGCAGCCGCGGAATCTCGGGGGCATCCCCGGCCAGGGCGGTGGGCACCAGCAACAGTTCCGCACCCGCGGTGGCCGCGGCCCGGGCGATTTCTGGGAACTCGATGTCGTAGCAGACCGCCAGGCTCAGAGCGCGGCCGCCGTAGTGCACCACCGGTGGCGGGGTATCGCCGGCGGTGAAGGCGGCACGCTCCTCGGGTCCGAACAGGTGCACCTTCTGATAGTGGGCCAGGCGCTGACCCGTCGCGTCCACCAGCGTGGCCGTGATGCCGCGGTGCTCGGGGGCGCCGTCGTCGGGCAGGCTGTACACCAGGGCGATGGCGTGACGACGGGCGATCTCCTCCAGGGCGCGGTGCGCGGCGGCGACGTCGTCGTCACTCACCTCGGCGCGCACGCGCGCGGGCGCGTAGCCGACCGGGAAAAGCTCCGGGGTCAGCATCAGCGTGGCCCCCTGCTGGGCAGCGGCAGCGGCGGCGTCGTTGATCAGACCCAGATTGTGCTCGATCCGCAATGGTTCGGCGGTTTCCTGGAACACGGCGATTTTCATGGTCCCAGTATGCCCGCAGACCGCTACCGTAGTGAGGGCTGGGACACACTCCGCGGCGAATTCGGCGCAGATGATGTGCGCAGTGAGCAGTATCGCGGCACAATGGAGAATCGTTGGCGGTCCTGCCGTGCGATGGTGAGATGGTGGCGACACAAACGCGGTTTCGGAGGGTTTCCGGGGCGGTTCCGGTGATTGCCGCCTACGGATTCTGCGCGTAGGTTACCCACAAGACCGTGCTGTAGATCACCTTCTGAGGAGAGTTGCATGACACCGCACTCGGATACCACTGCCCCGATCGGCCCCCGGGATTCAGCGCAGACCCCGCGCTATGCCGGGCCCGCCACCTTCGCCCTGCTGCCCACCTTGGACGAGGTCGGCCACGCCGACATTGCGGTGGCCGGGGTGCCCTTCGATTCCGGGGTGAGCTACCGCCCCGGCGCGCGCTTCGGCCCCAACCACGTGCGCGAATCCTCCCGGCTGCTGCGCCCCTACAATCCGGCACAGGACATCTCCCCGTTCGCCGTCGCTCAAGTCGCCGACGCCGGAGACATCGTGGCCAACCCGTTCAACCTGGACGAGGCGGTGGCCCAGGTGGCCGACGGTGCCCGCGCGCTGCTGGAACGCGCTGACCGCCTGGTATGCATTGGCGGCGACCACACGATCGCTTACCCGTTGCTGAAGGTCATGGCCGAGAAGCACGGCCCGGTGGCGGTGCTGCACGCCGATGCGCACCTGGACACCTGGGACACCTACTTCGGCGCCCCGGTCACCCACGGCACCCCGTTCCGCCGCGCTTCCGAGGAGGGGTTTATCGACCTGACCGCCAGCGCCCACCTGGGCACGCGCGGCCCCCTGTACGGCAAGCAGGACCTCGACGACGATGCCGCACTCGGCTTCCAGATCACCGGCAGCGTGGACATCGAGGAGCACGGTATCGCCGCTGCTATTGACCGGCTGCGGAACCGCCTGGGGGATGCCCCCGTGTACATCTCCATCGATGTCGACGTGATGGACCCGGCCCACGCCCCGGGCACCGGAACCCCCGAGGCCGGTGGGATGACTAGCCGGGAAATGCTGCGGGTGATTCGGGAGCTATCCGACCTGAACATTGTGGGCGCTGACGTCGTCGAGGTGGCCCCGGCGTATGATCACGCCCAGCTCACCGGGATCGCCGCCAGCCACCTGGTGTACGAACTCGTTTCAGCCATGAGCGGAGGACAGCGATGAGCGCACCACAGACCGGGCCGACACCCGAGACCGGACCGCTGACCATGCTCGGCCCGGACTTCCCGTTCAGCTACGACCATTACCTCTCCCACCCCGCAGGTCTGGGCTCCGTGCCCGCATCGGCCTACGGCACCGAGGTGGCCGTGGTGGGCGCCGGACTGGCCGGGGTGGTCACCGCTTACGAACTGATGAAAATGGGGCTCAAGCCGGTGGTCTACGAGGCCGGGGCGATCGGAGGACGCCTCAAGTCACAGTCGTTCGAGGGCAACTCCGACGTCGTCGTCGACCTAGGCGGGATGCGTTTCCCCACCTCAGGCCGGGCTTTCTATCACTATGTGGACCAGCTGGGGTTGGAAACCCGCGAGTTCCCGAACCCGCTGGCCGACGTCACCCCCTCCACGGTGGTGGAGCTGAAGAACGAGACCGTCTACGCCGAAAGTGCCGAAGATCTGCCGGACTTTTACCGCGAGGTGGCCGAGGCCTGGAAGCGGGCCCTGGTGGAAGACGCCGAACTCGAAGCCGTGCAGACCGCGATTCGTGCCCGCGACACCGCCACGCTGAAACGGCTGTGGAACGAGCTCGTGGTGAAATTCGACGACGAATCGTTCTACGGGTTCCTGGCGTCGTCGCGCGCGTTCGGTGAGCTCAGCTTCGAGCACCTGGAGACTTTCGGCCAGGTCGGATTCGGGTCGGGCGGCTGGGACACCGACTTCACCAACTCGATTCTGGAGGTGTTGCGCGTGGTGTTCACCGACGCCGACGACCAGCACCGCGGCATCGTGGGCGGGGCGCAGCGGCTCCCGTTGGAACTGTGGGAGCACGTGCCCACGCAGATGGTGCACTGGCCGGCCGGCACCTCGCTGGCCTCCCTGCACGGCGGCACCCCGCGGGGCGCGGTCACCGGGATCCACCGCGGGGAGAACTCAAAGCTGCCTGGTGGCGGGATCCGGATCACCGAAAAATGGGGGCGCACCCGCGAGTTCGCCTCCGCCGTCGTGACCTGCCAGTCGTGGCTGCTCTCGAGCCGGATCGACACGGATGAATCCTTGTTCCCGGCGGGAATGTGGACGGCGATCGAGAAGAGTCACTACATGCTCTCCTCCAAGACCTTCGTGATGGTGGACCGGTCCTTCTGGCGGGATCTCGATCCGGAGACGGGACGCCCGGTGATGTCGATGACGCTGACCGACCGGCTTCCGCGTGCCACCTATCTGTTGGACGAAGGGCCGGACCAGCCAGCGGCGATGCTGTTGTCCTACACCTGGAACGACGACGCCCTCAAGTGGCTGGCCCTGGACGCCACCGAGCGCACCCGGTTGATGCTGCACTCGCTGCACAAGATCTACCCGGGGCTGGACATCGGCTCGCATATCGTGGGCGAACCGATCACGGTGTCCTGGGAGGCCGACCCGAACTTCATGGGTGCCTTCAAGAACAATCTGCCCGGTCACTACCGGTACCAACAGCGGCTGTTCGGCCACTTCATGCAGGACGAACTGGAGACGCACCAGCGCGGAATCTTCCTGGCCGGCGACGATATTTCCTTCACCGCCGGCTGGGCTGAGGGCGCGGTGACCACCGCATTGAACGCAGTGTGGGGCGTGGTCCGGCACCTGGGCGGCAGCAGCGCCCCCGAGAACCCGGGCCCCGGGGACCAGTGGGATGAGCTAGCACCGGTGCGACTGGACGGGACCAGCCACGGATCCGGTACCGTGACAGGGGGCATCCGATGAAGGAGAGCACATCGTCGACGTCGGCACACACGTACCCCGAGGTGGCCACACCGCCGAGCCGGTCTCGGGCGTCCAGCGCCTGGTGGTTCCTGCTCCCGTCGCTGATCGGGGTGCTGATCTTCATGGTCCCGGTGCCCGACGGTGCCGGCTCCGTGACCATCCCCATCGCGTTCCTCTCGGACACCCTGACCACCGGGCTCGGCGTCGTCGTCCCGTGGATCATTGTCACCCTGGTGGCGGTGTCCGTGGTGGGCACGCTGCTGTGGTGGACCGTGCGTCCGGGATTCTTGGACAACCATCTGGGCCGTACCCTCTTCGACGTCGGCTGGATGTGGCTGGCGGTGCGCGTGGCCGGGCTGGTGTTCGCGCTGCTGATCATTCTGCAGGTGGGTCCGGAGCAGGTGTGGGGCGAAAACACCGGTGCGGTGATCCTGGATCTTGCCACCGTCCTGGCCACGGTCTTCTTCCTGGCCGGGCTATTACTGCCGCTGCTGCTGAGCTTCGGGCTGCTGGACTTCGTGGGCGCGCTGATGACTCGGTTGATGCGCCCGCTGTTCCGCCTGCCCGGACGGTCCTCCGTGGTGGGACTGAGCTCCTGGCTCGGCGACGGCTCGATTGGCGTGCTGATGGCGAATCAGCAGTATGTGCAGGGGTACTACACCAAGCGCGAGGCCGCGGTGCTGGGCACGACGTTCAACATCGTCTCCGTCACCTTCACGGTGGTGATCCTGGGATACCTGGGGTTGCAGCACATGTTCCTGCCGTTCTACCTCACCATCGTGGTGGCCGGGTTGATTGCCGGGGTCGTGATGGTGCGGATTCCGCCGCTCTCCCGAATACCCGACGAGTACGCCGAGGGCGTGACGCCGCAGCCGGAGGACGAGGCTCCGCCGCGGCGCGGGATGCTGCGTCGGGCGTGGAGCAACGGCCTGGACCGGGGAGCGGAGGTGCGCCTGGGTACGGTGATCCGCCACGGGTTCTCCAATGTGTTGGAGATGTGGGTCGTGGTGGTGCCCAGTATCTTGGCGATCGGCACGGTGTCCGTGATGCTGGCCGAGCACACCCCGCTGTTCACCTGGCTGGGCGCCCCGTTCATCCCGGTGCTGGAGCTGATGCAGGTGCCCGAGGCGGAAGCTGCCTCGGCCACCATGCTTATTGGGTTCGCCGACATGTTGCTGCCCGCGGCGTTCGCTGCCTCCATTGACGCCGAGATGACCCGGTTCATCGTCGGTGCCCTGTCGATCACCCAGCTGATCTTCATGTCGGAGGTGGGCGGCATGTTGCTGGCTTCGCGGATTCCGGTGCGCTTCCACCACCTGGTGGCGATCTTCTTGCTGCGCACCGTGATCACCCTCCCGGTCATCGTGGTGATGGCCCACCTGTTCTACTGATCACTCTGGCGCTCGCCGATCAACCGGCCGTGCCCGCGCAACACCTTCACCCCGGCGTTGTTCGCCCAGCGCGCCTGTCCGGCGTCGTCGTAGTGGGCCACCCGTTGGCTACGACGACGTCGCCGACAGACTCGTCCTGGGGCTGAGTGGGGGATTCAGGGGAAACCGGCATGGTTGGACCGCGTCTACCCTCGCACGTGGTGGAATTCTGCACGGTATGTTTCAGCGTGCTCGGGCGGGGCTCAGGCGGTGATGGTGCCGGGGCCGCCGTGCAGCTCGCGGTGCAGGCGCTCCATGCGCTGGTCCAGTTCGGCGGCGGTGTCGGCGGCGTCCTTCAGCTCGGCGAGCATGCCGGAGGGGACGTCGCCGTCGTACTTGTAGTGGATCTTGTGCTCCAGGGACGCCCAGAAGTCCATGGCGATGGTGCGCAGTTGGATCTCGAGGGTCACGTCGCGCCGGCCGGACGACAAATAGATCGGCAGGGTGATGATGGCGTGCAGCGACTTGTACCCATTGGGCTTGGGGTGGGTGATGTAGTCCTTCACCTCGAGCAGGGTGATGTCGTCCTGGGCGGCGAGTAGGTCGAAAATACGGTAGACGTCGGTGACGAAGCTGCAGGTCACCCGCGCCCCGGCAATGTCGGTGATTTCCCGGCGAATCCGCGGCAGATCCAGGCCGACTCCCTTGCGCTCGGCTTTGTTCAGCAGCGAATCAATGGTCTTCACGCGGGTGGAGATGTGCTCGATCGGGTTGTAGTCGTGCAGCTGCTTGAACTCGTCGCGCAGCACGGCCAGCTTCGTCTCGACCTCCCGGGTGGCGAACTTGTACTCCAGCAGCATGCCTTGCAGCGAGTGGCGCAGTGTCTCCAGTTCTTGACCGGTGAAGGTGATCGACCCCGCCCCGGACTGCACGATGAAGGTCTCCTTCGACGTTGCAGATCGGGTCAGCCGCTGGAAGGGGCGCGATGCGGCGTCAGAAGAGGGGAAGGGGGTTAGGCTCACTGCTGCTCCGATTCGGTGTCGGTCGTTCTTCAGGAAGTCTAGGAGGCTCGGCTCCACGGTTCCTGGGATGTGTCCGCTAAGTCCGGGGGCGGACCTGTGCGTCGCGGACCTCCACGATGGTGACCTTGACGCTGCCGACCCTGTGCTGGCGCTCCTGCAGGCGGGTGACGACAGCGTCATGCACATCGGCGGCGACCGTCAGTGTCTGGTGGTCCCGCTGGGCGGAGACCTCCACCTGCACCGACACGCGTCCGTCGTCGAGGGTGACCCGCACACCGTCGGTGCGGCTGGGGTCGGCGTCGCGCTGGGTCCAGCCGTAAGCCTCGGTGTCGGTGAGCGGTGCCCGACGGCGCGGGCGCAACCGGCTCGCGGCCCGGCTCAACCCGTCGGTGAGGGCGGAGAGCACATCAGTGACCGTGGGTTCGCGGCGCAACACCCCGGCGACGCCATCGATGGTGTGGGCCAGCAGCTCCCGCAGGGCGTGCTCGGTGTCGGTGGGTCGAGAACCGGAACCGGTACCGGAATCCAGCGGTTCGGGAGTGGAATCAGGCATCATAGTGCAGGTCCTCCAGCACGAGGTCGACGGAAGTCAGCTCCACGCCCAGCTCGGAGGCGAAGGTGTGGATGAGAGCGGAGCGCAGCTGCTCGTCGTAGCCGCTGCGCCAGATGCGGGGGTCGACGACGAGGCTGACGCGGATGCTCATCCGGGTGCGTCCGCCCTCGGGGTTCTCGTCCACGTGAATGCGTGAGCGGCGCGCGAGCACACCGGTATAGCTGTCCACCACGCGGCGGATGGTGGAGAGGAACACGTACTCGCTGAAGCTGAGATCCGTGGTCGGGGTGCGATACACCGGCACCGGTTTGCCGCGGCGGACGTGGGAGCGGGCGAAATCGACGACGCGCTGAGCCAACTCGGGGCTGATCTCGTGCTTCTCGTCGGCCTCGCGGGCTTGTTCGGTGAGATCACGCAGTCGTGTGAATCGTCGTCGCGCCTCGATGCAGTACGTGCAGGACTGCTCGTGTTCCGTGGGTGGACGGTCCAGATGGTCCCAGACGTCGTCGATGGGGCGGCCGCACTCGAGAATGTCATCGGTGCTCATCGCCACCCCTCCATTCCCTCGGCCAGAGATTTGCGCGCTCTGGCTAAGCGTCCGCGTGCCGTGGGTTCTGTGATCTCTAGTGCATCAGCAATCTGCTGATAAGAAAAGTGTTGCAGTTCGCGTAACACCCAAACCATGCGCTGTTCTTCGGGCAATGATTCCAGCAGTCGGCCCAGCTCATCCATGGACGACGACTGTTCCGCCTGACGCACCGGGTCGGCGTCGGCGGCGCTGGTAGCGGTGGTTTCATCCAGTAAATCGGAGCTGAGCAGAGCGGCGGATAGGGAGCCACGTCGGCGCAACAGGTCCCGGCAGCGGTTCACGCACTGCCGGTACAGCCACGAGGAGAACGCTTCGGGCTGGCGCAGTTGGTCCAGCTTGGTCCAGGCGGAGGTGAAGGTGTCCTGGACGGCGTCCTCGGCGTCGACGCGAGAATTGAGCGTGCGGTAGGCCATGCGAAACAGCGGCGTCTGATAGCGCAAGACCAGCTCCTCGAAGGAGGCGACGTCGCCGTCCTGGGCGCGCAGTACCAGCGTGATGAGATGAGGATCCGGCTCGGCGTCCATGATGCCTCCCTTCGACGGTTCGAATGATAGTTTCAGTGTCGGTCAACGTTTCTGTCTTTCAACCATGCCAGCTATAAGACGGCTACTTTTGAGTATCAACAGGTCAAGTGCGAAAAATCTTCTGGCACGCAGAACTGGTACTGTGATCGCTCGCCGGGCATGATCCTGAGCAGGAACGAGAATCGTGCCCCATCCGGGTGCATAAGCCAGAGAGAAGGATACGCCCATGGACGCAACCGAGACCAGGGTCGAACCATCGGTCACCACGGTCGGGGACGAGATCGCCTCGCCGCTGCAGACCTCGTTGGGCCGCACCACCATCAACGACAGCGTCGTCGCCAAACTGGCGGGACTCGCGGCGCGTCATGTGCCCGGGGTCCACGCGATGGGCACGGCCGCCCGTCGCATGTTTGACGCGGTGTCGAACCGGATTCCCGGCTCGCAGGTGAACGTGGCCGGCGGGGTCTCCGTGGAGAAGGGCGACGTCCAGGCCGCCATCGATCTGACCATCATTGTGGAGTACGGCTCCTCGGTGGTGGCGGTGGCCGAGCAGATCCGCACCGACGTCATCGAGAGTGTGGAATCCGCCACCGGTTTGGACGTGATCGAGGTGAATGTCCACGTCTCCGATGTGCACCTGCCCGAGGACGACGACGTCGAACACGCAGAGGCGAAGGTGTTGCTGTGAACGGGATGAGCCGAACCAGCCTGGGCCTGGTGGTGGGCCTGGTGCTCGGCATCGTGGCCTATTTTGGCGGATTCATGGCCTTCCTGGTGGTGACGTTCTTCGCCGCCGTCGGACTGGTGGTGGGCCTGGTGCTCGACGGGCGCCTGGACCTGGGTGCCCTGGTGGGTCGCGCCACCGACCGGCGGTGACCGAGATGGGTGCGACGACGACCGAAAGTCCGGGGGCGCCTGCGGGTGCGGGCACGGCCGCCGCGCAGCGCGGTGGCTTGGTCCTGACCGAGAAGGTGGTGCAGAAGATCGCCTCTCAGTGCGCTTCCGAAATGGCGGACATCGAGGGTCGCTCCGGTGGATTTCTGGGTCTGGGCGCTCAAGGGGATTCGCAGGCCCGGCCACGGGTGCACGTGAACCTCTCCGGCACCTCGGCCGCGCTGGAGGTTGAAGTCGGGCTGCCGTTCCCGGCGTCGATTCAAGACACCACTCAGCGGCTGCGCGATCGCTTGGCGCAGCGGGTGACCGAGCTGACCGGGGTGCGCGTGCGCCAGGTGGATGTGCGGGTGCGCTACCTGCATCCGCGGGTGGGCCGAGCGGATGAGCGGGTGCTGCGATGAAACATTTGCGACGCCGTCCCCCGCGGACCGCTGTGTCCCTGGTGGTTGCCGTCGTCGTGGTGGCGATCGCCGGGGCCACCCTGTGGGCGGGGCTGACCGCGCTGTTCACCGGGGACTGGCCGCCGGCGGTGGCGGAGTTGCTGACCGGGGTGAGCGACCTGTCGTGGAACGGTGTTGCCGGCTGGAGTGTCGCGGTGGTGGCTGCGCTGGTGGGGCTGGTGCTCGTGCTGTGCGCGGTGATCCCGGGCGCACAGAATGCCGCACCCCTGGACGCGCCCCAGCCGACCGAAGCCACCCGCACGCCCGTGGAGGCACTGCTGCTCACCCAGGGGATGGCCACGCTGGTGTCGGCGGTGGCCGCACAGGTCGATGGGGTGGCGGGTGTGCGCACCTCCGCTGGGCCGCGATCGGTGGTGGTGACGGTGACGACGCCGCTACGCGAGACCGAGACTCTGGTGGCCGAGGTGCGGGAGCACGTGGAACAGCGCCTGGCCGGCACCGGTCTGACCCGGGTGCCGCGGGTGCGCGTGACCGCTCAGGTGAAGGAGGCCTCATGAAAACCCGTGCCGGAGTGCTGAACCGGGTGCTGCTCGGAATGCTGGGCACGCTCCTGCTGGCCATCGGTGTGACCTGGGGGCTGATCGCCGCGGGAGTGTTCGCTGGTGTGGACCCCGTGCTGGCCCCGGAGGCGAGACCGTGGGCGGGTGCGACGACCGTGGAGACTCTGGCGTGGCTGCCCGCCGTGGTGGTGGCGGTGGGGATGATGCTCGCGGCGGCCGGCCTGGCCTGGGTGATCGCCCAGATTCCGCGCAGCCGCCGGGCCGCCACGCTGCGTTTCCACGCCGATGCGCGCACCGGAACCACCGTGATGGATGCGGCCGTGCTCACGGATGCGGTGGCCGCCACCGCGGAAACGCTCGACGACGTCGTCGCCGCCCGGGCGGTGCTGCGCGGGGCACGCCGCGACGCCGAGCTGGCGGTGCAGGTCACCGTGCAGGAACGCGGAGATGTGGCCGCCGTCGTGCGTCGTGTGCATGACGAGGTCCTCCCGCAGGCCGTGCAGGCCCTGGGAGTACCGCTCAGCGCGGCGGGAATCCTCGTGGACGTGACCCGTCAGTCCGGGCGCCGCCACGAGGTGCGGGTGCAGTAAGGACCCCCTCGCGAGGAACGGTCAGCCCTCGCGGCGCTTGACCAGGCTGAGTTCGAACTCCAGGGTCACCTTGTCGCTGACCAGCACGCCGCCGGAATCCAGCGGGGTGTTCCAGGAGACGCCGAATTCCTTGCGGTCGATGCGGCGGCTGCCTTCGAACCCGGCACGCTGTTGCCCAAACGGATCAGTTTCCAGGCCCAGCAACTCCAGCGGGATCGACATGTGGCGAGTGACATCGCGGATGGTCAGGTCACCGGTGACGATGAAGCTGTTCTCCTCCACCTCATCCACGGCGGTGGAAACGAACACCATCTCCGGATAGGTCTCGACGTCGAAAAAGTCCGCGCCGCGCAGGTGGTTGTCGCGCTCGGCGTTGCGGGTATCCACACTGGCCATGTCGACTCGCACCTCGATGGCGGCGTCGGAGGGCGCGTCACCGTCGAAGCGAACCGAGCCGGTGACGGAGTTGAAGGCCCCGCGGACCTTGGCCACCATGGCGTGCCGGCTCTGGAACCCAATGCGGCTGTGCGCGGGGTCGATGTCCCAGGTGCCGGCGAAATCAGGATGAAGGGTCACGGTACTGTTCCTCTCGGGAGTCATGGACGGCGCGACTAATGGTACAACCATCGCTTGAACATTGTGCCATGTTCGGACCGTGCCCGGCAGAGACCGACGAGATCCGTGTCACGGCCCCGCCGGTCTTCCGGAAGGTCAGTCCCGTGTCCCGGCCGCGTGGCGGGCGGCCACCCAACCGAAGGTCATGCCGCCACCTACCTGAGCACCGGCGCCCGGGTACTCCGAACCGAAGGGCGACTGCGCATCGTTGCCGACCGCGTACAGGCCGGGAATCGGGGCGCCGTCGGCGTCAAGCGCCTGAGCGTTCGGGTTCGTGGCAATGCCGCGGGACGTGGCCAGCGGGGTCGGCACGACGGCGATGGCGTAGAAGGGCGCCTCCGCCACCGGGCCGATATTCGGGTTAGGCCCGTGGTTCGGATCGCCGGCCACCTGCCCGAAGAGCAGTTCGCCCTTATGGAAGTCCTCGTCCACCCCGGTGGCGGCAAAACCGTTGTAGCGGCTCACCGTGTTGATCAGCCCCTGGGCGTCCACCCCGATGTTCTCGGCCAGCTCGCGCAGGGTCTGCCCGGTGTGCAGGTAACCGGAGTCGATGTGGCGTCGCAGTGCCAGCTTGGGCAGGTGCGGCATGGTGATCATGCCCAGCCCGTAGCGGGCCAGGGTGCGGGAATCCACCACCAGCCAGGCCGGGATGCTCGGGGTGGTCTCATGCGCCGCGTACATAGCGCGCACGAAACGGTGGTATGACGTCGACTCGTCCACAAAACGCTCACCGGCGGAGTTCACCGCGATGACCCCGGGTTTGCCGCGGTCCCAAATGTGCGGGAAGACGGCGATGGAGCCATCGGCGCGGGTGCCCACGGAGGAGGGGAACCACAGGGCGTTTTCGCCGTTGTCTGGGCCGAGGGCCGCGCCGATCTGGGTGGCCAGGGCGTGGGTATCGCCGGTGACGCCCTCCGCGGCGCGGGAGAACTGCGGTGTGGGTGAGGGCAGGTATTTGGCGCGCAGGTGCGGAGACTGTGCGAACCCGCCGGCGGCCAGCACCACACCACGGCGTGCGCGCACGGTGAGCTGGCGACCCTGATACTCGACGACGGCGCCGGTCACGGCTCCGGTCTCTGCGCCGGTTTCTGTGCTGGTCTCGCGGAGCAGTTCGACGGTGCGGGCATGACGCCACACCTCGCCGCCGCGTTCCACCAGCTGGTAGTACAGGCGAGCCACCAGGGCGTTGCCCATCACCAGGCGGGTGCCGCGGGGATGCTGGCGCACCCGGTCGGCGGCCCAGCGCACGCCGAGGCCGAGGGCGGTGATGGCGGCTTGAGCGGTCTTTTTGGCCTGGCCGGAGAACAGCCCGAGCAGCGTGTTGACCTCGGGACGGCGGACCATCAGCTCACCACCCATCAGCGCGAACTCGTGCACCGGCGGGCGAACATGGGCGAAACGGTGGCCTAACAGGCGCCCGTCGAAGGGTTCGGGCTCCAAAGCCCGGCCCGTGGCACCGGTTTCGGGCAGCTCGGAGTGGTAATCGACGACGGCGGGGGAGTGCAGGAAGCGCACGCCCAGGTCCGCCATCGCGTCGAGCATGCGGGGGGCGTTCTCCACGTAGGCGGTGCGCATTTCTCGCGGGGACTTCTCGCCCACCAGGGTGTCGAGGTAGCGCTGCACGCGTTCGGCGTCGTCGGTATTGCCCTCGGCCCGCTGATACGGGTTGTTCGGAACCCAGGCGGTGCCCGCAGAATAGGCGGTGGTGCCGCCGATCCAGTCGGTCTTCTCCAGGGCGAGCACCGTCATGCCTCCGGCGACGCCGGTCAGCGCGGCGGACAGTCCGGCCGCACCGGTGCCCAGCACCAGCAGGTCCACCTCACGATCGGCGTGGGCGGATGTAGCGGCGTCGGACCGGTGGGTGGCGGTGCGTGGCGCGTCGGCGTGCGAGGAAGACATGACGATTTCTGCCCTTCGTAACGGGGGATTTTGGTCCATCGTCGCGACAAGCGGGTGCTGTGGACCACACAGGTCCCGTTGATCGGGAGTGATTCAGCGCGCGGCGACCCGCACCAGCTCGTCCACCACCTTATCCAGGGTCTGGGTGTGCCGGTCGGTGGGGTTCAGGGTATCCCCCTCAAAATCGAAGCGGTTGTAGAGCAGCACCTGGTGCCCGATGCTGGGCTGGTTGTACGGCTGAATGCTGACCCGCCAGGCATCCACCGCGCGCGCCCCGCCCACGCCCCCGTATGAGACGAACGCGACCGGTTTGTTCATCCAGGGTGCATCGAGCAGATCGTAGGCGTTCTTCGCGTACCCGGGCATGGCGCGGTTGTACTCGGGGGTGATGAACAGGAACCCGTCGCAACGATCGACGTCGTCGCGCCACCGCACCAGATCCGCCGGGGCGTCGGCCTCCCCGGACTGACCGTAGCGGCGCAGGGCGGGGACGTCGTAGTCGGCCAGGTCCAGGGTGGTCCACTCGACGTCGTCCAGCGCGCGGGTGTTCAGGCGATCAAGCACCCAGGCGCTCACCGAATCGGCCTTGCGCGGGGAGCGGACGGAAAGAATGACGACGCCGAGTTTCACGGTGGTCCTTTCGAAAGAGGTGCTGTGCGGGCTGGGTTAACCGTTGCTGTTTATACCGTACCGGTCCCGGTGGTGACGGGCAGGGGGCGAAGCCAGCTGTATGTCTGCGCGTGACGAGCCCGCGGTGGGCGGCTTAGGCTGAAGGAAACTCTGGCTGTTCTGGCCGAAGGATACCGAAGATAGGAGTCATCATGACCGACACACCCGCTGGCATCTCCGAATTCCACTCCCGCGGCAACGACCCCTACTCCCGACTGGAAACGGTGCCCGAATTCAGCGTCACCTCCACCACGGTGACCGACGGCGGGGCGTGGCCGGCGGCGCAGTATTCCGGGGCCTTCGGGGTGCCCGGGGGCGAAGACGCGTCCCCGCAGCTGAGCTGGTCGGGTGCGCCCGAGGGCACGCGGTCCTACGCGGTGACGGTGTACGACCCGGACGCTCCCACCGGATCAGGGTTCTGGCACTGGTCGGTGGGCAACATTCCTGCTGAGGTGACCGAGCTGGCAGAAAACGCCGGGGTGGCGGATGGTTCCGGGCTGCCAGTGGGTGCGTTCCAACTGAAGAACGACGGCGGAGGAGCCGGCTTCATCGGTGCCGCCCCGCCGGCCGGACACGGGGAGCACCGTTACTTCATCACCGTGCACGCCCTGGATGTACCGGAGCTGGACATTCCCGCGGACGCCTCGAACGCGTTCTTCGGGTTCAACCGCTTCGGCCACGAGATCGGCCGGGCGACCCTGGTGGTGACCGGCGAGATCACCGAGTGAGCGTTCAGTTCAACCGGGCGGCGCGGATCGCCCACGGCGTCGTCGCATTGGTGGCACTGGCCGCGGTGTCGACGTCGATGAATATCGGCAGCTGGAAACACAGCCAGTTACCCGACCATGTGGGCTACGCCGGCGGGTTCGACGCCGGGTGGGAGCACATGGCGAATCAGCCCGCGTACTTTACGGTGACCTCGTGCCTGCTGGTGCTGATCGCGTCGGTGGCTGCTGCGGTACGCCCGGCGGGCCATGTGGTTGGCCGCGTGGTGGGCCGGTGGGGCGCGGTGTTCGCCGTCGTGCGCATCGCCTCCATCGGCTGCATCGCGATCACCGGGCTGGTGTTTAACGTGCTGTTGCGCGACGACTCGCCCCTGGTCGGCGTCGAGTGGTGGAACGACACGCTGGCGCATGTGGTCTTGCCGGTGCTGGCGCCCGCGGTGTGGCTGGTGTTCGGCCCGCGCGGGGAGATCACGGGGCGACGAATACTGGCCTCGACAATCCTGCCGCTGACCTGGCTGGGAGCCACACTTTTCCGCGGCCCGCTGCTGGACTGGTACCCCTACGACATCCTGGATGTGCCGGGGCGGGGCTGGGGCGTGGTGGGCCCCACGGTCGGGGTGATCCTGGTGGTGTATCTCGTCGTCGTCGGGGTGATGTTCGCCGTCGACCGAGTTCTCGCTTCAAACCGTTTGAAATTTAAGAGAGGCTAACCTAAACTCATAGCCGCACAACTTTGTGATGGCTACGGAAAGGGCCTCCCCATGGTCTCTTCACGCACGCGTGGAACGCTGGCGGCAGGCTCGCTTGCCCTGCTGTTCGCGCTGACCTCCTGCTCCTCCGACGACGGCGGCGCCGAGACCGGTGCTGAGGGAGACGACTTCACCCCGGTGACGATCGAGCACGCCCTGGGCACCGCAGAGATCACCGACAAGCCGGAGCGCGTGGTAACCCTGGGCCAGGGTTCAGCCGAGACCGCCATTGCGCTCGGGGTGACCCCGGTGGGCATCGAAGAGTACCCGTGGGGCGCGGATGAGACCGGGTACCTGCCCTGGATTCACGACGCCGTCGAGGAGTCCGGAGACGAACTGCCCGAACAGTTCACCGGTTCCACCGAACTCGATGTGGAAGCGATCGTCGCCCTGGAACCCGACGTGATTCTGGCACCCTGGTCCGGCGTCACCCAGGAACAGTTCGACGTGCTCAACGACATTGCGCCCACCGTGGCCTACGCGGAGCAGCCCTGGGTGATCACCTGGGAGGAACAGATTAACGTGGTGGCCGAGGCGCTGGGTGAAGCGGACCAGGCGGAGACGCTGATTCAGGACATTGAGAACCAGTTCGACGAGGCCGTCCGTGAGGACTGGTCTCGTTATACGTTCTCCTACATTTACAACGACGGACCGGGCACCCTGGGTGTGTTCTACCCCGGCGAGCAGCGCGTGGCCATGCTCTCCGGACTCGGCCTGACCCCCGATCTGAGCGCCGAAGATCTCGCCGAGTACGACGTGCCCGGCACCGACTCCGCCATGATCGGGCTGGAAAATGCGGACATGCTCAACGATTCCGACCTGATCTTCACCTTCTACTCGGACGCGGCGAACCGCCAAGAAATCGAATCGCAAGAGCTTTACGGTTCTATCCCCGCCATCGACAACGGCGCCGTGGTGGCTGCCGAGGACCAATCGTTCGTGACGGCGTCGTCCATCATCAACCCGCTGACCGTGCCGTGGGTGATCGAGCGGTACGAGCCCATGATCGAGGAGGCCATTGAGAACGTCGACGCGGAGTAGCTCGACGACGCACCGGGGTGCAGCTGGTCGGGGTGCGGCTGGTCGGGGTGCGGCTACCCTGACCGTGACGGCGCTCGTGCTGGGCCTCGCCGTCGCGTGTTCCATCCTGTTCGGTTCGCGGGTGATCAGCGCTGCGGATACCTGGGCGGTGGTCACCGGTGCCACGTCGGCCGGGGATTCGCTGGCCTACGTGCGCGAGGTGGTGGCGACTCGGGTGCCGCGTACCGTGATGGGCGCGCTGGTGGGCGCGGCGCTCGCGGTGTCCGGGGTCATCATCCAGGCGATCACGCGCAACCCGCTGGGCGAGCCCGGGTTGCTCGGGGTGACCGCCGGATCCTCCGCTGCGGTGGTGACCGCCGTCGCGTTCTTTGGGGCGTCCAGCGTGCGCGGGGCGGTGTGGATTGCGTTGCCCGGGGCGGTGATCGCGGTGCTGGCGGTGTACCTGTTGGGGCGGCCCTCGAAAACCGACTCCGTGATTCCGCTCGTGCTGGCCGGGGCGGTGATTTCCGCGGTGCTGTACGCCTACATTCAGGCCATGATCCTCACGCGCCCGGATGCGTTCGACTCTTACCGTCACTGGGTGGTGGGCTCGCTGGCCGGGGCTCGTTTTGACACCGTGACGGCGGTGGCGCCGGCGCTACTACTCGGGTTTCTGCTCGCGCTCGCACTGAGTTCCGGCCTGAATTCGTTGGCGCTCGGCGACGATGTGGCCACCTCGCTGGGGGTGCACGTGCCGTGGGTGCGCGCTGGCGGGATTCTGGCCGCGACGCTGTTGGCCGCGGGTGCGACGGCGGCGGTCGGGCCGGTGGCATTTGTGGGGCTGGCGGTTCCCCACATGATGCGGGCGGTGGCCCCGGCCGACGTGCGCTGGCAGATCCCCCTGAACGCGCTCGGCGGGGCCGCGTTGCTGCTGGCTTCCGACGTCGTCGCGCGGGTGATCGCCCGGCCCCAAGAACTGATGGTCGGCGTGGTGACTGCGTTCGTGGGGGCGCCGTTCCTGCTACTGGCGGTCCGCCGCGGACGGGCGGGCGTGTGATGACCCACTCTGTCACCTGGTACCGTCTGGGCCCGGTGCTGCTTCCGGTGCGACGTCGGTCCCGCCGACTGGCGTTGATGCTGGTGGCGGCGGTGGTGCTGTTGGCCGCGGTGACCCTAGCCCTGGGGGACCTCGGACTCGGCCCGGTTGATGTGATGGCAGCCGTGCAGGGGGAGATGAGTGCGTCGACCCGGTTCGTGCTGGAGCGGTTGCGCGGGCCGCGGCTGCTGGTGGCGATCGGGGTCGGTGTCGCGCTGGGTGTCTCCGGCGCGTTGTTCCAAACCGTGACCCGCAATCCACTGGGTTCCCCAGACGTGCTCGGCCTGGCCGCCGGTGCCGGAGCCGGGGTGGCAGTGGCGACGCTGATGGCACCCGGGCTCTCCACCCCCGTGGGCGCGGTGCTGGGTGCCGGCGCCGCCATCGGGTTGGTCTACGTGTCCACCGGTCTGGGGTTTGCCTCCCCGGCGCGGGTGATCATCACCGGCATTGCGGTGGCGGCGATGGCGACTGCCGTCACACAGTACGTGGTGGCGGTGGTGTTGCGTGACCACGGATCCCAGCTGGCCGCCTACATTGCGGGCAGCCTGAACTCGCGGTCGCTGGGGCACGCCGCAATCATCGGGGTGGCGCTGCTCGTCCTGCTGCCCGTGGTCGGATGGTGGTCCACGCGGCTGCAACTGATGGATCTCGGAGACGACGTCGCCGAAGGGTTGGGCGGCTCGGCCGTGGGCACCCGCACCGCGGCCATTGTCCTGTCGACGCTGCTCGCGGCATCGGCTGTCGCCGTCTCCGGCCCCATTGCCTTCGTGGCGCTGACTGCTCCGCACATCGCCCGTCGACTCTCGCATGCCCCGGGTCCGAACCTCGTACTGGCCGGGCTCACCGGTGCAGTCATCATGCTCGCGGCGGATCTGCTGGCGCAGCAGGTGTTTGACGGGCTGCCCGTGGGCATCATCACCGCCGGGGTGGGCGGGGCCTACCTCGGCTACTTGCTCGTGACCGAATGGAAGAAGACCAGCATATGACGCAATCCACCTTGCGCGCCGAGTCCATCACGGTGGGCTACGGCGGCGCTCCCGTGCTGCAGGACTTGGATTTCGCGGTGCCGCCGGGCCGTTTTACCGCGGTGATCGGACCGAATGGTTGCGGGAAGTCGACCCTGGTGAAAACCTTGGCGCGCACCCTGAAGCCCGAGTCCGGGCACGTGGTGCTGGAGGAGAAACCGCTGCAGCAGTGGCGGACCAAAGAGATCGCGCGTCGAGTGGCGCTGCTACCTCAGCACCCGGTGACACCCGACGGCGTGACGGTGCGCTCGTTAGTGGCGCGTGGACGGCACCCGTACCACGGGCCGTTGCGGCAGTGGGCCCCGGGCGACGACGACGCGGTGGAGTCCGCGCTGAAGGCCACTGGAGTGGCGGAGTTGCGCGATGAACCGGTGCTGGGGCTGTCCGGTGGGCAGCGGCAAAGGGTGTGGATTGCGATGGTGTTGGCCCAGGACACCTCTTTGGTGTTGCTCGATGAGCCGACGTCGTTTCTGGATGTGGCCCATCAGATCGAGGTGCTGCACCTGTGCCAGGACATGGTGGCCGATGGTCGCACCGTGGTGGCCGTGCTGCATGACCTGAATCAGGCGGCCCGCTATGCCGACGAGGTGGTGGTGATGAACCACGGGAGGATGGTTGCATCGGGCGCGCCGTCGGAGGTCATGACCTCGGATCTGGTGGCCGAGGTGTTCGGGCTGGCCTGTGAGATGGTCGCCGACCCGCAGTCCGGCACTCCCATTGTGGTGCCCCTGGCGCGGTGAGCTGCGCGGGTTCCGGTGCGTTACCCGTTGCGCTCGGCTTTGAACCGGGCCCAGGCCTCGGGCAGTCGGGCGTCGTCGACGAGCCACCCCATGTAGTCACGCATATTCTCGAGGCGGGTGTGGGCGGGGCTGCCGGCGGGTAATAGTGGACACCGATCCTCGACTCACTCCGAGTTCCTCGGAGATGCCGGCGGCGCTGACCCCGGCCGAGTCATCGAGCAGCAGATAGGCGGCGATGCGGCCTTCGATGCGCGAGGCGCCTTTGATAGCCCAGTAGTCGGCGAACCGCTCGATCAATTCAGACCGGTCATGACCCGCCCGAGCAGTTTATCTGGTCAGGGTAGGGCTCGACCGCTGTGGGTCGTGGGTGCTTCACGGGTGCTCGGTTCACCTGCTCGGGGCGGATCGCTGGTTCCGCCGGGTTCGCGTAGCGGTTTCAGGCGGCAGGTTCGTCGTCGGATACCGGGATTTTGAGCCGGTGCACCATGTGTCGCTCGCGCCTGCGTAATTGGCATGACGGCGTGGTGAACTGCGGGTCCTCCGGTGGATCCGCGGCCGTGACACACTCCTCCCCCGAGAGCAGGGCGGGCTGTTCCGGTGGAGTGGATTCTCCTGCCGCACCTGACTCGCCGTCGCATGCGGAGTTCCGATACCGGCGCGGGTGGTCACGCCAATAGGTATTACGGGCTGGCTTGCGTTCCGCGTGCGTCAGATACGGGCGCAATTTGGTGGTCGGGGTGAACCAGGGGACGCCCCGATCCATGGTGATGTCCCAGTGTCCTTCGTGGACAGCGTGGTGATGGTGCGTGCACAACAGCACCCCGTTGTCGATGGTGGTGGGTCCGCCGTCTTTCCACGGGGTGATGTGGTGGGCTTCGCACCAGCTCGCGGGGAAACTGCACCCGGGAACAGCGCAGCCACCGTCTCGTGCCACCAGTGCCTTGCGCTGGTTGGTGCTGAACAGCCGGTGCGACTTGGCCGTGTCGAGAACTTCACCCTCGGTGCCCAGCACCACCGGAAGAATCTCCGCATTGCACAGCATCCGGCGCAGGACGCCCGCCCCGGCGGGTCCGCTGAAGCCAGTGGAGACCAGCAATTCCTGTGAGGAGCTGGAGGCCAGGAGTACCGGGTCAAATCCTTCGGGCAATAACCCGCCGTGGTGAGCCATGCGCAGCATCGGGATGATCCCTGCGGTGATGACCACCTGTGGACGCGCACCACCCTGGTCGGGCAGCCCGTTGTCCAAGCCGCGCAGCCCGGATGTCAGAACGCCCATGAAGCCATCGTGAGCACGCTGGGCGCGGGTACGGTCATCCGCGACGACGGGAGCGCCAGGATCGGTCTCATCCGTGGTCTCAGAGCAGTTCTTGGCCGAACGAGATCGCGGGCTATTCGCGGCCGACTCCACCACGGAGAGCATTTCGTGGCCCTCTTGGGTAGTGGCCATCTGCCAGAGGAAGAGATCGCCGTCGCGGCGCAGGAAGATGAGCGAGCGTTCCTGGTAGGCATCGCGCTCGCCGGGGCTGAGGTCGTCTTGCGGGCTGAGGTTCATCAGCACCGAGTTGCGCCAGCGGGAGACTTCCGCGCTGAACTCGCCGAAGGAGGCGTTCTTCGCCGCCTCCGCGAGGAACGCGTCGCTGGCGGTGAGGTATTCATCCACCTCGTGGGTGGGCACGTGAGCCTGATGAGCCGCCGAACGAATTTTGTCGATGGCCCGGGTGATCACGGCCAGTCGATCGGCGCCGAGCCACAGGTCTTGCAGTCCTTGCGCGATGGACGGCAGCAACCGCCCCAGCTGACCCGCGCTTCCCGGCTTCTCACGGTGGTTCTGTTCGGCATCGTGCGGCCGACGGGGAGCGTGAGGTTGGAAATGCTCGGCGTGACGGGCGCGCTGTTGGGCGGCGTGACGGGAGATATCCGTGGCGTCTTGCAGGAATTCCCCGGGGTTACGGAATCCGACCTTACCCTTCTCAGGCAGACCCAACAGGGCGGCACGATCCTTCGGTTGAGCGAAGACTTCCGTCGTGAAGCCATCGAGGCGCGACGTCACACCAGATACCAGCTTGGATAGGGTTTCGCCGGCGCGGAGCAGGGCCGGGAGGGTGCCCGCGGGCTGCTCTGTATTGGTCGACGTGAACTGGGTGAACTCTGAGCGCGCATCGGGTGCGGAGAGGCGGCGTGACACCACCCGGAGCCCCTGTTCCAGGGTGCGGAAGGCCTCCTCCAGCGAGAGTCCATCAAACCACGACTCGACGGCGGCGGATTCGGCCCGGGTGGGCGCGGCGTCATCAACGCGCACGGCACTCATGAGCACTCACCGCCTTCCCGGATCTACATCGGCTCTCGTCGAGCGTTTGATACGTCCAGCCTACATGAACGAGCATAAATAGTACAGGCGTTTCATCCACAGATTTTCTGTGGCTGAAGAAGTTCTCCACAGATACTGTCAAAGGGGTTGACTTTGCAGGTAAACAGCAGCATTTTGGCGCGCACCCGTACGCATCAGAAGAGGCATGAATATCCATCGAAGTCAGAGAGCTCGACTCCGAGAACCTATCGAACACGAAAAAGCGCCGGGTGCGGCACCGGCTTCATGAAGGAACCAGTGCGCACTCGGCGCTCTCGGGCAGATGGTGCCGCTCGGTGGCCCGAGCCAGGGCTTCGATACCCCATCGCGACACACCGCTGTCTCAAGCCCTATCAGGGCAGGCCGTTACAGGGCGGCGAAAGCCTCGCGCAGATCGGTGTCGCCGTCGTAGTAGTTGATGGTCTTGCCGATGGTGGCGTCCTCCTCCAGCGCGACCAGGATGCTGGCGGCCACGTTGCCGCGGGAGGTGTCGCGCCCGTCGTTCTCGTTCTGGGCGGGGGTGCCGTCGTCGATGCGCACCCGTCCAGTGGGCTCTTCGAGGGTGAGCTTGCCCGGCCCCAGGATGGTGTAATCCAGTCCGGAATCGCGCAGATAAGCATCTGCTTCTGCTTTCGACTGGGCGTAGGGGAAGAAGGAGTGGTCCTCGGGGATGCCGTGCTCCAGGCTGGCACCCGCGTAGGAGACCATCACGTAGCGGGCCACCCCGGCCTGACGTGCGGCGTCGATGGAGCGGCGGGCGGCGTCACGATCGACGGCGTAGGTGCGCTGCGGGCTGCCGCCGCCGGCGCCCGCGGACCAGATGACGGCGTCCTTGTTCACGAAGATCTCCGCGAAATCGTTCACCGTGGCGTTTTCGATGTCGAGCACCAGGGCGGTGGCGCCGGTGGCTTCCACTTCCTGTACGTGTTCGGGGTTGCGGATCACCGAGGTGACGGTGTGTCCGGCTTCGACGAGCAGCGGGACGGCGCGCAGTGCGACCTTGCCGTGTCCACCGATGATGACGTAGTCAGCCATGTGAGTCCTTCCATTGCGTCCATGGTGATTCCCGGTCCGGAATGAACCGGGTCTCATGGCGCATAACGGCATTGGCCCGAGCACTATTCCATGCCCGGGCCGCCGCCGTCAGAATCCCAGCGGATCAGCCCTGTGCGGCCTCGGCGGCTTCCAGGATCTCCGGCATGGTGTTGTCCAGCGCCCACGGCACGGACAGTGGCGTCGCCGTCGAGATGGCGTAGATCTGCGGGGCGTCGGTCTGCAGCACCCAGGCGTCGTTGGTGATCGCAGGGATGGAGGAGAGCAGGTCGTCACCCTCCACGGCCTCGCGCACGGAATCGTCCATGGCCCAGGTGATCAGCAGGTCGGATTCGAGGCTGGCGGCGTTCTCGGGCGAGACGACGACGCTGAAGCCCTCTGCACCGTCGGCGGCTTCCACGGCAGTCGGCGCCTGTTCCAGGCCCAGGCTCTGCAGGAACTGCACGCGGGCGTCTCCCTCGGTGTAAACGCTCACCGGGTCAGCGCTGGCCGGGTCTACGGCGCCGTAGATGAAGGTGGTGCCCTCGAGGACGTCCGCGTGCTCGGATGCGTAGTCGGTCAGGGCCTGCTCGGTGGACGAAATGACCTCTTCGGCCTCGGTTTCCTTGCCCAGCGCCTCGCCGACCAGGGTGGTGCCGTCCTGCCAGGAGGTGGTGTAGTTCGGGGAATCCTCCGGGTAGGCCACCACCGGGGCAATGTCAGAGAGCTGGTCGAACTGCTCCTGGGTGATGGCCGACTGCACGGCGAGGATGACGTCGGGCTCGGTGGCCGCGATCGCCTCGTAGGCTAGCTCTTCGGCTTCCACGTAGGTTTCGGGGGCATCCGCACCCAGTTCGGCGACGGCGTCGTCGTACCAATCCGTGGCGCCGCCCTCGTTGCCGCCGTAGGACTGCTCAGGGATGCCCACCGGGGCCACGCCCAGGGCCAGTGAGATGTCGTGGGAGGCCCAGCCGACGGTGGCCACGCGCTCGGGCTGTTCGGGGATCTCGGTGGTGCCGAAGGCGTGCTCGATGCTGCGGGGGAACTCGCCGGAGGCAGTACCGTTCTCGGAGACGGTGTCGGCGGCGCCGTCGTCGTCAGCGGAGCAGGCGGACAGGGCCAGGCCGGAGGCAGCGAGCATAGCGGTCAGGATCAGTAGCCGGCGGGACGCGCGGTTCAGCGGACGAGGGGACACGATGGTGCCTTTCGGGTGGATCAAGATTGATATGAGGTTAGCCTACCCTAAAGTTCTGTGGGTGCCGTTGCCAGAAAGGGGCCAGTCGAACGCGGTAGCCTGAAGGGGTGAGTGAATCCCCGCGCCCCGAACAGACCCCGCCCGCCCGCGACGCCCATGGCGAGCAGGTTTCCGAGATGTTCAACGGCATCGCCGAGCGCTATGACCTGATGAACCTGGTGATGACCTGGGGTCAGGAGCCTCGGTTCGTGCGCCGCACCGTCGAGCGCGCCCAGTTGCCGGATGCCCCCACCGTGCTGGATCTGGCCACCGGCACCGGCGACATTGCTCTGGAGATCCTGCGCCAGCGTTACGGCGCCCACATCATCGGCGCGGATTTCGCCCCGGAGATGATGGAGGTCGGCCGGCGGCGCCCCGGCGGCGAGCAGATCAGCTGGGTCGAGGCCGATGCCATGGACCTGCCCTTTGAGGAGGGGGTGTTCGATGCGGTGACCCACGGCTACCTGCTGCGCAATGTCACCGATATCCCCACCACGCTGGCCGAGCAGTTCCGGGTGCTCAAACCCGGCGGCTGGATGGTGGCCCTGGAAACCTCCCCGGCCCCGGACAATGTGATCAAACCCTTCTCCACCGCGTACATCAAATGGGTGGTGCCGAGGTTGGCGAACCTGATCACCCGCAACGCCGAGGCCTACGAGTATCTCTCCGCCACCACCCGCGGGTTCAAGACCCCGGCTGAAATCCACGGGTTGCTTGACGACGCCGGATTCGTGAATATCGGGCACGAAACCCACCTGTTCGGCACCATGGCGATTCATTGGGCGCAGAAACCGGTGACGACGACGGGATGACCCGCGGGTCCACCGCGCAGGAGAACGCCACGCTGCCGCTCATGCTTTCCCGGGGCTGCGGCGCATCGGCATGGGGGGGCGGTCCCAGTTGGAGCAGATTCGGCGCGACGCCGTCGGGAATGCACTACAATAGTTAGTGCACTAACTAGTGGAGGTTCGCCATGGGTTTCGTTCCCGCCGTCCTGAGTGACGATCACACCGGATTATCCCGCTGGTACCGGATCCGCTGGACCGTGCTCTACACCGTGCTGAGCATTTTCGGCCCGGCGGACCGGCAAACCGGCATCGACCCCCGCGCCCAGCTGCGCCAGGAGCGTGCCCGACTCACTGTGGCCGGGCACCGCGACGCCGGCACCGAGCCCTCAGCGGAGCTGCTGCGCATGGTCGAGTCCGGCTAACAGACTCGTCAGGGTCCGGTGCAGCTCGACGAAGCCCTCCTCGTCGAGTCCGAGCCGGTCCAGCATGATCTCGGGCACCTCCAGGGCGCGCTCGCGCAGCTGGCGGCCCTCCTCGGTGAGCTCCACGATGAGCGTGCGCTCGTCGGCCGTACTGCGCTCGCGGGTCAGATATCCCTGATTTTCGAGCCGCTTCAGTAGCGGTGAGAGGGTGGCCGGCTCCTGGCGCAGCACCGCGGCCAGGTCCTTCAGCGCCATCGGGGCGGACTGCCACAGCGCCAGCATCACCAGGTACTGTGGGTGGGTCAGGTGCAGCGGATCCAGCACCTCCCGGTACGCCCCGATCACCGAGCGGGACGCCACCGACAGGGCAAAGCACACCTGGTTCTCCAGGGCGAGCGGATCTTCACGGGGCGAGGTCATATCACCAGGATGCCCTATCCGGGGCGAGGAGTGGGAAGCGCGGCGAGACACTCAGTGTGACGCGCCGAGCTCGATGAGCAGCACGCCCCCGATGATCAGCGCGATCCCCAGCGTCATCACCCAGGTCAGCCGCTCCTGAAACAGAACACGCCCGGCGATCGCGGTGAGTGCCACCCCGGCCGCCGTCCAGATACCGTAGGCCATGCCGATCCCGAACCCGGTGCGCAGCACCTGGGCGAGGCACGCAAACGCGCACACATACGCCAGCGCGACCACCGGGTACAGTCCGGGCTGGTCGAGGGCGCCGCGCAGCGAGAGCGAACCGGCCACCTCGCAGACGATAGCCACGGTCAAGAAGGTCCAGCCCCGGCGGTTGAACCGGTGCGAAGGCACATCCTCGGCGACGTTGTCGAGCGCTCCGATCGTCATGGTGTGCTGGCTCCTACCGAGTCTTCTGCTGCAGCTGCTGATTCTCTGTCGAGCAGCTGTTGTCCCAGGACCCGCACCTGCTCCTTTTCTTGTGGGTCGGCGGCGCCCGTGCCCAGCGCGGCGTTGAACCACATGCCGTCCGCGAGCAGACGCACCGCCACCTGGGCCGGGCTACGTTCTCCGGCGGGCGGGCCGAGCCAGGGGCGCAGGCGCTGAGCCCACTGTTCGCGTAGTCGCTCGCGCAGGCGGGGATCGGCGAACAGGGCAAGATCCGAGGCGTCAAAGTCATGCGCGCAGGCAAAATCCAGGTAGGAGCGTAACCGGGCGGTGGCGGTGCTACGGAAGGGGGTATCGCCCGCGTCCGGCCCCATCTGTGAGGGGAAGCGACGTAGCTCGACAGTCCACCGGTCCACCACTTCGTCGACGGCGCGCAGCATCAGATTCTGCTTGGATCCGATGTGGTGCAGCACCCCGGGTTTGGTGAGGCCGGTGGCACGAGCGACGGCGTCGATGGTGAGGACCTCGCCGTCGCGCAACAGCTCCAGAGCGGCGTTCACGACGTGGCGGTCGGTGGTGGGCTGAGCGCTCTCGTCCATGAAGGAATAGGTCACCCCTGCAGGCTACCTACCAACTGGAAGGTAGGCGAACTGCCGGGGAGGTGTTTGGCCCCGGTGAGAGGCTCAGTCTCCGCCGCCCAGTGCGCCGGTGAGCCGGGTGTGGAACGCGGTCGTGTGCTCGTTCATGCCTACGAATTCTGCGGTTTTGCCGTGTCGCGCGTACTTCGTCTCGATTGCGTCGAGCGCCGCCACGGTGGAGGCGTCCCAGACATGGGAGCGTGTGAGGTCGATGATCACGCGATCGGGGTCGTCCGCGTAGTCGAACAGGGTGGTGAGGTCGTTGCTGGACGCGAAAAGGAGCTGCCCCTCGACCGTGTAGTGCGCCACGGGTACGCCGTCGTGGTCGGTGACCTCGCGCTGGACGTTGATGAGGTGGGCGACGCGGCGCACGAACATCACGGAGGCGACGAACACGCCGGCGATCACGCCGATGGCGAGGTTGTGGGTGGCCACCACGACGGCCACGGTGATGACCATGACGGTCGTCTCGCTCTTGGGCATCCGTCGCAGGGTGGAAGGCTTGATGGAGTGCCAATCGAAGGTGCCCACGCAGACCATGACCATCACGGCGACCAGCGCTGCCATCGGGATGATCGCGACGACGTCACCGAGGACGACGATGAGGATCAGCAGGAACACACCGGCCAGGAAGGTCGAGATGCGGGTGCGGGCACCGGAGGCCTTCACGTTGATCATGGTCTGGCCGATCATTGCGCATCCACCCATGCCGCCGAAGAAACCGGACACGATGTTGGCCACGCCCTGCCCCCAGGATTCGCGGGTTTTGTTCGAGTGCGTGTCGGTGACGTCGTCGACGAGCTTCGCCGTCATCAGTGATTCCATGAGGCCGACCAGCGCCATGGCCAGGGCGAAGGGGGCGATGATCGCCAGGGTGTCCCAGGTCAGGGGGACGTTGGGGATGAACAGCTCGGGCAGGCTTCGGGGGAGTTCACCTTGATCCCCCACGGTGGGCACCTGCATCGCGAAGACCACCACGATGGCGGTGACGATGACGATCGCCACCAGCGGCGCCGGGACGACGTGGGTGATTTTCGGCAGGACCACCAGAATCACCAGCCCGACGGCGACGAGCGGGTACACGAGCCAGGGCACGTCAATGAGGTGCGGGAGCTGGGCGATGAAGATGAGGATCGCCAGGGAGTTGACGAAGCCGACCATGACGCTGCGCGGGATGAATCGCATGAGTTTGGCCACCCCGCACACGGCGAGCACAATCTGCAGCACGCCCGCGAGGAGGACGGTGGCAATGAAGTAGTCCATCCCGTAATCGCGGGCCACGGGAGCGATGACGAGCGCGACCGCTCCGGTGGCGGCGGAAATCATCGCGGGACGTCCGCCGGTGAAGGCGATGGTCACGGCCATGATGAACGACGAGAACAGGCCGACCTTCGGGTCAACGCCGGCGATGATCGAGAAGCTGATCGCCTCCGGGATTAACGCCAGGGCGACGACCAGGCCGGCGAGGACTTCGCGGGTGAGGATGCGCGGGGTCTTCAGCGCGGTCACCACCGAGGGGTCGGGCTGGTAGCGAATGCGATCGTCGGACATGAGCCGAGAGGTCTCGTCCCTGGAGGAGTTAGTCACTTCTGCAGAATACCTACCAACTGGAAGGTCATCGATGTCGGGGCAGTGGGCTCATCTCGACGACGCATAGGTTCGTCACAGCGTGCGCCGCTGCTGGCCACAACCGGGGCGTGGATAATGAGGACATGGTCACCCCGAATGACTCGAATGACTCCTCCGCTTCGCCCCTGGAACCCGGATCCGGCACCGGACTGGCCGAGCTCAAGAAGGTACTGCCGATGTTGCAGCACCCGGATGGTTCCCCGGTGCGCGCCCTCGTCGTCGACGATGAGCCGATGCTCGCGGACCTGGTGTCGATGGGGTTGAGCATGTGCGGCTGGACGGTCAAGACGGCGCACGCCGGCCGCGCCGCTGTGGAAGCGGCACGCTCCTTCCACCCGGATGTGCTGGTGCTGGACTGGATGCTGCCCGAACTCGACGGCACCGAGGTGCTCGCGAAAATTCGGGCCTCGATGCCCGAGGTGGCCGCGCTGTTCCTGACCGCGAAGGATGCGGTGGCGGATCGGATTACCGGGCTCACGGCCGGCGGGGATGACTACGTGACCAAGCCATTCTCGCTGGAGGAGGTGCTCATCCGGCTGCACCGGCTCGTTCAGCGCTCTGGTGTGGTGGCCCAGGACGCCGATGAGCTCGTGGTGGGGGACCTCGTGCTGAACGTGCGCACCCGCGAGGTCTCCCGCGCCGGGGAGGACATCGAGCTGACCGCCACCCAGTTCGAGCTGCTGCGGTATCTGATGGAGAACCCGAAGGCGGTGCTGTCGAAGTCGCAGATTCTGGACCACGTGTGGCAGTACGATTTCGCAGGTCAGGCCAACATTGTGGAGCTGTACATCTCCTACCTGCGCAAAAAAATAGACGCCGGACGCTCACCGATGATCCACACCCTGCGCGGGGCCGGGTATGTCATCCGTCCGGCCTGAACGCACGAACCGTGAGCGCACGAGCCAGCCTGAGCGGGTGCGCCCGCGACGCTCGGTGGCGAACCGCACGGTGGCCGGGGTGCTCGCCGTGCTCGCCGTCGTGCTCATCGCGCTCACGGCAACCACGATGACGCTGGCCACCCGGGTGGTGGAGACTCAACTGCAGGACCGCCTCGACGAGGTGTGGCAGCGCACCGCGGGCTTCCTCTCCGAGGGGCGCGATGATCGTGACATCGACCGGCTCGAACCACCGGAGGGAAGCCCCGAGGCCCCGGACCCGTTGGGTGCTCCCGGCGTGCCGCTGGACTCGGTCACGCTCGTCATCGACGCGCAGGGCAACCTCGACGCCGGTCACCTCACCGTGGAGGGCGAGACCGGCACCATGAGCGACGCCGACGCCGCCGCGCTTGAAGCGCTGGCCGCCCAGATGGAACCCGGTACCACCGAGCGGGTGGAACTCTCCACGGGTAGGTACCTAGTGCGGGCGGCCGCCGTCGAGCGTTCCGATCAGATCGAAACACTGGTGGTAGGGGTGTCTTCCGCTGAGGCCGACACCACGGTGGCCACGCTGCTCAGCGTGCAGGTGGCCGGCGGCGTGGTGGCGCTCCTAGCCGTCGGCGGGCTGGGCTGGTGGTGGACCCGGCGCGCCCTGACTCCGCTGAGCCAGGTGGCCGATGCCGCCGTGGAAGCCGCCGAGGCACCGATGTCGGTGGGGGCGGTGGCGCTGCAGCAGCACCGGGTGCCTGCTGAACTGGAACAGCGCCGCGATGAGATCGGCGACGTCGGCTCCGCCCTGAACACCCTGATCGATTCGGTCGATACCGCCCTGAGCGCCCGGAATGACTCCGAGCGACGGCTGCGGGAGTTCGTGGCGGATGCCTCCCACGAACTGCGCACCCCCCTGGCCGCCATGCGCGGGTACGCGGAGATGCTGCAGCTCAGCGAACCGCTCAGCCCCTCCGGGCGCGACCAGCTGAAGCGGGTCATGCTCCAATCCGGGCGCATGAGCGACCTGGTGGAATCCCTGTTGCTGCTCGCCCGGCTCGACGCTGCGGAACAGCCAGAACAGTTAGAACAGTCTGCCACCCGGGCGGTGCCGCGCCGCAAACAGGTGGACCTCGGCGAGCTGGTGGTTGACGCCGCCATGGACGCGCACGCCGCCGCCCGCTCCACCACCGAGGGCTCCACCGGGCTGGGCCTGGCGATCGTCCGCTCGGTCGCCCAGGCGCATGGCGGCGACGTCGTCGTCGAGACCCGCCCCGGCCGCACCGCCTTCACGGTCACCCTGCCCACAGGCAATTCATATTTGAAGGAATGATCTGGCGCGCTGGATGGTTGAGATAGACATGACTGAGCTTTCCGCCCGGCACCCCGGCGCCGCGCCCACCCCGAACCCGTCCACTCCGCTGGCTGACTCTCTGCCCGAGGGCGTCATCGAGTTCGGGCTGCACACCTTCGGTGACGTCACCCAGGACGCCGCCGGCACCCGGGTGCTCGATCACCCGGAGGTGCTGCGCAATCTGGTGTCCGAGGGGGTACTGGCCGATCAGGTCGGCGTCGACGTCATCGGCATCGGGGAGCACCATCGCCCGGATTATTCCGTCTCCGCACCCGACGTCGTGCTCACCGCCATCGGTGCGCAGACTGAGCGCATCAAGCTGATTTCCGCCGTCACTGTGCTCTCCTCCGATGATCCGGTGCGTGTCTACCAGCGCTTCGCCACCCTCGACGGGATCACCTCCGGACGCGCCGAGGTGTCGCTGGGGCGCGGCTCGTTTATCGAATCCTTCCCGCTGTTCGGTTATGACCTGAGTGACTACGAGGTGCTCTTCGAGGAGAAGCTGGAGCTCTTCGATCACGTCCGCCGTGAGGAACCGGTGACCTGGTCCGGCACCACCCGCGGTGCGCTCGAGCGCCAGTCGATCTTCCCGACGACGGCGCACGAGGACGGCGTACCCACCTGGGTCGCCGTCGGCGGCTCACCTGAGTCCGCTATTCGAGCCGCCCGCTACGGGATGGGCCTGGAGCTGGCCATCATCGGCGGCGCCCCGCAGCGCTTCGCCCCCTTCGCGGATTTGTACCGCAAGCAGATCGAGGCCAACGGGTTCGCGCCCCGCCGGGTGGCCGTGCACTCTCACGGGTTCGTTGCGAACACCGATGAGGAAGCCATGGAACGGTACTACCCGTACTGGCACAACGCGATCAGTACCCTTGGGCGCGAGCGCGGCTGGCCCGCCCCCAGCCCCGAACAGTTTGCACAAGAAGTCCGCCACGGCGCCCTGCACCTGGGCGGCCCGGAGACCGTGGCCCGGAAGATCGCGAACACCGTGAAATCCCTGGGCGCGACCCGGTTTGGCATGAAGTACGGCAACGGACGGCTGCCGCACGAGTACATGATGGAGTCCATCGAACTGTACGGCACCCGGGTCAAGCCTCTGGTGCTGGACATGCTCAGCGAGTCCTGAGACCACGCCGGGCCCGGCGAGAGGCCATCACCTGATGTTCGGCGGACCAGGGCCGTTCCTCGAAGCTGACTGAGGCCCATGCGCTTGACCCGCTACTAACGTGGGACATCACCCCAGTATACGCAAGGTTATTTCGCTAACCTTTAATAAGGAACCAGGTTAGACAACGATGCACGCACCCCTGCCGGTGCGTGCATCGTTGTTTTTGGGAGCTGATCAGGCGTCGAGCTTGCGACGTCCGGTCAGGCGCAACACGGTGGTGATCAGCATCATCGCCAACAGGATGATGCCGACGTAGCCGTTGATCACGTACACGATGTTGACCATCTGCGAGAACGGCAACACCAAACCGATCAGCGTGCCGACGGCCGCGAGGATGATCGTCAGGTACTTGAACTTCTTAGTCTTGTCTTCGTAGAAGCGCGAGGACACGGTCCACAGCAACGGAATCGCGGTGGTGTAGATGCCGGCCAGGATCATCACGGAGATCGCGCCCGCCACCACGGGTCCGACGTCGCGCGCCAGAACCAGCATGGGGATCTCAGTGCCGGCGGTGCGGGAAATGTGTGCCAGCAGGCCCAGTGCGACGATCATGCAGGCCACGGAGAAGGCCACGCCACCGGTCACCGCACCCGAGGCGGCTTCTTTGCGGCTGGGGGCGGTCTTGCCCAGGGCCGTCAGGAAGGCTGCGAGCCACAGCATGCAGAATCCGACGTAGGACAGGGCGGCCATGAACCAGTTGCTCGAGGCCTGGGTGACGTCCAGGGTGGGCAGTAGTGCGTTGCCTTCGGCGATGCCGCCCGGATTGCTCATGACCCCGTAGATACCCAGGGCGATCGCGATGATGACGATCAGCGGGCCGATTTTGCCGATGACGTCCACGAGTGAGTTCAAGCCGAACCAGACGGTGACACCCACGGCCAGTGCGAGGGCGACGCCGCCGATGTATTTGGAGAGGCCATAGTGCTCTTGGAATACCGCGCCCGCTCCGGCCACCATCACGGTGAAGCTCAGGAAGACGAAGAGGATGGAGAAGAAGTCGAAGAAGGTGCCCAGATACTTGCCACAGTAGTAGTGGAAGATCGACTTGGGCTTGTCGAATTTCTTGGCCTGGCCGACCACGAGGAACTCGACGCTGACGTAGGTGATGAGCAGCAGGACCACGAGTCCGGTACCGAAGATGCCCCAGTATCCGTAGGACGTGAAGTACTGCATGATCTCTTGGCCCGTGGCGAAGCCGGAGCCAATGAGGAAGGCGATGATCGCACCCGCGTAGGTGACGACGCGAAGCAAGGAGGACTTCTCCGTGCTCTGCAGGTGTGCCTGAGTCGGCGCTTTCTGCGACATATGCGCTCTCTTACTTTCGGTTGGAGGGGGGCACAGCCTGATCGACGTGACACCGCATCACTGATATATCAGTGATTCAGATCGTATTCCGAGGGAGTGGAGCGGTCAAGTGATTTCTTCCGTTGATTTACTAGTGTGCGTCTACACCACCTGTGATCACAGAAGACTCGGGGCACAGCAAAGCCGCCGCCCGTCTTGGGGAACAGGCGGCGGCTGAGTTGTCTATGAACTGCCGGTGGGGCAGATCAGTAGCGAGCGGCGGTGCTCATCGGCGGGTTGTACTGCTGGTAGTGGGCCAGCGAGTTGACCGAGATGCCGGACTGCGGATTGCGGGCCTGGGCGATCTGGCCGTCGCCGACGTACACGGCAACGTGGTAGATGCCGGAGGCCGAGCCGTTGGAGGACCAGAACACCAGGTCGCCGACCTGGAGGTTGTCCAGGGAGACGTACTGGCTGGCGGCCGAGTACTGGGCACCGGAGGTGCGCGGCAGGTCGATGCCTGCTGCGGCGAAGGCGGCGCTGGTGAAGCCGGAGCAGTCGTAGCTGGTCGGGCCGTTGCCGCCGTAGGAGTAGGTGGCACCGGAGTTTGCGATCGAGATCGCGGTGGATGCCGCGGTACCCTGCCAGCCGCTGGCCGAGCTGGTGGTGGAGGCGGTCTGCATGGTTATGCCGGCGGACTCGGTGGAGGCCGGGTCGGCGGACGCCGTCTGCGTGGTCTCGGCGGAGGTGCCCGTGGAGGCGGTCTCGGCGGTGTTGCTCGTGGATCCAGCGGAGCCGGAGAGCTGCAGGGTATCGCCGGGGTAGATGATACTGGAGGTGCTCAGGCCGTTGGCCGACATCAGCTCATTCAGGGACACGCCCTGAGCGGAAGCGATGGAGGAGAGGGTGTCACCGGAGCGCACGGTGTAGCTGCCGCCGGTGCTGGCGGTCTCCGTGGTGGCGGAGCCCTGCTGGGTTTGCTCGGTGGCGGGAGCGGTAGTATCCTCCAGCGAGGCCGAGGCGGGGGTGATGCCAGCGACGGAAACGCCGGCAACTGCTGCGGCACCGGCCAGGCCGAAAGTCAGGGACTTGGCGCGGCCGAGGCGGTGCTGACGTGCCTGCTGGGCGGCTTCGATGCGCTCGGCTTCGATGCGGGCGCGGCGGGTCAGGTAAGACATGGTGTTTCTTTCGGTTGACGACTGCTTCGTGATCAGATCGTTATCAACCGTGACAGTCTCGTTATCAAAACGCAACTTGATCTCACCGGAGGTGGCGAAAATCGGCCAGATGCTCGGGGTGTGCACCGCGCCATGATGCGGATCCAGGCGGAGTCTGAATGCAACCTGTTATTAAACTGTGATTATTGATGCGGGGTGCGCGCGAAAAGTTCGCTGGCCGCTGCCGCAACGGCTGCTGCACGCGAGGTGAGAGGAACCTGATGGTCATGAGCGAGCACGATCGGCTCCGCTGGCAGGGCTGGTTCTGTGGGTAGTGACACCAAGGCTCGGCCCTCATGGGAGACGTCAATGTGAGGGCGTTGAAAAAGGAGGGAGTAGCCGAATCCCCGGGCGACCATGGAGCGGACCAGTTCAAAGCTGGTGGTGCGGTGTGCGATGCGAGGGCGTAGGCCGTGCTGGCGCATCAGCTCCAGGGTGTTCTCGCCCGCCGGTGGCAGGTCCAAGAGGATCAGTGGATCCTCGGCGAGTTCCGTCAGGGGGACCGGGGCGCGGTGGGCGGCCAGGCGATGGTCGGCGGGGAGGATGACCTGCGGCTCGGTGGTGAAGAGGGTGCGCGCGGCCAGTTCGGGTGAGAGGCCGACCTCGTAGGCGATCAGCATGTCCAGGCGCCCGGCGGTGACTTGCTCGGCAAGCTCGGTGGCGGTGCCCTCCACCATGTCGAGCCGCACTCCGGGTAGGTGGGCGCTGACGTGTTCCCAGAGTGGCGGTATCAGGGTGGCGGCCAGGGTGGTGTAACAGCCGAGGCGGACCGGGCCGCGCGGGGCGCCGTCGTGGTCGCCAATATTTAGAACGAGGTCCTCGGCGGTGACGAGAAGGTGTTGCGCGCGGGCGAGGAGGGCCTCCCCGGCTCCGGTGAGTTCCAGGCCGCGGGCCCGGCGTCGCACGCAGAGGCGGACTTTGAGCGCGGTTTCCAGATCGGTGACGGCGCCGGCCACGGCGTTGGGGGTGACGTAGCGTTCCTGGGCTGCGGCGGTAAAGGAGCCCGTGCGGGCGGCCGCGCAGAAGAGTTCGAGCTGACGCAGGGTGATTTGCGGGGAGCTCGGCGAGGCCGGTGACGAGGAGTTTGCATCCATAACGCAAGAATAGTGCGTTTGTATCGGAGAGATTCTCAGTTGAACTCCGGTTGAGAGGTGGCTCACAGTTAACGGTATGACGACGACTCAGATCGGACTGCTGTGGGGCGTGCACGCCCGGTTCCGCGGCTACCTCGAGCGCTTGGAGGATGGCCGCATTGAGGTACGTGACGGCGCTCTGATCGAGCCCGACCAGCGAATTTTTTTCCCGGCGATGGCGGAGGAGCCGGGGTGCTTCGCCGGGGCCGTTCACTTCACCGGACATCACGGGACGCTCGCCCTCACACTGGCGCGCCCGCAGTTGATGGACGGTCTGCTCACGGTGGAGGATCCGTTTCCGGATTCGGTTCCGGGGGCGCGGCTCGACGTCGTCGTCGTGCATGAGACCGACGGAACCACGACGCTGACCGAAGCCGGCGCCGACCTGTTTTTGGGCACCTACGCGCCGGGGATGAGCTTCGACCCGGTGACTGTGACTTGTGGAGGAAACGGATGACCACGTCTGCTGGAATGACTGCTGATATGCCTGTTGATGTCGGTTCTGCGCGTCCGGCGCCGGTGGCTGACTGGGTGAGTATTCCCCAGCTGTACCGCGACCCGTTCCCGACGTTTGAGCGGTTGCGTGCCGAGGGTGGGGTGCATTGGGTGCCCGCGGTGGGCCGGTATCTGGTGACCAGCTACGACGCGGTGCACGACACCGAGTTAGACCAGGGCACCTTTTCTGCCGATGAGCAGGGGTCGTTGATGATCCGGGCGATGGGGCACTCGATGCTGCGCAAGGACGACCCGGCTCACCAGGTGGAGCGTCGGGCCTGGCAGCCCGTGCTGCGACCCTCGGCGGTGAAGAAAGCGTGGATGCCGATTTTCCATCGGAACGCCGAACGCTATCTGGCCGAGCTGAGGGCGAAAGGTCCGGAGGCCGACCTGGTGTGGGATTTTGCCGCACCCTACGTGTCGGAGAATCTGCGCGCGATCACAGGGCTGCACAACGTGACCCAAGCTGATCTGCAACGGTGGAGCCAGACCCTGATCGACGCCACCGGCAACTATGCGGACGACCCCGAGGTGTGGGCGCGCGGGGAAGCCTCGTTTAGTGAGGTGGATACGGCGCTGGACGAGATGCTCGCCTGGCACTGGAAGCACCCGGACGAGTCGCTGATTTCGGCGCTGCTGGCCGCGGGGCAGGAGCAGATGCCGGTGGAATCGATCCGGGCAAATCTGAAGATGACCATCGGCGGCGGACTCAACGAGCCGCGCGACGCGATCGGGGTGGCGGCCTGGGCGCTGCTGCGCGATCCGGAACAGCGCGCACTGGCCACCGCCGGGGCCGGGAACTGGGATGCCGTGTTCGACGAGGCAATCCGCTGGGTGGCGCCGATTGGAATGTATTCGCGTCAGACCACCCGCGACACCGTGCTGCAGGGGGTGGCGCTGCCGGCCGGGGCGAAGCTGGGTATCTGCCTGCTCTCGGCGAACCGGGACGAGAGCCAGTGGCCGCATCCGGAGCGGTTTGAGCAGCGGCGGTCCGGGGAGGGCGCGCACCTGGCGTTCGGCAAGGGCGTGCACGTGTGCCTGGGCGCCTGGGTGGCCCGCGCGGAAGTGGCCGAGGTGGCGTTGCCGCGGTTGTTCGCGGAGCTTCCGGAGCTGCGGTTGGTGCCAGAGCGGCCGGCGGTGCCGGGCGGTTGGGTGTTCCGCGGCATGGACGAGATGCCGGTGCGCTGGGGTCCCGCATCGGCGTCGCCGACGGTACCCGAGGCACCTGAGACGGCGGCGGTACCGGCGGTAGCGGTGGTCGGAGCCGGCCCTGCTGGTTGCTATGCGGCCCAGGCGCTGCGTCGTCGCCTGCCGGAGGCGCGGATTACCGTGCTCGATGCCGCCCCGGTGCCCTACGGGCTGGTGCGCACCGGGGTGGCGGCTGACCATCAGGGCACCAAAGCGGTGGCCTCTCAGTTCGCCACCCTGTTTGAGCGCGACGGCGTGGAATTCGTGGGCTCCACGCGGGTGCGGCCCGGTGCGGTGGCAGATGTTTCGATTCACGGTCGCCCCGCTGTGGGTGCCCCGGAGCTGACCAGCCAGCAGGCCGAGGGTGCCGAGCTTTCGTTGTCCCAGCTGCGGCAGTCGCACGACGTCGTGGTGGTGGCCACCGGGCTGCACGCCGATCGTGAATTGCCGGTGCCGGGCGCGACCCTGCCCGGGGTGTACGGATCGGGGCGGATCACCCGGCTGTTGAATTCGTGCCCCACCGAGCACGGGCGGCTTCTCGACGACGGCGCCTGGCCGGAGTTGGGCGAGACGGCGGTGGTGATCGGCCACGGCAATGTGGCCATGGATGTGGTGCGCCTGCTGGCCTCATCAGAGCAGGCGCTGGCCGCATCCGATGTGCACGCTGAAACGCACCGCCGGCTGCGGAACGGGCTGCGCACCCTGCACGTGGTGGGGCGCTCGCAGCCGGAGCAGGCCAAATTCGACCCGGTGATGCTGCGCGAGATGGTGGACGTGCCGGGACTACGGCATCAGGTGCGCGGGGTCGACGAGGCTCAGCTGGCTCGCGGGCTGGCCGCCGGTGACCCGCGCTGCCAGCTGGTGGCCGAGCTGCGTGAGGCCGGGGAATCGGAAGATCGTGAAGATCCGGACGGGCTGAAGCTGATCTGGTGGTTCGGCACGGCCCCGCAAGCGGTGATCGGCACCCCCGACCAGTCCCGTGTGTCCCAGCTGCACCTGAGCTCGGCCGAACATGAGCGCCTGGAGGATTTGGTGCGGCTGCCGGTGGACGCGGTGATCACCGCCATCGGGTTCGAGGCCGAGCACGGGGTCGGCACCGATCCGTTGGTGCGCATGGATCCCGAGGCCTCGAGCACCGGACGGGTGGAGCCGGGGCTGTACGTGGCCGGGTGGCTGCGCCGCGGCCCCGTCGGGACGATCCCCTCGCAGCGCACCGACGCCCGGGAACTCGCCGAGACCATCGCCGCCGACCTGGAATCCAGGGGTGTTGTTGACGCCTCCGACGCGCCGGGGCTGACCCCGCTGCGCGCGCATCTGGCTCGGTCCACCACCTACGACGGGTGGCTGATGGTGGACGCCCGGGAGCGCCTCGAGTCCGGAAAAACCGGAGAACACGGGAACCGGCCCCGCACCAAGATCACGGATGCCCGCACCCTGCGGCTCATCGCCGCTTCAGCTACCTCGGTGCCGCAGCGCCAGCGGAGCGCCGGTGCGGCGTCGTCGGCGGGATCCGGGAAGCAACGCACGGACCTGGCAGAGTTGAGCATCCTGTTCGCCACCGAATCCGGGAACGGGGAGTTGGTAGCCGAGGAGCTCGCACAGTATCTGGCCGACCGGTTCGCGGTCACCCTAGTGGATGCCGCCCAGCTCACGGGTGCGGAGGATCTGCGCACTGACGTCCCGACCGTGGTGATCTGCTCGACCTACGGCGACGGCGAACTTCCGGCCTCAGCACGTCCGCTGCACGCGGGCCTGGCCGAGTACACCCCGGATCTGTCCGGCCTGCGGTACGCGATGTTCGGGCTCGGTGATCGCTCTTATCACGCCACGTATTCGCGCGGTTCGGAGATTCTCGACGCCGCGCTGCGCGACCGCGGTGCTCAGCGGGTTGGGGAGTACGGCCGCCATGATGCCGCCGGTGGGCTGCTCGCCACCGACGTCGCTCGGGACTGGGCCGATGCTGCGGTGACTGCGCTGATGGACACTCAGCCCGTCACCGTGAGCTGATCACTCAGCCTTCGGCGCGGCGGTTGGTGCGACGGCGCTGGCCGCCGGAACGAGCTGCCGTTCCGGAGGAGGAGCCACCGGTGCTGGTGCTGTAGCGTGTCTGGGTGCCTGAGTTGCTGGATGAGCCACCGGAGGAGCCGTTGCCGTGACCGCGGTTCCGGCCGCCACGGCCACCACCCTGAGGGCGCTCACCTTGCGTGCGGTCGCCCTGGGCCTCGCCGCCGGAGCGGCCTCGACCGCGACTGTGCGAACCGCTGCGCTGGGCGCCGCCGCGTCCGGCGTTGCGCGAGCCATTCGAATGGCCCGAGCCACCGGAGCGGGCAGGCTGTTGGGGCGCCGGTGCCGCCACGGCCAGCTGGGCATCCAGCTCGGAGGGCGACAGGAACACGCGTGGTCCGGGGGCCAGCTCGTCGAGCAGGGATTCGGTGATGCCGTCGGCGTGAACGGTCGGGTTGATCTTCGCGGCGCGCATCAGCGAGCGAACCTCTCCGCGCTGTTCTTGCCCGGCCAGGGTGATCACGGTGCCGGCCTGACCGGCGCGGGCGGTGCGGCCCGAACGGTGCAAATACGCTTTGTGTTCGGCAGGCGGATCCGCGTGCACCACCAGGGCGACGTCGTCGACGTGAATCCCTCGAGCCGCAATATCCGTCGCCACCAGGGTTCCGGCCGAGCCATCGTGGAAGGCGTTCAGGTTGCGGGTACGGGCGTTCTGGCTCAGGTTGCCGTGCAGTTCCAGGGCGGCCACGCCGCGGCCGCGCAGCTGCTTGGCGGTGCGCTTGGCGCCGTGCTTGGTGCGGGTGAACACGATGGTGCGGCCCGGGGTGGCGGTCAGCTCGGCCAGGGTGGTCAGGCGGTCGTCACCGTTGACCACCATCACGTGGTGATCCATTTTCGCCACCGGAGACACGGCAGAATCTGCTTCGTGGGTCACCGGGTCCTTGAGGTACTGGTCCACCAGCACCCCGACGCCGGCGTCGAGGGTCGCCGAGAACAGCATCTTCTGCGCAGGGCGCGGCACCTGGTTGAGAATGCGGCGCACCATCGGCAGGAAGCCCATGTCGGCCATGTGGTCGGCCTCGTCGATCACCAGCACCTCAATGCCGGAGAGATCCGCGTGGCCCTGGCCCATCAGGTCCAGCAGACGGCCGGGGCACGCCACCATCACGTCGACGCCGCGCTGCAGCGCCTTGACCTGGGGGTTCTGCCCGACGCCGCCGAAGATGGTGGTCACGCTCAGCCCGGCCACCTCGGCCAGTGGGTCGAGGGATTCGGCGATCTGCAGGGCCAGCTCCCGGGTCGGAGCCAGCACGAGAGAGCGCGGACGGCGCGGCTGGGTGCGGCCGGATGCGGCTTCCATGAGCCGTGCCGCCAGCGGCAGCGAGAAGGCGTAGGTTTTGCCCGAGCCGGTGCGACCCCGGCCGAGCACGTCGCGCCCGGCGAGCGAGTCCGGCAGAGTGGTCTGCTGGATCGGGGTGGGGGAGGTGATGCCGCGCGGGATGAGGGCCGCTGCCAGAACAGCGGGCACACCGAGGTCGGTGAAGCCTGCGGGCGCGTCAACAGAAAGTACAGAAGAAGTCACGAAAAATAATCCGTCCGGGTGGATGAAAGGTCCCGGCCCTGGCACATCGGAAAATCGCAGCGGCATCAGTGGGCGGCCCGTCAGGGCGCCGGGATGGTGCGGAAAAGAGTGGTGCTGACCGGCATCAACGAGGAAGGTCCAGGTCGATGGGTACTTTCCATTCTACGCTACGACGACGTCGAAGACGGCATCGCGTTTCTTGCCAAGCTGACAATCACCTGCATGAGCGTGGATAGGGCTCCCCGAATCAGTAACGAGTCCGAGGTTCAAGAAATCAATGTCTCAACGCCATCTGGGATAAACGGACATTGAGGATCGTTACTTAGTTTCGGTGACAGCGGATATGGGTCGGTCATGAAAATGCATGCTTCAACGCAACCTCGATTGAACTATGGCGCCTACGAAGGAGCCTCCCATGAGGCTAGACGTTGTGGAACGTTTGTGCTGATTGACTCTAGGCAACGTCTACAGAATCTCCTGTAGCTTGCTCGTCATCGTCTCCTCTGTTGCCGTTGCGAGAGAAGAGAAATCCGTTGTGCAATTAATGTGCAGTTAAGCGGGACTCTCGAGTGACTATCGTTCCCCTGCCACCCCGCCGCAAGGCTCTCGCTGCGATCCGCAAGGCGCTGCACCGATTCCGAACCGATGGTCCGATGGCCGAACCTGTCATCCTCGGACCTGAGTCGTGCCAGATTTAGTGCGTAGTTTTTGAGACCAACGAGTCGAGCAGTTTCTGGGCGTCTGCGGGGATGGACGGAGCCGCGGTGAGCTGTTGCCCATTGATATCAATCGTGACCGTCCGCAAAGGTCTCAGCGCTTGCACGAGTTTCTTGATACTCACCCCAGTCACTGCTTGCAGGTGACGAGCTACGGCCAGCGCGCAGAACACGATCGTCAAGTGCGCCTCGATCGAGTCCCGCTGATGATGGAACATCGGCCGAGCCCGGATATCACTCTTAGCCATCCGGAACGACTTCTCGACCTTCCACAGATCGTGATACGCAGCAACCACTGCGCCACCCTCCAAGACCTGCGGGCTAATATTCGTCACGTAGCCTTTCAAACCCAGTAGCTGTCTGGCTCGCTCGACCAGCGCCCAATCCACCCCGGGTTTCTTCCCGGTGAGTTTCACGAACCGGTCCTTGCGCACTGGCCGGGCCCCGGAGGCGACTTTCTCTGCTTTCTCGATCTGCTTATTCAACGAGTAGTTATCGCGCTTCTCACGCTGGAACGAGTAGTGATACACCACCCTGCGCGCCCTGGCATTAGTGCCGGTACCCATGGTGCGTGATGATTCCAGGACCTGCCCGTCGGTGAAGTAAGTGCCATGACGGTCGAAATGCTCCGCCAGGTCATACGGGGCTTTCGTGATCCTCGAGCCGACAATGAAAGAGAACCCCGCATCCTCCAAAGCATTGAGGTTGGCTGCTGAGAGCATCCCCGCATCAGCGACGACCACCAGATCCTTGACCTGGTGACGGTCTTGGAAAGACCGCAGCACCGGGACCAGGGTCAAGGTCTCGGCCTTGTTGCCTTCGAAACAGTGGATCTCTAAAGGGAACCCCTCACGATCCACCAGTAACCCGACCACGATCTGTGGATCGACTCTGCGTTCTTTACTCATCCCGACTTTGCGTAGCTCGTCTTCGTCATTGGCGTCGAAGTACAAGGTCGTGACGTCATAAAGCACCACAGACAAGCCAGCATGGCCTGCGGTCTTCAGGGCGTGCGCGTAGGCTGCCCGGCTGAACCCATCCCGCCAGTCCTGGCTAATGGATTCAGCCAGGGTACGCCAGATCGTGCGCAATGACGGGGCCTTCACGCCGAGTTCTTCCAGGACACGGATCGTGTCCGTTTTCGAGGTCGGCTCGATCAGTCGGGCTAACACCAGCTTCTGGAACACCGTGTTCCCCACCCCGGTGAAGCCCAGATGCTGATACGCGTCCTCCAACACGTTCCACAGCAGTTGAGCTGAGGAACCCGTCACCCTCGGCCCGATGAGCGCAACGCTGGGCTGAGCACCCGGTTGGTCCGGGGTGCTGGGAAGTTCGAGGTCGAGTTCTTCTTGATCCCCTGCGATCTTGGTTTTCGCGATATGAACCAGTGCGGCGATCTCGGCATCAGTATGCCCGGAGCCGATGTGTTCTACGATCTTCTGGATCCCGCGCTTGGTATGAGCAATCTGGACCGCGGTCGCTCCTGAAGCGGTCTTCACTTTCCGCACGAACAAGCCCACCCGCACAGTCTAGTCGGCACACGATTAGTGCGTAGATTCAGGAACCCGAACCGCGGAATATCAACGATCTACACCCCTCGACCACTTATTTTCAACAAACATGGCACGACTCAGGTCGGATCACATTGCCGACCCGAGGCCGTAGTAATACCGTTCGAGCTGTACTCGTCACTGCTACCAGCGATCGAAGACATAGAGATGACCCAAATTGTTCGTGACCTTCACAGCGGACAGGGCCGATCCCTCGATGACCTCGCTGCGGACCTCGGTCTCAATGCGACCGAGTACGATTAGGCGGGTGCTCTCCTCCGCCTCCGGGTCGACGAGCGTTCAGTCACGGCCCTCCGCTCTGAAGTCGAGCGGACACCCCCAACGGACGAGCAATCTCGCGATACGACTCCGGAACGGAATACGATTCCCATGCAGAGCCCCAAAGCAAGCGCGTTCGTGTGCAGCATCATCGCAGCCACAGCGCTGATCGCTGTTGCCCTTTCGTTCGGCGTTGTACTTCTCTTTCCGAACACGCCCACCCCGTGGCTCTTCATGATTGTCGCGAGTTGCGTGGCCGCCGTAACGGGGATCTACGCCGGGCTAGAGACAACGTTCCCGCGCCCAGTACCGGCCCTGACGAGTGCCGCCTACGCCGTCGTCGGTCTGATCCTGGTCATAACATTCATCTCGAATTACCTGGATGATTTGTCCGGCGGCGCCAACAGCATCGGTGGAGGACTTCTTATCCTCGTGGCGATGCTGATTATTGTGCCTGCTTCGATAGGGGCTGTTGTGTTCGTGATCTTCACCCGGCGAGAACTTAAGCAGCACGCCTAAACCTCACTGCCGAAGCAACACACCTACGCCTGAATCTGAGTCGCTGGCGATCCAGGACCGGACATCTCGCATTGTGAAGCGCGGGTTCTGCCTTGGGCGAGGAAGCTTATAGAAATGTCAAAGCCCCGGCGACTTGGTCAAAACCAGCGGTACACACGGGGCTATGTAGTTCTATTCTACGCTCGCGCGGCCCTCAAGCAGCGGAAGTGGGAATACCTTCCCTCACGGTCGTGGGGGAAGCGGTGCGCGGCGGAATGCCCGATCTCCAGATGTAAACGCCGGCGATCAGGGTGCCTCCACCGAGGATCACCGCCCACCAAGGAAAGCGCACCCCCTCGGGCGAGGAGAGTCCAGCGTCACGATCAGCATCCGGTGTCGGAAAGATCCTTTCGGCGGTTACCAGGATGCGTTGCGAGTTAACGCCGAGCGGAGTGCAAGTAACAAGTGTCACGAGATCCAGGCCCTCGCGCGCCCGTAATGACTCCGTCTCATCGGGTTCGACCACTATGGTCTCGATGACCTCGTAGGCGAGGACCTCGCCAAATGTGGTGAGCGTAAAAGTATCGCCGACGTCGATGCGATCTAAGTCCGTGAACATGCGGGCGTCTGCGAGCCCGCGGTGCCCCGTGATGACGGCGTGCGTGCCTTCCCCGCCGACGGGGAGCGACGTGCCCTCAAGATGACCCAGGCCCTCCAGGAGCGTAGCGTCGTCGGTGCCGTGGAAGGTCGGCAGATCAACATCGATCCCTGGAATGCGCACGCGCGTCATCAAACCGGTGGCACCGTCGTCGAGCACCGAACGGTACTCGAGAGCATCATCATCGATCTCACCACCGCCCAGCGGAAGGCGCTCGTTCGCTTCGATACGCGCGCCCGATTGCAGCGCTTCGTTGTAGGCGTGCGCCCGCTCAAGCTGCTCTCGATCCGATGGTCGCGGCTCACCCGTATCGTGATCGCGGTACTCGTCGGCGTTCTCGAGCACCCGCGCCTGATCGAGCTGGGAAAACCAAGAGGCAATAGACGGGTAGGTCCAGATCGTCAAACCCGTGAGCGCGACGCAGGCGATGATGAGCGGCGCGATGGGCGTACGCCAACGCCGGGGGGCGACAGCACGGTGACGTCGCCCCCCGGTTCGATGGTGGGTACGAGTGATCAGGCGCGCTGCTTTCGACGCTGCGAGATCACGATGCCCGCACCCACCGCGATCACAAGCAGCCCTGCGCCACCGATGGTGAGCCACAGCTGACCTGCAGCACCGGTAAGGGGAAGCTCAGGCCCGTTCTGCTGCACGTTCGAGATCTCGCGAACGACCGGCTCGGCCGCGCTCGACGGGGCGATCGAGACCTGACGCAGACGGTCATCGAGCACGAATCCTGCCGGTGCGCGGGTCTCACGAATCCAGTAGCTCCGCGGCTCTTCGGTATTGCTGCCGGTCCACAGGCTGAAGTTCGCGAGGCCGTTGTCACCGGTCACACCGCGCGCGATCTCGTTTTCGCCTGCGGCATCAGTGAAGACAGCGAACTCGGCGTCCGCGAGACGCGAGGCGCGGTCGCCCTGAACGTGCTTGAGGATCTGCAGCGCACCCCAATTCGTGGTCGTGACGTTAGTGGCGACTGACGAGCCATTCGTCACAACGGTCGCCTGGTTCGGTACGACGCCGTTAGCGCCGAGTTCATTCACGGTGGTCGTGATCGACGCCGTGACCGACTCGCCAGCGACCAGCTTGCCGCGTCCGGTGGCGGTGAACGTTATTGTCACGGTGTTTCCCGAGGTCGCAACCGTGTAGTCGGTACCCTCCGCGAACCCGGCCGTGCTAATCGTGGCTGAGTCGAAGGTGAGCCGGGAGTCCAGAGGGTCGACGATCTGGAACTGCGTGTAGGTGGCCCCCGAGTTCAACTGCGGAATCGGAGCCGCGATCGACCAGGTGACCTGCGAACCGATCGTGAACCCGGTCGGGTCCGAGACCGTCTTCTGCGGGATGGATTCGTTCAATTGGTTCTTGGGGTACACGTGGACGTCGTAGATCCAGGCGCCGCGGTTCGGCATCGGCAGGGTTACGAGGAAGGGATCGACCTCGGAGACCACATTGTTGTCGCCCGCATCGGTCTCTTCGACCAGGTACAGGCCTAGAGGCAGATCCGACACGACCGTGCCGTCCGCTCCGGTCACTGCAGTAACCGGAGTTCCGAGGGTGTACCCGTCGCCACGCACGTTCTGCGGCGTCGCATCTTCGGCGCGCTCCCAACCGGCCTGCGTGGTGAGGTCGATCGGTTGTCCGCCCTGCTCCGTGACCGGCGTGATGGTGAATTCCACGCCGCTGAGCGGGGTTCCGAGGCCCGAGGTATCTGCGACCTCGGTGCCATCGCCCCTGGGGTTCTCGGGTCCGGCGTACTTGTGGATCGTCAGTGACGAATCGGCCGCGGGGTCGATGTTGTTGGCCAGGGCCGGGGAAGCCGGGGCCATGACGCCGACAGCGACCGCTGCTGCGACAATCACGCCCCAGACGCTGAACTTCTTCGATTTCATATGAGTGGTGTCCTTTCAGGGTGATGATGGAGTGCCGCTGCGCGGCGGCGAAGCAAGAGCAGGATTATGGACGAACCGCCCTTCGCCTGAGCCAGAGCGGGATCGCCGCGGCGAGTCCTCCGCCGAGCAGGATCGCGCCGGCGATCGTGAATCCGTCGGAGCCGGTTCCACCGGTCCGCGGGAGGGTGGGCGGCACGACCTGCTGATTGACGAACGCAGTCGTGGTGATGGAGCGTTCTTCGCCGGAGATCGTGAACGGATACCGTGTGGTGCTCGGTTGGAATCCGGCGGGAGCGCTCTCCTCGACGAGGACGTAATCGCCCCAACGCAGATTATCCAGCGAGAACCCTCCAGCAGCCGGGTTACGGTCCAGGCCAGTGCAGCTGGCGGCGGATGCGGCAACGCAGTCCTCGATCAGGAGCGGATCGGCGCCACCGGGCCGGATAAGAGTCCACGTCGAACCACCGATCGGTGTCCCTGCCGGGTCGGTGACCGTCCACGACAGCGTTCCTGGCAGGTCGCGGTTCACGATGGTGCATTGTGCCTGCTGCCCTCGGGCGAGGGTCACGGTTCGCGTCGACGCGTTGAACGTCGCACCCTGGCAGGAGACGGATCCGAGCTCGTACCCTGCGAGCTGATTCTCGCTGATGACGAAGCTTCCGGTGGGTACGGTCTGGGTCTGACCCGAAGCGAAAGTGAGTCGACCGGCGCCCGATGAGTCGGCGAAGAGGCGGCCGTTCCAGTCCGCAGGAACGCGTGTTCCGCCGTGACGGTGGTCGAGCTGCTTTGTGAGGGTGAGAGTCTGCTCGCAGGTGACCGTGTTGGTGAGTGTGTAGGTGTTCGCCGCACCGGGCAGAGTCACGAGCGCGCCTGAGCTGGCATCGACGCTGCCGGTGATCCCCGATCCCGTCAGACGCGCCGAACTCACCCGGCAACCGGGCATGCGGGCACTGTCGATCGTCACGTCCTCGCTGACCGTGACCTGTTGCCCGATCGCGAAGCCACTGCGCACCTGACCCCACTGTGTCTCTCCACTTGGGGTGCCCGCGGGCGACAGACGCAGCGTGGCGTTGAATCCCTGGGGCTGCAATCCATGCGCGAATCGCTGCCCATCAATCACCCAGACCTTATCGACCCGAGTGGTGGCAGGTCGGGTGGCATTCGTGAATGCGCACCTGATGGCCTGACCTGAGTTCGGGACAGTGATAGTCCCCGTGGTTCCGGTCCCATTAGCGAACGGGGTGGTCGCGCCGTCGACGCGGCACTCCCAGCTGGTGGTGTAGTCGGAAAGACGCGCCTGACCCGCGGCGGTCTCAGTGAACGTCAGAGACAAACCGCGTCCGGTCGGGAGCGGCCCGATGCGCTGCGCCTGCACGCCGGTGCTCGAGCCCTCCGTCGTGGCTGACGCCACCGCGACACCGCCGCTCGACAGTGAGAGCGTGAACTGATCCTCGGCTTTCGCCCGCCCATTAACGACCTTTTCGACAGCGATGGTCGGCGGCGATGAGCACGATGCGAGGTCCGTGCTGCCGGTGAGCCCCGTCGTCACGGTGCGTCGATCGGTGAATCCCGGCATGGCGAAACTGTCGACGGTGGTCTGCGACCCCAGGTACAGACGCCCGCTGGCGTCGAAAGCCGCACCGTTAACGTTGGTGCTCGCGGTAAAGCTGTTTGAGGCGGATGACGGGATCAGCCCGCCGTTTGCCGACGCTAAGTTCGCTGCAGTCACCGAGTAAATGATCGCGCTCGTGCCGCTACCCCTCACGATGAACATATTGCCGTTGGCGTCGAGATCGAGGTCGCCATTCGCGGTGGTCCCAGCAGCGACGTTGCCGCCGTTGATATAGCCCAGGTACCCGAACGACTGGTTGCCTGGCGAATAGCGCCAGATGCGGAACTGTAGCTGCGTTGTGTTTCCGGTGGTCACCGTCTGGAAACCGCCGAACAGGAAGTCGCCGGTCGCTTGACTGATGGCACCTGCGACAAGGGAACCGGTGAAGCCGCCATTCGCAGCGAGGTTGGTGTTCAGCGACCGGCCCGTCGACGCCCAGGTGTTGGTCGTCGTGTTGAAGTCGTAGATGGTGGCTGTGCGGTTGGAGTTGGTGCGCTCGTAAGCCATCGCCCGAGTTCCGCCCGTGCTCACGCCGAGGCCGTTGAAGCTCGTTACACCCGAAGCCGCAGTGCCCACATCGGCGATGGTGCCGTTGGTGACACTTCGCAGTTGGCCGGTCGCGGAGACAGAATAGAAGCTTCCCGGGGTGCAAGTCAGTGCCGCGAGAGTTCCGACCTCGCGCGACTGACGTGGGCTAGGTGTCGGCGCCGGCTCGGGGGCCTCTGTGGCATCGTCGCCACCGTCTGTTTCCGGGTCCTCGGTGGCCTCATCCCCAGCATCGGTTGGTTGCTCACCGTCTGTTTCCGATAGCGGAACGACAGGTCGCTCTACCTGGTCTTCCAATCCCGTATCCGAGGTGTCTTCCGTCGACTCGACTGCCAACACAGGAGTCGCATAGGCGGTTCCGACCCCGGAGATCGCGACGAGCATCGCCAGCGCCGCCGCAGTGAACGCCATGATGATGCGGTGAATTCGATCGATATTGAGGCTTTGACGTCGACGGTAAAGTCTGGCGTACAAGCTCACTGGGTCCCCCGGGCACAGGTCGATCGGGCGCGATCCAGAAACTGCTGGACCGCTGCTAGTGAAGGATGCCCCACGCTTTCCCGGGCATCAACCGAGAGGAGTCATAGAAAGCGCACATGAGTGATCGTGCTCATCCAAAGGTATGTGCATAACCGTAATATCTAATTTATTCGTCTGTAAAGACCTCAGGTCACCCAATGACCACGATTCGGTATATCGACGTGAATCGACCTATCTTTCGTTCCAAGTCTCAAGTAATAATGAAATGCGAGGAACAGGAACTACTCGCCCGAGACGCGTGAGCGCGCGTTACGGATGCTCAGGGAAACACGACCTATCTCGGCTTTACTCCCTTGCTGCTGAACCGAATCACAGTTTCGATTTGATCCTCTGATCGATCAGACGAAGGGCCGATCCTGTACTGATCGGTATAGGTTAGCCATGAAAGAGGCCGCCGTTACCAGCTGCCAGCGCTTGCCCGACCGCTCGCCTGGGCCTCGTAAAACGCCTGAGAGGCCAGGCAGTCCTCCCCATAATAGTGACTGGTGAAGTGTTCCAGCTGGATCAGCACTGCCGGCGCGACAGAGCTGGTCAGCACCGCGCGGGGCTAAGCCGGTTCGACCCATCCCATGCCGTAATTCCCGGTCTCGTGCACCACTCTTTGCAGCAGATGGAACAGCAGTAGTCCTACTCATCAGCGACTTTGCCCGCGCTGCCGAAATGTCGATAATCGCCAACCCGTTTGAGGCCCTCATGCGGCGGTATGTGGCGCCCGTTCGTGCCGGTGTCGACGAGCTTCCAGCAGCCGTCGCACATCCCCTCTTTCACGAGTTTGACGATCTCCGGAGTCACTCGAAAGACATGCGCCTGCCTGTAACCGGAGCCTTCCGCGTAGTCGGCCTCCATTGGAGGCTCGGCCGATTCAGGGAGGCTACCTTGCTGGATCAGTTCGGAAGTGATCGTCCGCAGGGGTTTGGTCCAATTCTTCAGTTGCCGCTTGGGCTCGTAGCCGCCGATCCGGAAGATCTCTCCACGGCTGATCTCACCACCGTTTCTGATTGCCTGATTGAACGCTTCCAACTGCACGGTGTTCCCCCGGCGTCTCAGGCTCTCGCGGAGCACTAAGACCAGGTCCAGCGTCCAGCCGGTAGAGATGGCGTCTTTCCCATGATGTGTCGATCACTATGCCAGTGGATGCTGCGCTTCCCTCGCGCATCGAGCGCACGAGTGTCACTACGTGGGCAACCTCCTCGGCGGTGAAGTCGCTGATGTCGAGGGTCAGGTTGTCTGTCATAAGATCTGTGACATCCTCCTCGCCCTGACGGACGGGGCTTCCTTGTCTGCCGCTTATGCGGCGCCCTGAGGATGGTTGACGCGGCTCCGTTCGTGCGGTGACTTCTGCGTCCGATCCGCCGATGTCCTCGGGTTAGGGTTGAGCGCGCAGGACAAGATGATCTCAGCGGCATTGATGTCGGCGTGTGCGGTGTACCCGCAGGCGATGCAGACGAAGACCGCTTGGCTCTCGCGGTTCTCGGCTGCAATATGCCCACAGGACGGATTGGAGCATGTCCGGCTGGTATTACGTGGATCAACGGCAATGACGGCTCCGTCGATCATTTTGTCAGTAAGTCGGCGATGGATACTGCCCCATCGTGAGGCATGGATGGTCCGGTTCAGGGATGTTTTGGCGCGTGCTCGATTGGGTAGAAATGCCCCAGGGGTATCGGGGTCTGGGCTGGGTGCGGGTCGACGGACCATCCCGGTTGTGTTCAGTGCCTCAATGGCGACCAAATCATATGTCCGGGCCAATCGGGTCGTGGTTTGTTCGACCCAGTCGGTGCGGCGGTTGTTGAGTCTGCGGCGCAGAGATGCCAGCGAAGCGAGGGTGGATTTACGTCTGGTGCAGTCGTCAAACTTGCGTCCGTTTTTCTTTGCCGAGCGGGTCTGACGGGCAAGTTGTTGTTGGAGGGCGAGGAACCGTTTCTACTCACCGGCGGTGAAGCAGGGCATGTGGAGCAGTTGTCCGTCGGCGGTTGCAATGGTGTTGTTCACTCCCCGGTCGATTCCGACAGCAGCCCCGGTCTTGGCTTCGATCTTCGGCGCCGGAGGTGTCGTGAAGGCGATGTGCCAGTGCCCGTTGTTGAGTGAGACACGCGCTGAGATCGCGGATTCATCGTGTGACCACTCGCGGTGTGCTCGGAATCTGACCCAGCCGAGCTTGGGGATGTAAACCGTTGCATGACGTCGTGAGATGCGTTTGAGGCTTATGTCGCGCACGGGGAAACTCTCGTCAATGCCACGTCGCCTGAACTTCGGATATCGGGCGCGGCCACGCCCCTTGCCTGCGTCGAAGAAGTTGGAGAATGCTCGGTCGAGATCGAACAACGCCTGCTGTTGGACCACGGTCGAACCTTCTCTTAGCCAGCCGAACTCGGCTCTGGCTTCGGTGAGTTGACGCTTTTGTTCATAGATGCCTATCGACTTCATTCCCGGACGCCACATGGAGCGTTGTTCGAGTCCTGTTGTAGACATATCGGGCATGGGCGCAGTGCATCGTCAGCACAGGGAGTTGATCCTCTGTGGTGTAGAGACGCGCCTTAACCGACATGTGGTCTATCACATCGCATATGACTGAGAGCACTGACGATTGGCGCAATGGAAGGCATGTGGTCTATCGGCTTCACGCCCTCATTGTCCTGACGCCGAAATACCGCCGTAAAGTCATGACAAACAGAGTGAGGGACGAACTTGCCGACGCCTTCACCGAGGTGTGCGGAAGATACGGAGCAACCCTCGATGCCTTTGAGACGGACACCGACCATCTCACGACGATCTCTGCGTCGTCATCGACGAGGACGGGCGTGAGCGTCACCGGTTCGATGCCACTCGGCCGAACCAGATCTGGCTGACCGACATCGTGCGCCACGAGGCGCTGTTTGATCGAGTGGAGGTGAGAGACCTGCACCGTTGTGCTGTCGCAGCAGCGTAATGAAGTTGAGGGCAGCCTGAATCCTGGGACGAGGAGAAAGGTGGACAGCAGCCCTGACAACGACGAGGCGCACCAGGACTGCCAGATGGTGTGTGCTCGGCTAACGAGACGGAGAGGTATACGAGAGGAACCAGCGACTGAACGCTTCTCAAGTCACGCCCACCAGCCCGGAATCTGGCGGATATGGGCTGGGTCGCATCGCGTACCCACTGCCTGATGGTGGTGGGGAACTTCGGGGCCGGAGAATGTCGTCGGCACCGGAGGCCATGGTGAAGGCCTGCGGCGTAGCCGTGGCGAGGATGCAGGAGCATAGCTGGGTGCCGATCCTGTTGATCGATCAAATAGTGAACGTGGGAACCCTGTTGTTGGTCCCGCCTTATGGTCACGGCCAGTGGCCGATGGGGTGGGAGGCTCGTCGCCAGCTGGTACCAGAGGCAGGGGGCGGAGAGCTCGTAGTAGTCCGAGGTCGGGAAAGCCGGTCACATGGCGAAGGGGCTCAGTCTGATTTACGCAGCATCAGCTGCATGCAAAGGAGATACACCGGTGAATACGGGTGTTTCGAGACCAGTTGAGGTTTCCTCAGCCTGGCATCGAGTACTTACGATGCAGGCCAAGCTGCACCGTTGGGCGCGAGCTGATGAGGCTCGCTGCTTCGATGATCTGTTCAACCTTGTCCATGATCCCGCTTTCCTGCTGGCAGCGTGGGATCGTGTGCGGGGCAATAAGGGCGGCCGGACCGCCGGGATTGATGGGATCGCTCCGCGATCCCTGCTCGGTGGTCAGGCTGTCGTGATGCTCACCAATCTTCGCCACCAGGTGAAGTCTGGTGAGCTCGTGCCGCAGCCGGTACGTGAGCATAAGATCCCTAAGGCCAATGGGAAGACCCGCTCGTTAGGGATCCCCACCATGGCTGACAGGATCGTGCAAGCGTCCCTGAAACTGGTGCTAGAGCCAATCTTCGAGGCGGACTTCTATCCGTCCTCTTATGGCTTCCGGCCCCGGCGGCGGGCACAGGACGCGGTGGCTGAGATACACAAGTTCACCTCGAACCCCTCGAACTATGAGTGGGTCTTCGAAGCTGACATCACAGCCTGATTTGATGAGATCGACCACAGCGCCCTGATGGGTCGCATTCGTGGACGTATCACTGATAAGCGTGTCCTACGGCTGATCCGGGCGTTTCTGAAAGCTGGCATCCTCACCGAGGAAGGTCTCAACAGGAACACCTATACCGGCACCCCGCACGGAGGGATACTCTCACCACTATTGGCGAATATCGTCCTTTCTGGCCTGGATGCGCACTTCCAGCAGAAGTGGAAGTCTCTGGGGCCGGAATGGACCAGGGCTAAGTACCGGCGCAATGGCGGGACCCTGATGAAGCACATCCGCTACGCGGATGACTTCGTCGTGTTGGTCCATGGTCCACGCGCTGATGCTGAAGCCCTATGGGGCGAGGTCGCTGAAGTGCTCGCGCCGATGGGGTTGCGCCTATCGGCAGAGAAAACGAGAGTGACTCATATTGATGAGGGGTTCGACTTCCTCGGCTGGCCCATCCAGCGCCGGAACAAGAAGGGAACCAGCGTGCAGACCAAGGTCTATACCTACCCATCGAAGAAGTCACTGTCTTCGATCAAGGACAAGATCAGGGTCCTGACCCGCCGGGCAGCGCATAGGACGTTGGCTGACCTTCTGCGCCGGATCAATCCGGTGCTCAGAGGGTGGTGCGCTTATTTTCAGCACGGAGTGTCGAAAGCGACGTTCAGCTATGTAGATCACTTCGCCTTCTGGCGGATCGTGGGATGGCTGAACAAGCGGCACCCGAAACTGAATAAGCACACCGTGGTGCGCCGGTTCCTACCCGGGTGGGAGATACGCAGCGAAGGGATCGAGTTCTTCCGGGCCTGGCAGGTCCCTGTGACCCGCTACCGGTACCGGGGAACCCGCATCCTGGCACCATGGGACAACGCCACGGCATGAATCCGATGGAGAGCCGGATGCTCAGGAATGGGCACGTCCGGTTCGGAGGGCGGCCAGCGGAAACCCACACGGCGAGAGCCATGCAGGGCGCCGCTGGCCGACCCCTACACCGAACACCACACAGGTGAGGGCAAACTCTATCTCTGCGCGGTCAAGGATGCGTTCAGCGGTCGGATCGTGGGCTACTCGATCGACTCGAGGATGAAGGCGTCTCTCGCGGTCCGCGCTGTCAGGAACGCCGTCCGGATGCGCGGAAACGTGGACGACTGCATCGTTCATTCCGATAGAGGATCGCAATTTCGAAGCAGGAAGCTGCGCCGAGAACTCGCCGCGCACAACCTCGTCGGGTCGATGGGCCGGGTGGCGTCCTGCGGCGATAACGCGGCAATGGAATCGTTCTTCAGCCTGCTGCAGAAGAACGTCCTGGACCGGCGTTCCTGGGCCACCCGCGAACAGCTACGCATCGCGATCGTGACCTGGATCGAGCGGACTTATCATCGCAGGCGTCGCCAGGCCCGCCTGGGCCGTTTGACGCCGATCGAGTTTGAGACCATCATGAACAACGACCTGGCCCTCGCGGCCTAACTAGAAGTGTCACCAGTTCCTACATCAGACCCTGAGCCCGGCCAGGGCCACGATCCAGGGCGTCTCCGAACTACCAGGTTGGTTTAGGCGGCTTCCACGCTGATCTGCGACGGGTCATCATCTCCCAATCACGGTTCGAGTCCGTGGTGGGATGCTCGACATCGGTGAGCTGCACATGCAGTGGCACGCCTGGTTCTTTCCCGGTTTTCAGGAGGAAGTTTCCCGCGCCCGGCGGATCCCGACCCGACCTGACCACAGGCCCACTGGGGCCGGGGCCGTCCAATCAGCCATAGTGGAGACTTCTCGGCGGGACAGGTCAAACACCTCGCGCAGGTTGCCCATTTCACCGCCAGCGAGTCCGCCCAAGAACACCAGGGCGGAGCGCTCGACGAATCCCCAAGCGATAGCGGTCAGGTGATCCGAATTCAGTTTCAGATCGTTCATGCGGACCACGGAGTCCAATTCACCTCCTGGGTCTTCGCTCAGAAGATCCGTTCAGCGGGACTGCTGTCGTCGTTCGGGACCGTCGGCGATGGCTTCGACAATGCGATGATGGATTCGTTCTGGTCGACGATGCAGATCGATCTGCCGAACCGGAAGAAGTGGAAGACGCGCATCGCGCTCGCGAACGCGATCTTCGAGTACGTTGAGGTCTTCTACAAACGTCGTCGCCGGCACTCCTCCCTCGAATACGCAACACCCCACGACTACGACCTCGCCCGCACCCCGCGGGCACTCACCACCACCGGAAGCTAGCGACCAAGCGTGGAAACCAGACCGTAGGACAGGTCATGATGTCACCTGCTCCTACATCAGACCGTGATTCTTATTTCCGCCGAGGTCTTGACCGAACGAGCCTTGCCATCAACAATCCGGCCTGGCGGGTTTTGAGAGTGTCACGTCTCGCTGGCAGTTGCGTAGTGAAGGCGCTTGGCAGAACTTGACGTTCATCCTTGGGTGACCGTGAACATCCCGGACGTGCTGACTGATCAGGAAGCGAAGTCAAAGCAGTCGTCCGTCGCTGGCGAGTTCTGGACACTGCCAAAAGAACTACCGGGTCGGTGTTGACTTGTCCCAGTGTCTCTCATTTTCGTTGGCCGCGGTGCGCTCGGCCCAGCGCGGGGCCGGCGGGGTCCAACCGGCCAACCCGTCCAGTAGCTGTTCCGGGGTACTGGCCACGATCAGTCCGGCCCGGGCCTCCGGCTTCATGAACCCCTTCTCCACCAGGTCGCCCAGCACGGCCAGCAGCGGGTCCCAGAACCCGGCGGGCGAGTACAGGGCGACCGGTTTGCGGTGGTTGCCGAGCACCTGACCCACCGAGACGTCGAAAAACTCCTCGAGAGTGCCACCGCCGCCGGGTAGTGCGACCATTGCGTCCGAGAGCAGCGTCATCTGCGCTTTGCGGGCGCCCATATCCGGCACCACGGCCAGGTCCGTCAGCCCCGGGTGTGCCAGCTCGGCATCCACCAGAGTCTGCGGGATCACCCCGAACACCTCGGCGCCGGCCTGAAGAGCCGTATCGGCGACGACGCCCATCAGTCCGGAGCGACCGCCACCGTAGACCACCGCGTGGCCGGCCTCGGCCAGTCTCCGGGTGACGACTGTGACGTCGTCCACCCAGCGCGGGTCATCCCCGAGAGCGGCACCGGTGAACAAGGCAATGCGCAGTGAAGTCATTCCTTTATTCTGCCCGAGCCTCGCCGTCGATTCTCGTTGCCGCCGCGACAGGGACGGTGTGCGGCGCGAGCGCATTGCTCAGCATGGACAGTGCTTCGGGCGCGATGGCGTAGTAAGCCCATCTGCCGCGCTGCTCACGGGTGGCCAGGCCGGCATCGACGAGCTGTTTCATGTGGTGAGAGACCGTGGGCTGAGACAGGCCCACCGGTTCGGTTAGGTCGCACACACAGGCTTCCCCGTCGGACCGCGCCGCGATCATCGACAGCAGTCGGACGCGTGTCGGATCGGCCAGGGCCTTGAACATCCGAGCCAACTGCTGGGCGTCCTCGACCGCGAGTACTCCGCCGGTGACCGGAGTGCAACACTCACCCGCACCAGCGGAGATCAAGGGCAGTGATGTCGTCATGCGTCTGATTCTACGCCACGTATTGACAAGTATCGATGTATCGAAGAATATCGATATATTGTTGGCCATCCAAGGACGAAGGAGCACGACGATGAGTGCAAGCATTGAGCTGCGCGAGCAGGTCCGCGCTCGATACGCCCAGGCCGGGTTCACGGGTGTGAGCGTCGAGTTCACCCACGAGGCCGCGGATGGGATGCACGCCGCGATCATCCGCGCTACCAAACCCGCCCACTAATCCCTGCGTTTCCGATATGACGACACCCCTGAATACCACGAAGACCCCAGTGCCTGCGGCTGCGACGAGGCGACGGTTGTCAACCCTGGATCAGTGGCTGCCACTCTGGATCGGGCTGGCGATGATCGCTGGCCTTCTCCTTGGTCGCTTCATTCCAGCCTTGGCCGACCAGCTCGCGCGAATGGAAGTTGCCGGTGTTTCGGCGCCGATCGGACTGGGTCTGCTAGTGATGATGTATCCGGTGCTGGCGAAAGTCCGTTATGACAAGATCGCGGCCGTCACCGGTGACAAGCCCCTCCTCGTGTCCTCGCTCGTGTTGAACTGGCTCGTCGGACCGGCGGTCATGTTCGCCCTCGCCTGGGTGTTCCTGGCCGACCTGCCCGAGTACCGCACCGGGCTCATCATCGTGGGCCTCGCGCGGTGTATCGCGATGGTGGTGATCTGGAACGACCTGGCCTGCGGCGATCGAGAAGCCGCCGCCGTGCTAGTCGCGATCAACTCCATCTTCCAAGTCATCGCGTTCTCATTCCTCGGCTGGTTCTACCTCACGGTGCTTCCTGGCTGGCTCGGCCTCGATACCCAGGGACTGGACGTCTCGGTATGGCAGATCGCCCTCAACGTGCTCGTCTTCCTGGGAGTGCCGCTCCTCGCCGGGTTTGTCAGCCGGTGGATCGGTGAGAAGCGCAAAGGTCGCGACTGGTACGAAGAGCGCTTCGTTCCGACGATCGGGCCGTGGGCGCTCTACGGTCTGCTGTTCACCATCGTGCTGCTGTTTGCCCTCCAGGGCGAAGCCATCTTGTCTAGCCCACTCGACGTTGCACGCATCGCCCTTCCACTGCTGGTCTACTTCGGTCTCATGTGGTTCGTAGGCCTTCTGCTCGGCAAGGTTCTCGGACTGGGCTATGCACGCTCGACCACGCTGGCGTTCACTGCGGCAGGCAACAACTTCGAGCTGGCCATCGCTGTCGCCATCGGCACCTTCGGAGCCACCAGCGGACAGGCCCTAGCCGGGGTTGTCGGGCCGCTGATCGAAGTTCCCGTCCTCGTCGGCCTCATCTACGTCTCCCTCTGGACAGCCCAGCGGTGGTTCCACGTCAACCCCTACCCAGAAGAAACCGAGGCATCATGACCACCTCACAGTCCCCGATGGTGTTGTTCGTCTGCGTCCACAATGCCGGACGATCCCAAATGGCCGCCGCCTACCTCACCCGGCTGGCGGCCGGGCGGGTCGACGTTCGTTCTGCCGGCTCCGAACCCGCCGACCGGCTCAACCCAGCCGTGGTCGAGGCGATGAACGAGGTGGGCATCGACATCACGGCCGAACACCCGAAGCTGCTGACCGCCGATGCTGTGCGAGCTGCCGACGTCGTCATCACCATGGGCTGCGGCGATACCTGCCCGATCTACCCTGGCAAACGCTACGACGACTGGCAACTGGATGACCCCGCCGGGCGTGGGATCGAGGCGGTGCGCCCCATCCGCGACGACATCGAGAGCAGAGTCCGTGCGCTCATCACTGAGCTGACGTGACCAACGAACCTTCCGGAGGACCTGCCAGCGTTTCCGTTTCACGCGCTGGCGCGGTTGCCCCTCACGGGGCGACTGTCAGGCTGGCCACGTCCAACTCCTCTGAGATGATCCCGTATTCCACCATCAGATCCGCTCCGGACTGCAGGGCGTCGACTTTCAGCTCCGCATCGTAGTGGGGCAGCGCCAGCTCCTCCGCGACGTCGGCGCTGATCTGCGTGTATTCAGGGACCAGCTCCAGATGCAGTTCGCGGTTGTCCGTCAGGTCTTCGGTGGACTGGCGCAGGGCCTCCTGGAAGGCTGCGATCACTTCCGGATTGTTCTCCGCGAATTCGCGGGTGGTGACCCAGCCGCCGACGGGCATGTCCTGGGCGGGGCCAGCGAACATGTCAGCAATGCGCTTCAGGCCAGCCTGACGAGCGAGGGTCTGGAAGGGTTCGACCTGCCAGATCGCATCGACGTTCCCATTCGTGGCGGCAGCGGCCATGTCGGGATTCGGCATCTCGACCAGATCCACCGCGTCGCGGGTCAGTCCTAGTTCCTCGAGCTGTGCGTAGAGAGCGACGGTGCCGATGTTCTGAAGATTGTTGACGGCGAAACTCTTCCCGTCCAGGTCTTCCAGGCTCTCGACGGGGGAATCCTCGGGGACGAAGATCCCGTGATCGTCGGCGGCAATATCGTTGCCAGAGATCATCACCACGGGCAGACCGCGCTCGGCCGCCAGAAGCACTGAGGTGTAGTTGCTGTAGAGGATGTCGACGTCGCCGGAAATCAGGGCAGGGATAGCAGCGGCACCACCTTCGGTTTGGGTGAGTTCCGCATCAATCCCGCCGTCGGCGAGGTATCCAGCCTGCTCCGCGTGCACGATGCTTGCGGTATGCACCAGCGGAAAATAGCCGATGGTCACTTCGGAGCCGTCGCCACCAGCGGCGGAGCCTTCCGTGGCCGGGGGCTCCTGTGCAGACGAGGCGGAGCCGCATCCGGTGGCAACCAAGGCCGCGCAGACGAGACCGATGACTCCCCAGAGGCGGCGCGGACGGGGTGTGGTGGTCGTGGACATGGTGTTCTCCCTCAGATGGTGGTGATGACGTGCGTTAATGGTCAGGTGGTGTGCAGGCGCAGGGGCAGCGAGGCCCATCCCAGTAGGGTGTTGTTGATCTTGCGCTCCGGTGCGGCGGCGAACTCGAGATGCTCGACTCGCTCCAGCAGGGCGATGAGAATGCAGGCGGCTTCTAGCCGTGCCACATGCTGGCCGGCGCACTGATGAATGCCGCTGCCGAAGGCCACATGACCGGAGGGGTTCCGGTCTAGGTCGAAAGCGTCTGGATTCTCCCAGCGCCGCGGATCACGATTGGCGGCACCCAAGAACATCAAGACCTTCTGGTCGGTGGGAAGCGTGGTGCCGCCGATACTCACCTCGCGGGTGGTGGTCCGGAAGAAGGTCTGGACCGGAGACTCTAAGCGGAGCGCCTCCTCAAAAGCCCGGCGAACCAGACTCGGATCGTTGCGGAGGCGCTGATACTGCTCCGGGTTCGACGCCAGGTGATACAGCACCGCGGAGATTCCGTACACCGTGGTGTCGACGCCTGCAGTTAGCAGGGACCGGACGATCATCGGGGCCTGCTCCTCGGTGAGATCGCGATGATCCGTCCGTGCCCAAATGTCGGCACCGAAGCCTTCCGCTGACAATGCCTCGCGCGGGCATTGTTGGGCAACCCAGGCCATGACCGGCTTGATGGACTCCATCTCGTCGGTGACGAGGCGGTTGCGCGGACCGAAGGCGTTGAATGCGAAGTTGCCGTAAGGGAGCAGATTCTCGAGCCCGCCTTGCGTCAGGCCCACCGCATCGGGGAAGACCTGCAGCGGATACACCTCCGAGATGGCGGTAACAGCATCCAGCTCCCGGGTGCCACCGATTCCCTGACCCAGCAGCGAGTCCACGAGCCGGTGAGCCGTGTCCATCCAACCCGACTCATAATGGCGCAACCGCCGAGGACCGAGGATCTTCTCCAGTGCGGCCCGCGGTGCATCGTGGCGCGGCGGATCTGCTTCCAGCAGCAGAGATGGTGCGCGCCAGGGTTCCTCCCGGTTGAAGTTACTCAGGCCCACGCCAGCACCGCTGGCGAAATCCTGCCAATTCTCCAGGGTTTCGCGGACCACCTCGTAGCGGGCCACCGCGTAGGTGTCGTACTGGGGGAGATACACGAGATCACGGCCAGCTTCACGCAGCTGCTCGTGCATCGGGTGGGGGTTGGCGAGGACGGCCTCGTCGAAGGGATCAACGTCCACGACGGCTGCCGTCGATGCGATCCGAGGTGCTTCATGAGTAGCGGGACCATCCGCGGATGATGATGGAGCACCAGTGGCTCCCGAGAACGGGCAGCGAGAGGCGGCGAGCGACGTCATGGGAATCCTTTCAGAGATCGAGGACAAGAGAGTCGGACAGGGACCGGGATACGCACGGAAACATGCAGTCGTTGCGGGATCGTTCGTCGTCGTCGAGCAGCGCGTCGCGATGATCGACCCGCCCCTCGATGACGCCCACCTCGCAGGTGCCGCAGACACCACGGGAGCACGACGTGATGACGTCGATGCCCGCGTCCGAGAGCACATTCACGACGGAGTCGGAGCTCTTTGCGGTGATGCGGCGACCGCTGCGCGACAGCACGATGTCGAAGGACTCCCGGCTGACCGGCACATCTGCCAGGGGGCTGCTGAATCGCTCGAGGCGCAACTGTGACGGCGGCAAGACAGCACATTCATCCGGTAGAGCGTCCAGCAAGTGCTCCGGCCCGCAGGCGTACACGAGGGTGTGCGGGTCTGGTGTGCCCAGCCACTGCTTCACGGAGGCACGGTGGCCATGGCCTGAGGTGTGCACCGTGACCTGGTTCGAATAACGAGAGGCCATTTGACGGTAAGCCATGCGTCGCTGATCGCGGCCGAGGTAGAGCAGACGCCAGGGGATGTTCAGATGCTCTGCCTGCTGAATCATCGGTAGCAGCGGGGTGATGCCGATTCCGCCGGCAATGAAGCGATACTCAGTGGCCGGGGCCAGCCGGAAGTTGTTGCGGGGCCCGCCGAAGCGAACCCGGTCGCCGACCCTGAGCTGGTCGTGGATCTCCTGTGAGCCTCCGGAACCGCGAGGATCTCGCTGTACGGCCACTCGGTACTGGTGTGCCTGCCAGCGGTCACCGCACAGGGAATACTGCCGTACGCGGCCGCTTGGCAGAATGAGATCAATATGAGCACCAGGGGCCCAGTCTGGGAGTCGGCCGCCATTTCCGCGCTGCAGAGTGAGCTCGACGACACTGTCAGACACCGGAGTGCGCTGAGTGATGACGAGATCATCGCCGTGTTGAGAAATGCTGTCGTGCAATGGACTCCTCCGATCCGCCGAAGTGGTGGTGAATGACGCTGACGCGTCGCCCGCCCACTGTGACATGCATCACGTAAGATGGTGATGCAAGGTTTCCAGTCACCGGAAATGAGGAGAATGTGCCGCAACGACGCGAAGGGCCGGTGTCTGCCTTGGGGCGGCATCTGCGCATTCTTGATGCCTTTGCAGTGGGCACTGCTTTTTTGACGTTGTCAGACATCGCGAGGAGGTCAGAGCTCCCGATCTCCACGGCGCATCGACTGGTGGCCGAGTTGGAGCACGAAGGCCTGCTTGAACGGTTGCCGGATCGTTCGTATCAACTGGGGTTGCGCCTGTGGGAGCTGGCCGCGCGGACACCACGAGCCTTGGGGTTGCGGGAAATCGCTGCGCCCCTGATGCGCCTGGTGCAGGACCAGATTCGGCAGCATACGCAGCTGGGGGTGGATGGTGGATATGACGTGGTGTATCTCGACCGACTCTCGCGGCATGACGCGGTGGTCAACGCCACCGTCGTGGGAGGACGGATCAGCCTGGGGGCCTCTGCCATCGGGCATGTCTTGCTCTTGAACAAGTCAACGGAATTCCTGCAAGAACTCGTCGATTCCGGGATTCGGCATTACACGGATGCCACCCCTCGCACCGTGGCGGAGCTGCAAAGCGTGCTGGACGAGGTGCGACGTCGAGGTGTGGCGATCGCCAACGGCTTTGTTCATCCGCTCGCGCGAGGCATGGCGGCGCCCATTTATGGACCTGACGGCGCGGTGGTAGCCGGCTTGGGAGTGGTGGTCCCGTCAGCTGATCCGGTGAAATCTCGGGACGTGGAGTTGCTACGCTCAGCTGCTGCAGCGATCACCAAGCAGTTGCGTAGAGCGTATGTTGATCCTCGGCACCCACATGCATTGCCTGGCGCAAAATTTCGTGTGCTGATCAATTCTTCGGCCTCGTCGATGCAGTACTTCGATGAGGAAACGGGAACTATCTCGGAGCGGGGCGCCCCGGGGCACTAGGGCTACTCGTGGCCATTACGCCGTGGCACGGATGACCATTTCGGGGGTCAGCTGCTGGGCGGCGACGTCACGGCCGGCGAGGAGATCTATCAGGGCCTGGAACCCGGTGCGGCCCATCTCATGCATGGGGGAACGGACCGTCGTCAGGTGTACCGCCGAAGCCAGGGGAGTGTCGTTGAACCCGATGAGGGCCAAGTCCTCGGGCACGCGCACGCCGTGCTGGGTAAAAATTCCGATCGCACCAATGGCGGAGAAGTCGTTGGCGGAAAATACGGCTTCCGGCAGGGGCCCGCGCTGGATGAGTTCTTCGGCCGCGGCACGTCCGGCGTCGGCGTCGAACCCGCCCGGAATTACTCGATCTTCCGGCAGGGTGTGTCCGGCTTCTTCAAGGGCTGCGCGGAATCCGGCCAGGCGGTCGCGCGCGGTGGAGGCGCGCAGGTCGCCGGCGATCACGCCGAAACTGGTGCGCCCGCTGGCCAGAAAATGCTGGGCGGCGAGGCGCCCGCCCTCGTAGTCATTGCAGGTCACCGAAAGATGTCCGGTGGAGCGTCGGTTGACCAACACGAACGGGATGCCGCGGTCCTTCAGCTCATCCAGGTAAGGGTCCTCGAAGAGCGCGTCGCCGAGAATGAGCCCGTCCACACGCCGGTCCAAGAGTTTCTCCACCTTGGCCCGATGCGCCTCCTGGTGGTCCAGGGAGTTGGCCACCACGGTGAAGTAGTCCTGCTCGGTGGCAGCCTCGTCGATGCCCTCATAGATGGTCGCCAGCACGAAGTCCTGTAGGCGCGGGACCACGACGCCGATCATCCGCGACTTCGCGGTGCGCAGCGAGGCGGCGTACGGATTCTTCGAGTATCCGCGCTCGCGGGCCAAATCCAAAATGCGTTGAGCGGTCTCCGGTGAGGCCCAGCGCCCATTAGCGGCATCCGGGTTGTTGAGTACCCGAGACACGGTGGAGGCGTTGAGGCCCAGCTCTTCGGCGAGAGCTTTGAGGGTGACGGAGGACCGACTGTTCACACTGAAACCTTTACACGCTCGAAACATGTTCGAAAACTTTTGTGTTGCGCCTCACATACTCGTGAGCTAATGTCATCATTGCACACGCTACACAAACGTTTGCGGCATTCGATTGGGTAAGCGTGTGTCCATCGGTTCAACAGCCACAGAAAGCAGGGCGACACAACGTGACCACGGTCAAAATTCTGGGAACGGGCGGAACCATCGCCTCCCGTGCAGTCGACGGGCACGGCGCCGTGGCGTCCGAGCCGGTCGAGAACCTGCTCGACGGTGTGGATCCAGAGGTGACCGTGCGCTCCCGAGATGTGATGACCACCGGCAGCTATCGGCTGACCTTGCGTGACATCCGGCTGATCGCCGAGTCCGTACTCGACGAAGCCGCCCGGTCTGAGAACGACGGCATCGTCGTCACCCATGGCACCGACACCATGGAGGAGACCGCATTTCTGGTTGACCTGGTGCTCGCCGAGCGCGTGCCGGTGGTGTTCACCGGCGCCCAGCGCTCCGCCGATGCCACCGATACCGACGGTCCACGGAATTTGGCCGATGCCGTGCACACAGCGGCCGATCCACGTACTCAGAACTGGGGTGCCGTGATCTGCTTCGACGGCGAGGTACGCGCAGCCACACAGACCGCGAAAATGCACACCCTGGCCAGCGCTCCCTTTGCAGGGGGTGCGCTGCTGGGACGCGTGCACTCCGGCCGGCTCTCGCCAGTCGCCGACCCCGTGCGTCGAGCAACCCTGGGGCGCCCGAGTGCAGAATTCGACACCACCCGGGTCGACATCGTTCCGATCTATCCCGGTTCCGACCCGGAGCTGCTCGATCTGCTGGTGGAGCGCAGTACCCAGGGCATCGTGCTGGCCGGCACGGGCTCGGGCAACGCGGGTGCAGGGTACGTCGAGGCGGTGCGGCGTGCCCGCGCTGCCGGCGTCGTCGTCGCTCTCTCCACCCGTGTGCCCTACGGCCCCGTGGTTCCAATCTATGGCAACGGCGGGGGAGTGGATCTGGTGGCCGCCGGAGCGATCCCCACCGGTGCACTGCACCCCTTCCAAGCCCGCATGCTCATGGCGCTGTTGCTGTCCCACGGCGTCAGCGAACCAGATGTGGCCGCGGCTTTTGCAGCCGATGCCACTGACCTCAAACCATCATCCACCCCGCAACACCCATCCGAGTAAGGAGTCACCATGACGAAGAAGATCTATGTTTCCGTGGGCATTGACGTCGACGCTGTCGGCGGATGGCTCGGTTCTTACGGCGGCGAGGACTCTCCCGGCGATATTTCCCGGGGCCTGTTCGCTGGTGAAGTCGGCGTCCCCCGTTTGCTGCAGCTAGCTCAGCGCCGCGAGATGCCGGTGACCTGGTTCTGGCCCGGCCACTCCATCGAAACCTTCCCGGAACAGTTCGACCAGGTGGTTGCCGCGGGCCACGAGATCGGCGTGCACGGCTACTCGCACGAGAACCCGCTGGCCATGACGCGCACGCAGGAAGAGGAGATCCTCGATTACTGCACCGATCTCATCACCACCCGTACCGGTACCAAGCCCGTGGGTTACGTGGCCCCCTGGTGGGAGTTCTCCACCGTCACCAACGAACTGCTCGCCGAGCGCGGCTTCCTCTACGACCACTCGCTGATGCACGACGACCACACCCCGTACTACGTGCGCGTCGGCGATGAGTGGACCAAGATCAACTACGACGCCGCCTCCGCCCACGAGTGGATGAAGCCGCTGGTCCGTGGCCAGGAAACAGACCTGATCGAGATCCCGGCCTCCTGGTACCTCGATGATCTGCCGCCCATGATGTTCATCAAGTCCTCCGCGAACTCGCACGGCTTCGTCTCCCCGCGCGACATCGAGGACCTGTGGCGCGACCAGTTCGACTGGGTCTACCGCGAGATGGATTACGCCGTCTTCCCCATCACCATTCACCCCGATGTGTCGGGCCGCCCGCAGAACCTGCTGATGCTGGAGCGCCTCTTCGACCACATCGCCTCCCACGACGGCGTCGAATTCGCCTTCATGAAGGACGTTGCCGCCGATTTCGCACAGCGTTTCCCTCGCGCCCAGTAGTCACTCGAGAAGCCGGACTCTCCCGAAAACTCACCGAAAAGAGCCACCATGACCACCTCCAGCACCACACCTGTGTCCACGGCACCTGCCCCGTGGGATGTGGAGATGACGCCGAAACTGATTCGGAAAGTCTCCCTGGTCTGTTTCGTCGCCTGGGTCGTCTCCGTGTACGACTTCACGCTATTCGGCACCCTGCTGCCCGTCATCGCCGAGGACTTCGGCTGGTCCACCGCCCAGTCCACCAGCATCAATACGCTGGCCCACGTAGGTGTCTTTATCGTCTCGTTGGTCGTGGGCCCCATCATCGACCGGCTGGGACGCCGCAACGCCCTGGTGATCCTGATGCTCGGTGGGGCCCTGGCCTCCGGATTCACCGGTATGGCCACCGGTGCGGTCACCATGATCATCATCCGCTCGATCACCGGGCTCTCGCTGTCCGAGGAAGTCGTCAACGCGGTCTACCTCTCCGAGATCTATCGCAAGGTGAAGAACAAGGGCCTCTTCTACTCCGTGGTCCAGGCCGGCTACCCGATCGGTGCTCTGGTGGCTGCCGGCATGTCGGCCCTGCTGCTGCCCGTGATCGGCTGGCGTTGGAGCTTCGCCGTGGCCGGCGTGCTGGCACTGTGCGTGGCGCTGTGGGCGACGCGTCTTCCGGAATCCCCGGTGTTCGCTGCCATGAAGGAAGCACGACGCCGTAAAGAAGTGGGCGACGACGACGGCGCCCAGCGCCTGCTCGACCAGCACGGCCTGGAAGCCGAATCGCACGCCCGCACCGGCGTCAAAGACGTGTTCACCCGTGACCTGTGGCGTCACACCACCCTGCTGGCCGCCGCCTGGCTGTTCAGCTGGATCGGCATCCAGGTGTTTTCCGTGCTCGGAACCACCGTGCTCGTGGAAGCCAAGGGTGTCAGCTTCGAAAACGCACTCGTCATCCTGGTGGGCGCCAACGCCGTCGGCTTCGTCGGCTACCTCTTCCACGGCTGGCTCGGTGATGCGATCGGGCGCCAGAAAACCGTGGTGCTGGGCTGGCTCGCCGGTGCGTTGTCCTCTTTGATCATGCTGCTGGTGCCCGGATCCACCTGGTTCGTGATGGCCCTCTACGGCCTGACCCTGTTCTTCCTCACCGGCCCCTTCGCCGCGCTGCTCTACTACATGGGCGAATCGTTCCCGGCCCATGTGCGCGGCATGGGCACCAATGTGGCCCACGTGATGGCCCCACTGGGTGGCATCGTCGGATCCGGGCTCTTGAGTCTGCTGCTGTTCCTGGGCCTGGAGATGACCTGGGCGGCGTTGTGCTCGGGCACCATCGGGCTGCTGCTGGCCGCATTATGCATGATGGGCACCCGGCGTATCGACCAGACGGCTACCGATGAGTCCGCTGCCGCCCTAACTGCCCCCGAAGATTCTTCGACTTCTGATCTGCACATGAAGGAGCACCTCTAATGACACCCGAGACGACACGCGACGACGGACTGGGCGGCAAGGTTGCCCTGATCTCGGGTGGCGCCAGCGGGATCGGCCAGGCGCTCGCCGTCGCCTACGCCCGCGCGGGCGCACACAGCGTGGTCAACTATTTCCCGGGTGATGACCACGACGTGCAGGCCACGGTGGCCGCGGTGGAAGCGGCTGGTGCCCGCTGTGTGGCCGTGCCCGCTGATGTGCGCTCTGAGGCGGAATGCGCCGCGATGGTCGAGGCCGCAATCAGCGAATTCGGCCGTCTCGACATCGCCGTGGCCGCCGCCGGGATCCTGCGCCGCAGCGCTCTGGGTGAGATGACTGACGCTGCCTGGAACGACATGCTCGACGTCGATCTGAACGGGGTGTTCCGCATCTTTCGTGCCGCAGCTGCGGCGATGAACGACGGCGGCGCCATGGTGGCCACCTCCTCCATCGCCGGCGGCGTGTATGGCTGGGAGGAACATGCCCACTATGCGGCGGCGAAGTCCGGGGTGCTCGGACTCTGCCGCTCGCTGGCCGTGGAGTTGGCACCGCGCCGGATCCGCGTCAATGCAGTGATTCCCGGGCTCATTGAGAGCCCGCAGTCCCTCGACGAGAAGAACTCGCTGGGCAAGGACGGGCTCGACGCCGCCGGAGGGATTATCCCCTGGGGACGGGTCGGCACCGTGGACGAATGCGCCCGCACCATCCGCTTCCTGACCAGCGACGATGCCGCCTATGTCACCGGTCAGGAGCTGATTGTCGACGGCGGACTCACCATCCGCTGGCCGAGCTGAACCACGGCACCGTAACGAAACATCAACGAAGGAGAGGGTAAAGGACACATGGCAGAACAGAGCCTGAAGGGGCAGGCAGTGGTGATCACCGGGGCCGCCAGCGGCATCGGAGAAGCCATCGCCGAGCTGTTCGTCGCCGAAGGCGCAGCCGTGGCGGTGTTGGACCTGAACCGGGAGCGCGCTGAGGCGATCGCCAGCCGGTTGTCGGAGCGAGGGACGGCACACGCCGTCGCTGTGGACGTGATGGACTCCGACTCAGTGCAGGCCGGCATGGACCGGGCCGCAGAGCTGCTGGGTGGCATCGACATCGTGGTTGCCGCAGCGGGGATTCTGGATGAGACCCCGCTGGCGGAGATGAGCGTGGAGACCTTCGACCGCACGGTCGCGGTGGATCTGCGCGGTGTCTTCCTAGCATCACGCTGGGCGCTGCCGCACCTGATCGAGCGCGGCGGCGGGCGCATCATCAACATCGCCTCGCAGCTGGGCATCAAGGGCGGGGTGGGGCTGACCCACTATGTGGCCGCCAAGGCTGGGGTGATCGGCATGACCAAGGCCATGGCCTTGGAACTGGCGCCACACCACATCCTGGTGAACACCATCGCTCCGGGGCCCATCGAGACCCCCCTGGTGGACGGGCTGAGTCCGGAATGGAAGCAGGCAAAACAAGCCGAGCTGCCCATCGGTCGCTTCGGTACGGCGGCAGAAGTGGCGCCCACCGCGCTCTTGCTCGCTTCCTCGCCCGGCGGGAACCTCTACACGGGGCAGACCCTCGGCCCGAACAGTGGCGATGTGATGCCCTAATGTGTGGCGCTTGCGGCGGTGGTCGACCGGTGTCGGCGACCACCGCCCTGATCAACCAGCACGGTGTGAAAAACACCGTGCTGGTTGCGTTGCGCGCTGAACTGCCTCGAGGGTGGGCGCTCACCGCGCAGGGGGATACCTGGGTCTTGCGGTCGGCGACCGGTTCTCAGCGTGTGTACCTCGATATTGACGATCTATTGCACGAGCTTTTTCAGCGGTGGAGCATCCCGGCTCCCGCAGTATTGCAACGATCCTCAGGCTTGTGACGCGATTCACTGAAGCTTAGATGAAGTTTTTTTGTGAGGATTTGCTCGCGACGTCGTCTGTAAATGGTGTCTGGACAAAAATGCCCTGCCCGCTTTGAGGTAGGGGCGAAGATGAGGCACCAGCGAAGGAGGCGACGGCTGCTGTGCGTAAATTAGTAACTCGGCACCGCGTCGAGTGGCTTGGATTCAACTCGGCACCACAATGTGTGCGAGCGCCGTTCGGCGATACTTTCTGACGCCTTTGAAAGGCCCTTGGCCTCACGTGCCTGTCGGTATTCCAGCGCTACTTCACAGTATGTTACTGGCGAGAATTAACTACTCACCGGTAATGCTTCGCAGGGCTGTTGTAATTGCCAACTTAGTGGCACACTTAATTGAAGACTCACGCGTCTGGCCTTTTTCCGCGCGCATAGCGCTCAGCGATAGATAAGACCTTACTTCGTCGCGCCTTCATCACCTTGAACAAGAGGAAAAGATCACAGTGACCCCTGTATCGGAATGCCTGGATCAGGCATGTGTAATCTCATCGACGAGCTTCGACGTCATGATGGCAGTCGGGCGTTTTCTCATGACACTTTCTGCGGGCCTCTTTGCCGCGTACGTCCTGTTTTTCGGCGGAGCTCTGCTGTTGTTCGCTCTGCGTGATCGGCTGTCCCCGAAGACAGTTACCACCGGTCGCGACGGCGATAGCCCTGCTTCTCCATCGAAGCGCCCGGTAACCGTGTCGGCGCCGGTTCTCGAGGGCCGCTCTGCCGCACCGGCCTTTGCGCGCACCTCGGCCGCGAAGCACAGCTACGGCACACCTAACCGTACGTTCCAGCCGTCCAGCGCTCAAGGGGGCGCATCGCTGTGATCATGCTTTTCGGCCACCGGGTCGATGTGGTCCTGATGATCGCGTTGCTGCTGATCGTCAGTGCCGTCGCCTACGGTGTCACGCTCTTGATTCTGTCGCGCTTTGAGCGCAAAGGTCGCCCGGCGGATGAGAATGCTGAAGCGGCTGCGGCCTTTGCCGAGCAGGCGCACGTCGTTTTCGTCATCCCCTGCCTGAACGAGGAGCGGGTGATCGGCAACAGCCTCGATCGGCTCAGCTCGTTCGAGAGCGATCGGATGACCTTCCTGGTGATCGACGACGGCTCGGACGATGAAACGGCGGCCATTGTCGAAGCGCACCCGGACGAGCGCGTGAAGCTGCTGCGCCGGGTGGCACCCAATGCACGGCAAGGCAAGGGTGAAGCGCTGAATGCAGCCATTCCACTGATTGGCCGCGGTCTGATCGCCCCCGGTGCGGATCCGGAGAAGGTGATCGTCTGCGTGATCGACGCCGACGGACGGCTGGATCCTGAAAGCATGGAGAAGGTCCTGCCGCTGTTCATCGACCCGGATCTGGGCGCGGTGCAGGTCGGGGTGCGCATCAATAACCGCTCCAGCAATCTGCTGGCTCGGATGCAGGACATTGAGTTCGTGCTCTACACCAAGGTCTTTCAGCGCGGCCGACGCCACTTCAATAGCGTGGGCTTGGGCGGCAACGGCCAGTTCGTCCGCCTGGCGGCGCTGAACATGTTGGGCGAAAAGCCGTGGTCGCGCAGCCTCGCCGAAGATCTTGATCTGGGCGTGCAATTGATGGTCAACGGGTGGAACACGGAGTTTGAATCCTCCGTTGCCGTGCATCAGCAGGGGCTGGAAGACATCAAACGCTGGGTGAAACAGCGCACCCGCTGGTTCCAGGGGCACCTGCAGAGCTGGACCATGATCCCGTGGGTCATGCGTAATCTCTCGGGCCGACGGCGCGTGGACCTGACTTACCACCTCAGCTCGCCCATCCTGTTGCTGATCGGCTCGCTGCTGTCCGTCGCCTTCGCGCTGTGGACCGTCTACCTGGTAGTCGCCGCGGTCACGATGACCCTGGAATTCTCCCCTTGGTGGATCACCGCGTACCTGATCGCCTTCGGGGTGCCGCTGCTCTACGGGATCGTCTACTGGCAGCACAACCGCGACGACGGCAGCGGTCTGCTCAAGACCTTCCTGCTGATGCACGTCTTCACCCTCTACTCCACGCTGTGGTTCCTCGCCGGATGGCGCGCCACCTGGAAGACCCTGCGCGGAGAGATGGGTTGGTCCAAGACCGAACGCATCGAAGAGCACGCCGTCGAAGATGCCGCAGAAGACCCGGTGGACCACCACGCCAAAGCGTGAGGACGATGACCATGATGACGACCGAGAAAGCGAGGGGCCTACCGCATGGTTGCACGCACCCGACGGCGAACCGCGATCTGGGCGGCGGTAGCTGCCCTGATCCTGGTCGTCACGTTGGTCATCGTCATGATGATGCGCGCTGAAAACGAATGGCACGAGGGGGAAACCCACGGCACCTGGCAGGTCCGCTATAACGGGCACGGCACTGTGACCGGGGATGAAACGTCGGTCACCCTCGAACCGAAATTCGCAGAATCCTGGGACGTCACCCACGGTGGATTGGTGCACACCGTCGGCCAGTGCGACAGTCCCGAATTCTCCGTGACCGTCCACACCGAGGCTGCCGTCCGCCAGGGCGAGCCGAATGTGTGGGAAGTCGGTTGGGTGCTGTGGAACTTCACCGATGACACCCACTTCTACGCCGTCGTGCTCAAACCCAACGGCTGGGAACTCTCCAAGCAAGACGCCGACTACCCCGGCAATCAGAGGTTCCTCGCCTCTGGCTCGGACCGCACCTTCCCCATCGGCCAGGACTATCGCCTCACCGTGGAACAGGACGGTGCCACGGCCACCGTGTTCGTCGACGGCGAGGAACTGGTTTCCTACACCGACGAAGACCAGCCCTACCTCCACGGAAGCATCGGCCTCTACACGGAAGACGCGCGCGTGCGCTTCTCCGATTTCGAGCTCCCCGACTGCGCTCGCACCACCGGCTAGGCCGCAGCCCACCACGAACGCTCCAGTACACAAGGACAGATAGAACATCATGGACAGTCCGTCATATCGACTTTCCCGCAAGACAAAATTCGGATGGATTTCGGCCGCCCTGCTCGTGCCGATCATCGCCGTCGGCGCCATCTTTTGGGTGACCGACGATTCCCTGGTTCCCTTCGAAAACTCCGCGCTCACCGAGGAATTCATCCACGGTGTGCCCGCCGGCGTGGCCGCTGAAGACACCAGCCCCATCCTGGACACCCGCTACGGCAACGAAGGCGGCACCGAAACCCTGGTGGTCTATGACGAAAACGCCCCCGAAGACGTCAAGGCCGATATTTACGCCATCCTGGCGGCTAACCTGGCCACCCACTTCGGCATGACCGAGATCCGGCAGCTGGACGAGTACAAGGCCGGCGACATCAACGCCTACGACGCCCTGATTTACGTCGGCGCGAGTTACTCCACCGAGGTGCCGACCGCCCTGCTCGACGACGTGCGGGCCGGAGAGGTACCGGTGATGTGGCTGGGCTACAACGTGTCCCAGCTCGCCGACCGTGATGCCGAAGCGGGTGTCTCCTTCGTGGATCAGTACGGCTGGGACCCGATGAACCGCGTCGCCGTCGACGGCACCGTGGTTGACGAGCTCGAGTACGGTGAGCACACCGTGACCCGTGCGGTGGAAACCGGTGGATCCGTCAACGTGCCCCGTGAGCTCTCCGACGACGTCGACGTGCTGGCCACCGGATACTGCCACCAGGAAAACGAGCCAGTGGTGTGCGCCGAGGGCCTCGACGAGACCAGCGCCCCCTGGGTGTTCCGCTCGGATAACCTCACCGTGGTCACCGAGATCCCGTTCCACTACCTCAACACCAACGGGCTCTACACCATCTACTCCGACCTCTACTACGAGCTACTCGACTCGGACATTGAGCCCGTCCGCCAGGCCGCGGTGCGATTCGAAGACGTGGGCCCGGAAGCCAACCCCCAGCACCTGCGCGACATTGCGGACTACCTCTCCTCTGTTGATGTGCCCTTCCAAGTGGCTGTGGTGCCGGTGATGGTGGACGTCACCCCGGACGGCGATGACTATTACGGACTGTCGCTGCTGGATTCCCCCGAGGTAGTGGAGGCGCTGAAGTACATGCAGGAGCGAGGCGGAACCCTGATCCAGCACGGCACCACGCACCAATATTCCTCGGACCGTAACCCCTACTCGGTGCGTTCCGGTGAGGACTACGAGTTCTACGCCCACCGTTGCTCGGCTACCGAGGAACCGCCCTACGAATGGGAAGAATGCAAGCAGGACTCCTGGATTCGTAAGCTCGGACCGGTTGCCGCCGACTCCATTGACGACCACAAGGCCCGCATGGAGCGCGGCAAGGAAATCATGATCGAGGCCGGGCTCGGCGAGCCCACCGTCTTCGAAACCCCGCACTACTCCGGGTCCATCAATTCCTACCTGGCCATGGCCGAAGAATACGACGCCCGCTACGACCAGGTCGAGTACTACGGCGGCTCCATCTCCCACGGCGAGATCACCCCGGAAAACAGCGTCAGCCAGGTGTTCCCGTACTCGGTAAACGATATCTACGGATCCACCGTCTACCCGGAGAACATCGAGAACGTCACCGAAGTCGAGCAAAACAACCACGCCCCACGGCCGCCATCGTCACTCTTGAAACGCGCGGAAAACAACCTGGTGGTGCGCGAATCCACCGCCAGCTTCTACTTCCACCCGTTCCTCGACCACGACTACCTGCGCCAGATGGTCGAAGGGCTCCAAGAGCTGGATTACGAGTTCGTCTCCGTCACCGACCTGCGCTGATCCAGGGCGATGCGCAGAGTGTGCGCCACCGAGAGGGCCGTGAGCCCGGAGGTCTTCGGATTCTCCGGGCTCGGCGCGGACTCGAAGCTGAACATCAACCGACCCGCCGGCCCGGAGGCGCTCATTTCGTGCGTGCTCAACTCGGCGTCGGGATCGGCCAACAATTCAACCTCGACCCGCTGCAACGACGCCGCCAACTGCTCGACGTCGTCACCGGGAAACCCGCCGCGGGTGGCCCAGGCCAGGGCGACCGCCACATTGACATTGCCCGGAAACAGTTCGATGGCCTCGGCAGGATGACCCGAAAACACGGTCACCGGATCCTCGCCCGGGGCGAGGCGACGCAGCTGCTGGGTTTGCTCCGTATCCATCCACGGGCGGATCAGCGACGATGCCAGCTTCCGAGTGCGGATCCGCACGGTATCGAGCCCGCCGGCCTCCGCGGCCGAGGCGAGCACGTCGAATCCGCCGATCGCCCCGTGGGTGACCCACAGCCGCCCCGGGCCCGACAGCAACGCCCGGGCGGTGTCAGGATCGGCTAGTGCCCCCACCGAAGCGAGCACGAGGACGCGCCCGGAGCCGATCACGTCGGGGCCGCGCTGCCGGGCGGGGGACACCCCGGCGCACTCCACCACCAGATCGACGTCGTCCAGGGCCGCCTGCCAGTCCACGTTGGTGACGCCCGGGCGGAGGTCCACCCCGTGATCACCCCGCTCACGATGCGCTTCGACGTCGCGTACCACCGCGGTGAGGTGCATCGCACCGGACTCACGCTCCGGACGCAACTGATCCGCCAGCTGGCGCCCGATCGCTCCGAATCTCCACAGCAACACCCTGATAGTCATGCCCCTAGCCTGTCATGCCGCTGCGCGTAGCGTCACGCATCACACCAGCCCGGAGTTCCGGCACGAAATCGATAGACTGGGGCACCGTGCCCACCCCAGCCGCCGAGGAGCCCCGCACGATGACTGAGACCCCTGAGAACACCACACCGCCCCACCGCCGCACTTCCGTGGTCGGCAATCTGGTGCGCGGTGCGCTCATCGGCGCCGTCGAGACCGTGCCCGGCGTCTCCGGCGGCACTGTGGCACTCGTGGTGGGAATCTACCACCAGATCATCGACTCCGCCTCGGCCGTGATTTCGGCGTTCAGGAAGCTGGTGACCGGTCCCGACCGCAAAGCCGGGTTCACCGCTGAGCTGGCCCGTGTGCATTGGCGCGTGGTGATGCCCGTAGCGATCGGAATGCTGCTGGCGGTGTTCACCGTGGCCGGGCCGATGGCCGACGCGATGGAAAACCACCCGGTCACCATGCGCGGGCTGTTCTTCGGCATGGTGCTGGCCTCAGTGGCCGTACCCGCCCGCATGATGCTCGAGGACCTGACGTTCCGCAGGGTGCAGCACGAAATTCTGGGGAAAGACTCCACCCACATCCGGTTGCGCCCCTGGCATCTTGCCCTCGGGGTGGTTGCCGCGGTCGGAATTTTCTTCCTCGTCTCCCTGCCGCCCACCGACGTTGAGCCCAGCCCTCTGGTGCTCATCCCGGCTGCCGCGGTGGCGATCTCAGCGTTGGTGCTGCCCGGGCTCTCGGGATCGTTCCTGCTGCTGACCTTCGGGCTGTACGAGCCCACGCTGCGCGCCGTGGATGAGCGTGACTTCGGTTATTTGGGCATCTTCTTCGTGGGCGCGGTGCTAGGGATGATCGTGGTGGTCAAGGTGCTGAAATGGCTGCTGGAGCACTATCACACGCTCACCCTGGCGGTACTGACCGGTGTGATGATCGGCGGGCTGCGCACCCTTTGGCCCTGGCAGGATGAGGCGCGGAACCTGTTCCTGCCCGACACCTCCGGCGAGGCCTGGAGCGTGGCCGGGCTCGCACTCCTCGGCTTCGCCGTCGTGATCGCCCTGGTGATCATCGACGCGCGCATGGTGCGGCGGCAGCGGGCCGAACAGTTGGCCCAGCTGCGCCGCACCCAGCGCGGCCTGAGTTCCTGATCAGAAGGTGACGATCGGCTTGATCGTCTCACCCGACTTCGAATCTTCGAAAGCCTGGTTAATCTGATCCAGCGGGTAGGTCTTGATCAGCTTCTCGATCGGGAATTGTCCGTTGCGCCACAAGTGCACCAGCCGCGGAATGAAGTCCTGCGGCACGGCGTCACCCTCGATGATGGTGCGGAACGACCAGCCCTTCAGCAGTGAGGCGCCCACCTCGAAGGTGGCCTCATCGCCCAGTGCCGGTGCGCCGACCAGTCCGACGCGACCCTTAATGCCCACCGCATCGGCCGCCTGACGGGTCACCGCGGTCACCCCGGTGGTGTCCAGGGCAACGTTGACGCCCTGCTCGGCGGTAATCTCGGCCAGACGCGCGGCCAGATCCTCGGTGCCCGAGTTGATGGTGTGGGTGGCGCCGTACTCGCGGGCGCGCTCCAGGCGGGAATCCACCAGGTCGATGGCGATTATGGTGGTGGCACCCACGGCGGCGGCAGCCATGATGGCGGCGGAACCCACGGCACCGGTGCCGAAGATCGCCACGGACTCACCGGCGCCCACGGACAGCGAGTTGATGATGGAACCCGCGCCGGTCATCAGCCCGCAGCCCAGAGGGCCAAGCAGCTCGAGCGGGGCGTCGTCGTCGACCTTCACCACGGAGCGAGCGGAGACGTTGGCGTGGCTGGCGAAGGAAGACTGACCGAAGAAATGCGACGATACCGCGGTGTCGCCGTCGGAGAGCGCACTGGTGCCATCGGGGCGGGTGCCGGCGAAGTTGTAGTCGTAGAAGTGCTGGCAGTAGGCGGGCTTGCCGCTCAGGCACTGCGGGCAGGAGCCGCAGGAGTTGAATCCCAGCACCACTTTGTCCCCGGGGGCTACGGTGGTGACGCCCTCGCCGACCTTCTCGACGACGCCGGCGCCCTCATGGCCGAGCACGGCGGGCAGGGGAGTGGGGTAGACCTGGTCGCGCACGATGGCGTCGGTATGGCAGACGCCGGTGGCGGTGAGCTTGACCTGCACTTCCCCGGCGCGGGGGTCATCCAGCTCCAGGGTAGTGATCTCGAAGGGTTCGCCGGTGCCCCGGGTGATGGCGGCGGTGATCTGCATAGTATTCCTCTTTCCGTTGCGGTGACCGCCCTTGCGTGGGCGATCAGGGTTCGAGGTGTGCCCGAGTGGGCAACGCCATCTCCACCGTACTCCTCCTTCTTCAGGTGATCAAAATTTGAAGAAAATGCGACGTCGAGTGTCCGCGGGTGGCCAGCAGACGCGCTCAGCGCATGTGGCGGGCGGCCAGGTGGACTGCCTCGGTGAGGCGGTCCAAGGCGGGGGTGCCGGAGGTCCAGCGTTGCCAGTGCAGGGTGACTCGGGAGGGGTTCAGCGCGGTGATCAGCTCCAGATCAGGGTGGGTGCCTTCGGTAACGCTGGGTGGGATCTGATCGGTGAGCAGCATGCCCCAGCCCAGGCCGGCCTCGACGGCGCGCAGATACGCCTCGGAGGATGGCACCAGGTGGCGCGGCGGGTCGAGCCGCGGTACTCCGATCGTGCGGGCGTGCTCGGATAACCGGGATCGCTGTAACCCGTCGCGGGTTCCGAAGTCGATCACTGGGAGGTGCCCGAAGTCGGGGTTGCCGTTGCCGTCGCGAAACTGATTCAGCAGGGCGGTGGCAGCCGCCGGGTAGTAGTCCATGGTGCCCAGGCGTGTGACGGTGCAGCCGCTCACCGGCGTCGGATGTTCGGTGATCGCGGCAACCACAGCCCCGGATCGCAGCAGGTCGTGGGTGTGCTCCTGATCCTCCATATGCAGCTGCAGCACGGCGTCGTCCCAGGTGGCGGCCTGGCGCAGCACCTCCACGAACCAAGTAGCTAGTGAATCCGCGTTGACCGCCACCGGCAACACGGTTCGCCCACCGGTGCCCCGGCCCAGGGCGCGTCGGGTGTCGTCTTCCAAGGCGATGACCTGACGGGCTAGGCGCAGCATCTTTTCCCCGGCCGGGGTGGCGGTGACCGGGATGGTGCGAGCCAGCAGCACCTGCCCGGCGTCGCGCTCGAGCGCCTTGATGCGCTGGGAGAAGGCGGAGCCGGAGACGCCGAGCAGGGCGGAGGCGGCGTCGAAGGTGCCCTCATCCACAGCGGCAGCCAGCGCACGCAGGTGATCCGTGTTCATGAAGTAAAGCTTAATACCCTGAAGAATCTTGCGCTGGTGCGGATTCGCATCCGTTCTTAGCGTGGAGGCATGACCTTCCTCGTGACCGGATTCTTCACTGCTCTCGCCCTCGTCGTCGCCATCGGGGCGCAGTCGGCGTATGTGCTGCGTCAGTCCATTCGGCGAGACCGCGTGGCGCTGATCGTGACGATCTGTCTGGTCTCGGACGTGATCCTCATCTTCGCCGGCACCGCCGGGGTGGGCGTGATTTCGGAGCAAGCGCCGTGGCTGCTCATGGTGCTGAAGTGGGCCGGGGTGGTCTACCTGATCGGCTTCGCCGCCATGTCATTCCGCTCCGCCTGGCGTCCGAGGGCCGCCGGGCTCTCAGTGAACGACACCCCGGCGCCGGCGCCGTCGACGAATACCGGCTCCGAAGCAGCGCCTCACGAGGGCGGCGGCACTGCGGTGCTCACCCAGCCGACCACGCAGCAGATGACCGTGGTGGTGGGCCGCAGTACCCCGCGGAAAACCTCGCTGCGCAACGTTGTTCTGGCTGCGCTGTCGGTCTCGCTGCTGAATCCGCACGCCATTCTCGACACCGTGGTGCTGCTGGGGACCGTGGCCAACTCCTTCGGTGCCCAGCGCTGGATGTTCGCCGTCGGCGCGGTGCTGGCCTCGTCGCTGTGGCTCGGCGTGCTGACCGTGGGCGGGCGCGCGCTCTCGTCGGTGCTCGACACCGCGCGCACCTGGCGGATCATCGATTTCTCGGTGGGCTGCATCATGCTCGCCATCGTCACCACTCTGATCCTGCATTGATCCCGGTACAGTGACTGCCATGAGCGCAGTCCCCGGAACGATCACCGTCTCCGCAGTCGTGGTGCATCGTCACGACGGCGCGGTGGCCCTGGTGCGCAAACGCGGCACCGACTCCTTCATGTTCCCCGGCGGCAAGCCCGAACCCGGCGAGAGCCCGCGCGAGGCGGCCGTCCGCGAGCTGCTCGAGGAAACCGGCATCCGCGTGGCCCCGGAGCACTTGCAGTACCAGGGGAGTCGCCTGACCAGCGCAGCGAACGAGCCCGGCTGGGACCTGCACGCCGAGGTGTTCGTACTTCCCGCCCCCGCTTGGGCCGGACAGGAGTTGCGGGTGCGCGCTGAAATCGAGGAGCAGACATGGGTGATCCCGGGAACGAAAACCGCTCCCGGGATCACTCTCGCCCCGCTGTCTCGCGAGGTACTCAGCGCGTCTGAATGAGCTCATGCGACCTGTCAGTGGTCGTGATCGTGTTCCTCGTCCTCGCCACCGTGGTCGTGATCGTGGTCCTCGCTGGCTGATTCCTCGTGCTTCGGGGCCTCGGCGCTGCCGGTCACCACGGCCATCTCCACCGGGGTCACGTCCAGGTCGATGCGCTGCTCCACCTCGGCGGAGTCCAGGTCGATGATGACCAACTGCTGGTTCTCGGCGTCGGTAATGTACGCCTTGCCGTCGGCGGCCTTGAGAATCGGGCCGGGCTGCTGCCAGTCCTCCTTCTCCTCCCATGACTCGATGGCGTCGATCCGCTCGATGACCTCGCCGGTCTGCTCGTCGATCACATTGAGCTGCCCGTTGTACGTGAGCACCAGGGCCTCGCCGGCATCGCCTCGTGCCAGCGAGCGGAACCAATAGGAGGAACCAAGATCCACGGTCTCCACCGAATCCTCGAGGCTGTTGATCAGTGCCACCTCGGTGGGCCGCTCCTGCTCGGCATCTGGGTCGACCTTCCAGTCGCCCAGCACGATGGGCGACTCCTCGGAGCCGGCCAGGTTTCCGGAGCGCTGGTACTCGGGCTCGACGTCGACCTTGTGGAAGTCCCCGTCACGGAAGACCACCGGACCGTTCTCGCAGCCGAACACGACGACGTCGCTCGGTTCTGCCGACTCATCGGCCCCCGCGGCCGCCTCGCCATGCACGCCGGGACAGTCGGTGGTCTCGGCGAGCACCTCGGTGGAGCCGTCATCGGCCACCTCCACGTGCTGCACCGTGGAGCGGGACTCTTCGGTGCCCTGCGTGGTGAGCAGCGTGCCATCGGTCAGCTCGATGGCCACGCCGTGGTGCGGGTCGTCGGCCCCGGTCTGGTCCACACGCGGCTCGCCGTAGGCCAAATCGGCCGAGGTGAAGGTGGTGATCTCCCCGGTGCCGTCGGCGAACAGGGTGGTGCGGCCATTGTGCAGCACCACGTGCCCGGCGTAGTCGGCGTCAAATGTCGCGCCGGTGAGCCCCGGGTCGGACTCGTAGTAATGGAAGTGGTCCCCGTGCGGCTGTGCCTGAACGCCGGCGTTGTAGACGCGGAACTCGTTGCCCGCGGTGACCATCACGTGCTGGCCATCGCCGGCATTGTTCAGCCGGAAGAACCCTGGCTCCTCCACGGTGTCTAGGGTTTCTCCGGATTCGGCATCGAGGGTGACCAGTCCCTCTTCGTGGCTGATCACCACGCGCGGGGCAATGGAAGCGACCTCGCGCGGTTCGGCGCGAATGACTTCGGCGTCGCCTGCGGTGTCAGCGGAGGCGGTGGTGTCGTCTTCGACCGCTGGGCTGCCGGGGGAGCAGGCCGAGAGGAATAAGAGGGAGGACAATGCCGCGGCGGACCACGCCAGTCGAGACGGGTGAGATGGGTGAGATGGACGGGATGAGTGAGTCTTGTTGAGATTCATTCTCACAATCTATCTTTAACTGAGAATCAGTTGCAATAACTCTCGCGAAGATGACGTCCCGGGCGTAGCATGGGGGTCATGCGCATCGCCGTCCTGGGAGCAACCGGAACCCTCGGTTCATTGATCGTCCGCGAGCTGGAGTACCGCGCTCACGAGGCGGTGCCGATCCACCGGGGCATGGGGGTCGATGTCACGGATGATCGCGACCGGCTCATTGATGCGTTCACCGACTGTGACGCAGTGATCGACACGCTGAACATGACGACCCTGAACGCGGCCCGAGCTCGCGAGTTCTTCACGACGGCGGCCGTGGAAGTCATGGCTGCCGTGCAGGCCGCCCAGGTGCCGCACGTGGTGGTGGTCTCGATTGCTGAGGCCGACCGACCTGCAGTGGGGCGTGGCTACCCGTACTACGCGGCGAAAGCGGCCCAGGAGCGCGCCTATCGTGGGCACAGCCGTGGGCGCACCGCACTCACCGTGATCCGTTCTACCCAGTGGTTCGAACTGGTCCCGGTGATGGTGTCCATGGCGGCGGCCGGCCCGGTGGTCGCGCTGCCGGTGATGAAAATGGCTCCGGTGTCGGTCTCGAGTGTGGCCCGGATTCTGGTGGACCGGCTCGAAGACGCCGAGCGCTGGCCGGGCCACCCGCTGCGCACGGTGACCGTGCGCGGCCCCCAGGAGCTCACCGCCCTGCGCGTGGCAGAAGCCATGCAAGCCGCGGATCGGCTGCCGGGCGCGGAGAACCAGAAGCTGATCGAGATCCCCTACCTGGGGCCGACCATCGCCTCCGGTGGACTCATCCCGCAGCAAGGCATCATCGATAGCGTCACCTTGCGTGAATGGCTGGACACCGCCGACACTGCCGTCGACGCCGCTGAGTCCTGACGTTGCTCGCGGTTCAGCGGAACGCAGGCACGCCCGTGAGCTGGTGGCCGAGAATCAGGGTGTGCACCTCGTCGGTGCCCTCGTAGGTGCGCACCGATTCCAGGTTGTTCGCGTGCCGTAGCGGTGAATAGTCGGTGGTGATGCCATTGCCGCCGAAGATCGTGCGCGCCTCGCGGCAGATCTCGATTGCCGCCCGACAGTTCGCGAGCTTCGCCACCGAGATCATGTGGTTCTCCAGGGTGCCGGCGTCCTTGGCGCGACCCAGCTGCAGTGCCAACAATTGACCCTTGTTCAGTTCCACGGTCATATCGGCCAGCTTCTTCTGGGTCAGCTGGTATCCCGACAGCGGCTTGTCGAACTGCAGGCGCTGTCCCGCATAGTCGATCGCGGCTTCAACGGAGTCGCGGGCCGCACCCATCGCGCCCCAGGCGATGCCGTAGCGGGCCTCGTTGAGGCAGCCGAACGGGCCGCGCAGCCCGGGGTTCTCGGTGAGGAGAGACTCCGGGCCGAGCTCGACGTCGGTGAGTTCGATGTCGCACTGCAGGGAGGCGCGCATCGACAGCTTCTGGGTGATCGGGGTAGCGGTGAATCCGGTGGAATCCGTGGGTACGATGAATCCGCGCACCGTCTCAGTCACCCCGTCCTTCACCGTGGACTCATCCAACGCGCCCGCGGTGCGCGCGTCGTCGTGAGAGACCTTGGCCCAGATGATCGCCACCTGAGCAATGGACGCCAGCCCGATCCAGCGCTTGGCACCGTTCAGCACCCAGGCGCCGTCGCGCCATACCGCGCGAGTCGCCATGGTGGAAGGATCCGAGCCTGCGGTGGGCTCGGTGAGGCCGAAGCAGCCGATCACCTCGCCGGCGGCCATCCGTGGCAGCCAGGTCTGCTTTTGCTCCTCGGAGCCATTTTTGTAGATAGCGGACATGGCCAGCGAGCCCTGTACCGATACGACGGTGCGCAGTCCCGAATCACCGGCTTCCATCTCCTGCATGGCGATGCCGTACTCGGTGGCAGATTTTCCGGCGCAGCCGTACCCCTGGAGGTGCATGCCGAAGAGCCCGAGCTCGGCCATCTCGGGTAGCAACTCGGTGGGCAGTACCGCCTCATCGAACCAGGTGCCGATGTTCGGACGGACCCGGCGGTCCACGAAATCGGCCACCGCGTCGCGGACCTCCAGCTCGGAGGTAGAGAGCTGACCCTCGATGTTCATGAGATCGGTGACGTGCTTCGGCATGATGCTCCTCAGGTGAGTGCGACAGTGGGTGACTAGTGCCACTCAAGCACCGATGCGGGGTGGATTCAACGGATCTCGGTGCAGCCGTGACTCCTATATGGAGAACGACAACAATTGTTTCGCGTCTGTCATCAATCGAAGCCGACTATGGTGCAGATCACACAACTATCGATATAAAAGGACGGTACCTCCGGCCCGGTTCTCGGGCCCGTCACCGCAAGAGAGGAACCAGCACATGGATCCGACGCTGAATCGTCGAACGTTCCTGGCAGGCCTGGGCGCCGCAGGAATGCTGGCCACGCTATCGGGGTGCGCTCGTACGAGTGCCGGAGGCGCCACTGTCTCAGGACTGCCCCAGCAGATGGTGTGGTCCACCTATTCTGCGGGCACGGGAACGTACAATGATGTGGCGGCGGTGGCGAACATGTTCACTCAGCACGCCGGAGTTCAGGTGCGGTTAATGACCTCCGACACCGGGATCGGACGACTGGCTCCCCTGATCAGCGGGACCTCGCACTACGCTCGCGCCGGCGATGAGTACTATTACGCCTTCGAGGGCGACGACGAGTACACCTCGCAAGTGTGGGGCCCACAGCCGATTCGGCAGATCTGGGCGCCTCCGGGCAATTACGGGGTGCTCGTGCGGAAGGATTCCGGCATCGAGACCGTCGCGGACCTCAAAGGCAAGCGGTACCCGCGGCTGGTGGCCTCGACATCGATGAACCGCAAACTGCTGGCGATCCTCAACTACGGAGGACTGACCTTCGACGACGTCACCCTCGTCGATATTTCTTACGGTGAGCAAACCGAAGCGATGAAAACGGGCCAGTTGGATGCGATGTACCAGAACGTGGTGGGTGCCCACGTGGAGGAGCTGGCCAGCCAGTACCCGATTCGTTGGCTGGACCTCGGGGGTAACGACAGCTCCCGGTACGACACCTGGGAGGAGCTCTCGCCCATGGTGCGACCCGGAGAATTCACCGGCGGAGCCGGAATGGCCGCCGGGGAGTCGGCGGTGAACATGCAGTACTCCATTCCGCTAACCACTCTGGCCGATCGTTCCGCGGACGAGGTGCACCAGGTGCTCACGGTGATGCACGAGAATTTCGATCTTTTCAAGAACGCCACCCCAGACGCCGAGAGCTTCGGCTTGGACCAGGTGCTCCTCGACCCGATGGTCATTCCCTTCCATGACGGGTCGGTGCGGTTCTTCGAGGAGCAGGGGCGGTGGACTCCCGGGATGGAGCGGCGGCATCAGGCGCTGCTGGAGCGTGAGCGCCTGATGGGGGACGCCTGGCCCGATTTTTGGGAGGAGTACGCCGATGCCGACAGCCCGCGCACCGAGTGGCGGACCTGGAAGAACGAGAACCTTCCGGCTCTGCCTGCCATCGACGACCAACCCGGCTCCGAAACGACTGCGTGAGGAATCCTGATGAGAACAACATTGACGCGAGCCGACGCACTGGCTGACACGACGGCAACGACCCCGGCTTCAGCAGTGGGGGCCGCCGAGAATGATCCGGTCAACGCTCGGCTCACGGCGCCGTGGCGGATCGTCATCGTTTCCCTGACCCTGCTGGGGCTGCTGATCACCATGAATCAGGTGTTCTTCTGGAACCTGTTCGACCTGGCGGTCCTCACCAACTCGTTCCTGTACCTGCTGTCGGTCTGCTTCCTCCCGATCGTGCTGATCGTGCAGCCGCTGCGCAAGACTCCGCATGCCTGGGCCAAACCCGGTGTTCCCTGGTATGACGTCGTCCTGCTGCTGATCTTCATCGGCAGCGGCCTCTACTTCGCCGCCAACGGGGTCAACATCGCCGAATATGGCTGGGCATTCGTCTCGCCGGTGACGGCCACAGTGCTGAGTTACGTGTTCTGGCTGCTGGTGCTGGAAGTGCTGCGTCGTGCCGCCGGCTGGATTGTAGCCGGGCTGGCGCTCGCCGTCTCGCTCTATCCCGTCATCGCCGGAGAGTTGCCCATCGCCTTCCTGCAGGGCATCACCTACGACATCAACACGCTGGCCACCGTGCACGTAATGGGCGCCGAGTCCATTCTTGGGCTGCCGTTGCAGACGGCAGGCACCATCCTGGTCGGGTTCCTGCTTTTCGGCGTCGTGCTGCAGCACACCGGAGGCGCTGACTTCTTCCACGACCTGTCGACCGCGCTGTTTGGACGATACCGTGGCGGATCGGCGAAGGTTGCTGTCGCCAGCTCGGCTACCATGGGCATGATGTCGGGATCAGCCGTCTCCAACGTGCTTACCACCGGTCCGATGACCATTCCCGCGATGATCAAGAGCGGATTCTCGAAGAAGACCGCCGGCGCCGTGGAGGCGACCGCCTCCTCTGGGGGCTCCATCACACCGCCAATCATGGGCACCGCCGCGTTCCTGATGGTGTCCTTCGTAGGAGTGCCGTACACCCAGATCATCATCGCCGCCGCGATTCCGGCGTTCCTCTACTTCCTCGGCATCTTCATCCAGATCGACGGCTACGCCGCCCTGCGCGGGTTGCGCGGCACCCCGAAGTCCCTGCTTCCGCGTGCTAGTGCCGCGGTCATCGCCGGTTGGCCGTACCTGGCCGCCCTGGCCATGCTGACGGTCATGTTGTTCACCACCGGCTCCGAGGCTCAGGTGCCGTTCTGGGTGGTGGGGCTGCTGATCCTCATCGCCATCATCAAGCCAAGCCTGCGCTTCGGTCCGAAGGAGATCGGTGAGATGCTGCTAGACCTTGGTAAGACTCTCGGGCAGATCATCGGGATCATTGCTGGCGTCGGTCTGATTCTCGGAGGCCTCTCGGCGACCGGCGTGGCGCTGTCCCTCTCCCGTGACCTGGTCGCCTTGGTGGGGGAGAACGTCGTGCTCATCTTGATTGCGGGTGCGCTCGCGTGCTTCGTGCTGGGCATGGGGTTGACGATTTCAGCCGCCTACGTCTTTCTCGCCATCGTGATGGTCCCGGCCCTCACCACACTGGGGGTGGACCCGATCGCGGCCCACCTGTTCGTGATCTACTGGGCCTCTGTCTCCTACATCACCCCGCCCGTGGGGCTGGCCGCCTTTGCCGCAGCCGGGATCTCCAAAGCCTCGCCGATGGGCACCTGTGTGGAAGCGATGCGTCTGGGGGCGGTCAAGTACATCGTCCCGTTCGGGTTCGCGTTGAACCCGGCTCTCGTCGCCCAGGCACCGGCTGGGGAGATCGCGGTGGCCGCCCTGGCCAGTATCGTTGCCGTCACGGCTCTAGCTTGCGGTTTCTCAGGCTGGCTCATCGTCGTGGACACGCGCCTCTCCTGGCTCTTCCGTATCCCGTTGGTGGTGGGCGGGTTCATGATGTTCCTGCCCCAGCCGACAGTCACGATCTCCGGACTGGTGATCGTTGCACTCGTGGTCTCGCTCGCCTGGGTCGTGGCCCGACGCTCCCGAGCCACCACCTCGACCGAGGCCGCTCATGATGAACCAACAACCACCGAGAAGAACACACTGGAGAGTGCCGAGAATGACACCAACCGCATCTGACGATCTCGTGCTCCGCGCCGACGACGACGGCGTGGCACGACTGACCATCCATCGGCCCGAAGCGAAGAATGCGATGAACGCCCACGTCATCGCCCGAGTTCATGAGCACCTGGACGCGGTGGAACATGATGACTCGGTCGACATTGTCATCTTCACCGGCTCAGGAGACGAGTCCTTCGTGGCCGGGGCGGACATCAACGAACTGGCCGCCAGGACACCGGTGGACGGTCTCCGCGCCGTGATGCAGCGACTCTACGAGCGGATTGCGAATTTCTCGAAGCCGACGATCGCCGCTGTCAATGGCTACGCCTACGGTGGTGGGCACGAACTCGCCTTGGCCTGCGATATTCGCATCGGGTCGCCGGCGGCGCAATTCGCCCTGCCGGAAACCGGTCTCGGCATCATTCCCGCGGCCGGAGGCACCCAGCGGCTCGCCAAAATCATTGGAGTGGGCCGCGCGACGGACGTGATTCTCACCGGCCGACGGCTAGATGCGAACGAAGCCCTTCAGGCAGGGCTCATCTCCGAACTCGTCGCACCCGATGAGCTCCTCGACGCGGCACACCGAACGGCGCAACGCATCCGGCGCAAGGGGCCTCTGGCGATCAAACTGGCGAAACAGGTCATCAGCCACGGTTTCGACGCCGATCATCAGACCGGGATCCTGCTGGAGCGGCTCGCCCAAGCCGTGTTGTACTCGACCGAGGAGAAGGCGGAGGGGACCACGGCGTTCCTGGAGAAACGGCGCCCGGACTTCGATGCGGTGCGCCACGATCGTAGCCACGCGGCTGTCTCGCGCGAAGGGGAGTGACGGTATGTCGGATGTTGATCAGATCTGCGTCATCGGGTCGGGCACCATGGGCGCACAAATTGGCTTAGTGTCGGCCCTGGCCGGCTATCGCACCCACCTCATTGACCTGTCCCAAGAGCAACTCGATGCCGCCCGAGAAATGCTCACGAAGCGGACGAACCGCGACGTCGAGAAGGGGCGTAGAACACAGTCTGAGGTTGATGAGGCGTGGAGCCGTCTCTCCTTCACCGCCGATCGTGATGCGGCATTGAGCGAAGCTGACTTCGTCATCGAAGCGGCGGTCGAAGATCTCGGGATCAAGAGAGAACTCTTCGCTGACCTCGACCGTCTCACGCCGGAACACGCGATTCTGGCGACGAACTCCTCTAACATCGTCTCCTCCAGGATCGCCGATGCCACGTCGCGGCCAGAGAAGGTCTGCAACATGCACTTCTTCAATCCCGCCCTGGTGATGAAGTGCGTGGAAGTGGTGCCCCACGAAGCCACCTCGAAGGTCACGGTCGACGCGGCGGTCACCGTGGCCGAGGCAATGGGAAAGTCGGTCGTGCGCCTGAATCGGGAGATTCCAGGATTCGTGGCGAATCGCCTGCTCAATGCGCTGCGGCGTGAAGCCCTGGATCTCTACGACGCGGGCATCGCTTCCTTCGAGGACATCGACACAGCGGCGAAGACTGCCCTGGGCCACCCGATGGGACCCTTCGAAATCATGGATCTCGTTGGCATCGACGTGGTGCACCTGATCCGACTGGCGGAGTACGAGCAGACCGGCGCCCCTGAGGCGCTGCCGCATCCGCTGATCCGGGAACTCTATGAGGCGGGTCGATTTGGTCGAAAATCCGGCCGTGGTTGGTACGACTACGGTGACGAGGGCGCCGGGGTTTCGCCTGGCGCCGCATCTTCCAAGGGGTAGAGCTTTTGCGCTGCCTGGAGCACGCGCGGTAATGCAGGGTTGGAATTCGTCTTGCGCCAGATGAGCCGCAGTTCCAGCGATGTGTTTCCGCCGCGGATGTTCAAAAAGGACACCCCTTCGGTCGGGGCGTTATCGCGCACCGAGTCGAGGGTGATGGCGCTTCCCATGCCGGCGGCGACCAGAACCAGTAGCGTCCATGAGTCAGGGGCGGTCTGCACCACTCGAGGTGTGAAGCCAGCGGCCATGGACAAGGAATTTAACCGATTCTGCAGCGCGGCACCGAAGCCAGAGGGAAGAGTGACCCATGGGTCTCGGGCGAGGTCTTTCATGCGCACTGTCGATCCATTGGCCAGGGGATGTCCTGAAGGGACGACGACCAGCGCTTCTTCGACGGTGAGCAGATAGGAATCGACCTCTGCCGGGACGAAGTCCCAGCGTCCGATGGCCAGGTCCAAGGACCCGTCCAAGACGCGTTGGAGGCCGGTGTGGGAGAACTGAGAGGAGTGAAATTCGAGGTTGATGCCTTGGTGGTTCTTCCGCACCTCGTGCGCCAGCGAACCCACGAAACTCTGTGTCGATGCACCGGCGAAGCCGATATCCACGTGGCCGGTCTCCCCGGTCACGGCGTTCAACACGACCTGGCGGGCATTCTCTGCGGCGCGGAGGAGTCCTTGCGCCGGGCGAATGAGCGCCTCACCGGCCGGGGTCAGCGTGACGGAGCGTGTGGTGCGCTCGAACAGGGGCGAGCCGAGTTCGCGCTCCAATTGCTTGATGAGTCGACTCAGCGGCGGCTGGGCCATGCGCAGCCGTGCGGCGGCACGCCCGAAGTGCAGCTCTTCCGCAAGCACGAGGAACGCCTCAGCCTGATGAACTTCCATGGTGCCTCCGAGGGGAATCAAGATTGATGCTAATGGATCATATAAGTGCCCGGATTTTGGTATTGGACAAGTAATAATCACCATGATTACATCGCAGTGATGCAGAACACAAACATGGATGGGATGGCATCGATGGAAAACTTTCGCCCGGAGCGCGCCGACCGAACCGGCAGCGCGTCCGCCGGTCCCCTTGAGGGCGTGGTGGTCGCTGATTTCAGTCGGGTTCTGGCTGGCCCCTACTGCACCATGCTGTTGGCAGACCTTGGCGCCACTGTCATCAAGGTGGAGGCTCCTGTTGGGGATGACACCCGACTGTGGATTCCCCCGCATCGCGATGGGGTGAGCACCTACTATCTGGCCGTGAACCGGAACAAGCAGTCCATCGTGCTCGATCTGAAGGATCAGGACGACCTGGAGACGGCCTACCAGATCATCGACCGTGCGGACGTCTTCGTGGAAAACTTCAAGCCGGGCGGGCTTACGCAGTTCGGACTGGACGCAGAGGCGGTCGCCGAGCGCTGGCCGCACCTGATTCACACCTCCATCACCGGATTCGGCACCGCAGGCGGGGCCTCGATGCCGGGCTACGATCTGCTGGCGCAGGCGGTCTCGGGCATGATGCATGTGACGGGCAGCCAGGATGGTCCCCCGCAGCGCACTGGCGTGGCGATCTTCGATGTGGTCGCTGGCCTGCACGCGGCCGTGGGGATTCTCGCGTCCCTGCTCGACCGCGGACGCACCTCCCAAGGCCAGCACGTCAGCCTCAACTTGTTGTCGTCAGCCCTGTCTAGCCTGGTCAACCAGACCGAGGGAGCGGTGGCCTGCGGCAACGATCCGATGCGGATGGGCAATGAGCACCCCAGTCTATTCCCCTATGGTCCCTTCCAAGCCAACGATCGCGAGATCGTGATCTGCTGCGGCAATGACTCCCAGTTCCGGCGGATGCTCGACTGCCTGGGCCGAGGCGATCTCGCTGATGACACCCGGTTCGCCACAGTGGAGGCGCGCAACGCGAACCGCGTCGAGCTGAGAACGGCGATGGAAGCCGCGCTTAATGCGGCCACCGCCGAGGATTGGTTCGACCGACTCCAGGCGGTCGGGGTCCCCTGCTCGCCCATCCTGACGGTGAAGGAGGGCGTTCAGTTCGCCGAAGATCTCGGTCTGGAACCTGTTGTTGAGACGGGTCTCGGCGACGACGCAGTCCCGACCGTGCGCAACCCGATCGGGTTGAGCCGGTCTGCGATCCGCTATGACAAAGCGCCGCCGGCCCTTGGAGCAGATGGTGACGCCGTCGAACAATGGATTCGCCACACCCCTGCCCACCCCGCGTCCGCTACACACGACGATCTCAGAAAGAAGGCCGCGCTATGACGTCGGTTGTTGATCACCCCGACTACTTCCTGCTGGATACCGACCTCAGTGATGAGGATCGTGCGCTGCGCGACCGGGTTCGATTCTTCGGCCAGGCTCATGTCCTGCCCGTCATCAACGAGGCCTGGGAGCGCGGTGACCTGCCCGAATCGGTGCTAGAACCGCTGGCCAGTCTGGGCATCACCGGCACCTATATCGACGGTTATGGCTGTCCTGGGCTGTCCCGGCAGGCGGCCGGTCTGGTGGCCCGTGAGATGGGTCGAATTGATGGTTCCATCAACACGTTCTTCGGTGTGCATTCGAACCTCGGCATGGGGTCCATCTACTTGCTGGGCAATGAGGAACAGCGGCAACGGTGGCTGCCGGAGATGGCAGACTTGCGCAAGATCGGTGCATTCGCGTTGACCGAGCCGAACCACGGATCCGACTCGGTGTCCCTGGAGACCTCGGCTCGGCGTGACGGTGACGGCTGGATCTTGAACGGTCACAAACGTTGGATCGGCAACGGCCATGCCGGCGATGTGATCGTCCTCTTCGCGCGTGATGAAGCCGACGGCGAGGTCAAGGCGTTCGTGGTGGAGAAGAACGACGACGGCTCCTACCCCGATGGCTACCGTCCCGAGGTGATCCGCGGCAAGATCGGCAAGCGCTCCATCAACCAGGCGGACATCGTCATCGAGAATCTGCGGTTGTCGGAGGAGAACCGCTTGGAACACTGCGAGTCTTTCGCGGGGGTGAACCGGGTGTTGAAAGCCACCCGGGGCGGGGCCTCCTGGGAGGCCGTCGGGCATGGAATGGCCGGATTCGAGCTGGCCGCGCAGTACGCCCTCGAGCGGGAGCAGTTTGGCGCCCCGATCGCCTCCTACCAGTTGGTGCAAGAAAAACTGGCCACGATGCTGGCCGACGTCACGCAGATGCAACTGCTGTGCTCCCGGATGGCGGAGCTGCAGGAACGCGATGAACTGACCACACCCATGGCCTCGATGGTGAAGATGGTGACCTCCCGCAAGGCGCTCGCCGTCTGCCGCGAGGCCCGGGACATGATGGGCGGCAATGGCATGCTGCTGGAGAACCATGTCGCCCGCCACCTCACGGACATGGAGGTGGTCTCCACCTATGAGGGCACCGATTCCATGCAGGCACTGATCGTTGGCCGGGACATCACCGGCATCAGCGCGTTCACCCGGTCCGTGCGGCGCTAAGGTCACTGATGACGAGACGAGCCCCTGAGAACGCGTATAACTGCCAGCTGCAGCTGCGCTGGTCGGACCAGCTTCTGCACGACCACATCGACCATGTCCGTGTGCTGACCCTCATCGAGGAGGCGCGAATCCGTGCCGGACGAGTGTGGTCCGGCACCACTCCGGACGGCGGTTCTGGAGAAAACCGTGTGGTGCGCTCGCTGTATACCGAGTATGAGCGTGAACTCAACTACCGTGACGACGGCGATGGCACCGCCATGATCGAGGCGCGGGTGTGGATCTCACGGATCGGCACCACCTCCTACACCGTCTGCCATGAGCTGGTGCAGGACGGGCGCGTGGGCGTCTATGCCGAGGCGGTGATCGTGATGCTGTCGAAGGCGGACGGAACCCCGACGCCGATTCCAGAGCGCATCCGCCGAGAACTACTACAGTTTCAGCATCCCGATGAGTGGTATCACTGATGAGACCGGTCCATGGGAGCAACCACTGAGAAAGGACGATGTCCATGACGTCGCAATCGACCGAAGCACCCGCTGAGGCCTTCACCTGTGCGCTGGCGGTGCGCTGGTCGGACCAGGATCTCAACGGACACGTCAACAACGCCCGCGTGCTCACCCTGATCGAAGAAGCCCGGGTCCAGGCCGATATCGCCTGGTCAGGGTCCGGGAAAGCCGGGGTTGGCGGCCGTGTGGTACGCAGCCTGACGGTCGAATTCGACCGGGCCGTGCATTACGGCAGCGGCGTGCGCGCCACCGTGTGGGTCGGGCGCATCGGGCGCACCTCCTACACAATCTGCCACACGCTCGAACAGCAGGGGCAGCGCTGTGTGTACGCCGAGTGCGTGATGGTGAACCTCGACGCGAAATCCGGGCGCCCCTCCGAGCTGGACCTGGAGACCCGGGAGGCGCTTACTCGCCAGCAGGCGAGCTGATGTTGACCTGCCAGTTCACACCGAACCGGTCGGTGAACGCGCCGTAGGTGTCGCCCCACATCTGCTTTTCTAGGGGCATCTGGACGGTTCCGCCTGCGGAGAGCTTCTCGAAGGCGGAGCGCAGCGTCGCCTCGTCGTCGCCCATCAGGGAGAGGGTCACATTGTTGCCCACCACGAAACCGTCCGGGGTCATTCCCTCGATGTAGTCGGACACGTAGAGCCGAATGAGATCGGAGATCTCGAGGGAGCCGTGCATGATCAGATCCATGCCCGGGTGTCCCTCGGGCAGGGCGCCGAACTCGCCGAAGGTGGCGTAAGTGGGCGTGCTGCCGAGGGCTTCGCCGTAGAAATCGAACGCCTCGCGGGCGTTGCCGTTGAAGTTGAGATACGGGTGCAGTGCTGCGGGCATGACGAGCTCCTGAAAGTCGATCCGGGATGGGGGTTTTACTGTCCGTCGGTGGCGTGGGTCACGTCAAGGGTGGCAGGGCGGCACAGCGAACGTGGTGTCGATGATCCGTTGACCTGCATCAGAGAGCGGTTTAGCGTCGTGACGGACAAAGGAGGAATCCATGTCCGATCACACTCCACCCGCACCTCGCCCCGAGAACCTGAACAAGGGAGCCTCCCGCAGCTGGCTCGGCCCCGGGTTGTTGATCAGCGCTTCGTTTATTGGTCCCGGGACCATCACCACCGCCACCGTGACCGGCGCCGACTACGGTTTCGCCCTGACCTGGGCGGTGGTGTTCTCCATTATCGCCACCATCATCCTGCAGGAGATGTCCGCCCGGCTGGGCGTGATGACGGGCAAAGGCCTCGGCGAGATCATGCGCGAGACGTTCGACCACCCGGTCGCTAAGACCCTGATGATCATCCTCATCGTGGCGGCGATCGGTGTGGGCGGGGCCAGCTACGCCGGCGGCGACACCACCGGCACCTCTCTGGCGATCGAACACGTGCTGCCGCTGCCATTCCCGGTGATTGCACTGATCGTGGGCGCGATCCTGCTGTTCCTGCTGCTCTCCGGCTCCTACAAGATCGTGGAGCGGGTGATGACGGTGCTGGTGATCGCGATGGCCGTCGTCTTCATCCTGACCGTCGTGGTGGTGCAACCGGACTTCGGCGCCATGTTCCGCGGCATTTTTGTGCCGACGATTCCCGCGGGTGCGCTGCTGACCACGATTGCGCTGATCGGCACCACCGTGGTGCCCTACAACGTGTTCCTCCACGCCTCGCTGGTGCAAGAAAAGTGGGGCGCGGACCCGGAGCGGGAGACGTCGCTGCGCAAGGCGAAAGTCGACAACACGGTGTCGATCTCGATCGGCGGGCTGATCACCCTGGCCGTGCTGGCCACCTCGGCGGGCACGCTGTTTGTCCATGGCGTCTCGGCAGAATCCGCCGCCGACATGGCGGTGCAGTTGGAGCCGCTCCTGGGCCCGGCCGCGGACTGGGTGTTCGTGATCGGGCTGTTCTCGGCGGGGCTGACGAGTGCGCTCGCGGGTCCCTTGGGCGCCGCCTACGCGATTTCGGGCATCCTGGGCTGGAGCACAGACATGAAGTCCAAGCGGTTCCGCGCCATTGCCGTCGCCGTGGTACTGATCGGTGTGGTCATCGCCGTCACCGGGGTGAACCCCATTCAGGTGATCATCGTGGCGCAGGCAGCCAACGGTCTGTTGCTACCGATCGTCACCGGGTTCCTGCTCTACACCATGAATAAAGCCAAGTCGCTGGGCTCGCACCGCAACGGGGTGGTGGCCAACGTGCTCGGCGGGATCGTCATGGTGGTGGTCACCGGGCTGGCGATCTACCAGCTGGCCACCCTGGTCTGAGCGGTCTGCGCCCGTCACGCAAACGGAGGCACCCGGCCTGAGCAACTCAGGCCGGGTGCCATCACAGTGTTGGAGTTAGCGCTCGTGGGTGTGGGCGATGTAGACGTCGCACGGGGCATCGGCGGCCACCGAGCGGGCGATGCTGCCCAAAATGCGGGAGGCACCCTGCACGCGCTTGTTGCCCACCACGATCACCTCGGCCGAGTGCTCCTGGGCTTCGCGCACCAGCACGGAACTGGGGCTACCCTCCGCGGCGCGGGCAACGAAGGCGACATCGCCGAATTTCTTGGCGAGTTGGGCGACGACAGCTTCGGCGGTCTCCTGGGCCTCTTGCTCGCGCACTTCGGTGGCGCGCTTGACGGCGGAGACGGTGGCGGAGGGGTTGTGCTCGTTCATGTTGGCGCGCACGGTGCGCGTCAGGTCCACGCTGAATGCGGAGATCACGTGTAGCTCGGTGTGCAGAGCCTGGGCCAGGGAGGCTGCCTTCTCAGCAGCTCGGAGGGCGGTTTCGCTACGGTCAACGCCGGTGAGAATGATGCCTGTCATGGTCGTCCTTCGGTCGCATGAATCAAGGGTTCACGACGAGGTGGATCGTCCTCATCGAGCCTACTACAGGGCGGGAGTACAACGGCGGGGTCGCCGAGCTGGGATGCTCGGCGACCCCGCCGTCGTATTTCTTGAGGTGTTTGGGTATTCGCTTACTCCACGGCGAGTCCTTCGACCGGTTGTAGTTTCACCGCACGCCGGGCCGGAGCCACCGAAGCCAGCAGGCCGGCGAGCACGGCGACGGCGAGGATGGCCAGCAGGTTCAGCCACGGCACGGAGACCGGGACCAGTTGGGTGAGCCCGGAGTCCACGCGAAGCTCGCCGAACACGGTCTGCGCGCCGAACCAGCCGTAGACCACACCGAGCACGGAGCCGATCAGCGCGGCCACTCCGGAGACCAGCACGGCCTCCATGGCGAGCATGCCGCGCAGTCCCTGCTTGGTGAGCCCCAGCGCCCGCATCAGCGAGTTCTCGCGGGTCCGCTCGATCGTGGACAGCGACAGGGTGTTGGCCACGCCGATCAGCGCGATGAGCACCGAGACCGCCAGCAGCGCTGTGACGATCAGCAGCATCATGTCGATGATCTGGGTGTACAGGATGCGCTCGGCCACCGGACCGGAGATGCTCTCCGGAGTGATGTCCGCGGCCTGGCCGATGTCAGCGATCAGCTCGTTGAGCGAGTCCATATTCAGGTCATCGCTCACGTTGATCCACAGCAGTGAAATCCCGTCCTTGATACCGTCCTGGGGATTCAGCCCCAGTTGCTCGGCCGTCTCCAGGGAGACTAGCGCGTCCAGGGAGGAGGCTTCGGTGCCGTGGGTGGTTACCTCGGTTTCGGCCCCCGACGCACCGGGGACCGTGACGGTGTTGCCGAGGTTCTCAGCAACCCAGCTCGGAGCGACCAGGGTTCCGGTCTCACGCAGCGCCTCACGGTCGGCGGCGGGCAGTGAGGCGGCGAAGGTGTCGGCGTCGTCGGGATCGATGGCGAACACCGAGATACCGTCCTTCAGGGTGGCGACCTGGGGCAGGGCCAGGGCGCCCTCGACATGCTCCACTGCCGCGATCTGCTCCGCAACCTGCTCGGCGTCGTCGAGACCGGAAACATTCTCCGGGTTGAGCTGGGCGTAGAGGTCCACCGGGTAGTTAGCGCCTAGCACCGAGTCTGCCTGATCCTGGGCGATCTTGCCGCCGGTGAGCATCATCGCGACCAGCGTGGTGCCGACCAGCAGCGCAGTGGCTGTGGCGGTGGTCCGGGAGCGGTTGCGCACCGAGTTCAGCTGGGCCATGCGGCCCGGTACACCCGTGGCGCGGACCAGTCCGCCCACCGAGTACACCGCACCCGGAACGAAGAGCACCGCCAGCATCAGCAGACCGATGAAGGACAGGGCGCCACCGCCAACGGCGATGAGCAACTCGCCCTGGGCCGCACCCAGCACCAGCAGTCCAACGCCGGCCAGGGTGAGCAGCCCGCCCACCACCAGGCGGAAGATGCCGGCGCGGGAGCCGACGGTGGCGTCGTCCACGGGGCGCATCGCGGCCAGCGGGGAGACCCGGGTGGCGCGGGCTGCGGGGACGAGCGAGGCGATCACGGTCATCACGATGCCGATGAGGATCACGATGCCCAGGGACACTGGGTCGATGGCGAAGGTAATCGCGGCCATGTCCTCGAAGCTGCGACCGATGGCGACCAGCCCGGCCACCAGGCCGGTGGCCAGGGCCACACCGAGCACGGACCCGACGAGCCCCACGAGCAGGGCTTCGGTGAGCACCGCGCCGCGCACTTGGGCGCGGGTGGCACCGAGCACGCGCTGCAGGGCGAGCTGGCGGGTGCGCTGGGCAACCAGCACGGAGAAGGTGTTGGAGATGACCAGCATGGTGACGATCAGGGCGATGATGGCGAAGCCGGCCAGAATGTAGACGAACACGTTGGAGCCGGCCAGGTCGGCGACTTGTGCCTGGGCGGCGGCATCCGGGGTGTCTACGGTGGCGTTCACGCCGGCCTGGTCGAGTCGGTCCTGCACCGCGGCGGCCACGGTGGCCGGGCTGGCCCCGTCGGCGACGTCGATCAGCACGTAGTCCGCGGTGGTGCTGTACTCCATGGGCGCTTCCTCACCGGGGAACGGCTGCAGATTGAGCGAGGAGAACAAGTCGGTGCCCGAGTACAGCTGGGCGGCGCCAATCGAGAAGGGGTTGGAGGATCGCTCCGTGATGCCCACAACGGTCACCGCCAGCCCCTGGGAGGACTCCTCGACGGTGTCTTCGGCGAAGGCCGGCAACTGCAGAGTGGTCTGGTCGCCGACGCTGAGTTTCAGGCGTTCGGCGGTGGCGGCGTCGATCGTGATCTCGTCATTCGAATCGACAGCGGGGTAGTCACCCTCGGCCAGGGACTCAGGGATCATGGCGGAATTCTGCGGCACCGGGGCGACCATCGCGAAGTCGGAGGTCGAGGTGTAGGTGCCTTCCTGGCCGGAGTCCACGATGTTCTGCGGCAGGGTCAGCCCGGCGCCGGCTGCCACGGAAGGGTGGGCTTCGGCGACGCCGTCGACGTCCTGAAGTGCGCCGAGATCGCTGACGGGATCACCGTTCTCGTCGGTCACCGTCTCGCTGGTGGCGGGCGGGCCGGCGAGACGGCCGAGCGCGTCGCTGGCCTCGAAGTCGTTCTGGGAGGGGACGACCACCAGGTCGGCTCGGGAATAGGTGGAGCCGAGCGAGTCTCGGAGCGTGGCGTTGGAGGAGGAGCCGACCAGCATGGCCGAGGCCAGGAAGGTGACGCCGATCAGGATCGCCAGCAGCACCGACACATAGCGGCGCGGCGCGGCGCGGAGTTGGGACAGGGCTAGTTTCAACATGTCAGGCCACCCCCAACTGGGACAGGGCGTTCAGCACGGTCTGGGGGGTGGGGTCGAGCAGCTCGCCGTGCAGCGCGCCGTCGTCGAGCAGCACCACCCGGTCGGCGTAGGAGGCGGCGTTGGGGTCGTGGGTGACCATGATGATGGTTTGACCCATTTCGCGGGCCGAGCGGCGCAACAGGGAGAGCACTTCAGCGCCGGTGGCGGAGTCGAGGGCGCCGGTGGGCTCATCGGCGAAGACCACATCCGGGCGGGTGAGCAGGGCACGGGCCACCGCCACACGCTGCTGCTGGCCGCCGGAGAGCTGGTGGGGTTTGTGGCTGAGGCGGTCGCCGAGTCCGAGGATCCCGACGATCTCCTTCAGCCAGGCTTCGTCCGGGCGGGTGCCGGCCAGCTCGAGAGGTAGCACGAAGTTCTGGTGGGCGGTCAGGGTGGGTACGAGGTTGAAGGATTGGAAGATGAAGCCGATGCGCTGTCGGCGCAGCTTGGTGAGCTGGTTGTCGCTCATTCCGGTGATGGTCTGATTGCCGACGACGATCTCGCCGGAATCGACCGTGTCGAGCCCGGCGAGGGTGTGCATCAGGGTGGACTTGCCGGATCCAGATGGACCCATGATGGCGGTGAACGCGCCGACGGCGAAGTCGATGGAGACGTTCTTCAGCGCATGGACTTCGGTGTCGCCGGTGCCGTAGGTCTTGATGAGGTTCCGCGCGGAGACGGCGGACGCGGTGGGTGCGGGGGCAGTCGTTGGATTCATGGTTCCATCGTGTCGCGTCGGCACCACTGCGCACATCGTCCTGAAGGTGGGTTTCCAGGTTCCTTTCAGGTGGACGAACCACTCTCAGAGTCCTCCCAGAGGATGACCCCGCCCGCGATCTGGGCATTTGTCATCCCGAGGGCTACCAAGCGTGCGACTTCAAGGTCTTGGGGCCGCAGCTTCTTGAAGGCCTGGGCGGCTTCCCCTTGTGCGTTGGTACGTGGAGGTGTTCGAGGCGTCCGTTGATTGCTTCGGTGGGGCGGTTGCTGGTGCCGGGGTGATCGAAGAAGGCGGGGATGTCCGCAGCGGGTTTCTTATGGCTGGCAGGCCTCTGGAGATCGGGACGTCAGCGCTTCGGCCGATCTCGGAGAAGCGACACCTGACGGAGTACGCTTGACCGCGGGACTATGCTGATCGGACGACGGTTACGTCGTCCCCCTGGAAGATCCATCGGATTCTTATCGCGTCGTTTAAAGGAGCAGCAGCGTGTCAGTGTTTATGGCGGTGCTGCCTATTCTGATCACGCTGGGCCTGTTGCCGCTGCCGCGCATCTCGGCGGCCATCCCGCCACTGCTGGGCACCATCAGTGCCGCGCTGATCGCCGTCTTCTATTTCCACGCCCCGGGCGGCGACCTGGTGGAGGCCTGGAACGGCTCCTTCTGGACACTGGTGAAAGTGCTTGCCATCATTGGCGGCGGTGTGCTGCTCTCCAGGGTGATGGACCGAACCGGCGCGCAGCGCAAGCTGGCCGGATGGTTGGCTGCGGGTGGACCAACCGTGGCTTCGGCGCTGTTGATGGCGCACGGGGTCGTGCCGTTCCTCGAGACGGTCACCGGGTTCGGTGTCTCCGTGCTCATCGGGTTGCCCCTGCTGTTGTCGTTCGGATTCTCGCCCTACCGGGCGGCCCTGCTCACCCTGGTGGGTCTGATGATCGGGCCCTGGGGATCCATGGGGCCGGGCACGCTGCTCGGTGCCAGTATCGCCGGGGTATCGATGAACGACCTGGGCCTGGCGTCGGGCGTGTTCAACGTGATTGCCTTCGTTGCTTCCGGAGTTGCCGCGGCGGTGATCGCGGGCCACGCCGCCCACGACGCTACCTCAACGAAAGCCACCTGGAAGGAATTCCTGGGATGGTGCGCCACCGGGCTCGGCTCCGGGATTCTGCTGTGGGCGCTGGTGTTGACGGCGAACTTCCTGCTCGGTGCCGCGGTGGCAGGCGCAACGGCGACCCTGCTGGTGGCCGTGATCTGGTTGTTGATCATCCGCCGCGGGCGGCTCACCCCGGGGCCGGGTCGATCCCTCATTCCATACGTGGCGCTGCTGTTGGGCACGATCTCCGGGCAGATGCTCTACCGCAACCTCGAGCTGGGCGTGTTCGGCGAGATCATCTCCTCTCCGGCCCTGTGGTCGACCCTAGCCGCGCTGTCTTCGCTCACGTTCCTGCCGATCGAGCGCCGAGACCTGCGGCGGCTGCCGCGCGAGGCCGGGCTGATGTGGTGGCAGGTGTCCATCCCCACCGCGCTGTACGTTTTGCTCGGCGTGATAGTGGCCGGCGGCGGACTGGCTGCGGTGCTGGCGGAATCCCTGGCCGTGCTGGGGCACATCTATCTGTTCCTGATGCCGTTCGTGGCCGGGCTCTCCGGGTACATCACCGCCTCTGGCACCGGCGCGAACGCCATGATGGGCGCAACCCAGGTGGCGGCGGGCGCCGAGCTGGGGGTGAGCCCGCTGTGGTCGATGGCGATGCAGAACTCGGCGGCGAACTGGGCCATTATTGCGAGCCCGGCTCGCCTGGAGCTGGCGTATCGGCTGGCCTCCCCGTACCAGCGCCCGGACACCCCCGGCCCCGAGGTATCCCGCGGACGACTGCTCTCGCGGCTCATCCCGCTGGTACTGGTCTCGATGGTGATCTACGGATTGGTGATGGTGCTGGCGTTCTGAGCACCGCCGTCGAGCTGCTCAATGTGTATGCCGTGCGCCGGATAACCCGGTGCTGGTGGATTCGATTCACTCCCTGTGGTTGCGCTGCCGCTCCTACAAGCTGGTGGGTGCGCGCCAGGAGATGTCCCACGACGACGTTTCGGCGCTGTCGAACGCATCCGCTCCGCCTTCGCCCAAGAGTAACCCGGCCCCGAAGGGTGGCCGGTCAGTGCCGGATACCGAGCCGCCCTGTTTCAGACAGATTCGAGGCCCGGAGGGCTAGTCGCTGTCTGAAATTCGGCGTCGGGGCGCTGTACGGGTGTGGTGGGGCGGGTCAGCCCGGGAACGGGAAGGCGGCGTAGCGGGATTCGAGCTGGGCGGCGCGGGAGGCCGAGACGGTGCCGAACGGTTCGTGGACGAAGCGGCGCACCCCGGAGGCGGCGGAAGGACCACGCTTCCAGAAGCCGATCACCTGGGCTCCGGCCACGGCGGCGGAGCGGAACACCCCGTTGTTACCGGGCACCAGGGCCTCGTGGTGGGCTTCCGGAACGATGTACATTCGGTCGGGGTAGCCCAGGATCACCTCGTCGAAGGCGGGCAGCAACAGGGGTGCGTCCACGCGGCGTCCGACGGCAGCGACCTCCTCGGGTAGGCCAACCCGCCAGTACTGGGGCTCGTCGACGCGGTGGGCAGAAGCAGCCGAGGTTGGCCCGGCATTGGTCCAGGTGCCGATCTCCACATCGTCGTGCTCGGCCAACATCTGCTCGGCGGCTGGGCGGAGTAGGCGCAGGGGCAGCTTGGTCCACCAGGCGGCGTCGCGCAGGGTGAGCGGTCCGCGGGTGAGCACGTAACGGTGCAACAGCTCGGCGGTGGCGGCGACCTCGTCGTCGTTGAACCGGGAGGCCAAGTTGGAACCGGCGGGAAGCCACTGGGCGCCGAGCATGACGTCGTGGTCGCGGTGGCCGTCGGTGGACAGGGTGCCGTAGACGGCGTGGCCCGTGGAGATGAAGTGCACCAGCAGGTGATAGCCGCGCCCGCCGTCGGTGGCGATGCCCGCGGCGTTCCAGGCGGCGAGGACCTGGGAGCGGGGCACCCCCGGGGTCGGCGCCTCGGTGATGGTGCGTTCCAGCACCTCGGCGGCCGTGGCCACGTGGTGGTTCTCGAGGCCGAGCTGGCCGCGGCGGTTGATGGCGGCGCGCACGGGGGCGGCGTTGCAGAGCTGGGAGATCCAGAGCGCGTCCTCGGCGGCCAGGGCGAACACGGTGCCGCGCATGGGGTAGGCGCGCACGATCTCGCCCCGGTTGAACGCGTCGACGACGGTCTGGGCGGAGGTGCCAGCGCGCAGGGCGATCGAGGAGAGCACCCCGGGCAGGTCCTGGCCCTGCAGGGCGGCGAAGGCGCGGGCGACCTCGTGCGGGGTGGGATTGCGCGACGTCGAACCGGGAGTCGTGCCGGATCCCATCCCGGAACCCGCAACGATGCCCTGGGCGACCAGCCGAGCCCGGGCCAGAGGGCGGTTCGTCACGGCCGCATTTCCTTGAGCATCAGCCCGACGATCGCCGCCGCGATGAGCACGATGCCGATCGCCAGCAGCACCAGGTTGAGCTCGTGCGTGAGGAAATTCAGGCCGAGCGCGGTGGCAAGGACGAGCCCGCCGACGACGAGCAGGATCACGAGCCCCAGCGTGGCCGGGGAAGGACGACGGGTGGGGTGGGTCATGCGTTCATCGTCTCACGGAGCGGCCACGCCGGTGCGGTAGGCGGTGACGACGGCTTGCACCCGGTCGCGGGCGCCGAGCTTATGCAGCACCCGGCCGACATGGGTCTTCACCGTGGTTTCGGAGACGAACAGTTGCGCGGCGATCTCCTGGTTGGACAATCCGGCGCTCATCAGCACCAGCACCTCGTTTTCGCGCGGGGTGAGGCTACCGACGGCGGCCAACCGGGCGTCATCCTCCGGGGTGGTGGGGGTGGCCGGCTGCAGGGTCGGCGCTAGATGGTCCAGCAACCGCCGGGTGGTGGAGGGGGCGATGACGGCGTCGCCGCGGTGCACGGCCCGGATCCCGGCGAGCAGCTCTTCCGGCGGGGCATCTTTGAGCAGGAACCCGGAGGCCCCGGCGTCAATGGCATCGAGGGCGTACTCGTCGAGATCGAACGTGGTGAGCACGACGACGCGCGGGGTGTGCCCGTCCTCGACGCTGGCCGATCCATTGCCGCCGAGCAGTGCCCGAGTGGCGGCGATGCCGTCCAGCACGGGCATGCGGATGTCCATCAGCACGATGTCTGCCCCACGCACCTCGGGAGAGTCGAGCGCGGCCTGCCCGTTGTCGGACTGGGCCACCACCTCGAGATCGGGCTGGGAGCTGATCAGCATCGCCATGCCGGAGCGAATCAGGTGCTGGTCGTCCACCAGGGCGATGCGGATGCTCGGGGATGCGGTCATGTGCGGTCCTCAGTTCTCACGGTCAGGTCCGGTCAGGTCTCTTGGTAGGGGATGGTCGCGTCCACGCGGAACCCGCCACCGGGGCGCGGCCCGGCGGACACCTCGCCCCCGTACAGGCCGACTCGCTCGCGCATGCCGAGCAGCCCCTGTCCGGCACCGGTGGTGTCTCCGCGCTGGGCGGCGGCACCCCGACCGTCGTCGTCGATGCGCAGGTGAATGCCCTGTGCGGTCCAGGTGATCTCCACCTGCACCTGGGTGCGGGGTCCGGCGTGCCGGGCTGCGTTGGTGAGCGCCTCCTGCACCACCCGATAGGCCACCAGCTCGCCGCCAGCAGCCAGCGCACCGCGCGCCTCGCCCTCGGAAGCGACGTCGATGGACATACCCGTCAGCCGCACCGTCTCGATGAGCTCGGGCAGGTCCGCCAGCGTGGGCTGGGGCCGGTGCTCGGCCTGCTCCGGGCCGCGCAGCACCCCGAGCAGCCGGCGCATCTCGGCCAGCGCGTCACGCGAGGCGGTGCCGATGGTCTCCAGGGTGTCGACGGCGACCTGCGGGTTGGCGGCACCCGCGTAGCGCCCGCCGTCGGCCTGGGAGATGATCACCTGCAGCGAATGGGCCACGATGTCGTGCATCTCGCGGGCGATGTGGTTGCGCTCGTCGGCGGCGGCGAGCTCGCGCTCCTGGGCGGCCTCGATTTCGAGTTGCCGGGCGCGGTCGGCGGTCTGTTGCAGGGCCAGACGGCGGGTGCGGGCCAGGTCACCGAACGCCCAGGCAGCGGTCACCACCGCCCCGCACAGCAGAGTGACGATGATGAAGGCAAGCAGCCCGCCCGGCGACATTACCGTAGGCACTCCGTCGAAACCGGTGGTGCTGAAGGGTACGTAGCCGAAGCGGAATCCGTAGGCCACCGCGCCGCCCAGCGCGACGATCAGTCCGAGTCGGGAGGCCCAGCGCGGGGCACGCACCGCCAGATTGTGCACGGTCAGGGGCGCGAAGAAAATGGTGCCGATCAGCGGCGGCCCGGTAAATAGCTGGAGCAGGAACGCGCCCACGGTGATCGACGCCGACGCCACCGGTCGCACGCGACGCACGGCCCAGGGCAACGCTTGAGCCAGCGACAGTACGAGCATCCAAGCCGCATCGAGTGCGGACCCCGCGTAGCCCAGGGTGAAGACGGGGCCCAAAACCAACCAGAGCAGCCCGGCCACACAGCCGTCCACCAGGACAGGGTGACGGGCCGAGAACTGATCCATGGCGCGCAACGGGTTCACCCCTCCACTCTAAGCCGGACGCGTGCGCGCGGGCGTCCTCCCGCAGGAGGGTTCTGGGGCGATAGGCTCGTCAGTATGAGCGACCAAGCACACCAGACCGCCCCGTCTATCCCGACGCACACCCTCAACGACGGCACCACTCTGCCGGGTATCGGCTTCGGCACCCTCGTTCGCGGCGACAACAAGAACGAGCGTGGCATCATGGTGCGCTCCCTGCGCAGTGCGATCACTCAGGGATACCGCCTGCTCGACACCGCGTTGAGCTACGGCAACGAGGCCGAAGTCGGCCAGGCGGTGCGTGCCTCCGGCCTGAGCCGCGAGGACATCCTCGTCACCACCAAGGTCCCGGGCCGCTTCCACGGCTACCACGGCGCCCGAGAATCCCTGCGCGTCTCTCTCGAGAACCTGCGATTCGACTACGTCGATCTGGCAATCATCCACTGGCCGCTGCCGCGACTCGACCTTTACGTCGACACCTGGCGTGCACTCATCGAGATGCGCGAGGAAGGGCTGATCCGCAGTATCGGCGTCTCCAATTTCACCGCCGAGCACTTGCGTCGCCTTCACGAGGAGACCGGCGTGATGCCCGCCGTCAACCAGATCGAGATGCACCCCTACTTCGTGCAGGAGCAGCTGCGCGCCGTGCACGACCAGCACGGCATCGTCACCCAGGCGTGGAGCCCGCTGGGACGGGCCTCCGAGCTGCGCGATGATGCAGTGCTTAACGAGATCGCCCGCGAGCACGGGGTCACCCCGGGACAGGTGGTGCTGCGCTGGCACCTCCAGCACGGTGTGATCCCGTTGCCGGCGTCGTCGAGCCCGGAGCGCCAACGCGACAACCTCAGCCTGGGCTTCGAGCTGTCCGGCGAGCAGATGATCCGCATCGACCACCTGGAACAGGGCCGCCTCTGGGGCCAGGATCCCGACGTCCACGAGGAGTACTGAGATGACCACCAACATCACCGAACCCGTGCTCACCGACCACATGAAGCAGATGCTCGACGCGCAGCTCGCCTTCGTTGCCACCGTCACCGATGAGCGCACCCCGCACGTCGCACCCAAGGGATCCCTGAACGTGTGGGGCGAGAATGAGCTGTGGTTCCACGACACCCAGGACGGGCAGACACTAGCGAATATTCGCGCGGGCTCCCTCGTGGAAGTCGCCGTGGTGGACCGCGAGCAGCGCAATGGCTACCGCCTCCTGGGTGCCCCGGTCGTGCATGACGACGGCGAGGTGTTCGAGGAGGCAGCACGCCTGCGCGCGGAACGAGGCAAGACTCCGCCGCAGGCCGTCGTGGTGGTGCGGCTGCAGCGCATCGAATCGTTCCGACCGCTGGTCACCTCCGAATCCTGACACAAAAACTTATAATCATCTCTTTATAAGTGTTATTGTGGTGTCATGAGCTCGCCCCAGCCTGATCACCCTGTCGCCGGGATCATCGCGGATATCGTGGCCTCCCGTGCGCTCGCCGACCGACGCGCCGCCCAGCGCGACATCATGGAGGCCTTCGCTCGCGCCGAAGAATCCGTGTCGGCGCTCCGCTCTGCCTGGGCCACCGTGGGCGATGAGTTCCAGGTGATCGCCTCCGACGCTCGCAGCGCCCTGCAGTTGACCCTGCGCGTGCAGGCGCTGTTGCCGGACTCGGTTCGACTGCGCTTCGGTATCGGCCTCGGCGTCATTAATGAGATCTCCACAGGAATCGATGACGGCGAACATCAGGGCTCGCCCATTCAAGACGGTTCCGCCTGGCTGCATGCCCGCGCCGCTTTGGACGATGCCGAATCGCGCCAGGGTAAGCGCGATGAGATCCTGACCGGCTTCCGGGCCGAGGATCCCGTGCTCACCGGGAGCGTGGCACAGATGCTGACGCTGCGCGATCACGTTCTCGGTCGCATGAAGGCGCGGGAGCGCCGCCTCTTCGCTGCCCTGCTGGTCGGCGACACTCAACAGGAGGCGGCTCGGGCCGAAGGTATCTCCCAGGCGGCGGTCTCCCAATCGCTGCATCGTTCCGGAGCCATGGCCCTGCTGGACGCCGACCGAGAGGACTTCCCATGCTGAGCGTGATGACCCTGCTGGCGGTCGCGGTGACCGATCTGCTCCGCCTTCTCGAGCCCCGACTGCCGCGACGCGCCGGGGTGTTCGTCCAGGCCGCCTGGTGGCTCATCCTCACCGTGATGGGGCTGCTCTGGTTTTCCCCGATCTGGTGGGCAGGGTTAGCCGGCGCCGTGGTAGCGGCGGGATGGTGGTCCGTGGCCCCGCGCATGGAGAGTGGCCCGCACGTGGAAATGCAGTCGTGGTGGGCGGTCGCCCTGGTGGCGGTGCTCGCCGGTGGCGCGTGGCTGGACCTGGAGCTGCTCGAGGTCCAGCCGCCGACGGCGCTGCTCTGGCTGGCGGTGGTGCTCTTCCTGACCCAGACCGGTAACAGGATCACCCGCGCCATCCTGGAACTTTCCGGGCGCAGTGTCGCTGGCGCGGCCGGGGGATCGGTGCCAGCCAGTACCCTCAAGGGTGGGCGTGTGATCGGTCCGCTCGAGCGGATTTTCATTACGGTGCTGGCGTTGGTGGGTGCCTACCATGTGGTGGCAGCGCTGATGGCGGCCAAGGGGATTGTCCGCTTTCCCGAGATTTCAGCAGAGGCCAAGCGCGCCGAGGAGAGGCGCGAGGACGAGGCCGCAGGCACTGTCGCCTCGGGCACTAAGGCGGAGGAATTCTTGGTCGGTTCCCTGGCCAGTTGGGGACTCGCCGGCGGCGCAGCCCTCCTCGCCTGGCTGTTGATGTGATCGTTCGCGAAGTCTAGTGTTGACAGTGCAGACCTCCCCACCACCCGTGGATCTGGGGGTCTGGCTGTTTAACCAGCCTGCCCACCCGGACCGGCGGCAATAACCCTTATTTTTCCCAGATATAAGTGTTTCCGTTAGATCGCGCAGGACCTCCGCGGCGGGCTTCGCTGCGGCCTTCGCTACCCCGACGTCGGCCCACAGGTTGGTGGCTGCGGTGTCGTCGCGCCGTTGGGCGGCAGCCCGCAGGGGCGTGGTGAGCTGGTTGATCTCCGGGTACGCGGCGGGCGCATCTTGGTGGTCGCGCTGGAAACGGTTCTCGATGCCGCGGGCCCAGCGCCCCGAGAAAGCGCGGGTGAGGGAGGTGCGAGTGAGGTTCATCCGCGCCGATGCCTTACGCTCGATCAAAGTCGACCGCAAAGCTGATTCTTTGCACGCTGAGTTGTCTTGGTGAGTCGCGATGGCCAATGACGGACGGTGTTCACCTCAACTTGGCATGGCTTAGGAACCGACATAAAAAAGTTAGATCTGATGCTTGACATTGCCACCGAAGTGCAACAAACTAGACAGAACTCCGGAGTAAACGAATGATCAATTCAACCTAAGGAAACTTTACTATGGTTGCATTGCGTGATTTTTTCATGGAGATGAGTGAACGTCGAGTGACTAAACTTAAGTACTCAAAAAAGTACGGTATTTGATTTGATTTGTTGGGGCCCGTTGCCATCAGGTAGCGGGCCCCAGCTACGTGCGGAGACTATTTTGCGATCAATTAATCTATTTCAGCATCCTGAGAGCTGGAGCAAACTGGAGTCTCGTGGCCGTAGCGTTTTAGAGCTCAGGAGTGGTCCTTTGCTTGTGCTAGATGGAGAACTTGCGCATCAAGTGCTCACTAGGCCAGAGTTCTATGCAGAGGAGTCAGCGTTCTTTCGCACCCGGGAGCACGCTCCGCTCCCTTTCGACGAGCGACGGTGGCTGACTGGTCAGCTCGTTTCCCTTGTGAACAACCGTCGGGATGATGCCAGTCAGGCAATCCTTCGTTCATGGGGAGAGTTTGGCGTTGCCCGAACGCAAGAATGGGGCGTTCTTGCAATGCGGGAGCTTTTTAGGGCGTGCTTGACTGGGCCAGGCGATCCCATCATTGATTCGACAATCGATAGATTTGTTCGTTTTAGAACGATACGGAGAGACGTTCGAGGAAAGTGGGGTCAGGCACCCTCAGGATTCCGTGAAAGACAGCATCGCCGGCTTGGGGAGAGAATTTCCATGATCGGCGAGAGTCGCAATGATCTTATCGGCATAATCTCGAGCTTCGATTACCCGCTAAAGCCTGAGGAAGTGGGCGAGTTGTTTCTTCGTATTACTCAGTCAATTCTCGCTTTTCCGGGCACGGCGCTTGAGACGATACTGGCTCTTACGCAGCGGGGGGCAACCTGCCAAGGGTCGATTGGGCGTGCCGAGATCATGGAGACGCTGCGCCTTTTCCCGACTTCATGGCGACTTGTTCGCGTGGCCGTTAAGGACCACCGCCTCGGTGAATTTCGCGTAAAGGCGGGTCAAGAAGTTATTATTGCCACTTCTGTGATTCATCGAAGCTCTCAGGCTTACGTCGCTGAAAATGACTTCAATCCAGACCGCTTTAGGGATCGAAATTTGGAGAGATCTAAGTTTTTCATTCCGTTCGGCAGGGGGAGGGGTATGTGCCCAGGGCGCGAAGCTGGCACTGCCGCGATGATTGAAATCATGGGTGCAATTACAAGCAACTACGTGCTCGGACCGCACGTGCGCCCGATTGGCGACCCATACGTGCGAGCGCTGATGGTAATGGAGCGCAACGAGTTTTCTTATGCAAGGAAAACGGTGTGACGGATAGGCGCTCGTTGATGTCAGCAAAGCAGAAATATGCATTCGGGCGATATCTCACGGCCACGGGGCTCACGACCTTCGGCGATGTGATCAGCATGATCGCGATGCCGGTTATCGCCTACACGGTTCTCGACAGCAGCGCATTCATCGTCGCTGCACTGATTGCGGTTGAACAGATTTCCTGGCTCCTCATTGGCCTCCCTGCTGGGGTTCTCGTGGATCGTTGGTCGCGCAAGCGAGTCCTGGTGCTCGGGGGTGTGCTCCGCGCAGTACTCCTGATCTCCATTCCGTTGGCGTGGTTCACTTCCGCCTTGACCTTGATACAGCTCTTTGTTGTAGCTTTCGGTACGGGGCTCATTTCCGTTTTCACCATGACAGCGAACACGGCGTACTTGCCATCCTTGGTGCCTAAGGAGCATTTGGTTCATGCGAATAGTCGTCTCTCCGTCGTGGAAACCGCGACAGACACGGCGGGACAGGCTATTGCAGGATTCATCATTCAGGCGATCAAAGCACCGGTCGCCATTTTCGTGGAAGCGGTCGTGTCACTCGCCTCGGCGCTCTTGATCCAATCGACGCGTGAGACTGTGCGCCAGCCGATCCAGACCGAGAATGCGTCCACTTTCTGGGGCGAGCTCAAAGCAGGAATCGTGTACACGCTGGGCCATCCAACGTTCCGGACCATTCTGGCGACAAACGTGCTCTGGAATGTCGCGATGGCAGGTCAGTTCGCGATTGCCGTGCCGTTCCTCGTGGACATCCTAAGGGTCGAAGAAGGCCTCATCGGCATCGCTTTTACTGTCGGCGGTATCGGAGGGTTGGTGGGGGCGCTGGCGGTGTCGCGGCTCAGTGATCGATTCGGGAGCGGTGCCGTGTGGCGGACGTCTTTGCTTCTCGCTCCGATCGTCGGGCTCCTCGTTCCACTCTCCGCTCTGGCACACGGTATCTTTGGCGTGGTGCTCTACGGGCTGGGGACAGCGGCGTTGGGTGCTGGAATTGCCATGGTCTCAGTGATTACCGGGGCTGCCCGCCAAGCGATCTGCCCTCCGGAGATGCTTGGCCGACTGGGATCCGTGAGCCAGTTCATTACCTGGGGGATTATCCCTGTGGGCGCGCTGCTTTTTGGGGCGCTGGGGTCATTGCTGGGGTTAGCGGAGACCATGTGGGCTGTGGCGATCACGTTCTTCTTGTGCGCGGTGGTGGCACGGCTCAGCCCGCTCTGGACGTCGCCCAAAATTGAAGTGGCCCTCGACTAAACGCTCCCAGCGAGAAGCCTTATATCTACTCAGATATAAGGTTTTCTGTCAGTTTGCGCAGGATCTCTGTCGCCGGCTTCGCCTCGGCCTTGGCCACACCGACGCCCGCCCAGAGGCTGATCGCTTCAACGTCGTCGCGGCGCTGAGCCGCTGCACGCAGGGGAGCGGTCAGCTGGTTGATCTCCGGGTAGGCGGCCGGAGCGTCCCGGTGATCCCGCTGGAACCTGTTCTCGATGCCGCGGGCCCAGCGCCCCGAGTAAGCGCGGGTGAGGGAGGTGCGGGTGAGGTTCATCCGCGCCGACGCCTGCTCCAGGGCCAGCCGGTGGGTGGGGTTCGTCCCCGCTTCAGGGGCACGCAGGAACGCGGTACCGCACTGCACAGCGGCAGCTCCGAGCTTCAGCGACTCCGCGACCTGTCCGCTGTTCATGATGCCGCCGGCAGCGATGAGCGGAACATCGGGGCCGACGACGAAGCGGACCTCGGCCAACAGATCCAGCAGCGGGGTCTGTCCGGGATCAGCCTGCGGATCATGCACCGATCGGTGTCCGCCGGCGTTTGGTCCCTGCAGCGTCAGCAGATCGGCGCCGTGGCGCACCGCGGCTGCGGCTTCCGCCGGGGAAGTAACGGTGACGCCGGTGAGAATACCTGCCTCGCGGAGCCGGTCGAAAACCTCTGGTGCGGGCAGGCCGAAAGTGAAGGTGACCAGGGGCCAGCGCTCGGCGACGGCGGCGTCAAGCTTCTCGTCCCAGCCGTCCGTATCGTCCGGATTGAGGTCGGTAGCTGCCGGTAACTCGACCTCGGCGGCCTCCGCATCCGAGAGCAGCGTCTCCCGGTAGGCAGCCACCGCGGCGGCACGTTCCCGGCGCTCCTCCGAATCTGCAGCTCGGCGCTGTTCCGGAATCGCCGTGTTGGCAGGCTCCGGCACAAAGAGGTTCACCCCGATCACGCCCGGTGCGATCTCACTACCCGCCGCGGCGAGCGCTGACTCCGCACCGGTACTGGCGGCACGGTAGTCCTCGATCAGCTGTTGGCAGGCGCGCATGCCCCCGGCCAGCAGGGCGGTGGCACCCTCAGCGGCCAGGGTGGCCGCCAGTTCCACCGAGGACGGGCCGCCAGCCATGGGTGCGCCCCACACCGGCGAGCGGAACAGTCGTGTCAGGAGCGCCTGGCGCTCGGTCTCCGCGGTCATCGTGCCCCCTCGCCATCGGTAATGGAATTGCCGGTCTTGCGCTTCTTCTGGTTCGCGGCGTGCAGCAGCGGCACCGTCCAGTCCTCGCCGGGGCTCATCAGCTTCTCGCGGCCCTCCACCATCAGATTGATCGGTGCCGAGGAGCCTTCGCGCAGGTGCACGCGCACCTCGTCGTGGGTGATGTGCACTTCCACGGGTTGACGGTGGAAACGCAGAGCGAAGCTCACTCCGGGAAGCGCCTCCGGCAGCACCGGGTTGATGCGTAGCACCTCGTCGCGGGTTTCAACCCCGGCGTAGCAGCGGATCACCATATCCACGGTGCCTGCCATCAGGCCGAGGTGAATGCCCTCACGGGTGGTGCCGCCCTGAATGTCGGAGAGATCCGATTCCAACGCTTCAGTGAACAGCTCCCAGGACTTCTCCGGGTCGCCCCACGACGACACCCATCCGTGCACGAGGCGGGAGAGAGTCGAGCCGTGCGAGGTGCGCGCCAGGTAGTACTCGACGGTGGCGTTGAAGTCCTCGGCGTCGAAGGAGTATCCCATGTTCTCGAGAATCTCCGTGAGCTCCTGCGCGGAGAACAGGTAGGTGAGCATCAGGGTATCTGCCTGCTTCGACAGCTTGTACCGGTTGGTCGCATCGCCCTCGGCCTGCAGAATCAGGTCCAGCCGTCCGATGTTGCCGTAGCGTGCCCGGTAGGCGTCCCAATCGAACTCGAGGAGGTCTTCGTATCCCTCGAACTGGCTCATAATATGATCGACGCCGTGATCCGTAGGGTGGTCGATGAAGGCGATCTTCAGCCCGGAGGCAATGCGATCCCACTGGTCGAGCTCATCGGAGAAGACGTCGAGCCATTCGGAGAGCGGGTCGCCACGGCCGTCCATCCAGCGCAGTAGCTCAGCTGTCTGGGTGAGCATCCAGGACGTCAGCACGTTGGTGTAGGCATTATTGCGCAGTCCGGAGCCGGGGGTCTCCGGGTAGCCGTCGTGGTACTCGTCCGGGCCCATCACCCCGTGGATCTCCCAGCGCCCGGATTCCTCGTTGAAGAACGCCATGGAGGCGAAGAACCGGCAGATTTCCACCAGCATTTCGGCGCCGTAGTCCGACATGAACGCCTCATCGTGCGAGGCCTCGAAGTAGCGCAGCACCGAGTAGGCCACCGCCAGGGAGACGTGGCGCTGGTTGTGCGAGTTGTCGGGCATCCACATCTGGGAGCGCGGATTCCACAGCTCGGTGGGGGTCTCCTCGCGCCCATCGGACCCGGACTGCCACGGGAACATGGCCCCGGCATAACCCTCCTGGCGCGCCATCTCGCGGGCCTCGCCGAGGCGGCGGAACCGGTACATCAGCAAGCCGCGGGTGAGCGAGGGCCGACGCAGGGTGAGCATCGGGTACATGTACATCTCGTCCCAGAAGATGTGCCCGCGGTAGCCCTCCCCGTGCAGGCCGCGGGCGCCGAGCCCAGCGTCGAGCTCACGGCGGGAGCCGAACGAGGTCTGCAGCACGTGGAAGGTGTGCAGGTTCAGGGCCAGCTGCGCCCGGGAGAGCTGCGGGTTCGGCGTGCCGTCGGCGGGCTGGTCGAGCTCGACGGCGAAACGCTGCCAGTTGATGCCCCAGGCCTCATCGTGGAAGGTCAACAGGGTGCGGAACGAACCGGCTCGGGCGACCCGCTTGGCGGCGTTGTGCCACACCGTGGAGGCGGCGTGATCGCGCGAGGTGGCGACGGCGACGACCTTTTCGATGCGCACCGGACTGCCCTGCTCCAGGTGCACGGAGATGTCGTGACCAACCACCGAATCGGAGTCCTCCACGGGCCGGCGGATCGGCTCCGGCTGGCCGGGTTCCGGCGAGAATACCCGGGTGCGGGTGGCGGTGGCGATGCGCACCTCGGACTGGTTGGTCTCGGTCTCCAGCAGCACGGTGTGTCCGTCGAGTTCGCGGGAGCCCACCGTGGCCAGGTGCACGGCGGCCAGCTGCCGATCGTCAGCAACGTTCTGGTTGGCCACCCGCCCGTCGATCACTGACCGCACCGTGACATCTCCCGACCAGTTCTCGGCCTCCACCGTCAGCTCCAGGGCGGCCAAGTGGTGCCCAGCCATCGACTGGAACTGCCGGGTGGTCACCCGGGTAACGCGGTCATGCAGGTCACGGTACCGGGCCGTGCGCGTCAGCAGCCCGCGTCGCAGGTCCAGGTCCTGGCGGTACTCCAGCAGCTCGGCCGAGGTCGGCAGCAGCGGGGCGCCGTCGGTGGGCGTCACGGTCATCACGGTCCAGTCGGCGGTGTTGACCATGTGCTCGGTCTCCACCTCGCGGCCCTGCACCGAGGAAGTGAGTCGGTTGAACACCCCGGCCAGATACGTGCCCGGGTAGTGCACGTCGCCCGCCACGGTGCCCGGAATCGAACCGCGAGTGCCCCAGTAGCCGTTGGCCAGCGTGCACAGCGCCTCGCGTGTGCCCTCCTGGGTGGGGTCGAAGTCGTCGTAGCGCAACACCCAGTTCGCATCGAACGGTTTCGTCACCCGCCGGTGCAGGTGCAGTACCGAGATATTGGCGACGACGACGTCAGCCCCGGCGTCGAGAAGTCGTTGCCGGTCGTTCGCCCGATCCACGCCCACGACCAAACCGAAGTCACCCGCACGCGAGGCCTGCACCCCGGACACGGCGTCCTCCAGCACGATGGCGTCCTGGGGCTCCACCTCCAGCTGGGCGGCGGCGGTGAGGAACATCTGCGGCGCCGGCTTACCCGGGATCCCGTGCTCGAGGGCGGTGTTGCCGTCCACGATGACGTCGAAGTAGTCCTGCACCCCGCCCGCGGTGAGCACGGCGGACGAGTTGCGGGAGGAGGTGACCAGCGCGGTGGGGATCTCCTGGGCGCGCAGCTCGTCGAGCAGGGCGAGTGTCTCCGGGAACACTGCGACGCCGTCGCGCTCCAGCACGGTCTCGAAAAAGGCTTGTTTGCGCTCGGCGAGGGCGTCCACGGTGAGCTGGTGGTCTGCGCCCGATGCCTCCGCCTCGTCCGCTTCCGGGACCTCGAGCCCACGGGAGGCGAAGAAGGAGCGCACCCCGTCTTCTCGGGGCTTGCCGTCCACGTAGTGCAGGTAGTCCAGCTCCAGGTCGAACTGGCGGAGCCGGTCCGGGTTCGCCGTCGTCGCCTCCACGTTCGCGGGCAGGGCACCGACTTTCGGCAGGGCGTCGTCGAACAGCTCCTTCCACGCCAGCGCGTGGATCTGGGCCGTGTCCGTGACGACCCCGTCCATGTCGAAGATGACGGCACGGTAGCTGCGCACGTAGTGACGGCGCGTGTCGGTGTCCTGCAGGGCGGGGCGATTCAACGCATGCATGGTGCCATCGTATGCGGATCACGGGGGAGGCGCAGAAGTCCTGGGCGCCATGTCCGCCATTAAATCCTGGTGAACCTGCCGTTGCGCTGATTATTCTTGAACGATGAATGGAAGCCTCGACACCTCGCAGGCTTCCGCCATCGTGCGCTTGGACGCCGTCGGAGTGTCCTATGAATCCAGAAACGGTGCGGCCGCGCAGGCCGCACTTGTCGAGTCTTTCTCGCTCACGGTACAACCTGGTGAAGTGGTTTGCCTGAGAGGAAGAAGCGGGTCAGGGAAATCGTCGTTGCTTCGGATCGCGTCCGGCTTGCAACGTCCCGATTTTGGGTACGTTGAGTGGGGTGAGCGGAGGCTTGACGCGCTCTCTAAATCAGGGCTGGACGACTTACGTAGGCGTCATGTGTCCTATGTGGACCAGGATGCTTCCCTGCTGGGGGAACTATCCGTGGCCGAGAATATCGGACTCGCGGCGCCCCGAACCAAGGGGCCTCGGTCAGATATTGCCGGGGGTGCACTGAGTTTCGAGCGGATTGTCGATGATTTGCGCATCGCCCCTTTGCTCGCGGCGAAGCCGGCCACACTATCGGGCGGGGAACGTCAGCGTGCTGCCTTGGCGCGATCATTGCTGGCGCCGGCGAGCCTCTATGTGTTCGACGAGCCGACCGCCAGTCTCGACGCTACGCTGGCCCAGAATGTGACGGATGTCTTCGACCTCATCGGTGCGACCGGCGCTGGAGTGCTTCTCGCTTCTCACGATGCTCACGTTCTGGAATGGGCGGACCGAGTAGTTCCTATCGGTGATCCTTGACAATGACTCGGCCCCCGAATTCACTCCAACGGTTCTTGAGGGAACGAGCCCGCGTTCTACTCATCCTTTTACTCGGTGCGGTAATGCTGCTTCTGCCTTTGATTGAGCGGCAGGCGGCGACTGGATCAGTCGCCGCGCTCGGTGAGCAATGGCGAGGTGGATACGACATCCTGGTCCTGGGCCAGGAGGAGCAGTCTTCGACTGAAGTCGCTCTGACAGACGCTGAAGGCCGAACGCTGGTTGACCCCAATTTTGCCAATGTGACCGCCGCATCGATAGACCAGGACATCGTCGCCGCCATTCAAGAGCACCCCGATGTCGATATTGCCGCACCCATCGGATTCGTGGGGCGTTTCGGCAATACGATGGAATGGCCCATCCTGTCGGTTCCACTTCATTTGTTTGACGATGATCCTGAACGGACCTTTGCACTGGACTGGCGTGTCACAGCGGACGATGGGCTGGGGTCCCGTGACGTACAGCGTGAGAGCCCCGTGCTCACCATCGATACCACTGACTACGACGGTGATGTCGGAAACGCTGCCGATGTTGGGATCAGAATCGGCGGGGACATCGCCGTCGATGCGAGTGTCCTGGACGAAACGATTCTGCTCTCCTTATGGCCGTTGCCAGTGACAGCGTCCACGCTGTTTGCGGTCGACCCCGCCGCCGAACGGGCCCTCCTGGGAGAACAGGGGGATTTCCTTGCCCCACTTGAGGAATTTGACGCGCTGTTGGCCGAATACACCCAAGACCTTCGGCTCTCTGCCCGGCAGGTTCGCGACGCCGGGGCCGATTCTGACCTCGGTCGGGCCATCGAAGCTCTTGCCGGTCCGGCAGACCAGCAAGCGGCTCTCAACGGTGGATACGGACCGGACAGCCCCTTGACCGCATTCATCCGCAATCCCGATTCGTATCCTCCCCTTGAGATGCACGTCAATATTGAAGAACTCGTCCAACCTGAGGGACGTCGTGAGCCGATTGGCGAGACGCGTGTCGACATCACCGCGGAGCGTCGGCCTTTTTCATCTGGTTCCCTCCAAATTCCGTGGCCCGGAGAATCTGTTGGCCCCAAAACGTACTTCGTGACTCAGCCGGCGACGACCACAGTGAGTCCGCTTGTCGTCGATGAGGTCGACACGGAACGGTCTGGTTCCGCACCAGATCCCCGTCTGATCAGTATTGCCGCCCAGCCACAAGGTTTCGTACGGCCCATTCCACAGTTAGGCGCGGAATTAGACGGCCGAGAGATCGGTCAGGAACAAACCTACCGCGAGGCGGAGCCCGTCCCCGGACTGCAGTTGGGAACAGCAAATAGCATGGGTGCAGCCCCAGTCGAAGTAGGTACCTATCAGGCTGGTTTGGTTGACGTCGACGAGGACCATGCGGCCTATGTACCTTTCGGTGCCTACGACCCTAGCGCCGTGCAATTGCAATCTGGGGACGAAGGGTCGATCTTGGAGCCCACCTCTCACGGGCTGGGGCTTGCGGCACAAGCTTCTTCGGCACTCACCAGCCTGGAAGGTGCCCGGATCTTCGGCGATACAGAGCCAGTGACCGCGGTGCGCATCGTAGTGTCAGACGTACCGGAGTACGGTCCGGACGCTGTGGCGCGTCTGAACCATGTTGCTGAAGATTTCCGATCTTTGGGCGTACAAGCCCACATCGTTGCTGGATCGTCGTTACAGTCGGTGCAGATCCATGTGCCTGACTATGCATTTGGCGCTGAGCCGGGCGCCGACACTCAGACGGTGGGCGACCTCGGTTGGGTGACCACCGACTTCACGACGATCGGGGCCGCTACGAGCGCGGAGGCCCTGATATTGGAGACTGGACCCGTTCTCGGCGTCACCGTTCTAGTCCTACTGGTGCTCACACTGGCGGCGATGTTTGGACTGGGCGTATCTGCGCGTCGTGCGTCCTCCGAAACATTGAGGATCGTCGGCTGGTCCACTGCAGAACAGCGCCGCTGGTTCTACGCTTCCGATGTATGGGGCGTGTTTATCGTGGCCGCGTGCGGTGGGCTGGGATTGATTTGGGCGGTTGATCTGGGAGGTCAACTTGCCCGGTTGGGACTCGTCGCAATGACACTGACCTTGGTGATTGCAGGCACGGTTGCGTTATCTGTATCCCGAGCCCCATCTACTGTCCGCTGGAGACGCCGTCATCCAATGCCGCGAAAGACCGCTAGCTTGACGTCGAAGGCAACTCGATCGCGTACGGTCGCAGCACGGTTCATTCTTCGAGACGCGGCGGCGATTTCGCTGCAGGTCTCCGGCGCTGTGGTTCTGAGCAGCGGCGCCGCATTGATGTGCGCCGTATTGATCGAAATGCAATCGAGTCTCGGTGTGACGCGTTTGGGATCTATTGCCGGTTCCGCTGCCATGATCCCTTACAGCGGTATCGTGGTGTGTGGCCTGTTAGCGGGCCTGGTGTTGATGTGGGTGGGCGTCTCCTTGCAGCGCGGCCGCATTGGAGCCCGTGTATCGCAGCTGAGAACGACAGGCCGCTGGGCTCCCGCAACAGCGCAAAGCGCTGCCTTGGCACCTAGCCTGACAGCCGGACTCTTGGGATCTGTCCTGAGCAGTGCTGTGGTCCTGCTCATGGTTGACCGGTGGACTAGTGAAACAATACCGATGCTCGTCGGCCTCGCCACTGCAGGAGTCTCGGGCCTCCTCATGATCGCTTCGGCCATGAGCATGATGCGGTCAAGGAACGTGATGAATTAGTCTCGTCGGCACCGGTTAGGTCACTGCTACTGGTGAACCTGCCGTTGCGCGGTACCCGGGCTCAGTCTCCGAAGGCCTCCGGGTACCGAATCTCGCCGCGCGGCGTGGGCCGCGATGGGTGCAACGCCAGCGCCATGAACGCCTCGTCGGGCACCTCGAAGGGGGCGGTTACCCCGAGGCCAGACGCCGGGGGCGAACCCGAAACGGGGGTAGTAGTCGGCGTGACCGAGCACCACCACCAGGTTTTCGCCCCGGTCGCGGGCGGCGTCCAGGACGGCGCGAATGGCTGCGGCTCCGGCGCCGCGACGTTGGTGTGCCGGATCGACGGCGCAGGGTGCCAGCGCCAGAGCAGGCTGTCCGCCCACCGTGCATCGGGTGAGCAGGGCGTGGCCGACCGGCGTGCCGTCATCGGCGAGGCTCAGCATCGACAAGCCCTCGATCCACGCGTCCGGATCAGCACGTAGCGCATCCACCAGGTTGGCTTCATCCGGGGTCGGAAAAGCGGCAATGTTGATAGCCCGCACCGCGTCGTGGTCCTGCACCTCGCCCGGACGCTCGGCCCGGGTGCTCCATTGAGTCGAGTGCCTTGATGGTTGTGAATCCAACGTTAGATTTCCCCGAGGTGATCGTGTGTCCATGTGCTCTGGTCTTTGATCTCGGCTTGAGCGGTCGCGACGAATTTTCGCGCCTTCTTGATGTCGTCTTCCATTCGCTCGAGAACCAACGGCAGGTCGTGTTGGATCGTGTCTTCCACGATCCTGAGATCGACGCTCAAGTAGTTGTGAGCGAGCCGATTTCTCATTCCTCGTAAGAACCGCAGCGGTTCGAGCCCGAAATACTTCTCTTGTATTTGCTCAGGTAAGGCCGACGTCGCTTGGAAGATTCGTTCCATGATGCGCTCAGCCGCGAGCTCGATGATGACGGACTCTTCGGCAGCGATGTCGTCGGTGCGGTCGGCCATGCGGCTGATGAGGGCCTGAGACTTACGTAGTTCGTACTCAAGGGCGAGGACGAGTTCTGCTGTCTTCGGATTCACAGCGGCACCGTATCGCGCAGGATGGTCGTGCCGATTCCCGTCTCTTTGGCACGCTGATACACGGTCTGAGCATCAACAACATCGACGGGGACGCCTGCGGCGGCGCTGAGCTGCTCGGATAACCGGATCAAGTCCTTGTCCGCTCCCGGAGCGAAATCGACCACGAGATCGATGTCAGAGTCGGCAGTGTCCTCGCCTCGTGCCGCTGAACCGAATACTCCGGCGCGCGTGACATGGAAGCGTCTGAGCACCTCTATCAGAGCGCTGCGACGCTCGCGAAGCACCGAGCGCGGTAGTGCGCTGGTCATACCCATGGCATTAGTTTACGCCGGAAGCGCGGGCGTGGAGGAGAGCGCGTTGACTCATGCTAAATGCCCGCGTAGGCCGAGTCGTTGACTCATCTCAAAATGCCCGCGTAGCGGCAAGCTACAAGCATGGAGTTGACGATGACCCAGCGCAAGGCAATCACAGCAGCTCAAGCCAAAGCCTGGCCCAAAGCAACTAAGACCGAAAAAGCAGCGATCCTTGACGCGGTCGTCCACGTCACTGGCTGGCACCGCGACCACGCCCGGAAAATGCTACGCCGCGCCGCCACCGGCGAAACCCCAGGCCCCCGTAAAACACGAGAGCCCGTGCGTCGCTATAGCCAAGAAACCACCGAAGCACTCGTACGCTGCTGGGCCCTGCTCGATGGAATCACGGCTAAACGCCTCACCGCAGCCCTGCCACGGTTACTCACCGCGTTGGAACGCTTAGATCGTCTCGAGATGAGCCCCGAGACACAACAGCAACTCCTGTCCATGTCCCCGGCCACCATGGACCGACACCTGAAGCCCTACCGACAGGGACTCATTGCCACCCGCGGTATCGCTCACACGAAACCCGGCAGCTTATTGAAGTCCTCGATCCCGATGAAAACCTGGGCCGAGTGGGACGACACCACCGCCGGATTCATCGAGATCGATCTCGTCGGCCACGAAGGCGGTGATAACAACGGATGTTTCTACTACAGCCTCAACGCCACCGACGTCGCCACCGGATGGACCGAAACCTGCACAGTGCGCTCCAAAGGCGAACGCATCGTTGCCACCGGCCTCGACAACCTCATCAACCGATTCCCCTTTCTGATCATGGGCATCCACTCCGATAACGGTTCCGAGTTCATCAACCATCACCTGGCCAAATACTGCAGACTCCGGCAACTGACCTTCACCCGTGGCCGGCCTTCTCATTCCAACGACCAAGGCCACGTAGAACAGAAAAACTGGTCTATCGTGCGCCGAGCGGTGGGCTACTGGCGCTACGACACCGCCCGAGAGCTCGATCTCCTCAACCAGCTCTGGCCCGCTCAAAATGACCGAAACAACCTGTTAATGCCCAGCCAGAAACTCATCTCCAAGACACGTCACGGTGCGAAAGTCACCAAACGCTACGACACCGCGACGACCCCAGCCGACAGGCTCTTACGTGATCACGCCGAGGTCTTAGACACCAAAGAACGCGACGCCCTGCAACACCGCCTCGATACCGTCAATCCCATCGAGCTCGGCGATCACATCGAGCTCATCCAAGCCAACCTCTTCGAACTAGCTAAACGCCGCGCACCGGTACAACAACGAGCTAAACGCAACCGTGTTTACGTCTCCGGGACCAAGCTCGACAAGCGGGCATCTTTGGATGAGTCAACGACTCGAACCACGCGGGCATCTTGACATGAGTCAACGAGGAGAGAACGAGGAAGGAACCGGGGTCAGCGGCGGCTGAGCAACATCAGCACTTCGTAGTGGTCGGTCTGCGGGAACATATCGAGCAGCCGGGCGTGTACGGGGGCGAAACCGGACAGGTGCTCCAGATCGGCCGCCAGGGTCTTCGCATTGCACGAGGAATACAGCACATGCCGGATCTCCTCGGTACTGTTCAGCCAGCGCGCTAAGTCTGCCCCGATGCCGCGCCGCGGCGGATTCACCACCACGAGATCCGGCACATCGTCGGGATGATCCTGCGCCAGCGCGGTCGCATCCCCGGCCACGAAGCGCACCGTGTCCGCGCAGTCGAGATCGGCTGATGTCCGCTGGGCGGCTCGGATCGCCTCGGTCGACACCTCCACGCCCCACACACGACGCCGCTGACCCTTCGCGGGCCCGCTCTGTGCCTGGGCGAGGGAGAAGCCGAATCCACCCACCCCGCAATACAGATCCCACACCGAGCGTGGCTGGTCCTGCGGCGGCAGCGCATCCACCCAGGCGGTGGCCTGGGCGTAGAGCTCCGCGGCAATCACCGTGTTGGTCTGGAAGAACCCCTGCGGGCGCAGGTTCAGCGGCACCCCATTGAGCAGCATCCGCAGCGTCTCGTCCCCGGCCAGGGGGATCTCCTCCTCGCCCTCCAGCAGCGCCTGGTGCACGGGCAACAGGTTGGCGGTGACGACGGCGGCGGGGGTCTGTAGCTGAGCCAACCGGTCTCGCAGGGCCGGCACCACCGTGCGCAGGGCAGGGAGCTGGTCGGTGGAGCGCAGCACGAACCGGATCATCAGCTGTTGCTGGGGCGAGATCGTCACGATCACGTGCTTGAGCTCCCCGGTGCGCTTCCCCACGTTGTACGGAACCAGTCCAGCCTCGGAGATGGCCTCCGCGATAGGACCAAACGCCGCTTCCAACCCGGGTTCGTAGAGCGGGCAGTCGGTGAGGTCGACGCCGGAGCCATCATGATGCTTGGGGTGCTGGTGCTGATCCAGAATGCCCAGCTTCGGCTGCTCCGCGGTGCCGGTGACCACCATTTTCGCCTTGTTCCGGAACCGTGCCTCGGGGGAGAGTGCCGGATCCACCCACAATTGATCGGGGTCGACGTCGATGGCGCGGACGCGCGGGTCCAGCAGCTCGCGCACCGCATGCTGTTTGGCCGCCACCTGGTGCCGGTAGCCCACGCCGATGTGCGGGCAGGATCGACACGCACCCGAGGTGAAATGGTGGCAGCGCATGTCCTCATTCTAGGTCCGCGCCGCACCCCGGATCGGCCCACGGCGAACACAACGGACGCGGGGGTTCGCAGACGGTGCGGGTGCGGAGTACTGTCATTTCTGGACCAGCACCACCGTGTTGCCACTCGCGCAACGACGTCGACCCGACCGCTTCGGAGGCACCTCTCATGACGACCATCCCCACCGTTCCCACCGTCAAACTCAACGACGGCCACTCCATCCCGCAGCTCGGTTTCGGCGTCTTCCAGGTGCCGCCGGCAGAAACGCAGAAAGCGGTCGAGCAGGCGCTGGAGGCCGGCTACCGCCACCTCGACACCGCCGCCGCCTATCGCAATGAAGAAGGCGTCGGCCGCGCCATTGCCGCCTCCGGCATCGCTCGCGACGAGCTGTACATCACCACCAAGCTGCGCAACGGCGAGCAGAATATCGCCCGCGAGGCGTTCGAGAATTCGCTGCAGGCCCTTGGTTTGGACCACGTCGACCTGTACCTCATCCACTGGCCGGCCCCGGCGCAGGATCTGTATCTGCAGGCCTGGGAGCAGCTCGTCACCGCACGCCAAGACGGCCTGGCGACCTCCATCGGCGTCTCGAACTTCCTGCCCGAGCACCTGGAGCGCCTGCTGGGCGCCTCCGACGTGGTGCCGGCGGTGAACCAAATCGAGGTGCACCCCACCTTCCAGCAGACCTCAACCCAGGCGGCCACTCGGGCAGCGGGCATCGCCGTAGAGGCGTACTCGCCCATCGGCCAGGGCAAGGATCTGACGAACGGCGTCGTCACCAGTATCGCCGCCGCGCACGACGCCACCCCGGCCCAGGTCGTGTTGGCTTGGCATCTGGCGCAGGGCACCATCGTGATCCCGAAGTCCACACACCGTGAGCGCATGGAGGAAAACCTCAATGCCGTGAACGTGACGCTGAGCGAGGATGAGATCACCCAGATTTCCGGGCTGGACACCGACGAGCGCGTCGGCGCCGACCCCGCCACCTCCAACTTCACCATGCTCTAAACCGCAGCCTGCCGGAAGCGGTTTATAGGAGTTTATAGGGATGTATGGGCCCGTATAGGCGAGTATAGGATTTTTCCTATACTCGCCTATAAAGTGTCATAATCGTCCCCTGGAACCAGCGCTGAATCCTTATAGTCCAGGGTCGGGGGTGGCGCCACCGCACTTGGGTGGCCGTCAACCTGAGATTGACGCTTTCGATTTACTGGTGGCGCGCACGGAGCTTTCAAGGCGCAGTCGCCCCATCGTCCTCAGTGGCTTGAGAGGTGTGGGTAAGACGGTTCTGCTCAATCGCTTCCTTGGCTTGGCGGAGTCTCATGATTGGCTAACGATCAAGCTTGAAGGACGACCGGGGGAAGCGGGCGCCCAAGACATACGTAAGACCTTGGCCCGGGAACTCCAGATAGCATCACGGAAGTATGCGTCTCAGGGGGCTGGTGACTCAGTTCGGCGATCGCTGCGAACGGTTTCCTCCTTCAGCGCAACTGTCGGGGCGGCGGGCATTTCTCTAGGGGTGGAGGTTGATCCGTCTAGAGCCTGCACGGGGTTTATGGATATTGACCTCCGCGACTTGGTGGAAGATGTTGGCGGAGCTATGCGCTCGTTGCGCAAAGGGTTTGCTCTATTCATCGACGAAATGCAGGATCTCGATGATGAACTATTAAGGATGAACTATTAAGTGCGCTCGTTACGGTTCAGCACCATGCTATTCAGAAGGAGTTGCCGTTTTTTGTGATCGGTGCTGGCCTTCCAAATTTGCCCGCGAGACTCGCTGAAGTGCGTAGTTATGCGGAACGACTTTTCGACTACCGGTCCATTGGCAAACTTGGCGTGCAAGATGCGGAGGGCGCTTTCACCATTCCGGCGCAGCGCATGGGGCAGACTTTCTCCGAATCGGCGCTGCACATGATGGTCGAAGCGTCGGGGCGCTACCCCTACTTCATCCAGGAGTTTGGCAATGCGATCTGGGAGATCGCCATGGAGTCGCCATTTTCTGAGGGGGATGCCGAAGCTGCTGCCATTGCTGCTCGGGAACGACTGGACTCGGGCTTCTTCCCGTCTCGATGGGATCGTGCCACGCGCCGGGAAAGGGAATACATGACCGCGATGGCTGAGGATGGCGAGAATTCTTCGACTACTCGTTCCATCGCGGATCGATTGGGGGCTAAATCCACTGCTCTTGGACCAATTCGAGCTCAACTCATGGACAAGGGCTTGGTCTACTCGCCGGAGCACGGTTGGGCCGCCCCCGTAGTTAGGTCCGCTCAGTATGCGAGTCGGTTTCTTCGAACGTGTGGGTGCAGGATCGAGCGTACTCGACCGGGGCCAGGTACCCCAGCGAGGAATGTCGGCGCTCGTGGTTGTACTCGTGCTTCCAGTCGCTGATCACGACCCGTGCATGGAGCAGCGAGTAGAAGCTGTTGATGTTCAGACACTCGTCGCGGAGCCTCGAGTTGAACGACTCAACGTATCCGTTTCGCCAGGGCTGACCGGGCGGGATGTACGACAACCCGGTTCTCGTGCCAGCCCAGTCTGCAACGGCATCCGAGATGAACTCCGGCCCGTTGTCACTTCGCAGCATCATCGGTGCCCCATGCTCAGCGACGAGTTCCTCGAGATGCTCGATGAATCGCTCTGCGGTGATCGACCGCTCCACAAGACCACCCAAACACACGCGGGTGTGCTCATCCACGATGGAGCAGATCTTGATCGCTTTGCCGCGCTCATCGACATCAAATTGGAAATCAACCGCCCACACCACGCCCGGCGCAGCCGCCTTGGGGGCGTCAGCAGTTGATGACCCCACCCGCTTCCGCCGACGTTTCTGCGGCACCCGGAGCCCTTCTTCACGCCACAAGCGTTGTACCTTCTTGTGGTTCACATTCCAGCCCTCAGCACGCGCGTCATGGTACGCACGTCGGTACCCCCAACGTGGGTGGTTCTTCGCAAACTTCCGGAGCCAGTCGCGCAGCGCCTGGTCAGGGTCTGCCGGGGTGTCGCCTCGGAGCGGCCGCCGCCATGCGGAGCGGGAAAGCCCGGCCAGGCGGCACGCCATGCGCTCACTGATCTGCAAGGTGCGAATCAGGTGCGTGATAGCGGCGCGACGCCTACCCGGGCCTAGAAGTTTCCCTCAGCCAACTCCTTCAAAGCAGCCTTCTCGAGCTCTGCTTCGGCAAGCAACCGCTTCAGGGTCGCGTTCTGCTTCTCGAGCTCCTTGAGCCGTTTCGCGTCGTCGGCTTTCATGCCGCCGTACTGGTTTCGCCACCGATAATAGGTCTGCTCGGTAACCCCGAGCTCGCGGCAGGCATCGGCGATCGTATTGCCCTCGCCCAGGAGCCGGTCGGCTTGCCCGAGTTTCCGGACGATCTGCTCCGGGGTGTGACGCCTTCTTTGTTTGCTCATCGTGTGATCCATTCTCCCCGCGAGCGCGGGGGTCAGGACTCACATAACGAATGGACCTAGAAAACGGGGTCAGCCCACGGTCAGTTGGCGTTTACTGTCCCCGGAATGTCAGATTTCATCCGTCGCCAGCACCTGGAGCTCGATCCCAGGTCAGAGTGACCACGCTCTGCCGGGGTCCCTGGTGAATAATATGACGCGCGTTACACTGTGGTCAGTGGCGTGCGACACTCACATTTTTGCGCCACGGAACTCAACGACGAGATGAAGAGGACACCATGAGCTCACTCATCATGGCTGTGGTCGGGGTCGTCATGATCGTGACCGGCTACCTGCTGTACTCCCGGTTCCTGGCCAAGAAGATCTATCGGCTCGATCCGGATTTCGAAACACCGTCGCATCGCTACAACGACGGTGTTGACTACGTTCCTACCAACAAGCTGGTGCTCTGGGGGCATCACTTCACCTCGGTGGCCGGTGCGGCACCCATTGTCGGCCCCGCCGTGGCGGTGATCTGGGGCTGGTTGCCCGCCTTCCTCTGGGTCACCTTGGGCACCATCTTCTTCGCCGGCATGCATGATCTTGGAGCGCTCTGGGCTTCGGCGCGCAACAAGGGCCAGTCCATTGGCACCCTGTCCGGTCGCTACATCGGCAAGCACGGTCGGAACCTGTTCCTGGTGGTCATCTTCCTGTTGCTGTTGATGGTGAATGCCGCGTTCGCCGTCGTGATCTCGAATCTGCTCGTCTCCACGCCCACCGCGGTAATCCCCACCTGGGGTGCGATCGTGGTGGCGCTACTGGTTGGTCAGGCGATCTACCGGTTCAAGTGGAACCTGGCCTGGGTGTCCATCGTCGGTGTGGTGGCACTCTACGCGCTGATCTTGCTTGGCGACCGGTATCCGATCGAGCTGCCGGAGACGATACTGGGGCTCAGCGCCAACGCCTTCTGGATCGTGGTGCTGTTCATCTACGCGGGCATCGCCTCGACGCTGCCGGTGTGGATGCTGCTTCAGCCGCGCGACTACATCAACGGCCTGCAACTCTTCATCGGCCTGGGCATCCTCTACCTCTCTATCCTGATTTCACAGCCGACCGTGGTGGCTCCGGCGTTGAATGAGAACGTGCCTGACGGCACGCCGGGGATCTTCCCGTTGTTGTTCGTCACGATCGCCTGTGGCGCGATATCCGGGTTCCACGGGATTGTCTCTTCCGGTACCAGTTCCAAACAGCTCGACAAGGAGACCGACGCACGATTCGTCGGCTACTTCGGCGCGGTGGGTGAGGGGCTGCTTGCCCTCGGCACCATCATCGCCGTCACCGCCGGTTACCAGACGTTGGCCGCCTGGGAAGAGGTGTACTCCGCATTCAACGAGGGCGGCGTGGTTGCCTTCGTTCAGGGTGGCGGCACCATCATCAACGCCGGACTCGGCATCCCGCCGTCACTGTCGGCCACGATCCTGGCCACCATGGCGGTGCTGTTCGCGGCCACCACCATGGACACCGGCGTACGTCTGCAACGCTTCGTGGTTGGCGAGATCGGCGAAATGATCGGGGTGAAGCTGAAGCCGTGGCTGGCCACGATCATCGCCCTGGTGGTCACCATGGGCCTCGCTTTTGGTGCCGGTGCGGACGGTTCGGGCGGCATGGTCATCTGGCCGCTGTTTGGTACCACCAACCAGCTGCTGGCCGCGCTCACGCTGTCGATCTTGACGGTGATTCTTCTGCAGCTACGCCGTCCGATCTGGCCGGTGTTCATCCCGCTGCTGTTCGTGCTGGTGGTCAGCGTCTACGCCTTGATCGTCCAGCTGGGAACCTTCTACCAGCAGGGCAACTGGCTGCTGCTGGTGATGGACATCGTCATCCTCATCTGCGCCCTGTGGGTGATCATCGAGGCGTTCCGGGCCATGGTCCGGGCGCGCCAGGAGCCCCCGGTGGCGGAGTTCCTGCCCGAGGACGACGAGCTGGAACCGGCCGAGAAGTAAGGGATCTTGATCCGGCGATGACGCGATTCGGTGAGCTGCTGCGGCAGTATTACGCGGGCCCGTACCGCCGCACCTTCGCCCGGGCACGCCGAGACGAGGAGGACCTGTTCATGATGATGGTGTTCTCCGAGGCGCTCGGCGTGCCCAACCCGGCCACCTATTACACCGCCGAGCTGATGCCGGCCATGTGGGAGCAGTTCCACGACTGGCACCGGCGTATGGGCATGGAACGCTCGCCGCTGGATTCGGTGTCGTGCTGCTGAGCCTGCTGCTGGTCCGACAGAAAGAGAGGCCCTGGTGCACCAGGAGTTGATCGGCGCGCGTCGTGTGGTGTTCTTCGGCGGCAAGGGCGGCGTGGGCAAGACAACCCTGGCGTCTGCCGCCGGGTGGTCGGCCGCGGAGAACGGTGCTCGGGTGTTGGTGGTCTCCACCGACCCGGCACACAACCTCGGCCACCTCTGGGACCGAGACATCGGGCAGGCTCCGCTTCTGCTGCACGAATCCGGAAGCGGGGGCAGTGTGACCGGGGTGGAGATCGACCCCGCGGCCACCGCGCGCCACCACTTCGAGGCGGTCGCCCGCACAGTGACCCCGCTGATGCCGGAGCACCTGCACGGCGAGGTGAACCGTTACTTCGCTGCCGCCGACGCCTCCCCGGGGGCGCACGAAGCGGCGCTGATGGAGCGGATGGCGCAGATCGCCACCACCCGGCGGGTATCGGAGCAGACGGAGCCGTTCGACGTCGTCATCTTCGACACCGCGCCGACGGGACATACCACTCGGCTGCTCGAGTTGCCGCAGCTGATGTCCACGTGGGTAGAGGGGATGCTGTCTCGCCGACGGCGCTCCGAACGCTATGCGGCCGCACTCAACGCGCTGCCCGGCTCCGAGGGTGATGAGGACCCGGGTGCTTCGCGCGACGGCACCATCCGACGGGTGCTGGAGCGGCGTCGTGAGCTGTTCCTGCGTTATAGCGAGCTGCTGCACGACACCGAGCAAACCGGGTTCGTGATGGTGGCCTTGGCCGAACGGATGCCGCTGCTGGAGACCATCGCACTGCATGAGCAGCTGCGCCACACCGGGGTGCCGATCGTCGGGGCCGTGGTGAATCGGCGCTCACCCGCCGACCAAGGCGATTTTTTGGCGGCGCGTGCCCGCTCCGAGGGCGAGCACCTGACCTGGGCGCGGGAACGGCTGCCGGAGGTGCCGCTGTTTCAGACCGGACTGGTGGTCGAGGACGTGCAGTCAGCGACCGGCATGGCCCGCGTGGCCGATACCTTCACCGCCGTCTGATCGTCAGACCGGCTCAGTACTGGGACGCGGGGCGGACGTCGGGTCGATCGAAGCGCTCCGCCAATCGTTCCAAAGCGCGCTCGGCGGCATCGGCCATCACAGAATCTGTGGACATCACGGCGTTGTTCAACCCGATCATGGTGCCGGAGGTGTCCACAGACCCGAGTTCGCCCAGGGTCGTTGCCGCCTCCACCCGCACCGAGGGTTCCGGGTCATCGAGCCGGGAGACGACGGTCAACTCGGCGTCGGTGATATCGCGGAGCGCGGCGACTTTCAGGCACACGGAGCGTACCTGCCAGGCCTCATCCGATAGCCCGGCGAGTACGGCAGGCGCTGCGGCGTGATGCCAGCGGTGCAGCAGCACCTGAGCCGCCCAGACCCGCGCCATCCAGGGTTCCAGGGCGGGCATTCCGCCGAGGAGCTCGATGCTCGGGTCGCCGTCGTCGTCCGGCTGCGCGGCCCCGGTGAGCAGGCGCGTGGCCCAATCGACCAACGGATTCACCCCCAGTCGCAGCGCCGCGGCTTCTACTCGCTCGGCCACTGGATCGGGCCGTGGCCCGGATGTGATGGTGGCAGACGTCGGGGTGATGTGGGCAGACTCGGGCGTCGGGGATTCCTCAGGCAACACCGTCGCAACCTCCTGGAGGGTGGGGAATGATATTTTCTTAAGTATGCCCGCGCGAACGTCGATTGCCCTGAACTTCCGGGCCGAAGCCTACGATTTTCCCGACGGCAGCGTCGACGCCGGTACCGTGATGAGCTGGCTCGACAAGGCCGGATACGCCATGGCTGCCACCTGGACCCGTACCAACGTGGTCGCTGCCTACGTCGGCAATATGCGCTTCCAACATTCCGTGCCGGTGGAGTCCACCGTGGTGGTGCAGGCTCGACTGATTCGCACCGGCAAGAAGACCGTGCACGTGCAGACGCGGCTGCTGCTGCCCGAGCAGCTCGATGAGGACGGCCAGCCCACCGTCGCCACCCAGTGCGTGCTCATCTACACCGCGGTGAACGATGCCGGTGACCCTGTCCCGGTGCCCCCCTGGGAGCCCACGACCGAAGGCGGGTTGGCCCGTCGTGCTCTCGCGGAGCGCCGCGGCGTCGAGCACCGCGCGGGGGAGGACGCTCTTGATACCGCCGTGTTCCCAGAACCGGAAGACACCTCAGCTGAGATTGTCACTCTCCGGTTCGTGGCCTCCACTAAGGAGGTCCCGCGCGGCGGCAAGGTCCCCGGCGGCACGGTGCTGCGCTGGATCGACACTGCGGCCGATGTCTGCGCCGCCCGGTGGGTGGGTGCCCCCGTCGTCGCGGTGTTCGCTGGCGGGGTGCGCTTTCTGCGGGAGGTCCGGTCGGGGGACTTGGTGGAGATCGAAGCACGTCTTGTGCACACCACGAAGCGGTCTGTCTACGTCGTGATCCGGGCGCGCACCGGTTCCCGCACTTCCCGCGAGATGCATTCCTTCGCTCATGGTGTGTCGGTCATGGTGTCGACCGGACCTGACGGTAAAGCACGAGAAGTGCCTGCGTGGGAGGCAACCACAGCCGAGGAAAAGGTCCTCGAGAAGATGAGCGTTGATCTCGTGGAGCTACGCAACCGCGTCGTCTATGAATGGGCGCGCAGTTGAGCGTGTGAGTCGTCGCTGACTCACTGATGCAATTGCCTCCAGGTGATGGCGAGACTGCTCGAAAAGAGTGGCAGGCCGCATCGTGCCAGGCCTTGAAGATACTTGTTCTAAGACATGGGCGGGTGCTGCATCGTCGCGAGAATCTTTTTGACTGCACTGACAACCGCATCCGGGTCCAGATCCAACTGGTCCAAGAGGAAATCGTCTGGTGTGCGCACGTCGATGTCGAAGAGCGTAGATGACGCGACAGGAAAGTCCTTCGTATTGAACGTGACAATGAGTTCTGCACCAGAGCGAACTGCGGCGGTGCGCCGAGTTTGTTGACCAGGCTTCGCTCTGTTTCCTCGAGGATCTCTGCAGACCATAGTGGTGGGAATTGTTGGGCCGCTCCTCGTCGCAACAAGAGGTCCAGGGTTGGCATGGGGACGAGGACAGAGGCATCCAGGAGAAGTGGGAAGGCTATCGCTACCGCGTTTCATGATCGTCGGGCATGGCGAAGTACTCGTCATTCTGAGCGGCCTCTCGTGTCTGGCGGGTCAGAAATTCGTCGCGGCTAGCGGCGATTCGCGCTTTATAGGCAGTGAGGTCGGCCGGGGGGACACGGCCAGAAATTGCGCGAGCTGAGCGATCTCCTCATCGTTGATCGAGGTGGGCATGATCGTATCGCGTGCATGGATCAGCAGTCAGCCAGGCAGGCCTCATAGGCGTCTGGTTCCCAGAGGGAGTAGATTGGACCACGCTCCCATCGGAGCTTTCTCCCCAGCCACGGAAGTGATCCTCCATGCTCTGGACTTTGTTGACCCGTTATTCGCGCCCCTATCTGGGTTCGATCATCGCTGTCGTGCTCTTGCAGTTCGTCGCCACGATGACGACCCTCTACCTTCCCAGTTTGAACGCCCGCATCATCGATGAGGGCGTGGCAGTGGGTGACACCGACTTTATCTGGCGCACCGGCGGCATCATGCTCGTCGTGGCCCTGATGCAGTTGGTCTCGGCCATCACCGCGGTCTGGTTCGCCGCCCGCGCTGCCATGGGGCTCGGCCGCGACCTGCGCCAGGCGGTCTACCGCCGCGTGGACGGGTTCGGAACCGCTGAGGTCAACCGTTTCGGTGCGGCCACCCTGATCACCCGCGGTACCAACGATGTCCAGCAGGTTCAGATGGTGATGCTGATGGCGCTGAACTTCATGGTGATGGTGCCGATCATGTCCATCGGCGGCATCGTGATGGCGGTGCGCGAAGACCCCGGCCTGTCCTGGCTGGTGTGGGTGTCCGTGCCCGTGCTGCTCATTTTCGTGGCGATCCTGGTGGCCATGCTGCTGCCGATGTTCCAGCGCATGCAGAACAACATTGACGCGGTCAACGGCGTGCTGCGCGAGCAGATCATGGGCATCCGTGTGGTGCGGGCTTTTGTCCGTGAGGCTCACGAAACCCAGCGTTTTACCGATGCCAACGCCGTGCTCACCGACACCTCGGTGCGCATCGGCCGGATCTTCGTGCTGATGGGTCCGCTGATTATGATCATCCTGCACGGGGCCACGGCCGCCGTACTGTGGTTCGGTGGTCACCGGGTGTCCGACGGGCTGGTTGAGGTCGGCGCGCTGACCGCCTTTATGCAGTACCTGCTGCAGATCCTGGTGGCAGTGATGATGGGCACCTTCATGTTCATGATGCTGCCGCGCGCCGTGGTCTGTGCCCGCCGTATCGGCGAAGTCCTCAAGACCCAGCCATCCATGTCCGAGCCCAGCAATCCGCGCACCCCGCAGGTTCCCGCCGGAGCGCAGCGGCCCGCCGGCACCGTCGAGTTCCGCGACGTCTCCTTCGCCTTCCCTGGTGCCGACGCCGCCGTGCTCGAAAACATCAGCTTCACCGCACCAGCGGGCACGACCACGGCGATTATTGGGTCCACAGGTGCTGGCAAAACCAGCCTGCTCGGTCTCATTCCCCGGCTCCACGACGTCACCGCAGGCGAGGTGCTCATCGACGGGGTGCCCGTCACTGAACTGCCCCGCACCGAGATCACCGCCGCGCTGGGCTACGTGCCCCAGAAGCCGTACCTGTTCTCCGGCACCGTCGCCGACAACCTGCGCTTCGGCGCCCCCGACGCCGACGAAGCCCAGCTCTGGTCAGCTCTCACGACCGCCCAAGCCGCAGATTTCGTGCGAGAGCGCACCACCGGTGACGGCCACTCCGCCCGCCACGGACTCGACTCCGGCATCTCCCAGGGTGGCACCAATGTCTCCGGTGGCCAGCGTCAGCGCCTCTGCATTGCCCGTGCCCTGGTGGGTCAGCCGCGCATCTACCTCTTCGATGACTCGTTCTCCGCGCTCGACGTCACCACCGATGCACAACTGCGCGCCGCCCTGGGCGACTACACCGATGGCGCCACCGTGATCATGGTGGCCCAGCGTGTCTCCACCATTACCGACGCCGATCAGATCCTGGTGCTCGATGCCGGACGCATCGTCGGCCGCGGCACCCACGACGAGCTGCTGGAGACCTCCGAGGTCTACCGCGAGATCGTCGACTCACAGATCACCGCAGAGGAGCTGGCATGAGCGCCGAGAAGAAGACCCCGGACCCCGTCGAACTCTCCGAGGACGAGATCCTGCAGATGCAGGACTCCATCTCCAACGACTGGGGCGAGGGGGCCGCACCGCGCAAGGCGAAGGCCTTCTGGCCCACCGCTAAGCGACTGATGGGGGAGTTCCGCACCGAGAAGATCGGGCTGAGCCTCACCGTCGCCTTCGTGTTGATCGCCGTCGTGTTCAGCGTGTGGGCGCCGAAGATCCTCGGCGACGCCATGAACGTGATCTTCGGTGGCGCCATCGCCGCGGACATGCCCGTCGACGTGAGCCGCGAGCAGGTGATCGAGGGGCTACGCGCCCAGAATGAGCATCAATTCGCCGACATGCTTTCCGGCATGGATTTCGTGCCGGGACAGGGCATCGACTTCACGCTGCTGGCCCGGCTCATCGCCGTGGTGCTGGCCATGTACTTCGTCGCCCAGATCTTCATGTATCTGCAGGGGCTGCTCATCAATAAGATCGTGATGCGCATCGTCTACCGCATGCGCGAGCAGATCGAAGCCAAGGTCAACCGACTGCCGTTGAGCTATTTCGACACCCGCCAGCGCGGCGACCTGCTTTCCCGCACCACCAACGACGTCGACAACGTACAGACCGCTTTCCAACAGGCGTTCACCGGGTTCATCTACGCCGCGCTCACCCTGGTGGGCATCACCGTGATGATGTTCTGGCTCTCCTGGCAGCTGGCCCTGATCGCGCTGGTCGCGCTGCCGATCTCCGGCGTCGTCGTCGGGATTATCGGCTCGAAATCGCAGAAGCTGTTCACCGCCCAGTGGCGCAACACCGGCCGACTGAACGGGCACATCGAGGAATCCTTCACCGGCCACGAGCTGGTCACCGTCTTCGGGCGCCAGGAGGACATGCGCGCCCGGTTCGATGAGCGCAACGAGGAACTCTACGAAGCTAGCTTCAAGGCGCAGTTCTACTCGAACATGATCATGCCGATCATGCAGTGGGTGACCTACCTGGGCTACGTGGGCATCGCCGTGGTGGGCGGGCTGCGCGTCGCCTCCGGGCAGATGACCCTGGGCTCGGTCACCGCGTTCATTCAGTACTCGCGCGAATTCAACCAGCCGCTGGGTGAGATCGCCGGCATGTCCAACATGGTGATCTCCGCGGTCGCCTCGGCGGAGCGGATCTACGAGCTGCTCGACGCCGACGAGGAAGAGGACCCGGCCCTCGATGAGCTCCTCGACGACGACGCACGGCGTACCGAAACGACGCAAGCATCAGGCTCGGCCGCACAGCTGCCGGACCCGGTGGCCGGCCACATCGAGTTCGACCACGTGGCGTTCTCCTATACCCGGGAGAAGCCGCTGATCACCGATCTCTCCCTGGTGGCCCAGCCCGGCCAGGTGGTTGCTATTGTCGGGCCCACCGGTGCGGGTAAAACCACGCTGGTGAACCTGATCATGCGGTTCTACGAGATTGACTCCGGCCAGATTCGTCTCGACGGTATTAATATCGGCGCCCTCGACCGCTCGGCGGTGCGCGCTCAGATCGGCATGGTGCTCCAGGACGCGGTGCTCTTTGACGGCACCATCATGGATAACATCCGTTACGGCCGCCTCGACGCGACCGACGAGGAAGTGATGGCGGCGGCCCGAGCCACCTTCGTGGATCGGTTCGTCTCTACCCTGCCCGAGGGCTACCAGACGGAGGTGTCTTCGGATTCCGAAGCGATCTCCGCAGGCGAGCGGCAGCTGATCACCATTGCCCGCGCGTTCCTCTCCGACCCTGCACTGCTCATCCTCGACGAAGCAACGTCGTCGGTGGATACCCGCACCGAGAAGCTGATCCAGGAGGCGATGGGCGCGCTGCGCTCCGAGCGCACCTCCTTCGTGATCGCCCACCGGCTTTCCACCATCCGCGACGCCGATCTCATCCTGGTGATGGAGGACGGCAGCATCGTGGAGCAGGGCAACCATGACCAGTTGCTGGAGCGCGAAGGCGCCTACTACCGGCTCTACCAGTCGCAGTTCACCGACGGCGTGGACCCCGACGAGGAGGCACTGGCCACCGGCGCCGTACCCGTGGTGACGGGCGCGACGCCGACGGTCGGTACCAGCGGATCCAATGATGCTGAAGGCGACGTCAGCCCTGACGCCCCTTCAACCGCGGGTTGAGCTTGTTGATCACGTCGGTGCGGCCCCGCCGGCGCACCACCTGCGAAGCCGAGCGACGGGAGTACTCGCGCCTCACCGACGATGAGCTCAGCGCCGGTCGATAGGATGGCCGGATGAGCACTCCCAACCCGAATCCGCCCGAGTACGGCGCGCCCGAACCTACCTCGACGACGGCGACCACAGCCGGTCCGGCGATCCCCGCGGGCTGGCCGCCGTCATATCGGCGCGGTGGATCCGGCGGCTACGGGAAGCCGCAGCCGGGCACCCCCTGGGCCCCGGATGTGCGCCCGGGCCGATTCCTGTGGCGGGACCTGCTCGCCGTACTCGCCTACATCGGGTTGTTCGTCATCGGGCTGGGGTCCCTGTTCATTGCCATCCCGGGCGCGATGGACGTGGCGGCCGCGATCGCCGGTACCGAACCCACCACGCCCGAGCAGATGGTCGCCGATCCGGGGTCGGCGTCGTCGTCGGCCGCCCTGTTTTTCGTCAACCTGGTCAACTACTCACTGCTCGCCTTGCTGGCACTGCTGGCCAGCGGGGGGCACCTGATCCAGTCGATGGCCACCTTCCGTCGGCTCTGGGGCCTGAAGCTGCTACTCATCCCCGGGTTGTGGCTGGGCAGCATCACCCTCTCCATGCTGATCGTGATGTTCCTGGGGGACCCGGTCACCTCCGACAACCAAGCCGCGCTGGAAGGCATGACCACGGTGGTGCCGATGTGGATGATGCTGCTGGTCACTGTGGTGCTCGGGCCCTTCGTGGAGGAGTACCTGTTCCGCCACCTACTGGTCGGCAAGCTCTCCCGCTACCTCACCGTGTGGGTCACCGCCCCGCTGTCGGTGTTGTTGTTCGGCGGGATTCACTTCCTCGGCTCCGGGACGTTCGACGTCATCGCCGCGGTGCCGTACGTCGTCCTCGGCGCCGTGATCACGGGAACGTATATCGCGTTCCGATTTTCACTGGCCTATGCCTACGCCCTGCACCTCTTCAACAATCTGGTGGCCGTGCTGATGCTGTACCTGGTGTACCCGGTGCTCGAGCAGTACCGGGAGATGCTGCCGGATGGCACGCTGCCGGGGGTGGTGAGCGCGTTGCGCCTGATGACCGGTGTCTGAGCAGTCTGAGCAGACGGAACAGTCGGAGCCGACCTCGGTGCACGACGACGCCCGGCCGCTGTCCCGCCAGATTCTGGCCCTGGCGGTTCCCGCGCTCGGCGCACTGGTCGCCGAACCGCTGTTCTTGCTCGCCGACACGGCCATTATTGGGCACCTCGGCACCGCAGAGCTCGCGGGAGTGGGGCTGGCCACCACCGTGCTGCACACCGCCACCGGACTGCTGATCTTCCTCGCCTATTCGACGACGCCTGCGGTGGCGCGCCTGGTCGGATCCGGCCGGATGGCCGACGCCCTGGCCCGCGGCCGCGACGGCATCTGGCTCGGGGTGCTGCTGGGTGCGCTGCTCGGTCTGGTGGGTTGGCTCACCGCGCCCGGATTGATCGCCGTCCTCGGCGCCGACCCGGCCACAGCACTGCACGGCCACGCCGTCGACTATCTGCGCTATTCCATGTTCGGTTTGCCGGCCATGCTGGGCGTGCTCGCCGCCACCGGGGTGCTACGTGGGCTACAAGACACCCGCACTCCGCTGGTGGTGGCCGGTGTCGGATTCGGCATCAACATCGCCACCAACTTCCTCTTCGTGTACGGATTCGGCTGGGGTGTGGCCGGCTCCGCCGCGGGAACCTCCGCTATTCAGTGGTGCATGCTGCTGGCATTCCTCGGGGTGATCGTGGGCCGGGTACGCTCCGACCAACTCACGGGGCTGAGCTGGCGGCCGCGCTGGTCCGGGATCCGGGCCACCGCCCAATTCGGGTCCTGGTTGCTGGTGCGCAACGCGGCCATGCGTGCTGCGATCTTAGCCACCGTGCTGATGGCCACCTGGATGGGCACCACCACGCTGGCCGCCCATCAGCTGGTGTTCATCGTCTACTCCACCCTGGCCTTCGCCCTGGACGCCCTGGCCATCGCCGCCCAGGCGCTGATCGGCCGTGAACTCGGTGCATCTCGGGAAGCCACCGCCCGGGAGCTCACCCGCACCATGATCCGCTGGTCGCTGTGGTTCGGGGTGATCACCGGGGTGGTGCTCGCCGCGCTCGCCTGGGTGCTGCCCGCCGGTTTCACCCCCGACCCCGAGGTGCGCGCCGCCGCCACGGCCGGGCTGCTCGTCATCGCCGTCACCCAACCGCTGGCCGGATACGTGTTCGTGCTCGACGGCGTGCTCATGGGCGCTGGAGACGCCCGCTACTTGGCGTTGGCCTCGGTGGTGAACCTGGTGGTGTACCTGCCCGGTCTCGCCCTGCTCGCCTGGTGGCTCACCGCCGACAGCGGGGGAGACGGCGGAATATCCGCGCTGAGTACGCCTGCGCTCGTGGGGCTGCTCTGGCTGGGCTTCTCCGGCCTGTACCTGGCCGCCCGTGGGGTCACCCTGTGGTGGCGGATCCGCGGCGACAAATGGATCCGCCTGGGCGCCGAGCACCTGTGAATCTGCTGAGTGTCGAACCCGAGGCGGGAAAGAGCCCTTGAGGCCCGCGCCGACCTCGTGAAAGGTTCGATGCTGTTTGTTGCCTGAACACCACGGCACCACCGGAACCGCCGCTCTCGGCCTCGCCGCGGGCATGCTGGCGATGGCTTTACCGGCCCAGGCTGACACCCACGCGGAGTGGTTCAACAACAAGAGCATCTGCCAGCAGGCCACCGACGCGCGCGTGGCCCACTACCGCGCCTCCGGCTACACCGTCAGCGTGCAGTCCTACTGCAGGGGCGAACAGTACATCGGGTACATGCCCCAGTACTACTCGAAGATCTACTACAACTGATCCCGGGCGGTTGCGCCCACCACTAGACTGGGTCCGTGGCTGTAACGAAAATTGACCCCGCGATCTCATCCGTCCTGTTCAAACCGGTGCTCATCCGCGCCGGGGTGTCCCTGATTTTCGCGGTGGTCGCGTTCATCATCCAGGAACCCAGCCACGCCGTCACCAGCTTCGGTGTCGCCATCTACCTGCTACTCTCCGGCACCGCCCTGTGGGAGTACCTGCGGCGCGAACCGGTGCCCGAGGCGATGCGCTCGCCGCTGTCGATGGCCTGCGCAGCCTGGTGTCTCGGCGCCATCGTCGTGGTGGGTGTGCACTTGTTTGAGGCCCCGATGTGGGCGACGGCGGTGGCCGTGGGGGCGGCCTACCTCGTGGGCGGCGTCGCGGAACTGGTGGCCGGTGTGCGCCACCGGAGGGACTTCATCCCGGCGCGCGACCAGATCCTGGCCGGCGGTGTCAACACCCTGGCCGGGCTGGGACTGATCATCTGGTGCACCACCTTCAACGACCACCAGGTCCTGGGGCTGACCGGCGCGGTGGCATTCATCATCACCGTGATCACCGCGGTGGCCGGCATCGGTTTCTGGCTCGACGCCCGCGCAGCCGCGAAGGCCGGACATACCGAGGCGAAGAAGCAGACCGGTCTGCGCTGATCCCACGCTGACGGCGGAACTGCCCCGTCTCGTTTCGTCTTCCCCCGTCTTCAACGACTAGACTGGCCGGGTGCCGTTTCACCGGGCACTATCTGCCGAGCCGAGGAGTGTGAACCGTGGGTCAGCCTTCGAAGAAGAAGGGCTTCACCGCATCGATCAAGGCACCCCTGATCTTCTCCGCCGTGCTGGGCCTGGTCGGTGGCGCTATTGCCACCTTCGCCACCACCGGCGGCACGGATAAGCCGCTGCGCATCGATATCGGCCTCATCGCCTTCGGCGTCTTCTTCATGGTCTCCCTCGTGGTGGTCGCCATGTTGCAACTGGCCTCGAAGGACAACCCGAATCACCTCTCCGAGGGATCCGGCATCAACCGGTCCTCTGCGGAACTGCACCGGGCGGCGATCGCCAAACAGCGCCAGAAACTGCGCGAAGAGCGCGAAGCTGAACAGCGCCGTGCCCAGGGCGACAGCGAGCCTACCTACGGTCAGCGCCGCCCCCATGATCAGGACGGCGCAGCACAGTAGGTGCGGAGCGGTGGGGCTGCCGCTCTAGGGTGTGTCTCTTTATTCGGTTAATGCTGAACACCACACCACCGTGGCCCGGTAGGTGCGTGCCGCGATCTTCACTCCCAGCTCACGCATGACGCGTACGATCGACTCGACGGCGAAGCCCTCCGAGCACATCTGGTCGTTGAAGCCCATCATCAGCGGGTGCGGGGGTCGAGTTCCGCCGCGAAGAAAGTCGTTGCCGCGCGCAGGAGCATCACCACTTCACGCAGTCGACGGTTCTCAGCTTTGAACCGCTTGACCTCGGCATGTTCATCGCTGGTCTGACCTTCCCGGGTACCGGCATCGATCTCGGCTTGGACTACCCACCGGCGAAGCGACTCAGCTCCCACGCCTTCTTAACGGGCAACGGCTGCGATCGCCTTCGCGTTCGATGGGTATTCCGCTCGGTGCTCGAGCACCAGCCTGACCGCTCGTTCGCGGACCTGGGCATCAATCTTCTTCGGCATGAAGCCATCCTCTCAGCTCGAAAAGATACGGCATCAAACCTGGGACGGTTCAGAGTCCTCGTCAGACGGTTGGGGGCGAGGTGAAAGGGCGACGGGCGCGAGTAAAGATCTGGGTGGGGTTTGAGGTACGCGAGCCGCGGACCGCCCGTGTTGGGGGGGGGTCCGCGGCTCGATTCCAGCTACCGGATGTCACCTGGTGCGTGTGGAGCGACGCAGGTGTGGCTGGTGCTGGTTGGTACAGCGCTGATTAGACGCTGGCCGTGGCCTTCTTGTTCTTTACGATTTCGAGGGCCTGCTTGAGGTAGGTCCCGAACACGGGGTAGTTCTCGCTCATCGGGAAGTGGCCGATTTCCTTCATTTCGATGAACTCCGCGTTGCGGATCTCACCGGCGGTCCGGGCCCCATCTTCGGGGGTAGTGAGGTAGTCGTACTCTCCGGTCATAAGTACGACAGCGCACTGATCGGTGTCGATTTCTCCGAGCTTCCCGCGCAGGTCGTGGTCGACGGAGTAGAAGTGCAGGTCTCCCTTGAACGCTTCGGAGCCTTGGGAGTAGTAGAACCATGTCTTCCACCGGTCCGCGTCGGGCGACTGTGGGGCCATGAGGTCCCACGTTCCACTCGCGCACACCTGGGCGGCGTTGGCATGGGGATGGTTCCACCAGTCCAAGTAAAAGCCGGGAGAGTAATCCGCCCCTTCGACGGGGATTACCGCATCGAATCGATCCGGGCGTCGGTGCGCGAGCTGGAGGGCGATGTTACCGCCGAAGGAAGAGCCCATGAAGATCGGGTTCTCCAATTCCAGTGCGTCGCACAGGGCGAGGATGAAGTTGGCGTAGTGGTCTGCAGTGAGCTTGTACTCCTCAGTCCACCATTCGGTGTTTTCCGGTGGGTCTGATTTTCCGTGGCGGGGCAGATCGTAGGCGATGACCCGGTAGTTTGCGGTGATCTCCTCGTCTTCTAGTAGGCCGCGCCACTGGTGATTGTGAGCGCCGGCGGTGTGCTGACAGATCAGCGGCTGCCCGGTGCCGTTCTCGAGGTAGAACACCTTGTATTCCAGTCCGTCGACGTCGACGGTGACATAGTGCCCGGTTACTGGTGAGATGCGAGACATAAGTTTTCCTCCTGGTTCAGGGGTCAGTTAGGCATTGAGGCAGGGGATGCCAGTGGTGCGGAGCAGTTCAATCTGGCGAGTCACGCAGCGCAGGTTCTGCATGAGCACGAGGATGTCGCCTTCCAAGCGCATGTCCCGCTGGAACGTGGCGGCCCAGATGCCGTGGAACATCGGCTTGGGCATGTCCGCACCAAATTCCCTCCAGGTCGCTGAGCTGGCTTTGATGGCGAACTGGTACGCCACATCCAGTGGACCGGGGTCGATGGTGATCTCGGCGACTTTGCCGGCGTTCATCCGAATGACGAAGAGGTGATCCTCCATGTCCAAAAGGTAGGAACAAGTGAAATATTTCCCATGTGCCCCGATTTCCGGGTCGTTGTCATTGGCCTGCGTGAAGGCCTCGACCCATTCCTGGGCCGAGGGCGCTTTAGTGGTGGCAGTCATGTTGTAGTCCTTCCCGCCTAACGTTTGTGAGTCCGTGGTGTTCACCTCTTCAAGTAAAACGTGACGCAGGTCACAAAGTCCAAGACGTCTTTTCGATGGGCCGATAGGCCCAGGCTATTGCTCAGTACAGTGACTCGGTCGTACCCTGGGCCTATGCAACCACCTTTCGAGCTACGGGTTTTGCGCTACTTCGTCACTGTCGCTGAAGAGTTGCACTTCGGACGCGCTGCCACCCGGCTCCACATCGCCCAGCCGTCCCTCAGTGTGCAGATTCGAAATCTCGAACGCTCCCTAAACACGCCTTTGCTGAACCGCACCGGCCGCGGTGTGACCCTTACCCCGGCCGGGGAGGTTCTCTTGGGGCACGCACGGGACCTTTTGATGGCCGCTGAGGTAGCAGCATCCCTCACCAAACAGGCTGCCCGAGAGCCCAGCCGAAAGCTGGTCGTGGGGTTTCAGTCCAATGCCGCAGCCGAACTCACCCGCACCATCTTGGAGGCCTATCGCTACAGCAACCCAGCTGTCGAGGTAGAAATGCGCTCATTCCCTTTCAGCGACCCGACCGCGGGTTTGGCAGATGGCAGTTCCGACGTGGCATTCGTTCGGCCCCCGTTGCCACCGTTCAAGGACCTCCGCGTGGCGACCCTTTTCACTGAGCCCAGGGTTCTGGCCGTGTCCAATGAGTCCAACTGGGCGTCGCGATCCTCAGTGCACGTAGATGAACTCCTCGAGGAGCCCTTCGTGGCGAGGAACGCTCCGGATCTCTGGAGAGATTTCTGGTTGGCTACCGAAGCGCGTCACAGCCATGCACCAGTCATCGGATCCGATGTCAGCACCGTCGACGAGTGTTTCGAGGCGATCCTCAGCCAAAAAGGCATCGCTTTCACCCAGGCTTCTACACAGCGCTTCTACAGCCGGCCCGGCCTGTCCTTCATCCCCGTTACGGGACTCGCTCCCTCCGTGGTCAGCATCGCTTGGAGGCAGGACAATGAACACTGGGCAGCACGAACCTTCGTCGAAACGGCTAAGTTCACTGCACTGAGCACTCCGCATCCACAGACCTCTCAGCTAATCTGATTCGAACCTCGGACTACAGCTTAATCTGTAAGCGTTCGGTGACATGCTTGGAGCATTCGAACTGAGTAGGCTCACGCTTGGACGTGAGCTGCGGGACAGGCATGAGTCGCTGGGACATAACCAACTGGCCGTGTGCCAACCACAGCAAACCCGGCAAATGCAGACCGTTGCCAGTAAGCGACCCCAGGTAGCGGGTGTGCCACAGGATGATCGCGTTCAGGACCACCCCAAGGGCACCGAGCTGGTCTTCCTGCCCTTCCCGGTAGGACTGGCGTATCTGACCCCTCCGGCCGTGGAAAATGAATCTGGCCAGGGCGTGCCGGGATTCCTGCAGCGTCAACTGGGTATAAATGTGCCGGCGGTAGCTCTCATCAATATCGATGAAGTCCAACAGATGCTCGGTCTTGGCTATCCTGCCGTACTCCGCCAATGCTTTTCCGAGCAGGCTTGGTGTCCCGCTGCCCTGGGTGACCCGAAGGATTTCTGAGGCGCGCACGGTCCCTGTAGTCAGGGATCCGGCAAAGCCGAGCGTGTCCGGCTAGTTGGCCGTGATGAGCTCCATGTTGATGCGGTTGCGGCCGACTACCGCGTTCAGCTTTCCGTAGTCAGCTGGGGTGTCGATACGCCAGAACCGTTGGTCCGGCAACCCTGCCAGACGGGATGAGAACCGGTATTCGAGCAGGGTGAAGAGCCCGAAAATCTGGTCCGAGTAGGAGGCCGTGTCGGTGGCGACCATCTCGGGGCTTTGACCGCCGTCAAGATCGAGTAGCCCATCCAGGATGTGCAGGGAATCGCGGACCGTTCCCGGGACGACGACGGCACCCAGGCCGGAGACCTGATCGTTGAGATAGTTAAGCCAAGTCAGGCCGCGCCCCGGGACGAAGTAGCGCGGATTCGCCCCGGCGTTGACGGTGGCCACCGGCACCACGAACAGCATCCCGTCAACGGATGCCAGCAGGCCTGTTCCCCAGCGCTGCGCTAGGGCGTGTCTCTTAGATAGTCGTGATGCTCTTTGAGGCGCTGGAATCGTCAGTTCTCGATATCGTCTGCTAACTGACGCTCGATGGGACTTGATCGCTGGCTTCATGCCAGATTCCACCGGACGGCGCGGTCGTCCCTTCAACGACCATCAGCGACGGCCCGAGGCAGTCCGTGTGGAAATGCCACCGCCGCTTCAGCAACGACGGTACCTGGGACACCCTCCTCGGTGCCTTGCTCTCGCAAGCCGGAGCGCGCGGACTGATCGACTGGGAGGTGTCGGTGGACTCGACTATCAATCGCGCCCATCAGCATGGCACTAACCTCACCCGCACCACAGGGGGACTTATCGAATCACAAGAATCTGCTGACCGAGCCTGAAGGCCACGCCGTGGGCCGCTCCCGCGGTGGCCTGAGCACGAAAATCCATGCCCTGATCGATGGCAACCGCCGACCCCTGGTACTGATGCTGGGGCCAGGACAGTCCCGGGATGCCCCGATATTCCCGAACCTCATGGATGTCGTGAAGATGGAGAAACAAGGTTCCGGGGCCGCAAGGAAACGGCCCGAGAAAGCCCTGGCGGACAAGGCGTACTCATCCAAGGCAATTCGCACGTACCTGAGGCAACAAAACATCAAATGCGTGATCCCGGAACGATCAGACCAAATACCGAACCGGAAGCGCAAGGGGTCAGCCGGCGGGCGGCCAGTGTCTTACGACAAGCTCGCGCTGACCTACCGGGCCACGGTGGTGGTGTGGAGTTCAGCATTAACCGAATAAAGAGACACACCCTAGTAATGGAACGTATCTGACGGCGCCGTGGTGGAGGCATCGTCTCCGGAGGACTCCGGTCGCCACGTCACCCCGAACGCCTCGGCCAGAGCCGTGATCTTGTTCGCCCGCGCCAGGCGCGGCAAATCTGAACCGTTGCGAATCTGACCGCCGTCGGCCTCGAAATCCACCAAGAACTCGTGCGCCCAGCCCAGCTCCTCCTGCGACGGCGAGAGCCCCTCATTAATAGCGGCGCACTGCTCCGGGGTCAGACACAGCTTGCCCGACATGCCAAACTCCGCCGTCACCGCGGTCGCTTCGGCCAGCTTCACGCCGGTGGAACCGACCGTCGGCCCATCAATCGCCGCCGGTAGGCCCGTGGCCTTCGCGGCAATGGTGAACTGGCTGCGGGCGTAGGCCAGGGCCATCGGCGACTCCCCGAACCCGGTATCGCGGCGGAAATCGCCGATGCCGAACGCCAGCCGGAACGTGCCCTTGGCGGCGGCAATCGAATTGATCCGCTGCAGTCCGCGCGCGGTCTCCACCAGCGCAACCACCGGCACGCCGGGCAGCTTCGCGGCGGTCTCGTTGACGTGATCGGTGGACTCCACCATCGCGAGCATCACCCCGAGCAGTCCGCCCTCACGCTGCGGACCACCCAGTCGGGAGCTGATCACCTGCGCCAGCGCCTCAACGTCGTCCGCCCACCACCTGCTCCCGTAGCCGTTGATACGCACCCACCCGGTGTGACCGGATGCGAGCCAGTCGAGCACATGCGCCCGAGCGGCATCTTTCCCCTGCGGGGCAACGGCGTCCTCAATGTCCAACACGACGACGTCGGCGGGGGATTCTTCCGCGGCAGCGAACCGTTCCGGTTGGACGGCGTTGACGAGAAGCCAGGATCGGGCAAGATCGGCGGTCAGCTTCTGACCCGGTGTGGTGGTGAACTCTGCGGTGGCCACGGGAAACGACACGATGAACTCCTGATGAAACGGGGATGGTGCGCGCTGATGCGAGACGGCGCAGCAGAAAAGCGAAACAACGCGGATCGGCGTCGGCGCGAGCGGCCAGGCAAGGTGGCTGGCCCGAGGAGTCCGGGTGTGGACGTTGCGCACCAGCATAATCGGTTCGTGACACACATTGCCACAGCGACGGGACGGGCGCGGAATCTGGTGTACGTTGATCCAAACCTGCGCCGAACCACACCCAAGGAGAATCCATGTCCGAGTCCGTTGCCCAGCCGTCGAAAAAATCGGCCGGTCACCTCATCGTCGATACTCTGGTGGCCCACGGCGTCCAGCGCATCTATTCGGTTCCCGGAGAGTCCTATCTGGACGTGCTCGACGGTTTGCATGACTCGCCCATCGAGAACGTGATCTGCCGTCACGAGGGTGGCGCGGCGTACATGGCTGAGGCTGACGGCAAGATGAACTCCGTGCCCGGTGTGGCCATGGTGACCCGCGGCCCCGGTGCCGCCAACGCCCACGTGGGCCTGCACACCGCCTGGCAGGACTCCACTCCCATGGTGCTCTTTGTCGGTCTGATCCCCTTCGAGCACCGTGACCGGGAAGCGTTCCAGGAGTTCGACCCGCACGCCTGGTTCGGTACCGGTGCCAAGCGCGTCATGGTGCTGGACCACCCCGAGCGCGCCTCTGAGATCGTGGCCGAGGCCATGTTCGCCGCGAACTCCGGGCGCCCCGGCCCCGTCGTCGTCGGCCTGCCCGAAGACGTCATCAAGGTCGAGGTGGAGAATCAGCTGCACCCGCAGATCCCGATCGCCGGCGGCGGCATGACCGTCACCGACTGGAAGGCGCTGCACGACGCGCTGCGCAACGCAGAGAAGCCGCTGTTCATCACTGGCGGCAACGACTGGACCCGCGACGGCGCGGAATCGCTGACCGCCTGGCTGGAGGACCACCACATCGCCGCGGCCGCGGAGTGGCGGACCGAGGGCACCGTGCCGTTCCATTCGCCGTCGTATGTGGGCCCCATCGGCTACGGCCGCCCCAAGCCCACCTACGACCTGCTGGAAGAGACCGATTTGATCGTCTTCGTCGGCACCGTTCCCGGCGACGTGATCACCGACGGGTTCAACATCCGCCAGAACTGGGAGAAGAAGAACTTCATCGTCACCATCGACCCGTCCCTGCGCGGCCGCTCCGGCCCGGTGTCGTTTCAGATCGTGGCCAAGCCAGACGTGTTCGTGCGCGACCTGGTGCTGATGGATCTGGAGGTGAAGGACTCCTGGAAGACCTGGACGGCGAAGATGCGCGCCCAGCAGGAGGAATTCGCCGCGCTGCCCGCCGCCGAACCGCTCGAGGGCCCGGCCACCATGGACATGATGATGTCGCACCTGGTGCCCTCGCTGCCCGAGGATTCGATGGTGACCTTCGGCGCCGGCGAGCACACCAACTGGGCGCACCGGTACTTCCCGACGGAGTCCTACGCCTCGATGATCTCCGCACGCAACGGCTCCATGGGCTACTCGGTCCCCTCGGCCGTGGCCGCCTCGCTGAACTACCCCGGTCGCCGCGTGGTGACCATCGCCGGTGACGGCGAGTTCCTGATGAACGGCCAGGAGCTGGCGACGGCGACGCAGTACGGCGCCACCCCGCTGGTGATCGTGATGGACAACCAGGAATACGGCACGATCCGCACCCACCAGGAGCGCGACTATCCGAACCGGATTTCCGGCACCCAGCTGAAGAACCCCGACTTCGCCGCCATGGCGGAGGCGTTCGGCGGCTTCGGCGTCAAGGTGACCGAGAACTCCGAGATCCCGGGTGCGCTCGAAGCCGCGCTGAGCGCCATTGACAACGACGGCCGCTTCGCCCTGATCCACTTGGTGGTCGAGCAGCGCAAGAAGGCGTACTGAGCCGACTGACTGACGAGCTGAGCCGGAGCGGACGACGGCGCAACGAGGACGGCTGCACAGTGACGCAGGCCACACTGGTTTGGTAGTCTCGGCGGCATGAGTACCGATCATGCTGACCCTGTTGCGCCCGCCGTCGCGCTGGAGGCGCGCCCGGAGGTGGAGGGCGAGTCCATCTCCCGCGTGGCGATGACCCACGAGGCCCTCGAGTTGCTCCAGAAGCTGCGCGGCATCCACGGCGAGCTGATGATCCATCAGTCCGGGGGCTGTTGCGACGGGTCCTCGCCCATGTGCTATCCGGAGGGCGACTTCCGCACCGGTGACTCCGACATCCTGCTCGGCACCTTCGAGTTGCCCGCCGCTGACACCTCGGATGCCTCCGACGACGTCGCGGGTGACGCCAGGGGTGCCGGAGAGTTGCCGTTCTGGATGAGCCGGGAGCAGTTCGAGTACTGGAAGCACACCCACCTGACCCTCGACGTCGTCGACGGACGCGGGGCCGGGTTCTCGGTGGAGGCGCCCGAAGGGAAACGCTTCCTGATCCGCTCGCGACTCATGAACCCCGCCGAGACGGCTGATACTGCTGGAGTTGCTGAGCCCGACCCGAGCGCGCCGTGAGCGTCCAGCAGCCCTCGGCCGACGCCTACCAGCACCGGGTGGAGCTGGCCCGCGACGCCCTGCGCACCCTGTCTCGCGGCTCACCGCGTCCCCCCTCGGAGGCCCTGCGCTCGGTGCGCCCCGATGTGCTCGCCTCCTGGCAACGCTCCCTGGAGGCCCACCGTGACCCGCAGCGCGTCTCCGTGCCCTTCGCCGTGCCGACGGCCGACCTGGATTCCGCGCGTCGGCAGCACGCCCTGGCCGCAGCGCTCCCGGTGATCCGCACCCTGCTCATCGACCCCGCGGCCGACGCCGGACTCATCACTGCCCTGGGCAACGCCGACGGTCACCTGCTCTGGGTGGAGGGCGACGAACTCGCCGCGCGCCGGGCCGAATTGATGGGCTTTGTCCCCGGGGCCGATTGGTCGGAAGCCTCGGTCGGCACCGCCGCCCCCGGAGCCGCACTGGCCACCGGCCGTCCATCGCAGATCAGCCGCGCCGAACACTTCAGCCCCCTGGTCCACCCGTGGAGCTGCTCCGCCATGCCGGTGCGCAACCCCGCTACCGGTGAGATTGTCGGCGTCATCGACGTCACCGGCGGCGACGACGCCGTCAGTCCGCTCGCTTTCTCACTGCTACGTGCCACTGTGACCGCGGTGGAATCGTTGTGGCGCAACCAGCTGACCACCGAAGAGCTGCACACTGATCCGGAGTACGGGCTGAGCCTGCACCAGATGATCCTGCCCCTCTCTTCGCCTGCCTCCTCGCTGTCCCGGCCGCCAGTACCGCGGCCCGGTCGTGCCGAAGCTCGCGGGGTCGCCCGCCCGCTGGCCGCTCCGACGTCGTCGACCACCCCGCCGTCCGCAGCGGTGATTCACGTGACTGGCCAGCTGCCCCCGCGGGTGAGCCGACGCGAACTGAGCCTGCGCCACGCTGAAATTCTCACGCTGCTCGACTGGCACAGCGCCGGACTCGACGGCGCCGCCCTCGAAGAGTTGCTGTACGGGGAGGCCGCGCCCGGAGTCGAGTCCCGGGCCATCACGTTGCGTGCCGAGATCCATCGCCTGCGCCGGGCGCTGAGCTCCCAGGACTGCCCGCTGGCTGTCTCCGCCCGGCCTTACCGGCTCGACGGCGAGATCCGCACCGACGCCGCCCTGGCTCGCGAATCACTGCGCGACGGCGATGTGCAGGACGCGCTCGCCGCCGCCGTCGGACCCGTGCTGCCGCACTCGGACGCCCCCGGCATCGTGCAGATCCGCGAAGAACTCGCCGGTGCCCTGCGCGAAGCGGTGCTCCAGGACGCCGATGCCACCCAACTCTGGCACTACCTCACCCGCCCGGAGGCGGCTGATGATGAGGAACTGTGGCTGATGGCGCTGCGCCTGCTGCCCGCGGAATCGCCCCGCCGCTCGCTCGTGGTGAGCACCCTGGAACGCCTCCGCGCCCAGCGCTGACCTGGCACGTTGCCGTTCGTCGCGCCCTGAAACTCCCTGATGCAACCTGTTGCGTCGTCGTCGAGCAACCTCCCCGCAACGTTACTGTGACTAGGCTCACACTTATACGGGGTCGCTTCGGAGGCGCAGCTTGGACGCCGTTCCTTCTGAGACCCGCTGCCAGTGCCGAGGCGGCCCCGTGCCAACCCGGTCACCGAGCTACAGGAGCACATCATGACTGTCTACGCGAACCCCGGCACCGACGGCGCTGTCGTCGAGTTCAAGTCCCGCTATGAGCACTACATCGGCGGGGAGTGGGTGGCCCCCGTAAAGGGACAATACTTCGAAAACGTCACTCCCATCACCGGTCAGGTCTTCTGCGAGGTCGCCCGCGGCACCGCCGAAGATATCGAAGCGGCCCTCGACGCCGCCTGGGCTGCCGCACCCGCCTGGGGCAAGACCTCCGTGGCCGAGCGCGCCGGTATTCTGAACAAGATCGCCGACCGGATCGAGGCCAACCTCGAAAAGATCGCCGTCGCCGAATCCTGGGACAACGGCAAGGCCGTCCGCGAAACCCTCAACGCAGACATTCCGCTCGCCGTCGATCATTTCCGCTACTTCGCCTCGGCCATCCGCGCCCAGGAGGGTTCGCTCTCCCAGATCGACGAAGACACCGTGGCCTACCACTACCACGAACCGCTCGGCGTGGTCGGGCAGATCATCCCCTGGAATTTCCCCATCCTGATGGCGGTCTGGAAGCTGGCGCCGGCACTGGCCACCGGCAATGCCGTCGTGCTCAAGCCTGCCGAGCAGACTCCGGCGTCGATCATGGTGCTCATCGACCTGATCGGCGACCTGCTGCCTCCCGGCGTCGTCAATATTGTCAACGGGTTCGGCCTGGAAGCCGGCAAGCCGCTGGCCTCGAACAAGCGGATCCGCAAGATCGCGTTTACCGGTGAAACCACCACCGGCAGGCTCATCATGCAGTACGCCTCCGAGAACATCATCCCGATCACCCTGGAGCTGGGTGGCAAATCGCCGAACATCTTCTTCGAGGACGTCGCAGCGCAGGACGACGCGTTCTGGGATAAGGCCCAGGAAGGCTTCACCATGTTCGCGCTGAACCAGGGTGAGATCTGCACCTGCCCGTCCCGCGCGCTGATTCAGGAGTCCATTGCGGATCGGTTCCTCGACGCCGTCGTCGCCCGCACCCAGAAGATCGTGCAGGGCAACCCTCTGGACACCGACACCATGATGGGTGCGCAGGCCTCCAACGATCAGCTCGAGAAGATCCTCTCCTACCTGGATATCGGCAAGCAGGAGGGCGCTGAGGTACTCACCGGCGGTGGACGCGCCGAGCTCGACGGCGATCTGGCCGGCGGGTTCTACGTGCAGCCCACCATCTTCAAGGGGTCTAACAGCATGCGAATCTTCCAGGAGGAGATCTTCGGTCCCGTCGTCTCGGCTACCACGTTCAACGACTACGACGACGCGCTGTCCATTGCGAACGACACCCTGTACGGCCTCGGCGCCGGCGTGTGGTCCCGCAACGGCAACACCGCCTACCGTGCCGGCCGCGAAATCCAGGCCGGACGCGTGTGGGTGAACAACTATCACGCCTACCCGGCCCACGCCGCGTTCGGCGGGTACAAGTCCTCCGGCATCGGGCGTGAGAACCACCTGATGATGCTGGACCACTACCAGCAGACCAAGAACCTGCTGGTCTCCTACACCGAGAACAAGCAGGGCTTCTTCTAAACCTGATCGCCCCGTCTGCCGCCCGGCCACCGGGCACCACCTGAAAGACCGTCAGCAACACCTGCCCTAGGTTGTTGCGCCGAGAAAAAACAGTCATTAAGGAGTCATGATGAGCACCATGAAAGCCGCCGTCGTCGAGAAGTTCGGCGATGATCTCCACGTCACTCAGACCGAACGCCCCACGCCGGGGCAGCACCAGGCGCTGGTTCGCCTGATCTCTACCGGCGTATGCCACACCGACCTGCACGCCGCCGAGGGTGACTGGCCGGTCAAGCCCTCTCCCCCGTTCATCCCCGGACACGAGGGAGTCGGCGTGGTGGAAGAAGTCGGTCCCGACGTCACCGAAGTCAAAGTGGGCGACACGGTGGGCAATGCCTGGCTGTGGAGCGCTTGCGGCCACTGTGAACACTGCCGGACCGGCTGGGAGACCCTGTGCGAGTCGCAGCTCAACGGCGGGTACTCGACGGACGGCTCCTTCGGCGAGTACATGCTGGTGGACGCCCGCTACGCCCCGATCATTCCCGAGGGGTCGGACCCCTACGAAGTCGGTCCGGTGCTGTGTGCCGGGGTGACGGTGTACAAGGGCCTGAAGCGCACCGAGGTCCGCCCCGGTCAGTGGGTGGTGATCTCCGGAATCGGCGGACTCGGCCACATCGCGGTGCAATACGCGGTGGCGATGGGTATGCGCGTGATCGCCGTCGATATTGCCGACGACAAGCTGGCGCTGGCCGAGAAGCACGGTGCCGAGATCACGGTGAACGCCAATGTGCAGGACCCGGAGCTGGTGATCCAGGAGAAGGTCGGCGGTGCACACGGCGTGCTGGTGACCGCGGTACACCCGAAGGCGTTCGGCCAGGCGATCAACATGACCCGTCGCGGCGGCACCATCGTGTTCAACGGGCTGCCCCCGGGCGACTTCCCGGCGCCGATCTTCGACATCGTGCTCAAGGGTCTGACGATCCGCGGTTCGATCGTGGGCACCCGTCAGGACATGGTGGAGGCGCTGGAGTTCTACGCCGCCGGCAAGATCCACCCCACCTACCACCGGCGCCCGCTGGAGGACATCAACGACGTGCTGGAAGAGATGAAGCACGGCAAGATCGAAGGGCGCGTGGTGATCGAATACTGATCAAGTGGTGAACACCGTCGACTGATCACGACGGACGACGGCGGCGGAGCCGATTCCGCCGTCTGTTCCAGGGCCCGGCTGCCGCCTGCGTGCGGTGGCCGGGCCCTGTGCTGTGTTGGGGCTGTGGGTGGGTGCTGTGTGCCAGGTCAGGCCGCGGAATCTGGCGGTCCTGAACTCCAGTCCAGAAAAATGTTCGAGACCACTTGTGCCTTCATGCGAAAGTGTGTACTCTAGATGTAGAACGTATGAATTATGGATAGCTGATATTAGATCTCCAAAGATCTCGTTTGTTGTTCGATGGTGATACGGCATCCTGGAGTGAGGTGATGAGCGTGGCGGCACTGCCCTTGAGTGATGAGGCGCTGCCTTCCGCGCCGGAACCGCGGTCGGGGCGCGACGCGAATGCGCGTGACTCGGAGGTTCGGAATCTGAGCGGTCACTCCACCGCGGAACTGTTGGAGTTGGTTTCGGTGGGGCTACAGGAACTCACCGATCGGCTGGTGGATCCGGAAGCGTTACGGGGATTCGCCGTCTTCCGTGAGGTTCGCTCCGGTCCCTCGGCCCAGGATTGGGGTACCGGCTGGAGCGCTGACGGTGCTGCTGACGGTGTGGACACGGACGAGACTCCGGCGGATGATCCCTTTGCGGAGAAGACGGTGCCGACGCGGATTCCCGCGTATCACTGTGAGGATCCGGAGGCGTCGCTGCCGCAGGCGGTGCGCACCGTCGAGTCGATGGCCCGCCGGGTCGATGCCCTGCAGATTCGGCTCACCGGGCTGGTCGCGGACACCTTCAACCACGAGGCGGATCGGCCGGAGTTCCTCGGGGTGCCGGCCGGACGGGTGATGTACAAACACCACACTGCCTACCTGCGTCATCTCACCCACGTGGGTGGCAAGGAGATCGCACAGCGCCTCGACACGGCACGCCGCCTGTATCGGAACCCCGCCGCCGGAGCGCTGCTCGTTGCGCACGCCGTCGAGAATTCTGCTAAGGGCGCGGGTGATCCCGGTGTGACGACGGAACGCGGCGCTGCGGCAGACGGCGCGGGCATGGGCACGGCAGATGCTGCCCAAGGAGCGCGCGATGACGTCTCGAACCCGCGGGACTTCCTGTTGTCGACGGCGGCGCAGGCGTTCCATCGGGGCGAGGTCACCGAGCGGGCCCTGCGATCGGTGATCACCTCGATGGCTGGGGCCGCTGACACCGCGGAGAAAGTCTCCTATGACCGGGGCAAGGCGAATTCACTGCTGAAACAGGGCGAGGCGCTACTCACCGGATCCGCGCGCGATCTCGACGACGACAATTTCTTCCAGGCCGCGGCACGCTGGCGTCAGCTGGCCGAGAACCTCATCAACCCCGATGGCGAGCTGCCCGAAGATGAGCATCGGGAGCAGAAATGCCGGATTCGGTATCGCGGTCGGAACCGGGATGGCAATCACGACTGGGAAATGAGCCTCGACGACGTCAGCCACGAGCTGATGGAGACCATGTGTCAGGCCGCGAACAACCCGGCCGGCCGGACCCTCGAGGGGGAGACCCCGTTCATCAACGACGGCGCGGAAGCTCCCGAGATTCCCGGGGGACAGACCGCGGCAGCCGAGACCCCCGAGGGCGACCCGGTGGGTGACATGGACCGGCGCACGTGGGGTCAGCGAGCCCTGCACGCCGTGCTCATGGTGCTGCACGCCGGACTGCGCTCGCCGTCGAACAAGCTGCCCGACCACGGAACCACTCGGCCGGTGGTCATGGTCACCATGGACTACGCCACGATGATGCGCCAGGCGCACGCGGCAAACCTGCTGCCGGCCGGATTCGACCTCTCGGTGATCGAACCGTACCGGAAGCCTGAGTTGTTTCTCTCGGAGGGGCAGTACTCGGGGCCGATTCGTCCCGCTCACCTCCGGGAACTGCTGGTGGAGGCAGATCTGATGCCGGTGGTGCTCGGCGGCGCGGGCCAGGTGCTCGACGTCGGAACCAGAAAGCGGTTCTTCGACGGGCATCTCCGGGCGGCAGTGGCCGCTCGCGATGGCGGCTGCGCGGCCCCGGGATGCACGGCGCCGATTTCCTGGTGTCAGACCCATCATCATCAACCCGTGCGCGAGGGTGGAGCGACCGCCGTCAACAATGGGGTGCTGCTGTGCCGGCACGACCATGCCTTGGCCGATCGCGGTGACTGGCAGATCGAGTTCATCGACGACGTCCCCTACTTCCGGGCGCCGATCTACCATGACCCCTGGCAGACCCCGCGCCGCAACACCTACTGGCGGTCCGGCGCGAACGCATGATGGCACGACCGACGAAAGCATGACCAACGGCACCTGTGCGGGCGCGCCCGAATTCCTACAGTGAAAACATGAACGCTTCTGATTCAGGACCACAGCACGCGGCGCTCCGATTGCGGCTACCGGAGCACCGGGTCCAGCGCCGCGCCATCGGCTGGTGGATGCTGCAGTCGCTGATCCTCATGGTGCCGCTGCTCGCCGCGACCATCGTCGTCTTCTTCTGGTGGGAGGCCGGGCGGCCGTGGACGCTGGTTGCGATCGGTGTGGCGGCGCTGCTGCTAGTGGTCGCCGTCGTCATCGAACCGCTGGTGCGCTACCGGGTGCACCGCTGGGAGACCACCTCAGAAGCGGTCTACGCGCGCAACGGCTGGGTGGTGCAGGAATGGCGGGCGGCGCCGCTGTCGCGCGTGCAGACGGTGGACGCGGTGCGCGGACCGATCGAGCAGATGCTGGGGCTGGCCACGCTACGCGTCACCACCGCCTCCTCCTACGGCGCCATCGACATCGGCGGATTGGACCACGCCACGGCGACCCGCTTGGCCGAAGAACTGACACAGATCACCCAGCAGACCCCCGGAGATGCGACATGACCGCCGAATGGCAACGACTCAGCCCGCGCATCATTTGGGTCGACCTGGTGATCAGCGTGCTCGCGCTACTCCCAGCGCTGGTGGCGATCGTGGTGTTCGACGTCGAGGCAGGGGCAGGGCAGTTGTGGCCGCTCATCGGGCTGGCAGCGTTTGGGGTGTTCGGCGCGCTCGCCGACATTGTGCGCTGGGCTGTGACCCGATTCCGGGTGTCGCCGCGGCACGTGGAGCTGAAGACCGGGCTGTTCGTGCGGAAGCACCGATCGGTGCAGCGCGATCGGATCCGCAGCGTGGACATCGAGGCGAAGCTTCGTCACCGTGTGGCTCGGCTCCGGGTGGTGGCCATCGGCGCCGGACAACAATCGGCGGCTGGAGAATCGGCATTCTCCCTGGACGCGCTGGGGCGTGAGGACGCCCTGGAGTTGCAGCAGCGGTTGCTGAACGATGCTCCGGTGACTGTGACGGAGGAAGACCCGGCCCCGGCGCCGGCTGGTGAGGCACCGCGACGTGTTCTCGCCCGGTTCGAGCCGAGCTGGTTCATCTACAACATGTTCAGTATCTGGGCGTACGTGATGGCCCTGGGAGTGCTCTGGGGCGGACTCTGGGCGCTGAGCACCGTCGGCGTGGACCTCGTGGGATTCGTGATGTCGGCGGCAGACTGGGAGGCGCTCGGAGTACCGGCCACGGTGGCGATCGCCGTCGTGGCGGTGGGCGCCTTCGGAGCGGTCGGGCTCGGGGTGAACTACTTCATCGAGAACTGGGGCTTCGAACTGGACCGGGTCCCTAGCCGCGAGGGCACCATGCTGCGCACGCGCAAGGGACTGTTCACCACCCGCGAGGTGAACCGCGACGAGAATCGGCTGCGCGGGGTGGCGATCACCGAGCCGGTGCTGTGGCGCTGGATGGGCGTGAGCGATACGCACGTGATCACCACCGGTCTGGATGCGTGGTCGTTCGCAGACCCGGCGGCGGTGCTACCCCGAGGTCCGGTGGCGCGGGCGCGTGCGGTGGCGGGCGAGGTGCTCGGTGGTTTCGGCGGTGCTGGTGGTGATGCGAACCCGATGACGCTGCGGCTGCGGAGGCATCCGATCCGGGCGTTGCGTCGTCGTCTGGTGTGGGCCACCGTGGTGGCGCTGGCCGTGTTGACCGTCGGCGTGCTGCTGAAATCAGCGTTGGAGCCAGTGGTGGAGCTGGCGTGGCTGGACTGGACGCTGGTGTTCGGGACGACGGCCGGGGTGTGGGTGCTCGGGCTGCTGCTGGCGGCGGCCGGATATCGGGCACTGGGGCATCGGCTCACCGACGACTATCTCATCACCCGGTCCGGGGCGCTGAATCGGACGACGGCGGTGCTGCAGCGCTCCGCCGTCAGCACGATCATGATCCGCGAATCGCTCTTCCAGCGGCGACTGAAACTGCGCACGGTGGCCGCAATGACCGCGGCGGGCGACGGCCGGTACGACGCCGTCGACGTCGATGCCGGCGACAGCCTCGACCTGGCCCGGCAGTCGGCACCCGGTCTCCTCGAACCGTTCCTCGAGCCTACTGCCCTTGCGGCCGGGCGCCGGGCCTAGACTCGAAGCCATGCGGGAAACCAAGACCGGGATCTGGGCGGGGCTGACCATGGTGGTCGTCGCCGTCATGGTGGGTCTGCCGGCGCTGCTCGGCTACGTCGACCCCCTCCTGCCGCGACCGTTCTGGGTGGTGCTGTACCTGGGCTTCCTGATGTGCGTGGGGCTCTCGGCGAGCTGGAGCCACCGTCCGGTGGCGGCGCGGGTGTTGCTCGCGGTGGCGGTGGTGGTGTCGTGGGCGGTGATACTGACGCTACCGGGCATGGGGCTGGTGCCGATTCTGCTGGTGATCACGGCCGCCGTCAGTGTGGGGCAGGTGCCGCTGTGGGGGTCCGCGCTGCTGATTGTCGCGAACTGTGCGGTGCTCGGGGCGGGGGCGCTACTGTTCGGCTTCCCGCTCCTCGAGGGGTGGCTGCTGCTTGGGTTCTACCTGCTCATCCAGGCGGCCACGGTGCTTAGCTCGGCCACCCTGATGCGGGAGATGGCGTTGCGGCAGCAGCTCGCCGAGGCGCATGTGGAGCTGCGCGCGGCCACGGTGCTGCTCTCGGAATCCACGCGGACCGAGGAGCGGCTGCGGATCTCCCGCGAGCTGCACGACACGATGGGGCACCAGCTCACGGTGCTCACCCTCGAGCTGGAGGCGGCGCGGCACCGCCGCGGCGACCGCGCCGTCGATCATATTGACCGTGCCGACCGGGTGGCTCGCGAGCTGCTCGACAGCGTACGCACCACGGTGGGGGAGCTGCGGCAGACGCCATCGGACCTTACGGAGGCGCTGCGCAGCATGGCTCGTGATCTGCCCGACCTCGACGTCACGATTGAGGTGGACGAGGCGGTGCGGGTGGATGAGTCCCTGCAGACCGCCCTGGTGCGCGGAGTGCAGGAGATCCTGACGAACACGCTGCGGCACGCGCAGGCGCGACGATTGAGCATCGCGGTGACGGCGGAGATGCCCGAGAGAGCGGAGATGCAGCAAGGACGGAGCGAACCGGAGACGGTGTTGCGCGCCGCGGACGACGGCGTGGGGGACCCGCATCCCGAGCCGGGCAACGGGCTGCGCGGACTGCGCGAGCGGTTCGAGGCGCTGGGCGGCAGCGTGAGCGTGGATGGAACAGGCGGAACCGATGGATTTCGGGTGACCGCCCGGGTGCCGGCGCGATGACGCGGGTGGTAGTGGTCGATGACCAGACGCTGGTGCGGCAGGGGATCCGCACCCTGCTCGACATCGCCGAGGTTGAGGTGGTGGGCGAGGCCGACGACGGGCAGGGTGCCCTCGATGTGATCGACCGGAGTCGCCCCGATGTGGTGCTGCTGGACCTGCGGATGCCCCGCTATGACGGGATCTGGACGCTGGAACGGCTGGCGGAGAGGGAGCGGGACGGGGCGGATCACGACGGGGAGCTGGCGCCGCCGGTGCTGGTGCTCACCACCTTCGACGACGACGCGCTGGTGCTCCAGGCACTGCGGGCCGGGGCTCGTGGCTATCTGCTGAAGGATGTGACCGTCGAGCAGCTCACCCGTGCCGTGGAGACCCTGGCCGCCGGCGGAACGTTCATCGCGCCCTCGATTACCGATCGGATGCTACGGGCGCTGCGCGAATTTCCGGATACGCGAACGAGCGCTCACGACGTCGGACCGGCGGCCGAACTCACCGAAAGGGAACTCGAAGTGCTGCGGCTGATGGCCGAGGGATACGGCAACCGAGATATTGCGGGGGTACTGTTCCTGGCCGAGGGTACCGTGAAAAACCACGTGTCGGCGATCCTGCTCAAGCTCGGTGCCCGCGACAGAACGAATGCAGTGCTGCGCGCCCTGCGACTCGGACTACTGCGCTGATCAGGTGCTGCGCTGAGGCGGACCATCCTGCCGTGGTGCGGATCGTGTCACCGGAGCGCAACGGGAGCCGGGGTGCGGTGGGCCGGATCGTCAATCCAGCGGTTGATCCGGCTCGGAGCGTGGCTGCAGGCCGCATAGGAGGCAGCAAAGGCCGGGTGAAAGACCTGGTTCAGCTGGTCGGTGCGGTCCTGCCACGCGTGGATCTCGGGCAGGTAGGCGTTGAATTCGTCGACGATCTGCTGTTCGTCCATCGTCAGGAGCCGGCCATGCTCGACGACGATGACGCCGTCGACGATCACACGCTCCAAGGAACTGCCGTTCTCTGAGTACACCAGCTGGTGATCCAGCCGCTGCCGGGGTGTGAAGTTCAACGTCTTGAGGTCCCACATCAGCACGTCGGCCCGTTTGCCCACTTCGAGGGTGCCGATTCGATCGGCAAGGCGTGCCGAGGCCGCCCCGCCGACGGTCCCGGCGCGTAGGGTTTCGGTGACAGTCGGCCACGCCGTCGGATCCGGGTCGGCAACCTTGTGTAGGAGCGAGGCCATTTTGATCACCTCCAGCAACCGCGGGGTGTCCGAGCTGGACCAGCCATCGGTGCCGAGCCCCAGGTTGACGCCGGCCTCCTGATAGCGCCGCCAGGGCAGCACGCCGGAACCGAGTTTGAGGTTCGACAGCGGGTTGTGCGACACGGAGACTCCGTGCGTCGCCATCAACTCGATGTCCGCGTCGTCGACCCAGATGCCGTGGGCGAAGGTGGTGTGGGGCGAGAGCGCGCCGATATCGCTCAAGTACTGAGGCAGAGATCTCCCGTAGAACTCGGTGCCCGTGACGAGTTGGGTTTTGGTCTCCAGAAGATGGACATGGCATTCGAGATTGTGCCGCATGGCCATCTCCGTCGCGCCGGCGAGCAGATCAGCCGAACAGCGCTGGGGAGCCGACGGTGCCAGCATGTAGCGCAGCCGGTCCTGCCCGGTGCTCTGCACCAGCTCCATGGCCTGGCGGCTGTAGTCCAGATATTCCGCTGCGGTGACCAGGCTCGAGGCACGGATCTGATCGGTGACCTCCCCCGGAAGCCGGTCGGCTACGTACGGGATCGTGTCGATGAAGGGCAGGTTGATGACATGACCGGAGACGTTCGCCCGGATGCCGATGCGGTCGTAGGCGTCAATCACGGCCGCCAGCTGAGCGAGGTCCTGCGTCGGGGTCTCGAGGACGTCGTCGACGACGGTGGTCACCCCCGATTTCAGGTTCTCCAGTGCGAAAAGCTGAGATCGGGCCCGGATGAAGTCCGGTGAGCAGGGGCCGGAGCCGAGCAAGGGGTAGGAGTACAACATCCACAGTTCCAGCGGCATATTGTCGTAGCGCCCTTTGAAGGGAACCTCCCAGGAATGCGTGTGCGCGTTGACGAATCCGGGGGTGACTAGGCGGTCCCGACCGTCGATGATTTCGTCGTCGTCACGGGGAACCAGTGTCGTGCCCAGGTCCGTGATGACGCCGTCGGAGATGCGCAGATCCAAGCGCTCCGGTGTGCTGGACGTCGGATCGGCCAGGGTGATGACGTCGGCGTCGCGGATCAACAGTGACATGAGAGGGTCCTTTTCCTTCGGGGGAACGTGGTCAGAAATCAGAAGTCAGAAATCAGAAAACAGAAGGCAGCGAAAAAGCGACGGAGGAACTGCTGTTAGCTATGGTGGTCTGAGCTGCGCTCGCTCACGAACTGAGCCAGGCCGACTGCACCCGCGATCACGGTGGCGCTGACGATGCCGAGCAAGGCGGGGCTGCCCCAGCCGATGAGGTTCGATGCCAGTGCGGAGGCCGCGCCGACCAGATACGCGACGACGCCGGGGACGCGCAGTCGTGGTGCTGCCGCGAGGGCACCGTCCTGAGGGGCGACGCCGCGCCAGGCCAGGAAGAAGGTGCCGATGAGTGCTCCGCCCAGCGGCGGAATGAGGATCCCCACCAGCACGAGGAATCCGGTTAGCGCATCGGCGACTCCGGTGAGCGCGAGGGTGATCGCCACGGCGACACCGCCGATGATGAACGGACTCTTGCTGGGGCGCTCGAATAGTTCTGCCCCAGCCACGCCGAAGGCATAGGCGGCGTTGTCGTTGGTGGTCCACAGGTTGGCGACCAGCAGCACCACGGCCGCCCCGACCATGCCCATCGTCATCAGGAGGGTGACGAAATCGGCTTCCCCGAACGCGGCGGAGCCGATGCCGCCGAAGAACAGCATGCCGAACTGCACCACGATCACGGCGGCCGCCGTCATGAGCAGGACGCGTGTGGTGGAACCGCGGTCGAACCGGCTCCAGTTGCCGATCTGAGTGCCGCCGCTGACGAAGGTGCCGATCATCAGGGTGATGGCGAGGCCGGCCGACATCTCGCCGAGACCGGTGGTGGCCATCAGCCCGGACCAGCCGCCGACGTGGTCCATGGAGCGAACGAAGACGATGCCGCAGAGAATCGCCATCGCCGGAATCGAGATCCAAGACAGCGCTTCGATCCCCTTGAATCCGACGTAGGCCGTGGTGGCCATGAGCACCCCGCCGAGCAGGATCACCGGCCAGCTGATCGACCAGCCGAAGGCCGCCGCCACGAGGTCGCCGAGAATGCCGATGGTGATGGCGTACCACCCGACCTGGGTGCCGCCGAGAATGAGCGAGGCCCACTTGCCGCCCCATCGTCCGAGGACTAGGCGGGCCAGCAACACCGTGGTGAGTCCGGTGCGAGCACTGGCGACGGCCAGGAGCGCGATGTAGGCCGCCAGAATCACCGTGGCGATTAGCGCAAGTCCAAGGTACGGGGCGAACCCGAACTGGGCCGCCACGGTGCCGCCGGTGACCATGGTGGGGGTGTAGAAGAAGAACCCGGTGACGACGATCACCAGGGACAGGGTGGGCCGTCGCGCGGAGCGAGGGACGGGGCCGTCCGGGTAGTCGGTGTCAATCACCGGGGTGAGAGTCGAGTCGGGAGCAGTACCACCTGGACCGTCCGTGGACGGCGGTCGGCGTCGAGTGGAGAGGGTGGTCATGACGTCTCCTGGGATCGTGGGGGGCGTGCGGTGAGTTCTGACTCCGTGAACGCTAGGGGTGACGGGCAGCTCGCGGGGCGTGATGAAACACAATGGAGAGGTGCGAACACTGTTGTGCGCGAATGGTGTGCAGATCGACACCGCGCGGAAACGGGGGGGAAACACTCGGCCCCTACCGTGGAAACATGCCCGAACCCGTGATTCATGACAGGGCCTCCGCGGAAGCATCCATGTCGGTGCTGTCGGAGGAATGGCTCTGGCCGACCGTGCAGCAGATGGTCAACGACGAGCGGATTGACGTGCGCCTGGTTCATGGGGAAGCGGTGGCGCACCGTGGGTTACGGGTGGCTTTCGCTTCGGAGATGACGGATCCGAGCGAGTTTCTGCGCGGAGGCGAACTGCTACTGACCACCGGAATCGGTTGGGGTGTCACCGAGACGCGCCGCGCTGAGGCCGCTCGGACGATGATCCACGCGGCAGCACAGGTCGGTGTCGCCGCGGTGGGATTCGGTACCGGTCCGTGGGCACCGAGTCTGCCCCTGCCGTTGGTGGAGGCGGCGCGTGAGCGGGGCGTGCCGCTCGTGCACGTGCCGATCAGCACGCCGTTCTTGTGCATCGTGGAATGGGTGGATGCCGCCCACGCCAAGGCGCGGCGCTCGCGATCGCAGCGACGGGAGGTTGGGGCGCTGCTGCAGCATGTGCGGCGAGGCCATGCGGACGTGTCGATTCTCTCCGACGCCGCCCCCGGCTGGTCCGCATCTCAGCGTGCGGTCGGCGCGGTGTGCCACGCCGCGGATCTGCTGAGTGACGGGCGGATGGCGGTCGCCGAACGGTGCCTGGATGAATACCGAGGCGCGCTGATCTGGGGTGAGCGAGATCGTCAGATCATCGTGGTGGGAACACCGGACGCGCTGGACGAATACCGCAGGAGGTGCTTGGACCCGATGCAAGCCCCCTACGGTGTGGGATCACCGCAGCCCTGGACGCTCGTGCGCGGTGTGCTCGCGGAGGCCTGGTACGCCGCCGAGATCGCTCGTCGACGGGGGCGTGCCGCCCACGGTCACGACCTGGCCAGCGTTGACGGACTGTTGATGGCGCTCACGCCCGAGCAGGTGGCACCGTTCCGGACGCATCTTCTCGACCCGTTACGACGATACGACGCCGTTCACCGAGCAGATCTGGTGCGGACCGTGTCCGCCTTCATCGAGTCGGAGGGGTCGCTGAATCTGACCGCACAGCTGCTGTTCGTGCATATCAACACCGTGCGCAAGCGGCTGCGACGGGTGGAACAGCTGGTGGGTGCGGATCCGCTCGACCGGGAAGGCTATCTCGTGCTGCGGGTAGCGCTGAGCTCCGGCGGATTCACAGGTAGTATCCGGCCAGCCGGGTGAGTGAGGAGCGGATGCCCTTGTCGTTCTCGTTCGTGCGGCGCAGCAGCCGGTATCCGCGGGCCACCACGGGCTTCACCTGCCTGTAGTCGAAGGTCTCGGTCACCCGGGTGCGCGGGGCGGCCTCGGCATCGTTGGTGTCGTTGTCGAGCGTTTCGAACTCCCAGCGCCAACGGTGCCCGCCCGGGTGCTTCCACTCGATGAGGCGACCGGGCTCGGCGGCGGTGGTGACCAGCTTCATCACGTAGGGCACCCGGTACATCACCATGTGCACCGAGAACTCGTCGCCCACGCTGAGCTGGTGCGGGCCGGTGACCTTCGGCTTCACGGTGCCGGAGCCGTCGACCTCGTGGTGACGGTGCGGGTCGGCGAGGAGGCGCCACAACTCGTCGGCGTCCGCGTTCACGGTGATCGCGTAGCTGATCGCCATGGTCCCGGCCTCCACCCGCTCGGGCCAGGCGGCCTGCGGTGACGTCTGGGGCAGACCGGTGTCGGGATTGATGCGGTGCTCGTGCTCGGAAGCGCGGTCGGGGGTGTCAGGCATGGAGCCAGTCTAGGGGGTGAGGGCTAGGGTGCAGGTATGACCGAAACTCCTGAGGTGCTCACCAACGCGCAGAAACTCATGGATGACCGGGAGGCGGCGAACGTTGCGTCCCCGCAGGGCGGAGCGGTGTGGAACCTCGACCGGCCCGCCCGGGATCTGGACTCCAACGTGATCGTGCTGCCTCCGGGGGACGCTATTGCGCCGCACACAGGGCCGGAGCTGGACGTGCTGATCACGGTGCTGCGTGGGGCCGGCGTGCTGCTGACGCACAACGACGACGGCGACGCGACGGAGATTCCCTTGGTTGAGGGCGACATCGTGTGGTTGCCGAAGCGCTCGACGCGCGGGTTTCAGACGGGGAAGCAGGGGCTCTGCTATCTCACGGTGCACCAGCGCAAACCCGGCCTGCGGATCATGTCGGGGCCGCCGTCGTCCTGAATGCAGCGCTAGCGGAGCAGCAGGGCGAGTCGGGCGGAGAAATCGGCCGTGATGGGGCTCGGAGACAGCTGAGGTTCTGGCTCAGGTTCTGCAGGCAACAGACCGAGGAGCTGCGCCTGGCTGCGTTGCTGAGCGATCATGGCGTCACCGAGGAGGAGAGCGACGAGCGCGTCGATGAGCACTGCGGTGTCGGCGGGCTGTTCGGGTTCTTCGGGCTGGCTGGGCTGACTAGATGGGGCGGCAGCGTCGTGAATCAGCTCGCGCAGCCGATGTCCGCCGGTGCCGAGCGCCACGACCGAGGCGGTGAGTTCGGCGGCGTCGCGGGTGGCGAGCAGGGCATCGTGGAGCAGTAAGGCGCGCGTGCGGACGTCGTCGCGCCAGTCGCCGGTGAGCTCGGGGGTGGCGACGTCGTCGAGAATCCGATCGCAGACCAGCGCCAGGAGCGACTGCTTGTCGGGCACGTGCCAGTACAGGGCACTGGGCTGGACGCCGAGCTGGCCGGCCACGCGGCGCATGGAGAGATCCGCCAGCCCGTAGTCCTGCAGAATCTGCAGCGCGGTGCCGACGAGGGACTCCACCGAGATGGCCGGTGTTGTGCTGTGTCGTGCCATGGTTCTACAGTGTACTGAACACCGTTCATTGAACACTGTTCAGCAACGGTGTACTCCACTCACTTTTCACCACATCTCGACCAGGAGCATCCATGACGTCTTCTCCGGCGACTCCGGCAACATCGAACTCTCACGGTCCCCAAGGGGTCCCCGACGCCGGCGACGGTGCTGGTGCCGGTGCGGGTCGGGCCGTGGCGCAAGTGGCGGTGTTCGCGGCGCTGATTGCCGCGCTCGGGCTGATGGGCGCGATTCCGGTGCCCGGGCTGGTGCCGATCACCGCGCAGACCCTGGGCGTGATGCTCGCCGGGGCCGTGCTCGGACCGTGGCGTGGCGGTGCCGCCGTGGTGCTGCTGCTCGGGCTCGTGGCGGTGGGGCTGCCGGTGCTCTCCGGGGGCCGCGGCGGACTCGGTGTCTTCGTCGGTCCGTCGGTGGGCTACCTGATCGGCTGGATTGCGGGCGCCGTCGTCGTCGGGCTTATTGTGCACGGAGTGCGCGCGTCGCGGACCGTGCGTCCGACTTGGCTGAAGAGCATTCTCGGTTCCGCGGTGGGTGGCATCCTGGTGATCTACGCGTTCGGCATTCCGGTGCAGGCGATGGTGACCGGGCTCGGCCTGGGACCGACCGCGCTCACCTCGCTCGCGTTTCTGCCCGGGGACCTGATCAAGGTGGCACTCGCCGCGGTGGTGACCATGGCGCTGTGGCGGGCCTACCCCCGGGCGTTCCGGCGGGTGTGAGTGGGGCGGTGAGCGCCCTGGAGCTGGTGCCGCTGCGCGGTGCGGACCATCGGGAGGTGCTGTCGCGGGCGCTGCAGGTGCACGAGGACGGCGGGCTACCGCTGGTCGGCGACGAACGCTGGAGCGCTGAACACTGGGAAGCCGTGGTGGCGCAGGTGCGGGCCGGGCTGGAGCAGGCGGGGCTGGAACAGGAGGCGCTCGCCGACGCCGCAGCAGGGGAGCGCAGGTGGCTGAGTTTCACCTCGGGATCCACGGCGGCGCCGAAAGTGGTGCTGCGCACCGCGGAATCGTGGCAGGTGGCGTTCGCGCCGCTGAGTCGGATGCTCGGGGTGCGCGCCGGGGAGACCATGCTGATTCCGGTGCACCCGGTCTCATCGATGGCGCTGTTCGCCGCCGCACACGCCCACCACCAGGGGTTGGAGATCGCCGTGCCCGGACGGCACCGGGTGCGTGCCGCCGATCTGTACGGACCGAGTGCGGTGCACTGCACGCCCCTGCAGCTCGGGGAGATTCTGGACGAATTGGACGAATTGGACGAGCTAGATGCGCTGGATTCTGGCGCGCGCACCACCCTGCGCGTCGCGCTCGTGGGTGGGGCCCGGCTGGCACCGGAACTGCGGGCTCGGGCCGAACGGCGCGGACTGCGGGTGGTGTCGTACTACGGGGCGGCCGAACTGTCGCTGGTGGCGGTGGATCAGGGTTCCGGGCTGCGCGCCTGGCCCGGGGTGGAGCTCGACGACCGCGACGGCGTGCTGTGGGTGCGCAGTGAGCAGTGCGCCCTGGCCCGAGTGACTCCGGCCGGGGCAGAACCGGTGGTGGATGCGCGCGGCTGGGCGAGTGTCGGCGATCGGGTGCGCTGGGACGACGACGGCGCGCTGGTTCCGCAAGGGCGCAGTGACGGCGCGATTCTGACCGCCGGGGCCACCGTGGTGCCCGAGGACGTGGAGGCCGTGCTGACGCGGCACCCGCAGGTGGCGGCGGCGCTGGTGTACGGCCACGATGATCCGGTGCTGGGGCAGCGGGTGTGCGCCCGGATTCAGCTACGCTCCGGCGGCGCGACAGACTCCGCGACCGATGCAGCACCTGATGAGATTCTGCGCGCGATCCGCCGATTCGCCCGGGATCGGCTCACCCCGGCGCAGCGGCCGCGTCGTTGGGAACTCACCGATGTCCTGCCGCGCACCGCCTCCGGTAAGGTGCTGCGGGTGGCGGCTACAGTCCAGACCGCCCCATCAGACCAGTCAGGGAGCGACGATGAATGACGACGTCGTGATCGTGGCGGGGTCCCGCACCCCGATCACGGGACGCTCGCGTGCCCAGGCCGAGCTGCGCGCCGATCAGCTGGGTGCGACCGTCGTGCGTGAGCTGGTGTCGGCCTTCGGGGTGAGCCCGAGCGTGGTGATCCTGGGCAACTGCACCGGACCCGGCGGCAATATCGGTCGGCTCGCGGCCCTGGGTGCCGGTTGCGGCGAAGCCGTGGTGGGCTGGGGTGTGGACGCGCAGTGCGGCTCCGGGCTGTTGGCCATCCAGCAGGGGCTCGAGCACGTGCAGCGCACCGGATCCGCGGTGATCGCTGGGGGAGCGGAGAGCCCCTCAACCGCCCCGCAGCGCATCGATGTCACCACCGGCCGTACGATCACCCAGGCCCGTTTCGTCCCCGAGGGTTTCCCCGACCCGGATATGACCGAGGCCGCCGACGAGCTGGCCCGGATCCGCACAATCTCCCGCACCCGGCAGGACCACTTCGCCGCCCGCAGCCACCGACTGGCCCGCGCCGCCCAGAGCTCAGTGCAGACAGTGCAGACAGCGAGCATCAGTGTCGACGATGGACCCCGTGACCTCACGCCGCAGACCCTGGCCCGCTTCGCCCCGCTGTTCGGCGAGAACTCAGACCACACGGTGACCCCCGGCAACACCGCCCGCATCGCCGACGGTGCCGCCGCCGTGCTGATGCTGCCCGCCCGCGACGCCGCGAAACTCACCACCCCAACACCCTGCCGAGTGCTGGCCAGCCAGCTCACCGGGGCCAGCACCGACGTGCCGGGCATCGCCGCGGTGTCTGCCGTGCGCGCCGTACTTGCCACCGCCGGGCGGAATCTCGACGACGTCGCCGCGATCGAGATCGTGGAGGCCTACGCCGCTCAGGCCCTGGCCTGTCTCGACGAACTCGGCCTCACCGGTCCGCAGCATTCCGCCGCCGTGGACCCCCGCGTCAACGCGCACGGCGGGGCGCTGGCCCTGGGCCACCCGTGGGGCGCCTCCGGAGCGGTCGCGGTGGTGCAGTTACTGGACCGCCTCGCCGACACCCCGCCCGGCACCCTCGGGCTCGCCGCCTGCGCCATCGGCGGGGGCATGGGTGCGGCCCTGCTGCTCGAGCGTATGGACCCCCGAGAATCCGGACAGCCCCGCGACCCCGGCGAACCAGGGGCCCTGCCATGATCCGAATTGAACAGCTCAGCGTCGCCGTCGAGGACCCCAGCTCCGGCACCGGTTCCACCGAGCTCTTGCACGGGATCACCGCCGAGCTCACCGCCCGCACCACCGCGGTCATCGGGGAGAACGGCTCCGGCAAGTCCACCCTCGCCCGGGCGATCGGCGGCTTGCAGGCGCCGTCGTCGGGCAGCATCAGCGTGAACGGGATCGACACGGTGTCCCAGGCCAAGCAGCTGCGCCGTGAAGTCGGGTTCATCTTCGCCTCCCCGGCCGCACAGGTCATCATGCCCACCGTGCGCGAGGACGTCGCCCTCACCCTGCGCGGCCGTGGCCTGGCGAAAGCCGAGGTCAGCGCGCGGGTGGAGCACGCCCTAGCTGAGCACGAACTCACCGAGCTCGCCGACCGCCCCTGCCTCTCCCTGTCCTCCGGGCAGCTGCAGCGCCTCGCCCTGTGCTCCGTGTGGGTGGGGGAGCCGTCCCTGGTGATCGCCGACGAGCCCACCAGCCTGCTCGACGCCCGGCACTCCCGCCTCGTCACTGCCCGGCTGCTCGAGCACGCTCCGCAGTTGCTGCTTGTCACCCACGATCTCGAGCTGGCACGCCGCTGCGAGGAGGCGGTGCTGATCGACGACGGCGAACTCGCCGCCCAGGGTGCCCCCGACGACGTCATCGCAGAGTACGAGCAGGTGCTCGCCCGGGAAGTCCGGTAAGCCGATGAGTCTGTCGCTGTACCTCGACGGGGATTCCGTGCTGCATCGCGCACCCGCGGGGGCGAAACTGCTCGGACTGGCGCTGATCGCCGTCGCCGTGTCCCTGCTGCCCATCGCCTGGTGGACCGCCCTGGTTTGTCTGGCGCTGCCGGTGGCCGGCTACGCGATCGCTCGCATCCCGCTGCGTCACCTCTGGCTGAACCTGCGCCAGCTGGTGTTCCTGCTCGCGTTCCTGCTGGCCACCCAGCTGATCTTTCTCGACGTCGTGCACGCCGCCGCCAACACCTCCCGGGTCATCGGACTCGTGCTGCTGGCCGGGCTGCTCACACACACCACGCGCGTCTCCGTGATGGTGGAGACCGTGGTGCGCATCCTCACCCCGCTCACCCGCATTCCCGGGGCTCACCGTGTCGGGCTGCGCCCCCACGTCCCGGAGAAGGTCGGGCTCGCCCTGGCCCTGGCCATGACCTCCATCGGCCACCTCTCCGCCGTGATCGCCCAGGTGCGCATGGCGCAGCGCTCCCGCGGGGCAAAACTGTCGGTGTGGCGTTTCGGCAGTGCCTGGGTGGTGCCCGTGCTGGTGCTCACCCTCAAACACGCCGACGACGTCGGAGACGCCTTGGTGGCCCGCGGGCTGGAGTGAGCCTACAGTGAACCCATGAGCACCGATCACGTCGCAGCTCCCGATCACTTCGTCACCCAGACCCGCGACGAGCTCGCAGCGCTGGAGGATCCCAAGATCCGCGCGGTGAACGAGCGCCATGGGGATGACCACGGGGTGAACCTGACGAAGTTGCGCGCCGTGGCGAAGAACCTCAAAGCCGAGGTGAAAGCCCACGCCGCAACCACGGACGGCGCCACAGCCGCCACCGCCACCGCCACCGCCGCCGTGCATGAGGTCGGTCTCGCCCTGTGGAACACCGGAGAAACCCCGCTGCGGCTGGTCGCCCTGCTGATCGTGCGCCCGCGTGACTTCACCGCCGACGAGTTCGACGCGATGTTGCGTGAATCCCGTGCCGCAAAGACCACCGCCTGGCTCACCGGTTATCTCGTGCTGAAGTCCGCCCACATCGAGGAACTGCGCACTCGGTGGTTGGCCGAGCCCGAGCACCCCGAGGTGTACGCCGCCGGGTGGGCGCTCACCGCCGATACCGTGGTGAAGCACCCGGACCGCCTCGATCTTCCCGGCCTCCTCGACACCCTCGAGGCCGAGATGACCGACGCCGACGAACGCCCGCAGTGGGAGATGAACTCGACCCTGGCCATGATCGGGATCCACCATGAGTCCCTGCGCGCCCGTGCCCTGGACATCGGTGAGCGGCTCGAGGTGCTCAAGGACTACTCGACCCCGCCGAACTGTACCTCCCCCTTCGCCCCGGAATGGATCACCGAGATGGTCCGGCGCCAGCAGTAGTCTCCGCACCGGAAATAGAAGCGTCGTCGTCGACGTTGCCATGGTTGACGCCGGATCATCCGGACGATCAAACCCGACGATGGAGGACTTTCATGACCAGCGCACGCGTGCGGATTCCCGGCACCGACCTCTCGGTATACCCCATCAACCTCGGCACCAATACCTTCGGCTGGACCTCCGATGAGGCCAGCGCCCACGCCGTCCTCGACGCCTTCGTGGCCGCTGGCGGCAACTTCCTCGACACCGCCGAGTCCTACCCCGCCTGGGTTCCCGGCAACACCGGCACCGAATCCGAGACCATCATCGGCACCTGGCTGGCCGCCCGCGGCAACCGCGACCAGATCGTGCTGGCCACCAAGGTCGGGGACCACCCGAACCACAAGACTCAGGACCCGGAGTACATTAGCGGTGCCATCGACGCTTCGCTGCAGCGCTTGCAGACCGACTACGTGGACCTCTACTACGCCCACCGCGACGACGAGGTCACCCCGATCGAGCAGATCGCCCGCGTCTTCGACGAGCTGGTCACCGCCGGCAAGATCCGCCACATCGCCGTCTCCAACTACTCGGTGGAGCGGCTGAACGCCTGGCTGGAGGTGGCCGAGGCCGAGAACCTGGCGAAGCCGGTGGCGCTGCAGCCTCAGTACAACCTGGTGTTCCGTCAGGAATTCGAGACGAACTACCGCCCCATCGCCGAGCAGCACGGACTCGCCGTGTTCCCGTACTTCGCGCTCGCGGCCGGCTTCCTTACCGGCAAATACCGCACCGAAGCCGATCTTGAAGGCGCCGATCGTGCCGGCATGGTGCAGGGCTATTTCAACGAGCAGGGGCTGGAGGTGGTCTCCGAGCTCGTGGCGGTCGCCGAGACGCATGCCGTGCAGCCCGCCGCCATCGCCCTGGCCTGGCAGCTTGCCCACGGCATCACCGCCCCGATCGTCTCGGCGCGCACGCCGGAGCAGCTGGCCGAGCTGGTGGCAGCGGTGGAGGTCGAGCTCAGCGACGACGAGCTGTCCCGCCTCGACGCCGCCTCCGCTCCCTTCGCCTAAGGCTGACGTCCTGGCCTAAACTCTGAGCATGTTCGTTAAGATCTGCGGGCTGAAGACGCTCGACGACGTGGCGGTGGTTCGTGACGCCGGGGCTGACGCCATGGGCGTGGTGCTCTCGCAGACCAGCCCGCGCGCTGTCTCTCAGGAGACGGCTCGGGAGCTCATCGCGGAGGGCACTCCTGAGCTGACCACCGTGCTGGTGGTGCATGATCTGAGCATCGACGACGTGGTGGCCGCCGCGCGCAGCACCGGGGTCGACGTCGTCCAGCTGCACGGGTACTCCGAGCCGGACGTGCGCCGAGCCTGCGCCGAGCTGCCGCGGGTGTGGCGCGCCGCCTCGATCGATCACGGACCCTTGGACGTCGGTGCGCTGGGCGAAGAGGCACTGTTGCTGGATTCTGCCACGCCCGGTTCCGGATCCCGGTGGGACCTGAGCCGGCTGGAGTCCGCCCCCACCGGTCAGTGGATGCTGGCCGGCGGTCTTGCCCCAGAGAACGTCGCCGAGGCGATTGCCGAGGCCGGGCCCTGGGGCGTGGACGTGTCCTCCGGTGTGGAAGCCGAACGCGGCACCAAGGACCACGCGAAAATCCGCGCTTTCGTCACCGCTGCCCGGACTGCGTCTCCATCGACCTGACCGTCGCGACACGAAACTAGAACAACGGGGCGCCGCACTCGAAAGTGCGGCGCCCCGTTGTGTCTCAGGTGATAGTGGCGGCGGTCAGTGTGCCGAGGTCTCGCCGATGCGGCGCTCGACCGCGGTCAGTGACCGCAGCTGGGTGACGTGGCGTGGCTCCAGCTCGTCGATGGCGCCCACCTGAAGCAGCTTCATGGTGCGCTCGATCTCGCCGCTGAGGATCTCGATGGTGCGATCCACACCGCGGCGTCCGCCGGCCATCAGGCCGTACAGGTAGGCGCGGCCGATGAAGGTGAACTTTGCACCGAGCGCCATGGCCGCCACGATGTCGGAGCCGTGCATGATGCCGGTGTCGACCATCACCTCGGTGTCCTGTCCGACTTCGCGCACCACGTCAGGTAGCAGATGGAACGGCACCGGGGCCTGGTCCAGCTGGCGTCCGCCGTGGTTGGAGAGCAGGATGCCGTCCACGCCCATCTCGGTCAGGGTCTTCGCATCTTCGATGTTCTGCACGCCCTTGATCACGATCTTGCCGGGCCACAGGGCGCGGATCTCTTTGAGATCGCCGAAGTTGATCGAGGGATCCATCGCGTTGTTGAGCAGCTGGCCGACGGTCCCGCCGGTGGACTGCAGGGAGGCGAACTCCAGCGTCGGCGTCGTCAGGAAATCGATCCACCACCACGGGCGCGGCACGGCGTTGAGCACCGTCTTGAAGGTGAGCTGTGGCGGAATGGAGAAGCCGTTGCGGGCGTCGCGCATGCGGTTGCCCGCAATCGGGGTGTCCACGGTGAAGAACAGGGTGTCGTAACCGGCGTCGCGGGCGCGCTCCACCAGACCGTACGAAATAGAGCGATCCCGCATCACGTACAGCTGGAACCAGTTGCGGCCGTGGGGTGCAGCGGCTCTCACATCCTCGATGGAGGTGGTACCCAGGGTCGAGAGGGTGAAGGGGATACCGGCATCAGCAGCCGCGGTGGAACCGGCGAACTCGCCCTCGGTCTGCATGAGGCGGGTGAAGCCGGTGGGGGCGATGCCGAATGGAAGGGCTGACTCCTTGCCGAGCACCGTGGTGGTGGTGTCGAGCTGGGAGACGTCGTTGAGGATGCTCGGGTGGAATTCGACGTCTTCGAAGGCCTGGCGGGCGCGGGTCAGCGAGATTTCCCGGTCGGCGGAGCCGTCCGTGTAGTCGAAGGCCGCAGCCGGCGTGCGGCGCTTGGCGATGCGGCGCAGGTCGGCGATGGACTGTGCCTTCTGCAGGCGGTTGCCGGTAAAGTCCAGGCTCGGCTTCTTGAACTGCATGAGCTCGAGAAGCTCCTTGGGCTGCGGAATCTGACGACGAATCATGGTGAAGGCTGCCTCCTAGACGTGGGACTCCCGTACTGTGATTGGCATCATATCACTCTGTGGTCAGACCACAAGATGCCGGGAGTGAGTTCTGGAGGCAGCCTTCAGAAATTGACGTGGGCTCAGCCCCGGCCGAAGCGGGTGAGGCGCAGGGAGTTGGCGACGACCAGCACCGAACTCGCAGCCATCGCGATGCCGGCCAGCATGGGATTGAGGAAGCCCAGGGCGGCGACGGGGATGCCGGCGGTGTTGTAGAGGAACGCCCAGAACAGGTTCGTCTTGATCACCCCGAGGGTCTTCCGGGACAGCCGCACCGACTGGGCGACCTGGGTGAGCGAGGAACCCATCACGGTGATCTCGGCGGCGTCGCGGGCCACATCGGTGCCGGAGCCCATGGCGATGCCGAGATCGGCCTGGGCCAGCGCCGGGGCGTCGTTCACGCCGTCACCGACCATGGCCACCACGCGCCCGGATTCTTGGAGCTCGCGGACCTTGGCCACCTTGTCTTCGGGGCGGACCCCGGCGAACACGTCGTCGGGGTGAATGCCCACCTCGGCGGCGACTTGGCGGGCGACGGAAGCGTTGTCGCCGGTGAGCAGGATGGGACGGAGCCCGAGTTCGCGGAATTCGGCGATGGCGGTGGCCGAGGTGGGCTTGATGGTGTCCTGCAGGGAGATGATCCCGGCGAGGGTGCCATTGATGCTCACCCAGACGGCGGTGGCGCCCTGAGCCTCGGCGTCGGCGAGGGCTTGGTGCTGGGCCTGGGTGAGGTCGCCGGCGGTGAGCTGCTCGGTGATAAAGGTGGACCGGCCCGCGGCGACCCGGTGCTCGGTGCCGTTGAGGGTGGCGGTGCCGGTGACGCCCCCGCCGGCGGTGGAGACGAAATCGTTGACCTCGGGCAGGGCGGTATCGGTGGTGCGCTCGCGTGCGGCGTCGGCGATGGCGCGGGCGATCGGGTGCTCGGAGTAGGACTCCACGGCGCCGGCCAGCAACAGGAGGGCGTCGTCGTCGACGGGCGAATCGGGCAGGGACTGCACTGCGGAGACCGCCATGACGCCCTCGGTGACGGTGCCGGTTTTGTCGAGCACGATGGTGTCGACGGAACGGGTGTCTTCGAGGACTTCGGGGCCGCGGATGAGGATGCCGAGTTGGGAGGCCCGACCGGTGCCGGCGAGCAGGCCGACCGGGGTGGCGAGGCCAAGGGCGCATGGGCAGGCGATGACGAGCACGGCCACCCCGGCGCGGAAGGCGGCGTGGATGTCGCCGGAGAAGGCGAGCCAGGCGACCACGGTGATGATCGCGATGACGAGGACGATGGGCACGAAAACCGCGGAGATGCGGTCGGCGAGCCGGGCGATGGGGGCCTTGGCGGACTGGGCATCGGAGACGAGTTGGCCCATCTGCGCCAGGGTGGTGTCGGCGCCAGTGCGGGTGGCGCGAACGACGAGGCGGCCGGAGGTGTTGATGGTGGCGCCGATGACGTCGTCGTGGACGGCGACGTCGACGGGCAGGGACTCGCCGGTGACCAGGGAGGCGTCCACGTGGGAGCGGCCGGAGACGACGGTGCCGTCGGTGGCGATTTTTTCGCCAGGGCGCACGATGAACTCGTCGCCGACCTGGAGCTCCGAGGCGGGGATGGTGGTTTCGACGCCGTCGCGCAGCACCGTGGCGGTTTGGGCGCCGAGACTGAGTAGGGAGTCCAGCGCGGCGCCGGCGCGGGTTTTGGCGCGGTCTTCGAGCCAGCGGCCGAGCAGTAGGAACGTGGTCACCACGGCCGCGGTCTCGTAGTAGAGCTGGTGGTGCGCCATGGCGGACATGTCCCACCAGGCGGCGTCAGTGTGGGCACCGGCGTGGGCGGTCATGGCTGGATCGAGGATCAGCTCGACGGTGGAGAACAGCCAGGCCGCGGTGACGCCGATGGAGACGAGGGTGTCCATGGTGGAGGAGAGGTGGCGGGCTGCTTTGGCGGCGGCGCGGTGGAAGGGCCAGGCCGCCCAGAAGGTCACGGGGGTGGCCAGGACCAATGCGACCCAGGCCCAGTGCGGGAACTGGGCGCCAGGGAACATCGAGATGATGAACAGTGGGAGGGTCAGCGCGGCGGCGACGATGAGCCGCGGTTGCAGCGTGGACGCTGAGGGGCCGTGGTTCATATGGTCGTGCGGGTCGTGCTCACCGTGCTCGCTGTGGTCACCGTGCTCGTGGTGATGCTCGCCGTGCTGGTGGTGATGCTCGCCGTGCTGGTGGCGGGCGTGGGGGTCGGGGGCGACGCGCGCTTCGTAGCCGGCACGGCCGACCGCCGCAATCAGGGCGTTGTCGTCGATGTCTGACGGGGCGGTGACCGAGGCCCGGTTCAAGGGCAGGTTCACGGTGGCTTCGACCCCGGGCAGGCCGGTGAGCTTGCGCTCGACGCGGGCGACGCACGAAGCGCAGGACATGCCGGTGATGTCGAGGGTGAGCTGGCGGCTGGTGTCAGGAGTCGGAGTCGAGGTGTTCATCGGGACAAGTCCGACCTTCCAGAAGGTAGGGGAATTCAGGCGAGGGTATAGCCGGCTTCGGCGACGGCGTCCCGCAGCTGTTCCTGGCTCAGCGGGGATGCCGAGGTGACGGTGGCGGTGGAGACCCCATGAGGGACCAGGTCTACCGCGACGTCGGTGACGCCGTTCAGGGCGGAGAGCTCACGGGTGACGGCCTGCTGGCAGTGACCGCAGGTCAGGCCGGTCATGGAGATGGTGGTGTTGGTGCTCATGGGTGGTTCCTTCGGTCGGTGGTGAATTAGCGGACGAGGCGGCCGATGGCGGCGGTGGCCTCGGCGATTTTTTCGGCGATAAGGGTGTCGTCACCGCTGGCGGCGGACTGCTGTGCGGCTTCGGTGACGCAATGACCCAGGTGGTCTTCGAGCAGGCCGAGGCTCACGGCGTGCAGCGCTTTCGTGGCCGCGGAGACCTGGGTGAGGACGTCGATGCAGTACTGGTCCTCCTCGACCATGCGGGAGATGCCGCGGACTTGACCCTCGATGCGGCGCAGGCGCTTCAGGTAGGCGTCCTTGGCGGGAGTGTAGCCGTGCGGTGGGGCGGGTTCGGTGGTGCTCACGCTGCCATCGTATACCCCTAGGGGGTCTTAAGTCGAGCCCAGGTGACGGACCAGTGAGGGGTTGAGGTGGGGCGGATTTCAGGTTCTAGGATGGGGGGCGTGGAGACAACGCCTGCCGAGACCGAGCATATTGCCGGCTACCGCGGCCCGGACCGGGCCGTGCCCACGGCGCACTCCACCCACGAATCCTCCTCGCGGCTGGAATCGTGGGCGATCTGGGTGGCCATCGCCGCGGCCGTACTGGCGGCCGGGCTCGGAACCCTGCTGTTCAGAGGTCAGCTCACTCCGCTGTCTGCGACGTTCTCGGTGGGCACCGTGGCCGGCTGGTCGGCTGCGATCGGAGCAGGCATCTCGTCGCTCATCGGGTTGCTGATCGTCACCGGACCGCAGTTGGGCACCCTGGGGTGGATGCGCCGTCGGCTCTGGGTGTGGTGGATGGTCGACCTCATCGGGCTGGTTATCATCCACGCTGCTATTGCAACGCTGGCCGCCCTGAGTACTTTTCGACTGTTCCAGCAGGCGTTCCAGGGTCTCGAAGTCGATGCGATTGCGGCGACGGTGATGCTGGCGGTGGTTTCTGCGGCGGCCTCGTACTTTGGTTTCAACTCTGCGGCCCGGGCGTCGACGTCGTCACTGTCTATTCTGATTGCCCTGTTCATGGGCGCGGGCATGCTCGCCTCGATGCTGCTGGCCGAGAACCCCTACTGGTGGCACGCGTTCTTCTCGGAGCTGGGCACCGGGCAGGCCGGAGTGCTCTCCTTCTGGACGTTCAACACCACCATCACCGTCTCCGGGATGATGCTGATCACCCTGGCGAACTTCATCACCCAGGACCTCTACGCCTGGGCGGAGCATCGGCGTGCCACCGGGGGCCGCCGGGCGCATGTGCGCGTGCTCAAGGGCGGGATGATGATCATCGGTGTGTGCATGATCGGACTGTCCTGGGTGCAGATCAACGTGAACGACCCCATTCACACCGCTTTTGTTCAAGTGCTGGCCGTGGTGTTCATTCTGATGCTGCTCACCATCCCGATCTGGTTGCCCGGGGTGCCGGCGGCGCTGTACGCGATGAGCTACCTGATGCTGGGGCTGGGCGTGGTGGCGGTTGTGCTGTGGGAGCCGCTGGGGTACTACAACCTGACCGCGCTGGAGCTGGCCTTCGCCGGGATCATCTTCGCCTGGCTGGTGGTGCTGATCCGCACCGTGGATGCGATGGTGCAGGACCTGGATCAGTGATTGAGCTCGGGCTCGTGGCGCTGGTGTTCCGGGGGTTCGAGCTGAATGGTGGCGTGGTCCACCGGGATACCCCAGTGCTCGGTGAGGCACTCTTGCAGATCGTCGAGAATCTGCGGGGCAGTGCCGTCGTGGAAGCGCTGCGGCTCGACCACCACATGGGCGGTGACCACCACGGTGCGCGTGTCGATGCGGGTGGCATGCAGGTCGTGCACGTCGAGGACACCGTCCTTGCGTTCCATGTGCCCGCGCACCGCCTCGACGTCGAGCCCCTTCGGCGCGGTTTCCAGCAGTACGGAGCCAGCTTCTTTCAGGATGACGAAGGCGCGCGGGATGATCAGCAGGGCGATCACGATGCCCGCTACGGCGTCGGCCCGCGTCCAGCCGGTGGTGGTGATGACGACGGCGGAGACGATCACCGCCACGGATCCCAGGGCATCGTTGAGCACCTCGAGAAAAGCCGCGCGCATGTTCAGTGAGGCGTTGCGCCCGGAGAGCAAGACCAGGAGCGAGACCAGGTTGCCGGCCAGGCCAATGGCGCCGAAAATCAGCAGCTCCGGGCCCGCGATCTCGGGCGGATCCTGCCAACGGCGCACACCCTCCACCAGGGCGAAGCCGCCGACCCCGAGCAACACCGTGGCCTGGGCGCCCGCGGCCAGCACCTCGGCGCGCAGCCAGCCCCAGGTGCGCTGGCCCGAGGCCGGGCGCAGGGTGAGGGTGGCGGCGATCAGCGCGACGAGCAACCCACCGGCGTCCGTGAGCATGTGGGCGGCATCGACGAGCAGGGCCAGCGAACCGGTGATCCAGGCACCGATCACCCCGATGATCAGCACCAGGGTGGTCACGACAAAGGCGATGGCGAGGCGGCCGCGTGTGCTCCCGGCGCTATGTGAGTGCCCGTGGCCGTGGCTGTGGCTCATGGTGGTGCCTCCTGGGGTGGGGTCTCCATCATGCGCACGGAGTCCCGCCGCGCGCAAGTACCCCCTAGGGGTATAGATCGGCGCGGATGGCCGCATCGTCAAGCACCCTGCGCGCAAAGCCAAGCCGACGTGATCAGCATCACCTTAGTCTGGGATCATCGGAGCGACTTCAGGAGGATGCTATGTCGAGAAACGAAACCACCGAGTACCTCATCATCGGCGCCGGGTCTGCCGGCTGTGTGCTGGCGCGGCGGCTGCTGGACGCCGGACACCGGGTCACCCTGGTGGAGGCCGGAGGCGCGGACACCAACCCGGACATCGACGATGTCTCCCGGCTGGGCTTCTTGTGGGGCGCTGCCGAGGATTGGAACTACTTCACCACCGAGCAGGCCGAACTCAACGGCCGGAGCATCCACCTGCCGCGCGGCAAGGTGATGGGGGGATCCCACGCGCTGAACGCCACCATCTGGGTGCGCGGCGACCGCTGGGACTACGACACCTGGGCGGAGCAGGGCTGCACCGGTTGGGGCTGGGACGACGTCGTGCCTTATTTCGAGGCGGCCGAGTCGAACCTGGACATCACTGAGGACGGATACCCACACCACGCGATCCAACAGAGCCTCTACGATGCGGTGGTGGCCGAAGGGGTGCCCGAAAATCCTAACTACAACTCCGGCGACGTCGAAGGCGTGGGCTGGATGCAACTCACCATGCGCGACCAGAAGCGGCTCAACACCTGGCGGGCATATCTCAAGCCGATGGCCGACCACGAGAACCTGACCCTGCTGACGGGTGCGACGGCGCGGCGGCTGCTACTCGACGGCGACACCGTGACCGGAGCGGAATTTACTGACGCCGACGGCGAGACCCTCACAGTCACCGCGGACGAGGTGGTGCTCACCGCCGGGGCGCTGGGGTCCCCGGAGATCCTGCTGCGCTCCGGGATCGGCCCGAGCGCGCATCTGAACGAGGTCGGCGTCGAGGTGACTCACGACCTCCCCGGCGTCGGCCAGAACCTGCATGATCATCTGCTGGTGCCCGTGATCTGCACCACCGAAAAGCCCCAGGGGCCACCCGAGGTGGCGGCCGCGCAGGTGCACTTCTGGTCGAAATCGGACCCCGAGCTGCCCGTGCCCGACACCCAGCCGATCCTGTTCTCGGTGCCGATGTACACCAACACAGCGGGCATGCTGATGGAAGGACCGGAGGAGGGGTTCTCGCTGCTGGCCGGCATGGTGCGCCCGCTCTCGCGCGGCGCCCTGACGCTGTCCGGGCCCGCCCCGGAGGACCCGGTGCGCGTGGACCTCAACGCCTACGCCGAGCGTACCGACCTGGACTCCATGCTGTTCTCGTTGCGCCAATGCCGCTCCATCGCCGCACAGGCTCCGCTGACCGAGGAATGGGGTGCCACCGAACTGTTCCCCGGCCCCGAGGTGGGCGACGACGAGGAATCGCTCGTCGAGTACATCCGCAACACCACGACGACGTACCACCACCAGGTGGGCACCTGTCGGATGGGGCGCGACGCCGACGCCGTGGTGGATCCCGAGAGTTTCCGGGTGCATGGGCTGGCGGGGCTGCGGGTGGCCGATGCCTCGATCATGCCGCAGGTGATCACCGGCAATACCAACGCCCCCTCGGTGCTGATTGGCGAGAAAGCTGCCGCCGCCATCACCGGCGTCACGCCGTTCTGAGTCGAACATCCCACCTACAGGCGTCAGTAGTGTTCGCGGCCGGTGGCCAGGCGCCAAATGCGCCGGCTGACATCGATGAGCAATGCCGCGCCGATGACGAGGATGATGATGCCGAGCACGGTGGACTGATCAGGAGCCATCACGGTGAGCACGCCGGCGCTGGTCGCGGCCACCACGCCGAGTAATTCGACCGGCACGGCGAAAAAGCCTAAGCGGCCGGGAGTCTCTTCGGGTTCTTCTGGCGAACTCTGCGGTGCCATGACAGTCACTCCTTTGGTTGCCGTTTCCGATGCGAGACGCAATGCGGGCATCAAGTGCTGTCCCTTCCACGGTAGGCGCCTGACGCTCACAACTCCATACCTGACCCTGCCGATGGCGGATTTGCGCGACTGTGGGACAATGGAGGGGCCATGTCTGAGCACCGCATCCCTGAGAATTCTGCTCCGTCGAAGGTCATCGCCCGGGACACCCCCGAGCACGACGTCGACGTCGAAGCCCGCCCCCTGACCGAACTGGCCGAAGACCGCGACCGGTTGAAGAAGCACGGCTACGGTTCGCCCGCCGAATCCCGGAACATGACCGGCTCGGCGGCTTCCGCGCGCCCTCAGGTGCGCCCCAGAGCCGAAGGCTGGACCCAGCGCACCAACTCCGAGGGCCGGCCCCTGCTGCAGTTCAAGCAGCCCCGCGTGAAGCAGCCGCCGACGCACCTGGCCGACCTCACCCTCGCCGAACGTCAGGAGAAGGTGAAAGAGCTGGGCCTGCCCGGCTTCCGTGCCAAGCAGCTCTCCACGCACTACTTCGTGCACCACACCTCCGATCCGGAGCAGATGACGGATCTGCCGCAGTCGGGTCGCGCCGAGCTGGTCGAGCAGATGCTGCCGCCGCTGCTCACCGAGGTGCGCCGATTCTCCACCGATTCCGGTGACACCATCAAATTCCTGTGGCGCCTCTTCGACGGTGCGCTCGTCGAATCGGTGCTGATGCGCTATCCCGGCCGCATCACCCTGTGCGTGTCCTCGCAGGCCGGCTGCGGCATGAACTGCCCCTTCTGCGCCACCGGCCAGAACGGGCTCACGCGCAACATGTCGACGGCGGAGATCGTCGAGCAGGTGGTCCGCGCCAATCAGGCCATCGCCGACGGCGAGCTGGGCGGTCGCCGCGGTGACCGCGATCCGAGTGCCCCGGCCGAACGTGTCTCCAACATCGTGTTCATGGGGATGGGCGAGCCGCTGGCCAACTACAAGCGCGTCATCTCTTCGGTGCGCCGCATGGTCGACCCGGCGCCGGAAGGCCTGGGCATGTCGGCCCGCAACATCACCGTGTCCACGGTGGGACTGGTCCCGGCCATCAACAAGCTGGCCGATGAGGGCATCCCGGTGACCTTCGCTCTCTCGCTGCACGCCCCGGACGACGAACTGCGCGACGAGCTGATCCCCGTGAACTCGCGCTGGAAAGCGGACGAGGCCATCGACGCCGCCTACAACTACTACCGCACCACCGGGCGCCGCGTATCCATCGAGTACGCGCTCATCAAGGACATGAACGACCACGCCTGGCGCGCTGATCTACTGGCGAAGAAGCTCAACGCCCGCGGCCGCGGCTGGGTGCACGTCAACCCGATTCCGCTGAACCCGACGCCGGGCTCCATCTGGACGTCCTCGGAGCCGGACGTCACCGCAGAATTCGTGCGCAGACTCAACGACGCCGGAGTGCCTACCACCCTGCGCGATACACGCGGCAAGGAGATCGACGGCGCCTGCGGTCAGCTCGCCGCCGAAGAGGTCTGATCCTCCCCGAGCCGGAGTTTGTCTCTCCGAGGGCAGCTGTACCCTCGCCTGCTGAACTCCATGCGGCGAAGACCCCGCAAGAGGGCCGCACGGAGCGCGGGAACTCGATGTTTTGTTTCGTGAAAATAGTGCGCTGAATGGTAACTCATGAAGCTCAAGTAACGCATGAAGTTCGCGGCCCATCTTGAGTCTTATGAGTTTTTCGTGGCGACCGAAGGTTGTTTTCACCGTCATGCGCACTTAGCGTGATCCGGACAGCTCGTCTCGTGGGATCGAGACAACGCATTGTGAAGGAGAGCGCCATGCCGAAAACCACCTCGACTGGACATGCCAAGAAATCCGAGCTGCCCTCGACCCTCAAGAAATCCAGCCAGAAGGCGCAACGCACCTTCGCCAAAGCCTACGACTCCGCCATGGACGAGTATGACGACGAAGAGCGAGCACATCGAGTCGCCTATGCGGCGCTGAAGCACACACATGAGAAAGTCGGTGACCGCTGGCAGGCGAAAAAGCAAGCGGGCCCCTCGGACTCGCGTAGCGAGAGCGGCTCGTCAGCGGCGGATAGTGAGACCGCCGGAGGTGTGAATGCTCGCGCGTCTAAAGCCCACCTCTACAAACAAGCCCAGAAGCTGGATATCAAAGGGCGCTCGTCGATGACGAAAGCCGAACTGGTTGATGCTCTCGACAAGGAGAGCCAGCGCCGATCGAAGAAGAAATCGTAACGTGCCGACCTCTGCGCGCTCGCTCTATCCCGCAGGTAAGGAAAGGACAGTACCGCCATGACTCCGCAGAATCAATTGACCTTCCAGAACCCAGTCCATCGCTTCCCGAAGATTAGCCCACCTAAACAGGACCAGCCTGAGCCCGGGCTGGATGCCGATCTCGAGCCGACACCGGACCGCGGGGAGGAATCGTATGTTGGCACGGGAAGGCTGGTGGGTCGTCACGCGCTGATTACGGGCGCTGATTCCGGTATTGGGGCTGCGGTCGCGATCGCCTTCGCGCGTGAAGGTGCGGACGTTGCGCTGAACTATCTGCCCTCAGAAGAAGAGGACGCTGAGCACGTCTGCGCTGTCATTCGTGACGCGGGTCAGAGGGCGGTTCTCCTACCCGGTGACCTGTCGGATCCGGCCTTTTGTCGACAGCTTGTCCACGATGCCGTTGCAGAATTGGGACAACTGGACATTCTCGTCAATAACGCGGGCCGACAGATTGCCGTCGAAAATTTCGAAGACCTTTCTGATGACCAGTGGTCATCAACATTCGAAACGAATATTCACGGAATATATCGTGTGACGCGAGCGGCTGTGCCTCACCTTCCGCCAGGTTCATCTATTATCAACTCCACCTCGATTCAGGCCTACGACCCTTCACCTGTGCTCCTCGACTACGCTGCGACCAAAGGTGCTATCAACAACTTCACCAAGGGTCTTGGGCAGCACCTGGCTCCGCGTGGCATTCGCGTCAACGCGGTAGCACCGGGACCGATCTGGACCGTTCTCCAGGTGTCTGACGGCCAACCGAAGGAGAAGCTGCCTGTTTTCGGACATAACACGCCCCTGGGCCGCGCGGGACAGCCGACCGAAATAGCACCAGCATTTGTGTTCCTCGCCTCCTCTGAATCAAGCTATGTTATCGGAGAGACACTCAACGTCAACGGCGGCCGTCCCACGCCTTGACCGCCCCTGCGTAGGAGGACCTCAGTCCTCGTAGGGGAGTAGTAGACCCTTCACGGCCGGATCCTCGGCGAGGAACTCCTGGACGCGAGGATCCTGGAATGCTTTGACCAGGTTCTGGATGTTCTCGGTGTCCTTGTAGTCGGATCCGATGGTGAGCTGGCCGGCAAACTCATCCGGTGCCGGCGGGGCGAAAATCTGCAGGTCCGTCGAGATCCCGGCCGCGGCGTAGTATTCGGTGTAGCCGACCGTGGCGTCGACGTCGGAGAGGGCCCGAGTCTGCGCGGCGAAGTCCAGCAGCAGGAACTCCAGGTTCTTCGGGTTGGCGATGATATCGTCCTGGGTGGCCTGCCATGTGTTGATGCTGTCGTCCAACTCGATCAGCCCGGCCTCCTTCAGCAGCCACAGCCCCTGAGCCTCGTTTGCCGGATCGTTGTAGAGCGATATGGTGGCGCCGTCGGGAATCTCCTCGATGGACCCGTACTTTTCGGAGTAGACGCCGAATCCCCAGCGGAACACGGGAGTAGCCGCTTCGAGGCTGAAGTCCGGGTTGGCTTCGAGCACCTGGGCCAGCCACAGCTCGTGCTGGTAGACCGTGGCTGCGACCTCGCCGGTGGAAACCGCGCGGTTCAACGTGGTGGAGTCCTCGAGCCCTCGGAATTCGACGGTGATGCCGTAGTCGGGAGTGATCTCCTCGGCCACATAACTCGACGAGGGCCTGTTCGGAGTGGTTGCCCTCGGCCGTGACCACCTGCAGGGTGGCACCCTCGATCTCGTTCGGGGATTCGGCACCGCCGAAGACGCGGAATCCGACGAGGCCGCCGGCGACGAGCACCAGTGCGGCGCCACCGGCGATCAGGGGCCACTTCTTGCGCTTCTTAACGGTGAAGCCGTGATCCTGACCGGACGTTGAAGAAGGGGAAACGGTCGTAGTGGAATCGGTGTTGGACATGACGCAGGCCTTTCTAGGTGAGTGCTTCAGCGGGAGTGGAGGTCGAGGTGATGCGGTATTTTTTGCGCAACCGTGGCGTGGTGGCGCGCACGAGGGCGTCGCCGATCAGCTGCACCGCAGAGATCAGCAGCACGAGCACCACGATGGTGGAGAACATCACCGCGTTGTCGAACCGGGCGTACCCGTAGGTGATTGGCGCATAGCGTTAGATGAAAGCGCTGGTCTGGGTACCTGGAAGCGTTGTTCTGGGTATGTGGTAGCACTGTGGTCTGCTGAGGAGTAGCGGCGTCGTCCGGCGCTGCTTTCTCTTCTAGATTCATGGAAGCAGGCCTTCATCGTGGTTGATTACAAGAAGATCATGTCTCTGTTGCTGGAGTCGCGGTCTTATCGAGATATCGCTGAGTCCTTAGGATGTTCTCAACGAGACGTCGCTAAAGCCCGTGCGGTGATCAAGGAGCACGGCCTCACAGGTGATCAAGTAGCTGTCATGACCGTAGAACGGGTAGAGGAACTCTTCCCCGATCGGCGCCGACGAGTTGCAGGTGAGTATCTAGCGCCGGAATTCGGCCCGGTCGTGGCATCGATGCGTTCGAACCGTCACTTCACTTTGCTCCAGGGGTGGAGAACTTATCTCGGTGTGGCCTCCGAACTGCGGAAATACTCGTATTCTCAGTACTGCCACCTCTTCAGCGATTACGCGGCAAGAAACGATCTTGTAGCCACTTTGCACCATGAACCGGGGCGGGCGGTATTCATCGATTGGGCCGGTGACACCCTCCAGGTCTGCGACGCGGTCACCGGTGAAATCACCAAGGTCTACTTGTTCGTCGCGGTGTTGCCGTACTCGGGGTTGGTGTACTGCACGGGGTGCACTGATATGCGTATGAACGCGTGGTTGAGCGCTCACAAGGCAGCTTTCGAGTATTTCGGCGGGGTGCCCCAGATTGTGGTCCCTGATAACGCGCCCACTGCTACTCACCGCCCTACCAAAGGTGAGTCTGCCCGGGTCGTGAATCCGAAGTACCAGCAGTTAGCCGATCACTACGCAACGGCGATCGTGCCTGCCAGGGTGCGCAAGCCTCGAGACAAAGCCGCCGTAGAATCTGCCGTTCAGGTGATCAACAAGCGAGTCATCGGATATCTCTGCGAAGACGTCTTCACGACCGTTACCGAGCTCAACACCGCGATCGCTGTTCGGATGAGGGAAATCAATGAAGAGATCCGCCGGGCTGATGGGACCACCAGGGCCGAACGATTCATGGCAGAAGAGGCATCTGCTTTGGGAGGCTTGCCTGTTGAGGGGTTTGAAGATGTTGAATACCGGCAGGTCAAAGTGGGACGGAATTATCATGTGACCTGCGATTATCAGCACTACTCAGTGCCTCACCGACTCGCAGGTCAATTGCTGCGAGCACGACTGACGGATCAACAGGTCAGTATCTTCGATGGCGATGCCATCGTTGCAGAGCACCGACGAAAACACGGCCGCCGGGGCCAGTACTCCACTGATTCCGCGCATGTACCGGCCCAGCATCAAGACGTTGCGGGGTTGTGGTCTCGTGATTGGTTTATCCGTCGGGCGGCCGCGTTTGGGCCGGCCACCGTGGAGATCATCACCGCGGTCTTAGACCGCCATAAGATCGAGGCTCAGGGGTATCTGGAGTGCCAGAACATTCTCGAGTCCCTGGGCAAGCGCGATAAGCAACGCCTCGAGGCTGCGTGCACGCAGTTAGCCAACCTGGGTGGGTATGCCAGCTATTCCGGACTCAAGCGACTCATGGCTGCCATTGATTCTGATACGAAAACATCTCGGCCACACAGGCCAGCAGCCGCCACCATCAAGCCCCAGCCGGCCGTCGATACCCTCGATCCAGCACAGATCTACGTGCGTGGAGCTGACTACTACCAGCAGGGACGGTGAACAGCGCCATGACCACGACACCGGCGAGCCCGGCCTTGATGAATTCAGTGTTCACTACCGAGGACAAAGAGAAGTTTCGTACCTTACGGATCACTCACTTGGCTGCGAAGTTCGAAGAACTCATCATCGATGAGAGCAACGACCACCTGACCCCGGAGCAAATATTCCTGGCGGCCGTTGATGACGCTTTAGACCAGCGAAGAGTGAAGAACATTCAGAAACTGCTCCTGGCTGCTCAGCTACCGATCATGCGGGCCTCGATCGCGGAGATCCATTATCAAGAAGGACGGAACATTACCCCAGCCAGGATGGCCCGCTACGCCGCACATGACTGGGCCAATGAGACCGCTAACCTGTTGATCACCTCGCCCACAGGAGGAGGAAAGACCTATATTGCCTGCGCGATTGCCGTAGCGGCATGTCACAACGAGCATAAAGTCTTCTACACCCGCATGGACGAGCTCGCTCGTCGTCTCGTCATCGCTCGAGGCGATGGCATCGCTCATCAGGCCTTGTTGAACCGGCTATCTGATGCGGATCTACTCATCATCGACGATTTCCTGACCGTCGGTATTGACCCTGAAGCCGCGAACGATCTTTTCGCGATACTGGCAAACCGAGAACACCGGGCAGCCACCATGATCGCTTCTCAAACCGGGCCCGCGTACTGGGCTTCAGCTCTCCCTGACAGAATCGCTGCGGATAGTATCGTCAATCGACTGGCGAATAATGCCCGGACGATAAACCTTGGCGACATTGATATGCGGCGCCACCAAGGTGAACAGACACGAGCTGCCCCTGGCTACTGGGAGTAGAAAAACTCGAGAAACCGACGACCGGGAAGCATCATAGAGGTGCTTCCCGGTCGTCAGAACTCCGCTACCACTTACCCAGACCAGCGCTTTCATCTAAGGCTATGCGCCAGGTGATGGCCACATAGCCGAGGCCCCCGGCGCCGATGGTGCCCGCGATCGCCGAATATTCGATCATGGCGATGATGTTGAACGTCAGCGCCCCGATTAGCCCGGGAACGGCTTCACCGAGCTGGGCGGTGCGGATGATCTGCCACGTCGATCCGCCGGATGCACGGGTAGCCTGGGTGACCGAGGCGGGCACCTCTCGCAGGCAGTTTTGCACCAGACGCGCGAAGAAGAACGTTCCTGCGATCGCCATCGGGACCACCGCTCCTGCGATGCCGATGTTCGTGCCGGTCACCCAGCGGGTAAAGGGGATGATGGCGGCCATCAGCACTAAGAACGGCAATGACCGGCCGATATTGGCGACCCAGCTGATCACCGTGTAACCGGTGAGGTGGGTGAAGAGTCCGCCCGGTGCCAGGTTGTGCAGCAGCACGCCGAGCGGGGTGCCGAGCAGCACCGCCACCGACATCGCGATGCCGACCATGGCCAGGGTCTGCCCCAAAGCGGGGAGCAGCAGCCCGGGGATGTCGGAGAGGGCGGTATTGTACGAGGTCGCTTGTGCGATGGTGATCATGCGATGGCCTCCTCAGGTTCGCGCGCGTCCAGCGACGCCGTCTGCGGCGTCTGTTCGGCCTGCACCTCTGCTGAGCGCTCGACGGCGCGCTGGTGCACCGGTTCCAGTCCTACTGCGTGCAGCGCCTGGCGAATGAGGTCTTCGGGGGCGCGGAAACCGAGCGTGGCACTGCCCGTGGGCGAGCCGGCGATGCTCTGGATACTTGCCGAGAGCAGGTTTGCTCCGCCGGGGACCTGGGCGCTGAGCTGCTGCAGCTAATCGCCGGGCATGTTCGAAGCGGCGAGGATGACCTGCCAGACCTGTTCGTCCGTCGTCGTCGACGTGGCCGGAAGGTGCGGCTGGAGGGCACGGCCGAGGGCGGATGACGGGTCCCGGAGCAAGTCCACCAGCCGACCCTGTTCGGCGATGCGGCCATGGTTGAGCAGCGCGGCGCTGTCGGCGGCGTGCAACACCGTGTCCATCTCGTGAGTGACGAAGACGATCGCCAGCCCCAGATCGTCGCGCAGCTCACGCAGCAGTTCCACCACCGAGCGGGTGGTCTGCGGGTCGAGACCGCTGGTCGCCTCATCGGAGAGCAACACCGAGGGGCGCAATGCCAAGGCGCGGGCGATGCCCACCCGCTGCTGCTGGCCGCCGGAGAGCTGGTGCGGGAAGTGGTTCGCTCGATGCGACAGCCCCACGCGCTCGAGCAGCTCGCCTACCCGGGACTTCACCTTCGCCGGGGTGACGCCGAGCAGGTTCAGCGGCAGCGCAACATTCTCGGCCGCGGTTTTCCGCGAGAGCAGGGAGGCGGACTGGAAGACGGTGCCGATGCGACGGCGCGCCAGGCGCAGCTTCCGCTCGGGCAGTCCGGTGAGCTGTTCGCCGTTCACTGTGATGGCGCCAGACGTGAGTCGCCCCCGCGACATCGCGCCCCGAAAACCCGAACTCGGGCCTATTCGCCCGATTTACGACTCTGCGCGACATATGTACGTGCCGATGTTGCGCCGGTGGGCACGAATCTTCGTGAGAAACCACGGGGCGGTGCGTCATAGAGGGGTGCAAGGGTGTGGGCGTAGCATGATCTGCAGACCTCTCACCGATTCCCGTCTCGAGGAGCATCCATGTCTTTACGCCGTCGTGCCGAATCTTCTGGCCCTGTGAAGGGGACTGGCGCCGTCGTCGCGTCGCCGGGGAAGACCGAACGGCCGAGCTTCACGGTGAGCGGTCTGTGGACCGACACCATGGGACGCATGGGCATCCGGGCCCTGCAGCTGCTGATCATCGGCACCGTCGTCGGGCTGATCGTGATTGCCGCGCTACGGCTGACCGTGCTCGTGATCCCGACCTTGATTGCCCTGATCCTCTCGTGCGCCCTGTGGCCGCTGGTGATGCAGGCGCGCAAGATCATGTCGCCCTTGTTGGCGGCGTGGAGCGTTTTCTTGGGCTCGCTGCTGGTGCTCGGCGGAATCGGCACCGGTCTGGTCTTCTCGGTGGTCCGCGAATGGCCGACGCTAGTGAATCAAGCGGTCGAAGGCTTCAACGAGCTACGTAGCCTGGTCGAAGGCGTCATGGGTGATTTCGGCATCACCATTGATCAATCACAGATCGATTCCCTGATCGACACGGTGACCTCCTTCGCCACCAGTTCGCAGTTCGGTACCGGAGCCATCAATACGCTCAGTGCCGCCGGCAGCTTCGTCACCGGTCTGGTGCTGCTACTGGTGATCCTGTTCTTCATGCTCAAAGACGGCGACCGGATCTGGGCGTTCTTCGTCTCCTGGACCCCGCTGCACTTCCGCGACAAGTGGATCATGTCCGGTGACCGCGCCCTGCACACCTTCGGCGGGTACATCCGCGGCACCGCCATCATCGCCGCGGTCGACGCCATCGGTATTACCATCGCCCTGTTCATTCTGCAGGTGCCGCTCGCGCTGCCGCTGGGTGTCGTCGTCTTCCTGGGCTCGTTCATTCCGCTGGTGGGCGCGACCATCGCCGGTATTCTCGCCACGCTGATCGCCCTGGTGGCCAACGGGCCGATTGTGGCGCTGATCGTGCTGGGCGCGGTGATTCTGGTGAACCAGCTCGAGGGCAACTTCCTGCAGCCGGTGGTGATGGCCCAGACCCTGAACCTGCACGCCCTGGTGATCTTGATGGCCCTGACCGGCGGCACGGTGCTCGGCGGCATCGTGGGTGCGGTGCTGGCGGTGCCGTTGGCCGCGGTGGCGTGGAGCGTGGTCAAGGTGTGGACCGATCGTGAGGGTGCCGAAGAACTTGAGCACGCGCGAGAAGACATCGACGAGGAGATGGCGCGCTACGAGGCGGAGCAGGAGGACTCCGAGGATGACGAGAAGTCGGACGAGGATGCGGGCCGCAACGACCCCGAAGATGAGGAGTCCTCGCGGCGCGAAGGCGTCTAGGATCGGGACATGACTGGTTCATCGTTTCGACCCTCGCGGCGCTCGCAGGTGCCTCCGTTTCAGGTGATGGATATTCTCGGACGGGTGGCCGAGCTGCGAGCGGAGGGCCACAACGTGGTCTCGCTGTGCGCGGGTGAGCCGGGCGGTGGCGCGCCGACCCCGGTCAACGAACGCGCTGCGGCTGTCCACGGTGCCGGAGGGGCGCTGAACTACACCCCGGTGCTGGGCGTGCAGGGTCTGCGCGAGGCGATCGCCGGACACTACCGCGGCTGGTACGGATTCGATGACTCGGGTGCCGGGGTGCGAGCCGAGCACGTGGCGGTGACCACCGGCTCTTCCGGCGCCTTCGTCGCGGCATTCCTGGCTGCGTTCGATGTGGGTGATCGGGTGGCGGTGGCGCGCCCGGGATACGCCGCGTACCGGAACATCCTCACCGCGCTGGGCTGTGACGTGGTGGAAGTCGACGCGGGCGCGGAGACCGGATTCCAGCTGACCGGTGCGATGCTGGATCGCGCCGTCGAAGAGCATGGAGAACTGGCGGGCGTGGTGGTGGCTTCGCCGAACAATCCGACCGGCACCATGATCACGGCCGAGAACCTGCGCGAGCTCACCGAATGGACCTCCGCACGCGGGGTGCGGTTGGTGTCGGATGAGATCTACCACGGCATCACCTACGCCGGGGAGGGGCGCGGCCACAGCGCCTGGGAATTCGGCCGCGACGCCATCGTGATCAGTTCCTTCTCCAAATACTGGGGCATGCCGGGCTGGAGGGTCGGATGGATGCTCATGCCCGATGATCTGGCCCCAGCCGTCAACGCGTTGAGCGGATCGGTGTCGCTGTGCCCGCCCGCGGCGGCGCAGTACGCGGCGATCGAGGCGTTCAGCCCTGAGGCCTACGCCGAATGCGACGCGCAGGTGCAGGAATTTGCGCGCACCCGCTCGTTGATGCTGGAGCATCAGGGGTCTCTGCGCTGGACCGACGCGGCACCGGCGGACGGGGCGTTCTACTTCTACGCGCGGATCCCGCAGGACATGCTGGACCGGTTCGGTAGCTCGGGTGCCTACTGCCGGGCGCTGCTCGAGGAGGCTCATGTGGCACTGACCCCGGGCGATGATTTCGACACCGCACGCGGCAACGAATACGTGCGGATCTCCTTCGCGGCAGGCTATGACGCCGTGGCCGCCGGAATTGAACGGATCATCGCGTTCCAAAAATAAGAGGTGGCTGCTCAGCCATACTGGTAGCGGGAGCGGGTGGCCGCGGCGACGACGGTGAGCGCCAGCGCGACGACGGCGGCCACACCGAACAGCAGGCCCCAGTGCCCGGCCTCGGCCAGCGGGCCGGCCAGCCCGGATCCGGCCGCACTGCCAGCGAAAAGGCACCCGGCGAAGAACGCGACCGACAGCCCGCGCGCTGACGGGACCACCTCGGTGACCCAGGCCTGCAGCGAGGTGTGCATCAGCGCCCAGGTGGCGCCCAACAGCAGAGCGGCCACGATCACGGTGGGCACCGACTGATGCAGCGCCACGATGCCCAGCCCCAGGGTCAGACACGTCCCGCCGAGGGCGATGATACGTGCTGAAGACCAGCGTGCAGTGAGGGGCCGCACCCCACGGCTGACCAGGATGGTGGCCACACCGTAGGCCGCCACCGACAGCCCGGCCGCGCCGGGGGAGACCCCCTGATGCTCCAGCGCGGGGGCAAGTAGGGTCAGCAGTCCCAGCACCAGGGCGCCCTCCACGAACGCCAGGCCCACGACCAGCAGCGCCCACCGCTCGCGGAAGAACAAAGACATGCCGCGGAGGATGGACACCCCGGTTTCGCGCTCGGGTTCGGGCAGGCGAAACAGGGGAATCAGGCTGAGCAGGGCCAGACCTGCGGAGACGGCGAACATCACGCGCCAATCCAGCCACTGGCCCACCAGTCCGGCTGCGGCGGTGGCCAGCGCGGTGCCCACGGCAATGGCGGCCATCAGATCCGATAGCGCGGACTGCCGGTGCCGCGGCGTCGACGTGTCGCCCACGTAGGTGATCGAGGCGGGCACGACGGCACCGAAGAACGCCCCGGTGACAGCGCGGGCCAGGGTGAGGCTGAGCAGCTCCGGTGCCAGCAGAGACGCCAGCGAGCCAAGCACGGACCCGATCAGGGCGATCCGCATGACGGGAAGTCGGCCGAGTGCGTCCGAAAGGATGCCCCACACCGGTTGGCTGAGCCCGTAGCAGAGGAAATAGACCGAGGCGACGGCGACGGAACCGGCCAGCGACACCCCGAAATCGACGGCGATGAACATCAGCAGCGGAGAGATGCCGAACCGGTCCACACTCGAGGTGAGCGCGGCGAGAGAAATCGCCAGCGGTGGGCGGCGGTGCGCGGAGGCGTCGTCGTGAGTCGTCACCCGCTCAGCCTAAATGACCGTGTATCTCTCCTTGTGGGCTTTGCGACGGCGCTACTAGGGTGGGGGCCCATGGGAAATTCGACCGATTCGGTGAGCCTCCACGTGTTGATGGTGGCCGACCCGGGCCTGCCCACCCGACGGGCGCGAGCCGTGCGCGAGCGGTTTGAAACGGATCTGACGAAGTTACTGCAGCGCACCGTGCGGGTCTCGTTCCATACGGAGATGATCCGGATCGACCCCGACAATGTCCTGGAGTACCGTGATGCCCGCGCCATCGCCGAGGAGTACGAGCACGTCGACGTCATCCTGCTGCTCACCGAGATTCCGCGGCACAGTGAGGGCAAACCGCTGATGGCCGAGATCTTCCCTGATCAGCAGCTTGCGGTGCTGTCGTGCCCGACTTTCGGCGCCTGGATGACCAAGAGGCGGCTGCTGCGGGTGATGGTCGACGCCGTGCTGCGGGTGGCCCCGGGGGTGACTGTGCCGACGCCGAAGCGATACACCTTGCGCTGGAGCCAGTGGTCGCAGCGCGACGTCAGCTACGCCCTGCATGCGCACACGTTCACGGGCGCCCCACGCACCGTGGCCGGGATGACCATGGCCAACGACCCTTGGCGCACTGTGCCGAAGCTGTCTCACGCGTTGGCTGCCGCTTCCGCCACTGGAGCTTTCGGTATCTTCTACCACTCGATCTGGCAGATGTCGGACGCACTGACCACCAGCCGGCTGCTGCTCATCGGGGTGACTGCCATGACGGCGATGGGTGCCTGGCTGATTCTGAGTAACGGGCTGTGGGATCGACCGAAGCAGGAGAGCCTCTCGCGGGTGGTGCTCTACTACAACCTCTCCACCGTGCTGACTCTGGCACTATGCATGCTCGCGCTTTACGCGGTGCTGGTGGTGCTGATTCTGGGTGGCGCGCTGATTGTGATCGACCCCGGGTTCATGTCCGACATCCTCGGCGAGGAGGCCCACTTCAGCAACTATCTCGACATTGCCTGGTTGTCTGCTGCGATGGGCACCGTGGCCGGCGCACTCGGCTCAGGGTTCGACTCCGAGCCGGATCTGCGCCGGATCACCCACGGCCAACGGGAACGACAGCGGCAGTGGAGCCGCGACGATCAGAACGGGGTAGGGCGCGATCGCGAGATGAGCACTAATGATGGGCATGCCTCGTCCTAGAAACCGAGGGAACCTCAGAGTCGGATCGCTGATTTACATGCCGCTGAAACGGCTGAGTATCTCCGCGTCCGATTGGCCATCCGCTGGGTTAACAGAGTAGAGGAAGCTGATATTTTTATCGTTCTTTAGGCGTGCGTATAGCTCGGGGCGTAGCATTTCGGTCTTCTGCGAGTTGAATAGCGATCGCTGCCCAAGGCTGCCATCCGCTCGATTCGGATTTCGCCGTACTCCGAAGCAGTGAACCTTTCCTTCATTCTCATCGGCTCGCTGGTCCAGTTGACGAAGCACCACTGACTGTTCTTGTGGAGAAATTCTCTGAGGAATCTGGGAAGGAACGAACAGGCCGAGATGCTCGTGAAACTGGTCGATAAACTCGCGGAGATTGGGTGCCCAATCGATGCCAAAGTACTCACGAATTTCTGTTGCACTGGCTCTGATTCGGACTGAATTCGCTGATGTTGCAAGGATTCTGTTGCGGTCCATGCTGTCGATGAAAGTCATCTGCACCAGGGCGTAGGCCGGTGCACGTTCTTTGGGTACGTATCTTTCAACCAGAACAAAATACGTGTGCTTCTTGTACTTGAATTCGAAGCAGGTTATGACCCATTCGCGGGCTATCAATTCATCTCTAAGAGCACGGAGGTCCTTCAGTGGAGCTACCATGCTTCGATGGTTTCACCGTGTCAGGGTGGGTGCAATAGCACGAACCTAGATGACGAATATGTTTTGCGGTTGTAGCCTCGCCTCAGCGAGTCCAAGCATTTCATGCCGAGGCGGGGCAGGTAACCGACGACGGACCGTGACGATCAGAACGGGTAGGGCGCGATCTCCGAGCGCATGGTGAGCCATTGGATCTCGGTGAACGCCTCGATGTTCGCGCTGTACCCGCCGAAGCGGGAGCCATTGCCGGAATCCCCGAACCCGCCGAAGGGCGCGTTGGACTCATCGGAGACGGTCTGCTCGTTGATGTGCACCTTGCCCGAGCGCACCAGATCCGCCAGCTTCATGGCCTCGCCGACGTCGCCGAGAATCCCCACCGAAAGACCGTACTCCGAAGAGTTCACGATCTCCGCCGCCTCCTCCACGGTGGCGAAGGTGCGCACCGGGGCGACGGGCCCGAAGATCTCCTCCGACCAGGCCGGGTTGTTCTCAGTCAAGTCCGTGATCACGGTGGGCGCGTAGAACAGGTTCTCGTAGGTGCCGCCGGCCACGATGTTCGCCCCGGCGTCTTTGGCCTCGCGGACGATGCGGTCGATGTTGTCGCGTTGCTTCTCGTCGATGATCGGTCCGAGCGCGATGTTGTCGTGCGTCGGATCGCCCACGGGCAGGTGCTCGGCCTTCTCTTTCAGCGCGCTGACGTACTCATCTGCCAGGGATTCGTGCACCAGGTGGCGCCCGGTGGTCATGCACACCTGGCCCTGGTGCAGAAACGAACCGAAGGCGCCGGCAGAAGCGGCTTTCGCGACGTCGGCCCCGGGCAGCACCACGGTGGCGTTGTTGCCGCCGAGCTCCAGGTGCACCCGCTTCAGGTTCCGGCCCGCGGCCTCGCCGACCTTGCGGCCCGCCGCCGTCGAGCCCGTGAAGGAGACGACAGAAATTTCCGGTGCTTCCGTCAGCACGGCACCGGCCTCGGCGCCGCCGGGCAGCATCTGGAACACCCCGGCCGGCAGTCCGGCCGCTTCCAGGGCACGGGCGATCATCACGCCGCCGGAGACCGGGGTACGTGGATCTGGCTTCAGCACCACCGCGTTGCCCAGCGCGAGGGCGGGCACCACGGAACGGATCGAGAGGATCAGCGGAAAGTTGAACGGCGAGATCACGCCGACGACGCCGACGGGCAGCCGGCGGGCGAACGACCAGTGGTCCTCGTCCGAGGTCAGCACCTCGCCCATCGCATGGTGGGGGAGGGCTGCGGCGTCAAAGCACTCGTTGGCGGCCACATGGATCTCCAGGCCGGCCTTCGCGGGGATCGCGCCGGTTTCGCGCTGTACCCAGTCGATGAGTTCGGCCTGATGGTCTTCGAAGATCTGACCGGCCCGGCGCAGCACTGCGGCACGCTCGGCGGGCTTGGTGCGCGCCCAGTCCTTCTGGGCGGCTGCAGCTGTCCGGGCGGCGTCGCGCATGTCGTCGGCGGAGGCCATGCCGCTGCGCCCCAGCACGGTGCCATCAGCAGGGTTGAGGATGTCGATCGAGTCAGCCGAGCCAGCCGTCCAGCTGCCGGTGAAGATCTTGTCGGACCAGAGGGAGGAATCAAGAAGAGTCATGCTCCCAGTGTGCCCCATCACACCCCACTCACTCCAGAGTGAGTAATTCAGCTCTGAGATGAGGCGGTCAGCTGTCCTGATGCAGGTGTCTGCGGCGACGGGCACGAGGCGCGTGGCATGCAACTTGATGGCAACGGAACGCCGGTTCGTCCTCTTGGCACGGAGGTTACCGGGACGTAGAGTATGAGGTATGACTCAGAACACTCCCTCCGGCCTGCCCGGCCACCTCGAACCCGCATACCGCGTCACCGATGCCCTCGACATCGACTACTACGAGGTGTTCGCCGACATCCCGGCGGCCGACCGTGAGGTCTGGCAGCGCGCCCGCGCGTACGGGGAATCGGTGCAGGCGGAGCTCACCCAGGCTTGGGACGAGTACCGCTACCCGCTGCAGGTGGTGGAGGGGCTCGGCGCGGCCGGGCTGTTGGGCGACGGCGTCGAGCATCCCGACGTCGAGCTGCTCTCGCCGCTGGCGGCCGGATTGGTGAACATGGAGCTCTCCCGGATCGACGGTTCGCTGGGCACCGTGCTGGCCGTGCAGGGCGGGCTGGCGCTGCGCACCGTGGCCCTGTTCGGCTCTGACGAGCAGCAAAACCGTTACGTGAAACCGTTGGCCGCGGGAACGATGCCGGGTGCCTTCGCGCTCACCGAACCCGACCACGGCTCCGATTCGGCAGGGCTGGAAACCCAGGCCACCCGTCAGACGGACGGCTCCTGGGTGCTCAACGGGACCAAGAAGTGGATCGGCAATGGTGCGGCCGGCGGGGTTACCTTCGTGTGGGCGCGCGTGGACTCGGAAGGGGCCGAGGATCACGGTGGTGTGCGCTGCTTCGCCGTCCCGCAGGAGACCGCCGGCTACCACGGTGAGGTCATCCCCGGAAAAGCCTCGCTGCGTGCTATCGACCAGGCCTACATCACCTTGACCGACGTCAGCCTGCCCGCCGACGCCGTGCTGCCGGGCACCCACACCTTCAAGGACGCCTCCACGGTGCTCTACGCCACGCGGCTCGGCGTCGCCTGGTCCGCCCTGGGCCACGCCACCGGTTGCTTCGAGGCCGCGCTGAGCTACGCGAACCAGCGCAAACAGTTCGGTAAGTACCTGTCGCAGCACCAGCTGGTGCAGGAGCGGCTCACCCGGATGCTCTCCGAATTGACCACCATGCAGCTCTACTGCGCACAGCTGGCGGAGCTAGAAGCCGCCGGAAAGCTGCGCCCGACCCAAGCCTCGCTGGCGAAGTACAACAACACCCGGCTGGCCCGTCGCATCGCCGTTGAGGCCCGTGACCTGATGGGCGGCAACGGCATCCTCCTCGAGCACGGGGTCATCCGCCACATGGCCGATATCGAGGCGATCACCACCTACGAGGGCACCGAATCGGTGCAGGCGCTGCTCATCGGCCGTGACCTGACCGGAAAGTCCGCCTTCGCCTGATGCTGACACCGACGACGGCGCGGCACTGTTTCTGAGTCCTGCTCTGTGGTGGGATGCCGGGGTGCGGCGGCGTCTTATGATGTGAGGCATGGCTGACCCTGCTGCTCCACCGAAACGCAAACAGCTGCGCGCCCTCTGGCGCTCGGCCTGGGGCGCCCTGGCGCTGGCGGGGCTTGCGGTGGGCTTCGGCGTCGTCGGGTATGGACAGGTCACCGCGGAACCGGAGCACCGCGTCGAGTTCGTCATCGATGACGGTCTGCCGTACGGAATCACTCAGGAATCGGTGGAGTACGCTGCCGAACAGCGGGGACTGCGCGTGTACGAGCCCTTCACCTTGCACGTGGTGGAGCGCGATCTGGACTGGGCCGAGCACTATCGCGGCGAGATCGGCGAGGCGGATGTGCTGCTGTCGATGGGCGACGACGTCGACGATCCGGATCTGAGTCTCAGCGACTTCACCCGGGTGGCGTTCGATGGCGAAGATTCCGGCGATCACTACCGGGCTGCCACCGAGATTCGGGCCACGTTCATCAACAACCGCACTCTGGGGCACGGGCCGAGCGCGGTGGTGGGCGCGGCGTCGACGGCGGCGGATATGTACGTGGACGACGGGAACCGGTCGGCGCTGTTTTGGGGATCGCTCACCGCGCTGCCACTGTTCGCCGCCTGCGGAGTGATGTACCTGTGGTTGCGCGATCGTCGGGCCGAACGGGAGCGCAAGCGCCGTTTCGACGCGGGTCGGCTGCGGCTGGCGCGTTCGGTGCTGGAGGTGGATGCGCTCGAGGCGCGGGTGTCGGCGGCGGGGGATCGCAGCCTGCGGAACCAGTGGCGCGGGGTGCGGCGTCGCAGTATGGAGTTGGCCCGGGTCGAGCGCGACCTGGGGCAGTGGGCCGTGCTGAAACCCGAGGACGAGGAGGCGCTGGCGAAGTTTGAGGCGGACACGCTGGAGTTGCACCGGCGGGCGGATGCGGTGGCCGCGGCGGCTGAACTGCACGCGGGTCACGCCGGATCGCGTACCGTGCTGGACCAGCTGGCCGCACCCGTGGTGCAGGCGGTGGATGACGTGCTGGGCCACGCGGATGTGTCTGAATCGCGTGACCTGCGCGAGCTACGCGGCGAGCTGCTGGGTTTGCTGGGGGAGGCCGCGACGGCGAATGACGAAGGCCCTGAGCCAAACGACGCAGAACGAGACGACGACGCCGAAGCCGCCGGACTCGTGGAGCGCCACGCCGAGCTGCTGAGCCGGTGGAACGATGTCGAGGCCCGGCTGATTGACACGGCCAGGCGCCTGGAGCGGGCTGGCCGGAACAGCAGAAACACTGGACAGAACATTCCCACCGAAGAAGAACTGCGCGCGGCCGCCGAGGAACGCAGCGCAGAACGGCTGCGCGCGATGACGGTGGGCGAAACCGAGTCGCTCACCCGGTTGCGCACGCTGCTCGGCCTGGCCACCCCGGGCCCGCTGAAGGCGCTGGAGCGGGTGCTAACGGTGCGCGAAACCGGATTCGGGGCGCTGCGTGCGGACGCCACCCCTGCGCGCGCCCGCGTGACCAAACCGGTCAGCCCCACGGCGAAAGTCGGCATCGGGGTGGGCATCGTGGCGCCGTTGGCGGTGGGGCTCATCGCCGGGTGGATCGCCGTCGCCGATGCCGATACCAACACCCGCTACGGGCGCACCCTGGTGGGGGACCAGCCCCTGCACAGCCTGAGTATCTACGGCGATCTAGATCTGGTGCCGGCCGCCGACGAGGAGCCCGAGGGCAGCCCGCTGCGCACGCCCGAGATCACGCTGGACTACGTGCGCTACGCGATGGACCGCTCGCTGCGCTCCTCCGACGACGCCGCCCTGCTCCCCGAACAGCTGGACCTGATCGTGGCGGTGCTGCCCATCGACGACTACGCCGACTACACCGACATCGAGGAGAACCCCGAGCGCCGGGCCGCCGGCGAGGGCCGCGTGGAGATCGACTACTGGGACATGCTGGAGGCCTACCAGCAGATCAAGACCGACGTCGCCGTCGAGTATCCCGAGCTGCTGGATCCAGTGACCGGCGAGGTGGTGCAGGGCCAGGCGGTGATGCCGATCTGGATCTTCCCCGACGGCGCCTGGGCGATCGGCGGCACGCTGACCGGGGAGATCAGCGCCGGGGTGGATTCCCGGCTGGGCACCTACTCCTTCACCTACACCGAGCCCTTCCGGCGTGCGGTGCCTGCCGAACGCGCGGACCTCACCGCTGCTGATCTGGTGCCGTACGAGCTGCAGAAGCTCGGGCGGATCATGGAGTACAACCACCAGGAGACCGGCCCCGAGAACACCTCCGGGATCTTCTGGACGGTGGCGCTGGCGTTCTGGGCCGGGGCGCAGACGCTGGTGTTGGCGGGCGTCGCCGTCGTCGAGAGTGGACGACGGCGTGCCGGAACCCGCGCCTCCCGAGCGCAGCTGAAGGACCTGCGCGCCCAGCTGGACCGGCTGGCCCTGGGGCTGGACCTGTCTCGGCTCGACATGGTCGCCGTGCTGGGTGGGGAGTCTGGCGACGCCGCGGTAGCTGATCAGCGGCTCTATGAATCCTCCCTGGTCACCGCGTGGCGCGAGGTGCAGCACCTGGAGGATCTGCCGCGCGCCGAACAAAGTGGCGAGGACTGGGAATCTCGGGTGCGGTACGTGCAGCGATTGGTGGACACCCTCGCCCAGCGCGATCGCGACGTCGCCCACCGGGCCAACGAGCTGCTGCGCGCGCAGCGGGCACACCCGGCCAGTCATTCACCTAACGTCTGACTCACCCGGCGGCTGACTCTTCCGGCGGGTAGCTCACCCCCACAAGGTGTAGGCGGAGTTGACCGCGAGCACCACCCCGAACGCGGCCAGCAACCACCGGCTGGCCGACCGCGCCGTACTCGACCCGGCTTGCTCCTCGATCCAGCGCAGCGGCTCATCGAATTCGGTGCCCCATCGCGCGCGGGCGCCCACGAGTGCGGCGGCCGGGAGCACCATCACGACGCAGTAGCCGGCCAGCAGCAGCACCGTCGCCGGGAACCCGGGGCCATGCTGGGTCATCAGCCCGATCGCGCCCAGGTACGGGAACATCGTCGCTACCTCCAGGGCCACCGCGGCCAGGGCGAGGGAGAGCATCGTCGTCGTCGAGCCCTCAGCGATGCGCGCGCGCACGCGCACGAGCCGGGCACCCACCCAGCCGGGTTGCTCTGGTGCGGCGGGTTGCCCCGTTCGCCGTCGTGCGCGCAACCACAACACCAGTGCGGTGAGCACCAGCAGCACGCCCAGGACCAGCTGCACCTGGTAGGAGAGGACGGACGTCAGCGCATCGCGATACGCCTCGAGCACCGCACCGAAGCCCAGCTGCAGCGCCAGTCCGATGAGGAAATACGCGCCCGCCACCGCGCCCAGGTACCCCAGAATCCGGCGCGGAGCCACTGCGGCGATCAGCAGCCACAGCGGGATGAGCAGGGTGCCGACCGTCGTCGAGTCCAGCAGCGCCAGCCCGAGCAGCGAGACGAGGAGCATCATCGCCTCAGCGTATCGGTTCTGCACGAGAATCCAGCCGCTGACATTGCCCGTCCGTGGCGCTACGCTGGGACAAAGCTCCGGTGGCGATGGGGCGGCCGGGGCCGACCAGAAGGGGGCCACCGATGACGACCGGAGACGAGCGAGAGCCCTGGGAGGCCGAGCTGGACGACGAGCTGCTCCCGGAACTAGTGCCCGCCGAAACGGTGCGCACGGTGCAACTGGCCACCACCGGCATGGAGCGACCGCTCACCGTGCGCGTGCGCTTGGACGTCTCGCTACCCGCCGAGCACGTGATGTACGTGCTGTGGGCCGCCGCCGGTCTTGAGCCCCAGCCCGCCGCGCTGCTCACCCGCGAAGGCAAGGATCCGGTGTGTTTCGGGGTGGCCGCCGCCTGGCGCGAGACCTCCAACGAGGACGCCGTCCACGACCTGAACGGCCTGCAGTTCGCCCAGCTGTTCCGCCGAGACACGGAGCTCTACGCCGAAATCGACCCGGCCCGCGGCTGGCGGGCGCGGATCACCCTTGACCACCATCACGACGACGACGCCGACGGCGAGAACGGCTCCCCGCTGCGGGTGCGGGTCGAGCCCTTCGGCATCCCGCTGCTGCACAGCGCGGCCGAGATCGACGTGCTGCTCAAGGCGTCCGACGGCGAACAGCTCACCCCCCTGGAACAGCAGGTGCTGGTGCACCTGGAGGTGCCGCTGCAGCTGCCCTTCACCCAGATCGCCCAGGCCCGCGCCCTGGGCACCCTGGCCGCCGTGACCCACGGGCTGGTGCCGGGTGCCGCCGACCTGCTGCCGGTGCTGCACGCGGAGTATCCGCTCACCACGGTCGCCCTCGAGGTGTTCTGCTTCGTCTCCGAGCAGCCGGTTTCCGCAACGGCCACCGGACGGCTCCCCGTGGCCGAGCTGCGCCGTCTCGCCGCCGAATCGCCCTGGATCCGAGAGCTCCAAGGGGAGCCGGACAACGTTGACGACGTCGGACGCGACCCGGACGACGACGACGCTCCCGTGCTGCGCGCCGGCGACCTGCCGCTGGTGGACGAAGCCTGGGCCGCACTGCGGGACACCGGACTCATCCGCATCGCTGACAAGCGCGCCGTCGTCGCCGAGCCATGTGAGCACTTGGTGGGCGCCAGCCACGAATGGCGCCGCTTCTGGGTGGAGACCGCCGTGCTGGCGTGGATGCTGCGCTCCGGATACGTTGCCGGATACGCCCCCGACGGCTCCCCGGTGGACCGCGTCAGTCCCACCACCGACTACGAATCCGCCCAGGACTACGCGGATAGCCTGATCAGCGCTGCCGCCACCTCGCCGGAGGAGCTGCTGCGCCAGCTGATGGAAGAGAACACCGTGGATGAGGAAGAGCGCGACGACGTCGAGCACATCGAGTTCACCATCGAGCTGGAGGGGCTTCACGAAACGGTGAGCCGACGAATGTCGGTGCCACTGGAGGCGAACCTGCACTCCGCCGTCGAAACCATCCTGGTGATGTTCGGCTGGGAGCTCACCCACCTGTGGCAGCTCGACGTCGCCGATCGCAGTCAGTTGGTAGCGCACTCCTCCGAGGGGATCGCTGAGGACTCCGATGGTCCCCTGGCTGCGGAGATGCACGTCGGGGACGTGCTGCGTGCCGATGGTCCAGCGCTGCTGCTGACCTACGACTACGGCGACAATTGGGAGATGCGCATCAGCCCGGTGGGGACGCGTGTGGCCGGCGAGGAGGCCGAACTGCTCAGCGTCGACGGCGACTGCCCGCCCGAGGACGCAGGCGGTCCGGGCGGATACCAGCAGAAGGTACTGGCTCTGGAGGACCCGGAGCAGTTCGCACAGGACTACCCGGATTACGAGTCGGAGGAGATCCACCACCTGGCCGGTTGGCTACGCACCACGCGCGAGCAACTCACCACCCCGGAACCGGGCTACTACGAACTGGTCGACCACCCGCTGCCCTACCCGTAGCCGGTGCCTGTTCTGTAACGGCTGATTTTGGCTGCGCCGTCAACTTATGATGAGCAGGTGGAGTTTTACCCGGGTGTCTATGAATCGTTGCTGACGCGGCGGTTGCGGGCTGCGATCGACCAGGCCCACTGGGAGACGGCCCAGGCCAAGGTGCCTGAGGGAGAAGACGCTCTTACACTCGGGCGTCACCTTGGAACACTCATCGACCGCGCGCTGGTCTCGCTCAAGGAGCCGGAGGATCGACTGGCCCTGGCACACCGCATTATCGGATTGCTCGGTGAGGATTTTGAGGTTGACGTCCCCGACGACTCCGACGGACTACAGGAACTGACCCAAGTCGCTCCCACAACGGTCGTGCACGCTCTGCCTCGGCCACAGACGCCCTTCACGCAAGCCGCGCTGATCACCAACGCCCGTGATGAGCCGAGCTTGGGGAGCGAATTGAGCGCGGAGCTCGCCAGCGCGGACCGGGTTGACCTGCTCTGTGCTTTTGTTAAGTGGCATGGGCTGACGACGCTGGCGGAGCCGCTGCGCGAGCTGGCTCGCCGCAAGATTCCTTTCCGCGTGATCACGACCACCTATATCGGCGCCACTGAGCGACAGGCGCTCGAGCGCATCGTGCGAGAATTCGGCGGCGAGGTGAAGGTCAACTACGAGACGAACTCGACGCGGTTGCACGCCAAAGCCTGGCTCTTCCACCGTGAGTCCGGATTCTCAACGGCCTACGTCGGCTCGTCCAACCTCTCGAAATCCGCACTGCTCGACGGACTGGAATGGAACGTCCGGCTCTCCGCCATCAGCACTCCGGAACTGTTGCGGAAATTCGAGGCCACTTTCGCCACCTACTGGGCGGATCCAGGATTCGAAAGGTTCGATCCGGACACGGACAGTGAGCGTCTCGATCGCGCCTTGGGCCGCAGCGCGGCAAGGCAATCCGGGACGACGATCGACGTCTCCGGTCTGGAAGTGCGCCCGTACCCGCACCAGACGATCATGCTCGAAGACTTGGCCGCAGAACGGTCCATTCACGATCGGCACAGGAATCTTCTGGTCGCGGCCACCGGAACCGGCAAGACGGTGATCGCCGCCCTGGACTACCGAAATCTTGAGGTTGATCTTGGGCACCGACCGCGGTTGCTTTTCGTGGCGCATCGTCAGGAGATTCTGGCGCAGGCCCGACGGACCTATCGCGAGGTGCTGGCGGATGGCGGGTTCGGGGAACTGCTCGTGGACGGGCAGGTCCCGCAACGATGGGACCATGTCTTCGCCTCGGTGCAGTCGCTGAGTGCCGAACGGTTGGAGGCCTTGGCGCGGGACCGGTTCGACGTCATCGTGATCGACGAATTCCACCACGCATCAGCTGCCACCTACCGGAGGCTTCTTGAGCATCTGGAACCGCGCGAGCTGTTGGGGCTGACGGCCACGCCGGAACGCGCAGATGGACTCAATGTCCGCGAATTGTTCGGCGGACGCATCGCGTCTGAATTGCGGCTGTGGGACGCTTTGGAGGCGGACATTCTGGTGCCGTTCCACTATTTCGGCATCGCTGACACCGTTCAGCTGGATCGCGTCGGTTGGCGTCATGGAACGTACGACGTCAGCGAACTCAGCACTCTCTACACCGGTGACGATGCTCGCGTGCGTCTGGTGGTGCGAGAGCTCCAGGACAAGGTGGGCGACCTGAGCGCGATGCGGGCGCTGGGTTTCTGTGTCAGCGTCGATCACGCAATGTTCATGAGCCATCGCTTCAACGAGGCTGGGATTCCCAGCGCCGTCGTGGTCGGAGAAACCACCAGCGCTGACCGTCGTCAGGCACTGGATGACCTGCGCTCCGGCTCGATTCAATGTATTTTCGCCGTTGACGTGTTCAACGAGGGACTCGATGTGCCTGAAGTGAACACGGTACTCTTCCTCCGCCCGACCCAGTCCGCGACCATCTTTTTGCAACAGCTCGGCCGCGGGCTGCGTCGGACTCACGGCAAGAGCGTGCTGTCGGTGTTGGACTTCGTCGGTGCTCAGCGTCGCGAGTTCCGGTTCGACCAGAAGCTGCGGGCGCTGACCGGCTCGGGTCGATCCGCCTTACTGAAAGACATCGAGAACGGATTCCCGTTCCTGCCCGCCGGGTCCCGGATTGTGCTCGACGACGTTTCCACCGAACGCATTCTGGAGAACGTGCGTGCGCAGCTGAACCTCAACGCGAATCAGCTGGCTCAGGATATACGGGAGCATGCCGGAGATCGGAACATCTGGGAGTACCGGCTGAAGACCTATCTCGACGAGGCGGGTCGCACCCTGCGAGACGTTTACGGAGGAAGCACGAGCAATCGGCGCTCATGGACGTCCCTGCGGGCGAAGGCTGAGCCGCAGGGTGCCCCAAGAGCTGAGGCTCTCAAGGAATCCGAAGACGCGTGGAAGCTACTCCACGTGGACGATCGTGAACGCGCGGAAGCCTATCGGTCACTGTTGATGGACATGACGCCGTATGAGCAGCTGCAGCCGCGGTCACAGGACTACGCCCGCATGCTGTACTTCACCATCGCCGGTCAGAAGCACTCGCGGATGGGGCTGACCGGATTCAGCGATGGACTGCAGTGGCTACGCTCGCGCACAGCGTTCGTGGCCGAAGCAGGGGAAGTGCTCGAGTACGCGATGGATCGGGCGCATACAGTTCCACGGCCGACCGGCCTCGGTGGACGTATTCCGTTGCTCTCGCACGTCCGCTATCGCCGCGAAGAGATTCTGGCAGCCCTGGCGATTTCCTCGTGGGACCGCGCGTTCCAATCACATGTCGAGGGCGTCGCCTTCTCGGAGACTTTCCAGACTGATGCGCTGCTGATCAACCTCAAGAAGTCCGAACGTGACTTCAGCCCGGCGACCATGTATCGGGACTACGCGATCAGCCCGACAGAGTTTCACTGGGAGTCGCAGGGCAAGACACGACGCGACAGCGAAACCGGACAGCGGTATCTCACGAAGAACAGCAATGGAACCTCGACCCTGCTGTTCGTGCGGCACTCGAAGAACGACGAGATCGGCACCGAGCCGTTCCTCTGCCTGGGCACCGCTGACCTGGTCTCCGCAACGGGGGAACGGCCGATCCAGATCGTGTGGAAGCTGGACCGGCCGATGCCCGCTGACTGGTTCCGTGCGGCCAACGCCGTCGCCTAGTTCTGTTGACCCATGGGCAGTCAGGACTCGGCGTTCGGCAGACGGGTGGGCATCCGGTCGCGGTCGTAGGTGATGTCGGTGTAACCGTGGGGGACCGGTTTGCCGTCGGCGTCGAGGGAGACGAACACGATCTTCTCGATGGTCAGGATCAGCTGGCGGGTGATCATGTTGCGAACCTCGGCGCGCATGGTGACCGAGGTGCGGCCGAAGCGGGTCGCCTTCAGGCCCATCTCGATCATGTCGCCCTGCATTGCGGAGGAGACGAAGTTGATTTCCGACATCATTTTGGTGACCGCCCGGTGGTTGCCCATCTGCAGGATGGCGTAGATGGCGGCCTCTTCGTCGATCCAGCGGAGCAGGGCGCCGCCGAAGAGGGTGCCGTTAGCGTTGAGATCCTCGGGCTTCACCCACTTGCGGGTGTGGAAGTTCATGCCGTCGTCGAGCACGGACAAACGTTGGGTGCGCGGTGATATGTCAGCCATGCTGTCAGCTTAGTGGCATCGGGTGCGTCTCGGATGAGCCAGTGTCGGAAGGATCTGCGTTGGACAGGTCTATGTCGGCTGGGGCCGCGTCTGCTGGGTCTACGTCGTCTGGCGGCGGTGGGGATTCTCGGTCCGGGCGCCAATAGTTGTTGCGCCGCGGGGAACGATCGGTGGTGAACAGATTCAGCTTCGCCGTCGGGGTGAACCAGGGCGAACCCCGGTACACGCGGATGGACCAGGCGCCCTCATGCACGGCGTGATGATGGTGGCTGCACAGCAGGACCCCGTTATCCACGGAGGTTTTGCCGCCCTGAGACCACGGTTGAATGTGATGGGACTCGCACCAGGCAGCGGGGAACGTGCATCCCGGTGCGGCGCATCCGCCGTCTCGGGCGATCAGTGCCTTGCGCTGGGCCGGGGTGAAGAGCCGGTGTTTCTTGCCGACGTCGAGAATCTCACTGTCGGTGCCGAGCACCACCGGGGTGATGTCGGCGGTGCAGAGCATGCGGCGGATGATGCCGGCGCCGCTGGATCCGGAATAACCCGCGGAGATCATCAGGTCCTCGGTGGACCCGGTGTTCAGCAGCTGCGGGTCGAAGGTGTCGGCCAGCAGCCCGTCCTGGTGTGCCATCTTCAGCAGGGAGGTGATGCCGGCCGAGACGATCAGCTGGGGTCGGCTGCCGCCCTGGTCGGGAAGGCTGTTCTCGGTGGAACGCAGCCCGGCTTCGACGACGCCGAAGAACCCGTCGTGGGCGCGCTGAACGGGGGACCGGTCGTCGGTGGGTTCCTCCGCGGATGCGGTGCTGTCGGAAGTGCTGTCTGATTCGGACTCGTCGGTGGCGCAGGAGGACCGCCGTCGAGGATTGGAGCTGGCGGACTTGATGGTCATCAGGGTTTCGTGGCCCTCGCGCGTGGTGCGGACCAGCCAGTCGAAGAGTTCGCCGGACTGTCCCATGTAGACGAGGCTGCGATTTTCGCGGGCCTGATGCTCTGCGGAGGTGACGGCGTCGTCGGCGATCAGGCGCAGCACGCTGTCACGCCAATGGTTCACGAAGGAGCGGAATTCATCGTGCGACTCGACGCTGGCGCGGTAAGCCATACGCTCGTCGACGTCGCGCAGCTGATCATGAAGGGTGGCTACCGGCAGCCCCGCCGTCGCGAGGACTTTCTCGAGTTTGTCGATTGCGGCCGTGATGATGGACAGGCGCGCCGGGGCAATCAGGGAGCGGGCGAACGCGGAGGCGACGTGGGGTAACAGCCCTGCGAGACGGCCGGAACCGGGCGGAGGCGTGTCCTTGCTGCCGGACTTGCTGGCGTGGGGACGGAAATCCTGTGCCTGTTGTGTGCGGCGCTTCGCCTCGTGACGTGAGATGTTCGTGGCGCCCTGGATGAGTTCGCTGGCGTCGCGGTAGGCGAGCTTGCCCTTCTTGGGGAGTCCGAGCAGATCGGCGCGGTCCTGCGGGCGGGCAAACATGTCGTGAGTGAAGCCATCGAGGCGGGCCTGCACACCGGCGATGAGCTGCGCGGTGCTCTGCGCGGATTGGAGCAGGGACGGCAGGGTGTTGCGTACGTCCCCACGAACCCGGTCGACCGGGTCCTGGTTGGTCGGTACTCGGTCGCTCGGCGCGTCGTCGGGCGTGGACTCTGGGGCGATGAACACGGCAAATTCGCGGCGGGCGTCGGGCGTCGACATGCGTTGAGAGAGGTGGCGCAGACCGTCCTGGACCAGGTCGAATACGTCTCCGAGGGAGAGCTGATCGAAGGCGGGCGCGGAGGTGGGGGTGTGGCCGATCGCTGCCAGTGCCATGGTCCCCACCGTCCTTACCGCTCCGTCAGGCCATGCCCCGAACAGTCAGGATGTCCTGCACGGGTGATGGCGATATATCCACCATGGCAGGGCTCGCAAACAACTTCGGGGGTGTATCCACAGGAGTGCGTGAATCGGTCAGAATCGACGTCTGTGAAGCACTCTGTGGAGGAGCCGGACCGTGAGAACGATGGGTGTTAACGCGTGTGTCGCGGCGCGCGGGGGAAACTCGAGGCGGCGCTTACGCTTCGTCGCCCAATCGCGCTGACACCGCTTTGGCTGTGTCACGGACTGAACTGATCAGAAGATCCTTGAGTTTCAGGTGTTGAACGCGTGAGCGCGGTGCGGAGACGGTGATGCATCCCGCGATCCGACCCCTGTAGTCGCGGATTGCTGTGGAGACGCCGAACTCTTCATAAGTGGTCTGTCCGTCATTGATGGCCAGTTCGTCGTTCTGGACCTGGCGTAGGTGCTCTTCGGGGGAGTCGAAACCGCCATCTTGACGGTCTTGCTCGGAGACGATGATGTGCCCAGACTCGACCAGGCTGTGGACGTGATCGAGATCCATGCTGGAGAGAAAGAGGCGCACCGATGAGGAGGCCCAGCGGTTGTACCGGGTACCGATGTGGGCGGAGTGCTTGACCTGATGCGGACTGTCGACCTGCTCGACCACCACGGCCTCGGTCCCGTTCCACAGGGACAGTCCTGAAGTTTCACCGGTCACCTCGGTGAGGTGTTCCAGATGCGGCAGCGCGGCGCGGCGGACATCGAGATCGGCGAGCAAGGGCGCAGCAAGCCCCAGCAGTCCCAGCCCGAGGCGGTAGCGTCCCGTCGTCTCGTCCCGCTGGACGTATCCGGCTTCGGCGAACCCCTGGAGCATGCGCGACACCGTGGACTTGTGGAGACCGACACGGTCGGAGATCTCTGTGACGCCGAGAACGGGATGGGCCGGCGTGAATGCTTCGAGGACATTCAGGCCATTCAGCAGTGACGCCGCAGCACCTTGTGGTGCGGGGGCGGAGCGTTCGGTCATGAGCGTCCTCCAGTCGATCTGTGTGCAATCGTCGGGGGCGAATGCTTCCACCATGCTACTGGTTTGTTTCCGTCGTGATACGAATCACGAATTTCGCAGAAGGGGCTTGTGTGTTGCTGTTAAAGAAACTACATTGATAGGACAGCAACAGACAGGCGGATCGTTTCCGCGGCTCAAGGAGGAAAGAACCATGGTTGAAGAAACCCGCGAAGAACTCGAAGCCCAGCTCGAGGTTCTGCTAGAGAAGGTGTTCAAGGTTGGCGCCGAGGAGTATTACAAGCGTGGTTTCAAGCGCCGTGTCGGCTACGGCAACCGTCCTGCGATCGTGCACATCGACATGGCCAACGCCTGGACGCGTGAGGGTCACCCGTTCACCTGCCGTGGTGTCGACGGGTTGATCGATGCGATCCAGCAGGTCAACACCGCAGCCCGCGCCAAAGGGGTGCCGATCTTCTACACCACCAATGTGTACGAGATCACCGACTCTTCCGTCCCGAACGACATGGGCCTGTGGCACTCTAAGATTCCGGTTGAATCGTTGCCGGCGGACTCCTATTGGGCGCAGATTGACGACCGGATCGCCCCGGAAGGAAACGATATCGTCCTGGAGAAGCGACGGGCCTCGGCCTTTCCTGGCACCGACCTGCAGCTCTTCCTGGCGGCCAACCACATCGACACCCTGATCATCACCGGCTGCACCGCCGCCGGTTGTGTGCGCCACACCGCCGAGGATGCCCTGGCTTACGGGTACCGTCCGATTCTGGTCAAGGAGGCCATCGGCGACCGTGTGCCCGGCGTGGTGCAGTGGAACTTGTTTGACATCGACTCCAAATTCGGTGACGTTGAGCCGCTGGCAGACGTGTTGAACTACCTGAACACCATGCCGCCTTTCGGTGAGACCGTTCCGAAGCCCAGTCCTGATCGTCAGATCGAGGTCGACTTCGACGCGAAGAACACGGTTCCGGTCGACGCCTGAGCGTCAGGCCATCTGGTGAAACTTTCACACCCACTGGCGGGTTGCCGGTGCCGATCTGCGAGATCGGCGCCGGTGACCCGCCATTTTTCGTCGATCCCAGGTTTTGAACCCTGCCCGCTTCTATAGCAGCCATCGGCCTGCTACCCGGGTACAAGCCCATCGGGATGTGGGCGGCGCAGTTGCTGACTGTTGCGCGCTGCGCCCAGGGCTTCTCGACCGGCGGTGAGTATGCCAGGGCCGTGACCTATGTGATCGAACATGCGCCTGCACAACAGCGCGCTCGCTGGGGCTCCGCCATACCGACCGCGACCTTATTCGCCTTCGCCATGTCGGTGCTGCTGACCGAGGTGTTCCCGACCAAGGTGCGGTATACGGCCTCCGCCGTCACCTACAACCTCAGCTACGCGATCTTCGGCGGTACGGCGCCCTTCGTGGCCACCTGGTTGATCGACGCGACGGGTCTTCCCTATGCGCCCGCCATCTATCTGTCGGTGATCGCCATTGGCTCCTTCTGTGCCGCGCTGCTACTTCCGGAGACCTGAGGCAGGGCGCTGGGAATCGGCACAGATGAGGGGGCGATTACGGCAGGTGGAAAGACCCTGAGCGTCTAGTCTCTGACGCCGACGACGGCACCTCTTCTGGCGCGCTGATCCGCCCGTGGGAAGGGGTGCCCTCGGCGTGCCCGGAGCCCGTTTCCGGCCTTATGTTTCCTGCTTGCTACAAGCTCGTTCCGGTCGTGAAACGAGTCACGAAAACGACGAAAAACCGCTTGTGTGTTGCTTTGCCAGCAACTAGATTGACTGGAAAGCAACGCGATGGGCGCTCGAATAAGGCCGATCCAGCTTTTCGCCAGCCTCGCGCTGACAACCAGCCCCCCCGTTCGTACTCGAGACTGCAGCCGCTTCAGCAGGCGGGTCAGGGTGCAACGCTACGGAAGGAAGCATCTCATGAAACGCATTGGTGTCGACGTCGGTGGAACCTTCACCGACCTCTATTATTCGGACGACGAGCGCCGTGAAGCGGTGGTCGAGAAGGTCCCCTCCACCCCGCACGACCCTTCAGAAGCCGTGATCGATGGGCTGAAGCGACTCAGCCAGAAGGCCGGCATCTCCCTATCGGAGGTCGATCAGATCGTCCACGGCACCACGGTGGCCACCAACACGGCGCTCACGCATCGCGGCGCCGAAGTCGGCATGATCACCACCGAGGGATTTCGGGACATCCTGCACATTGCCCGGCACAAGAAGCCCCACAACTTCTCACTGCAGCAGGACTTGCCGTGGCAGACCCATCCCCTGGTGAAGCGCCGTCACCGTTTGACCGTTAAAGAGCGCATCACGGCCCCGGACGGCGATGTGTTGATTCCGCTGGACGAGGACGAGGTGCGGGAGAAGGTCCGTCAGCTCAAGGCTGCTGGGGTTGAAGCAATCGCGGTCTGCCTGCTGCACTCGTACCTGAACCCGGACCATGAGCGCCGCATCGGTGCCATCGTGAAGGAAGAGTTCCCCGAGGCCTATCTCTCACTGTCACACGACATCGTTCCCCTCTATCGCGAGTATGAGCGGTTCTCTACGACCGCACTCAACGCTTTCGTCGGCCCGACCGTCTCACGCTATCTGTACCGCCTCCAGGCCGAAGTGGAGACGATGGGCTATCAGCGCGAGATCCTGCTGATGCAGTCCTCCGGCGGAATGGTGCCGATCAAGGAGGCGGCGATCCGCCCGGTGACCCTGATGATGTCGGGTCCGGTCGGTGGACTGGTCGGCGGCATATGGGCGGGACAGCAGTCCGGCTTCGAGAACGTGATCACCCTGGATATCGGCGGCACCTCGGCGGATATCGGCGTCGCCTATCAAGGCGAGCTGCGGATGCGCCATCTGCTCGACACGAAGATCGGCGACTACCAGGCGATGGTGCCGATGGTCGATATCGACACCATCGGCGCTGGCGGTGGATCCATCGCCTACGTCGATGAGGGCGGTGTGTTCCGGGTCGGACCCCAGTCCGCCGGGGCGACCCCCGGTCCGGTCTGCTACGGCAAGGGCGGTACACAGCCGGCCTCGACCGATGCCCAGGCCGTGCTGGGCCGGATGCGGCCGGCACGTATGCTCGCCGGGTCCGGCATGGACCTGGACCTCGACTCGGCACGGAAGGCTGTCGGCGAACTGGCCGACAGGATGGACATGAGTGTCGAAGAGGCGGCTCTCGGGGCGCTGCAGATCCAGAAGTTCGGTATGACCCAGGCCATCGAGCAGAACTCGGTGCGTCGAGGATACGACCCGCGCGACTTCACGCTGGTCGCTGCCGGAGGCGCCGGCGCCCTGTTCGCCTGCGAGATCGCCGCGGAGCTCGAAGTGCCCCACGTGCTGATCCCGGCGCACCCGGGCATCATCGCGGCCACAGGCCTGCTGGCCACCGACGAGTCCTACGAGTTCGTCGCTACCTCCCGGTTCAAGATCGCCGACGCCAAGCCGGCCGAGATCCAGGGACACTTCGATCGGCTTGAAGCCCAGGCGACGGCGCAACTCGACGCCGAAAACGTTCCGCAGGATCGACGCCGTATCCAGTGGCTCGCCGACGCCCGTTACGAGGGCCAGGGCTACGAGATCCGTTTCGACGTCCCCGAAGGTCCCGTGGATGAACACTGGGTCTCCCAGGTGGAAGCCGCATTCCATGAGGCCCACTTCGAGGAGTACGGCCACCGCTTCGACCACGGCGTGGTGGAAGTGATCAACATCCGCGTCGAGGCCATCGCCGTGATGGACGAGCTCCCCACACCGAAGCCCACCGCCGCTGGCGGTCTGAAGGACGCCCGGGTGGAGACGCGTCCGGTGACCTTCGACAGCGACGGCACCGCCGTCACCGTGGACACCCCGTTCTATGACCGGGAGAAGCTGGGCGTCGGCACGACGTTCGTCGGTCCCGCCATCGTCGAGCAGTACGACTCCACCACGGTCGTGCCTCCCGGCTTCACCGTGACCGTGGATGAGGCTGGAAACCTGGTCATCGACTGCCCGGCCAGCAAGGCGTCGGACGAGACCCTGGCAACGCCGATCCTGATGCGCGTCATTGGCGGGGCGCTCAACTCCGCGGCCAAGGAAATGGCCTCGGTGCTGTTCCGCATGGCGTACTCCTCGATCATCCGCGAGTCCGAGGACCTGGGAGCGGGCCTCTTCGACCGCGAGGGCAACGTGCTGGCCGAGTCCGATTCCACCCCGATGTTCATGGGATCCATGCCGAAGATCGTCAAGGGCGTGATTTCCGTGCTCGGCGACGACATCCACGAGGGCGACGTCATCCTGCACAACGACCCCTATCTGGGGGCGACCCACTCTCCGGACGTGGCGATCATCGAGCCGATCTTCCATGATGGCACCCTGGTCGGATTCGCCGGCGCCTCGGGCCAGCTGATCGACAACGGCGGCGCCTTCTCCGGGCTGATGGTGGACATCCAGGACGTGCAGTCCGAAGGAACTATCTTCCGGGCGGTCAAGATCTATGAGAAGGGGGTCCGGCAGGATTCGCTGATCCGGCACATCCTGAACAACTCTCGCACCCCTACCTCCAACGAGGGCGACTTCCAAGCCATGATTGCGGCGTGTGAGCTGGCGAAGTCCCGTTACCTGGCCCTCATCGAGCGCTATGGTGTCGGTGCTGTGCAGGAATCGGGGCAGGCCTGGATCGACTACTCGGAGAAGATGCTGCGTCAGGAGATCGCCAAGATCCCGGATGGCACCTACGAGACCGAGGTCGGCTATCTGGACGACGACGGCCGCAACTACGGCAAGAAGCTGCCGATCAAGGTCAAGGTCATCGTGGAGGGAGACGAGATCACCTACGACCTGACCGGATCCTCCGAGCAGGTGCCGACGGCCTACAACTGCGCGTTCGAAGGAACCACGGTCTCGGCCTTCACATTCATCACGCGCATGATGTTCCTGGACGAGGTGGCCTTCCCGGTGTTCGTCCCTCAGAACGAGGGCATGCTCAAGCCGTTGAAGGTGATCGCGCCGGAGGGCACGATCTTCAATCCCACCTACCCGGCGGCGACCTTCTCCCGGTTCTCGCAGGTGCAGCGTGCGGTGGACCTGGCGCTGCGGGCGCTGACCCCGGTCATCCCCGAGCGGGTGACAGCCGGAAACTCAGCACACATTCACTTCATGTCCTACTCCGGATGGGACGTCCGCGCCGGTGAGTACTGGGTCTATCTCGAAGTCAACGAGGGTTCCTATGGTGCCCGCAAGACCTCCGATGGTCCTGACTCCGTGGACAACCTCATCGCGAACACGCGCAACAACCCGATCGAGGAGCTGGAATGGCGTTTCCCGATGCGCACCGACCGCTATGAGCTGCGTTCGGAGCCGGCGGCGGCGGGTGAGTTCCGTGGTGGCATCGGCATCGTCCGTGAGAACACGTTCCTCACGGACACGGTGGTGACCTGTGAAGGCGAGCGTCACGATTCCGACGTCCCCTGGGGAGCGTTCGGCGGTCACGATGGGCTGAACGCATCGCTGGTGAAGAACCCCGGTCGCGACGGTGAAGAGTACTGGCCTTCGAAGGTGACAGGACGCCAGCTGTTGGCCGGAGATTCTGTGCAGATCACGGTTCCTTCGGGCGGTGGTTTCGGCGATCCCCGGAAACGTGACCCGGAGAAAGTGCTGGCCGATGTGCTCGATGGTTTCACCACCCGCGAGGCAGCTGAACGGGACTACGGCGTCGTGCTCAACGACGGCGACGGCGGTGCCCTGACCGTGAACGACCACGCCACAAACCAGGCGCGGAGCAGCCTGGGCACACCGGCGGCCGCCACCAGCCGCTGATTCAACAACCTCATCTCAACTGACCGCAACGAGGCGGCGCTGGGCGACTGGTCTCCCTGTGAGACCGACAGTCTCGGCGCCGCCTCGTTGCATGAGCTCAAGGAATGCCCATCATGACTGACACACTAATCCGTTCATCGACGGAAGAGATCACACCCAGGGACGTGAAGATCGCCTCCTGGATCTGCTTCTTCGCCTGGACCAGCGCCGTCTACGACTTCGTTCTCTTCGGCAACCTGCTCCCCGAGCTGGCAGCCGATCTGGGCTGGAGCGAGCCGCAGTCCACGCAGATCAACACCTGGGTCACCCTGGGCACCGCTCTCGTGGCGTTCTCCATCGGTCCGATTGCCGACCGCATGGGCCGACGCAAGGGTATCCTCATCGCGGTGACCGGGGCCGCCATGGCCTCGCTGCTCACAGCGACGGTCGGCTGGGTCAGCGGCATCGCGGCAGGGCTGGGGATCGTCTTCCTCGTGCTGGTGCGCTCGCTGGCCGGGCTGGGCTACGCCGAGCAGGCGATCAACGCCGCCTACCTCAACGAGATGTACGCGACCCAGGCCGATGATCCGGTGCGGGCGCGTCGCCGAGGCCTCATCTACTCGCTGGTGCAGTCCGGGTGGCCCGTCGGCTCCGTGCTCGCCGCCGGATCGGTGTATCTGCTGATGCCCATCGGTGGCTGGCAGCTCTGCTTCGTCGTCGCCGCGCTGCCCGTGGTGTTCATTCTCTGGGCCGGCCGCTATCTGAAGGAGAGCCCCCAGTTCTCCGGACAGTCGCAGCACGAGACGGGCTCGACGTCGCTGGTGGACGTCTTCCGCGGAGAATCGCTGCGTGCCACCGTCTTCATCGGGCTGCCGTTCATGCTCACCTGGTTCGGTGTGCTCGCTTTCTCGATCCTGGGGACCTCGTTTTTGACGTCGGGTAAGAACATCAGCTTTGACAGCGCCCTGACGGTGCTGGTGATCTCGAACGCGACCGCCTTCGTGGGGTACCTGTTCCACGGCTGGCTGGGTGACCGGATCGGACGCCGCAACACCATCGGCCTGGCCTGGATCGCTTGCTCCGTGTGCTTCACCGCGATGCTCTTCGCCCCCGACGGCAACTTCCCGCTGATCGTGGCGCTGTACAGCGCCGGGCTGTTCTTCCTGATCGGGCCGTTCTCCGCGCTGCTGTTCTTCACAGGGGAGAGCTTCCCGGTGGAGACCCGCGCCACCGGTGCCGCCCTGGTCAACGCCATGGGCCAGGTGGGGGCGATCTTCGCCGGGATCCTGGTGACCGGGATACTCGCGGCCGGTCAGGGGTGGATCACCGCCGGTATGATCGCAGGTTGCCTGCCGATCCTGCTGGCCGGGCTGCTGGTCTTCGGGGCGCGTAATGTCAGCCCGGAGACGGTGCGGGCAGACTGAGATCCCGTCCAGGGCAGAGTTGGTGAGCTACGGCTTCAGTCCCGGAGCACGGCGGAGAGGAACTGCTGGGTGCGTTCGTGCTCCGGGTGGCTGAAGATCTTCTCGGGCGGGCCGTCCTCGATCACGCGGCCGCCGTCGAACATCATCACCCGGTGGGAGACATCCCGGGCGAAGCCCATCTCGTGGGTGACGATCAACATGGTCACGTTGGTGGTTTCGGCGACCTCGCGCAGGATCTCGAGCACGTCGCCGACGACTTCGGGGTCCAAGGCGGAGGTGACCTCGTCGAGCAGCAGGATCTCCGGGTCCATGGCGAGGGCGCGGGCGATGGCCACGCGCTGTTGCTGCCCGCCGGAGAGCGACGTCGGGTGCGCGTTGGCCTTGTCGGGCAGCCCCACTTGCTCGAGGAGGCGGTGAGCCTTGTCGGTGGCGTCTCGTTTCGACATTCCCAGCACGTGCACGGGTGCCTCGATGATGTTCTCGAGCACCGTCATATTGGGGAACAGGTTGAACTGCTGGAACACCATGCCGATGCGGGTGCGCAGTCGCTTCTGCTGGCTCTTCGACACCGGGACGCGCTTGCCGTCGCGGTCTTCGTGGCTCAGGGGTTCGCCGTCGACGTAGATGTAGCCGCCGGTGAGTTCCTCCAGGGTCATCACCAGGCGCAAGATGGTGGTCTTGCCGGAGCCCGAGGGCCCGATCAGGGTGACGCGCTCGCCGCGGGCGACCGTGAAGTTCAGGTCTTTGAGCACCACGTTGTCGCCGAAGCGCTTCTCGACGTCGCGGAACTCGATGACGGGCGTCTGGTCCCCGCCGGTGCGGGCCTCGGTGGGCGCCACGGCGGGATCAGTGGGCGTAGGCAAGACGCTTCTCCAATCGGTTAACGAGGATGGCGGTGACATAGCTGGCCACCAGGAAGATGACGCCGGCGATGGTGATCGCCTCGATGTAGCGGTAGGTGAACCCGCCGACCTCGAGCGCGGTGTTGACCATCTCCATCAGGCTGATCGAGATCAAGAACGGGGTGTCCTTGAACATGGAGATCGCGTAGTTACCCAGTGAGGGCACGGTGGAGCGCAGCGCCTGCGGGATGATGACCCGGCGCCAGGTGCGGCCCGGTGCCATCGACAGCGCCGTCGTCGCCTCCCACTGGCCGCGCGGCACGGACTCAATGCCGGCGCGGTACACCTCGGACATGTAGGTCGAATAGTGCACGCCGTAGACGATGAGCGCGATGGTCAGTGGATCCATCCACACGAACCCGTAGAACAGGATGAGCAGCTGCACCACAATCGGCGTCATCCGGATGAAGTTGGCGATCCAGGTGAGCAGGACGGAGAGGGGTTTGGGCAGCACCCGCTGCAGGATGGCGATGATCAGTCCGAGCACAGCGGCGATGAGGGTGCCGACGGCGGTGACCAGCAGGGTGACCTGCAGGAAAGAGGTGAGCATCTGCGGGAAGATCTCGAAGGCAAAGTCCCAGCGCCAGAAGCTGGTGCGGTCTTGGATGTCGGGGGTGTCGACGGTGGCGAGCAGGCTGAGCGTCGTCGGGCTCATCGGGCACCTCCTGCGGGGACGTCGGCGGGGGAGACCGAGATCTTCGGGGCAGGGGAGAGAATCTCCTTCAGGCTGGGTCCCTGGCCAAGCCGGTGCTTGGCGCGGGCTTCGATCAGCCGCATCAGCTGGGTGAGCAGCAGGGCGAACAGGAAGTAGCCGATCAGCCCCACCACGGCCAGGGCGAAGAACCAGTCGGTGGTGCGGTTGAGTTGGATGAGTTCGAAGGTGAACTCGCTGAGCCCGATGATATACACGATGGAGGAGCCCTTGAGCAGGTGCACCCACAGGTTCGTCAGCGACGGGATCATCAGCGCCCACGCCTGCGGGAAGATGATGCGGCGGATCTTATGCGGCCACGACATGGACAGTGCCACGGTGGCCTCCCACTGGCCCTTCGGCACCGAGGTCAGCGACGCGCGCACCGCCTCGGCGCCATACGCCCCATAGTTGATGGTGAGGGCGAAGATGCCGACGGCGAAGGCGTCCAGACTCGGCCCGAACAGCGGCAGCACATAGTAGAGCCACACCAGCTGCACGATCAGGGAGGTGCCGCGGAAGAACTCGATGATGATCCGGGCCGGGATGCGCAGCAGCTTGCGGGGGCTGCCAGCCATCAGGCCCAAAACGACCGAGACCACGAACGCTAGCACGCCGCTGATCAGGGTGAGCTGGATGGTGACCAGCATGCCCTCCCACAGGCGGGGCGCGTGAACGGAGAGTGCGTCGAGATAACTCACAGCGAGATGCGGGGCGAGCTGATCACTGCTCGATGTCCTGGAGGGATTCGAGATCGCCGGCGCACAGGGCCTCGGCGGTCAGGTCCTCCGGCGGGACCTCGGCGTCGGTGAATCCGAACTCGCCGATGATGGCGCCCAGCTCGTCGTTGGCCTTCAGCTCGGCCAGATGCTCGTTGTATTCGTCGAGCAGCTCGGTGTCGTCCTGACGGAACACGGTGGACCCGGCGCCGTACTGCATCACGCCGTCGACTTCCTGCACGAAGGGTTCGGTGACTTCGAGGCCTTCGATGTCGCCGGCCATTTCGGACAGGGAGATGGCGGTCAGGGCGAAGACGTCGGCGCGCCCGCCCTGGACCATCTCGACACCTTCATCGGCGCTGCCGACCCCGTTGTAGTCCAGCCCCATGCGGGTGGAGTAGTCCGCTTCGATGCCGGCGGTGAGGGTGGCCAGGGTGATGTCCTCGCCGCTTTCCTGCAGCTCGAGGACGTCGTCGAGGGTCTCGACACCGTGCGGGTTGCCCTCTTCGACGAGCAGGGCGGTGGTGTACATGATCTCGGGTTCGGCGAACGCGGCTTCCTCGCAGCGTTCCGGGGTGATGGACATGCCCGCGGAGATCGCATCGTAGCGCCCGGCGTTGAGCCCGGGGATCAGGTTGTCCCAGTTGACCAGTTCGGCCTCGACGTCGTACCCCATATCGCCGAAGATGCGCTCGGCCAGGGCCACGGTGGCGCCCTCGGGGTCACCGGAATCGTTGAGGTAGGAGTAGGGGACTTCGCCGGCGATGCCGACCGTGATGGTGTCACCGCTCTCGCCGTCGCCACCGCCGTCGTCGCCGCCACACCCGGTGAGTGCCAGGAGGGCAATGGAGCCGAATGCTGCGGTTTTCAGGGTTGTCGCTGTGCGGGTCATGGGATAACCATCCTTCGCCACGCCGCACCCGCCACGAGCCCTGTCGATGAGCGCCGCAGCCGGAGACCGGCGCGTTGTTCCTCTTCATTGGGTGATGTGTGTCACCTGCTGGGCAGGCTGATAAATACCCTACGGAGATGCTGGGAGGGGTTCAACCGGTCATGAACGGCGCCGGCTAATTGTTACCGATGCGTGATGTTGGCGGGTCACGCGCGCTCGTAGACCACGGATCCTTCGGAAGAGGTCCGCAGCACAGTGGTCTCCTGGCGGTGCGCGGGGTCTGCTTCGCGATCGACTCCTGAATCACCGACGGGGATGACGGGTGCTGTGGGTCGGCGGTGTAGAGGACCCCGTTGGTTTTGCAGAATCATCGAGTTTCAGACAGATCCGGGGGTGTTTCGGGTGGCTTGTGTCTGGAAAGCGATGAATCTGCCGAAGAGCGAATCCGGCGGTGAGGGCGACGGCGAGTTCGACGGCGATGAGTGCCAGCATCGCGGAGGCGTGACCGGTCGACGGCGCCAGGGACAATGCGCTCGGGGAGCCACCGGCGTGGTGGGTGTGCCCGCTGGTTCCGCCGATCCCACCGATGATGCCGACCCCTGGCACCCCGGCCACGAGCACCGCGTGGGTGATGACCATGGCCAGCGACATCAGGCACAGCCGGCGCAGGCAGTGCGGCGACGGGCGGACCCAGACCTCCACGGTGCAGACGGCGCACCACAGGGCCATCGCCGCCATCACCACCGTGAGCCCAGTCTCGTGCGCGTGCGCGAGGAGCATCCACACGTGGCCCGCGGTACTCACCGCGCCCGCAAGGACGACACCTGCGAGGAGCGCCGTGGGCATCGGCGGCGTCATCGCCCGCTCAGTGGCAGCTGCCACCGGTCTCGCCCGCAACACCCGCGCCGTCGGCCCCACCGGCAGTGCAGTGTCCCGACGCCGGGGCCGGCACATCGAGCACCGGTGAGCGGTCGAAGAACCCTTCCGGGCGGAGCTTGAAGCCCACTCGGTCCACCGGCATGATCGGCCAGTCCTCCACCCGTGGGAAGTGGGTGAGGCCGAAGCTGTGCCAGACCACCAGGTCGGTGCCGTCCAGGGGCCGGTCCTGCGCGATCCACGCCGGAATTCCCGCCCCGCCGGCGTGCTGGTTCGGGTGATCGCCCGTCGGGTACTTTTCGTCCTCGTGGTACTGGGTCACCCACAGCGACTTCGAGGCGAACGTGGCGCGCCGGTGGATGGAGGAATCCTCGGCGGCGAGCAGGGTAGGCAGGCCCTCCGGGTGCAGCTTGTAGCCCACCGGGTGTCCCAGCCGATTCCGGTGCTCGGTCGAGGTCACCACCCAGGCACGGCCGCGCTCCTGCGCCGAATCCCGGGCCGCCTGCTGCTCGGTCGCCAGCACGGTGCGCCGGCGAGAGAACGCGTTGCCGCGCGGATTCGTCTCGGAGAATGGCAGCCGCACCGCCTCTTCCTCTTCCACCCGGCAGGCGCCGTCGTCGAGCGCAAAATCCAGCCGGGCCGAGAACAGGTGCTGATGGAATGGCGCGCCCAACCCCGGAGCCAACTCGGACGCGAAATCGGTGGGCCCCTCGGGCAGCGCAGAGGTGAACACGACGCCGGTGGCCTTCGCCTCGAGCTCAATTGTCCCGTCGAGGTAGAGGTACCAGTAGAAGCCGTAGTCGTAGTTGCCCACGGTGGTGAAGAAGCTGATCACCAGGCGCCGATTCCGGCGGGTGTAGGCCACCCCGGACCATAGATCCGAGTGCTTGGCGAGAATAGAGGCGTCCTCCTCGTGCATGCAGATCCCGTTGGTGATCTGACGAGGGGCGCCGCGGTTATCGGCAATCCAGGGGGAGAGATAGGTGATGTCACCCAGGCAGTCGCAACCCAGCTCGAGCGAGTTCGCCCACTGGCCCACCAGGTACTCCCCGGTGTCGAAGTAGTTCTGCCAGGACCGCACCGGTGAGGGATCCCCGTAGGGCACCACCATCTCGGCGATGGCGGCCCGGTCGAGGATGGTACGGGTGCGCTCGCCGTCAGTGAAGGCGATGTTGCGCAGGACCAGCCCCTCGCGCATGTCGAACCCGACGTCGAGGGACCACTTCTCCCACTCCACGTGGTTGCCGTCGGTCACTGTGAAGGAGGGGCCCTCCGGCTGGGTGACCTCAATCGGTTTCTGCGTGGTGCGCAGCGGGCCGGTGAGCTCCGGGTCGGTGTAGTTACCGTGTTCTTGCGGCACCGGCACGTCGGCGAGGTCGAGAATCTGGTCGACCACCCGGTTCGTCACATCCACGTAGGCCACCAGCCCGTCGATGGGGTGCGCCCAGGCGGAGTCGGCGTCGTGAAACTGCTGGAACGCCAGCCCGCGCAGAATTCGGCGCCCCTTCTCCTCCGGGTACTCGAATACCCCGGCCGACAGCGGGGCGACGCGCACCTGCTCCACCGGCAGCCCGCGCCGGGCGAGAATCTCCAGCCACTGCTCGTTTTCGGCCAGCACGGCCTCGACCACCTCGAACTCCTCCTCCAGCACGGGGAACTCGCCGTCCACCGCGGTATCGAGCACGACGGCGCTCAGCACGCGCGCGTGCGTCACGGAGACGACGACGTCGGTGGAGACGCCCTCGTTCAGCACGCTCACCCGGAACCGGCGGTCCACCTGGTATTCAGGGTCGCGCCCGGCGCCGCGGGGCGGGTCGATGAGGCCGAGGTAAGCCATGCGGGCGGTGTCGGGGAACAGATCGGCGTCCCGCAGAATCTCGCGCACCCGGTCGATTTCCTCGGGGGTCTGCAGGGTGAAGGCGGTGGTGGTCATGGGGAAACCCTCTCGTTCGTGATCTGAATCACGCTTAAATCTACGCACGTAGAGAAATAAGTCAAGGGCGCGGGGTGAGAAGATAGGCGAATGCCGAAGATCGTGGATCATGAGCACCGCCGCACCGAATTGGTGCAGGCCGCGCTGCGCATCGTCGTCCGTTCGGGCCTCAGCGGCGCCACGATGCGTGACATCGCCCACGAGGCCGGATTCGCCAACGGCGCCATCAAGCCCTACTTTCAGACCAAGGCGGACCTGTTGCTGGCTACCTATGAGCACATCTACCGGGCCACTAATGCGCGGATGCGCGCCCGTACGCGGGGGAAGCGCGGCTTGGCGGCACTGGAGGGCTTCGCCGAGGAAGTGCTGCCCGTGAATCCGGCGCTGCAGGAGGAGGCGATGGTCTTTCTGGCGTTTCTCGGAGAGGCGGCGCAGAACCCCGAGCACCTGCGGGTGTCCCGGAACTCCATGGAGGAATGGCGGACCTGGATTCGGGACTGGCTCGCGGAGGCGATCGAGGATGGCGAGGTTGCGGCCGGTCTCGACGTGGACATTCACGCCGACCTGCTGCTCACCCTGGCGATCGGCGCCCAGCCGATGAGCATTCTGGATCGACAGCGCTTCACCTCCGAGAACCTGCGGCGGATGGTGCGCCGACACCTGGACCGGCTGCGCGGCGAGCAGGACGCTTGAACGGCGGTCCCGCTGGCGATGCGCCTCGCGCGATAGCGTGCACCCTGAAGCGTCGTGACTTTAGGCGAGCCCGGGGCTACAGTAAGGTCAGTGAGATCGGTCACACGGGCGCCGGAGGTGGGGATGTATCAGCGCAGCGAGACCGCGGATTTCGATCAGTGGCGGCACACCGTCTCCCAGTCGTTCGTTCCGCTCGAGGCTGAGCGGGTCGCCCCCGGGGCCTTCACCGGGCGCATCGACGTCCAGGACTGCGGGGCCGTCGTGATGACCGGTGTCCAGGCCCGCTCCCACGCCGTCGTGCGCACTGAAGCCCTTGCCGCCTCGGCACCGGAACGCTTCTTCAAGGTCAGCCTGCAGCTGGAGGGGCACGGACTGCTGATCCAGGACGGTCGCGAGGTGGTGCTGGAACCCGGGACCCTGTCGATCTACGACACCTCCCGGCCCTACACGCTGAGCTTCGACGAGCGGTTCTCCAGCTGCGTGTTGATGTTCCCGCATGAGCAGATCAGCCTGGATCCGCGGCTGGTCGGGCAGTTGACCGCCACCCGGCTGGGTGCCGAGCATCAGCTGGCTGACGTCGTGGGTCGGCTCATCGCCCGCACCGAACAGGTGTTGCCTGAGCTGAACGATGGCGTGGGCCGCCGACTGGCCGGCAACGTGGTGGACCTGCTCACCACCGTGATGGCGGATGAGCTGGCGGGGCGCGAGGGGCAAGAACTCACCGAACAGCAGCGACTGCGCGCCACCGTGACCGACTACATCGAGGCCCGGCTGGCCGACCCGCAGCTCACCCCGGCATCCATCGCGGCGGCCCACTTCATGTCGGTGCGCTCCCTGCACGGGGTGTTCGAGGGCTCCGGGGAGACCGTCTCCGGGCTGATCCGCCGCCGTCGCGTGGAGGGCAGCCGCCGCGATCTCGCCGACCCGCTGCAGCATGACGTGCCGGTGGCCCAGATCGGGGCGCGCTGGGGACTGGCCGATCCGGCCCATTTCTCCCGGCTGTTCCGCGCCGTCGTCGGGCTCTCCCCGGCGCAGTACCGGCAGCAGGTGCGCTGGGCGTGAGACTCTGCGCGGGACGGCAACCCGGCCTGCGCGCAGATGCAAGACACCGCCGCCCGCTCCGGGGGATCCTGGCTGACAAGCTCACGCACAATGTCAGGTGGATCACATGAACGCGCACACCCAGCCCGCCCAGCCCGTCGCCGACGACCGGCAGAGCCTCGACGCGCGCCGCATCGGCACCCCGGCCCTGGTGTTTATGATCATCGCCGCCTCCGCCCCGCTCACCGTGGCCGCGGGCGGGGTGCCCTCGAATTTCGCCGTCACCGGGCTCGTCGGCATCCCGCTGTCCTTCATCGTGCTCGGCATCGTCCTGGTGCTGTTCTCCATCGGCTACGCCGCCATGAGCCGGCACGTGCACAACGCGGGCGCCTTCTTCGCCTACATCGCCAAGGGCCTGGGCAAGCCGGCCGGCGTGGGGGCCTCGCTGACCGCCCTGGTGGCGTACAACTCGATGCAGATCGGCATCGCCGGGATGTTCGGCTTCGTGCTCTCCTCCTTCCTGGGCGGGCAGTTCGGCCTCGAGATCTCCTGGTGGCTGTGCGCGCTGGCCGGCTGGGTGATCGTCGGACTGCTGGGCGTGAACCGCATCGACCTGAACGCGAAGGTCCTCGGCGTCATCGTGCTGGCCGAGTTCCTCATCGTGGTGATTTACGACGTCGTCGGACTCAGCCACGCCCCCGAGGGGTTCTCCGCGGACGGAATGGTGCCCACCCAGCTGTTCGCCGGCGGCGTCGGCGCGGCGCTGGCCTTCTCCATCGCCGCGTTCATGGGGTTCGAATCCGGGGCGATCTACAACGAGGAGGTCAAGGACCCGCGGCGCACCGCCGGCCGAGCCACCATTATCGCGGTCAGCCTCATCGCCGTGTTCTACGCGTTCTCCGCCTGGGCAATGGTGATGGCGGAGGGCCCCAACGGCGTGGTCCCGCGCTCGCAGGAGTTCGGCCCCGACCTGATGTTCGTCTTCCTCGCCGAGCGCTCGCCAGGCTGGTTCGTGGAGCTGGCCAACGTGCTCTTCCTGACCTCCCTGCTGGCCGCGCTGCTCGCCTTCCACAACATCGTCGCCCGCTACATCTTCGCCCTGGGTCGCGAGCAGGTGCTCCCGCAGGCACTGGCCCGCACCTCGCGCCGCACCGGAGCCCCGGTGGCCGGATCGCTCACCCAGTCCGCCCTGGCCCTGGTGATCATCCTGGTGTTCGCCGTCGTTGGCGCAGGCTCCGAGGATCCGCTGTTCCCCGTGGTCACCCTCTTCACCTGGCTGACCAATATGGGCGCATTCGGGCTGGTGCTGCTCATGGCGCTCACCGCGCTCGCCGTCGTCGGGTTCCTGCGCGCCCACGCCGCCGAATACTCGCTGTGGACCCGCGTGATCGCCCCCGGAGTCGCGGCCCTAGGCCTGATCGCCCTGTTCATCACCATCGTGGTGAACTTCAACGTGCTCATCGGCACCGAAGAGCCGACCACCCTGTCCTGGCTGCTACCCGCGCTCGTGTTGGTGCCCGGCATCCTCGGCACCGCCTGGGCCTGGCGGCTGCGCGCCCGACGCCCCCAGATCTACGCCGGCATCGGCTCCGGAGGCGCACTGGGCTGAACCCATAGGCCCTACACACCCTGCAGACCTGTACGAAACCATCCCGATCGAAAGGAAGATCATGACCGACCTGACCACCTTTGAAGGACTCCTGGACGCCATCAACGACGACGGCGGCCGCGAGGTGCTCAACCCGGCCACCGGGCAACTCGTGGGCAAAACCCCCGTGCACACCGAAGCCGACCTGGATCGCGCCGTGGCCACGGCCCGTCAGGCCCAGCGCGACTGGGCGGCCCGCAGTCACGCCGAGCGCAGCGAGGCGCTGAACCGTGCGGCCGACGCGATCGAGGCCTCCGCCGAAGCGCTGGCCGGACTGCTCTCCCGCGAACAGGGCAAACCCCTGAACGGTCCGAACGCCCGCTTCGAGGTGGGCGCCTGCTCCGCCTGGACCCGCGCCAACGCCGCGTTCCCGCTGGAGCCGGAAGTGCTGGTTGACGACGAATCCGGCCACGCGGAGCTGACCTACGAGCCCATCGGCGTCGTCGGCGGTATCGGGCCCTGGAACTGGCCGATGATGATCTCCATCTGGCAGATCGCCCCCGCCTTGCGCATGGGCAATACCATCGTGCTGAAGCCCTCCGAATACACCCCGCTGTCGGTGCTCGGCCTCGTTGCCGTCATGAACCAGGTACTGCCCGCCGGCGTGCTGCAGGTGGTGGCCGGTGAGGGTGAGCTCGGCCGCGCGCTGACCACCCACGACGGGATCGACAAGATCACCTTCACCGGCTCGGTCGAAACCGGCAAGGCGATCATGCGCACCGTGGCCGACGATCTGAAGCGCATCACCCTCGAGCTGGGTGGCAACGACGCGGGCATCGTGCTGGAGGATTTCGACGTCGCCGCCCATGCCGAGGACCTGTTCTGGGGCGCGTTCATCAACACCGGCCAGACCTGTGCCGCTCTCAAGCGGCTCTACGTGCCCGACTCGAAGTACGACGAGGTCTGCCAGGCCCTCACCGACCTGGCGCAGAAGATGCCGATGGGCGAGGGGCTGGACGAGAACAACGTGCTGGGGCCGCTGCAGAACCAGGCGCAGTACGACATCGTCGCCCGACTGGTCGACGCCGCCCGCGACTCAGGTGCCACCATCCTTACCGGTGGCAACCCGGACGCCTCCGGTGCCGGTTACTTCTACCCGACCACTCTGGTGTCTGACATCGACAACGCGAACCCGCTGGTGGCCGAGGAGCAGTTCGGACCTGCCCTGCCGATCATCCGCTACTCGGACCTGGATCAGGCGATCGAGTGGGCCAACGGCCTCGATGTCGGGCTCGGCTCCTCGGTGTGGTCGGATGATCTCGACGCCGCCAAGCAGGTCGCCGCCCGACTCCAGGCCGGCACCACCTGGATCAACAAGCACGGCGCCATCGACCCGCGCGTGCCGTTCGGCGGCGTGAAAGAATCCGGGTTCGGTCTCGAGTTCGGCGTCGAAGGGCTTAAGCACATGGGTCTGCCGAAGGTCACCTCGTGGTGACTGCGGTGATCGCGCACGCGCCCGCGCGCGCCGGAGATACGGAGATTCCATACGAAACACCGTCGACACATGGCGAGCACGACGGTGAAACATTCGCTGAGTAGCGTGTGGTGATGAGGGGCGGAGCGCACGAGCCGCACCTCCGATCACATTGATCACAGCAGACGGCGTCCGCCACCGGGTTGTCCTGGCGGGCGCCGTTGTGTGTCTGCGAGCGATTCTTTTCATGTGATCTACCTCTCGACATAACTATGGACTTAGTTATATGCTCGGTCGTGAACAACGTGGCGCGCATCACGAGGACGCGTGTCACCCACCCTCACGAAAGGAACCGCAGATGGCACAGTCACTGCAGGACGTTCTGGACTCCTCCGGCAACGTCGTCGAGCGTCTCCGTAACTCGAAGATCGGCGCCTATATCTACCCCGTGGTCGCCCCGGAATTCAGCAACTGGCGTTCGGAGCAGCGCGCCTGGCGTGAGACCGCCGTGCTCTTCGACCAGTCCCACCACATGGACAACCTGATCCTGCGCGGTGCTGATGCGATCAACCTCATCTCGGACACCGCCATCAACTCGGTGGCCAACTTCTCCGTGAACAAAGCGAAGCAGTACGTGCCGACCACCCCGGCCGGTCACGTCATCGGCGACGGCATCATCTTCCGCCAGGAAGAAGACGAGATTGTCTACGTGGGCCGCGCCCCCTCGACCAACTGGCTGTTGTTCAACGCCGAGCGCAACGGCTACAAGAATCTCGAGATCATCGAGGACCGCCGCTCGCCGTCGCGCCCCATGGGCAAGCCGGTCAAGCGTGAGTACTACCGCTTCCAGATCCAGGGACCGCGTGCCTGGGAGATCATCGAGAAACTGCACGGCGGCGAGCTCGAGCAGCTGAAGTTCTTCAACATGTCCTGGATGAACATCGACGGCACTCAGGTCCGCACCCTGCGCCACGGCATGTCCGGCGCGCCGGGTCTGGAGATCTGGGGTCCCTACGCCGACTACGATCGCATCCGCGACGCCATCCTCGCCGCCGGCGAAGAATTCGGCATGCTGGCTGTCGGCTCCCGCGCCTACCCCTCCAATACCCTGGAGTCCGGCTGGATTCCCTCGCCCCTGCCCGCCATCTACACCGGTGACGGGATCATGGCCGAGTACCGTGCCTGGCTCGGCGCTGACTCCTACGAGGCCAACAACGCGGTGGCCGGGTCTTTTGTCTCCGACAACATCGAGGACTACTACCTCACCCCGTGGGAGCTGGGCTACGGCTCGTTCGTGAAGTTCGACCACGACTTCATCGGCCGCGAGGCCCTGGAGAAGATCGACCCGGCCACCCAACGCAAGAAGGTCACCTTGGCCTGGGACAACGCTGACATCCAGCGCATCCAGTCCTCGCTGTACACCGACGGTGAGGAGCTGCCCTTCAAGTACTTCGACCTGCCGCTGGCCAACTATGGTTCGTCGAACTACGACAAGGTCATCGACGCCGACGGCAACGTGGTCGGCTTCTCCATGTTCACCGGTTACTCCGCGAACGAGAAGCGCGCCCTGTCCCTGGCCATCATTAACCATGACGTGCCCGAGGGTGCACAGCTCAAGGTCGTCTGGGGCGAGGAGGACGGCGGCACCGCCAAGACCACCGTCGAGCCGCACCAGCAGACCGAAGTCACCGTGACCGTCTCCCCGGTACCGTACTCCGCGGTGGCCCGTGAGCAGTACCAGACCGGCTGGCGCACCAACTACGAGAGCTGATCTAACTCACTAGCGACGGCGGCGCCTCACCTATCCGGTGGGGCGCCGTTGTGGTTAACGCGCAACGGTAGGTTCTCTGGTTGTGAGGATGACATATAAAAGGTGTCGTGCGGCTTGTTGAAAGTGTGTGGAGAAATCTCACCGGTGGGCCCGTGAGTCTGTTCACCTTCGGATGGATCAGTCCGACATTCTTGGCGCTTCTCCTGTATGCGGGTCTCATCTCATGAGGTGCATTCTTTGATGTCTTGGGTTCCACACGGATCCTCGTGAGTGGCGGAAGGCCACTTCCCGGCGCTGGGGTGAGTAGAAACGCAAGAACCCCCGGTCATGCCGGGGGTTCGCGGTCTGCAGGACCCCACGAGCATCCCCCTCAGGATGCATGGGCCCTGCGTGACAGACTCTGACAGTCGAAATGTTGCGCGTCAGTGCTTCGCCTGGAAGTCCTTAATCCAGTCGGCGGTGGTCTTCATGCCACCGAAGGTGTAGAAGTGCAGCTTCACGTCGCCGTGGGCCGGGGTGAGGCCGGCGTCGAGTTGGTTGATCATCTTGTCCGGGCCGGCGGTGCCCAGCAGGTTGGTGATCGAGAAGCCGTACTTTTTGGCGATGCCAGCCGAGGTGGAGACGCCGAAGCGCTTCGCGTAGCTCAGCAGGCGCTTGATGCCGGCCGGGCCGGGGACACCGATACGGATCGGCAGGTCGATGCCGCGGGAACGGACCTCCTCGATCCAGGTGAACACCGGGTCGACGTCGAAGCCAAACTGGGTGAGGATCGTGCCGTTGAGCCCCTGCTCCTTGAGGCTGGCGTCCTTCTGCTCCAGCGCCTCCCAGAGCTGGGCGTCGGTGATATCGGGATGGCCCTCGGGGTAGCCGGCGATGGAGATCTGCGTGAATCCATACTGCTTCGGCAACCCCGAGGAAATCAGGTCGGCGGAGGACGCGTACGGGCCCATGGGCTCGGACGGGTCACCGCCGACGGCAAACATATGCTCGCCGCCCACACGGTCGCGCAGAGCGCCCAGAAATTCCTCCAGCTCGGCCTGTGAACTCAGGCGCCGGGCGGAGACGTGGGGGACCGGGATGAAACCGGCGTCGCGCACCGCGGTGGCGGCGGTGACGCGCATCTCCAGGTCTTCGTTGCCCAGGAAGGTCACGTTGATGCGGGTGCCGGGGCGGATGGAAGCACGCGCCTCGGCGAGGGCGTCGACGTCCTTCCCGGTCATCTCCAGGGAGGGATCGGTCATCACGGAATCGGACATGCCGGACGTTTCGGTCATGGGAGCCTCATTTCTTATGTGCGTACGACGTGGTCTGCGTCACTCTCTTCGAGCCTACAATAACTATCTCTTTAGGTATAGGGGTTCGGTATGGTTCGTCGTCGGGCAATTTACCGGCCTTTTACAGGGGCACAGTGCGACGGAAACACGGGCTTGCCAGGATGGACGCGTGCCTGGAGCACCGGGCGCGACGTGAATAACTCTGATCCCTCATCCGAGGAAAGGTGAACTCCATGATTTCTGGACTTCTTAACGACGTGTTGGCACTGGCTGGCGGAATTACCGGCGATCTCGGCGCATTCGTGGTCGATCTCGTCTCTTCGCTGGGCCTCTAGGCTGCACGTTCCCGTCAAGAACGCACCAGAGCAGGTCTGCACTTGTTGCGGCAGACAGCACCGGGGCGCCATATCTGAAAAGACATGGCGCCCCGGTGCTGAGGTCGCTGGCTCGGAATGATCCGAGTCGGCGAGATTACTTCTTGGAGCCGTGGTGCAGGCCGGCGGCGATTTCCTCGTCAGAGACGGGGTTGCCGAGTTCCTTCAGCGGCGTCTTGAAGGTCTCACGGGCCGTGATGGCGCCGATGAAGGCCAGGGCCGAGCAGATCACCACGAGCCAAGCAGCCGGATGCCAGTTGGCGATAATGGTGATCGTCTCCATCTCACCGAACTCGTTGACGACTTCTTCCGTGCGTTCGCCGGCCAGAGCCGAGGCGATCATCGGGGTGAAGCCGGAGAGCATGATGCCGACCTGCAGGCTGACCGCCATGCCCGAATAGCGCACCTTGCGGTTGTACAGCTCGGAGAACCAGGACGGGTAGACGCCGTTGGACATCACGTAGGTGCCGGCCAGCAGGGCGATGGTAGCGACGAAGATCCCGGGGACATTGCCGGTCTCCAGGACCGAGAAGTAGATCCAGATCATGATCGCCGAACCCACGATGCCAATGATGAAGGTCGGCTTGCGGCCGATCTTGTCCGACAGGAAGGCGGCGGCGGGTGTGGTGAAGATGGCGATGACGTTGGCGACCACAGTGACCCAGAGCATGGTGGTGGCTGAGACACCTTGAGAGACGCCGTAAGCCAGGCCGAACGCCTGGACCAGGGTGTTGGTCACGGCCTGCAAGCCCATGACCGAGACCTGGAAGAACTGGGCCGGGTGGGTTTTGATCATGACCAGGAAGGGAGCCTGTTCCTTCTTGCCGGCCTTTTCCTGCTCTTCGCGCTCGGCCTGAACTTCCTGGAAGTCCTCGGGCTCTTCGAGGTGGGTGCGGACCCACAGGGCGGCGGCGAGCACCAGGATGGAGAGCAGGAACGGAATGCGCCAGCCCCAGGAGTGCAGCGCCTCGTCGTCGAGAGCGGAGACGGGGATGAAGGCCAGTGAGGCCAGGGTGATGCCCGCGGCGATGCCGGACATGGACAGCGAGGGGAAGAATCCGCGCAGTCCGACCGGGGATTCCTCGGTGGTCAGGGTGGACGCGCCGGCGATTTCCGCGCCGGCGGACATGCCCTGAGCCAGTCGCATGAGCACCAGGATGATCGGGGCCCAGATGCCGATGGTCTCGTAGCTGGGGATCAGGCCGATGATGAAGGTGGCGGCACCCATCAAGACGAGGGTGATGACCAGGACGTTCTTACGGCCCACGCGGTCGCCGAGGTGGCCGAAGAAGATGGCGCCGAAGGGGCGGGCGACGTAGGCGACGCCGAGGGTGGCGAAGGAGGCCACCAATGCGACGGGACCTTCGGCCTCCGGGAAGAAGACCTGCCCGAAGACCAGCGACGCGGCGGTGGCGTAGATGAAGAAGTCGTAGTACTCGAGCGCGGCGCCGAGGAAGGCGGAGAAGCCAGCCTTCTTGGCGCGGCGCATGCGCTCAGCCTGCTCGGCTTCGCTGATGTTGTCCGTGGCCATCAGGTTGGCCTCGGTGGTGCTCGGCTGCCCGTTGAGACCGGTTGCAGTCGACGAGGTGTTCTCGTTCATGATCTGTCGTGACTTTCCGTGCGGCTGCATGCGCAGCGGTCCGCAATCCTCATGCATCGGCGGTGGCGCTGCAGTATGCAAGCGTTTGCAATTGCTTGCAGAGGACGGTGTGATTGCCCTCACTGGAGAAGTACTTTAGCCGACGTGACCTGGGTGACGTCAATTCGTCTCGCGGTGAAAATCTCGAGATTCCGCGGGAATCCGCCGTGATTTGCGCCTCGATCAGACTGTGAGTTTGCCCACGTCAGCTGCGACGCTGGTCACCTTCGGGGTCGATGATCGGAACCGGCTGGGTGAGCGGTTCGGTGCGGCGCTGCCCGAGCGCGGCACCGGGAACGCGCCAGCGAAACTTCAGCGCCAGCAGGCGGGTGGTGAAGACCAGGACCACGATGGTGAGTCCGGACCAGGTGCTATACCAGCCCAGGGAATCGAGTGCGGCCACGAGCGCGGCACCGAACAGGGCGGGGACGGCATAGACGCCGCGGGGGTCGAAAAGGTCGGGAACCTGGTTGGCGACGACGTCGCGCAGTAGACCCCCGACGACACCGGTCGTGGTGCCCAGCAGTGCGGCGGAGACGGGGTGGGCGCCGGCATCCAAAGCAATCTGGGTGCCGGTGACGCAGAAGAGCGCCAGTCCGGCGGCGTCGAAGACCAGCAGGGTGCGGCGCAGCCGGTCAGGTTGTACCGCACGCAGGTAGACCGCGAGCACGGCCATGACCACCGGGACGAGGTAGATCGGCTGGGCGAAGGCGTTCGGGACGCCGTCGTTGAGAATCACATCCCGCACCACGCCACCGCCGAGCCCGGCCAGGGACGCCAGCAGCAGGGAGCCCACCACATCGAAACGCCGGCGCGCGGCGAGCAGGGCCCCGGAGACGGCGAAGAACAGCACGCCGATCAGGTCAGCGAGCTGCAGGGCGCTGGGCAGATACGATGCGATCAGTTCGACGTCCACCGGTTGAGGGTCCGCTCAGCGCGTCAGCCGTCGGCGTGCTCGTGTGCGAGCCGTGCTGCCAGGCCGGTGTAGGTGTCCGGGGTGAGTGCGAGCAGACGCTGTTCGGCAGCTTCGGACAGTCCCAGGGAGCCGACGAATTCGCGCATTCGCTCGGCGTCGACGCGGTGGCCGCGGGTGAGTTCCTTGAGCCGCTCGTAGGGGTTGTCCATGCCGGGCACGCCGTTGAGAGCCTCGGCGCGCATGACCGTCTGGATGGCCTCGCCGAGCACCTCCCAGTTGGTGTTGAGGTCTTCGGCGAGCACGCCGGCGGCCACCTGGAGCTGGCCCATACCCTTGGTCACGTTGGACAGTGCGAGCGCGGAGTGCCCCAGAGCCACGCCGATATTGCGCTGCGAGGTGGAGTCGGTGAGGTCACGCTGCCAGCGGGATTCCACTAGGGTGGCGCCCAGCGAGTTCAGCAGCGCGGTAGAGAGCTCCAGGTTCGCCTCCGCGTTTTCGAAGCGGATCGGGTTCACCTTGTGCGGCATGGTGGAAGATCCGGTGGCGCCGGCCACGGGGATCTGCGCGAAGTAGCCGATGGAGATGTAAGACCAGACGTCTACGCAGTAGCCGTGCAGGATGGTGTTGAACCGGGCGATGTCGGCGTAGAGCTCGGCCTGCCAGTCGTGGGATTCGATCTGGGTGGTCAGCGGGTTGAAGGTCAACCCCAGGTGCTCGACGAAGGTGCGGGCGACCTCGGGCCAGTCGGCTTCGGGGGCGGCCACGGTGTGGGCGGCGTAGGTGCCGGTGGCGCCGTTGATCTTGCCCAGGTACTGCTGGGATTCCACGCGGGCGAGCTGGCGGTTCAGCCGGTGCACGAACACGGCGAGTTCCTTGCCCAGGGTGGAGGGTGTGGCGGGCTGGCCGTGGGTGCGCGAGAGCATGGGGGTGTCAGCCGCGGCGCGGGCTGCGGCGGCGATGGCCCCCACGGCCTTGCGGGCGGCGGGCAGCCAGACCTGCTGAACGGCGTCGCGAATGCCGACGGCGTAGGAGAGGTTGTTGATGTCTTCGGAGGTGCAGGCGAAGTGCACCAGCGGCTTCAGCGCGCCCAGGCCCAGTGCTTCGAGACGGTTGCCGATGAAGTACTCGACCGCCTTGACGTCGTGCACGGTGACTGCTTCGATCTCGGCGAGTTCTGTGACTTCTGCCGGACCGAAATCGGTGACGATGGCGCGCAGTCCGGCGCGCTGCTCGTCGGTGAGCGGGGACAGCCCGGGGAGCACCTGGTGGTTGGCGAGGTGGATGAACCACTCGATTTCGACGTGGATGCGGTTGCGGTTCAGCGCGGCCTCGGAAAGGTGGTCGCTGAGATCGGCGACGGCGGCGCGGTAGCGGCCATCCAGCGGACCTAGCGGGATGTTCGCGTCGGCGAGGCGGACACGACCGGTGGAAGCAACAGAAGCATCAGAGACAGATTCAGGCATAGCCATATTGTCCCATCATGGGCGGTCCTGCGTGAACACATCCCCCAGGCGGGCCCATTCATTGCGGCCCAGGCGCGTCACCGGGTCTAACAGAGCGGGATCCGGCAGCGCTCGGCCGCGGTCGTCAGCGCGCAGGGCGGTCTCGTCGATGCGCACGTGCAGCACCTGCCCGAAGAACACGGTGGCATCACCCACGTCTTCGGCGCGGTGCAGCTGGCATTCCAGTATGGCCGGGGACTCAGCGACGCCCGGCGCGCTGACGGTGTGCGAGGGCAGCGGGGTGAGTTCGGCGTCGTCGAATTCTGACGATTCCGGGCCTAACCGGGCTGAAGTGCGGTTCGCCTGAGTGCGCAAGGGCCACGACACCAGCGACACCGTGAATTCCCCGGTGGACAACACATTGGTGGCGGTGTCTTTGAGGGCGCCGGCTAGGCGGGTGGCGGAGAACAGGATGATCGGCGGGTCCGCGGAGACCATGGTGAAGTACGAATGCGGGGCCAGGTTGGTCACCCCGTCGCTGGACACGGTGCCCACCCAGGCGATGGGGCGCGGAATCACCACAGATTTCAGCAGCAATCCCGCCTCACGGGGGTCCATCTCGGAGAGTCGGTGGTCGCGGTGTTCAGGCAGGGTCATGGTTCTCAGTGTGCGCGACTCCTCCACCGCGGCGCCAGTGAGGCATGTTGTCCACACTCTCGGCGACCATGAGACCGGGCGATGGTGGTGGTGACGAAGGCTGGGAGGCGAGCAGCGCAATGGGCGGACGTGGAGGAGGAGATCATGATCGGAGCGTCATTCGGAGAGGTGGAGCAGCAGGTGGCGCAGGTCCCGTTGCAGGCGTGGGCGATGGCGGGCCGGGCCATGTGTGAGCCGTTGGCGCCGTGGGTGGCACTGCCGAGCACTCAGGCAGAGCGAAGCTTGATCCAGTTGGAGGCCGGGCTGGCCGAGCTGGGGGTGCTGGCCGATCGGCTGCGCGCGGTGCAGACCGACATCGAGCAGATGTGCCAGCGGATCCTGGCCGTCTCACAGTTGGACTGGCGTTCGCCGGCGGGGCAGGCTTTCGCCGAAAAGGCGCTGCGGGTGCGGGGACGGGCTGACGAATTGGCGCAGCAGGCGGAAGAATCGGCCGCACTGGCCCGGGTGGGGCTCGAGGAAATCCAGCAGCGGATGACCCGGATGCGTCAGTTGATCACGGCGGCGAAGGCAGCGGTGGCATCGGTGGCGACGATGGGGCAGTGCTGATGACCACGGTGCTGGGCGGGCACACCAGTCTGCACGCGAATTTTGAGGAATTGCAGCGCGGGGCGGTGCTGCTGGATGCCTGCGTTTCCGACGCCGAGGCGATGGGAGCGCGGGTGGCCGGCTGGGGTGCTGTCTCATCCCTGATTACCTGGTCGGCACCCTCGGGCAGCTTGCTCTTGGCGCGCGTGGCGAGCGTGTCGACCGGGTTGGTGACGTTGGGAACGCAGTTGGCGGGGCTGCATCGGGGCGTGGTGGCCTCGATTGAGGCGTACCGGACGGTGGAGTCCGCCGTGACCAAGAGCATCGACGCGCTGATGTTGCCAGCCTCGGCGGGGCAGCTCGCGCTGGATCTGGCGCGGGGCGCCCCGCTGCGTACGGCGGATCTGGAGCGAGTGCTCTCCCACGGCCCCCGTGCCCTGGCCGGAGTGCTCAACGGAGTGTTCCCGGGGGGCAGCAATCTGCTCGGGGTGGCCACGGTCACCGCGGTGGGGATGGGCCGGATCGATGCCTGGGCACAAAGTTCCGGGCCGCTGGAGTCGACCGACCCGCGGACCCGGAATGAGCGCATGTGGCAGACCCTTTCCGGGGCGGTGTCTGCGGCAGGCGTATTGCAGCTGGGCGGATATCAGGTGCAGCGGTCGGCGGCGCCGTCGCATGAGTCGGTGTCGGACGGGTCGATGACGTGGCTGACCCAGAACCTGCGCCGCACCTTCGAGGACACCGCGGGTTCCTCGGCGTTGGGCGTGACCCGCATTGATGCGTCCGACGGGCAACCGACCTGGGTGGTGGCGATCCCGGGCACCCAGTTCGGCTCGGTCAACACCACCGACTCCGTGGAAATATGCACCCCAGAAGAGACGGGGCTCGGCGCGTTACTGTCGTCGGTGGAGCACGAGGATAACGCCTGGGGTGCCTCCGGGGTGCGGGAGGCGATGGCGCTGCGCTCGCAGCACGTGGTGACCGCCGTGGACGAGGCGCTCGTGGCGGCCGGCGCACAGCCGGGGGAGCGCATCGTGACGGTGGGGTACAGCCAGGGCGGATCCCATGCGGTGAATGTGGCGACGGATCCGCGCATCGCCGAGGTCTACGACGTCGACACAGTGGTCACCTACGGTGGGCTTTCGGCCAATGTGGAGTTGCCCGACGATGTGGTGGCCCTGCACTTGGAGCATGAGGAAGACGTCGCCATCGCACTGGACGGGGCGCCCAACCCGGTGGGGATGCAGCGCACCACGGTGATGTTTTCCGGCTATACCCCCGAGATGGAAGCCTCCGGTGACTCACCCCAAGAGGCCGGATTCTTCGGCGCCGCCCACGGATTCGACACCTACACCCACCATGTGGAGACCTCGCTGCAGGATCCGGGCGTCGTCGAGCAGATTCATCCGACCCTGGATCATCTGATGGCGGTGACGGCGGGCCCTGCGGTGGCGACGGCGTTTACCTTGCGCCGTGAGAAACCCGATCCGCCGCGGAACCCGTTGTCTGGTTCCAGCTCTTCTCTACCTCCCACGCGCGCGCACTGAGATGTCCTGGAGCAGCGGGCCCGTCGGGAGCATTTGCTCAGGCGCGTACCGGGGCCGTGATGGCCGCAATGAAGCGGTTGGCGATCGCGGAGACGAGTGAGATCACCAGGGCGGCAAACAGGGCGGCCCAGAATCCGGAGATGTCGAGCTGGAACGGAAACAACAGGTTGGACAGCCAGGCGGTCAACGCAAGCATCGCGGCGTTGATCACCAGGGTGAACAACCCCAGGGTCAGGCAGGTGATGGGCAGGGAAAGGAAAGCGATCACGGGGCGAACGGTCGCGTTGATCACGCCGAAAATCAGTGCGAGAACACCGACCGCCAGTGCAGCGGTGCCGGTGTCGCGGTCGGCGCCGATGGGTGCGCCATTGTGCAGCAGTTGGAAGCCGGGAATGATCCAGAGAGCGGCCGCGAAGCCGAGGCCGGTCGCCAGGATGCGAAGAAGGAAGCTCATGCCCTCTATCGTTCCATGGCTGACCGGCCCCACGGCAAGTGGTGGTGGCTCAGCCCTCGACCAGCACGCCGTCGAAGAACCGGGCGAGTTCATCGTGGGCGCTCAGCGGCAGCACCGCGGAGACGTACTGGTCCGGGCGGACTACCACGATGGCGCCGTCGCGGGAGATGCCGCGGGCTTCGAAAATGTCGTCGTCGGCGAGCGTGCCGAAGATCTTGTTGCGGTTCTCCAGCCGGAACGGACCCACCCGCGGGCGGAACACCTCCGGGACGTCGGTGGTCTGCAGGTCATGGTGGGACTGTTGGTAGATCACCTTCAGATCGAACAGCGAATCGTCATCCGTGCCGGCCCGAGTGTACTTCGCCACCGGTGACGCCGGATCCTCGGCCAGCCAGCGAGCCAGGTCGTTGACTTGCGAGTCTTCGGTGGGTGCCGGAGCGTCGGCGAAGACGTAGATCCGCCAGCGACCGTCGGCCTCGGCCAGGTGCCCCAGGTGCAGCGGGTTGGTGTCGGACACTCGGGCTACCCGGGCCGACTTGAACCGTTTGCCCACGGGGAATCCGGTGGCTAGCTCCTGGTGCTCGGTGCCCAGGGTCAGCTCGGAGGGCTTGTACTCCGTCATGAACCCGGCGGGAAATTCAGCCGTCTTCATGTAGAAGTCCTCCAAATAGGAGGGTTCCGGTAGGTCCTCCGGCTTCGCGGCCATCAGCGACGACCACTCCTTATCGAAATCGATGAGGTTCTGCGCGATCTCCTGACGCTCACCGGAGTAGGTGTGCAGCAACGATTCGGCGGAGAGCCCGGAGAGCACCTGGCCCAGTTTCCATCCCACGTTGAAACCGTCCTGCATGGACACGTTCATGCCCTGGCCGGCCTTGGCGGAGTGGGTGTGGCAGGCATCGCCGGTGATGAAGACCCGCGGGGTGACGGTGTCTTCCTCGCCCTCGGCGACGTCGTCGAACTTGTCGGTGACGCGGTGGCCGACCTCGTAGACGGACCACCAGGCGGTCTCCTTCACCTCCACCGTGTAGGGGTGCATGATCTTGTTGGCACGCGCCACGATCTCGTCGTGCGGAGTGTTGCGGACGGCGCGGTTGTCGTCCTGGGACACTTCGCCGAGGTCGACGTAGAGCCGGAACAGGTGCCCGCCCTCGCGGGGGATGAGCAGGATAGAGCCGCCGTCGTGGGACTGGATGGCGCACTTGGTGCGGATGTCCGGGAAATCCGTGTCGGCCAGGATGTCGAGCACACCCCAGGCGTGGTTGGCGACATCACCGATAGCTTTGCGGCCGATGCCGTCGCGGACCTTGGACCGGGCGCCATCGGCCCCCACCAGGTACTTGGTGCGCACCACACGCTCCTCGCCTTCGCGTTCGCCGGCGGTGCAGCGCAAGGTGGCGGCGACCGGGTACTCCTGGCTGCGATCGATCTCCAGGGAGACAAACTCGTAGCCGAAATCCGGGGTAAGTCGGGTGGGGGCGTTATAGGCAGCCTCGGCGAAGTAGTCGAGCACGCGGGCCTGGTTGACAATCAGGTGCGGGAACTCGGAGACGCCCTCCGGGTCATCCGGGGTGCGGGCCGAACGGTAGATCTCCCGGGGGTTCTCGGGGTTCGGCTTCCAGAAGTTCATCTCGGTCAGCCAGTAGGCCTCGGAGATGATGCGCTCGGCGAATCCGAAGGCCTGGAAGGTCTCGACCGAACGGGCCTGGATGCCGTCGGCCTGACCGATCTCCAGGCGGTGGGGGCGACGATCGATGATCCGGGTGTGCACCTCGGGGTAGGCGGCCAGGGTGGCGGCAGTGGACATGCCGCCGGGGCCGGTGCCGACGATCAACACGTCCATTTCGTCGGGAAGCTCTTCGGGTCGATCCAGGCCCGTCCCGGCCGCCGGTTTGATGCGCGGGTCGGTGGAGACATAGCCCTGGTGGTGGAAATGCATGGTCGGTGCGCTCCTGAGATCGAAGGGGTTGTTCTATAGTTGAACACTGTGTTCTACTAAAGAACATTACTGATGAGAGTACCGTCACGTGATCGCGATCACAAGGCCTTGTGGCGATCTCACATGCTGACCGCCCGCCTGTCGTGAACCAAGGAGTCCTCATGAGCGCGAACGCCGCACCTTCCCAGACCCTGGCCCGCGGGGTGCGCCTGCTGAAGCTGGTCGCCGAGGCGCCCGTCGCGCCCACCATTGCCGAGGTCTCCGAGCAGATGGGCGTGCACCGTTCGATCGTCTACCGGATTTTGCGCACATTGGAGCAGGAGGCGCTGCTGCGTCGGGATGACACTGGTCGGATTCGCCCCGGTATTGGCTTGGCACCCCTGGCTCTGGCGGTGGAATCTAGCGTGCAGGCGGCGGCACTGCCGGTGCTCACCGAGGTGGCTAACGAGCTGGACATGTCCGCTTTTATTGCAGTCGCCGAGCATGGCGACTGCTACACCCTGGTGACCGTGGAGCCGGCTCGGGCGCACGCGGTGACCCAGCGCCCCGGCACTCGTCACCCACTGGAGCGCGGGGCGCCTGGGCTCGTGGTGCTCAGCCAGCTCGACGAGGCTGCGGTGGCCGAGATGAACCTCGACGCGGAGCGGCTGGAACGTCTGGAGCGCATGCGCGAGACCGGCTACGCCACCTCCGGCAATGAGGTGATCCCAGGGGTTTCGGCGGTGGCAGTCCCGTTGCAGATGCCGGGGCAACTACCCGCTGCGCTCGCCGTCGTGTATCCGACCCAGGACAAGGACATCGAGGCCGTGGCCGCCCGATTGCATCGGGGTGCCGAACAAGTGCGCGCCCGCCTCGGTGATCACTCCTGAGCCTGACCAACTGGTCAGTTATTGTGACGGGCATTACTCTGGTCTCATGAGCACTTCCACCACTGATGCCGTCTACCCGCGCCCGGTGCTGGGGCAGATGCCGCCCTACGCTGCTGGCAAGCCCCCCGCCGTGATCGAGGGACTCACCGCCTACAAGCTCTCCTCGAACGAGAACCCCTTCGGTCCGGTGCCGGCCGTGGTGGACGTGATTCGCCGCTACGCGGAGTCGGGTCAGACCTGCCGGTACCCGGAGACCACCTGCTCCGCGCTGCGGGGGCGCATCGGTGAAACTTTTGGGGTCGAGCCCGACGACGTCGTGGCCGGCGCCGGCTCCCTGGGGGCGCTGATGCAGATCATTTCCACCTTCGCCGGGGCGGGAGAGGACGGTCAGAAGGACGAGGTCATCTTCGCCTGGCGCTCGTTTGAAGCCTACCCGATCGTGGTGCGTGCCGCCGGGGCCCAGGACGTACAGGTCCCGCTCACCGCAGACCACCGCCACGATCTGGAAGCCATGACCGCGGCCATCACCGACCGCACCCGCGTGATCCTGCTGTGCACTCCGAACAACCCCACCGGGCCCTCGCTGAGCACCGCCGAGGTAGAGGGTTTCCTGGCCACCGTGCCACCGCACATCATGGTTGTCATCGACGAGGCTTACATCGAATTCAACCGCGCCTCCGACGCTGTCGACGGGGTGGACGTGTACCGTCGGTACCCCAACGTCGTCGTGCTGCGTACTTTCTCTAAGGCCCACGGCCTGGCGAACCTGAGGGTCGGCTACTCCATCTCCCGGCCTGAGATCACCCAGTACCTGCGCGTGATGGCCACCCCCTTCGCTGTGTCCTCGCTCGCGGAACAAGCCGCGATGGCGTCGCTGGATCATCTCGACGAGGTGCAGGAGCGCGTGCAGCGGGTGGTGGATGAGCGCGAGCGCGTTGTCGCCTCGCTGCGGGAACTCGGCTTCGAGGTGCCTCAATCGGAAGGCAACTTCTTCTGGCTGCCGCTGGGCGAGCGCACCCCGGAACTGGTGGACGCTGCCGGATCTCAGGCGTTGTCGGTGCGCGGATTCGGTACCGAGGGCGCCCGGGTGTCGGTGGGCGAAGTCGAAGCGAACGATCGTCTACTGCGGATGATGAGTGAGTTCGGCGTCCGCTGAGGTCGGCAACATCACGTGATGCTCGACGGCGGAGGGGGAGAAGACGGTTAAGCTGGAGGATGCCGGCGGGAACCCCCGCGCTCTTCGGCGAGGAAGGAACTGATGGTGTCCGACGCACAGACTGTGCCCCAGCCGCTGCCCCCTGAGGCCGTGCAGCTGATGACCCCGCAGGGCGCGCCGCCGTCCGCGCTCAACGAGGCCTCCGAGCGGTTCCTGCCGTATCTGCAGCGCTTGAATGCCGAGGCGGCACAGAACATCTACCGCACCATGGTCACCACCCGCCGTGTGGACCAGGAGGCGACCGCGCTGCAGCGTCAGGGTCAGCTGGTGCTCTGGGTTCCGTCGTCCGGACAGGAGGGCGCCCAGGCGGGTGCTTTGGCCGCGCTGGCCCCGCAGGACTGGATTTTCCCCACTTATCGTGAGCACGCCATGGCCCTGGGTCGGGGGGTCACTCCGCGCGAGCTGTTGCTGCTCTTCCGCGGTGCCGCCCACTCCGGCTGGAACGCCCAGGACTACCGGGTGCACCCCTACACGCTGGTGCTCGCCGCCCAGGCGCTGCACGCCACCGGCTACGCCTGGGGGGTGGGGCTGGACCAGTGCGACTGGACCTCGCAGCAGCGCGCCGAGAACGGTGAAGTGGTGCTGGCCTGCTTTGGCGACGGCGCTTCCTCCGAGGGTGATATTCACGAGTCGATGGTGTTCGCTGCGTCTTACGATGCGCCCGTCGTTTTCTTCTGCCAGAACAACCACTGGGCCATTTCGGTGCCCTTCGAGGTGCAGTCACGCGTGCCGATCGCCCGTCGTGCCGCCGGCTATGGGTTCGACGGCGTCACCGTGGACGGCAACGACCCGCTGGCCACGTACGCCGTGACAGCGTGGGCTGCAGAGCAAGCCCGCTCTGGCACCGGTCCCGTGCTCGTGGAGGCGCACACCTACCGCATGGGCGCGCACACCACCGCGGATGACCCGACCAAATACCGCGGCCGGGACGAAGAGCAGAGCTGGTCGGCCCTGGACCCGATCACCCGGATGCGCAGCTACCTGACGGCCCAGGACCTCGGCGACGACGCCTTCTTCTCCGCCGTCGACGAGGAAGCCGAAGATCTGGCCGCGCAAACCCGGCAGGCGGTGCTGTCCATGACCGCCGAGACCATCCCGGCGCTCGACGACGTGTTCGCCCACGCCTACGCCGAACCGCACCCCCTGGTGGAGGCCGAGCGGGCATGGCACCACACCTGGGAAGCCGGATTCGCCGAGACCGAGGGGGAGAACCGATGAGCACCGAGAAGCTCACCATCGCCAAAGCGATTACCGCCGGCCTGGCCGACGAGCTGCGCGCCGACGACAAAACCATGCTGCTTGGTGAAGATATCGGCTCCCTGGGCGGGGTCTACCGGGTGACCGAGGGGCTGAAAGCCGAGTTTGGTGCGCAGCGCGTGGTGGATTCCCCGCTGGCCGAATCCGGCATCATCGGCACGTCCATCGGCCTGGCCATGCGCGGCTACCGCCCGGTGGCAGAGATCCAGTTCGACGGTTTCGTGTTCCCCGGGTTCAACCAGATCACCACGCAGCTGGCGAAAATGCGGGCACGCACCGCGGGCACCCGGCAGGTCCCGGTGACCATCCGCATCCCGTACGGCGGCGGCATCGGCTCGGTGGAGCACCATTCGGAGTCGCCGGAAGCACTGTTCGCCCACACCGCAGGGTTGCGCATCCTCACCCCGTCCTCCGCGCATGATGCGTACTGGCTGACTCGCAAGGGCATCCAGTCCCAAGATCCGGTGATCATCCTCGAGCCCAAGCGCCGGTACTGGCTCAAAGGCGAGGTGGACCGCGAGAACCCGGGCGCCGCCGACAATCCGTTCACCGCGCAGGTGGTGCGCCGCGGCACCGACGCCACCGTGGTGGCCTGGGGCCCGCTGGTTCCGGTGGCTCTGGCCGCGGCCGAGACTGCAGCCTCTGAGGGCCGCCAGCTCGAGGTGATCGACCTGCGATCGCTCTCACCCATCGACTTTGACGCCCTGGAAACCTCGTTGCGTAAGACCGGCCGCATGGTGGTGGCCCACGAGGCCCCGACCTTCGGCGGACTCGGCGGGGAGATCAGCGCCCGGCTCACCGAGCGAGCTTTCCTGGCACTGGAAGCCCCGATCGTGCGGGTCGGCGGCTTTCACCTGCCCTACCCGCCTTCCCGGGTGGAGGAGCAGTACCTGCCCGATCTGGACAAGATCCTCGACGCCGTCGACCGCTTGTTCACCTACTGACCACCCCGGACGCAGCGAGCAGAGAAGAGATAGCTCACATGGAGATTTTCAACCTTCCCGACGTCGGCGAGGGTCTCACCGAGGCCGACATTGCCGAGTGGCGCGTGAACGTGGGCGATACGGTTGCGGTCAACGACGTGCTCGTGGAGATCGAGACGGCGAAGTCCCTGGTCGAGTTGCCCAGCCCCTACGCTGGCACCGTGGTGCAGCGCTTCGCCGAAGAAGGCCAGACCCTCAACGTGGGTGAGCCTTTGATCGGCATTGCTACTGCTGATTCACCGGACACCGACGCTGACTCCGGAACCGCGGCCGCCGCGCAGGTGGGTCCCGACGATGCGGAGACGGCCCAAGACGAGGTGGAACCGGAGCCGGAACCACCAGCATCGGTCGAGTCCGAGGCCCTGGTGGGCTCCGGCCCGGTGGCCGACCGCGCCGGTCGCCGTCGTCGCGTCAGCACTGCCGCGCCCGCTGCGTCGGCCCAGCCCGCTGCGCCCGTTCAGCCAACCCCGCCGGCTGAACCCGAGCCCGCACCGGCACTCGCGGCACCCGCTCGCCCAGCGAACAAGCTGGTCACCAACGTCCGCGAACGCACTGCGGAAGTGGCCGGGCTCTGGCAGCGGGTGCTCGCCAAGCCGCCAGTGCGCCGGATCGCCAAGGAGCTCGGCGTCGACCTCACCCAGGTCACCCCCACCGGCGCCTACGGCGAGGTCACTCGCACCGACGTCGAGAATTACCTCAAGGAGCGCGACACCTACATCGAGCAGTCCGCCGGTTTCTGGATGCCCGACACCGGGGATAATGCCCAGCGCACCGAGCGGATCCAGGTCAAGGGGGTGCGCAAGGCCACCGCGAAGGCGATGGTGAAGTCCTACACGGAAGCTCCGCACGTCTCCATCTACGTCGACGTCGACGCTACCCGCACCATGGAATTCGTCAAGCGGCTCAAAGACAACCCCGACTTCGAGGGCGTGAAGGTCACCCCGCTGCTGATCCTGGCCAAAGCGGTGATCTGGGCCGCGGCGCGGAATCCGCACGTCAACGCCTCGTGGACCGACGAAGAGATCCTCGTTAAGCACTACATGAACCTCGGCATCGCTGCCGCCACCCCGCGTGGACTGCTGGTGCCCAACATCAAGAACGCCCACGAGATGTCGCTACGCGAGCTCGCCCACGCGCTCTCCACGCTGACCAAGCGCGCCCGCGACGGCAAGATGCAGCCCGCCGACATGTCCGACGGGACCATCTCCATCACCAACATCGGCGCCCTGGGCATTGACACCGGCACCCCCATCCTCAACCCCGGGGAAGTGGCTATCGTCGCCTTCGGTACCATCCGGCAGAAACCGTGGGTGGTCTCCGGGGAGGTCATCCCGCGCTGGATCACCACCCTGGGCGGATCCTTCGACCACCGTGTGGTAGACGGAGACCTCTCCGCCCGGTTCATGGCGGACGTCGCTGCGATCATGGAGGAGCCGGCTCTGCTGCTCGACTGAGCCGCTGTGACCATGACCGCCCCCGACACCACTCTGGACCGGCTGATCCGGATCCTCGAGGCCTTCGACGCCACCGCGCCGCAACTCACGGTGGCGGAGCTGGCCGTGCGAGCGGATCTGCCGCTGCCCACGGCGTATCGCTGGGTGGAGCGGCTGCACGGCTCCGGGCTGCTGCGTCGCCACCGAGACGGCACGGTGGGCCCCGGGTTGCGGTTGTGGGAGCTGGCCGCTCGCTCCTCGCCCACTTCTTCGCTGCGCGCCGCCGCCATGCCCTACCTCGACGACGTCCACGCGGTGCTGCGCCAACACACCCAGTTGGCGGTGCTCGACGACGACGGGGTGCTCGTGCTCGAGCGGCTCTCCGCGCGCGGGGCCGTAGCCAATCAAGCGACTGTGGCGGGGCGGCTGCCCCTGTTCACCACCTCCATGGGACTCACCCTGATGGCGTTTTCCCGCCCGCACATCGCCGAAACCCTGATCGAGCGCCACCAGCACCGCCTGGGCATGCCGGTACGCCGCCCGGCCGGCGAACACGGCACCGCCGTCGGCGTGGTCAACCCCACCGAATCCGAGCTGCGCGCCCTGCTGGCCGAGGTGCGCCGCACCGGCTATGCCACCGTGCACGGTCGCCTCGATGTCGACACCACCGGCGTGGCCGTGCCCATCGAACTGTCCCACCGCACCGCCGTCGGCGCCGCTGGCGTGCTCCCTGACGCGGTCGGCCGAGACACTGTGGCCGCCCTCGGCGTCGTCGTGCCCGCCCACTCCGAGCTCGCCCCCGGACTGGCACCCATGCTCATGGCCGCCGCCCGCGGCATCACCCGCACCCTGGCCCAGAACAACGATTCTCACTGAGTAAGAAACCGGGTGCGCGGCTGGGTAAGCTGCATCACACTGAAGACGAGAAAGCAACGCTGTGAAAGGCAGGCTCATGAACGTCACTCGCACCCAGGTCGGCATCGTGGGCGGCGGCCCCGCCGGGCTCATGCTCTCGCACCTGCTGGCCAAGCAGGGCATCAGCAACGTCGTCATCGAATCGCGTGACCACGACACGATCGCCAACACTCACCGCGCCGGCATCCTGGAGCAACCTAGCGTGGCCATGCTCACCGACACCGGTGTTGACGGTCGCGTCCTCACCGTCGGCGACGAGCACGAGGGCATCAACCTGCGGTTCAAGGGGGAGTCGCACCTGCTGAACTTCCCGGAGCTGGTCGACGCCACCGTCACCCTCTACGCTCAGAACGAGGTCTTCATTGACCTCGCCGCGGCCCGCGCCCGCGACGGCGGCGACGTGCGCTACGAATCCGAAGTCACCGAGATCTTTGACCTGAAAACCGACACCCCGAAATTCCGCTACCGCTCCGTGGCCGAAGGGGCCGACCCGGACGCGCTGCAGGAAGTGCACTGCGACATCCTGGTCGGGGCGGACGGGTCCCGGTCCTTCTGCCGTCGCGCCGTGCGCGATGAGCCTGGCCATCAGGATTTCACCACCGAATACCCCTTCGCCTGGTTCGGCATTCTCTGCGAGGCGCCGAAATCCTTCCCCGAGCTGATTTACGCCAACTCCCCGCGCGGCTTCGCCCTGATTTCCCAGCGCTCCGAAACCGTGCAGCGCATGTACTTCCAGTGCGACCCGAACACCAACGTGGACGATTGGTCCGAGGACCGGATCTGGGATGAACTGCAGTCCCGCGTGGCCGGCCCCGACGGCTTCGAGCTCAAGACCGGCCCGATTTTCGACAAAACGGTGCTGCCGTTCCGCTCCTTCGTCCGCGAGCCGATGAGCCACGGGAACCTGTTCTTGGCCGGCGACGCCGCCCACACCGTGCCGCCCACCGGTGCGAAGGGCCTCAACCTGGCCTTCGCCGACGTCCGGGTGCTCTTCGAAGCGCTCGATTCGTTCTACTCCACCGGCTCCCGGGCACTGCTGGATTCCTACTCCGACACCGCGCTGCGTCGGGTCTGGAAAGCCCAGAACTTCTCGTACTGGATGACCACCATGCTGCACACCACCGCCGAGGAGAACCCCTTCTCCACCCGCCGTTCCCTGGGTGACCTGGAGTCCGTGACCTCCTCGGTCTACGGGCGTCAGTACCTGGCCGAGTGTTACACCGGCTGGCCCAACTCCCGCCCCTGAGTGTGACCGATCTCATGCGATTCTCGCCAGATGAGAATCCTGATGACGGGCGGCGTATCCCGCGTCACACTGAAAGAACCACCACTCGCGCACCGCACCCGCACCGAGCCATGAGTAGAAAGGAGCAGCCCGTGAGTCAAGACACCTCCGTTGAGGAGACCTTCAACAACAGCCACGTGCTGGACCCTGCCGCCACGCAGGACTCCCAGGAGAGCATCACCCAGCAGATCAACGACATCGCAGCGACGACGTCGGGGGAGACCCAGCCACGGCTGAACTACCCGCCGTACAAGTCCTCCGTGTTCCGTCACCCCACCAAGAACATGCACCACACCGACCCGGAGACCATCGAACTGTGGTCCCCTGCTTTTGGTCACCGTGACGTGCACACTCTGGAATCGGACCTGACCATCCAGGGTAATGGCGAGCCGATCGGTGAGCGCATCAAGGTCCGCGGTCGCGTTCTCGATGGCGACGGCCGCCCCGTGCGCGGTCAGCTCGTGGAGATCTGGCAGGCCAACGCCGCCGGTCGTTACGTGCATAAGCGCGACCAGCACCCGGCCCCGTTGGACCCGAACTTCGCCGGAGTCGGCCGCACCATCACCGGTGACGACGGCTCGTACGAGTTCACCACCATCAAGCCGGCACCCTACCCGTGGAAGAACCACCACAACGCGTGGCGCCCGGCTCACATCCATTTCTCGCTGTTCGGCACCGACTTCACGCAGCGGATGATCACCCAGATGTACTTCCCGGGCGATCCGCTGTTCGCGCTGGACCCGATCTACCAGGGCATCACCGATCAGAAGGCGCGCGACCGCCTGGTGGGCACCTATGACCATTCGGTCACCAGCCACGAGTGGAACACCGGCTACACCTTCGACATCGTGCTGACCGGCTCGAACCGCACCTGGATGGAAGATGAAGAGGGGGATCACTGATGCGCATCGATGAGACCACCGAGCGGATGGCCAACGGCAAGCTGTTCCCCACCCCGGGACAGACCATTGGCCCGTTCTTCGGCTACGCTTCCGGCTACGAGCAGGTGCACCTGCCCTGGCGCGACGGCAACCTGCTGATCAATCCCGCCCACCCGAAGGCCGTGCGCCTCACCGGTACCGTGTACGACGGCAACGGCGACCCCATTCCGGACGCCATGCTGGAGATCTGGCAGGCCGACGAGAACGGCGAGATCCCGCAGAAGTCGGGCTCGCTGGTGCGTGACGGCTTCACCTTCACCGGCTGGGGCCGCGGCACCGTGGACAACGAGGGCACCTACACCTTCTCCACCGTGAACCCCGGAGCCACCGAAGAGGGCAAGGCGCCGTTCATCCACCTGGTGATCTTTGCCCGCGGTCTGCTGAACAAGCTGCACACCCGGATCTACCTTCCCGACGACGAAGCCGCACTGGCCCAGGATCCGCTGCTGAGCTCGCTCGATGAGACCCGGCGTCAGACCCTGATCGCCCGGCGTGACGACGAGGGTGCCCTGCACTTCGACGTCTGGATCCAGGCGACCGGCGAGCACGCCGACAAGGAGACGGTGTTCCTGGAGTTCCCCGGTATCGAATACCCGGTGCACGACTGACACTGCCGCCCGGCGGGTCGGTCGCAGCCTCGTTCAAGATGACAGGCTGTGACCGGCCCACCGCGCCCGCGTGTGCGCCAACACGCTACCCTTGGACACATCAGACCCCAACGATGACCGATTCCCTGTGGGAAACCACGATGAAATCGGTTGCACAGGAGCCGCGCTCGACATGATCGATCATCCCTCATCCGCATCCGTGGACGCCGGGTTGCTCAACCCCGGATGGGCTGCTTCCGTGGTGGCGGGGATGACCTCCGATCACTCCTTCCTGAAAACCCTGCTCGACGTCGAAGCCTGCTGGACCGAGGTGCTGGCCGACGTCGGCATGGTCTCCGTGGAACAGGCCGAAGCGGCCCGTTCGGCCACGGATCCCGCCAGTTATGATCTTGTCGCCCTCGCCCGTGAAGCCCAGGGTGGCGGCAACCCGCTGATCCCGGTGCTCAAGGCCATGCGCTCCCGCGTGGGCAGCGCCTCGACGTCGCTGCACATGGGTGCCACCAGCCAGGACATTATCGACACCGCCCTGATGGTGATGTCCTCCCGGGTCTCCGCCGCGATCCTGACCGATATCAAGACCGCCGTCGCCGCGCTGATCGACCTGGCGCGCACCCACCGCGAGACTCCCATGGTGGCCCGCTCCCTGGCCCAGCATTCGCTGCCCTCCACCTTCGGGCTGCGAGTGGCCGGCTGGGCCGCCGGTCTTGCTCAGGCCGGCCAGCACCTCGAGCAAGCCTCCGCCCAGCTGCCCGTGCAGTGGGGTGGCGCCGCCGGAACCATGGCCAACCTCTCCGGCCGGGTGGCCCGAGCCCACCGCACCGGCCGACTCGACGCCGGCATCACCGTCTTCGACCTGGTCGACCGCCTCGCCGAAAAGCTGGGCCTGCAGGCCCCGCCCGCCCCTTGGGACACCAACCGTCTGGTGGTCACCCGCCTGGGCTCCGCGCTGGCCGACACCGTGGTGGCCTGCGGCAAGATCGCCAACGATGTGCTGATTTCCGCTCGCATCGAAAACGGTGAGCTCGGCGAGCCCCTGGCGGAAGGCCGCGGCGGCTCCTCCGCCATGCCGCACAAGCAGAACCCCGTGCTCTCGGTGCTCATCCACTCCGCCGCGCTCTCGGCCCCCGGGCTGCTCGCCCAGCTCTACACCGGTGCCGGTGCTGCCAACGAGGAGCGCCCCGACGGCGCCTGGCACACCGAGTGGCCGGCCCTGCGCCAGCTGCTGCGGCTGGCCGGCGGGGCCACCCAGATGACCACCGAGCTGGCCTCCGGGCTGCGCGTGCACACCGATGCCATGCGGCACAACCTGGAACGCACCGGCCCGCTGCTGGTCTCCGAGCGCATCATGGCCGAGCTGGCCCCGGTCATCGATGCCGCCGCCGGTGAGGCCGGGGCGGGCAAGTCCCGCATCCAAGAGGTGGTGGATCGGTCGCTGGCCGAGGGGGCCGACTTCGCCGTCTTGCTGCGCGAGATCACCCCGGATACGGTCTCCGACGCCGAGCTGGCCGATCTGCTCGACGTCGCCCAATACACCGGCGAAGCCGCCACCCTGGTGGATCGCCTCACCGCCGAATATGAGGAATGGAGCCGAGCATGACCGTCCCCCAGATCACCGCCCTGCGCCTGAACGACGCCCCCGCCGACACCGTCACCGATGTGCTCTTCGTGGGAGCCGGACTGGGCACCGGCGTCCAGGGGCTCTGGGGCGAAACCGCCCAGCATCTCACCGACCGCTTCCACGTGGTGGGTTGGGACCTGCCCGGTCACGACGCCTCCCCGGCCCACACCGATGAGCTGTCCATCAGCGACCTGGCCCAGGCGGTGGCCGACCTGGTGCGCTCCCAGCACGAGACCGGGTCCATCGCCCCCGGCGCGAAGGTCTACTACGCCGGCGTCTCCATCAACGGCGCGGTCGCCCTGCAGCTCGGGCTCGACCACGGCGATCTCTTCGACGGCATCGCCCCCATCTGCACCGGTGCGAAAATCGGAGAGCCTGCCGCATGGAAGGAACGCGCCGAACTCGTGGAGAAGGCCGGCACCCCCACCATGGTCGCTGGCTCCGCTGCCCGCTGGTTCGCCGAAGGGTTCATCGAGGCCCAGCCCACCCGTGCCACCACCCTGCTGCACACCCTGCAGAATGCCGACCGGCACTCCTACGCCCGGCTGTGCGAGGCCCTTGCCGGTTTTGACGTGCGCGAGCGCCTCGGTGAGATCTCCACCCCGATCGTCTCCATCCAGGGCAGCGATGATCAGGTCTGCTCGGTGGACGACGGCGCCTTCATCGCCGAGAACGTCCAGCACGGTACCGCCGAGGTCGTCGACGGCGTGGCCCACCAGGCGCCCGTCGAGAAGCCCGAAGTCGTGGCCGAGCTGCTGCGTACCCGCTTCGCCTGACCCGAGACAGACACAGAGAAGAGCACCCACCGCATGACTGAGCAGAACCCCGCCGACGCGCAGACCCCCGTCGGCCACCAGATGGACCGCACCTCCCAAGAGGTCTACGACGCCGGCATGGAGGTCCGCCGTGAAGTGCTCGGCAACGCCCACGTCGACCGCGCCGAGTCCAAAAAAGACGAGACCACTGAGGACTTCCAGAACCTCATCACCCGGTACGCCTGGGGCACCATCTGGACTCGCCCCGGCCTCGACCGCCGCATGCGCTCAGCGGTGACCATCTCCGCCATGGTCTCCGGCGGGTACTGGGAAGAGTGCGCCATGCACCTGCGCGCCGCCCTGCGCAACGGCCTGAGCCGCGAGGAAATCAAAGAGATCCTGCTCCAGACCGCCATCTACTCCTCCGTGCCCGCTGCCAACGTGGCCTTCAAACTCGCCCAGGAGGTCTTCGCCCAGGTGGACGAGGACCTCGCCGCCGGCAAAGAACTCTGAACCCCACCTCCTTCGCCCCCTGTCTTTCCCTCGTCTCCTCCTGAAAGGATCGGCCCGATGACCGAATTGACCGACGCATATATTTACGACGCCGTCCGCACCCCCTTCGGCAAGGTGGGTGGCGCCCTGGCCAAGACCCGACCCGACGACCTGGCGGCCCTGATGGTCGGCGAATCCGTGAAGCGTGCCCCGGCCCTGGCCGACAACGGCATCGGCGTCGATGAGGTGATCCTCGGCAACGCCAACGGCGCCGGCGAGGAGAACCGCAACGTCGCCCGCATGGCCACCCTGCTCGCCGGACTCGACACCTCTATTCCCGGCACCACCGTGAACCGGCTCTGCGGATCCTCTCTCGACGCCGCCATCATCGGCTCCCGCCAGATCAACACCGGTGAGGCCGACGTCGTGCTCGTCGGTGGCGCAGAATCCATGTCCCGTGCCCCCTGGGTGCTGCCTAAGACCGAGCGCCCCTTTCCCATGCACAACCTCGAGCTGGCCAACACCACCCTGGGTTGGCGGCTGATCAACAAGAACATGCCGAAGGAATGGACCGTCTCCCTCGGCGAGGCCACCGAGCAACTGCGCGAGAAGTACGGGATCACCCGCGAGCGGATGGACGAGTTCGCCGCGAACTCCCACCAGCTCGCTGCCCAGGCCTGGGAGGCCGGCAAGTACGACAACCTCACCGTTCAGGTTCCCGACGTCGACCTGGCCCGAGATGAAACCATCCGCCCCGACTCCACCGCCGAGTCGCTGTCCGGGCTGCGCACCGTGTTCCGCAAGGAGAACGGCATGGTCACTGCTGGCAATTCGTCTCCCATGAACGACGGCGCCTCCGCCGCCTGGCTGGGATCCGAGAAGGGCGCCGACATCCTCGGCCTGCAGCCTCTGGCCCGCATTGCCGGCCGCGCCACCGCCGCCAACGAGCCGCAGTACTTCGGCTACGCCCCGGTGGATGCCGCGAACCTGGCGCTGAAGCGGGCCGGCATCACCTGGGATGACGTCGCCGCTGTGGAACTTAATGAAGCCTTCGCAGCCCAGTCACTGACCTGCACGGACGCCTGGGGCGTGGACCTGGAGATCGTCAACGCCTGGGGCGGTGCCATCGCCATCGGTCACCCGCTCGGCGCCTCCGGCACCCGCGTGCTGGGCACCCTGGCCCGCCGACTCGAGGAATCGGGCGACCGCTGGGGCGTGGCCGCGCTGTGCATCGGTGTCGGCCAGGGCATCGCCGTCGTCATCGAGAATGTCACCGCCCGCTGACCGAGACCCACGAGGCCCCCGGGTCTCCCCATTCCCCTTCAGGAGGACACATGCTGGAATTCGTAGATTCCGCAAAAGAAGCCGTCTCCCGCATCACCGATGACTCCACCGTGCTCATCGGTGGTTTCGGCAACGCCGGCCAGCCCATGGAGCTGATCGACGCCCTGCTCGACTCGGGCGCGACCAACCTGACCGTCGTCAACAACAACGCCGGCCAGGCCGACGCCGGGCTTGCGTTGCTCATCAAGGAACGCCGCGTCGCCAAGATCATCTGCTCTTTCCCCCGCCAGTCCGACTCGTGGCACTTCGATGAGGCGTACCGCAATGGCGAGATCGAGCTCGAGCTGGTGCCCCAGGGCAACCTGGCCGAGCGCATGCGCGCCGCCGGTGCCGGCATCGGCGCGTTCTTCGGCCCCACCGGCTACGGCACCGAGCTGGCCGAGGGCAAGGAAGTCCGCGAGATCGACGGTAAGCACTACGTGCTGGAACACCCGATCCGCGGCGACTTCGCCCTGATCAAGGCATACCAGGCAGACCAGTACGGCAACCTGCGCTACCGCAAGACCGCCCGCAACTTCGGCCCGGTCATGGCCACGGCAGCCGAGCACACGATCGTGCAGGTCGACGAGGTGGTCGAGGGGTGCCTGGACCCGGAGAACGTGGTGACCCCGGGCATCTACACCGACACTATCGTGACCATCCCGACCGCATCGGGTGAGAAGCAGCGCGCCGAAGATGCCGCGGTCGCTGCCGGACAGCCCAAGCCCTGCGCCCCCAGCGCCGGACAGCAGAACTGACGCGAGGAGAGGACACCATGGCAACTATCACTGATACTCCGCTGGACCAGGACGCCCTGGCCAAGGTCATCGCCGATGACATTCAGCCCCACTCGTTCGTCAACCTCGGCATCGGCCAGCCCACCAAGGTGTCGAATTACCTGGACGCCGAGAAGCGGGTCACCCTGCACACCGAAAACGGCATGCTGGGCATGGGACCGCAGGCCACCGGCGACCAGATCGACGAAGACCTGATCAACGCCGGCAAGATCCCGGTCACCGAGTTGCCGGGCGCCAGCTACTTCCATCACGCTGACTCGTTCGCGATGATGCGCGGCGGCCACTTGGACGTCTGCGTGCTCGGTGCCTACCAGGTCTCCGCCAAGGGCGACCTGGCGAACTGGTCCACCGGCAAGCCCGGTGCGATCCCCGCGGTGGGTGGGGCCATGGATCTGGCCATCGGTGCGAAAGACACCTACGTGATGATGGACCTGTTCACCAAGAAGGGCGACGTGAAGCTGCTGCCCGAGTGCACCTTCCCGCTCACCGGTGTGGGCTGCGTCTCCCGCATCTACTCCGACAAAGCGGTGCTGTTACTGGACGAGACCGGTGTGGTCAAGGTCCGCGAGCTGCATGGCATCACCTTCGATGAGCTGAAGGACGCCCACCGCGGCGTCGAATTCGAGCTGCTCGAAGACTGATCCCCCAGATCACGGTTACTCCGTGAACGACGTCGGCCGGGTCGCGCATCACTGCGCGGCCCGGCCGTTGCCGTTGTGGTTATTGAGTTGTGAGGGCTGATACGGGGTCAGAGGTTGCGGCGGACGTCGGCGCCGTTCGCGGAGATCTTGCCGTCGACTTCGCCGCGGATGGTGACGGTGCCGCTGCGCGCGGTCAGGTTTCCGTCGATCTTTTTGCCTGCCGGCACGGTGTAGTTGCCCGTGCGGCTAACGTTGTCATCAGCCACAGCGAGGGAGGGAGTCGCGGTCAGGAGCAGAGCAGCGACGGCAGCACCGGCAATGACGTTTCCCTTGTTCATGGCCAGGTCCTTTCAAGGAGATGTCCCGGAGGACATCTCCGGCGACCCTTGAAGATAAACAGGCATCGTGAAGCAGCTGTGAGAGCACGGTGAGAAATCGATGAGTCCGAATCGGTGCTCAACCGGCGTTGGCGCCGTGCAGAGAAACGCCGGCGGGCGACAGCCTCGCGAGGAGGGTGCCGCCCACCGGCGTGATGCGCTTTGGTCGAGGTGGACAGTCGGTTCTGTTTGCTGGATGCGTTTCCTCTGGTCAGCGACCGGCTTCACGAGCCAGCGCCATCAGGTCAGCGTCACGTCGTGGCGCCATGTCAGGGCGCGGCAGACCACAGTTCAGCGTCAGCACGACGGTGGCCAGCAGCAGAACCGACAGTGCCGGTGCGCCGAGGATCCACAGTGCTGCGGCGATGCCGAGGGCGATCAGGCGGCCAGACCAGAGGCATACGCGTCGGGGGAGATGTCCCACGATGAAATTCCTTTGTTCGTTCAGGAGAGGGAGGGTTGGTGGTGTACCCGCATGAAGGCGCAGAAGAGCCAGCCCTGAGATCCATCACCGAGCCCCTTTCCGAAATTGGGCGCACGACATCACGGCGTGTGCGTTTCGGAAGAGTCACGTGCCGGGCGAGATCACCGGGCACACGAGAGGTGTGGCAGGGAGCGGGATGCGAGGAACGGTGCGAGCCAGTGACCTGAAGACAGGCCTACTCGTCGGCTGGGACGGTCTGGGGCGCGGTCCAGCGTCGTCCGCAGTACGGACCATGATGGTGGATGCCGCTCAGGTCCCCGAAATCGGGTCCTGTCATAACGTCAGCAGGGGGAGCAGGTGAGACGGCGGCGTGCGCGCATCTCGTCACGGCGGTGAGAGCAACGGCTCTAGCCTCGCGGAATTTTAGGAAAAGACCTTTGTCATCATGAATCTGCCCTGCTTTCTTGCTCTGGGTGCTGTTCGAGCCCTTCCAGCTGAAGAGCGTCGAGATCAAACCCGAGCATGTGGTGATGGAATCGCAGTGAAGTGTGATGCGTTCCACAGAAAAACGTATCACAGATCTCGAGCGTGTGGAACCGTGTCCGATGATGGGGCGCGGCGCCCTGATGGTGATGGCGACGGGCGCCGGGTCAGCGTCCTGCTTCCCGTGCCAATGCCAGAGAGTCGACCGTGTCGCGCGGCGCCATCTGTGATCGATGCGCGCTGCCGAGCAAGTGCATGAGGCCAACGGCGAGCAAGATCAGCGACCAGGCCGGTGCTCCGAGGAACCATAGGAACATGGCTAGGATCAGCAAGGCGGTCCGAGGAATCCAAGGGATCAGGGGATGGAGGGGGTGTGTCATGGCGGGGTCCTTCGTAGACTGGTGTAGAGATCACTTTGCAAAGAACCCTTTGCAAAGGTTGTTATGCAAAGGTACCTCTGTTTATGGCTGAAGACAAGACCCCTGTACAAGACCCCTATGACGCGCTTCCGGGGGAGTCTGATCTGCAGATGAATGCGAAGACGATGAAGGCTTTTGCGCACCCCCTGCGCATGCGGATGTACACCTTCCTGTCAGACCACGGATCAGCCACCGCGACCAGGCTGGCTGAGGAGCTCAATGAGAGCACCGGCCAAACGAGCTATCACCTGCGTCAGCTCGAAAAGCATGGGCTGGTAGAAGAAGATACAGAGCGAGGGTCCGGTCGTGAGCGCTGGTGGAAACCCGTTGGTTACTCCCTGCGTCGTCACCTCATCCAGGGAGATTCGGGATCGGATCCGGCGATGAATCTGTTGATCAACGAGCAGGTGCGGGATCGTTCGGAAAAGCTGCGACACTGGCTGACCACCATGGACTCGGCGCCGCAAGAATGGGTAGAGGCATCTATTTTGTCGACCAGCACGGCAACGATGACTCCCGAGCAGGCGCGAGCACTCACTCAAGAGCTAATGGAGGTGCTGGAGCGGCACACCGAAGCCGCCGAGGCTGCACCGAATGCTGCGGCCTCGGATCAGGCGCAACGTGTCCGCATCTATCTCAGCCTCTTCCCCTTGGAGACCGACATCGTAGAGTGAGGGGCGGTCTATCGCGTCCGTAGACTTCGGTAAAATTTCAAACAGTGATCATTCCGAGAGTACGTGGATGGATACTCGGATGAAAGGAACCGAATCGCGCTGTGAGCAAGCGGAAAGCGTTTGACCATTCGACTCCGGTGCGGCCCTCGAAAAAGCGGAGAGGCCCGTCGACGTCGCGATGGATCGTGTTGCTGGCTTTCCTGTCCCTTCTGGTCACGATGGTGACCAATCAGGGGGTTGCCGGAATCGCGCTGACCGCAGTGGTGTTCGCGGTGTTAGTGGGGATCAGCGCGCTCTATGCCCTGGTGCTGCGCCGCCCGAGCTGGATGGGTCTGCGTCGTCCGCAAACCGCTGGCAAGGCGCTGGGCGCGAGCGTCGTGATGTTCCTGGTGGCGACGGTGGCTTTCGGATCCACCCTGCCGGACACGGATGATGAAACCACTGCCTCAGGCTCGGCTGTCTCCGCTTCACCGTCCGCGACTCAAGCCTCCCCGGCCGAGAGCGTCGAGCCGAGTGAAACGAGCGCTTCCAGCCCGTCACCGACCGAGGCGAGCGAATCTCCCACCCTGAGCGAGGAACCGGCTCCCTCCCTTTCGGAGACCAGTGCGTTCCCGAGTACGAGTGCAGAGCCCTCTCAGGGAACAGCGCTGGCGCAACTCGAGACGATCGAGATCAAGGGGCGCGCGCCCCGGACCGGGTATGACCGTGATCTGTTCGGCCGAGGCTGGAAAGATCCAGATCGCAACGGCTGCGATGCCCGCAACGACATGCTCAATCGAGATCTCACCGAGGTAGTGCACCGTCCGGGGACCCAGGGGTGCGTGGTGGCATCCGGAGTGCTGCACGATCCCTTCACCGGCACCCGCATCGATTTCGTGCGCGGCAACGACACCTCGGTTCTGGTGCAGATCGACCACGTGGTGGCCCTGTCGGACGCCTGGCAGAAGGGCGCCCAGCAGCTCTCCCTGGAACAGCGTGAAGTCTTCGCGAACGACCCGCTGAACCTGCTCGCCGTCGACGGTCCCACCAATATGGCCAAGAGCGACTCCGACGCCGCCACCTGGCTGCCGCCGAACCGGGCATTCCGTTGTGAATACGTGGCGTTGCAGACCGCGGTGAAAGCCAAGCACCATCTCTGGATGACTCAGGCCGAGCATGATGCGATCCACCGCATTCTGACCACCTCGTGCCCGGACCAGCCGGTCCCGGAAGATACCGGGGGAGTTGCGGTGCCGATCGCCGCTAACTCAGCTCAGACTGCACCGCAGGCGCCAGCCCAGGCGGCCACGACCGACCCTCGTCCGGCGCCCGCTACCTCACGTGCGGTACAGCCTGCTCCAGCCCCGGCTGCGGACGTGTACTACCAGAACTGCTCCGAAGTGCGTGCCGCCGGTGCCGACCCGATCTACCCCGGGGACCCGGGGTGGCAGACCAAATTCGATGGCGACGGCGACGGAGTGGGCTGCGAGTAGCAAGGCGCCGGGGCTACACGAGTTTTTCTACGGTCGATAGAATAACTCTAAGGTGAGACCGCCGTGTGGTCTTGCACACTGCTCTTGAGAGAGAATTTGGTGAGGGACATGCACGACACTCGAGCTCCATACACCTTGGAAGTCACCGGTAAGGCCATTGCACAGATCGAGGACGCGAAGGACGCGATTCCCGCGGGAACCCCGATCAATATCGCGTTCCTTGGAAATGAGCACCACAGCCAACGTGTCAACGCGGCCAGCGTGATTCGCGCTGGCGGGTTTGAGCCGGTCCCGATCATTTCCTCCCGCCGTCTGCGCTCCGGAGAAGATCGAGATCAGCTCATCGACGCACTGTTCGCCGTCGCGTCGCCGAGTCGGATCCTGCTGGTCGGTGGAGATCCTGACCTGCAGGCGGGTCCCTTCGAGAACTCGATGGAGCTCATGTCCACCGCATTCCTGGACGAGTACGACATCCAGCAGGTCGGTATCGTCGCGTATCCAGAAGGACACCCGAAAATCGAAACGGACATACTCTGGGACAGTCTGCGTTGGAAACTCGGCTTCCTGCAGGATGCCGGGCGAGACGTCGAGATCACCACGCAGTACGCGCTTGACCCAGAGTCCATCGTGGAATGGCTGAAGAGCCTGCGCTCCGAAGGGATCACCGTTCCCGTGCGGATCGGTGTGCCGGGGCCGGCGAAGGCCAGTACTATCGTGGGTTACGCGCGTCAGTTCGGGGTGAACATCACGGACGATGCGGCGGAACGATATGGCGTGGCTACCGTTGATGGCGATAGGGAATTCGACGGTGACCGACAGTTCGGCGCCGACCAATTCTTGGATGACCTTACCGCGGGCCTGAACCGCTTGAGCAACGAGGATCGAGGTGACGTGCTGTTCCACCTGTACCCGTTCGGCGGAATGGCCGACAGCGTGCGGTGGATCAACCGTCGCCTCGCGAACTGAGCTTAGTGAGTAGCTGAATGGTCCACGTGGGCGCGGACGGCGGTGCCGGTCTCGTCGAGCCAGGACTGTGAACGGGCGTAGTTGATCATCGCGTCGAACTCCTCATCCCACTCAGGGTCATCGATGCGGGCGTGATCGCGCAGCTCGGAAATGCTCAGCCAGGCGTGCTCGCCGTCGAGGCGGCCCAGGCCGGTGCTGGTGAGCACCTGGTCGACGTCGTCCATCGTGACGCCGCGTGCCTGCACGGCCAGGGCTTTGAGGTCGTGCTTCTGCTCCACCACGAGTCCGGTGTCTGCGGTGATGGCAACGATCATTCCGGTGACTCCTCGCTGTCGTCCGTGTCGAAGATCCGGGTGTGGAACTCGTCGTTGAGCTCCTGGACCTGATCTTCGAGCGCGTTGAGGTCGTGGGCCGGAAGGCACGAGCTGCGGGCGTTGAGCGCGGTGTGACTGCCCTCGGAGGTGAGCGAGACGATCTCGCCCCCGTTTTCCTCGTCCAGCCAGGTGAGCGTGGTGTATCCGGCCATGGATGCGGGTCTGTCCGCCTCACTGTAGCCCACCGCGCCGAAGAGGTCATCACCGGTGTCGGCCACGAGCACCGGATCGAGATCCTGTACTGAGAGGTTGTCCATCACGATGCGGGCGGCCTCGGTGGGCAGGGCGCCATGATCGGCGGTGGTCATGCCGAGGGTGGTGCTGTCTGAGGGCTCCCCGGACTCGCTGGGCGCGCTCGGGGTGGTGGTGGGAGTGGGGGACGCCGAGCCCGCGGCGTCGAGTACCTCGTCGGGCACGTCGCAGGAGATCACCCGGTAGGGGCGGTTGTTCGGTAGCGGCATGCGTAGGCTCTCGCCACCGGCGTCGATCATGGACTCCACCATGGTGGTCAGTGCGGGGAGCGCCTCGGCTGCGTGCTGTTCGGCCGGGCGCAGCTGCAGAAATTCTGTGGCTTCGTCGTCGAACGAGACCAACCCGTTGGTGGACTGGGCGGCGTCTTCGGAAGAGTCCGCGCTCGCCGACGGTTCGGCAGTGGAGGAAGACTCAGCGTCCGCGCTGGGGGAAGTCGACGGGGTGGCGTTGCTGAAGTCGTCGAGGTTGTCGAGACCTTCCAGGGCTTCGCCGCAACCGGTCAGCGCCAGGGCGGCAACGGAGGCGAGGGCGCAGGTGGACAGCGCAGCGCGCCGTCGTCGTGGGGCACGTTGAACAGGGGCGGGTGCGAGTGTCATGGGGAAGTCCTCGTCAACAGGGTGCTCGGTGCGTCAGTGCGTACCAGTCTACCGGCCCCGCGTTACTTGCCCGATGCGCCGGTCTTGATGGGGGAACAGGTCTTGTACCCGGAGACACGTATGGTGGCGTCCGTGTTTCCCGCGCTCGGTGTGCTGTTCGGCGTCGGTGTCTGGTGGTACTTCCGCAGGCTCGCTCAGGTCCCGCAGTAGGTGACGAACCGCCCGAACGTCTCCGGGGCTGGCAAAGCGTAGCGCTCGCGGCCCGGCTGCTCCGCGAACGGGTACCGTTGGACCTCCAACAGACTGAGGAACGGCGCCAGATCACGCTCGGCGGTATCCCCGAAGTCCAGCTCGCCGGTGGCTGCGGCCAGGGCGTCCTCGACCAGGTGGTTGCGCGGAATGTAGATCGGGTTGGTCCGGTCCATCAGCTCCGGATCCGGGCCCAGCTGCTGCCAGTCCTCCACCCAGGCGTGAAATTCTGCGTCGTCGGGAACTACCTGTGCCAGCGTGGCCGGAATCTGGTCGGCGGGCACCTGTGCCGCCGTGGCGAGGATGCGGAAGAACGAGGTGTAGTCGGTGCGGTGCTGGGCCATCAGGGCGAACAGCCGATCGGTGAGATGCTTGAGCACATCGTCGTTTGTTGTCGCACTCAACCCGAGCTTGGTGCGCATCCCGTCAAACCATGCCTGCCGGTGCGCCTCGGCAAAGTCATTCAGCACCTGCTGGGCGGCCTCGATGGCGCGGTTCGGGTCGTCGTCGATGAGCGGTAGTAAAGTCTCCCCGAGGCGGGCCAGATTCCATTCGGCGATGGGCGGCTGGTTGCCGAAGGCGTAGCGCCCCTGGTGGTCGATCGAGGAGAACACGGTGCGCGGATCGAATTCGTCCATGAACGCGCACGGCCCGTAGTCGATGGTTTCCCCGGAGATCGTCATGTTGTCGGTGTTCATGACCCCGTGGATAAAGCCGAGCTGCATCCACTGTGCAACCAGTTTCGCCTGGCGGTGAGCGACCTCCCGGAACAGAGTGAGTGCTGCCGGATCCTCGGGATGCTGTGCGACGGCGTTCGGGTAGTGCCGGTGCAGCGACTCCTCGACCAGTCGTGCGACCAGCCCAGAACTCTCGGCGTTCTCAGCACTGGACTCCAGGGCGTGAGCATATTGGAAGCTGCCGACCCTCAGGTGGCTGGACGCGACCCGCACCAGCATGGCCCCGGGACCGCCGGTGTCTCGGTACACCTCGCGGCCGGTGGTGATCACCGCCAGGGCGCGGGTGGTGGGCACGCCGAGCGCGTGCATGGCTTCGCTGATCAGGTACTCGCGCAACATCGGGCCGAGCACGGCCTGCCCGTCAGCGGCACCCCGGGCGAAGGGGCTGCGCCCCGAGCCCTTCAGATGCAGGTCCAGGGTGCGCCCCTCGGCGTCGGTGATCTCACCGAGCAACAGCGCCCGGCCATCACCCAGCCGCGGCGAGTACATGCCGAACTGGTGGCCCGCATAGCCCTGCGCCACCGGTTGAGCATCCTCAGGCAACGCCTCTCCTGTCAGAAAGCGCAGCCCGTCCGCGGTGCGCAGCCATTCGACGTCGAGCCCCAGATCCTGAGCCAGCTCCTCGTTGAGGATCACCAGCCCCGGGTCGTGCGTGGCCTCGGCCTGCCACGGAATGGACAGCTCGGGAAACGCCTGCGCGAAGCGGGCGCTCAAGGTGATCGGGGCGCTGGAAACAGCCATACGGCCATCGTAGACCCGCGGTCAACCGCTAGACTCACACCGGGAACGGTATACAGAGGAGGGTCGATGCCCCCGGTGGAGAATCTCTCGCTCGAGGACGGAGAGCTGCGCACGGTGGCCGGACGTGCCGGGCTGATTGCCGCGGATCTCGAATCCGACGGTGCCCTGGTGGGCGTGGACGGCGCGGTCAGCACGGCCATGCCCGGATCGCGGGCCCGCGCCAGCTACAGCCAGGCCTTAACCGCCGTCAACGAGGCGGTTTCCGCACTGGCGGAGGGGGTCACAGAGACCGCAGGCAACGCAGAGTTCGCCGAGGTTGACTTGCTCAGCCAGGACCAGGCCGGTGTGACCCGGCTGTTCCCTGGGGTGGGAACGGGGCCCACCCCATGAGGTGGGAAGACGTGCGCCGCTGGAACGCCGAGCCACTGCTGCGAGCCTACGACGAATTTCTTCTGCGCGAAGGAACAGCCGAAACCGCAGGCCAGGACCTGTTTCGCATGGCCGGAAGCATCGTCTCGACCGGGGAGACGGCCACGGCGCTGCGCACCCGGCTGACCGAGCTGCGCGCCGATTCCGACCTGATCGAGGCGCTACTCAGCGACGGGGTGACGGCACTGCTGGTGGCCAGCCAGGGGGTCGGGGAGATCGAGCAGCACGTGCGCGAATGCTATGCGAGTGCCACCGAACAGGGCCTCGTGCTGCACGACGACGGACGAGTATCCATCGCCGAGTCGACCTTCGCCAGGGCGCGCGAGCAGAGTGAGCGGATGTCCGAAGAGTACGGGTACTCGATGCCGGTGGAACACACCCCGGCACTGACGATCGCCATCAGCCACCGCATCTCGCTGGAAGAGCGGATCGAACGGCTGCTGGGCACCGCCGACGACGTCGACACAGACCTGGCCACTGCGTTGGACTCTTTGGCCGACGGTAACGCCAGCGACACCGCCGTCGAGACCTCTCAGCTCACCCCGAACCAGCTACCGGATCTGAGTCTGCTCACCGACGCGGGCACTGCAGCCGAGGTGCGCGGGGTCTGGGATAGTCTGGACGCCACCACCCAGCAGCGCTTGCTCGAGGAGCATCCCGAGGTGCTCGGCAACCTCGACGGGATCCCCTTCCAGGACCGGGTCACCGCAAATAGCATCACCATCGACGAAACGGTGGGGGAGATCGACATCGAGATTGAGGACATCCAGCAGCAACTGGACGAACTGGATCTCACCACGATCACCAACCGGGCCGACGCGTACGAGTACGTCAACACGAAAAACGATCTGGAGGGGCGCCTCGACGAGCTCATCCCCGAGCGCGATTATCTGAACAGTCTGCTGGCCCCGGGTAGTGGCGCAGTGCTTTTCGACCGCGACAACGACCGGATCATCCAGGTGATGGGGGATCTCACCCAACCCGCCGACGAGGTCATCACACATGTGCCGGGCACCTCCACCACCTGGGAGAGTTTCGTCGACGGTTCGGTGCAGAACATTCCGCAGTACATGGTGGAAACCGGCGCCGAGGATGGGCAGAACGTCGTCGGGTTCGCCGTCAAAGATGGCCCGTGGGTGACCTGGACGGGCGAGCGCAGCAATATCAGCAGCAACAGCATGCAGGAGCTCGGCGACCGGGTGCACAGCTTCACCGACGCCGCGGGACTCGAGAACAGTTTCCGCGACGCCGAAACCACCGGCACCGGGCACAGTGCGGGGATGACCGTGCTCTCCGGGGCGGAACAAGCCGGATCGCACTATGACAACGTCATCTCGCTGGCCGGCTCCTACACCGTGAACGACTGGGAAGCGAACCCCACCACCGAATACGATCACATGCAGTACGGTTGGGACGCCATCAACGCCGTGGACGTGGCCAAGTCCAACACACCGCACCAGATGACCGATACTTTCGAACAGCACCATTTCGAGGGGGAGCCGAACCGCTTCTGGATCTTCCCCCGCGGAGTAGAGCACCACACGCGCATGCAGCAGGGCCCGGCCACGAACCAGGAAGTGCTCGATCAGATCTATCTGGAGGCGATGAACTGATGACGACGTCGCAACCCCCCGGCGGCGAGCCGCTCACGTTGCCACAGGCACGGAACACCGCGCTCGAGCTGGTGGCTGAGGCGCTAGCGCTCGTCCCGGAATCGGTGCGAGCCGCAGCCGATCAGCAACCGCCCCGCCCCGGTGAAGTGGCCCGCACCCTGGTGCCCGGCGATGTGCTGGACGGGCCCCAGAACCGGTCCGAAGCCGAGGGAGCCCGACGCTACCAATACCCCGGCGGCGGCTCCGTGACGGTGCTCCCCGGCACCGACGTCCACCGCCTGGCCACCGAGATCATCGACGAGCTCGAACAGCGCCCCGGTTGGTCCGCCCAGCAGCGCTCACAGCCCTCCGCCCATCTGAGCGATCAGCGAATTCTCACAGCCCCCGGCGGCTACGCGGTCTCGGTGCTGCCGATGCGTGCGGAGACGCAGCAGCCATTCATCCGGGTTTCCGTGCTGAGCCCCGGATTCACTCCGCCCGTCGATTTTTCCCCGCACCGAAAGTACTGACCCGCCATGTCCTTCCCCCGTTCTCGACGTCGACGCCCACTACATTCCCAGGGTGCTCTGCTCGTCCTGGGCCTGACCGCACTGGTGTTGGCCGGCTGCAGCATCGGATCCACCCCGAACGAGGCAGAAGAGCTGGCGCAGCTCACCCCTCAGCAGGCGCGCGATGGCAGCGTTGAGTTACTCGAACAGATCCAGGCTCGGGTGCCCGCCGAGGCGATCGATGACGCTGAGCCGCTGCCGCGTCCGGGCGAAATCGAGCGCAGTCTGATCACCTGCGAGGACCTGCTGGGCAGTGATGTCAATTCCAGCTCTACCGAGGAACGTGGGGTCACCTATCCAGCCGGGGCCTCGCTGCGGTTGACCGACGACGCCGACGGGGAGGCCCTGGCCGAGGACCTGCTGGACGCACTGGAACAGGACGAAGGCTGGACTGCCTCCGAACGCACCGTCACCGTCGACGGTGAGGAACAGGCCAGCCGCAGCCTCACCACTGATGACGGCTACCTCATCACCATCCGCGCCCGCTCTGACCGCGACGGCGACCCGCTGCTCAACGTCAACGCCTGGAGCCCGTGCTTTGCCCTCGGCGAGGAGTACAGCATCCACGAAAAATACTGAGTTCGAGGTCACGGAGAATCACCGTTTCCAAGAAATTCCGATCGCGGAGTTGCTAAGTTACTCGAGAGAAGGTTAGATGTAACCCAGGTCACACCGACCTGTGGCGGGCGTCACTTTCGTGTTGCCGGTCGTCGCTGTCCGACTTTCTTTAGGAATCTCATGAACGCACACCATGCCGCACGGCAGCAAGGGTTGATGCATACCGTCATCACCGTGCTCCTAGCCTTATTCCTCATCGCAGGCCTTGCCCTCTTCGCCTTGTTCAGTGGCCAGGTATCCAAGGGAGCCGCCCAGCTGAACGAGGGGATGGGTCAGGCCAAGGATGGCATCAGTGAACTCGACGACGGAGCCGGCCGGGCCGCTGAGGGTGCATCCGAGCTGGCCCAGGGCGCCTCCGACCTCAATGACGGAGCCGCCGACCTCAAGGACGGCACGAGCACTGCGCACCGCGGATCTCAAAGCGTGACTGCGGGTGCGGAAGCCCTGGCCGAAGGATCAACGTCGCTGTCTGATGGAGCGGGTCGCGCGGCGGAGGGTGCCGCGGCGCTCGCCGAAGGCGGCCAGGCACTTGGTACGGGCGTGGCGAAGGTTGCCGATGGCGCGGGGCGTGCAGATGTTGCCGCGAAGAAGCTCGACGACGGGGCCGGTCGACTGGTGACCGGTGCTACCTCGGCTCACGAGGGTGCGAACCAGCTGGGTGCCGGAGCAGCAGAGCTCGGCGAGGGCGTAGGCGTCCTCGCGAACGGCGCGGGTCGGCTCGATGAGGGTGTTGGCCAGGTCGACGCCGGGGCTAAGTCTCTCGCTGACGGCGGACAGGAACTGGGTGCCGGGGCCGGTGAACTCAAGGACGGCGCTGGCCGACTCGCGGACGGTGTATCGCAGGTTGACGCCGGTGCCGCGAGCCTGGCCGAAGGTGCGCAGGCCGCTGCCGAGGGTGCTGGCACCCTTGCCGGTGGTGCCGCCCAGGTCAACGACGGCGCGCAGCAGCTTGGCGCCGGTGTGGATTCCGCCAAGACGGGTTCCGGCGACCTGAAGGAAGGCCTCGATACGTTGTCGGCCGGAATCGGACAGGCTTCCACCGGTGCAGACGAGCTTGCTGCCGGTTCGACAGAACTCAAGGCCGGTACCGCGGCCGCTCTCGATGGCGCGCGCCAGCTCGCCGCCGGTGCGGCCGAGGCCGGTCCGGGGTCCCAGCGACTCAGCGACGGTGCGGCTCAGGTCAGCGCTGGTACGGCGGAGCTCTTGCAGTTCGCCAAAGACAACCCGGCCGTTCCGGTGGGCATGCTCCTCGCTCAGCTCGAGGAGCTGAACAGCGGTGCAGGCCAGGTCGCTGACGGTGCCGCACAGCTCGCCGCGGGTAGCGGGCAGTTGCAGGACGGAACCTCTCAGCTCGCCGCTGGCCTGGAAGAGGTCGACGCCGGAGCCGCTCGTCTCGAAGCCGGTTCAGGCGACCTGTCGGCAGGGCTGAAGGAGCTCAATGCTGGCGGTGCGGAAGCCGCCGAGGGTGCAGGCGCGCTCGACGCCGGTCTGGCTCAGATCCAGGCAGGATTCGTCGGCGACGGCGACGAGAACCCGGGCCTGCTGGCCGGCACCGCGCAGCTGGCTGAGGGTTCAACCCAGCTTGCTGAGGGTAACGGTGAACTGGCCAGCGGTGCCGGCAAACTGCGCGAAGGCACCGGTGCGTTGGGTCAGGGCGCGGGCGAACTCGTCGCCGGCACCGACCAGCTGGCCCAGGGCGCAGGTCGCCTTGCCGACGGTGCAACCCAGCTCAAGGCGGGTACCGGCGAGCTGAAGACCGGCTCGGGTGCCCTGGTTGCAGGTACGGGCGAGCTGCAAGCCGGTGCGGGACGCTTGACCGCGGGTGCTCACGAACTCGCCGAAGGCAACGGCGCCATCGCCGAAGGTGCTGGCACGTTGCGGTCCGGTACTTCCGAGCTCGCGTCCAAGACCCCGGACCTGAAGAAGGGTGCGGACGACGCGGCTGCCGGAGCGCTCAAGCTGCGCGATGGCGCCAGCGAACTGCAGAACGGCAATGCACAGCTCTTCGAGGGCGCGCTGCAGCTCCAGGACGGTGCCGACCGGCTCACCGAAGGCTCCGGCAAGCTCGAAGACGGCCTGAAGAAGCTCGACACCGGCGCCGGTGATCTCGGAGAGGGGACGACGCGGCTCCATGCCGGAGCCGATGAACTCGCTGAAGGCAACCAGGCTCTCGCCGACGGGACCACCCAGCTCGCGAGCGGATCGACCGAGCTGGCCTCGGGCACCGAGCGCCTCGAGGGCTCCACCCGGGCCGCGTCGGTGACGGAATCCCCGTCCGGTCTGTTGCTCCTGGTGCCGCTGGTGCTCCTGGCTATCCCGCTCGTGCTCTTGTTGCGGGCCCGTCGTCGCCGGGTGAGCTGACCGCTAGCTCAACTCACTCAACACACGTCACTCAAGAAGTGACTAAACCTTGATCCACCGATGAGCATGCTTGGTACTGGTACGTAATTAAGAACGAAATGCCCGTCTGACCGGGAAGAATGGCACTTGTTCAGGGTTCCGTTCCACCGCGATGAGAGGGCATCTCGCAGATGCAAGTTTCCCACACCCGTTCCGCACTGTCAGCTTCCTTCGACGAGCCGAACCTCATCGGCTCCGCCGGACTGGTCCCGATGATGGAGCTGGCCGCCGAGGCCGGCCTGCACCAGCTGGCCAAGGGGCGATTGACGGTGCCGACCGACAAGGGCGCCAACGCCGGGGCCAAGATCGCGGCCCTGGTGGCCGGCATGTGCGCCGGAGCCGACTCGATCGACGACATGGCCATCCTGCGCCACGGGGCGATGAAACGAATCTTCAACGCCTGCTACGCGCCCTCGACCCTGGGTTCGTTCCTGCGTGCGTTCACCTTCGGGCACGTCCGCCAGCTCGACGCGGTCGCCTCCGGACTGTTGGCCAACCTCTCCGTCAGGGCATCGGTGCTGGGAAGCCCCGGCGCCGGACAGTTCGTCTATGTGGATGTGGACGACACGATCATCGAGGTCCACGGCTATCAGAAGCAGGGCTCCGGGTACGGATACTCGGGCGTGCGTGGACTCAACGCCTTGCTGGCCACGGCGAGCACCGAGACTGCGGCCCCGGTGATCTTGGGTCAGCGTCTGCGTCGCGGAGCGGTGGGCTCCCCACGCGGGGCCTGCCGGTTGATCGCCGACGCGCTGGCCACGCTCAAGCGACTGCCTCCGGACTCTGGCGCCCGGATGTTGGTCCGTGCCGACTCGGCTTTCTACGGGCACGCCACCGTGGCCACCGCGTTGAAAGCCGGTGCCGACGTCTCGGTCACCGTGCGGATGAATCTGGCGGTCAAGGCCGCCATCGCCACCATCGCCGACGATGCCTGGACCGGCATCGAATACCCCGAGGCGATCTACGACGAGACCACCGGCACCTGGGCCTCCAAAGCCGAGGTCGCCGAGGTGTCCTTCACCGCGTTCACCTCGAGAAAGAAAGCCGAACGGATCCCCGGACGGCTGGTGGTGCGCCGCATCCCAGAACTGAACCTCAGGCAGGACGACGGGCAGCCGACGTTGTTCGACACGCACCGGTTCCACGCCTTCTTCACCACCGTGGATCCGGAAGTGTTGGACACGGTGGCCGCGGACCGGACCCACCGGCAACACGCGATCATCGAGCAAGTCAACGCCGACCTGAAAGACAGCGCCCTGGCCCACCTGCCCTCCGGCCACTTCGGGGCCAACAGCGCCTGGCTGGTCTGCGCGGTGATGGCCTACAACCTCACCCGCACCGCCGGGATCCTCGCCGCCGGCACCTTCACCAAAGCCCGCACCGGCACCATCCGGGCCAGACTCGTGAACATCCCGGCCCGAATCGCCTCCAGCGCCCGCAAAATTCGAATCAGACTGCCCGAGGCCTGGCCCTGGCAACAGGGACTCGAACGGCTCTTCACCGCCATCCACCCGCCACCACAATCGGCATAGCCAACCGACCGAACGCTGCGCCCCGGCACGACCGAAGGACCAACAGTGGAACACCACCGGCAGCGAGGCCGGTTACTTCCTCACGCCCAAAATCGATTCACCCGGTGCTTCCGGAATCACACTCCGGCCTGAACCCGCGTCGGTGGATCGAGGCTAAAACAGCACCGCGGTGGGGTTCCAGCCAGGGGCTCCACCGCGGTGCTGTTTGCTGTGCTGACTCAGTGTTCGTGGGTCTCCAGATCCAGGTTCTTAGACTCCCGGGTCAGGATGATCGCGACGGCGGAGACCACCGCCATCCCGGCCAGGAACCAGATCACCGGCGTCACCGAGACGCCTCCGGTGGAGGCGTACAGCGAGGCCAGGATGGTGGGGGTGAAACCCGCACCGATCAGGGTGGCGAACTGGTAGCCCAGCGAAGCGCCCGTGTAGCGTGCTCCGGTACCGAACTGCTCCGAAATAAACGCGGCCAGCGGGCCGTAGATCACCGCGTGCAGGGCCAGCGCAATGGTGAACGCCAGCAGAATCAGCGCCCAGCTGCCCGACCGCAGCAGCCCGAACATCGGGTACAAGAACGCTACGAACAGCACCACGCCCACGAGCATGACCGGGCGGCGTCCCACCTTGTCGGAAATATGGGCAAAGAAGACGACGAAGAAGATCGAGGCGACCGAGGCGATCGCGAAGGCGTAGAGCACGTGGGAGCGTTCGGCGCCGTAGTCGGTGGCGTAGCTGACCGAGAAGGTGGAGAGCAGCACCTGCAAGATCGGTAGCTTCGGCTTCTCCTTCTTCTGCTGGTCCGCCTGCTCCATGGCCGCGCTGAAAATCGGCGATTCGGAGATCTTCGAGCGCACGATCATGCCGATGATCAGCAACACGAACGACAGCAGGAACGGCACGCGCCAGCCCCACGCGAGGAACTGGTCCTGCGGCAGCACGGCGGCGAAAGTGCCGAGCACGAAGGTGCCCAGAGCCGCACCGCTGGGTGCGCCAGCGTTGGTAAACGACGCCGCAAATCCGCGCCGGCCCTTCTCGGAGTGCTCCAGCGCCATCAGCGCAGCGCCACCCGATTCACCGCCGACGGCGATACCCTGGCACATGCGTAGCAGTACCAGAATCACGGCACCCCAGGAGCCGATCAGCTCGGCCGGTGGCACGAGGCCGATCAGCGTGGACGCCCCGCCCATGATGAACATGGAGAGCACGAGCATTTTCTTGCGGCCCAGCTTGTCGCCGAAGTGGCCGAAAATCGCCCGCCCAAGGGTCGCGCCAGATAGCCGGCGGCGAAGGTGCCGTACGAGGCGATCGTCGCGGCCAGCGGGTCTAGTCCGGTGAAGAAGATGTACGGGAACACCAGCGCCGAGGCTGAAGCGTAGAGCAAGAAGTCGTAGAACTCGATGGTCGAGCCCAGGTAGCTGGACAAAATCACGCGACGAGATTCGCGCCTTTTCTGGGCCGGGTCGAGGTGATCAATCGCGGCCGTTGCCGACGACGTCGACGTGGGGTGCGCTGCGGAAGTGCTCATGTCTTCAGCTCCTTGGTGGTCCGGGGCACAGAGCCATCCAACTAGAACTGTTTGTGAATGTCAATCATTGTGAAAGCGTTACATGTGGCGCCGGTGCAATGGGCGCGTCATGTTTGGCCCCACCATTGATTTGACCAACAGGCGATGCCTACCGTTGCCGGATGGAAGATCAAGCGTGGCTGACGATTCTGGTTGCTGTCCTCGGTTCGGGGGCACTGTCTGCGGTGATCACGCTGGTCGCGGCGCGGTTCCGCCATGACCGTCAAGTCGATCAGCTGGAGTCGTGGACCAAAGAGCTGAAACTCCTGGATGATCTGGACCAGCGGGCCGGATTGGCGGCCGACGGCGGGTCTCAGGCGTCACGTGCCCTCGCCGCCGCGGTGGCGGCTCGAACGCATCTGAATGCGACGATCGCCCGCCGCATCGTCCCCGCGGCGACGTGGGAGGGCTATTCTCTGGTGGCGGTCGGCGTGACCAAAGGATTCCTGGGGCTGATGTTGGGGGTGTATGGGTTAAGCGGCACTGAGGATGCCTTCGGATCTGCCGGGAGCGTTGTGCTCGGATCGGTGTTGCTCGCTCTGGGCATCGTGCTGGTCTTGGTTGGTGTCCATACCGACGGGTTTCGCACCAGAATGCGCGATGTCGTTGAACGGACCCTTCTCGGTGCTGCTGGGGTCGACGTTCGGGCAATGACGGGGAAGGCTGCGGAATTCGAGCAGGAGAACCAGTGGGTACCCGGTGGCGCTCCGACCTTTCCTCGGCGCTATCGCATCGTGGTCCCCTACCAGGTGAGGCAGTCATTCACGACCTACCTGGTGAATTTGGGGCAGGCCGAGATCTCAGGGGCTGAGGGTCAGGATCAGTACGATGCCGGGGCGGATCCTGATCCATCAGCATCCGACGGAGCGCACCATGTCTGAGCGAGCTGTTCGGTAGCGCGGGCCAGCAGGGCCACGTCGGCGGCGACGTTGACGAAATCTGCCCCGGCGTCCAGGTAGTCTCGCGCCTGGTCCTGAGCGAAGGCGTTGACGCCCACGATCTTCCCGGCCTCGCGTGCAAGCCGGATCACCTGCTTCGCGGCGGCCACGACGTCGGGGTGACTCTGCTGCCCGATCAGCCCCATGGAGGCGGACAGATCCGAGGGCCCGATGAAAATCCCGTCGACGCCGTCGGTGCTGATAATCTCGGCGGCATTCTCGACGGCGGTGGCCGATTCGATCTGTACCAGCAGGGTGATGGTGTCCCGCGCCGTCGTCAGGTAATCGGGGATGCGGTTCCAGCGCGCCGAACGAGCCAGGGCGGAGCCGAGTCCGCGCACCCCGTTCGGCGGATAGTCCACCGCGCGGGCGGCGGCCCGAGCGTCATCGGCGGTGTCCACCATCGGCACGATGAGCGACTGGGCGCCCAGATCGAGGTACTGCTTGATCAGTCGCGCGTCGTTTTCCGGCACCCGCACCACCGAGAGGGTGGGGTAGGCGGAGATGGCGCGCAGCTGCGCCTGGATCGACTCTAGCGACAGGGGCGAATGTTCGCCGTCGATGAGCAGATAATCCAGACCGGCGCCGGCGCAAATCTCAGCCACCCCAGCATCCCCAGCGGAGACGAACATGCCGGCCACGGGTCGGTTCCGCTCGGTGCGCGCCTGCTCGGTGAACAGGTCCTTCAGCGAGGGGTCGGAGCTCAGGCGAAGTGACATGTGATGGTTCCTAATGGTCCGTAGTCGGCGTACACGGTGTCGCCGGCGTACACCCACATCGGGCGGGTGAAGGAGCCGGCCAGAATGATCTCTCCGGCGTCGAGCTGGTCATCGTGCCCGGCGATCCGGTTGGCCAGCCAGTGCACGCCGTTGGCCGGGTGATTGAGCACCCCGGAGGCCACGCCCGTCTCGATGATCTCCTGGTTGCGCGACAGGGTGCCCGCCACCCAGCGCAGGTCCACCGCATCGGGAGCCACCGGGGTGCCGCCGATCACCATAGAGCCCAGGGCGGCGTTATCTGAGATGGTGTCGACGATGCTACGTCCCTCCATCTCGATCCGCGAATCCAGTACCTCCAGGGCCGGCACCACGTATTCGGTGGCGCGCAGGACGTCGAAAATCGTGACTCCGGGACCGCGCAGGTCGTCCTTCAGCACGAAGGCCAGCTCCATCTCGATGCGCGGATGCGTGTAGCGGGCCCACTCGTAGACGTGGCCGGACTCGAAAACCTGGTCGTCGAAGATCACTCCATAGTCGGGCTCGTCAATGCCGGTGGCGTCTTGCATCGCTTTCGACGTCAGTCCGATTTTGTGCCCGGCCTTGGTGCGCCCGGCCTCGAGCTGGCGCTGCGCCCAGATGCCCTGCACTGCGTAGGAGTCTTCGATCACCATGTCCGGATAGCGGGCCGTGAGGAGCGGAACGGGCACGCGGTCGAGATTCGCGCGGTGCAATTCATCGGCGATGGCGACGTGGGTGGCGTGGTCGAGCATGGCACTCCTTGTAGCGGGGGAGAAGCGGTCCATTACGAATCGTATACGAAATGGTGTGATCGGCGCCATAGAGCCATAGAGCCATAGAGAAGTCGAGGTAGGGGGACTCGCTCCACGCCGCGTGAGGAGTCGAGCTGTATCTGGTGGTCGTCGAGCACGCGCTGGGCGCGGGAAATGGACTCGGGGGTGAACTCCCCGCGACGCCGCTCCCGTTCCAGCACATTGCGCTCGGCCGTGAGCTGGGCGTGCCGGATGAGCCGATACTGTTCTTCCAGCTCCGCGTTGCGGCGCTCATCGACGGCGGAGGCCCGGGCACGCTGCTCGGCGATCCGGTCCCGGAAACTCTCCTGAATCCTCGGATCCACCTCGCGCTCAGTCTACTCCCGGCCCCCGGTCAGTTGATGCTGACGAGCTGCAGCATCAGGCTCGTCGCAGAGGCGAGCACCACGCTGCCGAAAAAGAAACTGAGCAGACTGTGCCTCAACACCGCCAGGCGGATCGGCGCCGCACGGACCGCGGCGTCAGACGTAGCGAAGGACGCCCCGATGGTGAACGCAAAATACGCGAACTCGAGGTAGGTCGGTGCGTCGTCACTGTTGAAATCGATGGCGGGCGATGAGTCTTCCGCGTCCTCATAGTAGAGAGCGGCGTAGCGCAGCATGTAGACGATCTGGATGATGGTCCAGGCGCCGAGCACCGCTGCCAGCCCCAGCCCCGCGTTGATCACCCGGGCTACAGAGGTTGAATCCGCCGCGACCAGCATGGCCGCCATGCCGGCCACCGCGGCGGCGGCCGCCACCACATGAAGAGCATCACGCACCGCACGACGAGGATCTTCGCGCTGGGCGTGCAGCCGCGTCTGTTCAGCATCCATGCCTCGCACCGACCACGTGACCCACAGGGTATGGGTTGCGACCAAGGCGATCCAGCCGAGGAGTGCGGCCGTGAGCCACGGGGAGGACATCTGCGCCTTCGGACCGGAGAACCAGAACCCGCTGAGCAGGGTCACCGCGGCCCCGACGACCACCGCTGTCACGACGCGGTTCCGGTCGCGAAGCCAGAAGTTACTGCGGAGAGAAGCCATGAGCTCATCTTTCCAGAGACAGACCATATCGGATCATGAGGGATCCGTGGTATGTTGAAGGTGCTTGAAAACGATGACGTGTCCCGTTCTGCAGACGGTGGCCGCTGGGTGTTCGCTCCCCGCGCGTTCTCAAGTGCGACATTCATCGCCGTCGTGACCGTGACAGGTCCTCGAGACGGCCTCACAGATAGTTTTATATTCCTCCCAGATTCACCGCTTCACACTCCTGGCGCCGCATCCGGCCGCACGCATTCCGCTTCTCACTGCCCTCGGTCCGTACGACCTGACTGGGCCTCCCGCTCCCTGAACATCTTAAGTTTGCTGTCCGCACATGCGGGCGGTTATCTAGCCGCAGACACGTGGTTAGCCCGAAAGAAAGAAGAAAAATAACATGGCAACTGGCACCGTAAAGTGGTTCAACTCCGAAAAGGGCTACGGCTTCATCGCAGCTGAAGACGGCTCCGGCGATCTGTTCGCTCACTACACCGGCATCGTTGGCGACAACTACCGCAACCTGGAAGAGAACCAGAAGGTCGAGTTCGACGTCGAGCAGGGCCAGAAGGGCCTGCAGGCCGTCAACATCCGCCCGCTCTGAAGCGCGCACGAGCGTCGGCCCGCCCCGCAGGCTGACCTCTGGTAGGCGCTGACGCCTACACCACCACGGGCCCGGTCCCCGAGCAATCGCTCAGGAACCGGGCCCGTTCTGTGCTGTCTGCCATGTTGACGGCCGGCCCGATCAGCCGGTGGGGTCAGAGCTGGTTGCCCAGCTTGAATCCCTTCGACGCTTCACCGTGGTACGAACCTTCGTCGTCGCCGGCGCGGGTGTAGGAGAACCCGTCGGCGCCGATGGTGACATCCAGCTCGGACTTGTGCTCGCGGTCGTGGATCGGCTGCGGGTTGCCGTCCAGATCCAGCACCAGCGAGGCTTCCGTGTACCAGGACGGGACCACCGGGTTGCCCCACCAGTCGCGGCGCTGGTTGTCGTGGACGTCCCAGTGCACCACCGGGTTGTCGGGGTCGCCGGTGTAGTAGTCCTGGGTGTAGATCTCCACGCGGTGGCCGTCCGGATCCAGGATGTACAGGTAGAACGCGTTGGACACCCCGTGACGGCCGGGGCCGCGCTCGATGCGGTCGGAAATCCGCAGCGCACCCATCTTGTCGCAGATGTAGAGGATGTTGTGTTTCTCGTGGGTGGCGAAGGCGACGTGGTGCATACGCGGACCATTGCCGCCGGTCATCGCGGTGTCGTGCACGGTGGGCTTGCGACGCATCCAGGCGGCATACTCGGTGCCCTCGGAGTCCGAGATGTCCTCGGTGATCCGGAAGCCCAGGCCCTCCATGTAACGGCAAGCACGTGGCACGTCTGGGGTCACCTGGTTGAAGTGGTCCAGGCGGACCAGGGCACCGGCGCTGTGCAGATCGTAGCGCCAGGCCAGCCTCTCCACGTGCTCGACCTCGTAGAAGAACTCGTAGGGGAAGCCCAGTGGATCGATGACGCGCACCGAGTCACCGATGCCGCGCACGAATCCGTCCTTGGAGCGACGGGTCTCGCAGCCCAGCTCCTTGAAGTAGGCCTCCGCGGCGTCCACCTCTTCGGGGCTGCGCACGCGGTAGGAGAACGCTGCCACTGCCGCCACGGGGCCCTTGCGCAACACCAGGTTGTGGTGGATGAACTCATCGGTGGAGCGCAGGTAGATGGCCTCGTCGTCCTCGACCGTGACGGTGAGTCCGAGCAGGTCCACGTAGAACTCGCGCGACTTCGCCAGGTCGGTGACCACGAGCTCCATGTAGGCGCAGCGCAGAATATCCGGTGCCGGGACCGATGGGGTGGGGATGGGTGTTGAATCAGTCATGGGTGCTCCTTTGCTGTGGTCGTGGTGCCGCGAAGTTCGGCCCACGATGTGGTCTGGGACACAGTCACTACCAGGATCGTATACGATTTGTCGGATCGTGGGAAGTGGTTTCTGCGTCGTGTGGGGTGGAGTAGTAGTTGGGATAATTCGGGTGTAATAGTGGCGAGGGTTGAGAGAAGGAGCACAGGTGACAGAGCGTGTGGAACCCGTCAGATGCGACACCGCGATTCTGATTCCCTCGACGGTGGAGGATCTCGAGTCGTTCGTCGCCGATCCAGCACGGTATCTCTGCAGCGTGAGCGAAGAGCCGCTTGCGGCGGCCCGGCTGTGGTCCGAACGGCTCTGCCGCAATCCCTTCGGAGGCGACGGGGTGGTCAGCATCGTCTACTACGGGCAGGAACTCATCGGCCCTTCCTGGTGGGATGACGTGACGGGGGTCTGGGAGGCGCTCATCAACTGTGTCGAAGCGTTCCGCAGCGGTGAGCCGCGGATAGCAACCTTGTCGGGTCAGCCGGTTGAGTTGTCGTTACGCCGAGTCCCTGCCGGGGCGCTGTTCTCGATCGATCGCAGAACCACGCTCGTGGATCCCGGCGTGTTCATCCAGGGTGTCCTCGACGGCGCCGCCGAGTTTTCCGCTTGGGTGCACGAATACCTGGGTACGTGCGATGCACCCTCGGTGGAGCGGATCAACCGACTGCGCTGATGCTTCGGTTTGAGTGGTACCCCGCCAGGGAGGTAACGGGGTACCACTCTCGGAACGCTGGCTCCGGCTGGCTACTGCTGCTTGCCGAAGACGGGGTTGTGGACCTCGCCGAGGTTGATGTGCACGGCCTGCTGGTCAGTGTAGAAATCGATGGAACGGTAGCCGCCCTCGTGACCCAGCCCGGAAGCCTTCACGCCGCCAAACGGCGTACGCAGGTCGCGCACGTTGTTCGAGTTCAGCCACACCATGCCGGCCTCCACCGACTGCGCGAAGTTGTGCGAGCGCTTCAGGTCGTTGGTCCAGATGTAGGCGGCCAGGCCGTACTTGGTGTTGTTCGCCAGTTCCAACGCCTCTTCATCGGTATCGAAGGGAGTGATGGCGACGACGGGGCCGAAGATCTCCTCCTGGAAGATGCGCGCGTCCGGGGCGACGTCGGCGAAGACCGTGGGGGAGACGAAGTTGCCGGTCGGGAACTCCTCCGGGCGGCCGCCGCCGGCGGTCAGCCGGGCCTCGGTCTTGCCGATCTCGACGTAGCTCATGACCTTCTCGAAGTGCTCGGGGTGCACCAGGGCGCCCACCTCGGTGGTCTCGTCCTCGGGCAGGCCCACCTTCACCCGGGAGGCCTGGGCGGAGTAGCGCTCCACGAACTCGTCGTAGATGCCGCGCTGGACCAGGATGCGGGATCCGGCCGTGCAGCGCTCACCGTTCAGTGAGAACACCCCGAAGATGGTGGCGTCGATGGCGGCGTCCAGGTCGGCGTCGTCAAAGACGACGGCAGGGGACTTACCGCCGAGCTCCATGGACAGGCCCTTCAGATGCGGGGCCGCATTGGCGAAAATGATCTGCCCGGTGCGCGACTCGCCGGTGAAGGAAATCAGTGGAACGTCGGGGTGCTTGACCAGCGAATCTCCGGCGAAGCCCTCCTCACCGTAGCCGTGCACCATGTTGAACACGCCGGCGGGCAGCCCAGCCTCCTCGAAGATGCCGGGCCACAGCGAAGCAGACAGCGGAGTGAACTCGGCAGGCTTGAGCACCACGGTGTTGCCGGTGGCGATGGCCGGTCCCAGCTTCCAGGACTCCAGCATGAACGGGGTGTTCCAGGGGGTGATCAGCCCGGCCACGCCGATGGGTTTGCGGTTGACGTAGTTCGCTTGGCGGCCGGGAACCTTGAAGGCGTCGTCGTGCTGAGCCACAATGAGGTCCGCGAAGAAGCGGAAGTTCTCGGCGGCGCGGTTTGCCTGGCCGCGAGCCTGCTTGATGGGCAGCCCGGTGTCGAAGCACTCCATCTCGGCGAGCTCCTGGCTGCGAGACTCGACGATGTCGGCGATCTTGTGCAACACCCGGGAGCGCTCGCGGGGGAGCATCTCCGGCCACGGGCCGTTCTCGAAGGCGTCCTTCGCGGCTGCGACGGCGGCGTCGATATCGGCCACCTTGCCGGAAGCGGCCTTCAGATAGGGCTCGTTCGTGACGGGGTTGAGCACGTCGAAGGTCTCGCCGTCGATCGAGTCGACGTGCTGGCCTCCGATGTAGTGCTGGATTTTCTCGGGCAGGTTGGCGGGGACGAATGCTTTGCTCACGAGGCGTTCCTTTCGGTGGTGTGCTCGGTGTGCTGTAGGTAGGCGTTCAGGGTATTGAGACGGTGCTGGCGGGCGGCATTCTCTATCTCAGCGAAAGCGGCACCGGATTTGATGAGGTTCAATAGCTGCTCGTGCTCGGCCACGGATTCTTCGGCCCGTCCGGGTACATAGGCGAAGGTGGAGGAGCGCAACGCGGCCAGGCGGTTCCAGCCGCGGTGCACCAGATCGTGAATGTGGGCGTTCTGGTGGTGCTCGAACAGCACGGAGTGGAACTGCTTGTTCAGCTGGGTGAACTCCGGCGGATCAAACTCCTCGCGTCCATCGACCTGGGCACGCATCTTGTCATTGATCTTTCGGGCCGTTTCCAGCTCCGCCTCGGTGATCAACGGTGCGCACTGCGCCGTCGAGAATCCCTCAACCAGGGCCAGTGTTTCCATGGTGGTCTGATACTCCACCGGATCGATCCCCACGACAGTGGCGCCGACATTGCGCTCGTAGGCCACCAGGTTCTCGGACTGCAGACGGCGGATGGCTTCCCGCACCGGCACCACGGACATGTCGAGTTCGGCGGCGATCTGGGCCAACACCAGCCGGTCGCCCGGTTCATAACGCTGCGCCTGGATGCCGGCAACGATGGCCTGGTAGGCGACGTCGGCTTTGGACGCGGTCACTGCTGGGCCACCCATTCCTGGTACTTGGCTTTCCACTCCGCATTCGGCGGGAAGAGGCCATCGACCGGGTGCCCGGCCTTGACCTGGTCGTAGACCCAGCCGTCCTGGCGGTCCTGTTCCCAGGCGGCGTCGATGACCTCGTGGAGCAATGCGGGCGGGACGACCACGACACCGTCGTCGTCGCCGATGATGATGTCGCCCGGCTGCACGGTGGTGCCACCGCAAGCGATGGTGCCGCCGACCTCCCACGGGATGTGGCGGCGGCCGAGCACGGCGGGGTGGGCGGCGTTGTAGTACACGGGGATGCCGACCTCGGCAACGGCGGCCGAATCGCGGACTCCGCCGTCGGTGATGACCGCGGTGGCGCCGGCGACCTGGGCGCGCAGGGCGAGGACGTCGCCGAGGGTGCCGGTGCCGGGTTCGCCGCGGGCCTCCATGACGACGACGTCGTCCGGCTTGACGTCATCCATGGCGCGCTTCTGGGCGTTGAAGCCGCCGCCGAATTCCTTGAACAGGTCTTCACGCTTGGGCACGTAGCGCAGGGTTTTGGCGTAGCCGAGGATGCGCTTCCCGGGGTGCATGGGGCGGGGGCCGTCGATGGTGGCGTTCTGGATGCCGCGCTTCTGCAGCTGGGCGGTGATGGTGGCAACCGCGGTCTCGTTGATCTTGGCCTTGAGGGATTCGGTGAGCAGGGTGCGATCAGCCGTGGGGGCCGAGGGCTCCCAGCGGAGGTCGGTGTTCGCGGCCGGGGCTGTTGAAGCGGCGGGGGCGTCGAGGCCGGCGGCCTCGCGGGAACCCCAGGCTTCTTCGCGCTGGGTGTCATCTACCTGCGGGCCGTGGCCGTAGTCCGCCATCGGGTGTTCGGAGGCCACAACCCGGGTGACGAGGCGGCCGGTGGTGGGTGAGCCGGGTGCGGTAGGGGCGTCGACCTCGACCTCGACGATGTCGCCGGGCTGGGCCACGGAGGAGCCGGCAGGGGTGCCTGTGAGAATGATGTCGCCGGCCTCCAGGGTCATCAGCTGGGAGAGATCGGCGACGAGCTGACCAAAGGGGAAGACCAGATCTGCGGTGGTGTCGTTCTGCTGCAGTGTGCCGTTGACCCAGGTGCGCACGCGCAGGGCAGTGGGGTCGAGTGCTGTGCCGTCGTCGAGGGTGGTCGGGATGATGGCCGGACCCAGCGGGGTGTAGCCGTCGCCGGACTTGTTCTTCACGTTGGAGCCCTTGTCGGCGTGGCGTAGATCGTAGAGGCCCCAGTCGTTGGCAGCGGTGATGCCGGAGATCTTCGACCAACCCTCTTCGGGGGAAACGCGGCGCACGGTTTCGCCGAGAATGAGCGCGATTTCGCCTTCGTAGGCGAGCAGTTCGGTGCCGGCGGGGCGCTCGATGGTGTCGCCGGTGGCGGCGATGGAGGAGGTGGCTTTGAGGAAGTAGCCGGGGAACTTCGGCGAGCGGCCGCGCTGGGCGATGCGGGAAGGGTAATTGAGATGCAGAGCGATGATCTTGCCTGGGCGGTGGTCTGGGGCGCGGAAGTCGACGTCGTCGTGCATGCTCATCTGGTACCTCTCGACAGGGCTGTGCGTGGAGTGCTTCTGTGATGCGTCTCACGATGGATCGTATACGATCTGTGGTTCTGCTGGCAAGGGGTGGCTCAGGCTGTTGATGGTGGTGAGGGGATGGGCGCGGCGGTGACCGGGTTGGACGCGGCCGGTCACCATGAAATCGCCCGCGACCACGAGGCTGAGGTGGGACAGGGTGGCGAGATCCACTCAGGTACGCTCGATGTTCGTTAAAGAGATGTTGTGGTGGTGCAGGATTTGCTCCTGAGGCAGCTGCACTCGATGGGTCACGATGCCCTGGCGGAGGGCTCTCGACGTTGTGGGCCTGATGGTGATGTGGACCTCGGGGCGTTCCTGCAACTGGTGAGGCAGCGCAATATTGTGAAGGTGGGCCGCCGTGAGGTGCGAGTATGCGCCAGGCGGAAGGGTCGCTTGGAGCCCCCGAAGATCGGACCGCGAGTAGTTGTGAGCCGGTACTGGGAGGCCGACATCCATTCGGCACTGGTGAACGAGGTGCCCTGGAATGGCGGAGAAATTGGCGTCAACCGGTAGCCCAGGTCCTGAGAATATGAATGCTGCCGCGGCGTGGAGGAGCTGAGTGACACCGCCAACACAGAAAGCTCGGCCAGCGCGGCTCCGGAGAAGAGCACACCCGCCGAAGGCGAGAGGGCCGAGATGCCCACCGAAGAACTGGTGGAGCAGGACGAGCGGCGCGTTGTGGTGGTGATTCAGGCAGCCACGGATGGCCCCGCAGGGATCAGCTCGGAAGCAGCCGCGGAATTTACCCGGCTGGCCACGGCTGCGCTGGAGCTGACGCGCCAGGAGGCTAGTCGGTCGTGATCTGCTCGCCGCGCTCGAACGGATCTAGGCCGAGAAGGGTGTCGAGGTCTTCGCCGTCGACCAGAATGCGAGCGTCCTCGACGCCGGCGGCCGCGGCGGCGGTGGCCTCGAGCTGGGCACGGATCCGGTAGGACTCGCACTCGCTGCGGGTGACCACACTGCCGGAGAGGTTGACCTCCACGGTGTCGCCCTGAATCTCATAGTCCTGCAGGGTGAGGGATTCAGATGAGAGCAGCACGGAGTTGGTCAGCGCAGGGTCACCGTGGCGGTACTGCTGGTCCTGCAACAGGAAATTGAGTGCGTCTTCTACGGGATCTTCGGTCTTCATGGGAACCGTGTTGACCTGGAGGAGCAAATCCTCACAGCCGATCTGCGCGCCGGTCACACCGCTGGGGTACTGGCCGGACAAGGCCACGAAGTAGAGGGGAAGCGGGGCGAAGCCGTCGTCATCGGGGGCGAGGTCGAGCTCGTCGGCCGCGGACGTGGGGTCGGCGTCTCCGGGGGAGGACGACTCTTCTGCGCAGCCGGCCAGAGTGAGCAACAACGCGCATCCGGCGGCGACCGCGGATACGCGGCGTTCTGCGCGGCGACGAGGGCGCGGTGCTGCAGGGTTCATGGATCTCCCGGGGTGGGCTGGGTGCCGTGGGTGCCTGCCGGTTGGCGGCATCGTTGCCCCTCATCCTAACGCGACTGAGCCTCCGGTGCCGTGGTCGTGACCACCGCGCCGGAGGCTCGTGAGGCGGAAACCAACAGGTCAGCGCCGGTTCGGGTTCAGCTGAGTTCGACGCCGGTAGCGGCGCGGACCTCTTCTTCGGATACGCCGGGAGCGGTCTCCACCAAGCGCAACTCCGGGCGCTCGGCGGTGCCCACCACGTCGATCACCGCAAGATCGGTGATGATCCGGTCCACCACGCCCTTGCCGGTCAGCGGCAGGGTGCACTCGGGCAGGATCTTCGGGGTGCCGTCTTTGGCGGTGTGGTCCATCAGGATGATCACCTGGGCCGCGCCGTGCACGAGATCCATGGCACCGCCCATGCCCTTGACCATCTTGCCCGGGACCATCCAGTTGGCCAGGTCGCCATTGGCCGCCACCTGCATGGCGCCCAGCACGGCGATATCGATCTTGCCGCCGCGGATCATCGCGAAACTCTGCGCCGAGTCGAAGAACGACGCCCCCGGATTCACGGTGACGGTCTCCTTGCCTGCGTTGATCAGATCCGGGTCGATCTGGTCCTCGGTGGGGTACGGGCCGGTGCCCAGAATCCCGTTCTCAGACTGCAGGATAATAGTCCGATCTTCGGGGATGTAGTTCGGGATCAGCGTGGGCATGCCGATGCCGAGGTTGACGTAGGCGCCATCGGTCAGTTCCTGTGCGGCGCGGGCCGCCATCTGCTGGCGGGTCCAGCCAGTGCGCGCGGTCTGCTGCGTCATTTCAGTTCTCCTCTCGCACGGTGCGCTTCTCGATGGGCTTCTCGATGTCGGTGCCGACCTCCACCACGCGGTGAACGTAGACCCCGGGCAGGTGTACCTCGTCGGGATCGATCTTCCCGGGCTCTACCAGCTCCTCCACCTGGGCGATGCAGATGCGCCCGGCGGTGGCAGCCGGTGGTGCGAACTGGCGGGAGGCCTTGTTGAACACCAGGTTCCCGTGCCGGTCTCCCTTCGCGGCGTGCACGAGGGAGAAATCGGTCACCAGTGCCTCCTCCAGCGCAAACTCCTGCTCGGTGCCGTAGGTGTTGAACGTACGCACCTCTTTCGCCGGAGACTCTTTCACCACGTTGCCCTCGGTGTCGTAGCGCATCGGGATGCCGCCGTCGGCCACTTGGGTCCCGACGCCGGTCTGGGTATAGAACCCTGGAATGCCCGCACCGCCGGCGCGCAGCTTCTCCGCGAGGGTGCCCTGCGGGACCAGCTCCACTTCGAGCTCGCCCTCCAAGTACTGGCGTGCGAACTCCTTGTTCTCACCCACATACGACGACGTCATCTTCGCGATGCGGCCGGCGCTGAGCAGGATGCCCAGGCCCCAGCCGTCCACGCCGCAGTTGTTCGAAACGATGGACAGGTTCCCGGCGCCCTGCTCGAGGAGCGCCTCAATGAGCTGGATCGGGTTTCCGGAGAGCCCGAACCCGGAGACGGCGAGCGAGGCGCCGTCGGGAATGTCGGCCACAGCCTCCGCGGCGGAGGCAACGGTCTTGTCGAGTGTCATGGTGTGATTCCTCTTCTCTCGGTACTGGTCACGATACTGCCCCACGCGGACCGAGGGGATGGTGGGGAGGCGATCAGCTGGCGGACCAGCCGCCGTCCATCGAGTAGGACGAGCCCGTGACCATCCGGGAGGCGTCCGAGGCGAGCCAGGTCGCCAGTGATGCCACCTCGGAGGGGTCGGTGAGCTGCTTGATAGCGGATTCGGCGAGCATGATCTTCTCGACCACCTCGTCCTCGCCGATGCCATGGATCCGTGCCTGATCGGCGATCTGCTTCTCCACCAGCGGCGTGCGTACATAGGCCGGGTTGATGCAGTTCGACGTCACGCCGTGCTCCGCGCCCTCCAATGCCACCACCTTCGAGAGTCCCTCCAGCGCGTGCTTCGCCGAAACATAAGCCGACTTGAACGCGCTGGCGCGAATCCCATGCACGGAGGAGAGGTGGATGACGCGACCGAAGCCGCGCTCGTACATCCCCGGCAGTGCGGCGCGGGTGAGTAGGAACGGGGATTCGACCATGAGCCGGTGGATGAACCGCCAGGCCTCCGGATCGAATTCGTGGATCGGTGCGACCCGCTGCACCCCGGCGTTGTGAACGAGGATGTCGGTGTCGATCGTGATGTCCTCGAGCGCCGTCGTCTCGGCCAGATCCACGACCCAGGTGTCGCCGCCGATTTCCTCGGCCAGGGCCTGGGCTGCGTCGGCGTCACGGTCGCACACGGTCACGGTGGCTCCGGCGTCGGCGAAGGCCCGAGCGCAAGCCGCCCCGATGCCCGAGGCGCCGCCGGTGATGAGTGCCCGCCGGCCGGCGAGGGGGGTCTGCAGGTCTGTGGTGGTCATCAAATGCTCCTTCGAAAGTCTGGGTCGTCAGGCTGGTCGGATGTCAGGATCAGAATGCGCCGGTGAAGGACACCAGGGTGACCATACCCACGACGACGAGAACGGGGATCACGAGTGTCACCATACCGATGTCCTTGTAGGACTGACGATGGGTCAGCCCGCAGACGATGAGCAGGGTGACGACGGCGCCGGAGTGCGGCAGCGTGTCGAGGCCGCCGGCGGCCATCGCGGTCAGTCGGTGCATCGCCTCCATGCTCATGCCCTCATTCTCGGCCAGCATCCGCAGGTCCTCGCCCAGAGCGTTCAGCGCGATGGTCATGCCGCCCGAGGAGGAACCGGTGAGGCCTGCGGTGATCGACACCGACATCACGGAGGTCCACAGGGCGGAGGCGCCCATGCCGAACACCGAATCACGCACGACGGCGAACGCAGCCACCGAGGCCACCACGGCGCCGTAGCCCACCTCGGATGCGGTGGAGAAGATCGGCAACATGGAACCCTTCACGCCGTCCACAAACCCGGTGCGCAACGACTTCATGTTCTTCGCGTTCAGCGCCACGATCAGCAGGATCGCCGCCACGATGCCCAGCAACACAGCCCAGAGGCCGGCGCGGGTATCAATGGTGATGCCGCCGAATTGATCCTGCTCCAGGTATGACCAATCCAGGGCCGGGAAGATCAGTAGCGTGCAGGCGAAGTTGACCACGAACACGGTGAGCAGCGGCAGGAACGGCACCACGCGGTTGGTCGGCGCGACTACCTTGACGGCGGTGTCAGAAGCGCCGTCTTCACTCGAACCGCTCGACATCACGGCGCTGGCCGGGCTGTCGAAGTGCTCGCCGGCGGCAATCAGGCGACGACGACGGTATTCCAGCCACAGCAGGCCGCCACCGAAAATCAGTGCGCCACCCATGAGACCCATGCCCGGGCCGGCGAAGGAGTCGGTACCGAAGAACTGGCCGGGAATGATGTTCTGCACCTGCGGGGAGCCGGGCAGTGCCGTCATCGTGAAGGTGAAGATACCTAGGGCGATGGTGCCCGGAATGAGTCGCCGAGGGATGTCCGCCACGCGGAAGAGCTCGCGGGCCAGCGGGTACATCACGAACGCGACGACGAACAGGCTGATGCCGCCGTATGTCATCAGCGCCGAGGTGATCACGGTGGCCGCGATGGCGCTGCGCGAGCCGACCAGGCTGGTCACGCTGCGCGCGATCGATTCGGCGTAACCGGTCACGGTCATCAGCACGCCGAAGATGGCGCCGGTGAGGAACACGGGGAACCAGCTACCGACGAATCCGGCGAGTGCCGGCATGAAGATCTCCGTGTAGGACGCCATGATGGGCGCTCCTGAAAAGATCAGTGCGACGGCGGAAGCAATGGGTGCGGCAATGATCACGGGCATGCCGCGATACGCCAGGGTGATGAGCAGAATGAGCGACACAATGATGCCGATGATGCCCAAGAGCATAGCGTCTCCTAGTTGACGGTGCGGGTGACGATTTTCGTCTCACACCAGACTGTGGGGCGTAGTGTGATCTGCGCTACATCTCGATCTTCAACGTCCACTCCGTTCTTTCGTAGTCAGCTACAAAGACTGCCCCGCGCAGCCTCGATGGGCAGTTTCACGCACGGCGAAATCGTACACTTGTCTTAACTTGTGTGGAAGTGTAGGCTAGAATCACGGGAACAGGCAAACGAAGATCATGCGGTCGTGAACTGGGTGAGGAGGCGAGGGTATGACGGCGTTGGCGGACGCACCTCTCACCGATCGCGCGGCTGGCCTCGATCTCACGCAGCTCAATGATGCTCAGTTGCTGGCCGCGCTCTCTGCCTTGCCCCTGCACCGTCAATTGGCTCTCGCCCAGCGCCTCGTGGCGGAGGTACGCGACGTCGTCGTTGAGCCCTCCTCCATTCAGCGGTTCGAGAGTCTCAACGCTCATGCCGACGATGAGCAACCCCTGGACTGGGGCACGCTGTGGGCTACAGGATCATTCGATGGCGACGATGCCCCGGCCGCGGGAAGTCCCTGTGCCGCCGGGGCTGAGCGGGTCCGCCCCGACGAGTCTGACGACCTCCCGTGGCTGCCCGCGGTAGTGCGCGTGGCTGAAGACTTGCGGCGCAGTGCCGATGCGGTGAATTCCGCGCTCGCCGCTCACGTGGATCGGTCCTTCTCCCTGCGTGCGACTCGCTATGAACGGCTCGGCATTCCGGAGAAGGAAACCGACTACACCGGCGCCCCGGCGTATCTGGCCGAGCTGATCGGGGTGTCAAAGAGCGTCGCCCGGACACGGGTGAAGGCCGGTCGGTATCTGCTTCCGCGCCCGCTGCCTGGTGCGCTCGCGGAGGTCACCGATTCTGCCGCGCCCCGTTATCGCCACACCGGCCGCGCCTACACGTCTGGATCCGTCGCGCCGGAGAATGCCCAGCGCATCACCACTTCCCTCCAGGAGGTGGTCACCTACGGTCGGCGCTGTAAAGTGCCTCAGGAGAAGGTGAATCTGGCCATCGCCTCGGGTGATAAGTTCCTGGCGGGGCAGGTCAGCATTGGTACGGCAGAGGAATTCCGCGACCTTTGCGCCACTTGGGTCGAGCGCACCAAGGCCCTGCTGGACCAGGACGGCGTGCCACCGGAAGAGAATGGCAAGCCACCCGCTCACGGTCTGAGCTACCTGGGGCGCAACGCCGACGGGTTGCATGAGTGGAAGATGCGCCTCAATGATGTCCTGCACGAGTTACTGGCGTCCCTGACCTCGGCCGCCACGAATCCGCGGTCGCTCACCGTCAAGGAGCGCGCCCAAGCACTCGATGCCCTGTTCGAGCGCTACCAAGCTGAAGTAGGGCTGAACGGCGACGACGCCCCCGCGGATTCTGCTGCAGATTCGAGCGCCGCAGAGCCTGTGGCGGAGCCCGATGCTGGAAACGACGAAACCACAGGGGCTGATTCCAACACCGAACCCGACGCGCAGTCCGGAACGGAAGATGATGGTTTCCGCCTCGAGCCGGGCAACGTTGCCCTCGACCCACTCGATCCGGAGTTCACACCGCCGGACCCCTGGGCTACGCCCGAACAGATCCGCCTGAACCGACCGCTCCGCGAAGCTCTACAGCTGGAAGCGCTGATGGCAGCGTTTTACGCGGGAATGCAGGGGTTGGCACGGGAAGGGAATTTGCCGAAAAACAACGGGCTGCTTCCACGCATCAACGCCGTCATTGACTACGAGGAACTGGTTCGACAAGTCGAGGGCGAGTCACCCGGTTCGAAGCCCCCGCCGCTGCGAGATCGGGGCACGCTGTTTGAAGCTACTCACACGGGGCCGTTCAGCCCCACGGAGATTCTGGCGCTAAGTTGTGATGCCCAGATCATCCCGACGGTGATGAACCCTGAGAAGACGGTTGTGCTGGCCCAAGGGCGCGACCATCGGCTGCTGCCACAAGCCATGAAGAACGCACTGATTGCCCGCGACGGCGGTTGCGCGCGCCCTGGCTGTACCGCGCCTGCGTCCTGGTGCCAGGGCCACCACGTGAAGCATTGGGCAAAGGGCGGCAAAACCGACCTCGATAACTTGGTGCTGCTCTGTCCCGGCTGTCATCGGCTGGTGCATCACGATAAGTACAGCGTGGAGATGGTCGACGGCGTTGCATGGTTTACGCCGGCCATCTGGCTCAATCCAGATCCGACTCCGCAACGAAATAGTTACCATCGGCCCGGCAATGCCGACCTCGACCCGCCACCACCGCTGCGGGAGTGAATGATAGCGAGTTGCTATCCGGTGCAGCCCCAGGCGGTGGATCCTGGGGTGCAGGGTTCGGCGACGTTGCGGGTCTTGGCCCGCCAGATATCGGCCTGTTGGGTTTCCGCGGACACGCTCATAGTCCCGTCAACCGGGATCCACCCGCCTCCGTCGATCTGGTAGTCACCTTCGTAGGTGGTGGTCAGATCTACCGGGAAGGTGCCGGTCTCGGTATACACGTGGCTGGTCGGGGTCTCCTCATTGAACCGGTCCTGTGGGTGGCCGGGGACGTCGGTGGTGAGGGTGGCGCCGTCGCCGAATCGCCAGTCCCACCGCACCGGTGTAATCCGCAGGGTGACTTGCCGGCCCAGCATCGTCTGGGTCTGGGTTTGCGGGCGGTAGGTGGAGGCGTAGACGTTGGTGTGGGCGTTGATGAGTCCGAACCCGTTCTGATCCATCACGATCTCGGATTCCGGGGCGAACATGGTCTGTAGATCGTTCAGGGTGACCACGGGCATAGCTGGTTCTGCTACGGCGGGCTGGGCTGCGGGTTGTGCGGCTGGTTGGGCTGGTGTCTGCGCGGCGGGTGTGGCTGGCTCGACGGGGTCTGGGGTGCTCACCGGGCAGTAAGCGAGCCCGTTTTCCATGAGGGTGCGCTGTGGGACATTGCGGATGATTTCGCCGGTGTTGCACAAGGACGAGTTCATCCCTTCGATATAGCTCGCAGCGTTTCGTCGTACTTGGCCATCTCCAGCGGGCCGTTTCTGCACAATATTGTCTGGCGCAGGGGCAAGCGCGGCGGAAGGTGGTCTCTTCACAAGATGTTTCGAACTAGAGGTTCGTTCGCTGCTCTCGGTTACGTCGCTTGCGTTCGTTCGGTCTTCATAACCCGGATAGAGCTTGTTCGCTTCAACTTGAAGCGATGAATCTTTACCAATACTGCCGACATATTTGTTTGAATTTTCGTCGGCTGATGCCGAGGGGATCCCAGTCAGCAGTATGTAAATCGATGTGAGAGCAACTAACGCGGGGAATCGTCTTGCGTCTCTGTGCTTCGTACCTTCACTCATCGGTGAGCACCATCTGTGAGACTTCCCATTGGGCAGAATCTGGAGTAAAGGATACGACCGTATCGAGGTCGACGAGGGTCTCGTCGATGCTGTCTTCTTCCTGGACATTGCCGGAAGAGTCGACGGATTGGGTAGCTGGTTGGGTCACCGTGTACTGAAACTCAACAGAGTTATCGTCATCGGACGATCGACGTTGATGAACATCGATCTCATAGTTGTTTTCAAGCACGTACCAGCCGTCGTCGGTGTACGGTTCGGGAACGACATCGATGAAATTCTGACAGAAAACGCAGCCCTCATCGGACACGCTTTGGAAGGGCTCTGGGTCTCCGGTGAGGTATAGGTACTCCAGCGCTTCCCACCAGTATTCGAGGGTGGCTTCGGCGCCTTCGGTGGTTTGTTCGCGGGCGGCGTCGGGGAACTCGGGGACGGGGACGTTCTGGGCGGGGCCGTCGGCGGACGCAGGGACGAACTCGGTGTTGGACGCGGTGGCGCTGGACGCGGTCGGGCTGGCGGCGTCGTCGTCGCCATTGTTCCCGCCGGAGTCACTGCAGCTGGTGAGGGCGAAGGTCATGCTCAGCGCGGCGCCGACCACGGCAAGACGAACGGGACGGACAGTGCGGAGCGCGCGGGATGTGCTGACGGTGGGGGCAGTGCGGGCCATGGGTCCAGGCTTCCTGGCCCCTCTACGGTGAAGCGTCGGGCCGGGTCGAGATCAGTCAACAGGTCAAACGACTTCCCAATATAGCCCGACCGAGATGGGCGCGAACAGGGTTATCCACAGATACGCGTCATCCGGTGTAGTGAGCGGGGTAGCGCGCCGCGGCTAGGCGCGCGGGTCGCCGCGGCGGGCGGCGAGGACCCAGGAGAGTTCGATGAGGGTGTCGACGTCGCCAAGATCCGCGCCGGTAAGTTCGCTGAAGCGGTGCAGACGGTAGCGCAGCGTGTTCACGTGCACGGGTATGGAGCGGGCGGCGAGCGGGATGCTGAGCCGGTGGGCGAGGTAGGCCTCGACAGCTTCGAGGACGTGATCGCCGAACTCGCCGGTGCCCTGGAGCGGACCGAGATGCAGGGCAGTGAGGTACTCGGTGGTTTCGGGGCTGGCCTCGACGGCGCGGCGCCAGGAGAGTCGCTCCAGGTCAGCGAACCCGGTGAGGCCGACGCGCTCGGCCGACTGCAGGGCCAGGGTGGCGGATTCGAAGGAACTCGGCAGGTCGTCGATGAGGACGGGGCGACCCACGCCGATGGCAAGATTCAGGTCGGGCTGGGTGCCGCCGGGATCCCCGATGAGGATGCCCACCAACGCCCCCGCCCGGACCGCGGTGAGGACCTGGACGTCGGCGTCGTCGACCCATGAATCAAGCTGTTGGCGTGCCTCGACGAACGACTCCGGGGCAGGTCGCAGGGTGATGGCGCGTAGCGGTTCGGCAGTGGGCACCCGGTACAGGGCGGCGCCGCGCAGCAGGTCGCGTTGGGGGAGTGTGCCGGCCAGGGCATTGCCGATCCAGGCCACGCGGTGGGCGTTATCGGCCAGGGCACGGGACACCTCGCGGTGTTGATAGACGACGACGGCGCGGGCGGAAAAGGCATCGCCGAGGTCCCAGAGCAACGTGGAGGTGGCGAGCACCTGCTCGGTGGGGATGCCGTTGCGGGGCGCGCGCTCGAGGAGTCGGTGCAGGATGATCGAAAGGCAGACGCGGAATCCGGCGAGCACGGACCCCAGCGGCACCCCCTGGTCGTAGCGTTCGGCGGCCAAGGTGTCGGCCTCGTCGACGTCGATGGGACTGGGGGAGAGGCCGGTGCGGATGGTGCGCACGCTCATGCTGATGTTGCGGGAGGCGGAGGCCTTGAGCGCGTCGGTGGGCACGTTGTCGTAGCCGGGCACGGTGGCGCGGATGTCGTGGACGGTCTGTTCGAGAATGGTCTCATCGCCGGCCAGCTCGTCCAATAGCGCGGCCCACTGCTGAGAGCCCGTCACGCGCTCCTCGTTCATGATCGGATCGTACCAGCGCGGTACCCCCGTATCATTCGTTGTTCTCGTCCTTCCGGGTGAGGCCGTGGGTTTCGCCGACGACGTCGAGAATGTATTCGGCAATAGCGAGGGATGAGGTGGCGCCGGGGGACGGTGCGTTGCGGATGAGGGTGGCCCGGCCGATGTGCTCGATCACGAAATCATCGACCAATGCGCCATTCTCATCCATCGCCTGGGCCCGGATGCCGCGGGTGATCGGGCGAGAAGGTACTCCCTCGAGGCTGGGCACGTATTCGGCCGCACCCTCGAGGAATTTCTTGCGTGAGATCACCGCACTGAACTCTTGAACGGCTGCTTTCGCGTTCTGTGCGGCGAATTTCCAGAACCCGGGATTGGCGGCCACGCCCAGGCTGTCCTTCACTCCGATCTTCCAGCCGGTGTAGTTTTCTCGGCCGAAGGACAGGAAAGCGTTGGGCCCCACGAGCATTTCGCCGTCGACCCGTTTGGTCAGGTGCACGCCCAAGAACGGGTAGGCCGGATCCGGCACCGGGTAGACCAGACCGTTGAGGATGGTGCGGTACTGGGAATCCAGCTGAGAGTACTGGCCGAAGAACGGCACGATCTTGGGGTAGGCGGCGCCCCCGGCCAGCGCGGCGACGCGATCGGACTGCAGTCCAGCGCAGGAAATCACATAGTCAAACGTTTCGGTGCTGGTCCGTCCGTCGGCGTCGCGCGTGGTGATGGAGCAACCGTTGTCGTTGTTCGACATATCGGTGACTTCCGCCCCCAGGCGCACGGTGGCACCGGCGGCGCGTGCATCCTCAATCAGCGCACGCGCCACCCCGGCAAAGTCGATAATCCCGGTGTGGGGGGAGTGCAGGGCCAGCCGTCCGACGGCGTTCGGTTCGATGTCGCGAATACGCTCGGGGCCGACCAGTTCGACGTCGGGAACACCATTGGCAACCGCGCGTTCATAGATCGCGTGGAGCCGGGTCTCTTCTTCTTCGGTGAGGGCGACAACGAGCTTGCCGCACTCCTCGTAGGCAACGTTGCGCTCGCGGGCGTAGGCCGTGATCAGCTCGACGCCGCGACGGCACAGCCGGGCCTTGAGGCTGCCGGGTTCGTAGTACAGGCCGGCGTGGACCACTCCGGAATTGTGCCCGGTCTGGTGGGCGGCAACGTGGTCCGCCTTGTCGATCACGGTCACCGAACCCTGGGGGAAACGCTGAGTGATTTCTCGAGCGACGGCGGCACCGTTGATGCCTGCGCCAATCACTGCGAAGCGCGGCTGGGACGTGGAGGTGGGGTGATGATGCGTCATGGGCTGGTTGTCTCGCTATTCGTTATCGTGGGGTAGGGCGGAATAGGTCAAGGAGGGTGACTCGGGCATACTGGGTTGTATGCAACATGTGTCGCGATCCATGAGCCTGACGGAGCAAGCCACCGAATCGATCAAGAACGCCATTCTGGCCGGTGATCTGGTGCCGGGGCAGCTGTATACGGCCGGGGAACTCGGACGCGAACTGAACGTGTCGCGCACACCGATTCGCGAGGCGCTGCAGGAGCTGGCGCGACGCGGTCTGGTCGAGATCGAGAAGAACCGCGGTATGCGAGTGCGCTCGACGTCGGTGGCGTCGCTGATCGAGGTCTTTCAGGTGCGGCTGATGCTTGAGGTGCCGCTCTCGCGGCGAGCGACCGAGTTGCGCACCTCCGAATCGCTGGCTGCGGTGCGTGCTGCCTACGACGATTTTCGTGTCGCCGCGGAATCGGGCGAAGCCGATGCGGTGCTGCGGGCCGACCGGGACTTCCATCACGCACTGATGGCCGTTGCCGGGAACGACCGAGCGAAGACTCTGTTGCAGGAACAGCGAGACTTCGTGCTGCAAACCGGAATGGGTACCGTGCCAACCTCGCGTACCCCCATGGAGTGCTTCGAAGACCATGCCGACATCATGGCTGGGTTCGAGGCCGGTGACGCTGCTGCAGTGGGTGCGGCCGTGGGGCGACACATCTCGCATACGGCCATCATGCTGATCCGTCAGGAGGCGGCGTCCCGTCCAGAGCTCGGACATGTGGACGCCGACGCGGCGATCGATTGGCTGCTGCACTGAGCCTCCTCTCCAGCTGAGACCTCTCTCACGTTGTTACCTGAGTCACGATAGCAGGTTACATGCAACATGCAAAGTAGCCGACTCGGGCGCGCGCAGGTGTGGTGTTCGCCCTATCGATGTCATTCCGCCAGCCCGGCTCGACGGCGTGGACTAGGCTGGAGACATGTCGATCCGCAATCGTCGCGCTGCCTCTCTTCCCGCCAAGCTCAGCCGCACCTGGCTGCTCATCAACGCCGCCCGTCCGGAGGATTACGCCCCCGGCATGGCCAGCGAGGCGGACTCGGTGATTATCGACCTGGAAGCCTCGGTTCCGGACGAAAAAAAGGATGAGGCGCGCGGCCACGTCGTCGACGCGCTCTCCGGGGGGATGACGGCGTGGGTGCGCATCTCCGGCACCGGCACTGACGACTGGGCGAAGGACCTGGAAGCCCTCTCCGGACTGAACGGGCTGCGCGGCGTCATGCTCGCGATGACCGAGGAACCGGAGCAGGTGACCTACACGGCCATGCGGCTGCGCGCCGGCACCCCGGTGCTCGCGCTGTTGGAAACCGCCGTCGGCGTGGAGAACGCTAACAACGTGGCCAAGGCGCCGGGCACCTTCCGCCTGGCCTTCGGCACGAACGATTTCCGCAAGGACGTGGGTGTTTCGGACGACCCGATGGCGATGGCCTACGCCCGCTCCAAACTGGTGATGGCCTCGCGCGTGGGCAAGCTGCCCGGTGCGATTGACGGTCCGCCGTTAGCCACCGACGACGACGACGCCGTGCTGGCCGGGTCCGCACACACCGCATCGATGGGCATGACCGGGCGACTGTGCCTGAACCGCAACCAGGTGGACGCCATCAACCGGGCCATGAGCCCCTCGGAGGACGAGCTCGAGTGGGCGCGCGAGTTGCTCTACGCCCACGCACAGGGCGCAGCGGTCGGCGACGGCTCCTACCTGCCGCGTCTGGCCCGCGCCCAGAAGATCGCGGACCTCGCAGACTCCTACGGCCTCTGGAACGCCTGACGCGCACTTTCCGGCAAGGGAATCCTCCGGGACCCTAGCCTGTGGATAACTTAAACGGGGTCGGGGCGAACCTGGATACGGTGACGGCATCACTGTTCAACACCACAGAAAGTTGTTGCTCACCGGGTGCTTCGGCGCGGCTGATTCCGCTGAGGAGGCGGAGCCGACGCCGGCGTCCGTCACGGAGCATGGAACCGAGCCGGCCTCGAGCGTGGAGAACCTCGATGAGCCGGAACACCCGCGTGGCCCGCTGTTCGAGGAAGCCCAGTGACGAGGGCATGGAGGAATCCGGGCAGACCACCGGTCGGAGCGTGACGCAGATCGTGGTGGCTCGAATCGGGGGAAGAGGGCCGTGCGGGGTAAATTAGACTCCAGCATGTGACCGTCAACCTCGCACCCGCCACACCTTCATGACTTCTGAGACACCCTGGAGGCGCCACCGCGCGCCTGACACGTCAGCCCCCGAGCCGTCTGCCGCAGACGCCTCGGGGCCGTCGTCGTTAACCGCGCCGGTCACTGCATCCCACGCGGGTCTCGGCTCCGCTCACGGCAAGGCGATCCTCATCGGAGAGCATGCTGTGGTCTATGGGGCGCCGGCCATCGTCTTGCCGCTGCTGGACCTGCAGGCCGCGGCGAGTGTGCGCGAGGCGAAGACCGCCACCATCACCTCCGACCTCTACACCGGGCCCATCAATCAGGCGCCGGCGATGATGGCCCCGATTATTCGGGCGGGCCAAGCCGCGGCGGAACGGGTGGATCTGCGCCCGGATCGGCTCGAAGTGATCGTGCGCTCCACGATTCCCTATGAGCGCGGGCTGGGTTCCTCAGCTGCCGTGTCGGCCGCGATTGTGCGGGCCGTGGCTAACGCGGGTGGGGTGCGGCTGAGCCCGGCGGAGACGCACGCGCTGGTGCAGGAAGCCGAACAAATTGCGCACGGTACCTCCTCGGGACTCGACGGGCACGCGGTCCAGTCGCTGACCCCGCTGCGCTTCCAGGCCGGCAAACCGACCACCGTGAAGGTGGCGGAGCGGATGACCTTCGTGATTGCGGATACCGGGACCTCCGGGTCGACGTCGTCGGCGGTGAACGGCGTGCGGATGCTGCGCACCGTACTGCCGGAGGCCGTGGAACGGATGACCCGGGATCTCACCGAGGTGGTGGAGGATTCCGCGGACGCGCTCGCCGTCGGCGATGCCCCGCGCCTGGGACGCAACATGAACGCCGCCCACCGGCACCTGGCCCGCATCGGGGTGTCCTCGCCGGCGTTGGACGCCCTTGTCGCCGTCGCGCTGGAGGCCGGTGCCTACGGTGCGAAGCTCACCGGATCCGGACTCGGCGGCTGCGTGCTGGCCTTGGCCCCGTCGCTCGAAGTAGCGGGTGACCTGGCCGCTGCCATGACCTCCGTGGGCGCCACCCGAGTGTGGACCACTTCGCTGGTGCCCACCACCCCGACCACGCACACCGCGCCCACCGCGCGAGTCAGCCCCGCCCCATCCGCCGATACTCCCCAGGAGGCCCCGTGACCCAGGCGACCGCGCGCGCTTATCCGAACATTGCCCTGGTGAAGTACTGGGGCAAGGCGGACGAGGCCCTGATCATCCCGGTGGCCGGGTCGATGTCGATGACGCTCGACGATTACGCGACCACCACCACGGTGCGTCTCGACGACGCCGCCGATGCGCTGAGCCTCAACGGGACAGAGCTGGACCACGCCGACTCGGCCACCCAGCGGGTCGGGGCGTTCCTGGATATCGTGCGCGGGCTCGCTCAGGAGCGCGGACTCGACACCGCGGCGGCGCACGCCCAGGTGACCACCGTGAATGAAGGACCGACCGCAGCCGGGATGGCGTCCTCGGCGTCGGGGTTCGCGGCGCTGGCCCAGGCCGCCTCCGCCGCTTACGGGCTGGACCTCGACACCCGGGACCTCTCTCGGTTGGCCCGGCGCGGTTCGGGCTCCGCCAGCCGCTCCGTGATCAACCGGTTCGCCGTCTGGCATGCGGGTGATTCAGACGAGACCTCCTACGCCGAGGAGATCGCCGCACCCGACCTGGCCATGATTGCGGTCACCGTGGCCTCGGGCACGAAGAAAGTGTCCTCGCGGGCCGGCATGCGCGCCACTGCCGCCACCTCCCCGTTCTACCGCGCCTGGATCACGACCACCGAAGAGTCGCTGAACGAGATGGTGCGGGCGTGTGCTGACGCCGATTTCACCCGGATCGGCGAGATCACCGAAGCCCATGCGATGCGCATGCACGCCGTCATCAACGCGTGCGAGCCGCCCATCCGCTACCTGGCGCCCGCCTCCTACCAGGTATTCGACGCGGTCGCCGAACTGCGTGCCAATGGGGTGGAGGCCTACGCCACCGCCGACGCCGGACCCAATGTGGTGGTGATTTCCCGTCCCGAGGACGCGGAGCAGATTGCCGGCGCGCTGGGTCAGTACGCCGAGAACGGTGAAGCGAAGGTGCTGCGTCCGGGGCCCGGTGCACACGTGGTGAACGCTGACGACGCCGCTGACGCCGCGGGGGCCACCGCGTGATCGTCACCCGCGCCCCCGGCAAGCTCTACATTGCCGGTGAGTACGCCGTCGTCGAGCCCGGCCAGTCGGCTGTGGTTGTCGCCGTCGACCGGTACATCACCGTCACCCTGAACGAGTCCGCCAGCTCCGAGGATTCCGGCCGCGTGCACTCCTCCGAGTACGGCCGGCTGCCCGTGGTCTGGCGCCGGGACGAAGCGACCGGAGAGGTCGTCGTCGAGCATCACCCCTACGATTTCGTCACCTCCGCCATCACCACCTGCGAGCGGCTGCGTGCCGAACGCGGCATTGACCCGCGGTACTTCGACCTGCACATCGACTCCGAACTCGACGACGCCGACGGGCTGAAATTCGGGCTCGGCTCCTCCGGCGCGGTGGTGGTGGCCACCGTGTCCGCCATCGCCGAGTTCTACGGGCTGGGGCTGAGCGACGACGAGCGCTTCCGGCTCTCCTTGCTGGCCACCGTCGCCATCTCGCCGAGGTCCTCCGGCGGGGACATTGCGGCATCCACGTTCGGCGGCTGGCTGGGCTACGCCTCCCCGGACCGCGCCGCGCTGCGTGCCGCCTTGGCCGCGGGCACCGTCTCCGAGGCCCTGGTCCACCCCGGCTGGGATCCGCACCGCGTGCAGCGGCTGAACACCCCCACCACGGTGCGGCTGCGGGTGGGCTGGACCGGATCGCCTGCCTCGACCGAGGCGCTGGTGGGTTCCGTGAAACACCACTCACCACAGGATGCCCCCGGATACGGACGGTTTCTGGCCGCCTCCTCCGAGATGGTCGCCGGACTGATCGACGCGGTGAACGACGACGCCGCCGAGAAGATCTCCGCCCTGATCCGCACGGCTCGGGTCCTGTTGCGCGGGTTGCACGAGACCACCGGGATCACCATCGAGACGGGGACGCTGCGCCGGCTGTGCGAGATCGCCGAAGACCACGGCGCCGCCGCGAAACCCTCGGGCGCCGGGGGCGGGGACTGCGGTATCGTGCTGGTACCCGCTGACTCCGATCCAGCTGCACTTTTCGCCGCCTGGAGCCTGGAGGGCATCCGCCCACTGGACCTGACTGTGACCACAGAGAGGCGCACCCGATGACCGAGCCGACGGCCGCCTCCCGCAAGGATGACCACCTGCGCCTGGCCGCTGAGCAACAACCCGGCATCCGCGCCGCACGCACCGCTTTCGATGACGTCACCGTGCGCCACCACGCCCTCGCCGGGATCTCACCGAAGCAGGTCGACCTCGGCGTCGACGTCGGACCCTGGCGCTTCCCCGCACCCTTCTACGTGAACGGCATGACCGGCGGCACCGAGAAGGCGCGCGCCCTGAACCGCACCCTGGCCCAGGCCGCCGCCCGCGCGGGAGTGCCCATGGCCTCCGGCTCGGTGGGCATCGCCCTGGATGATCCGTCGACCGTCGAGACGTTCACCGTGATCCGACAAGAGAACCCGCACGGGATCGTGCTGGCCAACATCGGTGCCGGGCGCAGCGTGGATGACGCCCGCCGCGCCGTCGAACTCTTAGCTGCAGACGGGCTGCAGCTGCACGTCAACGCGGTGCAGGAGACCGTGATGCCGGAGGGCTCCCGCGATTTCTCCGGCTGGCTCGGCCTCATCGAACAGATCGCCGCAGCACTCGACGACGACGGCGTGCCGCTGGTGGTCAAGGAGGTCGGTTTCGGCCTCTCGGCCCGCACCCTGACCCAGTTGCGTGACGCCGGAGTGCGCTTGGTGGATGTGGCTGGCACCGGCGGAACCGACTTCGCCCGGATCGAAAACGACCGCCGCGACCCGGTGGAGGATCTCAGCTACCTGTCCGCTGCTGCTGGTTTTGGCCTGTCCACCCCGGCGGCCCTGCTCGATGCCGCCTCCCTGCCTTCCGCGGTGCGCCACGATCTCACCGTGCTCGCCTCCGGTGGGGTGCGCCACCCGCTGGATGTGATGCGCTGCCTCGCCCTGGGCGCCCGCGCCGTGGGCGTAGCCGGTGGCTTTCTCTCGGTGGCCCTCGAGCATCCTGACGACGACGGCGCCACCCTGGCCGCCGTCATGGAATCCTGGCGCGAGCAGCTGGTGGCCCTGCACGCACTGTTCGGTGCCCCCAGTCCCACGGAGTTCACCGGCGTCGACGTCGTCGTCACCGGCGACACCGCCGATATCGTCCGCGCCCAGACCCCTTCGAAGGAGCAGATGTGAGCACCCACCGGGAGACCACCACCGTCACCGCCATTCCGACCCGCTGGGTGGGACCGATCAAAATCGGCGGCAACGCCATCTCCGGTTCCGGCACCGAGTCCACCGAACTGATCGAGGTGCCGCTGGCCACCTACGAGACCCCGCTGTGGCCCTCGGTGGGCCGGGGCGCGAAGATCTCCCGGCTCGTTGAGAACGGCATTACCGCCACTGTGGTCGACGAACGGATGACCCGCTCCGTGCTGTTCACCGCGGTCGACGGTGCCGCTGCCCACCACGCCGCCCAGATCATCGAGCAGCGCTTCGACGAACTCGCAGGGGTCGTTTCTGAGGGCTCCCGGTTCGCCCAGCTGATCGAGATTCACCCCGAGATCGTGGGCTCGCTGCTGTTTGTCCGCTTTGCCTTCCGCACCGGGGACGCTTCCGGGCACAACATGGCTACTGCCGCCGCCGACAGCCTGATGACCCGTATCCTCTCCTGGGGGATCGGGCTGAGCTACGGCTCCATCTCCGGCAATTTCTGCACCGATAAGAAAGCCACCGGCGTCAACGGCGTACTCGGCCGCGGCCGCTCGGTGACCGCGGACATTCTCATCCCGCACGACGTCGTCGAGCAGCACCTGCACACCACGGCCGGCGCCATTGCAGAACTGGTGGTGCAGAAGAACTACGTGGGCTCCACCATCGCCGGGGCCCTGCGCTCGGCCAATGCGCACTTCGCGAACATGCTGCTCGCCTTCTATCTGGCCACCGGCCAGGACGCCGCCAATATCGTGGAGGGCTCCCAGGGCTTCACCTACGCCGAGGACCGCGAGGACGGACTGTACTTCGCCTGCACCCTGCCCCACCTGATCGTGGGCACCGTGGGCAACGGCAAGCACCTCGAGCATGTGGAAGAGGCCATGGTGCGGCTCGGCCTGCGCGAAGAGCGTGAGCCGGGCGCGAACACACGTCGCCTCGCAGCCCAGATTGCCGCTACCGTGGTGTGTGGAGAATTGTCGCTCTTGGCGGCCCAAACCAACCCGGGTGAGCTCATGAAGGCGCACACCGTATTCGAACGCAGGCAGCGTCGGGCCTGATCGCCCTGAGCAGGGTCGCCGACGGCGAAGGAGAATCGCAACAGTGAGCAACAACATCGGAATCCACGACCTGGAGGCGGCCACCGCCCACTACGTGCTCCCGCTGGACGCGCTGGCGGAGGCACACGGGATCGACCCGGCCAAGTTCCACCGCGGCCTGGGCCAGGACCGGTTCTCCGTGCCCGCCCCCGACGAGGACGTGGTGACCATGGCGGCGACAGCAGCATCGCGGCTGCTGGCCCGCCACCCGGAGCACCACGTGCGCATGGTCATCTTCGCCACCGAAACCGGCGTCGACCAGTCGAAGTCCGCCGGGGTGTTCCTGCACGGGCTCATCGGATTGGGCCCGCACGTGCGCACCGTCGAGTACAAGCAGGCGTGTTATGCCGGGACCGCCGGTATCCAGGCGGCACTGGGTCACATCGCCCGCTACCCGGATGAGCAGGTGCTCGTGGTGGCCTCCGATATTGCCCGCTACGCGCTCGACTCCTCCGGCGAGCCCACCCAGGGTGCCGGCGCGGTGGCGATGCTCATCTCGGCCGATCCGGCCCTTGTCGCCATCGAGCCGCAGTCCGGGCTCTACACCGCGGATGTGAACGACTTCTGGCGTCCCAACGACTCCTCCACCCCGTTCGTGGAGGGCAAGCTCTCCATGGACGCCTACATCGAGGCCACCCTGGGTTCCTGGGATGACTTCACCGCCCGGCGTGAGCTGAAGGTCACCGACGTCGACCGGTTCATCCACCACCAGCCCTTCACCAAAATGGCCCGCAAAGCCCACGCCGCCCTGGCCGCCCACACCGGGGTGGAGCTCGGCGACGAGCTGATCGAAGAGTCGATGACGTACAACCGGCAGCTCGGCAATGCCTACACGGCGTCAATGTACTTCGGCCTGGCCGCCCAGCTGCACGCCGACACCGACCTGACCGGCAAGCGCCTCGGCTTCTTCTCCTACGGTTCCGGCGCGGTGGCCGAGTTCTTCACCGGCGTGGTGCAGGAAGGCTACCGTGCTCATCTCGACGCCGCCGCGGCCGTGAAGGAGCTGTCCGGGCGCGAGGAGATCGACTATCCGACCTACCGCGCCCTGCACGAGGGCTACCGGGGAGCCTCAGAGGACTACGACGTCGACGCCGTCACGCAGGCACCGTTCCGGTTCACCGGGGTCAAAGACCGGGTGCGCCACTACGCCGCCCGCTGACGCCTCGTGGAGGTTCCAGGCCTGACGCCGACGTATCCCCGGGTGCGACCCGAGGCGGTGGAAGCCTGCTTCGGGCCGACCATGACAGCGCGCGGGCGCGCGTACTGGCAGGAAGACCGCATCCGCACCGTGCACTGGGACGAAGCCACCCAGAAGCTCACCGGGAGCGTCTTCGGCTCGGGAGAGAGCATCTACCGGGCCACGGTGCTGCTTCTGCGCTCGGGGCCCGACGCCTGGGAGCCGGACCGCAGCGGGTGCACCTGCCCGGTGGGCGATGACTGCAAGCATGGCGCGGCCCTGGTGTTCCGTGCCGATGAGCTGGCCCGCGATCGAGCCGAGGATCCCTTCGCCGTGCTGCGTGCCCTGGAAGAGCAGAGCGGGCTGATCCAGCGCGCCTCCGCCCTGGGCGGCGGATCCGGCGGACAGCGCGGACAGAGCGGACAGACAGGGGGTTCACCTGCACCGGAGCCGCCCAGCTGGCAGCGCACCCTCGGAGCGCTGGTGCCGCCGGGCACGGTCGGCTCCGCGGGGGCAGGCCAGGAGCGTGCGGCCCGGAAGCCGGTGTTCGACCAGCTGGCCCTGGGACTCGACGTGCACGTGGCCACCAGCGAGCGGAACCGCCTCCACGGGGGCATCCAGTGGACCTCGCTCGGCCACGAATACCTCGGAAGCACGGCACGCTGGACGGTGCAGGCGCGTCCGCTGAAGCGCTCGGCCCGCGGCAACTGGGTCAAGACCGGGCTCACCTGGCAGACGTTCTCGCGGCAGCGTCCGCCGCACACCCTGAACCCGGACCCCGTCCAATACGAGCTGCTGCACCGCCTGCAGCACCTCTACCACGCCACCGTCGCCTCCCCGGCACGCTCCGAATGGCTCAATCTGGCCACGCTCGACCACCCCGAGGCCTGGCGTCTGCTCGGCGCGCTGCAGGAGGCGGGGGCGCCGCTGGTGGGGCTCGGCCTCATCGGGGAGATCACGCTCACGGACCCAGCCGAGCTGGTGCTGGACGTGCGCCGCACCGACCCCGACACCGACAGCGACGCTGACCCCGCCGCGCTGGCCCTGCAGCTGCGCGCCCGCACAGCCGGATCGGATCTGCTGGACGACGCTCGGCCGGTGGGCAGCCGCGCCGTCGTCGTCGCCCGGCCCCACCCCGACGGCAGCACGGGCAAGGAATCCATCCTGGTGCAGCTCAGCCCGCTGGACACCCCGGTGCCCACCGGGCTGCGCGGGCTGTTGACCGGGGGCGAGCCGCTGCAGGTCCCCGCGGAGGAGACACCCGAGTTCTTCGACGATTTCTATCCCGGCCTGGCTGCCTCCCTCGACGTCGTCTCCAGCGATGACACCGTGGAGTTCCCCGAGATCCCGCCACCAGAGCTGCGCCTGTCTGCCAGCTACACCCTGGCCGATCCCGACGACGACTGGGCGCAGGACACCCTCGAGCTGAGCTGGTCCTGGCACTACCGGGGTCTCGACGACGTCGAGGAGCACCAGCGCACCGTGCTCGCGTCGGTGCGCGAGATCTGGCCCGACGCCTTCACCCAGCCCGAGCAGACCCTGGCCGGTCCCGCCGCAGCCCGGTTCTCCGAGCACGCCCTGGATCAGCTGCGCGACCTGGACCACGTGCACGTGACCATCATCGGCACCCGCCCCGACTACCGGGAGCTCACCGGCGCCCCGGATATCGGCATCACCGCGGTGGCCTCCGGCACCTCGAATGACTGGTTCGACCTCGGCTTCCAGATCCGACTCGACGGGCGCTCCGTGCCCTTCGCCCACATCTTCAAGGCCCTGGTGAAGGGCGAGAATGAGGTGTTGCTGCCCGATAAGACCTACCTGAGCCTGGACCACCCTGGCTTCGACCGGCTGCGCGAGCTCATCGACGAGGCCGGCCAACTCGAGGAATGGGACCCCGAGAACCAGGGCGTGCACCGCTCCAACACGGTGATGCTGCAGGATCTCGAGGAGCTGGCCGATGAGTGGACGCCGGACGCCATGGTCGAGGAGTGGATGGACACCATCACCCGGCTCGCCTCGCTGGACCCGAACGACCACCCCGACCCGGCCGAGGTGCCTACCGGCCTGAACGCCACCCTGCGCCCGTACCAGTTGCACGGCTTCCGCTGGCTGGCCACCCTGCACGATCTAGGACTCGGCGGGATCCTCGCCGACGACATGGGCCTGGGCAAGACCCTGCAGACACTGGCCCTGATCGCCCACGCGCGCGAAACCACTCACGACGGCGAACAGAGCACCAGCGCGCCGTTCCTCGTCGTCGCACCCTCCTCGGTGGTCTCCGTCTGGGCACAGGAAGCAGCCAAATTCACCCCGGAGCTGCGCGTCGTCACCCTCAGTGCCACCGCCGCCAAGCGTAAGAAATCCGCCGAAGACATCGACGCCGAACTGGCCGAGGCCGACCTGGTGCTCACCTCCTACGCCATCGCCCGACTCGACGAGAAAATCCTCGCGGACCGAACCTGGGGCGGACTCGTGCTGGACGAAGCCCAATTCGTGAAAAACCGCACCACCCGCACCTTCCGGTCCGTCAAAGCACTGGCCGAGCGGTCCCGATTCCGCCTGGCCATCACCGGCACCCCCATGGAGAACACGCTGGGGGACCTGTGGTCGCTGGCCGCCCTCACCGCGCCCGGACTCTTCCCGCAGTTCCGGCTCTTCCGCGAGCACTTCATCAACCCCATCGAAGCCGGTCAGCGCCTGGCCACCGACCCCTCGCTGAACCCCGAGGACGACCCGGAGGGGGCGCGCACCGCCCAGCGCGCCGAATCCCGGCTGGCCCATCTGCGCGACCGGCTCGCCCCGTTCATGCTGCGCCGCACCAAAGAAGACGTCGCACCCGACCTACCCGAAAAGCAAGAGCAAACCGTGCTGGTGCCACTGCAGTCGGCGCACCGCCGTCTCTACGACACCGTGCTGCAACGCGAACGCGCCAAGGTGATGCGCCTGCTGAACGAAGAGGACCTGGACACGCACCGGATGATCGTGTTCCGATCCCTCACCCTGCTGCGCATGCTCGCCCTGGACCCGCAGATTGTCGATCAAGACTACACAGAACCCTCCTCGAAACTTGAGGACCTGATGGAGCGGCTCACGGAGATTCACGACGCCGAGGAACACCACCAGGTCATCGTGTTCTCCCAGTTCACCTCGTTCCTGTACCGGGTCGCGAAGCGTCTCGACGACGCCGAGATCAGCTACGCCTACCTCGACGGCGCCACCCGGAACCGGGCCGCCGCGGTGGCCGAATTCCGCGAGGGCGGAGCCACGGTGTTCCTCATCTCGCTGAAAGCCGGTGGTTTCGGGCTCACCCTCACCGAGGCGGATTATGTGTTCCTGATGGACCCGTGGTGGAACCCCGCCGTCGAAAACCAGGCAGTGGACCGGGCCCACCGCATCGGCCAGACCAAGAACGTGATGGTGTACCGCATGGTCGCCGCCGGCACCATCGAGGAGAAGGTGCTGGAATTGCAGTACCGCAAGGCGGTGCTGTTCGACGCCGTCACCGAGGGCGCCCCCGGTGGCGCGGTCAGTTCCGGGTTCACCGCCGCCGACTTCCGCGCCCTGTTCTCCCAGCCCCGGTCGTTGGAAGAATAACCGCGCCGAAACTGATCGTGCTACACCCGGCCGTGTTACTCTCAGCTCGTGTTCTTCAAGCGCCGCCCTCAGCCTCGCAACCGCTCGGGTTCCTTCAATCCGTTCCCCGCTGACGTCGACGTCTGGGCGGGCATCGAATCCGGCATCGCCAAGGCGCCCTGGGAGGTTGAAAACCTGCACTGCGACCCGCAGCGCTCGCAGCAGGTGATGGCCCAACTTGAACTCACCGAGGACTCCGAGCTCGGCGCGATGGTGGCCCACACCGGCGGACTGGTGGTCGACCACGGCTGGGTACGACTGCTCGGCGCCGGTCTGGGCGACCTGCCCGACGTCGCCACCGCCTCGCCTTTCACCCGCGAGGATCCGCACTACCTGGTGCTCGGCGTGGATGTGCTCGGCGGAATCTTCGCCATCGACGGCACCGCGCTGGGGGCCGGTGCTGGGCGGCTCTGCTATATCGACCCCACCACCATGGACGCAGCCCAGCCCACCGTGCGCGATCTGAACGTCAGCCACGCCCAGTTCATGGCGTGGGTACTCACCGGCGACGTCGACAAGTTCTACGCCCCGCACCGCTGGGACGGTTGGAAAGAAGACATCGCCGGGCTCAGTCTGAACCAGGGGCTCGACGCCGATCGCCAGCCCATCCGGCTCAGCGACCTCTGGGAGCAGGCCTTCCCGGCCGTGGGACTCGACGTCCCCCGACCGCAGGGATTTTGACATGACCGCACCGGATCACCGCACAGGCCAGCGCACCCCGCTCGATGCCGTGCCCGGTACCTCCGCACCCCTGCGCGGCGCGCTCGCTGAAGCCGGCTACCCGGACCTGGAGTCACTCGACGGCGCCGACTACGCCACCCTGAAAGCCCTGCACGGGGTAGGTGCCCGCGGGCTGGAACGCCTGCAAGCAGCACTCCTCGAGAAGGGGCTGAGCTTCAGCGGCACCATTCCAGCCCCGCGCGGCAACGAGGTCACGGTCACCACCGGACACACCGGCGTCGTCGCCTCGGATATCAAGACCAAGCCGACTAACGTCAGTCCGGCCGAGTACATCGAGACCCTGGACACCCCGCGCCGGGTGGAACACGGCCGGCTGCTGCTGGAGCTGTTCACCCGCGTCACCGGAGCGGAACCGGTGATGTGGGGCCCCTCGATGATCGGCTACGGGGAGACCCACTACGTCTCCGCCGCCGGGCGCGAAGGGGACTGGTTCCACGTGGGCTTCAGCCCGCGCAAGGCCAAGCTTTCGCTCTACGGGCTCACCAGCCACCCCGGATACGAGCAGCAGCTGCAGCGCCTCGGCAAGCACACCGTGGGCGCATCCTGCCTCTACGTGAACAAACCCGAAGACATCGACCTGGCGGTACTGGAAGAGATGCTCACGGACGCGTGGAACGCGCAGCCGCAGGGGTGCTGACCCGACGCACGACGACCGTGTAGAAGATCCCGGCCACCACCAGGCCCAGTACAAGCCCCAGTACCGCGGTGATGAAGGCGGGGCTCATCGAGCGGATTCAGGACCACAAAGGTGGGGCGGCGCGTCAGCACCGCCCCACCCAAGAGGGATCGCGTCGTCTGGCGGCGGAGGTTAACTCAGGCTGGCTGTCAGGCTTCGACGCTGGCCTGCTCGCGCTTCCAGCGGCGCGCGGAGATGAAGGAGCGCACCCCCATCACCACGTAGATCACCAGCAGCACGAAGGTGATGGAGGAGGCGATGACGGCGGCCGGGCGCTCCGCGGTACCGGCGAACAGGTCGGGCAGCTGCATCACGTTCATCAGGGTGCCGGCCGCACCGATCACCGCCAGCAGCAGGCCGATGTGCACGCCGACCATCTGGTTCTTCAGAGCGATCAGGCCCGAGATGAGGATCAGCGCACCCAGGATCGCCGGGATCAGGGCGGTCCAGCTGGCGAATGAGGTGGCGATGTAGGAAATGGCGCCGATGACGATGAGGACGGCTCCGAGGCCGATAGTGAGGCGAGGCATGATGCTCCTCCTGTAGAAGATGTGCGGGGGTCCGCCTCCATTCTTCTACAGTTCGTAGAATTTGTCTCATCGCTTTCCGCGAACCCTGGGCTGGGGAAATCTGTTCGGGTAAGTTGCCGGGCATGAGACAGAGAACGAAGAATGTCCTCGCATCACTGTCGGCACTGGCCCTGGCCGGTGGTGCCCTGACCATGGCAGCCCCGGCCGCGCAGGCGTCGGTCAAGCCGGTGCTGGTCTACGTTGAGGCCAGCACGAAGCTCGGGTGCCAGGCCAAGCTCAACTCACAGCGCGCCTACCGTGCTGCCCAAGGCGGGAGCCCCTGGGTGGATATTCCCTGCAGTGAGGTGCTCTACAGCAGCCCCAAACGCTACGGCGGGACCTTCTACTACTACCCGCAGCCGTGATGCCCTGAACATGACGATGAATTCCTGAGCGTCGTGCTCTTCTATTGCGCTTGCCTACACTGGTGGGGGACGTGATGACAGGAGGCTGAGGCGATGGCGGACATCAGCGCGGGCGGACTCGTCGAGCTGATGTCGGCGACGGAGGTTCTTGGTATGGCGGAGAGTCTCCGCGAGCTCATCGAAACCCGCCAGCGCGGCGGCACCCGGGTACTGGGGAACGCGCACCGAGGACGCCGAGAAGAAGCGCCGGCGGCGTGGTCCGACGTCGACTTTCTGTTCTGTAGCCCCGACCCGGCCCTGTTGCCCTCGACTGGCCGTTCGAGGCGACCGGGTGGATGACCGCTGGTGCTCAGCGCGGGCCGCGCCGAGGAACTGGCGGACTTGCTGGACGGTACGGACGTCAACGTCGTCGAAGATGATGTGCTGGGTCCGCTCTCCCCGGTGCCGGTGCGCACCCTGGGGCGGCGGCTGCCGGACCAGACGATCCGGGTGCAGGAATACTGCCGGGCGTTCGGGATTGATCTGCGCACCTCGGTGATCGGCGGCGCCCGACACCTGGTGGATGCCGCGATTCATCAGCGCAGCGGCGGAGTGGCCTCCAATAGCCGTCTGCTTCAGGACACCCTGGCCGCTCTGCTGGCCGATGAGCGCGCCGCCGCCCTGGCACTGAGCTCCCACGGCATCGTCGTCGACGTTGCCGCCGCCTCTCACGTCAGCGAGGACCCCGGACGGCAGCGGCTCCGGTTGTCGCTGGCGCAGCTGCACGAATCCTCCGTGGACGAGCTGGCGTAGCGGGTGGCCGACGCCACTGCGGGACGGCTCGCCCCGGTTATGCCGTGACCGGGGTGCGGCGCACGAGTGGGAACACTTCGGCGGCGATGCGCTCCAGCTCGGCCTCGATCGGGGACGATTGGATGAGCAGCAGGGTGAGCCCGGCCTCTTCGTAGGCGCGGATCTTCTCTGCCACCTGCTCGGCGGTGCCCACCAAGTGCGGGCGCAGCCCCCGGGTGCCCACCGCGTACTCGCAAGCGGAGACCTCGACGTCGAGCGCCGAGTTCGCGGTGAACTCCTGGAACGAGGCGTAGCCGGGGGAATCGGGGTCCACCGTGGTGATCCGCTCCAGCTCGGCCTGGGCTTCGGCTTCGGTGTCTCGCACGATGACGTAGGCGGACATGGCAAACTCGCCCAGCGGCGGGAGATTCTTGGCCGCGCGACGACGTTGCATGTCGGTGATCTTCTCCCGGATTTCCTCCACTGTGCCGCCGTGCATGGCGTAGGCGTTGGCGAAACCGGCGATCGCCTCGCGCCCCTGTTCCGACTCGCCACCGGCGAAAATGCCGAGCTCCCCGGAGAGCTTCGGCTCCACGATCGTGTCGGTGAGCGTGAAGAAGTCGCCGTCGTAGCTGAACGGGGTGGTGCTCAGCGCGAGCCGGCCGGGCGCTATGGAGTCCAGGGTGGAGATCTGCTTGGCAGCCACCGCGAGGTGGTGGAACCCGGGACGAATCGCCGTCATCACCCGCAGATTCTGGGTCACCGCCAGCACCGCCGAGGTCAGCGCCCAGGCTTCCAGACTGGGCGCGTGAATGCCCTTGCGGTCGTTGAGGTACAGCTCGGGGATGAGGGTGGTGTGGTAGCCCAGTCGGTCCGCGGTGAGCGCAGGCGAATCGGTGGGCGTGATCGGCGAGAGCGGATCCGGGAAGACGATCCTGGCACGCACGATCCTCGGCCTGGCACCGAGCACAGGAGGCCGTATCAACCTGGGCGATCGTTCCCTGTCTGACTACTCTCCGCGGCAGTGGAACGCGCTGCGGCGAGCAGGAACCGTGCAGTATGTGTTCCAAGACCCGCTGCGCAGCCTCGACCCGGACCAGACTGTTGGCTGGTCGCTGGCGGAGCCGCTGAAGATCCGCGGTGTGCGTTCCCGTGAGGAGATCCGCCGCCGCGTCGAGGAGTTGGCGATCGACGTCAATCTCGACACCGCGTTGCTGGACCGGTTCCCGTCTGAGCTCTCCGGAGGTCAGCGGCAGCGCGTTTCCGTGGCTCGGGGGTTGGCCACAGAACCGGATCTGCTCATCTTGGATGAGCCGGTCAGCGCCCTGGACGCGGCCAACCGCGTGCAGGTCCTGCAACTGCTGGAGAAGCTGCGCAGCCGCGGCATTTCACTGATCTTCATCTCGCATGATCTCGGCTCCGTGGGCGGCGTGACCGATCGGACCGTGGTGCTCTACCGGGGAGAGATTGTCGAAGACGGGCCCACCAGGCAGGTCATCGGAAACCCGCAGCACCCCTACACTCGATTGCTCGTCGGATCGGCGCCGACCCTGACGTCGCGCGCTTCCTTGAGCACGGAGGAGAAAGACAGGCTCCGCGCCGCACTTGCACCCGCGGGGTGAAAAGCCCGGCGACGCGAAGGCGTCGTCAGTTCTGGTCAAGGCTTCTGCACGGTGATCGACCACTCGGCGGCGCCGCGCTTGACGAATTCCGTCACGGGGTAGCCGTTCTCGGCGGCCCACTCGGGCAGCGAGTCGGTGGCCTGGGTGCAGTCGAAGTTGATGACGAGCTCGTCACCCGCCGGCAGGTGCTCCATGGCCTGCTTGGCTTCCACCAGGGGGAAGGGGCAGACCTGGCCGTCGGTCTCGAGGATGTGCTGTGCCATGAGAGTCTCTCTTTCGGTTGAGGTTCGGTGGTGTTGGTGGGTCAGCGATTCGCGCCCACGGGGGTGGGAGCCGGCGCGGGACGGCTACCGGAACCCTGGTGGCGCATGATGAAGATCTTCGCTGCGGCGCCGGTGCCCAGCACCATGAAGAGCAGAGCGGTCCAGCCCTGGAAGCTGAAGGTCGCGGTGTTGACCATGGCGTTGCCGATGGTGCAGCCACCGGCCCAGGCTGCGCCCCACCCCATGAGGATGCCGCCGATGATCGAGCGCACCGTGGTCTGGGCGTCAGGGACGCGGATCTTGAATTCATTGGACGCTTTGGCAGCGATGAAGGAGCCGACGAGCAGGCCGAGCACCAGCATCACGCCCCAGTCGACGAGCTCAGCGTCGCCGGTGGCCAGGTACTGCATGCTGTTCACGGTGGGTCCGGTGATGCCCAGGCCGGACTCGCGACCGGTGGCCCAGGACAGCGGCCAGGCGAGGGTGGCCAGGGCGCCGATGACGAGCGCGGTGGCGAAGGGGTGCCAGCGCTTCTCGGTGAGCAGGTGGGCCAGCCCCGTCTTCGACGCGGGCAGGGTGACCCGAGGACGCTGACCCTCCCGCTGTAGCTGGCGTGCGGCGGCCACCGCGACCACCGCGACAAGGATGGCGACGAAGATCCAGGGGCTCACGCCCAGCGCCTCCTGGAACGAGCCGTTCTGCGTCTCGATCGATCGGATGCCGTCGGTGGTGCCGGACAGCGGTCCGACGCGGAACACGGTGGCGCCGATCATGTAGAAGATCAGCGCCAGCCAGGATCCCACCAGGCCCTCACCGGCACGGTAATAGGTACCGGTGGCGCATCCGCCTGCGAGCACGATGGCGAATCCGAAGATGAATCCGCCGATGATGGTGCCCAGCCACGGGAAGGTGCTGGCCTCCAGGGAGATGACCCCGAACGCATCGAGCACGAAGACTCCGATGGATTGCACGGCCACCACGATCATGAACGCGGTGAACCATCGGGTGGACTTGAGGGTGAAGAGATCGCGGAAGGCGCCCGTAACGCAGAAGCGACCCCGTTGGAAGACGAAGCCGAGCACGGTGCCCAGGACAAGGCCGGTGAGAATCATCCCTCCATGGTGGTGGAGTGCCCTACGGGAGTGACAACCGGAGCGTCAAAAAGTGTCATCTCTAGGCCGTGATGATCCGACCGGCGTCGATGGTGACGATGCGGTCGGCGACGGTGGCAGCCTCGTCGTGGTCGTGGGTGACGAAGACCGCGGCGATGGAGGTCGACGTCAGGATCTGACGGATGTCCACGGCCAGGCGTTCGCGCAGGTCGCGATCCAAGGCGGAGAGCGGCTCGTCGAGCAGCAGCAGCTTCGGCCGCGGCGCCAAGGACCGTGCCAGGGCAACCCGCTGGCCCTGCCCGCCCGACAGGGTGGTGACCGGGCGATTCTCGAACCCCTCCAAGCTGACCAGCTCCAGCATCTCGGCCACGCGCTCCCGGCGCTGCGGCTTCGGCATCCCGGACGCTTCCAGCCCGTACGAGATATTTCGGCCCACGGTGCGGTGCGGGAACAACTGGCCATCCTGGAACACCATGCCGCAGCCTCGCTGATGCACGGGACGCGGGATTACGCCCGGGCCGTCCACGACGACGTCGTCCATCAACACCCGCCCGGAGGTGATACGCTCCAGGCCGGCCAGCCCGCGCAACAGGGTGGACTTGCCGGAGCCGGAGGGCCCGAGCAGGGCGACGATCTCCCCGGGGGCCACGGCCAGGTCAATGTCCTGTACCGCGGTGAAGCCATCGGGGTAGGTGATGGACACCTGCTGACATTCCACGGCGGGGGCACTCACAGGGCACCGACTTTCTGGGTTGAGGGCGTGGCGAGGCTGGAGCCCAGCGTCTGTTCGGGGGCGCGGTCGCGCAGGGCGCGTGGGCGCAAGCGCTCGCAGATCAGCAGCACGGCGGCGGTGATCACCGCCAGCAGCACGGAGCCGGCCATCGCCATCCCGTAGTTGTCCGCGCCGGGGCGGCCGAGCAATTGGACGATCAGCACCGGCAGGGTTTGGCGCTCGGGGGAGGCCAGGAAGCTGGTGGCGCCGAACTCGCCCAGCGAGATGGCGAAGGCGAAACCGGTGGCCAGGCCGAGACCGCGCAGCAGGAACGGCCCGTCTACGGTAGCGAGCACCCGCAGCGGGGAGGCGCCCAGGGTGGCCGCGGCCTCGCGCAGCCGGGGACTGATCGCACCTAACACGGGCACCAGGGTGCGCACCACCATCGGCAGCGCCACCACCGACTGGGCCAGCGGCACCAGGGCGCCGGAGTAGGCCAGCTGCGGGGCGGCCAGCTGCACGGAGACCACGAAGCCGAAGCCGATGGTCACCGCGGACACCCCGATCGGCAGCATGATCAGCGCATCCATGCCGCGCTGCAGCCGCCGCCCCCACACGGTGCGCACCGGGCGGGTGAGCAGAAACGCCAGCGGCACCGCCATCACCAGGGTGATCAACGTGGCGTCGACGGCGATCCGCACGGAATGCTCCAGTGCCTCGAGCACCGTGGCACCGCCGGCGTACCCGGTCCCGGAGCTGGTGGCCAGCAGCAGGTAATTAGTCACGCTCCACTCGCCAGCAGTACGGAACGAGCGCACCACCAGGGACACCAGGGGCCCGGCGACCAGCAGCACCACGGTGGCCAGGGTGAGGCCCAGGGGCACGACGTCGGCGCGGGTGGGCCGGTGGGTGTGGGACTGTTGCAGCCGCAGCCCGGTGGTGGTGCGCTTCAGTACTACTTGGGTGAGCCCCACCGAGGCGAGCACGAACACGAACTGCAGCACCGAGAACACCGCGGCGGTGCGCAGATCCAGGAACACGTGGGTCTGCCGGTGGATCTCGGTTTCCACGGTGCCCACACCCGGCGCGCCCAGCGAGCGGACGATGCCGTAGGCGGTGGAACAGAACAGGAACACCAACCCCGCGGAGGAGGCGATGGCGGGTCCGAGCGCGGGCAGGGTGACGGTGGTGAACGCGCGCAGCGGGGAGGCGCCCAGGGTGCGCGCGGCATCCACGGTGCGCGGATCCAGCACCTGCCACAGCGCGCCCACCTGGCGCACCACCACCGAGAAGTTGAAGAACACCATCGCGAGAACGACCGCCGCTGTCGTCTGGTCCAGACCCAGGAACTGCAGCGGCCCGCCGGGGCCGAACAGGGCACGGAAGGCCACCCCCACCACCACGGTGGGCAGTACGAACGGGATGGTGGAGATTCCGCGCAGCACCGACTGACCGGGGAACCGGCACCGGTAGAGGATGTAGGCGCCGGGGATGCCCAGCAGCACCGCCCCCGCCGTGCCAGCAACCGCCATGAACAGGGTGTGCCCGATGATCCGCCAGCTGCGCGCACTGCCCAGCACTTCGGCGAACCCGGTGAGGTCGACCCCGTGCTCGCCGAGGAACCCGCGGGTCAGCATGGCTCCGACGGGCCATACGAAGAACACGGCAAGGAACGCCAGCGGGAGTGTTCCCGCCAGCGTCCATGCGAGGGGCCGGCCGATGCGGTGCAGGGTCAGGACTCGTAGAGCTCGGTCCAGGTGGACAGCCAGTCAGCGCGCTGCTCGGCCACCTCGGCGGTGTCCGGCCGGATCGGGTCCTCGGCGAGCTGGGCGTTCTCGGTCCACTCGGTGGGAAGTTCAATACTGTCGTCCACCGGGTACATGTACATCGCCTCCGGCAGCGAGGCCTGGAAGTCCTCGGCGAGCAGGAAGTCGATGAACGCCTGGGCGCCTTCCGGATTCTGCGCGCCCTCGACGACCCCGGCGTATTCGACCTGCGGGGAGCAGGAGTCCTCGATGATGCTGGTGGTGGGCTCATAAGCGGGCGACGACGAGTAGCTCAGCACCAGCGGGGAGGGGCCCTCGCCGCTGGATCCGGAGAACTCCACGTAGTAGGCGTCCGACCAGCCGGAGGCCACGGTCGCACCGCCGTCGAGCAGGTCACTCCAGTAGTTCTCCCATTCGCCGTCGGGGTAGGCGGTGGCGGTGGCCGCAAGGAATGCGAGCCCGGGGGAGGAGGTGTTCGGGTCGATCACGGTGAGCAACTCGGCGTACTCCGGATCACGCAACTGCTCCAGCGAGGTGGGGGCGGCCAGCTCGTTGGTGTTGCGGGCATCGTCCTCGAACCAGGCGTCGTCCACGTTGATGCACACCTGGCCCTGATCGATCGGGGTGAAGTAGCCAGCCGCGTCGCCGTCGGCCAGCAGCTCCTGTGCGGAATCGGGCAGCGCCTCGGAGGAGTATTCAGCCATGACCCCCTCGTCCACTAACGGGGCGGTGGAGTAGTCCTCGATGCCGTACACCCCGTCCACGGTGGGGGAGTCCTTCTGCAGGATCAGCTGGTTCACCAGGGCGCCGGAGTCCCCGGGCGCGGTAGTGACTAGCTCGTAGCCGGTCTGCTCTTCGAACTCGGCGATCTGCTCTTCGGAGATCGCGAACGAGTCGTGGGTCATGATGGTCACGGTGCCGCCGGATCCCCCAGCCTCATCGGAGCCGTTGGAGTCACCAGATCCTCCGGTCAGCGAGCATCCGGCCAGCGCCAGAGTACTGACGACGGCAAGGCCGGAGAGGGTGAGGGTGGTGCGCGTGCGGCGCGAACGGGTTGGGTTGAGCATGGATCCTCCGTCGGTGAAGTGGAGGGGCCGCACGGAGCCCACCGCGTGCGGCAGAATCCGTGCGGGGAGAGAATTCTCGACTTCCTTCGCCGGTGCTAACCGGAAGCAGGTTCGAGGGTCTGCGCTTGCGTCGCGCACTCTCAGCACCAGCGTGGGTGCTCCCCTGTCGAATGTCCATCCAGCATAGCGCCCTCGACGCGTGGTCAGGCATCGGCGATCTCACGTAGGCTGGAAAATCGATGGAACTGCGAAAACCACCAGGTGCCGTGGCCACATGCGTCTTCACAGGAGAGCCATGATTGTCGAGATGACCCTCACCGGGCTCCTCATTCTGCTCACGGTCAACGTGCTGATCAGTCTGGTGCGTGTGGTCCGCGGACCCACCGGGCGCGATCGCCTCACAGGTGTGCTCTTCGCCGGCACGACCGGGGCAGGGATCATGCTGATCGGATCGGTGCTGACAGACCAGCCGGCGCTGCGCGACATCGCTCTGGGCCTGGTAGCCCTAGCCGCCGTGATCGTTGTGGTGCGCCTGGCCGCCGAAACGCAGAGACGGTCCGCTTCATGAGTGTGCTTGCCGATGCGGTGACCGTGCTGGCTGCTCTGGGCGCGGCCGTGTTTTTCACTGCAGGAACCGTGGGTCTGCTCCGCTTCCCCGACCTGAGATCCCGCCTGCACGCGCTCACCAAGGCCGACTCCCTGGGGTTGGGGTTCGCGGCCCTGGCCGTGATGGTCCAAATGGATACGGTGGCGGCGGTGCTGAAGGTCTTGCTTGTCTGGCTGCTCGCGTTGGCAACCGCCGCCACGGCAGCCACTCTGCTCTCACGGGACGACGACGCGTGATTCCGCCCAGTGACGTGAACGCCGTGCACGTGGTGCTGGCCGCCGTCGTGCTCGTCGCGGCCGTGCTCGCCCTCTACGCTCCGCGACGGATGACCGCCGTGGTGCTGTTTCTGGTCTTCGGCGTGCTGCTGAGCGGCTACTGGGCGATGATCGGGGTCCCCGATGTGGCCCTGGCGGAGGCGGTAATCGGCACAGGAGTGACGGGGGCACTCTTCGGCTGGGTGGCCACCCTGCTGCCCGAGACCCCTGGGCGACGCTGGGTAAGCGGGCGGGGTCTGCTCGGCCTGACACTCGGGACAGGCCTGGGAACCGGGCTCGGGGTTGCGCTGGCGCGCATTGTGCCGGTGTCTGAGACAACATCGCCTGCCGCGGAGCCGGGGCTCGGTGCCGAGGTGGAGCGAGCGCTGCCGGCCACCGGGGTGGAGCACGGCATCACCGGGGTGCTGCTGAATCTCCGCTCCTTCGACACCCTGATGGAGATGGTGGTGCTGTTGGTCGCCGTGGTGGTGGCACTGGCCTTCGTCCGCTCGTCCGGGACCGCCTCGAACCCTCAGCCCGTCACCTCGGACAGTGGTGATGCTGGAGTCCTTGAACCTGACGACGACGCACCACTGCTGCGGCTCTTCGTGCGCCTGGTCGCCCCGGTGGCGCTGTTGCTGGCGGCCTGGGTGCTGTTCGCCGGCTCCTCCCAGCCCGGCGGCGCGTTCCAAGCCGGCGCCGCTGGTGCAGCCGTGCTGATCCTGCTGCACGCTTCGCGTTTCCGCGCCATCGCCCCCGGAACCGGACTGACGGCGCTGCTGGTGGTCGGAGTGCTCGGCTTCGTGGCCGTGGGCGTGGGCGGGCTGGTGCTCGGCGAGTCGTGGCTGATGCTGCGCGGTGAGGGGGCCGGTGTGGTCACCGTGGTGCTCGAGACGCTGCTGGCTGTGAGCATCGGCGCTAGCCTCGCCGTGGTATTCCTGGCCTCGGCCCGAGGAAGCCGATCATGAGTGAGCTGACGTTGTGGCTGGGAGCTCTGCTGACGGGGATCGCCTTGATCCGTCTGCTCACCGTGGAGGAGCCGCTGTCTCGGCTGATCGCACTGAACATCACCGGCGGAGGCACTCTGATGATCCTGGTCGGGCTCGCCGTGCGCAGCGAGGCCCCGGACCCGGTACCCCAGGCGCTGGCCCTGACCGGGATCGTGATCACCGTGGCGTTCACTGGAGTGGGTCTCGTGCTGCTGCGAGCAGTGCACGAGGAGGAACTGACCGACCTCGACGATGCCGAGGAGACTGAGGACACTGAGGGCGCTGCGGATACCGGAGAGCAGGAGAGCCGATGACTGATATCCCAGGTGCTTCCGCACTGTTGCCGGCGGTGGTGCTGCTGCCGGTGCTCGGCGCTGTGGTGTGCCTATGCCTGTCACGTCACCGCCAGGTGCTGCCTGGCGTCATCACTGCCGCGCTGAGCGCCCTGATCTCGCTCGCGCTCGCGGTCACCGTGGCCTCGTCGGGTCCGCTGGAGCATCAGATGGCTGGCTGGGCGCCGCCGTTGGGCATCGTCCTGCGCGCCGACGGCATGGCAGTGGCGTTCATCGCGCTCGCCGGCGTCGTCGGCCTGGCTACGCTGCTGGTGGCCAGCACCGACGAGCGGACCACCGGGGACCGCAACGGATTCTGGCCGCTGTCGCTGCTGTGCTGGTCCGGGCTGAACGCGGTGTTCCTCGCCCAGGATCTGTTCAACGCCTACGTCGCCCTAGAGGTGCTTAGCCTCGCCGCCGTCGGGCTGGTGGCCCTCGGCAGCGGGGGCGCGCTGCGTGCTGCGCTGCGCTATCTGGTGGTCGCGGTGATCGGTTCCATGCTGCTGCTGGTGGCGATCGCGGTGATCTACGCCCAGACCGGCACTCTGGACATGACCCTGGCCGGGCAGCGTCTCGATGCGCCGACCGCCCGGCTGGCCCTGGTGTTGGCGGTGGTCGGAATGGGGCTCAAAGCCGCGGTGGTGCCGATGCACGCCTGGCTCCCTCCGGCCCACGCCGGTGCTCCGGCCGCGGTCAGCCCGTTGATGTCGGCGCTGGTGGTCAAGGGTGCTTTCTACCTGCTGTTGCGACTGTGGCTGGAGGTTGTCCCCGCCGATCCCGTCATCGGGCTGGCGCTCGGGATTCTGGGGGCAATCTCGGTGGTGTGGGGCAGCCTGATGGCGCTGACCGAGAAGCATCTCAAGCGCATTGCCGCCTACTCGACCATCTCGCAGATGGGCTACCTCTTCCTCGCCTTCCCGCTGCTGCAGTCCGCGGAGCCCGACGAGCAGGTCAGGGCCATGCTCGCCGCCGTGATCACCATGGCCCTGGCCCACGGCTTAGCCAAAGCCGCGCTGTTTTTGGTGGCCGGCGCCCTGATGCTCGGCACCGGCACCGACCACGTGGACGGGTTCGTCGGAGCTGCACGTACCCAGGGTGTGCTGGTCGCGGGGATGATCATGGCTGCGGTGAGCCTCATCGGGCTGCCCGTTTCCTTGGGCTTCACCGCGAAGTGGGGATACCTGACCACCGCCATGGACCAGGACGTCTGGTGGATCGTGGCGGTGCTGCTGCTCGGCACTCTGCTGGCGGCTGGGTACCTGCTGCGCCCGATCGCCGCACTGCTGCGCTCCGCCGACATCTATGACGAATCGCTGCGCGTGGAACCCAGTTCCCGGCCGGCCCTGCAGCGCTGGGTGCCGTTCTCGCTCGGGGCAGCCGCGATCGCCACCGGCTTCCTCGGCGCGCCGATGGCTCAGCTCGCCGTGGCGGGGGTGGGTGCCGGATGACCACGCTGTTGACGCTCGTCCCGCTGGTGCTATTGATCGTCTCCGCGGTGCCCGCCCTGATCATTTTCATGATGCCGGAGCACGCCTCCCGGGCCCGGATTACCCTCAACGTGAGCGCCGCCGCCGTGAAGCTGGTGCTGATGGCGGCCCTGGTGCCGTTCATCTTGGACGCCGACATCGCCCCGGAGCTCCGTTTCGAGTTCGTGCCCGGGATCGATCTGGTGTTGCGCGTCGACTCGCTCTCGCTATTGTTCACGCTGCTCTCGGCCCTGCTCTGGCTGGTCACCACCATCTACGCGGTCTCCTACCTGCACGGCCAGCCCAACCGGCGCCGGTTCTTCGGGTTCTTCGCCCTCTGCGTGACCGCCACGGTGGGGATCGGCTTTGCCGGGAATCTGCTCACGTTTCTGCTCTTCTACGAGATGCTCACCCTCGTGACCTATCCGCTCGTGGCCCACTACGGCACTCGCGCGGCGCTGAAAGCAGCCCGAGGGTACCTGTTCTACGCACTCAGCGGGGGACTGGTGATGCTCGTCGGGGTGGTGTGGCTGACCGTGCTCATCGGTCCGGTCGAGTTCAGCGTGGGCGGGGCCCAGGCCGTCGCCGAACTGGCTGCCGAGCGACCTGGCACCGCAGCCGCCATCTTCGGTCTGCTGGTCGCCGGGCTCGGTGTGAAGGCCGCCCTGTTTCCCCTGCACGGCTGGCTCCCGCGCGCCATGGTGGCCCCGGCCCCGGTCAGCGCCCTGTTACACGCCGTGGCCGTGGTCAAAGCCGGCGCATTCGGACTCATCCGGGTGATCGATGATCTCTACGGGGTGGAAGTCGCCTCGGAGCTGGGCGTGCTGACCCCGTTGCTGATCGTCGCCGCAGTGACTGTCCTGTACGGTTCCGTACGCGCGCTGCTTCAGGATGATCTGAAGAAGCGACTGGCCTATTCGACCGTGAGCCAGGTGAGTTACATCGCCCTGGGGCTGACCTTGCTGAGCGTGACCGCCACCACAGGCGGACTAGTGCACTTGATCCACCAGGGCCTGTCGAAGATCACCTTGTTCTTCTGCGCCGGCCTGATCGCGGAGGTCTGGGGGATCAAGAAGGTCAGCCAGCTCGACGGCCTGGGGCGGCGGATGCCGCTCACCGCGGCGGCGTTCACCGTGGGCGCGCTGAGCATGATCGGGGTGCCCCCGACGGCCGGATTCATCACCAAATGGCATCTCGGGGTGGGCGCGGTCGAGGCGGAATCCTCCTGGGTGGTCGCGGTGCTGATCACCAGCGCGCTGCTCAACGCCGCCTACTTCTTGCCGCCGGTGGTGCGAATATGGTTCCGTGAGCCGACCCCGGTCCCAGACGGTCCCGTTCAGGAACGCCGACATCCGGTACTGGAAGCCCCACCTTGGCTGCTCACCCCCGCACTGGCCACCGCTGGATTCGTGCTCTTGGTGGGTCTGTTCGCCGGCGTCCCGTACTCGCCCCTGGAGGTCGCCGAGTATCTGGCAGACAGGGTGTATCAATGATGCTGACTTTGTGGATCGTCTCCGTGCTCGCCCCGCTGCTCGTCGCCGCGGTGCTCGCTGGCTCGCACCGGGCGCGCACTCCGCGCATCCGGGTGATTGCCCAGCGGCACCTGAGCCTGGCGCCACTCAGCCTATTGCCGGCCGCGCTGCTGACCCTCCTCGCGCCCGCGGAACCGCTGCACGCCAACTGGCTGATGATGGGCATCACCGTGGGGTTCGATGTGGTCTCGCGGGCGCTCACTATGGTGGCGGTGCTGCTCTACGCCGCCGCGATCTGGGCGGTCACCTGGCGCTACGACCATCGCGCCCCGGAGCTGGTGGCTTACTTGCTCGTCTGCTTCGTGGGCAACGCCGGGGTGTATCTGGCCCAGGATGTGGTGATGCTCTACGCCAGTTTCTCGCTGATGAGCCTGGCGGCAGTGGGCCTGGTGGTACACGAGCGGACCGCGGCGGCGTTTCGCGCGACCCGGATCTATCTGGTGCTCGCGGTGATCAGCGAGATGGCGGTCCTCGCCGGGGTCGTCTTCACCGCCCAGGCGGGTGGCTATCTCGTTGTTGACGCCCCGGCGGCCGTGGCAGAGTCTCCGCACCGGGCCGTGATCGTGGTGCTGCTCATCCTGGGCTTCGGCATCAAGGCCGGACTCGTCGGGCTGCACATGTGGCTGCCGCTGGCTCATCCGGCGGCACCCCCGCCGGCCAGTGCCGTGCTCTCCGGCGCTATGGTCAAAGCCGGGCTGGTCGGCATGCTGCGACTGCTGCCCCTAGGGGAGGCTGCGATGCCCGCTGTGGGCGCAGCCGTCATCGTCCTCGCGCTGTTCGGCGCCTTCGCCGCCGTCGTTCTGGGCGTGGTGCAGTGCGACCCCAAGGTGGTCCTGGCCTACTCAACCATCTCCCAGATGGGTTTCCTGAGCGTGCTGGTGGGCACCGCATTGGTCGCACCCGAGCTGGCCGGGGCCTGCATTACAGCCGCCGTCATCTACGCCGTGCACCACGGACTGGCCAAGGGCGCCCTGTTCATCGGGGTGCCCGTGTGGAAGCATCACGCGACCGGGCTGCGTCGCCACCTGGTGATTGCGGGTATGGCGGTGGCAGGCCTCGTAGTGGTCGGCGCGCCGCTGAGTTCGGGTGCCGTGGGTAAGTACGCGGCGAAGGAAGCCATCGAGAGTACTGAGATCTGGGGTGTTCAGGTGGCAGACCTACTGCCCTTCGTCGCCACCGGGTCTACCGTGCTGCTGGTGCGACTGGCGTGGATCTTGCTCGCCACGGAGCGCGAGCCGCGCCACCCGAAGGATGATCCGGCCCTTCCCGCGTGGTTACTGCTCGTGGCGCTCAGTGCCAGTGTGCCCTGGATTCTCACCGATCGCTGGGTGCCTCTGGACTCGGTGCCGGGCCTGGAACCGGTCACTCTGTGGGATGCCACCTGGCCGATGCTGATCGGCCTCGGTATCGGCGTACTCGCCTGGTACGTGGTGCCGCGATGGTTGCCGCGACTCAGTGCGCACGTGGAAACCATCATGAAACCCGGCGACCTGGTGATACCGATTGAAGCCGGCACACACCGACTCGCCATGGGCGCTCGGTTCGTCACCGAACGCATCGGAACCCTCCGCGACAGCGTTTCGGACGTGGCTATTAACCTGGGCATTGGCGGGACTCGGACTGTGGCGCAGGTTGCCCGGGCCGAGACTGCGGCAGCGAAGTGGAGCAACAGCGGTGCGGCACTGATTGCGGTGCTGATCGTGCTCACGGTGCTCATGCTGTTCACGGAAGGAACATCCTGATGACCTCGTCAACATCGAAGAGGAATCGAATGTTTTCGTGGGTGCGCGCCGCCCTGGTTCGCGGGCTCGTGCTGCTCGTCTTATGGTGGGTGCTCATCGAGGGCGACTCGTCCTACCTGGGGTACGCGCTGATCGCGGTGCCGCTGGTCGTGGGGGCGAGCCTGATGCTGTCCCCGCCGCAGACGGGTCGGTGGAGGGGCGTTCCCGGAAGGTTGCTCGCTGCTCTGCGGCTGGCCGGGTGGGTGATCGGTCAGATCGTCTCCGGCGGGGTTGACGTCGCGCTTCGTGCGGTGGCACGCCAACACGGGGGCCGCATCAGTCCCGCATCGGTGCTGGTTCCTGTTCGTGCCACCGGAACAGCGAGGGCTTTCTGCATTGGCATCTTCAACCTGATGCCCGGGACCTTGGTGCAAGGCATCAGGACCTACGACGGGCAGGATCAAGCGGAACTGCATGTGCTTGCCGCCGAACTCGATGCGATAGGGAACTGGACGTCCTTGGAGGACCGCATCTTCCGAGTTTCCGGCACAGAGGACAGTGAACTCGACTTCACGTGACACCGTCGCGACGAGAAAACCGATCACTCTAGCCGAATGCGGCCAACAACTCGGCGGCCATGTTGTGCTCCTCAGTAGCAGGGGATCTCGAATCGAGCCAAATAGATGGTGAGCATCATCTAATGAAGCTGCGGTGGGTGCCAACGAAGGCGTGATGCCGCCCGCTGGCGAAGGATTCTGCGATGACCACGACCACCTTGCTCTACCTCGACGATCTCTCCGTAGGGGATCGCTTCGAAAGCGGAGCCCATGCGCTCGACGCCGATCAGATCATCGACTTCGCGGGCGACTTCGACCCCCAGCCCTTCCATCTGGATCCGATCGCGGCGAAGGACACCTTCTTCGGCGGCCTCGCTGCCAGCGGCTGGCATACCGCCGCGCTGAGGCACGCTTAGCGGGCGCGGCGGGAGGCGCCGGCGCGCGGATGCGGCAGAGTGATCGCCCGGATGGAGGCGCCGCGGTCGTAGAGCTCCTGGCTGATCACCGGGTTCAGCTGGCGATCCGGGAACACGGCGCTGAGGATCTCGAAGGCCTCGTCGTCGTGCGGGTCAATAAACCGCGGGGCGAGCAGCATTGAGTTCAGCGGGCGCAGGTCCACGTAGGACCACGCCACCGGGCCGATGGCATCGGAGTGCGTCTGCGGGGCGGGCACGCGGACCACCTCGATGCGGCGCCCCTTGGCGTCGCGGGCCTGGTTGAGCAGCCGCTCGGCCTCCACGGAAATCTGGTGGTCCGGGTGGCTCGGGTCGGACTGCCAGTGCAGTAACACCGCGCCGGGCTCGATGAAGGTGACCAGCTGGTCCACGTGGCCGCCGATGCCCTTGGCGCTGCCGCGGGTGAGCCCGCGGGGCAGCCAGATGATGTTCTTGATGTCGGTGAGGCGCTTCAGCTCGCGCTCCACGGTGGCGGCGGACCAGCCGGGGTTGCGGCGCGGGTCGGTGAGAATGGAGGCCGAGGCGATCGCGGTGCCGTCACCGTCGCTGATCCAGGCGCCGCCCTCGTTCACCATCATGGACATGGAGCGCGGCAGGGGGGCGTTCCCCGCACCCATCAGTTCGGCCAGGGTGCCGTTGGCGACGTCGTCGAGCTTGTACTCCACGCCGGTGCGCCGGCCGAACCCGTTGAAGGTCCAGTCGATCATGCCCACCGGGCGGCGGTGGCCGTTCTTCGACGCCAATCCGAGCCCGAAGGTGGGTCCGGTCCGACCCAGCTGGGCGTTGTTGATCGGCAACGTGAGGTACGGAATAGCGGTGTCGACGTAGGTGTGCAGGATCTGCCGGTCGGCGGGATCCACCACCAGGGAGACGGGGAGCTCATCGTTGATGGTGTGAATGATGCGGGCCCATGCCCGGCGCGCGGAAGAGAGCTGCCAAGAAGTACTCGTATTGACCGACTGTGCCGGAGGGAATGCAATCCAAACGCGCTCCTGGGGAGCCGACTCTGCTGGGACATGCCAGTACCCAGCGGATGGACTCATAGGTCGACTCACCCTCCCGGCGGCTGGATTGAAAGACTACCCACTTATTCTACCTAGTCGACGCAACACTCGATACCTGCACCGGAACACGACCCGATAACGGGCGTATAGTGGTCGCACGACGACGCTTGGAGTCGTCTACGGGGCTATAGCTCAGTTGGTAGAGCGTTTCGTTCGCAATGAAAAGGTCAGGGGTTCGATTCCCCTTAGCTCCACAAATGTAATGTCCCAGGACATACGTGTTTTCCGGCGACCTTCTAGTTAGTCCCGCGCATTTTCCGGTGATGCAGATATGACGTCTGCGGGGTGTATTCACACGGACGTATCTGGGCACGCAGAAGCTGCGCGGATTTCTCGTCGTTGACAGTGTTCGCCATATTTTCGCTCACGCATGAGGCGGTTGCTTCGGTTCGTGATTCCCACGGTGTCGTTGGTCTGCCGCGTTCCAGGGCGGTCGGGTGCGTGTGTGTACGTGTCGGGTGCGATTGTGCTCGCGGTGGCGTGCTGTCCGGTATTGAAAGCTGGGGGCTGTGCTGTTGCCTGTCTGGCGAACGATGTCTCAGGACATTGGGTGAAGGATCTCCGTGGCTTCTAGGTGCCGGTCTCGGTGGTGCTGGGGTGCGAAGGATGTCCCAGGACTTTCGTATTTTCTGGCGGCTTTCTAGCTGGCCCCGCGCATTTTCTGGCGATGCAGATATGACGTCTGCGGGTGCTTTCACGCGGACGTATCGGGGGAACGCAGGTGCTGTGCGGAATTCTCGTTTTTGACAGTGTTGTCGGTATTTTCGCTGGAGCATGATGCGGCTGCTTCGGTTCGTGAAGCCCGCGGTGTCGTTGGGTCGACTGCATCGGGTGGACGGGGATTCGCCGATGGATCCAGGGCGGTCCGTTAGGGATCCGGACTGGGTGGCACGTGGCCGTGGGCGTCCCAGGGGCACTCTGGCAGTTCTGGATGCAACTGCAACCTGGTGGTGGCTACTGGTTCACTGAGTCTTTCTTTGGCTGTTTGAAGTTCCGGCATCGGAGCGGTGTCGCTGATGTGTCGACTCAGGTCCCAGGCACGGGGTTATAGGTATCCGCCAGGTGACTCCTCGAGGATCTCGGCCAGGGATTCGGGCGGCAACATCGCCGAGTAGACGAGCTGTCCGGCGTCTGGTCGAATCCCCAAGACCTCATCGGGTTCAATCCCCCAGTCGTTATGGTCCATGCCGGGGACTGCGGATAGAATGATAGCAATCTGATTAGGGTCAAGGAAGCCCTCGGTCACCACCGCTAGGTATGTCTCTCCGTCCCTCGACTTCACATACGCAATAAGGCGCTGGCCTTTCGTCTCGGCGACTACAGGGCGACCAGAATGTGCCGATTGACAGATTGCCTCACGCACTGCGCGCTTCAGCGACTCCACCCCGATGGTTGCCTGTTCTAATTCGAGACGGCGGTAGTCTATTTCCTGTGGAAGGAGGTGAGAACTATTGACTTTGGCCGATGTACTTCTTGCTTTGCGTTCGCATTCTTCCGTGAGCGTGCTATAGAAGTCTTGGCTTGTTGAGTCAGCCCGTCGCACTCCTCCAGCTACCAGCCACCAGCCGGAGGGTTTGCCTGTTGGCCCATCGGAGATGTGACCTCCAGCACCGCGATGCTCTTTGATCTTGACTTTGAGCCAGATCCTGTCATCAATCGAAATGACGCGCTCAGCGCCGCCAGCATCTTGTTCTTCCGGCAGGCGCTGTGATTTCGCGATCAGATCGTGTTTGATTTTATCCAACGCGACATCGAGGCTGGGGAACAATAAGCCTAAGTTCTCCAGACATCTCCTGGTTGGCCGTACTCCACTCATAGGTTGAGGGTATGATAAATGGCGGTGTTGTGTCAGCTGCTAAGTCCGCCGAGCTCTTCGATCTCCGCGTCGGTGGCGCCAGTAAGGAGCTTGACGGCAGACTTGTTGGAGCCATCGAGTGTGCGTAGCGCTTCGAGTGCTGCGGTCTGGATTTCGGCGCGATGTGCATCGACGTACTCGCGTACGGCGATGTCGACTATGTCCTTCTTGGATGCGCGCAGGAAGTGGGCGGCGTGCGAAATCAGGGCGTCGGTTTCGCTGTCCACTTTGATCGGGGCAAGCGTGATAGCCATGGGGTGCTCTCCTTGTTCGTGGTACCAAAGTACCCTAAGTTGCAGTGTATAGCCATACTGCCTCAGGGAGATGTAACGAGTATCCTACTGTTGCGTTGGTTGCTATTGCTCTGACTATGGTCATAGGAGACGCCTGAAATCGGATAAATTCCGATTCCAAGATTACCGGGAGTATCTACGAGTCACCGTAGTTGCTGGTGCAAACGTGACGGAGCAACGCGGATGCGGCCCGTCTGCTCCGTGGCTTCTCGGTTGTGAGAGGGGGTAACACCAAGGTTGCTCTCGGCTGGAATGTCCTGGGACATTATGCAAACGATGTCCCAGGACAATCGTGTTTTAGGCTGTCGTCTTGCAGGGAGGACGTTTTTCGAGATCGTGCAGTCTAGAAGCTGACGCGTGAATGGGCTCGGATGCAGGCGCTGATGCAGCTCCGCATTTTCTGGCGTGGACGACCTGGCTCACAGTCCACGGGTCTGGGGTCGAGTTAGCGTTCTGGAGGCGAGAATCCGCCCGTGTGCTTGCACGGCGCCGCTCGAGAGGGAGCAGGAGTTGCCTGAATCTGGGCGTGGCAGCTATTGGTATTCTCATTGTTTCTGTTTACATACCGCAGTCGTCTGGTCGGTGACTATGATGTCTCCGGACATTAGATGAACGTTCTTCAAGGATCCATAAGAGGTGGGTGTGTGTCCTATTGGGCGAAGGACTTCTCAGGGCATCGGTGAACGATGTGTTGAGATCACGCACCCTTAGCTCCACAAATTTCCTTCCCGCCGTGCATGGGCTCTGCAATCATCGTCGACGGCGAATCGGTCGGTCTGAGGGGCGAAACTTCGCACTGCCATGACCTGGTGTTCCACTGATGCGATGCACCTCGCCGTTAGGATTGAGGCAATTCATCAGTTCGTCCCTGAAACCAGGAGGAATCTCAGTCGTGTCTGCACTTTCCGGCTTCGTTTGGAGTGTTGCTGACACTCTGCGCGGCCCGTACTCCGAGTCTGAGTACGGCTCAGTGATCCTACCCTTCACGGTGCTTCGCCGCCTCGAATGCGTGATGAACCCGCATCGCGAAGTCATGGCTGAGATCGTGGCGCAGTACGAAGGGGAGCAGCAGCGGCGCACGCACTTGAAGCTGAAGACGCGGACGGCCGACAATCCTGGCCTGTCTTTCTGGACAACGAGCGACTACACGCTGACAAAAGCGCTCCAGGACCCCGACAACCTCGCTGAGAACCTGATCGACTACGTCGGTGGGTTCTCGGCGAACCTCGACGTGTTCAAGTCCTTCGACTTCGAGAACATCATCCGCACGCTCGATAACCGAGACCGGTTATCTCAGGTGACCAGGCACTTCGAGGGTCTCGATCTGTCGCCGGATGCGGTGTCGAACGCCGACATGGGCGATCTGTTCGAGAACCTCATCTACCGCTTCGCCGAGTCCGCCAACGAGGGAGCAGGCCAGTTCTACACGCCGCGAGACGTGGTCCGCCTTTTGGTCGATCTACTTTATGCAGAAGACGCAGATGCACTTCGTGGACGAGGAACAGTCCGGTCAATCTACGACCCGACCGTCGGTACCGGTGGCATGCTCAGCGTCGCCGACGAGCACCTGCGAAGCTTCAACTCCGACGCGTCGACAGCGCTATTCGGGCAAGAGATTAACAAGCGCACATACGCGATTTGTAAGGCTGACCTGTTGATCACTGGACAGGACCCGTCCAACGTGCGCCAGGGTGACACACTTGTCGTGGACCGGTTCGAGGATCGCAAGTTTGACTACGTCCTCTCGAACCCACCGTTCGGCACGGATTGGAAGGCCGTCGAGTCGGAAGTGAAGGCTGAGCATGCGCGCGGTGGGCAAGGGCGTTTCGCGCCTGGGCTTCCTTCCGTCGGCGACGCGGCGATGCTGTTCCTCCTGCACGTCGCCTCGAAGATGCGCGACGTCGACGAGACGGGGCGCGGTGGCAAGGCCGGGATCGTCCTGAACGGTTCGCCGCTCTTCAACGGCGGTGCAGGCTCGGGCCCGTCGGAGATCCGCGGCCACATGCTCGAGAACGACCTCGTCGAGGCGATCGTGGCACTGCCAAACGACATGTTCTACAACACCGGCATCGCGACCTACCTGTGGATCCTGTCGAACGCGAAGCCCGCCGACCGCAAGGATACTGTTCAGCTGATCGATGCGACGAAGCTCGGCACGAAGCTGCGCAAGTCGATCGGATCGAAGAGGAACGAGATCCCTGACGCGCACCGCGACGCCCTCGTGCGGGCCTTCACCGGCACTCTGAGCGAGGACGACGTCGAGGTCCCGGTGAAGACTTTCCACAAGCGCGACTTCGCGTACTGGACGGTCACGGTCGAACGTCCGCTGCAGCTGCGGTTCCAGTGCACGGCTGAAGCGATCAGCGCGGTCGGCGAGCAGAAGACCCTGGCAAAGGTCGACGGCCTCACCGAGGCGCTTGAGGCGTTCGGCGAAGAGGTGTACCTGAACCGCGAGAAGTTCGATAAGGAGCTTGGCCGCCACCTTGGCGATCTTGGTGTGCGGCTCACGCCGGCACAGCGCAAGAAGCTGTGGCAGACCGTCGGCGTCCACGACGAGACCGCCGACTACTGCCGCGTGCAGTCTGGCAAGAACAAGGGCGACCTCGAGCCCGACCCCGCGCTGCGGGACACCGAGAACGTCCCCTTCGGCTGGGGAGATCACCCCAAGACGCACGGCGCGTTCCAGGACACGGTCCAGGCCTACTTCGACGCCGAAGTGAAACCGCACGTCGCCGATGCGTGGATCGACTGGGAGAAGGCGAAGACTGGCTACGAGATCCCCTTCACGCGCCACTTCTACACGTACGAGCCGCCCAGACCTCTCGAGGAGATCGATGCCGATCTCGAGCGCGTCGTCGGCGAGATCATGGGGTTGCTGCGGGAGGTGGAGGGGTGACCAACGTGCACGTCACACGCGCCCTTCGAGACCTCCTGCGCGACGGTTTGTTCATCGACGGCGATTGGGTCGAATCCAAAGATCAGGACCCTAACGGGACCATCCGCCTTACCCAGTTGGCTGATGTTGGTGAGACTGCTTGGCGTGACCGAAGCGATCGATGGATGAACGAAGAACAAGCTCGCCGAATCGGGATCACCAGATTGCTTCCAGGAGATGTTCTGGTGGCGAGAATGCCAGACCCGCTGGGGCGAGCATGCCTGGTCCCCGAAACGGTCGGTCGGGCAGCTACTGTTGTTGATGTTGCGATACTTCGCCCCTCTCCACAGTCGATCGACAACCGATTTCTGATGTACGCGGTCAACTCGCGCCCCGTGAGGAATCAAATAGAGTTGCTGCAGGCTGGCGCAACGCGGCAACGTGTGTCGCGCAAGAACTTGGGCAGGGTGCAGGTTCCGTTCACTCCGCTCGACGAACAGCGCGCCATCGCGGACTACCTGGACCAGGAGACGGCCCAGATCGACGCGCTCGTAGCGAAGCAGGAAGAATTCATCCGCCTGTTGCATGAGCGATGGTCTTCACTGGTGACGCACGAAGTAATGCACGCCGCCCCTGAGCGTAGTCCTCTACGGCGCGTGGTTGACGTCATTGATTGCGCCCATGTCACCGCTGACTTTGTAGATGACAAGCGTTATCCAGTCGCGAGTATCCGTGAATGTCAGGGTGCAACCGTCGACCTCACTAACTGCAACTACACCACCGAGGAATTTTACAATCATCTCCGTTCTTCGGGACGGGCTCCTCGTGTCGGGGACCTCCTGTTCATTCGAAACGTCTCAGTCGGCCTTGTGGCAGAAGTCGCGCCCGGAACGCGCGATTTCGCGGTTGGGCAAGAGACCGTATTACTTCGCCGCAAGTCAAACATTGACCCCAAGTTCTTACGTTACGCGCTGACGGGCGCAGAAGTGGGGCATTCGATCGAGAACGCAATGATCGGGGCGACCTTCCGCCGAATCAATGTCTCGGCGATTCGCTCTCTTCCCGTCCCGGTGCCTTCGCCTGAAGAGCAAACCCGGATCGCTACTCTGTTAGAACAACAGACCTCCCGCATCGACTCCCTCATCGCCAAGGCAGAGGAGCATATCGCCCTGGCGAAGGAGCGCCGTTCGGCGCTGATCACCGCGGCCGTCACTGGCCAGTTCGATGTACGTACGGCACGAAAGGCTGGATGAGGTCGATGGCAGCATCTGACGGCACCCGCGAGGAAGCGCTCGAGGTCGAGATCGCCGAGCATCTCGGTGAACATGGTTGGCTCTACAGCCCGAATGATGACGGCTATGACGCCGAGCGGGCGATCTGGCCCGAGGACGTGCTCTGGTGGCTGAGCGAAACCCAGCCGCAGGAGTACGCGAAGGTCGTGCGAGTCGGCACAGGTGCCGAGGATGCCGACCGCGAGGCATTGCTGTCGACGCTCGTGACCCGGTTGGACACCCCGATGAGTTCGGGTGGCGGGACGCTCAACGTGCTGCGTCGGAAGTTCTCGCACACGCGCGGGGCGACGGCACATTTTCGGATGTGCCAGTTCAAACCGGCCACGACGCTGAACAAGACAGTGACCGAGCAGTATGCGAAGGTGCGGCTGCGCGTCGCCCGACAAGTGTACTTCTCGCCGAAGCGAGGAGATAAACGGTCAATCGACCTCGTCTTGTTCGTCAACGGCCTGCCCGTGGCGACCTGCGAGCTGAAGTCGTTCTTCAAGCAGCAATGGCGCACTGCCGTCACGCAGTACCGGAAGGATCGCGATCCGGCCGGACAGCCGCTACTCGGGTTCGGTACCCGTGCTCTGGTGCACTTCGCCGTCGACGATGACCAAGTGCACATGACGACGAAGCTCGCGGGGGAGAAGACGTACTTCCTGCCGTTCAACCGCGGCCACGACGACACCGGTGCCGCAGGCAACCCGGCCAACCCGTCGGGTCCGGCCACGTCGTACCTCTGGGAAGAGGCGCTGCAGCGGGAGAACTTCCTGTCGGTCCTCGGTTCGCAGATGTTCCTCAAGACTGACGTGGAAGAAGATCCGGCAACGGGGAAGATCACGCGGTCGACGGCGCTGATGTTCCCGCGCTACCACCAGTGGCGTGCGGTGAGGAAGCTCGTCGACACGATCGGCGATGAGGGCCCGGGCCGTAGGTATCTCATCGAGCACTCTGCCGGGTCGGGGAAAACGAACACGATCGCGTGGACCGCGCATCGTCTCGCGCGCCTGCACGACCGGTCGAACGAGAAGGTGTTCGACAAGGTCATCATCGTCTCCGACCGCCGAGTCCTCGATGCCCAGCTGCAGCAGGCGGTCGAGCAAGTCGACGGCACCGGCGGCAGCGTCGCGGTCATCGACTCGGCGGCTGTGCGCCGCTCCGGCGGCTCGAAGTCCCGGGCGCTGCTGGATGCGCTGACGGGCTCGTCGCTGATCATCGTCGTCACGCTGCAGACGTTCCCGTTCGTCAAGGACCTGCTGGAGACGACGCTCGGGACGAAGAACTTCGCGGTGATCGTCGATGAGGCTCACACCTCCCAGTCGGGCAAGACGGCGGCGGAGCTGAAGAAGGTGCTCACCGAGGGCGGTGAGGTCGCCGATGATGACGAGTTCGACGGCCAAGACGTGATCAACCAGCTTGTCGAGGTTGACACCGCCCGTGAGCATCAGATCGCTTCCGAAACTGCAGCACGGGCCGGGGCGCGGAATGTGTCGCTGCTGGCGTTCACGGCGACGCCGAAGGCGAAGACGAAGCAGCTCTTCGGTCGTCCAGGCGATGACGGCCTGCCGGTCTCGTTTGATGTGTACCCGATGCGGCAGGCGATCGAGGAGGGTTTCATCCTCGATGTGCTGCGCGGATACCAGACGTACAAAACGGCGTTCGAGATCGAGCAGCGGGGTAAAGCCGGCATCACGACGGGCATCGGCCCCGACACTGACGACCTCCTGGTCGATCCAAAGATGGCGACGCGGAAGATCATGCGGTTCGCGAATCTACATCCGACGAACATCGGCCAGAAGGTCGAGATTATCGTCGAGCATTTCCGAGCCAATGTCGCCCACTTGTTGGAGGGACACGCGAAGGCGATGGTCGTTACCGACTCCCGCCAGGCTGCGCTGCGGTACAAGATCGAAACGGACAAGTACCTCAAGCAACGCGGGTATGCGTATCAGTCGATCGTCGCATTCAGCGGGAGCTTGAGCGACGATGACTATGGCATCGAGGACGCGACCGAGGCATCAATGAATCCCGGCATCGGGTCCGACCTCGCACGGGAGTTCCGGCGTCCCGAGTACCGGCTCATGATCGTCGCCGACAAGTTCCAGACCGGATTCGACCAGCCACTGCTGTGCGCGATGTACGTCGATAAGAAGCTACCGGACGTGCACGCGGTGCAGACGCTGTCGCGGCTGAACCGCACGTACCGTGCTCCGTCGGGCGAGTTGAAGGACCGCACGTTCGTGCTTGACTTCGTCAACGACCCCGATGACATCCACGAGGCATTCTTGACGTATTACCTCGAGGCGCACGTGAAGCAGGAGACCGACCCAAACCTAGTCCATCAGCTGGCCACTAAGCTCGCTCAGGCTCGGATTTACACGCCTAACGACGTCGAGCGCTACGCAGAGGCATGGTGGACGCGAAAGCAGTCGCATGCAGCGCTGGTTGCGGCCGTGACGCCGGTACGAGACGAGTACCGCAACCGATGGACTGCTGCGGCCGAGAGAAATGACTCCCAGGCTCTCGACGAGCTCAGGACCTTCAAAAAGGACTGCGGTTCCTATGTCCGGCTATACGATTTCATGTCCCAAGTGGTGGACTATGGAACGAGCGACCTGGAGAAGCTGGCTGAGTTCTTGCGCCAGCTCGTGCGTATTTTGCCGGGTGAGAATCTCGATGGCGACGCCGACGTATCTGGGCTTGAACTCCGCCGCGTTCGACACATAGCCCAAGGTGCGATCGACATCAGTTTGTCAGGGAATCGAGACGTTCCTTCTCTGCCCAGCATTTCGTTTGTCGGTTCCCATGTCTCTCGAGCAGACTCTCAGTTGCAGTTGCTTTCAGATGTCGTGGCCCGCATCAATGCTCTCTTCGGATCAGAGTTTTCCGATCCGCAGATTGAAGGGTTCGTGGTCGCGGCCGCCGGTATGGCGGCTGAAGATCCTCGTATTGCGGATCAGATCGATCACAACGCGCTGGACCAGTTCATGTCGTCGCCCGAGCTTAGAGAGACGCTCACCGACGCTGCCGTGCTCAATGAAGGGGCGTTCGGGAAGCTCACCGGTGCCCTCACTGGTGAGAGCGACCGCGCTGACGAGTTCATCCGGCTCATCGGCCAGTACCTCTACCGGTCGCGTAGGTTGCGAACGACGGACGAAACGGATCTGAGCGCTCTGGGTTCGTCGGCCAGTGACTTCTAGGGGGGGTGTGAAGTGAACGGGGAAGGAATTAGGCGAGGGTTGTTTCTCAAGCTTGTTGATGCGTATGTAGACAAGGCTGGACACACTGATTTCGCCTATGTGGCACCTGCGGAATTTGTGGAGAAAAAGATCCCCACGCTTTTCCCCATGGCACGGCAAGTCGTATTCGAGTCGGAACTCGATTCATGCGAACCCAGTGAACCTGTCGTCGTCATGCCACCGTTCGTCAGCCACCGTTCACCTGAGACGGAGGCTCGCCTCGACCGCATGTTGGCCTGGGCATCCGAGCGTGACCAGCTAATTGTCGTTGCGCCGCAGTCTGAATTGCGATTGCGGTCGATACGCCCTGGATTATTGTCGAGACTCTCAAACACATGGAATCCGGAGGTTGTCATCACGGGCGTTTTGGACAGCGCTGGTATGAGTCGCTCTGCCGAGTTTTGCATGGTGTCGCTGTCTCGAAAGCCATCAAACTCGGCTTCTATGACAGTTTGCCGGTTTTTCGCGACTCCTGCTGCTCCTCGGAAATCCGAGGCGCCAACGACCCCTACCGAAGAATCTATCATTGCGGACTTTCGCAGGCTGCTCGACCTGCGCGGGGGCACGACTGAATGGGGATTCGTCGCGCGTGACAAATTCAACGAGGATTGGCGAGTGCCGACATATGATCCCCACCTTCGTTCGCGCCGAGATGACCTTGCAAGCTTGGGGGCGTCCGTGCCGACTAGCCAGCTATTTTCGCTGCAGCGATCTTTCCCCGGTAGCAGACCCGCGGGGCGACCTGGCGGACAAGTCTCCCGTGGTCCTGTTCTGACTGGCAGGGACGTCGCACAGGGCTCCCTTGACCCGGATCCGGAAAGGATCTTCAACGAAGATCGACCAGTTGTATTTCTCAAGAGTGGAGATCTCTTAGTTTCCGAGATTGCTCAGATTGACGGGACGTGGCATGTCCTTGAGGTTGATGATGAGCACGCCGGGGTGGCTGTAGGCCATGGCGTTGTTGTTCTTCGTCCGCGAGAACCAATGTCGCGCATCGAGCGTGACTTCTACATTGCCTACCTGCGTTCGAACCGGGCTGCATCGGTCAGTGACGCTGACAACACATTCGCTGGTCGTTTGCGATTCTCGTCGAAACTTCTGATTCCAGTGCCAGACGACCGCATACTTGAGAGTTTCGCGGCACTGTCGTCGGCCCGAGGCTCGTTCCAGGGGTGGATCGGTGAGGTTGACGTCTTGATGAAGTCGGTTTTCGATGACGATGTGCCGCTCGCCGAGGTTAGAGAACGTCTAATTGATGGCGGCCGCGCCTTGCGTCAGGCATCTGAGGCGGGTAACGCAGCCTCTGGGCTCGATTACCAAGTCCGGGAGTTTTACCCGTATCCCATTGGGTACACCTGGCGGCAGGTCCGGACGTACTTACAGGAGCAAGCCTGGTCCGACTGCCATCGAAGTGTCAGGGACGCATTCGAGACGCTCGTCGCCACTGCAGGTTCGATTGCACTGGCGGCGTGCGACAAACTCGGTGTTTCGTTAGGTTCGTCGAAGGCATACTATAAGAAACTTGGTCAGCACGGCGGCGTATCAATTGGTGACTGGGTCAATATCCTTAAGGAAACGGCTACCCTCAAGATCGATGTTGAGCCGGATAGCGCTTTGGGGGTCGTCCGCCGAGTGCTACCGCAGGTGGGTGAGGTTGCTGAGGCGCAAGTTCGTCTCAGTGCTATGAGGAATGACGACGCTCACGGCCGACTTGATCCGGCGCAGGTGCAGGATGTTGCCAAGGACGGTGTGGAAGACCTGGCTGCGATGCTGGCCGGTTGTGGTGACCTAGCTGAATTGCGACTGGTGCTCGTCAAGCAAAATAGGTGGGACTCCCGCGAAAAGTCAGGCTCCGCCGATGTGCATCTACTGCGAGGCGACCACCCGATCTACTCCACCGAGACCATTGAACACAGCGAATCCGACTTGGAAACTGGAAGTCTATATGTCGTTGACCCGCTGGGTACTTGGGTGCTCTTGCGGCCGTGGCTCGTTCACCGACAATGTGAGGAATGCGGTAAGCGCTCCATCTACCGGCCAGACCATAAAGGCAAGGATAGTGTGCACATCAAGGCATTGGACCACACGCATCACATGCCTGATCCCGATGTGCAACGCACCTTGGCAACAATCGCTGCTGCGGAGGCCTGACGTTAGTTCGCCTCGCGATGCGAAGGGGACGCTGCTACTCGCCGCTTCACATGGCCGTGATAAGCGAGCGCCGATACTCCGGCTGGTAGGCGGCACCGCTATCGATTGGGCTGAAAGCTAAGCTACGACGAGGCGTCTTAGACGTCAACGCGACCGGACCTGACCACCGGCTCGGCGCCGGTCGTCAGGTACGGGGGATCGATTTGGAACCCTCATCCCAGCAATCGGACTATTCTTTGCGCTTGATCGTTTCACGATGGCGAACGGTCTGATCTTGGATGGATTCATCCACTAGGTCAGCGAACTGGGGGTTGCTGAGCACCTTCAGGCCGAACTCCTCCGCCTTGGCGCGCACGGCCTCGTCGCTAGTGACGATGATCCATTCGGGCGCGAGGAGGAACTGGCTGTCGTGCTCCCGCCCCTCGAGGGCGCACGCAACGACAAATGGGTCTGCGTTTCCCAAGTTTGCATAGAGGTTGATCAGCCGGGTGTCGTCATCGGGAACTGTAGACAGGACCTCAGATAGCCATTGGAGCACGCGCGGCGTCGTCGGGTGAACATTGTCTTGCAGCAGGGCGAGGTCCGGGAACCCAGAGGCTTCGTGCATCACTTCTTCGGCTATCACCGCATGCTCCAAGAAGAACGTGCTCGCCCGGCGGACCTTACCGAGCTGGCTCAGAGCGTTGGTGTCGATCACGAATCGCTGCCCGAATCCGCTCACTCGACGGCCCGCCTGAGATCGTCGATACGTGAGGGCGTGAGATTGTTCAAGCAGATCGAACGGCAGAATTCACCAGGCGAAATGTTACCGATGTCAAGGACATGCAACATACGAACTGTTAACTCTCTTCCGTTGTATTTTCTGACAGCCCTCTCGGGGCGAATCGGTCTCTGCGGTCCGCCCTTGGGGAGGCTCCGGAACTCGGCACGCAAGTGGTCGAGATGGTCGCTCGCAGTTTCTCGATTGATAATGCCCAGCCTCATCGATCGTACCGTTACCGCACTTGGAGTGACCTTGAACTCGTCCGATACGGCTTTCATATCGTCGACTGATGTTGGGCTGAGTTCCTTCATCTGAGCGGTGGGCATGAGCATTGCGCCCGCGATGTCATACTCGCGGCCTGGGTCCGTCTCGGCGCTGCCGCCGTCCCAGGTCATCGGTGCGAAGATCCGTCTGGCCACCAGCACGGCCATGAGCGCGAGGGTGAATATCGTGCGCCCCACAGGCTCCTGGTCGTCCTCGTGATCGCCGCCAGCGAGGAAAATGTATGGGATCTTGTTGTCCCGGATCGTCATCCCGCTGAACTTTACTTGCGTGAGTCGTTGCGGCATATAGTTCGGAACGCTTCGCGACACGAACACCTGATTGGCCTCGAGGTGGTCGATCATGAGGTCCAAAGCCTTCGTCTTGGTCCCGCATGCGCGGAGCGACTCTTGCGAGATGCCAATCGCCTCCATGAGGCGAGCGGCGTCGGTGTCAACCGGAGAGGTGTCATCACGAAGTAGGCCGATGATTTTGTTTTGTCGGAGCGACGGATCGTGCTTTCGGAGCAGCTGCTGCTTGCGAATCAGATCTTTGACAATCAGCTCGACGTCGCTGAGATCCACCTGCGAACGGGACCCAATTGAGAACGTTTCCCTGTTGATGCCGGCGAGGAGTTTTTCGGTCTTCGTCTTTACCTGTTGCTGAACCAGCGACAGCGGCGCGAAAAAGAGGGAGTGGGGTATCTCGCCCTTTCGCGAGAGCTCGACCAATTCTGCGTACCTGATGCGGCCAGATTCCAGTGCGCGCTCGTAGCCTCGGTAAGTGCCGGCCACCGAGTTGTCGAAGAGGGTGGCGAACACCGTTTCGTCGATCGAGACTGCATCGCGGCCGATCAAGACATCAATGGCCATGCTTCACGTCCTTCGGCGCGTTCATGCCGTTGAGGCTATTCTTCGGCTTCCGGGCGATGTTCCGACGGCGCTGTTCGGCAAGCGCCGCGTCTAGGAGGAATCTGCGCTTCGTGTGCGTGCCTGCCGCGAGTACGTGGATAATTTTGGCGTTCCCGACCCTGTGGAACGGTTCGTCGAGCGTCAGTAGCCCCTCCGGCTGATTAAAGCCGAGCCGGTCACCTTTCTCGACGGCAGTCATTTCACTATTGGGCTTGTAGGCGATTGCCGTCTTGGGCCCTAGTCGGTATTCGACCGCCAGCTTGCTACTGGTCCTCTTCTGGAAGACACCTGCACATATCGAGTTGAAGGCATCGTGCTGTACCTGCGTCGTCTGCTTCGCACTGCTGACCCGGGCGAGACTCAATGGTGCCATGAGGCCCCCTCACGTTTCTTGCGCCGTTCTAGCGCCTTGGCCCAGTTTATGAGTAGTTGAACGGGTTTATGAACATTCATGCGACGAGACGTTTGCGTGCCTATCTCCGGGACGGACCGCCGGCATCGGTCGCGGCGACGGAGCTTCCGGATCTCGACCTGACAGATGATCTCACCGGAGAGTACGACTACCTGCACCTGTTCGTCGTCACCAATGATGCATTGCGGGAACAGTTCGCCGAGCTCCGCGACCATCTCCAACCCGGAGGGATGCTCTGGGTGTCGTGACCCAAGGAGAAGAAGCTGGGCACCGATCTGACTCTCAAGTCGGTCATCGCGATCGGCTACGCCGAGAACATGGTCGAGAGCACCTGCCTGCGGATCGACGACATCTGGTTTGGGATGAAGTTCACCCATCCAAAACCAGGCAAGACCTACGCGAACAGCTACGGCACCTTGCCGTCGAACGACACGTGAACACCGCGGTTGACCCTCCCCATAGGCATAGCGAACGGCACCGTGTTATGGGGTGTCGTCGTTGATGCGCTGTAGGTTGAACCGCATGGTGCGCAGCGCGGCCGAGACGGTTCGGCGCTCGTCGTCGTCGAGATTCTCCAGTAGGCGGGTCTCGAGCTGATTCACGTCACCCTGACATTCCTGCAGGGCGCGGTAGCCGCCGTCAGTGGGGAACAGCAGCAGCCGGCGGGCGTGGTCCTGATCGGGCTCACGCCGGACAAGCCCCTTGTCCATCAGCACCTTGACGGTATCCGCCATGGATTGGGCACGCACGAAGGTCCGTCGGGCCAGCTCGGACGAGGTGATGCCGGGGCGGCGGGCGAGCACCGTCAGCGCCGTGTACTGCGCGGTGCTGAAGCCGTGCTCACGCAGGAGCTGTTCGAAGGGTGGGCGCAACCCTGAGTCCAGCAACTTAATCATGTAGATGTGCCAGCCCTCGAGGGCGGTGAGGCGGTGGTGCTCGCTCATCGAGTTACTGTACCGCGGGGTGGTAGAAGAACTCATCGGTGATCGGGTCCTCCGTCAGGAAGCCGTACTTGAGCATGATCTCGTTGAGGCTGCGGATCGCATCCTCGGGAATCTCGGCGTCGAAGACGTCGCGCTCGATGGACAGCTTCGCCACCTCTTCGGGGGCTTCGATGAAGTCCATGGTGGCCTCGATTTTCCCGGACTCGTCGGCCATGAACTGTTCCAGCAGGTCACTCATGGCGGCCTGATACCTCGAGATGAGCTCAGCGTTCTCCTCGATGGTGGCGCCGTCGGTGAAGCTGACCACGGTGGGTAGGCCCGGGATGATCTGGTTGGGATGACCGAGGAGGCGATGTCCGTCATCGTTGACTGCCGTGTCGAGGAACGGCTCCGGGACCCAGATGGCATCGACGTTGCCCAGCTCCATCTGCGCCTGCATATCGGGGAAGGCGAGTTCAACGAAACTGACGGCGTCCGGGTCGCCGCCATCCTCGGCCACCGATTCCATGATGGTCACGTCGCCCTGACCGCGCACCGCGTTGACCGCCACGCTCTTGCCCTCCAGATCGGCCCAGGTCTCGATATCGCTGTCGGAGTCGACGACCACGCCGTTCACATCGAGCCCCTCCGGGCGTGAGCTGGAATAGCCCGAGATGACCCGCATATCGATGCCCTGCTCCACGGCCTGAAGGAGATTCGCTGCGTTGCCAATGACCACATCGAGGTCGCCCGATTGCAGGGCCGGGAGCATCGCGGCACCGCCGCCACCGGTGCTGATGGTGACATCTAAACCGTGCTCTTCGAAGATGCCCTGTTCAATGCCGTAGGGAATCGCCGACATGGTCCCGATCGGAATGATGCCCACCGAGAGTGGCATCATCTCTGGGCTGTCTTCCGCTGGCTCGTCGTTGTCGGAGGAGCATCCGGTCATGATGATGAGTGATGTGACGGCCGCGAGTACCGCTGTCTTGTTGAAGATTCGCATGGCTTCTCCTGGTGTGGTGGTGGGCTAGTGAACTCAGAATCGGGTGCCGTGGTCCGTGATAGACGTGCGGAGGTCGCGCATGTTGATCTTGCCCGTGGGTCCTCGGTGGCTGCGCTCCGAGATCATCACAACCCGGGGTTTCTTGTATCCGGCAAGGTGGGCCCCCACGTGCTCAAACACTTCTTGCGCGGTGAGCGTGCTGTTCTCGGAAACCGTCACCGACGCGGCCACCCGCTCACCCCAGGTGGGGTCGTGGACGCCGAACACCACCGCGTCGGTGACGTCGTCCAGTTGCAGGATGATCTCCTCGACTTCACCGGGGAAGACCTTCTCTCCGCCGGAATTGACCACCGAGGAACCGCGGCCGAGCAGCTGAATATAGCGGTTCTGCTCGACCTGGACGTAGTCACCCGGTCGCGCGGTGCGGACGCCGCGGATGATCGGATAGGTTTCTTGTGTCTTGACCGGCTCGTTCAGATATCCGCGCGGCAGGGCGCCCTGGTATGCCAACAGCCCCATAGCGCCGACGACGTCACTGACATCCTCATCGTGATCGTCGAGCACGACGGCGTCCGGGGTGAGCCGAAAGCGTGCGGGAAGGTCGGAGGCCGCATGGGAGAGGGCCATCGCGTACGGACCGCCTTCAGTGGAGGCGAGAATATCGACGATGCTGACCTCTCCCAGGGCGTGGATCCGTGCCTTGGTGTCGTCGCTGAAGCGCATTCCTGAACTGATGACGGATCTCAGAGGCACGTCTTGGGTCCCTGCGTGCTGCTCGAGGGCGTCTAAGAGGGGAAGCGCCACGGCGTCCCCCGCGACCACGAGTTGCGTGACCCGCTGGTCCATGATGAGCCGGGCCGCATCGTCAGGGTTCAGGCTCGCGGCCGGATTGATGACCACGGTGCCACCGGCGACCAGGGTGTTCATGGCGGTGAAGAGCGCGGTGGCGTGGATGAAGGGGGCCAGTGGCAATGTGATGATGGGCGCCTGATCGGTATTCCTGACGAGGTCGATGGCTTGCTCGACGTCGTCGGGATGGTCCCACCCGAGCGGCCCGTAGATCGATTGTTGCTGCACATGGAGCAAATCACTGACGCCCCAGACCACGGCCTTCGGAATGCCCGTGGTTCCACCCGTGAAGACATAGAGCTCGGCATCATCGGGTGGAGGAGTCAGCGGGTCTTGATGGGCACTGTCAGCTGCCGCAGTGGACAGGAACTCGTTCCAGGATGCGCTGGAGAAGGGCGACGGTTGGCTATGCGGGGTGTGACAGTCTGCATCCAAGTGAATCAGAACGTCCGGCAGTGCGGACGGGGAGAGGCTCGTGGTCAGCGATTCCACGACGTGCTGATTCTGGTGTGCGTAGATCAGGCCGCGAGGGGTGCTAGCGGAGATCAACTCGGAGACCTCCCGCGCACCGTAGCGGTAGTTGATAGACACCGGGATCACGCCGATCTTGAGGCACGCGTAGAACAGCACCAGATACTCGGGAGTGTTGTGCAGATAGAACGCCAACCGGTCACCCGAATCGAAGCCGTGATGCTTCAGCGCACGAGCGGCGAACTCCGCATGGCTGCGGAATTCTTGATAGGTCTGCCGGGCGGTGCCCGTCTGCACGGCCGCACGATGCGGATGTTCCTCGGCGATGCGATCCCAGATGCAGGCGTAGTTGGCGAACATGGCGGCCCTACCAGTTTTCCGGCGACGGTTTCTCTGGCGGTCCGGCGGGTTGCATCGCTCTCGAGAGGTCGCGATGCCAGGCGTCGGAGATGTCCTGCTGACTCCAGCCCCCGTCGCGATCGGCGATGGCTTCCTCTCGCGGATGCGCATAGACGATGATTCGGTCTCCGCCTAGTCCCAAGGCTTGGCCAGAGACACCCGCCGCATCGTCGGAGGCAAGCCAGGTCACCAGCGGGGCGACGTCTATGGTGCTTCCCAACCCATGTTCTCGGCGTGCCAACGGAGGCAGGTCGCGACCGGCTTCGACGTCCTTCACCCATCCGCTGTAGGCGGGGATGGTGGCTGTCATCTCCGTCAGGGCCGTGGGGATGATGGCGTTGACGGTGATGTTGAACCGCGCCAGTTCAAGGGAAAGGGTGCGTGCCAGGCCGACCACACCGGCCTTGGCGCTGGAATAGTTGGATTGGCCGAACGAGCCGTACTGGCCCGCGGGGGAGCCGACCAGAATGACCCGCCCGCCGTCCCCCTGCTCCCGAAACTGCTCCGCAGCGGCTTTGGCGCAGGTCCACGCGCCTTTGAGGTGGGTACTGACGACGAGATCGAAATCCTCCTCGGCCATCTTCCAGACAACACGGTCACGAAGGACTCCCGCGTTGGCCACCATGATGTCGAGTCGACCCGTGTGCTCGACCGCAGTCTGCACCAGTTGCTCGGCAGCTGCGAGGGGCCCGATCGCAGCGATGTGCGCAGTTGCCTGTCCGCGAGCCTCGCGGATGTCGTCGACCACCCGGTGCGCGGCTGCCTCATCGACGTCATTGACGATGACGTGTGCACCGGCCGCAGCGAGTGCGAAAGCATAGGCGCGTCCCAGGCCTCGCCCTGCGCCGGTGACTACGGCAGTTCGCCCTGTCAGCGAGTCGGTCTCCACCCGGGATGCAAGGAGACGAAAGTGTGCTGAATCGTCCATCGAGAGCACCTCAATCTGTGAGCTATGTCATATTGAGTTTCAGGCATCCTGATATTAATGTCAAGGATCTGTCGTGACGTGAGCAGCGCAATGACGGCGGATGCGCGGGTGGGGCTGGCCAGAGTGGCTCGCCCGCTACAGTGTTGACCCTCCCGTGAGGGGAGGCGGGAGTATGGACTCATGTTGAAAATTGGCGAATTCGCAGGACTGACCGGGCTGAGCGTGAAAGCGTTGCGGCATTACGACGAGATGGGCGTACTCACCCCGGCCGAGGTGGACGAACGCACCGGGTATCGGCTGTACTCCGAGGGGCAAGTGCGCGACGGCGTCGTGATCCGGACCCTGCGTGACGCCGAGGTGCCGCTGCCGGAAGTTTCGACTGCGCTCGCCCACGGGACTGCCGAGCGGACGCTCGAGGAACATCAGAATCGGGTGCTGGAACAGCGAGAGCTCGAGGACCGTGCATTCGCCGACGCCCACACCGTACTGAGGGCACTTCGCGCACCGATCTCGATCACCGAGCGCGCCATGCCCGCTCAACACTACGTCGGGCAGGTTCTCACCATCTCGACGGATGACGTGGGCGATGACGACGATGACAAGGTCAACGAGGCATTCGAGGCGCTCTATCGGCGGCTCTGCGAGTCCGGCTACGTGCCGAACGGTCCGTTCTGGATGTCCTTGCGACCCGGGGAGCAGGACGATGTGGAGGTGCTTGGTTGTTGGCCGACCGCGGTCGAGGTGCCGATAGAGGTCTGCGGTGCGGAGAGCTTTTCGGCAGCGCTACCGGAACGCACCGAACTGGTGGTTACCTGGCAACCTGGCGACGACGGAGCCGTCCCCACGGGGACCGTTCATCCCGCCGTCGTGGGCCTGTTTGATGCGATGGATGAGCGCGGCGCGGAACTACGTGACGTTGAGGTACGCCAAACGGTGTCGGGACAGGACGCTGACGACTTTACGGTGGAGCTCTCGGTGACGGTGCACCCCGCCGTCGACCTGCGCGACGCTATTTCTTGAACAGGTCGCGCACGTCGAAGGTGGTGCGCTGGTAGACCGCGTTGCGGGCCGCACGCTTCGGGTCACGGAGCCAACCCATGCCCTTCTTCCCGTACCCCGGAATCAGCGCGCGCTTGACCGCGCGGGTCGCTCGCCCGGTGGTGCGAGCGGCAATGGACTTATTGAGCGAGGGCTTGCGCATGCCGAACTTCATGAACTCATGGTACGGCTGCACGGGCCACAGGTCACGGGTTCAGAACGTGAGCATCACTTTGGTGGCGCGGCGCTCGTCCATGGCGCGGTAACCCTCGGCCGCTTCTTCCAGGGGAAGGGTGAGGTCGAAGACGGCACCGGGGTTGATCTGATCGGTCATGATCAGCTCGATGAGCTCCGGCAAGAACCGGCGCACCGGGGCGGGGCCGCCGAGCAGGCTCACGGTGGAGACGAAGAGGTCGATGCCCTCCAGGGTGACCCCGTGGCTGACCCCGACGAAGCCGACGTGACCGCCGGGTCGGGTGGCGTGGATGGCCTGCAGCATGGACTCCTGGGTGCCCACGGCTTCGATGGTGGAGTGGGCGCCGTACCCGCCGGTGAGCTCCTTGATGCGGGCCACGCCCTCTTCGCCGCGCTCTTCGACAATGTCGGTGGCACCGAACTGGCGGGCCAGCGCTTGACGGTCGGCATGCCGCGACATGGCGATGATGCGTTCGGCGCCGAGCTGCTTGGCGGCGAGGATGCCCAGCAGACCCACCGCGCCGTCGCCCACGACGGCGACGGTCTTGCCGGGGCCGGCTTCGGCGGCAACCGCTGCGAACCAGCCGGTGCCGAGCACATCAGAGGCGGCGAGTAGGCTCTTGGTCTGTTCTTCGGTGGGTTCGCCGTCGACCTTCACCAGGGTGCCGTCGGCCCAGGGGATGCGGGCGTATTCGGACTGGGTGCCGATGGAACCCATCATCACCTGGTGGATGCAGCGGGACTGGAAGCCGGCCTGGCAGATCTCGCAGGTGTTGTCGGAGGCGACGAAGGAGCCGACCACGAAGTCGCCGACCTGGATGTCGCGCACGTCGTCGCCGATTTCTTCGACCACGCCGATGTATTCGTGCCCCATGGCGGCGGGGCCGTGGACGTCTTCGGCGCCGCGGTAGGGCCAGAGGTCGGAGCCGCAGATGCAGGCGGCGGTGACGCGGATGATGGCGTCGGTGGGCTCGACGAGGGTGGGACGTTCGATGTCTTCGACTCGGATGTCGCCGGGGGCGTGCAGCATGACAGCGCGCATGGGGTGCTCCTGGGGTGGGGTGCGGTTGGTCTGATATCCATGAAAACACGGACGGCGTACTGCTGGAAGGCCCGGTCGAAACAGGTACCGGCAGGGACTCCCTCCGGCGGGCGGGTCTGGCCTACCGTAGAACGATGGACAACAAGGCCGATGTGCGCGAGTTCCTCACCTCGCGCCGGGCGAAGGTGACGCCGCAGCTGGTGGGGCTGCCCGGCGGCTCGAACCGGCGCGTGCCCGGTCTGCGCCGCAGCGAGGTCGCGACGCTGGCCGGCGTGAGCGTGGAGTACTACACCAAGCTGGAGCGCGGCGCGCTCGGTGGCGCCTCTCCGGAGGTGCTCGACGCCCTAGCCCGGGCTCTGCTGCTCGACGACGCCGAACGATCGCATCTCTTCGACCTGGCGCAGGCGTCCAGCCCAACGGCGCGCCCGCGGCGCCGCAACCGCTTGGTTGAACAGCCGCCCCACGAAAGCCTGCAATGGATGCTCGACGCGGTGACCGCCGGTCCTGCCTTCGTGCGCAATGGCCGAATGGACCTGGTGGCCGCGAATCTGCTGGCCCGTGCCTTCTACCGTGACGTGTACGCCATGTCACCGGACCGGCCGAATATCGCCAGGTTCACCTTTCTCGACGAACACGCTCGCAGCTTCTTCCCGGACTGGGATTTCTACGCCCAGGTGACGGTGGCGATTCTGCGCACCGAAGCGGGACGCGACCCCCATGATGGACGGCTGCAGGATCTCGTGGGGGAGTTGAGCACGCTCAGTGATGACTTCCGCCAGCTGTGGGGCCAGCACGATGTGCGCCATCATGGCACCGGGCGCAAGGTGTTCTGCCACCCCGTGGTCGGTGAGCTGACACTGGCTTATGAAGGGATGAACCTGGAATCCTCGCCGGGGCTCACCCTGACGGTGTACGCTGCCGAGCCCGGTTCCGCTTCGGCCGAACGGCTTCAGCTGCTGGCGTCGTGGGCCGCGAGCCAGGAACTGCCCGGACAAGAGTCTGCGCAGACGGCGCGCTAAGCTCGGCACCATGGCCGAAACCCGCACCGAGACCCATGCCGCGCCCGACCTTGACGACTTCTGGCACCGCTGCCGCGCCGCGCTGGACGGACTGCCGGAGGAGCCACCTGAAGCCTGGGCGTTCGGGGCGACCCCGGAGCACGCCGACGGGCTGCTGGCGCTGGTACTGGCCGGGGTGAAGACAGCGACCTCGTCGTCGCTGTGGGACTGCGAACACACGGGAGAGCCGGTGCCCACGGTGGGCGAGCTGAGCATCATTCTCGACGGACGCGGTGCGCCCCGGGCGCTGCTGGAGACCACGTCCATTGAGGTGGTCCCCTTCGGTGAGGTGACCGAGGAGCACGCCGCGGCCGAAGGCGAGCGTGACCGGACTCTGGCTTCTTGGAAGGCGATCCACGAACGGTATTGGCGCGAGCACTCCGAGAACCCGCGAGGCTACGCCGACGACATGCCCGTGGTGTGCGAACGTTTCCGCGTGCTCTACCCGGGGCCTGGATAACTCTCGGTCAAACTTTGGTCGTGACTTGGGAGTAAGGGTGTTCGCCGCTGAGCGCGAGGTGTAAAGTGCGGTGAATCGGTGACGATGGTCACATGATCCGAGAAGGACAAGGCGAACATCATGAAAAACTTCAGAAAGAAGCTGGCGACGATCCTCTGCGCGGGTGCGCTCGCGTTCTCCGGTGGAGTCATGGCTGCGGCACCCGCTCAGGCGGCTAGTTGCACGAACGCGTCCACATCCAGCAATCAGTGGCGAGACTTGTCGGTGACCTGTTCTGGAAGTGGCTCGCAGTATCGGATTACCGTGACGTGCGCGTGGTACTCGGCCGGCAAGGGCGGTAGTTACTCCAAGTCTTCCAGCTGGGTGAAGAGCGGAGCCCGAGCGACTGTTTCCTGCGGTGCGGCCCATGTGGTGAAGAAGAACCCGCTGTTCAAGGCTCGGTTTCGCTGATCCGTGACGCCGTTGAGGGTGCGGCCGGCGTCGCGTAGATAGGCTGGGTCCTATGACTGAGCCGAACTCCGAGAACTCCGCCCCGAACATCATCGCGGGGATGATGCGCATCGCCGACAAATCCGATGCGGAGATCCGCGCCCTCTACACCGCCGCCCGCGAGGCAGGGATCACCCGGTTCGACCACGCCGACCTCTACGGGTTCAACCATCCCGGCGGCTACCACCACTGTGAGCGCCGTTTTCACGAGGCGTTGCAGCTCGGTGGTGCCGAACGTGAGCAGATCACGCTACAGTCGAAAACCGGGATCATCGATGACCCGTGGGGCTACGACCAGTCCTACGAACACATCGTGGCCTCGGCGGACCGATCGTTGAGCGCGCTGGGCACCGACTACCTGGACGTGCTGCTGTTGCACCGCCCGGATGCATTAGTGGAACCCGAGGAAGTGGCGCGTGCGTTTGACGAGCTGGAGGCGGCTGGCAAGGTGCGCGCCTTCGGCGTCTCGAATCACACCCCCGGACAGATTGACCTGTTGAAAACGGCGGTGACCCAGCCGCTGGTGGTGAACCAGGTGCAGCTGTCCTTGGTGCACGCGCCGATCATTCACCAGGGGTTGACCTCCAACATGCTGGGCGAAGACGGAGCGATCACCCGCGACGGTGGCGGACTCGTGGAGCACGCCCGGATGCACGGGATCACCCTGCAGGCGTGGTCACCGTTCCAGGGCGCGAACGGGGTGTTCCTGGGCTCGCCGGATTACCCGGAACTCAACGCCGAACTGGACCGGCTGGCTCAGAAATACGACGTCACCCCGATGGCGATTGCCACCGCCTGGATCACACGGCATCCGGCGCGGATGGACGTGGTGCTGGGCACGACCACCCCGCAGCGGGTGACGGACGCTGCTGCTGGCTCGGCACTGCCGCTGACCCGCGGGGAGTGGTACGGACTGTTCCGTGCCGCCGGGCACCACCTGCCGTAATGCTCCACACGTCGTTTCCCGCCCACGTCTGAGAGGACACCATGGAGAACAGCACAGCCGCACCGACGGCCCTCCCGTCGTTCGCTCAGCGAGCCCGGCGGTGGGTGGTGATCCTGATCATCGCCTCCTTCTCGTGTGCCGCCATCGCGGGCATCATGGTTCTCTTCGGCGACGTCAACTCCGAACCCGCCTACCAGGTGCTCGCCAGCACCGCACTCATCGGCGTGTTCAGCATCGCCGTGTTTTGCGGTGTGGTGCTGGCCGGAAAACGCTGGCAGCCCTTCGGCTGGGTGACGGTCACCGTGGCCATCCTTACCCTGATCTGGTGTCTCAGACTGGTGTGGGGCGATCCGAGCTGGGATGAACCGACCTTCGAGGTGACGGCGACCGCCTGCGTGGTGACCGCGGCCCTGTCGGTCGCCTCGCTCCTGCTGTTGCTCGCCGAGCACCGCATCCGCGCCGTGCGCACCGGGCTGTTCGCCACCCTCGGGCTCATTGGGGTCGGGGTGGTGATGGTCCTGATGCCGGTCTGGGGTCTGGAACTGGATGACTTCGACTGGTATCTCCGGACTGCGGGAGTGATCTGGATTCTCGCCGCGCTCGGCATCGTGGTGTTGCCCGTGCTGAGCTTCGCGCTCACGAACGCTCAGGCCGGTCCCGCTGACGCAGCGGTGGCACGGTTGTCGCCCGCCGCGGTGGACCATATCGAGGCGGTGGCTCGGCGTGAGGGCATCAGCCCGGATGCCCTCATTGCCCGAGTGCTCCCCTCAGACGCCGAGCCGCGCCAGTAGCCCCTCGCGGACGGCGGGCCACTCTTCCGCCACGATGCTGAAATAGTCGACGTCGACGATAGACCCGTCTGCCGATCCCCGGAAGTTCCGCAGCGTGCCCTCGAAGTGTGCACCCAGTTTCGCGATGGCGCGGTGGGAACGAGTGTTGCGGGAGTCGCAGCGCAGCGCCACCCGCTGCAGCCCGAGCTCGTCGAAGGCGTGGGCGAACATCAGGTACTTCATGGTCGGATTTACCGTGGTGCCCCAGACGCGTGGGTCGAGGAACGTGGAGCCGACCTCCACCCGCAGCCCCGGCACCAGGTCGTAGAACACGGTGCGTCCGACGACGTTGCCCTCGAACTCCACCGTGAAAGCGAGCACGGTCTCCGATGCCAGCATGGGGGCGTGCAACTCGTTGAGCGCGGCCGGGGTCTCGGGGAAGGGGTCGGCCATTCCGGCCCACATCTCCGGGGACAGGGTGCGATGTAGCGCCTCGGCGTCGTCGAGGGTGAGCGGGCGTAATCGTACCGGGCCGCGGGTGAGGGTGAGCGTGTGCTGCATGGGGCGACGGTAGCATGCAGTCCATGAGGATTCTGATGGTGGGCGCCGGTGGCACCGGCGGCGCATTCGGCACGTATTTACACGAGGCCGGACGCGAGGTGACCTTCCTGGTGCGCCCCGAGCGCGCGGAGCGACTGCGCCGTGATGGCCTGCGCTTCGTCTCCCCGGGGCTGGACCGCACCCACCCGGTGAACGTGCTCGTGCGGGGCGAAGAAACAGCACCCTTCGACCTGGTGGTGCTGGCGGTGAAGGCCACGGCATTGGATTCCGCGCTGGACGACATCGCGCCGTATGTGGGTCCGGACACCCTCATTCTGCCGATCCTGAACGGGATGGCGCATTTGGATCTCGTGGAGCAGCGCTACCCGGGGCGCACGCTCGGCGGGTTCGTGCGCATCGTCGCCACCCTGGACGGGGACACCGTTCACCAGCTGACGCCGCTGTGCGGGCTCACGGTGGGGTCGCTCACCGAAGAGCCGCTACCCGCTGCGGTGGTGGAGGCACTGGATGTGCCGGGCATCGATTTCGCGGTCCGCGACGACATCCGCTCCGCGCTGTGGGAGAAGTGGATGTTCATTGCTGCGGCGGGCGTGACCACCTGTCTGTTCCGCGGGCCCATCGGGGACATCATTGATGCTGGAGGACTCCCGCACATCCACGCCGCGGTCCAGGAGCTGGAAGCCGTGGCGGCGCACGCTGGATATCCGGTGGCGGAGGCGGCGCAACAGGCAAGTCGAGCGATGCTCACCGAGCCCGGGTCGGAGTTCACCTCGTCGCTGTACCGGGATCTGGTGGCCGGGCACCGCACCGAGGCCGAGCACTTGTTGGGCGATCTCGCGGACCGGGCCCGGGTGCTCGGGGCGGACACCCCGCTGCTGGACCTTGCGCTCGTCCAGATCAGAACGGTGAGCCGCTCAGCCCGGCCGGAGGCTTAAGAATCAGTGGATCTCGGGGTTGCCGCCGAGGGCGCGCTCCAGCGGGATGGATCCGTCCTGCCACGGGGTCAGCGCCCACACCACGAGGTAGAGCCCGACGCCGACCACCGGCAACAGGAAAGAGACGAGCACCAACAGTCGGGCGAGCCAGACGTTGATGCCCACATGCTGGGCGATGCCGCCGGCGATGCCCCCGGCCAGGCGGGCCGGGCCGCGGCGGAATCCGAGACGGCGGATGGACGTGAAGAGTTTCTGCATACTGACGACGGTACGCGGTGCCGGGCGGCGACGCCATGGGGAACACCCCCGGATCACCCGGGAGGAACCGGGGCGATCTCGACCATGGACCCTTACCTTCGCCGGGTGTCCGGGTCCACCATGGTGGGGAAGCAAGAATGCTTCCGTCGAGATTTTTAGGAGGATCACGTCATGCGTGCTGCACGCTACTACGACCGCAAAGACATCCGCATTGAAGACATTGAGGCCCCCGTGGCCGGCACCGGCGAGGTGCTGATCGACGTCGCCTGGTGCGGGATCTGCGGCACCGACCTCCACGAATACCTCGACGGCCCGATCTTCGTGCCGCCAGCAGGCCACCCGCACCCCATCTCGGGCGAATCCGCGCCGGTGACGCTCGGTCACGAGATGTCCGGCACCGTGGCCGCACTCGGTGAAGGCGTCACCGATCTGGAGGTCGGCCAGCACGTGGTGGTCGAGCCCTACATCATCCACGAGGAGTACTACGGAAAAGAGAACTACCAGCTCTCGCCCGATATGAACTTCATCGGCCTGGGCGGCCGTGGTGGCGGGCTCGCCGAGCAGATCGCCGTGGACCGGCACTGGGTGCACCCCATTTCCGAGAAGGTGGGTCTGGATGAGGCCGCACTGATCGAACCGCTCTCGGTGGCCCACCACGCGGTGAGCCGTTCCGAGGCCGCAGCGGGCGACGTCGCCATCATCGGCGGTGCCGGGCCGATCGGTGTGCTGACGGCCGCGGTGCTGAAGGCGCTGGACGTCACCGTGATCGTGTCCGAGCTGTCCGAACTGCGGCGTCAGAAGGCGTTGGAGACCGGCGTGGCCGACTACGCCTTCGACCCGCGCGACGTGGATGTGGCCGAAGAAGTGCGGAAGCTGACCGACGGTAAGGGTGCCGACGTCGGCTTCGAAGCCACCTCGGTGGACGTGGTGTTGAACATGCTTTTCGACGCCGTGCGTCCCGGCGGCGTCATCGTCAACGAGTCGATCTGGGGTCACCGTCCGGAAGCGGACCTGGCCACCCTGGTGCTCAAGGAGCTCGATCTGCGCGGCACCATCGGCTATTCCTTCGACCATGCGGCCACCATCAAGCTGGTGGAAGAAGGCAAGATCGACCTCAAACCGTTCATCACCGGCAAGATCGGGTTGGAAGGACTCATCGACGAAGGGTTCGACACCCTGATCAACCGCAACGAGACGGCGGTGAAGATTCTGGTGTCGCCGTCGGGCAAGGGGCTGTAACCCCCCTCGCTCATTGCGGATTCGCCGGGCAGATTTTGCGGATTCGCCGGGTGCGCGGACGCGGTCAGGTCGGTGTGACCGACTGCCGCAGCAGCGTGCGCATCCACTCGGGGCGGTGCATCTGACGTCGCTGAAGTACACCTCATGGTGGGTATAGCACAGGCGCAGCCCTTGGGCGGGGATGAACTCGTGATGCATGCGCTCGAGCGCGTCCGCCTCGTCGTCCAGGGGCTGCCATGATCAATTTCTGCTCTTCGGTGCGGGCATTTCGCCCGCGAGGCATGACGTCATCGCAGTATGTATACTGATCTACCTACTTGCATTCATGATGCGCGACCACAGAAGAGGACCACATGACCTCGGAGCGGATTTCTGCCCGCACGAAGCTGCTCGGTGCGGCATCGCGGCTGTTCTACACGGACGGACTTACGGCCACCGGAATCGACACCATCACCGCCGAGGCGCAGGTGGCGAAGAAGAGTCTGTACAACAACTTCTCCTCCAAGGGGGAGCTGGTGGGTGCCTACATTGACGAGCGCCACCAGGAATGGCTGGTCCTCTATCAGCAGCGCGTCGATGCTGCCTCGTCACCGTCGGAGGCGGTGCTCGCCGTATTCGATGCCTACATCGACCATGGCGAACGCGAAGCGGAGCTGGGTTTTCGCGGGTGCGGGTTGCTCAACGCCGCGGCAGAACTCACCGCCGGGTCCGAGGGGCGTGAAGCGGTGCGTGCGCACAAGGAACAGGTGGAGCAGATTCTGCTCGAGCACCTGCGGGACATCGTCGACGACGAACGTGCGGCCATCTTGGCAGAACACTGTGCTTTCCTGTTGGAGGGGGCGATGATGCGCGCCGGACTCGAGGGCCAGACAGTGCGACTCTACCGGGCCCGCGAACTGGCCGTCGGACTGCTGGCAGGACTGCGGTGAACACCGGGCGCGGAGCCGGACTCGCCGCTATCACGGTCACCTCCCTGCTCTGGGGAACCACCGGTACCGCCGCGACTTTCGCACCGAGCGCCGGCCCGCTGGCCATCGGCGCTGCCGCACTCGGCGTGGGCGGGCTGCTGCAGGCGCTCATTGCCATTCCGGCGCTTCGTACGGCGCGGCCTCAACTGCAACAGCAACGAAGTCTGGTGCTGATCGGCGCGCTCGCGGTCTTCCTGTATCCGCTGGCGTTCTACAGCTCCATGCACACGGCCGGGGTGGCCATTGGTTCTGTGGTGTCGCTTGCCTCCGCGCCACTGGCTTCCGGGGTGTTGGAGCGCGTGGTGGAAGGCCACGCCCTGAGCCGGTGGTGGATGCTCGCCGCCGGACTCGGCATCACCGGCAGCGTGATGCTCTGCGTCTCGACCATGAACGACGCCACCCGCGGGCTGGCCCCGACCCTGCTGGGGGTGGCTCTCGGGCTGGTCGCCGGCACCACCTACGCCCTGTACTCCTGGACCACTCACCGACTCATGAGTTCCGGGGTGAGCCGAGCGGCCTCGATGGGGTCCGTGTTCGGTCTCGGCGGTGCCCTGCTCTTACCGGTGCTCTTCATCACGGGCGCGCCGCTGATCGGCTCACCGCAGACCTTCGCAGTGGCAGCCTATATTGCCCTGGTGCCGATGTTCCTCGGGTACCTGCTCTTCGGCTTCGGACTCACCCGCGTGTCGGCGAGTACTGCCACGACAGTGACGCTCACGGAACCGGCCATCGCCACGCTGCTGGCCGTGCTCATTGTGGGGGAGCGGTTGACCCCGCTGGGCTGGATCGGGCTGGCCCTGATGACGTTGGTGCTGGCCCTGCTCACGGTGGCTCCCGCGGCGGAATACCGGGCCACCGTGAGCCGTTGATATTCAGTGTGATGGCGGAAAACTCAGTACACACAGAGTCGGGCGTCCGGGATGTGACGGTGCTGGTGATCGGCGCCGGTCAGGCGGGGCTTTCGGCGGGCTTCCACCTGCAGCGCTCGGGCTTCGACAGTGCCCTCGAGCACCCCGACGGCGCGCACACTTTTGTGTTGCTTGATGCGAACCCGGGCCCCGGCGGCGCCTGGCAGCACCGTTGGGAATCATTGCGCGTCGGCACCCTCAACGCCATCTTCGATTTGCCCAGGATGCCGAAGCCGCAGATGAACCCACAGGAACCCAGCAATCAGGCGGTGCCACGGTACTTCGGGGAGTTTGAAACTCAGTTCAATCTGGCGATTCTGCGCCCGGTCACGGTCGAGCGGGTCACGCGCGACGACGCCTCCGGCCGGCACGGTTTCCTTGTGGAGACCTCGCAGGGCACCTGGCACGCGGAGTACCTGATCAACGCGACCGGCACCTGGAACAATCCGACCCTGCCGGCCTACCCCGGAGCCGACACCTTCGAAGGCCTGCAGCTACACACCCGGGACTACACGAGCCTGGAGCAGTTCCGAGGGCTGCGCACCGCGATCGTAGGCGGCGGCATCTCGGCGCTGCAACAACTCGAGGAAATCTCGCGGGTCACCGATACGGTCTGGTACACCCGCACACCGGTGAAATGGATGTCGGACGAATTCGACATGGAATATGGACGCGACGTGATCCGGCGCGTGACCGCCGACGTCGAAGCCGGACGTCCCACCGGCAGTGTGGTCTCCTATACCGGGCTACCCCCGGATGCGCCTTATACACGCGCTGCACGCGAACGCGGAGCCCTGAACCGGCGTCCCATGTTCGCTGCTATCGAGCCACACGGGGTGCGCGAGGCGGATGGGTCCTTCACCTCGGTCGACGCCATCCTCTGGGCCACCGGCTTCAAGGGGGACCTGCGCCACCTGGAAGACCTGCAGCTGCGCACCGATCTGGGTGGGGTGAAACTGCGTGGCACCCAGGCCGACGCTGAGCCGCGTCTGCACCTCATCGGCTTCGGCCCATCGCAGTCGACGGTCGGTGCCAACCGGGCCGGCCGCGACGCCGTGCGCGCCATCGAGAAGCAGCTCGCCCACGACGTCGTGACAGTTTCGACCCCTTGAAACACTGCGTAGACTAGTGGTATGGAATCAAATCTTCCTGAGGTGCTCAACGCAGCCCGGTCGTTGACCCGGGCTGAGCGTGCTGCCGTCGCTCAGGAATTGATCTCCGAGCTCACGAACCACGAATACGAGGACCTGCGTTCCGCCGATCTACGCGCCGTATTGGAACAGGGGCTCACGAAGCTCGAATCGGGTCAGGGCATCCAGGCCGCCGTGGACCACGTGGACGACCACCTCAACCAGGCAGGTCGCTCCGCGGCCGAGTCCGCCTCAGAGTAACGGGCCGTGCGGCCACCCTAGGTGAACAGGGTGATTCCGTAGAGCAGGAACAGCAGCACATGAGCAGCACCATGTAGCGCACTGACCTTCTTGCCCGCGAAACTCGTGAGCGTCAGCAGTAGGGTGACGGCGAACAGAGCCAGCCCGGTCGGATCATCGCCGAGTATCACCGACTGGCCGGTGAGCAGCCCGATCGTCAGCACCGCGGGGATCGTCAGCCCCACCGTGGACACCAGGGCGCCGTGGCAGAGGTTGCTCACGCGCTGGATCTCACCACCCCAGGCCGCGCGGAACGTCGTGATCGTCTCCGGCAAGAACACGATCATCGCGATCAACACCCCGGAGAGGGCCACGGGAGCCCCCAAGCGGTCCAAACCGACGTCGAGCAGGGCTGCCATGTCGTGGGAGAGCAACACAATGGGGATCACCGTGAGCACCAGCACCACCGCCCGGCTGAGAATCTCCGCTCGGTGCATGCGCAGCACCTCGGTGACACTCGCCGCATGGGAACCGTCGGAGCCCGGCGCTCGACCCGAAGGGTGAGCGAGGTCGACTTCCTGGAAATCGCGGCGTTGCGGGCCCATCTGCCGGTACAGGAAGAATCCGTACAGCAGCACGGTCAGCACCGCGACCGGCACGGCCTGGCCCGCCGTGTACGCACCCTGTTCCCCGATCAGCTGCGGTAGCGCAAAAGCCACGGTCCCCAACACCACCAGCAGTGACAGATACGCGGACACCCCGGTGCTATTCGGTTGCAGGTTCGCATGGCGGGATCCGCCCACCAGCAGGGCCACCCCGACCACCAGGTTCAGGATGATCATCGACACCGCCAACACCGAGTCGCGCGCAATGGTCGCATGATCGCCGGGGCCGAGCATCACCGCCGAGATCAGGATGACCTCGATCAGCACGATGGACAGGGTCAACACCAGGGTGCCGTAGGGGTCGCCCAGCCGGTGCGCCAGATGCTCCGCCTGGGTGACCACCCCGAAGGCGCAGACCACGATGACGCCGATGATGACCGCGAGCACGGTAAACAGTGTCCACGTGGCCAAAGATCCTGCGTCACCGAGCAGCGGGCCGGCGAACACCAGGAGAGCGAAAGCACCCCAGCCGAGGGCGAGACGAGCGAGGTCGCCGCGGGTGAGAACGGTGCGCAGGGTGGAGGAGAAGGTCACAGAGGTCACGATGTTCGACCGATTCTGCAGGGTCGTCCCAGCTCGTGAGGGTTACCGTGCGGGTCGTCCCGCCGGATACGTACCCATCCAGCTTCTCATACCGACCCGGTCGGCTTATCGTGTCCGTCCTCACAGTTAGATTCAGTTGTGACAACATCCTTTGGTCCTTCAGGGGTTTTCATGTCCGACATAGAAGAACGACAGTCTCGATCGATTCCCGTGCTGGCGACGGCGGATCGTGAGTATCCGGGTCTATATGACTGGCAGCGTCAGGCACTGCAGCTGTGGCGCGCGAGATCCTGTCAGGGCGTGGTGGAGGCCGTGACCGGCGCCGGCAAGACGCGCCTGGGAATCGCGGCCTCGTATGAAGCGCTGCGCACCGGTATGAAGGTGTTGATCCTGGTTCCGACGCTGGAGCTGCAGCAGCAGTGGGCGGCCTCGGTGCGTCGGGATCTGCCCGGCGTGCGCATCGGGCGGCTGGGCGGAGGCCGTGACGATTCCTTCTCGTCCTGTGACGTGCTGATCGCCATCGTGAATTCGGCGGCCGAGCACGAGACGTTGCGCCAGTATCAGGACGGTCTCATCATCGCCGACGAATGTCATCGCTACGCCGCAAAGGTCTTCCATCGCGCCCTGCAGCAGACATACGCATGGCGGCTGGGGCTGACGGCGACCTACTCACACGCTGGCAACAGCGCTCCGTCCCTCGACCGGTACTTCGGCGGGGTCATCTACCGCATCTGGTACGACGAGGCGCTGAGACAGGGTGTCATCTCGCCTTTCGATATTGCTTTGGTCGGCGTTCGGCTCCCCGCAAACGAACAGAGTCTCTACGAAACCCTGGCTGAAGATATTTCCAAGGACCAGCGGTCGCTGAGAAATTACGTCGATGTCGATGATGCCGACGATTCTGCCTTCTTTGAACTCGTCAAGAAGTTGGCAGGGCAGGAACATGGACGCCCGGAGTCAGCGGTTGCGCGACGCTTCTTGAAGAATATTTCGGCACGGCAGCAATTGCTGTCTGAATCATCAGCGAAGCTTGATGCTCTGCGCCGGTTGACGCCTGCGATTCAAAGCGCCGACCGCTCCCTGATATTTGGCGCGTCGCAGCTCTCCGCTCTGAACTCCGTACGTGTTCTCGAGTCGAATGGCATCACAGCTGGCGCAGTGATGTCGAGCATGTCGAAAGCCGACCGGGTGATCACGATGAGCAGGTTCGCCGAGGGCCGACTCGATGTACTGTGTGCCCCACGCGTATTGGATGAGGGCGTCAACGTCCCCGCAGCGGAACTGGCTGTCATCACCGCAGGGACGCGGGTGGAACGCCAGCTGATTCAGCGTTTGGGACGTGTGATTCGGCGTCGTGAGAACGGTGAACGCGGACGCCTGGTGTACCTCTACGCGCGAGGGACCATCGAGGACCCTGCGCAGCAGGGGAACTTTCTTCCCAATGTGTTGCCCTTCGCGCGGAAGTTTTCGTACTTCGACTTGGAACGGCACCTGGACGAGCTCCTGGCTTTTCTTGCGCCCGAGATGCCTGCTGCTGTGGTGCCGCAACCCGCGGACGAGACCCCGCGACCGGACCCGATCATCGAGGTGTCCGACGTCGAAGAATCTGACGTCGAGCTGTGGATGCCGTGGGACGACGAGGACGGCCCTGAGGAACAACTGTCATCCCTCATCCTCACTGACGACATCGTCGCTGACTACTTGCGACGTGCGGCGAGCTACCCCTTGATCGACGCCGACGAGGAAGTGACGCTGGGGCGTGCCATCGAGGTGGGGCTGACGGCACAGAAGCGGCTCGAATCGGCGGCGAGACTTCCGCGCAGGGAGATCCGGTTCTTGGAGCGTTTGGCTGCCGAAGGACGTGATGCGATGGATCGGTTCGTAAACAGCAACCTTCGTCTGGTGGTCAGTCTGGCGAAAAAGTACACGAGGCGACACGCACCGTGGGGGATGGACTTCATCGATGTCATCCAAGAAGGAAATTTTGGTCTGATCCGTGCGATTCAGAAGTGGGACTATCGGCTCGGCCTCAAGTTCTCGACATATGCCACCTGGTGGATCCGCCAGTCCATCGCGCGCGGACTCGCAGATAAAGATCGGCTGATTCGGCTTCCGGTCCATGTCGTTGAGAACCTGACGAAAATCAGGACAGTGGATCGATCCCTGGCAGAGCAACGGGGGTCACGACCCACGTCGAAGCAGTTGTCCGAAGAGGTTGGCTTGCCGGAAGAAAAGATCGAGACTCTTCTGGCCGCCGACAGCAGAGTTCTTTCCCTGGCGCGGGAGCAGCTGGTCGATGGGGTATTCGAACGGCTCGAGGACATTCTGGTTGATCTGGAAGCATTCTCCACGGACGAGATTATTTGTGAGTCGCAGAGATAAGTGGCGTGGTTTTCGCAGCGCTTAATGGCCGACTTAATGGCCGATGAGGAGGGCTTGCCGTGCGGCTTCGACGACCTCTGGGGTTAGCGATTCGAGGTTGTTGACTGTTTGGACACGTTCGATCTGAGTGAGCAGCCGGTCAACGAGGCGGAAGTTGCCGGCGGTGATCCGCACGATGGTGGCGATGGCTGTCGCGTGGGCGACGCCGCCATCTCCTTCGTCCTTGGCTGCGGGCAGTCGTCTGGTCAGGACTGCGGTGAGTTCCTCCGGGGTCAGCTGGCGGTATTCGTGGGCGAATCCGATGCGACTATAGAGCTGGGGGTAGCGGGCGAGGCGTTTCTCGATGCCGGGCATACCGACGAGGATGACGCCCATGTGGTGATGGTCGAAGTAGTCACGGACTTGTTCAAGCCCGGTGGTCTTCAGCCGGTCGGCTTCGTCGATGATGAGCAGTTCGGTGCGTCCGCTGGAGCGGGACTCGGTGTGAACGAAGGGATCGACGGTCCCGTGTTCAGCGAAGTCCACGGCGAAAGAAATCTGCTGACAGGCTCGAGGAAGGCCCTGGTCGATCTGCCGAGTAGTCGCGGCGACGGTGGGGGTGAAGACCGCGGTGCGGGAATCGAGCACACCTTGGGGTACCGGGCCCAGATCGTCATTGAAGATGTTTTCCCATTGTTCCCACTCATCGGTTCCGGCGTAGTGCCGAGCCGAAAGAGTCTTGCCCACCCCGGGTGGCCCCCAGCACAGGCCTATGTAGCGGTGGGCGCGTACAGCGTCGGCGAATTCAGCGAAGCGGCGGTGCTCGTGGGTGATCTGGAATGGCGGCATCTCGGGCGGTGGCGGGGCGCTGCTGTTGACCTCCCTGAAATCGCCGGTGAGGAATCGGCGGCCGTCGTCGTCTTTGTTTAGGACACTGTGTTTGGGGCTAGTCTGTGGCTTCGTTCGCTTGGTGGCGGGGTTTTTGCAGCGCTCCGTGGCGGTCTTGTTGCCGCGATCACGCAGGACTGGCTGCAGGTAGGTGTCGCGGTCTGAACCGAGAGGGGTGCGCCCGGTCGGGGCCGTTTGGATCGCTGCCGCTACGTCAGAGTCCGAAGGCTCCGCCGCTGACGAGGATCACGATGCCGAGGCCGATGAGAACGATGGGGAAGAGGATGTGCTCCCAGCGTTCGAGCACTTCGGCGATCGGGGGGCGGGTGGCGACGAACTTGGCCAGCACCACCAGTACCGCGACCAGCGCGAGGAACACGAGGCAGTAGGCGACCACGGCGCCCGGGCCGACGCTGAGGAAGACCGGGACGTAGACGCCGATGTTGTCCCCGCCGTTGGCAAGGGTGACGCCTGCGACTGTCCACACGCCGACCTTCTTGCCGGCAACCTTGGCCTCGTCGTCATCGTCGTCATCGTCTCCGCGCCAGGTCTGCCAGGCCGCCCACAGGCCCAGGCCCAGCGGGATGAGCCCGAAGTAGGGGATGACCTCCGGGGGCAGGAATGCCCCGGCGCCCAGCGAGATGAGCACGGCCGCGCCCAGGATGCCGATGAACCCGAGGTATTGGCCGATCAGGATGCGGGCGGTGGTCCCGCGCTGGCCCGCGCCGCGGGCGAAGAACAGCGAGAGCACGATGATGTCGTCGATGTTCGTGACCAAGAACAGGCCGATCGCCTGCAGGATCGAGGACAGCATCATGCCGCCCCCTCCGCATCGCCGCAGCCAGGCACCGAGCAGGCCGGGTCCAGGCACGGGGCGCTCTCATCCACCGCCAGGGTGACCTTGACCAGCGCCGTCAGCGCCCGCGCCAAGTGCGCATCGGCGATCTCATACCGGCTCTGGCGGCCCTCGGACACCGCGACCGCGATCCCGCAGTCCCGCAGGCACGCCAAGTGGTTCGACACGTTCGACCGCGTCAACTCCAGGTCCCGGGCCAGCTCGGCCGGGTAGGCGGGGCCCTGAAGTAGGGTCAGCAGTATCCGCGACCGGGTCGGATCGGCCATCGCCCGACCCAACCGGTTCATCACATCCAAACGAGAATCTAAAGTCAGCACCCGCTGAACTATACAGTGCTCAATGAACCGTAGCAACCAAGAAGGCCCGCCAGAGACTACGCTGCTCCAAGCCCGCGACGGGCGTCGCGATGCCCCCTCGAGGATTGCGGCCGGCAGAGAACCAAGTCAGTCGTCTCGATAGCCCCGGTCAGCGCCTCGGCCGAGGCTCATCGGTTCAACCCTGCCACGCGCCGGTGCCCGCCGCCGGCCACGGCGCAGGTGAACTCCTGAGGGGCGCGGCCGACCAGGAATGGGGGCACGAGTGTCTAACCAGGTATGCCCGTCCCACAGATGTGTGAGATGACATGGTGTGCAGTGGACAGATACGTCTAGAGCCGTACCTACATTGACACCGGTTGTGACCTTGCTGCCGCGGCTGGGCCAATACTTCGAGGGCGTGCAGCCGAACAGTCCGCTAATCAAGCATGTCCGCCATCCCTGTCATCATCGGTACAGGATCTCCACTTCACATGTGGCTATCAAGGCAAGGAGCGAGAATGACCAAGGCAGAAGTCGGCTATCCGACGGCGATTTCCGACCAGTCTGATGAAGGACTCCGCGCCGCCATCCAATGGTGCAGTCGACACCTTGCACACGGCCAGCAAGTAACCGTGTGGGCCAAGGCCAAGCGCGATCTCACTGGCAACGAACTCGTCCGCGCGTACACTTCCCGCCCCGGCGTCAGGACAGCCGTCGAACGTGGAGGAGGCCTTTCCGTTGCGAATGGCCCGGTGCTGGCGATGTGGGCCCACGCCGATGACCTTGGTCGTATCATGACCGGACGCGGCATCACCGCCCTTTGCGTGGTGCGTTGGGGGCACGGTCTGCCAATCTGGGCCAAAGAGACTGGCGCAGAGGTCTTGCACGAGCCGGACTTCGTGCCCTATTGGACACGCAACTCGGAGGTCACCGAGCTAGGGGCGGAAACCGTCGAAGCGCTCGGACATCTGACGTTGGTGGTTAATCACGCGAACCCAGTGGACAGCGGCTATGAGAAGCGCGACGTGATTAAAGCACTGCGCGGACTTCACGCCGCCGGCCATGAGCTCGACGAACGAGCCATCACGGAATGGGCCGCCGCCAACGGATGGCCCGGCGAGAACTCGCAGCGACTCGGTCGGCTGGCGCGCGAGGTGGCGCAAGGGAAGAACCATCGAACCTGGTAGCACCCGGTACCAGCGGGCCAAACCAGTCACCACCGAAGACCTCGGACAAGCGGTTGCCCAGGCGCTGACCACCGGCCCCAGCGGCGGCAGGACGCTCGTCAGCGCCTAAGACCCCGTCCGTCCAGCGGTTATCTTGGGGTTAGTGCCGCATTGCCCTTAGTTCGGGAAGTTCGGCTCGTCCCCCAAAATCGCGCTTGGGACCCGATCTGCCGTGGCAATGCCGACTCGGTTTGCGCTGGTGGAAGGCCCCTTGATTCTTGCGCTATGCGTGGCCCGATAAACGACCCTGTCGCCTATGATCGTCGCTGCGTAGTGACCATTGGGATGGTAGACGCGGTCCTCATATATCTTGCCTATATAGATACCGGAGCGGGAGTAAAGCCGATCGCCCTCCCTGCGCAGTGGACGGCCGTTCTTGGTGTAGAGGGTGCTCATACTGTGTGACTTCGTCTGCTGAATGGCGGGGTTCTTCGGTCGCTTCGTGGCGGGGTCAGGTGACACCGATGACCAGGGTGCTCTGTGCGGCTTCGATGACGTCGTTGGTGATGGTGTCGAGTTCGTTGATCTTCAGGACCCGCTGGATCTGGGGGAAGAGGCGTTCGAGGAGCCGGAAGTTGCCGCGGGTGATCCGTGCGATGGCTGCGATGGCTTGGGCGTCGGTGAAGTCGTCGGGGTCGAGGGTCTGGCCGAGGGATCGCCAGTGTCGCTCGAGGACGAACAGCAGTTCGTCTTGTCCCAGGGGCCGGTACTGGTGGGCGAAGCCGACTCGGCTGTAGAACTGGGGGTAGTGGCTGAACTGCTTCTCCAGGCCGGGCATGCCGATCAGGATCAGGGCGATGTCGTCGCGGTCGTAGCGATCGCGCAGCAGTTCCAGAGCGGCGGGACGCAGTCGTTCGGCCTCGTCGACGATGATCAGCTCCACGTAGTTCCTGCCGTGTCGCCATCCCCAGGCCTCGGGAGTGGCCGTGCCGGGAGGTACGAGGTGCTGCTCGATGCACATGTTGGTGCGGGTGATGGCTTGGGTCAGCTCGTCCTTCAGGGTCCGCGGGGTGGTCAGCACGCTGGGGGTGTAGAGCACGGTGCGGCTCCGGTTCAAGGCGGCGTAGATCTTGGCGTCGTTGTCGGAGCGCGGCCCCCAGTAGGTCAGCAGGTCATGAGCCTTCTCGTAGTGTGCGTAGCGGCGCGCGGAGAGTGTCTTTCCTACGCCGGCTGATCCGAAGCACAAACCGATGGTGTGCCCGCGGCGCACGGCGTCGGCGAACTCGGTGAAGCGGCGGTGCTCCTTGGTGACGATGAAGCGCTGGCTCACCTGAGGTCCTCCTTGTAGATCTTCAACGCCGACCTCGGCGCCGGAGCCGGTGCTTCGGTGATCCGTGGCGTCTCGGTAGGTGCGGCCACGAGGGCGATGCGTTCGTTGATGCCGGCTCGCAGCGCCCGGCGGCGGGCGTTGCGCGCGGCCTGGATCTCCTTGAGGCTGACCTTCTGGTCGTGGTGCTCTTGGTTGACGGCCTTGCAGACGAATTCGTCGTGATCCAAGACGCGGATCTCGGTGATGTCGCGGGGGTCGTAGCGGATCACGACCGAGCGTCCGACGTAGCCGGCCAGAGTTGGCGAGACGTAGCGCAGGCCCTGGAAGCGGATGCCATCGCGGCGCACGACGCGGGTCTTGGCGACGGTGAACAGCAGCCTGTCGAGGTCTTCCAGGCTCTCGGGCATTCGGGGCAGCCAGCCATCGGCGATCCACGCGCCGCGCGGGGAGATACCCAGCTCGCTGTGTGTGCGGTCGTTGTAGGTGGACACGAAGCCCTCGACGGCGGAGTCGAGTTCTGCCAACGACAGTTGCGGCATCGGCCTTGGCTGTCCCGGGGCCAAGTATCCCGGCAGCCCAGAGAGTAGCTCGGTGTTGACGGTGCCGAAGAAGCGCTCGATCTTGCCGCGACCTTGAGGGCGGGCAACCGTGGAGTGGATCAGTCGGATATGGAGGTCGACGGCGGTGTGGGCGAGCTGGTCAATGGTGAAGTCGCTGCCGTGGTCGACGTAGAGCACGTCGGGCAGGCCGCACATCGGCCAGGCCGGATCGGTCTTGTGCCAGATCGCCTGCCGTAACGCCAGCGCGGTGTTCATCGCCGAGGGTGCACCCAGGAAGACGGTATAACCGCAGATCGCCCGGGAGTAGTCATCGAGGATGGTCGTGAGCCACGGTCGCGCAGGCTTGCCGTCGGTGCCGACCACCAGAATGTCGAGCATGGTGTGATCGGATTGCCACATCGCGTTGGGCAGCTCTGCTTGCCGGCGTAGCACCAGCTCGTGCTTGTCGCGGTAGGACGCTGCGCCCTCCAGGGCGAGGGTGACCATACCGGGATCCAGGGTCCGCACGATGTCCCACACCACCGAGTAGGAGGGGACCGGCCACCTCCGGGCGGCGCAGATGCCCGTGACTTTGCGATGGATCGTGGCGATGGCCGGCCGCGGCTTGCTCAGTGCCAGGCCCTCGATCAGGTCGACGAGGTCGGGCGGAAGGCGGCGGGAGCCGGCGTCCGCCCGTGAGGCTGTCTCCAGTCCGGCGTAGCCGTCGGCGCGGTAGCGGGCGTGCCAGCGCTCCAGGGTCCGCAGCCCTACATCGGTCTCGCGAGCTAAGCGCGCGAGGGGCACCTGGTCCTCGACGTGGAGCCTGAGGATTCGCCACCGCTGCTGAGCGTCCACGACGCACCTACTGCAAGGCGTTCTCGCGCCCGCGCTCGGCGCGCTGAAGGGCGCGGTAGACCGTGGAGCGGCCCACGCTGAACAGCTCGGCCAGCTCGCCCACGGTGTGCTCGTCGGCAGCATGTAGCTGGACGAGGTGAGCTTCTTGCCGGGGGGTGAGTTTCGGTGACTTCCCGCGCAGCCGGCCCTTGGCCTTGGCGACCTTCATCCCCTCGCGGGTGCGGGCGCGGATGAGGTCGGCTTCGAACTCGGCGACCATCGCCAGCACGTTGAACAACAGTTTGCCCATCGGGTCGGTCGGGTCGTACACCGATCCGGCGATGCTCAGCTTCACTTCCCGCGCCGCGAGGTCGTCGGCGATCTGGTGGGCATCACGGACTGAACGTGCCAGCCGATCGAGCTTGGTGACCACGAACGTATCGCCGTCCCGACAGGCAGCCAGCGCCTGCCTCAGGCCCTCACGGTCGGCGTTGCGGCCGGTGAGCCCGTGATCGACGTAGATGCGCTTCGGATCGACGCCGAACGCCGCGAGTCCGTCCCGCTGTGCGGTTAGGTCCTGCTCGTCGGTGGAGACTCGGGCATAGCCGACCTTCAAGGGGGACATGCTCCCCAGTGTGTCATATAGCCTCCCTTCACCGGACAGTTCACCGGACGGGTCTTACGGGACAGCCCGCCAGGCGTGCCGTCGTTCCTCTCGATAAGTAGCGGTGGTGTCCGGTGAGGGTTCCCCTTACGGGCATGCGATCTGGGCTGACGCCTGTGACCGAGTGTTCAGTGCGCGCTGTATAGTTCAGCGGGTGCTGACTTTAGATTCTCGTTTGGATGTGATGAACCGGTTGGGTCGGGCGATGGCCGACCCCACTCGATCCCGGATCATCTTGACCCTGCTCGACCATCCCGCTTACCCGGCGGAACTGGCCCGGGACCTGGAGTTGACGCGGTCGAACGTGTCGAACCACTTGGCGTGCCTGCGGGACTGCGGGATCGCGGTCGCGGTGTCCGAGGGCCGCCAGAGCCGGTATGAGATCGCCGATGCGCACTTGGCGCGGGCGCTGACGGCGCTGGTCAAGGTCACCCTGGCGGTGGATGAGAGCGCCCCGTGCCTGGACCCGGCCTGCTCGGTGCCTGGCTGCGGCGATGCGGAGGGGGCGGCATGATCCTGTCCTCGATCCTGCAGGCGATCGGCCTGTTCTTGGTCACGAACATCGACGACATCATCGTGCTCTCGCTGTTCTTCGCCCGCGGCGCGGGCCAGCGCGGGACCACCGCCCGCATCCTGATCGGCCAATACCTCGGGTTCATCGGCATCCTGGGCGCGGCCGTGCTCATCTCGCTGGGCGCCGGGGCATTCCTGCCCCCGGAGGTCATCCCCTACTTCGGGCTCATCCCGCTGGGCCTGGGCCTGTGGGCGGCCTGGCAGACCTGGCGCGGAGACGATGACGACGATGACGACGAGGCCAAGGTTGCCGGCAAGAAGGTCGGCGTGTGGACAGTCGCAGGCGTCACCCTTGCCAACGGCGGGGACAACATCGGCGTCTACGTCCCGGTCTTCCTCAGCGTCGGCCCGGGCGCCGTGGTCGCCTACTGCCTCGTGTTCCTCGCGCTGGTCGCGGTACTGGTGGTGCTGGCCAAGTTCGTCGCCACCCGCCCCCCGATCGCCGAAGTGCTCGAACGCTGGGAGCACATCCTCTTCCCCATCGTTCTCATCGGCCTCGGCATCGTGATCCTCGTCAGCGGCGGAGCTTTCGGGCTCTGAGTGGCGGGGCCGGGCATTCACCCCGAGCGGCTCGGCCCCGCCTTCCCCGTGCCGCAAATTGCATTGCGCGCCTTGACCACTGAGGAGACTGAGCACCCGTGACGCCAATCCGCCGACCGGAAGACCCCGGCGGGCTGTCATCGCTCAGCCTTGCTGGCGGTGTAGCCCGGAGTCCGGCCCGTTCTTCTACAGCCGGTAGAATTCTGGACGCCCCGATCCCTGCCCTGGTTCCTGTACCGAGTTCTGAGAGAAGTGCCCGCCGTATGCCATCCCGTCCGCCGTTGCCCACCCCCTCGCGCCGTCAGGTCCTGGCCGGGCTGGCCGGGGTCATGTCCTTGCCGCTGCTGGCGGCCTGCAGTTCGGACGATCCGCTGGCCGCCCAGGCCGGCAACGCTGATGGCAAGAACTACATCGCTGGGGACGGCTCCGTGCTAGAGATCGCCCCGACCGAGCGCGGGGAGCCGGTGCAGTTCAGCTCCACCCTGTTCTCCGGGGAGCCGGTGAGCACGGAGGATTTGGCCGGGGACCCGGTGGTGTTGAACTTCTGGTACGCCGCCTGTGCCCCGTGCCGGGTGGAGGCCCCGGACCTGCAAGCCCTGCACGAGCAGTTCGAACCCGCCGGGGTGCAGTTCCTCGGGGTGAACGTCCGGGACACGATCGCCACCGCCGAGGCCTTCGAGCGCACCTTCGGCATCACCTACCCCTCGGTGGAGGACCGCGGCGGGCAGGTGCTGCTGGCCATGACGGACTACGTGCCGCCGCAGGCCGTGCCCACCACCATCGTGCTGGACCGCCAGGGTCGAGTCTCGGCACGGATCCTCGGAATCGCCGAGCCCTCCACGCTGGACAGCCTGATCACCACGGTGCTGGACGAGCAGGCCTGAGCCCGCCCGGCGGTGGAGCACCCGGTGGGTGCCGTTGCCGGCCCGGTCTGCCACTGAAGTGAGGATGCCGATTTGAGTCCGAAACCACGGAGGAACGCCCCGCCGGAGGATGTTGCCGTGCCCGCCCTAGGGTTCGGCGGCATGCTGCGGTTCGCGTGGACCCAGCTGACGAGCATGCGCACCGCGCTGATGCTGTTGCTGCTTCTGGCCGTGGCCGCTGTGCCCGGTTCCCTGTTCCCGCAGCGCCAGCAGGGCCCAGCGGTCGTGGAGGACTACATCACGGACAACCCCGTGATCGGGCCGTGGATGGACCGGCTCCAGCTATTCGACGTCTACTCCTCGGTCTGGTTCTCGGCGATCTACCTGCTGCTGTTCGTTTCCCTCATCGGCTGCGTGCTGCCGCGCGCCGTCAAGCACGCCCAGGTGCTGCGCTCGGCCCCGCCGCGCACCCCGCGCCGGCTGTCCCGGCTGCCCGAGCACGGCACCGTGGTCCTGGAGCCCTCCGGCCCCTCCCCGGCCGCGGCCGTGGACCAGGCGGCGAAGTACCTGCGCAAGCGCGGCTACCGCATCGAGGTGCGCGAGGAGCCCGAGGGCGGGGCCTCCGTGGGTGCCGAGCGCGGTTATGTGCGCGAGGTCGGCAACATCGTCTTCCACCTGTCCCTGATCGGGGTGCTGGTGTTCATGGCCACCGGTTCGCTGCTGAGCTACCGGGGACAGAAGATCCTGGTGGAGGGGGAGGGCTTCGCCAACACGCTGGTCGCCTACGACTCCTTCACCCCCGGCACGGCGTTCTCGGAAGAAATGCTCACTCCGTTCTCGATGACCCTGAAGCGTTTCGAGACCGTCTATGACCGGCAGTCCCCGACCCACTACGGCCAGCCGCTGGATTACACGGCCGTACTGGACGTGCAGGACGGTCCCGGTGACACCGCCCGAGAGGTCGAGCTGAAGGTCAACCATCCGCTGGACTTCCAGGGCACACGGGTCTACCTGGTCGGCAACGGCTACGCCCCGGAGCTCACCGTGCGGGACGGCAACGGGGACATCGCCTTCCAGGGCCCGGTGGTGGCCCAGGTCCAGGACAACCTCTTCACCTCGCTGGTAACCATCAAGGCCCCCGACGCCCGACCCGACCAGCTCGGCTTCGTCGGGTTCTTCCTGCCCGCCGCCTACACCGGCGAGGACGGGGTGGCGGTCTCGCTCGATCCTGCCCCGCTGAACCCGGAGCTGAACCTGAACTCCTACTACGGCGATCTGGGCCTGGACGAGGGCGACCCGCAGAACGTGTATGTGCTGGACACCGAGAACCTCACCGAACTGAACTCCCGAAACCTCGAGGCCGGCGGCATCACGCTCAAGCCAGGGGAATCCTACGAGCTGCCCGAGGGCAAGGGGTCCATCAGCTTCGACGGCCTGCGCCGCTACGTGGGGCTGGACATCCTCTACGACCCGGGCAAGTGGGGCGTGGGCTTCTTCGCCGTGCTGGCCCTCGTGGCCCTCGGCGTGAGCCTGTTCGTGCGCCGCCGCCGCGCGTGGGTGCGTGGCACCACGGGCCCCGAGGGGTCCACCATGGTCGAGTACGGGCTGCTGGCCCGTGGCGAGGACTTCGGCCTGCGCGAGGAGAACCTCACCCTGCGCCGGCAGTTTGAGAAGTTGTGGCCGGTGCAGGCACCAGAAGACACCGAGAGCACCGAGGGCGAGGGACCCATCGTCGTCGCCGGTGCCGCACAGAACCGAGTGGAGTGACCCATGCAACCCATCAACTATCAATTGGCCGCCTACAGTGACCTGTTCATGCTGATCGCCGCCATCGTCTACGCCGCGGCCTTCATCGTCTTCGCCCTGGACATGGCCAGCTCCTCCAAGACCATCCGGACCCTGGAAGCCGAACTGGCCGAACAACAGGAGCGCACCGATGCGGCCCGGTCCTCGGAGGCCCGCCACAAGCAACTAGTCGGGGCCGTGGGTGGGCCGACAAGCACCCCGGCGCCGGACCACGGCCCGAGCACGACGGCACCACCGGCCGCCGGGAACGCGGTGGGTGACCTGGTGGACGAGGACATGGACTACACCGGAGCCACGCGCCGCCCGGCCGCCAACGTCGCGGTGGCACTGATGATCATCGCCGCCGCCCTGCACGCCTTCGCGGTCATCGCCCGGGCCCTGGCCGCGCGCCAGGTCCCCTGGGGCAACATGTACGAGTTCTGCACCACCGGGGCCCTGCTGGTATCCGTCGTGTACCTGCTGTTCCTGATCCGCAAGGACATCCGCTTCCTCGGGACCTTCGCCTCCGGGCTCGTGGTCATCATGATGGCCGCAGCCACCATGGGCTTCCCCACCCCGATCGCATACCTGCAGCCGCCACTGCAGTCCCCGTGGATCGTCATCCACGTCTCCATCGCCGTGCTGGCCTCGGCGCTGTTCACCCTGACCTTCGCCATGAGCATCCTGCAGCTCATCCAGCACCGCCGCGAGGCCAAGGCACCCACCGGCGCCACCGGCGGGTTCGCCTTCATGCGCCTGGTCCCCCCGGCGCTGAGCCTGGAGAACTGGTCCTACCGCCTCAATGCGGTGGGCTTCATGATGTGGACGTTCACCGTGATCGCCGGCGCCATCTGGGCCGAGGCCTCCTGGGGCCGGTACTGGGGCTGGGACACCAAGGAGGTCTGGAGCTTCGTGATCTGGGTCGTCTACGCCGGGTACCTGCACGCCCGCGCCACCCGCGGCTGGACCGGGGAACGCGCCGCCTGGCTGTCGATCATCGGCTACGCCTGCGTGGTGTTCAACTTCACCATCGTCAACATCTACTTCCCGGGCCTGCACTCCTACGCCGGCCTCCCCGGGTAAAGCAGCGGTGAACCATACCGGTGAGGCCCAGCCCTGCCGGGAGGCGGATCCGGTCCGGGGCCGGTCCGCTGGCGCGGCGGCCGGGACAGGATTAGCGCGGTGAGCAGGTGACCGGGGCGAACCCGGCTAGCAGCACCGAAATGGCGGCTAGTTGCTGATCGGCGGCGACCGGCGGACCCCCGGCGCGGCCCCTGGTGCCGGACCAGTCCAGCTCCAGCACCGACAGGGCCCCTCCACGTCAGCGGCGCGCCGTGACCGTGACGCAGAAGTCCGGCCCGAGGAAATGCAGGGTTGTCGACCCGGTGTCCCAGGGGTGTTGTTCCCTGTACTTCGGCACCAACCGACGCCGCTGGCCTTGTCGAGTCTCGGTAGGGGTTAGTGCTTGTGTGCGAGGAACCGCATGACGTGGCCGGCCCAACCGGTACGGATGGAGACGTCGAGGCCTACCTGTTCCCCGGTGGCAGCCAGGTCGGCAGGGGCCACGAGCTGGTGGGGTGATCGATCGACGAGGTGAAGCAATGTGGCGGCGGGGGAGGCCGTCAGGTCATAGCCGATCAGCATGCCGCCCGGCTTGAGCACCCGAGCGGCTTCCGCTACCGCCGTCTTCCAGTTCACCACGTGATGCAGCATCAGGAAGCTGAGCACAACGTCGAACGAGGATTCCGCGAAGGGAAGGGCCGTGGAGTCCGCCTGCTGCACCGTGGGGCGTGGGCTTGTCGGGAAGCGTTTGCGTGCCGTGGCGACCATGCGTTCATCGATGTCGGTCAGCGTCAAGTGCATCCCCGGGGACCGCTGCAGCAGGGCTGCTGCCATCTGGCCGCTGCCAGCACCGAGTTCGAGCACGTCGCCGCTGAGGTCTTGCCCTCCAAGGCTCCAGGGCACGATGATGTCGCGGGCGAAACGTCCCCAGAGGGCACTGCGGCAGAATGCCGTTTCGATTCCGGACATCTTGGGCATGGGCAATCTCCAGCATGGGCGATCTGCAGGGCCGGGGCCCCCGACACTATCCGGCCTCCCCATCGGGGGGAAGGCCAGTACCGCCAGGCGAGGTGGGGGCAGGCCCTGCTGGAGACGCCTCCGTCAGTGGCGGTGGGGTCCGCCGGGCCCGGTTGGTGGTGTGCCGTCCTCGCGGCCACCCTGGGCCTCCCCGCGCTGGTCGCGGACTGCGGGGCAGAGATCGGCGAGCCAGCTCCGGCGACCCGCTGATGAACGCGCCAAGGGAGTGCTCATGACGGAAAGCCGCCTGTGGCTGCTGCGCGATGCCCGCGCCGCCCACCGCCAGGGCGGGGAGGGGCTCGACCGGCGGCGGCACGAGCGCCTTGTCGAGATGGTCGCCTTCGCGCGCGCCCGGTCGCCCTTCTATCGCCGGCTCTACCAGCACCTGCCCGAGCACGTCACGGATCCGGTGCTGTTGCCGGTCACGGGCAAGGCCGAGCTGATGCGCCACTTCGATGACTGGGTGACCGACCGGGCCGTCACCTTGTCCGCCGCGCGGGCGTTCGTCGAGGACCCTGCCATGGTGGGCGAGAAGTTCCTCGGCCGCTACACGGTGGGCACCACCTCCGGAACCACGGGCACCCGGGGCATCTTCCTGTGGGACGAGCGGTCCCTCGCGGTGACCACCGCCCTGTTGGCGCGGTTGCTCGGTGCGTGGCTCACTCCCGCCGATGCGCTCCGGATTCTCGCCCGCGGCGGGCGCGTGGCCATGGTCAACGCCACGGGGGGCCACTACGCCTCCGCCTCCGCGGGCGCCGCGCTGCGCAAGAACCGGTGGGGCCGCAACCGGATCGGGGTGTTCGGCGTGCACACCCCCATGGCGCAGCTGGTCGCCGGGCTCAACGGCTTCCGCCCGGCCATCCTCGCCCCGTACGCCACGATGGGCGCGCTACTGGCCACCGAGCAGCGCGCCGGCCGACTGCACCTCGACCCGGTGCTGGTCGTGTTGTCCGCCGAGGCCCTGCCGGAGGGGGAGTACGACAGGATCGCCGCGACGTTCAACGCCAAGGTCCGCCAGGGCTACGCCGCCACCGAGTGCCCCTTCCTCACCTACAGCTGCCAGCACGGGTGGCTCCACGTCAACAGCGACTGGGTCCTTCTGGAACCGGTCGACGCCGAGCACCGCCCGGTCCCACCCGGCCAGGCCTCGCACACCACCTTGCTCAGCAACCTCGCCAACAAGGTCCAGCCGATCCTGTGCTACAACCTCGGCGACGCCGTCTTCGTCCGGCCCGATCCCTGCCGGTGTGGGGACCCGCTGCCGGCCATCCGGGTGCGGGGCCGCACCGCCGACCTGCTCACCTTCCACACTCCCGCCGGCGAGCCGGTGGTGCTCACGTCATTGACCGTGACCGCCTGGGTCGACCGCGTTCCCGGCGTGGAGCTGGTCCAACTGGTGCACACCGCCCCCACACACCTCGAGGTCCGGCTGCAGTCCTCGGCCGGAACCGACCCGGAGCGCGTCTGGCAGGCGGTGCACACCGAGATCCGGCGCCTGTTAGCGGACCACGGACTCGACCACGTCACCGTGGCCCGCGGCGACCGGCCGCCACAGCTCACTCCGGGGGGGGGGGGCAAGTTCCGCGCGGTCATCCCGCTGCCGTGACCGGCAGTCGCTGCCCACTCCGTTGACAACTGCGCGCCCCTCATCGCCCCACCCGGCTCACCTCATCGACCCCATCGACCCCACAGTAGGAACTGCCCGTCTCGTGGTGGAAGAGGCCGCCTTCACTCCCCGTGGTTCCTCACGGCCGGGCCTGCGGTCGGTGAAGGGGAAGCGAGAAGACGATAGGGCCGGCCGTGCCCCGGGCGACCCATCGTGGCGGCCCGGTGTGCCTTCGAGTGCCGGGACCGGACGATGAGGGAGAACATCTTCAGCGCGGACCGTTGGTGGGGACATGCCTCGCGCCGCCGGGAGGAACCAGCGGCGCGTGACTCGATGGCGCTGGTCGGGCAGATCGCCGCAGCGGATCTGCCGGCCCTCGTTCTTCACGCCGGATGAACTGAAGCTCGGCGAGGCACCACAGGCGCCGGCACTGGGCGGTGGGATCCGAGGACGGGCCAGTTCAGTGGTGGCGCACGGTGAAGTGCGAGGAGAACGGGCTCAGCGTGCCGGGCAGCTGGTTGGTGTCCAGTGGTTCCTGGGCCGTGAAGTAGTGTTGGCGCAGCAATTCACCCAGCACCAGGGACGAGGTCAGCAGCACCACGTTGCGGCCCGGGCACATGCCGGGGCCGGCACTGAAGGGCACCAACGGCCAGGCATTGTCATCGCGCTCCTGAAGCCACAGCTCGGGGCTGAAGCGGTGGGCTTGGGGCAGGGTCTGGTCGTCGCGGTGGAAGAACGGGGCGTAGATGACCAGCGCGGTGTCCGGCGGCAGGGTCCCGTTGCGCCAGTGCGTCGTCGCGGTGCTATCGCGCAGGATCAGGGGGGTGGTGGGCCACAGCCGCAGGGACTCCAGCACGGTGGCGCGCAGGAACGGCAGATCGGGAGCGTGGGCCACCTCCGAGCGTGCCGTCCCGGTGGCGCCTGGATGATTGGTGAGCAGGGCCAGGGCCCGGAATGTGGCCCAGGCCTCGGCGTCGAAGGCGAAGAGCCACTGCGGGACCTGCTGGTGGGGGACGGCCTCGTCGGGGGCCGGGGTCTGCGCGACCAGGGCGGCCAGACTGCCGGGCTCGGCCAGTTCGATGTAGTGCTGCAGTCGGCGCAGGAACCGCTCGCGCAGGCGGCGGTTCTGCGGCATGAGGTAGGAGAAGTTGCCGCGGGCGCGCAACCGGCGCAGGTCGTCGGTGACCTGGTCGTCGTCGCGGGCGCTGGCGCCGAGCACGATGCGCCGGACCATGCGCGCCCACATCACCGCGAAGGACTCCCAGTCCAGGGTGCCGGTGAAGTCCACGTGGCCGCCCAGCGTGGAGACCTCTTCGGTGATGACAGCCGTCATCGCCTCGGCATGACTGTGGACGGGGCGCGGGGTTTCTAGGATCTGCTCGTTGAACGGTCGGCGTGAGAGCCGTTGCTGCGGGGTCGAGACGAGGGAACCGGCCGGCTCGAAGTGGTTCAGCGCCCCGCGCTTTTCTAGCGTGGCCGGCGAGAAGGGGGTGGGGCTGTCGTTGAGAACACGGCGCACATCAGCGGGATCCAGCAGTAGCGCGATCCGGCGGCCGGGGATCCGCAGCTGGACCGGGCCGGCGCCGTAGCGGGACCGTAGGCGCTGCATTTCGGCGACGCCGGCGGCATCGGCATCGAGGCGTTCGGCCAGGCCGACGGCTGCCGGTCTGCGCACGATCGGCGTCGCACCAAGCATGCCACCAACCTGTCACACCGGCCTCACCCCCGCCAAGACCAGCGTGTTCTCTCGTCCGGTGCCGGCGGGCTGGCGCCGTGGGGTTGCAGCCACTGCAGGCGGCAGGGTTGTCCGGGTGGCGTTTACTGCGGGGTGTCGGCGGTGTCCCGGTCGGGGCTCGTGGCGGTCAGCAGGACCGCGGCCAGTGCCCCGCCGACGATGAAGATGTCCGCGAGGTTGCCGATGAACCAGTTCCCGTAGGCGAGGAAGTCCACGACGTGGCCTTGCCCGAACGAGGGGGGGCGCAGGAGCCGGTCGCCCAGGTGGGAGGTCACCGCGCCGCCGAGGCACCCGACCAGAAGGGCCCAGGACACGGTACGGACCCGGAGGGTGAACCAGATCGCCGCGGCGACCGCCACCGCCGAGATGACGGTGAAGAGCCAGGTCGCGTTGGCCCCGAACGAGAAGGCCGCCCCGGGGTTGTAGGCCAGCTGGAGCCCGAGCAGGTCCCCCAGGAGCGGGACGCGCTCACCCGTGGACAGGGCGCTCTCCGCCCACCACTTGGTCCCCTGGTCCAGGACCACTACGCCGGCCCCGATCGCGACGGTCAAGAGCACCAGGGGGTACCTGCGCCGGTGATTCATTCGTGTCCTTTCGCGATGCGCCCGTTTCCCGGCGCATCAGTGGAGCATCAGTGGATCTGCTGACCGCCCGACCTGTGAAATCACTGGAAGGTACCGGACGGCCCCGGCCGGTCGGGTCTTACCGTGCCTGCGGGGTCTCTGTCCCGCAGGCACGGTGGGAGCTCATCCCACGGCGGCGGGCTGGGCCTGCCGGTCGGGGAGGGGCGCCAGGGTGGTGCGTCGGGTGGTCGCGGCGCGCAGGCCGTTGCCGATGACGATGACCTCGGCGACCTCGTGCACCAGGACCACGGCGGCCAGCCCAAGCACACCGGTGATGGCCAGCGGCAGCAGCACGGCGATGATCAGCAGCGACAGCACGATGTTCTGGTTCATGATGGCCCGGCCGCGGCGGGCGTGGGCCAGGGCCTGGGGGATCAGGCGCAGGTCGTGGCCGGTGAAGGCGACGTCGGCGGACTCGATGGCCGCGTCCGAGCCGGTGGCGCCCATGGCGATCCCGACCCCGGCGGCGGCCAGGGCGGGGGCGTCGTTGATGCCGTCCCCGATCATCGCGGTGGGCCGGGTGCCGGTCAGCTGACCGACGGCGGCGGCCTTGTCCTCGGGGCGCAGTTCGGCGCGCACGTCGCCGATACCGGCGTCGGCGGCGATGGCCCGGGCGGTGCGGGCATTGTCCCCGGTGAGCATGGTCACCCCGATGCCCTGGCCGGTCAGGGTGGTCACGACGGCGGGGACCTCCAGGCGCAGCTCGTCGCGGACCCCGATGGCGCCGGCGACCGCCCCATCGCGGTGGACGATGACCACGGTCATGCCCCGGTCCTCCAACTGCTGGACCTGGACGGCCAGGGGCCCGGGGTTCAGCCAGCGGGGGCTGCCGACCGTGACCGGGCCCCCGTCGATCCGGCCGGTGATCCCGTGCCCGGCGGTCTCGGTGACGCCGGCGGCCGCGGGCGTGGCCGGGGCGGCGGCGGTGATGGCCGCGGCCAGCGGGTGGGTGCTGTGCTGTTCCAGCGCCGCCGCCCAGCCCAGCACGTCCTGCTCGGTGGCACCGGGGGTGGTGAGCACGGCGGTGACGGTGGGCTGGTTGCGGGTCAGGGTGCCGGTCTTGTCCACGGCCACGTGGCGGATCCCGCCGAGGCGCTCAAAGGCGGCCCCGGACTTGATGACGACCCCGAACCGGCTGGCCGCGCCGATCGCCGAGACCACGGTGACCGGGACCGCGATGGCCAGGGCGCAGGGGGAGGCGGCCACCAGCACCACCAGGGCGCGGGTGATCCACAGTTCCGGGTCCCCGAACAGGGACCCGAGGACCGCGACCAGCACGGCCAGGATGAGCACCCCGGGCACCAGCGGCTTCGCGATCCGATCGGCCAGGCGGGCCCGCTGACCCTTCTCGGCCTGGGCCTGTTCGACCAGGTGCACGATGGTGGTCAGGGAGTTGTCGGTGCCGGCGGCGGTGGCCTCGATCTCCAGGGCCCCGGCGGTGTTGATCGACCCGGCCGAGACCGTGTCCCCCGGGCCGACCTCGACCGGGATGGACTCCCCGGTGATCGCCGAGGTGTCCAGGGAACTGCGCCCGGCGCGCACGATCCCGTCGGTGGCGACCCGTTCCCCGGGCCGGACCACGAGCACCTGCCCGGGATGCAGGTCCTTGGCCTCGACCTGCACCGTGGCCCCACCCTGGCGGATGGTCGCGGTCTCGGGCACGAGCTTGAGCAGGGCGCGCAGCCCGGCCCGGGCGCGGTCCATGGCCTTGTCTTCCAGGGCCTCGGCGATGGAGTACAAGAACGCCAGGGCGGCGGCCTCCTCGATGTAGCCCAGGATCACCGCGCCGATGGCGCTGATCGTCATCAGCAGCCCGATCCCGAGCCGGCCCCGGGTGAACAGCCCGCGCAGCGCCCCGGGCACGAAGGTCCAGGCGCCCAGCACCAGCCCGACCCAGAACACCACCGTGGCCACCAAACCGGCCCCCGACCATTCCAGGACCAGCCCGGCGATAAACGCCACCCCGGAGAGCACCGGGAGCAGGATGGCCGCATCCCGCCACCACGGCCGGTGCTCTTCGGGCTCCTCGGGTGCACCGGGGGTCGGGGCCTCGCAGCCGCAGGCCGAACTCATGAGGCCACCTGCCCCGTGTCGCAGCACCCGGGCACCGGGCAGCCCGGGTCCAGGCAGGGGGCGGAGGCATCCACGGCGAGGGTCCCCTCGAGCAGACCGCTCAGCGCCCGGGTCAGGTGCGCGTCGGCGATCGCGTACCGGGTGCGGCGGCCCTGGGGTTCGACGGCCACGATCCCGCAGTCCCGCAGGCAGGCCAGGTGGTTCGACACGTTCGAGCGGGTCAACCCCAGCGCCTGGGCCAGTTCGGCCGGGTACCCGGGGCCCTCCAGCAGGGTCAGCAGGATCCGCGACCGGGTGGGGTCGGCCATTGCCCGGCCCAGCCGGTTCATCACGTCCAACCGTGTCGCAATCGTCAGCATGGGGTGAACTATACAGCCTGTGCTGTAGTCTCTTGCGGGGGGTTTCGCCCGGACTTAGGCGGCCCCGACCCGTTGACCCAGTGAGGACCCTTAGTGACTGCCCGTTGCCGCCGCACCTGCCCGCATCGCCCCGGCCGGGGTCGGGGAGGGCGGGCATGAGTCTGGGCGGGTTCTTCGCCGAGATGGTCCAGTCCGGGGCGCTGCTGGTGGCGATGCCGCTGGCCGCGGTCGCCGGACTGGTGTCCTTCCTCTCCCCGTGCATCCTGCCGTTGGTGCCCGGCTACCTGGGGTATGTCTCCGGGCTGGCCGACCCACGCCGGGCGGACAACCGGCGCCGGGTGATGACCGGGGTGGGACTGTTCATCCTGGGCTTCGCCGCGGTCTTCACCGCCTACGGGGCCGCCTTCGGGGTGATCGGCGGTTGGCTGCTGCAGTGGCAGGACGTGCTGATCCGGGCCCTGGGGGTGTTCGTGGTCCTCATGGGCCTGGTGCTCATCGGCTGGCTGCCGTGGTTGCAGAACACCCGGCGGATGTCCTTCCAGCCCAGGACCGGGATCGCCGGGGCCCCGCTGCTCGGGGTGGTCTTCGGCCTGGGGTGGACCCCCTGCATGGGGCCCACTCTGAGCGCCGTGCTGGCGCTGAGCACCACCACCGGTGACCCCTGGCGCGGGGCACTGCTGGGCTTCCTCTACTGCCTGGGCCTGGGGATCCCCTTCGTACTGGTCGCCCTGGGCTTGGACTGGGTCACTCGCACCCTAGGCTTCGTCCGCCGCCACATCCGGGCCTTCAATATCATCGGCGGGATCCTGCTGGTGCTGGTTGGGGTGCTGATGGTCACCGGGATCTGGACCCTGTGGATCTACCAGCTGCAGAACCTCGCCGGCACCTTCACCACCCCCGTCTAACCTCCCCTGCCCTGACTCCCGACCCCACGGATTGGACCGCTCGTGACTTCCCCCGACCCCATCCCGACCAAGGCCGTCTCCGCCCCGTCCCGGCAACGCCGGGCCAAGGTCATCGTCTGGGTCGTGCTGGCCACCCTGGTCCTGGCCGGGGTGGTGGCCTTCTTCGCCGCCCGGGCCCAGTCCACCCCCCAGGCCGCCCCGGCGCAGACCGGCCAAGCCGCCTCTTCCGGGTCCGGGCAGACCGCGGCCTCACAGGCCGCGCCGGTGGTGCGCTCGGACAGCCGGGTGCTGTCCCAGGCCCCGAACGAGCGGGCCGTGCTGGTGGAGTTCCTGGACTTCGAGTGCGAGGGCTGCAAGGCCGCCTACCCGGTCGTGGAGGAACTGCGCGCCGAGTACGCCGACACGGTGACCGTCGTGCACCGCTACTTCCCGCTGCCCGGGCACCCGAACTCGATGACCGCGGCCGTGGCGGTGGAGGCCGCCGCCCAGCAGGGGGCGTACGAGGCGATGTACCAGCGGATGTTTGACACTCAGGAGCAGTGGAGCCACACCGCCGAGGACCGCAGCCCGGTGTTCCGCGGCTACGCCGAGGAGTTGGGCCTGGACCTGGCCGCCTACGACAAGGCGGTGGCCGATCCGGCCACCCGCGCCCGCGTCGAGGCCGACGTGGCCGACGGGGTCGCCCTGGGCGTGCAGGGCACCCCCACCTTCTTCCTGGACGGGCAGATGCTCACCCTGAACACCCTCGAGCAGTTCCGCGCCGAGATCGACGCGGCCGCAAGCAACTGAGCCTGACCATGACCACCCCTGCCCCCGGCACCGGCTCGCCCATGACAACCCCCACGATCACCACGGACCGCCCCACCGATCACCCGGCCGGCGGCGGACCGGCCTCCGCGGAGGCGGGGATGCCGGTTGCTGCCCGGCACCGCCCGTTGGGTGTGGTCCTGCTGGTCACCGGGGCCGTCGGCTGGATCGCCTCGGCGATTCTGGTCCTCGAACGCCTCGCCCTCTACGAGAACCCCGGCCACACCACCAGCTGTGACATCAACCCCTGGGTGTCCTGTGGTCGGGTCATGGGCACCTGGCAGTCCGAGCTGTTCGGCTTCCCGAACCCGCTGATCGGGATCGTGGCCTTCGCCGTGGTGCTGGCCACCGCGATGGTGGTGCTCTCCGGGGCCCGGCCCGGGCGCTGGTACTGGGCCGGGCTGCAGGCCGGGGTCACCCTCGGGATGGGGTTCGTGGCCTGGCTGTGGTTCCAGGCCCTGTACGAGATCTACATCCTGTGCCTGTACTGCATGATCGTCTGGGCGGCCATGATCCCGCTGTTCATCCTGCTCACCGCCCGCAACCTGGCCCACGGCGTGATCCCCGCCCCGCCGTCGGTGGTCCGGTTCGCCACCGGCTGGGTCGGAACCCTCATCGCCGTCGCCTACGTCGCCGTCGCCGGCTCCGTCTTCGTCCAGTTCCTGCCCGCCTTCACCGGTCATTAAGCCTCGATCCACCCAGATGGGTGGCGGTGTGAGGCCCCACGGACATCGACGCTTCTGGGTGGACAGTATGCGCCGCCATCTATCCCTGAAGAAAAGCCGCCACCTATCTCACAAAGCCACACATCGACGCGGATATTGACCGGGACTGTCCCAGAACCAAGGAACTGGGACGACCACTTTGGGCTCAGCCAATCGTCAGTTAAGGGGCCCACGATGTTCCATCCCCACGGCACGAGGCCCGGGATGGTGTTCAGAACTATGAATGCTGGCCCGGTTGAACCGTCCCAGGTTTGATGCCGCTGTTATGCGTTTGATGCCGCTGTTATGCGGGGAGCGGCGCTGGGGTGAGGGCCGCGTAGTAGGTCGCCTCGAACTCGTCGGGGCTGACCATTCCAAGGCTACCGTGAAGCCTTCGGTTGTTATACCAGTCGACCCATCCAGCGGTCGCGAACTCGACGTCTGCGATTGTCTTGTAAGGGCCGTCGTGGAAGATCGTCGTGCGCACGCACTCGGCCTTGTAGAGCCCGTTGATCGTCTCCATCAGGGCGTTGTCGTACGCATCGCCAACGGTCCCGATCGAGGCAGCGATGCCCTCGAGCGCGAGATGCTCGGTCAGCACCACGGAGGTGTATTGAGACCCCGCATCCGAATGGTGCCGCAGTTGCCCAGGGCCGACAGGATGGCCCGCTCGGTCACGTTCCCACAGCGCCATGCGCAGCGGGATCATGACCAGGTCGACATGCTTGGTGGTCTGGACGTGCCAGGCCACGATGCGTTGCGAAAACACATCGAGAATGAACGCAACATATACCCAGCCCGTCCAGGTGCGGACGTAGGTGAAATCAGTGACCCACGTGTGATCAGGCCGCGGGGCAGTGAAGTCCCGGTTCAACAGGTCCCCGGCACGGATCCCGTCCTTCGCACGGATCGTCGTACGGATCGCTTTCGCCCGCGTGACGCCCGAGAGCCCCAACGCCCGCATGGCGCGGTCGACTGCACCGCGGGAGGCGTCTGGCAAGGCGGTGCGGCGGATCAGAGCGGTCATCTTCTTCCGCCCGTACAACCCCTCCGGAGTCATCCGACGCCGTTGCGCGCCTGTCTGGTCGACAACGGTCTTCCAAGCGGCGTCACGGACCGCGTCCACGACCATCGCGTCGGTCACCGTACGAGCCGAGATCCGGGGGCGTTTCCACGCACGGTAGGTGCGTGCCGCGATCTTCACGCCCTGCTCACGCAGGACGCGAATGATCGACTCGACGGCGAAGCCCTCCGAACGCATGTGGTCGATGAAGCCCATCATCAGCGGTTGCGGGGGTCGAGTTCCCCCGCGAAGAAAGTCGTTGCCGCGCGCAGGATCGCTACGTCCTCACGGAGCTGACGGTTCTCGGCTTTGAGCCGCTTGATCTCAGCGTGCTCTTCGCTGGTCTGACCTTCCCGGGTACCGGCATCGATCTCGGCTTGGAGCACCCACCGGCGTAGAGATTCAGTACCCACGCCTTCTTGGAGGGCTACGGCTGCGATCGCCTTCGCGTTCGATGGGTATTCCGCTCGGTGCTCAAGCACTAGCCTGACCGCTCGTTCGCGGACCTGGGGATCAATTTTCTTCGGCATGAAGCCATCCTCTCAACTCGAAAAGATGCGGCATCAAACCTGGGACGGTTCAGGTTGTGTTCGGGCGTTGTCACGATGTGGCACACTTCATCGTCGCCGCAATTGGTCGGGTCGAGGTGCTGGCTTGCCAGAACGGTCTGCTCGAGATCAGCGGCCAGCATCTCGAGTTCAACCTGTCGGGCTCGAACATCGGCGAGCTTCTCCTCGACGAGACCCGCGACGTGTGCGCAAGGGATCTGACCGGTCTCGCGAAGTTGAATCGTGCCCAGAATCTCCTGCAGGGTCAGGCCCGCGGCCTGGGCGGCGCGGATGAACCGCAGTCGAGTGACGGCCTGATCGTCATAGCGACGGTAGCCGCCGCCCGTTCGTTCCGGGTTCGACAGCAGGCCCTGGCGTTCATAGAAGCGAATCGCCTGACGGCCAATGCCGGTGACAACGCTGAGTTCTCCGATAAGCACCCTCCCATCCTATGACTTGACCTTGTATCCGGCTATAAGGTTTATGGTCAGGCTATGGAGATCGTGCTGCAGTACTTCGAGGGATGCCCCAATTGGAAGATCGCCCATGAGCGGCTTGTCAGGCTGTGCGCTGAGAGGCCCGACATCAGTCTGAGCACACAGCTGGTAGAGAGTGACGCTCAGGCTCAGCGGCTGGGTTTTCACGGTTCCCCCAGCGTCCTGATCGATGGTTTCGACAGGTTCTCGGAGGCCTCTTCGGCGGTGGGCTTGTCGTGTCGCAGGTATATGACTCCTGAGGGAATCGCCGGCGCCCCCACCATGGAGCAGCTGCGCTCCGCAGCAGCAGCCGCTGAGTCCACGCCGAGATAAATCCTGAGTGTCGAGGATCCATTCACCCCGCTGCGTGACGGTCGCGGCGCTTCAGAGAAGGTGTAGATATGACGAAGAAGTACGAGGAGCATGAGAAGTACGACCTGATAGTCATTGGGGCCGGCATGGCTGGGATCGCGGCAGCGACCAAGTGCGCATCCCAGGGTTGGCGTGTGGCCATCGTGGACTCGCTTCCCTATGGTGGCACCTGCGCCTTGCGGGGGTGTGACCCGAAGAAAATTCTGCGCCGGGGAGCTGAGATCCTGGATGCGGCACATCTCATGGGGGATAAGGGCATCGATGAAGGTGGCTTGTCGGTGAACTGGGCGCAGCTGATGAAGCACAAGCACGGCTTCACCGATGGGGTGCCCACCAGTATGGAAGACGATCTCAAAGCGCACGGGGTGCAGACACTCCACGGCACCGCGGTGTTCACCGGCCCGACAGAGGTTGAGGTCTCCGGTGTGGGCTATCACGCACCAAAGATCCTGATCGCGACCGGCGCCACACCTGCCCCGCTTGATTTCCCTGGCCACGAGCACCTGATCGACAGCACCGCGTTCTTGAACCTCGAGAGCCTTCCTCCGCGGGTCCTCTTTGTCGGGGGCGGGTTCGTGTCCTTCGAGTTCGCTCACATCGCGGCACGAGCCGGGTCCCGCCCGATCATCATCGACCGTGGTCCGCGGCCGCTGAAGAGTTTCGACCCCGATCTGGTGGACCTGCTGATCCGACGCGGCACCCAGGCTGGCGTGGATGTCCAATCGGGCACCAGCATCACCGGCGTGGAGAAAGTGCCCGCCGGGTATCAGGTGCATCTTGAACAGCAGGGCGTCGCAGCGATGATCGAAGTGGACCTTGTCGTTCATGGAGCAGGACGTCTCCCCGATCTGTCCCGGCTTGATCTTGAGGCCGGCGGCGTGGCGTATGGCCCACGAGGCATCGACGTGACAGCTGATCTGCAGTCGGTTACGAACTCAGCCGTGTATGCCGCCGGTGATGCTGCTGACACCCAGGGGATGCCGCTTACCCCGGTAGCTGTGGTGGAGGCGAAAGTCGCAGCATCAAACATCTTGAAGTCAGGGAATGCTGTACCTGACTACGCGGCGACTCCGACGGCGGTCTTCACGATCCCGGAGCTTGTCAGGGTAGGGGCGTTGGAGAATGAAGCCCGGTCGCGCGGTATGGATATCGACGTCAGGTATACCGACACCAGTCGGTGGTTTTCCCAGTATCGGGTCGGCGAAACAGCCGGGGCAGCCAAGATTCTCGTCGACCGATCGACTGATCTCATCGTGGGGGCGCATCTGTTCGGACATGGTTATGCAGAGTTGGTGAACACGATCAGCCTGGCCATGAAGTACGGGCTGACGGCGCGGGAGCTAAGATCCTCGCCGGCGGTATATCCTTCCATCGCGTCTGACCTGGGATCGATGCTCTGACCAAAGATCAAGACAAACCCCACGATGCGGGCCGGCACGGTGGGAGCCCCTGGAGGTTGAACACAGCGAGGCCCGAGGGAGGCCCCCACAACGCTCAGGTCACCTGCGCGAGGCCCGGCTACGGCTTGAAAGAACCTCAGGGCTCAGCAGCCCCAAGCCCAGCAGCAGTGAGAGAGCAGGCCGAACATGTACCGACAGTTTTCAGATGGCCATCGGATAGGTTGCCAGGCGCATGAGAGCTCTGGGGATCATTGGACCGTGAGCAGGTCCCGCTCCAATGGCCAGCATCGTGGTCGATGGCCAGACTGCCGGCGACGGGCTCGCGGTAAGGATTGAGTCGAGGTCCATGGAGCTGAGGATGTGGGGTCTAGCCGGAGGGACCGAAACTCGTCTTGACCTTCTAGCTGACTTGAAGGTTTACCGTGGGGATGCAGGCCCCCCTGCCGCTGAACCCAGCTGCCGGAATGGTCCTGTCACAGCTGCCGATGGAGAGGACCAACAGATGACTTGGGCTGAGCGTCTTCAAAGCGTGTTCGTCGCCGTGGCGGCACTGGCTGGATTAGGCGTCGGTCTCGCCAGCCCATTAGGCGCCAACGGCGAGCATCTCGTGATCCCAGCCCTACTGGTGATGCTCATCGCTGTCTTTATGCAGCTCGATGCCTCGCACCTCAAAGACGTGGGCAAGGCTAAGGGACTTGTCGGGGTCAGTCTGGTGCTGAACTACGCCTTCACCCCGCTTCTCGCCTGGGCCTTGGGTCTTGGACTACTCGGTGCGCAGCCTGACCTGCGAATCGGACTGTTGCTGTTACTGGTCACCCCGTGCACCGATTGGTACCTGATCTTCACCGCAATGGCTCGTGGGCACGCGGGGATCGCTGCCGCCCTGTTGCCGATCAACCTGGTGCTCCAGCTGTTGCTGTTGCCGGTCTACGTGATGCTGCTCGGCGGTGAAGCTGCGATGGTCGATACAGCCACCCTGTTGGAGGCCGTGCTGTTGATGCTTCTGACCCCGCTGGTGGTCGCGTTCACGCTGCGCTGGGTCAGCACCCGGCTCAAGGGCGAGCATTGGAGGGAGGAGCACGTCAACCGGTGGGCGAATCGTGTGGTGATGCCGCTGCTGTGTGTCGCGGTCTTCGCGATGTTCGCCTGGCAGGCGCCGGTGGTTGCTGAGAGCGGCGCCGAGATGCTGCTGTTGCTGCCTCCGCTGCTGGCGTTCTTCATCATCCTTCCGCTGGTCGCCACCGGGGTTTCTCGGCTGTTGCGCCTGACGGGACCCCAACGAGTGGCTCTGACGATGGTGACCACAGCCAGGAACTCGCCCATTGCGCTGGGCATCGCAGTCGCCGCGTTCCCCGACCGGCCACTGATCGCCGTGGCCCTGGTGGTAGGGCCTTTGATCGAGCTCCCGATCTTGGCGGCACTGAGTCAGATCATTCGCCACCGGGACAAGCCAGACCCGGCCGAACAGGTTCCCGCGACGAGCAGCGACCGATGACACTCCGCCTCCGTGGAAGGGTGTAGATATGCGTATCTCTGAGGTCACCGCGCATAGTGGGGTTCCAGCGACGGCCCTGCGGTACTACGAACAGCTCGGCTTGATCAGTTCGACCCGGTCCATCAATGGATACCGCGAATACGGCCCCGAGGCGCTGGAGCGTCTGCGCTTCATCAGGGTGGCCAAGAAGATGGATATGGACCTTGAGCAGATCAAGTGGCTTCTCGAGGTCACCGAAACGGGCACCTGCACCAATACTCGAGATGCCCTGCACCCAGTGCTCACTGAGCGGCTGCGGGAGGTGGAAGACAGTATCCGCAACTTGGAAGAGCTTCGTGCCGTGCTGGTGAGTTCGATCGACCACGTGGCGACCTGCCCAGACAGTTCAGCACCCTGTCAGTCTGAGTGCGCCTTCACGTCCCTCACATAACCCCAGTGCTGTCGATCGAGACAAGCGACAGATAGCGGTGCGAGAAGACCGCCATTTACCGCGGCGATCCACAGACGATGCGCCGGTGGCGCGATGTCTTGTAGCGAAAACGGTCGTTACTGCTACAGCCGCAGCCTGACCGCGTTGTCGGTGAGATAAGCAGGCCGGAGGAAGCCCCCACCTGCTGAGGGTGACGATCATGGATCGAACCGCGATCAGAGATGGATACAGCCGCAACTGTGCCGAGTTAGAGGCTGCCTGCCCTGCACCGCGCGAGCGGCTCCGAGGCGCGACGGGGCAGCAACGGCACCCGATGGACGTGTACGCCTACCCGATCCGGCATTTCGACTTTCATGCATCCCAGCTCAGCCTGCCCGGAACCCGGACGGCTTCTGCTTGAGACGAGCAGGATCGCCCTGGGTGCGGCCGACCACAATATGGTCACTCGTGGCGAAGAGCGTCATGCATCGCGCGCAGTGCCATGGTCGCCCGCGACGGCCAGATCCTGACAGCAGCAATCCGGATACTGCTCACAGGCGCGCACGATCACGCCCCGCCTGACCGCGCATCCGCAGTCCGCGCACATCATCTCCATGCGCTGATGGTACTCACCGTGCTCGTGCAGAGATGGCCGCAGCAGTCGTGGCGGACTCAAGATCGCCGGCGATGGCGCCGACCGTGGCTTTCGCGGTGGATCCGACACCGACGAGGGTGGCCGATCCCGGACCGGTCCAGTCTCCGTAGCCTGCGAAATAGAGCCCCGGGATCCGGGGTGACGCCGTTCCGTCGAGCCTGATCGTCCCGTCTGACTCCCGGAGGTCGTGTGCCCGCAGATGGCGCAGCGCCGGTCTGAAGCCGGTGGCCCAGATCACCGCGTCGACTCGGCGTGTGCTGCCGTCGTTCCAGATCACGCCGTCGCGGGTGAAGCGTTCGAACATCGGGTGAGGGATCAGCAGCCCTGCATCCCGTGCCTTCTTCACGGGTGGGACGGCAACGATGTCGCCCAAGTTCGCGACGCCGCCGGAGTCCGGTTCCCCGGCGGCCAGTGCGCGCACCCGCTGGCTGGCCACCCGGAAGAGCTCGCGCCCGTCGACGTCGTCGGGCAGATAGCGCGGCGCACCGCGCAGGCACCAGGTCACCGTCGCGGCGCGGGCGAGATCGGCTGCGATCTGTGCGGCTGAGTTCGCTCCGCCGACGACGAGGACGGATTGGCCCTTGAACTTGCCTGGTCCGCGGTAGTCGGCACTGTGCATCTGACTCCCGCGGAAGCTCCTCTGCCCCGGCACGGTTGGCCAGAAGGGCTGCGACCATGTGCCCGTCGTGTTGACGACGGCACGCGCCCGCCACTGCCCGGCATCGGTGAGCAGCTGGAATCCCTCGCTGGTTGGGATGACCTGGGCGACTCGCACCGGCCGCACGACTGGGAGTGAATACCGCTCCTCGTAGTCGGCCAGATACCGGATCACGTGATCGGCGTCGGGGTTACCGCCGGAGGTTCTCGGCATCAGCCGGCCGGGCAGGGATGAGTATTCTGCCGGCGAGAACAGCCGCAGCGAGGGCCACACGTGCCTCCAGGCCCCACCAGGGGCGTCCTGGTCATCGAGAATCACGAAGGACAATCCGGCACGGCGCAGGTAGTAGCCGACCGCCAGGCCGGCCTGTCCGCCACCGATCACGGCAACATCGGCTCGATCTCTCACCTCCACCGCGCGACTGACTGCCCCGAGTGCGGTCATCAGTCCAGGGCGAGGAACTGGCGCAGCTCGGCGAACGCTTCGCGCACCACGGTGTAGTGCGCCCACTTGCCGCGCTGCTCACGCGTCAGGAGGCCCGCCTCGACAAGCTTCTTGAGGTGGTGGCTGATCGTCGGCTGGCTGATGTCGAGCGTCTCGGTCAGGTCGCAGGCGCACACCGCGTCGCATCCCTGCGCGGCTACATGCGACAGCACCCGCAGCCGGGTCGGGTCGGACAGCGCTTTGAGCTTTCTGGCCATCTGTTCGGCCTGGTCCGCGCCCAGCGGTGCGACCGCCAGCGGACAGCAGTCGTTGGCATGGGGGGTGAGCAGTTTCACGGTTTCGAATGCGGTTGCCATCACCCCATCATACATTGACGCCCATCGATGCATGCGCTTAGTGTGTTCCATAGACATCCATCGATACAAGGAGCTTAGTGCCGATGAACACCACTGCAACGACGGCTGCGCAGAACGCGGTGCCGGTGACGAAGGAGATGTCCTTCCTGGACCGCTGGCTGGCGGTCTGGATCCTGGCGGCAATGGCCGTGGGTCTGCTGCTGGGGCGTTTCGTGCCCGGGCTCGACACGGCCTTGGACTCTGTGAAGGTCGGCGGGATCTCCGTGCCGATCGCGATCGGTCTGCTGGTCATGATGTATCCGGTGCTGGCGAAGGTTCGCTACGACGAGATGCACCGGGTGACCGGTGATCGGAAGCTGCTGGCTCTGTCGCTGTTCCTCAACTGGGTCATAGGTCCGGCCTTCATGTTCACGCTGGCCTGGGTGTTCCTGCCCGATCTGCCGGAGTTCCGGACCGGGCTGATCATCGTGGGCCTGGCCCGCTGCATCGCGATGGTGTTCATCTGGAACGATCTCGCCTGCGGAGACCGTGAAGCCGCCGCCGTGCTGGTGGCGATCAACTCCGTCTTCCAGGTCGTGGCCTTCGGTGCGCTGGGCTGGTTCTATCTGCAGGTGCTGCCCTCGTGGTTGGGACTGGAGACGACTTCGGCGCAGTTCTCCGTGTGGGCGATCGTGGCATCGGTGCTCGTCTTCCTCGGCATTCCGCTGCTGGCGGGCTTCCTCACCCGCGTGCTTGGTGAGAGAGCCAAGGGCCGGCAGTGGTACGAGGAGACGTTCCTGCCGAGGATCGGTCCCTGGGCGCTCTACGGACTGCTGTTCACCATCGTGCTGCTGTTCGCCATGCAGGGTGAGGCGATCACCTCGCAGCCCTTGGATGTGGCCCGGATGGCGGTGCCGCTGCTGCTGTACTTCGTGCTCATGTTCATCATCAGCCTGCTCGCCTCCAGAGCCGTCGGACTGAACTACGCGAAGTCGACCAGCGTGGCCTTCACCGCGTCGGGCAACAACTTCGAGCTCGCGATTGCGGTGTCGATCGGCGCATTCGGGATCACCTCGGGGCAGGCGCTGGCCGGTGTCGTCGGCCCGCTCATCGAAGTCCCCGTCCTCGTCGGTCTCGTCTACGTCGCTCTCTGGGCCGGTCCCAAGCTGTTCCCCAACGACCCGACTGTCCCCGCACGCAGAACCTCTGGAGTCCGAGCATGACCAGCACCTCTGAACCGAAAAGGCCCAGCGTCCTCTTCGTCTGCGTCAAGAACGGCGGCAAGTCCCAGATGGCCGCCGCGCTGATGCGCTACCATGCCGGCGACGCGGTTGAGGTGCACTCGGCCGGCACCAAGCCCGGTACCTCCCTCAACGCCCTGTCCGCCGACGTGGTCGCCGAGGTGGGCGCAGACATGTCCGGAGAATCGCCCAAGCCGATCGACCCGGACCTGCTGCGCCGGGTCGACCGGGTCATCGTCCTCGGCGAGGAAGCACACGTCGAACCCGTCGACGGTATGACCGCCACGATCGAGACCTGGAACACCGATGAGCCCTCGGAGCGCGGCATCGAGGGCATCGAACGGATGCGCCTGGTCCGCGACGACATCGACACCCGCGTCCAGGCTCTGCACTCCGCACTTCTCAACGACTGAATACCCACTCCCGGATTGGATGGTCCTATGACCGCTGCCCCCAACACCACCACGACCAAGCCCAGCGTGCTGTTCGTGTGCGTCCACAACGCCGGCCGCTCCCAGATGGCCGCCGGCTACCTCACCGAACTGTCGGGCGGCCGGATCGAGGTCCGCTCGGCAGGCTCGGAACCCGCCGACCAGATCAACCCGGTCGCCGTCGAGGCGATGGCAGAAGACGGCATCGACATCACCTCTGCCTCCCCGAAGATCCTCACCACCGACGCCGTCAAGGCCTCCGACGTCGTCATCACCATGGGCTGCGGGGACGCGTGCCCGATCTTCCCGGGCAAGCGCTACGAGGACTGGGACCTCGCAGACCCCGCAGGCCAGGGCATCGCGGCGGTCCGCCCGATCCGCGATGACATCAAGGCCCGCATCGAGCAGCTCGTCTCCGAGCTGCTGCCAGCATCGACCGGCGCGAAGTGAGGCGCTGACACCATGACGACCACCAGCACCCAAACGGATGAGCTGATCATCATCGGGTCCGGCCCCGCAGGTTATACCGCCGCGATCTACGCGGCACGCGCCGGGCTGTCCCCGCGCGTGATCGCCGGATCCGTCACCCACGGCGGCGCCTTGATGAACACCACCGACGTCGAGAACTTCCCCGGATTCCCCGGCGGCATCCAGGGCCCGGAACTCATGATGGGACTCAGCGAGCAGGCCGCAAACTTCGGGGCCCGCATCGAGTACGACGACGCTTCCGCCGTCGACCTGACCGGGCCCCTGAAAGAGGTCACGACCCTGTCCGGTGCCACCTACCGAGCACCGGCCGTCATCGTCGCCACGGGTTCGGCGTACAAGGAGCTGGGACTGGCCGATGAGAAGCGGCTCACCGGGCACGGCGTGTCCTGGTGCGCCACCTGCGACGGGTTCTTCTTCCGCGACCAGCACATCATCGTCGTCGGCGGTGGGGACTCGGCCATGGAGGAGGCACTGTTCCTGACCCGGTTCGCCGCGACCGTGACCGTGGTGGTCCGGCGCGACACCCTGCGCGCATCGAAGATTATGGCCCAGCGGGCACAACAGAACGAGAAGATCCGCTTCCTGTACAACAGCCAGATCACCGCCATCCACGGAGACGAAAAGGTCACCGGCGTGAGCGTGACCGACTCACTCACCGGCAACACCAGCCAGCTGGATGCCACCGGGATCTTCGTCGCCATCGGGCACCTGCCCCGCACCGAACTCGTCAAGGGCCAGCTGGAACTCGACCCGGACGGCTACATCGTCGTCGACGCCCCGACCACCGCCACCAACCTGCCCGGCGTCTTCGCCTGCGGCGACGCGGTCGACCACCGCTACCGGCAGGCCATCACCGCCGCCGGCACCGGGTGCGCCGCCGCCCTAGACGCCGAACGCTTCCTCGCCGCCACCGAACCGGCAACCGCCCCCGTCCTTCAGGAGACCAGCCATGGCTGACACCACCAACCACACCGAGAGTCTGCCGGTCGTCGTCATCGGCGCCGGCCCCGTCGGGCTGGCCACCGCCGCCCACCTGCGCGAACGCGGCCTGACCCCGCTGGTGCTGGAGGCCGGCAGCACCAGCGGCGCCGCGATCCGCGACTGGGGCCACACCCGCCTGTTCTCACCGTGGCGCTACAACATCGACGAAGCCGCCCGCCGCCTCCTCGAGGCAGATGGCTGGCAGGCCCCGAACCCGGAAGTCCTGCCCACCGGTCACGAGCTGATCACCGACTACCTGACCCCGCTGGCAGCGGCACTGGGCGACGTCGTCCGCACCGACGCCCGCGTCATCGCGGTCTCCCGGGAAGGGATCGACAAGACCCGCAGCACCGGCAGGGAGACCACCCCGTTCCTCGTCCGCATCGCCTCCTCCGACGGATCGTCCGAGGACGTGTTGGCGCGCAGCGTCATCGACGCCTCGGGCACCTGGCACCAGCCCAACCCACTCGGCCGGTCCGGCCTGCCCGCCCCCGGAGAAGCCGAGGCGACAGCCCGCGGCCTCATCACCCAGCCCCTGCCCGCCGTCACCGGTGTCGACCGTGACCGGTTCGCCGGGCGCCACGTCCTCGTCGTCGGCGCCGGCCACTCCGCGGCCAACACGCTGCTCGACCTCGCCGAGCTCGCCGACGACAACCCCGCGACCCGGATCAGCTGGGCCGTCCGGTCAGCGGACGCCTCCCGCGCCTACGGCGGCGAAGACCGCGACGAACTCGCCGCCCGCGGCGCCCTGGGCACCCGCCTCCGGGACCTGGTCGAATCCGGCCGAATCGATGTCCACACCTCGTTCGTGATCACCGGCTTCGAAACTCACGGCGAGCAGCTGCACGTCCAGGCCGCAGGACCCAGCGGCGCCGAGAAGCTCACCGTGGACGTCCTCGTCCCGGCCACCGGCTTCCGCCCCGACCTGTCGATGCTGACCGAGCTGCGCCTCGACCTCGACCCGACCGTCGATGCACCCCAGAAGCTCGGCCCGCTCATCGACCCGGAGTTCCACTCCTGCGGCAGCGTCGAACCACACGGCGAACGCGTGCTGGCCCACCCCGAGCCCGGGTTCTACATCGTCGGCATGAAGAGCTACGGCCGCGCACCGACGTTCCTCATGGCCACCGGCTACGAACAGGTCCGCTCCATCGCCGCAGCACTGGCAGGTGACCGGGTCGCCGCCGACACCGTCCACCTCGAACTGCCCGAGACCGGCGTCTGCACCACAGACCTCGGCGGATACTGCGACGTGCCAGCCGGGCCACTCCCGGTGACCATCGGCGGCGCACCCACCTCCTCCTGCTGCTCCTGAAAGGACCAGGCCATGGCCGCCGACACCCCGCCGCTCGACACCCAAGTCCTCCAACACACAGCCGATGACCTCGCCCGCAAGTACGAGGGAATCTTCTCCCCGGAGACCATCGAGCGCTACGTCTTCGAGTCCTACACCACCCTGTCGCGGACCGCGAGAATCCGCGACCACCTGGCGATCCTCGCCGAACGGTTCGCCGCCGACCGCCTCCGCGCTCTCGCCCTGGCACAGGGCACAATCGAGACAACCGTCCCGCAGGTGCTGTTCGTCTGCGTGCACAACGTCGGACGCTCCCAGATCGCCAGCGCCCTGCTGGCCCACTACGCCGGCGACCGGGTCGAGGTCCGCTCGGCCGGCTCGCTGCCCGGATCCGAGGTCCACCCCCTGGTGATCGACGCGCTGGCCGAACGCCACATCGACCTGTCCGGAGCCTTCCCCAAACCACTGACCGACGACGTCGTCCGCGCAGCCGACTACGTCATCACCATGGGCTGCGGCGACGCCTGCCCCATCTACCCCGGCAAACGCTACCTGGACTGGGAACTGGCCGACCCCGCCGAGGAGACACCGGAACGAATCCGCGAAATCGTCGACCAGATCGACGACCGCGTCCGCGCCCTGTGGACCGAGATCCAGAACTGACGACGGCCCACCGGGCAAGAACAGAAGCACCCGGAGCCGCCAAGCGAAACTGCGATTCCCCGCCATCTCCCGCTAACAGTCACACTGTCGACACGCCCACTACGGTGTGAGTCGCAGCAATAAGTGGCCGCCTTTCCTAAACGGAAATTGGCGGCCCTGGTATCCGAAAGGGGTTGGGCAACTGGCACAGGACTCGGCCCACCTGGCTGCCGTTTCGTGAAGGGGGCCCCTGAACATGACATTCAGGTTGGTCAGGTTGGGCGCGTGTCCACCACGTCAGGTTTTGTGTCTTCGCGGGAGCGTCCGACACTGCCGATGGCTTCGAAGAGTAGCCGTGGTCTGCCGCCGAGGGAGTTGATGAAGATGGTGGTCACGGACAGGGCCATGGCGATCATTGCCCAGACTGGGTAGACCAACCCGGTGGTGGCCACGAGGATCCCGGTGCCGTTGAAGAGAAACGCCAGGGCGACGTTCTGCTTGGTGCGGCGGTAGCTGGAGAGGCTGGTTTGGCGTGCGGTGAGGATCGCGCGGAGGTCGTCGCGGACGATGACGACATCGGCGGATTCCACTGCGATGTCGGTGCCGCTGCCCATGGCGATGCCCACGTCGGATTGCATCAGGGCAGGGGCGTCGTTGATGCCGTCACCGACCATCGCGACCCGGGCCCCCTCGGTCTGGAGCTCGCGTACGAGGTCGGCTTTGTCCTCAGGCAGCAGCCCGGCTCGGATGTCTTCGATGCCGACCTGCGCGGCGACGTGCTTCGCCGCTGGGAGGTTGTCGCCAGTTGCTAACACGGGGGTGATGCCCGCTGCCTGTAGCTGCTGCACGGCCTCGACCGTCTCGGGGCGGATCTCATCGCCCAGGGCGATGATTCCCAGTAAGTCGCGGTCGGCGGCGACGGCCACCACCGTGCGTCCGATGGCCTCTAAGCGTTGGATGGCGGGGCCGAGGGGGGTCAGGTCGATGCCGCGATCGACCAGAAAGCCTGGCCGGCCGACCAACACGGCGCGACCGTCGACGGTGGCGGTGACGCCGAAGCCGGTGACCGAGTGGAAGTCCTGGACCGCTGGCAGGGTCAGACCTCGGATAGTGGCAGCAGTGACGATAGCTCGGGCTAGTGGGTGTTCGGAGGGCTCTTCGGCCGCGGCGGCGGTGGTGAGCAGGTCTGCCTCGTCGGTGTGGGATTGGATCTCGCGGACAGCAGGTTTGCCTTCAGTGAGGGTGCCGGTCTTATCCAGCACGATGGTGCGGATCTGGCCGAAGGTTTGGAATGCTTCTCCGGTGCGCATGATGATTCCCTGGTCGGCGGCCTCCCCGGCCGCCCGGACGAGGGCCAGCGGGGCGGCGATCCCCATCGCGCAGGGATAACCCATGATGAGCACACCGATGCCGGCGAACACTGCCCGTCGCACATCCGGTTCCTCCGCCCATGCCCAGGAACCTAGCAGCCAACCGAGCAGCGCGAGAGTAGCTAGGATCAGCACGGTGGGAGTGTAGATGCGCAGCACCCGGTCGACCAGGTGCAGGATCCCGGGCTTCAGCGCTCTCGAGTCTTCAACGTGCCGGGCCACTTGAGCCAGGAAGCTCTCGGACCCGATCCGGGTCGCCTCCACCAACAGAGTGCCGGCCCCATTGATGGACCCACCGATCACCTCTCCACCAGCTGAGCGTTCGGCCGGGACGGGTTCACCAGTGACCAGGGACAAATCCAGGGTCGAGTAACCCTCGATGACCCGGCCATCGACCGGGACCCGGTCTCCGGGGCGGATGCGCACCAGGTCCCCGGCTGTGATCTGGGTGACAGGCACCTCTTTCTCAGTGCCGTCCTGGACCAGACTGGCGGTATCGGGTTGTAACTCCAGCAGCTTGCGCACCGCTTGGCTGGAGCGGGTCTTGACCAGCAGGGAGAGCCATTCAGAGAAGATGTGATAGTTCGCCACCAACACGGTCACAGCAAAGAACGCCGCAGTGGGGTAATCAGGGAAGACTTCTGTCAACCCGATCACACCGCCGACGATGCCACCAAGCGCACCGATCTCCAGCAGTACGTGTTGGTTGAGGATCCCCCGCCTGGCGGCCTGGTAGGCCATGCGCAGGATATGGGGGGCGATGGCCAACACCACCGTCAGCGCTAGGGCGCCGGTGAGCCACGCCGCCGCTGTCTCGCTAACCCACCCTGACTGGCGGCCCGTATACGCCAATGCGGCCGGAGCGATCATCGTCACCGCACCCAAGGTGGCGAGGGCTCGGCCGGCGGGCCGCATGATTGCGTAGGAGACCGGCACCATTAGGATCACGACCGAGGCTGGCACCAGCACCGACCAGAGACCAGAGACCTCCAGGATCAGGGCGATGGTGGCCAGACTCGCCGCGATCGCGGCCAGCAGACGCTTGCCCTCGTGAACGAGGTCGGCTTCCTCCTCCTCGAAGGGCCGCAACTTGCGCGGGTCATAGAGGTCATAGCCGATATCGCGCAGCGTCTTCAGGATCTTCTCAGGACCGGTGAGTTTCGGATCGTAGTCAACCAGGGCCTGTTCATGGGTCAGACTGACCGCCACCGTGTCCACCCCGGACTGACGACACAGCGCCTTCTCGATCGTTCCGGTGCACAACGAACAATGCAGACCCGCGATCCGAGCTCGAATGCGGGCGTGTCCCGCCAGGTGACTGGGCTCCTCCGCCCACAGCTGCTCTGCCTGTTCCGTTTTCGTCACAGTGCTCGTTCCCGTCTCCTCGGTAGTCTCACGCGCCAGCTCAGCTGACGGCCGGATAGCCAGCGGTGGCAAGGCGCTCACCGATCTCTTCGATACTGGTCTGGGACTGGTGGTAACTCACCGTCACCTGATTGGTGTCAGAATCCGCAGTGACGTCTCGCACCCCGTTCACACGGGTCAACGCATTGCGGATCGCTTTCTCGCAGCCACCACAGTGGATCTCTTCAACACGGAATGTATAAGTGCTCACGACACACCTCCTTGTAGGTGCCATCAACCATAAACCTTCCACTCCACTAGAAGGTCAAATTGGATGATGAGACGGTTCGTAGGCCCGGGAGCTTGACGTTCCAGCCGGGGGAAGGTCCACGATAAGAAGACTGCTAACTATTGGGAAGGAAAATCGTCATGACAATGATCGAAGACCACACCAAACAGCTCATCGATATCCTCAGCGACTGCTTGGCCAAGTGCACCGCGTGCGCCAAGGAGTGTGTCGAGCAGGGGGATAAGGATCTGGCTCGGTGCATCACACTGTGTGTCGACTGCGCCGATCTATGCCGGGCCTGTATCCCGTTGATCGCCCGTGGCAGCGACTTCAGCGCCGAACTCTGTCGGGTATGCGCAGACGCATGCGAGCGTTGCGCGCAGGAATGTGAGCGGACCGGCATGACCGAGTGTGCCGAGGCCTGCCGCAAGGCCGCCGATGCATGCCGGCAGATGGTCTCGGCTTAGTCCGTACCACTAGGGGCGATACTGGCTTTCTGCCGCGCGTGCTCGATCAACTGGCAGGTGCAGTTATCAGCGGCGGCAGGGAGTGGGTCCGCCTCTGAAACAATCTGGGTCAGCTGCTCCCGCAGAAACTCAAGCTCACGCATCCGCCGATCAATCCCTTCCAGTTGGGTATCCAGCACGCTGCGCACATACGCGCATGGGGCCTCACCCCGCTCCCGGAACAGAAGCATCTCCTTAACCTCATGCAAGGTAATTCCCAAGCGCTGGGAGGTGCGGATGAAAGTCAACCGATCGACATAAGACTCATCAAAGTCCCGATAACCCGACGGGGTGCGCACCGGATCCGGCAAAAGCCCAATGGACTCGTAATAACGGATCGTCTTGGTGGTGACGCCGGACAGCCGGGCGAGTTCGCCAATCTTCATAAGTCCTCCTGCAAAGAATGTTACAGCCCGCGGGAAGGTTAATCTCGCCTCTCCTCAGGCGCTGATTGGGGGCTGGTCGAACTACCTATGTCGCTGGGTCCAGTGGCAGACGGTGTCACCGGTTCATGGTGAAACGCCTCGTCGGAGGGGCCGGAGAAGGCGCGTGCTCGTTGGTGTGATTCCCACGCATCGACGTCGCACACGCCACCCCAGCGACCGCCCCTTCAGCGATGGCCACCGAGACCAGCTGCATTCCGGGAGTAATGTCCCCGGCGGCGTAGACGCCATCGACGCTGGTCAGCTGGTATCCGTCCACGGCGATCTGCCCGTGATCATCGAGTTCACACTCCAGCTGGAGGGCGAGGTCATTGGTGGGGTGATGGGAGTAGGAGAAGAACACTTTCTGTGCCTCCACGACAGTCCCGTCTTTCAAGCGCAACCCCTCCAGGGCTCCCGGAAGCCCGATCAGCGCCTGGGCCACCCCCTCCACGACGCTGATGCCGTGCTCGGCCAATGTGGCCCTCTGGGCTTCGTCGAAGGCCCTATCGGTGGGGTTGGTGACGATGCGCACGGCCTCGGCCCAATCCAGCAGCTCGGCAGCGTAGGCGGGCACGTGTTCGCCAGCACCTAGGACGACAACGGTGCCCCCGCGTGCCTTGTACCCGTCGCAGGCTGGACAGTGATGCACATCGACGCCGCAGTGCGCATCGACGCCCGCGATTGGCGGCCACTGGTCGCGGACCCCGGTGGCTAGCACCACCCGATCGGCGATAACCTTGGCGCCGTCGATCGTGGCCTGGAACCGGCCCTGGCCGGTAGGCTCCAGGGCGCTTACCGTTGCCTCGTAGACGCTCACCTGGTGGTATTGGGCCAGGTCGGCGCGGGCCTGGTTCAGCAACTCCCTGGGGCTGATCGGGTCCCGGCCCAGCAACCCGTGAACCTGATCTGCGAACCGGTTGCGGTGCTGGCCGGCGTCGGCCACCAAGGTGCGGCGCTGGTAACGACCCAACCAGGTAGCAGCCGAGAGGCCAGCGGCGCCCCCGCCAATGACCAGAGCATCGACGTAAGCGGGAAGGGATGTGCTTGTACTCATCGGTCCTCGACGGTTCGGGGCGGGCAACTCGTCAATTCTCCACGTTCCAGCTGAGGGAAGGTCAACCCGCTTGTGGCTCTCGCACAATCTGTGGGTCTCGTTTTCCCAGAGCGCCTCGGTGGGAGTTTCGTGCCGAGCCGTGGAAAGAACCGGGCATACTTGAGTGCTTCAGTTGAGGAAGCCCCTATGAGACGCCCTGCCTGAGGACCTCAAGATAGGTCTTGGATTTAACGGATGCAGAGCGAGCCTGTTCCCTTAGGCCGTAGTAGTCCCACAACCAAGGAACTGGGACGCTCCCGAAAAAGTGAGTACAGATTGGATGGTTCAGCGTTAGCTGTACAGTTAACCAGATGCTGACTATTGCTTCGCGTGTAGATGTGATGAACCGGTTGGGCCGGGCGATGGCCGACCCCACCCGCTCACGGATACTGCTGATCTTGATGGAACGCCCCTCCTACCCGGCGGAGCTGGCCCAGGGGTTGGGTCTGACCCGCTCGAATGTTTCCAATCATTTGTCGTGCTTGCGCGACTGCGGGATCGTGGTCGCTGTGACCCAGGGTCGCCAGACACGGTATGAGATTACTGATGCGCACCTGGCACAGGCGCTGACTACGTTGGTCGAGGTCACTCTGGCCGTCGATGAGGACGCGCCGTGTCTGGACTCTGGCTGTTCAGTACCGGGGTGCTGCTCCTCGGGGCTGGTCCCGTGATTTTTTCCTCTGTTGTGCAGGCGATCGGTCTGTTCATCGCAACCAATATTGATGACATCATCGTGGTCTCGCTGTTCTTCGCCCGTGGAGCTGGACAACGCGGGACCACGGCACGTATCGCCGCCGGTCAATACCTGGGATTCTCAGGCATCCTCGGTGCGGCTGTGCTGGTGAGTCTGGGTGCCGGAGCCATCCTGCCCTCGGCAGCTATCCCGTACTTTGGGCTGATTCCCCTGGGTCTGGGCCTGTGGGCTGGGTGGCAGGCCTGGCGTGAAGACCAGGACGATGATGACGATGCCAAAATCGCGGACAAGAGGGTTAGCGTGTGGACCGTCGCAGCAGTCACCTTCGCCAACGGCGGGGATAACATTGGGGTTTACGTGCCGGTCTTCCTCAACGTAGCCCCAGCCACGGTGGTGACCTACTGCATCGTCTTCCTCGTACTCGTCGCCGTCCTGGTCATGCTGGCCAAGTTATTCGCCACCCGCCCGCCGATCGCCGAAATCTTAGAACGCTGGGAACACGTGCTGTTCCCTATCGTGCTAATCGGCCTCGGTATCTTCATCCTCATCAGTGGCGGAGCATTCGGGCTCTAAACTCCTACATCACCTGCCGGCGGCCACCTGGCTTGCTAAAAATGCCACTTACCGGTGCGAAAACCACGCCACTTACCGCTGCGACTCACAAGATTATTGAGCTCAACGAGCGTAATGAGGTCTTGGACTCATGTCTCGATTGTCTCCCCGAGCGTGAAGCGGGCGTCTTAAGCCTCCGATACGGTCTTGCGACGGGGAAGGAAATGACGCTTGAGGAGGTCGGGCAGATCTACGGTGTGACGCGCGAGCGGATCCGGCAGATCCAGAACAAGGCGCTGAAATCGCTGCGTGAGGCAGATTTCCATTACGGACTTCATCCGCAATTTTGGTGACTCTGCCGTCGGAACAACTAATTGTCCGAATTCTGCAGACATGATCTTGGGCAACGCTGGGGGCTTACGGAAGAATGAAGCGCAACGCGGATATGACCATGCGAGCAGGCGTTTCTCCAAGCAGGAAGCGGATGCTACCCGGCATAACCATCTGAGAATGACAACGTTTTTGGGAGTTTCACAGTGGCCATCACGCTCTTTCGATCCACGAATTTCTCGTTGCGCAGTTTGGTCGACAACATTTCTCGAGGCGACATCGCGCTACCGGAACTACAGAGGCCGTTCGTTTGGGCGAATACCAAGGTGCGTGATCTGTTCGATTCTATGTACCGAGGGTTTCCCGTCGGCCACCTGTTGCTTTGGGAAACCGGCGCAGAAGCCGGGGCGCGGCAGATCGGTACTGATGGAAAAGAAGCGAAAGTCGCACGATGGTTGATCGTTGACGGTCAACAGCGGTTGACCTCGCTCTACTCTGTGATTACGGGTGCCACAGTGGTCCGCGAGGACTATACAGAGTCGCGCGTTCAGATCGCATTCCGTCCACGAGACGCACACTTCGCTGTTTGGGACGCTACCACTGACAAGAACCCCGAATTCTTGAAGGACATTACCCAGCTGTGGGGCAACTATCGCCGTACGGTCTCGAAATTCTTCAACGACTACGAAACGGCGCGAGGAGAACTTGATCAGGCAAAGCGCGACGACTGGGAAGATGCACTCGACAGGGTTCGAGATCTGCAGAACTACCCATTCGACGTCGTTGAGCTCGATTCTGCGATCGACGAGGAACAAGTCGCTGAAGTGTTCGTCAGAATCAACTCCGAAGGTGTGAAGCTTAACCAGGCTGACTTTATCCTCACCCTGATGAGCGTGCATTGGGACGAAGGCCGAAAGCAGCTTGAGCAGTTCGCCCGAGACAGCAAAGTACCCAGCAAAGCGGCGTCACCGTTCAATTGGTATTTGGCACCGTCCCCTGATCAACTGTTGCGCGTCAGCATTTCGTTGGCGTTTAGACGTGCCGTTCTACGTCATGCCTATTCTCTGCTCCGAGGAAAAGACCTTGAGACCGGTTTGACGTCCGCCGACTCCCGCGAGAAGCAGTTCGCACAGTTGCAAGAGGCACAGCGGCACGTTCTCGATCTGACCAACTGGCACGAGTACCTTAAGTGTTTGGAACGAGCTGGTTATCGCAGCGAGAAGATGATCTCGAGCGTGAATGTCATTCTGTACACCTATGCCATCTGGCTGATCGGCCGCACGGAGTATCGAGTGCCTCTTGACCAGCTTCGAGAGGTCATTGCACGGTGGTTCTTCATGGCTCACACCACGGCGCGTTACTCAGGTTCTTTCGAGTCCCAGGCTGAACGTGACTTTGCAACTATTGCCGAAATTGCGGACGACCCAAGTGTCGGATTCGTCGGTGCATTGGATCGCATCATTTCCGACACTCTGACCGCTGACTTCTGGACGATCACCTTGCCAAACGAGCTGGGAACTGCCGCGGCGAAGAGCCCTGCATTGCTGGCTTATTTCGCGGGACTCAATATCCTCGACGCTGATGCTCTTCTGTCCAGCGGAAAAGTTCGGGATCGTTTGGACCCGGCTGTGACTGCGAAGAAGGGGATCGAACGCCATCACCTCTTCCCGAAGGAATACCTCAAGCGCATTGGTATCAAGGATTTTCGCCAGATCAACCAGATCGGCAATATGGCATTGGTTGAGTGGAGTGACAACATCGCAATCAGCGATGCCATGCCGAATGAATACTGGCCTAAGCAGGTGCAGGCTAAGACCTATCTCAGTGCGGAACGCTTGGCTCGACAAGAACACCTTCACGCGCTCCCGCCGGGCTGGACCGAAATGTCTTATCCCGAATTCCTTGCAGCGCGGCGCAAGCTCATGGCGAAAGTGGCGCAGGAAGCCTTCACCGCATTGCGTGAAGGCGCAGACGATACGACCTATGCGCCGATCATCGAAGCTGACCCGCAACCGCCTACCGATCGAGACGCCTCTGACGAACGACAGATCTCGGTCCTCGACCTCATCGAAGCGGGGCTAATCAAAAGCGGAACTGTCCTGTCTCCCGCTGGGGCGTACGACGCCGTGGGTGAAATTGAGGAGGGCGGAACGATTCTTCTCGAGGGAGAATCGTATCCAACTTTGTCGGCGGCAGGTCACGCGGTAGCTGGATCCAGCGTCAATGGTTGGAAGTTCTGGGTGGCCGATACCCCGAAGGGTGACCGGCTCCTGGACTCGATCCGTAGCGAGTATCGGTTAGAGAACGTGGCCGACTCTGTAGACGATATGGAATAGCCCGGCCTACTAGAGCTTCAGGTTCGCAACTAAGAAACGCGGACGACCATCTTGCCGGTGTTGGCTCCGCGCATCATGTCGAGGAACGCATCCACGGAGTTTTCGATGCCCTCCACCACGGTCTCGTCGTAGGCGATCTTTCCGGCGCTGAACCACTGCGCCATCCGTTCCTGGAACTCGGCGGACTGGTCGAGGTGGTGGCCCACGGTGAAGCCACGCAGCCGCAGGCTCCGCTTGATCATGTTCACCATGTTGTCCGGCCCGATTGCGGTTTCGGTGCTGTTATAGGTCGAGATCGCCCCGCACAGCGCGCCGCGGCCGCCGTCGTTGAACACATCCAGGGCCGCCTCCAGATGGTCACCGCCGACGTTGTCGAAGAACACGTCGATCCCCTCGGGCGCCAGCTCTGCCAACTGCTCGCGGACCGGGGCGTCCTTGTAGTTCAAGGCGGCGTCGAAGCCGTACTTTTCGGTGAGCAGTGCGATCTTTTCCGCGGACCCGGCAGAACCGATCACCCGGGAGGCGCCCAGCAGGCGTGCGATCTGGCCGACGGCGGTACCCACCGCACCGGCTGCACCGGAGACGAATACGGTGTCGCCCTCGGACACCGGGGCGATGGTAGTTAGCCCGACGTAAGCGGTCAGTCCGGTCATCCCGAGGATGCCCAGGTATACGGAAGGCTCGACGCCCGGGATCTCCGGCACCGCGCGGAACTGAGACGCCGGGGCTTGGGCTATGTCACGCCAGCCGAGCTGATGCAGCACCTGCGTGCCCACCGGCAGTGATTCATCCCGGGACTCGGTGACCACACCTACGGCGCCGCCGGTCATGGTCTCCTCGAGCGCAAACGGCGCTACGTAGCTCTTCGCGTTGCTCATGCGTCCGCGCATGTATGGGTCCACCGAGAGGTAGCTGTTGCGAACGCGCACCTCCCCGGGGGCCAGCTCGTCCAGGGTCACCTGGACGATGCGGAAGTTTTCCTGAGTCGGCCACCCCTGCGGGCGGGAGATGAGCTGAACCTGGGTGCTGATGTTCTCGGACATGGATTTGACGATGGCACTGCCGTGAACCCGGCGCAATGTCGTGGGCTAGTTGTCCGCTGAGGGACGAACCATCCTGGCGAACCCGGCGCCCAATTCAGGGGTATGCGAACTATTTATGAAGGCAGGTGATTGCCGCCGAATATTCAATGATTTACACTCAAGCCACGATGTGTTCATGCTCACAATAGAACGTTCACCACTCATCTACTCGCATCACTTCGGCCCGGCCGGAGCCACTGAAGGAGAGTCTCTCTATGTTCACGTTGACGACGTCGAAACGACGCACCGCTGGATTCGCCGCCCTGACCTGCGCCGGGGCACTGTTGCTGACCGCTTGTGGTGAGGGTTCTCCCTCCGGCGGCGAGGAAGAGGCTTCCGCCGAGGCACAGGGTGAGCTGACTCCGGTGGAGGTGGGTGTGATCCCGATCGGTGACGTCGCCTCCATCTACGTGGGTCAGCGCGAAGGAATCTTCGAGGAGCATGGCCTGGACCTCACGCTGACTCAGGCCCAGGGTGGCGCCGCCATCGTGCCCGGTGTGCAGTCCGGGGACCTCGATTTTGGCTACTCGAACGTGACCTCCCTGGTGGTGGCGCGCGACCGTGGTCTGCCGATTAAGATTGTCGCCACCGGTCCGCAGACCACCGGCAGCGAGCTGGAAGACTTCGCTGCCGTGATGGTCACCCCGGATTCCGGCATTGAGTCCATCACGGACCTTGAAGGCAAGACCGTTGCCGTCAACACGCTGAACAACATCTTCGACTCCGTGATCTCTGAGGGCATGGAGCAGGAGGGTGGCGATGCTGACTCCATCAACTTCGTGGAAGTGGCGTTCCCGGACATGGTTCCGCAGCTGGAGGCCGGGAATGTGGATGCGATCACCGCGGTCGATCCATTCGCCGTGATCGGCGACGAGGCCGGCCTGGAGCGCATTTACGGGCCGTTCTCGCAGCCCGTGGAGGATCTCTCCATCGGCGGGTACTTCGCTACCGAGGGCCTGATTGAGAGTGACCCGGATCTGGTTGAGGCTTTTGCTGCCGCCATGAAGGAGTCGCAGCAGTTCTCCGAGGAGAACCCGGAGATCGTACGCGAGGTGATCGCCGAGTACACGACCTCCTCGCCGGAGACGCTGGAGAAGACCACCATCCCGCTCTTCCCGCAGGAGCATCACCGGGAGTCGCTGCAGCAGATCATCGACATTTCCGACCGGATTGGTCTGATCGACGAGCCGATCGCCATCGAAGACCTGCTCAACGACGGCGCCTGATCCCCGAGGCAGGCGTCATCTCGATTTGCTACGCTCGCCAGTGTTTTCGCCGAATGGCGACGACGCCGCGCGGCGCGCAAGATCAAGCCAGGTGACGGTCATCCGATGCCGCGATTCCGCTGGCGGCAACTGAACCCTGGTGCTGGCCGCCTTGCTGGCCAGCATCGAGCGTGCTCTGCGGCTGCGCTACCACTGGCTGCTCGACGGTGGCCTCTTCGAGGGCGACGACTGATCTTCGACGGGCTTAGACCTCAGCACGTGGAATCGTCCAAAATGTAGATATCGATGTGGGGCTGGCTATCCGGCAGGCGCGGCTGGATCAGGGGCTCACGCAGCAGGAGCCGGCCGAGATCCCGGAGGCCTTCCGCGCCACGAGTATCAACGTCTCGGCTGCCTGGGAGACTGAAGACGCCTGATCAGTCGCGCAGGGTGTCGACGTCGATGACGAACCGGTAGCGCACGTCGGAGCGCAGCACCCGCTCGTAGGCCGCGTCGACGTCGTCAGCGGAGATCACTTCCACCTCGGCAGCGATGCCGTGCTCGGCGGAGAAGTCCAGCATTTCCTGAGTCTCGCGGATGCCACCGATATTCGACCCGGTCACCACGCGCCGGGCGGAGGTCAGTGAGAACACGGAGAGCGTCTGCGGGTTCTCGGGCAGGCCCACGAACACCAGGACCCCGTCCAGGGTGAGAGTAGCGAGCAGGGCGTCTAGATCGACGTCGGCGGAGACGGTGTTGATGATCAGGTCGAAGCTGCCTCGCAACGACTCCAGGGTGCCTTCTTCGGAGGTAGCGCGGTAGTCATCGGCGCCGAATCGGCGACCGTCGTCTTCTTTGGAGCGGGTCTGCGAGAGCACGGTGACGTGGGCGCCCAGGGCGTGAGCGTACTTGACCGCCATGTGGCCGAGTCCACCCATGCCTATCACGGCGACGCGCTTGCCCGGTCCGGCATTCCAGTGCCGCAGCGGGGAGTAGGTGGTGATGCCGGCGCAGAGCAGGGGAGCGGCGGCATCGAGGCTGAGCTCTTCGGGGATGCGCAGCACGTAGCCGGCGCGCACCACGACTTCGGTGGAGTAGCCGCCGTAGGTGGGCTCACCCGAATACTCCTGAGAGTTGTAGGTCATCACGGTGCCGCGGGTGCAGAACTGCTCTTCGCTGGCCTGGCACGGTTCGCACTCACCGCAGGAGTCCACGAAACATCCGACACCCACCCGGTCACCGGGCTGGAAGTCGGTGACCTCCGGGCCAACCTCGGTGACAACACCGGCGATCTCGTGGCCGGGCACCATGGGGAAGGTGCCCGGGCCCCATTCGCTGCGCACCTGGTGAATATCGGAGTGGCAGATTCCGGCGTAGGCGATGGCGATGCGTACATCGTCGGCACCGAGGTCGCGGCGGGTGATCTGGCCGCGCTCGAAAGCGGCGCCAGTGGAGGGGGCAATCAGGGCGGTGGCGTTCGTCGTCATGCCTCCTGTTTATCAGATGGCCCCGGGGCTATGCTCGGTTCATGGCACCGCAGGAGTTCCTCCCCGCAGATTTCGACCCGCCGCGCTCGCTGGTCACCGAGCAGTTCCGGCTCGAGCCGCTGGGGCCGCAGCATAACGAGGCGGACCTGGCGGCGTGGAGCTCGAGCGTGGAACACATTCGGGCCACCCCGGGGTATCCCGATGGGTCGTGGCCGCCGGTGGAGGGGATGACGCCGGAACGGAACCGGGCGGACCTGGAACGGCATGCGAGCGACTTCGAGGCCCGGCGCGGATTCACCTCCACCGTGCTGAACCCGGCCGATGAGGTGGTGGGGTGCGTATACCTGTACCCGGCCGCGGAGATTCCGGAGGCTGCGCGGCTGCCCGAGCACGACGTATCGGTGCAGTCCTGGGTGCGCGCTGATCACGCGCACCTGGATGAAGTGCTGGCGCTCGCGTTAGTGGACTGGATTGCGGTGGCCTGGCCCTGGAGCCACCCGTACCGGTACGGGCGCTGATGAGGCGAGCACCGCTGCGGCCCGAGGTGGGAGTCGCGTTCACCGCTGCGGCGGCATTCGCCTGCTTCTTTGGGGTGTACCCGAGCGCGGCCCTGATACTCTCGAGCGGTTCGGTGGCGCCGGGAACCCTGGTGGCGGTGCTGATGGCCGTGGTGGTGCTCATTCAGCCGGTGATCGTGTGGGCCGGGCGCTGGTTGACGCCTCGGGTGCGTGCGGTGCGGCTGGGGCTGGCGTTGATGGTGGCCGGGGCGGTGGCGTTGCCCTGGCTGGACCACTGGCCCGGCATCGTGCTGTTCGGTGCCGGATTCGGGGTGTTCGTGATCTCCTGTACCTCCTGGGCGAAAGAGGTGGTGGCGCCGGAGCGCATCGCCCCCGCCCTGGCGCTATTCGGGTTCGCCAACGCCGTGGGCGGGCTGATCGGCGGTCCGCTGGGCATGCTGCTGGTCACTCAGGTGGGCCCCGGCGGCACCCTGACCATGGCCGGCATTGCGTCCGGGCTCGGGCTGGCCGCGACCACGCTGGTCAGGGTCCCTGCCGGTACGGCGGAACTACAGGTCGGTTCGGGGCACGACGCCGGCGAGGCGCTGCAGGCGGCGGATGTCGGTGATACCGACGACGCAGCATCTTCGACGGGACGCCGTGGGAAGTCTATGTTGCGGAGTCCACTGTTGTGGCTGAGCAGTGTGGCGCTGACCGGGCACCTGATTGCCGTCACCTGTTACGCGGTGGCGCTGTCGTCGATGAGCGTGCTCGCTCTGACCTCGGCCGCCTGGGTGGTCGTGCTCGCGACCGCCACCACCCAGTTCTCGGTGGCCCTGGGTAGGCTGGCCACCGGCGCCGTCATCGACCACGTCTCGGCCCGCGTGCTGGCTGGTGCCGCGCTGGCGGTGCTCGCCGTCGGGACGGTGTGGTTTATGGTCGGCTCTGGCCCCGCCACGGTGATGATCGCCGCTGCCCTGATCGGTGCGGCCTCGGGCGTGGTGCAGACCACCGTGCTCACCGTGCTGATGCGCCGGGCCCACACCCGGCTGCAAACCGACCGCATGAGTGCGGCCTGGAACATCATCTTCGACGTCGGGCTGGGACTGGGTGCGGCGCTGGTGTCGGTGCTGGCCCTGGCATGAGTTTCCCTGTGGGTGGGAGAACGAGTGACGATGCTGAACCGAATCGCCTACCTGGCCCTGGTGCTAGGTCTTTACGCCGTGGCGGTGGCCGGAATGGTGGGCCTGGCTGCCTGGATGTTCGACCGCCCCTTCCTGGAGGCCGCCGGTAACGTCTGGCCCGCCATCGTTCTGTTCCTCGGCGTCACCATCTACCACGGGCTGCGCCATGACCTGGCCTGACGCCTTAGCGCGCTACTAGCTTGCCGCTGAGGCTTGTTCTAGGCGCCCTGGAGGAGCACCATCAACGACAACGCCCATCGCGGAGGGGAGCCCGATGGTCTACGTCCTGTCATTACCGCGCCGTGTGATCCGTGACGCCAGCGATCAGACAGGACTGCCCCATAAGCAACATCACCGTCGCCCACGCCGACTCCGGGCTGGTGACCACCCAGGTGCTCCGCACCGAGCGCATCACCCCACACATGACCCGGGCGACTTTCTCAGGTGGACAGCTCGACCGATTCCGCTCACGCGGCTTTGATCAGTGGTTCCGTCTGGCCATCCCGGTGTCCGAGAATTCCAGTTTCGAGCGGATGTCGCGGCGGTTCGGCATGGGCGGCTACCTGAAGTAACTCACCCTGCCTCAAGGAACGCGTGGCCGGCCCCTGGGCCGTCGCGGTGCAGCCCGGTACCGAGGTCGCCATGATCGACCAGGGCTGCGGGATTCCGAAGTCGCATGTCACCTTTTGCGGCTACTGGAAGCGCGGAAAATCCGCACTCAGCTAAGCCGTTCCAGGTGGCGAACGTCTCCTTCCCCGGGTTCATAACTGTACCGAACGTTTGGTACAGTTATGGGCATGCAAGCTCTTTCACCGCACGCCACCGCGCCCACGAGTGCGGCTCAGCGCTGGACGTTCCTCGTCGTGATCAGTGCCGGACTTTTCCTGGTCGGCGCCGATAACTCGATCCTCTACACCGCCCTGCCCGAGCTGCGCGATCAGCTCGATACCACCGCCACCCAGTCGCTGTGGATCATCAACGCCTACCCACTGGTGCTCTCCGGGCTGCTGCTGGGCACCGGCACCCTCGGTGACCGCATCGGGCACCGGCGCATGTTCACCCTCGGAGTGATTCTCTTCGGGCTCGGCTCGCTGGCCGCGGCGTTCTCGCCCAGCGCCTGGTTCCTGGTGGCCGCCCGCGCCCTGCTCGGAGTGGGCGCGGCCACCATGATGCCGGCCACCCTGGCGCTGATTCGTATTACCTTCACCGACGAGCGAGAGCGCAACACCGCCATCGGCATCTGGGGTTCCGTGGCTGTAGTGGGCGCCGCGATGGGACCGGTGATGGGCGGACTACTGCTCGAGTTCTTCTGGTGGGGCTCGGTGTTTCTGATCAACGTGCCGGTGGTGGTGCTCATCCTGATCTTCACCGCGCTGATTGCCCCGCCGAATCTCGCCAACCCGGCCAAGCACTGGGACGCCGTCTCCTCGGTGTGGGCCATGGCGGCGATGGTCGGAATGGTGCTGAGCATCAAGGAGGTCGCCAACGCCGACCGCTCCGGAATCCTGCTGGCTGCCGGGCTGGTGCTTGGCGTGGTCGGCGCGGTCCTCTTTGTCCGCCGGCAGCAGCGCCTCACCGAGCCGCTGCTGGTGTTCGGTATCTTCAAGAACCGCATTTTCACCGGCGGCGTGCTGGCGGCTGGGCTGATGATGGTCATCATGTCCGGCACCGAGCTGATGACCACCCAGCGCTTCCAGACCGTGGCGGACTTCTCCCCGCTCGAGGCCGGGCTGCTCGTTGCATCCGTGGCCGTGCCCGCCATTCCGATGGCGGTGTTGGGCGGGGCGAACCTGCACCGGTTGGGCTTCCTCCCGTTGATCTCCGGCGGGTTCACCCTGATGGCGCTGGGGCTGACCGGAGCAATTCTGGCGTTCATCGCGTCCAGCCCGCTGTGGATGTTCGTGGTGTCGCTGATGCTTGTGGGCATGGGCGGCGGGCTGGCTGCTTCCGTGGCCTCGACCGCCATCATGGGTTCGGCTCCGCGCAGCCGCGCCGGCATGGCCGCGTCCGTCGAGGAGGTTTCCTATGAGTTCGGCACCCTGATCTCGGTGGCGGTGCTGGGCAGTCTGATGCCGTTGGTCTATGCGCTGAACGCCCCGGAGGCGGTGGCGCACGACGTCGACCACGGGGTGGACCATGCCGTGCACGGTGCTGCTGCGGTGGGAGCCTACGATACCGCGTACCTGACCGTGCTCATCATCGTTGCCGCGGTGGCTGTGCTCTCCGCCGCCATCACGGCATACTGTTTCCGAGACAACCCGAAGGGAGCCGTCGCTGTTGAGGACGAGCAAGCGCGAGAGCATTCTGCAACGAGCCATTGAGCTGATCGAGGCCGAAGGACTGGAGGCGATCTCCTATGAGTCGCTGGCGGAAGCCTCTGGCATGTCGAAATCCGGCATCATCTACCACTTCCCCTCCCGCGACGCGATCTTGCGCGCACTGCACGAGTACATGGCTGCGAACTGGGAAGCCGAGCTCATCGCCGCCGCCGGTGGACCGGCGCACGAGGTGTCTCAGGCGCGCCGGTTGCGGGCAATGGTGATCTCTCTGACCCGCCCGGCCACCAAAGCCGAGCTGCTGTTAGAAATCGACGCCCGCAGCCACCCCGAGTTCGACGAATGCTGGCTCGAGGTCGATCGCCGTTGGTCCCCGGACATTGAGGGGATCGAGGACGACGAGCTGCGCCAGCAGGCCTACCTCGTTCAACTCCTTGCCGACGGGCTCTGGCTCCACGACTACGTGCACACCCCGGCTCTGAGCGAGGAGCAACGGGCCGTGCTGTCGCAGCGGATCCTGGAGATGATTCCCGACGACGCCTGATCCGCGAACTCTGCGGTCGGCGGTATACGGTAGCTGGTGTGAATCTGCTGTTGCTCGGTGTCGTCACCGGTTTCCTGTTGCCCATCCAGGGCGGGATCAACGCGCGCCTGCGCGCCGCGGTGGTCAGCCCTTGGGTGATGTCGCTGGTGTCGTTCACCGTAGGCCTGAGCTTCCTGACGGTGCTGACCCTGTCCGTGGAACGGAGCCTCTTCTTCGACCCCGCGGAGGCGGCCGGATTCGACTGGTGGTCGTGGCTGGGCGGACCGCTGGGCGTGGTGGCGATGACGACGTCCGTGCTGCTGGTCCCCAAAATTGGCGCCGTTCAGACCGCGATCATTCCGCTGGCCGGGCAAATCCTGATGGGTTTGTTGGTTGACCAGTTCGCCTGGTTCGGGGTCACGGAAGCACCCCTGACGCTGACCAGGGTGGCCGGGGCGCTGCTCATGCTCGCCGGTGTGCTCGCCGTGGTGCTGGTAGGCCAACGGACCGCCTGCAGGCTGCGCTCGGCGACGTCTCCGCCAGTCAACACGACGTCGGAGTCGCGGGACCGGAGCCTGTGGTGGTGGCGCGGTGCCGGGGTGATCGCCGGGGCGATGTTCGCCACCCAGGCTGCGATCAACGGACACCTCGGTCAGGAGCTGGGCTCCTCGCTGAAGGCCTCCACCGTGTCCTTCGCCACCGGCGTCGTCGTGCTACTGATGATTCTGCTAGCCACCCGGCCTCGCCTCCAGCTGACGCGACCAACTGCAGGACGCAACCCCTGGTGGATGTGGCTCGGTGGCGTGCTCGGCTCCGTGTACGTGGCAGGCAACGCGTTCCTGGTGCCGCAGATCGGCGCCGGTGCCACTGTCGTCGCGGTGTTGCTCGGCATGATGGCGGGCAGCTTGCTGGTGGACCACTTCGGACTGGTCCACGTTCAGCGCAAACCGGTGGCCCCCGCCCAACTCCTCGCCCTGGTGGTGATGGCCCTCGGCGTCATCCTCGTCCGGTTAGTCTGAATGTCGCAGCGATCTGAAGAAGCCATCGCACACCTACTCGCCATGGCAAACCCCACTATGCAGTGCTGGGGATCAGCACAGCGCTGTTGATAACGCTCGCGGTAGTGCTGAGCGTCAGTTGGGGAGAGTCTGCGCTCGCCAGTGTCCTGGCTATGGTGGGCGCTCTCATCGCCAGGGCATTGATGTTATCGAAGCTCGTCGCATTTCCGGAGCGACATCTGATCGCCACTGATGAGCTGATTTCTTAGACAACAGGAACGCGGGGCGCCCCGGAAATGGAGCGCCCCGCATCATCGTTGTGTGGCGGAATTTACCGTTTCCGGTCTTTGGGTACCACCATCATGGTGCCCTGAGCGTTCGACAGTGTGGTTCGGGAGACCGAACCGAGGAGCAGCGAGGCGAAGCCACCGCGTCCGCGGGAACCGACCACGGTCAACTGAGACGAACCCGACGCCTCGATCAACGCCTCGGCGGGAACGCCACGCATGATGGTTCCCTGCAGTTCCACATCCGGGCGCTGTTCGCGGATCCAGTTCAGCTCGGCATCGAGACCGCGCTGGGCGGCGTCCTTGGACTGGGTATCCAGCTGCGCTGCCGCGTCCGTGTAGGTGGACGGCGGGCCGGTGAAGGACGGTAGCACCAGCACCGCGCGCAGTGGCACACCGGCGGCGATGGCCTCGTCAGCAGCAACCAGGGCGGCCTTGCGGGAGGTGGGTGAGGTGTCGACGCCGACCGTCACCGGGCGGGTGTCCTCGGTGACCCGGGTGATGTCCTCGACGTCCTCGTCGCTGGCGCCCACAATCACCGTCGGGCACTGGGCGTGGGCCGGCAGTGCGGCGGAGACGGAACCGAGCACCCGCGACCAGAACCGGCCGTGGCCACGCCGGCCGATCACAATCAGATCGGCATTCTCCGACAGCCGTGCCAGGGCGCCGGTGGCGTCTTCATTCACGGTGAAGAACCGGGTGGGCAGGCTCTCGGAGGTGAAGCCGGCGCCATCGAGGGTGTCACGAGCCAACTGCAGCACCTGCTCGGTGGCGCGGCGTGCGGCATCGACTCCGACGCTGCCGCCTGCGGCGTCCACGTGACCGGTGATCAGCATCGGAGCGGTGAACGCTGCGACGACGCTCAAGGTCGTGCCGCGGCGCTGGGCAGCGGCGGCTCCCCAATGCAGCGCGGCGGTGGCGTGACGGGAGCCGTCGAAACCGACGAGAACTCCCAGCGGGTCATGGGATGAGGGGGATAGGTCGGGGCGATCCATGGCCAACTCCTTTGTTCGACTGCGGATGTGCTCTACCGGACCGGAGTGTCCTTCCAGGTTACGCTCAGATTCAACGGTTTCCTAGGGGTTGGGCACCCGAAAAACGGCGAAGGCGTCCCGGGAGCCAGAACTCCTGGAACGCCTTCGTTCGCGTGGTCGGTTGTTATCGACGCAGGATCTTTCGGGCCAGAACATTGCCCAGCGCCTGAATCACTTGAACCACGATCACGATGAGGAACAACGCGGACCAGGTGACCACCGGGTTGAACTGCCGATAGCCATAGGCGACGGCGTAGTTGCCCAAGCCTTCGCCGCCGATAATGCCGGCCACCGCGGACATATCGATCAAGGCGATGATGGCGAAGGTGTAGCCCAGCACCAGCGGTCCGAGTGCTTCGGGAAGAATAACCGTCCAAATGATGCGCCAGGGGCCTGCGCCCATCGCGCGAGCAGCCTCGATCACGCCGGGGTCCACCGACATCAGGTTCTGCTCGACCAGGCGGGCGATGAAGAAGCTGGCCGCGATCGAGATGCCGAAAACGACCGCTTCGGCACCGATGCCTCGGCCCACCACCACACGTGCCAAAGGCTGCACGGCGGCGATGAAGATGATGAAGGGCACCGGGCGGAAGGTGTTCACCAGGATGTTGATCACCCAGAAGATGATTGGCTGCTGCAGAATGCCGCCCTTGCGGGTGACATAAAGCAACAGTCCCAGGATGAGCCCCGCGATTCCGCCAAAGAGCAAGGACAGTGCGACGATCCAGAGCATGATGCCGGCCTGGTCGAGCAGGGTTGGCATCAGCGCGCTGACTTCGGTGATGATGTCGCTCATGCGAAGACCTCCTCCACTTTCACGCTGGAACCGATGGAGCCGACCGCTTGGTCGACGGCGGTCGCATCACCGCGCACGGCGATGGTCAGCAGGCCATAGACGCGGCCCTGAATGGAATCCACCCCGCCGTAGACGAGGTTGAAGTCCACTCCTGCTCGGGCCAGGGCGCCGAACACGCGGGCTTCGGAGACACCCTCGTCCGTGAAGGAGATGGTGAAGAGCCGGCCCTCGTGGTGGGAGCGCAGCTCGGTGAGCTCGTCGCCGGAGGGCAGGTTGCGCACCACGGTGCGCACGAAGCGCTTCGCCGTGGCGGTCTGCGGATTGGTGAAGACATCGTAGGTGTTGCCGGTCTCGACGACCTGGCCGCGCTCCATGACCGCGACCTTGTTGGCGATCCGGGCGATGACGTCCATCTCGTGGGTGATCACCACGATGGTGATACCGAGCTCGCGGTTGACGCGCGCCAGCAGATCGAGGACCTCGTCCGTCGTCTCCGGGTCCAGCGCGGAGGTGGCCTCATCGGCGAGCAGGATCGGCGGATCCGCAGCGAGCGCGCGGGCGATGCCAACGCGCTGCTGTTGCCCACCCGAGAGTTGCTCCGGGAATGCACCGGCTTTGTCTGCAAGACCGACGAAATCGAGCAGTTCCAGAGCACGCTTTTTGCGTTCGCTCCGCCCCATTCCGGCGACCTCGAGTGAATACTCCACGTTGCGACGCACCGAACGAGACGACAGCAGATTGAACCGCTGGAAAATCATGCCGATTCCGGTGCGCATGGCACGCTGTTTTGACGCGGACTGGGCGGTGATGTCGACGCCGTCGATAGTGATGGAGCCTGCGGTCACCGGCTCGAGTGCATTGATCAGCCGGACGAGGGTCGATTTCCCGGCACCGGAGTAGCCGATGATTCCGAAAACATCGCCCCGTTCAATGTCGAGCGTGACATCATCCACGGCCACCGTCTCTGCAAATCCGCGGCGTGGTGCGGGGTAGACCTTGGAGACGCCCTTCAGCGAAATATGGGCCATAAGTGGATGGTCCTTCCTGTGATGCCCGTCGTCGGCCGGCGTCCTCTCGAGGAGGACACCGGCCGACGACAGGCTGGGATAGACGATTCTACTCGGCCCGCAGTGCGTCCTCGGTGGTTGTCAGCGATTCCTGCAATTCGGATGCCGGAGTCTGGAGGAAGACGGCGGTGCCACCAGCGGACTCCTGAGCGCCGTCCAGCACGGCCTGGTCGGTCTGGTAGATCTCGACGAGGCGGTTCAACACCTCGTTGTCGACGTCTTCGGCCTTCGTGGCGAAGATGTTGACGTAAGGCAGAGCGGCCTCGTCGTTCGGATCATCTTCGGCCAGAGCGTCTTCTGGGCTCAGGCCGGCATCGTTGATGAAGTCGTTGTTGACAATGGCGCCCGCTACGTCGGGCAGCGAGGTCACGGTGACTGCGGCGTCGAGCTCGGTGACGGTCACGCGGGACTCCTCGGCAATGACGTCTTCGAGGTTCGATGAGGCATTGCCGCCGTCGCGCAGGGTGATCAGCCCGGCAGACTGCAGCACCAGCAGGCCGCGCGCACGGTTGACGGAGTCATTGGGAACGACGACCTCTTCTCCGTCCGGAATCTCGTCAATGGAGTCGTACTTTTCGGAGTAGAAGCCCAGCGGGTAGATGGCGGTGGCGCCGATCGGCTGGATATCGTCACCGGCGGAGACGTTGTAGTCGGCCAGGTACTGAATGTGCTGGAACTGGTTGATGTCCAGCTCGCCTTCAGACAGGGCCGGGTTGGGCTGCGTGTATTCGGTGAAGTCCACGATGTCGATGCTGATGCCGTCTGCCTCGACGGCTTCTTCAAAGGTGGCCCAGTACGGCTCGGAAGCGCCGACGACGCCCAGCTGCACAGGGTTCTCCTCGGTGCCGAGTTCGGCGCCGCTGTCGCCACCGCAAGCGGACAGTGCCAAGGCGCCAGCCAGGACGATTCCGGAGACGGAGAGTAGACGCGCGTGGCGTCGCGTTGACGAAGTAAGCATGGGTGGCTCCTCGGTAATTGCTAGTGATAGACAGGCGGATCAAGTATATGAAGAACTGCGACGCGGGCGTCATGCGCCGTTATATGCCGTTAAATAAGGACATCGGCGCGCGTCGGCGCGGAGATTCCAGCCACGTCGGGGAAGCGAAACGCTTCTGGCCGCCATTTTAGAGAGCCAGGTCACAGTAAAGGTCACAACTTGGTAACAAATCGATTCGGTGTGTGAGGACCTGACCGGCCCCGTGGAAATCGTTGTGCCCTTGCCGATGCACCGGGGTTGAACGGTCACGAATAAGCCCGGATCGCGCTCCTGGCGCGGTTGAAAGCATTTCTCAGGTCGCTATCGTGAAGAGCGATGCCTGATGAAAGTGACACCACCGGAACAGACAGCACCACAACCAACCTTGAAACGAGAGATAGCACTTCACCTGACTCCCAGGACGTCGTTCTTCGCCCGCTGACGGTGAATGACGGTGCCGCCCTGTGGACGCTCACACGAGACAGCCAGGTCCTGGACCTGAACTCCTCGTACTACTACCTGCTCTGGAGCAGGGATTTCGGCAGCACCTCGTTGCTGGCCGAGCGCAACGGAGCCCCCATTGGCTTCGTGACCGGGTACCTGCGCCCCGATGAGCCGCGGACCCTGATGATCTGGCAGGTGGCAGTCAGCGAATCCGCCCGCGGAGTCGGCCTGGCTTCCCTCATGCTGGACGAACTGGTCGAGCGCACCGGGGCTGACGCCCTGGAAACCACCATCACCGACGACAACCAGGGCTCCAAAGCCTTGTTTGCCTCGCTGGCCCGTCGTCGCGGAGCCGACCATGTGGTCACGGCTCTGTTCACCCCCGAGATGTACCCGGACGGTCACGACACCGAGTTCCTCCACCGCATCGAGCCGCTGTTCGGCTCTGATGATGCGAACCATGACGCAGGCATCCGCTAGCTATCCATCTCGATCCCCTCCCATAACCCCCACTCACCACTACTCGAACACCTCACCTCAACATGGCCTTCAGGAAGGACCAATGATGAACAACGAGATTTTTGAAACCACCGAATCCGCCGTCCGCAGCTACAGCCGCAGCTGGCCCGCCGTCTTCGAGAAGGCATCCGGATCGAAGCAGGTCTCCGAAGATGGCACCGAGTACCTCGACTTCTTCGCCGGCGCTGGCGCGCTGAACTACGGCCATAACCACCCGAAGCTGGTGGCTGCCATTTCCGAGTACATTGCTGGCGGTGGCCCGCTGCACTCGCTCGACATGATGACCCCGGCCAAGCGCGAATTCCTCACCACCTTCCGCGAGCTCATCCTGGAGCCCCGCAATCTGGACTACAAGGTGATGTTCCCCGGCCCGACGGGTACCAACACCGTGGAGGCTGCGCTGAAGCTGGCCCGTAAGGTGACCGGCCGTCAGCACGTGCTCTCCTTCACCAACGCTTTCCACGGCATGACCCTGGGGTCGCTGTCGGTGACCGGTAACTCGATGAAGCGCAAGGGCGCCGGCATCCCGCTGACCAACAGCTCCAAGATCCCCTACGATGACTACCTCAACGGCGAAACCGAGGACTTCATCTGGCTCGAGCGCGTGCTGGAAGACTCCGGTTCCGGCGTGGACAAGCCCGCCGCCATCATCGTCGAGACCATTCAGGGTGAAGGCGGCCTGCGTGCCGCTCGCGCCGAATGGCTGCGCGGCCTGGCCGATCTGTGCCAGCGCCACGACATTCTGCTGATTGTCGACGACGTTCAGGCCGGCTGTGGCCGCTCCGGCTCGTTCTTCTCCTTCGAGGAAGCGGGCATTACCCCGGACATCGTCTGCGTGTCCAAGTCGATCTCCGGCTCCGGCCTGCCGCTGGCTCTGACCCTGTTCAAGCCCGAGCTGGACGTCTGGGAGCCCGGCGAGCACAACGGCACCTTCCGCGGGAACAACCTGGCGTTTGTCACCGCGACCACCGCATTCAAGGAATTCTGGAGCGATGACTCCTTCGAGAAGGGCCAGCTCGCTCAGGCCATTGATCTCACCCAGGACAAGCTGATGAAGATCGCCGCTGCCGTAGACGGCTCCTCGGTGCGTGGCCGCGGACTGCTCACTGGCGTCTGCTTCGAGGACCCGGAGGTGGCCGGCAAGGTGGCCGCCGAGGCGTTTCAGCGCGGACTGCTGGTGGAGACCTCCGGCCCTCAGGACGAGGTGCTGAAGGTCATGCCCCCGCTGACCACCCCGTTGGAGGAGCTGCAGCGTGGCCTCAACATCATTACCGAGGCCGTGAGCGCCGTGACCGGTGTGGAGATCGCCGTCGAAGACACCACCGACAACACCCTGGTGACCTCCTGATCCGGACGGTTTTGCGCCGTCTCACCCCTGAGCTGACTTTTCGAGAAAGGATCTTCCATGATCGTGACGAACCTGAACGACCTGAACGACACCGAGCGCGATGTCCAGTCCGAGACCTGGCGCTCGCGCCGGATCGTGCTGGCTCGCGAGGGCGTGGGCTTCTCCATGCACGACACCGTGATCTACGCCGGCACCACCTCGACGTTCCACTACCAGAACCACATCGAGGCCGTGTACTGCGTGCAGGGCACCGGCACCCTCACCAACGAGGAGACCGGTGAGGTACACGAGCTGAAGGACGGCACCCTGTACCTGCTCGACGGCCACGAGAAGCACACTGTGCGCGCCGAAACCGAACTGCGGATGGCCTGCGTGTTCAACCCTCCCGTCACCGGTCGTGAGACCCACGATGAGAACGGCGTCTACCCGCTGGTGACCGAGGAAGGCTCCTCACGCAAGGTGCCCACCAAGGCTCGCGTCTGATCGAGACGGTCTGTGCCGGCTAGTTCCGGCTGCTTGAACGACGGCGGTCCGCCCCACGGTTCATTCCGTGGGGCGGACCGCCGTCTGTGTCTTCAGATCAGGAGCGCAGTGCCTGGTGCGACGTCTCCTTCGACATCATGACGGATACGAACGCAATAGCAGCTGCCACCATGAGCATCCATGCCGGGGCGAGCGTCGATCCGGTCCAAGAGATCAGCAGCGTGGCAACGAAAGCCGCAGACCCACCGAACAGGGCGTTGGCGGTATTGAAGGACACCGCGAATCCCGAATAGCGGATCTTCGTGGGGAACTGCTCGGAGAGGTAGCTCGGCAGCACGCCGTCATTCAGGGTGAGCGTGGCGCCCATGATGACCAGGACGAAGGTGCCGATGAAAAAGCCCTCGTCGAGCAGCATGAATGCCGGGATCGCCAGCACAAACATCGTGACGGAGGCAGAGAGCAGCACCTTCTTGCGGCCCAGTCGGTCCGAGAGGCCGCCGGTGATCACGATGAACCCGATGTAGGTGATCAGCGAGATCGACGTCATCACATTGGCTTCCGTGACCGACAGGTTCAGCTGCGTCTCCAGATAATTCGGCATGTAACTCAGCAGCACGTAGAAGGCGACGGCGTTCAGCAGCGCGGCTCCGAATGTCTGCAGCAGCACGCGCCAGTTGTCCACGAATAGCTCACGCCAGGGTGCGCGCACGACATCGTCCTTTTCCGCGAGCTCCGCGAAAGCGGGGGTATCTTCCAGTCGCATCCGGATGTACAGGCCGATGATGCCCAGAGGCCCGGCTAGCCAGAAGGGGATGCGCCAAGCCCACTCGGAGATTGTGGGCTGACCGAGGGCGCCGGTCAGCACAGTGACGAAGAGCAGTCCGAACAGCAAGCCGCTGGCGGTCGAAGCTGGCACCACGCTGGCATAGCGGCCGCGCTTTCCCCGCGGTGCGTACTCCACCAGGAAGGCCGAGGCGCCCGCATACTCACCCGCGGCAGAGAATCCCTGAATCACGCGAATCAGCAGCAGGAGCAGGGGAGCAATCATCCCGATGGCTTCGTAGGTGGGCAGCAACCCGATGCACAAGGTCGCCAGTGACATGATCAGGATCGACCAGGACAGGGCGGTCTTGCGGCCGTAACGGTCGCCGATCCAGCCCCACACGAAGCCGCCGATCGGGCGGATGAGGAACGATACGGCGAAGACGCCCCAGGCGCTGAGTAGCTGGGCCGTCTCGTTGCCCGGTGGGAAGAAGGTGACGGCGATGGTCGAAGCGAGGTAGCCGTAGACGGCGTAGTCGAACCACTCGACGAAGTTTCCGATAAAAGTGGCGCCGACGACGCGACGCCGGGTGCCCGGCGTGATGGGGACGAGTCCAGCGGTGTTGGGCTTAGGTTCTGATATTCGGTGTTCGGCGGAGGTCATGGTGGGGTGGTCTGAAGACATGATGTGCAGATCCTTGAAATGAGGGTGCGTTCAACGCAACAGCGTTGCATGCAGACTATGACCTAGATCACAGTCAGTCAAGGGTGCAATGAAATTGGTGGCCTGAACGCGACGAACGGCCCGGGTGTCCGGGCCGTTCGTCTTCCTTGGTGCGGGGTGTGGGGTGCGGGGCGCGCTAACCGGCGAGGACCTCGTCGATGGTGCGCAGGTGACTCTGCTCGTTCAGCTGCAGTTCCTCGGCGACGGCGTCGAAGACTCCGCGCTGGGTGAGCACGCCGTCGTGGGCGTTGAGGCCCTCTGCCAGCCCCTCATCGGCGCGCAGTGCCTCTCGCCAACCCTGACCGGCTACGCGGCGCAGATAGGGGAGCGTGGCCTGGCTGAGAGCTGCTGTCGACGTCTGGGGGACCGCTCCGGGCATGTTTGCCACGCAGTAATACAGTGCGTCGTGCACGATGTACGTCGGATTGTCATGTGTGGTGGGGCGGGAGCCCTCGAAGCAACCGCCCTGATCGATGGCAATGTCGACCAGTACGGATCCGGGGCGCATGGCCGCCACCATGTCCTGGGTGACGAGTTTCGGGGCGGCCGCGCCGGGGATCAGCACGGAGCCGATCACCAGGTCGGCATCAGCGACGGCGGAGCCAATCGTCATGGCCGAGGAAGCCAGCGTGGCGAAGCGCTGCTGGTGGGTGTGCTCGAGGTGGGCCAGGCGGGTGAGGTTGACGTCGATGACGGAGACGTTCGCACCCATGCCGGCCGCCACCACCGCGGCGGATTCCCCGGCTGCGCCGCCGCCGATCACCACCACATTCGCCCGCCGGGTGCCGGTGGCGCCACTGAGCAAGATGCCCGAGCCGCCCTGGGCTTGGGTGAGGTGGTAAGCCCCGGCCATCGGGGCGATACGGCCAGCGATCTGGCTCATTGGTGCGAGCAGCGGCAGGGCGCCGTCACGGTGGACCGTCTCGTAGGCGATCGCCGTCGTGCCCGAGTCCAGCACGGCACGGGTGCATTCCGCGGAGGCGGCCAGATGCAGGAAGGTGAACAGGATCTGGCCGCGGCGCATGCGGGAGAGCTCTTCGTTGACCGGCTCTTTGACCTTGACGATCATCTCGACATCTGCCCAAAGATCATCGGGGGAGTCGATCAGGATGCCGCCGGCCTGCTCGTAATGCTCATCGGTGATGCCCGAGCCCACGCCGGCGCCGCGTTCCACGAAGATCTCGTGCCCGTCGCGCGTGAGTTCATTGACGCCGACGTCGGTCAGCGCCACACGATTCTCACTGTTCTTGATTTCGCGGGGTACACCGATCTTCATGAGTTCAGCCTAGTGAGTCAGGCCACATTCATCAAAGGTGGCAACCAGGTGATTCCCTGGATTTTTGCAGAGATCCACGTCTTGAGGCTGTTTGCGTGCCTGCGTCGCGTGTGGCGAGTCACTAGAGAAAGCGGGCTGACGCGGTCGTGTGGATCGAGATCGCGCCGTCCGTGAACAAACGTGAACAAAGGAGCGACGATGAAGCGCATGACGAAAATGATGTCCGCGGCCGGTGCTGCCGCCATGTTGGTAGCCAGGGGCTGAAGCCGTTCGTGCTGGCCGAGCGTGACTGCAGTCATAACGGCACGAACTACTCGGCGCTGGTGGAGTGGAATTCGTGATGCCGCTCTCGTCGGGGCTGTGAATCCCCTGAAGGTCACAAAATGATCACGAACCGATAAACCGTTGAGATCATGCGGATCTTGGCGGTTTTTCGCCGTTTGTGGCGCTAGATCGGCCGCTTTGCCGGTGGAATTTCCCTCGAATCTCCCCTAAGCTGATCCAGGATCATCCGAAAAGTTATCAAACGGTGATCTTTCAGATCAGCTATCCAGTACAGCGCACCGGGGGTGCAGAGTGTCCGAAATTCGTCCGGTACGTCGTTCCATTCGACGTCTCGCATTCACCTCTGCCGCTGTGTGCGCCACCGGACTTTCGGTCCTCACTGCTGGACTCGTTGCTCAGCCGGAAAACCTCGACGTCGAGCGCACCTCGGTGACCGCGCAGGAATCCGACTCCATCGCCGAGCGCGAGAGCTTCGTCATCGAGGGCGGCACTGTTGAAGCCAGCGGCTCCGGAAGCGATGTTGCCGACACTGCTGTTGCTGCTGAAGCCGCCGCCTCGGATGAAGAAGCCACCACGGAGGCCGGAGCGCCGACCGTTGAAGAACTGGGCCTGCGGAGCGCCTCGACCGCTGTTGAGGCCGTGATGGCAGGCGGCGAGCTCGAGCTCCCCGGTGACCTGCGCCTGGCGCACCCGGTGAACGCGAACCGCATTTCCTCGCCCTACGGCATGCGCTCCAACCCCACCGGCTACGGCTACCAGTTCCACATCGGCCAGGATTACCCCGTGCCCACCGGAACCCCCGTGCAGGCTTCGGGCGACGGCACCGTGACCTTCGCCGGCTGGCACGTCACCGGCGGCTGGCGTGTGGAGATCGACCATGGCAACGGCGTCACCACGGCCTACAGCCACAACTCGCAGCTGCACGTCTCCGTGGGCCAGGCCGTCAGCGCAGGCGAGACCCTGGCCGCTGCCGGCTCGACCGGTAACTCCACCGGCCCGCACGTGCACCTGGAAATCATCGTCGATGGCGAAACCGTTGACCCGGCGCTCTACCTGCCGCCGCTAAGCCGCGGCACCGCCACTGACTCGTCAGACAGTGACGTTCAGACCGCCAGCACCAACTGATCCCCGGCGGTAGACTTCACTGTCGTGGAGATCATCGTCACCGTCGTCGCGGCCCTGCTCATGCTCGTCGCGGTGGCCGGAACCATCTTTCCCATCATCCCTGGATCGCCCGTCGCCGTCGTCACCCTGATCGCCTGGGCCTGGATCCTGGGATCATCCGCCTCCTGGTCCACCGGGGTCATCGGCGCCGCTCTCGCCCTGGTGGGCATGTCGGCCTCCCTGGTCCTCACCGGGCGCACCATGAAGCGCGAAGCCATCCCCAAGGGTCCGATTCTCGTGGCTACCGCCAGCGCCGTCGTCGGCATTTTCGTGATCCCCTTCGTGGGGCTGTTCATCGGCTTCGCCCTGGGTCTTTTCGCCGCCGAGTACGTCCGCCGTCGCGACCTGCAGCTGGCGTTGCGCTCCTCCCTGCAAGCACTGAGGGCCATGGGGTGGGGCATGGTGGTCGAATGCGGCTGCGCCATTCTCGCCACCGGGGTCTTCGGGCTCGGGGTGCTGCTGCACTTCATGGGCTGAATCAGTTAAACACGTCGGCCTCCGAGCGGTGAGCTCGGAGGCCGACGTCGTGCAGACCGCTGCTGCGATCAGCGGGCGGAGGATCAGATGATCGACCGGCCCTCCTTGCGTGCCTCGCGCCAGTCGGCGAAGAATCCGCGGGCGATCACGAACATGATGATGGCGACCAGGATCGGCCACATCAGAACATAGATGGTCAGTCCCACTGTCATGGTTACTTCTCTCCTTGGGTTGAAGCGGATGCGGTGAGTTCGTCGGTGGAGCCGTTGACGTCGGTGGCGGCCGGGGTGGACTCATCGAAGTTGCCGGTCACCTTGGCGATCTTGCTGAAGTCGTAGTCCTGCTTGGACCGGAACGACATGAAGTAGCAGACCAGGAAGCTCACGGCGTAGGCGACGAGCGAACCGGAGAGCACCGGGTAGTCGCGCAGGTAACCGAAGCCGAAGGGCAGCACCGCAACGACAGCCACCGTGCCGACGATGATCGCTGTGCGCATGCCGAAGAACCCGAAGGACATGATGCCCAGCACCACGCCGATTCCGACGATCGCCAGGGCCTCGACGACGATGCCCCAGGCGCCCACGGCCGGAATCCAGTCGAAGCGCACCGGCAGGAAGAACGCCAGGGCGGCCAGCACCGAGACGGTGAAGGCGGCGTTGGTGACCTTCTTCCAGTAGAACGAGGCGATCACCGGGAAGACCAAGCAGCCCCAGAGTGCGCCCACAAACACCAGCAGGTCCAGGATGCTGAACCGGGCGGTGGCGAAATATAACGCTGCGGCGGTCGCGACGATCATCGTGATGCGGCCGACGAGGAGCATGAACCGAGGGTTCACGTTCTTGCGGCCCTTGCCCTGACCGTAGATGTCGGTCATGACGATCGAGGACAGCGCCGACAGATCAGAGTCCGCCGTCGACGACAGCGAACCGATGATCATGATGAAAGCCAGCGCCAGCAGCACGGGGCCGAGGTAGGTGCCGGTCATCTGCGGGATCAGGTTGTTGGTGTCGCCCTGCAGCGGCTCGACGCCCAGGTAGAGTGCCATCACGCCGAGCATGCCGATACCGATCACGGTGGCGCCATACCCTACCGTCGCGGTGATGAAGGTCGGCTTGATCAGGTCCTCACGCACCGCGAAGAGACGCTGGGCGATGGTCTGGTTACCGATGGCGTAGGCCAGCACGGCAGCGATGTAGGGTGCGCCCTGGTTCATGAACGCATCCGAGGAGAAGAAGTTCTGCTGCTGGGCGGTGACGTTACCCGAGGCCACGCCGGCCTCGAACATGCCCGGGCCACCAGCGACGAAGAAGATCACCGGGATGATGATCGCGGCGGCACCCAGCATGGCCATCACCTGCGCGAAGTCGGTAAGCACCGAGGCGCGGAATCCGGACCACAGGGTGTAGAGCAGCACACCCGCGGCGACAATCACAATGCCTGCGCCGAAGCTCAGCGGGGAGAGGATGGCGATCAGTGCGCCACCGGCAATGAAGTTGGAGGTCAGCGAGATGACCGAACCGAGCACATTCGAGCCGGCCAGCATCAGCTGGGAGGACCGGCCGTGCCGGGCGTACATGACCTCGGCAAGCGTGTGCGCGCGTGGGGCGACCTTTCGGATGCGCCGTCCGAACGGGTAGATGAACAGGATCATTAGCGCGCCCCAGAGACCATAGTGGATCGGTCCGGAGACGCCGTAGTTGTAGCCGGCTTCCGCCGAGGCGTACATGGATGATGCCCAAATCCAGGTGGCGGTCATCGAAGCGGCTGAAACGCCGAAGCCGATGCGGTTTCCCGCGGTCATGTACGCGTCGGCATTCTCCTTCTTGCGCCCGATTATGAAGGACATCAACAGGGTTCCCCCGTAGAAGATCACAATAAGCAGGATCACCACGGGAATGGAGAGTTGACTGAGTTCTGGTGCATCCGTAGCAGGCGGCACGCGTTTCCTTTCGCTCGTCGGTCAGGCTGCGGCGCGGGTGGCGCCGCAGGGCCCGGGCTCGCTGACGAGCGCCCTCTTCAGGCGTGAATGAACGCTCGTCCCATCGCTGCGTTTCCAGCGGGGGTCCCTCTCGGACCGCGTCGGGCGCTCATGCTGGATCGTCGACCGGCTGCACAGTCCCGACCCTGTGGGGTCGGCGCGCGCCTGCGTCGCTCACATCTCATGAGCTTCAGCTCGGGCTGAACGTGCTCATTCTGGCACAGTGGGGCGAGGATAGCTAACCGAAGTGACGTTTCAGTAGCGCTGGTAACCGTGCCGTCGTCGTAAATGCTGTCACATCTCTAGTGCTCTTTGTCGGGTCCCGTTGGGATGACAAGTGGCTTCCCTCTCCATCTTCTACCGTGTTGACGAGTGTGCCCGAAAACTCCGGACACTGGTATGCGGTGTTACTGATGAAGCGGGTGCTGAATACATGGTTTCCTTCCCCGGATCCTCACGCTCCGTTGCGTCTCGACGCTTTGGAGCTGGGGGCGTTGCCGTGGCCTCCGTTGTGACCTGCACTCTGGCTGGAGCCGCCGTGCTCGCAGCCCAAGAACCCGCCGCTTCCACTCCCGCCGAAGAAGCCTCCGCGGGGCCGCAATGCCGGAGCGTGATTCGGGCTGCGGCTCAGGCCGTGCCGTGTGAGGAAGGGCGCAGCCCTTCACCATGACGTTGTGCAGCCGCAACGAACGCGCGGATCAGTGCGGACGGTGCCCGCTTGCGCGACCACGCCACACAGGTCCGCTCGACATGGGTGGGTGGATCCAGTGGTAAGCACGCCAGGGGCAGTCCCTCATAGCTCTGGTCACCGGCGGGGCGCTGAATGAATAACGAATAGCCCAACCCGCGCGCCACGAGCGACCGAATCAGCTCGAAATGCGGGCTTCGGAACCGTACCTGGGGCGTCACCGTGTGGTGGGCGAAATACGAGAGGATGTCTTCGCGGCTGGGGGAGACATCCATTAGCAGCAGTGGTTCCTGGGCCAGATCCTCGATCCGCGCCATCGGCCCCGCCGCCAGGCGATGATCTGCTGGTAGGAGCGCGTACATCTGGGTGTCGTACAGCGTGGCCGTGGAGATGCCCGGTAGCACGTTGAGGTTGTACCCAAGGATCACGTCGAAAACACCGCTGTTCAACCCGGCCAGCATGTCGTCGCGGTTCGTCGACGTCACCGTCAACTCCAGCTCGGGGTGCTCCTGCGACAGCTCCGCCCACACCGCGGGCAACACGGTGGGCGCCAGTGAAGAGAAACACCCCACCGAGAGTGCCCCCTGGACCCCTTGATCCGATACCGGTGATTCCAGTCGTTCAGCCGCCGCGAGGATCTCCTCGGCCCGGGTGAGAAAATCCTCGCCGGCTACCGTCAGCTCCACCCCGGTGCTGCGGCTGCGCACGCATAGTTGGGTTCCGGTGATTTTCTCCAATGTATCCAAGGCGTCCGTTACGGAGGTCCGAGAGATGTGCAGGTTCTCGGCGGCGGCCGCGATGCTGCCCATCTGGGCAATCGAGGCGAAGCACTCCAACTGCCTCAAGGTCATGCGCACGAGGACCACCGCCGATCTTCAGGGGACCTCAGCGGAAGGCACGCCCCGCGGTCTCGGGCATGCGCCAGATGACAAGGACGCTGATCACGCACAGCAACACCATATATCCCACGAACAACTCGTGAAGACCGAGGGAGGAGAACCACGTGTTCAGGTACGGTGCCGTCCCGCCGAAGATAGCGCCAGAGGTGGCATACCCGATGCCGATCAGTGTGGCGCGCTGGCGGGTAGGCACCAGCTCTGCAAACACAGCGCCCAACGGCGCACAGTTAGCGGCCAACAACAGAGAACCCATGGCCATGGTGACCCAGAGCATCAGTGGGCTCGGGCCCAGCAGCCATTCCATTGGAAAGGCCAACAGCGCGAAGCCCGCCGCGAAAATCATCAACACCGAACGGCGTCCAATGCGATCAGAGAACATCCCCATGAACGGAATAGCCACCAGGAACACCGCCTGCCCCAACAATCCTGCGACCAGCGACGCCGTCGCATCCATGCCAAACTGCTGCGCCGCATACCCCGGGGCAAAAATGAACCACGTGTAGAAGGCGACAACGCCGGAAATGGTCAGGCCGATGATCTGCAGTAGCGGCTTCCACTCCCGGCGCAGCTCGCGCATGACCTCGCCCAGCGGCTGGGTCTTCGGTGCGGAAGCGCCCGCTTCGTGGGCCGCGTCAGTGACCGCCGCGGTGTGTACCTCGGATTCCGTCATGGTGCGGCGGATGTACAGCGCGTACAGGCCAAGCAACGCAGCGACGGCGAACGGCACCCGCCAGCCCCACTCCGCCATCTGCGCGTCGTCGAGGATCGCGGTCAGTAGCACGCCCATCCCGGTGGCGAGCATCGTTCCCGCGGCGACACCCAGCCACGGCGTCGACGCCCACATGCCGCGCCGGTGACTCGGAGCGATTTCGGCGAGGTAGGTGAATGCGCTGCCCGTCTCACCACCGTGGGACAGCCCCTGAACCAGGCGAGCCACCAGCAAGATCACCCCGGCGAATACCCCGATGCTGTCGAAGGTGGGGGCGACGGCGATCATCAGGGAACCGGCCGAGGCGAGCAGGATCGCCAGGGTGAGGCTGAACCGTCGGCCCTTCTCATCGGCGAGACGTCCAAATAGCCAACCGCCGACGGGGCGCATCAAGAATCCAACGGCGAACACGGCCAGGGTCGAGAGCAGGCTAGAGAGCGGATCATCCGAGCGGAAGAACAGGGCCGCGAAGAACGGGGCGAAGATCGCGTAGACGTTCCAGTCGAACCATTCCAGGGCGTTGCCCAGGTTGAGGCGACGAGGTCCTTGCGGCGCTTGCGGCGCGATACCCCGGTGGGTGGCGCCGCGGTCAGTGAGTTGGTGTGAGTCATGGCGCAACTATGCGGCCGGCTTCTCAGTCCCGCAAAGACAAATAATGTGTATCCGATGTCGCAAAATTGAGCAACCAGAATTCTTGACATCCTCAACTGCTGGCGAGGAAGGTGTGAACATGAATCAGACGCTTTCTCCTGCCCCGCCTGCCCTCGACTACCTCGGACGACTCGAGGTGCACGTTGCCGCGCCGGTTGAGGTGGGGCATACCCACGCCGGCCAGCGCCGCGTGATCCCGATTACTGGTGGCACCTTCGCCGGTCCGCGCGGTCAGGGGCAGATTTTGGCCGCTGGTGCAGATTTCCAACTGCTGCGCACGCCCTCTGAGGCATTCCTGGATGCCCGCTATGTGGTGGCCATGGAGGACGGCGCGCGGCTCTTCGTCACCAACGCTGCCTACCGCACGGGCGCCGTAGAAGACATCCAGGCACTGGTGCGCGGAGAGGCGGTGCCGCCGGAGCGGATCTACTTCCGGTGTGCCCCGCATTTCGAAGTGGCAGACACGGACGAGAGTGCCTGGGGCTGGTTGTCGACGTCGATTGTGATCGGTTCGGGCCAACGCGAGCCAGACCGGGTGATCATTGATCTGTGGGTCGTCCGCTGACCCTCGAATTCGGCCGGGTCGACACCGAGCAAAGTAGTTAAGAAACATAACTATTGATGGCTTGTATTGATCGCTCGAGGCGTCTAGTCTGATTCTAGTGTGTCATAACTCACAACTTAGTGAACTCGCCGCAGAAGAGAGTCAGGGTGACCATGACGGAAAAACCATCACCTGGGGGTGAAGAACAGGACGTCCATCGCCTCCATAGGCTGGAGTCCTCGGCCTCCGGACGAGAGGCCGATCGATACCCCGCCGGCTATAAAAGTGCCGGGCTGGATATCTCCACGCGCCCGGACCCGGGCGCACCGTTCGGCTCCGTCGCCCAGGCCGGCGCGACGGGTCGCAAAACGGCAACCGGACCCGCTCGGGCGGTGCGCCGGAAGCGCCGCGGCTGGAAGTCACGACTGTTGGGCGCAGTCGGTATCCTCGGCTTCCTCGTGATCTGGGAGCTGATGCCGATTCTGGGCATCGTCAACGCCCGCTTCATGCCGCCGGCTTCCGAGGCCATTGTCGATTTGTTCCGCAACTTTGGGTTGACGCTTTTCTGGGTGGCCGTCTGGGACACCTTGAAAGCCTGGCTGATCGGCATGCTCATCGCGGTGAGCGCGGCCGCCATTCTGGGCTTCATCATCGGTTCCTCGCCATTCTTGAAGAAGTTCACCAACTCGACGATCGAGTTCATGCGCCCGGTGCCCTCGGTGGCCCTGATTCCGCTGGCCGTGCTGTTGCTGGGCATCGGCATCGAATCGGCGCTGCTGCTCATTGTCTATGCGTGCTTCTGGCAGGTCCTCATCCAGGTGCTCTACGGAGTGGCCGATGTGGACACCGTGGCCATGAACACCGCCCGCTCTTATGGTCTGGGTCCGATCGCCCGCCTGCGCTACGTCGTCTTTCCGACGGCGCTGCCCTACCTGATGACCGGGGTTCGTCTCGCGGCGGCGGTTGCCTTGATTCTGGCCATCACCGCCCAGCTGATTATCGGCTCCCCGGGGCTTGGTGCTGAAATCGCCAAGGCCCAGTCCGGTGGCGCCTACGTCTCGATGTACTCGCTCGTGTTGGCGACGGGCATCTTGGGCGTGCTGATCAATCTCGTGATGCGTGTGGTGGAACGGCAGCTGCTGTCCTGGCACACCTCGGTTCGTTCGGAGGTCGTCAATTGAAAATCCTGAAAGACCTGTTCTTCATTGTGACGCTGCCCGTTCTGCTGCTGGTCGCCTGGGTGATCTGGTCCTCGCAGTCCTCCAGCTTCTTCGTTCCCGACTGGGGGCAGATGACCAACGCGTTCTCCAATGTGTGGACCTGGGGTCGGATCCAGTCTGACCTGCTGCCTTCCGTGGGGCGCCTGTTCATCGGTATCGTTCTCTCCATCGTCATCGGCGTCATCGGCGGGTTGTTGATCGGCTCGTTCCGCTGGTTGCGCCAGCTGTTGGAACCGACGCTGGAGTTCTTCCGCGCGATCCCACCGACCGTGCTCATCCCCGTCATGATGCTGCTGATCGGCATCGGCGACGATATGAAAGTGGCGGTGATCGTGTTGGGTGCCGTGTGGCCCATTCTGCTCAACACCATCGAAGGTGTGCGCTCCATGGATGAGGTTCTCTCGGACACCTCCCACACCTACGGCATCACCGGCTTCGCCCTGGTGCGCTACCTGATCCTGCCCTCGGCGCTGCCACAGATCATGGCGGGCGTACGCCAGTCACTGTCGATCGCGCTGATCCTGATGGTGATCTCGGAGATGTTCGCTTCCTCGGCCGGCCTGGGCTACCTGATCGTTCAGTTCCAGCGCTCGTTCGCCATCCCAGAGATGTGGTCTGGCATCGTGGTGCTCGGTCTGATCGGCGTGATCCTCTCGTTCATCTTCCAGGCGGTCGAACGCATACTGCTCAAGTGGTACCACGGTCAGCGGGAGCTTGAGAATGCCGCATGATCCTCATTCCACCCCCGCCCCCGACCCTGCATCCCGGCGTACCGCGCCCGCATCGACCACACCAGCTGAAGGGACCCCGGCCATGACGACCGAACCCACCCCCACCGAATCCACTCTCGTCCCGAACCAAGGGACCACCGCAGAAACCGCCGACGGGCTACTGCCGGTGGGCTTGACCTTGCCCGATGGCGAGGCCATGCTCTCGGTGCGCAACTTGAAGAAGGTCTATCACACCGACGGTGGCGACATCGAGGCCGTCCGGAACCTCACCTTCGACCTGCCCAAGGGCGAGCTCGCCTGCCTGGTGGGGCCCTCTGGGTCTGGCAAGACCACACTGCTCAAGTGCATCTCCGGGCTCTTGGCGCCGACCAACGGCGAAGTCACCCTGCACGGCAAGAAGGTCACTGGGCCGCCCAAGTCCATGGCCGTCGTCTTCCAGGAATACGGCCGGTCGCTGTACCCGTGGATGCGTGTGCGCGAAAATGTGGAACTGCCGCTGAAGAATCAGGGCATGGACAAGGCTCGCCGCAAGGAGCTCGTCGATAACGCGCTGGAAGCCGTCGGTCTAGCCCACGTTCCGCGCTCCTATCCGTGGCAGCTGTCCGGCGGTATGCAGCAGCGCGTGGCGATCGCCCGTGCGGTCGCCTACCAGCCGGAAGTCCTGCTCATGGATGAGCCCTTCGCCGCGGTGGACGCGCAGACACGCGCCGACTTGGAGGACCTGGTACGCCGGGTCTGGAAGCAGCTCGGCGTCTCGGTGCTGTTCGTGACCCACGACATCGACGAGTCGGTGTATCTCGGTCAGCGTGTGATCATTCTGTCCTCCTCGCCCACCGTGGTGCAGCAGGACGTGAAGATTGATCTGCCCGACGAGCGTGATCAGCTGGAGACCCGTTCCTCGCAGCGCTTCACCGAGTTGCGCCACCACGTCTACGAGCAAATCCAGCTCGCCAAGAAGGGCTTCCGTCCCGAGGACACGCTATCGGCGACCTCGGGCGACTCCCGGCCCAAGGGCAAGCCCAGTGTCACCCACGGTGGAGGGCTTTGATCGCGAGGTAGAAGCGTCTCGCCTGTGCGGGGCATGAAAAGGGGGCGATGCAGATCATCTGCATCGCCCCCGGTTGCTTTCTAGAGTTCCCGTTGATTAGAAGGCGACCTTCATGAGCAGGTCGCGCAGCTGCTTGCGCTCGCGCGGGGACAATGTTCCCAGCGTGACGTCGGACGACGCCGTCACGATTTCATGCGCTTGCTGGTAGAGCTTCTGCCCGTCATCCGTGGTGATGACGATCTTGGAGCGACGGTCATTCGGGTCGGTCTGACGCTCGACCAGCCCATCGTTTTGCAGCTGATCAACCAGTGCCACTACCTGTGACGGATCGAGCCCCAGAAACACCCCCAACTCGCGCTGGGAAGGGTTGAGGCCGGAGGCTGCCAGCGATAGCACCGAATATTGCCGCACTTTGATCCCGAGGTCCTGCAACTGCGCATTAGCGTGAGCCGAGCCGCGGGCGCGGGCGCGGGCGGCCAAGAACTGGACTTCCTGAGCCAAGTCGGAATCAAAGAATCGTTCCAGGCCGGGGGCGATGGGTTCGGATACTGTGCTCATCTGCTTCTTTCGGTCTGACCAGCGGTGGTACTGCTCGAATCGGTCCACCATCCTACGCACCATGACGCGCAGAAAAGCCCGTTCTGATGCCGATCGACGATTCTTCGTTGACAAACTCAACTATATCGGTTGTGATGTATAACAGCACATCATAAACGAAGGAGATTTGCCATGTCACTCGAAGGTAAGGTCGCGATCGTTACCGGCTCCGGCGCAGGGCTAGGCCTTGCTTACGCTCAGGAGCTCGCCCGTCAGGGTGCGAAGATCGTCATCAATGACGTCAACGAAGAGGTTGCCCAGGCGGCTGTGGCTTCCATCACTTCCGTTGGCGGCGAGGCCGTCGCCGTGGTCGCTCCCGTGGGTAGCTCCGAAACCGCTCAGCAGCTGGTCGACACCGCGGTTCAAACATTCGGCAGACTCGACATTCTGGTCAACAATGCCGGCATCCTGCGCGATAAGTCACTGCTGAAGATGACCGACGACGACTTCGACGCCGTCATCGGCGTGCACCTGCGTGGCACCTTCACCTGCGTGCGCGCGGCGTTCGAGTACTTCAAGACCAACGGCGTGGCCGGGCGTATCGTCTGCATCGGTTCCCCCACCGGCCAGCGCGGCAACTTTGGCCAGACCAACTATGCGGCTGCTAAGGCCGGCATCGTGGGCATGGTCCGCACCTGGGCGCTGGAGATGAAGAAGGCGGGCGTCTCTGTCAACGCCGTCATCCCCGTGGCCGCCACCGCTATGACTAAGACCGTGCCCTTCTTCCAAAAGGCTGTGGAAGCCGACGAGCGCGGCGAGGCTATGCCTGACTTCTTCCGCAAGGAGCTCGGCTTCGGTACCGCCGCGGATGTTGCCGGCGTCATCGCCTTCCTCTCCTCCGACGCGGCCGAGGGCATCACCGGCCAAGCCGTGGGCGTGGGTGGCGACCGTCTGCAGGTGTGGAGCCACCCGGAACCCGTCGTGCAGGAATTCCACGACGGCGGCTGGGACTACGCCACCATGCAGTCGGAAGGCAAAGCCATCCTCGAGGGCAACAAACAGTCCGTGGGGGAGCGCTTCCCGGAACTGCCGGCCGAGCTGCAGCCTGAAGCCTGAGGCGATCCATCGTGACGAACAGCACCCTGTACACCTGCGCGGTGGACGTAGACGCGGTCGACGCCATCGACATGCACGTCCATCTTGAGATCGACGAGTGCGGCCATAAGTCGCTCCCGGAGGACTTCTACGCCGCCTCCGAGAAGTACTTTAAAGCCGACGAGCGCACCCCCTCGGTGGATCGCATCGCCGAGGTCTACCGTGGCCAGTCCATGGCGGGGGTGGTGTTCACCGTGGACGCGCGCACCCAGTTCGGTCATAAGCCGAACTCTATCGACGATCTCGTGGCCGGCTGCGCGCGGCACAACGACGTGCTGATTCCCTTCGGCTCCGTTGATCCACGCACCGGTGCTGAAGCAATCACCGAGGCGCGTCGTCAGGCCACCGAGCTCGGCGTGCGCGGTTTCAAGTTCCACCCCTCGGTGCAGGGTTTCGATCCCTCTGACCGGGAGTTTTATCCGCTCTGGGAAACCCTGGAAGAGCTCGGTCTGCCGATCGTCTCCCACACCGGCCAGAACGGGATGGGGGCCGGGCTGCCTGGCGGCCGGGGCATCAAGCTGAAGTACTCGAACCCGCTGTTGCTTGACGATGTCGCTGCGGACTTCCCAGGGCTGACCATCATCATGGCTCACCCCTCGGTGCCGTGGCAGGACGAAGCCAACTCGATCGCCACCCACAAAGCGAATGTCTACATCGACCTCTCCGGCTGGTCGCCTAAGTACTTCCCGGAGTCGCTGGTGCGACAGGCCTCCAACGTGCTCTCGCGCAAGCTGCTGTTCGGTACGGACTACCCGCTGATTCCTGCAGAAAAGTGGATCAAAGCGTTCAATGATCTCCCGATCAAGGATGAAGTCCGTCCGCTGATTTTCAAGGACAACGCCGTCAAAGTGCTCGGTCTCGCTGACTCTGCCGCGGCCCAGGAAGGAGTCCCGTCATGAGCAGGCCCTACACCATTGATTCAGATGTTCTGGGCTTCGCTGACCGGCTCACCGAAACCGAGAAGTCGGTGCTGGCCGAGCTACGCCACGTGCTCGAGACGAAGGTTCACCCCTATCTCAATGACGCGTGGAGCGAGGACCGATTCCCGACCGAGGTCGTGGAGCCGCTGGAGTCACTGGGGCTGATGGACCCGCCTGCACTGGCCGCAGCGGGTGAACCGGTGCGCGATCTGCTGGTGGCCTTCCGCAACTTCGAGTTGGCTCGCTGCGACATCAACATGGCGACGTTCTACAACGCTCAAGCCGGGCTGTTCCGCACCGCCTGTGTGGTGGGCGGCGACGAGCAGCAGGCACGTGAGCTGGACGAGAAGATCCGCACGTACCAGTTGCGCGGCGTCTTCGCACTCACGGAACCCGACCACGGCTCCGATGTGGCCGGTGGGCTCGCCACACGGGCGGAGCAGCTGGAGGACGGTAGTTGGAAGATCAACGGCGCCAAGCGCTGGATCGGCGGCGCCTTCGACGCCGACGTGCTGTGCACCTTTGCTCGAGATGTTGCTGACGGCCAGGTCAAGGCCTTCCTGGTGCCCCGCACCGCTGAGGGGGTCACCTTGGAGAAGATCCAGCGCAAGGCCTCCTTGCGCATCATGCAGAACGCGGAGATTGCCTACACCGATGTCGTGGTCGACGCCGATGCGCGCTTGCGCAATATCAACTCGTTCAAGGACGTGGCATCGTGCCTGCGGCTGATGCGCTCAGACGTCACCTGGATTGCTGTCGGCGCCATGGCCGGAGCCTATGAGGCTGCGGTGCGCTACGTGACCCAACGTGAACAGTTCGGTCGTCCACTGGCCGGATTCCAGCTGATCCAGGAAAAGCTGGCCCGGATGCTGGGGAACGTGACCTCGTCGCTCGCCCTGGCCGTGCAGCTGACGGAACAGCAGGCGTCGGGCGTCTACAAGGACGAGAATTCCGCCCTGGCGAAAATGGTCTCGGCGAGCAAGCTGCGCGAGACCGTCGCCCTGGCCCGCGAGGTCTGCGGCGGTAACGGCATCACCCTGGACACCGATGTTGCTCGGTTCCACGCGGACGCCGAAGCCGTCTACTCCTACGAAGGCACCCACGAAATCAACGCGCTGATCGTCGGACGCTCCATTACCGGCACCAGCGCCTTCGTCTAACCCCCTCATAGTTCTGGAAAGGAACCCCCATCATGACTGAAAGCACCGCGAAGACTGTTGTCGACTTCTCCGAGGTCTCCGGCCTGGCCGGCAAAGACCTCGGCTACTCAGATTGGATCGAGGTGACGCAGGAGATGGTCAATACCTTCGCCGACGCCACCGACGATCACCAGTGGATCCACGTCGATCCCGAGCGCGCCAAGGACGGCCCGTTCGGCGCCCCGATCGCTCACGGCTTCCTTACCCTGTCGCTGATCATCCCGTTCTGGACCGACCTCTTCGACGTCACCGGCTTATCCACCAAGGTGAATTACGGGCTGGACAAGGTCCGCTTCACCTCGCCGGTGAAGGTCGGCTCCCGTGTGCGCATGCACGGTGTGATCGCTGAGGTTTCCGAGGTCAAGGGTAACGGTCTGCACCTGGTGACCAACGGAACCATCGAAATCGAAGGCGAGGAGCGCCCGGCCGTGGTCGCTACCTTCCTTTCGCGCTTCTACGCCTGAGGCTAGCGCCCACTCAGAAGTGTCCGCCGGGCCCCGCAACACACGATGTTGCGGGGCCTGAAGCGTCACTGAACCCCGCTTCAGAATCTTTGAGAACGACCAGGATGCAGAAATTCAACAATTTTCTTCGTCACATAAGTGCAGATATCTTGTAGCCCACTTCATAGCTAGATAGAGTGTGACCCAGCTAACATTCGCTAGCGCTTGAGTCTATTTCGTTCACCATGAATGGAGACCTCCCATGTCGTTCATCTCAACTCACTCCCGAGGCGCTCGCGCCACTCTCACGGCACTGGCTGCCACCGGCCTGTTGGCCCTGACCGCTTGTGGCTCCGGTTCCCCGTCCGGCGCCGAAGGCGACGACGCTGCCAGCGGTGGCGGCGGCGCTGATTCCGGCGAACTGACCCAAGTCACCGTCGGTGTGCTGCCAATCGCCCCGTCCATTGGCGTGCAATACGGCATCGAACAGGGCATCTTCGAAGAGCATGGCCTGGATGTGGAGATCTCCACCTCCAATGCTGGAGCGGCGATGCTCCCGGCCGTCACTTCCGGCCAGCTCGACTTCGGCGTGGGCAACCCGCTGTCCGTGTTGACCGCTGTGGACCAGGGCCTGGATATGCGGATCGTGGCTGGCTACTCCAACTCCCTCGGTGAGGGGGATGACATCGCCGGTGTGGTGACCCTCGCCGATTCCGACATCGAGAGCTACGCGGACCTTGAAGGCAAGACCACCTCTGTGAACGCCCTGCGCACACTGGGAGATCTGACCATCATGGCTGACGCCGAAGAAGAAGGCGCGGACCCGAGCTCGCTGAACTTCTCCGAAATGCCGTTCCCAGACATGCAGGCACAGCTCGAAGCCGGTAACACCGACGCTATTTGGGTCCCGGAACCGTTCCTGTCCAACGCCCTGGCCGAAGAGACGAACCAGCTGGTCGGCTACAGCTTCCAGGACGCCATTCCGGGCATGCCCACCATGGTGACCTTCACCTCCGGATCCTTTGCCGAAGAGAACCCGGAGGTGGCCGAAGCCTTCGCTACGGCCATGCAGGAGTCGCTGGCCGGTGTTGAAGCCGACCAGGAAGGCGCCCGCGAGTTGCTACCGGACTTCATGGAAATCAGCCCCGAGGCCGCGCAGAACTTGCGTATGGAGCGCCTCGATGGCGAAATTCCGAAGGACGAGATCAGCCAGATCAGCGAGCTCGCCGTGCGCTACGACTTCATCGGTGCTGCACCGGCCGATGAAGACCTGTACATCGACTGATTCACCCTGACACCGCCCGCCTCGATGACGTTCGACCTGAACCTGCTGAGGGTTTTGGCGGCCGTCATCGAGGAGGGGACGGTGACGGCCGCCGCAGAGCGGCTCCAGCTCAGCCAGCCCGCCATCACCCACGGGCTGAACCGGTTGCGGCGACTGACCCGGGACGAGATCTTCGTCAAGCAGGGGCGGGGTGTGGTGCCCACCCGCGTGGCGCTGCAACTCTATGCAGACACCGCGGACTTGGTGCGAGCGGGCGAGAGTGCGGTCGACCGGGTGGTGCACTTCGATCCCCGTACGACGTCGTCGAGCTTCAGGGTGGCGCTGACTGACGTCGGACAGCACACCTTCCTGCCCACCCTGGTCGCGGGCCTGCACGCGCAAGCGCCCCACGCCCGGCTCGTGGTGAGCTCACCCAAGATGGACGAAGCCGCTACCCAGCTCTCTGAAGGGGAGCTGGATCTGGCCGTGATGTCCACCGAAGTGCACGGTGCTGTGCGATCGGAATTGCTGCGCTACGACCACTACGTGTGTGTGGCGCGCCGGGGCACCTTTGGGTCGCAGGGCCCCAGCCGGGACGAGGTGATCCGGCGCCCACGGGTGGTGATCTCCTCGGTGACCGGGCATACCCTGATCGAGCGGGATCTGCCCGCCGCGCCCCCGGGATCCGTGCATACCGAAAGTTTCGCCGGCATCCCCGCCTTGCTGGTCGCGGCTGATCTCATTGCCTTCGTTCCCGATGCGCTGCGAGCCAGCTGGGGATCCCGGTGGAATATTGAGCACTGGCCCGCCCCCGTCGACCACGCCAGGGTTCGAGTGATGGCGCATCTGCCTCGGGTTCCGCGCACGCGGGCGTCGTCATGGTTTGGCGATCTTGCGATATCGTTGCTGCGAGATTCCGGGTTGCGCGAACCCATCAGTGTGGCTGATGGAATCGATGCAGAAGTATCCGTAGACGAGATGTGAGCTGCGTCATAGCGTGTGAGCATGACTACTCACATCGCTGACCCGCGTCCCTCTACTCGCCTCGGTACACGCCGTCGATTCATTGCGGTGCTGGGCGTTACCAGTCTGGCACTTGGACTGGCTGCGTGCGGCTCCGACGAACCCACCAACGCCACGGGCAACGGCGACGATGCCGAACTGGAGCAAGTTACCGTCGGTGCTATTCCGATCGGTGACGTGGCTCCGCTGCATGTGGCCATCAGCGAAGGCTTCTTCGAGGAAGAGGGCTTGGAGGTGGAGATCGTCAACACCACCGGCGGTGCCGTCGCGGTCCCGGGTGTGGTGGCTGGCGACTACGACTTCGCCTTTGGCAACACGGTCTCCTTGATGGTCGCTCGTGATCAGGGACTACCGTTGCGTTATGTCTCCAACGGGGCCACCACCACCGGTGAACCCGGTGCGGACTTTGCCGCCGTCGTCGCCCCTGAAGACTCTGAGCTCCACGAGACAGCCGACCTCTCCGGGGAGCAAACCTCCTCGAATAACCTCAATAACATCGGCGACACCGCCATCCGATTGGCCGTGGACGAAGCCGGTGCTGATGGTGCAGACATCGAATTCGTGGAGCTGGCCTTCGGTGAGGCCGAAGCAGCTGTGACCAATGGCAACGTGTCCTCCGCCCTGCTGCTGGAGCCCTATCTCACCGCCGCCCTCGACCATGGGCTGAAGCCCATCGCCTGGCCCTATGCCGAGGCGCACCCCGACCTGGACATCGGCGGATACTTCACCTCGGAAGAAACCCTGGCTGATCGACCCGACACCGTAGAGGCCTTTCAACGTGCCATGGAGCGGTCCTTGGAGTTCAGCCAGGACAACCCGGAGGTAGTGCGCGAGGTGATCGGCACCTACGCCACGATCGACGAAGAGATGCTGGAGCGGATCACGTTGCCCAGATTTAGCTCCGAATTCTCCCGCGAGGGGCTCTCTGTGCTCGGCGAGGCCGCAGCGCGGCATGGGGTGATCTCCGAGGAGCCGAACCTCGACGAGTTGCTGCCGCCGCAGTGATCGTCCCCGGAAGAGCAGAGTGACTACACAGCACCGACCCTGCCGGGTTGAACACCAGGAGAACCATGAAAGTCAGTGAGGCCGTTGGCCAGATCATCGCCCGTATGGGCGCCGGGCATGTCTTCGGCGTGGTGGGCTCGGGAAACTTCCGGGCCACCAACGCACTACTCGCTACCGCGGGGCCCGCTGGTCACCCACCGCGCTTCACCGCAACCCGCCATGAGATGGGGGCCGCCTGCATGGCCGATGCTTACGGGCGGGTCACCGGGACCTTTGCGGTGGTCACCGTCCACCAGGGGTGCGGGCTGTCGAATGCCCTGACCGGACTGGGAGAGGCGGCCAAGGCCCGCACCCCGCTGCTGGTGATCTCCGGCGACACCCCGGGGGGCCAATTTGGGTCGAACTTCTGGATCGACCAGGACAAAGTCATCGAGGGTATGGGGGCTGTCGCGGAGCGGCTACACAGCGCCGACCGTGCAATAGAGGACACGGTGCGGGCGGTGACGCGCGCCGTCGTAGATCGGCGTACCGTGGTGCTGTCCATGCCATTGGACATCCAGGAAGCGGAGATTCCCGAAGCCCAGATCGAGCAGGTGCAGGCTGCGGCGCCGCCAGCGCACCCGGACCCGGCGGGGCTGAATGATCAGGCCGCGCGCGAGATCGCCGATGCCCTGCTGACCGCCGAGCGGCCGGTGCTGCTGGCCGGCCGCGGTGCCCACCATGCCGAGGAGCCCTTGCTGCGACTGGGTGAGCTCAGCGGGGCGCTGCTGACCACCTCGGCGGCGGGGCGCGGATTGTTCGTTGACGATCCCTGGCACACCGATGTGATGGGCGGTTTCGCAACCGACGGCGCCGCCGAGCTGGTGGCCGAGGCAGACCTGCTGGTGGTTTTCGGCGCCGCCCTGAACCGCTGGACCACCCGCTCCGGGGCGCTGCTGGCCAACAAAACGGTGATCCAGATCGACGATACGGTTTCGGCTTTTGGTCTGCACTATCCCGTGACGCGCTCGGTGCTCTCCGATTCCGCGCTCGCCGCCGTAGCGCTCTGTGCCGCTCTCGAGGCCCAGGTCGCCGAGCACCCGCAGGTCGGTTCGCTGCCGCGGACCGGCTACCGCACCGAGGAGGTCGGCCGCCGAGTGCGCGACTCACTGCACTGGCGGGATCAGCCCTTCGAGGACCGCTCCGAGCCGGCCGCCGAGGGGCGCGGTGGGGTGATCGACCCGCGCACGCTGACCAATGCCCTCGATGAGATGCTGCCCATGGACCGCGTGGTGGCCCCGGACGGGGGGAACTTCAACGCCTACCCGGCCATGCACTTCCGGGTGCCGGATACCCGGGGCTACTCGGTGCCGCTGGCTTTTCAGTCCATTGGTTTGGCGATCTCCTCGGTGATCGGGGCGGCGACCGCACAGCCCGGACGCGTGGCGATCGCCGGGGTCGGCGATGGCGGGTTCATGATGTCCCATGTCGAACTCGATACGGCCGTTCGTGAACAGCTTCCCCTGGTGGTGGTCGTGTACAACGACGACGCCTATGGGGCCGAGGTGCATCACTTCGAGCACGAGACCGATCAGCTCGATACCGTGGTATTCCCCGCGACCGACATCGCCGCGCTCGCCCGCGGATACGGCTGTGAGGCCCTGACGGTGCGCTCCGTAGAGGATCTGGCGCCCGTGGCCGACTGGGTGGCCGGGCCGCGCACCACGCCGCTGGTCATCGATGCGAAGATCGCGAAGTTCGCCTCTTGGGTGCTGGCGCACACCTTCGGCGCCGACGAGTGAGACCCCCGATGGGGCCCTCTAGTCCGGGAACGGGGCCGGGGATCGTGAAGATTGTCAACAAAATTGCTTCAGGTCTTGAAGTTCGTTGCGCGCGCTTCTAAAGTGTGAGCTACCTAACACATTAGTTATGAGGAGACTGCTCATGTTCATCACTCACTCTCGCCCTGCCCGTTGGCGGGCTGGCCTCACGGCCATCGCAGCCGCCTCGCTCCTGGCGCTCACTGCGTGTGGAGAAGGTTCGCCCAGTAGCGATGCGGATGATTCGGGCGCCTCGGGGGCCGCGGCCGATGGGGAGCTCACCAGCATTGAGGTTGGTGTGATTCCGATCGTCGATGTCGCTCCGATCTACCTGGGCGTCCAGGAGGGCATCTTTGAGGAGCATGGTCTGGATGTGAATTTGACCCTGGCTCAGGGAGGCGCCGCGATTGTGCCGGCCGTGCAGTCCGGGGATATGGACTTCGGGTTCTCCAACATTACCTCGCTGGTGATTTCCACCTCGCGGGGTCTGGAAATGGAGCTGGTGGCCGCGGGCCCGCAGACCACCGGCAATGCTGACGACGACTTCTCTGCAGTGCTGGTGCCCGAAGATTCGGATATCGAATCCATGGCGGACTTGGCCGGGAAGAGTATCGCCGTCAATACTCTGAATAACATCAATGACACGGTGCTCAAGGAGGGTATGCGTCAGGCTGGTGGCGATCCCGATTCGATGGATCTCACTGAGGTGGCCTTCCCTGAGATGCCCGGTCAGCTGGAGGCGGGCAATGTCGACGCGGTGATGGCTGTGGAGCCGTTCAAGACCATTGTCAGTCAGACCGGGGCGCGCGAAATCTACGCACCCTACGCTGAGCCCATTGAGGACTTGACCGTGGCCGGTTACTTCACCACCTCGCAGCGCATTCAGGAGGATCCGGAGCTGGTTGATGCGTTCGTGACGGCGATGAAGGAATCTCAGCAGTTCGCCGAGGATAACCCGGACGCGGTGCGCGAGATTCTGCCCGAGTACACCAGCCTGGATCCAGAGATCATTGAGGAGCTGACGATCTCCCGCTTCCCGCAGGAGATTAACACCGATTCGGTACAGCGCATCATCGAGCTCTCCCTGGAAACCGGGCTGATCGACAATGAAGTAGCGCTGGAGGACTTCATTTACGACGGCGCCTAAACACCGCACCAGTCATACTTGAACTCAATGGTTGATTTTCTCAATGACAGAGCGCAAAATGGAATCAGATGTGAGGCGCGGCACATACGCCGCTGATTCCCAACTGCTTCCAAGGAGTGCAGAGCATGATCAACCGAGGTCTGGGTGACTGGATCCACCGTCGTCGAGTGAAGTCCGCAGGCAGGATCGCCCTGGTCTCTGCCGCCGGTGAACTCACTTACGATCAACTCGACGAACGGATCAACCGCCTGGCGTCCGCCCTGGCCGATCGCGGGATCGGCCAGGGCGACCGGGTGGCCTATCTGGGCGAGAACTACCCGTCTTTCCTGGAAACCCTGTTCGCCACCACCGCGCTCGGTGCGGTGTTCGTTCCGCTGAACACCCGCCTGGCTCCGCCCGAGGTGGGCTTCCAGCTCAACGACTCGGGCTCGACCGTGCTGATTGCCTCAACTACATTGGCCCCGATGGCGCTCGCCGCCGCGCGGAAGACTCCTGTGCAGACCTTGGCCCTAGTGGACGACGGGCCGGCCGCCGCCCTTGAGCCCGCCGACGGTGACCTGCAGCCGATGGATTTCGAAGAGTTGCTGGCCTCCGGTGCGGCAGTCCACCCCGATGTGCAGATTGGGCTGGACGACCTGGCGGTGATTCTCTATACCTCCGGAACCACCGGCAACCCCAAGGGTGCAATGCTCACCCATGGAAACCTGACCTGGAACGCGCTCAATGTCATCACCGACTTCGACTACACCTCGAAGGATGTCTCGCTGATGATCGCCCCGATGTTCCACGTGGCCGCCCTGGGTATGGGCGTGCTGCCCACCCTGCTCAAGGGTGCCACCGTGGTGCTCGAACCGAAATTCGAGCCCGGCCGGGTGCTGCACCTCATTGAGAAGCATCGCGCGACCGGCATCTCCGGAGTGCCTACCACCTACCAGATGCTCGCCGAGCACCCGGATTGGGATTCCACCGATCTCTCCTCGCTGCGCAACCTGACCTGTGGTGGTTCTGCGGTGCCGCTGCGCGTGCTCGACATCTACGAACAGCGCGGGCTGAGCTTCACCATGGGGTACGGCATGACCGAAACCTCGCCCGGCGCCACCACCCTGCCCGGCCGCTACTCGCGAGATAAGCAGGGCTCGGGCGGCCTGCCGCACTTCCACACTGAGGTACGCGTGGTGGACCCGCTCAACGAGGTGCTGCCCGCCGGCGAGGTCGGCGAGATCCAGGTGCAGGGCCCCAACGTTATTGCCTCCTACTGGAACCGAGAAGAAGCGAACCAGTCGTCCTTCGTGCACGCCGAGGACGGTGTGTGGCTGAAGACCGGGGACATGGGCTACTTCGACGAGGACGGCTTCCTCTTTATCTCGGACCGGATCAAGGACATGATCATTTCCGGTGGTGAGAACATCTATCCGGCCCAGGTCGAGCAGGAAATCGCTCAGCTCGACGCCGTCGCAGCAGTCGCGGTGTTCGGCGTCGAGGACGAAAAGTGGGGTGAAGTGCCGCGCGCGGCCATCGTGATTCGGGACGGCCACGAGCTCACCGAGGCTCAGGTGCTGGAACACCTGCAGGGACGGCTGGCCCGCTACAAGATTCCGAAGTCGGTGATCTTCGTCGAGGAGATGCCGCGCACGGCGTCGGGCAAGATCCGCAAGCCCGATCTGCGCAAGCAGTACGGTACGGTGTGACCGGGAGCATACTCGCAGGTAGCATGGGGGTATGCATCTGCTCTTGCGCACTCTCCTGCTGTTGATCCGTTCGCGTCGTCGCTCGAAACTCACCCTCTGGGACACCTCCTCGCTGCCGCTGAAGGCGCTGCCCACCGACGTCGACATTGCCATGCACATCAACAACGGGATGTACCTCTCGCTGATGGATCTGGGCCGGTTCGACCTGCTGGTGCGCTGCGATATGTGGAATGAGATGCGCCAGCGCAAGTGGACGCCGGTGGTGCAGTCGGAGATGATCACCTTCCGCAAGTCTCTGGAACTCTGGCAGTCCTACACCCTGGAAACCAAGTTCCTCGGGGTGGACGATCGCTCCATGTACTTCGAACAGCGTTTTGTGGTCGACGGGGAGATCTACGCCCGCGGCTACATCGCCGGCCGATTGCGCGGCCCGAACGGCCCGGTGCCCAACGAAGAGATCTTGGCCGTGGCTGCCGAGAAGGGTCAGCCGATCCCGGCCGACCGCGAGGTCCCGGAATGGCTGCTGGCCTGGCGCGAGCAGGCGGCGCTGCCCTCGTCACGAAAGCCTGCGCCACACCGCTGGTAACCGTCCCCAGGCGTAGGCTGGGGGAGTGACTCTCCCCGCGCAGCCCGCCCCAGCCCCGGCCTCCCGGCCGTCGGTGGGGTTGTTGCTCATTTTGCTGTGCGCCATGGGCGCCGGCCCGCTGTTCAACTACGGGGTATCGGTTTCGTCCGCGCTGATTATTGAGCGTTTCGGCATGACCGCCGGTGAGCTGGGCCGAGTGGTGACAGTGGTGTTCGCTTCCGCGGCCGTGATGAGTATCTGGTTGGGCCGGCGCGCGGACGTGATGAGCGCCCGGTCGCAGATGTTGCTGATTTTCGGCGGCTCGGCGGTGGCCCTCGTGGTGGCTGCGTTTTCGTCGCAGTACTGGCTGCTGATCGTGGCGGCGGTGCTGGCCGGCCCCGCACAGGCGATCTCGAATCCGACGACGAACCGGATCATCATCCGCGCCGTCCCCGCCGCCCAGCGCACCGGTTGGGTGGGCGTGAAGCAGTCCGGTGTTCAGGCCTCACAGCTGTTTGCCGGACTGTTTTTTCCCGCGGTTGCGTTGGCTCTAGGGTGGACAGGCGCCGCCCTGGGAGCAGCCCTGGTGTGCGTGGTGATCTGGGCGCTGAGCCTGAAGGTGGTGCCCTCGGCCCGCGCGCTGGCTTCACGCCGCCCCGCCGACACGGCTTCTGGGTCTGGCGCTGATCCGTCGTGGTCCCCTTCTCGCTCCGCGTCCACCCCGGTGACCACCGGATCGACGACTTCCACCGAGGATCGGCTGCCCCGGGTGGTGTACTACTTCGCTGCCATTGCACTCTTTTCCGGGTTGGGCATGCAGGCCACCAACGTGTACCTGCCCCTGTTCGCTGTGGAGGAGATCGGTTTCTCGCTGGTGCTCGGCGGGGTAGCCGCTGCCGTATCCGGCGTGGTGGGTGTGGTCTTCCGCATCTGGTGGGGACGACGCATGCAGGCCGGCTGGCGCCCCTCGACCCTGTTGCTACTGATCTGCCTGGGTGCGCTCCTCGCCGTCACCGCGTTTTTGGTGGCCGGGGCCACGGGGACCGCCGCCCTGGTCTGGGTGGGCGCCGCGCTGCACGGGATGACGGTGCTCGGGGCGAATGTGGTGATCAATGCCGGACTGATGAGCACCATTCCGGCCCACCGCATCGGGGCGGCCTCCGGCATGAACTCGATGGGCATGTACTTGGGCTTCGCGCTCGGGCCCCTGCTGATGGGCTGGCTGCACGATCTGACCGGCAGCTTCGACTCCGGATGGCTGCTCGTCACGGCGGCGTACCTGGTGTGCGTGGGCCTCGCCCTGGCCCTGCGCTCCCACGGACGGCGCCTGCGTTCAACCCACTACACGAAAGGTGATGCGTGATGACTCCTCATCCGAATCCTGCGTCGACTCGTGGACTGACTGTGGGACCGCGGTGGGCGCGGGCGGCACTGCTGTGGGTTCCGGCCGTGTGGCTGGGTCTGATCATCGGGATTTCGCTGATCGAGGCGCCGCTGAAATTCACCGCCCCGGGCATCACCATCCCGCTGGGACTGGGCATCGGCCGGCGGGTGTTTTTGGCGATGAACCTGACCGAGCTGGCGCTCGCCGTCGTGTTGATCGCCGCACTGGTGGTGCTCTGGCGCCGGGCGGCCGCGTGGCCAAGCATCCGTGGGCGCTGGTGGTACCTGGGCGCGCTGGCCGTGCTGGCGGTGAAGTCGGCGGTGATTCGCCCGCTGCTGGCCTCGCATACTGATGCGGTGTTGGCCGGTGTTTCTGATGGCGGATCGGGCATGCACTACGCGTACATTGCGGCCGATGCGCTACTGATCGTGCTGCTGGTGACCGCCCTGGTTCTCGGCGTGAAGCGGATACTGGCGCCGGAGGTGGCACCAGGGAAATGACCCGGCCGAAGTCCTCACCGACCTCGCTAGCGTGGCTGTGGCTCATCGTGGGCGCAGCCGTTCTGACGCAGACCTCCATCAACCTGCTGCGCCCGGTGACGTCCTACAAACTGCTGTCGATGGGGTTCGGGGAGACCGCCATTGGTGTGGCGACGGCGCTGTATGCGCTGCTGCCGCTGTTCATGGCGATGCCGTTCGGGCGGCTGACTTCGAAGGTCGGCTCGCTGCGGGGTCTGATGACGGCCGGTGGTGTGCTGATTGGTCTCGGCGGGGCGATCCTGGCGCTGGCTGGCCAGGCGTGGCTGATTATGGTGGGCTCGGCCGTACTGGGCGTCGGGCATCTGATCTTCACGATCGCGGGGCAGTCGATGATCTCCCGGCGCTCGCCGGCCCAGCAGATGGATGCCGCTTTTGGCTGGTTCACCGCAGCCTTCTCCGTGGGACAGATGACGGGTCCCTTGCTGTCCGGGCTGTTGCTGGGCAATGTCTCGCTGGCGGTGGCACAATCTTCCGGGGCCGGTCTGGGGCAGAGCATCACCCTGGCGTTGTGGATCGGCGCGGCGGCCGCGGTGCTCTCGGCGCCGGTGCTGTTCGTGTTGCGCCCGTTGCCGGACCCGACCACCTCTCAGCTGCGGCAGGTTCCGCCGGCGGGTGCGGAGAAGCCAACCATGCTCAGTATTGTGCGCCGTCCCGGAGTGGCCTCGAACATGCTGGCCTCGCTGGCGCTGCTGGCCATTTTGGACATCCTGATTGCGTTTCTGCCGCTGGTGGGCGAGGCGGCCGGGGTGTCTCCGCTGGCGGTGGGTGTGCTGCTCGCATTGCGTGGGGCGGCCTCGGTGGTATCGCGTATTTTCCTGCCGATGTTGGTGCGCCGCTTCCGGCGTAGCCACCTGGTGTTGGTGTCGCTGTTTGTCTCGGCCCTGGCCATCGCCATGGTGCCGTTCACTCTGCAACTCGACGGCGCGTTCTGGGCAGCCGGGGTGCTGATTTCGCTAGGCGGTCTCACCCTGGGGTTGGGTCAGCCGTTGTCGATGACGCTGATCTCTCAGGCGGTGCCGTATGCGTGGCGCAGCCCGGCGTTGGCGCTGCGGCTGATGACGAACCGGGTGGGCCAGGTGGTGTTACCGGTGGCCGCGGGTGTGGTGGCCGGGCCGTTGGGGCCGGGCGGCGGCGTGTGGTTCGCCTGCGCGATGCTGGCGGTCTCCGGCACGGAACGGTTGATCAATCACCGCACCGGACCGAACGACGAGAACCGAGACGCCGACTCGAACTAAGCGGGAGCTCAGTGGGACCGCGGTTTAGCGGTGGTTGCCGCCGCCGCGGTGACGGTTGGTCCAGGCGAGGAGCCCGGCGGCGATGAGCAACACGATGGCGATCAGACCCACCGGAAGCAGCCACCCCGGGGCGGCCATGCGCGCCGGATCCTGCTGACCCGCAGCCTCGGCATCGGAGGCGTCCGGCTGGGCGTCGGCCTCGGTGGCGCTGGTGTTCTCTGGCTCCGGGCTGGGCGGGACGCTGGTGACCGACACCGTGGCGCTATCGGTCGCGGTGGGTGCCTCGGTGCCGTCGTCGCCCGTGCCATTATCGCCGTTCTGGTGCGGCGGCACCGGAGCGAAGGGGCCCTGATAGCTGGTGTTGCCGCCCGAATTTCCGCCGGAGTTGTTCCCGCTGTCGCCACCGGGGAACCAGGGGGTTCGCGTGGTCACCGAGGGCAAGGGCTCCGGGACAGTCACCGTCTGCGTGGCGGTCTGGGTCTGGGGTGCGGTGGGCGTGCGGGTGGTTGGCTCCGTGCGCGTGGGCGAGGGGCTCGGGGACTGTGTGGGGCTAATAATCTCCGTGGGCGTCGGGGATTTTGTCGGGCCGAAGATCACCGTCACGTTGCACGATTTCCGGGTTCCGTCGGCATCGGTGACCGTCAGATTGAAGTAGTCCTGGTTGCTCGTGTAGGAACTCGGTGCTCTATACACCGCAGTGGTGCCTTGAACCTGAACGCTTCCCCCCGCGGAAGGCTTGTCAACCGTCATGGTGACCGGTTCGGCTGCATCACCATTGATCTGGACTTTGATGGTGACTTCTTCGCCAGGTTCCAGACTGGCACCATCATGCACGGGACAATCCAGTTCGAACGACGGCGTGGAGGGCGCCACGCTTGGAGACTGGGTGTCGGACTCTTCTGCGGCGTCGGATTCGTTCTCGCCGGGGGTCACGGGAGCGGTGGTGCCGAGCGCGGTGGAGGCCCCGGTATCCGGGGACGCCGACAGCTGGCTGTACTCAACCTGATCGAGCTGTCCGCTGGATTCCTGCTCGGGACTCGGCTGCTCTGGGGTGGCCAGAGCGGTGCCGGCGGGTAGAACGAGGAGGAGCCCGAGACCGAGGCTCACACCGGCACGACGGCATGAGGTGGTGGAGAAGGTGCGTGGACGCGACATGCGAAAGCACCTCCTGTGGTCTCGGCCGATCGACGCGGGCAGACGCGTCGGCGAGATTCGCACACGGTAGGAGCGCGCCAAACACGTTTATCACATCGTAACAATCGGGCCTCTTAGAGAAAAAGACCTGATCGGGCCGGGGATGAACTTTACTTCGGTTACCAGCTGGCCTTCAGTAGGCGTTCACTGGTGGGCGTCGCGTCCGCGGAGCTCGTCGAGCTGACGGCGCTCCTTCTTGGTGGGACGCCCGGCGCCGCGGTCCCGACGGGGTACAGCGAGCAGGTGCCGCGGGATCGGCTCGGGGGAGTGATCCCGATAATGCTGCACGGCCACCGGGGCTCCCACCCGCTTGGCGATCAGACCGGTGACCTCGAGAATCCGCTCTCGGCCGGGCTGACGCAACCGCACCGTATCGCCGATGTCGACCGGTTGGGCGGGCTTGGCTGGAGCGTCGTTGACCTTCACGTGACCGCCCTTGACTGCCGCCGTGGCGGCGGAGCGGGTCTTATACATACGCACCGCCCACAGCCAAGCATCGAGACGGGTGCGGGTCATGCGATCCAGGGTACCCGCTTACTCATTGCCTTCGGCTGTGCGCAGGTTTCGGAACGCGGAGCGGTGGAACACCAGCGGCTCGGCGGCGTCGGTGTCGGCGGAGACCCCGTGCACCTGGAGCAACACCATGTGGTGGTCGCCAGCGGGTAGCTCGGCGTACACGGAGGTTTCCAACCACAGGGCGGCGTCATCGAAGAACACGGCACCCTGTTCGGAGACCTGCAGGTTCTGGCCCTCGAAGCGGTCACCGTTCTTGGAGGCCAGCTGGGTGCACACCCCGGTCTGGGATTCGCCCAGAATCGAGACGCCGATGCGCTCGGCGTGACGCAGTCGCGGCCAGGTGCGGGAGGTGTTCTGCACGGCGAAGGCCACCAGCGGCGGATCCAGGGACACGCCCACAGTGAAGGACGAGGCGGCCAGGCCCTCCTTGACTCCGCCCGCGTAGCCGGCGAGTGCGGCCACCCCGGAGGGGAACTGGGAGAACGCCTGGCGCAGGCTCAGGGCGGAGACGTCATCAGAGAGTCCGACGCGGGTCTCGGGGAAGTCGGTGGTGTCGTTCTTCTGGGCAAAGGTCACAGCAGACATATCAGCCTTTCTGGAAGGCGCTTCCGCCACCGTGGGCGGCGGAGACGCGGTACTTGCCGGCCGGTGGACCCGGTGGCCGAATCATCACCTGGAGCACCCCACTACGCGAAGAGGGTTGCCGTCCCGTTAGCCAGGGCTACGCACGGGAACTCGTGATTCTGATGTTCAGAATAGGTGCGATGAGGCGACGGGGTCAACGTCGTCTGCGCCACTATGTCCCTAGATGACGGGGCAACGTCATCTGGCGACGTTCGTGGACGTTTGCGCAGACATCAGTCGAAGCGGATGTCGATGGCGTCGCCGTGGGCGTGCAGCCCCTCGGAGTGAGCCAGCGCAACAATTCCGCGCTGCAACTCCTTCAGGCCGGTCTCCTGATACCGGATGCGTTGCTGCAACCGCAGGAAACTGACCGTGTTCAGGCCCGAGGAGAATCGTGCTGAGCCGGAGGTGGGCAGCACGTGGTTGGACCCGGAGGAATAGTCCCCCAAAGGCACCGGGGAGTACGGGCCGACGAATACGGCGCCGGCGTTGCTGATGTTGGCCAGCACCGCCTCGTTGTCGTGGGTGTGGATTTCCAGGTGCTCGGAAGCATAGGCATTGGCGACGGCGATGCCGGTATCCAGATCGTCCACGATGAGCACCCGGGACTGCGGGCCGGTGAGTGCCTGCCGGATCTGCTGCTCGAGGGTGGCGCCGGGCACCTGGGCCTCGATTTCAGCGACCACCTGATCGGCCAGTTCGGCGGAATTCGTGATGAGGACCGAAGCGGCCATCGGGTCGTGCTCGGACTGGCTGATCAGGTCCGCGGCCACCCAAGCGGGGTTCGCGGAATCATCGGCCAGTACCGCAATCTCGGAGGGACCGGCCTCGGCGTCGATGCCCACCGTGCCCAGCACGGCCCTTTTTGCGGCGGCCACATACACATTGCCGGGCCCGGTAATGATGTCTACGCCCGGGCAGCCTTCCACACCGTAGGCGAGCATGGCGATGGCCTGGGCGCCGCCGGCGGCATACACTTCGTCGACTCCCAACAGGGCGCAAGCAGCGAGCACCACCGGGTGCGGGTCACCGTGGTGATCGCGCTGCGGCGGGGAGGTCACCGCCAGCGAAGACACCCCGGCAGCCTGGGCGGGCACCACATTCATCACCACTGAGGACGGGTATACGGCTCGGCCGCCGGGCACGTAGAGGCCCACGCGTCCCACCGGCACCCAGTGGTTCTCCACCACGGCACCCTCACCGAGTTCCACCGTGGAATCGGCCGGGCGCTGGGCGGCGTGCACCAGCCGGGCCCGGCGGATGGATTCTTCTAGGGCGGCCCGCACGTCGGGGTTCAGCTCGTCGAGGGCCCGTTGTAGTTTCTCCGGGGCCACCCGTAGCGAGGTCGGGCGCACGCCGTCGAACCCTTCACCGATCTCCAGCACGGCGGAAGCACCCTCGGCGCGCACCCGCTCCAACAGGGGGCGCACCGTCTCCACGGCCGCGGTGACGTCCACCTCGGCGCGAGGCAACACAGACTCCAAAACCTCCGCGGTGATCTCGGTGCCGCGTAGGTCAGTGATCGTGAGCATGGGTCCTCCGGAAAATTGTCAGACGGCGTGATGGAGCAGAGTCGGTCAGAGCTGTGTCCAGTTTAAACCTCGGGTGGGCAGTGCGTGAGAATCCTCTCGCAGTGGGGTGCTGTTCAGCATCATGTCAGTTCGATCTGGCACAGTAGAACCATGACGCTTGTTGACCGACTTTCTGCGCTGCCCTCATCAGGTACCGTCTCGACGCTGCTCACCGCGGCCACCGAGGAGCCCAGCTCGTCTGAGACACTTGGGCCGACCGTCCCCCAAGGGGTGCAATCCACCGGCGAGGAGACCATCGAAGCGGTGGGCCCGGTGCTCGGGCTGGTGATCAATGTGTTGGTGGCGGTAGGTATCGCGCTCGCCGTCGTCATGGTGATTGCCCTGGTGGCGCGGGTGGTGCTGCACCGCCGCCCGGAGACTTTCCCCCGCATGCTGCGCCTGCTGGTGCCGATCGCCGCGGTGCTCAGTTTCCTAGCGGCCCGGATCGCCGTCAGCATCTCCGACCAGACCGAGAGCTGGGTGTGGATGGTCGGCTTCGCGATGTTGATTGGTCTGGCCGCCTCGGTAGCGTGGCTGGCCATGCGCATTCTGGGCATCGTGGAGCGCCAGGTGTTGTCCAAGTACGGGTCCGACGGCATTGATGACCGACGTGACCGCAAGGTGCAGACCCAGATGCGGCTGATCAAGCGGATCCTGGTGGCGGTCATCATCGTGATTGCGATTTCCGCGGTGCTGCTCTCCATCCCGTCGGTGCGCGCGCTCGGCGCCGGTATTCTCGCCTCCGCCGGTCTGATCTCCGTGGTGGCCGGCCTGGCCGTGCAGTCCACCCTAACCAACGTGTTCGCCGGTGTGCAGCTGGCCTTCACCGATGCTGCCCGCGTCGGGGACGTGGTGCAGGTCGACGACGTGTTCGGCAACATCGAGGACATCACCCTGTCGTACGTGGTGGTCAAGATTTGGGACGGGCGCCGGGTGATCTACCCCTCCAGCTACTTCACCACCACCCCCTTCGAGAACTGGACCCGTACCGGGTCGGCGCTCTCGGGCACCATCGAGTTTGACCTGGACTGGCAGGTACCGATGCAGCCATTGCGCGCCAGACTCCTGGCGCTCCTGGAATCCACGGACTTGTGGGATGGCCGCGACGCCTCCATGCAGGTCACCGACGCGGTGGGCGGTATGGTCCGCGTCCGCGCGGTGGTCTCCGCCCGGAACTCCGGCGATTTGTGGGATCTGCGCTGCCTGGTGCGCGAGGACCTGGTCGCGTTCATTCACGCAGATTACCCCGAGGCTCTCTACGCGGTGCGTTACAACGACAACGACAAAGACAAAGACAACGACGACGAAGACGAGCTGGACGAGGTCAGCCCGACTGACGGCGGCGGCGTGGCCGACTCGGCTACGGCACCGTCTTCCGACCCCCGGGACGAGTCCACCGATGCTCGTTCGATGCCGCGCATTCCCAGCGGGACCACCGGCGAGGTGCCGGGCCCCGGGGAGGCACCGGCCACCCAGCCTCAGCCCACGGTGCCCGGTGCGGAGTCCGCCGATACCGAGGCACCCCGTGAGTCCACCGGTTCGGTGCCGTTGACCGTTTCTTCGGAGCACTCCTCGGTGTTCACCGGATCGATCTCCGCCATTGAGCGCAACCGCGACCTGGCCGGACCCGGCGACGACGTCTACGAAGACCGGAAGCGACAGCAGGCCGAGAGCACCGGCGAGCTCGACGTGGTGGAGCCCTCCGACGAGGCCGCCGAGGACGAGCACGACCAGAGCACCGAGGACGAGCCGCGCCGTACCGAAGGCTGATCAGCGCTCGGGTTGCTCGCCCAGATCCTCCAGCTGCTCCAGCTGCTCGCGCTGTTCGAGGTGTGTCTCGGGGGCGAGTTCCACATCCGGGTCGGCCACCGTGGGGAGGTGTTCCGGGCGCGGGGAGGCCGCGGGCTTCACGCACAGCACCGGGTGCTGAAGGGCGCGCAGCAGCTCATCGGTCACCGAGCCCATCATGAACCGGCCGAATCCGGAACGCTTGCGGTTGCCGATCACCACATACGAGGGGTCCAGCTCCGCGCACAGGGTGACAAACTCCTCCACCGTGGACTTCCCGCGCAGCAGCTCCCGGTACTCGGATTCCACATCAGACGCAGCCTGTAGCTTCTCCTGCAGCGCCACCTTGTCCTTGTCACGCAACTGCGAGGGGTGTCGGTTTTCACCACCGGGGCCCGCATTGACCACCACCACGTTCTCACCGGAGAGCCGGGCCAGGCGCAACCCCTGATCCAAGGCGGCCTGTGCTTGTTCGGAAGGGGTGTACCCCACGATGATCGTCATGATGTCCTCTCAGTTCTTTTCGTCGAAGTAGCGTCCACTGAACCCGTAGCGGTGACGCCGGTGCGGGCCAGACGTTCGACCACACCCGACGGCGCCAGCCGCGACACCCGGGAGAGCACCCGCGCCGCCCGGCCCGGAATGTGCACGGCCCGACCCTCCTGGCAGGCGGCAATGCCCTCCAGCGCCACCTGGTCGACGTCGGTGAACGACCACCCCGGTCGGCGCCTCAGGCTGATCCGGGCCCGGTCGTGGAACTGGGTGCGCATCGGGCCAGGACACAGGGCCGTCACGTGCACGCCCTCGGCCCGGTACCGGGTGTGCGCCCACTCGGAGAACGCCAGCAGCCAGGATTTCGATGCCCCGTAAGTGCCGCGCGGCATCAGTGCGGCCACGGACGACACATTCAGAATCCGCCCGCCGCGGCGCAACAACCCGGGCAACACCGCATGGCACAGCCGCAACGGCACTTCCACATTCAGTCGCAGCATGGCCAGTTCGTCGTCGAGCTCCGAGGCGTGTAGCTCCTCGGCCACCCCGACCCCGGCGTTGTTGATGAGGAACCCCACCGGGTGGGTGGGGGAACACAGCCGGTCCACCACCCGTTGCAGGTCCTCGTCGTCACTGAGATCAGCTGGAAGAGTCTCCACCGTGGCGTCATAGTCGGATTCCAGGGTGTGGGCCAACTCCGCCAGCGCGTCCACCGAGCGTCCGGTGAGCACCAATCGGTAGCCCTGCTGCGCCAGGTGCCGGGCGAATGCTGCGCCCAGCCCGGAACTGGCACCGGTGATCAGTGCGGTGCCCGGATCCACGGGCGCCAGCGGTGGTGGGGTCTGCTTCGGCACGGGGCAGCTCCTTGAGAAATCTCGTCGGGGTCTTTCCACCATTGTGCGTGCTGGACGCTACCGGGGCGATGAACCGTCGCCCGCGTCGCCCACATCCGAGCCTGCCGCCTCACCCAGGTAGCGCAGATGCGCCGCCAGCGTGCGCCGAGCCGGGCCGCGCACCACCTCCGGTAGCTGCGGATAGATCCGCGCCATCAGGGTTTCCACGACGTCCATCGCATCCGCCGACTCCATGCCCTCCAGCGCAGTGCCCGTGGCTCCGTCCTGATCGGCGACGGCGAGCGCGCGAGCCAGGGCGGTGGCATCCTGGCGCTGCTCAGCCACCATGCTCCGGATCTGATCCAACCGCGCTTCCCGGTGCTCCACGTACTCCTGGGCGGCACTGGCCAGATCCCAGCGCAGCGGGCCGTGAGCCGGCAGCACCCGGGTGGGAATGTCCTCACCGATCAGCCGCAGCAACTCCAGGCTCGCCAGATAATCCGCCAGGGTGCCGTCCGGGTGATCGAGCATCGTGGTGCCCTCACCCAGAATCGTGTCGCCGGTGAGCATGCTCGCCTCTGCAGCATCCGCCTCCGGCCCGTCGCCGTCTTCATGCTCGTGCCTGCCGCGCTCGCCGTCGTCCTCGGGTAACCAGAAACAGTACGAATCCGAGGTGTGCCCCGGGGTGTGCACCACCGAGATCACCGTGCCGGCCACCTCCAACACCAGGTTCGGAATCAGCGGCTCCGCCTCCCGGCACCAAGTCCGATCCCCGGCACGCACCGGCGCGGCAAACCGCCGCGCAAACACATCGACGGCGCCGGTGTGGTCCTCGTGACGGTGCGTCACCAGAATCAGCTCCACCGCACGCCCGTCCAACGCTTCCTCCACTGCATCCGCATGGGCTTCCGCGCCCTGCCGCGGCCCCGGGTCCACCAGCACCACCGTGTCCGACTCCGGATCGGCCACCAGATACGTGGTGGTGCCCTGCAGGGTCATCCCGGAAGAATTGGCGGCGGTGATCGCGGTGACCAAGGGTGTGATCTGCTCGGTGAGGCTCATACAGTTGAGTCTATGGAACAACGCGCCTCCCAGTCAGCCACCGGCTACATCTCGGCGGGTCAGGAATTCACCCGCGACACCCAGTACATCGCCGACCGGATTGTCGCCGACGTCGACGCCGTCCGCTCCGCCCCCACCCTGGAATCAGACAAGGTGGGCCACATTGGCGGCGGACTCACCGCAGGCGCCGAAGCCTGGCCGGTGGAGGCCGGACGCTACCGCCTCGTGGCCGCCCGGGCCTGCCCCTGGGCCAACCGCGCCATCATCGTGCGCCGGCTGCTGGGCCTGGAGGACGCGATCTCCCTGGGCACCCCCGGTCCCACCCACGACATGCGCTCCTGGACCTTTGATCTTGACGACGACGAAAAAGACTCCGTGCTGCGCACCCACTGGTTGATGGAAAACTACCTGCGCCGCTTCCCCGGCTACCCGCGCGGAATCACCGTGCCGGCCATCGTGGACGTCCCCACCGGCGCGGTGGTCACCAACGACTACCCGCAGATCACCCTGGACTTCTCCACCGAGTGGACGCAGTTCCACCGCGACGGCGCCCCCGACCTGCTGCCCGAACCGTTACGCGAGGAGATGCACGAGGTCACCACCCGTATCTTCACCGAGGTCAACAACGGGGTGTATCGCTGCGGATTTGCCGGCTCCCAGGACGCATATGACTCAGCATATGACCGGCTGTTCACCGCACTCGACTGGCTCGAGGAGCGCCTCACCGACCGCCGCTACTTGATGGGGGAGACCATCACCGAAGTCGACGTGCGCCTGTTCACCACCCTGGTCCGATTCGATCCGGTCTACCACGGTCACTTCAAATGCAACCGCAACAAGCTCTCCGAATTCCCGGCCCTCTGGGCTTATGCGCGCGACTTGTTCCAGACCCCCGGCTTCGGCGACACCGTGGACTTCTCTCAGATCAAGGATCACTATTACATCGTCCACGCCGATGTGAACCCCACCGGCATCGTGCCGAAAGGACCCGTGCTGAACGAGTGGCTTACCGCCCACCGTCGCGAAGACCTCGGCGGCAGCCCCTTCGGCGACGGCACCGCGCCGGGCCCGGTGCGCGCGGAAGAGCGGGTCACCGCAGGGCACAACCCGTTGGTGGACGCCCACGGCTAGTCATGGAACGTCCGCATCCCGTGCCCGGCCCGGAAATTGACCTGCGCCCCATGACGGTCGCTGATCTGGACGTGTTGTGGCACTGGAATCACGAGGTCGACGACGCCGCCTGGCAGCTCTGGGACGCCCCCTATTTCTCCCACGGTCCGCGCCTGAATCTCAGCGAGTTTCGCTCGCAGAACCGCCACCGCATCGAGCACCCGCACCAGCGGATGATCCTCATCGACGGCGCCCCGGTGGGCTTCGTGTCCCGCTATGAGGAATCCCCCGTCGGCGGCGGCTGGTGGGAGCTCGGCATCGTCATCTTCGACCCCCAGTGGTGGGGCCGGGGCATCGGCCGGCGCGCGCTTCGCCTGTGGACGGACCGAACCTTCGCCCGCAGCACTGGTGTGCACGTCATCACCCTGACTACCTGGTCCGGCAACGAGCGCATGATCCGCTCTTCCCACGCGGTGGGCTATCGCGAATGCGCCCGGATCCCGGAGGCTCGCTTCTGGCGCGGCCGCCGCTGGGACTCGGTCAAACTCGCCCTGCTGCGCCGCGACTGGGCGGCGCCGCATTCGCCCTCGCGCTAATCCTCGTCACCGCGCACCCGGTGCTCAGTCATGGTGCTCGGCGGCAAACACTGAGTCCGCGCCGAACCACTCCTCGACGGCCGCGTCCCAGGTGCCGTCCGCGAAGATCTCCTCCACCCAGGCTCCGACCGCGTCCTGCAGCGCGGTGTCGTTCTGCGGCAGCATGTAGGCGAGCGCAGCCTCGGAGAAGGGCTCGTCTGCGTTGACCTGGCACAGCGTCTCGTGCTCGTGCGCGGCCCACACCACCTCGGGGGCATCGGTCACCATCACGTCTGCATCGCCGGCGACGATCTGATCGAAGATCGTGTTGTTGTCACCGAACCGGATGATCTCCGCCTCCGCGAAATTCTCGTCGGCGAACTCTTCGTTCGTGCCGCCGATGGGCGTGATCACGGTGGTGGCGGTGGTGTTGATCTCCTCGATCGTGTCGAACTCCTCTTCGCGCCCACAGGTGGTAATAGCAGCCTTGCCGCCCTCGATGAGCGGTTCTGTGAACGCGACCTGCTCCGCCCGCTCCTCGGTCAGCGAAATACCGCCCACGGCGAGGTCGCAGCGATCTAGGAAGTCCGTCATCAAATCCGACCAGGTGGTCTGCACCCACTCGATACTGTCTACTGCGAGGGTCTCCGCGAGATCGGACATCAGCGTCACATCGATCCCTTCGAGTTCCTCGGTCTCGGGATCCACGTAGCTGAAGGGCCGGTAGTCTCCGGTGAAGCAGATCTGCAGTTCGCCGTCTTCCAGCGCCGGCGACGCCACCGCAGCCGAGGAGGATCCACCCGTTGCGTAGGTGCCACCGGGACCGTCGGCAGTGGACTGACAACCGGTGAGTGCCATGACGAGCCCGCCGCATCCGAGCAGAGTGATCATGGTGGATGGACGACGGCGCATGAGTGATCTCCGAGGGTCGATGGCGTGGTGTGGACCACTCTAAGCGCTCGTGGGTCGAGAGGCGAGGACTGCTCAGAACGTCGACGACGTGAACGCCGAATGCAGTTCCGGCCCGGTCAGCCCCTGCGAGATCAGCAACATCAGCAGCACCCTCGCCTGGGCGGGACTGAGCATCCCGGCCGGCTTCGCCCCGGCCCGCACCAGGTCCACGCCGCCGCCGTCTCCATAGATCGGCACCACCGGCCCGTGGGTGGCCCGGGTAGCCAGCACCACCGGGACGCCCTGATCGGTGGCGCGCTGCACGGCATCCACGAATCCGTCGGGCGCGTTGCCCGCGCCGGTTCCCAGGATCACCACACCGTGGGCGCCGCGCCGGATCGCGTCCGGAATCTGATCGGGGCGCGAGCCCACCGAGGCATCCACCACGTCCACACGAATCTGGCCGAAGCCCTCGTGCGGCAGCGGCAGCGGAGAGCGTCTGCGCACCTGTCCGTGCCGGATCACCCGGTCACCCACCACAGTGGCCAGCGCGGTGCCGCCGTCGAAGGGGGAGGGGTCCAGGGTGTGAGCCTTGCGCACGCCGCGCGCCGATTGCACGGTGCCGGCGAAGCAGATCGAGACTCCGGTCTCACGAAGCCGCGGGTGCGCCGCCGCCACCAGGGCATCCGTCAGATTCTGCGGCCCGTCGGTATCGGCCCGGTCGGCGCCCTTCTGTGCGCCCGTCAGGATCACCGGCTGCGGGTGCCGGTGCACCAGGTCCAGCAGGAACGCGGACTCCTCCATCGTGTCGGTGCCGTGGGTGATCACCACCCCGGCCACCGAGGCGTCCTGGCAGGCCCGGTCCACGGCGCGCGCCAGCTCGGCGAGCTGGCGCAGGGTGAGGCGGAAGCTGTTGACGTTGACCAGCTCGTCGGCGGTGGTCTCGATCTCGACGTCGATGTCTGCCAGCAGCGTGTCCACCGAGGTCGTGGCGCGTGCCCCGTCGCCGGTGTTGCGGGACACGATCGTGCCCCCGGTGCTGATGAGATGTACGTGTGTCATGAGACTCACCGTCCTCGTCGAAGCGTGCAGCGAACCCTGCGCCCGAGGTTCGAACGGTGAGTTCGATCACTGTCTCCAGAATACCGGCCGGGCCCGGGAGCTGTCAGCCGGTCGACAGCTCCGCGGCATCCAGATAGCGCCACGCACGCGCCTCGCCCTCGCGCAGAAACCGGGAGCGCTCCCGCTGCATCGCCCGGGTGCCATCCGGTTCGCGATAGTGCGCCACGAACTCCACCACCCCGGTCTCGTCCTCTGGGCCGCCGGCCACCGTATCCAGAATCCGCAGTCGCCTCCAGTCGATCCCGGGCTCCAGGCTCAACTGCTGTGGACGCGTCGCCGAGGCCCAACTGGCCAGCAGATACTCAGTATCGCCGACGACGAACGCGCAGTAGCGGCTGCGCATCAGCGCCTCCGCCGTGGCCGCATCCCGACGTCCGGCCAGCACGGCACCGCAACATTCGGTCCACACGGCTTCGGCGCCACACAGGCAGGGATCGTCGTCGCGGGGCATGCAAGCAGACTATCGGGTGGAGGCGTAGCATGGCCGATGATGTCCGAAACGTCTTCCGCACCCTCGCGTGCCCACTCGCCCTGGGCGGGCTTCACCGTCTGCGCCTCGGTAGCGATCCTCACCATCCTCGACCTGGTCAAGGTCAACGTCATCCTCACCCCGCTGCAGTCCACACTCGGGGCGACGACGACGCAAACCCAGCTCATCGTGGCCGGTTACGTGTTGGCCTTCGGTATCACGCTCGTACCGGCCGGCAGGCTCGGTGATCAGTGGAACCGCAAGGCGATGTTCCTGCTGGGGCTCACCCTGTTCACCGTGGCCTCCTTGGCCTCGGCGCTCGCCCCCACCGCCGACGCCCTGGTCGTCGCCCGCATCATCCAGGGGCTGGCCGCCGGCGTGCTGATGCCGCAGGTGCTGGGCATGATCCAGACCTTCTTTCAGGGCCGCCAGCGTGGGCAGGCCTTCGGGATTTTTGGCGCTTCCATTGGCTTTGGCACCGCCTTCGGGCCCACCATCGGTGGCCTATTCATCGGAACCCTGGGTCCGGAACTGGGCTGGCGTTGGACCTTCGGGATGAACGTGCCGCTGGCCCTGATCATCGTGCCGTTGGCCATCCGACTGCTCCCCGGACGGCAGGCCCGCGACCGCAGCGCACGGGATAGCGCACGGGATCTGGACCTGGTGGGCGTTTCACTGCTGGCGGCCACCGTGCTGCTCGTCATGCTACCCTTCGTGCTCACCACCGGAACCGACCAGGACGTCCCAGCCCGCTGGTTATTGCTCCTGGCCGGGGCAGTGCTTGCGGCGGTTTTCATCTGGTGGGAGCGCCGGTATCGGGATCGCGGCCGGTCACCCGTGCTGGATTTCCGGCTCTTCTCCTACCCCTCCTACCGCAACGGCGTGATCATCACGAGCCTGTGGTTTGCCGCCATGCCCGCCACCTTCCTGGTGATGACTTTGTACAACCAGCAGGGCCTGGGCCATCCCGCGGTAGTGGTCGGGATGATCACCATCCCGTACGCCATCATTTCCGCGATCATCGCCTGGCTGTCGGGGCGCTATACGTTCAGTCATGCCACCGTTCTGGTCATCATCGGAATCTCGGTATTCCTGGTGGGGCTGGTGGCGCTGGCGTTGATCGCCCGGTTTGTCGAACCCGCCCATACCCCCTGGGCTATGGCGGCGTCGCTGGCGCTATGCGGAGTCGGCCCCGGCCTGGTGATGTCGGCCAACCAGATGCGCACCCTGATGCATGTGCCGTTGGCTTCGGCCGGAGTCGCCGGGTCATTTCAGCAGGTCGGGCAGCGCCTCGGTAACGCGATCGGTATCGCGGTGGCTACCACCGTGTTCTACGCCCTGGTGTCGTCCGTGCCACGCACCAGCGGCGGACTGGTGGATCCGAACGATCCTGTCGCGCTGGAGACCTACCGGACGGCATTCGACGCCTCCATGGTCGTGTTGATGCTGATGTGCGCGTTGGCTCTGGTGTTTGCGGTGCTGGATCATCGCCAGCGACGTCGTGAGGCACCTTTTCCAAAGGAAGCCAGCCCGATAGCGGGCTCTTCGTCGGCGACCACCAACTCAGAACTGTGAGATTGGACATTTGGACAATCATGCGACGGAATGGTCAAACCTGTGCGCGAATTCTCGAACTTCCTGGTCAGGGGCATTACTCTAAGGGAACAAGAGATTGAACTGGACAGAATTCCAGGGAATTACGGCAGAACTTTCAGGGGCTCGTCAGTATCTCAGGGGTGATGACACAGTTTTCTCTTTTACAATTGAGGGTCACACGTTGAGGAATTGGGGCCTTAACGAATCCGAAGGGTTTCAGGCAGTCATCACGCGTCCCGAAGGCACCAGAGGTGCGTGGGTGTGGTGCGAATGACCGTGTCGGAATTCATCGGAGGGGGCAATCACGGTACGCCATCATCACGACCGGCAAAAGTTGGTCGTGGTCGGCGTGTTTGAAGTGACCTCGAATATATAGTCTGGCAAGGGAAAACTCTCAGGAAGGGGTGCCCATCATGGCACAGGTGATGACGCGCAAGAAGGAGAAGACGGACTACCGCTGGCTGTCAGAGAAGGAAAGTGAAATCTGGCGGAAGGTGGTAGCTGCGACGATGCTCACCGCACCGATGTTGGAAGCCGACCTTCAGAAGGCCGGATCGCTGAGCTTCTTCGAATTCCAGGTGCTGTCTTCGCTCAAGGACGCCGACGGTGAACTGACGATGTCGCAGCTGGCTGAGCGCTGCAACTGCTCGCTGTCGCGACTGTCGCACGTGGCCCGTAAGCTCGAAGAGCGCGGCGCCATTGATCGTAGCCAGGCCGCCAATGACAAGCGAGTTACGATGGCGCTGCTCACTGAGCAGGGCAAGTCCGATGTGACCCGCGTTGAGGGTCGTTACGCCGAATCGATTCGCCGTCGCGTGCTGGACTCCTTGACCCCCGAGGGCATGGACGCCATGGAAACGCTCGCCGAGGCGCTGCTGGCGAACATTGACCCGTCGCACTGGCTGATTGCCGAGGACGACGAGTACTGAGCCGTGACGTGGAGGCCGCGAAGGCCCCCAGCGAATAACAGATGCCCGCGCGGTTTGATCGTTGCGTCGACCTGCCCTAAGATAATAGGGCGTTAACTGCGCTGTGCCAGTGTGCGCCGATGGAGCCCTGTGCTCGAGCGGTCGGAGCTGGCGTCGGAAAACAGTGCAATCCCGTAAACCGGATCCCACGTTCGGCTTGCCGACTTCTGTCGGTGGGCAGTATCGCGGGGCTCACCGTCTTCCCCTAGCGATCAAAAGGGCACTTCGGTTGGTTCTCACCCAGCCTGGTACACCTTCGGAAAGTCGCAGTAAGAGCGCGGTGTCACAACTGGTGGCGGGGCTCGTTAGCGGGTTCCGCCCGTTCTTTTACTACTACTGACACGAGGAGTGATCATGGCAGCGCACTGCCAGGTAACCGGGGCTGGGCCAGGGTTTGGCCACAGCATCTCCCACTCACACCGCCGCACCAAGCGCCGGTTCAACCCAAACATCCAGAAGAAGACCTACTGGGTCCCGTCGTTGCGCCGCAACGTCACCTTGACCCTGTCGACCAAGGGCATCAAGACCATTGATGCTCGCGGTATCGACGCCGTGGTCGCCGAACTGATCGCCAAGGGAGTGAAGCTCTGATATGGCAAAAGACAAAGGCCTGCGCCCGATCATCAAGCTGAAGTCCACGGCCGGCACCGGGTACACCTATGTGACCCGTAAGAACCGCCGCAACAACCCGGATCGCATCACGCTGAAGAAGTACGATCCGGTGGCACGACAGCACGTTGAATTCCGAGAGGAGCGCTAAGGCATGGCGAAGAAGTCCAAAATCGCTAAGAACGAACAGCGTAAAGTGATCGTTGCTCGCTACGCCGAAAAGCGCGAGCAGCTGAAGAAGACCCTGATCGACCCGAACGCGACCGACGAGGCTCGTGAAGCCGCTCGCGTGGGCCTGCAGAAGCTGCCCCGCGACGCGTCCCCGATCCGCGTGCGTAACCGCGACTCGATCGACGGCCGCCCCCGCGGCACGTTCCAGAAGTTCGGTGTCTCCCGTGTGCGCTTCCGCGACATGGCACACCGTGGCGAGCTGCCCGGCGTGACCAAGTCCTCCTGGTGATCCACGGATCTCCCAGGGCGATTCACTGAACAGACCCGCACGATGGCGGCAACGAGATGTCTCGTTGCCGCCGTCGTCGTTTAACCACTGATCCACCACTGATCCGCCCCGCTACGAGGGTGTGACGAAAGTGCACTGGCGGGGCTCGTGGACTGGAAATTTCCCGGGAATCCGCGAAAATCGGCCGGAAAACGCCGTGAAATAAGGCATGTCGGCGCAGATGATGGTAGTTTTCCAATGAACCCGGCACGAGTCGGGGCCACGAATCAACGTCCAGGAGGACACATGGCTATTAACCGCAGTGAACTTGTCGCCGCCGTTGCTGAGAAGTCCGGCAACTCCCAGGCAGCCGTTAACGGCGTGCTGGATGCCGTCTTCGAGGTCTTCACTTCGCAGGTCTCCAAGGGTGAAAAGGTCACCATCCCGGGCTGGCTCTCCGTGGAGCGCACCGAGCGTGCTGCTCGCACCGGCCGCAACCCCCGCACCGGTGAGTCCATCGAGATCCCCGCGGGCTACGGCGTGAAGATCTCCGCTGGCTCCAAGCTGAAGAACGCTGCTTCCGGCAAGTGATCTCCTGAAACACCCCTGATGGCGGGTGACTCACCACACGGTGAGTCACCCGCCATCTGTTTAACCACCTTCTGCCTCCGCCCGAGTTCAACCCGGGCTGTCGGGTCGTGACAGAATATAGTGAGGGCGAAGACGCCCTCGCATGAACTGGTTCGGGGAGGTGTCGGCATGAAGCGGCTGCTACGCGGCTGGCTGGCAGCCGGACTCATCACCCTCCTCGCTGCCGGAGGACACTCCCTGGCTCACCTCGGTAGTGCCACCGGGCACGGTGCCGAGACGGGTGTGGCACCCATGGTCTGGGTGTTCACCCTGGTGCTGGCCGGGCCCCTCTGCACCGCACTGGCGGGATTGCGCTGGTCCCGGCTGCGGACCCTGGGCGCGATCGGGTTGAGCCAGTTGTTCTTCCACCTGTTCTTCACCTTGTTCGGCAGCGCCGGCACCACCGTGACTGCGGTGAATTCCGTGAGTACCCCGGGGCACGCCCACCACGTGGAATCGCTGAGCGTGCTCAGTGCCGCCCCGGTCGAAGTCACCTCACAGAGCGCGGTATATTCATCGGTGGCGTCCGGGCTGATGGTGCTAGCGCACCTGTTGGCCGCGGTGGGCGCCTACGCCGTCGTGCATCACGGCGAAGCCACCGCCTACCGACTGATCGATCTGCTGCTGCTCGCTGGCACCCGACGGATACTGCGGGCGCTCGAGCAAACTTCCGCAACACCGCCGCGCCTGGTGGCGACCGCGCCGCGGTCGGCCCAGCGCCGGCTGGTGTTGGTTTCTTCCGCGACTCCTCGCGGGCCGCCCGTGCTCTCCTTGCCCTAAACACTGTCATTTTTCATCCGCCCCTCAGCACGGGGCGGCGACGCAAGGACCACACTTCATGAACACACTTTTCCGTACCACCGGCACCGCCGCAGCACTAGGCACCGCCCTGCTGTTGGCCACCGCCACCACCGCGCTGGCCCACGATGAGCTGCTGGAATCCACGCCGGCCAGGGGCGAGACGCTCACCACCACTCCGGAAGACGTCGTCCTGACGTTTTCGGGCGCCCCGCTGGATGGGGAGGGGCTGAGCAATCTCATCGACATCACCGACGCCGAGGGGAACTCCTGGACCAGCGGCGAGGTGACGATTGACGGCTACGATCTGACCACCGACACCTGTGCGGGCATGCCCAACGGTGATTACACCCTGGGCTATCGGGTGGTGTATTCCGACGGGCACGTGGGTGAGGAGAGCTTCTCCTTCACCCTGGATGATCCGGAAGCGCCCAGCGCGGAGGAGGTCGTTGCCCCCGAGGCGGGTTGCGAGGCTGCTGAGCCCAGCGACAGCGCGAGTGCGGTAGAGAGCGCCGAACCTGCTGACACCGATGAGTCGGTGGACGCAGCTGAGGTGGCCCCGGCCGTGCCAGGATGGATCTGGATCGCGGTGCTGGTCGCCGTGGTCGTGATGGCCATCGGTGCCGTCTGGGTGATCCGTACTGTGCGTCAGCACGATGGAGCCAGCACGAACGGATCCGGCCCCGAACAGGGCTGACCCCGCACAACCCCGCAACCCCTGAAGGACCCATGCCGAGCACCACGAAGACCTCTCGAGACGCGAGCCGCCCCGGCGGAATCGACCCCGCGCTGCGCCGCACTACCACCTGGGTGTGGCCCGGCGCCGTCGTCGTCGGGATTCTCGTGCTGGTGCTGGCCGGGTTCTATACCGGGGTGACCGCAGTGCAGCAGCTCGCTGACCCCGGCGCGATCACCCGGTGGGGGCTGCCGCTGACCAAAACCGTGCACAACATCACCTGGTCGATCACCGTGGGAGCCCTGGTCTTTGCGGCCGGGATTCTTCCGAGGTGGTCGGCCGGGCGGTCGCGGAAGGGCGCCAGCAAGAAGAATTCGGCCGGCACCCTGGACGATGAGCATCCGGCCTACCGCCGCACCCTGACCGTGGCTGCCGCTGCCGGTGCGGTGTGGACGCTGGCGGCGCTGGGTCAAGCGGTGTTCACCTACTCGGATTTGGCCGGGATGCCGCTGAACTCCTCGGCCGGGTTCACCTCCGGGTTGGTGGATTACGTCCAGTCGATCTCCGTGGGCCAGGCCTGGTTCTGGATGACGGTGATCGCCGCCGTCGTTACCTCTCTGGTGTTCGCCCTGCGCTCGCCCACCGCGCTGGGTTTCACCGCGGTGCTGGCGCTGATGGGGGTGGTGCCGATGGCGCTGATCGGTCACTCCGCCTCCGGTGATGACCACACCGCCGCCGTGAACTCCATCGGCCTGCACCTGCTGGGCGTGCTGCTGTGGATGGGCGGGCTGGTTCTGCTGATGCTGCTGGTGCCGGTGCTCACCGGAAAGGTACGGGCCGCCGAACGGGGCAGTGCTGACCAGCAGCGGCCCCTGGTGCAGGTCACACTGCAGCGGTATTCGGCGTTGGCCGGGCTGGCCCTGTTCACCGTAGCTATTTCCGGGGTGGTCAACGCGACCGTGCGCATGGAGCACCTGGAACAATTGCTGAGCCCCTACGGGGTGCTGGTGATGGCGAAATTCGTGGGCACCGTGTTGCTCGGATTCATCGGGCTGGCCCACCGGCAGTGGCTGATTCCGCGGCTGGGGGACCCGGGCTCCCCGGTGAACCGGCTGCTGTGGCGGCTGATCGCTGTCGAGATTCTGGTGATGACGGCCGTGATGTCGGTGGCCACCATTCTGGGACGCACCGCCCCGCCCAAACCCGAGGAAGAACCGCCGAATGCTTCCCCGGCCCGGTTGCTCACCGGCTACGACATGCCGCCCGAGCTGACCGCCGCCCGCTGGGTCGACACCTGGCGCCTGGACTGGCTGTGGGTCGCCATCATCGTGTTCCTCGCCCTGTGGTACGTGCGGTCCGCGATGCGATTGCGCCGTCGTGGTGACCGTTGGCCGGTGCTGCGCAGCATCTCCTGGCTGATCGGGCTGGTGGTGCTGCACTGGACCACCTCGGGTGCGCCGGCGGTGTATTCGAATGTGCTGTTTTCCGCGCACATGGTGGCGCATATGACGCTGACTATGATCGCTCCGCTGTTCCTGGTGCTCGGTGCGCCGATCACCTTGGCGCTGCGCTCGCTGACCGCCCGCAAGGATGGCACCCGGGGACCCCGCGAATGGATGCTGGCGCTGTTGCACTCCGGCTGGGGACGCTTCGTCACGCACCCGATTTTTGTGGGCATGAACTTCGCCGGTTCGCTGCTGCTGTTCTACTACACCCCTATTTTCGGTTTCGCCCTGGACGCCCACGTCGGCCACGAGCTGATGAACGTGCACTTCTTGATCACCGGGATCCTGTTCGCCACCGTGATGATCGGCATCGACCCGCTGCCGCACCGGCCCATGTACCCGCTGCGGCTGGTGCTGCTGCTGGCCACCATGATGTTCCACGCCTTCATCGGGGTGGCCATTATGGGCTCCGAATCGTTGCTCGAGGCGGCTTGGTTTTCGTCGCTGGGCCGCGACTGGGGAGTCAGCGCGATTGAGGACCAACAGCTCGGAGGCGCCTTCATGTGGGGCATCGGCGAGTTCCCGACCGTGGTGATGGCGGTCATCACGGTGTGGCAATGGTGGCGCCACGACAAGAAAACCGAGAAAAACGAAGACCGCCGTGCCGACGCCAGCGGCAACCAGGAGCTGGCCGAATGGAACGACATGTTCGCCCGCCTGGCCGCCCACGACGCTGCCCACGACGACGCCGCCCGCCGCGGTGGCACCCCCGATTCGCCTTCAGGAGGCACACCCCGATGATCCGAACCCTGCAATTGACGGCCGCCCTCGGGGTGACCGCCCTGGTGCTCACCGGCTGCGGAGCCGGCGACGACACGGACCCTGATGCGGACGCTTCGGCGTCGGCCCTGGAACTGCCCGGCGGCCACCCCGAGGTCGACACCACAGAGACCGATGAAGAAGCGGATCACGGGGACGCGAGCGAGGGCCCGGGAGAGGTGGCGGCGTCGCCGTCGGAACGGGTGGACCAGCAGGCCTCCAGTGCAGCGGCAGCGCACGCCGCAGAGTTGGGCTTCACCGAGCAGCGGGCCGCCAGCCAGGCGGAGATCGACACGTTCCGCCAACAGGCCCAGTCCCGGGCGGTGAATCAGTCCGGCACCCGCATCGCCCCGGCCGAATGCACCGCGCCGTTGGCCGCCCTGGATTGGTCGCCGCTGCTGACCACCAGCGAGTACGCCTCCCGGGTGGACTTCAGCTCGGAGACCTTCGACGGCACCGGCACCGTGGAGGTCGCCGCCGTCGCCGAAGACGTGGGTGGGGGAGCCGAGGCGGCTGACCAGGTGCAGAACTACATCGATATCGTCGGTGAGCTCACCACCGATTGCGCGGAGCTGACCATGCGGATCAGCGACACCACCGTGCCAGAAGGCTACGAGGAGTCTGCCTCCTATCGGTTCACCGCCGAGTCGGTCGAGGACGAGGAAGGCACTGGGCTGATCTGGCAGCGGATCCCCGAAACCACCGGCTCCGGTTCCGGGGCGGGAGACGAACGCACCGCCCTGGTGCTGGTGCGCGAAGAGGGCGGCTACGTGGCGATGGTCTCGTTCGTCGGGCCCGAGCAGGTGCGCGACGTCGAGTTCCAGCAGATCGCCGACCAGGTGCTCACCAGTGCGCTGAGCATGATCCCGGACGCGGAGTAGTCAGATCAGGCGCTGTTCGCGGGCCGCGGCGATGGCGGCGGTGCGATTGGTCACGCCGAGCTTGTCGTAGATGTGCACCAGGTGGGTTTTCACGGTGGCCTGCGAAATGAACAGTGTGGCCGCTAACTCACGGTTCGACGCACCGGTGGCTAGGGCCTCCAACAACTCGATTTCCCGGGCCGAGAGGGTGGGCTGGGGCCGATGCAGTTGCTGGACCACCGCCGAGGCTACCTCCGGGGCCAGGGTAGCCCGCCGCTGCGCCGTATCGATCAGCGCCTGGCGCAGGGTGGGTGCGGGGGCATCCTTGAGCAGATACCCCACCGCCCCGGCCCGCAGGGCGGCCACGACGTCGGCCTGGGTGTCGAAAGTGGTCAGCACCAGCACCGGTGGCCCGCCCCGACGGCTCACCTCCGCGGTGGTGCGCACCCCGTCCATTTCGGGCATCTGCAGATCCATCACCACGACGTCGACGTCCAGCCCCGCATCCAGCAACTCCAGCGCTTCGGCTCCGTGGCTGGCTTCGGCGGCCACGGTTATTTGATCAAACCCGGAGATCAGGGCGCGCAGTCCGGCGCGCACCACCGGGTGATCATCCACCAACAGCACCCTCATGAAACCTCCTCGGACAAGCCGCCGCGGGGGACGCGCACCCCCAACACGGTGCCTTCCCCGGGTGAGGACTCCACCTCGAGCCGGCCCTGCACGCCCCGCACCCGGCGGGCCAGCCCGGTGAGACCGCGGCCGGAATGATCGGGGCGCGGCGCGGTGATGGGGGCGCCGTCGTCGTCGAGGTCGGAGACGGTGAAGCCGGCGCCGTCGTCGAAAACATCCACGGTGACGACGTCGTCAAACACGCCCACCGTGACTACGACGCGGGCGGGGGCAGCGTGGGCCACCACGTTGCCCAGTCCCACCTGCACGGTACGCAGCACCACGGCGGCCAGGGGCTCGGGCAGCTGCAGCGCGGAGTCGCCCTGCCAATTCAGAGAGCAATGAGCCGGCCGTCCGAGCAGGGCCAGCTCGGCCCGGGTGCGATCCACCAGGTGCTGCAGGGTCTCCGGCAGTGACACGGTGTCGACGGCGGCCAGCCGCTGCACAAACCGGCGCGCCTCAGTGAGGTTCTCGGCGGCGGTGGACTCGATGAGCTCCAGGGCGTCTGTGGTGTCGGCGGGCAGCCCCGGGCGCTGTGCGGCCCGGGAGAGCAGCACCAGGGAGGAGAGCCCCTGGGCCAGGGTGTCGTGAATCTCGCGGGAGAGCCGTTCCCGTTCGGCCAGCTGGCCGGCGTGATGCTCGGTGGCGGCCAGTTCCGCCTGGGCCGCCCGCAGGGCCTCGGCGATGCGCTGATGGTGCAGCGCCTCGGCGTGCAGCGACCGGTAGGCGGCAGAAATGAGCACCGCCACCACCGCGCCCAGACCCGGACCCAGCACCTCGGGCAGGCTGGGGGAGCTGCCGGTATGCCACCAGGGCAGCGCCCAGGTCGCGCTCCACAGCAGGGCCACCCCGGTCAGCGAGATCGGGTGGGTGGGGCCGCCGGTCAGGTGCAGCACCAGGAACATCAGCGGGAACGCGAGCCACACGAATCCGGCGTCGGCCGCGAGTAGACCGGCCCACAGCACCAGCACGGCGGTGAGCCACCCCAGGGTCATGCTGCGTGACGGTGCGGGACCACCCGCACGCATCCGGCGGTACTCCCAGGCGGTGCCGAACAAATAGACCGCACCGAAAGCCAGCGCCAGCCCCACGGTGATCCCGGTGAACGCGCGTCCCAACCCGATCAGCAGCAGGGCCGCGGTGAGGACGTGCACCCCGACGCGCAGCCAGCGCAATACCGGCATCTCGCCCGACACAGTCCTCATCCCTCCACGGTAGCTGGTGGCGCTGAAGCCTGGTTATCCACCGATCGGTTGATTCCGGTTTCACCCCTCCTCACGATGTGCGCACCCGGGCGCCCGCGATGGGATGGATACAGACGAAAACATCGGGCGAGAACCGAAGGAAGGGACGCACCATGTTTGTTGGACTTCGAGAAATCCGCGCGGCCGCCGGCCGTTTCACCCTGATGGGCGCGGTGGTCGGGATGATCACCGTGCTGCTGGTGATGCTCACCGGGCTCACCTCCGGGCTGGGTCACCAGAACACTGCCGTGCTGGAGGGCCTGAACCCGGACCGCTTTGCCGTGGGATCCATCGTCGACGACGAGGTCCCGGACGAGGTGTCCTTCCCGCAATCGGCGGTCACCCAAGACCAAGTGGACGCTTGGGCGGAAACCGACGGCGTGGCCAGCGCGGTGCCGATCGGGTTCGCCCAGACCCTGCTCGCCGCCGAGGATCGCTCCGCGCCCGTCGCCGTTGTCGGCGTACCCGAAGGCTCCGGAATGGTGTCCACCACCCTCGACGACGACACCCTCTCCGACCCGCACGCGGGGGAGATCACCGTGTCCGCCACGGTGGCCGAGGAGGCCGGGCTCAGCGTCGGCGACGAGGTGGAAATCGGCCAGGTTCAGCTCACCGTCGCCGAGATCACCGAGGATCAGTTCTACGCCCACTCCCCGGTGGTGTGGGTAGAAACGGCCGACTGGGTACGCCTCACCCACGCCGACGCCGGGGACCGGCCCACCGTGGGCACCGTACTGGCGCTGACCGCGGACGAGACGGCAGCGGGCAGCAACCCGGACTGGTCGGCAGGCGCGTCCGAGCACGGCATGCTGGCGGTGACCACCGAAGAGTCATTCAACGGACTGCCCGCCTACTCCTCCGAACAGGGCTCGCTGCTGACCATGCAGGGCTTCCTCTACGGGATCTCCGCCCTGGTGATCGTCTCCTTCGTCACGGTGTGGACCATCCAACGCACCCGCGAACTGGCCGTGCTGCGCGCCCTCGGCGCCGCACCGGGGTACCTGCTGCGCGACGGGCTCGGCCAGGCCTGCGTGGTGCTCGCCGTCGGCGTGATTCTCGGCGGTGCGCTCGGCACCGGACTCGGCGCGCTCGCCGGATCCGCCGTGCCCTTCACCCTCGACGCGTGGACGGTGGGGTTGCCGGTGCTCGGCATCTGGGTGCTCGGGGTCCTCGGTGCCGCACTCGCAGTGCGCAAGGTGACCCGCGTCGACCCGATGCTGGCCCTCGGCGGCAACTAAGCTCCCGCCTTCACCCCGCTGTCGCCTACTTGCCGATCCCCGAAAGGACCGATCATGACGAACCCTACGACGACGAACCCCACCGTCCCCCACGCCCCTGTCACGTCTGCTACTGCCGCGGCTACCGTTGCCGTTGCCGAACTTCACCACGTGAGCCTGAGCTACCCCGATGGCACTGACGAGCAGGGGCGGCCGCGCACCGTCACCGCCCTGGATTCGGTGAGCCTGACCGCGGCGCGTCAGCAGGTCACCGCGCTGATGGGGGAATCGGGCTCCGGTAAGTCCTCGCTGCTGTCGGTACTGGCCACGCTGATCACCCCGAGCTCGGGGAGCGTGCGTCTCGACGGCGTGGAGGTCACCGACCTCTCGGAAGCGCAACGGGCCCGGATGCGCCGCGAACGCATCGGCATCATTTTCCAGCAGCCCAACCTGCTCACTGGTCTCACCGCAGAAGAACAGCTGTTGGTCACCGACCACGTGCGGGGAGTGCGCGGACGCCGGTTGCGGGCCCGTCGGGACTACGCCCAGGAGCTGTTGGACACCGTCGGCCTCGCCGGCATGGGCCAGCGCCGGGTCCACCAGCTTTCGGGTGGTCAGCGGCAGCGAGTTAACATCGCCCGAGCGTTGATGGGGCAGCCGACCCTGCTGCTGGCCGACGAGCCCACCTCCGCCCTGGATGAGTCCCGGTCGCACGAGATCATGGCGCTGCTGGCCGAGGTCACCGCACGCTTCGACCTGGCCTCGGTGATCGTCACCCACGACCGGGATCTGGTGGACTACACGGACGCTCAGGTGGTGCTGCGCGACGGCGCCGTGTCATCGACTACGGCAGCCGGTTCTGCTGCCGGCTCTACCGCGCGGGTCTGATTTATGCTGGCCTGATCGGTCGCGGCGGAATTCTGACTGGCCTTCGCGGCGGCAGCGGCCACGGCGGCGTCGAACTTCTTGCGCTGGCGGGCCTTGCGGGTCCCCCACCACCAGATCAGCAGGGCCAGTAGCACCAACAGAATCAGCTGCGGGATCGGGATCGCCATCGTGGTTGCTTCGCCGGTGGCGGCGGACAGCTCGGCGTCGACGTCGTCGTCACCCACCACCACGGGCTGCGCGGTCACCTCGGAGGTCAGCCCGAACAAGGGCCATACCTGCTGCTCCACGCTCACCAGGGCCTGCCCGCCGGGCAGCACCTCGCGAATCGGTTCCACCTCGGCGGTGGCCCCGGCCAGCCCGAACAGTCCGGAGGAGACCAGCGACTGCTCGGCCCCCAGGCGCACGTTGCCTTCATTGGCCACCTGCCAGGTCACCGTGGCGGTGCCGGGGGCGAAGGGGTTCCAGTTCTGCTGGTAGGTGACCTCCGGGCCGCCGAGGGCCAGGGTCGGGGCGATATCGCCGGTGACGCGCAGGTGGATGCGGGTGCCCACTCGGGACACCATGGAGACGTCGTCGTCGCTGCCACTGGACACCGACGCCGCAATGCCGGCCGGGTGGTCACCGGGGGTGGCATTCTCGGGCACGGTCAGGGTGAAGGGCACCGTCACCGACTCATCGGCGGGCACCGTGACCTCGGTCTGCTCCAGCTCGATCCACTGCCCGGCCGCGGTGTTCTCCTCGCCGGGGCGCAGAATATCGAAGGCGCCGGAATCGGAGACCACCCCGTCGGCGGCCTGCAGGGTGAAGGTTGCCTCGGCGGCGGAGAAATTCGTCAGCGTCACCGCATCTTCCCAGGTCGCACCCGGGTCCACGGTGGCGCGGAAAGAGACCCGCGGTTCGGTGGTGTCGGCTTCTTCCGCGTCGTGGCCCGGAGTCAGGGACCACACGGTGCGCTCGGCGGAGGTGGTCTCCTCAGTGGTGGTCGCCTCATCCGTGGTGTCGGCCGTGGCAGCACCCGCTCCCAGCAGCGCGAGCAGCAGGGTGAGCAGTAGGGCGCCGGAGGTAGCGGTGCGCGGCGAGGGCCGGGCGGCGGAGAACAGAGTCATCGGGTGGTGTTCTTTCGTCAAGTCGACGTCGACCGGGATACCAGGGACGTCAGGAAGATCAGGTATTTCGGCGGCAGTGGCGAGACGACGCCGGTCCCGCACTCCCAGATGAGGGGTGCGGGACCGCGTCGTCACCGGGGGTTGATCAGTGTTTTCAGTGGTTCACACCTGGTCAGTCGACCGGGAACAGGGAGACCGACAGTGCGCCGGTGTAGGTGCCGGCTTCGGTGTCGACCGGAACCTCGAGCACCAGATCGGCCGCGAGGTCCGAGGTGCCCAGGCGGGTCTCCTCGGTGGCCGAGCCCAGGGTGGCCGGGGCGGCCAGGCCCTCGCCGCCGGCGAGCACGCCGCGGGAAACCTCACCCGGGGTGGCGCTGTTGGTGGTGTCGGTGACGAAGGGGGCCCAGCCGAGGTGGTCAGCCGTGACGGACTCGTCGCTGTCGCCGGCGATGCTCAGGTCGGAGGACTGGCCGGCCACGGCCCAGCCGGCGCCGGTACGACGGGTGTCGGTGACGGACACGGTGGGCAGTTCACCGGTCACGCGCAGCCGGTCACCGGCGTTGCGCTGGTTGCCCAGGGTGGCGGTGCCGTCAGCGATGGAGAGCACCAGCGAACCGGGCGCGTTGTTGTCGTCATCGTCACCAGGCAGACCGGGGATCTCGGCCTCGACCGGGATATCGCCCTCGCCCGGCTCGACCGGAGTGGTCTCATCGGCCCAGAGGTCTTCCTTCAGCAGGGTGGCCAGGGTGGTGTTGTCGATGTAGTCACCGCGCACCGAGTCGGTGCCGACCACAGCGTTCTGCAGGGCCTCTGAGCCGGCACCCTTGAAGAAGTAGGGCACCAGCAGGTTGGTGTGGTTCGGTGAGGACCAGCTCACGGTGGGCAGTTCGCCGGCGTTGCCGTACATCTGGGTGAAGTCCGGGTCATCCTCGGTGCCGCCGAGGTAGCCGGTCTCGTGGTCAGCGGTGACGACGAGCAGGGTGTCGTCCCAAGAAGAGTTCTCCTCGACCCAGTCGATCACCGTGTCGACCGCGGCGTTGAAATCCTGGGTTTCCTCGATGTTGCGAGTGGTCTGGTTGGCGTGGCCGGTCCAGTCGATGGCGCCGCCCTCAATCATGAGGTGGAAACCCTTGTCGTTTTGGCCGAGCACGTTCAGTGCGCCTTCCGACATGGTGGGCAGGTCCGGGACGTTGTCGTTGAAGGCCACCTCGCCGGGCAGGGTGCCCGCGGAGTCGCCGCTGCGGTTCTGCTGCAGGGTGGAGGCCACCTGAGCCAGGCCGAAGACCTTCTCGGAGGTGATCTCACCGCGTGCCAGCGCTTCGAAGTCGGTCTTGGACTCGATGTAGTCCCAACCGGTGTTGTCGGCGGACAGCGCTTCGAAGTCGGCCTGCGCGAACTTGCCGTAGTTCGGGGTGCGCGCTTCGCCGTCGTCGTCGTAACCGGGGTGACCGGCACCCATGATGACGTCCAAGTACTCCGCCTCGATCATGTCGTGACCGATCTGCGGAAACGCGTTGCGGTCTTCATTGGCGACGGCGTAGGCAGACGGGGTGGCGTGGTTGAAGTCCACGGACGAGACCACACCGGCAGAACGGCCGGTCTCGTGTGCGACCTCGGAGACGGTCTTCAGCTCGTTGCCCTCGGGGTCCACGTTGAGCATGCCGTTGTCGGTCTTGGTGCCGGTGGCCATAGCGGTGCCGGCGGCGGCCGAGTCGGTGGGGGTGTTGTTCGCCCAGCCGAAGCTGCCCCAGGCATCCTCGGAATCGTAGTCGTAGCCGGCGTTGATGCTGGACTGAGAGTGGGTGGACATACCCAGCAGGTTGAAGCTCTCGTAGCTCTGCACCGGGTCGCCGTCGAGCTCGATCACGGCGCCGGGAGAGCCCTCGGTGATGAACTGAGACTGACCGGTCTCGTAGAGGTTCGTGCTGACGACGTGGTTGTAGCCCATGCCGTCGCCGATCATCACGATCACGTTTTTGGGCCCGTTGTCACCGGAGCCGTTCTGGTCAGCCTGATCGGCGTAGGCCGGAGCCAGCGAGGCGCCGGCAACCACGGCGGTGGCCAGTACGCCGGCGGCGGCGCGGGTGGTGGTCTTCTTCGACATCATTTCTCTTCCGTTCTGTGCGGTTCGTGAGAGAGCGTGCGTCAACCGGGGTAGGCCCCCGGTTGTCGTCGCGGGGGCGACGACCACGGATCACCCTAGGGGGCGGGTTTGACGAGCGGAGCACCGGAAGGTGAACGTTTGGCTGAGCAAGAATCCGCTACTCGTCGGTTCCGACGGGCTGGCGCCGGTACATCCGCACCATGACGCGGAGGAAGCCGAGTTAACCTGGTGTTCACTACGGTGAGTTCGGCGCGGACCGGGTGTGGGAATGCCCGGGCCGAAGGTCCTGTTGTGACTGTCGATGACCGACGGTGACGTTACCGCGTCCGCCGTCCACGCGACTTCGAGGACAATGGAGACATGACCACAGAGACCTCACCCTCAGCAGCAGGAACCGCACCACGCGCCCCCCGGGTGCGCGCCTCCGAACTCGTGGGGGAGACCTGGTTCAACACCGGTGGGGAAGCCCTGGATTTGGCTGCCCTGCGCGGGAAGATTGTGCTGCTGGATTTCTGGACGTTCTGCTGCATTAACTGCCTGCACGTGCTCGACGAACTGCGCCCGCTCGAGGAAGAGTTCTCCGATGTATTGGTCACGGTGGGCGTGCACTCGCCGAAATTTGACCATGAGGGACGGACCGAATCCGTGGCCGCCGCGGTAGAGCGCTACGACATTACCCACCCGGTGGTGAATGACCCGGCGCTGACCACCTGGCAGGCGTACTCTGCACGCGCGTGGCCGACTCTCGTCGTCGTCGACCCCGAGGGCTACATTGTGGCTCACCTCTCCGGCGAAGGTCATGTGGCCGGACTGCGTTCCCTGGTCACCGAGCTGGTGGCCGAGCATGAGGCCAAGGGCACCCTGCATCGCGGCGACGGACCCTACGTGGCCCCCGAACCGGTGGCCCGTGACCTGAAGTTCCCGGCCAAGGCGCTGGATTTGTCCGGTCGCGGCAGCCGTCCGGGCTCGCTGCTGGTCACCGACACCGGCCACCACCGCCTGGTGGAGGTCGACGCTGATCTGACCGAGGTGCTGCAGGTGATCGGCGGCAATGGCACCGGAGCCCCGGTGGCCCCGGAATACGCCCAGCACCCGGACCACATCGGCGCCAAGGGATACGCCGACGGCGGCCGAGACACCGCGCTGTTCAACGAGCCCCAGGGTGTCGCCCTGCTTCCGGCTGAGGTGGCTGAGCAGGTGGGCTACGACCTCGTCGTCGCCGATTCCGTGAACCACCGGCTGCGCGGGGTCTCTTTGGGCAACGGCACTGTGACCACCCTGGCCGGAAACGGCGTGCAGCGCCTGATTGACTCCGAGCGCGCCAAGGAAGCCGCCGCCCCGGGGCCGGAGAGCGCCGGCTCCGACGCCGCTGACGCCGAGGTTTCCGTCTCCCTGGAGCCCTTCGCCACCGCACCTCTGGACACCTCGCTGTCCAGCCCCTGGGACGTGGTGTGGTCCGAGGCTGAGCAGACCGTGGTGGTGGCCATGGCAGGCGTGCATCAACTCTTCAGCTTCGACCCGCACACCGGCGCGGTGGCCATTTACGCCGGCACCGGCCTGGAGGGCCTGCTCGACGGCGCGGCCGATTCGTCCTGGTTCGCGCAGTCCTCCGGGCTGTCGGTGGGCACCGATGGCACCCTGTGGGTGGCCGATTCTGAGACCTCAGCGCTGCGCTGGGTTCGCCCCGGCAACGCTGCCGGTACTGACACGGCCGATGACGAGAACGCCCGCACCGTGGGCACCGTGATCGGCGAGGGACTCTTCGACTTCGGTTTCCGCGACGGCGACCCGGACGAGGCCCGCCTACAGCACCCCCTCGGCGTCACCGCCTTGCCCGATGGCTCCGTGCTGGTGGCCGACACCTACAACGGCGCGATCCGCCGCTACGCCCCCGAGACCACCGGCGCCGACGGTCGTCCGGTTCCGGCCAGCGTCTCTACCGTGGCCCGCGGTCTGGCCGAACCCTCGGACGTCCTCGTCGAGCACGACGCCGAGGGCAAACCTGTGAGCATCATCGTCGTCGAAACCAATGCGCATCAGCTCGTACGCCTGGCCGTGCCGGAAGAGTTTCTCCAGGTTGACGAGGGCGCCCTGCAAACCCAACGCCCCCGCACCTCGGTGGCGGCTGGCGATTTCGAGATCAGCATCGGCTTCGCCGCCCCCACCGGCCAGAAGCTCGACGACCGTTGGGGGGACCCCACCCAGCTGAAGATCTCCTCCTCCCCGGAGAATCTGCTGCTCGACGGCGACGGCTCCACCACCGGGCTCACCCGCACCCTGCGGCTGAACCCGGAGGTCACCGAGGGCGTCCTGCACATTACCGCCCGTGCTGCTGCGTGTGATGGCGAACCCGGTCAGCCGATCCCGGACTTCGCCGCGTGCCACCTGTACCAGCAGGACTGGGGCATCCCGGTCACCGTGGAGCCCGCCGGTGAGACACGCCTCGACCTCGACCTGCGTGGGATGCACTGAGCCACTGGGACCGACGCCAGAACCGCGACCGACGAGCCGCTGACGTCGCCGAACGGTGGCGGTTAGACTGTGAGGTGCCCGCACGCCTGCGGGGCCGATCGCCCGCGCGGCGCCCGGACGAGACAGACACGAGACGGAAGAGAACTTCATGACCACCCTGGTTGTCGCCTCCACCCGGCACGGATCCACCCGCGAGATCGCCGAGCGTATCTGCACCACCCTGCGGGAGGCCAAGGGGGTCAACGCCATCGTGGAAGACGTCTCCGCCGCCTCGAAGATCCTGGACTCCGTGGACGCCGTCATCGTGGTCGCCCCGGTGTACCGGAACGCCTGGCATAAGCCCGCCACCGCGTTCGTCACCGCCCACCAGGCCGAGCTCGACAAGAAGTCCCTGTTCCTGGCGGCCTCCGGCGGTAGCCCCGAGCTCGACGCCGGCATCCGCGCCAAGTTAGACACCCTCGGTGCCCGCGACGTCACCTACCTGCGCGGTGCGGTGTTTGAAGACAAGCTGGGTTTCCTCGAGAAGCTCCAGATCAAGGTGGCGGGCGGCCAGTACGGAGATTTCCGCAACTGGCACGCCGTCGAAGAATGGGCCAAGCACGTCGGCACCCGCGGCGCCGTCTGACACGCACACCCCCTGTGTCCCGGTGTGCCTCGGGCACGCTCCAGGCCCGCAGCGTCGTGCAGTTCAGCTCAGATCAGGACGGACGACGACGCGCTCCGGGGTCACGGTCAGCTCGGCCTGCAGCTCGAAGGGGAGATCCTCTTCCACGGTGCGGGCCTCACCAGTGACCAGGTCGATCTCCTCCAGGGTGATCCGCGCGACCGCGTCCACCCCGGCAATCCGGATCTGTGAGGCGTCGTTCTCGTGCTCCAGGTAAATCTTCGGGTCCTCCGGGATGGACCATTCGATGCTGTCGGGGGTCACCCGGTTGCTGGTCCAGTACCGCATTGGGCAGCCGGTGGGTTGGAGTACCTTCTGGTCGGTACAAAACGTCAGGTGCTCGGAAATCTGGCGTTGGATCTCCGCGGTGAGGGCCTCGGTGGCGCCCAGTGTCAGCTCCAGTCGGTGCGCCTGCTCGGCGTCTTCTCCCGCGGCTGCTCCAGTATTTTCGACGATGGCGCGCCCCGGCGACACACTGGCCACGAAGCTACCTTCGTATTCGGCGGTCACGACGGCCGGCGGCAACACCGCAAACCGTGACTGCGACTCGGCATCGCGCCCGGTCAACGGCACCGGCACCTCATTGACATCGGCGACCGGAGCATCCGCTGCGGCGTTCTCGGGCAGCCCGGACGGCTCCAGCACCACCTCCTGCAGGGCCACCTCCTGCATGCTCCAGCGCGGGAACACCAACCAGTCGCGGCCGGTGCGGTTCACCCCGAAATCGCTGTGGTGCTCGGCGCCGTCCACGGTGAAGGACACCCGCACCACGGCATCAGCGTCGTCAGCCTCGTCAGTGCCGGCGAGATCGGACTCGTCCGCGGAGACTTCAGTGACCTGGAGGTCCTCGACCCCGGTCAGGGTGGAGGCCAGCGCCTCGCCGTCCAGTAGCGCAGTGGAGAGCCCATCCGGGTTCTCTCCGGGAGCCTCGGCATCGGCAAACCGGGCCTGTGCCAGACCGAACGCGGTGGCGCCGTCGCCCTCACGCACCGCATCCAGGTAGCGCTCCACCACGGCCTCGGGGGTAAACACGGTGGAGTTGAGCACCGCCACGGTCACCGCACCGGCGATCAGCGTCACCCCGGCCGCCCCGGCGCAGATCCAGCCCCAGCGGCGGCGGGAGCCACCCGGCCGGGTGGCGTCCTGACCGAGCGCGGGCGCTGTGGTGTCACCGGTCATGGTCCCCTCCTGGTGTGATCACGGCGTCGTTCATCAGTGTCGAACAGGGTTGCGTGAGAATCTGGTCTGTTGTGCAGTGTAAGGCACCCACATCAGGAGAACAGCACCGCAATCGCGATCATGCCCGGAATCGCCACCACGGTGGTCACCAGCACGGTGTCTTTGGCCACCACCAGCCCGGCGTTATAGCGCGACGCCGCCACAAACACGTTCTGCGCGGTCGGCAGCGACCCCAGAACCACAGCGGACAGCAGATCGAAACCCTCCAGCTGGAACACGAAAGCCGCGAGCACCCAGGCCAGCACGGGGTGCACCACCAGTTTGATCAGGGAGGCGACGGCGACGTCGAGCCGGCGGGCCGAGGACTTCTCCAGGGGGCGGGAGCCCACGAGGGTCATACCGAACGCGATCAGCATGGCCGGAATGGCGGCGCCGCCAATGAGATGAATCGACTCGGCCAGTGGATCGATCAGTGGCACGCCCGTGACCGACACCAGCAACCCGGCACCGGAACCCACAATCATCGGGTTGCGCAGAATCGTGCCGAACAACCGCAGGGTGCCGCGCAGCATCGTGGACGGTCCCACCTTGCGCGGTCCCTCGCTGGGCTCGGCGGCGGCGCGCTCCCGGGAGGTCAGCATGTCCATGGTGAACGCGTACACCGGGGTGTAGAGGGCCAGCTGGAAAATGATCACGGGCGCGGCATAGGCGGCATTGCCCAACACATAAGCGGCGATCGGGAGCCCGAGGTTGGCGGAGTTCACCATCGAGGCACCCAGTGCGGCAATCACCCGCTCGGAGTTCCGACGTCGCGGCAACACCCAGGCGGCTAGGCCGAGATAGATCACCGCCGCCAGCAGCGCAGAAATTCCGGCCACCCACAGCTGCGGGCCCAGCACCGCCTGAATATCGGCGTGGGAGAGCGTATCGAAGAGCAACGCGGGGGAAGCGACGAAGAACGCCAGACGTGAGAGCACCGGTTGACCGCGTTCGCCGAGGACGCCGGTCTTGCCGACCATGTACCCCACCAGGATGATGACCCAGACGATCGTGAACCCGGAGAGGACCTCGACCACGGATGCAACCTCCTGCTCGGTGCGGATCCAGAGGGTCCGTGGCGGGCCCGGTGGTGCGCTGCTTCACGCGGAGTGCGCGAGGGCAGAAACAGAGCGGGTGACGGGAATCGAACCCGCGTATCCAGCTTGGGAAGCTGGCGCTCTACCATTGAGCTACACCCGCGAACGGGTCAAGACTATCAGAACCGATCCGGGCATCCGGGCCGGAATGCGCTACCGTGGTGTCGTGCTTCTCTCAGACCGTGACATCCGTGCCGAACTCGATTCCGGGCGCATCATGTTGGACCCGCTCGAGCTGGAGATGGTCCAGCCCGCCAGCATCGACGTGCGCATTGACCGGTTCTTCCGCCTGTTCGACAATCACCGTTACGCGCACATCGATCCCGCCGAAGAGCAGCCCGAGCTGACCCGACTGGTGGAGGTCGATCCGGACGAGCCGTTTATTCTGCATCCGGGGGAGTTCGTGTTGGGCTCCACCTATGAACAGGTCACGCTCCCTCACGACGTCGCCGCCCGCCTCGAGGGTAAGTCCTCGCTGGGGCGCCTGGGGCTGCTCACCCATTCCACCGCCGGGTTCATTGATCCGGGTTTCTCCGGCCACGTCACTCTCGAACTGTCGAATATGGCGACGTTGCCCATCAAGCTGTGGCCCGGCTCGAAGATCGGCCAGCTGTGCTTCTTCCGGCTCACCTCGGCCTCCGAGCACCCCTATGGCACCGGGCCGAACAAGAATCGCTATCAGGGGCAGCGCGGCCCGACGGCGTCGCGTTCGCATCAAAACTTCCACCGCACCAGCATCGAGAACTAACGCGGGGCGAGCCTGCGGTCGGGCTCTGTTAACCTCTGCGTTAACCTCTGCGTCACCCGGAGCATGGTGCTGAAGGATCGACCTGCACTACGATGCGGCTCATGACCAGCACTGTTCAGAGTAATCCCGCGCGTTCCAGAGGCAAACGTCAGATTCTCGTCTGGGCGCTCTGGGACTGGGGGTCCGCTGCGTTCAATGCGGTGATGGTGACCTTCGTATTCGGCACCTACCTCGCTTCCGGTGCTTTTGGTCCCGACGATCGAGGCACCTCCTGGTTGGCAACCGGAACCGCCATCGCCGGAGTCATCGTGGCGATCAGCGCGCCGATTCTGGGTCAGCGCGCCGATCGCGGCGGCCGTCGTCGCTTTTGGCTCGCCCTGAACACCCTCGCGGTGCTGGCGACCATGGCGGCCTGCTTTTTCGTCGAACCGAAAGAATCCCACCTGCTGCTCGGCGTGATGCTGCTGTCGGCCGGCAACGTGTTCTTCGAATTCGCGGAAGTCCAGTACAACGCGATCCTGGTGCAGATCGCCACCCGCTCCACCATGGGCAAGGTCTCCGGCATCGGCTGGGGCGCGGGCTACCTGGGTGGGATCTTCCTGCTGCTCATCGTCTACGTCGGATTCATCGCCGGCGACACCCACTGGCTGGGCATCACCGGCGACGACGCCATGAACGTCCGCATCGTCGCCGTGTTCGCCGCCGTGTGGTTCCTGATCTTCTCCCTGCCGTTGATGCTCACCGCGCCCAGCCCGCGGCCCTCTGCTGAGCAGGCGAACGCACCGCGCCCGAGCCTGCTGGATTCCTACCGGGAACTGTTCCGCACCATCGCCCTGCTGTGGCGCGAAGAGCGCAATACCTTCTGGTTCCTGGTGTCCTCGGCGGTGTTTCGTGACGGCGTGGGAGCCGTGTTCACGTATGGCGGAATCCTGGGAACCACCGTGTACGGCATCGCCACCGGGGATGTGCTGATCTTCGGGATCGTGGCTAATGTCATCGCCGCCGCCGGTGCGTTCGCCGGTGGATGGTTCGATGACCGCTTCGGCCCGAAATCCGTGATCATGGCCTCCCTGGCGGGGCTGATTTCGGTAGCGATCATCCTGTTCTTCCTGGAAGGCCCTCAGGCATTCTGGATCTTCGGTTTGGTGCTGTGCTTCTTTGTCGGCCCCGTGCAATCGGCGTCGCGTGCGTTTTTGGGGCGGCTGACCACCCCGGAGCGGGCCGGCGAAATTTACGGTCTTTACGCCACCACCGGACGTTCGGTCTCGTTCCTGGCTCCTGCTCTCATCGCCGTGCTGGTGGGGATCTTCGGGGACTCCCGCTGGATGATCGTCGCCATCGCCTTCGTGCTGGTGGCTGGGGCGCTGCTGTTGTTGCGCGTGACGGATCCGGTGCAACACGAAGAGGTCGCCGCCGGCTGACTGTGATGAAGCTCATGTTAAGCGCGCGGAGCGAAGGTGACGAGACTGTAGAATAAACAGGTCCCCGCCCCCCAGCCCGACGGAGGCCCGCCTGTGCTCATAGTCTTGATTGCACTGTTCGCGGTCGCCATGGTGGCCCCCCTTATTTTCCGTGTGATGGATCGCAGCGGCTTTCTGGTGCTGGCTGCGGTTCCGGCGGCGGGGTTCATCTGGCTTTGCGCCCAGCTGCCGCACATTCTTGACTCCGAAGAACTGCTTGCCGCAGGATCCGGGGCCGACGGCGCGGGGGACCCGCTGGTCCAGACCTTCGACTGGCTGCCGTCCCTGGGAGTGCAGCTCAGCTTCCGGATGGACACCCTGGCTGCGTTCATGGGGCTCATCGTGCTCGGCGTGGGCGCGCTGGTGCTCGTCTACTGTGCCCGGTATTTCTCCGCGGGCGACCCCAAACTCGGCTCCTTCGGCGCGGTGCTGCTGGCTTTCGCCGGTGCCATGTTCGGGCTGGTGACCACCGATGACCTGCTGATTCTCTACATCTTCTGGGAGATCACCTCGGTGCTCTCCTTCCTGCTGATCGGCCACGCCGGTCACCGCATATTCGCCCGCCGTTCCGCGCTGACCGCGCTGGTGGTCACCACCTTCGGCGGCCTGGCCATGCTGATTGGCCTGCTCATGCTGGGCGAAGCCGCCGGAACCTACCGCATCTCCGACATCGTGCTGGCTGCCCCCGAGATGCTCACCGGGCCCTACGCAGGGGCGTTCATGGGCTGGGCCATCGCGCTGGTGCTCATCGGCGCGCTCACCAAATCGGCCCAGGTCCCCTTCCACTTCTGGCTCCCGGCCGCCATGGCCGCCCCCACCCCGGTGTCTGCGTACCTGCACGCCGCCGCGATGGTGAAAGCCGGCATCTACCTGGTGGCCCGCCTGGCCCCGGGCTTCGCCGAAATGGCCACCTGGCAGGGACTCGTGCTCGGCGTCGGCATGTGGACTATGCTCGTCGGCGGCTGGCGGGCCCTGCGCCAAACCGACATTAAGTTGGTGCTCGCCTACGGAACCGTCTCCCAGCTGGGCTTCCTGATGATCGCCAATGGTTTCGGCTACCGCGACGCCGCTATGGCCGGACTCGCCATGCTGTTGGCGCACTCACTGTTCAAGGCGCCGCTGTTCATGATCGTCGGCACCATCGACAAGAAAGCCGGCACCCGCGACCTCACCAAGCTTTCCGGACTGTGGCGCAGCCAGCCGTGGCTGTTTGCCTGCGCGCTCGTCGGCGCTGCCTCGATGGCGGGCATTCCGCCGCTGTTCGGCTTCATGGCCAAAGAGTCTGTGCTGGAACAGGCGCTCCACTGGGCCGAGGTGAACACCGGCGCTATCGGGGACTCCTTCTGGCACGCCGCCTGGATGTGGGCCCCGCTGGTGGCCATCGTCATCGGTTCGGTGTTCACCGTGGCCTACACGGCGCGCTTCATCTGGGGCGGTTTTGCCACCAAACCGGCCGCACTGGACCCCGACGTCGACGTCGCCACCCTGGCCCCGAACCAGAAAATGCCCGATACCGAGCTCAGCCGCACCGTGTCCTGGCTGGGACTCAGCCCCGTGCTGCTGCTCTCACTGGCCTGCCTGGTGCTGCCGTTCGTGCCCGAATGGACCGGCGCGCTACCCACCGCGTTCGGCGCCACCGCCGCGCCTCTCCAGCCCGACGACGAGCCCGCTTACCTGGCGCTCTGGCACGGGTTCAATGTGCCACTGCTGCTGTCCGGGGTGATGCTGGTCCTCGGCCTGGGTGCCTTCCTGCTGCGCGACAGGGTATCCGCAGCCCAGGACCAGGTGCCCACCTGGTTCGACGCCGCCCGGGCATACCGCACCTTCATGGGCAAGCTCGATGCGTTCGGGGTGTGGGTCACCGGGCGCACCCAGCGCGGTGAGCTCAGCTTCTACCTGTTCATCATTCTCGGCGTCACCGTGGGCGGCCCGCTGATCGCGATGCTGTTCCCCTGGCACGACGACGAAGGCGCCGTGACGCTGAGCAACGTCGCATTCTTTGCCGACTGGCAACTCACCGCCAGCCCAGCGCTGATCGTGGTGGTGCTGGCCATGATCACCGCCACCTTCACCGCGATGGTGGCCCGCAAACGCTTCATGACCATCATGCTGGTCTCCGTGACGGGGTACGGGCTGGCCGCGATTTTCGCACTCCAGGGCGCCCCTGACCTGGCGCTGACCCAACTGCTCGTCGAGTCCATCATCCTGGTGGCCATGGTGCTCGGATTGCGCGTGCTGCCGTCCCGCGTGGAGGGTGCCCGCGGGCGCAACGACCGCTGGGCCCGCGCCTTGCTCGCCGTCAGCTTCGGCCTGGTGATGATGTGGGTCGCTGCCACCGTGATGGCTTCCCGGGTGGCGGATCCGATTTCGCTGGACATGCCGCAACTCGCGTATGACATCGGCGGCGGATCTAACGTCGTCAACGTGATCCTGGTAGACATCCGCGCCTGGGATACTTTCGGCGAAATCACCGTGCTCGCCGCGGCCGCCACGGGCGTGGCCTCGCTGGTGTTCATCCAGCAGCGCGACCGCCGCCGCCGGCAGCTTGGCGACATCGCTGATGGTTCCGTGGGTCGGGTGCGCGTCCCCGAAAAGGGCATCGCCAAGAACGAACTGGACACCATGCGCCGCTTCGCTACGGTGGAGCGCGACGCATGGCTGGTCGCCGGGCGCACTCTGGCGCCGGAACGCCGCTCGATCATCTTCGAGGTGGTCACCCGGCTGATCTTCCACGCCGTCATCGTGCTCTCCATCTACCTGCTGCTTGCCGGGCACAACACCCCCGGCGGCGGTTTCGCGGGCGGACTCATCGCCGGACTCGCCCTCACCATCCGCTACCTGGCGGGGGGCCGCTATGAGCTCGAACAAGCACTCCCGGTTCCGGCAGGTGTGGTGTTGGGCTCGGGGCTGGCCATTGCGGCGATTTCGGGCGCGGTGCCGCTGATCTTCGGAGGCCAGGTCTTCCAGTCCTATGATCTGGAAGCCACGCTGCCCCTCTTCGGCTACATCCACCCGGTGTCCTCCGTGGCGTTCGACGTCGGTGTCTACCTCGTCGTCGTGGGACTCGTGGTGGACGTGCTGCGCTCGCTGGGCTCCGAAGTGGACCGCCGTGCCGAGGCCGATACCCGCAGCCACGGTGAGGCCGAACGACGTCGCCGCCAGGCCCGCCGCAACGCCGCCGCAGCCCAGAGCGCCTCAGCACCGACCTCGCCCCCGTCCGCTCCGGCCCCGTCCGGCCCCAGTGAAGGGAACAGCCGATGACCTTGACCGCTGTGTTGATCCTGGCCATGGGCGTGCTGTTCACCGGCGCGATCTACTTGATCCTGGAGCGTACCCTGACCCGAGTGCTGCTCGGACTGGTGCTGTTCACCAATGGCACGAACCTGCTCATCGTGCTGATGGCCGGAGACGCCGGGCTCGCCCCGCTGGTGCGCAACGGGGTCTCCCCGGACGAGTACTTCGACCCGCTGCCGCAGGCGCTGACGCTGACCGCCATCGTCATCTCCTTCGCCACCACCTCCTTCCTGCTCGCGATGATCTATCGCTCCTGGAAGCTCGCCCGCCGCGATGAAGTCCAGGCAGACACCGAAGACCTCAAGGTGGCCGAGCAGCCCTCCTTCGACGCCGAAGAGGATGCCGAACTGCACGAAGAGGACTCCGAGTTCATCACCGACGCCGAAGACCCGAACGCCCATTACGAGCACGCGACCGAAGCCTCCCCGAAGGCCCCCGCCCGGACGCAGCACACTGACCGGGCACACCGCTCCACCCAGGGGGACGACGTACGATGACCGATTTCCACTTCGTGTCCCTGGCCCCGCTGGCCATCATCATGCCGATCTTCGGCGCAGCCGCGGCGTTCATGATGGTGCGCCGTCCCAAGGCCCAGATCGCGGTCACCGTCACCGCGATCGTGCTCACCCTGATCCTCGATATCGCCCTGCTGGCCCACGTCTGGGACACCGGCGCCGTCGCAGTCTTCCTTGGTGGCTGGGAGGCGCCGATCGGCATCACCCTGGTGGTCGACCGGTTCTCCGCGCTGATGCTGGTGATCTCCTCGGCGATCGTGCTTGCGGTGCTGCTCTACGCCTCGGCGCAGGGCGTGGCCGAATCCGATGGGGGCGGGCCCGTCTCGATCTTCCACCCCACCTACCTGATTCTGGTGGCTGGGGTGTCCAACGCGTTTTTGGCCGGAGACCTGTTCAACCTCTACGTCGGGTTCGAGATTCTGCTGACCGCATCCTATGTGCTGCTCACCCTGGGCGGAACCGGGCCCCGTGTGCGCGCCGGCGTCACCTATGTGGTGGTCTCCGTGGTCTCCTCCATCGTGTTCTTGATCGCTATCGCGATGATCTACGGGGCCACCGGCACCGTGAACATGGCGGACCTGGCGATCAAACTGGCCGAGCTGAACCCGGCGCTGCAACAGGTGCTGCACATCATGCTGTTGGTCGGATTCGGCATCAAGGCTGCGGTGTTCCCGTTGTCCTTCTGGCTGCCCGACTCCTACCCGACCGCGCCGGCCCCGGTCACCGCTGTCTTCGCCGGACTGCTCACTAAGGTCGGCGTCTACGCGCTGGTCCGCACCGAGACCCTGCTGTTCCCCGGCGACCGGGTGAACACCCTGTTGATGATCGTGGCCCTACTGACCATGATCGTCGGTATTCTGGGCGCGCTCGCGCAGACCGACATCAAACGTGTGCTGTCCTTCACCCTGGTCTCGCACATCGGCTACATGATATTCGGGCTCGGCCTGTCCAATGTGGTCGGTCTGGGGGCCACGATCTTCTACGTGGTTCACCACATCACGTTGCAAACCTCACTGTTCCTGGTGACCGGACTCATCGAATTCCGGGCCGGCACCGCCTCCACCACTCGGCTGGGCTCCATGCTGAAGCTCTCCCCGCTGATCGCGGTGCTCTACCTGATCCCGGCGTTGAACCTGGGCGGCATCCCGCCGTTCTCCGGGTTCCTGGGCAAGCTCGGACTCATGCAGGCGGGCGTGGGCCAGGGCAGCGGGCTGGCGATGCTGCTCGTCGTCGGTTCCGTGGTGACTTCGCTGCTCACCCTGCTGGTGATGATGCGCATCTGGGCCCGCGTGTTCTGGCGCAAGGTCGAAGACGTCGAAGACCCGCCCTCGCGCCTGGTCGAGGAGCTCGAGCGCGTCGAGACCGGACGCCGACCGCTGCGCACCACCAACGCCGGACTGGCGCTGCCCACCATGGGGCTGGTCGGCCTCGGCGTCGCCCTCACCGTGGTGGCCGGTCCGCTCTACGACCTCTCCGATCAAGCCGCCGAGGACATGCTGGTCCGCACCCCCTACATTGAAGCGGTGCTCGGCGCAGAGGCGGCCTCCCAGGGCTCCCTCGACCTGGAAGTTCTCACCGACTACGGCATCGAGATGCCCGCGGACTCCAGCGACTCGCCCGGTGAGTTCCGCTCCGTGGGGGACTCCAACGGCCACAACTCTTCGGAATCCGACGACGAGACGGGAGGCCAGCCGTGAGCGACACCACCGAATCCAGTGCGGCACCGCGCTACCGCCACACCATTGAAGACCAGATCTCCCTGTGGAGCCAGTGGCCCACCGTCATCGGCCTGACCCTGCTGTGGTGCGCCCTATGGCAGGATTTCCGCCCCGGCACCCTGCTGATCGGCCTCGTCGTCGCCCTCTTCGTCCTCTGGGCGTTCCGGCTGCCGCGCGTACCCTTCCCGGGCCGGATCAACCTCTGGTACACCGTCGTGTTCACCGTGGTGTTCCTGTGGAAGATCGTACTCGCCTCCATCGACGTCGCCCGGGACGCCATCGTGAAGGGCCCCAACATCATCAACTCGGTGGTCGCAGTGCGGCTGCGCAGCCACGACGACCTGATTGTCACCGCCGTCGGTCATGCGCTCGCTCTGATCCCGGGGTCGCTGGTGATCGACGTCGACCGGCCCTCCTCCACGCTGTACCTGCACGTGCTCGACGCCGAAAACCAGGAACAGGTGGATGCCTTCCGTCAAGAGTCGCTGTCGATTGAGGCACGGATTATCCGCGCCATCGGCTCCCGCGAGGATTACGCCCTGGTGCGTGCCGAAGATCAGGCCGGCGACGGCGTGATCCGCCGCCATCTGGAGAACACCGCGTCCGACACTGGGTCCGACGCCGGGGCAGACGCCGTATCCGAGGCTGAGAAGGGAGACCGCGCATGATGATCGCCGAATGGGGCCTGCTGAACTGGGCCGCCGCCATCTGCCTGGTGTTCCTCACCATCGGTCTGATCGGTGCGGTCTACCGCATTGTGCGCGGGCCCTCCATCCTGGACCGCGCCATCGCCACCGACGTCCTGCTGATCACCTTGTCCAGCGGCCTCGTCGTCGCCATGGTGCTGCTGGACACCACCGACTACATCATCTTCGTGGTGGTCGCCTCCGTCATCGGGTTCGTGGGGTCGGTGACGCTGGCGCGCTACACGGTGGACGCCGTCCCCGAAGTCAAACGCCATATGGAAGACGCCGAACACACCGACCATGAGCACCAGGCAGGCCGCTCTTCGGTGACCGGGCGCAACGCCGAGGAGACCCTGGGCGAGACCGGTGCGGTAGCGGGAATGACCGGCAGCGTGGACGCCCCGGATTCCCCAGAGGGTACGTTGCACGGTGCCGACCACCGGGGTGCCGAGCGCGCGCAGCGAGAGGAGAACGACCGTGGCTGATATTGGGATCCTGCAGGCCGCCGATGGGTGGGACGTCGCCGCCGCCGTGCTCATCATCGCCGGCACCGCCCTGTCCGCCGTGGCGGGTATCGGTCTGCTCCGCTTCCCGGATGTGCTCTCGCGCATGCACGCGGCCACTAAGCCGCAGGTGCTCGGGTTGCTTCTCGTGCTGATCGGACTCGCCTGCGTGTGGCAGGCTTGGGTGTGGCTGCCGATCCTCGTGGTGGCCTGGGCGTTGCAGCTCATCACCGCCCCGGTCTCGGCGCACCTGGTCGGCCGCGCAGCCTACCGGACCAAGCACCTCAAACCCGAATACCTCTACACCGACGAGCTGTTCGACGTCGTGGTCAGCCAGGAAGAAACGGATGTGACGACGGCGCCCAAGCCGCCCCGGGCCGAACGCCCGCACCCGCGCCCGGCGAAGGTAGCCAAACCGGCTAAGCCCGCAAAATAAGCGAGCTCGGCGAGCGGATCAGACCTCGAGGCGGCCGAGCTTGGCGGCTCGGCGATCCTGGAAGGTCACGATCGCCTTCGCCGCACCGCGCTGCGACGCCACCCGGATCAGCGCGGAAATACCCGCAGTAATGGTGGCGAACACGACGGCGCGCACCAGCGACTGATCTGCGTCGTCAACGTCTTTCGGAGCATCCTCACCGGTGAACGCCTTCCAGCCGGCCTCCACGACCTTCGTCCCGATGTAGCCTCCCGCCAGTGAGATCCCGGTGGTCAGCAGCTTGTCGGCCAGGTTGTTCATGAATGCCCCTTCACAGGTTGGCCGGTTCCTCCACACGTACGACAGCACACGGGCCGGAACCGGGGGTGATCGTTCTGGTCTCCACCTTAGACGCCGAGGCCCGCACAGCAGAACCTGTGCGGGCCTCGGTGTCTTACGCGAACTGAGTCAACCGTGGAGCATCACGTCCGGTCGGTGCTCACCACCTCGACCTGCTGCGGATCGGCACCGGCCAATCCGGGGTGGTCGCGCTCCAGCTCCGCCCCTTCGACGTCGACGTTGGGCATGATCTTGTCCAGCCACTTCGGCAGCCACCACGCGGAGTTGCCCAGCAGATGCATCAGCGCCGGCATCAGCACCATACGCACCACGAACGCGTCCAGCAGCACACCGAAGGCCAGACCGAAGCCCATCGGCCGGATCATCGCGTCATGGGCGAAGATAAACCCTCCGAATACCGAGATCATGATGATGGCGGCCGCGGCCACCACAGCGCGTCCGGCACGGAAGCCCTCCTGCACCGCCAGCCGTGCCGGCGAACCGTGGGCGTAGGCCTCGCGCATTCCGGAGGCAATGAACAGCTGATAGTCCATCGCCAGCCCGAAAAGCACACCGATCATGATGGTCGGCAGGAAACTGAGCACCGGACCGGGGGAGTGCACCCCGAAGATCTCGCCCAGCCAGCCCCACTGGTAGATCGCGACCACACCGCCCATCGCGGCAAACACGGAGAGCACGAACCCGCCCGTGGCGATCAGCGGCACCAGGATGGAGCGGAATACCAGCACCATGATGATCAGCGAGAGCCCGACGACGACGCCGAGGTAGGTCGGCAACGCATCCGAGAGCGCCTCCGACACATCGATAAAGCCTGAGGTCATGCCCGCCACCGACAGGTGGGTGGACTCGGTGTCCGGGGTGGTGTCCCGCAGGGTATGGATCAGTTCCTCGGTGGAGACCGCGTTCGGGCCCTCCTCCGGGATTACCTGGAACATCGCGATGGTCTCGTCGTCGTTCACTGCTGCGGGCACGACGGCGGCCACATGGTCCAGCTCGCTGAGCTGCTCACCGATCGTTGCTTGTTCGGACAGAATCGCGTTTTCGTCGCCCGCGGCCTCCTCGGGCAGGTCCACGGTGACCACCAGCGGGCCGTTGCGTCCCTCACCGAAGGCCTCCGCAGTGGCCACGTACGACTGGTACGACGCCGAATCCTCGGGCTCGGAGGAGCCGTCGGGCAGGCCGAGCCGCATGTCGAAGAACGGCAGCGCGATGACCGCCAGCAGGGCCACGGTCCCCAGGGTGGTCAGCACGGCGCGCGCCGTCGACATGGGCTTGACCTCAACCTGCTCGCGTTGAATAGCCTTCTTGGTGGCGGCAGAGTATGCAGTGTGTTCGCCGGAGGAGGTGCGCTCGGCCAACACCTTGCGCTCGGTGCGGGACAGCGCCCGGTGCCCGATCCAACCCAACAGCGCCGGAGTCAGGGTGATGGCGACCAACACGGCGATGGCAACGCAAGCAGCGCCCACGGTGCCCATCAAACCCAGGAACGGAATCCCGGTGATGTTCAGCGCGGCCAGGGCGATCACCACGGTGGTGCCGGCGAACACGACGGCGTTGCCGGAGGTACCGTTGGCCAGCCCGGCCGATTCCAGCACCGAGAGCCCCGACTTCAGCTGGCGGCGGTGCCGGTTCACAATGAACAGCGCGTAGTCGATACCGACGGCGAGGCCGAGCATGATGCCCAGCACCGGCGTCACCGACATCATCTCCACCGCGGAGGAGAACGCCAGCGCACCCACGGCGCCCACGCCCACACCGATCAGCGCGTTGAGCAACGGCAGCCCGGCGGTGACGAAGGTGCCGAGCATGATCACCAGCACGATGGCGGCGACGATCAGACCGATCACCTCACCCACCCCGATGATCTGCGGCATGGACTGCGAGATGGCCTGGCTCGGCAGGATCTCCACGCCCTCGATATCCGCCTCATCCAGGGCGGCCGTCAGGGCGTCACTGGTGTCAGAATCGACGTCGGTGGAGGCGGCCGTGAACATCACGGTGCCCTCGGCGGTGGAACCGTCCTCAGAGACGAGGGAGTAATCCCCGGTGAGCGCCAGTATGCGTTCGCCCAGGTCAAGGGCTTCCTCACCCTCGGCCGCGTCGGTGAGGCCCTGCTCGAGGGCCTCTTCCTGTTCCGCGATCTCCGCGCGGGAGGACTCGATGTCCTCGCGTCCGGCGTCGAGCTGTTGTTGCTGCTGGTCGAACTGGGCCATGGCCGCCTCCGGCATGCCCGCGGCTTCCGCCTGAGCGCGTCCGGCGTCGAGCTGTTCCTGGCCGGCGTCGAGTTCTGCCTCAGCGGCATCCAGCTGCGCGGTGGCTTGCTCCAGTTGCTCGCGCCCGGATTCGGCTTGCTCCCGGCCCTGCTCCACCTGATCGCGGCCATCGGCCAGCTCCTGGCGCTGATTCTCCAGCTCCGCCTCGGTGGCGAACGGGGACACCGTGGAGTCGATGCCCTCCATCGCTGAGACCTCGTCCAGCAGCGCGTCGATCTGGTCGCGCTGATCGTCAGTGAACTCGGAACCGTCCTCAGTCTGGAAGATGATGCCGCCGCTGCCTTTGGACGCGTCCGGGAATTCCTCGGCCAACCGGTCCGTGACCTGCGCCGTCGGGGTGTTGGGAATGGTCACGGTGGAGGAAAGCGTCCCACCAAAGGCCAAGAAGCCGCCGACAGCGAGTCCCAGGGCGACCAGCCAGGAAACAAGGGCGACCCAGGGGCGCTTCGCGGAGGCGAATCCGAGTCGATAGAGCAGTTTGGCCATGATGTCCTTCACAGTGTGGTCGGTGATGGTCGGTGCATCGGCGTGAGTGCGCGGGCGTGACTGGGCAGTAAAACACAGTGACGCCGCACTCAGCGTACTATAGTGGACGCACCGTCTCGAAATGTGCGAGCGGTGACACAATAGCGACACGACGACGCAACTGAGCCGCCAGCCAGCTGTCAACCCAGCCCCCAGCCCAGCCACTAACCCAGCCACTAACCCAGCCACCAGGAGCAGATGTGAGGAAAAACACGCGGGGCCGACCGCGCAGCCGTGCCTCCCAGGAGGCAGTGTTGCGTGCGGCGGTCGAACTGCTCGAAGAGCAGGGCTTTACCGCGATGACGATGGAAGGCATCGCCGCCCGGGCCGAAGTCTCCAAACAGACGGTGTACCGGTGGTGGAGCTCCAAGTCGGAAGTCGTCGTCGAGGCCCTGTCTACCGGGTATTTTCCGGGCGGTTTGCCGGTCATGCAGCACAGCGGTGACGGCCGCGATGACCTGCGCGCCGACCTGCGTGCCTGGCTCGACGCCATGCGCGAATCCATCGCCTGCGAGGCTGACGCCTCCCTGACTCAGGCCGTGCTCGTGGCGCTGGCCGGGGGCAGTGAACGCTCCGCGGCCGTCCACGAATGGTTGGTGATGCCAATGCGCGAGGCGCTGGAGCAGCGGTTCATCGCCCATGATCAGCGTCACCCCGGCACCCTGGCCGGCCCGCCGGAGTTCCTAGCCGAACTGCTGGCCGGTTCGCTGCTGCTGCGCCTGATGTTTGCCGAACCGACGTCGAGCCAGTGGGCCGATCAGCTCGTGGACTTCGTCAGCCCGGCCCCGTTGCGCGCCCCCTAGAATGAGAGGGTGATCTCCCCGTTCGATGACCTGACCGCCCTGGTGGCCCTGCCTGCCTGGGTGACGGTGCTGATCTGGACGATCGACATCATCATCCGGCTCGCCTTGCTGGGCATCGTGCCCGGAAATCGTCGTCCCTCCGTCGCCATGGCCTGGCTGCTGGTCATCTTCATCATGCCCCTGCCCGGGTTGTTGCTGTTCCTGTTGCTGGGCACCGTCCGGCTCGGGGGTCAACGCCGAGCCCGCCAAGACGCCGTCACCGATGAGCTCACCCGCGCCACCCGCCACCTGGAACTGCCGCACCAGCTGGGCGAGGCGCCCGAATACGTGGAGGCATCGGCGAATCTGACCCGCGCGCTCACCGGATTCCCGATGCTCGACGGCAATCGCTTCGAAATGGTCACCGACTACCGCGAGTGCCTGGCCCGCATGGCCGCGGACATCGACCAGGCCACCGACTACGTGCACGTGATGTTTTACATCATGGCGGTGGATCCGGAGGGGCGGAAAGGTTACGCCGACGTCGTGATTGAGGCCATGGAGCGGGCCCAGCAGCGCGGCGTGAAGGTGCGGCTGCTGTTCGACCACATCGCGTCCCTGCGGGTGAAAGGCTACCGGAAAATGCTGCGCCGGTTGCGCGGTTGCGGCATCGAATTCCACCTGGCCATGCCCTTCCAGCCTTGGCGCGGGAGGTACCAGCGCCCGGATCTGCGCAATCACCGCAAGATGCTCATTGTGGACGGCGAAGTGGCCTACACTGGCTCCCTCAACCTGATCGAGCCCGGGTACAAGCGCCCGTCGTCGTGGAACATGGGCCGCGAATGGGTCGACGTGATGGCCCGGGTCACCGGCCCCACAGTGGCCAGCCTGGACCTGGTGTTCGCCACCGACTGGTATTCAGAGACCGGGGAGCACCTGGATGAGGTGCTGCGTGGGGTCACCGATGAAGAATTTTACGACCATGAGGGGGCGATCGCCCAGGTGATCCCCTCGGGGCCGGGGTTCGCCACCGAAAATAACCTGCGCGCGTTCAACCACCTTTTCTACAACGCCGAGCAGTCCCTCACCGTGGTTTCGCCCTATCTGGTGCCCGACGATTCGATGCTCTACGCGCTCACCGGTGCCGCCCAGCGCGGGATCGACGTCGAGTTGATCGTCTGCCGCAAGGCCGACCAGTTCATGGTGCACCACGCCCAACAGTCCTACTACCGGCAGTTACTGCGCGCCGGCATCCGCATCTTCCGCTACCCCGACCCCGACGTGCTGCATTCGAAGCTGTTCACTATCGACGACGAAGTGGCGATGATCGGGTCCTCCAACATGGATATGCGCTCGTTCTCGTTGAACATGGAGGTCTCCGTGCTGGTGGCCGACGAGGACGTAGTCCGCGATGTCAACGAGATCATCCGCAGTTACCGTGATCAGTGTGAGGAGCTCACCCTGGAAGAGTGGCTGAAGCGGCCGCGCCACAAGCGCTGGCTGGACAATGTCTTCCGCCTCACCTCAGCCCTGCAGTAACGCCTCGATCCGCCGCACCAGCATGGCCACCGCCTCATCGCTGCCCGCATTCCGTTGTGGTTCTCCCGGATTCGTTTCGGGTCTGTCCGGTTTCGAATCTGGGGTGTCGCATGGTTCCGCGGTGTCGACGACGACGTCGTGCCCGGGCGCGCGCTGGCCGTTCCCCGTGCTGTCGTGGAAGAGCTGTTCCTCCTGGTCCGCCCACTGTTGCCAGTGCCCGCGGTAGGTGTCGCCGTCGCGCTGCAGAGCTCGGCGCTGGCGTAGCCTGTCCGGCGCCTCCACCCAGACGGCCAGATCCAGCCATCGGCGGGCCTCCGCGGCGGTCGCACCCACCCCTTCACACAGCACAATGTCCCCGCTCGGCAAAGTCACTGCGGGACCGAGGGCACCACCAACACCGGCCCCGGGGTCCCGCGCGTACCAATCCCAGCGTCGATACTGAACCGGGCGCCCGGACGTCAGCTGCGGCAAGATGGAGTGGGCGTATTGCTTGACGCCGGCGGCCAGCCCGTCCCATCCGGGGTAGATCTCATCGAGTGAGAAGACGACGACGACGTGGCCGCGCTCCTGGAGTCGGTGGCGCAGCCGGGCAACGAGCTGAGTTTTCCCCGCCCCGGAGCGACCATCGACGCCGATGAGCAGGGGGCGACGCGCAACAGACATGGGCACCATGCTAGCTCCCGGCTACGTTTCGGGTACGGCAATGGCCCCGTTCAGTGAACGGGGCCATTGCTTCATCGTCCGCGGTGTGAGTGCGGTCGATGCGCTGAGCGCGTGTTATCGGAAGGCTCAGGCCTCCACATGGGAGAGCTCGCCACCGGCGTCGGTGATGAACGAGCGCAGGAACCACTGGAACAGTTCCAGAGCGCGAGTCTGCTCGATCAGGATGTCCTCGGCGATCGGGTCCACCTTGCCTACTTCGGCAATCGCGTTACGGTGATCGGCGATGACGTCGGTGTAGACCTTGTCTAGTGCCGAGATGTGAGCCAGCGTGGAGGCGCGACCCAGAGCGTAGTCATCCCAGGTGCGATCGGTGACGATAGCGCCGGGGGTTCCCTTCGGGGAGACGCCCATGGTGGCGATGCGCTCGGCGGTGGTGTCTGCGAAATCGCGGACACGATCCACCTCAGGGTCCAGCATTTCATGCACGGAGATGAAATCGCGGCCGACCACGTTCCAGTGAGCGTGCTTCAGGGTCAGTTGCAGGTCGTTCAGTGCGTGAAGTCGGTTCTGCAGAACGTCGGCGACACGACGGCCGTCTTCGAGATCTAGTCCAGGTACGGTGTAGCTTGCGTTGTCAGCCATGATCATTCCTTCCACGAGGGTGCGAATTGAAAGGTGACGCTGAGTCGAATATCGGATGAACTATTCAACTTTCATCTCCTTACGCATCTAATTCAAGCACCCCACCTCAGGCCCCGCAAGCAATAGGAGCCTATCCTAACTGTATTTTGAGTGGATCAAAATAACACCCGGATCCGGCTGTTTGCCTAGGCTCTCCTAACTCTCTGAACGGCGGTGATGCTGTCGAATTTGAGATTGGGTTGGCGTTGGAATGCTGATTCTTCACTTCGAAGATTGCGCGGGGTCGTTCAGCTATTGGTGTGCCAAAGATCGTTGCGCCGTGGAGTTTGATTGAGGTCGACGTAGCTGGCTGGTGTGAACCAGGGTGTGCCGTCCTTGATGGTGATCGTCCAGCGACCGTCATGGGTCGCTCGGTGGCACCCGGGGCAGAGTAGGACGAGATTGTCGAGGTCGGTCTCTCCACCATCGACCCAGGGGGTGACGTGGTGTGGCTGGCACCATGCGGCGGTCATGGTACATCCGGGCGCGGCGCAACCCCGATCGCGTGCTTGAAGTGCGGTGCGCTGTGCCTCGGTGGCGTTGCGCAAATGTCGGCCCTGGTCAAGCACGGCGTTTTTGCCGTCCATCACGACGGGCAGGATTTCGGCATCACAAGCTAGGTGTCGAATATTTCGCGGATTGATGTGGCCGCTGAATAGCGCGGTGGACACCGGTGGTCCTTGCGAGGCCAGGTGAGGGTCGCCCCGCGTCGTCTCTGGATCTGCTGTCAATGACCGATGCAGGGTGGCGTAGTCCATCAGGATGGTCAGTCTGGGCAATACGCCATTAGACCGCGGAAGCAGGTGTGTGCCGGAGAGTGACGAAATTCCGTGGTGCAGTGCCGTGAAAACGGCCTCGAGCTGCAATGCTTCTTTGACTCGGCGCGTCATTCGAACCGCAGCGGGGTGATCGACATGGCCCATTTCGGGCAGGTGTGACTCGTCGAGCGGATCGAAGGGCAGATTCTCGGCAGGATCGGTGAGGTCAGGCAAGGGCAATGTGTGCTGTCCAAGTCGTTGATCTGCATCATCGGCGGATGGTTGAGGTGGTCTCGGCACTCCAGATGGGGTGGGCTCTTCGGGTGATGCTGGCTCTGTCGACGGGGAGGGCAGCGGAGGCAGATCAGTGCGATTCGTCGAATTATCGCTGACGGGATCCGCTGACGAGGGGTTGGCGCCGGCAGGATCGTTGGTGTCGGCGTCGTCGGGCTGGATGAGATCTTCTGGGTCCAGGCCGTGCTCTTCGAGGAAGGCTTCAAAGAGGCTGGTGAGGGCTTGGGCCCGTTTCTGCGCGTGGCGGGAGCGGGGATTGGTGGCGGCTGAGGTGGCTGCAAGGAGCATCTCGTGCTGGATCTGCGTCAGGCGCATTCCCCAGTGGTAGAGGTCGTCCTCGGCGTTGTACCCCTTATAGGACAGTCCCTGCTTCTCATGCGGTGCATCGGAGTCTGGCGGGACGCCGTCCTGGTCCAAGCTGGTTTTGGTGGAGGTCTCCCACTGGTCACAGAGCTTGCGCAGCCCATCGGCGTGCAGCGTGCGCGAACGGTTGGCCAGCAGGCGCTCGCCGTCAGCAAGGGCGGATTCTGCGGTGGCAGGGTCGACCTTGCACTGTTGGGCGTACTTCTCGACATTGCGCATGGCCTTGAGGACCAGGGTCGCGTTGTCGACGTGCAGGGTGCCGTCGTGAATGCTTGCCGAAAGGTGGGTGTAGCGAGCCGGGCGCCGGTGGCCGTTGGGTTCCTTGGGTCCGGGGCAGACTTTCTCAGCGACTTCGGTCCAGGCGCGGATCTGCGTGCGGGTGCGGCCGGTGAGGTCGCGTAGGTATGCGGCGGAGTCGCGGAAGGAGCGCCGCCCGGCCGGGACTCCCAGCAGCTCGTAGCGTTCCATGGAGCGGTCGAAGACCTGGTCCACGGTGGCTGCCATGGAGGTGAGGGCGCTTTCCAGTAGCTGACCGGCGGTGGAGGTGCGCTGCAGGAGGGCTGGCAACCAAGCCGTGGCGTGGCGTGAAGAGTTTGGCGCGGCCGCGGAGGAATTGAGGCGGTCCGACTCGGGGGCGTGGCGTACGCCGTGCTCGTTTGACTCGATAGACGTGGGGGCGGGTTCCTCCAGTGAGGCGGACCAGAGGGTAGACCAATCCTGGTCGCCGTCCGGGGCGGCCTCCATGAGGTTGAGGTGGGTGTAGACCTCGGATGAGGGTGCGGTGAGGAGCTGCTGGGACAAGTCCGCGCTGAGGGCCACAAGGACGACGGTCTTCTGCTCGAGCGTCAGATCGTTGAGCCCTAGTGATTCGGCAAAGTCTCGTGCCGCCCGGATTTCTTCTTCCCGCATGGACTGCTGGGCGTCTCCGGCGGCGGAGAGATGCTCCTCGAAGAGGTTCTCCGATTCTTCGAGCGGGTGCGGCGGGCGAATCGGCTTCGTCGTCGTGTCCGTCATGACGTTCTCCTCTCCTTGCTCTGCTGCTGATTTATGACTGGTACGCAAGTTCTACGACTAGTTTGCCCGGCGGTGCAGGACCCTGAGGGAAGAGGGGTTGAATCTCTGGATGAAGGGCGTGTGTCATGGGTCTGTGGAGGAGTCGGATCAGGGGTGGCTTTCGAGGAATGTGCGCCGTCGGGAATGAACTTCGCGGGGTCGTGGTTATACTCATCGACACAAAGTTGAGTCAGTGCGACTCAGGTTTCTTGACACAGGGTTTTCCGACGTGGCATGTTGAGTCATGAACGCTCAAGGTGCCGCAGCCGGTAGGCCCGCGGAGTCCATTGCCTGAGCGTGCGGACTATCGAAGCAGTGAAAGGAAACATCGCTATGTCACGTGCAGTGGGTATCGACCTCGGAACCACCAACTCCGTCGTCTCTGTTCTTGAAGGCGGCGACCCGACCGTCATCGCCAATGCTGAAGGTTCGCGCACTACCCCGTCGGTGGTGGCCTTCTCCAAGGGTGGCGAGGTGCTCGTCGGCGACATCGCCAAGCGCCAGGCCGTCAACAACCCGGAGCGCACCATCGCCTCGGTCAAGCGCCACATGGGCACCGACTGGACCACCGAAGTGGACGGCAAGACATACACCGCGCAGGAGATCTCCGCGCGCACGCTGATGAAGCTGAAGCACGATGCCGAGGAGTATCTGGGCGAGAAGGTGACCGAAGCCGTCATCACCGTTCCCGCGTACTTCAACGACGCCGAGCGTCAGGCTACCAAGGAGGCTGGCGAGATTGCTGGCCTGAAGGTGTCCCGCATCATCAACGAGCCCACTGCGGCAGCCCTGGCCTACGGTCTGGAACGCGGTAAGGAAGACGAGCTGATCCTCGTGTTCGACCTCGGCGGCGGTACCTTCGACGTATCCCTGCTGGAAGTCGGTAAGGACGAGGACGACTTCTCCACCATTCAGGTGCGCGCCACGGCCGGTGACAACCGTCTCGGTGGCGACGACTGGGACGAGGCCATCGTGAACTGGCTGCTGGCCCAGGCCAAGTCCAAGGGTGCGGACCTATCCAACGACAAGATCGCCCTGCAGCGCCTGAAGGAGGCCGCCGAGCAGGCCAAGAAGGAACTGTCCTCGGCCACCTCGACCAACATCTCGCTGCAGTACCTCTCGGTGACCGCCGATGGTCCGGTGCACCTGGACGAGCATCTCTCCCGCGCCAAGTTCCAGGACCTGACCAAGGACCTGCTGGAGCGCACCAAGAAGCCGTTCAACGACGTGATCAAGGAAGCCGGCGTGTCCGTCTCCGATATCGACCACGTGGTGCTGGTCGGCGGTTCGACCCGTATGCCCGCCGTCGCCGAGCTGGTCACCTCGCTCACCGGTGGCAAGGAGCCGAACAAGGGTGTGAATCCGGACGAGGTCGTCGCTGTTGGTGCTGCTATTCAGGCCGGCGTGCTGGCCGGTGAGCGCAAGGACGTGCTGCTCATCGACGTCACCCCGCTGTCACTGGGTATCGAAACCAAGGGTGGCGTGATGACCAAGCTGATCGAGCGCAACACCGCGATCCCGACCAAGCGTTCGGAGACCTTCACCACCGCCGAGGACAACCAGCCCTCCGTGTCGATCCAGGTGTTCCAGGGCGAGCGCGAGTTCACCCGGGACAACAAGCCGCTGGGTACCTTCGAGCTGACCGGTATTGCTCCGGCTCCGCGCGGTATGCCCCAGGTGGAGGTCACCTTCGACATCGACGCCAACGGTATTGTCCACGTGTCCGCAAAGGACAAGGGCACCGGCACCGAGCAGTCGATGACCATTACCGGTGGCACCTCGCTGTCGGAGGAGGACATCGATCGCATGGTGAAGGACGCCGAGGCTCACGCGGAAGAGGACAAGAAGCGCCGTGAGGCTGCCGAGCGCCGCAACGCCGCCGAGCAGTCCGCTTACTCCGTCGACAAGCTACTCCAGGACAACGACGAGAAGTTGCCCGAGGAGATCAAGACCGAGGTGCAGGCTGACGTTGACGCGCTGAAGGCAGCCCTGGAGAAGCAGGACAACGACGACGAGGTGCAGGCGGCTTATGAGAAGCTGCAGGCCTCTCAGGTCAAGATCGGTGAGGCCCTCTACGCTTCGGAGTCCGCTGAGGGTGCCGAGGGCGCTGAGGCCGGTGCGAACGCGGATGAGGACATCGTCGACGCCGAGGTTGTGGACGAGGACGACGACTCCAAGAAGTGACCGACGCCACCGGCTCGTGAGAGCGAGCCGCGCTCGGCGCGTACCGAGTAAGGATCCGGTTTCTGGGCCGGCCGTGCCCCGGAGATGGGGTGCGGCCGGCCCGGCCGGTATCAGCACCCATGACCAGCCCAGACCAGACAGCGCCAGTTCAGACAGCGCCAGATCAGACAGTGCCTGACAGGAGAGACCATGACGAACGAACCACATGAGCACCGTGACGGTGCCAACGACGCCCAGGAACCGCGCGAGGACGTGCGCTTCACCGACAAGCGCCGGATCGACCCGGAAACCGGGAAGCGCCGCGATCAGCCGGGCCAGCCCGGTGAGGCAAGCCAGGAAGACGGCGCGGATGCGGTGAGCCAGGCGGAGCAGATCCTCCAGGATGCGGCCGCGGCGGAGGACGCCGATGCTGGTGCAGGGGAATCCGAGGGCGCGGAGGCGTCAGGCGCCGTCGTCGATGAGCTGCGCAGAGACCTGCAGCGGCTCCAGGCCGAATTTGTGAATTACCGGCGTCGCGTGGACCGGGACCGCAGCGTGGCCAAGGAGGAGGCGGTGAACTCGATGCTCGAGTCGCTGTTGCCGGTGCTGGACGATATCGATGCCGCACGCACCGCCGGGGACCTCACGGACGGGCCGTTTGCCGCCATCGCGAAGAAGCTGGAGCAGGTGCTGACCGGTTATGGGCTGGAGCGCCAAGACCAAGAGGCACTGGCCGGGGCCGAGTTCAACCCCGCCCAGCACGAGGCGATGCTGCGTCAGCCGTCGGAGGAGGTGCCCGAGGAGCACATTATTCAGGTGTTCCGTAACGGGTACGTCCGCGGCGAGCGGGTGTTGCGTGCCGCCCAGGTGATGGTCTCGGCCGGAGCGAATTGAGGTTGCTGAGCAGGTGCCGAACCAGCGCCTGCCGAACAGCTGAGCACACGAGAGAGGAAGGGAGGCACCATGGCCTCACAGGATTGGGTGGACAAGGATTTTTACGCCACCCTCGGTGTCTCTAAGGACGCCTCGGACGCCGATATCAAGAAGGCCTACCGCAAACTGGCCCGGAAGTACCACCCGGACCAGAATATTGGGGATGAGGCCGCGGAGAAGAAGTTCAAGGAGATCTCGGAGGCGAACGCGGTGCTCTCCGATCCGGAGGAGCGCCAGCAGTACGACGCGATTCGCGCCATGGGCTCGGGCGCACGCTTCACCGGGCCCGGACCTGGCGGACCCGCCGGTGGTGCCGGGGGCGGAGGTTTCGAGGACGTTTTCGGTGACTTGTTTACCGGCGGCCGCGGCCCCCGCGCCGGAGGCGGTCAGCGCGGGGGACCGGATCTCTCCGATCTGTTCGGGGGCTTCGGTGGCTTCGGCGGGGGCGACTACAACCCACCACCGCAGAAGGGTCCCGATCGGACGGCGACGACGACGATCTCCTTTGGCGGGGCGATGCGCGGCACCACCGTGTCGCTGCGCGCGGCTGACGGCGAGATGATCGAGGTGCGCATCCCAGCCGGCATTAAAGATGGCCAGAAGGTGCGCGCCCGCGGCAAGGGCTCCCACGGTACTGCTGGTCGCGGGGACCTGATCGTGACGGTGAAGGTGCGTGAGCACCCGTTCTTCCGCCGAGAGGGTAACAACCTGCGGATCACGGTGCCGGTGAGCTTCGCGGAGGCGGCACTGGGCGCCACCATTGAGGTACCAACCCTGGAGGATCCGGTGCGGATGAAGGTGCCGGCCGGTTCGTCGTCGGGCAAGGTGCTGCGATTGAAGAACCGCGGCGTACCCGGGAAGAAGGGGCCCGGTGACCTGCTCGTGGAGCTGCAGGTGGCCGTGCCCAAGACTCTCAGCGACGAGGCTCGCGCGGCGGTGGAAGCGCTGGCCGAGGCGACGTCGAGCTTCGATCCGCGTGAGGGACTGGCAGCGAAAGCCAGAGTGTGATGGTGGCTTTCGAATCCCGCGGTTTCAGCGACGCCAGCACACCGATTTTCGTGATTTCGGTGGCGGCGGAGCTGGCCGATATGCACCCGCAGACTCTGCGCCAGTACGACCGACTCGGGCTGGTGGTGCCGCAGCGTCAGGGTGGCGGGCAGCGGCGGTATTCACGCGCGGATCTGCACCGGTTGCGCCGGATTCAGGTGCTCTCCCGCGAGGGGGTCTCCCTGGAAGGGATCCGTCGGATTGTGGAACTAGAGGGCGAGGTAGATCAGTTGCGCCAGACGGTGGCGCACCTGATGGACCAGGTGAACTTGTTGCACGACCAGGGTCGGTTCTCGCGCACCTTCACGGCCGGGACCACCGGGGACGTGACCACCCGGTTCACCACCCCCGGCGAGGGATCGGCTGGTCGGGCCGGCACCACTGGCTCCGCCGCAGAGCGGGAGCGCGAACGGGCCGCTGCTGAGGCGGTCCGCCGCCGGGGACGTCCGGCACTGGCCCTGGAACCGGGGGCTGGGGTTCCGAAGGTGCGGACGTGGCGGCGGACGGGCTGATTCACCGCAGCGCCGTCGCACTGAGGGCGCTACGCGCGGAGATGGCCGTGCGCGAGACTCTGCCTGAACGACGACGGCGGGTGCTTGATGGCACCGTGCACGCGCTCAAGCCTGACTCGATGGACGCCGACTACGCCGCGCGCACCCTGATCGACTATGACTCGGCCACCCCGCACGTGGTGATCGCGGTGGGGGAGTTGCACGCGCCCACCCAGGTGACGTGGCAGATCGCGGGCATGGCGATGGGCCCGGCGCAGGCGGCGTGGGGTGCGGCGCGCGAAGCGGCGCAATTGCACCGGGAACAGCGGCATCTGGGGGCGGCTCGCCCGCTGGTGCTGAGCTGGCAGGGCTACCGCCCGCCGTCGCCGCTGGGGGTGCTCTCCTCGCGGATCGCCGCCCGGGCCGGGGAACGCCTGGCCGAGCACGTGTGGACGACGTCGCTGCTCTGGCAATGCACGGGCGCTGGGCGGGGTGCCGGAACCGCGCTCGACCCGTGGCGCAGCCTGGAGGCCCATTCGTACGGGGTGCCAGTGGCTGTGCGGGCGTTGGGACTGTTGGCGCTCTGGTCACGCACCCGGCTTGAGCGCACGGTGCCGTCGGCGGGCCGGATCGATGCGCTGGTGCTCTCCGGATCGGTGGGCGCGCCGCACCATTGGTGGGGCACGGTGTCGGCGCTGGCAGAACGGTCTGAACGTGGTCTCCACCGCGGCCCACAGGTCACGGAGATCCGTGCCCGCCGGGACCTGCTGGCACCGCTGGGTCGGGTGCTGTCCGGACGCCGTCGTGTGCCCGTGGACACTGCTCAGGGCGGTCAGATCGTGCAGGCGGGGTCTCCTGCGTCACCGGAATCCGGTCTGATCCCCGCCGTCGGGCATAACACCCATGGTGGGCGCGGCTACCGGGACCCGGGGACGGTCAGTCTGCGGGCCATCGCCGGCGCCACACAGAATTAAGCGGGCGTTCATGCGGGGGTGCGGTCCCGGCCAAACGGGGCTCTTAGGGTGACAGCTGTTGTGCTCACCGGCGTTCACTCGCCCTGTTGGAGAGAGGCCTCCATGGCTGTTCCCCTATCTGCTTCCACCCGAAACACCGTGATCGCGGGGCTCGCCGCGACCGCCGTCGGAGTGTCCGCGCTCGTCGGTATCCAAGCTGCGGCCAGTGCGTCGCTCACCGATGCACCGGTGATCAACGAGTTCGTCACCGATACCGCCGGGACCGATGTCCTCGAATTCGCGGAGATCCTGGTCCCCGAAAACTTTGACACCGCCGAACTGCACGTGGTGGGGATCGAGGGCGACGGCAACTCCAACCAGGGCAAGGCCGTGCATGTCTATCCGCTGGCGGACGTGGAGTTCGATGACGACGGACGCGGTGTGCTGACCGTGCCGGTGAATGGCTTCCAGAACGGTTCGCTCACCCTAGCGCTGGTGAACGGCGCCGTGGCGTCTAACACCCAGATGGACGCTGAGTTGGATGGTGTGCTGGACGACGCCGCGCTGGCCGATCGGGGCGTGGAGGTGCTCGACGTCGTGGGTCTGCACGACGGCGACTCTGGGGATCTGGCTTGGGGCACTGAGCTGTCCGCCTCCGACTTCGACGGGTACACGGGCACGCTCGGCGGTGCCTCCCGCGTTCCGGACGGTTCCGACACGTGGGTGCCCAACGCGTACAACGGCGCCGGACTGCCCGGCATTGACGCCGCACCGCGGGGCCAGTTTGAGGTGGCGAGCACCCCCGGTACGGCCAACGGCGAGGGCGCGGATACTCCAGAACCGGAGCCCACGGATGAGGCGACGGATGAGCCCACCACAGAGCCCACGGATGAGCCGAGCGAACCCGGTGCGGTCTGCGACGCCGACGTCACCCCGATCTCCGAGGTGCAGGGCGCCGGGGCCGCCACCCCGCTCAACGATCAGAATGTCACCGTGCGCGGGGTCGTCGTCGGCGACTTCTTCAACGCTTCGGGTGGCTCCAACGGTTTCTGGGTCCAAGAGCGCGACGAGACGGCGGACGATGATCTGGCCACCAGCGAAGCAGTGTTTGTGCACCACCCGAACGCCGAAGCACCCGAGCAGGGCACCCTGGTCACGGTGTCCGGCCGCGCCGGCGAGTATGACAACCAGACCCAGCTCTCCAACACCACCATGACCGAGTGCGGCACCGCCGAGCTGCCCGCCCCGGTCGAGATCAGCTTCCCGGTCGAGGAGGACTACGAGCACCTCGAAGGCATGCGGGTCACGATCCCCGAGGCCATCGTGCTGGAAACCTACCAGTTCGGTCGCTACGGCGAGATCGTCGTCGGGCCCGAGCGCCAATTCACCCCGACCGCGATCCACGCCCCGGAATCCGCGGAGGCCCAGGAACTCTACGAGTCGAACCAGGCGAACCGCATCACCATCGATGACCGCAATTCACTTCAGAACTACTACCCGGCCGAGCACCTCAACGGGGAGCCGTTCAGCAGCGAGAACTACTTCCGTGGCGGCGACACCTTCCGCGACCTCACCGGTGTGATGGACTTCCGCAACAGCGTCTGGAAGATTCAGCGCACCGAGGCTGCCGACTACGAGAACACCGTGCCGCGCGAGTCCGAGGTCCCTGACGTCGGCGGTGACGTGCAGGTCGCGGCGTTCAACGTACTCAATTACTTCACCACCTTCAATTCCCGCGGCGCGCAGGACGACGAAGAGTTCGAACGTCAGAAGGCGAAACTGGTTGCGGCGATCGGTGACCTTGGCTCCGACGTCGTCGGGTTGATGGAGATCGAAAACAACAACGACGTCGCACTGCGCGATCTCGTCGATGGCGTGAACAACTACGTGGGTGAGGACCGCTACGTGGCCCTGGAAACCGGACGCCTGGGCACCGATCAGATCACCACCGCCATGATGTACGACCCCGAGGCGGTCACCCCAGCCGGCGCGCACCAGGTGCTCGACGGCAGTGTGGACTCCCGCTTCAATACCTCACGCCACCGTCCGGCGCTGGCGCAGACCTTCACCGCGGCCGGGGAGACCGGGGAGCTCGGCGAGTTCACGGTGATCACCAACCACCTGAAGTCCAAGGGCTCCGAGTGCGGCTCCGAGGACAACAACACCCACCTGGTGGGCTCCTGCGACGCCGAGCGCACCGCCGCCGCCGAGGCCCTGGTGGACTGGGCGGTGGACGCCGAGCTGCCGAAGCCGGTGATCATGGGCGACCTGAACGCCTACGACCATGAGGCCCCGATCACCACCCTGACCGAGCGCGGCTACGTGGACCTGAAGAAGGAGTACGAGGGTGAAGAAGCCTACTCCTACGTGTTTGACGGCCAACTGGGCTACCTCGACTACGCGATGGCGCACGAGGACATCATGCCCTACATTTCGGGTGCGGCCTCCTGGCACACCAACTCGGACGAGATCTCGGTGCTGGACTACCAGACCCGGTTCCACACCGATCCCCGTCAGGACGACATCTATGCCCCCGATGTGTATCGCTCCTCGGACCACGACCCGGTGGTGTTCGGTCTGAACCTGGACGAGTCCGGCACCGAGCCAGGTGAGCCCGGTGAGCCCGGGGACGGCGATATCCCGGTCGAGGCCGAGATCCCCGGTCTGCCCGGTGATGACGACGACAACGCGCCCGGTTCGCTGGTACTCTCCATCGCTGACGGCACCGCCACCCTGGGCAACCAGCGCAACGCCGGTGACCGGCTGCGCGTGACCGGTGAACTGCCCGCCGTGTCCGTGACCGACACCCGTCGTACCGGCGCCGGCTGGGCCGTGGCCGGCCAGTCCTCCGACCTGAGCATCGCCGGGGACAGCGGCGAGTCCGTCACGGCTGACCACCTCGGCTGGGCCCCCTTCGTCACCGACACCACCAACAGCGCCACCCCGGGTGAGGTTTCCCGCGGCGTGCTCGTCGGCGGCGAGGGCCTGGCCGCCCCGGCCACCCTGGGCTCGGCCACCGAGGAGACCCGCCTGGGCACCTCGGACCTCGCGGCCGATCTGGTGCTTGAGGTTCCGGTCGACACCGAGGCCGGCACCTACACCGGTGCACTATCGGTCTCCCTGTTCCCGGTCGACTGACCAGACACCGCATCACCACCTGTTAACCACATCGGTCCCGCACCCCTCATCTGGGAGTGCGGGACTGATGTGGTTCTGGAGGGTTACCGCTGCGGTGCGGCGGCGTCCGAGGTGGTGGACTCGGTACCGGCGCTGTCCTCGGTGCCCGAGGCGTCGTCGTCGGGAGTCCATCCGTCGGCGTATTCACCGGTCTCGTAGTCGTAGTCGACCTCGTTGCCGTCCTCGTCGGTGCGCTGGTACCACTCGGTGAGCTTCTCGTCGGTGGAGTCGAAGTCGGCGCCGGCGCCGCGGCCATCGGGGGCATGGCGGACCTGGAGCTCGAACTCGTCGCCGTGCTCCTCGAGGCCGCGCACCACCGCGTTCTTGATGGCGGTGCGAGCGTAGTTGTGGCGAATGGCAGCCGGGTCGGTGGCCAGGTCCTTCAGGAAAGCCACCATCATCAGGATGAGGATCAGACTGAACGGCATCGCGATGAGGATCGTGAGGTTCTGCAGCCCGGAGAGCGCATCCTCACCACCGGCGAGCAGCATGACCACAGCGATGCCCATCATGCACAGCCCCCAGAACACCACGAGCAGCTTGTTCGGCGCCGGCGTCCCGCGCGAGGACATGGTGCCCATCACCACGGAGGCGGAGTCGGCGGAGGTGATGAAGAAGATCGCCAACACCACAATCAGGATGTACGGGGTGATGCCGTTGAGCGGCAGCAGGTCGAACATGTGGAACAGCACTTGCTCTGGGGTGGCGGAGCCGTCGAAGCCCTCCACGCCGTTGATGGAGTTCATGATCGAGGTGCCACCGAACACGGTGAATGCCAGGATCAGGATCATGGTGGGCACCGCCATGGTGGCCAGGGTGAACTCGCGCAGGGTCCGGCCTCGGGAAATCCGGGCGATGAACATGCCCACGAACGGGGTCCAGGCGATCCACCAGGCCCAGTAGAAGGCAGTCCACCAGGACTGGAACTCGACGGTCTCCGGGCCCCACGACAGGGACTTGCCCATCATGGTCAGAAACTCGGCGGCGTAGGTCATGATGCCGGAGGGGATGAGATTCAGCAGGAACAGCAGCGGCCCGGTGAAGAACACGAACAGCACCAGCCCGAGGGTCAGGGTGATATTGATGTTGGAGAGATACCGGATGCCGCGGGCCACCCCGGACACCGCCGAGATGACGAAACCCAAGGACAAAATACCGATGATGAGGATCAGCACGGCATTGCCGACCTCACCGAGCCCGCTGATGATGGTCACGCCCTGGCCGATCTGAACAGCGGAGAGTCCCAGGGTCGCGGCGGTGCCGAACAGGGTGGCGACGATGGCGAACATGTCGACGATCTTGCCGGGAACCCCATCGGTCTGGGCGCCGAAAATGGACCGGAACGCCGAGGACAGCAGAGTCACCCGGCCGCGGCGGTACGAGGAGTAGGCCAGGGCGCCGCCGACCAGCGCGTAGAGCGCCCAGGCGTTGAGCCCCCAGTGATAGTGGGCCTGGGCCAACCCCTGGTGGATAGCCTGCCGGTTGACCTCGGTTTCGCCACCGGAGGCCGCAATCATGGCGTTGAGCTGGTTCTGCGCAGCGGCGTCGGTGTGCGGGGCCGGGTCGAGAAAGAAGGCCAACGGCTCGGAAGGTCCGAAGAAGAAGATACCCACACCGATACCGGCGCCGAACATCATCGCGATCCAGGAGAACCGGGAGAACTCAGGGGTTTCGTCGTCCTTACCCAGCCGGATGCGTCCGAACCGGGAGAACGCGACGTAGACCATCACGAACACGCCGAGGATCATGGTCAGGTTCAGCAACCAGCCGATGTTCTCCATGGCCCAGGAGAAGCCGATCGACGCCGCCGTGCCCACCGATTCGGGGCTGAGGACGCCCCAGGTGACGAACCCGACGATGAGCACGCCGACGACGCCGGAGATCAGCCAGTCGATGCCGAACCGGTTGCGCTGCTCATCCACGGAAATCCCGGGAACCAGCCCGGGGTGGATGTCGTGCGGGTAGAGCCCGACGGCGGAGTCGCGGTTCGGGGACAGCAGCTGCGAGGCCAACGGGCCGCGGTGCGTGCGGCGCTGGGCTTGCTCGGGCTGCTGGTCTTCGGGTGTGGAGGGTGGGTTCGTCGCCACCGGGGTCCCTTCGTTGTACCGTGCGAGCGTCATCGGGCGCAGCACCTCCGCGGTGCGAGGAGGGCGAGTTCAGTGATGACGCGCGACGCAGGTCGTTACCTGCGGGTTTACGAGCACATAGGGTACCAGCCCCAGATGAGCGGGGCTCAGCCGGCCGGCTCAGCCCGACTCAGCGACGGTCCCCCTTCAGCGAGGAACGCGGGTGTAGGTGAGGTCGAAGATTTCGCGGCCGGCGCGGTGGGCCTTGTTTTCGAAGCTGGTCAGTGGGCGGGTGTCGAAGCGCGGGGCGAAGCCGTCGTGAACGTTGCGCAGGGCGGCGGCGTCGTCGAGCACCTCACGCATCTGCCAGGCGTAGTCCTCCCAGTCGGTGGCCAGGCGCAGGGTGCCGCCGTCGCGCAGCACCCGCTCCAACTTCGGTACCAGGGTGGGGCTGACCAGGCGGCGCTTGTGGTGGCGGGCTTTGTGCCAGGGGTCGGGGAAGAAGATCCAGATCTCGTCCGCGCTGGCCTCGGGCAGCAGGTGGTCCAGTACTTCGGGGGCGTTGGCCTGTACGGCGCGGATGTTCTCCAGCTCGTGGGTCTCCATGCCCAACAGCAGCGCGGCAACACCCGGGGTGTACACCTCGACGGCAAGGAAGTTCGCCTCGGGGCGGGCCTGGGCGCCGGCCAGGGTGGACTCGCCCTGCCCGCAGCCGATGTCGACCACCAGGGGCGCGGTGCGTCCGTAGACCTGCTCGAGTTGCAGGTGGGAGTTCGGGGCGACCGAGGTATCGGCGCGGTCGCGGGGCACCTCGAGCACCGCATGCGGGCTCATCCGGTCCCAGGCGGCCTGGCGGCCGGGATTCAGCCGGGCGCCGCGGCGTACGAAAGACACCGGCTGGGTGCGGTACAGGCCGGGATCCGGGTTCGGGTTGTGGCCGTGGGGGTGCTGGGCGGGGGCAGAATTCTCAGTCATCGTCTACCAGGGTAGAGCAGATTACTCGGAGGGGATGATCTCTTCGAGCTCGGTGAGAAACTCGTGCAGGACCGGGCCGTTGGTCTGGGATCCGGCGAAGCCCTCGTTGAAGAACAGAGCGACGGCGAGGTCCCCATGGATGGAGGTGATCCAGGTGTGGGCCAGGGTCTCGCCCTCGGAGACGAACTGGGCGGTGCCGGTCTTGGCCAGCACCGGAGCACCGGGAACCTGCTGCAGGATCGGCACGGTGCCCTCGTTCACCGGCCCGGCCATCAGCTCACGCAGCTGGGCGGCTTCCTCCTCGGTGAGCGGGGTGTTACCGGGGAGGTTCTCGTTCTCGGTGGGATCCACCTCTGGGTCGGTCACCACGATGGGGGAGACGGTGGAGCCGGCGGCGATGGAAGCAGATACGGTGGCCATCCCCAGCGGCGAGGCCTGAGTGACGCCTTGACCGAAGAGGTTCGCGGCGTGCCCGGCGCCGGTGGCGTCGTCGGGGATGCTGCCCAAGAAGGCGCCGTCGAATCCGACGATGGGGTCGGCCACCAGTCCCAGTGCCACCGCGGCGTCGTACTCCTGTTGGGCGGTGATGTCGTTCCACTGCCCCACGAACACGGTGTTGCAGGACTGGGCGATGGCTTGGGCCAGCGTGATCTCCCCGAGGAACTGGGTGGGGTAGCCGTCGAAGTTGCCGATCTCGGTGCCGTCGGTGTTGATGGTGGCCGGGCAGCTGACGGTGGACTCGGGTGTCATCCCGTTGCGCAGCATGGCCAGGGCGGTGATCAGCTTGTAGGTGGAGCCGGGCGCGTATTTACCGGACATCGCCACCGGCCAGCTCATCGACTCCGGGCCGTCCGCTGCGGCGAGGATGTGCCCATCGGAGGGACGCACGACGACGAGGCCGGCGGGGACCTCAGACTCGGCAAGGGTGTCTTCGGCCAGCTGCTGGACCTGCTGATGCAGCGTGGTGGTGATGGAGGCGCCGTCGATGGGCTCGCGGGTGAAGGAGACCGGGTCGTGCTCGGGCGCCGTGTCCGATGCCGCGGCGTCGTCGGATCCGGCCTCGTTGTCGACGGTGATTTCCAGCCCGGAGGTCCCGGAGAGCTCGTCATTGAAGGTGGCCTGCAGTCCCGAGAGCCCGGTGGCCACGCCGGCTTTCAGGGTGCCATCGGAATTCTCCACCTGTTCGGCGGAGGGCTCGCCGAAGGTGCCCAGTACGGAGCGGGCAAAGCTACGGGTCGGAGCCAACATCTGGGTGTCTTCGATAGCTCGGGCCCCGGTGATCTGGTTGATCTCCTCGGACGGAATCCCGGTGGAACCGTCGGCACGCAGGGTGATGAACTCGACGAAGGCCCGCTGTCCGGCGTTGAGGGTGCGCTCGGTGAAGATGTCGATGTCGAGATCGAGTACTTCCGCCAGCGCGGTGGCGGATTCGGTGAGCAACTCCTCGGCCTCGGTTTGCTGGGCGTCGGTGGGTTCGCCCTCGATCTGCAGGGCGTCCATCACCCGAGCTTTGTCGATGCCGATGCGCTGCACCGGGCGGTTGGTCACGATGGGTTCGCCCTCGCCGTCGAGAATCCGGCCCCGCTCGGAGGCGGTCTCAGCGACGACGACGGCGCCGCCTTCGGCCAGCCCGGGCACTAGCGATTCCGGGGTCAACCGCGGCTGCCAGGCCTCGGCCTCCTCGTCCCACACCAGGGTGGTTTCCGCGGTGTAGGACCACTCGTCTGTGGATTCCGCGGAGGCCTCTGCGGAATCAGATGCCTCGGCGCTCTCGGTGGCTTCAGACTGGTCAGATTCCTCGGATGTCTCACCGCTGAGGTCCCAGGTCACCGTGTAGGTGGCGGTTGCGGTCGCCGGTGCGTCTTCGGCTTCGTCCGTGCCCTCTGCTTCTTCATCGACCGCGACCTCGTCCAGGGTCACCGTCACCGGGTACGACTCCAGCTGGGCCAGTGCTTCGACGAGCGCATCCGGCTCCGAAGAGTCGGCAGCCAGGGCCGCCGTGTCGACCTCGGTGAGCTCGTCCGAGGCCAGCTGACTAGCCCAGGCTTCAGCAGTATCGTTGGGATCCGGAAGGGAGGTGCCGCAGGAGCTCAGAGTCAGCGCGAAGGCGATGCCGGCGGCACCGAGACCGAGCGCGCGTGACGAAAATCGAGCGCGCCGAGTCCTGCGAGCAGGACGGGCGGAAGCAGGGTGTGAGGTGAGTGCTGCGGCCATGCTTGCATTCTAGAGTGTTCCGGGCCACCTCGGCCTGGGAGCAAGGCCTGTGAAGTCCATGTCAGGCCCGCATTGACTCTACTTGCGGCCGGGGCCGTGTTGGACCAGGGCGTCGATGCGGCGGGCGGCCTCGTCGGCGCTGGGCGGCTGGTAGTTCGGATCCTGGGCGCGCCGACGATTGCGCAGCACCCGCAGCGTCACCCACACCACGATCGCGGCCACGACCAGTCCGAGAATCACATTGGAGAACACGTCGGCGTAGTCGGAGATGAGGTGGAAATTTTCGCCCAGCAGGAAGCCACCACCGATAAAGAGGGTGTTCCAGATGCCCGAGCCCACCGTGGTCAGCAGGAGGAACAGCCCCATGTGCATGCGCTCCACCCCGGCGGGGATGGAGATCAGCGAGCGGAAAATGGGCACCATGCGCCCCACGAACACGGTCCAGTAGCCGAAGCGGAGGAACCAGCGCTCGGTTTTTTCGACGTCGTCAATATCCACCAGCGGCAGCCAATCCGCCGCGCGATACAGCCGACGCCGCCCGAACCAGGCGCCCAAACAGTAGAGCAGGGCCGCGCCCACCACGGAACCAACCGTGGCCCAGAGTACGGCCTCCCACACGGTGAACGCGCCAGACGCGGCAGTGAAGCCGGCCAGGGCCAGGAACAGCTCCGAGGGGATGGGCGGGAAGATGTTCTCGATGAGTACCGCCAGGCCGACCCCGATGGGCCCGATGGCTTCCATAACGGCGACGACGGCGTCGCCGAGCCACCCGTAGGACACGACCGCCTGGTCTGTGGGCGCAACGGTGGTCAGGGGCACGTGCGCCGCAGCAGACAACGATGAGATCGAGGGAAGCATTGCTCCATTGTGCAGAACGAAGCTGAACCGTGGCTGAACCGCCGCCGCTGCTGGGGGAACTCCCGCTAGAGTGGCGATCGTGGAAACGTGGATGGTGCTGGCAGCGGTCGCCGCCGGACTCGTGGGCGCCTGCCTGCAGCGCGTCTCCGGCGCGGGGGTCGGCCTGGTGGTCACCCCGGTGATGGTGCTGCTGTTCGGCCCGGTGGCCGGGGTGCTGCTGACCAACGCCACCAGTATTGTGTCCGCGTTGCTGATCATGACCACCGTGTGGGCCGGGATCGACTGGAAACGGCTGAGCCAGCTGGCGCCCATCGGGGTGCTCGGCGCACTCGTCGGCGCGGCGCTCGTGGCCGCGCTGCCTGCCGCGTGGTTGCAGATCGTGGTGGGTGCGGTGGTGTTGCTGGCCCTGGTGATGACGTTCTCCCTGCCGCGGCTGCCCGAGTGGACCGGCCCGGTGCCCGCACTCTCAGCCGGCGTCGTCGGCGGATTCCTGAACACGGTGGCCGGAGTAGCGATGCCGGCGATGGTCATTTTCGCCCAGGTGTCCCGGTGGCCGCAACGGGCTTTCGCCGCCACCATGCAGCCGGTGTTCTTCCTCTTCGGGGTGTTTTCGGTGGCGATCAAGCTGCTACTCGGCGCGGCGGTCGTGGAGGTGCTACCGCCGTGGTGGTTTTTCGCGCTGGTGGGCCTCGGCGTCGTCGTCGGGATTGTGCTCGGCACCGTGCTGTCCCGACACGTGCAGGCCGAGCGGGCTCGGATCCTCGCCGTCGTGCTGGCGGGCGTGGGCGCGGCTGTCACGGTGGTGCGGGGAATTCTCGCGTTGTGAGCGTGCCGGATTCTGGGTACGACAGGACCCGTGCGGGCGGCCAGGGCTGACAGAGGACGGGGGAGTGACTATAGAGTGGTGTCGAAACTGATCCCATCGGAAGGACTCTCATGAGCATCGTCCAGATCCCGCTGCGCCTGACCACCGGCGCGTTCGTGCTGAATTCGGGCCTGAACAAGCGCAAACTGACCGACGAGCAGGCCGAAGGTCTGCGCCAGATGGCCGAGAAGGGTCTGCCCGCCGTCAAGGACATGGACGCCGCCACGTTCCGCCGCTTCCTGACCTACAGCGAGATCGGCGTGGGCGCGGCCCTGCTGCTGCCGGTGGTTCCAGGCTGGGTGGCCGGTACCGCGTTGAGCGCCTTCTCCGCAGGCCTGGTCAACATGTACCTCAACACCCCGGAGATGACCGAGGACGACGGCGTGCGTCCCTCGCAGGAGGGCACCTCGGTGGCCAAGGATGTCATCATGCTGGGCGCCGGCGTGGCTGTCACCCTGGACTCGCTGGTGAACCGCAAGGCCAGTAAGCGCAAAGCCGCCGACAAGCGTGCCCGCAAGATCTCGGACGCCAAGAGCGAGAAGGTGGAGGCCATTCAGGAGGCTGCCGCCGATCGCGTGGACGCCATCAACCAGGCCCGCGAGGAGCAGGTCGACGCCCTGCGTAAGGCCCGCAAGGAACTGAAAGCTCAGCGCAAGGGCAAGTAAGCTTCGTGATTCTGTAGCAAGCACTACACACGACGACGCCGGATTCCGTTGCAGGGGTCCGGCGTCGTGCTGTTGCTGACTGTCTAGCGGTCTTGTTGTCTGCTTGTCCGGGTCAGCGGCGCAGCACGGCCACCAGGAAATCGGACTCCTCGGTGAAGGGCTGTAACGTCCAGGTGGAGTACCGGGCGTCCACCGTGAAACCCTCGGCTGCGGCGTCAGCGAAAAACTCGGTGAAGGTGTAGCCGCGACCGGCGCCGAAGCCGATCACCACACGGCCCGAATCGACCAGCAGCTCCCGGATGCTGCGTAGCGCCGGACGCCGGCCGGCTGGGGCCAGGAATCCGAATACATTGCCGGCGCTGACCGCCAGATCGAACGGCTCTGCCAGCGTTTCGCGGGCCTCATCCGAGAGCGAAGACTCCAGATTTTCCAGGTCGCCGGTGAACCAGGTGGCGTCGGGGAAATCGGTGCGGGCCACCTCAACCAGGTGCGGATCCACATCCACACCGACCACGCTGTGACCCGCCTCGGCCAGGTACCCTCCGGTGCGGCCGGTGCCGCAACCGGCATCGAGAATGCGGGATTCGCGCTCGGCCATCGCGTCGATCAGCCGGGCTTCGCCGTCGACGTCGAAGCCTTCTGCTGCTAGTCGCCGCCAGCGTTCCGCATAGCGCTGGGAGTGCCCCGGGTCCGCGGTGACTGCACGCGTCCAGGCGTTTCCGGTGGTTGCGGGCTCTGGCGCGACTACTGCTTCCGGTGCCTCGGCGGACTCCGGCTCCGGATCGAGAGCCACCGTGGAGTATCCGGCCTCCGGATCAGCGGGCAGCGGCTTGATAGGCCGGGCTGGCACCCCGACGGCGATCACATTGGCGGGCAGATCCCGGGTGACTACAGCCCCGGCACCGACCACCGTGTTCTCGCCGATGGTCACGCCCGGGCCGACCACCACGCCAGCGCCCAACCACACATTATCGCCGATGACGATCGGCTCACCGGACTCCCACTTGGCCCGACGCGGTCCGGCCTCCACTGGGTGCGAGGCAGTCACCAGTTGCACGCGCGGACCGATCTGCACGTCGGCGCCGATGGTGATGGGCGCGACGTCGAGAGCCAGCAGTCCGAAATTGGCGAAAGTGCGGGCCCCGATACGAATGTAGCGCCCGTAGTCAACATTGAAGGGTGGGCGGATCTCCACCTGCTCGCCGACCTCACCGAGCAGGTCGCGCAACAGCTCGGTGCGGGTGGCGCCGTCGTCGATGGAGGTGGCGTTGTATGTTTCGGTGAGCCGCTGAGCTCGAGCCGAGGCGGAGCCCAGCTCGTCGCTGGCTGCCAAATAGACGTCCCCGGATTCCATGCGCTCGCGCATCGAACGCTCATCGGGGAAGTAGTGCGGGGCCGGGTCGGTGGTCATGCACGGTCCTTTCGTTCGGGGAGGTCTTGGGCCATGTCTTCCGCATCAGATTCCCCCGTGTCGCTGTCGGCTTCTGCGGCTTCGGCGGCCGCGGCGAGTTCTGCGTGGCGAGAGAGGAACGTTTCGCGCACGTAGGGGGTGCCTGTGGTCAGGCGGTGGTTGCCCGCATTCAGGGCGAACAGCGAGCCGGATTCGGTGAGTCGGCTGGTTTTCACCGTGGTGACGGGTTCTCCGGTGTTGGCCGCCCTGGCGATGATCCGGCCCACGCGGTATTCATCGGCGGCCTGTCGGTCCAGCTTCTTCAGAACGCGGGTGTGTACCGTGCGCAGCTGCAAGGTGTGCCAGGCGGGCAGTCCGGCGGCGAGCTGGCGGGCGCGCAGTACCTCCGCGTCCCAGGCCGCCCCGGCGATGAGCACCATGGTGGCGATCCAGGTCATCAGGATGATGACGATCACCCCGTTCAGGGTGGTGAGGATCTGCGAGAAAGAGCCGACCGAGTCCAGTAGCCAGCCCACGGTGCGCAGGGCGAAGAACAGCACCAGCACGGTGAAGGCGCCACCAGCGGTGACGAGCCGGTAGCGGGGCAGCTTCACGTTGGGGGTGGAATAGTAGGCGGTGGAGACCCCGATGATGAGTACCGCGAGGATCACCCACCATTTCACGGTGTTCCAGGTGGCCACAGTTTCGGTGGTGAAGCCCAGCATGGTGCCGAGGCGTTCGGAGAACTCGCCGCCGACGGTGATCAGCAGCAGCACGGCAATAGCCACCAGCATGACCCCGATGGTCTCCAGCACGACTCGGGCGCGGAACAACAGCAGCGGGCGCCCCTCACGGGTGTCGTACAGGCGGTGCATCGCCCGGTGGAACGCGGCCAACACATTCGACGCCGAGTAGAGCGACCCCAGCAGTCCAACAACCAGGCCAAGTACCCCGCCGCCGGTGTTGCCCAGCGCCAGCACGGCCGAACTGATAGCAGCCGGCTCCATGGTGGGCACGAGCTCGTGGATCAGCTCGGCCGCGGCTTCTACGGTCTCCGACTGCAATCCCAGCAGCGAAACGAGCGAGACGATGGAGACCAGGGCGGGCAGCACTGAGAGCATGGCGTAGAAGGTCATGGTTCCGGCGACGTCCCACACCTGCATCTCGATGAGTCGCATCCAGGTGCGGCGCAGCACGTAGATCACCGACGCTCGGGGTGCAGCGTAGGTGCGCCGCGAGAAACGCCGTCGTCGTCGTTTCGGGGCAGAACTCATAGCTTCGAGCGTACCGTCCGTCCGTGTGCTGGCAACGGAAGCTCGACCTGAGCGAGGCGGGCTCGGTTGAAGGGATTTGGCGGAGCAGACTACTGTGAAGGTCATGGCAGACTCCCGCACGCGCGCGCTGACGACGGCTCCCGCACTCTTGCTCCTCACAGCCGGCCTGACGTTGACGTCGTGCACCGTTGAGCCCTCACCGGAACCGTCGGGGAGCCCGTCCGAATCTCCCTCCGAGTCGGCGTCCTCATCGGCCAGTGTGGCGCCGCAGGCCAGCGTGGACGAGTTGGCCGAGGTGTTGCTGACCACCGGTGATGAGGCCCTGCCTGGCGAGCTGAACCTCAGCGTGGAGTCGTATGAGAACCAGCCCTTCACCATGTATTTCTCGCTGAGCGAGTTCACCACCACGGGCCAGTGTGCGGATCTGCTGGCGGAGCTTAATGCGTTCAGCACCCAGGCGCTGATCGGCGTGACCGGCCACTATGAAGCGGCCGCATCTGACGATGAGCCGACGCCGGAGAGCACGGAGTCGGAGGGTGACGCGTCGGACGCGGATGCCGAGTCCTCGGTCGTCATCGAGACCATGGTGATCGAGACAGCGGATGATGTCGACCCGATGTCGGTGTACTCCCGGATCCCGGGCGCGTGCGACTCGGTGGACAGCGATGAGCTGGAAGGTTCGACGGCCACCTTCACTCAGCTGGGCGATCTGGATGCGTTCCAGCTGAGCGTGGATGACGGTTCAGGCGAGGTGGAGACGCTCCACACCGGTGGCGGGACTGCGGGCAACCACCACGTTTACATTGCGGCCACGGGAATCAGCGAAGCTGAGGCGGAGACGCTGTTCACCGAGCAGATCAATCGACTCGAGGACGCTTTCGGTGACGATGAATCATCAAGCCCCTCGCCGACGTCGAGCGCAACCAGCCCGTCGCCGACGGATTCCTAGCGGTTTCTGACGCCTCACACTCAGCCACTTAAAACAGTGGGGGTGTGGACGGCGCATCCGTGGTGGGGGGCCTCTGCGGTGGCCAAGGCGGATTCCGGGGGGAGTGCTCTCGCCGGAGGTTTCGGACACCGAGGCTTCCGTTGACTCGGTGGGCTCGGTCGGTTCCGGAGGCTCGGTCGGGATCAGATCGCCACTAGCTGTGCCGGAACCGCGTGACTGCAGCTCGGCGTTGGTTGTAGATCGATACTCAGCTCGTTGCCCGAGCTCGAGACCTCGTAACGGTCCGGGCCAACGGCCTGTCCGTCATTGGCCTGGAACTTGCCCCAGCCCTCCTGCGTAACCGGCACCGAAGGGTTGCGTACCGAGTCCTCCCAGTGGCTCAGCCCCTCGGGGATCTGATCGACGATGGTGACGGGATCTGCGCCCTCCACCAGAGAACCGGGGATGAACATGCGCCAGAACGCTTCGGTGCGGTTCGAGCCGGTCCAGCCGTCCATGGACATCGTCTCCCGCTTCGGCGAGACTCCCGGGGGCCGATACCGCCGGGCAGTGGCACCCCGATCATCCCGCGTGTGGTGCCGAAGGTCACCGACTCTTCATCAGTCTGCTGCCATGCCTGCATGAACGCGTCTGCCATGGCCCAGATGTTGTCGTGCTGAGTGAGGTAGGCCTCGTTCTCCAGGGTGCAGACCAAAGACGCCATTGTCTCTGCGCTCAGTGGTGTGGTCGTGCAGGTCCCCAGGGTGGTGTCCTCATCGATCACGAGAGGGAAGTCGTAGACGTCGAACTCCGGGTCGGCGACGTCCGCAATGTCAGCGGACGCTGGGGCGAGCACGGCGAGGGGGCAACCACGGTGGTCACTGCTCCTGCGCCGATGATGGTGCGGCGTCGTGGTCTGAAGATGGTCATGGGTTCCCTTCGAGGCGGCCTGGTGCCATATCAGCAGCGTCGGACGTATCCCGCGAAAGACCAAGACCTCGAGTCGCTCACCCAGTGGCGGTCAGAACTCCCCTACTCGCGGTGATCGATGCTTTGATAAGAATGTGGTTGGAACGATTCAGTGCACCAGCGTAGGGGGTGATTGAGGGCTTTCGCATTTGAGTAATCATGTTGTGGATAACTTGCCGCGCCTGAAAGTTTCCTCTGACTTTAATGGATGAAAAGTCTCGTGGGGAAGTAATGCGGCAGACTGGCCGGTGAGGTCGGCTTTTCGGGCTGGAATAAGTGTCGCGTCGACAAGGTTGAGTTAAGTAGACTCAAGTAAGAGTATCCAGCATTGATCAGCCCCGGGAGGCCGGGACGAAAGGAGCGGTGATGGACGCACAGTTCACCACGAAATCTCAGGAGGCGCTCTCCGCCGCGGCGATGAACGCTTCCACTGCGGGTAACCCGCAGATCGAGCCTGTCCACCTGCTTAAAGCAGTCATGGATCAACGAGGATCGGTGGCCGTGGGCGTATTGAAAGCCGCCGGTGTCGACCCCGACGTCATCTCCACCGCGGCATCGACCGCCATCAAGTCGTTGCCTGCTACCTCGGGTGACTCCGTCGCCCAGGCAAAACTTTCGCGTACTGGGCTTCAGGTGGTGCAGGCCGCACAAGCCCAGGCCCAAGAGATGGGGGATCAGTATGTATCTACCGAGCATCTGCTGCTTGGTCTGACCGCCGACTCCGGTGCAGCCGGACAGGCACTACGAGATGCCGGCGCCACGCTGCAGGCTCTCAAAGCTGCGGTCACGTCTGTGCGCGGAGATACCCGCGTCACCAGCCCAGATCCCGAGGGAACCTTCCAAGCATTGGAACAGTACGGTACCGATCTGACCGAGGTGGCCCGCTCCGGCAAGCTCGACCCGGTGATCGGCCGTGACGCCGAAATCCGGCGGGTGGTGCAGGTACTCTCGCGGCGCACTAAGAACAACCCCGTGCTCATTGGTGAGCCCGGCGTCGGCAAGACCGCTGTCGTCGAGGGCCTCGCCCAGCGCATGGTGGCCGGCGACGTCCCAGAATCGCTGCGTGGCAAGACACTGATCTCCCTGGACCTGAGTGCCATGGTGGCCGGCGCCAAATACCGCGGTGAGTTCGAGGAACGTCTCAAGGCGGTGCTCGAGGAAATCAAGCGCTCCGACGGACAGATCGTCACCTTTATCGACGAGATCCACACCGTGGTCGGGGCGGGCGGGTCGTCCGATGGGTCGATGGACGCGGGCAATATGCTCAAGCCCATGCTGGCTCGCGGCGAGCTACGGCTCATCGGCGCTACCACCCTGGATGAGTATCGCGAGAACATCGAGAAGGACCCAGCCCTGGAGCGCCGCTTCCAGCAGGTCTACGTGGGCGAGCCTTCGGTGGATGACACCATCGCCATTCTGCGCGGATTGAAGGAGCGTTACGAGGCACACCATAAGGTGGCGATCACCGATGCCGCGCTGGTGGCTGCCGCGAATCTCTCCAACCGCTACATTTCCGGGCGTCAGCTACCGGATAAAGCCATTGACCTGGTGGATGAGGCTGCATCCCGGCTGCGCATGGAGATCGACTCGGCTCCCGAGGAAATTGATCAGTTGCGCCGCGCTGTCGATCGTCTCACCATGGAGGAACTAGCGTTGGAGAACGAGACCGACGCCGCCTCCGTGGAACGTCTGGCCGCACTACGCGAAGAGTTGGCGGACCGTAAGGAAGAACTGTCCGCGCTCAAGGCCCAGTGGGAAGAGGAGAAGTCCCAGCTCAATCGGGCCGGTGATCTGCGCGCCAAGCTCGACGAGCTACGCTCTGAGGCAGAGAAAGCCCAGCGCAACGGCGACCTGGCCGAGGCGTCTCGCATCCTCTACGGCGAGATCCCCACTCTGGAGCAGCAGCTCGCCGCTCAAGAGGAAGCCGAGTCTCAGGGGCCCAAGACCGCGACCATGGTCTCCGAAGAGGTTTCCGCGCAGGACATCGCCGAGGTGATCTCCGCGTGGACCGGTATTCCGGCCGGGCGAATGCTCACCTCCGAGCAGGAGAAGTTGCTGCACATGGAAGACGAGCTGGGTCATCGGCTCATCGGTCAGCGCGCTGCTGTGCAGTCGGTGTCGGACGCGGTGCGGCGCTCGCGGGCCGGAATCGCGGACCCGAACCGGCCGATCGGTTCGTTCCTGTTCCTTGGTCCCACCGGTGTGGGTAAAACCGAGCTGGCCAAGTCGCTGGCGGAGTTTCTCTTCGACGACGATCACGCCATGGTGCGCATCGACATGTCCGAATACGCGGAGAAGCACTCCGTCTCCCGGCTGGTGGGTGCCCCTCCCGGCTACGTCGGCTACGACGAGGGCGGTCAGCTCACCGAAGCCGTGCGCCGTCGTCCCTACTCGGTTATTCTGCTCGACGAGGTGGAGAAGGCTCACCCGGAGGTCTTCGACATTCTGCTGCAGGTGCTCGACGACGGTCGGCTCACCGATGGGCAGGGCCGCACCGTGGACTTCCGCAACGTGATCCTGATCTTGACCTCGAACCTGGGCTCGCAGTTCCTGGTGGACCCGAACCTCTCCGCAGAGGCGAAGGCCGAAGCGGTGGGTCAGGTGGTGAGGTCCGCGTTCAAGCCGGAGTTCCTGAACCGGTTGGATGACATCATCCATTTCGAGCCGCTCGGGGTGGAAGACCTCACCCGGATTGTGGATCTGCAGGTCCAAGTGCTGGCCGAACGGCTCGCTGAGCGCCGGCTTTCTCTGGACGTCACAGACGCTGCGAAGGAATGGCTGGCACTCACTGGCTACGATCCGGCTTATGGTGCCCGGCCGTTGCGCCGCCTGATCCAGCGCGAAATCGGCGACCAGCTGGCCAAGGCGCTGCTGCGCGGGGACGTCCAAGACGGCGACACCGTGCGGGTGGACCGCGACAGCGCCGAGGACGCCGACGGCCTGACCATCACCTCCCAGCGGTGACGCTGATCTGACGCACAGCGGGGCTGACCCAATGAAGGGTCAGCCCCGCTGCGGTGTGGCGGGTGATTGCTGTCATTGTTTAGAAACCGGCGAGGTTGATCAGCCCGTTGACGAGCAATCCGGCGACGACGGCGTAGAGGGTGATGGAGATGGCCTGCCAGACCAATACGACCGTCTTGGGTGAGCCGAAGGACACCAGGGTCGGAGCGATGACATGGGTGGGCACCACCAGCATGCCTAGCACGGTGACACCGGGGACCCCATAACGATCGAAAAGCCGGCGCACCTTATCTTGGCGGGGCGAAGACTCTACGGTGCCGCCAGCTGATGAGCCGGAAGAGCTCCGCGCAACGATGGCTTCACGGGTGCCGGAGGCGATGAGGGTGAGCACCGCGACGACGGCGAGGTTGCCGATGATCGCCATGAGTACGGCAACCCACACGGGGACCCCGGCGACGGATCCGACCACCACCGCGCCGTAGTTTTCGATGAAGGGGATCATCGCCACCAGGGAGACACCGAGGAACTGGATGGCCTCGGGCAGGGAGAGGACGAAGTTCTGCAAGCTGTCGATGAAGTTCATGTTCTCAGTCTTCCGCGGTGCACGTCCGCCAGGTAGTGCCGTGGTGTCACCGGATCGTATGACATCGGTGCACGCAGACAGTGACAACTGTCATGGTCCTACACTGGCACCGTGACCACCTCCCAGCCGCAGCCTGCCCACCGCCCCACCGGCCAGTTGCCAGTGAGCGCTGCCTCCGGGGAAGGGTTCGACGATGACTTCCGGGTGAATCTGCCGCTGACCCGCGCCCGCGGGGTGACCGTCACCTGGTGGTACACCTTTGTCTCGGTGCTCGCTCTGGCCCTGGCGATGCTGGGGATTTCCGCACTGGTGCTGGGCGTGATGATGCAGGAGGCGGAGGCCTCCATCGGGCTGCTCGTGGTCAGCCTCGCGCTGTGTCTGGGGACCATCCCGGCGGTGATGTACGCGAGTTGGCTGATGCGGGAGAACTACGGCACCGGCTGGACGCCGTGGCCCGCCACGCTGGCGATGTTCTCCGTGCCCGTGGTGTGCTGGGCGGTCACGGTGGCCCTCCCCGGTGCCGCATTTTATGGGGCGCTACCGCTGTGGATCCTGATCAGCGTGCTGTTGCCCCTGCTGCGGTTGCGGCAGCGGCTGGTCGTCTTCCTCGTCGGCACCGTCCTGGTGCTCGGGCACGGCTGGCTCAACCCGGATACGTCGATGGTGCTGGGCCCGGGCCAGCCATTCACCACCGTGGTGATCCTGCTGGTCCTGCTGCCCCCGAGCATCGTTTTCTCAGCATGGTGGTGGCGCGTCGTCGTTGATCTCGATGCGGCGCGCACCGCGAGCGGTCAGCTGGCAGTGGCCCGCGAGCGGCTACGTTTCGCCTCCGACCTGCATGACATTCAGGGCCACCACCTGCAGGTGATCGCCCTGCAGGCCGAACTGGCCGACCGGATGCTGTCGTCCTCGAACCCCCACGCGCAGACCGCCGCGCAGAAGGCTATCCGAGAGGTGCGCGCCCTGGCTGAGCAGGCCCAGCAGGAGACGCGTCAGCTGGTGCGTGACCTGCGGGTGGTGTCCCTGCGCGAAGAACTGGATAACGCCCGCGATGTTCTCGAAGCGGCGGGTATTGCGACCACCATCGACGTCGAGACCGGCCCAGGGACGGTCTCCGAGCAACACGACCGGCTGATGGGCCTGGCCGTGCGCGAGGCCACCACCAATATCCTGCGCCATTCCTCCGCCGCCGAGGTGTCGCTGCGCTGGAGTGTGGACGACGTGCAGCGCCTGGAAATCATCAACGACGGCGTCGAACCCGGTGGTGCGGAGAACTCCTCGGGACAGCAGGGCACCGGACTTGCCGGACTGGACACCCGTTTCCGGGAGGCCGGCGGTTCCGTGACTCATGAACATGATGGCTCCCGATTCCGACTGATTGCGGCGGTGCCGCTGCCATGACCGAAGGACTTCAGATGATCCGTGTGATGATCGCCGACGACGAGACCATGATCCGCACTGCCATGGAGACGCTGCTGGGGCTGGAGGAGGACCTGGAGATCCTGCCCGGCGTTGCCAACGGCCGTGCTGCGGTCGCCGCTGCGGTGCGGCTGACTCCGGATGTGTGCGTGCTCGATCTGGAAATGCCCGAGCTTGACGGGGTGGATGCCGCCCGCGAGATCGCCGCCTCCGTAGCGACCAAGGTCATCATCTGCACCCGCCACGCCCGACCCGGAGTGCTGCGCCGTGCGCTGGCCGAGAAGGTCGCCGGATTCGTGCCGAAATCCACGCCGGCCGAGCGGCTGGCTGGAGTGATCCGCGAAGTGATGGCGGGACGGCGCTACGTCGACCCCGAGATCGCCGCCACCGCACTGACCGCCGCGCGGTGCCCACTGACCGACCGGGAGCTGGATGTGCTGCGCGCCGGACGCAACGCCACCTCGGTGGCACAGATCGCCCAGCAGTTGAATCTGGCTCCGGGAACCGTGCGGAACTACCTTTCCTCCGCCATGCAGCAGCTGGGCGTGAGCACCCGCGCTGAAGCATCCCAGCACGCCTGGGAGCAGGGCTGGATCTAGCCCTCGTCGGTGTCGGCCTCGGCGTCAGTTTCGGGCGATTCCTCGCCGGAAGCCGAACCGGTGTTGTCGACCACCGGGTTCTCTACCAGGGTGCCGGTGAGCTGGCCTTCGGTGGTGGTGGCCAGGCAGTCCACCCGGCGGTCGCCTTCGCCCCAGGAGCCTTCGGAGGGGTTGGTCACCTGGATCACTACGGGGGCGTCTGCGGTGCCGGTCAACTGGATGGAGCCGCAGAATTCTTCGGCGGCGGCACGCATCTGGTCAGTGCCCGGGTAGGCGTCGGCGTCGGCAAAAGTTTGGCGTCCCACCAGTTCCGCCTCGTGGGGCTGATCGCATTCGATGACGGTGGCCGGATCCTGGGTGGAGATGAAATCGGTGAGGCAGTCGCCCGGCTCGAAGTCCTCGGGCGGCAACCCGGTGGCGATAATGCCGTCAAGACCCGGATTCTCGTTCCGTTCGGTGGCGGTCGGGGTCTCCTCGCTGGAGTCTGAGTTGAGCATCGAGCTCACCCACGGCACCACCACGAGGCCGATCACCACGATCACCACGAGCAGGGCACCGGTGGCGAGCCAGCGGTTGCGGTTCTGGCGACGACGGCGCACATCGCGGCGCGACTTCTTACGCTCGGCATCGGCGAGCACCGAGGTCTGCGGTGCCTCATCGGACACGGTGAAGGGATCCTCGGGGGTCGTCTCGGCGGGACCTTCGACGTTCTCGTCGGGTGGCTGCGTCATCGTCGCTCGACTGTCCTTCTGATGGTTGCTCGTGGATTGCTGGTGCTACGTCGTCGTTCGCCCTATCGTGCCACGGTTCCGGGGTGTGAGTGCACCGCAGACGGGCGGAAGATTCCGCTGTCCGGGAAATCCGCCCTGAAGCGGGCACGTCCGAGCCCCAGAACCCGGTGGCTATGCGACGAAGTCCTGACAAACATGTTAACCTAGTGAGCACGAACCAACCTGTAGAAGCACACCTCCGCGCCAGCCGATCATGATCGCTGCCGCCGGGGACATGAGACCGCGAAGGGGGTCACGCTCATGGGGCGCGGCCGTCAGAAGGCAAAGGCTACCAAGCAGGCACGGGATATGAAGTATTTCTCCCCTGCCACCGATCTGTCTGCCCTCGAGGCAGAGCTGTCCGGCAAACGCTCGGGCTCTGAGGAAGACAACTATTCTGACCTCGCGGACAAATACGCCGACGTCTACGATGACGAGACCGACGACGATGACGCATCGTCGTATCGGACTCGCTGACATCGAACCGGATCATCCGGCGCATCGGGCCCACCAGGCCGCACTGCGCTCCATTGACCGGGTCGTTCACGATGATGCTCGCCCCCAGGGCGAGCATCTCGCACGTCCGGGTGTCTTGGGTGTCTTGCGGCAGTCGCCACTGATCATCACCGGGGCCGGAGTGTCCACCGATTCGGGAATCCCCGATTACCGTGGCCCGCAGGGTTCCCTGCGTCGGCACCGGCCGATGACCTACCAGGAGTTCCGTTTCGACGCCGCGGCACGCCAGCGGTACTGGGCCCGGTCCTATGTGGGCTGGCGCCAGATGGTCGCGGCAGCACCGAACGACACTCACCGCATTCTCGCCGAGTGGAACGCCTGCGGGCTGATCTCCGGGATCGTCACCCAGAACGTAGACGGCCTGCACGCCCAGGCGGCCCGTGAGGTGGCGTCCGCCAGCCAGATCAGCCACGAACACGATCCAGCGGCGCTCGTCGCACTGCACGGGGACCTCGACCGGGTGATCTGCCTGAACTGTGGTGCCATGGAGTCGCGGCACGGCCTGGACGCCCGGCTCGATGAGGTCAACCCCGGCTACATTGACGCCGCGCTGTCGGACCGCCTCGACGTGAATCCCGACGGCGATGTGACCTTGCCGGATGAGCTGATCGGCGACTTCCAGATGGTGGCCTGCCTGAATTGCGGCTCGTTTTTGCTCAAGCCCGACGTCGTGTATTTCGGCGAATCTGTTCCGCCAGAACGCCGCCGTCACGCATCGGAACTGCTGGACGACGCCGGCGGGCTGCTGGTGATCGGTTCCTCGTTGGCGGTGATGAGTGGCTACCGTTTCGTGCTCGATGCTCAGCGCGCGGGCAAACCGGTGGCACTGATCAATGCCGGACCCACCCGGGCCGATGCCAAGGCCGAGTACCGGTGGCGTGCCCGGGTGGCCCCCGCCGTCACCTGGTTGCACCGCCAGCTCGAGACGTGAGCGTCACCCGCACCCGGTCCACCGAGGTGCGCAGTCTGCCCGTCTACGCCGCCGGTGCGGTGGAGACCCTGACGTGATCCGCGGGACCTGCATGAGTGGTTTGTGCTGCTGGGTATCAGTACCCGCACCGTGACCCGGCTGCTGACCGAGCAGACCGGACTGGGCTTCTCCCGCTGGCGTATGACGGTGCGTGCCCAACACGCGGCGCGCCTGCTCGCCCACGGCCACGGCATCGAATGCGCCGCCGAGGTCATCGGTTACCGCACCGTGAGCGCCTTCTGTGCGGCATTCAAAGAGCGCACCGGCAAGACGCCGGGTGCCTTCCGCAGCACCTTGACCTGTCCGAACAGCGGTAGTGAGCCGCAGAACTGCGCGATTGCGCGTCCGCATAGATCTGCCTACTCTAATTGAGGCAATCATGACAGATCTATTACGGGTTGCCTCATGAACGCCTGCGAAGACTGGAGGGACGAATGCGTTCACTGCGTGTTCCCACGGCGCCTCGAAACCCCGCTGACCGCCCTGACTGTGGCTGCTGCATTGGCGCTGACCGCATGCGGCGGCACCGGCAACGACGCCGACGTCATCCTGGTTGCCTACTCGGGGCTGACTCAGCAGGACTACGACTCTCTCTCCGAGACGGCGGAGGAGAACCCCGAACTCGAAGGCAAGTCTGCGATGTTTTTGGCCCAGGTTGATTCCTCCGACCTGAGCGAGGTCAGCTTCTACACCACCCATGATCCGCGCACGGCGTTCTTCAACGACCTGGGTCTGGAGACTCCGGAATCCGTGGCCGAGACCTCCGACGGCACCGAAGAGTTCTCCCAGACCGTCAGCGCCGAGCCGCTGTCCGAGGCCGATGAGCGACCGGTGGCCGCCGCACTGGAAGCCACCCACGCCCACGGCCTGGTGGACCGGCCCGTGGATGAGCTCTCCGGGGGCCAGCGTCAGCGGGTCTGGATCGCCTTGGTGCTGGACCTGCTCACCGAACTGAACCACAACGTGGGTACCACCATGGTGATGGTGCTGCATGACCTGAATATAGCGGCCCGCTACGCCGACCACCTGATGGCGATTGTCGACGGCACCGTACACTCGGCCGGGACACCCCATGAGGTGCTGACCACGCAGAGCGTACGGTCCGTGTTCGGCTTGGACTCGCTCATCATCACCGACCCGGTGTCGAACCAGCCCCTCATGGTGCCCATGGGCCGCCACCACCGCACCGACCACCCGCCGCATCCACCAACGTCCCAGGAGACCGCGTGACCACATCGAACAACAGTTACCCCTCCACCCGTGCTTACCGCGTGCAGGTGGCTGCCCGCCAGAGCCTCAGCGAGCACTTCGTCCGCTTCACCTTCAGCGGCGACGAGGTTCAGCACTTTGGCACCGATCGGCTCGATCAACGCATCAAGTTGCTCTTCCCGCTGGCCGACGGCTCCTATACCGACATCGGCATGTTCTCCGACCCTCGGCCCACCATGATGCAGTGGTACCAGGCCTGGCGGCTGCTCGAAGAGGACCAGCGGAATCCGATGCGCACCTACACCGTGCGCCAGGTGCGTCCGGAACAGGCTGAGGTGGACGTCGACGTCGTGCTGCACGGCACCGAGGGACCAGCCTCCGCCTGGGCCTCCACCGCCCAGATCGGTGACGAGATCGTCATCGTCGGGCCGGATTCCCGCGCGGACACCACCAACGGCGGCATTGATTTCAAACCGGGTGAGGCCACCGATCTGCTACTGGCCGGTGACGAAACCGCAGCGCCTGCGATTCTGTCCATCCTGACACAGCTCGCCGAACGTGAGCAGGCCGAGCCCGGGCTGCGATACACCGGGCACGCCCTGATCGAGGTGCCCTCCGACACTGACGTGATGGACGCCGAGGTCACGGTTCCCTCCGGAATGGCCCTGACGTGGCTGGGGCGCAACGGTGCTGGGCACGGAGAGAAATTGACGGCCGCAGCGAAGCAAACAGCAGCCGAGTTCTACCGAGACGCGGATGCTAGGGCCAGCGTGGGCGCGAATTCAGCCTCAGCCGGTCAAGACACCGAGCTCGTCGAGGATGAGAACATCCTGCTCTGGGAGTCCCCCGATGCCGGATCCGCTCAGCGCTATGCCTGGCTGGCGGGTGAGGCCGGAGTGATCACCGGGCTGCGCCGTCACCTGGTCAAAGAGCTCGGCGTGGACCGCAAGACCATCGCATTCATGGGCTACTGGCGTCACGGCCGCGCCGAAGGCGCCTGAGGTCTTCGGGCGATGGGGAAGGGGGATCCCTTGAGCACTCCGCTGGCCGTGATCGCCGGAGCGTCTGGATTCATTGGTGGCGCATTCAGACGGGACTTGGAGTCCCGCTGCTACCGAATACGCACTATCGGCCGCAGCCCCTGGCACCGCACTGGCGGCAATCGGCGGTTCAGCTGGATCCGCGTCGATGATGTCCTCGGCGCGGTCCGTTTCATCGATGAGACCCCGAGCGTGGAGGGACAGGCGAACCTGGCCCGACCCGGCGACGGTCTGGGAGCCGCAACAGGACCACTCCATATACCACTCGTGCCGGACGTGGTCATTCCGCCGGAGATGGGGGACTTGAACGGTGTAGCGTGTCGGCAAATTACTCGAGGGTTGGGGCGGAACCTCGAAGCTTGACAGATTGGTGCGCACGCAACATCTCACACCGTCCTCAGGCGGCGAATTCACCAGCAATGCTGGGAAACGCTCCTGGGACACTCACACGAATCGACGCACCACGGAGAGGACCGATCCCAGCATGAGCGCAGACAAAGACAACATCCAGACAGGGAGGAAGGGCAAGCCCAAATGGCAGCTGCCCGTGGCCTTCGTTGCTGTCGCGGCGGTGGCGGCGGTCGCCGGTGGCGTGATCGTGAACAGCGTCAGCGGCAGCGGCGATTCCCCGACGACCGCCGCATCAGGCCGCGGAGGTGAACAGGCCCAGACGGTGTCAGACGTCACCGTGGTCGGTGAACACCGCGGTTACGACGAGGTGCACCAGGGCGGCGAGGAGAACCTCGAGAACGTCCTGGTGAGCACCGAGTGGCTCGACGAGCGCCTGCAGGAGGGTTCCCTCTCCGATCAGGGCATCGTGCTCATCGACATCTCGGAGCACCTGGCATCGTCCGAACTGACCCCTTACCAGGAGGGTCACATTCCGCAGGCCCAGTACGTGAACTGGAGCGAAGGCTTCACACAGCCGAACACCCGCGAATTCATCACGCAAGATGAGTTCACCGAGCTCGCCCAGAGCCTCGGCATCAACGAGGGCGACACCATCGTGCTCTACGGCGACAACAGCAACTGGTTCGCCGCTTACGGTGCGTGGGTATTCAACCTCTACGGCGCCGAAGACGTGCGCCTGCTCGACGGCGGACTGCACAAGTGGGAGGTCTTCGACGGCCGTGAGCTCACCGAAGAAGTGCCGCAGGTGACCCAGGGTGACTGGGTCGCACAGCCGCAGAACCTCGACATTCGTGCTCTGCAGCCCGAGGTGCTCGAGGTCGCCGAGGAGAACGTCAACGACGGTGATTCCGACGTCACCCTGGTCGACATCCGATCCAAGGACGAGTACGACGGCGCTATCGGCGTCGACCCCGCGATCTTCGGTGGAGAAGCGACCACGATCTGGGGCCACATTCCCGGCGCCGTCAACGTCACCTGGAGCACGATCGTCGACGAGGAGACCGGACAGTTCCTGCCCGCCGACGAAATCCGCGCCATCTACGAAGAGGCGGGCGTCGACTTCGACGAGCTGATCATCACCTATTGCCGCATCGGTGAGCGTGCCTCTCACACGTGGTATGCACTGAGCCAGATCCTGGGTGCCGATGTGAAGGTCTACGACGGCTCATGGACGGAGTGGGGCAACAGCGTCGGCGTGCCGGTGGGGAACAACACCGATCAGCGCGCTGGTCTCTGGGGTTCCAGCGAATCGTGACCTGCTCGACAACAACCACCTCGGCGGTCACTGAAGAAACAGACTCCTCGGTGACCGCCGAAGCCGCGCTGGGATGGACGCGCGGCGATACGATTCGTACCATCATCGCGCTGGCGGTCGCCGCGGCGCTTTTAGGCACCGCGAGCTGGCTCGCCGCCATCGGCGGCGAGGGCGTCGGCGGCCAGAATGCAGCCTTCATCCTGCTGGTCGGCGCGGGGCTCGGCATCCTGTTCGAACGCGGCCGCTACTGCTTCTTCTGTATCTTCCGGGACTTCTTCGAGAACAGGAACTCGCGCGGCCTGTATGCGGTGCTCGTCTCGATCGCGGTCGGCACGCTGGGGTATGCGGTGATCTTCAGCATGCGGATCCCGAACCCCACCGGCAACCAGATACCGGAGGACGCTCATATCGCGCCGGTCTCGCTCGCGCTCGTCGTTGCCGGCCTCGCCTTCGGCGTCGGCATGGTGATCTCGGGCGGCTGCATCGCAGGCCACCTTTACCGGTTGCCGCAGGGCCACCTGCGGTCGATCCCGGCACTCATCGGCGTCGTGCTCGGCTTCGGTGCCGGCTTCTTGTCGTGGGACTTCGTTTACTCGGCGTTCATCCTCGGCGCGCCCGTGCCGTGGTTGCCGTCGGGCAACGGCTACACGGTCTCCGTAGTGCTGCAGCTCGCGGTGCTGGCGGGCCTCGGCATCTGGCTGCTGAAGTGGAACCCGCGGGTGCAGGCCCGACCCGCTCGTACGATCGATGGAACCGAGATCCGCAGATCGCTCTTCTTCACCCGCTGGCCGGCACTCGTGACGGGTGCCGCGGTTGGCATCATCGCCGTGCTCGCTTACTACAAGGATCAGCCGCTGGGCGTTACTAGCCAGATCTCATCGCTCACGCGCACGCAGATGACGGACCTCGGTGTGCTGCCGAGCTTCATGCCGGGCCTCGACGAGCGTCTCGCCGGCTGCGTCGCCGTCGTGGTGCACACGATCACCACGAACGGCTGGCTCATTCTCGGCATTTTCTCGGCATCGCTCGTCATGGCGCTGCTCGGGCGACGCGTGAAGGCCGAGCGCGTCACCGTGCTCAACTCATCGAGTGCGCTGCTGGGTGGCGTCTTGCTCGGCTGGGGCTCGATGATCGGCCTGGGCTGTACCATTGGCGTGTTGCTCTCGGGCACGCAGGCTATGGCGCTCTCGGGCTGGGTGTTCGGGATTGCCGTGTTCACGGCCGCAGGCGCCTCTTTCAAACTGGGGCTGCACCGACGCACGAACCCCACCGCATACAACTAGACGTAGGGAATCACCATGTCAGAACACGCGCGGCCGAAAATCGCCGCGGACCTCACCGAACTTGTGGGGCGCACCCCCTTGGTGCAGATTAACCGGGTGGTGCCCGCTGGCGGAGCGCGGGTATTGGCGAAGCTCGAATCACAGAATCCCGCGGCCAACGTGAAGGACCGCACCGCGCTCTCGATCATCGAGGCGGCAGAGGCGGATGGGCGTTTGCAACCCGGCGGCACCATCCTTGAGGCATCGAGCGGCAACACCGGCATCGCACTCGCCTGGATCGGTGCTGTGAAAGGCTACCGGGTGATCATCGTGATGCCCGACGATGTCTCGCTCGAACGGCGCACCCTACTGAAGGCTCTCGGCGCCGAGCTGGTGCTGACGCCGGGCCACACGGCGATGGCTGGCGCCAACGAGGAGGCCGGCCGCATTCTCGACACGTTGCCCGGAGCGTTCTTGTCGGGGCAGGGCGGCAACGACGCGAATCCCGAGGTGCACGAGCGCACCACGGGCCCGGAGATCTGGCACGATACGGACGGCCAGGTCGACATCTTCGTCGCCACCGTAGGCACGGGCGGTACCCTGACGGGCACGGGCCGGTACCTGAAGTCGCAGAACCCCGACGTGCAGGTGGTCGCGGTTGAACCCGCAGAGGCACCGGTGTTAGCGGGCGGCGAATTCCAGCCCCACAAGATCCAGGGCATCATCGGCGGCAATGGTTTCCCGCCGGTGCTCGAGATCGAGATCGCCGATGAGATCATCGGCGTGCAGCAAGATCACGCGCTCGAGGTGGCCCGCGAGGCTCTCGCAACAGAGGGCCTGATCGTCGGGGTTTCCTCGGGCGCGGCGCTTGCCGCGGCTCGCGAGCTGGCGGCCCGCCCCGAAAACGCGAACAAGACCATTGTGACGGTGCTTCCGGACACCGGCGAACGCTATCTCTCATCGGAACTGTTCGACCACGCGCGCTGACTCCGCGCTCACATCGCCGATTGCTTCACGTCGTAGTATTCGAAGGGACCAGATAGCGCAGGAAGGATCGAACCGACGTGGATACTCAGAACCAGTGGCGGCCCCTCATCTCCGTTTTCGCCAATGCAGACTCCCGTCGTGCGGCGGCAGAAATCATGCTTGGTGCGACTGTCGAGTCTGCGATCGCTGACCTCTCGCCGTCGAAGCGGCGAAAAGTGACCAAAGCGCTGGTAAACAGCGGCATGGTGGAACTGGAAACACAGGCCTTCGTGCCGGATGTCTTCCGAAAAGTTCTCGAGTCCACGCATGTCCCGACGCGCCAGGGGCGTGAGCGATTCGTAGACGGGAAGCGGATTCTGCAGTACCCCGCGAACCTCGAAGAACGAGGTGAATTGCTGGCCTGGGTGGCGAGCGAGGTATTCACTGCGGACGAGGTCCTGACCGAACGTCAAGTCAACGACAGGCTCCGTCCTTTCTCACAGGATGTTGCCGTACTGCGCCGCTACCTCGTCGATTACGAATTGGTCGAGCGTCGATCCGATGGGACTGAATATGCGCTGACTGGGCGCGGGCCCGCGTCAATGCAATCGTGAGCCGCTGGGGCTGACAACGTTCCGAACGAGATCGGGACGATGAATCAGCCTGCGTAGGCGCCCGTCATGAGCACGGCCCCGCCGTCGACGCCCTTGGCGCCCTGCACGTAGTCCACACTGCTGGTCGGTGCGGTGGCGGCGTCGGTCTCGGAGACGGTGCCCAAATGCCAGGAGTCCACCCCGCGGGCGTTCAGCCAGCGCAGGGTCTCCTCGGCTGCTTCGGCGTCCACGACGGCGATCATGCCGACACCCAGGTTCAGGGTGCGCTCCAGATCGGGCTGGGGCACCTGTCCCAGTTCGGCAAGCACGGAGAACACTGGGGGCAGCGACCAGGTGGTGCGGTCCACGGTGGCCATCAGACCCTGAGGCAGGACGCGGGCCAGGTTGGCCGCCAGCCCGCCGCCGGTGACGTGGGAGAAGGCGTGCATGGCGGGTTCGCCGGAGGCGGTGGTGACCGCGGCGGAGGCGCCGGTGCGGGCGTCGCCGTTGAGGTGACGGGTGAGCTCCAGGCAGTCGCTGGAGTAGATGCGGGTGGGGACGAGCAGTTCCTCGCCTAGGGTGCGGCCGAACTCGGGGACCTGGCGGTCCAGCGCCCAGTCGCGTTCGACGATGATGCGACGCACCAGGGAGTAGCCGTTGGAGTGGATGCCGGAGGAGGCCATGGCAATGACCGCGTCGCCGGCGCGCACTCGCTCCGGGCCCAGCACCTCGGAGGCTTCGACCGCGCCGGTGGCGGCTCCGGCGACGTCGTATTCGTGCTCACCCAGCAGGCCGGGGTGTTCGGCGGTCTCCCCGCCCACCAGGGCGGTACCGGCCAGGCGGCAGCCCTCGGCGATGCCGCGGACGATGTCGGCGATGCGCTCGGGAACGACCTTCCCGCAGGCGATGTAATCGGTCATGAACAGCGGCTCGGCGCCGATGACGACGATGTCGTCGACGACCATGCCCACCAGGTCCTGGCCGATGGTGTCGTGGATGTCGAGTGCCTGCGCGATGGCGACCTTGGTGCCCACCCCGTCGGTGGAGGTGGCCAGCAGCGGCTGGGTGTAGCGGGTCAGTGCAGAGGCATCCCACATGCCGGCGAAGCCGCCGAAGCCGCCTACGACGGATGCGGAGTGCGTGGCCTTCACGGCCTCTTTCATCAGCTCGACGGCCTTGTCGCCGGCTTCGACGTCGACTCCGGCGCCGGCGTAGGTGATGGGGGCGGAATCTGGCTGCTGCGTCATGATGTGCCTCGGTTTCTGCGTCTGCGTCAGCGGGGTCGTGTCAGTGTTCTCGGAAGGGCTCAGGACTCTTGGTCGCCGGCGACGAATTCCAGGTATTCCTCGGTGACGTCGCCGGTCACGTACTCTCCGGTGAAGCAGGACATCTCCAGGCCGTCCCAGTCGGTGTCGGCCATGATGGCCTCGGCCATGTCCTCCACGCCCAGGTAGACGAGGTGGTCGCAACCGAGGATCTTGCGGACGTCCTCCACGCTGCGGTTATGGGCCACGAGTTCTTCGGCGTTGGGCATGTTGATTCCGTAGACGTGTGGGTAGCGGACCGGGGGAGCGGCGGAGGCGAAGGTGACCTTCACCGCGCCTGCTTCGTAGGCCATCTCCACGATCTGTTTGGAGGTGGTGCCGCGGACGATGGAGTCGTCGATGATCAGCACCTTCTTGCCCTCGAACTCGGAGCGCATGGCGTTGAGTTTCTGTCGCACCGACTTCTGGCGGACCTCTTGGCCGGGCATGATGAAGGTGCGGCCGACGTAGCGGTTCTTGTAGAAACCTTCGCGGTACTCCTTGCCCAGGGTGTGGGCTACCTGCAGGGCGGCGGGTCGAGCAGAATCGGGGATGGGCATGACCACGTCGAAATCGTCGTCGGGAACGTGCTGGCGCACGGTCTGGGCGAGTTTCTCGCCCATGCGCAGCCGGGCCTCGTAGACGGAGATGCCGTTCATCACCGAGTCGGGGCGGGCCAGGTAGACGTACTCGAAGGCGCAGGGAACCAGGGAGGTGTCGGTGGCGCACTGCTGGGACTGCATGCGTCCGGCCTCGTCGATGAAGACTGCTTCGCCGGGGGCGATCTCGCGGACGACCTCGTAGCCGCCGGCCTCCAGTACCAGGGACTCGGAGGCGACCACCCATTCTTGCTCGGGCAGTTCGTCGGAGAGCCCGTGGGTCTCGCGATAGGTGCGGGCTGCTTCGGCGATCTCCTCGGTGACCTGACGGCGGCCGAGCACCAGCGGGCGGATGCCCAGCGGGTCGCGGAAGGCGAGCAGGCCGTGGCCGGCGATCAGCGCAATGACACCGTAGGCGCCGCGGATCCGGGAGTGGACTTTGGTGACGGCCTCGAAGATGGCGTCGGCGTCGAGGTGACGGTTGCCCACGTTGTCCTGCAGAGAGGACGCCAGCACGTTGAGCAGCAGCTCAGTGTCGGACGAAGAGTTCAGATGGCGGAAATCACGCTCGCGCATCTGCTGGGTCAGCTCGCGGGTGTTGGTGAGATTGCCGTTGTGCACCAGCACGATGCCGTAGGGGGCGTTCACATAGAACGGCTGCGCCTCGTCCAGGTTGGTGGCGTGGCCTTTGGTGGCGTAGCGGACGTGGCCGAGGCCGATGTTTCCCAGCAGTTCGCGCATGTCACGGGTGCGGTAGGCTTCGCGGACCTGACCGGACTTCTTGGACTGGTGCAGGGTGCGCCCATCCGCCGTCGCGATGCCGGTGGAGTCCTGGCCGCGGTGCTGGACCAGGAGCAGAGAGTCGTAAACCTGCTGGTTTACGGGACCGGCCGAGACATGGCCAACGATTCCACACACGTGAGTGGCTCCTTGTGATGCTGTGGGTGCTGGTGGTTGCTGAAGTGCTGTTGATGCTGCCGGACCACACGAACATAGGGTCCGACTCCCTATGTTACTGCTCTGCGTCGCGCTCTCGGGACTGACGTCGCAGCTCGTCGAGATCGGTGCTGCCGAGGGCGAAATCGGCGTTGTCGTAGTCGGTGGTGGGTTCGGCGTAGACGGTGCGGGCGCGTTTCTTTGAACGGCGATCGACCAACAGCCAGGCCAGCGCACTCAGGGCGAGACCGGGTACCGCGAGGGTGACCATGAAGAAGCCCAGTGCGGACTCTTCCACGAAGTCCGGGTTAGGCTCTTGGGTGCCGTTGAGGATCAGTGCCGCGATGACCCCGAGCAGGGCGCCGCCGATGAGGAAGACGCTGAGACGCGGGGCCCGACGCAGCACCAGCTGCGTGGGATCCGAGGGGGTGGGGGACTCTGGCTGACCGGGGTCGTCCGGGGTGCTTGAAGCAGAACGCGACATAGTGCCCCCAGTCTAGCCAGAGTTCACCGGTGCGTCAGACGCGCGTCTGGTCGGCGTCGTCTTCGGTGCCCTCGTCGCCGGCCGGCTGCGCGGCCAGGGCGGGGCGCTCAGCCTTGCCGGAGGAGGGCCGGTACATGACCTGTTCGCCGAGAGCGCGCAGGATGCGGAAGGCGAAGAAGCCACAGTTCGCGTAGCTGAGCACGATGCCGGAGCCGGCCTGGGCCAGTAGGTCGGGGCCGGAACCTCGCGCTCGCCGATGAGATCGTGCACGAGGCGGGTGGCTGTGCTGTCTGTATTGCAGGTGTTCTCGGTGTTTTCGGGCGCACTGAAGGAAGGCAGGGTGCTGGAGGACATGGGGTGAGAATCCTGTGCAGGATGGTGAATCGGGGTCGACGATCAGCCCGCAGTATGCCGGGCGGACGTCAGGCGGGGACCAGAAATCAGAAAGCCCAGAGAGGTGCCAGAGGTGTCAGTGGCGGACGGTGCGCGCGGTGCGGGGCAGGGCACGTAAGCGGCCAACGATCTGGCCGCCACCGAAGGCCGGTGGGGCGAGGACGTCGGTCAGGGCGGGGGAATCCAGCTGGTGAGCCACGGGGGTGGGATGCTCAGCCAACAGGGCTAGGGTGATTGGCATTCGGGCGCGGTCGGCGCCGTCGGCGATCTTGAGGGCCACAGCGGTGCCGTCGGCCAGGGCGAGTGCTTGGATGCCCTCGAATCCGTCTTTGGCGACCGCGCCGTCGAGGGTGCGCATCACGGTGGTGACATCGCGGCCCTCGCCGGCCACCAGCTCGGGGTGGGCGCGCATCGCTGCGGCAACCCGGCCCTCGGGGGTGTCGGCGTCGGCGGCGGCTAGTCGGGCGAAGCCGCGGGCCAGCGCCGGCAGGGTCAGGGCGTGCACGGGGGTGCCGCAGCCATCGGTGCTGATGTGCGCGGGAGTTTCACCGGTGAGTTCGATGACCGTGTCGGTGAGTAGTCGGTATACCGGGTGATTCTGGCTTAGATAGCCCTCCACGGGCCAGCCGTGCAGGCGGCACAGGGCGACCAGGGCGCTGTGTTTGCCGGAGCAGTTCTGCGCCAGCTGGGTGGGACCGTGTCCGGCGGCCAACCAGGCGGCGCGCTCTGCAGTACCGTAGGGCAGGTCGATGGAGTTGCCCAGGTGCTCGGGGCCCAGCCCGGCGGTAGCGAGGGTGGAGAGAGCGACCCGCTGGTGTTCCTCAGACCCGGAGTGGCTGGCCGCGGTCAGAGCGATCTGTTCGTCGGTGAGGTCCAGCCCGGCCCGCAACATCCCGACCGCGAACAACGGCTTCAGGGCCGACCGCGGATAGAACGGGGTTTCGGCGTCGCCGTAGACGGTCGCCGAGTCTCCGGAGAGCACCACCGCGGATCCATAGTGCAGGGATTCCACCCGTTCGCCGCGGGTCTGGGCGGCCAGGGGGACGTGGTGGGGTAGTGCGGTCACGAGGTGCTCCTGTTGCTGGCGGCGACGGCGTTTTGAACGGTGTCGAGGTGGGCGCGCATGGCGGTGCCGGCAGCGGCGGCGTCCTTGGACTCGATGGCAGCGAGGATGGCGTGATGTTCCTGGTTGGAGGGATCTCGGCGCCCGCTCACCCGGTTCACGGTTCCCGACTGGCGGCTCATCGCCTCGCGGATATCGGTGACAACCCGGTCAAACACCGAGTTGCTGCTGGCGGCGGCGATGGCGGCGTGGAAAGCAGCGTCGAGTTCCACCCAGGTGGCGGCGTCGTCTTCCTGTTCCATCTGCTCGACGAGTCCGGCCAGCCGCTCCAGGTCGTAGTGGGTGCGCCGGACGGCGGCCAGCTCGGCAGCCGGGATCTCGATGTGGGGACGGGCCTCGTGCAGGTCTTCCGAGGAGTAGCCGCCCAGCATCAGCGTGCGGGTGGGGCGGTGAGACACCACGAACGTGCCGCGCCCGGTTTCGGTGCGGGTCAGGCCCATAGCGGCGCAGGAGCGCAACGCCTCACGGACCACCGAGCGCGAGACGCCGTAGTCCGAGGCAAGGCTGGCTTCGGAGCCCAGCTTGGCGCCGAGGGGAATTTCCTGGGCTTCAATGGACGAGCGCAAGGCATGGAAGACCGCTTCGGACGCGCTGGTGCGCACGATCGGTTGCTGTCCAGGTGTCCAGCTGTCTGACAGGTTCATGGACATGAGCGTGCAATGTGATGCAGGCTACGTCAAGCGCGGTTCAGAACAGGGGTAGGCGCTCGCTGAGATCCGCACGGAGCCCTGAGGCGGCGACGGCGCCGGAAGCGAGCGCGTCATCCCAGGTCAGGGTGCCCAGACACAGCGCCATCCAGGTGAACGGATCGGTCTCGATGACATTCGGCGGAGTGCCGCGGGTGTGGTCGGGACCCTGGATGCACTGGGTGACGCCGAAGGGTGGCACCCGGACCTCCACCGAGCGTCCGGGGGACAGGGCGGCGAGTTCCTCCAGGCTGAAGCGCACCGCGGTGCCGCGCACGGAGCGGGACAGTGCGGACGGGTCCTCGGCGTCGCGCCAGGCCTGGACGGCGGCCCGGCCCTCGACGGGGTCGATACGGCGCCGCGCCATCAGTCGAGCACCTCGAGCACGTCGTGGCCCAGCTGGATCCGGCCCACGGGTTTCCCGCCACCGAGCACCTGCGGCACTACGGTCTCCAGCACGGGGGTGATGGCGTCCAGCGGCACCGCTTCCGGGGCGAATTGAGAGAGCAGTACCAGCCCGACGAGCCCGCCGGCCCGGTGCGACCCGTCCTGGGCTTTCACCGCCACGGTGGTGCCGTCGGGGGCGGCGAGCACGCGGACCCCCTCGGCTCCGAGCTTGGAGAGCACGCCGAGCTCGCGCAGGATCACGGTGTCGGAGCTGGTGGGGCCGTGCACCGCCCAGGGGTGCTCGAGCATGGCGGTGGCTACCTGAGCGGCGGGCAGCTCTGCGGTGCGCCGGTGCGGGGCGGACGCCACCTGTCCGATGCCGCGGGCCAGCCCGGTCAGCGAGAGTATCGGGGCCGGGGCGCCACAGCCATCCACGCCGTGATGGGTGATCGTCTCATCGCAGTACTGCTCGATTACCGAGAACACCTCGCGCTGCACCGGGTGTTCCGGGTCGAGGTAGGTCTCGGTGGGATGCCCGGCGGCGCGGGCGGCGGAGAGGAACCCGGAGTGTTTGCCCGAGCAGTTGAACGCCGAGGGCGTCTTGGTCAGCCGCACCGGGGCGCTGACGGCGGCCAGCCGGGCCACCTCGCCGGAGTCAGCGGGATAGGCCTCCGGGCACTGCAGGTCGTCCTCGCTCAAACCGGCGTCGTCGAGAATGCGGGCGGCGACCTGCTGGTGGGCCTCGGTGCCGCGGTGCGAGCCACAGGCCAGGGCCAGCTGCTCGTCACGTAACGGTGCACCCACCCGCAGCGAAGCGATCGCCTGCAGGGGTTTCAGCGAGGAACGCGGATAAATAACGTCCTCCGGCGTGCCAAGAGTGCAGAGCACGCTACCGTCGGGGCCCACCACCACGGCGGAGCCCTGCGAGGAAGACTCGACGACGTCGTTGCGCACCACGTTGATGAGTTGGGCGGTCATCGCCGGCCTCCCCGGCCCGAGCGCCGGCGGCGCAATAATACGGTGACGATGCTGCCAGCGATGACGCCCACGGTGAGCGAGATGGTGGCCTGGGGAATGTCACCCCGGCCGAATCCGGCCATCCGGAAGCCGTACCAGACGATCAGGGTGCAGGTGAAGCTGACGATCACCCACATATAGGTGACCTGCAGCCACCCTGGAATCAGCGGCGACGACGAGGGCGAGCGCCCGTATTGATGTCCGAAGGGATGATCGTCACGAGACCGGTCGGATTCATGCATACCGCCAGAATAGTGCACAGCCAGTAGGCTTGACCCCGTGAAGATTCTTGTGCTCGGCTCCGGCGGCCGCGAACACGCCATTATTCGTGCCCTCATGAACGACCCCGCGGTGGAGGAAATCCATGCCGCCCCGGGTAATGCGGGAATCGGAGGGGATGTGCCCGTGCACGCCGTCTCCGAAACCGACCCCGACGCGGTCGTGCAACTGACACAGCAGCTGGCGGCGGATCTGGTGGTGGTGGGCCCCGAGGCGCCGCTGGCTGCCGGGGTCACCGACGCCCTGCGCGCCGTTGGGATCGCCACGTTCGGCCCCTCTCAGCAGGCCGCCCGCCTGGAGTCCTCCAAGGCCTTCGCCAAGGAGATCATGAGCGACGCCGGCGTGCCCACCGCCTCCGCCCGCGTGGCCACCACCGCGGAGGAAGCCGCAGCTGCGTTGGACGAATTCGGCGCACCCTATGTGGTCAAGGACGACGGATTGGCCGCAGGCAAGGGTGTCGTGGTCACCGAGGACCGTGCGGAAGCCCTGGCCCACGCGCAGAGCTGCTTCGACGGCGGCTCGCAGGTGGTCATCGAGGAGTTCCTCGACGGACCCGAGGTCTCCCTGTTCGTCATCGCCGACGGCACCGACGCCGTAGCGCTGCAACCGGCCCAGGATTTTAAACGCATCTTCGACGGCGACGTCGGCCCCAACACCGGAGGCATGGGCGCCTACACCCCGCTGGACTGGCTGCCCGACGGCTTCGTCGACGAGGTGCTCGACACCGTGGCCCGGCCGGTGCTGGAGCAGATGGTCCAGCGCGGCACCCCCTTCAACGGCGTGCTCTACTGTGGGCTGGCCGTGACCGCCCGCGGGGTGCGCGTGATCGAATTCAACACTCGCTTCGGTGATCCCGAGACCCAAGCCGTCCTCGCCCAGTTGCGCTCGCCGCTAGGGCAGCTGCTGCACGCCGCCGCCACCTCCGAACTGAATGGGTACCCGGCGCTGGAGTGGGAGCCCGGCTACGCCGTCGACGTCGTGGTGGCTGCCGCCGGTTATCCGGGCACCCCGCGCAAGGGTGACGAGATCACTGGGCTCGACGAGGTGCAGGCCCCCGTGCTGCATGCTGGCACCGTGCTCGGAGAACACGGGACGTATCTGTCCGCCGGTGGCCGACTCCTCGCCGTGGTCGGCCAGGGCGAGACCCTCGCCGCAGCGCGCGAACAGGCCTACGCCGGGGTGGCCACCCTGAGCCTCGACGGCGGCCAGTGGCGCACCGACATCGGGTTGAAGGCCGAACGCGGCGACATCCAGATTCCGGGGGAAGAGCAGGCATGATCGAGATTCCCGGCTGGCGGCACATCTACTCCGGCAAGGTGCGTGACCTCTACGAACCCGCCGATTCCGAGCCCGGGGCCTCCACCACCGTGATGGTCGTGGCCTCCGACCGTATCTCCGCTTACGATTTTGCGCTGTCTCCCGCCATCCCCGACAAGGGCGCGGTGCTCACTCAGCTCTCGCTGTGGTGGTTCGAGCAGCTGGCTCAGCCCGACCCGGAGAACCCGGACGAGGAGCACATTCCGAATCACGTGGTCTCCCTGGACGTGCCCGAGCAGGTGCGCGGCCGGGCGATGATCGTGCGCCGGTTGCAGATGTACCCGGTGGAGTGCATCGCCCGCGGCTACCTCACCGGCTCCGGGCTGGCCGAATACCGCGAGCACGGCACTGTCACCGGCATTCCGCTGCCTCAGGGCCTCACCGACGGCTCCCGGCTGGAGGAGGCGATCTTCACTCCGTCCGCTAAAGCAGAGGTGGGCGAGCACGACGAGAACATCACCTTCGAGGAGATGGCCTCCCGGATCGGGCAGATCCCGGCGGAGCGACTGCGCCGGATGACGCTGCAGATCTACCGCCGCGCCGAACGCGCTGCTCGCGAGGCCGGCATCATCCTCGCCGATACCAAGGTCGAGTTCGGGGTCGACGTCGTTACCGGATTGATCACCCTGGGTGATGAAGTGCTCACTCCGGATTCTTCGCGGTTCTGGGATGCTGCCGATTATGAGCCGGGCCGCGCCCAGGCCTCGTTTGACAAGCAGTTTGTCCGCGACTGGCTCACCAGCACCGACTGGGACCGCACCTCGCAACCTCCGGAGCTGCCTCAGGAGATCGTGGCGAAGACCCGGGCCCGCTATGTGGAGGCATTTGAGCGGCTCACCGGCCGCGAATTCACCTGTGGATAAGCTGCAACGTTACCGCAACGTTGCGCCCAGTACCGTCGTGACATTCCACCAGGAGGTCACTGATGACATCACCCGTACTGGGCACCGTCTCCACCATGGGCGACGCGCAGCTCACCACCACCCGCATGCTTGCTCACGCTGCCCGCAGCTTCGGCGATCAGGACGTCGTGCACCGCACCCTCGACGGCCAGTGGCACACCACCAACTACGCCGACACCTGGGCGCGGGTGCGACGACTGGCGACCGGCCTCAGCGGCCTGGGCATCGGTGCTGGCACCCACGTGGGTCTGCTGATGTGGAACGATCTGCGCCACTTCGAGTCCTACTTCGCCGTGCCCGCACTCGCCGCGACCATGGTGCAGCTGAACCTGCGCCTGTCGCCCACCGACCTCAGCTACGTCATCGAGCACTCCGGGGTCAGCCACATCATCGTCGATGAGTCCCTGCGCTCGGTCATGGAAGACGTCCAGGACCGGGTTTCGGTCACCTGGATCATCGCCAGCGACGACGTCGACGACGCCCGCGATGGCGAACTGCACTACGAGGCGCTGCTGGCCAGCGAAGACGAAGCAGAACGCTTCCAGCTGCCCGAGGTGGATGAGCGCACCGCTTCCGGCGCCTGCTTCACCACCGGCACCACCGGCCGGCCCAAGGGCGTGTTCTTCTCGCACCGCTCCACCTGGCTGCACGCCTCCGCGGTGGCGATGAACATCGGCATCACCGTGCAAGACACCATCATGTTCCTCACCCCGATGTTCCACGTGCAGTGCTGGGGGCTGCCCTACACTGCCGTGCTGGTGGGTGCTCGCTCGGTGCTTCCCGGCCGGTTCGCCGCGACCGAGATGGAGATGCTCACCTCGGCCATGATGGATCACGGGATCACCGTGGCCCCGGCCGCGCCGGCCATCCTGATGCCGATGCTGCAGCACCTGGAAGGGGTGGCCAAGAATGGCTCCGCTCCCGATTTCTCCAGGATGCGCCTGATCTGCGGAGCCTCCGAACCACCACTGTCCATGATGCGGGGGTTCTATGAGCTCACCGGGGCCGAGGTGGTGCACGCCTACGGCGCCACCGAAACCTCCCCGGTCGCTTCCACCAACCGGCTGCGGCCCGGCTTGGGCCTCACCGAGGACGAGGCCTGGGAGCTGCGCCGGTCTCAGGGGTACGTGGTCCCCGGCGTCGACGTGAAGATCGTGGACCCGGCCGGTGAACCACTACCGCACGATGGCAAGTCCGTGGGCGAAATCATGCTGCGCGGTCCCTGGATCACCGCGGAGTACTACCAGAACCCGGAGGCCAGCGAGGCCGGCTTCGACGCCGAGGGTTACTGGCGTTCCGGCGACGTGGGATTCATCGACTCCCGCGGCTACCTCAAGGTCACCGACCGGCTCAAAGACGTGATCAAGTCCGGCGGCGAGTGGATCTCCTCCATCGATATGGAGAACCTCATCGTCAGCCTGCCCGGGGTTGCTGAAGCAGCGGTCTTCGGCATCCCCCACCCGACATGGGAAGAACGGCCGCTGGCGCTCGTCGTCACTCAGGAGGGGGACTCTGTGAGTGACGACGACGTCCGCGGTGTCTTACGCGGCGCCTTCGCCGACTGGCAGTTGCCCGACGAAGTGCTGTTCGTGGATACCATTGCCCGCACCTCGGTGGGCAAGCTCAACAAGAAGGGGCTGCGAGAGCAGTACCGGGACCAGTACCAGAGCTGATTCTGATTCAGTGCTGAGACTGCTCCCAAGCCCGGTGCAGTTCGGCGAACCGGCCGCCCTCGGCCAGCAGCTGTGCCGGGCTGCCATCCTCGACGATCCGGCCGTCGTCAATCACGAGCACCCGGTCGGCGGTGAGCACGGTGGAGAGCCGGTGGGCGATGATCAGCGCGGTGCGCGAACCCAGCAGCTGCTCCATGCCCGCCTGCACCGCCCGCTCGCTGGGCAGGTCCAGGGAGGCGGTGGCCTCGTCGAGAATGAGCACCGCCGGATCGGCCAGGAACGCGCGGGCGAAGGAAATCAGCTGCCGTTGCCCGGCGGAGACACCGCGGGCGGAGATGTCGGTGTCGTAGCCCAGTTCCGAGAGAAACTCGTGCGCGCCGACGGCGCGAGCAGCCGCCTCGATATCCTCCCGAGAGGCCCCCGGACGGCCGATCTCGATGTTCTCGGCAGCGGAACCGGAGAACAGGAACGCCTCCTGGGTCACCATCACCACTGCTTCGCGTAACTGCTCGTGGGAGATGTCGCGCAGCGCGACACCGTCGAGGGTGAGGCTGCCGGCGCTGACGTCGTAGAAGCGGGCGATCAGTTTCGCCAGCGTGGATTTTCCGGCACCCGTGGGTCCCACCACGGCCACTGTCTGCCCGGCCGGGATATCCAGGTCGAATCGAGGCAGCACCGTACGGTCGGTGTAGCCGAACTCGGCGTCGGTGAAACGGAGATGCCCCTGTGCTTCCACCGGGGTGGGGTGCTCCGGATACTGCACGGTGGGGGTCTCCTCGAGCACCCCGGAGACCTTCTCGAGCGCGGCCGAGGCGGACTGGAAGGAGGAGTAGAACATGGCGACCTGCTCCATGGGCTGGAACACCCGCTTGCCAGCCAACAGCAGCGCCACCAGCACACCGATCTCCAGATCCCCGGCCACCACCCGGAACCCGCCGAAGAGCAGCAGAGCCACCACCGTGGCGTTGCCGATGAGCACCATGGTGGGCTGCAACACCCCGAACAGGCGCAGTGATTCCACCGTGTCATCGCGGTACTGTTCGGCCAGTTCCTCGTAACGGTCATCGTTGGCGCGGGCCCGACGGTAGGCCTGCACGGCGCGGATGCCGGTCATCGTCTCCACGAAGTGCACAATTGCCCGTGCCGAGGAGACCCGGGTGGCCCGGTAGACCACCTCGGAGCGTACCTGGTACCAGCGCACCAGCAGCGCCACCGGGATGAAAGCCCCGGCCAGCACCAGCCCCGACCACGGGTCGAGCAGAATAATGGAGGCCGCGGTGAAGCTCATGAAAATGAGGCCCGAAACAAGTGCGGCCACGCCCTGGTCGAGCAGCTCGCGTAGCGAGTCCAGATCGGAGGTTTGCCGTGAGATCACCTTTCCCGAGGTGTAGCGCTCGTGGAACTCCAGGGAGAGAACTTGGGTGTGTTTGAACACCTGCACCCGCAGGGCCAGCAACATCGCTTGCGAGACTTTGGCGGTCAGCCACAGGTAGAGACTCAGCCCCACGCCGGCCACTGCCCCGGTGAGCGCGTAGGCGCCGCCGATCCCCAGTGCGGTGGGCACCGCGGAACCGTCGTTGGCTTCTATTCCGCGTTGCAGGGCGGGCAGCCCGGCGTCGATGGACCAGGCGATGAGCAGCGGGAACGCGGCCCGGGCGGCATTGGCGATCACGACGAGGACGACGACGACCCACAGCTTCCAGGCCACCGGCCGGGCCAGCGCGCCGAGTAGCCGCAGGGAGCGGCGCCGCACATGTTTGCGGCCCTCACGCGAGAGGTGGAGCTCTTCTTCTCCGCTGGTTCCGATCACAGCAGCTCCCGGTAGATCTCGGAGCGCATCTCATCCGGTGCGCCCACTTCCACGATGCGACCCTCGTGCAGCACCGCCACTCGGTCGGCCAAGGCCACGGTGGAGCGGCGGTGGGCCACAATCAACACGGTGGTGTCGGCGAGCACTTCGCGCAGCCGGGCGGTGATCAGCTCCTCGGTGTGCACATCCACCGCCGAAAGCGGGTCGTCAAGCACCAGAATGTCGGGTCGGGCGGCAATCGCGCGGGCCAGGCTGAGACGCTGCCGTTGCCCGCCGGAGAGGCTCAGCCCCTGCTCACCGATCTGAGTCTCAACGCCTTCGGGCAGGTCGTAGACGAAATCTGCGTGGGCGGTGTGCAGTGCGGTGTGCAGCATCTCCTCGTCGGCGGCGAGTAGCACGTTGTTGCGCACCGTGTCCGAAAACAAGGTCGGCTCCTCCAGCGCGATGGCCACCCGGGTGCGCAGCGTGTCCAGGCTCATCTCGCGCACGTCCACCCCGTCCACGAGCACCTGGCCGCCAGTGACGTCGTAGAGTCGAGGGGCCAGATGCGCCAGGGTGGATTTCCCGGAACCGGTCACACCCACCAGCGCCATGGTTTCGCCGGGGCGGACCTCCAGGTTCACGCTGAACAGGGCGGGTATGTGCCCGGCGTCGTCGGGTTCGGCGTCGGCGTAGTGGAATTCGGCACCCCGGAACTCGAGGCTGCCGCGTCGTGGTGGGATCTGGGGCTGTGAGGGTTCGACGACGGCGGGCTGATCCATCACCTCGATGTGCCGGTCGATAGCGGTCTTGGCGGACAACGCCATACCCATCAGCTGGCCCACCGATTCCACGGGCCCGGCCAGCACCATGGCGGTGGCGAAGAACGCGGCCAGCGCGCCCACGGTGAGCGAGCCGTCTGCGGTGAGGTACAGGCCGAGAGCGAGGCTGATGCCGAGCACGATCTCCGGCAGGGCCACCACCAGACCGATGAATCGGGAGAGCACGGTGGCTTTGTGTACTTCGGTGCCGCGCAGTGTGTCGGCCTGGCTGCGGAACCCGTCGAGCGCCTCACCACTGCGCCCGAACGCTTTGAGCACCCGGATCCCGTGCACGGATTCTTCCACCGTGGTGGCGAGGTCGCCCGCCTGGTCCTGGGAAAGCCGTGAGGCGGCTCGGAAGTCGAGGCGGAACCCGAAGGAGCGCCACATGATCGGCACCGCGCCTAACAGGTACACGAGCGCGAGCTGCCAGGACAGCGAGAACATCAGCCCCATGCCCACCAGGATGGTGATCACCGAGACAATGAACATGATGGTGCCGAACGCGATCCACCGGCGCAGCAGGTTCAGATCGGACACGGCCCGGGAAAGCAGCTGTCCGGAGGGCCAGGTGTCGTGGAAAGACAGCGGCATCCGCTGCAGTTTCCGGTACAGCGCCACCCGGGCGCGGGTTTCGACCCCGGCGGCCGGTGGCAGTACGAAGAATCGGCGGGCGTAGATGAGTCCGGCCTCGGCCACACCCAGCACGGCCATAACGAGTGCGGCGGTCCACACCTGGGCGGAGCCGGCGTGCACGATGGAGTTCACGAGATGCTGGATGACCTGGGGGATCACTAGGGCCACGAGCGAGGCGGCCAGGGCGGCGGTCAGGCCCAGCGCCCAGCGCCAGCGCACCCCGTCGAGGTAGGGGCTGAGCCGGGCGATGGCCTGCCAGATGCTGCGTTCGGGGCTCTTCGCGGTCTTCTCGGTCATCGTGGCATCAGGTCGATGACGACGGCTTCCGGCCGGCAGGCGATCCGGAGCGGCGCCGCCGGAGCTGCGCCGATCCCGGCCGAGACATTGAAGGGGGTGTCGTCCCACCAGTGCAGCCCGGAGGCGTAGCGGGTGGGCAGGTCACAGTTGGTGACCAATGCCCCGTAGAAGGGTAGACAGATCTGGCCGCCGTGGGTGTGCCCGGCCAGCATCAGATCGGCGCCATCGTCGCGCATCGCATCCAGCACTCGCCGGTAGGGGGCGTGGGTGACACCCAACCGCAGGGCGGGAGAGTGTGCCGCAGCAAAGCCGGGCCAGCGGTCGAGATCCAGGTGCGGGTCGTCGGTGCCGGCGAAGTCGATTGCGGTGCCACTGAGGTTCACCCGGGCGGTGGTGTTGGTGAGGTTGAGCCAGCCGGACTGCTCGAATGCTGCGAACAACTGGTCGCTGGGTAGACGGCGCCGGGCGAGCGCCTCGCGTTCTTCGCGATCGAAGTCGGCGGAGGAGGGGCCGGCGAAGTACTTGAACGGGTTGATCAGTGGTTTGGGCGCGTAGTAGTCGTTGGAGCCGGGCACGAAGATCCCGGGGCGGGCAAGCAGTGGTTCCATGGCCTCGAGCAGCAACGGGATGGATGCGGCGGAACCGATGTTGTCACCGGTGTTCACCACCAGGTCGGGCTGCAATGCGGCGTCGAGTTCGCGCAACCAGTGCAGTTTGAGCGTGTCTCGCGGCATCAGGTGGATGTCGGAGAGGTGGAGCACCCGCACCGGTGCAGCCCCGGCGGGTAGCAAGGGCAGCGTTTCCCGCCGCACCACGAAGCGGCGCGTCTCGTACACGCCGTAGGCCACCGTGGCGGCGGCCAGGGCGGCTACGGTGAGCGCTCCGGTGATGAGCGGGCGCCGAATCACCGCGAGCGGGGGTTGCCTGTGCCGGTGTCAGGCAGGGTGTTGGTCTCGTACTGGTCGGCCACCTGGCTCATGTAGTCCACCCACATCGGACCCGCAATAAGCGAGCCCCACACGTCGTCATAGGTGACCCCGCCGATGGTGCGACCGGTGAGCGCCTGCAGGTTGCGGTAGTTCCCGACCCAGGAGGCGGTGGTGAGCTGTGAGGTGTAGCCGATGAACCAGGTGGAGGACTCGAAGTTGTTGGTACCGGTCTTGCCGGCGATGTCGTAGTTGATGGAGCCCAGGGCGATGCGCTCGTCCGCGATGGCCTTGAGGGTGTGGTTGAGCTCGGAGATGTCCTCGGAGTTCAGTGCGTTCGAGTTGCACTGCACCGGAGGCACCTCATAACTGTTGCCGCTGCCATCGGTGACCTCGGCGATCGCCCGCGGTTCGCAGTAGGTGCCGCCGGAGCCCAGGGTCGAGTAGGCCGACGCCATCGTCATCGGTGAGACTTCCTCCGCGCCGAGCAGGAACGACGGTCGCTGTGGACTCAGCGGCTCGCCGTCGTCGGCACGCTCGATACCAGCGGCGGTGGTGATGTCGGTGATGGCGCAGAGGTCCGTGGCATACGCCGTGGCGACGGTGGCGGTGTTGATGGACCAGAACAGCCCGTAGTCCACCCGCATGCGCTGCTTCATATCGGCGATGGCGTTGTTCACTTCCCACCCGTCGCCGTCCGTGTTGACCAGGGTCGCGCCACCGGGGCGGCAGTAGGCGGGGAACGCGGTGCCGTTGGCGTAGAAGTCGCGGGAGGCATCGACCTGGTCGCGCATCGACTTGCCGGAGCCGAGCCAGGCGAGGGCCACAAAAGGCTTCAGCGTCGAACCGGCTTGGAAGCCGTTGCCGCCACCCCACTGCTTGTCGACGTTGAAGTTCAGCGTCGTGTTGCCGTTGCCTTCGGCGGAACTGTAGGCGGTGTTCTGTGCCATGGCCCGAATGTTGCCCGAGTTCTGCTCCACGGTGATCAGCGCGGCGCCGATGTCGTCGCTCTCTTCGCGCGGCACCGACTGGTTGGCCTGCTCGGCGGCCACGCGCTGCAGATCCAGATCCAGGGTGGTCTTGATGGTCAGGCCACCGCGATCGAGGAGGCGCTGACGGGCGTCGGCATCGGGGCCGAAGGCCGGATCGGCCAGAATCTGGCGCTGCACGTAGTCGCAGAAGTATCCCGAACCAGCCACGGCCGAGGCACAGCCCGAGCGGACCGGGGTCTCATCGGTCACGATTTCAGAAGCGACCGCTTCCTCGTACTCTTCCTGCGTGATCTTGTCGTTGTTGAGCATCGTGTAGAGCACGGTGTCGCGACGGGATTTGGCCGCCTCGGGATTGTTGAGGGGGTTCAGGGCGTTGGGCGACTGCACCATGCCGGCCAGCAGGGCCGACTCAGGGATGTTCAGATCCGCGGCGTTCTTGTTGAAGAAGTAGCGAGATGCGGCTTCCACCCCATAGACACGACCGGAGAACAGGACGATGTTGAGGTATCCCTCGAGGATCTCGTCCTTGGTCATTTCCTTCTCGATGGCCACGGCGAGCTTCATCTCGCGCAACTTGTCCGGCACGGTCTTCTGTCCCGACACCGTGGTGCGCAGATCATTGAGGTTCTGGTAGTTCACCAGCACGTTGTTCACGTACTGCTGAGTCAGGGTTGATGCACCCTGCTGAGTGCTGGTGGTGAGGTTGTTGACGATCGCACGGGCCAGGCCCTGGCCGTCCACACCGCCGTGCTCATAGAAGCGCTCGTCCTCGACGGAGATGATGGCGTCCTGCATGTGCTGGGAGATCTCGTCGAGGCTGACCGGGGTGCGGTCCTCAGCGTAGAACGTGGCCAGAACGGTGCCGTCGGCGGCCTCGACGGTCGAGGGTAGCGAGAGTGGCTCCTCCTGCAACTCCGCAGGAAGGTTGTCGAGCAGTTCACTGCCGGTGTTTGCGGCGGCGCCGCCCACCATGCCCAACGGCAGCATGAGCCCGGCAGCCAATGCGCCGCACAGGGCCGCGATTCCGAAGAACGCCACGACCTTGCCCAAAGTCGTGGCGGTGTCAAAGAAGGGTGAGCGGGATGAAGCCATGGCCACCATTGTACGGTCCGAACCTGAGCTCTGAATTTCATCAGAATCTGTGGTCGATTCTGACACGAGATGATCTGTTCCAGGACCGGACGTGCGGATAGGGTGGAGCCATGAGTGCACCACAAAAATGGGAATACGCCACGGTTCCCCTTCTGATCCATGCCACCAAGCAGATTCTCGACCAGTGGGGCGATGAGGGCTTCGAGCTTGTCACCGTGATCCCGGGTCCCGACGGGTCCAACCCGGTGGCCTACATGAAGCGACCGAAGCAGGAGTCATGACCGAGACAAATCATCCCGAAGAACAGCTGAAGCAGCTCGGCGTTGAGCTGCCTGCCGTCGCCGCCCCCGTGGCCGCCTATGTTCCGGCCGTCACCCAGGGAACCTTGGTGTACACCTCGGGTCAGTTGCCGTTTGTCGACGGCGCACTGCCGGCCACCGGCAAGGTGGGCGCGGAGGTCTCGCCGGAGCAGGCCAAGGAGCTGGCTGCCCGGTGCGCCGTCAATGCGCTGGCCGCGGTGAAGTCCGTGATCGGTGACCTCGCCCGGGTGACCCGGGTGGTCAAGGTCGTCGGTTTCGTTTCGTCCGACCCGAGCTTCACCGGTCAGCCGCAGGTCATCAACGGGGCCTCCGAACTGCTCGGCGAGGTCTTCGGCGAGGCCGGCGTGCACGCGCGCTCTGCCGTAGGTGTTGCCGTGCTGCCGCTGGATTCCCCAGTGGAAGTCGAGATCGTCGTCGAATACGCCTGACCGTCGAAATCTTAAACCCGTCTAAACGAAGCGGGGTCCGCACCAGTTCATCTGGTGCGGACCCCGCTTCGTTGTAGCTGAGTTGTTGCTCGCTGATCAGCCGGCGCGCTGGCGCATGCGCTGCAGGTCAAGCACGACCACGGCGCGGTTCTCCAGGCGCAACCAACCGCGCTGCACGAACTCGGCCAGGGCTTTGTTCACGGTCTCGCGCGAAGCGCCGACCAGCTGGGCCAGCTCTTCTTGGGTGAGGTCGTGGGCCACCAGCAGGCCGTCGGCAGCCGGACGGCCGAAGCGGTCGGCCAGATCCAGGATGGCCTTGGCCACGCGGCCCGGCACGTCCGAGAACACCAGGTCGGCCAGCGACTCGTTGGTCTTGGACAGACGGCGCGCCAGAGCGCCCAGCAACTGCATGGAGACCTCGGGGGTGGACTGGATGACCTTGCGCAGGTTCTCGTGACGCAGACCGGCCAGTCGAGTAGCGGAGACGGCGGTGGCCGTGGCGGTACGAGGCGCCGGGTTGAAGAGGGCCATCTCGCCGAACACCTCGCCGGGGCCGAGAATGGCCAGCAGGTTCTCTCGGCCGTCCGCGGCGGTGCGTCCCAGTTTGATCTTGCCCGACAGGATGACGTACAGCTGATCGCCGTCGTCGCCTTCGTGGAAGGCGGAAGCGCCGCGCGACAGCTCGACCTCGGTGAGCTCCGCGGTCAGTGCTGTGAAAACGTCGTCGTCAAGATGGGTGAACAACGGCGCGGTGCGCAGAACGTCCAAATCCATGGTAGGGGTCCTCTCAAATCTCGGCCGTGCTCTCCACGGCTGGTGACATCCCTAACATACTGTCTTATTTTCGCCCGGGACGTCCACCGCACAGGCCATTGGTGCCTGGGTTCACATTGAACACCCAGACTCGATCTGCGTGGCTCCACGAGTCCATTCAGGTTGAAACGATAGCCTCGTACGGTGGCGGTGCGCTAGAAGGAGCCCGGAAGAGCCAGGGAAAGGAGACCGGATGGATGTGTTCGGACTGACCCTGCTCGACCTCGTGATGTTGCTCGCTCTCCTCGTCTTCTTCATTCACGGTTACCGTCGTGGCCTTTGGATCACCGCCGGACGGATGATCGGCTTCGTTGTGGGCGGAATTTCTGCCTTCTTTATGGTGCCGTGGATCATGACCTTGGTGCCCTCTCCCGGATGGCGACTGGCCGCCGTGTGGGCTTCGGTGCTGATGTTGGTCACTCTGGGCTGGTTTATCGGCGGTGGCCTGGGACGCGCGGTGCGGTTGCGGGTGAACCAGCCGGCGCTGCGGGTGATCGACAAAGTGCTCGGTGCCGGCATCAATACCGCCATCGCCGCGGTGATGATCTCGATGGTCTCCTATTCGCTGGCCCAGCTCGGCGTGCCCGCGATGACCACCGCCATCAAGCAGTCCAAAGTCATCAGCACCGTGAATTCGCTGACCCCGGAAGCCACACAGGGGTTCTTCACGCAGTTGCGCTCAGAACTACTGAACGCTCATATGGTTCCGGAGCTAGCCCTGCCGGTGCAGGCGCCGCCGACCCCGGCCGAGCCCACCACCGCCCCGCCCAATGCAGAGATTGAGCGGGCCTCGTCCTCGACGGTGCGCATTACCGGCACCGCCTATGAGTGCGGTCAGAGCCAGACCGGGTCCGGGTTCGCCGTCGAGACGAATCGCGTGGTGACCAACGCGCACGTGGTGGCCGGGGTGACCGAGCCGCTGGTGGAGTCCCTGGACGGGGAGATCTACGTGGGCGAAGTAGTGCACTTCGATCCCAGTCGCGACCTCGCGGTGATTGCTTTTGACGGTGACATCGAGGCCCTCGACACCGGAGAACGCCTGGCCGAAGACGACGATGCCTATGTGCTCGGCTACCCGGCCGGCGGACCGTTCCGTATTGCGCCAGCCTCAGTGCAGGCGGTGGGGGAGGTGTCGATCAACACCATCTACGGTCAGGACGCGGAGCTGACCGACATCTACCAGCTCAACGCCGACGTGAAACAGGGCAACTCGGGTGGCCCACTCGTCGACGAGCAGGGTGACGTGGTGGGCGTGGTGTTTGCCAAAGCCGCCTCCGACATCACGGTTGGTTACGCGATCACCGGTGAGGAAGCCGGGGACGTGCTGACCGATGCTGGCTCCTACACCGGCGCGGTCTCTACCGGCCAGTGCGTAGGCTAGATATACTGCTGAGGCCTGACCGTGTGGCAAACCTCACAAGTGGTTCGCAGAGGGTTGGGCTTTCATCACACCCGAAGCGGTAGGAGCACACCATGGCTGAACCAGCCATTTCATCCTCAGCGCAGATCAGCCCGGGACGTGTCCAGCGCGAGCAGTTCGCTGGCCGCTGGATCTTCATTATGGCGGCCATTGGCTCCGCCGTGGGCCTGGGTAATATCTGGCGCTTCCCCTACATCGCCTACGAGAACGGTGGCGGCGCCTTCGTCATCCCGTATCTGGTGGCGCTACTGTCGGCGGGTATCCCGCTGCTGTTCTTCGACTACGCCATCGGCCACCGTTTCCGCGGTTCACCACCGTTGGCGTTCCGTCGCCTGCACAAATCCACGGAGGCGCTCGGCTGGTTCCAGGTGATGGTCTGCGTGATCATCGGTATCTACTACGCTGCGATCATTGGTTGGGCGATCTCCTACACCTGGTTCTCGGTCTCCGAGGCGTGGGGCGACGACCCGAACGGCTTCTTCTTCGGTCAGTACCTGAACATGGCTGAGGACGTGACTCCGACCCTGCAGATCGTGCCCGGCGTGTTCTGGCCGATGCTCGCCGTCTGGATCCTGTTGCTGATCATCCTCGGTATGGGCGTGCGCCGCGGCATCGCGATGGCTTCCATCATTGGTATCCCGGTTCTGGTGGTCATGTTCCTGGTGCTGGTCGTCATCGCGTTGACCCTCGACGGGGCAGCCAGTGGCCTGGAAGCCCTGTTCACCCCGAACTGGGAGGCCCTGACGCATCCGGGCGTGTGGGTGGCTGCCTATGGGCAGATCTTCTTCTCGCTGTCCGTGGGCTTCGGCATCATGATCACCTACTCGTCTTACCTGAAGCGTCGCACGAACCTCACCGGCTCCGGCCTGGTGGTCGGGTTCTCGAACTCCGGTTTCGAAGTGCTGGCCGGTATCGGCGTGTTCTCGGCGCTGGGCTTCATGGCCCAAGCCTCCGGTGTGGGTATCACCGACGTCGTCGACGCGGGTATTGGTCTGGCTTTCATCGCGTTCCCGGCGCTGATCTCCGAGGCTCCGGGTGGGCTCGGGCCGCTCATCGGGGTGCTCTTCTTCGGCTCCCTGGTCTTCGCCGGGTTCACCTCCTTGGTCTCGATCCTCGAAGTCGTGATCTCCGCGGTGAAGGACAAGACCGGGCTCTCGCGCTGGACCGTGGTGCTCACCGTGGGCACCGCCTGCGCTATCGCCTCGCTGCTGCTGCTGGGCACCACCACCGGCCTGCCGATGCTCGACACCACCGACGCGTTCACCAACAACGTCGGCATTGTCGGCGGCGCGCTGGTCTCGGTGATCATCGTCGCCTGGATCGTGCGACGGCTGCGCCCCATGGTCGACCACCTCAACGCGGTGTCATCCTTCCGGCTGGGCCCGGTGTACAAGGTGCTCATCGCCGTGGTCATGCCGGTGGTGCTGGGCTACATGGTCATCGCCTACCTGATCGAGCGCGTTCAAGAGGGCTACGGTGGTTACCCGGACTGGTATGTGAACACGTTCGGCTGGGGCATGATGGCCATGCTGCTCGTGGTCGCCGTCGTGCTGTCGTTCGTGCCGTGGGCCCGTCATTCGGCGCTACATGTGGAAGACAATCCCAACCTGACCGATGACGAGGACGAAGCGTCCGAACTGGAAGGAGCTCAGCGATGAGTGCGATTTCGATCGGCATGATGATCATCATGCTGGGGACCATTTGGGGCGGCCTGGTGGTCGCCATGATCCACCTACTGCGCCACCCCGACGAAACCTCCGGCACCGACGGTGAACGCCGGGCTGCTGCGGCTCAGGCGGCTGAGCAGTAAACACCAACAGTAAACCAGTAAGGGGCGGGCATCTCCGGTGAGGAGGTGCCCGCCCCTTCGTGGTGGGGAATGAGGTGGAGAGGTGAGCCGGGTTAGTCCTGACGCAGCGATTCGGCGATCTGCTGCATGATCGTCGGATCCGACAGAGTCGAAGCGTCACCCGGATCGCGGCCCTCGGCCACATCCTTGAGCAGGCGGCGCATGATCTTCCCGGAGCGGGTCTTCGGCAGCTCCGGAACCACCAGTACGTGCTTCGGCTTGGCGATCGGGCCAATCTCCGAAGCCACATGTGCGCGCAGCAGCTGGTCGGCCTCGCCGGCATTGATGCCGGACTGGGACTCGGTGAGGATCACGAACGCCACGACCGCTTCCCCCGTGGTGGCATCCTTTGCGCCCACCACGGCGGCCTCGGCCACCAGCTCGTGAGACACCAGTGCTGACTCGATCTCGGTGGTGGAGAGTCGGTGCCCGGACACGTTCATCACGTCATCCACGCGGCCCAGCAGCCAGATGTCCCCGTCGTCGTCGCGGCGGGCGCCGTCACCGGCAAAGTACATGCCGTCGAAGCGCGACCAGTACGTCTCCTTGAACCGCTCCGGGTTACCCCAGATGCCGCGCAGCATGGACGGCCACGGATCGCGGACCACCAGGAACCCGCCCGAGGTGGTGTCCAGGCTCTGGCCGGCGTCATCGACGACGTCCACGGTAATCCCGGGCACCGGGCGCTGAGCCGAACCGGGTTTGGTGGCCACCACCCCGGGCAGCGGGGTGAGCATGTGGGCCCCGGTTTCGGTCTGCCACCAGGTGTCCACGATCGGGGCGGGGTGCTCCTTGCGCGGGCCCGGGGTGACGGAACCGTCGTCGTTTTTCGTGCCCGCACCGTTATTGGAGCCGATCACATCGCGGTACCACATCCACGCCTCGGGGTTGATGGCCTCACCGACGGTGCCGAGCACGCGCAGCGAGGACAGATCAAAGGCATCCGGGATCTCACGACCCCACTTCATGCAGGTGCGGATCGCGGTGGGAGCGGTGTAGATCTGGGTGATCTTGTACTTCTCGACGATCTCCCACCAGCGGCCCTTGTGCGGGGTATCCGGGGTGCCCTCGTAAATCACTTGGGTGGCGCCGTTGACCAGCGGAGCGTAGGTGACGTAAGAGTGCCCGGTCACCCATCCCACATCGGCGGTGCACCAGTAGACGTCGGTCTCCGGCTTCAGGTCGAAGGTGTCGTGGTGGGTGACGGCGGTCTGCACCAGATAGCCGCCGGTGGTGTGCAGGATGCCCTTGGGCTTGCCGGTGGTGCCGGAGGTGTAGAGGATGAACAGCGGGTGCTCGGCGTCGTGCCAGACCAGCTCGTGTTCGTCGGAGGCGCCAGAGACCACATCGTGCCACCAGACGTCGCGCTCCGGGGTCATCTCGATGTCTTCGCCGTTGCGCTGAACCACGACGACGTGGCCCACGGTGGAGGCCTCGGTGTCATCGGCGGCGGCCTTCGGGGAGAGCGCCTCATCCACCGCAGGCTTCAGCAGCGAGGGCTTGCCGCGTCGGTAGGAGCCATCGGCGGTGACGACCAGTTTCGCCTCGGCGTCGTCGATACGAGAGCGCAGCGCCTCGGCCGAGAAACCGCCGAACACCACCGAGTGCACCGCACCGATGCGGGCACAGGCGAGCATGGTGATGACTGCTTCCGGGATCATCGGCAGGTAAACAGCGACCCGGTCGCCCTTGGCCACGCCTAGGGACTCGAAAGCGTTGGCGGCACGGCGCACCTCGGCAGCGAGTTCGGTGTAGGTCCAGGTGCGGGTGTCGCCCGGTTCGCCCTCAAAGTGAATGGCCACCCGGTCACCGAGGCCGGCCTCAACGTGCCGGTCCAGAGCGTTGTACGCGGCGTTGGTGGTGCCGCCGACGAACCACTGCGCGAAGGGTGGGTTGGACCAGTCCAGGGTTTCGGTGAAGTCCTGCTCCCAGTGGAGTACCTCGCGGGCGCGGCGGGCCCAGTAGGCCAGGCGGTCCTGGTTGGCCTCGTCGTAGAGCTCGGCCCCGGCCACCGCCTGAGAGGCGAATTCCTCCGAGGGCGGGAACGTGCGAGTTTCGTGCATCAGATTGTCCATCTGAACTCCTTCGTGCATCGCGGTGCGGGATCACGATGTAACCGAGGTCACATCTGGTTCGTGGTTTACTTTAGTCCGCCGTCCTGCGCCCGAGGCAACGAGCGGGTCACACTCGTCGGATAGGCGGTAGGGATCATGCGGCAGACGGCGCCCTCTGCCCAACTGTGGGGCCGCAGTCGCGAGCTGGACCCAGTGCAACGCGGCCGCAACGAGAATGCAACAATGGTGGTGGCGACGACGCGTTCCCTACGCGCGCCACAGACTTCAGCAGATGACAACGTGGAGATGACGATGACGGAACAGACCGGCGGAGCGGCCCGAGAGTCGACGACGGCGCGGCTGCTGTCCCGACGCAGCTGGAGCGTGCTTGCCGCCTCTATCGTGGTGCTGGTCGGTGGGATGTGGCCGCTGATGAGCTACGTCGTTATCGTGTCGCAGTACTCCTTCGACTTTGAGGGCTTAAGCGTGTGGCGTCAGCACTGGGTATTGATGCTGTTGCTGGGCGTGGTGGCTCCACTGATGGTGATGGGGGTGACCCTGGCGCACGAGAGAATGTCCTCGGTGCGCGAGCTGCGGGTGGGCACGCTGAGCCTGCCACAACTGGCTCGGGTGTTGAGCTGGATGATCTGCACCTGGTTTGCCGTGTTGTTGATCACCGCCTCGGGGCCCATGTTCGGGTTGTCCACGGCGGTGCTGCTGGTGGGCCTGGTGGGCTCGGTGGCGCTCGTAGTGGTACTGACCATTTCCGGGCAGCGGGTGCAACAACTCCAAGCTCAGTTCGAGGAGCGTCGACGCGAGGCACAGCCAGGTCAGCCCACACAGCCAGCCCCGTCTGAGCAGCCTGCACAAGCAGCCCAATCGCACGCGGGCGCCTTCTGGTTTGCGTTGCCCAACGAGCGGCGCACCGAGGGCGAACACGGCTTTGTGTTGCCCGCCGGCGAATGGATTCTGGCACTGGAAGACCGCGGCGACACCTTCCTGGTGCAGGCACCCAACGGTCGTCAGGGTGTGCTGGCTGACCTTGACGGGGTGGAGCGAGCCCGGTCATGACCGACGAAACCCCGCTGGCCAGGACACGTCGCGCCCGGAAAATCTACCGGGTGCTCGGCGAAACCTACCCCTATGCGGAGGCCGAACTGGACTTCACCACACCCTTCGAACTGTTGGTGGCCACCGTGCTCTCCGCCCAGACCACCGATGTGCGCGTCAACGCGGTGACCCCCGGACTGTTCGACCGCTTCCCGGATGCCGAAGCCATGGCCCATGCCGATGAGCGGGAACTACAGGAACTGGTGCGTCCCACCGGTTTCTACAAGAACAAAGCCTCCGCGGTGCTGCGGCTCTCCCGCGCCCTGGTGGAACACCACGACGGCGAGGTGCCTGGCCGTCTCGAAGAGTTGGTCGCCCTGCCCGGGGTGGGACGCAAAACGGCGTTCGTGGTGCTCGGCAACGCCTTCGGTCGCCCTGGGATCACGGTGGACACCCACTTCGGCCGGCTGGCTCGGCGCTTCGGCTGGACGGGCTCCCAAGATCCAGAAAAGGTAGAACGCGACGTCGCCGAACTCTTCGAGCCGCGTGACTGGACCGCCCTGTCGAACCGGGTGGTCTTCCACGGTCGGCGCATCTGCCACGCCCGACGCCCCGCATGCGGGGTGTGCCCGGTGGCCCGTTGGTGTCCGAGTTTCGGCGACGGCGAAACCAACCCGGACAGCGCCCGCGCCCTGCTGAAATACGAGCTGGCGCCGGGCCGCGAAGAACTCCACGCTCGCCTGCTGGCCGGTGACCGCCGCGCCCAGTTGCGGGCAGAAGGGTACCCGATGCAGCCATGAGTCAAGATACCCAGCCCGCCGAACTCGACGGCGCCCTCGCTGACCTAGCTGCCCTGGTGGGCACCTATGGCACCCTGCACCGCAAACTTAACGCCTCGCGCATCCCGCTCAACGGGCGGCTGCCCGAATCCAGCCTGGGCTGGGACTTCAGCCGGTTCCAGGTGCAAGACCCCCGGGCCTCGGCCGTGCTCATCCTCTTTGGCGCCCTCGACGACGTGCCCTCCCGCTACCAGGATGCACGCGTGCCGGAAGAACTCGACGTACTGCTCACCCAGCGCGCCCTCACCCTGCGCAAACACCCCGGGCAGATCTCCTTCCCCGGCGGCGCCCGCGACCCCGAAGATCCCAGCGCGATCGCTTGTGCTCTCCGCGAAGCCGAAGAAGAAACCGCCCTCGATCCAGCGGGTGTCCACGTGCTGGGCACTCTGCCCGAGGTGCCACTGACGGTATCCAACTTCATGGTGACCCCCGTGGTGGGCTGGTGGGACCGGCCCAGCGAAGTTGCCGTCGTCGATCGGGCCGAAGCCACCCGGGTGTTCCGGGTGCCGGTGGCCGACCTTATCGACCCCGAGCGCCGGGTGAGCGCCCAGCGTCGCTTCGGTTCTGGGCCCACCGGCCACGTGTTTACCTCACCGGCGTTCATGGTGGGCGGCACCCTGGTGTGGGGTTTCACCGCGATCCTGCTCGACCGGATGCTGGATTTGCTCGGCTGGGCCCAGCCCTGGCAGCGCGACCGCTATGTAGACGTCACCGACTGGGACGCCACCCGGCCGCTGCCCGACGTCGCTCCTCCACAGCCAGGCCACCCCCGCGACTGATCCACAGGCGCTCCTGCCGCCACCGCGCTGATCCGGCCCCGGATCGCACAGTGGAGGCATGACACCCCAGCAGCCAGACCTCCCCGCACTGCCCACCCTGGCGATCACCGTGCCCTGGCCGGTTCCGCCGCTGCAGCCGGTCACCTCCGAACCGCTCATCACCCTGTGCGCCTGCGCGGTCGCCGCGGCTGCGGTGCCGAGGATCTGCGGGCTCACCTCCCCGGTTCCCGAGGACGCGCTCGGTGTGGTGGAACTGCGCGTTGACGGTTCCGCTGTGTTTCAAGGGCGCACCTGGCGGCTACCTCGCGACGCCGAAGAACTCACCGCGCAACTGGGACAGCTTACCGAGCCGGCTGCCCCCGGTATCTTCGAGGTCTCCGGTATTTCTGCCCAGGCCCGCTGCGTGGCCATGGTGCACCTGAGCGGTGACGACCAGTGGCCCGACTTCAGCCGCCACGTCGCCTCCGTGCTGGGCCCCTCGCCCTTCCTGCTCACCGCCCGCCCCGGCCCTGGGACCACCCTGGCCGAACTCTGCTCGGTGATCGACCGCGGTGAACGGCTCAGCCTCGCCGCCCTGAGACGCTGGACGGAGCGCATCGACACCGTCTCCGTGATCCGAACAACCGGGGGAGAGCCGGTTGATCTCGACCTCTGCTCCCGGCAACTGGACCAGGTGGTGCCACTGCTGGCCGAACACGGTGTCGTCATCGACTGCGGGGACCACCTCGAGTTGGCCCGCCGCGCACCGGCCGAACCCACCCTGTGCGTAGACACCGATTCGGCCCTGGCCATGCTCACCGAAGCGACTCTTCAGGATCCGCTACACCGAGAACTGACCGAACCACGGCGGTCCTGGCGGGTCTTCACGCCCGCCACCCACCGGGACCGGTTGCTTCCCAAAGCTCCGCGCCGCCAGCTGCGCCGCCGCCGACTCTTCAACGCGGTTCTGCTCGAACTTCCCGCCGCCCTCACCAACTCCGGATCCGGACGCCGTGCCCGGGATCGCGCCCTGAACGCTCTACGCCAGGAATGGGTGGGCTGCTGATGTCGAACTCCTTTGTTCCCAACGCCCCCTCGCCAACTCGCACACACGCCAACACCGCCCGCGACTGGGCCGCCCTGCGTGCCGCCTCCACCCCGGACGCCGGCGCCACCCGGATGGTCAGCACTCACGGGGTCACCCCGCCTGGCCCGGAAGTGAGCGCCGAAGCCGTGCTGCGCCACACGCCGGCGCTGAGCTATGCACAAGCTCGGCAACGCATGCAGGACGTCGACGACGCCTTGGTGGGGCTCGGACCGCTGGCCGGCTGGGCCCGCACCGAGGGCATCACTGACCTCATGATCGACGCCGCCGGGCACCTCTGGACCGACGGCGCCGACGGGCTGCAACAGCGTGCCGAGATCCTTGACGCCGACACCGTCCAAGCGCTCGCGGTCCGCCTGCTACACCAGGCCGGACGCCGGCTCGACGCCGGACAGCCCTTCGCCGACGCCCAGATCGGCGGCGCCCGGGTGCATGCGGTGTTGCCGCCCATCAGCGTGGCACCGCAGCTCAGCATTCGGCTGCCCTCCCGTGGCGTCACCCTCGACACGCTGAGCGCCTCCTGGCCACACCGGGAGCAGTGGCTATCTCTGCTCCGGCATCTCGTTCAGGCCCACGCCACGCTGCTCATCAGCGGGGCCACCGGCTCCGGAAAGACCACCCTGATGGCTGCACTGTTAGGGCTCGCCGACGCTCAGGAACGTCTCATCACCGTGGAGGACACCCGGGAGCTGCGCATCCAGCACCCCCACGTGGTGTCCCTGCAAACCCGCGAACCCAACGCCGAAGGCGGCGGACGCGTCACCCTGGCCGATCTGATCCGGCAGGCGCTGCGCATGCGTCCCGACCGGTTGATCGTCGGCGAGTGCCGCGGCGCCGAAATCGGAGAGTTCCTCGCCGCACTCAACACCGGGCACCGCGGGGCGATCGGCACCCTGCACGCCAATTCCGTCCACGACGTGCCCGCCCGCCTCCACGCTATGGGAGCACTGGCCGGACTGGGAGCCACCGCATTGCGCCTCCAGGCCCGCTCCGCAATTGATGCAGTCATCCACCTGGGACGCAGCCACACCCACGGCAGGCATCCGGTCGAACTCGGGGTGCTCGAACCCAGCAACGACCCGGAAGCGCCGCTGCGCATGATCACCGCCATACGGGTCGAGGAACACCGCATCCTCGAAGGCCCCGGCCTGCACCTGCTGGAAGACGCATCATGACTGCACCCACCCCGCTCCAGCGTCTCCCCGAAGCCTGGCGAGTCTGGCGTGCCGCTCGTACCGGCGCACCTACCGAAACCTTCATCGGCATGCTCCGTCAGGCCTCCGCCCTGCTGTCTGCCGGGCGCTCGGTGCACACTGTCTGGCAGGAACTGGCCGACCTGCACGAGCCCTGCCCCCGGCCAGAAGGCACCGAGGCGGGGGAGAGCTGCTGCCTGCACCACGTGCTGCGCCGCCAAAACTCAGCCCTGCTGCGCGGCACCGCGCTCTTCGCCAACGTCACCGGCCCTGGACCAGCCGAACACTGGGCGCAACTGGGCGGGTGCCTGCGGCTGTGCTCCGTCACCGGCATGCCCGTCGCCCTGGTCCTCACCCGACTCGCCGACGCCCTCGACGCGGGAGAAGACGCTCACCAGGCCCGCGAAGCCGCCGCTGCCGGTCCCAAATCCACCGCCCAGTTACTGGGCTGGCTGCCCGCCGCCGGACTCGGCATGTCCGCGATGCTCGGCACCACCGTGTTCGACCTCCTGGTGCACCCCGCCGGCTGGGCACTACTCGGGGTCGGTGCCGGCCTCGCCGTGGCCGGTCGTCGCTGGACGGCCTCGATGATCCGTTCCTCCCAGGAGGCGTACTGATGACGACCACGCAGCATGAGCCCAAACAGAGTGTCGATGCAGCCCTCGCCCTGGACGTGATGGCTGGGATGCTCATCGCCGGCCAGCCCCTGACCACCGCCCTGGGACTGCTCGGCCAGCACCTGCCTGGATGTGCCCCGCTCACCCAGGTCTCCGCCCGACTCGGCTACGGCCTTGACTGGCAACAATCCTGGGCGCCCATCGACGACGACCGAGAACTGACCGCGCTGCGCGACGAACTCGATTTCGCCGCCCGCTCCCAGGTCGCCAGCGCCGACGTACTGCAATCGGCTGCCTCGACCCTGCGCCGGAACCGGCGCCGACGCGCCGAAAAGTTGGCGTCCGAGCTCGGCATCCGACTCGTGCTGCCGCTGGGTGCCTGCCTGCTTCCCTCCTTCATCTGCCTGGGCGTGATCCCCCTGGTGATCGCCCTGCTGCCGTGACCCACAACTGAATATCGCGCAGAACCCAACCAACACACCCCTCAACCAAGGAGAACATCATGTCCACCACCCTGACCGACCAGAACGACACCGACCAGACCTACACCGGCCTCGACCTGTCGGCTGACGACGGCGCCCAAACCGCGGAATATGGCATCGTCACGCTCGCCGCTGTCGGTTTCGCCGGCGTTCTCGCCCTGGTGCTGTCCTCCGGGGCCGTGCAGTCGCTGCTCACCGGACTGGTCGAGAAGGCGCTGTCCTTCTGATCCGTCCGATTCGAGCACCTCGTTGTGCCGGGCGTTCCCCGTGAGCGCCCGGCCCGGCGGGATCCGCCTGACCACCAGATGAAGGAGCCCTGTGATGCGACGTCGCCCTCGAACTCTGTCTCGCCAGCGATCCCTTGGTATCACCTGCACCGCCGACGCCGGATCCGCCACCGCCGAATATGCCGTGCTGCTGCCTGCGGCCGCCTTGGTACTGGCTGCGACGGTCAACATTGCAGTCATCGGCATCCACCAGGTCCGCATGGAAGAAGCCGCCGCCGCGGCGGCACGTCAGCTCGCCCGCGGGGAAGACACGTCCACGATCACCGCCACCGTGCACACCATGGCCGGAGCTGATACCTCCGTCGGAACCTCGACGTCGGGGGAATGGGCCAGCGTTCAGCTCAGCAAAGCAGCACCCGGCCCCGCCTCCTGGCTGCTCGGATTCCAACTCGAAGCCGAAGGTCACGCACCCCAACAGTGGACGGTGCACCCGTGACGAATATTCTGCAACACGACGACGCCGGATCCGGCACGATCACCATGCTCGCCACCCTGGCAGTCGCACTCACGCTCCTTACCGGCACCGCGACCCTCAACCACGCCGCCATTGCCGCCGCAAAAGCCGCCGCAGCCGCCGATCTGGCCGCCCTGGCAGCCTCTGATGCTGACCGTGGATTGATGCTCGCCGACCCGTGTGCCCTGGCCGAAAATACCGTCGCTCGTCACTCGGCCCAACTGGAATCTTGTGACATTGAGGGCGATGGCGTGGTCCGGATCCACACCGTGGTGGAAACCCGCCTGCCCATCTGGAACGCCACGGGTGAAGCCCGCGCCGGACCCCCGCCGACCGGTGACGAATTTTCGGAGAATCGGTAGGGTGCAGTGATGGGCCACCACTCACGGCACCGCACCCGGTTGAAAGGTATGGCCACTGTCACAGCAGTTTTTCTGTTGCTCTCATCGTGAGTGCTTGTTCGTCTGCGCCCGACCGAGACGTCATGGTGGACTACGAGGTGTTTACTCGGGAGCCCCGAAATACCGATGTTCCCGAGATGGAGTTTGATGAGTCTTCGCTCAACGATCTCGACGAGGCGTACTTCCGCCACGTGGGCCGTTACGCATCGACGATGTTCTATGCAGCCCTCGTGAACGAGCAGGGTGGTTCTTCGGAGGAAGATTCGGGCCAGGGGCTGTGCTTCATCGCACTGGATGGCGACGATGGTACGGCGGCGACGACGTGCAAGGCTGCCAACGAGCTAGACGCACCAACCCTTTCGATGACGGTCCAGGATTCCTCTCATGGTGACCTGGACACGTTCTTGGTGCCTGATCAGCTTGACATTGACCTACCGGATGGCTGGGCGCGGACCAATACCAACGTCGTGATCGTTCCTGACCCGGACGCGAGTGAACAAAGCGTTACCGGGTCACTCTCTGGCCGTGGGATCTGGGACGACAAAGACATCATTCTGGAGCGTGGCAACACGACGGAGTGACGAGGTTCAAACCTCGCACTTCGCGACGCGCCTGGTTCCTTCGCCCTCAGCGCATACTCTGATCCTTGACGGATTCGAGCACTGTCAGCAGATACTCAGAGTGTCCGGCAGTTTGCCACGACCTCACCGACAGGAGCTCTCTGTGCCTCAGCAACGACACCCCTTCCCTGGACAGACGGTCCTCATCACCGGCGGTGGCAGCGGAATTGGCCGGCTGATGGCTGAAGGTGCTGCTGCCCGCGGCGCGCGCGTCATCATCTGGGACCTCTCCGCAGAAGCAGGGGAGCAGGTCGCCCGGTCCATTCGGGGACGTGGTGGTGAGGCCACTGCGCAGAGCGTCGACGTGACGGACCGTGAGGCTGTCAACCGAACCGCACAAGACGTCGGCGGCGTGGACATTCTGATAAACAATGCTGGGATCGTGTCGGGCAAACGTTTCGCTGACCTGGACCACGAATCGATCGAGCGAATCTATGCAGTCAACGTGCTGTCACTTTATTGGGTGACGGGCGCGTTCTTGCCGGGGATGCGTGAGCGCGGTAACGGAGCGGTGGTCACCATCGCCAGTGCGGCCGGCCTGGTCGGCGTGGCCAGGCAGACCGACTACTCGGCGACGAAATTCGCGGCTCTCGGTTTCGCCGAATCGCTCCGGATGGAACTGGCCAAGGAACGCGCCGGGGTGGACTCGATCGTGGTGTGCCCCTACTACATCAACACCGGCATGTTTGACGGCGTAGCCACCAAATTCCCACGCCTTCTGCCGATCCTGCAACCCGGCGATGCCGCCACTCGTATCCTGGCTGCCATCGAAGCAGGCCGTCACCAACTGATGATGCCGAAACTCGTTCGGGCCCTGCCGTTGATGCGGATCCTGCCCACGAGCCTCTTCGACCGGGCGATGAACGTGCTCGGCGTCAACGCAACCATGGACGGCTTCACCGGGCGGAAGACTGCAGCCCCGCCAGCACGAACTCCAGCACGGTGACCGCCCCGGCCTTGTCGAGGGGGCTGTTGCGGTTGCCGCACTTTGGCGACTGCACGCAGGCCGGGCACCCCTGATCACAGGGGCAGGATCGTACGGCATCGGCGGTGGCGCGCAGCCACACCTCGGCCTGGGCGAACCCGCGCTGTGCGAACCCAGCCCCGCCGGCGTGACCGTCGTAGACAAACACCGAAGGCTGCCCAGTATCCGGGTGCAGCGCCATCGACACCCCACCGATGTCCCAACGGTCGTTCGACGCTACCAGGGGCATCAGCCCGATCATCGCGTGTTCGGCCGCATGTAGGGACCCGGGTAGCCGGTCCATGGTGAGCCCAGCGGCCACCAGCCGCTCTGAGGGCGCGTGGAACCATACCGCCGTCGTGAACAGGTCACGGGCGGCCAGCTCTAGGGGTTCTTCCCCGAGGATCTCCCCGGAGACCAGGGCTTTGCGTTGGAACGAGACGACCTGGGTGGTGACCTTCACGGCCCCGGTGGCCCATACCAGCTCTTTGTCGAGGTTTTCGCGTTTCTCGTGGGTGTCCAGGATTTCGATCTCGGTGATGTCCCGGGCCTGAGTGAAGTAGTCCGGCTCGGCGCGGGATACCATCACCACGTGGGCGTCCTCGTCCAGGTCCTCCACCAGGAAGGTGCGGCCCTGATGCACATACACGGCCCCGGGGTGGGCTTGGTAGTGGGTCTGAGGGGAGCCCATCGACCCGAGCAGGGCCCCGGATTCGACGTCGACGATGTCCACCGGCCCGCCGCCGTCGTCGCGCAGCGACACCATGGCCGCGGCGTGCTCCGGGTGGGTCCAGAACCAACCGGCCGGGCGGCGGCGAAGGTAGCCGCCCTCCACCAGATCGTCCACCACCGCGCGCACCTGCTCCTCGGGCCCGAACCGTGCCAGATCCTCGGGTTGGAGCGGCAGTTCGGCCGACGCAGCACACAAGTGGGCGCCCAGAATATGCGGGTTGACCGGGTCTATCACGGTGTCCTCCACCGCCAGATCAAACACGGCGTCGGGGTGGTGCAACAGGTAGGTGTCGAGTGGGTCGTCACTGGCCACGTACACCGCCCAAGACTCTTGTCCGGCACGCCCGGCCCGGCCCAACTGCTGGAAGAAGGAGGCGCGGGTGCCCGGCCAGCCGGCGACGACGACGGCGTCCAGCCCGGCGATGTCGATGCCCAGCTCTAACGCCGGGGTGGAGGAGACACCGAGGAGGCGCCCGGTCTTCAGCGCGGTCTCCACGGCGCGGCGCTCCTCGGGCAGATACCCGGCCCGGTAGGCACTCACCCGGGAGGCCAGCGAGGGGTCTACCTCGGCCAGTTGCCGTGAGGCGGCCTGGGCCATGGCCTCGGCGCCGCGCCGAGACCGAATGAAGGCGATGGTGCGTACCCCGGCGATGGCGAAATCGGTGAGCAGGTCCGCGCCGGTGGCGGTGGCGGAACGGCGAATCGGAGCACCATGCTCGCCCCGTTTGTCGGTGAGTTCGGTTTCCCAGAATCCTACGGTGACGGCGCCATGAGGGGAAGCGTCTTGGGTGATCGCAGTGGCATCCGCTCCGATAAGGGTGGAGAACGCCGTCGCCGGATTCCCGGACGTGGCTGAGGCGCCGATGAACACCGGGGGCGCGCCGCGGTAGTGCTCCACCACTCGGGACAGCCGGCGCAGCAGCACCGCGACATGGGAGCCGAACACGCCCCGGTAGACGTGCGCCTCATCGATCACCACGTAGGCCAGGTTCCGGAAGAACTGCGCCCAGCGTTGGTGGTGCGGCAGAATCCCTACGTGCAACATGTCCGGATTGGTGAGCACCAGGTTCGCGTGCTGGCGGGCCCACGTGCGATCCGCCGGCGCGGTGTCGCCGTCGTAGGGGGAAGCGCGCAACCAGGTCGCGCCATCACGGGCGAGTGCCCGCCATGCCCCGAGTTGATCCGCACCCAGGGCTTTGGTCGGCGCCAGATACAAGGCGGTGGATCGGCCGTCGGCCAACTGCGTGGCGATCGGCAGCTGGTAACCCAGTGATTTCCCCGAGGCGGTACCGGTGGCCAGCACCACGTGCTCACCGGCCAGGGCATGCTGCGCGGCGGCCACCTGATGTTGCCAGGGACGCAACAGCCCCGAGGCGCCGAAGGCATCGATCAACGCGGGCGGAGTCTGCTTCGGCCAGTCGTCGAACCGGGCCGGGCGTGCTTCAAAGCGCCGGGTGTGAAGGAGCTGCGCCGGAACACCCTGGTAGCCGAGCGCGGCGGTGAGCTGTTCGGCGTCGGTCAATTCTCGGTGTTGTGCGAGGAGGACTCGCCGGAGGTGTCGGACCCGGTGCCCATGACCACCACATCGGCCAGGGCGTCCCAGCCGAGGTAGCCGTACAGGGCCTGACCGTCGGCGCTGGCCACCAGCAGTCCCTCGTCCACTTCGTGCTCCAGCGCCAGCGCGGACAGGTAGCGCATGGTCAGTGAGCCCAGCCCCTGGCGGCGGAACGCCGGGTAAGTCCAGATCTGGTCGAAGACGGCGTAGTCATCCACGACGGCGACGCGGCCGCGGGCAGCCACCTGGCCGGCCCCCTGGCCGTGCTCCTCCGTGGTGGTGAAGGTGACCAGGAACCAGCCCTCATTGCGGTCCACCTTGGCCTCAAACTGATCGGGGATCACCGGGGTCTCGACGTCGTGCTCGGCCATGTCGGTGGTCATCAGCCGTTCACCGGTGGCCACGGCGCGCAGCCCGGTGATGGCCGCAGCGCGGGCTGCGGTATCCGGGTCCGGGTCACCGGGGCGGCGTTCGGCGCTGGCCACAATGGTCAGCAAGCGTTGCGGGTTCTCGGCGATCGTGGCGCCCAGGGTCTGCAACTGTTCGTCGGTGGGTTCAGCCACCACGTACTCCCAGTCGCTGCCGGGGCCGGCCGTGTCGGTGGCGCCGTCGCCGGTGTCGCGTTGGCGCAGGGTGGCGTGCATGCCGTCGTCGTGGCGCACACGGTAGCCGCGGCACCGTGCCCAGCCGGTCACCCAAGCGGAGATCAGAGCATCATTCAGTGTCGAGGTCATGCCCCCAGGATAGGCACAAAGGTGGGCGCAACGGCAGGTCTGAGTCATGAACTCAGACCAAACTGTGACCTAGTCTTGACGTGTGACGTCATCTTCATCAACCCCTGAAGCCCCCGGGCTGCACCTGGCCCCCTCGGCGCAGTCCAAGATCGCGCTGTACTATCACTTCACCCCGATCGCCGATCCGGAGGCGGTGCGGCTGTGGCAGCACGCCCTGTGCACCATGCTCGGGCTCACCGGGCGCATCATCATTGCCCCGCACGGCATCAACGGCACCGTGGGCGGACCCATCTCCGCCGTCAAACACTATGTGAAGACCACCCGGTCGTACTCCGGCTTCCAGGGGATGGAGATCAAATGGTCAGAAGGTTCGGCCGCTGATTTCCCGCGCTTGTCGGTGAAGGTGAAGCCCGAACTGGTGGCGTTCGATGCAGCCGAAGAGATTGAGGTGACCACCGAGGGGGTCACTGATACCGGGGTGCACCTGAAACCGGAGGCACTGCACGAATTGGTCGAGCAGCGTGAGAGCGAGAAGCGTCCGGTGGTGTTTTTCGACGGACGCAACGCGGTGGAAGCCAAGATCGGGAAATTCAAGAACGCGGTGGTGCCCGATACTGAGACCACCCGGGATTTCGTCACCGAGCTGGAGTCCGGCAAGTACGACCACCTCAAGGATCAGCCCGTGGTGACCTACTGCACCGGCGGCATCCGTTGCGAGGTGCTCACCGCACTGATGAAGCACCGCGGTTTCGAGGAGGTCTACCAGCTCGATGGCGGCATCGTCCGCTACGGGGAAGTGTTCGGCGACGCCGGACTCTGGGAGGGTTCCCTCTACGTGTTCGACGAACGGATGCACACGGAGTTCTCCGACGACGCCGTCACCATCGGGCGCTGCCTGCTCTGCGAGCAGCCCACCTCCGACATGCGGAACTGCTCGAAGCTGTCGTGTCGGCACCTGGACACGGTCTGTGGCGACTGCGCCGAGGCGAACCCGGAGCGCGTGTGCGCCCACTGCGAGGTGGCCGCATGAGCGGGGAGGCACCCTACGCGCGCCCGGAGGCGCTCGAACTGATCAGCGCCCTGGAAGAAGACCTGCACCAGATCGGCTACACGGTCGACGCGGTGGGGGAGCTGCTAGGCCCGATGGCCACCACGGCGCTGGACCGCGAACAAGCCGTGCCCGCACGCGAGATCATCTCCCGCCTGCTGGGTGAAACCGACGCCGCACCGCTGGCCGCACTGATCGGCGCCTGGATGCTTGGGGACCCGGTACCCGTCACCGTGCTGAACCGCGCCCTGCCCCGCACCACCGCCGAGGGTGCGGCACGGCTGCGCCTGGGGGAGGTGCGCGAGCACCTCTTCTACCCCACCGTGGATCTCTCCCCTTATTCCACCGATGTCACCGGAGATCTCTGGGTGGCCTCCGACCAAACCGCGTTGCAGCGCCGCACCGCACTGCCCGATGATCATGTGCTCGGCATCGGCGGGGCCTCCCTCACCCTGGCCGGGGTCACCATCCGCCGTCAGGTCGCTACCGCGCTTGACGTCGGCGTCGGGTGCGGGGTGCAGACCCTGCACCTGCTGGCCCACGCCGACCACGTCACCGCCACCGACCTCTCCGAACGCGCCCTGGACTTCACCCGCTTCAATCTGCTGCTGAACGCGCCCCGGCTGGACCTGGACCGCGACCGACTTTCCGAGCGGGTCACCCTGTTGCAGGGCAACCTGCTCGAACCGGTGGCCGGCCAGGAATTCGACCTGGTGGTGTCCAACCCGCCCTTCGTGATCGCGCCACAGCAATCGGAGCACGTGCAGACCTACCGTGAGACCGGCCGCCAGGGTGATGACCTGGTGGCGGAACTGATCTCTACCGTCGGCACCGTACTCGCCCCCGGTGGCACCGCCCAATTGCTGGCTAACTGGGAAATCCCGGCCGATACTGAGGCATCCACTGGAACCGCCGCGTGGGATACCCGCCCGCGCGGCTGGGTGGCTGGGTCGGAGGCGCCCCTGGACGCCTGGATCATCCAGCGCGACCACCACGACCCGGCCGGTTACGCCGAACTGTGGCTCCAGGACTCCTCCGAAACCCTCGACGACGACGCCTACCAGCGCGCCTACCGCCGCTACCTGGATGACTTCGCCCGCCGTGACATCTCCGCGATCGGCTTCGGCTACGTGTGGCTGCGCCGGGCCGATCTCTCGGACCGGGCAGCACCACTGCTGCGCACCGAGGAGCTCCTGCACCCCATCGCCCAACCGCTTGGCCCGGCCTGGGGTGAGGCGATTGAGATTTGGGACGCGCTCGCCGACCCGTCCGCGGTGCGTGCCCTGCACCCGGTCGTGCCCTTCCACGTCACCGAAGAGCGTCACCAGCATTTCGGAGCCGACCATCCGGAGATCATCATGGCCCGGCAGGGCGCCGGATTTCAGCGCTCGCGGCCGGTGGACACCGCCCTGGCCGGATTGCTCTCGGCTGCCGACGGTGAACTGAGCGCCGGGCAGCTGCTCTCCGCGGTCTCGGCCATTCTTGACCTCGACGACGCCACCGTCCGCGAACTGGAAGCGGCCCTCGTAGAGCTCGCCCTCGAGGGCTATGTGACCTTCGGCACATCGGAGCCGCCCGGCGGGGTAGACTGAGCTGATCATGAACACCACCATCACCGATCCCTCGCAGATGCGCGCCCTGGCCCACGAGGTCCGGCTCGAAGCGCTGGACGAGCTCTACGCCACGTCCAGCCCGCGCACCGCCACCCAGTTGGCGGCGCGCTGCGGCGTGACCGCCCCCGCGATGAGCTACCACCTGCGGGTGCTCGAAAAGTACGGGTTCATCGAGCGTGCCGAGGAATCCGCCGATGGTCGGGAAAAGCTCTGGCGTCCCGTCGGCACCGAGCTGGTGTTGCGCCCGGACGCCAGCACCGCCGGCAAATTCGCTATCGTCGACCGGCAATTCGCCCGGCAGCGCCGCCGCATTACCGACGAGCTCACCCGCCGCGCCCAAGAAGAACGGCCTGTCGATGAGCCGCGCACCCCGGTGATGACCAACGGCACCGTGAAGCTCTCCGAAGAAGACCGCGCCGAGTTCATGTCGCGCATGTACGCGCTCCTGGACGAGTTCGAGGATCGGTCCCGGGCTCGCCGCGATGACGACGACGCCCAACGCGTCTACTACCTGGTCTCGCTGGTGGCTGAACACGCCGCGCGCGTCGGGGAGCAGACCGCGCCCCGGTGACCCTCGGTTCATCACCGTGTCGATCAACCCGCTACATTAGAGGGGTATCGACGCAACAGAAGGAGCCTCGTGCCTGCCAAAAAAGCCGCGCCATCCACCGACGAAGGCATCAAGCTGGTCATAGTGGAGTCACCCGCCAAGTCCAAATCCATCGCCAAATACCTCGGCGAAGGATGGGTGGTCGACGCGTCTGCCGGGCACATTCGTGACCTACCGCGCCCCTCGGATCTGCCGGCGGAGATGAAAAAAGGGCCCTACGGGAAGTTCGCCGTCGACACCGAGTCCGGTTTCCAGCCCTACTACGTGGTCTACCCGGACAAGAAGAAGCGCGTCACCGAGCTCAAGCGCGCCATGAAAGACGCCTCCGCGCTCTACCTCGCCACCGACGCCGACCGCGAAGGTGAAGCGATTGCCTGGCACCTGCTGGACGTGCTCAAGCCCAAAGTCCCCGTGTACCGGATGACCTTCACCGAAATCACCAAAGAAGGCATAGCCCGTGGTCTAGAAAACGTCCGCGAGATCGACCAGGACCTGGTGGATGCCCAGGAGACCCGGCGCATTCTGGACCGGCTCTTCGGCTACGAGATCTCCCCGGTGCTCTGGCGCAAGGTCGCTCCGGGCCTGTCCGCCGGGCGCGTGCAGTCCGTGGCCACCCGCCTGGTGGTCGAGCGAGAACGCGAACGCATGGCGTTCGTCCCCGCCGCCTACTGGGACCTCACCGCTGACTTCGTGACCCGTGCGGACGGTGCCACCAGCACGCAGGCGACCGAAACGTTCCAGGCCCGCCTGTCGGCCGTGGACGGCACGCGGGTGGCCGCCGGTCGAGATTTCGACGACGCCGGTCAGCTGAAGCCTGCCTCGAAGTCCAAGGTCGTGCACCTGGATCAGGCCACCGCCGAAGCACTGGTTGCTGGACTGACTGACGCAGATTTTGCGGTGACCTCCGTAGAGGACAAGCCCTACAAGCGTCGTCCGGCCGCGCCCTTCACCACCTCGACCCTGCAACAGGAGGCCTCGCGCAAGCTGCGGTTCTCCTCACGGGTGACCATGCAGGTGGCCCAGCGACTATACGAAAACGGCTACATCACCTATATGCGTACCGACTCGGTGACGCTCTCCGATGAGGCCATCAACGCAGCCCGCCGTCAGGCTACGGAGCTGTACGGGGCGGACTCGGTGCCGCAGGCCAAGCGGTACTACACCTCCCGTAACGCCGGCGCCCAGGAAGCTCACGAAGCGATCCGCCCCGCCGGTGACTACTTCCGCACCCCAGCCCAGGTGTCTTCGGCCCTGAGCGCTGATGAGTTCCGGCTCTACGAACTGATCTGGAAGCGCACCATCGCCTCCCAGATGGCTGACGCCACCGGCTACACCGCCACCGTGAAGGTGGTCGGCGAGGCTGTGGTGGATAACAGCACCCGCGCCGCCGAGTTCTCCGCCTCCGGCACCGTGATCACCTTCCCCGGTTTCCTCGCCGCCTACGAAGAGGGCAAGGACACGAGCCAGGACACGAGTGGTGAGTCGGGCAAGGACGGCGCGAAGGACGAGAAATCCAAGCGACTTCCGGATCTCTCCGTGGGCCAGGGGCTCGACGCCGAAGAGCTCACCGCCGACGGCCACGAGACCACCCCGCCGCCGCGCTACACGGAAGCCTCCATTGTCGCGGAGCTGGAAAAGCGCGAAATCGGGCGCCCCTCCACCTACGCCCCGACCATCTCCACCATCATGGACCGCGGCTACGTCAATAAGCGTGGCAACGCCCTGGTGCCCTCCTGGACCGCGTTCAGCGTGATCCGACTGCTCGAGGAACACTTCGGCCGCTACGTCGACTACGACTTCACCGCGCGCATGGAGGACGACCTCGACCAGATCGCCGCCGGTGAGATCCAGCGCGAAGCCTGGCTGCAGAACTTCTACTTTGGTGCCGACGACGCCGAAACCGGGTTGCGCAACATCGTCGAGAACCTGGGCGATATTGACGCCCGCGCGGTGAACTCCATTCCGGTGACCGATACGATCACCCTGCGGGTGGGCAAATTCGGCCCGTACCTGGAGCGCGACGGCGGACCGGAGGCCGAGGAGCCGCAGCGTGCCAACGTGCCCGAGGACCTGCCGCCGGACGCGCTGACCCCGGAGAAAGCCGAGGAGCTCTTCGCCACCGCCGGACCCTCGGAAGTCGATCTTGGCGTCGACGCCGAATCCGGATACCAGATTGTGGCCAAGGACGGCCGCTACGGCCCGTATGTCACCGAGGTGGTGCCGGAGCTCACCGAAGAACAAATCCAGGCTCACATGGATGCACAGCCGGTCGAGTACTACAAAAACGGCAAACCCAAGCCGAAGAAGAAGCCCAAGAAGGTCAAGCCGCGCACCGCTTCCTTGTTGAAATCGCAGTCGCTGGAGACCATCACCCTGGAGGACGCGCTGAAGCTGTTGGCCCTGCCGCGCATCGTGGGTGAGGACGCCGAAGGCGAGGTGATCACCGCGCAGAACGGCCGGTTCGGTCCGTACTTGAAGAAAGGCACCGATTCCCGCTCCCTGGAGTCCGAGGAACAGATCTTCACGATCACCCTGGAGGAAGCCCTCGCCATTTACGCCCAACCCAAGCAGCGCGGGCGCGGGACGGCCAAGCCCCCGATTGCGGAATTCGCACCGGACCCGGTGTCCGGTAAGAAGGTCACCATCAAAGAGGGCCGGTTCGGGCCCTACGTCACCGACGGGGTCACCAACATCACTGTGCCGCGCGCCACCGCCCCCGAATCCGTGACCGCCGAACAGGCGTATCAGTTGCTCGCCGAGAAGCGGGCCAAAGGACCTGTCAAGCGCGGCGGGCGCAAAACCGCCGCAAAGAAGTAACGAGGTTCGGAGCCGCGCATGCGTCTAGGAGTCCTGGACATCGGATCGAACACGGTCCACCTTTTGCTCGTGGACGCCCACCCGGGCGCGCGCCCCACAGCTTACGCGGATCACAAACGGCCGCTATCGCTGATTCGTCGTCTCGACGACGATGGGGCCATCACGGCCGAAGGCGTGCAGGATTTGATCGGGTTCATCCGCGAGGCGGTGGCCTTCGCCGAGCGTAACGGCGCCGAGGACATGATCGCGTTCTGTACCTCCGCCATCCGAGAATCGGCCAATGGCGCCGAAGTGCTCGAGGAAGTCACCCGCACCACCGGGGTGCACCTGGCCGAGCTCACCGGTGACCAAGAAGCGGCGATGACCTACTTCGCGGTGCGACGCTGGCACGGCTGGCATGTGGAGCATCTGCTGAATTTCGACATCGGCGGCGGCTCCTTCGAAATCTCCTACGGCGTCGACGAGCTCCCCTCCCGCGCGGTCTCTGTGCCGCTGGGTGCCCAACGGCTGACCCGCGACTTCCTGGACTCGGCCGACCCGCCCAAGCCCAAGGCGCTGAAGAAAATCCGCAAGCACATCGAGACCGTGCTGGCCGAGCAGGTACCGGGTTTCCCCGCGCTGCCTGCTGGGACGGTGGTGACGGGCACCTCGAAGACGTTCCGCTCCCTGGCACGCATCGCCGGGGCGGCCCCCTATTCCGATGGCCCCTTCGTGCCCCGCTACCTGGAACTGCAGGATTTGCGCCGCTGGAACAGCCGACTGTCCACCATGACCGTGGAAGAGCGCTCCGAGCTGCCCGGCGTCTCGGAATTGCGTGCCCCGCAGATTCTTGCGGGCGGACTGGTGGCCGAGGCGGCGCTGCGCGCGTTCGGCGTCGAGCGGATCTTGATCTGCCCGTGGGCCCTGCGAGAAGGTCTGATCATGGGACGTCTCGACGCGTTGCTCATGGACGGGGTGATCGGCCGCGAGGTCGAACCCTGGGTCGGGCACGTGAACCTGACGCCGGGCAGCCAAGCGCCCGGATTCTCGGTGGGGGTTGTCGGTGCCTGAGCCACGAGGAGCCGACCTTTCCGGCGCGGAGCGTACCCCGATTCGCCCGATTCCGGTGACGCTTTCGTCGTCGTCGGTGTTCACGTTGCACCCGCAGCATGTTTTCGCCATGGCCCAGGATCTGGGGTACGACGGCATCGAAATGATGGTGACCCAGAGTGCCTGGTCGCAGGACCCGGTGCGTCTGGACCAGCTCTCCGAACAGCACGAGATGCCCATCCACTCGATCCACGCCCCCACCCTGCTCTTCACTCAGCAGGTCTGGGGTTCGGCCTGGAACAAGATCGCCCGCAGCGCGGACATGGCCCGTGAACTCGGGGCCGAACTGGTGGTGGTACATCCGCCGTTCCGCTGGCAGGGCAACTACGCCCGGGATTTTGCCGAGGGCATCCGCGACATCATGGAGGCCACCGGCATCATGATCACCGTGGAGAACATGTACCCATGGAAAGTGCGCGGCCGCGAAGCCAAAATGTATCTGCCCCACCACGACCCGGTGCCCCTGGACTACGACTTCGTGACCTGGGATTTCTCCCACGCAGCCTCCGCTGAAGCGGACTCGCTGGCTGCTTTTCGACTGCTCGGCGAGCGGCTGCGCCACGTGCACCTCACCGACGGCACGAACACCGGTAAGGACGACCACCTGCTGCCCGGCCACGGCGCTCAGCCGGTGGCCGAGTGCCTGCAGTTTTTGGGCGCCTCCGGCTTCACCGGCTCGGTGTGCGTGGAGGTCAGCACCCGCAACGCCAAATATGCCGGGCAGCGCGAGGAGATGCTCGCCGAATCACTGAACTTCGCCCGCCGCCACCTCGCCCTCGGGCAGCGCCAAGCCCGCCAACAGCACCAGAACCAGACCCCGAGAGAAACACAGGAACACCCATGAGCCTCACTCCCTCCACCACCGTCAGCTTCATCGGGCTGGGCAACATGAACTCGGCCGTGCTGGAGGGACTGCTCGCCGGCGGGCACGATCCCGAATCGGTGCGCGCCACCGTAGGTCGGGTGCTTTCCGCCGAGACGAAGTCCACCCGCTACGGCATTGCGGTCACCGCGACCGAGGACCACACGGAAGCTAACCAGGAGGTCGCCAACGCTCACCTCGTGGTGCTCGGGGTCAAGCCCAAGGCCATAGTGGAGGTTTGCGAGGAGATCGCCCCTGCTCTGAGTCCGGACACCGTGGTGGTCTCCGTGGCGGCCGGCATCAGCATCGCCTCGATGGCGTCCCGGCTGCCCGCAGGCCAGCCGATCGTGCGCGCCATGCCGAACACTCCGCTGGCCGTGCAACAGGGTGCGGTGGGGCTCGCTGCTTCGGCGGACGTCACCGAGTCCCAGCTAGAGGCCGCACGCGGGCTGTTTGAACAGGCAGGCACCGTTGTCGTGGTACCCGAATCACAGATCGACCTGGTGGCTGGCATCTCTGGCTCCGGGCCCGCCTACTTCTTCCACCTGGCCGAGCTGCTGGCCCAGACGGCGGTGGCGCACGGCATGGACGCGGACGTCGCTGAACAGCTGGCCTCCGCCACGCTGGCCGGCGCGGGCCGGATGATCGCCACCCAGAACGTCTCGGCCGCCGAACTGCGCGAGAACATCACCAGCCCGCAAGGCACCACCGAGGCCGCGCTGCGCAGCTTCACCGAGGACGATCTCTCCGGGGTGGTGGCCCGCGGCATCGCGGCTAATATCCGCCGCTCGGAGGAACTCTCCGCCGAATTCGGGAGCTGACCCCGCTCCGCGTCGATGACCGGCGGGCACCGTCGCTCAGACCTTGCGATCTACGGTTGCCCCTTCGGTAACCTCGAGCGCATGCTGACAAAACTCCATGATTCGTTGAGGTTACGGACCTCGCCGGCGATTTTCTTCAGTTCGGCGGCCGTGATCATCCTGTTCGTGGTCGCCACCATTGCGTTCACCGAGCCCCTGGACCGGGCGGTGAGCGGGGCCTCAGACTGGCTGCTGTCCAACTTCGGCTGGTTCTACATTCTCGGGGTGACCCTGTTCCTGGCCTTCCTGCTGTTCATTGCGGTGGGACGGTTCGGCCGCGTCAAACTCGGTCCCGACGACGAAGCCCCGGAACACTCCGGACCCGCCTGGTTCGGCATGCTGTTCGCCGCGGGCATCGGCTCCATCCTGATGTTCTGGGGTGTGGCCGAACCGGTCAGCCACTTCGGCGACCCGCCGCGCGGGCCCTCCCTGGGCATCGAGCCCGGCACCGAAGCCGCCGCCACCGACGCCATGAACTTCACGTTCTACCACTTCACCCTGCACACCTGGACGATCTTCACCCTGCCCGCACTGTGCTTCGCCTACTTCATCCACAAGAGGAACCTGCCGCCGCGGGTGTCCTCGATCTTCCAACCCATCCTCGGTGAGGGAATCCACGGCCCGATCGGCAAGTTCATCGACGTCGTCGCCATTGTCGGCACCGTGTTCGGCATCGCGGTCTCCATCGGCCTGGGCACCCTGCAGATCAACGGCGGCCTCAACCAGCTCTTCGGGGTCCCCGAATCCGCCGTCTGGCAGCTGGTGATCATCGGTATCGTCGGCGGCCTCGCCATGATCTCGGTCGCGCTGGGGCTCGACAAGGGCATTAAGGTGCTCTCCAACGTCAACATCTGGATGGCCGTGGGGTTGCTGGTGTTCGTGCTGGTGGCCGGCGGCTCCACCCTGTTCGTGCTCAAGGGCACCATCGAGTCGCTGGGCACCTACATCGTGAACCTTCCGGAGCTGGCTTTTTGGAACGACACCTTCGCCGACTCGGGATGGCAGAACGGCTGGACCGTGTTCTACTGGGCCTGGACCATCACCTGGTCGCCCTTTGTGGGGCTCTTTATCGCCCGCATTTCGAAGGGCCGCACCGTGCGCCAGTTCGTCTCCGGCGTGTTGGCAGTGCCCGCTGGCTTCTCGGTGCTGTGGTTCGGCATCTTCGGCATGTCCGCCATCGACATTGAGCTCAACGGCGACGGCGGACTGGTGGAACGCGTCGTCGACGACGGCGATATTCCAGGCGCGCTCTTCGCGTTCCTGGAGCACTATCCGGCCGGGTTCCTGATTTCGGTGCTCTCCATCGTGCTGGTGGTCATCTTCTTCGTGACCTCCGTGGACTCCGCGGCCCTGGTCACCGACACCATGGCCAACGGGCATGAGGACTTCAACCCGCTGGGCCAGCGCATTTTCTGGGCGGTGGCCATCGGTCTGATCACCGCCACCTTGCTCGTGTTCTCCGGCACCGGTGGACTGGAGGCGCTGGAATCCACCATCATCCTCGTGGGACTTCCGTTCTTCGTGTTCGCCTACTTCCAGATGTACGCTCTGTACCGGGCGCTGCGCGAAGACGCCGGGGAGTTGCCCCCGGTGCGCACCCGTCGTTGGAAGAAAGTGCTGCCGCCCGAGGAGCTCGCCCGCCGTGAGGAGGAAGACGAGCACGACACCAGCGATGTGGTGGTCGAACCAGAGGCGGTCGGCGAGGCTCCCGTCATGGTTGACCCGTACCTGCCCGAGGACGACGCAGAGCAGGAATCAGCGGGGACCAGCGCCCCGCCGCTGGTCGACGGCCTTACCCGACGGGTGGGTCGCGGCGGTACCCTGCCGGCCCGCACCGACACCGCGCGCAAAACCTATGTGAATGCCCGCGACGTCCACCAGACCACGCAACAGACCGAGGAGCGCTAGTGGACTAGAGCCGCTCGGCGAGCTTCTCGATCTTCTCCTCGTGACCGGACACGATGATCACGTCCTTTGGACCGATGATCGTGTCCGGTTGCGCATTAACGAACGCTTCGCCCGGCGACTTCACACCCACCACGGTCACCCCGAATTTGGTGCGGATACGGGCGTCCCCCAGCGGCTTGCCCACCACATCGGCCGGCGGGAACATTTTCACGATCGCGTAGCCGTCGTTGAACTTGATGAAGTCCAACATCCGCCCCGAGACCAGATGGGCGGCGCGCACCCCGGCGTCGTGCTCGGGGTAGATCACATGGTGGGCGCCGATGCGCCGCAGAATGGTGCCGTGGGACGGGGTAATGGCTTTCGCCCACACATGCTCGAGGCCCAGATCCACCAGGTTCACCGTGATCAACACCGAGGATTCGATGGAGGTGCCCACCCCGACCACTGCCACTGAAAAGTCCTCCGCCCCCAGCTGCTTCAAGGCGTCGATATCGGCGGCGTCGGCCTCCACCACGTGGGTGAGCACCCCGGAGTATCGTTGCACCAGGGTGCGGTCCTTCTCGATGGCCATCACCTCCCGGCCCTGATGGATGAGTTGTTCGGCGACGGCGGAACCGAACCGGCCCAGCCCGATCAGCAACACGGGGGAGTGGGGGTCAATACGTTTGTGCTCAGCCAATGATCGGCCTTTCCTCGGGGTGTCGGTACAGGGTACGGCGCTGACGTAGGGCCAGCCCCGCCGCGAAGGTAATGGTGCCCACCCGGCCGGCGAACATCAGCAGGCTCAACACAATACGCCCGGCCGGTGGCAGATCCTCGGAGAGCCCCGTCGTCAGCCCGGCGGTGCCGAAGGCGCTCAGCGTCTCGAACATCACCCGATGCAGGGGCTCATGCGTCATCGCCAGCAGCACCATGGTGGCCACGAGAATCAGCGTGGCGGCGGCCATCACGACGGCGATCGCTACCCGAACGGTCGCGGCGTTAATAGTGCGGTGGTGGGAGGTGACCTCCTCGGCGCCGCGCGCCTCGGCAATAATCGCCAGCAGCAACACCGCCAGGGTGGTGACCTTGATCCCGCCGGCGGTGGATCCAGAGCCGCCACCCACAAACATCAGGGCGTCCATCAGCAGCAATGACTCGGGGTTCTGGTCGTTCATATCGTAGACGGAGAATCCGCCCGAACGGGTCATCGTAGAGGCGAAGAGGGCGAATTGCAACCGCTCACCGATGCTCATCTTCCCCAGGGTGTCTCGGTTGTCCCACTCGAACCAGCCCAGCAGCACCGCGCCCAACAGCAGCAGTGCCGCCGTCATCTCCAGGGTGATCTTGGTGTGCAGATTCAGCTTGCCGCGGTGCCACAGACACCGGTGCAACACCAACACCACGGGGAAGCCCAACGAGCCCACCATCACCCCGATCATCACCGCCCAGATGATCCATGGGTCATCCACATAAGCGCCGAAACCCTCCGGGTGCAGAGTAAAACCAGCGTTATTGAAAGCAGACACCGAGTAGAAAATGCCCTGCCAGAGCCCTTCGGCAAACGACCCGGTGGCGGCAATGAAGCGTGGCACCAACACCAGCGCCAGCAGGGCCTCGAAGGTCAGCGAGGTGATCACCACGGTGAGCAACAACTGCTTGACCTCGCCGAGCCGACCGGTGGTCATGCCCTCCTGGGTGACCAGGCGGGAGCGCAGTCCCAGCCGACGCGAGACAGCCAGGCCCAAGAGTCCACCCGTGGAGAGGATACCCAGCCCGCCGATCTGTATGCCGACGAGGATGATCGCCTGGCCCGCAAACGACCAATGCTCGGCCGTGTTAACCACGGTGAGCCCGGTGACCGATACCGCGGAAATTGCCGTAAACATCGCATCGACGAACGACGTCGACTGCCCCTCCTCGGCTGCCACCGGCAGCTTCAGCAGTGCCGTGAAGAACCCCATGATCACCATGAACGCCATCAGCGCGGCACGCGCCGGAGAGCCCGCGACGAACAGCACGCCGGAGTGGCGGGAGCGGGCGAGCGCACGGGCCACCCTCACCGGGCGATGGTGCAGGGAAGCGGCGAGTTGGGCGTTCGACGGGGAACCGGAACGCGCGCTGGAACGAGCCGGCCGAGCCGGACGGGAGGTGCGAGCGTGCATGACGCACCTATCTTCCTCCTTCTGTCCCGAATTTACCAGTCCCATGCCTCTCATCCCGAGACTTCACAGCCAGCCCGCACAACACGGTCACGGTGCTGTCTCAGAACGACGCGGAATCGCCGAATCCTCCGCGGGGATCTAGGCTGGCAAGTGATGCAACCCACAAACATGGAACCGGTGCCCACCGCGGTCATGTGGGATGAGTCGCTGCTGCGCTACCGTTTCAGCGAAACCCACCCGATGGCGCCGGTGCGACTGGAGCTCACCCACGCCCTGGCCAGCCACCTGGGCGTCTTCAACGCCCCCACGGTCACGGTGCTGACCCCGCCCATGGCCAGCGATGAGCAGCTCAGCGCTGTGCACGACGCCGGCTACATTCAACGGGTTCGCGAAGCCTCACAGCTTGATGCTGACGGGGAAGGGATGAGCGCCGAACGTCTCGAAGAAATCGGCCTCGGTACGGATGACTGTCCTGTGTTCTCCGATCTGCATTCCTCCTCCGCCCGCATTGCCGGGGGCTCCCTGGCGGCCGCCGAGGCACTGTGGTCGGGGGACTACCAGCATGTGGTGAATTTCGCCGGTGGCATGCACCACGCCCACCGCGAGAAGGCCAGCGGGTTCTGTATCTATAACGACGCCGCCCTGGCCATTCAGCGGATGCTCGATCTGGGCGCCGAACGCGTGGCCTATGTGGACCTGGATGCTCACCACGGCGACGGCGTGGAATCCATCTTCTGGGACGACCCGCGGGTGCTGACCGTGTCACTGCACGAAACCGGGGTTGCTCTCTTCCCGGGCACCGGCTTCGCCAACGACATCGGCGGCACCGGGGCCGAAGGCTCTGCGGTCAATGTCGCGCTGCCCGCCGGATCCAACGACGCCGCCTACCTGCGCGCCGTACACGCGGTGGTGCCGCAGCTACTGCGCGCTTTCTCCCCCGACGTCCTCGTCACCCAACACGGTTGTGATGGGCACGGTCGCGACCCGCTGGCGGACCTGCAGCTCTCCGTGGACGGTCAGCGCCAGCTGATGCTCGACGCCCGTGACTGGGCCTACGATTACGCCGGCGACCGGTGGCTGGCCCTGGGCGGCGGTGGATACAGCCCCTTCGACGTCGTGCCTCGGGCCTGGACCCACCTGATCGCCATCGCCGCCGGCCACCCGGTAGCCCGCGCCGAGCCGCTGCCCGATGCCTGGCTAGCCCTGGCCTCGCAGCGGTCCGGCATGGATCTCGACGAACTACCGGAGACCATGCACGACGCCGTCGACGTGTGGTGGCGCTCCTGGGAAGTCGGCTTTGACCCGGCCGATCCTACCGACCAGTCGGTGATGGCCACTCGAAAAGCTGTGTTTCCCTTGCACGGCCTGGACCCCTGGTTCGACTGAAGCGACGATATTCACATCAGTTTCAGACGAACACTTTGGTCTCAGCCGTTTTCTGGTTAGAATCGCACAGGAGGCGCCACGCCTGGTTCGGTTCACCACTGGCACGAAAGTGCGGGTGGAGCACTGATCCACTTCCCTCAGGCGGCACGGCAGACCCGCCATTCCCTCTCCGGAATGGTCTTCGGACCATCGAGAAGAGCGATGATGGTTCGTCAGGCCGCCACCGATACGTTGAGGGAAACCTGGAACAGCTGATCCGACACGACACAAGAAGGAGTCGAGCGTGGCCCCTGCTGGCAACTTCGCCGAAGCTAAATTCATGACGGTCAACGAGGTCGCGGAGATGATGCGCGTTTCTCGCATGACCGTATACCGGATGATCCATGCCGGTGAGCTTCCCGCCGTGCGTTTCGGTCGTTCCTACCGTGTCCCCGAGAATGCCGTTCAGGAGATTCTCTCCGCCGGGTACACCGAGGTCACCGGGACCGACGGCCGCGCCTAAAGGCGTGAGTCCAGAAGTCGCTCGGCCTCGTGCCAGCCGCGTCTCGGTTCGCTCTTCCCGCCGTGGAGCGGTAGGATGTACCGGAACGTTCAGACATTAGACAGGTTGTGCTGTGCTCGCATCCGCGTGATGTTCACACACAACGACGACAATCCGAAGGATTATCGATGGGTTCAGTCATCAAGAAGCGCCGCAAGCGCATGTCCAAGAAGAAGCACCGCAAGCAGCTGCGCAAGACTCGTCACCAGCGCCGCAACAAGAAGTAAGCTTCTTCTTCACGCTCAAGACTCTTCGAGCCGCCCGGTCATAGATCGGGCGGCTCGTCGCATTGACCCCCACCCTCAGGCACGGCAAAGGACCCTACATTGAGTGATTCCAGCCCCGACATCATGTTGTTCACCCGGCCCGAGTGTCATTTGTGCGCCGCCGCCCGAACCACCGTGGCCCGGGTCTGTGCCGAGCACGGGGTGGCCTGGCGCGAGGTCAGCACCACGGAGGAGCCAGCACTGGGGGAGCGGCACTCTGAGGAGATCCCGGTGTTGTTTATCGATGGCGTTCAGCGCGATTTCTGGTCAATCGACGCCGACCGCTTGGCCCGGCTCATCACCGCCGCCCGCACATCGCGGCAGGACCCCACCCCGTGATGAGCCGCCAGCGCGATGTCCCCGGGGCGATGAGTGCCGGCCCGCTCTCGCGCCGCGCCCTGGACCGGCTCCCCGTCTACCTACGCAGACTCAACGCCCTGGCGGCGGCCGGAACCGAGTATGTCTCTTCCACCGAGCTGGCCGCAGTAGCCGGTGCCAGCCGGGACCTGGTGCGTAAAGACCTCTCCGCTCTCGGTCAACTGGGACGACCCGGCAAGGGGTATCCGGTGGGGGTACTGGAAGCGGCGATCGAGCAGATTCTGGGCATCTCCACCCACCAACCGGTCATCCTGGTCGGTGCCGGGCACCTGGGCACCGCCCTGGTGCAATACGGTGGCTTCGCCGCCCGCGGTCTCGACGTCGTCAGCGTGCTCGACACCGACCCGCAACGGGTGGGACAGCCCTGCGGGGAGCTGACCATCGAGGATGCGTCCCGCTCCGCCGAGGTCATCGAGCGCACCGGCGCCCGCCTGGCGATCCTCACCGTGCCCGGCGAGGCTGCTCAGCTGGCTGCGGACGACTTGGTGCATTACGGCATCCGCGGCATTCTCAATTTCGCCCCCGTGGAGCTTGAAGTTCCCGAGGAGGTTTCCGTTCGCGTCGTCGACGTCTCAGCTGAGCTGCAGTTGTTAGCTTTCCACCACATCAGCGGGGAGGCTGGTTCCGCGCGTTGAACTTCTCCCAGGCCTTGTAGCGGAAGTATTCGTTCGCGGTGGCCGTGAAGGTCATGCCGATGCCGATGGCGCCCAGCAGAACGTAGACCGCCGAGATGCTGAACAGGCTCGGCAATGACAGCACTGCCAGTACAGTGCCGATGATCCGGGCGGCGTTGGAACCGTTGGCCACACCGCGGGCGATCACCCAGTAGACCAAGCCCAAGATGACGGCCATGATGACCATCACGAATCGCATGGGGGCGAGCATCGCATCGAGGCTCACGGTGGGGTCGATCTCGGCGAACATCTCCTGCAGCTGATCCCACTGATCCTGGGGCACGCCGAACCGAGGGAGGAAGGCGGTCACGATATTGACCACCGCATAGAGCACACCGGCTACCAGAATCAGCCGCGACGCCAACCGAACCCGGGGTGGCTGCGGCATGGTGTGCTGCGGCTGCTGCGGGTACGGGTACTGCTGCTGGGCGTACTGCTGCGGGTACCCGGGGTACTGCTGGCCCGGGGGCTGCGGCGGCGCACCGTACTCGGACCCGTGGCCAGACCCGTATTCGGCACCGGACTGCGCGCCGGACTGCTCATGCGGGGTGAACCGGCCGTATTGACGCGGCAGGGTGTTCGGTGTGGTCGGAGTCGCGGGGGGCTGCTCGCCGTCCGGGAGGCGCACCCCGTAGCGCGGCTGACCCTCGGCGTCTTCCCAACGACCGCCCTCGGCACGACCCTGTTGCGGATCTGCGGGGCCCTCGTCGCTGTCGTGGTCGTCGGGACGATCGGAATGCTGAGACACGATGCTGTACTCCTTGTGCCTTGTGGCGGACCGGGATGTTGCTTCCATTGTCCCCGGTAGAACCGGACAAAACCTGGACGTCGCGCGCGTCGCGTCATCTTCTGGAAGACTGGCAGGTATGACGACTGCCACCGTTCACCTTGTTCGCCACGGAGAAGTCCACAATCCCGACCGCGTCCTCTACGGGCGGCTGTCCGGATTCCACCTCTCGGAGCTGGGGTACCAGATGGCCGAAGAGCTCGCGGACTGGTTCGTTCAGCGCGCCGAACAGACCGGCTCCGCCCCGAGCATCCTCGTCGCCTCACCGCTCCTGCGCGCCCAGGAGACCATCGCCCCGCTGGCACAGCGGCTCCAGCTGCCGGTGCGGACCGACGATCGGGTCATTGAAGCAGCCAATGGTTTTGAAGGAATGTCCAACATCAAGCGCCAGCTGCGCCGCCCACAGAACTGGGGACTGCTGCTTAACCCCTTCCGCCCCTCCTGGGGCGAGCCCTACGCAGAGCAAGCAGCACGTGTGGCCGCTGCGGTGCATGATCTGCGCGATGAGCTGATCCGCAACCACGGCGACGGCGCGGAAGCCGTCATCGTGGCCCATCAGCTGCCGATCTGGGTCACCCGGCTCTCCGCGGAGGGCAAGAAGCTCTGGCACGACCCGCGCGACCGCGAATGCAGCCTGACTTCGGTCACGTCCCTGCACTGTGACGCCGGAGCCACCCGCCCGCGCGTGGAATATCAAGAACCCAACCGGCACCTGCTCGCCGACGCGATCGCCCTGCCCGGCGCCTGAGCCTCGGTTAGCAGAGAACAGCCACGTCATATTGCACTCAGCCGCGGTGGAGTCAGTTCACAGGATTCAGTCAGGTGAGGGGGGCGGCGATAGACTCGAGGACGGCCCGGCGGCCCGTGCGGCACGTCGTTGGTCGTCCCGATCCATCCCGATGAATGGGGCTTTCATGAACATATCCTCCCCGTCCGGTCGTCCGTCGCGTCGCCAGGTGCTGGCCGGTCTGACCGGTGTGTTCGCTCTGCCGGTGCTGGCCGCCTGCTCTTCGGAGGACCCGCTGGCCGACCAAGCCGGCAACGCCGACGGCAAGAACTACATTGCCGGTGACGGCTCGGTGCTCGAACTGGCCGTCGAGGACCGCCCGGAGCCCACGGACTTCACCGCGCCTCTGTTCTCGGGCGAAGAGATCACCGTCTCCGACTGGCGTGGCACGCCGGTGGTCTTGAACTTTTGGTACGCCGCCTGCGCCCCCTGCCGGGTGGAGGCCCCCGACTTGCAAGCCCTGAACGAGGAATTCGCCGATGAGGTGCAGTTCTACGGCGTCAACGTCCGCGACACCATCGGTACGGCGGAAGCCTTCGAGCGTAACTTCGGCATCACCTATCCCTCCTTTGAGGACCGCAACGGCAAGGTGCTGCTGGCCATGACCGATTACGTGCCCCCGCAGGCGGTGCCGACCACCATCGTGTTGGATCGCGCCGGTCGGGTCTCGGCCCGCGTGCTGGGTATTGCCGAGCACTCCACCCTGCGCTCGCTCATCCAGACCGTGGTCGCGGAGTCGGCGTGACCGATAACGTCTTCGCAGAGATCGCCCTCGACGGGTCTCTGCTGCTGGCCATCCCGGTCGCGGTGCTCGCCGGACTCGTCTCCTTCCTTTCGCCTTGCGTGCTCCCGTTGGTCCCCGGATACCTGGGCTACGTCACCGGGCTGAGCGGGGCGAACATAGCCGAGCAGAAGCGCGGCCGTATGGTCGCCGGCATGAGCCTGTTCGTGCTCGGCTTCACCGTGGTTTTCGTGCTCATCGGCCTGGTCTTCTCCCGGGTGGTCGTCTGGCTCCAATTCGAAGGCGCCTGGGTGTACCAGGTGCTCGGACTTGTCGTCATCCTGCTCGGCGTCGTCTTCATGGGCGGATTCTCCTGGTTCCAGCGCGACTCACGCCTGCACGTCCAACCCCGCGCCGGACTGTGGGGCGCACCCGTGCTGGGCATGATCTTCGGGCTCGGCTGGGCGCCCTGCATCGGGCCGACCATGTCCGCGGTGCTGTTGCTGTCCACCGCCGGCTCCCCCAGCCCCTGGCGCGGCGCGGTACTGGCGTTCGTCTACTGTCTGGGACTCGGCCTGCCCTTCATCCTGATCGCCATGGGCTTCAACAAGTCGATGGCCGCCCTGGGCTTTTTCCGCCGCCATCGGGTCGCCGTGATGCGCTTCGGCGGTGGGCTGTTGATCCTGCTCGGACTGCTGATGGTCTCCGGACTGTGGAACACCTGGGTGCTACAACTCCAGACCTGGTTCGCGAATGAAGTAAGGTTGCCGATTTGACCCCGCAGAAGCAGAAAAACGACGTCGAACTGCCCGCGCTCGGCTTCACCGGCACCCTGCGCTGGCTCTGGACCCAGCTGACCAGCATGCGCACCGCGCTGCTGCTGTTGTTGCTGCTCGCCGTGGCTGCCGTGCCCGGGTCGATCTTCCCGCAGCGTCGCGCCGGTGAAGCTGTGGTGGACCAGTGGATCGAAGACAACCCCACCGTGGGCCCGATCCTGGACGCGCTGCAGTTTTTCGACGTTTACAACTCCGTCTGGTTCTCGGCGATCTACCTGCTGCTGTTCATCTCCCTGGTCGGGTGCGTCTTCCCCCGCGGAGTCAAGCACTACCAGCAAATGCGCGCCGAACCGCCGCGCACCCCGCGCCGTCTGAGCCGCCTGCCCGAATACGGCAAGCTTGTGCTCGAAGACTCGGGTCCCGACCCCCATACTGCGGTGGACGAAGCCGCCACCATCCTGCGCAAGCGCGGCTACCGGGTCGCCGTGCGCGATGAGGACCAGCCCGCCAAGGGCCACACCGCCGCTTCGGTGGGCGCCGAGCGCGGCTACCTGCGCGAGATCGGCAACATCGTCTTCCATTTCTCGCTCATCGGCGTGCTCATCTTCATGGCCTACGGGTCGCTGATGAAGTACAACGGTCAGAAGATCATCGTCGAGGGCGAGGGATTCACCAACAACCTGGTCGCCTACGACTCGTTCACCCCCGGCAGCGCCTTCACCGAGGAACGCCTCACCCCGTTCTCGCTCCAGTTGGATGAGTTCCACGTCGAATACGATCGCGAATCGGAATCCCATTACGGCCAGCCCCTTGACTACGGGGCCACAATCCAGGTCCAGGAACCGGGCGAGGACCCCTACGAGACCGAGCTGCGGGTGAATGATCCACTGACCGTCGACGGCGTGCGCGTCTTCCTGGTCGGCAACGGCTACGCGCCGCACATCACCGTGCGCGACGGCAACGGCGACATCGCCCTGGACGGCACCATGATCGCCCAGGTCCAGGACGCACTGAACACTTCGCTGGCCGTCATCAAAGCTCCCGACGCCCGGCCCGATCAGCTCGGCTTTGTGGGCTTTTTCCTGCCCACCGCGGTCGAAGATGAAGACGGCGTGGCCTACTCGGCCGATCCAGACGCCCTCAACCCGGAACTGGGTCTGAACTCCTACTTCGGGGACCTCGGGCTCGACGACGGCACCCCTCACAATGTGTACGTCCTCGACACCGAGGGACTCACCGAACTGAACTCGCGCAACAACGAGAACGGCGGCATCACCTTGGGCCTAGGAGAGACTTACGAGCTGCCCGACGGCAAAGGCTCCATCACCTTCGACGGGCTCTCTCGTTACGTCGGTCTAGACCTCCACTACGATCCAGGCAAGTGGGGCGTGGGCTTCTTCGCGACCCTCTCGCTGTTCGCCCTGACCGTCTCCCTGTTCGTGCGCCGCCGCCGCGTGTGGGTGCGCGCCACCGACGTCGACGGTAACACCGTGGTCGAATACGGTTTGCTCGCCCGCGGCGAATCTTTCGGGCTGCGCGACGAGAACATCCGCTTGCGTCAGCGTTTCGACGCGGCCTGGCCCGTCATCCCACCCCAAGACCCAACCCCAGCAGAGTAAGCTCGGACGCACACCATCCGCGCCAGTCCATCACCGGAAGTGACGATGCAGAATACCCAGCCCATCAACGAAGTCCTCGCCAGCTACAGCGAGCTGTTCATGCTCATCGCTGCCCTGGTCTACACGGTCACGTTCTTCGTCTTCTCGTGGGACATGGCCCGCTCCTCGGCCTCAATCCGGCGCATGGAGGCCGAGCTCGAATCCGAGCACGCGGCACAGGTCGAACAAGCCTCGGCGCGGGTCTCCGAAAAGTCCCTGGTCACCGCGGGCGGCGGCACGGAGATCGACGTGGCCACGGGACAGACGAATGCTGACGCGCAGGTCCAGAACGAGCGAGCCGCCCGTGCGGCGGCCCGCCGCGAGCAGGAACTGGACTCCACCCTCGTCGATGAGGACATGGAGTACACCGGCACCGTGAAGCGCCCGGCCGCAAATGTCGCCGTGGCGCTGATGATTATCGGCATGCTGCTACACGCTTTCGCCGTGCTCGCCCGTGGTATCGCCTCCTCACGGGTGCCTTGGGCGAACCTCTATGAGTTCATGACCACTGGTGCACTGGTCATCGCCGTGGTGTACCTGGTGTTCCTGATCCGCAAGGACCTGCGCTTCGTGGGCACCTTCGTCTCCGGTGTGGTGCTGCTGATGATGATCGCAGCCACCATCGGTTTCCCCACCCCGGTGGGTAATGTGCAGCCGGCGCTGCAGTCCTGGTGGATCGTTACCCACGTTTCCGTCGCGGTGGCCGCCACCGGCCTGTTCTCGCTGACCTTCGCCATGAGCCTGCTTCAACTGTTCAAACAGCGTCAGGAAGCCGCGCAGAAAGCGGGTGTGCCCACCAAGTTCGCGTTCCTGCGGCTGGTACCGCCGTCTTTCGCCCTGGAGAACTGGTCGTACCGCATCAACGCCGTGTCATTCGTGATGTGGACCTTCACCGTGATCGCCGGCGCCATCTGGGCCGAGCAGGCCTGGGGTCGCTACTGGAACTGGGACGCCAAGGAAGTGTGGTCCTTCGTCATCTGGGTGGTCTATGCCGGCTATCTGCACGCCCGCGCTACCCGCGGCTGGACCGGCACCCGCGCCGCCTGGCTGAACATGGTCGGCTTCGGCTGCCTGGTGTTCAACTACACCATCGTGAACATATACTTCCCATCACTGCACTCCTACGCTGGACTCTGATCTAGCAGTCGCTCCAGGAACGTGGCGCAGTTGGGCTGTTGGGTCCTCTTCGCCAGAGGATCGCGTGTTGCCGCCACATCGTGGCGTGACGCGAGATGGTGGCGCTACGCATCACCGACGATGTTGGCGGATGCCTCGGCGGGTCTGTTTGCGATCGGGAGAGTGATTTCTGGTTCGTCATCAGGGAGATCGCCGAGACTGTAGAAGGCCGTGGCCGAATCATGCGACACCACACCAGAGTCGATGGGGTCAGCCAGCCGATCCTCAGCGAGGGCGGAGCGATCCAGCGATAGCTATGCGGCGACGAGGGGTGTGCGCTCATCGTGGGCCGCGGAACAACATAGATGCCCTGGCCGAGGCATACGTTCAGGACGAGGCGGGGCCTTCGCCGATGTCGTCGCGGCCGTTATTGTTGGGGCCGTCGTTCTGCTGGCCGCGGCGCAGTTCTTCTTCGCGCTTGCGGAGTTCCTGCTCGCGGCGGTTCAGTTCCTCGTCGCGGGCTTTCTGCCGACGCTGGGCATCGAGGCGGCGCAGAAAATCGGCGTCGTCGTCGGGTGAGGTCGGGCGCGGAGGAGTACCCCCGGACTGGCCCATGGTGTTGATGCCGCCGCGGGCGTTGCCGAAGACCAGCCACAGCACGCCGCCGATCAGCGGGATGAAGATGATCGCGATCATCCACATCGGCTTTGAAATGGCGCGAATCCGGTGCCGCGGCGTCTGGGCGCACTCGATGATCGAGTAGATCATCACACCGAGGGAGACGATCGCCAGCGGGATCAACAGTCGCATCATGGCATCTATTCTAGGAGGTTGAGCTGAGTGTTGCCGCCCTCACGACGCGCTATCCGCTCACAGCGGAGGCGACCGGTGTCCCCGGGCGGTAGACTGGGTGCACCATGCAGATCCTCAAATACGGGGCCGTGCGCCTCGCCATCTTCTTCGCCGTGTTTGCCCTGTGCGTCGTGTTGCGCACCGGTTGGCTCTGGGCCGCCGTCGTCGCCACTATTGTGTCCTTCGCGGTGAGCTACCTGGTGCTGAACCCGATGCGGATGCGCGCCAATCGCGAGCTGCAGAACGCCTGGGAGGGTCGTCGCGGGGCCGCCGGGAAGACCGAGAGCGAAGACGCCGACGTGGAGGACTCTTACACACAAGGCCGGTTCATGGACCCCGCCGAAATGCATGAGTTTACTCAGGGGTCAGAGCCGGAGTCAGCGCCGAGTCGGGACGACTCAGAGCAGCGTCGCCAGGGCGAATAGCAGCGCGTACATCAATCCGAGCATCCCGGTGGCCTTGAGCACCGGGATCAGCTCGTGCCGTTCCTTCGCCCGGATCATCGTCCGGGAGGGGTCGAATCCGGCCGCGAGGGTGGCTACCGCCACCGCCAAGAGCAAGGGATGCTGGCCGATGAAGATCAGCGGCAGCAGGGCGGCGACGCCGATCATCACCGGGTAGGACCAGCGAGCGCCGGTGTCGCCGAGCCTCACGGCCAGCGTGCGCTTGCCGGCCTCGCGGTCGGTGGGTATGTCACGGACGTTGTTGGCCATCAGCAGGGCGGTGGAGATCAGCCCGCAGCCGATGGCGCCGACCCAGGCGAGCCCGGAAATCTCCAGGGCCTGAGTGTAGGTGGTGCCCAGCACGGCGACCAGGCCGAAGAAGATGAACACGAACACCTCGCCCAGGCCCAGGTACCCGTAGGGCTTCTTGCCCCCGGTGTAGTACCAGGCGGCCAGCACGGCGAGTGCTCCGACGGCGATGAGCCACCACGTCTGCGCCCAGACCACCAGGATGAGCCCGAGCACCATGGCGGCGCCGTAGCAAGCAAACGCTGCCGCTTTGACCTGCCCCGGGCGGGCCGCGCCGGAGCCGGTGAGGCGCAGCGGGCCGACGCGCACATCATCGGTGCCGCGGACGCCGTCGGAATAGTCGTTCGAGTAGTTCACCCCGATCTGCAGGGCGAGGGACACCAGCAGGGCGAGCACCGCACGGCCGAGGTGGAACCCGTCCAGGTCGGCGGCGGCAGCGGAGCCGACTACCACCGGTGCGATCGCCATCGGCAGGGTGCGCAGGCGTGCGCCCTGAACCCACTGTGAAACGGTTGCCATTCAGCTGTCCTCGTCTGTTCTGTTCTCGAGCTCTCGGCGCAAAGCCTGGCGGTCGGTCTTGCCATTGGCCAAGAGGGGCAAGGATTCACGATACCCCCACTTTTTCGGCACGGCGGCACGGCCCAGCTCGGTGCGCAGGCGTGCGGCTAGGCGTGACTCGAGCTCCGTGGTCGGTCCGGCGTCGGGCGTGGAGGTGGGGTCCGCCAGCACGAGCACGGCGCAGACGAGCTGGCCCCACTGGTCATCTGGGATGCCGGTGACGAAGGCGTCTCGGACCTCGGGGGATTCCTCGAGCACCCGCTGGACGTGAGCCGCCGACACTTTCACCCCGCCGGTGTTGATGACGTCGTCGACGCGCCCGGTGACCTGCAGGCGCTGGCGCAGGGTGCGGATTCCGGCGGCGGGGGAGTCTTCGAGGCTGACGACGCCGGTGTCCTCGGTGAGAAAGCGCCGCCCCTGGGGGCCGGCGCTGAAGTGGGCGGCGGTGCGCTCGGGATCGTCCAGGTACCCGGCGGCGACCATGGGTCCGGCCAGCCGCAACCGGGTGATGTCTGGGTTGTCGGGCTCGGTGACGAGATCCGCAAAGACACCGTCCAGGGGGACGCCGTCATAGACGCAGCCCCCGCAGGTCTCGGCCATGCCGTAGGTCAAGTGCAGATTCAGGTCCGCCTCCGCACTGCGCTGGCGGGCGGAATCGGGCAGGCGGGCGCCGCCGACGAGGATGGCGTCCAGATCGGCCAGTGCTGCGACGGTCGGGGAGCCGGGGCCGTCGTCGAGCAGCCGGGTCAGCTGGGTGGGCACCAGGGACACTGCGGTGAACCCGGTGGTCCCGGCGCGGGCGCGGAGTTCGCGGGCGGCGGCGGTGAATTTGTTGGCGGTGAAGGTGCCCGGTGCCAGCACCACGGGATCGGTGCCGGCCAGGATGGAACGCGAGACCACCGCCAGGCCTGCGACGTACTGGGTGCCGACGGCGAGCAGCCACTGGGTGCCCTGCTCCGGGGCGCCGATCCGGGTGGCGGTGGCGCCGGCGGAGGCACGCAGCCCGGCACCGGTGAGCACCGTCTGCTTCGGGGTGCCGGTAGAGCCGGAGGTACGCACCACAGCGACCGCATCCGGGTGCCCGCACCGTGCGGCGTCACGCGCCTCGGGCCGGAAGAGCACCCCGCCTGTGGTGTGGGCGTCGTCGAGGGTGAACTCCACCGGAGCCCCGGTGCCCTCCAGCGCCGAGCGCAACGCCGCCGTCTGCTCCGTGATCATCAGAAGTAGCGGGGGAACTCGGACCAGTCGGGGTCGCGCTTGCCCAGGAACGCATCCCGGCCCTCGACCGCTTCATCGGTCATATAGGCCAGCCGGGTGGCTTCACCGGCGAACACCTGCTGGCCGGCCATGCCGTCGTCGGCGAGGTTGAACGCGAACTTCAGCATCCGGATCGCTTGTGGCGACTGGCGGTTGATGTCGGCGGCGTATTCCAGGGCCACCTCTTCGAGTCGGTCATGGTCTATCGCTTCGTTCACCGCGCCCATTTGAACCATCTGTTCAGCGGAGTACTCGCGGGCGGCGAAGAAGATCTCGCGGGCCCGCTTCTGCCCGATCTGCCGGGCTAGTAGCGCGGAACCGTAGCCGGCGTCGAAGGAGCCCACGGTGGCATCGGTCTGCTTGAATTTGCCGTGTTCCCGGGAGGCCAGGGTGAGATCGGCGACGACGTGCAGGGAATGCCCGCCGCCGGCCGCCCACCCGTTGACCACCGCGATGATCGGTTTCGGGGTGGTGCGCATCAGCCGCTGCACCTCCAGAATGTGCAGGCGCCCGGCCCGGGCCGGATCAATCGACTCGGCCGTCTCGCCCTCGGCGTAGCGGTAGCCGTCGCGGCCGCGAATGCGCTGGTCGCCACCGGAGCAGAAGCTGTGGCCGCCGTCCTTCGCCGACGGCCCGTTGCCCGTGAGCAGGATGCAGCCGACCTCGGAGGTCATTCGGGCGTGGTCCAGCGCCCGGTACAGCTCATCCACGGTGCCTGGGCGGAAAGCGTTGCGGACTTCGGGGCGGTTGAATGCGATGCGCACGGTCGGCAGGTCGCGCACCCAGGCGCCGTCGTCGTCGCGCTCCACTTCGCGGTGGTAGGTGATGTCGGCGAAATCGAAGCCCTGCACCACGCGCCAGCGCTGCGGGTCGAAAATATCGGACACGGACTCGGGGAGGGGATGCTCGGGTTTCACACGCATGAGTCTAGTCAGTGTGAGCGGATCGTGACCGAATCGTGCCTTGACCGGCTGGATACTGAGTATGCATACTCGATATACACCTGGCGGTTGGTCTTCGGAAAGGGGCGCGTCGTGTCGGTCAAACATTCACTGCTGGCGCTGCTGCACCGCGGCCCCGCCTACGGATACCAGCTGCGCGCCGAGTTCGAGGAAGCCACCGGGCGGACCTGGCCTCTGAATATCGGCCAGGTGTACACCACCCTGGAACGGCTGGAGCGCGACGGATTGGTGCGCGACGACGGCGACGACGGCGACGGCCACCGCATTTTCGCCCTGACCCCCGCCGGGCGCGAGGAGCTCTCCGCATGGTTCTCCGCTCCGCTGCAACCGAGCTCGCCGCCGCGCAGCGAGCTCGCGATCAAACTGGCGCTCGCCGTCGTCACCCACGAGGTGGAAGCGGTCCGCGACGTCATTCAAGAACAACGCGCCGCCACGGTGGCTTCGCTACGCACTCTCACCCGCACCAAGCAGACTCTGCTGGCCGAGGTGTCGGGGGGCGGCGGTACGGCCGAACCCGCCGCACTGGCCAGCCTGCTCGTGCAGGAATCTCTCATCTTCTCCGCGGAGGCGGACATCAATTGGCTGGACCACTGCGAGGCGCACCTGCTGCGCGGGGCCAGCGTGTCGAAAGGCGGCGCATCATGATCACCCCCACCCCGTTTGGCAGCCCCGCGGCCCCGGGCATTCGGCCCCGGCAAGTGCTGCAACTCCAGGACGTCAGCAAAATTTACGGCACCGGCCCCACCTCGGTGGCCGCCCTGCGGGAGGTGAACCTGAGCCTCGACGCCGGAGAATTCGTGGCGGTGATGGGCCCCTCCGGCTCAGGCAAGTCCTCGCTGCTGGCCCTGGCTGGCGGATTGGACACCGTGACCTCCGGGGAAATCTACGTGCAGGGCACCCCGCTGACGCGGCTGAGCCTGGCCGATCGAGCGGCACTGCGGCGCCGTTCCGTGGGCTACGTGTTTCAGGAGTACAACCTGATCCCCACGCTCACGGCGGCGGAAAACGTGGCGCTGCCCTTAGAACTCGACGGCGCAACCCCGGCTAACGCTCGCACCGAGGCGGTGGAGGTGCTCGGCGAAATGGGCCTGGAGGACCTCGCCGAGCGGTTCCTGGATGAGCTCTCCGGCGGCCAGCAGCAGCGGATCGCGATCGCCCGCGCGGTGGTCGGCTCCCGTCGGCTGATTCTGGCCGATGAGCCCACCGGGGCGCTGGATACCGTGACCGGGGAAGAGATTCTGGCGTTGCTGCGACGCCGCGCGGAGGCCGGAGCCGCCGTCATGCTCGTCACCCACGAGGCCCGCCACGCCGGCTGGGCGGACCGAGTGATCTACTTGCGCGACGGCGCCGTCGTAGACCGAAGCGGTGAGTCGCGATGAGCGCCCGGGGCCGGAGGCGGCCCAGCTCGTTGGCGGCGCGACTGTCCTGGCGGCAGCTGCGTCGAGACCGCTGGCGCAGCGCGCTGATCATTGCCCTCATCGGATTGCCCGTGCTGGCGATGACCCTGCAGTCCATTACCACCGCCAGCACCGCCTATACCCCACAGCGCCAGATCGACAACCAACTGTACGGCACCGACGGGGCGCTGCAGGTGGATTCCGTGGGGGCTGCGGCCTACGTCAGCCCGTCGGGGGCCGACATGATCCGTATCCCGCACCCGGGGATGTTGTACGCGGAGGGCTACTTCGCCGACCGGGACGAGCTCGAGGACCCCTATGTGGGCGGATTCGAGGGCGCCGGGGCGTGGTGGGATGAGGTCAGCGAGAACGCGGATGAGTTCCCTGCACCCGCCGGCAGCGATGCCGACTCCCTGGCCGCAGCGCTCCCGGAGACAGTGACCCTGCACCCGGTGACCGAGGGATATGCCCCGCTGGATCTGGGCAACGGGATGACCATGGAGGTTTCGGTGATCATCGCCGACCTCACCGACCCCGCGCTGGCGGAGCGGTTCATTGCGGTCGACGACGCCGTGCCAACCGGGGACACCGTGACTGTCTCGCGCGGCTACGCCCCGGAGCTGGAACGCCGGGCGGAGCACGCCGCGACCCTGGACCGAGACCCACCGGGCGAGGCGACCCTGGCCGGGCTTCCGCTGCACATCGGCGGCACCATGGTGGACCGGCAGGGCTCAGCCGAGGCCGGGCCGCAGGTGCTGCTCACCGGAGACCAGAGTTTCTCCACCGTGTTTGTGCACCCCGACTCGGACCTGGCGCAGGCGGTGACCGAGCGACTCTCCACCGGCTACGGCACCACCACCTACTACCTCACCGGGGACGTGCCCACCGACTACGCCAGCTACCTGAACTTCCACGATGCCGGGGTGCAGGTGCTGTTCCGTCCGGTGGCCGAGAACCCGCCTGTTGAGGCGGTGCGGCTCGTGGGAACCGGATATGACGACCCGGGACGCTACGCCTCCATCCTGTTCCTCGGCACCCTCGCGCTAGTGGAAACCGGGCTGCTGGCCGGTGCCGCCTTCGCCGTCGGCGCGCGCTCCCAGCAGCGGGCCACCGCCATGCTCTCCGCGGTCGGGGCCAGCCCGGCCACCGTGCGCGGCACCATGGGCCTGTCCGGGCTGTGGTGCGGGCTCATCGGTGCGGTCGGCGGAGCCGTCGTCGGGATCGCCCTGGCCTACGCGCTCTGGGCGGTCGGCCGGGTTCGGCTGCTGGTCTTCGAACCGCCGAGCATCCCGTGGTGGATCATCCTGGCCACGGTGGTGATCGGGGTGGTGGTCTCCGTGGTGGCCGCCTGGATTCCCGCCCGCACCGTGGCCGCACAGGATGCCTGGGCTGCGATCAAGGGCGGCGCCCGGGAACGGCGCGGACTATCAACGCCGGTGCGGGTCGCCGGAGCCATCCTGGTGGGCACGGCGCTGCTGTTCCTCGTCGTCGCCACCGCCGTCGGGATGAGCATTCCCACGGTCCGGGCGCTGAATCTTTGGGTACCGGCGCTCGGCATGGTGGTGGTACTGGCCGGGATCATGCTGATCGTCGGGGTCCTGTTGTTGATCCCCACCGTGTTGCACGGGCTGGCCCGCTCGGCCTCCCGGCTGCCGTGGACGCTGCGCATTGCCGCCCGCGACGCCGACCGGAACCGCTCCCGCACCGTGCCTATCACCGTGGCGATGGTGGCCGCCGCCTGTCTGGGCGCGGCCACCCTCAGCCTCACCGGATCCAGCCTGAATGCCTATGAGACGGTGTCGAGCGACGACGCCCAGCGCCCCTCAGGCGCGCACCTGGGCGTGCTGACCCTGACCACCGACCTCGAACGCGAGATGCTTCAGGTTGCCGACCAGGAAGCCGGGATCGACACCGAGGCCGAGGGCTATGACGAGGGCCTGGTCACCCATACCCCGGCCGAGGCCCGCGCCGCGGTGGAGGCCGCGGCACGCACCGCCGGGCTACAGCTCAGCGGGACCCGGTTCTACTCCCAGGTGGTGCAGGACTGCCTGAGCTACGGAATGGTGGACTGCGAGGAGATCCACGCGCTGACTCCGACAGATTCCGCCTGCGCCCTGCCGGTTCCAGATGACGCCACCTTGACCGAGCGTTACCTCACCCTGGATCGCGCCATCGGCGAGCGGACGCGCAGCCAGGCCGCCGCCTGCAACTCCTTCGGCTACAGTTCCTTCTCGATGTTCGGCGCGTACTTCGGTCCCAGTCAGATCGCGGTGACCGACCTGGACGATCCGAGTCCCACCGAGCTCTGGGGCGACGACCCGGAAGTCACCGCCGCCTATGAGCGCGGACAGGCCGTGGTGCTGGACCCGATGCTGCTCGCCGACGACGACACGGTGACGCTGGGCCGGTTCGACACGGACCTGCACAAGGTGCCGGGGCTGAGCGTCGACGCCGATGCTGAGGACTATGCGGTGATCGGTGCCAGCGACGACGGCGAGCAGGTGTTGGCGATGTCGCCGATCGCGGATCAGCGCGGGATGCTGTGGGAGCCGAAGGACACCCGGTCCGTGCCGGCGGTGGCGGGCGTGGCCCCGTCCGCCTTCAGCGAGATCGGCGTCGTCGTACCGCAGGACCGCATCGACTGGGCCGAACCACTGCTGAATCCGAGCGGCATGGTGGTGCGCTTCGCGCAGGAGCCCAACGCCGAGCAGTGGGAGCTGTTCACCCTAGCCCTGGAGCAGGATGACCTCTGGGTGAGCTCGGGGGATTCGGGACCGGACTGGGTCCAGTCCTCGCTGTGGATCGTGGCCGGGATCGTGGCGCTGTTGGTGCTCACCGCCGCGGGCATCCTCGCCGGGCTGGCGATGGCCGATGCCCGCCGCGACCACCGCGCCCTGGACGCCATCGGCGCCGCCCCCAGCGCGCGCAAAACCATGGCCGCCGCCCAGATGTTTACCGCCATGGTGGTCAGCCTGGTGCTGGGCACGGTGGCCGGGGTGCTGCCGTTCGCCGCCATGCAGCTGATCACCGACCTCACCCTGGCGTGGATCCCGTGGTGGCAGCTGCTGGCCCTCACCGTGGCGCTGCCTGTGGTGGCGGCCGGGGTCACCTGGGCGGTCACCCCGGCCCGGTTCAGCGCCCGGTAGCTGCGGGTCAGTGTTCGACGTCGAGCCCCAACCCGGTGAGCAGGAACGCGTACTCCCAGGCGCGCTCCTCCCAGGAGCGGTAGCGCCCGGAGGCCCCACCGTGACCGCCGTCCATCTCGGTACGCAGCACCACCGGGGAGCCGCCGTCGCGCAGGGCCGTGGCCTGATCCGAGGTGACGGTGCGCCGCAACTGCTGCACCCATTTCGCAGGCTCCACATAGAGCACCCGGGTGTCGTGCAACGAGGTCATGGCCGCAATCGCCGGGTAGTTCACGGCCCGCACGTTCTCATACGGGGTGTACTCGGCCATATAGCGGTACACCTGCTCGTCGGCGATCGGATTGCCCCACTCCTCCCATTCCAGGGCCGAGAGGGGCAGGTCCGGATCCAGGATCGAGGTGAGTGCGTCCACGAACGGCACCTGGGCCACGCACACCCGGTACAGCTCCGGTGCCAGGTTCAGCACCGCGCCCATGAGCAGCCCGCCCGCGGAGCCGCCCATGCAGCCGATGCGGTCAGGATCTACCCACCCGGAGGACGCCACGAACCGGGTGGCGTCCACAAAATCGGTGAACGTGTTCTTCTTGTGCAGCTTCTTCCCCTGGTCGTACCAGGCGCGGCCCAGCTCGCCGCCGCCGCGCACATGGGCGACGACATACACCACGCCCCGGTCCAGCAGTGACAGCCGCGACGCCGCGAACCCGGGGTCCATCGATGCCTCGTAGGAGCCGTAGCCGTACACCACGCAGGGGTTGGAGCCGTTCCATTCGACGTCGCGATGCCGGATCACCGTGAGCGGAATGGCCACACGACGGTCGGTGGATTCGGCCGGAGCCCACCACCGCTCCACCAGGTACTGGTTCGGGTCGTAACCCGGAACCTCGGTGGCCCGGCGCAGCAGCGTTTCCCCGGTGGCGAGCGCGTAGTCGAGCACCTGGTCGGGGGTCACCCAGGAGGAGTACGCGAGCCGGATGAACGGGGAGTCAAAGGGTGCTGATGCTAGTTCCGCCGAGTACAGTTCCTCACCGAACCGCGGCTCCGTGGGGCACGGGTGCCCGGCAGATCTCTCGGCGGGCAACTCGGACAGCGGCAGGATCAGCGTGCGCGGGGTGGTGTCTGCCCGTGCGGCGATCATCAGGTGCGTGCGGTTCGGGTGCACCCCGTCGATCTTGACGGTGGGCGAATGCGGCAGCACGGTGTGCCAAGCGCTCGGGTCGGTGATCTGCTCCGCGGCCACCACCGAGACCATGTTGTTCGGCGCCGGATTCTGCGTTGCGAGGTCCCGGTCGTGGGTCACCAGGTAGTGCGGGGCGCCGTCGAGCCGTACCGGGTCTATGCTGTGCAGCATCTGGTGCTCGCGCGAGACCAGACGTTCGGGCCGGGCTGTCGGGTCGGTCAGATCCAGAATCCAGGTCTCGGCTACCTCGGAGTTGCCGCTGCCGATCACCAGCTGGTCTCGCTCGGCGGACAGGTCAAATCCCGTCCAGAACCCGGGGTCGTCCTCCTGGTGCAGCAGCTCGGATTCCCCGCCCAGATTCAGCGTCCACAACTGGTACGGACGCCAGGTGTCATCGGGAACCATGTAGAAAATCCGCTCGCCAGTCGGATCGAAGGCCAGCCCGTAGGAGACATTCTCGACGACGTCGCCCAGCTCCTCCCCGGTGTCGAGACGCCGGACCCGCAGCGTGAATCGCTCATCGCCGGTGGTGTCGACGGCGTAGGCCAGCAGGGTGCCGTCTCGGCTCACCGCCAACCCGCCCAGGGCGAAGAACGCGGTGCCCTCGGCTTCCCGGTTGGCGTCGAAAATGACTTCCTCGCCGTCTAGGGCCACGCCGCGCTCGATGACCGGGGGCGTCCAGTCGGCTTCGGCGTCGCCGGTGTCGGATGCGGGCACCCGGCAGTGGATCGCGTACTGCTGGCCCTCTTCGGTGCGGGAGAAGTACCACCAGCCGTCGCGGCGGGAAGGCACGGAGAGATCGGTCTCCACGGTGTGCGACTTGATCTCCGCGAAAATGGCCTCGCGTAGCGGCTGTTGATCGGCGGTGAGCGATTCGGTGTAGGCGTTCTCGGCGTGCAGGTGCGCCAGCACGTCGTCGGAGTCCTTATCTCGCAGCCAGTCGAAATCGTCGGTGACGGTGATCCCGTGGTGCGTGCGCTGGACGGGGCGAGTTTCAGCAACGGGCGCGGTGGCGGAGGCTGCGACGGGCGTGGTCGTGTCAGTGCCGGTGGTGTGGTGGGTCATGGGCACCACAGTAGCGCGCCACGGCCGTCGCGAGAACGTTGTCGCTCGGCTTCCCGGCGCAGCTGGTCAACATCGACGACGCCGGTGATCCGAGGCGGCACCCCTGTGGTACGCGGCTGATCCGGAAGCCCTCTGGTTTCTCCCAGGGGTCCTCGGGCGTGAAGCTCTCGTCCTGCGGGCGCTGAAGTACGCTCTGGAACACCCTTGTGCCCCGTGATCACCGGTCGTAGACTGACCGCACCTGGAATGGTCTGGGATTCAAGTTTCATAAGGGAGAACTCCATCACCGGAGCTCAGGAGGAATCATGAATTACAACGTGCCTTCCGTCGATCAGAGCGACCGTCTCGTTCCGATCAACCTCCGCCAGTCCGGCCCCACGCCCGTGGAAATGCTCATTGATACCCGGGTGCGCAAGTCCCCGTATTGGGCGCTGTCGATGGAGCACGGGTGCTGGCGGGCCTCCGTGTACAACCGGATGTACCACCCCCGCGGTTACGTGCCGCGCGAGGAGGGTGGCATGTCCGTGGAATACGAATCCCTCGTCAACGACGTCACGCTGTGGAATGTCGCCGTCGAACGGCAAATTCAGGTCAAAGGTCCCGACGCCGAAAAGTTCGTCGATTTCGTCATTACCCGCGATGCCACCCGGATTCCGGTGATGCGCGCCCGCTATGTGATTCTGTGCAACGAGTCCGGCGGCATCCTCAATGACCCGGTGCTGTTGCGGCTGGCCGAGGACGAGTTCTGGTTCAGCCTCTCCGATTCCGACCTGATGCTGTGGTTGCAGGGGGTGAATGTGGGGCGGCGCTTCGACGTTGACATTGCAGAAATCGACGTCGCTCCCGTGCAGATTCAGGGGCCGAAATCGGTGGACCTGCTCGAGGATCTGATCGGTCCGGTAGCCCGCGAGATCCCCAGTTACGGTTTGCATGCCACCCAGATTGCCGGCCGCGACGTCGTCATTTCTCAAACGGGTTTCACCGGGGAGAAGGGGTATGAGGTGTACCTGCGTGATGCCACGCAGCACGCGGAGGACCTGTGGAGTGCGGTGGTGGGGGCGGGGGATCGGCACCGACTGCGCGTGGTGGCCCCGGCGCACCATCGGCGCATCGCCGCCGGTATCCTCTCCTGGGGGCAGGACATGGACGTCGAAACGCTCCCGTTCCAGGTGAATCTGGGGTATCAGGTGCCACGCATGAAGTCGGCGAACTATATCGGCAAGGCCGCACTCGAGTCCGCACGCGCCCAGATTGAGGCGGGTCGGCCACCGTACAAAACCCAGTTGGTGGGGCTGAAGCTCGGCGGACGACCGATTGACGACTACGCCCCGGATTTCTGGCTGATCAGTGCGAACCCGGAAGACAAACCGGTCGGCTACATCACCTCGCCCTGGTATTCCCCGGAGCTGGAGTGCAATATCGCCCTGGCACACGTACCAGTGGAATCCACCGCCCTAGGCACCGAGTTCTGGGTGCACCTTCCGGATCAGTACGTGGAAAACCCCGGAATTCCGGAGCGCGCCGAAGTAGTGGAGGTGCCGTTCCGGCCCTCGGTGAACCCGAACCAGCGCGAAATCCTGAAGCAGAAAGGGCTCGACGCCGCCTTCTAGCCTGGCCGACCGCACGCCCCGTCGGGTCTACTCCAGACCGAAGATCCCGCGGAACACGCCGAGCCCGAAGTACAGCACGAAGGCGGCGGCCACCACCCAGAGCAGCGGGTGGACCTCTCTGGCGCGACCCTGCCCGGTACGAATCACGGCGTAGGCGATCATGCCGGCTCCGATGCCATTGGCGATCGAGTAGGTGAACGGCATCAGGATGAACGTCAAGAAGGCCGGCAGGGCGGCACCCCAGTCGCTCCAATCGATGTGCACGGCCTGGGTGACCATCATGAACCCGACGACCACGAGCGCGGGCGCGACCGCTTCGAAGGGCACCAGGTGGATCAGCGGCGTCAGGAACATGGCCACCAGGAACAGGGCGCCGGTGATGATCGAAGCGAAACCGGTGCGTGCCCCCTCGCCCACCCCGGTGCCGGACTCGACGAAGATCTGGTTGGCCGAGCCGGAGCCCGCACCACCAGCCGACACCGCCAGTGCGTCGACCATCAGCACTCGGTTCAGGTGTGGAATATTACCCTGCTCGTCCACGTTGCCGGCCTCGCGGGCAATGCCCACCGAGGTGCCCATCGCGTCGAAAAAGACCGAGAGCAGAATGGCGAACACCAGCAGTGAGGCGATCACCGGGCCCAATGAGGTGAAGGCGCCGAACAGGGAAACCTCGCCCAACAGCGACAGATCCGGTGCCGACCAGCCTTCGAGGCTCGGCGCGACGAGCGACCAGCCCAGCGGGTTGTCCGCGCTGGAGGCGCCCACGTGAAACACCGCTTCCAGGATGTTGGCGAGCACGGTGGCCACCACAATGCCGATCAGGATGGCGCCTCGGACTTTGCGGATCACCAGGATGGCGGTCACCAGCAGACCGATCACGAACACCAGCACCGGCCAGCCGTTGAGCTCGCCGCCGGTGCCCAGACCCACCGGAACCGTGGTGCCGGCGGCGTCGGGGAGACGGCGCACGAACCCGGCATTCACCAAACCGATCAGGGCGATGAACAGGCCGATGCCGACCACAATGCCGGTTTTCAGTGCTTCCGGCACCGCATTGAACACCGCCTGGCGGAACCCGGTGGCCACCAGCACCACCATCACGAGTCCGGCGAGCACCACCAGACCCATCACCTCGGGCCAGGTCAGATTCGGGGTGGTGGCAATGGTGACGGCGAGGAACGCGTTAATACCGAGACCGGCGGCCAATGCGAAGGGGTGGCGGGCCCACAGGCCCATGGCGATCGTGGTGATGCCGGCCAGCAGTGCAGTGATCGAGGCGACCTGGGGGATGCCCAGGGTGTTGCCAGCGGCGTCGGGACCGGAGAGCACCAGCGGGTTGAGGACGATGATGTAGCTCATCGCGAGGAACGTGGCGATGCCGCCGCGTACCTCTCGACCGAACGTCGAGCTGCGTTCGGAGATTTTGAAGTATCGGTCGACGCCGTTGCGGGGGCGCGCGTTCGGATCAGTGTTCACAGTGGTGATCGCCATGCAGATATCGTAATGGTATTCGCACGTGGAGGAAGAATGGCACCCGGTATGAGAGACGACGCACCGCTGTCCCGGGCCTTCCAGATCTACGCGCCGTCGCTGGTCTATTCGCTCGGCGTGGGTGCGGTGACCCCGGCGATCGCCGCGGCGGCGTCGTATTTTGGGGCCACGTTCGCGCTCGCGGCAGCGTCGGTCACCCTGATCGGCGTGGGCTCCCTGATCGCCAACGCCCCGGCCGCGCATCTGGCCGCCCGGGCCGGCGAACGCACCACCATCATCGTCTCCGCCGCCTGGGGCACCCTGGGGGTGCTGCTCAGCTGGTGGACGGTGGCCGGCTGGTTCGGCGTGACAGGCACCCCGGCGTTCACCGGCTACCTGGCCGGGATTCTGATGATCGGCATGGCCGGGGCTGGGTTCAATCTGGCGCGGCAGTCGTATCTGGCGGTGGCGGTGCCGCCCAGTCACCGGGCCCGGGCCATGTCACTCCTGGGCGGGATGATGCGCATCGGCATGTTCGCCGGCCCCTTCCTCGGGGCGGGCGTGCAGGCGCTGATGGGACTGCAGGGCGCGTTTGCGGTGGGCGCGACGGCGATGGGCGCGGCCATGGTGATCAGCCTGTGGATCCAGGAGCTCGAACCCGGGCGTGCCCCCACCCAGGACCAGCCCAGCCCGGTCAGCCCTGCAGAGGCGCTGGACGCGGTCACCCAGCCGACCATGCGCGCCCTGGCCCGGCGCTACTGGAAGGTGCTGCTCTCCTCGGGGATCGGGGTGCTGTGCCTAGCGGCTACCCGTGCCTCCCGTTCCGCGGTGATTCCCTTGTGGGCCGAGCATCTCGGGCTTTCCCCGGCTCAGGCCTCGCTGATCTACGGCCTGGCGGGGGCGGTGGATACCCTGATGTTCTATCCGGCCGGCACGCTGATGGACCGCCGTGGACGCCGCATGGTCGCTGTGCCCTGCCTGGCCGTGCTCGCGGTGGGCATGGCGGTGGTGCCGTTCGCCGGTTCGGCCGGCTGGCTGATGGTGGCCGCGGTGCTGATCGGGTTGGGCAACGGCTTCGGGGCCGGCATCGTGATGACCTTGGGTGCGGACTATTCCCCGCCGCAGGGTCGCGCCCAGTTCCTCGGGCTGTGGCGGTTACTTTCTGACGCCGGATTCCTTCTCGGCCCGATGCTGGTGGCCGGGGTGACCGCCGTGGCCTCGTTGGCCACTGGGATCTGGGCGCTGGCCGGACTCGCAGGTCTCGGGGCGCTGATCTTCGCGCGCACGCTCCCCGGCGGCCCGGGCCCGGTGGCTGAACCTCCGACGGATCCCGTGCCCCGCTGATTCACTCCAGGGCGGTGCGCGACTCGATGTCCTCGAAGATCATGTACGTCTGGGTGTCGACGACGCCGGGCAGGGTCTGAATCTGGTCGAAGACGACGGTCCGCAGGTCTGAAATCGATCCTGCACGCACCAGGAGCAGCACATCCATGTTCCCGCCCACCAGCGAGACGTGCCAAACCTCCGGGATCTTCAGCAGTGCGGCCTTCAGCGCGCGCCAGTTGTGTTGACGCAGTTTCAGCATCACGTGGGCGGAGGCTCCCAGGCCGATTTTCACCGGGTCAATCACTGCGGAATACCCGGTAATCACCCCCGAATCCTGCAGGCGCCGCAGGCGCGCATAGCAGTGGGCGCGGGAGACATGAACGTGCTCGGCGAGCGCGGCCACTGCCATGCGCCCGTCTTGGGTCAGCGCGGAGATGATGCGCAGATCGACGTCGTCCAGATCCTCCGCCACGGAGGGGGTCAGGCTCACCATGGGTACCTCGGGTCCATTCGAATGCCAGAACTGTTTATGTGACTGGGCTCACAGTATCAAAATGTTTTCGAGATTGCACGGATGGTGATCGATCTGTCTGGGAAATTCCGAAAAACCTCGGACGATCGTGCATGAACGGGACAATGAAAGCACGAGATGTGTTGAGGGGAAGGATGTGATCCGCGTGACTGCAGAGCAGGACGCCGACCGGACGACCACTGAGGTGCCCTGGGCCGAACAGTCGGCCCAGTCGTTCGGCATCACGATTGAAGACTACTTGCTGCCCACCCACGGGCGCATCCAGCTGATTTCTCCCGAAGGCGCCCTGCTGCCGGTGGAGGAACAGGGCAGCACGCCCGGGCATGAGTACCCGATGCCCGATCATGAAACGCTGCTGAACGCGTACCGACAGCTGGTGATCGGGCGCCGCGTGAACGACCAGAATCACGCGCTGGTCCGCCAGGGGCGGATGGCCGTGTACCCGTCGTCGCACGGCCAGGAGGCCTCGGAGGTGGCGGCCGCACTCTGCCTCGACGCCCGCGACTGGCTCTTCCCCACCTACCGTGACACCGTGGCGGTGCTGGCCCGCGGCGTTGCGCCTCTGGACGTGATGACCTCGTTCCGCGGTGACTGGCACTGCGGCTACGACCCGATCGAACACCGCACCGCCGCGCAGTCCACTCCGCTGACCACCCAGCTGCTGCACGCCGTCGGTCTGGCCCAGGCGGCCCGACTCAAGGGCGAGGACACCGTGGTACTGGGCATGGTGGGTGACGGCGGCACCTCCGAGGGTGACTTCCATGAGGCGCTGAACTTCGCCGCGGTGTTCAAGCTCCCGGTGATCTTCTTCGTGCAGAACAACAAGTACGCGATCTCGGTGCCGATCGCGAAACAGACCGCAGCGCCGTCCATTGCTCATAAAGCGGTGGGGTATGGCGTGGCCGGCGAGCGAGTGGACGGCAACGACCTGGCTGCGCTGCTGGCCGTGCTGGGTCGGGCGGTCTCGCTGTGCCGCGAGGGAGGTGGCCCCTTCTTGGTGGAGGCGGACACCTACCGGATGCAGGCGCATACCAACGCCGACGACGCCACCCGTTACCGCCACGACGAGGAAGTCGCCGAATGGCAGCATAAGGACCCGCTGAAGCGGATGCGCACCTACCTGACTGAGGCGAATGTGCTGAACGACGACGTCGAAACCGAGATCACGGAAGCCGCTGAGGACGTGGCCCGGGGGTTGCGCGAGGCGATGAGCGTGCAACCAGAACTGCATCCCCTGGAACTGTTTGACCACGTCTACACCGTGCAGACCCCGCAGCTGGCCGCCCAGCGCGCGCAGCTGGCGGAGGAACTCGAGCGCGAAGGAGCCGCATCATGAGCACCGCGACGACCACGACCAAGAGCACCAAGCAGTCGGCGGTGACCTTCGCCGCCGCCCTGAATGCCGCGCTCGCCGACGAGATGGCGGACAACGACATGGTGGTGGTGTTCGGCGAGGACGTCGGCACCCTGGGCGGAGTCTTCCGTATCACCGAGGGGCTCACCCAACAGTTCGGGGAATCCCGCTGCTTCGACACCCCGCTGGCCGAATCCGGCATCGCCGGCACCGCGGTCGGCATGGCGCTGGGCGGGGCGCGCCCCGTCATCGAGATGCAGTTTGACGCCTTCGCCTACCCGGCGTTTGAGCAGATCGCCTCGCACATCGCCAAGATGCGCAACCGCACCAAGGGCCGGGCGCCGCTGCCGATCACCATCCGAATTCCCTACGGCGGCGGCATCGGCGGGGTGGAGCACCACTGCGATTCCTCCGAGTCCTACTACGCGCACACCCCGGGACTGAAGGTGTACACCCCGGCCACGGTGTCGGATGCGTACCTGATGCTGCGCGCTGCGATCCGACTCGACGACCCCGTGGTGTTCATGGAGCCGAAGAAGCTGTACTGGACGAAATCTGAGGTTTCCCTGGAGGAGCTGCGCGCCGAGTTCGAAGCCCGTTGGGCGAAGGTCGAGTCCGCCCGCGACCAGGGCGAGGCTTGGGCGCGTGCCTCGGTGGCCCGCACTGGCGACGACGTCACCCTGGTGACCTACGGCCCCTCGGTGGTCACCTGCCTGGCGGCCGCCGAAGCCGCCGCCCAGGAAGGCCGCAGCGTCGAAGTGGTGGACCTGCGCACCATCAACCCACTGGACGAGGACACCCTGGCCGCCTCCGTGGAGAAGACCGGTCGCGCCGTCGTCGTCGCCGAGCCGCAGGGCTTCGCCTCGGTGGCCTCTGAGCTGGTGGCGCGGATTCAGCAGCGCTGCTTCCACTCGCTGGCCGCACCGGTGCTGCGGGTGACGGGGTTCGACATCCCCTACCCCGCACCGATGCTGGAGAAGTACCACCTGCCCAACGTCGACCGGATTCTGGACGCGATCGATGATCTGCAATGGGACGAGACGGCGCTGCGTACGCCGGAAGGAGTGCGGTGATCATGGCGCAGACATTTGATCTCCCCGATCTGGGTGAGGGCCTCACCGAGGCCGAGCTCGTGCGCTGGCTGGTGGCCGAGGGCGATGTGGTCGTGGTCGACCAGCCCATCGCCGAGGTGGAGACCGCCAAGGCTCTCGTCGAGGTGCCCTGCCCCTACGCTGGCACCGTGCTCACTCTGCATGGTGCCGAGGGCGACACCATGGAAGTCGACGCCCCGCTGATCACCGTGGGCGACCCGGGGGATGATGGCGCGGGCCCGAGCACAGAGCCAGCTACTGAACAGCCCGGTGCGCTGAGCTACCGCGAGGAGGAGCAGGCCGGGGTCAAGCCCGAGCAGGATTCGAACGTGGAGGCCGACGACGAGGGCTCCGGCTCCGTGCTCATCGGCTACGGCACCACCGGGGCAAAAGCCACCGGCCGCACCCGGGCCCGCAAGAGCTCCGCGTCCGCCTCGGTACCGGCAGCACCGAGTGCTGCTCCGGCGGGGCGTGCTCCGCGGGTCATCTCCCCTCTGGTCCGCGGCCTGGCCCGCCGGCACGGGATCGACCTGGCCACCCTGCAGGGTTCCGGCCCGGACGGGCTGATCCTGCGCGCCGACGTCGAGGCGGCAGTGGCGGGCACAGCTGCTTCCGAGCCAGTGCAGAGCGCTCCCGCCGCGACTGCGGCACCGGTGGATGACGTCGACGCACGCTCCGGGCTGGGCATTGCCGAGCGCATCCCGGTCAAGGGGGTGCGCAAGATGGTCGCCGAGCAGATGGTGCGCTCGCGTCGCACCATTCCGGAGGCCACCGCCTGGCTCGACGTCGATGTCACGAAACTGGTGGAGCTGCGCGCGGACCTGAAAGCCCAGGACGCCGCCACCGCGCCCAGCCTGCTGGCGCTGATCGCCCGGTTCACCACGGCCGCGCTGCAGCGCTACCCGGTGATGAACTCCCGTGTGGTGGGGGAGGGCGACACCGGGGAGGAGATCCTGCACTTCGACGGGATCAACCTCGGCCTGGCCGCCCAGACCGACCGCGGACTCGTGGTGCCTGCGATCGAGCATGCCGAGAAGCTCACGGCCCGCGAGCTGAACACCGCCATCGCCGAGCTGGTCGCCAAGGCCCGGGACGGCAAGTGCACCCCGGCCGAGCTCACTCGCGGCACCTTCACCCTGAACAACTACGGGGTGTTCGGCACCGACGGCGCGGCCGCCATCATCAACGCCCCCGAGGTGGCGATCCTGGGCGTGGGCCGGATCATCGACCGTCCTTGGGTGGTGGACGGGCAGATCCTGGTGCGAAAGGTCACCGAGCTCACCCTGTCCTTCGACCATCGAGTCACCGACGGCGGAACCGCATCAGCGTTCCTGACCATGGTGGCCCGGGCGATGGAGAACCCCGCCTCAGCACTCGCGGACCTCTGAACCGGGTGCCGCCATCCGACGGGCCGACCACTGCGCGTGGTCGGCCCGTCGTCGTCGTAGTCAGTTCTTCCGCCCGGCTTCCCAGCGGAAGAACGAGGACAGCAGCGCAAACAGCAGGAAGCCGCCGCCCGCGGAGAACAGCGCCCCGGAGAGTAGATACCAGGCGGAGGTGCCGAACCCGGAGTCCACGGTTGCGGGGAGCGCTTCTGCTCCGCCCACCGGCAGTAATGCCAACCAGGCTCCGGCCAGCATGGCGGCACCGGTGAGCCACATCAGCACGTCCCACATCGGATGCCCGGAAGGCCAGGGGTACCGGTGCGTGCGCGAGGACAGCATGTTCCAGTTCGCCCCGGTGCGGAAGGTGACAAATCCGCCGACCAGCCCCCAGATGCCGGCCACCAGGTACGCCGCCACCATGTCCGAGGGACGATGCCACGCCTCGACAAACGTCCCCACGCCGACGGCGGTGGCGAAAAGGGCGCCAATGAACGCGACCGCAGGACGCCAACGGGGCGCCACCACGAGGAACACCGCAACGACAGCAGCCGCTGCGAAGGTGGTGTGCCCGGAGGGCAGCGAGTTGCCGGTGTAGTAGGGCACGCCGTTTTCCAGCATCGGGCGATCCAGCACGATGTTTTTCAGCACTTGCGTGGTGAGGTTGGCTGCCCCGAAGGTGGCTGCCGCAATGAGCGAAGCCAGCCAGCGCCGCCGATACACGGTGAGCACAATGAAGGCCAAAATGGCGATGATCCCTACCACCTGTGGCAGGTGCTGCAGCAGCTGTGAGGTGGCGGCGTGCAGATCAGGCAGGGACTCCGTGGCCGACTGCAGGGCCGCGTACTCCCAGATCTGGCCCGTGTTGGACGTGACGAAAATCCGGTGCACGAAGCCCAAGCCCACACCGAGGACGATGACGGCTATCAGCCAGGCCCAGACACGAGCGCCGGGCAGGCGTCGCGCCTCCGGCACGTAGGCCGGAGCTGTGCGCAAGCCGCGGGTCGGGTGAATGGGCACTCTCAGATCGGTGGCCGACTGAATCTCGACGTCGTCCGGCTCCGGCGCACCAGCGTTTCGCGGCGGTTGAACGGGCAGGGGCCGTCGCGCGGAGATGGGTTCGGAAGGACGATGCTCAGTCACTCTTCCATTGTCGCTGATGTTCGGGCTGAGCCGGAGAGGGGAGAGGGCCGCGTCATATTTTGCTACCCGTGCGCATCGTCTTGAAGGACCCCTGAACGAAGCGAGTGCGTTAAAACCGGCGAGTCTCTTAAGAAAGAGCCGTCAACATCGCTGGTGCATACGGATTGTTCAGCCTCACGACGCCGGTTTTCAGTACCGTGCAGGGAATCAATGTCCTCCTGTGCGCCCGTTAGAATCAGCCCCATGAACTCCACCGAGATCCTCCCGCTGCCCGTGCCGCCCCCGGTGGAGGAGCTGCTGGACGGAGCGGTGGTGGTGGGGCTTCCCATGAACACCCGGTTCCGCGGCACCACGCTGCGCGAGGTGATGTTGCTGCGCGGCCCCTACGGTTGGGCAGAGTTTTCCCCGTTTCCCGAATACGACGCCGTTGAATCCTCCCGCTGGCTGGCCGCCGGGGTGGAGGCCGGCTGGCGGGGCTGGCCGGAACCGGTGCGGGAATCCATCCCGGTCAACGCCACCGTGCCGGCGGTGACTGCGGAGCAGGTGCCGGGGGTGCTGTCCCGTTTTGGAGAGGGCATCACGGCGGTAAAGATCAAAGTGGCCGAGTCCGGACAGTCTATGGACGATGACCTGGCGCGGGTGCGCGCGGTGCACAGGGAACGACCTGAGGTGGGCCTGCGCATCGATGCCAATGCCGGGTGGAAGCATGACGAAGCCGTGGAGGCGCTCAGCCGTATCGCGGAGATCGCCAAGCTGGAGTACGCCGAGCAGCCGGTTCCCGGCATCGAGGGGCTGGCTCGACTACGCGAAGCCCTGGCGGAACGCGGGGTGTCCACCCGGCTGGCCGCGGATGAGGCGATTCGCAAGGAGACCGATCCCCTGGCGGTGGCCCGTGCCGGTGCTGCGGATCTGGCGGTGGTGAAAGTCCAACCCCTGGGTGGGGTGCGCCGGGCGCTGAGCATTGTGGAAGCCGCAGGGCTAGACGCCGTGGTGTCCTCCGCCCTGGATTCCTCGGTGGGTTTGGCCGGGGGAGTGGCGCTGGCGGCTGCACTGCCGAGACTGCCCTACGCCTGCGGGTTAGGAACCGCCGCACTGTTTGCCGACGACGTCGTCGCCGATCCGTGGGTGCCACACCACGGGGCGCTGGCCGTGCGACCCGCACCCGAACCCGACCCGCGGGCGCTGGAGCGGCTGCGCCTGCCCGCCGAACGGGAACAGTGGTGGCGTCAGCGCCTCATTCACGCGCACCGAGTCCTCAGCGCGGTCGAGCCCACCTAGGATGGGTCTCATGGATTCACTGCTCACGGCTCGCACCACGGTATCCGCGCTCCGTCAAGCGGGGGTGCGCGAAGTGGTGGTAGCCCCCGGTTCCCGCTCCGCCCCGTTGGTGTACGCGCTGGCCGAGGTAGCCGGTGATGAGCTGGAAGGCACCGGGCTGCAGATGCGCCTGCACGTGCGGGTCGACGAGAGATCCGCCGCCTTCACCGCACTCGGTCTCTCCCTGGCCTCCGGCCGTCCCGCCGCGGTGGTGACGACCTCGGGCACCGCCGCCGGTAACCTGCTGCCGGCCATGATGGAGGCCGCCCATGCCGATGTGCGCCTGGTGGCGATCACCGCGGACCGCCCCGATGAGCTGCAAGGCACGGGTGCGAACCAGACCACCGACCAGCGCTCGCTGTTTGGGGTGCACACCCGCCGCACCATCACCCTCAGCGGCGATGAGAACACCGCGCCCGAACTGCACGCCCAGGTACTCGACACCGTGCGCTTCGGCGGCGGCGTCGGCGAATCCGCCCCGGGTCCAGTGCACCTGAACCTGCGCTTCCGGGAGCCGTTGGTGCCGCAGCCAGAGGACCTGCGTCCCACCGCTGCCGCCGCCACCGGACCCACCCCCGTGGTGCCGGCGGCCCAGACCGTGGGGGAGGAACTGAATCTCTATGTGACCGAGCTACCGGAACGGCGCACCGTGGTGGTGGCCGGGCACGACGCCGGGCCACTGGCCTCGGAATTCGCCTCCGCCTTGGGGCTGCCGCTCATGGCCGAACCCAGCTCGAACGCCCGGTTTGGCCGCAACGCTTTGGCTGCTTATCCGTTGCTGCTGGGGCCGCAGGGCGGGCTCGGCGGCGACGCTCATCCGCTGGGCGAGCACATCCAACAGGTGGTGATGTTCGGCCGCCCCACTCTGTCCCGCCAGCTCTCGGCCCTGATGCGTCGAGAGGATGTGTCCACCGTGTTGTATCACCCGAAGCCCGTGGGCTGGTTCGAGCAGGGGCGGCGCCGCGAGGAGCTCGTAGACAACCTCGGGGAGCTGGCTCGGCGGTCCGGACAGGGCGCTCCGGGCTGGTTGGCGGCCTGGCAGGCGGCGTCAATGCGCGCGCAGTCGGCACTGGAGCAGGCGCTGAATGAACGCCAGGACGAAGTGGGCCGGCCCGGGGCGATGCGGGTCGCACAGCTGTTGGCCTCCACCACCCAGGGCAACCTCGTGTTGGGTTCCTCCTCGGTGATCCGCGACGTCGACCAGGCTTGGCGGCCGCCGATGAGCCCGCAGACGCAGGTGTACGCCCACCGCGGGCTGGCCGGCATTGACGGCACGGTGTCCACGGCGTCGGGCATCGCCCTGGCCTCCGGGATGCGCACCACCTTACTGTGCGGGGATCTGACCTTCCTCTACGACACCAACGGATTGTGGCTGGGGCCGGAGGAAGAGGAACCGGACCTCGACATCGTGGTGATCAATGATCAGGGTGGTGCGATTTTCGCCGGGCTCGAGCACGGCGACGTGGCGCGACGACCCGGCATGGCGGGCACGGTGGAGCGATTCTTCGGCACCCCGCACCACGCTGATCTGGGTGCGCTGTGTGCGGCTCACGGGGTGGCATACCGGCGGCTGAATTCGGAATACGACGTCATCGCCGCGCTGGGCGGACCCACCCAAGGCCGCCGGGTGTTGGAAGTCGTCTCCAATCGCGAGGCGCGCCCGGAAGTGCGTGCGGCAGTGGCTCGGCGCGTCCGTGCTACTTTTAGGTGATCCAGCTCACCCATTGCGGGTGGGCTGGCCCGATGTAGGGCAACCAGTACCAACACAGAACAAGGATCAATCACTATGAGTCTGCGGATGGCGCTGTTGGCGCTGCTGACCACCCAGCCGATGACCGGCTATGACCTGTCCCGACAGTTTTCGTCGTCGGTGGGCAATGTGTGGCACGCCGCTGACTCGCAGATCTATCCTGAACTGCGCCGCATGCACAAGGAAGGGCTGCTGGATGCCGAATCGGTGCCGTGGGGATCCAAGGGCGCAACCAAGACCCAGTATCTGATCACGGACCAGGGGCGGGAAGCGGTGCGCGACTGGCAGGCCACGGTGCAGCCCTACACTCCGGACCGGGATCCGGCCCGACTAAAAGCCGCGTACTTTGAGTGGGCGGATTCCGCGGCGGTCGCAGCGCAGCTGAGGGCCCACATCCAACACTTTGAAACCGAACGGGCGCATGCGGAGCAGCAGTTGGAGGCGATCTCCAGCCGGGAGCAGCCCACCATTGCTCGTCGGCTGGAGCACTACTCCGCGGACGATCACGAGCGGATCCTGGCCTTCAAGCTCTTCGCCTACGAGGGCAAGCGGGATCAGGCCCAGCACGAGATCGACTGGGCCAAGCGCGGGCTGAAGCTCGTCGACCAGCTCGGCGAGGGCCGGGTCGAGGTCTAGCTCGGCCGCCTTGCGCGGGGTCTGCTATTCGGACTCGGGTAGCTCCGCCAAGGCGGAGAGCATCGGGCGCATCTTCGCTTTGGTCTCGGCCAGCTCCGCCTCCGGGTCGGAACCGGCGACGATACCGCAGCCCGCGTAGAGGCGGATGGTGTGGGGCGATTCCAGCTGGCCCCCGCGCAAAGCAATACCGAATTCGCCGTCGCCGCGGGCATCCATCCAGCCCACCGGCCCGGCGTAGCGGCCACGGTCCATGCCGTGCTTCTCGTTTTCAAGGCGGTGGATCTCGTCGACTGCCTGGTCTCGCGGCGTGCCGCCCACCGCGGCGGTCGGGTGCACCGCCTCGGCCAGAGTCACCACCGAAACGGGGGCGCCGTCGTCGTCGTTCAATTCTGCTGAGACGTCTGTGGCCAGGTGCCAGACATTGGGCAGCCGTAGCACGAACGGGGTGTCCTGGGCGTGCAGGGAACGGGTGTAGGGCTGTAACCGTTCAACGAGGGAATCGACGGCGTAACGGTGTTCCTGGCGCTGCTTCGGATGGTTCACCAGCTGCTCGGCCACATAGGCCTCGTCCGCGTCGGTGCTGGGAAACTGCCGCTCGGCATCCACCACATTCCGATCGGCGGTACCGGCCAGCACGCGGGCCTCGGCGTGGCCCTCCTTGCGGGCGATGAGCAACTCCGGGGTGGCCCCGACCAGGCCGTGCACCAGGTAGGTCCAGCAATGCTCGTAGTCGCGGGTGAGGCGGGTGAGGGTGCGGGGCACATCGATGCCCTCGGGCAGGTAGACCACCTCGTCACGAGCCATCACGATTTTGCGTACCGGGCCGCGCTGCAGGGCGGATAGCGCCTCTGCCACTGATTCGACGTAGTCGTGCTCACCCATGGCCGCGCTGGGGATAGCTTGCAGCTCATGGACGGGAACCGAGGTGCGCGGCCAGGGGAAGTCGGCGATCTCTTTGCGTTTGAAGTGCACGGCGGTGCCCACCGGGTCCCAGAACTCGCGGGCCCGATCCATCATCTCTTCGGTGGTGACGGAGGCGGCTTTGCGTACGGAGAGCTCATCGGTGTGTTCCATGGGGCGCTGCCACACCAGCCAGGTGCCCTCCGGGCGGTTGATGATGAGGATCTCGGGCACCGTGATCACCGACTCGGCGCGGGAGCGGGCATCGAAGGTAAACGAAGCGAAGGCCACCGGTACGTGCCGACCCGGCACGGTGTCGCCGAAGACTCGGGCGCGCCCGGCCGTGTCTTCCCACCAGTCGCGGGCATCGGCGAAGCGGGAGGGGCCACGGGTGGTGGTGACGGCGGCCTCGCCCCAGCCCAGCAGTCCGGCACCATGACGCCACCACATCGAGGTGGGGCCAATATCGAGCAGGGCAGGTATCGGCACCGACGCGGGGTTCACCGCCCGGACAACACACACGAGTTCAGTCATGACTCACCTAGACTAGCCGGTATGGTTCCCACCCAGAGCATTCCCCCGGCCGCCCCTGCCCGCAGCGACCATCGAGCTCAGGTGCTCATTGCCGGGGGAGGCCCCGCCGGTGCGACCGCTGCCTGGCATCTGGCCCAGGCCGGGGTGGACGTGATCGTGTTGGAGAAGACGGCTTTCCCGCGGGAGAAGGTCTGCGGAGATGGGCTCACCCCGCAGGCGGTCCGTGAGATGGATCTGATGGGTTTGGACCACCCGGAGTCCGAGGGCTGGCGGCACATGCGCGGGCTGCGGCTGGTGGCTCACGGACGTGCGGTGGAGGTGCCCTGGCCGGAGACGGCCACCTGGCCGAACTACTCCCTGGTGCGCACCCGCCACGATTTCGACCATCTGCTCGCCGAGCACGCCGTCGCCGCCGGGGCCCGGCTGCTGCAACGCCATTCGGTGACCGAGGCGCTGACATCGCCCGCAGGTACGGTGATCGGACTGCGTGCCGAACTGCTCTCCGAGACCGGGCGCAAAACCGGGAAATTCCAGGACTTCTACGCCGACGTCGTGCTGGCCTGTGATGGCAACTCCACGCGGACTGCTGTCTCCCTGGGTCTGGAGAAGCGCGACGACCGTCCCATGGGTGTGGCCGTGCGTGCCTACTACGACTCCCCGCGCCACGACGACGACTGGATCGAGTCCTGGTTGCAGCTGCCCGACGCCGACGGCAACCCGCTGCCCGGCTACGGCTGGCTGTTCCCGGTGGGCGATGGCACCGTGAACGTCGGGCTGGGCATCCTCGACACCTCGCCCCAATTCGGCACCCTGAACTATCGGACCGTGCTCAAGGACTGGACCGGCGCGCTCTCCGAGTCCTGGGGCATTTCGGAGGAGACCCGCAGCTCCAAGATCCTCTCGGCGGCGCTGCCCATGGGCTTCAACCGCACCCCGCAGTACGTGCCCGGCATGCTCTTGGTCGGCGATGCTGCAGGCATGGTGTCCCCATTTAACGGCGAGGGTATTTCCTTTGCCATGGAAGCCGCGCGTCATGCTGCTGACCTCACGGTGACTGCCCTGGCTTCGCCCACCGTGTCGGGTCGGGAGGCCCAGCTCTCCCGCTACCCGCGACTGACCCGCGAGGAGTGGGGCTCCCATTTCGCCCTGGGCACGGTGTTCGCCCGGCTCATCGGCCACCCGCAGGTGCTGCGCGCCGCGCTGGCCACCGGGATGAGCGTTCCGGCCCTCTTGCGTGTCGTCGTGCAGATCATGTCGAACGTGGTGGATCCCGACGGCGGTTCGGCCGTGGACCGGGCCGTGCGCATCATCGAGTCCATGGTGCCGGCCGCTTCCACGCAGGACACCCAGATCAATCAGGGCGCATCAGCGGTCCAAGTTCGCTAGTGTGGTGCAGGTGAGTTCCGCAACCGACGACGCAGCAGGCCTGGCCGCGACCCTCAGCCTGCCTCCCGGGTTCGACGCCTTGGAAGAGCATGAGCAGCTGGTCAGCGCCCTCGTCGACTCCCTGAGCGTGATCGAGGATGAGCTGGCCGCTGCCCTGACTAACGCCGATCGGCTGGCAGACGACGTCTCCCGGCACCTGCTCGACGCCGGCGGCAAGCGCGTGCGTCCGCTGCTCACCGTGCTCGCCTCCCTGCTGGCCGACCCGAACGTGGCTGCGGGCACCACCGTGGAGATTTCCTCACAGGTGCGCCGCGTGGCCACCGTGATGGAACTGACCCACCTGGCCACCCTCTACCACGACGACGTGATGGACGAGGCCGAACTGCGCCGCGGCGCCCCCACCGCTCACCGCCAGTGGTCGAACCTGGTGGCGATCCTGGCCGGCGATTTGATCTTCGCCCGGGCCTCGCTGGGCATGTCCGAGATGGGCTACGACTCCATCAAAGTCCACGCCGAAACCTTCGAGGCTCTGGTGATGGGGCAACTCTGGGAGACCGTTGGCCCGCAGGACGATGAGGACCCGCTGGCGCACTACCTGAAGGTGATCAACGGCAAGACGGCGTCGCTGATCTCCGCCTCTGCTGGTCTTGGTGCGCTGCACGGCGGCTCCGATAAGACCACCATCGAGATCATGAAAGCGTACGGCGACTACGTGGGCATGGCGTTCCAGCTGGCCGACGACATCATCGACCTCACCGCGGAACAGGCCAATTCTGGGAAGATCCCGGGCACCGATCTCCGTGAACGGGTGGCCACCCTGCCCGTGTTGTTGCTGCGTCAGTCCGCCCAGAATGGCGACGACGACGCCGTGGCCGCGCTCGAGCTGGTGGACGGCCCGCTGGAGACGGATGAACAGTTGGATGCCGCCGTGCAGGCGGTGAAGTCCCACCCGGTGATCGACGAAGCCTGGTCGCTCACCCGCGCCTGGGCCGCCCGGGCCAAGCAGGCGCTGGAGCCGCTGGAGCCCACTCCGGTGACCGAGGCCCTGGCCCAGTTCGCCGACTACGTGGTGCACCGCAACGGCTGAGCTGCTGGGTTCAGATCAGCGTCGGAGCGGCGTCGAGTGCCGCCGCCAGTTCTTGCGCCTTGACCGCGCGCACTTCCGGATCCACCGGGTGGCGCAGCTGCCGGTAGAGCATGTCATCGGTGTACCGCGGGAACACATGCAGGTGGTAGTGCCACACGTGCTGATTCCCGGCCGGCTCGTTGTGCTGGCGGGTGCTGATGCCCTCCGGCGACCAGGCGTCCTTCATCGCGATCGCCACCTGACGGGCCATCAGGCCGATGCGTTGCATCACCCGATCCGGCATCTCGTAGAGGGTTTCGATGTGGGCGGCGGGACTGATCATGGCGTGGCCCTCGTGCGGACCGAACCCGTCGACCGCCATGAACACGATCAGCTCGTCATCCTGATAGACGAGGTCTTCTAATGCGCAGCGATTCCCTGGGTCGGTGACATCACCGTTCACCAGCCCGCAGAACGGGCACACGTAATGCTCCGGGGCGTGCGAGGGGAAAGCCCGTGCCCCGCTCATGAGCGCCCATCTTCGTCGTCGCGCTCATTGCCGGACTCAGACTCGGCGGTCTCGAGCATCCAGGCGAACAAGTCGGTGATGAACTCTGACACCGTGCCCTCCAGCGGACGCCACGCGCCCGTCTCGGCGTCGGCCCCGGAGCTGCGCTGTGCGACGAGCGGGTCCGGCAGGCTCAGCTGGTCCACCGGGATGCCCCACACTGTGGACTCCTCGGCGTCTTCAAGGAACATCAGATGCCCGTCGCGCACGTCGAACTCCTCGGGCGCGAAGAAAAAGTGGTCGGTTTCCAACACCTCTTCGCAACCGCCCACGGCCAGATAGAACCGACTCAGCGCCACCGGGATCTGCAGATCGGTCTCGGTGAAGTGCTCGGCCGCCGGGCTCTGCGCGCAGCGTGCGCCGAACTCCTGGGCGCTCATACCTTCCTGAGCACTCCATTCGATGCCCAGCAATTCCGGGACCAGCCGACGGTACGCGGGGGTGAACACATCCATGGGGTCGGAGGAACGGCGGGACGAAACAGAACGCGATGAGGCCATGCCACCAGTCTAGTGGTCGACAGAGTCCCTGTCGGGCGCGCTCAGACGGTAGAACCAGGTGATGTGGTGGTGCAACGTGGCGGCCGCTGCCTCGCCGTCGCGGTCACGGAAGGTCTGCAGGATCGCCCGGTGCTGGACCTGCAACTCGGAGCGCACCGCGGGCCAGTCGGAGAGCCCGGCCACGGTTTCCTGCACGTAGCCGATCGTGGCCTGGCGCAGCGAGTCCATGATGGTCTCCACCACCACGTTGCCCGCCAGCGAGGTCAGCACTGTGTGGAACTCCGTGTCCAGCTCGTGGAAGCGGAACGAGGGCAGGTCCGGATCATCCATGACGTCGAGCAACGCCGCAGCCCGATCCAGGACCTCCTGACGCTGCTCCGACTCCGGTGCGGCGGCCGCATCCCGGGCGGACTGGGTTTCCAGCAGCAACCGGGTCTGGGCGATATCCCACACCGGTAGCGACTGGGTGGCGATGTGCATCCGCAGCGCCCAGGCCAGGGCGGTGGACGGTTCGGAGATGACCACCGCGCCGGCGCGCGGACCCGAACCGGTGGCCGAGCGCACCAGTCCCATGGCATCCAGGATCCGCACTCCCTCGCGCACGGAGGCCCGGGAGATGCCGAATTCCTCGGCCAGGTCGCGTTCGCTGGGCAGCTTGTCGCCCACCGCGATCTCACCGGAGCGAAGACGTTGTTCCAGCCAATCGAGAACGATGGTGTAGGCGCGTGAGGCAGCGGGCACGATGTACTCCTGAGTTCAGAATGACCGCTTCATCATACCCGCCGCCGTCGTGCCTTAGAGCGGCAGCATCCAGGCGAGCACGTTGGACTGCAGGAACACCACAGTGCACAGCAGCAGCAAGAGCCCCACCGACCACCAGATGACGGCCCGGAAGATGTGGGACTCCTTGCCGTCCATGCTCACGGCTGTGGCGGCAATGGCCAGGGACTGCGGAGAGATCATCTTGCCGACGACGCCGCCGGAGGTGTTGGCCGCGGTCATCAGATGCGGGTCGAGGCTGGCCTCCAGCGCTGCGGTCTTCTGCAGGTTCGCGAAGAGGGCGTTGGCGGAGGTGTCCGAACCGGTGACGGCGGTGCCGATCCAGCCCAGCACCGGGGAGAAGAAGGCGAAGGCCGCTCCGAGCCCGGCCACCCAGGTGCCCATGGCGATGGTCTGGCCGGAGAAGTTCATGACGTAGGCCAGGGCCAGCACCGACACGATGGTCATCGCGGCGAAGCGCATCTTCCACATGGTGCGTCCGATCTCGGCCACGGCGTTGCCCAGGGTGAGGCGGAAGGCGCCGTTGCCGTGGAAGATCGCATACACGACGGCGGTGATCAGCCCGGCGATCAGCAACAGGGTGCCAGGGCTGGACAGCCACTGGAAGTTGTACACCGTGCCGGAAATCGGGTCCCCGGCGGCGTCCACCAGGCGCCCATCCAGTCCGGGCCAGGGCAGCTTGAGATCGGTGCCAGCCAGGGCCGCGGGTACGTTCACTCCGACGGTCCATAGCTTGGCGATGCCGAACACTGCGACGACGATGACGTAGGGCAGCACCGCCATCCACACGCGCACCGCGGTGAGGGTCTCGGCCGGGGCGGGTGCATCGACGCCCAAGCGCTGACGGACTTCTTCGGTGCCGCGCGGCTTCCAGAAGCGCAGCAGGATCACAGCACCGGCCAGACCGGCCAGGGCGGCGACGACGTCGGTGAGCTCGTAGGAGAAGAAGGTGGCGCTCCACCACTGGGCCAGCGAGAAGCAGGCACCGATCACCAGGGCTGCCGGCCAGGCCTCGCGCAGACCCCGACGTCCGTCGATGATCAACAACAGGAAGAACGGCACCATCACGGCCAACAGCGGGGCCTGGTGACCGACCACGGCTCCGATGGTGTTCGGGTCCAGGTCGGTGAGTACCCCGGCGGTGGTGATCGGAATACCGACGGCGCCGAACGCGACGGGAGCCGTGTTGGCAATGAGCACAACAGTCGCAGTCTTCAGCGGTTTCAGCCCGAGGGCAAGAATCATGGTGGCGGTGATGGCCACCGGGGCACCGAATCCTGCCAGGGCCTCCAACAGTCCGCCGAAGCAGAACGCAATCAGAATCGCCTGGATGCGCAGGTCGCCGCCGCCGATGGTGTCGAACAGGGTGCGCATGTCTTCAAAGCGGCCGCTCAGCACCGTGACCTGGTAGAACCACAGCGCCAGCACCACGATCCACACAATGGGGAAGAGCCCGAAGACTGCGCCCTGAGTGGCCGAGAGGACTGCCAGGTCCCAGGGCATCTGGAATCCGACAATGGAGACCAGCAGAGCTACCAGCAAGGCCACGGCACCACAGATGTGGGCGCGGGCCTTGACTGCCAGCAGCATGACGAAGAACGTGATCAGCGGCAGTGCGCCGACGAGGGCGGAGAGACCGACGCTGTTGCCCACAGCATCGGTTAGGGCGGTGAAGGTGTCCACGATGGGCCTCCTGCTGTTGATGTGGTCCGACCACAGTGGTCTGACCACAGACTTTATATGAGATGCATCACATCGGTCAATCCTGATTTTCGCTGGTGGCACGATGGCGGGGAAGCGGGTGCCGTGACGGGCTGTGCCGGGTACAGTGGAGGCGAACCTCACCGCATATAAGGATGGACCGTGACCGAAACCGCATCGACTCCCTCGCGCCCGCTGCGCATCGCCATCGTCGGCGCCGGCCCTGCCGGTGTCTACACCGCCGATCTGCTCACCAAAGCCGAGAAACCCTTCGAGGTGTCGATCGACCTGTTCGACCGCTATCCGGCCCCTTACGGGCTCATCCGCTACGGGGTGGCCCCCGACCACCCGCGCATCAAGGGCATCGTTAAAGCCCTGCACAAGGTGATGGACCGCGGTGACATCCGGTTCCTCGGCGACGTCGACTTTGGTCGCGACGTGAGTCTGGAAGATCTGCGCCGCCACTACGACGCCGTCGTCTTCTCCACCGGCGCCATTCGCGACGCCGAACTCGACGTACCCGGGGTGGACCTGGACGGATCCTACGGTGCCGCCGACTTCGTCAACTGGTACGACGGTCATCCGGATGTCAGCCGTGAATGGCCGCTGACCGCCCGCGAAGTTGCCGTCATCGGCAACGGCAACGTGGCCCTGGACGTGGCCCGGGTGCTCTCCAAGCACGCCGAGGACATGCTCGTCACCGAAATCCCGGACAACGTGTACGCCGGGCTGCGCGACTCCGCCGTCACCGATGTGCACATCTTTGGCCGCCGCGGCCCCGCCCAAGTGAAGTTCACCCCGCTGGAGCTGCGCGAGCTGGCTCATTCCCGCGACGTTGACATTGTGCTCTACCCTGAGGACTTCGAGTTCGACGAGGCCTCCGAGCAGGCCGCCGAGACGAACAACCAGATCAAGACCATGCTGGGCACCCTGACCAACTGGCTGATGGAGCAGGAAGAGCGCGACCCAGCCCAGGCCGCTTCGCGTCGACTGCACCTGCACTTCCTGCAGCAGCCCGTGGAAATCGTGGGGGAGTCCGGTGTCGTCACCGGGCTCCGTATGGAGCGCATGCAACTCGACGGCACCGGAAACGTCACCGGCACCGGCGAGATCCTCGACTACCCGGTTCAGGCCGTGTACCGGGCGGTGGGCTACTTCGGCTCGCCCGTGGCCGGGGTGGAGTTCGACGAGACCCGCGGCGTGATCAAGAACGAGGAGGGTCGGGTGCTCGACGACGCCGGTACTCCGGTGCCCGGAATCTACACCTCCGGATGGATCAAGCGCGGCCCGGTGGGGCTGATCGGACACACCAAGTCCGACGCGTTGGAGACCATCACCCATCTGCTGGCTGACGCCGAGCACCTGTTCACTGCCGCCGAGCCGTCTGAAGCCTCCATCCTGCAGCTGTTGGAAGACCGCGGTGTGGAATACACGACGTGGGAGGGCTGGCTGGCCCTGGATGCCCACGAGCAGTCCCTGGGCCAGGAGCGCAGCGAGGCCGGGCCGGTCCAGCGCGAGCGTGTGAAGGTCGTGGAGCGGGCCGAGATGGTGGAGATTTCCCGCAACCTCGGCTGACCTCACCTGAGCTAGGCTGAAGCGGTGCCCCGCTTCCTCGCCGATATCACCCCGCTGAAAGTCAGCCGCGACTACCGGCGGCTCTGGGTGGGCAATTCGCTCTCGGCGGTGGGCACCCAACTGACGCTGGTCGCGGTCTCGCTGGAGATCTTCGCCCTCACGGGCTCCTCTGCTTATGTCGGGCTGCTGGGCGCGTTCGCCCTGGTGCCGCTGGTTATTGCCGGGCTCTACGGCGGTGCGGTGGCCGATCACCTGGATCGACGCAAGGTGGCGCTGGCCTCATCGTTCGTGCTCTGGCTGACCACGGTGGCGATCTGCGCGCACGCCTGGATGCAGATCGAGAACATCTGGGTGCTGTACGGACTCATCGCCCTGCATTCCGGGGCCTCCGGCATCAACCAGCCCACCCGGGGCGCCATCATTCCGGCGCTGGTCGGGCCCACCCTGTTGCCCGCAGCCAACGCGTTGAACATGCTCACCTTCTCGGTGGCCATGATGGCCGGACCGTTGGCGGCTGGCGTGCTGGTGGCGTCCATTGGCTATGCCTGGACGTACAGTATCGACGCTGTCACCTTCCTGTTCACCCTGTATGCGGTGTGGAAACTGCCCTCGATGCCGCCCGAGCAGGACCCAGCCCGAGCTGGAGAGAGGCGCTCGCGGATGGTGGGCCTGAGCTCGGTGTGGGAGGGGTTCCGGTTCCTGGGGACCCGCAAGAACCTACGCATGACGTTCATCGTGGACATCATCGCCATGGCCACCGCCTTCCCGCGCGCTGTATTGCCTGCCGTCGGCGCGCTGCTGATCGGCGTCCAGGTCACCGGGTCGACCTCCGGGGCCGGCGACGGAGCCGAAGCAGCCACCGGCATGCTGCTCGCCGGCATCGCCGGGGGAGCCTTCATCGCCGGACTCTTCTCCGGGACCTTCACCCGCATCACCGCTCAAGGCCGGGCGGTGTACTGGTCCATCGTGGTGTGGGGACTGGCGATTGCTGGGTTTGGCGTGGTGGTCTGGCTGGGTGTACGCCAGGCAGAGCTGGGAGCACCGAGCGCACTGTTCTTGTGGGTGGCCGCGCTGATGCTCGTGATTGCTGGTGCCGCAGATTCGGTGTCCGGGATCTTCCGCAACACCATCCTGCAGACCGCCACCCCGGATCACCTGCGCGGCCGACTGCAGGGCGTCTTCATCGTGGTGGTGGCCGGTGGCCCTCGCATCGGGGAGATGCTCACCGGGGCCGTCGCCGGTGGTGTCGGTGAATCCATCACCATGATCTCCGGCGGGATCCTCTGCGTCATTGGTGTGAGTATCGCCGTCGCCGTCGCGCCCGGGTTCTTGCGCTATGACTCCCGGCACCCAGTTGCTTGACAGATTTACTGGGTAGAATTTTGAAGCAAAGGCGTTGAGAATTGCCTCCCCGGTCGTGTCCAAGGAGTGAAGCGGATGCACACACACAACAACCGATTTAAGACGGTGCTGCTCTTCGGCGTGATGTTCGCCCTGCTGTTGGCGATCGGCGGTGTGATTGCGTACTCGACGAACACTCCGGCGTTTATTTTCGTATTCGCTGGTATCGGTGTGGTTTCGACCGCGGTGAGCTACTGGAATTCCGACAAGATCGCGATTCGCGCGATGCAGGCCTACCCAGTGACCGAGCAAGAGCAGCCCGAGATGTACCGCATCGTCCGTGAGCTCTCGGACAAGGCCGGTCAGCCGATGCCGCGGCTCTACGTTTCACCGACGGAATCCCCGAACGCTTTTGCCACCGGCCGCAATCCGCAGAACGCGGCGGTGTGTTGCACGGAGGGGATTCTGCGCATCTTGAATGCCCGTGAGTTGCGTGGTGTGCTCGGTCATGAGCTGATGCACGTCTACAACCGCGATATCCTCACCTCCTCGGTGGCCGCAGCGGTAGCCGGGGTGATCACTTCAGTCGCACAGTTCTTGCTGTTCTTCGGCGGTGGCGGACGCGATCGCAACGGCGGGCCGCTGGCCATCATCGCTCTGATTGGTATGTCCTTGCTGGCGCCACTGGCCGCAGCCCTCGTGCAGACAGCGATCTCCCGCTCACGCGAGTACGATGCTGACCAGGACGGCGCAGCACTGACCGGAGACCCGTTGGCACTGGCGTCCGCACTGTACAAGCTGGAGCACGGCGTTCAGGCTGCCCCGCTTCCGCAGGACAACCAGAAACTGGTCAACACCGCGCACATGATGATCGCCAACCCCTTCCGCATGAAGCCTCAGGCATGGTTTTCCACGCACCCGCCGATGGCTGACCGTATCGGTCGTTTGGAACAGATGGCCCGGTCGCAGGGCCAGCTGGAGTAATTCTCACCAACTCAGCTGAACTGACAGAAACGAATCGACCCCCAAGCCCATCGATGGGTTTGGGGGTCGACTGACGTCTCGTACGGGAGGCTAGGAAGCCTGCCGCGAAAGGTTCTTGACAACGGATGCCCAGTGCTCAGCGAGATCATCTTTGATGGGTGCTTGCAGGAGATCATCGCGCTGCGACTGAGCACGCTCGAGCGATGCCGTCATCTTGGCCTCGGCAGCGCTGCGCTGCTCGGAGAGCTTCGTCAGGCGCGCCCGGTAGGCGTCCGTCGGGGCGGCGCCGAACTGCGGGGTGGGATCGGGCAGTACGGCCAGCTGTTCGGTGAGATCCCGTTGCTGGCTGCGGCCGTCGTCCAGCAGGTCAGGGGCCTCTAAGGTGCGAACGTAGCCAGCGGCCACGATGAGCCCGCGCCCGGTGGGAATGCCGAACCGCAGCGCCGCGCGGAGCACGCGCTCCATGGTCACGGTTTCTGGTGCGGGCTTCCACTTCAGGGTATCCAGCGATTTCCGCTCAATTTTGCGCCGTACGAGGGCGCGGCCCACCGACATCGAATTCTGGTAGACGGTGCCATCGGCATCCAGCAGGTAGAGCACGAGGTGTCCCTTCTCGTCAGGTGGGGCAGTAGGTCAGCGGAAGTTGATGAACTGCAGTGCGGCGTCTTCGAAATCCTTCAGCAGCGAGATCGTCTCCTGCAGGTCATCGCGTGACTTGGACGAAACGCGCAGTTCGTCGCCCTGGATGGTGGCTTTGACGGATTTCGGGGCCTCATCGCGGATGAGCTTGGAGATCTTCTTGGCCGTCGGCTGGTCGATGCCTTCTTTGATGGCGGCCTCGATCCGGTACTCCTTGCCCGAGGCGAATGGCTCACCGGCGTCGAGGGACTTCAGCGAAATATTGCGCTTGACCAGTTTGGACTGGAAGACGTCGAGGACCGCCTTGACGCGCTCTTCTGAGTTGGCCTTCATCAGAATCTTCTCGCCGGAGAAATCGACTTCGGCGCCGACACCCTTGAAGTCGTAACGCTGTGCGATCTCCTTCTGTGCCTGATTCAGCGCGTTGGAGACTTCCTGCGAGTCCACCTTGCTGACGACGTCGAATGTTGAATCGCTGGCCACAGATCCTCCTGGGTCGAATGGTGACGGCACGGCTGTACCGCGAATATTTCAGACTCAGCCTACCGGCACCCGCCCCGGCTGCGACATGACGGAGCGACGCTGATCACGTTGGGCCGGGTCGATTCGAAAAAGAGGACCGGATCGGGTAACCTTTTATCTCGTTCGTCTTCTGCTTGTGCAGAGACGGCCGCGGCAGATTACCCGAGCGGCCAAAGGGGGCTGACTGTAAATCAGCTGGCATTGCCTACGGGGGTTCGAATCCCTCATCTGCCACGGAATACGGTAGTGAACACCGGGGAAGGCTCCGAGCACCAGCTCGGAGCCTTTGCTGTATCTCCGCACTCGCGTACGGCACCATATCCGTGAATTCCGCCGAGAGGCTGACATGGAGTTGAGCTTGTGAGACGAGAACGCCGGGCCGGTTCAACACACTCCGCAGTACACGGACCCACCCGGTCGCGCTCGGAGGAAATGCTGCGCTACCTACGCAGCCAAGTTGTCAGCGGTTCCTGGCCCGTCGGCTCGCGAATTCCCACTGAACCGGAACTGAGGGAGACCCTGCAGGTGGGGCGCAGCGCGGTGCGTGAAGCGGTGCAATCTCTGGTGGCCCTGGGTGTGCTGGAACCTCAGGTGTCGCGCGGGACTTTCGTTCGCGCCCAGACCCCCTCGGAGCGGCTGCTCACCCATTATTTTGGTACATTTCCGGCAGCGGAATTGGTGGCCTACCGGCGTGCTGTTGGCGTCCAATCGGCTCATGACGCGGCTCTGCACGCGACCCCAGAACACGTGGACACCTTGCGCCGGGCTCTCGACATCAGCGACCGTCCCACGGAAATTGACACAGAGTCCGACGAATACCGCCGCGACCGGTTGGCAGCGATGATGAACCTGCCGACGCCGGGGCAGTTCCACCGCGGAGTGGTGGCCGCCGCCCGGCTCAGCGCCGAACACATGGACCGCGACCTCGTAGTGAGCGCACCGCGGGATGAGTCCGACACCTCAGAGTGATCTGCTTTGGTCGCGTGCGTGTTCGCTGCCAGCGTTGATTCCCGGTATCGTTGCGCGCTCTGCTTCGTTAGGCTGAACCTATGGCAACAGTTGATATCACTGAAGCAGAGTTCGAGACCACCGTCACCGACAACGACATTGTTTTGGTCGACTTCTGGGCAGATTGGTGCGGGCCGTGCAAGCAGTTCGCTCCCGTCTACGACCAGGTGTCCCAGAAGCATGAGGACGTCGTGTTCGCCAAGGTCGACACCGAGGCGGAGCGTGGCCTGGCCGCCGCAGCGAACATCACCTCCATCCCGACGCTGATGGCGTTCCGCGAGAAGGTGCTGGTGTACGCCCAGCCCGGCGCGATCAACGCTCAGCAGCTCGAAGAGCTGGTCAGCAAGGTCAAGGAGCTGGACATGGACCAGGTCCGCGAACAGATTGCCGCCCAGCAGAACGCCGACGAGTCCGGTGCTCCGGAAGGCTCCGACGAACAGAGCTAATTAGCGGTCGCGAAAATCCGTGGGCGCCAGCCTCGGACCGAACCGCGCAAAGCGCATCCCCCCGGAAAGCAAGAGACGCACCACCCGGTGACGATGACCGCGGAAGGGCTCGAGTAACTCGAGCATTCCGGCGTCATCGGTGCGTCGCCCCGTTAACGCCTCACCCACCTGATGGGCAAGGTGATAATCACCCACCGAGACCACATCTGCCGCACCGTGTGTGCGCTGCAGAGTCTCCGCCGCCGTCCACGGGCCGATCCCGGGGACGGCGGTGATCGTTAACGCCAAGCGGTCCACCGGTTCTGTTACTGCGAGGCGTTCCAGGGCGGACGCCCGTTGAGCCACCTGGAGCATGGCGCGCGACATCGCCGGCTGCACCCAGCCCTGGTGCCAACACCAGGAGGGGATCAGCCGGACCTGTTCGGGATCCGGTGGCACCCGGAGCCCCTCGGGTACCGGCCCCGGGGCGGGTTCGCCTGCGGAGCGCAGCAGCCAGCGCCAGCCGGCGCGGGCCTGATCGTGGGTGACCTTCTGTTCCAGTACCACCGCGAAGAGCTGCGACACCAGGGCGCCGGTGGCCGGAAAGCGCAGCCCCGGACGCCGTCGTCGTGCCTCAGGTACCCATTCGGGGAGCAACATGCGCCAGTGTTGATCTCGCTGTAGCCGCTTATCAAATTCTGCCCAGCCGGCCAGGGCTTGCGCGTCGACACCGAGGAGAATCTCGGCCCTGTCCAGCAGTGCCTCCGCCGTGCTGGGGTCCGGACTGTACGCCTCGAGTTCCACCTCAGCATCCAGCCCCAGCCGCGTCCGGGAACGGAGGTGCACGCTCACGGGCACGCCACCGTGGCGCAGCCCCAGCCAGAGACCCTGCTCGGTGAGGCGGAACGCGGGATCGCCGGTGCCGCGCTGCAGGGGACGCAACGTGCGAGCCACATCGAGCGGTGCGGCGGGGACGAGCGTGCGGTGCGCGCGGGCGATGTTCGCTGGGGGATGATTGTTGCGATTCATGAGCAGATCAGCACCATGGTATTCCTGTTTCCCCCGTCCCTGCCGGTACCGTGGACACCATGAACTACGCCGAGAACGTCTTGGATCTCATCGGCAGCACCCCGCTGGTGAAACTGAACTCCGTGGCCCGCGATGTGGCCCCCACCGTGCTGGTCAAGCTGGAGTATCTCAACCCGGGCGGATCCATCAAAGACCGGATCGCGCTGAAGATGATTGAGGAGGCCGAAGCCGAGGGCAAGCTCGCCCCCGGCGGCACCGTTGTCGAGCCGACCTCCGGCAACACCGGCGTGGGACTCGCCATGGTAGCCCAGCAGAAGGGCTACCGCTCCGTGTTCATCACCCCCGACAAGGTGGGGCAAGAAAAGCGCGACGTGCTCAAGGCCTACGGTGCCGAAGTCGTCGTGACCAAAACCTCGGTGGCCCCGGACTCCCCGGACTCCTACTACGGGGTGGCCAACCGGCTCGAAGCCGACATTGACGGCGCCTACCAGCCCAACCAGTTCTTCAACCCGGCCGCACCGCAGTCGCACTACGAGTCCACCGGACCGGAAATCTGGAACGACACCGATGGCGCCATCACCCACCTGGTGGTCGGTGCGGGCACCGGCGGCACTGTGACCGGCACCGGACGCTACCTCAAAGAGGTTTCCGCCGACCGAGAATCCGGGCCGGTGCGCGTGGTGGTGGCCGACCCCGATGGGTCCATCTACTCCGGAGGAGAGGGCCGCCCCTACTTCGTGGAGGGTGTGGGCGAGGACATGTGGCCGGGCAACTACGATCCGGCCGTCCCTGACGAGATCCATGCGGTGAACGATGCGGAATCCTTCGCGATGACCCGCCGCCTGGCCGCTGAAGAAGGGCTGCTCGTGGGCGGCTCCTCCGGGATGGCGGTCGTCGCCGGTCTGCGCGCGGCTCAGGAGCTCGGGCCCGACGACATCATGGTGATCATTCTCCCGGATTCCGGCCGCGGCTACTTGGGCAAGATCTTCTCAGATTCCTGGATGGACACCCAGGGATTCACCGTCGAGCACGCCGAGACACCGGTGCCGGACACCCTCGGCTCCGCCTACCGCGATGGAGGGGCGGCCGACCCGCGCACCCAGCCCCAGGGTGCCGATGCTGGAACCTCGAGCGCCAGCGCCAACCTGTTGGATTCCGTGGCCGGGCTGCGCATCGGCGACATCGTGGCCGAGAAGGGCACGTGGTTGCCGGATTCCCTGCCCTCGGTGGTCTCCGCCGTCAAGACCACCACCGTGGCCGAGGCGCTCTCCACCATGAACCGCTACGGGATCGACGCGATACCCGTGGTCTCCCAGATGCGCGATGATCTCCGCGTTGGCGAAGTGTTGGGCTCCGTATCTTCCGCTGGGCTCGCCGATCAGGTCCTGCACGGCACCGCCCGTCCCGAGGACGAGGTGCTCACCCACGCCGACGCCGCACTGCCGCAGGTCTCCGTGCACGCCACCGCAGCCTCGGTGTACCCGGTGCTGCGCTCCGCCGGCGCGGTGATGGTGGCCCACGACGGCGTCATCCAGGGCATCCTCACCGTTCACGACCTGGTGGCCCGCCTGGGGGAGTGACCCCCGCCTCCCCATCGCCCGTCCCGACCGACGTCACCGCCGCAACGAAAGGCACCGCAGAGATGACTGAGAACACCCCCACCACCGGCTTCAACACCCGCGCCATCCACGCCGGGCAAGACTTCGAACCGATCACCGGAGCCGTGGTTCCGCCCGTGCACCTCTCCACCACCTATGCGCCCGAGAAGATCGGCCAGCTGCGCCAGGGCTACGACTACGGCCGCGGCACCAACCCCACCCGGGACTCGCTGCAGGCCCAGCTGGCGGCTCTGGAATCCTCGAAAGAGAGCGCCCGGGCGTTCACCTTTGCCTCCGGTCTGGCCGCCGAAACCGCGCTCATCATGGGCGTGGCCGAGCCCGGCGACCACATCGTCATGGGCAACGACGTCTACGGCGGCACCTACCGGCTGATCAACAAGATCCTGGGGCGCTGGCAGATGACCCACAGCGTCGTCGACATGGGCGACCTGGCCGCCGTAGAGAAAGCACTGGCCGCGCAGAAGACCAAGATCCTGTGGCTGGAAACGCCCTCCAACCCGATGATGAAGATCTCGGATATTTCCGCCCTCGCCGAGCTGGCCCACGCCGCCGGCGCCCTGCTGGTGGTCGACAACACCTTCGCCACCCCGTACCTGCAGCTGCCGCTGAGCCTGGGCGCCGACGTGGTGGTGCACTCGACGACGAAGTACATCGGCGGCCATTCCGACGTCGTCGGAGGAGCTGTGGTGGTGGAGGATCCGCAGCTGGCCGAGGCGGTGCAGTTCCAGCAGTTCGCCGCCGGCGCGGTGAACGGCCCGCTGGACGCCTACCTGACCACTCGCGGGCTGAAGACCTTGGGGGTGCGCATGGATCGCCACGTGTCCAACGCCGCCCAGATCGCCGACTGGCTGACCTCCCAGCCCGGCGTGGAGCGGGTTCTCTACCCGGGACTGGCCGACCACCCCAACCACGAGCTGGCCGCGCGTCAGATGTCCGGCTTCGGCGGTATGGTCTCCGTGCAGTTCACCGGGGGAGCAGCCGCAGCCCGCACCGTCGCCGAGCACACCCGCCTGTTCCAGCTCGCCGAATCCCTGGGCGGCATCGAATCGTTGATGAACTACCCGGCCGAGATGACCCACGCCTCGGTCGCCGGCACCGAGCTGGCCGTGCCGGACAATCTGGTGCGTCTCTCCGTGGGCATCGAGGACGTCGCCGACCTCATCGACGACCTGGATCGGGCCCTGAAACAGGTGTGATTGCTCACGTGCGCGGGCCCCGGGTACGGGGGCTGCGCGGATGTGACGTACACTGGAGGAGTACTGAGACCAGATCCGGTCTATCCCCCACACCGTTTGCCGCAGAAAAACTGCGTCCCGTGGGTGTGCCTGTGAAGCGCTGAGCGTCAGCGTCAGGGAAGTGAAAGTAGCACGATGTTGGACCGTGCACGCAGGGATGTCGCCGGAAGATCACCTCAGGTAGATGACCATCCGAGCACGCTCCCAACATGCTGTGCGCTGCGACCCCTGATGAGGAAAACTCGTGTCCGAAAACACCCCTGTCACCACTGACCCCACCACCGAAACCGCCGAACCAGCCGCAACGACCGAAACCGCCGAGAACACGTCGAAGAATACGGCGACGCCGTTCACCGAGCTCGGCCTCGACGGCCGCGTGCTGGCTGCGCTCGAGGATCTCGGCTATGAGACCCCCTCGCCGATCCAGGAGCAGACCATCCCGCTGCTGCTCGCCGGACGCGACGTCGTGGGTCTGGCCCAGACCGGCACCGGCAAGACGGCCGCCTTCGCGCTGCCCGCCCTGTCGCGGCTGGCCGAGACCATCGACGTCACCGGCCCCGGAACCTCGCCGCGCATCCTGGTGCTGGCGCCCACCCGCGAACTCGCCCTGCAGGTTGCCGAGGCCTTCACCTCCTACGCCAAGCACCTCGACAACATCTCCGTGGTGCCCGTCTACGGTGGCGCCCCCTACGGCCCTCAGCTGGCCGGCCTGCGCCGCGGCGCCCCCGTGGTCGTCGGTACCCCTGGCCGTGTGATCGACCACATTGAGAAGGGCTCCCTGGACCTCTCCGCGCTTGACTACCTGGTGCTCGACGAGGCGGACGAGATGCTGCGCATGGGCTTTGCCGAAGAGGTCGACAAGATCCTCTCCGCCACTCCCGAGGGCAAGCAGACCGCGCTGTTCTCCGCCACCATGCCCTCGGCGATCCGCCGCATCACCGGTAACTACCTCAACAATGCCGCCGAGGTGCGCGTCTCCGCACAGTCCACCCCGGCCACCAACATCCGCCAGCGCTACCTGCAGGTCACCGGCCCTTGGAAGCTCGAGGCGATGACCCGCATCCTGGAGACCGAAGACCACGACGGCGTGATCGCCTTCGTCCGCACCCGCAACTCCACGGAGGAGCTCACCGCCAAGCTCAACGCCCGCGGATTCCGCGCGGCTGCGATCTCCGGTGACATCCCGCAGAACCTGCGCGAGAAGACCGTGGAGAACCTGCGCTCCGGTGCCGTCGACATCCTCGTGGCCACCGACGTGGCGGCCCGCGGTCTCGACGTCGAGCGCATCAGCCACGTCATCAACTACGACATCCCTCACGACGTCGCCTCCTACGTGCACCGCATTGGCCGTACCGGCCGCGCCGGGCGCAAGGGTGACGCCGTGTTGCTGATGACCCCGCGCGAGAAGTACCTGCTGCGCGCCATCGAGAAGACCACCAAGCAGACGGTCGAGCAGATCCAGTTGCCCAGCGTCGACGACGTGAACACCTCCCGGCTCTCCCGGTTCGCCGAGGAGATCACCAGCACCCTGGCTCAGAGTGAGGAGGGAGCGCTGTCGGTGTTCCGCGACCTCGTGGACCGCTACGTGGACGAGCACGACGTGCCCGCCGCCGATGTGGCTGCCGCGCTGGCCAAGATCGCCCAGGGCGGCAAGTCGCTGCTGGCCGAAGAGCCGGATCTGCCTCCCATGCGCGGTGGCGCCGGCAAGAACGACCGCAACGATCGTGACGGTCGTGGCTCCCGCGGACCCAGCCGTGGCCCGTCTGAAGGGAACGCGACCTACTGGATTGCCGTGGGTCGCAAGGACCGCGTACAGCCGGGCAACATCGTGGGCGCCATCGCCAACGAAGCCGGCATTAGCGCCCGCCAGATCGGTGGCATCGACATTCGCCCGACCCACTCCCTGGTGGAACTGCCTGCAAACCTGAGTGCCCAACAGCGCGAGGCACTCCAGCACGCCACCATCAACGGTCGTCCGTTGCAGCTGCGCCTGGACTCCGGACGCCCCACCCGCGCCGAGCGTGGCGGTGACGATCGCGATGATCGCGGTGGCCGCGGCGGCTACACCAAGGGCGGCTACAAAGGCGGTCGTGGCGGCTTCAAGGGCGGCTCCGACAACAACCGGCGAGACGACCGCCGCGGAGACTCTCGCGACGACGCTCGCGGGGGATATGGCGAGGGCCGGAAGAAGAAGGATCGCTGGTCCTCCTCCGACCGCAAGAGCCGCGATTCGCGGTACTGATCTTCGCGTCTGAGGGCGCGAAAAAACTGAAGATTGACCTGGATGAGCACCGCTCCATCCTGGCGTGAGAGAGGTCACCATCACGGGCCCGTTCTCAATTTCACATCCGTGTGAATCGCTGGTAAAGTCTTTCTTCGTTGCCCCGATAGCTCAGTGGTAGAGCGCAGTCTTGGTAAGACTGAGGTCCCGGGATCGATTCCCGGTCGGGGCTCTGAAATGAAGAGCCCGCGCGCATCCCGCGCGGGCATTTCATTTCGTGGCGGTGTAGCTCAGCTGGTTAGAGCGCACGACTCATAATCGTGAGGTCGCGGGATCGAGTCCCGCCACCGCTACCAGGCGAAATGAAGCCCCGGATCGCATCAGTGGTCCGGGGCTTTTCTTTGCCGAAACTCCGGGCGGGTCCCCACATTGGTGCCCCCATTACTGCCCCCGGTCGCCTAAAGAACAAGCCCTGCGCCAGCGCCCGTGTTCCGAGTAACCGTGGCAGGTGAATACGGTTTGGGCATCAACGGGCCGACGAGACTGTTCCAGCGGTAGCGTAAACGTTCCTCCCGGCCGAGCAGGGAGCCGAGCGCCTGCAATACACGATTGATCAATACCTGCCCAAGTGGCGCCGCGATCAGAGCCTGGACCGTACCGCGGCAGCGACCTCGGTGAGCAGGCTGAGCGTGGGGTCCAGCCGCGTGTGAGGCAGGCGCGCCGACGGCGCCACCACGCTGAGTGCGGCCACCGTGCGTTGGTGGGAGTCCTTCAGGGGAACACTGATCGCTGAGATGCCTTCGGTGCTCTCCTCGCGAGAAAAGGCATAGCCCCGGTCCCGGCATCGCCTCAGCTCCTTGAGCAGGGTCGCCAGATCGGTCGCGGTGTGCGAGGTGAGTGGCTTCAGGCCCTCCGGGAACAGGTCGATCAGCTCCTGCCGGTCCAGCTGCGCCAGCTGGATCTTTCCACCGGCAGTGGCGTAGGCGGGCATCCGTGCACCGACTCTCGGGCTCGCCCGGAGGGTGCGGGCGGACTCCACGCCGTCGACGAACTCGATATGGTCACCCATCAGCCGCGACAGCGAGACCGATTCAAGGGTCGCTTCGGCTACCTGGTCCATGTACGGTTTCATGATCCTCCGCAGCGTCAGGAGGTCGCCGCCGTACCCGCGACGGTCGATGAGCTTGGCGCCGGGTCGGTAGATCTTGCTGGCCGGAGCCTGAACCAATTACTGGCGATAGGCCAGCGTAGCCAACAGGCGGTGGGCGCTGGACGGCGAGATCGACAGCTCTTCGGAGACCTTCCGCGAGATGCTCACCTCCTCGCCCGAGGACGATCCCGGCCTGCACCGCCTGATGGGCTACTACGCCCTCGGCGACTCAGAGCGTCCCCAGTTCATTCGCCGACGGATGACGGATACCGAATCGATCCGGCTGGAGGAGATGGCGGCCGCGGGCATCGATCACCAGATCCTGTCGCTGACCTCGCCGGGCGTCAATCCGCTGCCAGCGCAGCTGGCGACGGAGATCTCGGAGCTGTCGAACGATCGTCACGCCGAGATCGTCCAGAAGAACCCGACCAAGTTCTCCGGTCTGGCAGCGGTGCCGTTCACGGCTGCGGACGCCGGAGCCACGGAGCTGGAACGGGCGGTCCGCCAGCTCGGGCTTAAAGGCGCGATCCTGAACTCCCATGTCCGGGACGCGTATACCGACCGTCCAGAGTTCTTCAGCTTCTATGAGGCCGCCGAGGCTCTCGACGTGCCGGGCTACCTGCACCCCAACGCGCCGTCTGCGCGCTTGTTGGGACCGTTCCATGAGCGGGGATTGGACGGCTCCATCTATGGCTTCGGGGTGGAAACCGGACTGCACCTGTTACGGCTGATCGTCTCCGGCGTCTTCGAGCGCTTCCCGCGGCTGAAGATGGTGGTCGGCCATCTGGGAGAGGCCATCCCCCTCTGGATCAACCGCATCGACTACATGTATCAGCGCCAGATCGCCGGGGGCCGATACCAGCACGTGGCTCCGCTGCCGTTGAACCCTTCCGAATAATTGCGCCGCAACGTGTGGATCACCACCTCGGGGGTGAACTGGACCGACGAGGTGATGTTCACTCGCACCGTGATGGGAGCCGACCGGGTGATGTACGCGATGGACTACCCCTATCAGCACGAGCCCGACGAGGTGAGCTCCATGGACGCCCTGCCGATCTCTGACGACGAGAAGCATCGCTTCTTCGAGGGGATCGCTAAAGAAGTGTTCGGTCTCGACCTCGAATGACTCAGCACTGTTGAGAAGAGGCTCCCACAGCATCACGCTGTGGGAGCCTCTGCGCGCTGTAGGACCTCGCGAGTTGCCGACGGATTCGAGGCCGCCTCTGCTACACCCAGTTGATGCGGCGCAGGGCTTCGGTGCCCTTGCACGCGATGATGATGAAGTCGATCAGCCACCAGAGGCCGAGGGTAGCCCAGTTCAGCAGCAGTTTGGCAATGCCGAGGCCGACGTGGCCGAGGTACATGCGATCGATGCCCAGGTTGCCGAGGAAGAACGACAACAGAATGGTCGCCACAAAACTCTTCGGCGGGGTGCTGTACTGCATGCCGGAGTTCGTTGCGGGGTGCTGGTACGGGTGCGGGGAGTAGCTCATCCACTGTCCTTGCTCGTTCGTCGAAGCCCCCACCAGGGGTGGGCCCCAGAGTTTCGCTCTGCGACCTGTAGCCCACCAGTGGGAAGGGGGATTCCCACGTCGCCCACATTACAGGGGGAGGGAGCCCGTTTCATCCTGTGTGGGTCCGTTCTATGGATGATTTCTTGGGTGAGATGATCCTACTCGCGGGGGAAGCGGGCTGGTCGACAATCTTCTAGGCTCAATCTCAGACAACGACGACGTCTGTATGGCAGGCGAGACTGAAGGAGCCCCGATGACATCCGATCCGCACTCAGCACCGGTGGAGGCTTCACCGGCCTCGACGTCGATTCGGTCAAACAAGGCGGCCCCGCTGTCCTACCGCAAGGCCATGATTGCCGGCGTGCTCGCGGCGGGAATCGGCATCGGCGGAGTCTGGATGGCTGCGGCGGCCCCCTCTCTCTTCGGCGGTGATGGCGGCGGCGAGCTGCAGGTCGAGAGCATTCAAGACGCCAGCGACTCGGGAACCATCGATACCCAGTCGCCTGGGGTCAGCTATGTTGACACGGCTGGGGTTCTGCACGAGCCCACGGTCGCTGAAGGGCTGTCGGATGTGAACTTCTACGAGCCCACCCGGTTGGTGCTCTTCACCGAGCGCGGCGCGGCCTCGGATAACTTCAACGAACGTGTGCTGGCCTATATGCGCGCGAACCATCCGGAGTTGATCTCGGACGATGGACAGAAATGGGCTGACGGTGTGGTGATCATCGGCATCGATCCCGAAGGACGGCACATCGGCTCGTACTTCGGCGAAGACCGCAAAGTATCGATGGACATGCAGGAGGACATCCAGGAATCCGGGTTCGACGCCGCCCGTGAGGCCCGCTGGTCGGATGCGATGGTGGATGCTTCGGAGCGGGCCTCGGAGCTCGTCAACCGCCCGACGCTGGCGGCTCCGGGCCTGTGGGTCGCAGCAGGTGGCGCCGGGACTCTCGTGCTCGGCGGTGCGGCGGGTGTGTTCGGCGCCCGCACCCACAGACGACGCAAGACGCGCGATCTGATCGTCTCCGCTCAGGAGCACTACGCACAGGTGACCATGGATATGGAAGCCACCGAGCTTTCGGCGTCGACCATCCCCGAAGACACTCCCTACGGTGCGCGGATCCTGGAGCGGTTCCGCGTGTTCCATGATGACTATCTGAAGCTGCATGACGAGATCGACGCGCTCTCGGAGCTGACCCCAGAACAGCTGGGGGAGGCCGGGGTGCGCCAGCGGGCCAAGGACGCCGACGAGACGGCGTCGCTCCTGAACATGATGGACGACGTCATCGTCGACACGAACACGTTCCTCAACCGTCAGTCGGGCTGGGAACGGGCCTGGATGCGTCAGACGGAGCCGGTGCGCGAGGACCTGAACGCACTGAGCGAGTACACCGACTCAAAACTCTTTGATTCCTCGGCTCTGAAGAGCCAGGCCGTCACTCTCGGCGAATTCCAGCGGACCGCGCAGGCCGAACTCGAGGAGATCAGCGGTGGTGTGACCGAGGAAACGATCAGCCCAACCGAGGCGCTAGACCGGCTGGACGACATCCAGTCCCGCCTGTCGGAGCAACTGAAAACCTATTACGACGTGGCCGCTGCGGACTTCACCAAGACCTCGTCAGAGCGATCCGACATGGATCAAGAGATGGAGAAAGCGCAGTCACAGCGGCGCCGGCGCCTCACCATTCTGGACTCGTCCTACTCGGGCGGGGTGAATCCGTACTGGACTGCTATCGCGTTTAGCCACGGCTACACCTCGGGCACCAGCTCGGTGGAGTCCTCTCGCTCCTCGTCATCGAGCGGTTCCTCGTCCGGCTACGGCGCCGGCGGTGGCAGCTTCTCCGGCGCCGGGTCGTCGTCTCGGTTCTAGCACTCTTCTAAAGGACCAGAGACGCAACCCAACCAGCGCCCAGCAGGGGCAGGTTGAAGTGCAGGAAGGTCGGGATCACGGAGTCGCGGATGTGATCGTGCTGGCCGTCTGCGTTCAGACCAGCGGTAGGGCCCAGCGTGGAGTCTGATGCGGGCGAGCCGGCATCGCCGAGGGCACCGGCGGTGCCGATGATCGAGACGGTCGCCAACGGCGAGAAGCCCAGGGCAAGACACAGTGGCACGTAAATGGTGGTGATGATGGGCAGAGTCGAGAACGACGAACCGATGCCCATGGTCACCAACAGGCCGACCGCCAACATGGCAAAGGCTGCCATCGGCTTGTTGTGCCCGAAGATCGACTCCGTGGCGGTCACCAGGTTCGCCACGTCGCCGGTCTCGGCCATCACCGCGGCGAATCCCTGTGCGGTGATCATGATGAACCCGATCATCGCCATCATGCGCATGCCTTGGGTGAAAACATCATCCGCCGCCCGCCATCGCACCGCGCCGGTCACCAGGAAGATCGCGAGCCCGACCAAGGTGCCGAGCAACAAGCCATCTGCTTCGGAACCGGAGAGGGTGAGCGCCAGCTGGATGCCGAAGCAGCACAGGATTGCCACCACGGAGACGATCATCCGGTAGCGCGAGGACTCCTCGGGCTGTCCCACGTTGCCGGAGACTAGGGGCAGGTCGGCGTAGTCGCGCGGCTTGCGATAGCTGACGAACACCGCGACGAGCAGGCCGGCCATCATGCCCAATGCGGGGATGCCCATCGCATCCATCACGTTGATGCCCTCGGTCTCCATGCCGGCTGAGGCGATGTTGCCCATCAGGATGTCTTCGAGGAAGATCTTGCCGAATCCCAGCGGGATGTACATGTAGGTGGTGACCAGGCCGAAGGTGAGAATGCAAGCGATGAGTCGGCGGTCGATGCGCAGCTGATTCATCACGCTCAACAGCGGTGGGATCAGCAGCGGGATGAACGCGATGTGTACGGGGATCAGGTTCTGGCTGGCCACCGACATCAGCAGCACGCCACCGGCCAGGGCGTATTTGGTCACCGTCACCGTCCGGTCCGAGGCCCGCTCAGACGAGGAATCCAGCCGGCGGATCAGAGAGTTGGCCAGTGCCTGAGGCAGACCGGAGGACGCCACCGCCATGGCGAAAGCGCCCAATAGTCCGTAACTCAGGGCAATCTTGGCGCCGTCACCCAGCCCACCCTGGAAGGCGAGCATGGTGGCGTCCAAGCCTAGCCCGGCGACGAGGCCGCCGGCGACAGCTCCGATGAACAGGGCGATGACCACATGGACGCGGCTGAGAGCGAGGCCCAGCATGACAAGAACGGCGATGACGACGGAATTCACCGATTCAGCATAGGCGAGAATATATACCCACCACGATCGGCTGACCAGATGAGACAACAGAAGAGGCGACAGGTGAGACACTAGAGGCATGGGCAACACGTCATTCACCACCCCGTGGGACACCGGATCACAGACCTACCGTCGGCTGCTGCTGACCGGAATGGCACTGATCGGTGTGGGCGTGCTGCTGGCCATTGTCGGCGCCGTGGCCCAGATGCTGCCGGTCTCCTGGGTGGCGCTCAGCCTGATTGGCGCCGGCCTGGTGGTGCACGTGTGCGCCCAGGTGATCCGTTTCCGCGACGCGCGTCGTCGAGAGCGGGCCCGCACGCAACGCTGACCCCGGCGCACTAAGCTGGTGAACACGAGGCCCGAGCCCGATCATTTTTCGACGGAAGGACGCTCTGCGATGAGCATCGATCCCGCTGTGCAGTCGCGCAGCTATCCGGCCACCGCGCCGTACCAAGTGGGACGTGAGGCGATCCGCCACTTCGCCACCGCGGTGAAGAACAACCACCCGTTCCACCATGACGTGGATGCCGCCCGCGCGGCCGGACACGCCGACCTGGTGGCCCCGCCGACCTTCCTGGTCAGCCTGGCCCAACGCGCCGAGGCTGCTGTTATTGCCGACCCGGAGGTGGGCATCGACTTCTCCCGCGTGCTGCACGCCGATGAGCGTTTCACCCACCATCGCCCCGTGGTCGCCGGCGACGAACTGGTGGCCGCAGCCACCATTGCCTCCGTGAAGGCGCTCGGCGGCAACTCGATGATCACCACCCAAGTGGAGGTCACCACCGTCGCCGGTGAGGATGTGGCCACGGTGTATTCCACCCTGCTGATGCGCGCACCCGACACCGAGGAGGGGAACTGATGAGCATTGCACTGACGGACCTGACCAAGGGTGACGTGGTCTCCACGACGACGATCGAGCTCAACCGCGCCGATTTGGTGCGTTACGCCGGGGCCTCCGGTGACTTCAACCCGATCCACTGGTCCGAGTCCACCGCCCGCGGTGTGGACCTGCCCGGGGTGATTGCGCATGGCATGCTCACCATGGGCACCGCCGTCGACATCGTGTCCCAGTGGTGCGGGGATCCCAGCCGGATTCTTGACTACCAGACCCGCTTCACCGCCATGGTGCCGGTGGCCGACACGACGCCGGAATCGAACCCGGCGGATCCTTTCGGCGACGACGCCGTGCCCGGTGCCCGACTCGAGGTGAAAGCCACCGTGGGAGCGATTAACGAGGAGCAGGGCACCGCACGAATCGACCTGGCGGTCATCAACCCCGATGCCGAGAACGCCCGGGTGCTGACCAAGGCGCAGGTGCTGGTGCGTCTGTGAGCACGCAGGTGAACACCGAAGCCCTGGCCGCGCACACCACCTCGCGGGTCGGCGGCCCGGCGCAGGCGTGGGTGGTGGCCGACACCGAAAAACAGATCGTGGAGGCCATCCGTGCGGCAGACCAGGCCGACACCCCGGTGTTGGTGCTTGGCGGCGGGTCTAATATTCTGGCCGCAGACGCCGGGTTCCCGGGCACTGTGGTGCGCTTGGCCACCACCGGCATCAGCACCGAGGAACTGACCGAGGATTCCGGTCAGCCCCGGGTGCGCGTGACGGTGGCTGCCGGTCATGTGTGGGACGACGTCGTGGCGTGGACCGTGGACCAAGGGCTCACCGGACTGGAAGCGCTCTCCGGGATTCCTGGCTGTGCCGGGGCGACACCGGTGCAGAACGTGGGCGCTTATGGGGCCGATGTCGCCCAGACCCTGCACCAGATCCGGGCGCTGGACCGCGCCACCGGGGAGGTCGTGGAGCTGAGCAACGCGGAGCTGGAGTTCGGGTACCGCGATTCGATCATTAAGCGCACGCTGGCCGATGCTGCTACTGACCCGCGCGCGGCCACTCCGCGCTGGGTGGTGCTCTCCGTCGAGTTCGACCTACGTCGCAGCGGGTCGGAGGCGCCCGTGCGCTATGCGCAGTTGGCCCGCGCACTGGGCGTGGAGGAGGGCGAGCACGCCAGCCTGCAGGCGGTGCGCGATCACGTCTTGCAGCTGCGCGCCGGTAAGGGGATGGTGCTCGACGCGGACGACCACGACACCTGGTCTACCGGTTCGTTCTTCACCAACCCGATTGTGCCGGCGGCTCTGCGGGCGCATCTGCCCGACACCGCACCGGCCTTCGGTGCGGGGGAGGACCCGGAGTCGGGTGAGGCGCTGGTAAAGCTTTCGGCGGCCTGGCTGATTGAGCACGCAGGATTCCCGCGCGGTTTCGGCACTGACCTGGTCGAAGGGCGGGCGTCCCTGTCCACGAAGCACACCCTCGCGTTGACCAACCGAGGGCAGGCCTGTACCGAGGACCTGATCACGGTGGCCCGCGCGGTGCGTGACGGCGTGCAGGGGGCCTGGGGAATCGAACTCACCCCGGAACCGGTGCTGCTAGGCTGTTCGCTCTAGCGAGTTTCGAGGGGTCTAGAGGTTGCCGGTGGCGATCAGCAGCATGCGGCGCACCGGCTCGGCGGCACCCCAGAGCAGCTGGTCGCCCACGGTGAAGGCGGAGATGTACTCCGGGCCCATCGCCAGCTTGCGCACCCGGCCCACGGGGATGGTGAGGCTACCGGAGGCGGCCACCGGGGTGAGGGCCTCCATGGTGGCTTCCTTGGTGTTGGGCACCAGCTGGACCCACTGATTATCCTCGGCAATGATCTGCTCGATCTCGTCGACCGGCACATCCTGATTGAGCTTCAGGGTCAGCGCCTGGGAGTGGCTGCGCAGCGCGCCAATGCGTACGCACAGGGAATCCAGGGGGATCACCATCTCGCCGGTGTTGCCCAGGATCTTGTTCGTCTCGACCCCGGCCTTCCACTCCTCGCGGGAGGTGCCGTTGCCCAGATCCGAGTCGATCCACGGAATCAGGGAGCCGGCCAGGGGCACCTGGAACTGGGTGGTGTCCATGGAGCCGTCGCGCTGAGCGGTGAGGACTTTACGGTCGATTTCCAGGATTGCCGACGACGGGTCAGCCAGCTCCTCGGCCACCACATCGTTGAGGGAGCCGAAACCGGAGAGCAGCTCACGCATGTGGCGGGCGCCGCCACCGGAAGCCGCCTGGTAGGTCATGGAGGTGCCCCACTCGATCAGCCCACGGCGGAACAGTCCGCCCAGGCCCATCAGCATGGTGGAGACGGTGCAGTTGCCGCCCACGAACTCCTTGACCCCGGAGGCGAGTCCGGCGTCGATGACGTCGCGGTTCACCGGGTCGAGCACGATGATGGAGGAATCCTCCATCCGGAGCGTGGAGGCGGCGTCAATCCAGAGTCCGTCCCAGCCGGCGGCACGCAGTCGCGGGTACACCTCTTTGGTGTAGTCCCCGCCCTGGGTGGTGAGAATGATCGGCAACGAGGCCAGGGTGTCGATGTCGAAGGCGTCGCGCAGGGTGTCGTCCGGGTCCACTCCGGGAAGGGCGGGAACCGGGCCGCCGGCGTTGGAGGTGGAGAAGAACACCGGGTTAATCTTGGCGAAGTCGCCTTCTTCCACCATGCGTTGCAGCAGCACGGAGCCGACCATGCCGCGCCAGCCGACCAAGCCCACGGTCTGGGTGGCGGCGGTATCAGCGGGGTTGAGGGTCTGAGTCTCGGGGGCAGCCTGTGAAGTCATGGCCCCCATTCTACGCGGGACGCGGCGCGGCTTCAGCGAGTTTCGTCACGAGCGCGCTTGCGCCGGGTGTAAGCCCACAGTCCGCCGGCCACGAAGATCTGGGCCAGCACCAGGATGAACAGCACCCCGATGATCAGATGACCCTGCAGGATGAACACCAGGCCCATGCCCGCACACACCAGAGCGAGAACGGGGCAGGCGATCAGGGCCAGGAAGGTGATGGACTGCTGGTCCAAGAGTCCGGACGTGCGTTGCGGTTCAGTCATCGTTGTTCTCCACTCGTTCCCAGCGTTCGTAGCGGTATTCTAGACCCTCGCGGGAGCGGACCCAGCCTTCGGCCGGTTCCACGCGGGTGCGCTGCCAGGACTCATCGAGCTCGGGGGCGTAGGTGTCGCCCTCGGGCTCCGCATTGATGAGGGTGCGTTCCACCACGGTGGCGACGTCGAGCGCTTGCTCGTAGATGGAGGACCCGCCGATCACCCACACCTGGTCCAGCCCGTCGGACTCCAAGGCGGCGTTGAGTCCCGACTGAAAATCGGGCACGACCACGGCGCCGGCGGCTTGCTGGGTGGCGATCTCGTCGTCCATGGTCAGGGTGCGGGAGACCACGATGTTGGTGCGATCCGGCAGCGGCCGGAACTGTTCGGGGAAGGACTCCCAGGTGCGGCGCCCCATCACCACCGGGTGGTTCACGGTCAGCTCACGGAAATGACGCAGGTCCTCGGGCAGGTGCCAGGGCATGGTGCCATCGCGCCCGATCACCCCGTTGAGCCCCTGGGCCCAAATCATGCCCACGCGGATGGTCGGTTCGTCGTCAGGGTTCATGCTGCTGTGTTCAGTCCTCGGGTTGGCGTCAGGTGGGATGAGATCGGGAGTCAGGGCAGAGAAGCCGCGCTCAGACGGCGACCGGTGCCTTGATGGTGGGGTGGTGCTGGTAGTCCACGAGCTCGAAGTCCTCAAACTCGTAGCTGAAGAGGTCCTCCGGGGTGCGGGTGAACCGTAGCTTTGGGTACGGGTAGGGATCGCGGGAGAGCTGTTCGCGCACCTGGTCCTCGTGGTTGGAGTAGATGTGCACGTCCCCGCCGGTCCACACGAACTCCCCGGGCTTCAGCCCCAGCTGGTGGGCAAACATCAGGGTGAGCAGTGAGTACTGGGCGATGTTGAAGGGCACGCCCAAGAACATGTCGGCGGAGCGCTGGTAGAGCTGGCAGGACAGGGTGCCGGGTTCGCCGTCTGCGCCGGGGGCCACATAGAACTGGAACAGGGCGTGGCAGGGCGGTAGCGCCATGTCGTCCACTTCGGCCGGATTCCACGCGGTGACCAGGTGGCGCCGGGAATCGGGGGAGGTGCGCAGCTGCTCGAGGACCCGGGCGATCTGGTCCACGTGGGCGCCGCTGGGGGTCGGCCAGGACCGCCACTGCACCCCGTAGACGGGTCCGAGGTCGCCGTTCTCGTCGGCCCATTCATCCCAGATGCTCACGCCGCGCTCCTGGAGCCAGCGCACATTGGAGTCCCCACGCAAAAACCACAGCAGTTCGTACACGATGGACTTGAAATGCACCCGCTTGGTGGTGATCAGCGGGAACGATGCGGAGAGGTCGAACCGCAGCTGGCGCCCGAAGACACTGCGGGTGCCGGTGCCGGTGCGATCGGTTTTCACGGAGCCTTCGGTCAGCACCTCAGCAAGCAGATCTTCATAAGGGGTAGGAATAGTCACGGTCATGATCAACGAGCCACCAGGTCCTGATATTCCGGGTAGCGCTGCAGGAAGTCAGCGACGTAGCTGCACTCGGGGCTGATGCGGGCTTCTTCCTCCCGCAACCGGTCCAGGACCACCGTGACCAGGGCGCGGGCGTAGCCGCGGCGGGAGAACTGCTCGTCGATGATGGTGTGCTGCAACCGGTAGACCGGTCCGATGTGCCCGGAGGCGTCCTCGGCGTCGTCCACGGTGTAGCCGAGGAACCCGATGAACTGCGGGGCGGCGGCGGACTCCCCTTCGGTGCCGGGGTGATCCTGCCACAGCTCGAAGCGGGCGCGGTCGGCGTCGTGCTCGATGCGGATGTGCTCGTGGACGATTTTCGGTGCGGGCGTCATGTCTTTGAGCTTATCGAATCGGGGCGCCGGCTGGGTAGGGGATCATCCGTCGTAGGCGTCGTACACCTCGATGGCGACGATCCACCCCTCCCGGTCCACCGACTGGTGGGCCACGATGACTCCGCCCGGTCGCAGATACGGGTCGGCGGTGGGCAGGGCGCGGAGGATGGCCTGGTGGCGCTCGCTGGTGGTGGCGGCGTCGAGAGTCCAGGCACGCAACTGTTGCAGGGCCAGCGGCAGCACGGGCCGGTGCATGCACACGAGCTGTGGGCGCCCCCGATCGAGCAGTCCGGCGATCTCGCGGCCGGCCCGCTTCGGGTTTTTCCCGGCCTTCTTTTCGGTGAGCGCGCTGATCTCCTTCAGCGACCGCTTGGTGCTCTGCACATAGGGAGCCACTGTTTCGACGCAGCGCCGCCAGGGGGAGGACGCGATCTTGACGGGCTTCCAGGCCTGAAGCAGGGCGCGCACGGCCAAAGCCTGACGACGTCCGGTGGCAGCGAGCGGGCGTTCGCCTTCCGCCCGGGTCCAGGAGGAGCGAGGCTTGGCTTTGGCATGGCGCAGCACTACGAACGGGGTGGTGCGCAGTCGTCGCTCGGCGTGGGCCTGTTCCAGGGCCTCCAGGGGGAGCACATCACCGTCATTGGTGAGCTTGCGGCGGGCCTTCTTCGGGCTGACCCAGGCCACCTTGTCTACCTCGCCGTGGTCCGGGGTGGGTTCCTGTTTGGTGACTTCCGCGGCCCAGTACCAGACCTCTTTGGAAGCCCCGGACTTCAGGGTGTAGTGGGTCACCGGCAGCGGGATGCCGAGCCGGATGTCGAGGCCGATCTCCTCGCGGGTTTCGCGGACCGCGCACTCGGGCAGGGTTTCGCCGTCGTCGAGCTTGCCCTTGGGCCAGGACCAGTCGTTATAGCGGGGGCGGTGAATGATCAGCACCTCCAGTTCGCCTGCCCGGACGCGCCAGGGCAGCACCCCGGCCGCGAGCACGGTGGCGCGCGGAGCTTCATCCCACAGGTGCTCGGCGGAGCGGGCGGCGGTCAGACCCGGGTAGGTGGACGCAGTAGTCGGCATGGTGCGGATGCCTCTCCTCGGTGCGAACGGTGCTGATGGCGAGCGTGTCCCGGCCTCGGGGCGGGATTCAGACGGTGGAGGTGACTGCGCCGACGAAGAGGACGTCGGTTTCGTCGATGGTAAAGCCCAGGGAACGGTACAGGGCCACGGCGGGGGCGTTGTCTGCATCAACATACAACACGATGCGCTCCAGATTCTGCTCCGCTAGGTGGTTCAGCCCGCGGGCGGTGAGCACGCGTCCGAGTCCACTGCCTTGGGCCTGGGGGTGGACGCCGACGGCGTAGACCTCGCCGTCGGTGGAGCCCACCGGGATCTTCGTCCAGTGGAAGCCGGCGAAGGCGCCCTCGAGACGGGGGTCCTCCGCGACGAAGAAGCCGGCCGCCGAGAACCAGTCTTCGCCCTGACGTTCGCGTAGGTCCTCCTGGGTGAGCCGGCCCTGCTCAGGGTGGTCGGCGAAGGCCGCGGCGTTGGTGGCCAGCCAGGCTGAATCGTCCTGGCCGGGCACAAATTCCCGCACCGTGATCCCCTCGGGTGCGGTGTCGTCCCAGTGTGTGGAGGTGGCTGTGGGGTGTGGCGTGGAGAGCGGCAGGGCCATCTTCCAGAGTTCGCGGGCCGGGGTCAGCCCGGTGGTGGCGGCGAGGTGTCGGGCGGCTGGGTGGTCGCCGTGGGCCCAGGCGCTGAGTGCGGCGTCGGGGTGGTGCTCGGTGAGGTGGCTGCGCAGTTCTTGGACCAAGCCGGTGCCGTGGCCGCGGCCCCGGTGGTTGGGGTGGATCAGCATCTCGATCAGCAGTGGTTCGGATTCGGTGCCGGCCCCAGAGAGGGATGCGGCGCCGAGGAGCACCGTGTTGTCGCCATCGTTGTCGCCGTCGTGGTGATCGGTGTTGTTACCGGGGAGCGTGAACAGCCGGGCGGTGCCGCGGCGCAGTTCCACCCAGGTTTGATCGGAGAACGCCGGTTGACCATCGGTTTCTTGGCCGGCCGCGGCCAGCCGAGACAGGGCGTCGAGCATCTCGGTCGCAGGGGGATCGGTGAGCTCGGAGGAACGGGAAGAAGCGTCGCTCATGACTCCACTGTAACGCCGTCATCAGTACCGGTGGCCAGCGCCTCGGCGCGTTGGCCTTCGCGCGGGGCGAACCGGTAGCCCACGTTGCGCACCGTGCCGATGAGTTGTTCGTGATCGGAACCCAGCTTGGCCCGCAGTCGACGCACGTGCACATCAACGGTGCGGGTGCCGCCGTAATAGTCGTATCCCCACACCCGGTGCAGCAGCTCCTCGCGGGTGAACACCCGGCCCGGGGCGGCCACCAGGAACTTCAGCAGTTCGAACTCTTTGTAGGTCAGGTTCATCGGCTGCCCGTTGACCTTGGCGGTGTAGGTGGATTCGTCCACGGTCACCCCGGAAGCGCGTAGCTGGGTGGTCGGACCGGCCAGCTGTGCCACCGTGGCGGCCCGTTCCAGGGCGATGCGCAGTCGGGCGCTGATTTCAGTGGGCCCGGCGGAGACGAGCAGGAAATCCGCGATCGGCCACTCGGAGCTCATCGCCGCCAGCCCGCCCTCGGTCACGATCGGCACCACCGGGGTGGTCTCGGCGGTCTGCCGGGCCAGGCGGGTCACGTTGCGGGCGCCGGTGAGATCGGTGCGGGCATCGATGAGCAGCAGGTCGACGTCGTCGACGTCACGCAGTGCGGCCGATGAGAAGGGGCGCACGGTGATGTGGTGGGAGAGGAACTCGAGGGCCGGAAGCGCTGCTCCCGGGGTGGTGGCCTGGGGCGAGAGCATCAACAAGCGAGCCATCGTTCTCCTTCGGCGGGCGGGGGTGGGAACGCCCAGGCTTCAGTATAGAACGACGTTGGAGTGGGCCGGGGTGTCGCGGGTTCTGAACGGAAGCGCAACACCTAGAGTGTGAGTGTTCAGATCACCACCGAAAGGTATTGCGCTTCCTTGTCCACACACTATCGCCACCTCTCCCTCGATGACCGAATCCAGATTGAGATTCTCTCCGAGCGGGGCGTCTCCCGCGCCGAGATCGCCCGCAGGATCGGTGTGCATCGCTCGACCATCACGCGGGAATTGAGCCGGGGCTCCTGGCAGCCCGAACACGATCACGCGAACCTCCGCCCCTACCTCCGCAACAAACTCGATACTCGTACCCCGCACCAGCGTCTCTACCTCGCTGGGCAAGCGCACCTCCAATCCCAGGCCAGGGCTGCGCGTTCTCACCAGCCCTATCGCATGGAACACGACCCACTCGTTCACTGGGTGATCAGCCACCTGCGTCGTGGCTGGACACCGGAAGAGATCGCGGGACGCCTCGGGGCCCAGTTCCCTGACGATCCCCGCATGCGGGCCTCACCTGAGACCCTATACGCGTGGATCTACTCGCCCAACCAGGCACATCGCGAGCTCTGGCAGTACCTGGAACGAGGGCAGAAGAAACGCCGCAGGATCAAGGGGCGTAACGTGCAGACCGAACGCATCAAGCACCGGGTCTCGATCCATGACCGGCCTGTCGAGATCGAGTCCCGGGAAGAGTTCGGACATTGGGAATCCGATAGCGTCCTCGGGGCCCGGGGTACTGGAGCACTCCACACCAGCGTTGAGCGAACCAGCCGCTACTACGTCGCGATCAAGATCCCCCAGGTCGCAGCCGCACCCACCCTGCATGCGCAACTCGACTATTACCAGGGGCTACCCGCGCACGCGGTCAAATCGATCACGGTCGATAACGGCAGCGAGTTCGCCCACCACCACCAGCTCGCGGACACCATCGGGGTACCCACCTATTTCTGTGACCCGTACAGCGCGTTCCAGCGGGGCAGCAACGAGCACTTCAACCGGCGTATCCGCCGGTATCTTCCGAAAGGCACCAGCTTCACAGATCTCACCCAAGAAGAACTCGACGAATACGTGTGGGAGATCAATAATCGGCCCCGGAAAATCCTCGACTGGGCAACCCCGGCAGAGATCTTTGACGAGCTATCATTGACCTAACTCACCGGGTGTTGCACTCCAAACTAAAATCCGGGTGTTGAGACGCGCCGGGAATTGTGCGCAGAACCATGCAAAGATGGAACGGTGAGACTCCCGGCCCTGGCATTTAGTTCGGTGGCCGCTGCCGTGTTGTTGATGGTGGCGGCGTCCATTCCGCCCGCGATGGCGCGCTGGGCGGTGCCCGCGGTGCTGACCGGGTTGTTGCTGATCTTTGCCTGGGGGTGGCCCCGGCTGCTGGGGGCGCCGTCGCGCCGCTCGCTCAGTGCGACCATCGCGGTGCCCGCGGTCGTCGTCGTGTGGGCCGTCACCCTGTTAGAGGACCGGTGGAACTTCTCCAATGAGGTCATGCTGGGCGATCGCCCGGATTTGTGGCTGGCACCGGTGGCTGCGGCGACCGCGCTGGGCACCATGGTCGGATTCGTGGTGCAGGTGCTGCGCGGCCAGGGGCGCCCATTCCGGCTGGAATCCACCGCCTCCACGGTGACCGGTGTGGCGATTGGTACTTCTGCTTCGGCCTGGGCGCTGCTGATCCGCACCCAGACCGATGCGGTGACCGCCTGGTTCGAAACCGGGGCCGACCTCGGGGCGCTGACCCCCACCGGAGGGGTGTCCGAGATCCCGGTGCTCACGGTGTCTTTGCTCACCGGCACGGTGGCGGCTGCGCTGATCGGGCTACTCCCGACCACCCTGCCCGTGCGAGTCTTCGTGATGGTGGTGGTGGCCGGCGCGCTACCCCTAGGGGTGTATTCCGGGCTGAACCAGGGGGAGATCCACTATGTGGCCACACTCGCCGTGGCCGGGGTGCTCAGTGGTGCCCTCGTCGGGCTGATCCGCGCCGCCGTCGAGCAGGAGCAAGACGTGCAGGCCATGACGTTGATCGACGACGCCTCGACCCTGGTGGCCGATGAGCCACTCACCGCCAAGGCTGCTTCGGGTGCCCGGCGCGGGGAACTGATTGCCACACTGAGCCTGGGGGCCGCGCCCGTGTTGGTCAGCGGCATGGTGCTCTACTTCACGCTCTGGGTGGTTCCGCCGTTAGGATAAGGCCATGAGTAGCGCATCCACACAGCAACCGGCCACCGAGGCTTACACCGTCGCCCTCGAAGACGGTGGAGATGACGTGATTGAACGCGCCTTTCGCTTCATCGGCGGGGTGCTCACCTCGGCCCTGGGCGGGCGCGGACAGGACGTCATCGGTGAATCCGTGGTGGTGCGCCGCCGCTCCGATCGAGCCTCTCAGCTGCGTATTGATGTGCCGGATGAGTCCGCCGGGGAGCAGATCCTGGAGCTGATCGCCGCGGACCTGGAGGCCATGACCGCCCCGGAGTTCGCCGAGGAATGGTTGCACGCCGAACACGAGGGGCGTCACGTCGGTCCTTCATGATCGGTGGGGTGCGTTCGCGTGCAGTAGACTGAAGCCATGTCACTTCTCGCACTCGAAATCTTCTTCCTGGTCCTGCTGGGTCTGGCCGGACTGGCCATGGCCGCCTTCGCCGTGCTCGTGGTTGCCGGCCTGTTCAAGGGCCAGCAGTAACCCCACCCCTGCGGATTCCACTGCATTATGGCGACTGAGTTACCGTACGATCTCATTCCCGAGCTCGCCCCGCTCTCGTGGGTGCTCGGCTCCTGGGAGGGCCAGGGCCGGCTGGGCTCCGGTGAGGACGACGACCAGATCTTCTACCAGCGCGTGGACTTCACCGAACAGGGCCTGCCATTTATCGAATACCGGGCCGAATCGTGGATCTGTGAAGCCGACGGTACCCTGGTGCGTCCGCTGACCACCGAGTCCGGATTCTGGTCGCTGGATCGCGATCGGCACGACGCCGATGTTGGCCCCGGGCTCTCGCCCGCCGATGTGGTGCCCGCCTACCGCTCCGCCGAAGACGTGGAAGCCTTGCGCGCCTCGGAAGACAGCTTCCCCATCACCGCGACCATCACCCACCCCGGCTCCTTGTCTGAGCTGTACTACGGTCGGGTGCGCGGCCCGCAGATTCAGCTGATTTCCGATGCCGTGATGCGCGGACCGCTGGCCGGGGAATACCACTCGGCGAGCCGGATTTTCGGCCTGGTCAACACCCAGTTGTTCTGGCGCTGGGATGTGGCCGCCACGGAGGGGGCGGAGAAAGAAGCCCACGCCTCCGCCATCCTGGACCGACTGCCATCCCTCACCGATGGCCGCCTGGCCCCGGGCACCCCGCACACGCCGGGCAAGAAGGACGCCTGAATGAGCGCAGACGCGCGACCCACCCCGATTCTCGGTAGCGGTATCGACGCACCCGTGGCCGCCCACTACGGCCAACCCCACGCCGAGCAGCGTGCCCTGGAGCAGGGCACCGCCGTCGTGGACCTTTCCCACCGCGGGGTCGTGGGCGTGACCGGGCCCGACCGGCTGAGCTGGCTGCACGTGCTCACCAGTCAGGATGTGGCCTCGCTGCGCCCCGGTGTGTCCACCGAAATGCTGTTCTTGGATTTGCGCGGCCGGCTCGAATATGATGTCGCCCTCGTGGACGACGGCGCCACTGCCTGGCTGATCGTTGAACCCGGGTTGAACACCGGGCTGACGGAATGGCTGAATTCGATGCGGTTCGCCTCCCGGGTGGAGGTTACCGACCGCACGGACGATATTGCGGTGATTGGTTCCACCGCCGAGGTCCCTGGCTGGGGGGCCAGCGACGGCGCACTGAGCGTACACGCCGTCTGGGAGGACCCGTGGCCGGCGATCGCCCCCGGCGGCTTCCCCTACAGTGCCGCACCCGACCCGGAAGATCACCCCGGGGCCGACTGGTCGTGGCGGCTGTATCTGATGAGTCGTGCCGAACTGGACCGTCTGTCGGAGGTGTTGCCGCAGGGTTGGCGACTGGCCGGCACCCTGAGCTCGGAGGCGCTGCGGATCGCCGCTGCCCGACCCCGCCAGTTGGTGGACACCGATGAGCGCTCGATTCCGCACGAACTGGATTTGTTGCGCACCGCGGTGCACCTGACGAAGGGCTGCTACAAGGGCCAGGAAACGGTGGCACGCGTGCACAACCTGGGCCACCCGCCGCGCCGGCTGGTGCAGCTGATGCTTGACGGGTCGATGCACGGCCTTCCCGAGCCCGGCTCCGAGCTGGTGGTGCGCGACCCAGACGCTGACGAAGCCGCCCTGGCCGGCGCGCGTAGCGTCGGCACCGTGACCTCGGTGGCACACCACCACGAGATGGGTCCGATCGGTCTGGCCATTCTCAAGCGCACCGTGGATCCGGAAGCAGAATTGGTGGTTCGGCAGAAGGATGCCGAGGGTGCGGTCACCGAGCTGGTGGCGGCGAGCCAGCAGGTGCTGGTCTCACCCGATGCCGGCAATATCGTGGGTCGTCCGCAGGGCGATTTCCTGCGCGGAGCCCGCCGGCACCTCTAGGCCGAAGCCCGCCCCGCATCTAGTCCAGTAGCACCGTGGTTTGCGAACCGGAGAGCACGAAGCCGAGCCGGTCGGCCAGGCGTTCTGCGGCCCGGTGCCCCATGGGCGCCCGCCATTGCGGGATCAACCCGGCGGCGAAGGCCTCATCCATGGTGACCGCGGTGGCATAGGAGCCCAGGCCCCGTAACCGTAAGTCGGGGTGCACCAGGGTCGAAATCCCAGCCACCAGGTTTTCCCACTCTTCAAACCCGGAAGCAGCGACAGCCTCGCCGGTGGGGGTGCCCTGCCCGTCGTCGGGTACCAGGGCCACCGTGGAGTCCAGATGTGAGATGGCGGCGGCGGTGACGTCGTCGGCGGGGCAGGCCCGTTCCAGGGCGTCGACGTCGTCGCGCTCGAAGGAGACCGCCAGGGTGGTCGAGGGCTCGACCTGCGGTGAATCGTCGGCGTAGTACAGCGTGGTCTCGCCGAGGGACCGGGCCGCTCCGGGGAGGTCTCCGTAGTCAGTGGCCAGCCGAATCAGCGTAGATTCCACCGCCAAAACCTCATCGTGGACGGGGCGGGCGGCTTCCACCAGCCACCGCGGACCGTAGACGACGGACACAGAGAAGAGCCGCAGGAAAGTGGCGATGTGCCCGTCGTCTCCGGCATCGGTGCGGTCAAGGTCGTCGGTGATGATTTCCACGCGCTGAGTTCCGCCGCGTTCGGCGGCGTCGAGGAGGAGGTGGTCATCGAGCCCGAAGCTGCGACTCCACGCGAGCAGCACCACCTGGCGGAGGTGCTGGGTGAGTTCAGCGGCCAAAGAGCACCTTCGCTTCCTCGTAGCGGTGCGCGGGGACTTCTTTGAGCCCATCGAGCGCCTCGGCGAGATCGACCTGAACGATTTCGGTGCCCTTCAGCGACACCATCCGGCCGTAGCGGCCCGCGTGGATGAGGTCGACGGCACCCATGCCGAACCGGGTGGAGAGCACCCGGTCGAACCCGGTGGGTGCACCTCCGCGCTGGATGTGGCCGAGCACGGTAGAGCGGGACTCCACACCGGTCATGTCCTCGATAGTGCGAGTCACCCATTCCCCGATGCCGCCCAGACGCGGTCGCCCGGAGGCTTCGACGCCGGCTTCGGCCAGGGGATCATCGTGGCCCTCGGGGATGAAGCCCTCGGCGACGACGACGAGCGGTGATCGACCGCGTTCGTGGACCTGCTTCACCCACTGGCAGATCTGTTCCATGGGGGTGCGGACCTCGGGGATGAGGATGGCGTGGGCACCGGCGGCCATGCCGGAGTGCAGGGCGATCCAGCCGACGTGGCGGCCCATAACTTCGGCGACCATGCAACGGTGGTGAGATTCGCCGGTGGTGCGGAGCCGGTCCATGGCGTCCGTGGCGATGGAGACGGCGGTGTCGAAGCCGAAGGTATAGTCGGTGCCGCGTAGGTCGTTGTCGATGGTTTTGGGTACGCCGACGAGCGGAATACCGTCGTCGTAGAGCCGTTTGGCGCCGGCGAGGGTGCCTTCACCGCCGATGGCGACCAGGGCGTCCAATCCGAGCTGGCTCATGTTGTGTTTGATGATGTCGGGGCCCCCGCCCTCGGCGTTGTAGGGGTGTGTGCGCGAGGTGCCGAGGATGGTGCCACCGGTGCGGGCGAGGCCGCGGACCACCTGGCGGGGCAAATCCATGACGTTGCGGTCGATCAGCCCCTGCCAGCCGTTGCGGATGCCGACGAATTCGTAGTCATAGGTTTTGATTCCGTGGAGCACGGCGGAACGGATGACGGCGTTGAGTCCGGGGCAGTCGCCGCCGCTGGTCAGCAGGCCGATGCGCATGTGAATCCCTTCGTGGCGAGGTGGAGGTGCAACACATTCTCAGGCTAGTCGGGTGTGGGCCCGGGGAAGAATAGTTGCGTTGCGCCGGTTGCGTCGCCGCGGCGGGGGCGCCCAGGTCGGACGTCCCCGCCACGATAGTCGTGTGACGGACCCGGTGATGTGGTTACTCGGAGAGCAGCGCCTTGATCCGGTCGACACCCTCGGCCAGATCCTCGTCGCCGAGTGCGTACGACAGTCTCAGGTAGCCGGAGGGGCCAAAGGCCTCACCTGGAACGACAGCCACTTCGGCTTCTTCCAGGATGATCTCGGCCAGCTCGGCCGACGAGTTCGCCGTGCGACCGCGGATGTCCTTGCCGAGAGCCGCCTGGACATCCACATAGGCATAGAACGCGCCCTTCGGGGTGGGGCAGGTGAATCCCGGAATCTCGTTGAGCAGAGCGACCATCGTCTTGCGCCGCCGGTCGAAGGCTTCGCGCATCTCATGGACCGCGTCCAGTGACCCGGTCACGGCAGCCAGGGCGGCCCGCTGCGAGACATTGGCCACGTTGGAGGTGGCATGCGACTGCAGGTTGGTGGCTGCCTTGATGATGTCCTGCGGCCCGATCATCCAACCGACCCGCCAGCCCGTCATCGCGTACGTCTTGGCCACCCCATTGAGGATCACCGTCTGATCCGCCAGCTCAGGAACGGCCTTCAGGATGGAGGTGAACGGCATCTCGTCGTAGGTGAGGTGCTCGTAGATTTCGTCGGTGACCACCCAGAGACCCCGCTCGGCGGCCCAGCGGCCCACGGCAGCCGTCTCCTCCGGGGTATAGACGGCGCCAGTGGGATTGGAGGGAGAGACGAACAACAAGACCTTGGTCTTCTCGGTCACCGCCGCATCCAACTGGTCGAGGCTGACCTTGTACTCGGCCTCGGCGCCGGCGAAAACCTCCACGGGAACACCGCCGGCCAGGCGGATTGCCTCGGGGTAGGTGGTCCAGTACGGTGCCGGGACCAGCACTTCGTCCTGTGGGTCCAACAAAGCAGCGAAGGCGTTGTAGACGGCTTGTTTACCACCGTTGGTCACCAGCACGTGGGCGGGATCGACCTCGATGCCCGAATCGCGCAGCGTTTTCTCCGCGATGGCCTTCTTCAGTTCCGGAAGCCCGCTGGCGGCGGTGTAGCGGTGGTTCTTGGGGTCCTGGGCTGCTGCTACGGCGGCATCGACAATGTAGTCCGGAGTCGCGAAGTCCGGCTCGCCCGCGCCGAAACCGATCACCGGCCGCCCTTGAGCCTTGAGTTCCTTCGCCTTGGCGGTGACGGCGAGTGTGGCTGATTCTGAAATCGCACCGAGCCGTTGGGAGACGCGGCGGTGGGGGGCAACCATGCGGAAACGGTCCTCCTGAGGTAGGGAAGCAGTGGCTAGGTTCCAGAGTAGTCCCATGTCGGTCCCCTGCCTACGGTCTTGACATCGCTCCTGTGGTGCGGCGGTGAACACCGTGGCTATCCTGGACTATCACCGTGCTCCACGTCGTGAACTTGTCGAAACGCTCACCCGCACCGTAGACTTGTCTCTCGGTGTTCAGCACCCTTACGGGGTGTGCTCGGATAACCCGAAGGGCAGTGGCGCAATTGGTAGCGCAACGGTCTCCAAAACCGTAGGTTGCAGGTTCGAGTCCTGTCTGCCCTGCGCAGGAGGTTCACGGAATACCGGAACCGCCGGCAGAACGATCAGCGATCAAGTGAGGGTACGTGTCTGAGGTAGTAGCCCAAAATGGTGGCCACGACGGCTCCGGCAAGCCTCAGAAGCGCGGCGTCTTCGGACGCCTCATGCTGTTCTTGCGGCAGGTGGTCGACGAACTTAAGAAAGTCGTTACCCCCACTCGTGAGGAACTGATCAAGATGACGGGTGTCGTCTTGGTCTTCGTGGTCATCGTCGTTCTGCTGGTGACGGGCCTCGATTGGCTCTTCGGCACGGGAGCGTCGTTCATCTTCGGTACTCCGGACGGACTCTGACGCCCACCTGGTGTCAGTGCCCCGAGCCGACCTGAACCGACGAGAGACCGTTACGACCGAACGTGCCAGACCGCGAGAAAGCAGGAACCCGTGTCCGAGCAGGAACTCGAACAGCAGAACATCGACGAGTCCACGGAACAGGCTGTCGAAGCTGACGTGACCGACGAGGTCCAGGCCGACGAAGCGCAGATCGACGACGTCGTCGAGCAGGCCGAGGCCCCTGTCGAGGACGCCGAGGTGTCCGAAGACGCTGCGGAATCCGAGACTGCTGAGGCCGAAGAGGCCGAAGAAGAGGTTCTCGACGAGGATCAGGTGGCCGAGCAGCTGCGTGCACGTCTGCGCCGCCAGCCCGGTGACTGGTACGTCATCCACACCTACGCCGGCTACGAGCGTCGCGTGAAGTCGAACCTGGAGACCCGTCTTCAGACCTTCGACATGGAAGACAACATCTACGAGATCGAGGTCCCCATGGAGGAGGCCGTCGAGATCAAGAACACCACCCGCAAGGTGGTCAACCGAGTGCGCATCCCCGGATACGTGCTCGTTCGCATGGACCTCAATGAAGAGGCCTGGGGCGTCGTTCGACACACCCCCGGTGTGACCGGCTTCGTGGGTAACGCCTACGATCCGTTCCCGCTCTCGCTGGACGAGGTCTATTCAATGCTGGCCCCGTCGGTGCTGCAGGAAGCCGCCAAGGCTGCCCAGTCCGAAGGGCGCCCCGCACCGAAGGGCACCGAGGAAGCAGCCCCGCAGGTTTCGGTTGACTTCGAGGTCGGCGAGTCCGTCATCGTCAAGGACGGCCCGTTCGAGTCGCTGCCGGCCACGATCTCCGAGGTCAAGGTCGAAGCACGCCAGCTGGTCGTGCTCGTGACGATCTTCGAGCGCGAAACCCCGGTGACGCTGGGCTTCCACGAGGTCAGCAAGATCCAGTAACTAAAGACTTCGTCGCTGCCGATTGCTTTGGTCGGCAGGCGACGGACCGGCTGCTGCGCCACAGCGGCCAACCCCCTGGCCCACGCTCCTGTGTCCCAGGGAAACCGAAGGTAGAAAAGGACCCAACATGGCCCCGAAGAAGAAGGTCTCTGGTCTGATCAAGCTGCAGATCGAAGCAGGTGCCGCTAACCCGGCTCCTCCGGTCGGTCCGGCGCTCGGCCAGCACGGCGTGAACATCATGGAGTTCTGCAAGGCGTACAACGCTGCCACAGAATCCCAGCGCGGCAACATCATCCCCGTGGAGATCACGGTCTACGAAGACCGTTCCTTCACGTTCGTCACCAAGACCCCTCCGGCCGCTCAGCTGATCAAGAAGGCAGCTGGCGTCGCGAAGGGCTCCTCCACCCCGCACACCGACAAGGTTGGCAAGCTGACCCAGGCTCAGTGTGAAGAGATCGCCCAGACCAAGATGGAAGATCTCAACGCCAACGACGTGCAGGCTGCCGCGAAGATCATCGCCGGCACAGCACGTTCCATGGGCATCACCGTCGAAGGCTGATTCCCCCTCACACCCATTCTGTGGCAGGGCCGAGCGCGGTCCGCAGACCACAACTGCACAAGGAGAACAAGCAGATGGCAAAGCGCAGCAAAGCATACAAGGCAGCCGCGGCAAAGATCGAAGATCGCCTCTACTCTCCGGCCGAGGCTATCGCCTTGGTCAAGGAGACCACCACCTCGAAGGCCAACCCCACCGTTGAGGTCGCCATGCGCCTCTCGGTTGACCCGCGTAAGGCCGACCAGATGGTGCGGGGCACCGTGAACCTGCCCCACGGCACTGGTAAGACTGCCCGCGTGGTCGTCTTCGCCACCGGCGACAAGGCCGCAGCCGCCGAGGCCGCAGGTGCCGACTTCGTCGGCTCCGACGACCTGGTCGCCAAGATTTCCGACGGCTGGACGGACTTCGACGCCGCCGTGGCCTCCCCTGAGATGATGGGCAAGGTGGGTCGCCTGGGTAAGATCCTGGGTCCCCGTAACCTGATGCCGAACCCGAAGACCGGTACCGTCACCCCCGACGTGGCCAAGGCTGTCACCGATATTAAAGGCGGCAAGATCGACTTCCGCGTCGATCGTCACGCCAACTTGCACTTCATCATCGGTAAGGTCAGCTTCGACGAGAAGCAGCTCACCGAGAACTACGCCGCCGCTCTGGAAGAGATCCTGCGTCTGAAGCCTTCGGCTTCCAAGGGTCGCTACATCCAGAAGGCCACCGTTTCGAGCACCTTCGGCCCGGGCATTGCCCTGGACCCGAACGTGACCCGTGTGGTCGGCGGCGAGGAGTAATCCTCACCATTCAAACCTCAAGGGCGCCCGACTCGTACGAGTTGGGCGCCCTTGGCGGTTAATCCGAAAGCTCGGTTCGGCCGTACGGGTCTCAGCGGGCCGCCAGGCGCACCGCTCCATCCAGGCGAATCACCGATCCATTGAGCATTGGATTCTCCAGAATCTGCAGCACCGCCAGCGCGTAATCTTGTGGCTGACCGAGCCGGTGCGGATGCAGCGTCGACTCGGCCAGGGTGGTGCGTGCTGCATCCGGCAGGCCAGCCATCATGGGCGTCTCAAACAATCCCGGGGCGATCGTCATCACCCGGATTGCATCCCGGGCCAACTCACGGGCCAACGGCAACGTCATGGATGCCACCGCGCCCTTGGACGCGGCATAGGCAACCTGACCTACCTGCCCTTCGAACGCCGCTACTGATGCGGTGTTGATCAATGCCCCGCGGTCCTCGCCATCGAGCTCCTGGTTCTTCATTGCCGCGACCGCCTGCCCGAGTACGTTCACGGTGCCCGTGACGTTAATGTCTAGCACCCTGCGGAAGGTGTCCAATGCGATGGGTCCATCGCGTCCCACCAGCTTGCCCGGCGTGGCGATTCCAGCACAGTTCACGACCACACGTAGAGGACCATGTGTTGTCGCGGCGGCCACCGCCTGGGTGGCCACCGCCGGGTCGGTGACATCGCCCGGCACGAAAGTGGCACGCTGACCGATCTCTGCCACTGCTTCCGAGCGGCGGACCCGTTCATCATCCGGAAGATCGATAACCACCACGTGTGCGCCCGCTTCCGCTAAAGCTGTGGCGGTGGCGTGGCCGAGCCCCGAGGCTCCACCCGTGACAATGGCCGATTTTCCGTCAAGATTCACCATGGGCATAAGCCACGCTCCGTTTCATTGCATCACCAATTATTTGGTAGTAGATTATCGCAGTGAGACGCAGATCACTACCGCGTGTGAGAGGATGTCCAGCATGGCTCAGGTCCCGCATTTCATCAACGGAGCTCGCACCGTCGGGGTCGCCAACGCTACTCAGCCGATATACCGTCCGGCCACCGGTGAGATCACTGCTGAGGTGATTCTGGGCGGCGCCAGCGATGCCAGTGCGGCCATTGATGCGGCCGAGCAGGCCTTTCCAGTCTGGTCACAGACCAATCCGCAGCGCCGTGCACGAGTGCTCGCGAAATGGGTGGAACTGATCGATCAGCACAAAGACGAACTGGCGCAGACCCTTTCGTCCGAACACGGCAAGACCATCGCCGACGCCTACGGTGACATCCAGCGCGGCGTGGAGGTCGTGGAGTTCGCGGTGGGTGCCCCGCAGCTACTCAAAGGTGAGTTCACCTCCGATGCTTCCCAAGGCGTCGATGTGCATTCCCTGCGCCAGCCGCTGGGTGTGGTCGTGGGCATCACCCCGTTCAATTTCCCGGCGATGATCCCGCTCTGGAAAGCAGGGATTGCGCTGGCCGCCGGCAACACCTTCGTGCTCAAGCCCTCAGAACGCGACCCCTCCGTGCCGGTCCGCTTGGCGGAGCTGGCACTGGAAGCCGGATTGCCCGAGGGGGCGCTGAACGTGGTGCAAGGCGGCAAAACGGTCGTCGACGCCCTGATCGAAGACCCACGCGTCCAAGCCGTGGCGTTCGTCGGCTCCACCCCGATCGCTCAGTCCATCTACGCCCACGCGACGACACTGGGCAAACGCGCTCAGTGCTTCGGCGGGGCGAAAAATCACCTCATCATCATGCCGGACGCCGACATCGACCTGGCCGCTGATGCGCTGGTCGGTGCCGCCTTTGGTTCCGCGGGTGAGCGCTGCATGGCGATCTCCGTGGCGGTGCCGGTGGGCCGGGACACCGCCGACCGTCTGGTCGCGGCGCTCCAGCAGCGCATGGAGGAGCTGAGCATGGGCGCCTCAGACGATCCCGACGCCGACTACAGTGCGCTTGTCACCGCCGAAGCGAAAACCCGCGTGGAGAACTACATCCAGTCCGGCGTCGATGAGGGCGCTGAGTTGCTCGTCGACGGGCGAGGGGCCACCGTGGCCGGCCACGAGAACGGGTTCTACGTGGGTGCCACGCTTTTCGACCGGGTCACCGGCGACATGAGGATCTACCGAGAGGAGATCTTCGGCCCGGTGCTCTCCGTCATCCGCGCCGAGACTTTTGAAGAAGCGGTGCGTCTGCCCAGTGAGCACGAATTCGGCAACGGCGTCTCCATCTTTACCCGCGACGGTCAAGCCGCCCGCGATTTTGCCACCCAGGTCGACGTCGGCATGGTGGGGATCAACGTCCCCATTCCGGTACCCATCGCCTACTACAGCTTTGGCGGTTGGAAAGCCTCGGGCTTCGGCGATCTGAACCAGTACGGCACCGACGGGCTGAAGTTCTATACCAAGGTCAAAACGGTCACCACCCGCTGGCCCTCCTCGACGACCTCACAACTGAGCTTCGTGATGCCGGAGGGCAGCTGAGATGACCCAGAGCCCCGAAGTTCTGGTCGAGGTGCGCGGTCACCTCGGCATCCTCACCCTGAACCGGACCCGTGCCGCGAATGCCCTAAACGTCGGCATGGTGGAGACGCTACTGAGCACGCTGCAATCGTGGCGTGACGACGATACCGTGGCCCAGGTGGTCCTGCGCGGTGCGGGCGAGCGCGGATTGTGTGCCGGTGGCGACATCGTGGGTATCTACCGGGAGCTGACATCGTCGACTCAGGGCCACCCCGAGACCGAGCATTTCTGGCGCACCGAGTACGAACTCAACGTTCTCATCGATGAGTATCCGAAACCGTATATCGCCCTGATGGACGGGCTGACCCTTGGTGGTGGCATCGGCATTTCTGCCCACGGCTCCCACCGGTTCGTCACCGAACGGACGCGCGCCGGCATGCCCGAGACGACGATCGGTTTCATTCCCGACGTCGGCGGACCACATCTGCTCGCCCAGGCGTCGGGGGAGCGGGCCGCACACGGAGTCTATGCCGCGTTGACCGGCCAGCACCTGGGCCCTGCCGAAGCGGTGCACCTGGGACTGGCCGATGCAGCCACGGATTCCTCGCGATTGGATGAACTTGTTGACGCGCTCACCCGGGACAGCATCGACGATGTGATCTCCGCATTTCAGACCGAGGCCGGGGAATCACTGTTCGCCGCCGAGGCCGATGGCGCCCGGATCGACCGGGTCTTCGCTCAGGACACCCTGGAACATATCTTGGACTCCCTGGAGTCGCTGAGCGCCGGTGCCGAGAACGCGGACAACGACTCCGACGCCCGCTGGGCACATGAGACACGGACAACGCTGGAAGCGAAATCACCGTCGTCGCTGGCACTGACTTTTGAGTTGGTCCGCCGCGCGGACGGCGGCAGCCTCAAAGACAGCCTGCAGCGGGAACTGACGGTAGGGATGCGCCGCTGTGACCACCCCGACTTCGCCGAAGGAATCCGTGCCCAGGTGATCGACAAAGACCGCAACCCATCCTGGACTCCGGCCAGTCTTGCCGAAGTCGACGCCGAGTGGGTGCAGGCCCAATTCGAACCGGACGAGCGCTACCGACTGTTCGCCTGAGTACCGTGGCGAACCGCGAGAGAGTGATGACCATGACCGAATCTCCTCCTCATCCCAACGCCCCCGGCGCAGACGTCCACGTCGCGTTCATTGGGCTGGGCCACATGGGTGGCCCCATGGCCGGCAACCTGGTGACCGCTGGCGTGCGGGTAACCGGCTATGACGTGGTCCCGGCCGCGGTTGAGGCAGCACGCGCCACCGGCGTGGTCATCGCCGAGGACATCCCCTCGGCGGTGCGGGAGGCCGACGTCGTGCTCACCATGCTGCCTAGCGGGGCACACGTGCACGAGGTCTACCGCGGCTCGGATGCTGATCCCTCCGGCGGAGCTCTGACCGCAGCCCGGGAAGGCACCATCTTTCTCGACTGCTCGACGATCGATGTGGCCGAAGCTCAACAAGCCGCCGAGATGGCGGTGCAAGCAGGCTTTACCGCCGCCGATGCGCCGGTGTCCGGGGGAGTGGTGGGCGCCGAAGCCGGCACTCTGGCCTTCATGGTGGGCGGCACCGACAAAACGTTCGCCGCTGTGCACCCGCTGCTGGACATCATGGGCGCGCGCATCGTGCACTGCGGTGGCCCTGGGATGGGCCAAGCGGCGAAAATCTGCAACAACATGCTGTTGGGTGTCACCATGATCGGGGCGGCCGAAGCCTTTGTGCTCGGGGAGCGACTTGGGCTCGAGCACCAAGCCCTCTTCGACGTCATCTCCCAAGCCTCCGGGCAATGTTGGGCCGTCACCACCAACTGCCCCGTGCCCGGACCGGTGCCCAGCTCGCCCGCCAACCGCGACTATCAACCCGGTTTCGCCACCGCCCTGATGAACAAAGACCTCGGCCTGGCCGCCCAAGCGCTGGAAGCCACGGGATCGGCCGCCCCCATGGGTGCCCTGGCCCACCAGATCTACCGGGAATTTGCCGCAACCGACGGCGCGCACCGGGACTTTTCCGCCATCATTCACGAGCTGAGGGAGAACTAGCGATGACGACGAGCGAATACCCCCACCGCGACGGTGCCTTTGAGACGATCCTGGTCTCCACGGCGGGCCGGGTGGGCACCATTCAGCTGAACCGGCCCAAGGCACTGAATGCACTCAACGCGCAGACCATGGACGAGGTGGTCTCGGCAGCCCAAAAATTCGATGCCGATCCGAACATCGGAGCCATCGTGCTGCTGGGTTCCGAGCGCGCATTCGCCGCGGGAGCCGATATCAAGGAGATGTCCCAGCAAGATTTCGCCACCATGTACGCCGCCGACTGGTTCGCCGGCTGGGACGCCCTGACCCGGCTCCGCACCCCGATCGTCGCCTCAGTCCGTGGCTTCGCCCTCGGCGGCGGCTGCGAGCTGGCGATGATGGCAGATGTTCTGATCGCCTCAGAAACGGCAGCCTTTGGGCAGCCCGAGATCACCCTCGGGGTGATTCCCGGCATGGGCGGCTCCCAGCGGCTGACCCGTGCGGTGGGCAAAGCCAAGGCCATGGACTTGATTCTCACCGGACGCCGCATCGACGCCGCTGAGGCCGAACGGATCGGCCTGGTGTCTCGAGTGGTCCCCGACGCCGACGCCGACGATACCGCGCGCTCCGTGGCTGCCGAGATCGCAGCGAAATCAAAGCCAGTGGCGCAGATGGCCAAGGAAGCGGTGAACGCCGCGTTTGAGACCACCCTGCATCAGGGGATCCAGTTCGAGCGGAGGGTCTTCCACGCCCTGTTCTCCACCCAAGACCAGACCGATGGGATGGACGCGTTCGTCTCGAAGCGCGACCCGCAGTGGTCGCACTGCTGAGCCGATCTCAGTCAGGCTGGGGCGGTGTCGGCGAAATCGCCGGCCCCGATGCGTAGCTTCCTCAGTATCTGAAACAGCTCGCGGGCCTCTTCCGCGGAGAGCCCGAAACCGCTGAAATAATCACGGTTCAATGCCTCGGCCGCCTCGCGTGCCAGGCGGTGTCCCTGATCCGTGAGCACCAGCAGCACGGCGCGCCGGTCTGCCTCCACGGGACGGCGCTCCACCAATCCGTCTTTCTCCAGCCGGTCCGCCGTATGGGTCACCGAGGTGGGATGCACCTGGAGCCGGGCCGAGGCCTTATTCATCAGCATGCGCTGCTCGTGCGAAAAGCTCAGCAACGCCAACAGTTCGAATCGGGCGAAAGTGAGCGCGAACGGCTTGAGCGTCTCGTTGGCCTGATTGATCAGAATTTGCTGAACACGCACCACCGAGGTCACCGCCGCCATCGAATCTGCGACGTCCTCCCAGCCCTGGCGCACCCAGTTACTGCGCGCCTCGTGAATGGGGTCGAAGGCGAGGTCGCGGTTACGTGAGGTCTCGGGGTGGGCGGTCATCGTATGTGTCACATCTCTTCGGCGGATAACGGAACAGGATCAGTGTACGGGCGAGCAGGGCGCTTAGCGGTTATCGCGGTCCAGCTGGAGATCGCTCTCATGGAACTCCGCCGTCCGCGGTGATGCCGCCTCGTCTCGGTCGGCTTCTAGACTGCGCAGGTCCACCCGGCGCACCTTCCCCGAGATGGTTTTCGGCAGCTCACGGAACTCAATGAGCCGGATCCGCTTGTATGGCGGCAGCTTGGTCAGCGTGTGCTGAAGAATCTGCTGCGCCGTCTCCCTAGTGGGCTCGACGCCGGAAGCCAAGGTGACGAACGCCTTCGGGATGGTGAGCCGCAGTTCGTCGGGAACGGGCACGACTGCTGCCTCCAGCACCGCCGGGTGCTCCACCAGCACCGATTCCAGCTCGAAGGGCGAGATCTTGTAGTCCGAGGATTTGAAGACGTCATCGGAGCGTCCCACATAGGTGTAGACGCCGTGCTCGTTCACCGAGGCAATGTCGCCGGTGTGATAGAGACCGTCTCGGAAGGCTTCCTCCGTTTTCTCGGCGTCACCGGCATAGCCGCGCATCAGGCCGATCGGTCGCGGTTCCAGCTTCAGACAGATTTCGCCCTCGCGCGCCTCGGCACCGGTGATCGGGTCAATGAGCACGACGTTGAATCCGGGCAACGGGCGGCCCATGGAACCAATCTCCAAACGCTGGCCTGGGGTGTTCGCAATCTGGAGGCTGGATTCGGTCTGGCCGAATCCATCGCGGATGGTGGCGCCCCACGCCCGGTGCACCTGGTCGATCACCTCAGCGTTGAGCGGCTCACCAGCCGAGACCGTTTTCTGCGGCGGGTGCTTCATCGTGCTCAGGTCCGCTTTGATCAGCATCCGCCACACGGTGGGTGGAGCACAGAAGCTCGTGACCCCGTTGGCGTCCATCGCCGACATGAGGCCAGCGGCATCGAACTTGCGGTAATTCAACACAAAGATGGTGGCCTCGGCAATCCACGGGGCGAAGAAATTCGACCAGGCGTGCTTGGCCCAGCCCGGGCTAGCCAGGTTCAGGTGCACGTCCCCGGGCTCCAACCCGATCCAATACATCGTGCTGAGGTGTCCCACCGGGTAGGAGACGTGGGTATGCTCGACCAGTTTTGGCTTCGACGTGGTACCGGAGGTGAAGTACAGCAGGAGCGTGTCATCGGCGGGGGTGGGGCCATCGGGCTGGAAATCACCGTCACACTGGTAGGCCTCGGTGAAATTCAGGACGCTGCGCTCACCCAACGGTGGAGCGGGCGCGTCCGGGGTGTAGTGCCCTGGTACCGAGATCACCGTGTAGGCGCCGGACACGTCCGCAAATTTTCGCGCATCGGCAGCACCTACGATCACCCAGCGTGTCGAAGCGCGTTCGACGCGGTCGCGCAGATCTTCCGGACCCATTTGGGTGGTGGTTGGAATCATCACCGCACCGATCTTGATGCATCCCAGCATCGACTCCCAGAGTTCGATCTGGTTGTTCAGCATCAGGATCACCCGGTCGCCGCGCTGTACACCGACACGGTGCAGCCAGCGGGCCACCTTATTGGAATCGCGGGAGAGTTCGGCGAAGCTTCGGCGCAGCACCTGCCCGTTCTCCTCGGCGATGATCAGGGCGGCAGCGTCTTTCCGCGCGCTGGACGCAGCGATCGAGTCGAACCAATCCAGACCGAAATTGAAGTGCTCGAAATGAGGCCATTCGAAATCCGCCCGGGCTTGACTCCAATCAAGCTGATTCTCGACCAGACGGTCGCGGACATGGCGGAAACGTTCAGTGACAGTCGGCATCATGCCCTCCATCATCGCATCATCAAACTGTGAGGTGGTTCACACAAATGTACTTGGATGACCTATAGTTGGCAATGGAATGATCTGAAGGGCGACGATCTGAGGGAGCGAGATGGCGCAGACAATTCATCGAGATGCGGGTGACTTTTCTGGCGGTGACCTGCTCGGAGTGCGACGTCGACTTTCCGCGGTTGAATCGGAGCGGCTCTCCGTCGTGGATGCCGGCATTGAATCTCGGATTGCGACACGGGCTCTTGATGCGTGGAATCGCGACGCCTTTGCTCCGGAGCTGCTCCCGGACTTGGTGGAGCTTGGGTTCGGCGACCTTGCGCTGAGTGGTGCCACGCACTTGTACCAGGGGCTCGCCCACGCTGCTCTCGCTCGAGCTGATCTGTCGCTGTCGGCGCTGGTCGGGATCCATAACGAGTTGATCATTGGCATGATCGCTTCGTTCGGTTCCGAGAAGCAGCGGGATACGTGGCTGCCCCGCCTGCGTTCTCTGCAGGCGCTGGGGGCGTTCTGTATGACCGAACCAGATCACGGATCAGATGTGGCCGGCGGGATGGAGACTCTAGCGCGCCGCGACGGTGAGGAATGGGTGCTCAGCGGTGCGAAGCGCTGGATTGGACTCGGCACCCTGGCGGATTTTGCTCTGGTCTGGGCGCGTGATGCGTCCGATGGGAACGTGAAGTGCTTCCTCGTACCGACTGATAGCCCCGGATACACGGCCACGAAAATTGAACACAAGATCGGCCTGCGCATCATGCAGAACGCCGACATTACCTTCGATGAGGTGCACCTACCGGCCGAGGCGTTGCTCCCTGGTGCCAGTTCTTTCAATGCTGCCAACGACCTGCTCTGCGTTTCCCGCGCCTGGGTGGGCTGGCAGGCGGTGGGTGCCCAGCAGTCCATCCTGGCCATCCTGCGCGACTACGTGATGGGGCGAGAACAGTTCGGTCGGCCATTGGCTGGATTCCAGCTGATTCAGGGCGCCTTGGCGCAGGTCGCGGGCAATCTGGCGCTGTCGACCTCGCTGATGGCCGACATTGCCCGCGTGCAAGATGAGGGGCCATTGGAAATGGCTCAGGCCGCCCTGGCGAAAGCTACGGTGACGCGACTGGCTCGCGAATCTGCTGCGATCGGACGGGACGCGATGGGTGGCAACGGTATCGTCACGGATTTCGGGATGGCTAAAACGATGTGCGATATCGAGGCGATCTACACTTATGAGGGGACGCATTCGATCAACTCCTTGATTGTGGGCCGGGCGCTCACCGGAGTCTCCGCCTTTGTCTGACCGTGAATTTGGTGGCGCGCGGCCGCTGCGTGTACGATGAAGTCACCAAAGACCGCCGGTCGTTGTTTCTGGTGTCCACGTGGCAGTGGATCCCGCAGAAGGAACAGCTGTAAAGACTTCTCTAGATGAAGCGACCTGCGCAGGTGAACACGAGCCGCTGACGCGTCAGTCTAGACGTATGCAACGCCCTGTGCACCTGCACGGGGCGTTTTTTCATGCGAGTGAAACAGCAAGGCCGGTCCCAGTACTGGAAAGGAGTGCCATGGCGACGTCTGAAAAAGCCGCAGCAGTGGCCGAGTTGACGGAACTTTTCCGTAACTCTGCGGCTGCCGTGCTGACGGAATACCGTGGTCTCACTGTGGACGAGCTGAAGCAGTTGCGACGCTCCCTCGGTGAGAACGCCACCTACGCCGTGGTGAAGAACACGCTGACCGATATTGCGGCTAAGGAAGCCGGCATCGATGCCTTCGAAGGCAAGATGTCAGGTCCCTCCGCAATCGCATTCGTCTCCGGTGACCCGGTGGACGTGGCGAAGGCTGTGCGTGACTTTGCCAAGGACCACGACAAGTTGATCATCAAGGGCGGCTACATGGATGGCCAAGCCCTAGATGTCGACGGTGTTAAGAAGCTCGCGGATCTTGAGTCTCGCGAGGTTCTGCTGGCCAAGCTGGCAGGTGCCATGAAGGGCAACCTGTCGAAGGCCGCAGCCCTGTTCCAGGCTCCGCTGTCCAAGACTGTTCGTACCGTGGAAGCCCTGCGCGTCCGCAACGAAGAGTCCGCAGCTGCCTGATATTAGAACACCGGCAGGAACCTGCCACCCCCAAGATCCGCACGTTTCACCGAAACGATCTGACAACGTAAAGGAGCCATCACCATGGCTAAGCTGACCACCGAAGAACTGCTGGACGCCTTCAAGGAACTGTCCCTGATCGAGCTCTCCGAGTTCATCAAGGCCTTCGAGGAAGAGTTCGATGTGACCGCCGCTGCTCCGGTCGCCGTTGCTGGCGCTGCTGCCCCGGCTGCCGGCGGCGAGGCTGCCGCTGCTGAAGAGCAGACCGAGTTCGACGTCGTCCTGGAATCTGCCGGCGACAAGAAGATCGGCGTCATCAAGGAAGTTCGCGCTCTGACCTCGCTGGGTCTGAAGGAAGCCAAGGAGCTCGTCGACGGCGCTCCGAAGCCTGTCCTCGAGGGCGTCAACAAGGAGACCGCCGACAAGGCCAAGGAGCAGCTCGAGGGCGCTGGCGCGACCGTCACCCTGAAGTGATGATCGCGGCCTGAGCCGCTAGCTGTACCTCAACGGCCCCGAGATCCGATTCGGATCTCGGGGCCGTTGACTGTCTGCACATCGTCACCGGGCATTCAGGAAGTCATCAGGGCGCACCCACCTGCTGTTTCTATGGTGTTCGCTGATGTCTTCCCTCGCCCCACCCTCCGACCCAGCATCGACGACACCGACGCATTCTGAGTCTGCTTCTGCGTCCAGCGGTGCACGAACCGTCGTCCCGGCCGCCGGTGGTGAGCCGCGACGGCTGGCGGCTCTGGACATCACCCGGCTCGTGGCCGCACTGGCCGTGGTCCTCTTTCACTGGACCGCGTTCCATCACACGTACTGGGACAGCACCCAACGGGAACAGGCCGCGGGGGATGTGTGGCCCGGACTGAGCGTCGTCACCTCGTGGGGCAACTTCGGGGTGCAGCTGTTCTTCCTCATCTCCGGATTCGTGATCCTGCTCAGCTGCTGGGGCCGCAGTCCGGCACGCTTCATCGCCTCCCGCGTGGGACGGCTGTATCCGGCCTATCTGGTGGCCGTGCTGGCGGCGGCGCTGCTGCAATTCGTGATCTGGCCACAGATGGGCACCAACCGCGAGACCTGGGAGATCCTGCCCAACCTGACCATGTTCCAGGGCGGGATGCCCGGGGTGGGTCATCTGGACGCGGTCTATTGGACCCTGTGGGTGGAGTTGAAGTTCTACCTGCTGATGACGGTTTTCTGCTGGCTCGGCATCACCGCCCGTCGCGTGCTCATCCTCGCCGTGGCGTGGCCCGTGGCCGGCCAGATCGTCCAGGTGGTCGGACCGATGCTGGGAGTGCCCGACTGGCTGCGTGACCTGCTGCAGCAGGTGATGTTCCCCGAGTACGCTGCGCTGTTCGCCGGAGGCATGGTGCTCTACCTGGTGTATCGCGAGGGCCACAGCCTGGCTCGATGGGGTGCCATCGGGCTGAATGCGGTGATAGCGGCAGCCACGAGCGCGACCACAGCGATGCGGGAGACTCCGGAGTTGACGGGCCATCACCATCCGTGGTGGGGATACTGGATCGTCGTCGGAGCACTTTTCGCGGTGGTGGCGATGGTGACTCTCACTCCGTGCGCTCGGTGGCGCATTCCGGGGGCCTCGATCGCCGGGAATCTGACCTACCCGGTGTATCTGCTGCACCAGCTGTGGGGGTGGTGGATCATCTCGTTGTTGTCCGAGCATCTACCGGCGCCGGTAGTGCTGCTGATTGCGCTCGGCGCGGTCGTGGTTGCCGCAGCGCTCGTGCACCGCTGGGTCGAACGCTCCTGGGGGCCGCGGCTGCGGAGCGGCACGCTGAAATTACTGGAGCCGCGGCGCCGTCTGGGCCCCGCATCGATGGCCGACGGGGCCGTCACTTCGGCAGGGACATCGGCCGAGTGAGCAGTGCCGCATCGACGGAGACAACCTGACCGTTGTCTACCCGCGGCGTGGCTGTCTGATAGGCGTGGTCCAAGACGGTCCGCATCAACGTGCCATGGGTGACGATGACGATCCGATCTTCTGGGAAACACTGGACGAGTTGGTCGAGAGCTGCGTGCGCACGGAGGAGAACCGCCGGCTCCGATTCGCCCTGGGCCATGAGTTGACTGCGGGCCGCGTCGTCGAGTCCGGCGACCGAGGCTCCCTCGGCGGTACCGAAATCACGTTCCGACAGTTCGGCGACAAGCTCGACGCAGGACACCCCGAGGATGTCGGCGATGCGTTCCGCGGTCTGACGGGCTCGCAACAGGGGAGACGACACGATCCGATCCCAGACTCCTGACCGTGCCAGCTCTTCACCGGCCATGGTGGCCTGGTGTTGTCCCGCCACATTGAGCGGGTTGTCGGTGACTCCCTGCAGTAGCCGCCGTTGATTCCACTCCGTCTGACCGTGTCGGACCAGGGCCCACCGCATGCTCACCGTGCTCCGGTCTCGGCACCGTGCCGAGCTGAGATACCGACGAAGAGCCGCGCGGCGGCCAGGTCGACTTGCACGAGATCTGCCTCCGATAGGTCGGTGCTCCTCTGGTAGACGCGCGCCGTGGTGCCGGCCCAGTCGATGCTGACCTCGACGCCGTACTGTCCGCGCAACACCGACACGACCGTAGCGTGGTCCTCGGGTGGCGCGACCGAGGGGTCGAGGCGACGAAGTCGTACGTCTTCGGGCGCCACTGTGGCGATCGCGTGGTGAGTGCTGCCGTCGTGCACGCCGTCGCTCACCCAGGTGGTTGTTGCCGGCGGACGGAAGTATGGGTGCTCAGGGTAGAACCGCCCGCCGGACACCACGCCGGAGAATACGGACGCGTCGGCAAGGAAGGAGGCGACGAAGCTGGAGTTCGGCTGTGTGAGTAGCTCGTGCGGCGTGCCGATCTGGACGATTCCGCCGCGATCTAGAACCACCAGCCGGTCGGCAAGCGCAAGGGCTTCGGCCCGGTCGTGGGTGACGTGGACTGTGGTGAGATTCTCTTCTCGGGTGAGGCGCTTGATCTCCCTCCGCAACCGGGCGCGCAGTGGCTCGTCCAAGGCGGAGAGCGCTTCATCGAGAAGCAACGCTTGTGGACGGGCGACGATGGCCCGGGCCAGGGCGACTCGTTGCCGCTGTCCCCCGGAAAGCTGACCGGGCTTACGCCGAGCGTAATCGCTCAGCCCGACCTGGCTGATCACCGCGTCGACTCGTGCCGTGATGTCGCGGCGTGGGCACCGTGCCCGTCGCAGCGGGTAAGCGACATTGTCTTGGACCGTCAGGTGCGGCCATACCGCATGATCCTGGAACACCATACCTAGCCGGCGGTGTTCCGGCGGGATCCAAGCGCCCTCGTCGTCAGAAACGACAGTGCGCTCGCCGATGCAGATCGTTCCCGAACTGGGGCGCAGGAACCCGGCGATCGTGCGCAGCAGGGTGGTCTTGCCTGATCCTGAAGGGCCCACCAGGGCGACGAACTCGCCCTCGGCCACTGCAAGGTCGATGTCGTGCAGGCCCACATGGCCGTTGGCGTAGCGGTGGGTCAGCTGCGAAAGGGAGATGGTTGCCATCGTGTGTCCTGATCTGCGGGTTGTGAAGGGCGAGCGGGTCAGTTTTTCGACTGTCGTGAGGTCACTGCGGCGGCCATACTCAGGCCGATAATCCCGACAATGACGACCACCAGCGCCAGGGCGGAGGCTGAGTTGTAGTCGCCGGCCTGTTGCAAGTTGAAGATTGTCACGCCCAGGGTCTGACTTCCCGGCGCCACCAAAAGAATGGAGATCGTCAGCTCTCGGACCGCGGTGAGGAACACCACCAGGCCGCCGGAAGCGACCACCGGGAGCACCATGCGGGCGCTCACATCGGCCAGCGCGCGGAGGCGGGAGGCTCCGGAAGTCAGGGCGGCTTCCTCCAGAGACGCGGAGATGGTGCTCAGCGGCGCTCGGACCTGCTGGACGACGATTGCCAGGAACGCCATGACATACGCTCCCAGGATCACCCACGGCGTGTTGAAGATGCCCAGTTGCGGGGCGACCAGCAGCCAGCCCACTGCGATCACTAGACCGGGCAGCGCCTGGGGGAGGGTAGTGAGTCCGTCCAGAAGCGCGTTGCTGCGATGCGGTACTCGGACTAGGAGCACTGCGATCACCAAGCCCAGGACCATGCAGATGACCGCGGCGCCGCCAGCCAGCATCACCGAATTCTGCACCCCGGACAGGGCGCCGGGAGAACCGAGTGCCCTGCTGATGTTGTCCAACGTGAGGTTCTCCCAGGTCAGCGGAACTCCAGGGGCCGGCAGGAGCGCCTGTGATGTCAGTGCCAGGAGTGGAAGCACACAGATCAGCAACCCCCACCCCCATGCCGCGGCAGAGAGGGCCGTGCCACCCACCCAGCCGACGTCGAAACGGCTGGAGGCCGAACTGGCGGTGAGTTGAGTATCGCTTGGAAGGCGCCGCTGTGCGAGGATAGCGATCACGGCGAGCACCATGAGGACGAGCCCGATGGCGGAGACGGCGGGCAGCGGGTTCGTCGTCGACGTCGAGGAGAGTTCCCGATACACCAGCGTGGTCAGCGTGGTGTAGCGCTCGGGGAGCCCGATCAGCGCCGGGATGCCAAAATCCGACAGGTTGGCTACCAAAGTCAGGATGAACGCGGCGGTCAGTCCGGGGCGCATCAAAGGCAGGGTGACGGTGGTCAGCACGCGCCACGGAGCGGCGCCGGAAATGCGCGCGGCTTCTTCGAGATTGCCCGGGATGCGTTTCAGGGTGCCCGAGATCACCAGGTAGGCCATCGGGTAGGAATGCACGGTGAGAAGGAAGACCACGCCCCAACCACCGAAGATGGACAGCCGGGTGTCCAGCCCGACGGCGGCCAGCAGTTGATTCACCGGGCCATTGACTCCAAGCAGCGCCATCCAGGACATCGCACCGATAAACGGCGGAATGAGGAACGGCAATAGGATCAGCCAGCGCAACACGTGCCGACCCGGGAGCAGGAAACGATCCAGGACCAGGGCGAAGAATGCACCCAGTACGGTGGCCCCGAGAGCGGAACCAGCAGCCGAGGCTACCGAGTTGAGGGTGGCCTGGCCGACGGCGGGGCGGGCCAGCGCGGCCAGCGCGTCGGGACGAGCGCCCATCAGCGTCAGCTCGATCAGTGGATAAACCACCACGAGCCCGAGGAGGGCGAAGGCGGCCCAACGCAGCCAGCGCACCCCATCGGGACCCGTGAGCGGTCTGATGCCGATTGCGCTCATCGCACCATCGAATTGAACAGATCCACCGCGTCGTTCTGGGTGGCGGCGATTTCGTTCAGGTCCGGATCCAGCAGATTCAACTCGGCCAGTTCGGGTGCACCTTCCGGCACACCCACGTCACCGCGCACCGGCAAGTAGGACTGCTCGACGGCCAGTTGTTGGCCTTGCTCCGAGATGAGGAAATCGACGAATGCGTTGGCGGTCTCCTGGTTCTCCGAGTCAGCGAAAACGCCCGCCGGTTGGGAAACATAGGGGACACCGTCGGTGGGGTACTCCAGGTCGACGGGTGAGCCCTGCTCGGCCAGTTCACGGATGACATAGTCGACGACGATGCCGATTCCGTTGGTCCCTCCGGCCACTGCTTGGCCTACCGGCCCGTTGCTCTCCAACACGGTCGGGTCATTGGCCACCAAGTCTTCCAACCAGGTCTCACCCAGATCATCCTCCGCCAGCCACACCGCGGTGTTGAAGGCGGCCGCGCCGGAGACGTCAGGGTTCGGCATGGCGATCTGCCCGGAATACTCTGCATTCGTCAGCTCGGCCCAACTGGTGGGTGCATCGGAGATGACCTCGGTGTTGTAGGCGATGACGGTCGGGATGATGCGGGTGCCCACCCAGAATCCCTCCTTGTCCACGAGGTTGTCTTCCAAATCACCGGCGTTGTCGATGTCGAGCTCAGCCAGGGCACCCTCGGCGGCGTAGGCCTCGAAAGTGGGGACGTCGGCGGCGAGCAGGACGTCGGCTTGGATGCCACCGGATTCCTGCTCGGTAGCCAGGCGCGCCTTCAGTTCGCCGGTCGCGGCCCGGAAGACCTCCACGTTGGCGCCGTCGTGCTGCTCTTCGAAGGCGCTGACGATCTCGTCGATCTTGGCCTGGGGCTCGGACGTGTAGACGGTGATGGTCTGATTTGTTTCACCTCCGGCGTCGGCGGTGTCGTCGCCGGCCGCGGACCCGCAGGCTGTGAGCGCGGCGAGAGCGGAGACCGCGGTCAGCGAGAGCACTGCGGAACGGGTGCGGGCGATCGGTCGGGATGTGGTGGAACGCTGCATGGGGTTACTCCTGAGTGGTGTGGGGTTCTGTGGGGGTGGTGGGGGATGGAATCGGTGGGGGCAGATGGCGCGTGAAGACGGCGGCGGGCGTCTGCATGGGCACGGCGGAGGTCACCACGGTGGACTCATGTAGATCGACGACACTCATCCAGCTGGAATCCAGGCCCTGCAGGGTGCCTACGGGGGTGAACGGGTTGTGGTTATAAGAGAGCGCCGGGCCCGACCAGACGGGAACCGATCCAAGGGAGCCAGCAGTGCTCAGATGCAGGTGGCCGCTGAGAATCACTCGGACGTCGGCGCCTTGTAACCGCGCAGCCAAGGCGGCGGGGTCGGCCAGGCCGACCGTGGCCAGGAACGGGTCGATCGTGGGGATGGGCGGATGGTGCAGGACCATCACCGTGCCGTGCGGTGCCGGTTCTGCGAGCACTGAGGTCACCCAGTCCAGTTGTTCCGGGTCCAGCTTGCCGCGCGGCTCGTTGTAGCCGTGGCTGTCCAGCGCCAGTACCCGCAGACCGTTGACCTCGTGAACCGTGTCCGTAGGGTTCGGGCCGGTATCGGTGCGGCTGGTGTTAAACCCTGCCCCGATGGCCCCCGGAGCGTCATGATTGCCCGGTACGGTGATCACCGGACACCCCAATTGCTTTTCGGCCTGACGCAGCAGTTGGGCGGCGCGGTCATGGATGGCATGTCCGCGTTCGCCGACATCTCCCGACAGGAGCACGGCATCGGGGGCGAACTGCGCAGCAGCGGACAACGCAGAGAACAGCCGCGACCAGGGCTCCAACCGGTCGTGGAGCAGCACCTGCTCCGCGGTGAGATGCGGGTCGGTGAGATGTACCAGACGGTGAGCGGGGCGAGGGCCGGTCACGATGTGGACTCCTGGACGGAGCGCTCGGTTAACGGGGTGGCAAGCGCGTCCAGTTCGGCTGCAGTGACCCCTCCGGCGTGCAGATATTCGGAGACCGACCCGTACGTAGTATCGACGAAGTCCAGCGCGGAAAGCAGTGCGGCCGGAGGGCTCTCCAGGTGCAGCTCATGCGCGGTGGCTGCCTCCGCGCCGTCTAGACCCGCTGCCTGGACCATCGCCGTCACGTGCTCTCGATACTCGGGAGGCAGCGCGGAGCCGGAACGGGCATAATCTGTGGCAATGATGTCGCGGGAGACCCCCGCGGCGGCCAGCGACAGACCGACGACCAGGCCGGTGCGATCCTTCCCTGCTTTGCAGTGCACCAGTACTCCGGATGCGGCGTAGCGGGCGAGGGCGCTGACGGCGGCGCACAGCTGTGGCTGCCGTCGCTCGAGCAGGTCTCGGTAGACGCGATCGATCGGGGTGCTCAGGGGCACCGGACCCTGGTACAGCGGAATGCTGATCCAGGCGGCCGAAGCGCAGGATCCTTCGAGCTCATCTGGTGCATCCATGATCTCGCCGAGTTCGCGTAGATCGATAACAGCGGCCAGGTCCAAATTGGTGAGTGCCTCTCGCCCGGCGGCGCCGAGCCGATGCAACGCAGCCGAGCGAAAGACTCGAAGCGGCGAAATCGCCGGGAGCGCTCGCAGATTGGCGATCGGGGGCGACTCCTGGGCTTGGGCCGGGAGGGAGGTCACTGGGCGTTGATCCTTTCGTTACAGCGTTTCACAACTCATGAAACGGCGTTACGAAATGATCTCAGCGGACCGATGTGGACGTCAGGTGAACGAGGGGTCACCCGGACGTGAAGGTCGGAATAACCCTGTTCACTGCTGCGCGTCTGGCACGTCTAACTCGGACGGGATTTCGGGGCGAAGTGTGCGCGCGAACACGTCTATCAGGTCTTGGGACGGGCCGAAAGCAGGTTCGCCGGATTGTTGCTGGATCGCGAGGTTGAGTGCGTTGAGCACCAGAGTATGCGCGATGCGGCCCACGAACACGTCAGTTTCCTGGGTCGGAGATCCTGTGGCCAGTGAAACGTCGGCCCGTTGGGCCAAGGGGGAGACCCCGGAACTGGTAATGCTGATGATCCGTGCCCCGGCCGAGCGGGCCGCCGAGACCGCGTCCAGGGTGTGTCTGTTGGCACCGGAGAAACTGATCGCGACACAGGCGTCCTCCTTGCTCAGGAGTCGAGCCGTGAACTGCTGTGAGAGAGTCTCCACCGGTGCCACCGCCTGCCGGCCGCCCATGGTGAAGCGCAGCGCCGCGTCCTGGGCAGGGGTCGCCGACTCACCGGATCCGACGAAGAGAATGCGCTGGGCGGAGCTCAATACATCGACGGCGCGATCGAAGGACTTTCGGTCCAGTAGAGTGACGGCGCTGGCGAGATCGGCCTGCGCGGTTGAGAAGACGCGGTCGATGATCGTTGAGGGGGAGTCGATGTCGGTGGATGGAGTGTCGGCGTCTGCTGTGCTGGGTTGCAGGTATTGGAACCGTGTCAGCTCCGCCTTCAGCGCGTTGTAGCCGCTGTAACCTAATCGCTGACAGGTCCGCACCACCGTTGCTGCGGACGTCTGGGCGCGGCGAGCAATTTGAGAGGTGGCCAGCGCTGTAATCTCGTCGATGTCGGAGACGAGAGCCTCGGCCACCCGTTTCTCCGCGGGGCCGAACTGGCCGGCGCTGGCGCGAACATGAGCAATAAATGCCTGATGGGTGCGCGGCGGGCTGATGTCAGTCATGTCGCAATCCTAGTGCCGCTTCTGGTGCTACCAGGGGAGCGGCTGCACCTCAATAACACATCTCTGCGCGGTTGACGAGTGCTGGGGTGGACGCGCGTGGCGTCGTCAGCTATGCTGGTTCTTTGCGTATCCCCATCTTGGGTTCGCTGTGCCTGCTTGCGTTCGAGTCAACGTCACTTCGGTGAGATCGGCCCCGCGCGACCAGGTGATGCAACCAAGATACACGGTACACGGTATGAGCCTTCATATAGCGGTGGGCCACCGTGGTGATCGTTTCTCGACGGCAGGGAGTCGGGAAGCGGTGGACACGAACGAAAACAAAGAAGGTCTGTGAAAGGATCCCTCTTGGTCGCTTCGAGCACCTCTGAAAATTCAGCCGCTAACAACCAGAACGTTTCGCCTCGTTCAGCCGCCAGCGCCGGACGTATTTCGTTCGCGAAGATCCATGAGCCGTTGGACGTGCCGGATCTGCTGGCACTGCAGACGGAGTCATTCGACCGTCTCGTCGGCAACGAGCGCTGGACCGCACGCGTCGCCCACGCCCAGGAGATCGGCGACGATTCGATCGCCGCGACCTCCGGCCTGGCCGACATCTTCGAGGAGATTTCTCCGATCGAAGACTTCCAGGGCACTATGTCACTCTCCTTCGCGGAGCCGGAGTTCGCTGATGCGAAGATGCCGGTGGACGAGTGCAAGGAACGCGACACCACCTACGCCGCGCCGCTGTACGTCAAAGCCGAGTTCATGAACAACAACACCGGCGAGATTAAGCAGCAGACCGTGTTCATGGGCGACTTCCCGCTGATGACCGACAAGGGCACGTTCGTCATCAACGGCACCGAGCGTGTCGTCGTGTCGCAGCTCGTTCGCTCCCCGGGCGCCTACTTCGAGTCGGCTCCGGATAAGACCACCGACAAGGACGTCTTCACCGCGCGCATCATCCCCTCGCGCGGCGCCTGGTTCGAGCTGGAGATTGACCGCCGTGATCAGGTCTCCGTCCGTCTGGACCGCAAGCGCAAGCAGCCCGTCACCGTGCTGCTCAAGGCCCTGGGTTGGTCCGAGTCCCGCATTCTGGAAGAGTTCGGCGACTACGACTCCATGCGTCTGACCCTGGAGAAGGACGGCACCGAAGGCCAGGACGAGGCCTTGCTCGACATTTACCGCAAGTTGCGTCCGGGCGAGCCCGCTGCCGTTGACGCCGCACAGTCGCTGCTGTCGAACCTGTACTTCACCGAGAAGCGCTACGACCTGGCTAAGGTCGGCCGCTACAAGCTGAACCGCAAGCTCGGCGTCGACGCCCCGCTGGGCGACCCGGCTTCCTCGGTGCTCACTGAAGACGACGTCGCTCAGATGATCCGCTTCATCTGCGCCCTGCACGCCGGTCAGAAGACCATCAAGGGCCAGCGCAACGGTGAAGAGGTCGACGTTCGCGTGGAGCGCGACGACATCGACCACTTCGGCAACCGTCGTATCCGCGCGGTCGGCGAGCTGATCGAGAATCAGATCCGCACCGGCCTGTCTCGCATGGAACGCGTCGTGCGCGAGCGCATGACCACCCAGGACGTCGAAGCGATCACCCCGCAGACCCTGATCAACATCCGCCCCGTGGTGGCCTCGATCAAGGAATTCTTCGGAACCTCGCAGCTGTCGCAGTTCATGGACCAGAACAACCCGCTGGCTGGCCTGACGCACAAGCGTCGTCTGTCCGCGCTGGGCCCGGGCGGTCTGTCTCGTGACCGCGCCGGCATGGAAGTCCGTGACGTGCACCCCTCGCACTACGGCCGTATGTGCCCCATCGAGACCCCTGAAGGCCCGAACATTGGTCTGATCGGCTCGCTGGCGACCTTCGGTCGTATCAACGCCTTCGGCTTCATCGAGACCCCGTACCGCAAGGTGGTCGACGGTAAGGTCACCGACCAGGTCGAGTACCTGACCGCTGACGATGAGCTGGACGCACAGATTGCTCAGGCCAACGCGCAGCTCAACGAAGACGGCACCTTCGCCGAAGAACTCGTGCTCTGCCGCCAGCGTGGCGGTGACGGTGAGCCCGTGCTTTCTGCCATCGATGAGATCGACTACATGGACGTCTCCCCGCGCCAGATGGTGTCTGCCGCAACCGCGCTGATTCCGTTCCTCGAGCACGACGACGCCAACCGCGCGCTCATGGGCGCGAACATGCAGCGTCAGGCGGTGCCGCTGCTGGAGTCGGAGGCTCCGCTGGTCGGTACCGGTATGGAGAAGTATGTGGCCGTGGATGCCGGTGACTCCGTCACCGCTGACGCCCCCGGTGTGGTCACCGAAGTTGCTGCTGACCTGGTGACCGTCATGAACGACGACGGCACCACCCAGCACTACCCGATTATGAAGTTCTCCCGCTCGAACCAGGGCAACGCATACAACCAGCGTGTCCGGGTCACCGAGGGCGATCGCGTCGAGAAGCTCTCGGTCATCGCCGACGGTCCCTCCACCGACAATGGTGAGCTGGCCCTGGGTAAGAACCTGCTGGTCGCCTTCATGCCGTGGGAGGGCCTCAACTACGAGGACGCCATCATCATCTCCCAGCGCATGGTCTCCGACGATGTGTTGACCTCGATCCACATTGAGGAGTACGAGGTCGATGCCCGCGATACCAAGCTCGGTGCCGAGGAAATCACCCGCGACATCCCCAACGTTTCTGATGAGGTGCTGTCCCAGCTCGACGAGCGCGGCATCATCCACATCGGTGCCGAGGTGGAAGCTGGCGACATCCTGGTGGGTCGTGTGACCCCGAAGGGTGAGACCGAGCTGACCCCGGAGGAGCGCCTGCTGCGCGCCATCTTCGGTGAGAAGTCCAAGGAAGTTCGTGACACCTCCCTGAAGGTGCCCCACGGCGAGTCCGGCACCGTCATCGGTGTGCGCATCTTCGACCGCGATGAAGACGACGATCTGCCCCCGGGCGTGAACCAGCTGGTCCGCGTCTACGTGGCGCAGAAGCGTAAGATCACCGACGGTGACAAGATGGCCGGCCGCCACGGCAACAAGGGTGTCATCTCGAAGATTCTGCCGATGGAGGATATGCCGTTCCTCGCGGACGGCACCCCCGTCGACATCATCCTGAACCCGCTGGGTGTGCCCGGTCGTATGAACCTAGGCCAGGTCATGGAGTTGCACCTCGGTTGGGCCGCCGCTAACGGCTGGACCATCGAGGGAGAGCCCGAATGGATCAAGAATCTGCCGAACCTGCCTCGCGAATCCGGCAAGGTCACCGTTGCTACCCCCGTCTTCGACGGTGCAGAAGCAGACGAGATCACCGGACTGCTCGGCCATGTCAACAAGACCCGCGACGGCGATCGTCTGATGGGAACCAACGGTAAGGCGCAACTGTTCGACGGCCGCTCCGGTGAGCCGTTCCCGGACCCGATCTCCGTGGGCTACATGTACATGCTGAAGCTGCACCACCTGGTGGATGACAAGATCCACGCGCGTTCCACCGGACCGTACTCCATGATCACCCAGCAGCCGCTGGGCGGTAAGGCGCAGTTCGGCGGTCAGCGCTTCGGTGAGATGGAAGTGTGGGCCCTGGAAGCGTACGGCGCCGCCTACACGCTGCAGGAGCTGCTCACCATCAAGTCCGATGACATCCACGGACGCGTCAAGGTCTACGAGGCCATCGTCAAGGGCGAGAACATCCCGGAGCCGGGCGTTCCCGAATCCTTCAAGGTGCTCATCAAGGAGATGCAGTCACTCTGCCTGAACGTGGAGGTCCTCTCCACCGAAGGCCAGACCATCGAAATGCGTGACTCGGATGAGGAATCATTCCGGGCCGCCGATGAGCTGGGAATCGACCTCTCCCACGCCGAGCCCAGCTCGGTCGAGGAAGTCTGAGACCCGGTTCACCAGCCCGCACAAGACGTCATCCACTTTTAGACATCAGGAGTTCAACGGACCATGTCCACTGAAAACTCATTCGGCCTTATGCGCATCGGCCTGGCCACCGGCGAAGATATTCGAAACTGGTCTTACGGCGAAGTCAAGAAGCCCGAGACCATTAACTACCGCACTCTGAAGCCCGAGAAGGACGGCCTGTTCTGTGAGCGGATCTTCGGACCCACTCGTGACTGGGAGTGCTACTGCGGCAAGTACAAGCGCGTGCGCTACAAGGGCATCATCTGTGAGCGCTGTGGCGTAGAGGTGACCCGCTCCAAGGTGCGTCGCGACCGCATGGGCCACATCGAGCTCGCCGCACCCGTGACCCACATCTGGTACTTCAAGGGCGTGCCCTCACGCCTGGGTTACCTGCTGGACCTGGCGCCGAAAGACCTCGAGAAGGTCATCTACTTCGCTGCCTACATGATCACCTCCGTGGACGAGGAAGCTCGCCATCGGGATCTGCCGAACCTGCAGGCTGAGTACGACCAGGAAGCCAAGTACCTGGCCGATCAGCGCGACGCCGACATCGCTGCGGTGGCTGCTGACCTCGAGCAGGACCTCGCCAAGCTGGAATCCGAGGGCGCCAAGGCACCCGAGAAGAAGAAGGCTCGCGACCTCGCCGACAAGACGATGGCGCAGGTGCGTAAGCGCGCCGACGCCGAGCTGGAGCGCCTGGAGAAGATCTGGGACCGCTTTAAGAACCTCAAGGTCTCCGACCTCGAGGGAGACGAGGGTCTCTTCCGTGCGATGCGTGACAAGTACGGCCAGTACTTCGAAGGCTCCATGGGTGCCGAGTCCATCCAGCGACGTCTGCAGAACTTCGACCTCGAAGCCGAAGCTGAGTCGCTGCGTGAGATCATCCAGAACGGCAAGGGCCAACGCAAGACCCGTGCGCTGAAGCGACTGAAGGTCGTCAACGCCTTCATGACCACCGACAACTCGCCCGAGGGCATGGTCCTCGGCGCCGTCCCGGTGATCCCGCCGGAACTGCGCCCGATGGTCCAGCTCGACGGCGGCCGTTTCGCCACCTCGGACCTCAACGACCTCTACCGTCGTGTGATCAACCGCAACAACCGCCTGAAGCGCCTGCTGGATCTCGGGGCCCCCGAGATCATCGTGAACAACGAGAAGCGCATGCTCCAGGAAGCGGTTGACTCGCTGTTCGACAACGGCCGTCGCGGTCGTCCGGTCACCGGACCGGGTAACCGTCCGCTGAAGTCGCTCTCCGACATGCTCAAGGGTAAGCAGGGTCGTTTCCGTCAGAACCTCCTTGGTAAGCGCGTGGACTACTCCGGTCGTTCCGTGATCGTCGTCGGCCCGCAGCTGAAGCTGCACCAGTGTGGTCTGCCCAAGCAGATGGCGCTGGAGCTCTTCAAGCCGTTCGTCATGAAGCGGCTGGTGGATCTGAACCACGCTCAGAACATCAAATCCGCCAAGCGGATGGTGGAGCGTTTCCGCCCACAGGTGTGGGATGTCCTCGAAGAGGTCATCACCGAGCACCCGGTGCTGCTCAACCGTGCACCCACCCTGCACCGTCTGGGCATCCAGGCCTTCGAACCTCAGCTCGTTGAGGGTAAGGCTCTGCAGTTGCACCCACTCGTGTGTGGCGCGTTCAACGCCGACTTCGATGGTGACCAGATGGCCGTACACCTGCCGCTGAGCCCCGAGGCTCAGGCCGAGGCACGCCTGTTGATGCTCTCCAGCCACAACATCCTGAAGCCCTCGGACGGTCGCGCTGTGGCCGTTCCGGCTCAGGATATGATCATCGGCCTGAACCACCTCACCACCGCTCGTGATGACGCCGAAGGCGCAGGCAACGAGTACTCCACCGTCTCCGAAGCCATCATGGCCTTCGACGGTGGGGCGCTGCACCTGAACGCTCCTGTGAAGATCGCTATCGACGGCTTCGTGCCGTCGGCCGACGCTCCGGCGCCGGAAGGCTGGGAGCCCGGTCAGACCGCCCTGATCACCACAACCCTGGGCAAGGTGCTGTTCAACGATCTGCTGCCGGAGGACTACCCGTGGGTGGACCGTCAGGCCACCAAGGGCACCCTCTCGGCACTGGTCAACGATCTCGCCGAGCGCTACCCGATGGTGCAGACCGCTGCCACCCTCGACAACCTCAAGGATGCCGGTTTCCACTGGGGTACTTGGTCGGGCGTGACCGTGGCGATCTCCGACATCACCTCCGACTTCGATAAGGCCTCCATCATGGAGGGCTACGAAGAGCAGGCGCAGAAGGTGCAGTCGCAGTACGACACCGGTCTGATCGCCGACGAGGAGCGTCGTGCCGAGCTGATCGACATCTGGAACAAGGCCACCGACGAGGTCGCCGAAGCCATGCAGGCCGGCATGGGGCGTCTGAACACCATCAACCGCATGGTGTCCTCGGGCGCTCGTGGTAACTGGCTGCAGGTCCGCCAGATCGCCGGTATCCGTGGCCTGGTGGCCAACCCGAAGGGCGAGATCATCCCGCGTCCGATCAAGTCCTCCTACCGCGAGGGCCTGTCGGTGCTGGAGTACTTCTCCGCAACCCACGGTGCACGTAAGGGTCTGGCCGATACCGCGCTGAAGACCGCGAACTCCGGTTACCTCACCCGTCGTCTGGTCGACGTCTCCCAGGACGTCATCATTCGCGAGGAAGACTGCGGCACCTCCCGCGGTCTGGCCGAAACCATCGCCTCCGCCAACTACAACGGCGAGCTGGTGCGCGACGAGAACGTGGAGACCTCCGCCTTCGCTCGCACCCTGGCTGTCGACGTCACCGACTCCGAGGGCACCGTCCTCGGCGCCGCTGGCGAAGACGTGGGCGACGTGCTCATCGAGAAGTTCATCCAGGCCGGGATCACCGAGATCAAGGTCCGCTCCGTGCTCACCTGTGAGTCCGCTGTCGGCACCTGCGCCAAGTGCTACGGCCGCTCCATGGCCACCGGCCAGCTGGTGGACATCGGCGAGGCCGTGGGCATTATCGCCGCCCAGTCCATCGGTGAGCCCGGTACCCAGCTGACCATGCGTACCTTCCACACCGGTGGTGTCGCCTCCGCAGACGACATCACCCAGGGTCTGCCCCGTATTCAGGAGCTCTTCGAAGCGCGTACCCCCAAGGGTGTCGCTCCGATCTCCGAGGTGGCCGGCCGTGTGCGCATCGAGGACGACCAGTCCCAGATCCGTCTGGTGCTGACTCCGGACGATGGTTCCGAGGAGATCATCTACCCGGTGCTGCGTCGTTCGCGTCTGCTGGTGGAAGACGGCGAGCACGTCGCCGTCGGCACCCAGCTGGTGGCTGGCGCCGTCGACCCCAAGCAGGTGCTTCGCGTGCTCGGCCCCCGTGCCGCACAGAAGTTCCTCGTCAAGGAGGTCCAAGACGTCTACCAGTCGCAGGGTGTGGGCATCCACGACAAGCACGTGGAAGTCATCGTCCGCCAGATGCTACGTCGGATCACCGTCATCGAGTCCGGCGACACCGGGCTGCTGCCGGGCGAGCTGACCGACCGCGCCCGCTTCATCGCCGCCAACAAGCAGGCGGTGGGCGAGGGCAACCGGCCGGCCTCCGGACGTGACGAGCTCATGGGCATCACCAAGGCCTCGCTGGCCACGGACTCGTGGCTGTCGGCCGCGTCCTTCCAGGAGACCACCCGGGTGCTGACCCAGGCCGCCATGGAAGGCAAGTCGGATCCGTTGCTGGGTCTGAAGGAGAACGTGATCATCGGTAAGCTGATCCCGGCCGGTACCGGCCTGGACCGCTATGTGAAGGTCGCCGTGGAGCCCACCGAGGAAGCCAAGGCGAACCTGTTTTCCGGCCCGGCCGGTTACGCGGACTTCGACTACCCCGGCATGGACCAGTCCATGACCCCGGAATTCCACGCGATCAGCCTGGACGAGTACGGCATCGGCGGAGATTTCCGCTGATCCACCGCTGAGAAATAATCGACAGCCCCGACGCAGTGCGTCGGGGCTGTCGTCGTCTTAGGCCCTCGAGGTTTTCGCCGTCCGTATGGCAACAATTGCCAACAACGGGCCGAGCACCGGCACCACCAACGCCATCATGGAATTTCTCCTGCTCAAGATGGGATAGTGATGGTAGAAACCACCTGAGGCTCGGCGCCCGTGGCGAACAACCGCCCATGGACGGAGCCCAATGTAGGAAATCCGTACACTGGGGCTATGGCAAACTCCCGATCCGGTGAATCCGTGGTGCAACGGTTGACCAGGATCCTGCAGGCTTTCGACGCCGAGCACCCCCGCCTCACCGCCACCGAGCTGGCCGAGCGCGCCTCCCTGTCCCTCTCGACCGCCCACCGGTTGCTGCAGGACATGGTGTTGGAAGGGCTCCTGTCGAAGACCGACCAAAATCAGTACGAAATCGGGTTGACGCTCTGGGAGCTAACCCAGCGCTCGTCGTTTTACCAGGAGTTCTCCCAAGCGGCCAAGCCGTTCCTGGAGGGCATGCACCAGACCCTGGACCAGAATGTCTCCCTGGCGATCCTGGACGCACAGGCCGGCTCTATCATCTACTTGGAGCGACTTGTCTCCCATCCCGACCCGGCAGACTTGACCAAGATCGCCGGACGGCTCCCCGTGCTCTCCTCGGCCCCGGGACTGGCAATGGTCGCCTTCAGCCCCCGCCACGTCCAGGAACGCTACCTGGCCGCGGCCCACCGCGACCGGTGGATCACCGAGCGCGGGCTGACCACCGATGACCTGCGACGCACTCTGGCCCAGGTCCGGGCAGAAGGCTACGCGCATTCCCGTGCCGTGCTGCACCCACGCTCTTCCGGCACCGCGGCGCCCGTTTTCGGGCCGCAGGGCAAGGTCCAGGGCGCGCTGAGCGTGGTGGTGCCCGTCGACCAGATCAACCTCGCGGTGCAGGTCCCCGTGTTGCGCGCTGCGGCCCACGGTCTCTCCCAATGGATCAGTCACTCCGTCCAACGCCCATACCGCGAGGGACCAGCGAGTCGGGAGCTGTCGTAACTGCTGTTCAACGGGATCTACCTGGCGTGACCTGGCCCACGCTCAGGAGGATCGGAGGACAGCGCCCCGGTAGATCGCGGGGTGCTCCCCAACGATCAAGGAATCGCCATGGCCGCTTACGCTGTGAACTACACCTACGTACCCGAGACCGACGAGATGACCGCGGCACGCCCCGCGCACGTTGATTTCCTGAGCGAACTGCACTCCGCTGGCACGCTGCTGGTTTCCGGCCGCCTGACCGAAGGTGACCCGCTGGGCGCCCTGCTGATCATCCGCGGCGAAAGCGTGGAAGAAGTCGAGAAGATCATGGACGGCGATCCCTTCTTCTCCGATGGTTTCGTGGCCGAGCGTCAGGTGCGCCGGTGGAACATCGTCTTTGGCTCCATTGACGGAGCCGAGTGATCCATGACCACCACTGAAGCCGCGGTCACCACCTCGAAACGCCGCATTGATTACCAAACTCTCGAGGTGCCGCAGCCGAGTCCGGGCCACGCCGTGGTGCGGATGCACACCGTCACCCTGTGCGGCACCGACGCCCACATCTGGGATGACGACTACGCCTCCGAACTCCCGATGATCCAGGGCCATGAGGCCTCCGGCGTCATCGCCGAGCTGGATGCGGCCGACGTGCAGTCCGGCTGGAACGTCGGCGACCCGGTGGTCATCCTGCCGATGTTCTGGTGCGGGGAATGCCACGCCTGCTCCATTGGTCGGGTGAACGCCTGCCGTCGGATGAGCGTGTACGGCTGTTACGAAGACGGCTCCCTAGTGACCGAGCAGCTGGTTCCGCTGGACCACCTGTACCGGGTTCCCGAAGGTATCGATCTGGGTGTGGCCGCACTGGTCGAGCCCATCTCCATCGCCATGCAGGCCTGCCGTCGGGGTCAGCCGGTGGCCGGAGAGCGCGTCGTCGTCGCCGGGGCTGGGCCCATCGGGCTGCTCGCCACGGTGTACCTGAAGGACATCGGTTGCGACGTCACGGTGACCGACACCCAGGATGCTCGCCTGGATCTGGCCCGCGAGTTCGGCGCTGACCGGGCCATGAAGGTCCTGGGTGCGTTCCCGAATGACGAGCAGCGCAGCGTGCTGGATGAGCTCACCGATGGTGATGGTCCGTCGCTGATCATTGACGCTACGGGCGTGCCCGCCTCGGTGGCTGGCGGTATTGACCTGGTAGCCACCGCCGGACGTGTGGTGTGCGTGGGCATTTCCGAGGCCGAGCTGAGCTTCTCGATGCGGCGTCTGCCCACCAAGGAGATCGACCTGCTGGGCTCGCGCAACTCCGAGAACCTCTTCCCGGACTGTCTGGACCTGCTCTGGCGTTATCAGCGCACGCTGGCGAAACTGATCACCCACCGCTTCCACTTCCACGATCTCGATGCGGCCTTCCGCACCCTGATCGACCCGAGTGCTGGCGTGGGCAAGATCGCCATCGACTTTCCTGACCTGAGTGAACGTGAAAAACGGAGTGAGTCCTGATGAGCAGCCCTTCCGCTGAAACGTCGCAGAAGCCGCTGCTGACCCCGGTGGATGCTCTGCCGGAGAACGTGGACGTCGTCGTCGTGGGCTCGGGTTGTGCCGGACTGACCTCAGCGGTCGTGGCGGCTCAGGGCGGGCGGAGTGTGCTTGTGCTGGAGAAGGCCGCACAGCTGGGCGGCACCACGGCCGCCGGTGGTGGCGTGATGTGGGCGCCGGCCAATCCACTGATGGAGCGCCATGGGCATCCCGACAGCCCCGAAGCAGGCAAGGAGTACCTGCGCGCGGCCACCGCCGGTGCGATGAGTGAAGAGGAAATCGACTGGTACATCGAGACCTCGGCTGCGGCCGTGCGCTTCCTCGACGAGAAGACCCGAGTCGATTACCTGCCGCTGAACCGGCCGGACTACCACCGCGAATGGCCGGGGTCGACCTCGTCCGGTCGTGGACTCGACCACCGTCCCGTGGATCCCTCGGATGTTCCGGGGCTGCGCGAGGCGGTACGCTCCTCGACCTACTTCCCGCTGATCACCATGGACGAGCGTGATCAGCTCCACGGTGCCGCACCAGATCCGCTGCTGTTGGAATCCCGCGCTCAGGCCGGGGTACGCACCATGGGTGCGGCCCTGCTCTCCGCGCTGGCTGCCTCGGCCTGGGATGTCGGCGTCACCCTGGCCACCGAAGCACCGGCGACCGGGCTGGACCGCGACGGGGACACCTGGGTTGTGCAGCACCCCGGTGGCACGGTGCGCGCTGAGGGGGTTGTGTTGTCCTCAGGCGGCTTCGAGTGGTCCGAGCAGCTGCGCGGCACCCTGCTGAAGTTCCCCATCACCCCCATCTCCGCTCCCTCGAACGAGGGCGACGGGCTGAAGCTGGGACTGGGTGTGGGCGCTGCCGTTGCGCAGACCACCGCGATCTGGGGTGTTCCGGTGCTCACCGCACACGGCGCTACCTACGATGGCAAGCCCTCGGGGCGCATGGGCAACGTGGAGGCCACGCTGCCGGGATCAGTGGTGGTGAATAGTGCCGGACGCCGCTTCGTCAACGAGGCGCTGAATTACCACGACTTCTCCCGGGTGTTCGCGAACATCGATCCGGCGACCTCGACCTTCGCCAACATTCCCGCCTATCTGGTGGTCGACGCCGGCTACGCCGAGCGGTACCCGATCGCCGGTCACGCGCCTTTCACCGACCCGGCGGATGCACCGTTTTGGCTGGTGCACGCCGAGACCCTGGCAGAGCTGGCTGAGAAGATCGGGGTGGACGTCCCGGGGCTAGAAGACACCGTGGCTCGTTTCAACGACGGCGCTCGCGAGGGTGTCGATGCGGAGTTCGGGCGTGGGTCGACCGAGCAGGACCGCCACCTGGGCGATCCCGCGATCGAGCCGAATCCCTGCCTGGCGCCGCTGGAAAAGGGCCCGTTCTATGCCGTGCAACTGCACCCGGGCGTGCTGGGCACCGCCGGTGGTCTGGACGCGGACCTCAACGGTCGAGTTCTGGACTGGAACGGTGTGCCGATTCGGGGGCTGTACGCCGCCGGAAACTGCTCCGCCACCGTGTTCAAGGACGCCTACCCCGGAGGCGGGGCTACCATCGGCTCGGCCATCACCCGGGCCTACGCCGTCGGCCGTTCTCTCATTCAATGAGAACTTGCGGGTGGTCTGTCTCACAGCACTGCCATACTGTCCACCAGTGGGGGAACGCCCCTGCTCCTAACGAAAGGCCGGTGACCCGGAGATGACCACCCGCAGCGGACGCGAGCTTGGCCTGGCCCAACTCGCCGCTCTGACGGTTGCGCCCCCGACCCTGGTTGAACTGGCCGCCCAGGCTGGATTCGACTTTGTGGGCGTGCGCGTGCGCCCGGTGACGGACGCCGAAACCCCCTTTGAGGTGCAGCCCGGGACCCCGATGCTGGCCGAGACGCTGAAGCGGATGGCCGACACCGGGGTGTTGGTGCGTGACATCGAATTCTTGCTGCTCGACGGTTCTGATCAGCGTGACGCCTGGCGCAGAATGTTCGAGGCCGGCGACGCTCTCGGGGCCAGCTCGATGACGGTCGCCGTGGCCGACACTGACTCCCAACGCGTGCTGGACACCCTTGCTCAGATGGTTGACGATGCTCGCCCACACGGAATCGTCCCCGCGGTGGAGCCGATCAGCTACCAGGCGGTGCGTTCGCTGTCGGGCGCTGCTGCGATCGCCGAGCACACTGGGGCTCAGGTGCTGGTGGACACGCTGCATGTGGCCCGCTTCGGCGGCACGACCGAAGAACTGCGCGCGGTAGCCAGCCACGTTCCCCTGGTCCAGGTCTGCGATGCTCCCGCCCAGGCACCCGAGGATCGCGCCGGATTGGTGGAAGAGTCCCGCTCGACCCGCTTTGCTGCAGGCGAGGGCGGACTCGACCTGCGCGGCATGATCAGTGCCGTCGAATCCGGTCGGGCTGAGCTGGGCATGGAGACCCCCTTGCCGCTGTCGACGGAAATCCCGAATGACGAGATGCGGGCCCGGCTCGGCGACGCAGCCTGGGCCCGGCACCTGATGACCACCACCCTGAACCTACTCGGCGAGGAGCTGGCATGACCTTGGCAGAACGCACGCAATCCCTGACCCTGAGCGGTACTCACGTCGACGGCGTGACGATCCCACAGATCGGACTTGGCACCTGGCCGATGGTCGGCCAGGAGTGCACTGACGCCGTCGTGCAGGCGCTGAGCATCGGATACCGCCATGTGGATACCGCCGAAAATTACCGGAACGAAGACGCCGTCGGCGAGGCTCTGCGCCGCACCGAAGTTCCGCGCGACCAGATCTTCCTCACCACCAAATTCAACCGCGAGCACCACGGTCCTCTGGCGGCCGTGCGCGCCGCCGTTGAGCAGCGTCTCACCCTGCTGGGCGTGAACGAGATCGACCTGATGCTCATCCACTGGCCGAACCCGGACCAGGGTAAGTACGTCGAGACCGCTGGTGCACTGGCCGAGCTGGTGCAGGCCGGGCTGATCCGGGCCTGGGGCGTCTCCAATTTCACCGCAGAGCACCTGGCCGACCTCCGGAAGGCCGGGCTGCAGGCGCCGATCAACCAGATCCAGGTGGACCCGTTGGCCTCCCAGCCACGGTTGCGCGCAGTGAATGCAGAGGCCGGAACGCTCACCGCGGCCTATTCCCCGGTGGGGCGCGATGTTGATCTGAACGAGTACGAGGCGCTGACGGCTCCCGCTGCCCGTCTCGGCGTGACCGCCCACCAGGTGGCGCTGCGCTGGCACGTGCAGTCCGGACGCGTGGCGGTGCCAAAATCGGCGAATGCAGGGCGCCAGGAAGCCAATCTGGACGTGTTCGACTTTGAGCTGACCGACGAGGACATGACCGGGATCGATGCGCTCGACACCGGCGCAGGTCCGCGCCTGGACCCGAACGACTTCGGCCACTAGGCCACGCCGCGCCCTGGGGAACGGCACTTCCCCCGACCGATTCTGCAACCGCTTTCATTCTGTACCAGGAGACACCATGACTCAGCAGACCAACGGCACCCTGACCCTCGGGGACGTCGCCGGACTCCCGCATCATGACACCGACGTGCTGGTGGCCGGCGGTGGCGCAGGCGGCCTCGCCGCAGCCATCACCGCCGCCTACCACGGCCTGAACGTCGTCGTCGCCGACAAGGCCGCCGCCCTGGGCGGGGCGACCTCATGGTCCGGCGGCTGGGCCTGGACTCCCGGCACTTCGCTGGCCAAGGCCGAGGGGGTGGACGAAGATCCGGAGCAGTTCCGCACCTACCTGCGCGGCGTGCTCGGCGACCGATATACAGAGGCTGCCGGTGAAAAGATCGACGCCTTCTTGGAAGCCGTCCCGCACATGGTCGACTTCTTCCACCACCGCACGGACCTGGAGTTCGTGACCGGGGCGAAAATCAACGACATCTACGGTGACCTCCCCGGCGCCGGCACGGGCAACCGCTCGGTGGGCCCGGCCCCGGTCAACGTGAAGAACTACCCGAAGGCGCTGCTGAAGAAGATGCGCCGTCAGTACTACCCGACGTCGTTCTTCGGCATGGGCATCATGGCCGGCAAAGACCTCGCCACCATGCTCTCGGCCTCGCAGTTCTCCCCGAAGGGTTGGGTTTACGCCGCCGGACGCGTCATCCCGCACGCCTGGGACATGGTCACCCGCGGCCGCTCGCTGCATCTGGTCAACGGCACCGCACTGACCGCTCGCCTGGTGAAGTCTGCGGACGATCTGGGCGTGGAGCTGCTCGTGCGCACTCCCGTGCAGCAGCTGGTGTCCGACGGCTCCCGCGTGGTCGGTGCCGTGGTGAGCACCACCGAGGGGTCCCGCTTCATCCGCGCCCGGCGCGGCGTGGTGCTGGCCACCGGCGGTTTCCCGAACGATGTGCAGCGTCGTCGTGAGCTCTTCCCGCAGACGCCGACCGGTGCCGAGCACTGGTCGCTGGCCCCGCGTGAATCCGAAGGTGACGGACTGGACATGGCGCTGGCGGCCGGCGGTGTATTCGACACCGAGATGCGCTCCCCGGCTGCCTGGTGCCCGGTCTCCCTGGTCCCGTACCCGAACGGGGAGAAGGGCGTGTTTCCGCACATTATGGACCGTGCCAAGCCCGGCTCCATCGGGGTGCGTCAGAATGGTCGCCGTTTCGTGAATGAGGCCAACGGGTACTACGACTACGTGGACGGGTTGCTTTCGGCCACCGAGGACGGCGAGCCGGTGGAATCCTGGCAGATCGCGGACTCCACCTTCGTGCGGAAGTACCCGCTGGGCTTCGCCAAGCCGATCCCGATGCCGTTGCTGCCCTACATTCAGGCCGGCTACCTCATCAATGCCGACACCATCGAGGAGCTCGCCGAGAAGTGCGGGATCGACCCGGTAGCGCTGACCGAGACCGTGCGCGAATTCAACGAGAACGCCCATCGCGGCGAGGACCCGGAGTTCCACCGCGGCGCCTCCCCGTTCAACCGTTACGGCGGGGATCCGAAGGTGGGCCCCAATCCCTCGCTGGCGCCCATCCAGAAGGGTCCGTTCTACGCCGTGCACGTTCGTCCCGGCTCCTTCGGCACCTTCGCCGGCATCGCGGCGGACACCCGCTCACGCGTGATCAACGACTCCGGTGAACCGATTCCGGGGCTCTACACTGCCGGCAATGACCACGCCTCCATCATGCGTGGCACCTACCCCTCCGGCGGCATCAACCTGGGGCCGGCGCTGACCTTCGGATACGTGGCCGGGCGCGACCTGGCCGGCGTCGAAGAGTACGAGGTGTAGTCCCTAGGCAGTCGGCTTATCGTGATGCTCCTATATGGTGTCAAAGCGTTTGTAGGAGGTACTTTCGGTACTGCTTTGTGAAGTGATCATCTCGGCTTTGGCCGCGTTCGATCCGGGAGATCTTCCCCGGCGAAGTATCGAAGTGATCAGCGACCTGTGTCAGGGTCAAATGTTGCTGATGCCGCAGTGGGCGAAGGTCGTCTGAGGGCGGGACTTGATCAGGGTCAAGAATCAATGTGTAGACCTCGTTAGCCACATATCTCTTCAGACATCGCATGATCTCCCTGGTTCCCTTTCCCTCAGCGGTGCGGCGTTCAACATAGCGACGAGTACGTTCATCGTTGCCCATCCTGACCATCACGATCCGGTGCAACGCCCAATTCGCTTGCCGATCCCCGCCTCGGTTGAGGCGGTGACGCTGTGTCTTACCGGAAGAAGCCGAGATCGGACTCACACCACACAATGCTGCGAAAGCAGCCTTGGACTTGACCCGTTCCGGATTAGCCCCGGCAGTGACAAGTAACTGGGCCGCGGTGATCGTACCGATCGCTCGAGCCTGAGTGAGCTCCGGAGCCACCCGAACCGTCAGCACCTCCAGCTCCTCGACCGCCTGATCAATTTCCTCACCGAGGTATTCATAGCGCCGCGCCAATCGACGCAACACCCGCTTCAGCGTCTGATCTGATTGCGGACGACTAGCGGCCAGTACCTCGATGAGTTCCTCATCAGACAAGTACCGGTAAGCCTCTCGTACCCGGGCTGGTGCGGTGGTGAGGAAGTCCTTGATCTGGACCATGGCCACGTTGCGGGCCTTAATGGCACTGCTGCGGGCTCGGAGTGTGACCCTGATCTGCTCGACCTCGCCATCCAGCAGCTTCGGGATCGGCAGGTCGTCGTTAGCTGCGACGCTCCGGGCCGCCGCATAAGCATCGATGGGGTCGGACTTGCCGTTGCGGCGGGCTGCCCGGCTGGGGCGGATGACTTCTCGCACCACGATCCGCTCGGCCCGCAGATAGGCGGTGAGCCCGGCCCCATACGAGGCAGTTCCCTCCACACCGATACGTTGGACCGTCCCGAACTCACCCACGAAAGCCAAGAGCTGCTGGTAACCGAGAACCGTGGTGGGGAACTCGGTGTCACCGAGTCGGCGTCCCAACCCGTCGATCACGGCTACGTGGTGTGTCTCGGCATGGGTATCAACCCCGGCGTATACATCCAGTGCGGAACTTGCCATGATGGAACTGCCTTTCTCGTTGTGTTCAACCTTGGGAAGGCTCCGGCCGGACGGGCAGACAAGACATTGACGAGGCCGGGACCACCAGGCTCCTATGAGGTCATGTCCGTCCGGCTGGATCACCTCCATGTAAGGCCCCTGTATCCGGTGGGCAGATCACGAGCGGGAAACAGCGGTTCAGTCCTAGTGCTGGGCCACACCGGAGGCCTTATGATCCCATCCTCCTCGCCAGACACCGCGATGTCAGTCCCACTCTCAGAGTCCTTTCGAGGCGGCGGGGCCGGTGGACACATCACGATCAAGACACATGCTGGTCAGTCCGAGTGGGAGTCACACCGACGAACCCGCGCCCTTACCATCTTCAATGTCCGTGCTTGCTCTTAGGCTGGCGGCAACAGAGAGGAGCCGCCAGATGAGCGAGCAGAAGACCGTGTCTCCCGCGGGGGTCATGCCTCCGCGCGAGCACTTGGAGCTGTTGGAGACCACACAGCCAGCGACCGAGCTGTGGTGGGAGTACAAGCAGGACTTTCAGGGCCAGGGCTGGAACGAACTGGAGTCCGTGGGCCAGATCGCGGATCTGGTGCTGGGCCTGAACGATGTCACGGACGGGCTGACGCTGGAAGACGACGAGCCGGTCACCCGCTACGCCCAGATGTATTACCTGGGGGAGCAGCGGTTCCAGTTGGAGCTCGCCTCGGTGGTCCCCGAAGGTGCCTACAACTTCCGCATCGGCCAAGGCGCGCATGCCGCCGAGCAGGAAGGCAATTCACCGACGACGGCGGCAACCAACGTGCAGCTGCTCACCCGTGCGCAGTTGATCGAGGTGCTCACGTCCTGGGCCCAGGGTCAGGGGCTGCCTCACGGTTACGGTTCCGCGCTGCACTGCTACGGAGACGTCTCCGTCTAGGGTCTAGTCGCGGCGCGCCATGTAGAGATTGAATGCCCGGGTCAGCACCTTGTTCAGCGGCAGATCCCATTCGCCCAGGGTCTGCACCACATCGGCGCCCATTGTCGTCTTGAACCGGGTCAAACCGGCCAGTTCGTGCTCCGGGTTCAGCGTGGCCGACACCCCGCCCAGGTCGTACCAGCGATCGCCGGCGGCCAGCGAACGACGCAGCTGCTCGAGCTGCAGGGCGCGTGGTGCGTAGCGCTTGCGCTCTTCGGAAGAGGAGGCGCCGTAAACGTACCAGCCGGTGTCGCCCTGACGCACATAGATGGCAGCGGCCAAGGGCTGGTCCTCCAGATAGGCCAGCAAGAGTCGGCACTCTGCGGTGGGGGAGTCGTTGAGCTCCCGGTACATCCGCTCGAAGTAGCTCTGCGGGCGTCCGGTGAATCCATCGCGTTCAGCCGTCTCCTGGTACAGGCGCTGCCACACGCCCAGATCCTCGAGCCCTCCTTCGCGCACCGTCAGCTCGGTGCGGGTCGACTTGCGGGTCTGGCGGCGCGAGGACTGATCCATTCGCCCCAAAACCTCATCGACGACGGTGGTGAACTCCGCCGGGTCCTCAGACACGACGGCTCCGGGCTCTGGGCGTGGCTCGGGCTGCTCAGGCAACGGAATCCGCGCCTGGAATGGCGGCTGGCCCGCGGCGAAATCCTCGCCCGCGCTCGGCTCGACCCATCCGGCGTCGAGCAGGGTGCGACGCATCGCCTCCGCCTGCTCATTGACCTCCAGTGGCTCCAGATCGGTGATCAGCTGATGTTCCCCGGCCGCCAGCGCGCGCCGCACCTCCTGGGAATCCCAGCGCCGATGCACCACAGGCAGGCCCATGCGAATCATAAAGGCGCCCTGCCGCTGCAGGTACGGAGCCAGTGGCGCCAGAATCGCGCCCAGTTCCACCCGCGCAGGGTCAAACACGGGACCATCAGCGAGGTAGGCCAGGCTGCGGCTCTTCAGCAGCGGAACCGGTAAGTGGCGATGCAGCACCACCGAAACCGCCACCAGCTCTTCGCTGTCGAACCACCCCAACGACTCACCGCGCCAGTCGGTCTTGACCTGGGGCCAGCGGGGGTTCTGGAGGAAGGACGCCGGACGTGCGGCGAGGAAACCGTGGTGGACCTCGTCAGTGATCGACTCGATTCTCAAGGAAGCTGATGCGGGGCGCGAGGAAGATTCTGGTGTCACGCCTTCAACATAACCCATCGAACTTCAAGAGTCCTGTTGGCCCGCCCCGGCACTGGTAAGTTGGCCCCATGAGCGTGACCGTCCCCTCGGACCAGCCCCTCGTCCCAGTGATCACGGGAGGCGATCTCGGAGCGTACTCACTGGCCCGGGAATTCCACGAACAGGCCGGGCTGATCTCCGCTGTCGTTCCCACCTCCGTCAACCGCAACTTCACCGGTACCCGCATCGCCCAGCTCTTCCCGGTGGGCCCCATGCTTGAACCCAAGAAGGTACTCGCCGACCTCAGTCGGGTGGCAGATGTGCTCGAAGGCCACCGCCGCCCGCTGTTATTGATGCCCGGCTATGACCACCTCGTGCGCATCGTGCTCGATCACCGCGAGGAACTCACCGAACTCGGCTACCGCATCCCGGAACTCACCGTGGACCAGCTCGATCGCGGCGCGCTCAAGGACCGGTTCTACGCCCTCTGCGAGCAACTCGGCGTCCGCTACCCGCGCACCACCACGGTGGATTGCGGACCCGAGCTCGCCGATAGCAACGACGCTGACGCCCGCTCCGCGATCGCCGCGCAGATCGACACCGCCGGCTTGAGCTGGCCCGTGGTGGTTAAAGCCGACGACGGCGGCGCCTGGGCCGATGTCCGTTTCGAAGGTCGTCGCAAGGTGCACCTGGCCCATTCCCACGACGATGTCGCCCGGTTGGCCCGCCGCGCCTCCGGCGCCGGATACCGCGCCGGGCTCATCGTCCAGGACTACGTGGCCGGCGCGGACTCCCAACTGCGCATCCTGCATCTGTTTCGCTCCCGCACCGGCGGGATCCGCAGCGCCGGGCTCGGCGAAGTGATCATCGAGGACCACGCCCCAGGATTGGAAGGCAATGCTCGCGCCATTGTTGTCCCCGCCGAAGTCACCGAACAGGAGCGCCAGATCACCAGCCAGGGCACTGCGTTGCTCGAGGCCCTGGACTGGCACGGATTCGCCATGTTCGATCTCAAGGTCGACGCCGATACCGGCGAGCCCGTGTTCCTGGAGATGAACCCCCGTTTGGGGCGCCACCACTTCTACCTGACCGCCTCCGGAATTAACCCGGTGGTGGATCTCTTGGCGGAATTTGGTGACGACGACACCGCGGCCCCCTCGCCATCACCGTTTGCCCCGCGCCAACCACACCAGCGACCGGCCGCTTCCCTGACCATTTCGCAAGCGCTCGCGCACCGCTATGCCAACGAGTCTCAGCGCCGCACCCTCACGGAAGCGAAGCGTTTGGGCACTCTGCAGGATCCCTGGGATTACCCGGCCGATCGCCACTGGCAGCGCCGGCTTTACCACTGGGTTCAACGCCGCAGATCCGCCGCCGATCTAGAGGCATCCCGGTAGTGACCTACCACGAATTCCCAGCTGGGTGAGTTGCTGGTATGCTTGGAACGATTGTTTTGAGTGTGGCACTAGGGACTCAGTCCGTGTTGCGGGGTTCTTGCGCAACGTAGGCCACATTTTTGCACGCCTAGGGGCTGGATTTCTTCCGCCCGACGTGCTGAACGACCACCAGCAGTCCTGGTAAACGCGGGCCCGACCTGTGTGCCCGCAGGACTGACAGCCAATGAGTACGGAGAGACTATTGCCTACGATTCAGCAGCTGGTCCGCAAGGGCCGCTCACCGAAGGTCAGTAAGACTGACGCACCTGCGCTGCAGGGTCGGCCCATGCGCCGCGGTGTGTGCACCCGTGTGTACACCACCACCCCCAAGAAGCCGAACTCCGCGCTGCGTAAGGTCGCACGTGTTCGCCTGTCCGGCGGCATCGAAGTGACCGCCTACATCCCCGGCGAGGGTCACAACCTGCAGGAGCACTCCATCGTGCTCGTGCGCGGTGGCCGCGTGAAGGACCTCCCCGGCGTGCGCTACAAGATCGTACGCGGCGCTCTGGATACCCAGGGCGTCAAGAATCGCGGACAGGCTCGCAGCCGCTACGGTGCTAAGAAGGAGAAGAAGTAATGCCACGTAAGGGTCCTGCGCCGAAGCGCCCCCTCGTCGTTGATCCGGTTTACGGATCCCCACTGGTCACCCAGCTGATCAACAAGGTGCTCGTAGACGGTAAGAAGTCCACCGCCGAGCGCATCGTCTACGGCGCCCTCGAGGGTGCCCGCGAGAAGAGCGGCGCCGATCCGGTGGCCACCCTCAAGAAGGCCATGGACAATGTCCGACCAGCCCTCGAGGTCCGCTCTCGTCGTGTCGGTGGCGCCACCTACCAGGTGCCCGTCGAGGTCAAGCCCGGCCGCGCAACCGCTCTGGCGCTGCGCTGGCTCGTCGGCTACTCCAAGGACCGCCGCGAGAAGACCATGACCGAGCGTCTGATGAACGAGATCCTCGATGCTTCCAACGGCCTTGGTGCCGCTGTGAAGCGCCGCGAGGACACGCACAAGATGGCCGAGTCCAACAAGGCCTTCGCACACTACCGCTGGTAATTCTGCGGTTCCCGCAAGTACACCAACTAGGTCGACTCAACCCAGGGAGACACTGTGGCACAAGACGTGCTGACTGACCTCACGAAGGTCCGCAATATCGGCATCATGGCTCACATCGATGCCGGCAAGACCACTACCACCGAGCGCATCTTGTTCTACACGGGTGTGAACCACAAGCTGGGCGAGACCCACGACGGCGCCTCGACCACCGACTGGATGGAACAGGAAAAGGAACGCGGCATCACCATTACCTCCGCCGCGGTGACCTGCTTCTGGAACGACTCCCAGATCAACATCATCGACACCCCCGGTCACGTGGACTTCACCGTCGAGGTGGAGCGCTCGTTGCGCGTCCTCGACGGCGCCGTTGCCGTGTTCGATGGCAAGGAAGGTGTTGAGCCCCAGTCGGAGACCGTGTGGCGTCAGGCCGACAAGTACAACGTTCCTCGTATCTGCTTCGTCAACAAGATGGACAAGCTGGGCGCGGACTTCTACTTCACCGTCTCCACCATCGTGGATCGTCTGGGTGCCAAGCCGCTGGTGATGCAGCTGCCGATCGGCGCTGAGAACGACTTCATCGGTGTCGTCGACCTGATTTCGATGAAGGCCATGGTGTGGGAAGGCGACGCCAAGGGCGACGTTTCCCTGGGTGCCAGCTACGAAACCCGTGAGATCCCCGCCGATCTCCAGGAGAAGGCTGAGCAGTACCGTAGCGAACTCGTTGAAGCCGTTGCTGAAACTTCTGAAGAGCTGATGGAAAAGTACCTCGAGGGCGAAGAGCTCACCGAGGACGAGATCAAGGCCGGCGTGCGCCAGCTGACCATCAACGCTGAGGCTTACCCTGTCTTCTGTGGTTCCGCCTTCAAGAACCGCGGTGTGCAGCCGATGCTGGACGCCGTGGTGGAGTACCTCCCCAACCCGCTGGACGCTGGCGCCGTCAAGGGCCACGCCGTGGGCAACGAGGAAGAGGAGATGGAGCGCGAGGCTTCGAAGGAAGCGCCGTTCTCGGCACTGGCCTTCAAGATCGCCGCGCACCCCTTCTTCGGTCAGCTGACCTTCATCCGCGTGTACTCGGGTCGCCTCGAAGCCGGCTCGCAGATCCTCAACGCCACCAAGGGCAAGAAGGAGCGCATCGGCAAGCTCTTCCAGATGCACGCGAACAAGGAGAACCCGGTCGAAGAGGTTGTCGCCGGGCACATCTACGCGGTCATCGGCCTGAAAGACACCACCACGGGTGACACCCTATGCGCCACCGACGCCCCGATCATCCTTGAATCCATGGAGTTCCCCGACCCGGTGATCTCCGTGGCCATCGAGCCGAAGTCGAAGGGCGACCAGGAGAAGCTCTCCACCGCTATCCAGAAGCTCTCCGCTGAGGATCCGACGTTCACCGTCAATCTCAACGAAGAGACGGGTCAGACCGAAATCGGTGGCATGGGCGAGCTGCACCTGGACGTGCTCGTTGACCGCATGAAGCGCGAATTCCGCGTGGAGGCCAACGTCGGCAAGCCGCAGGTGGCCTACCGCGAGACCATCCGTCGCAAGGTGGAGAAGCTCGACTACACCCACAAGAAGCAGACCGGTGGTTCCGGCCAGTTCGCGAAGGTGCAGGTCACCTTCGAGCCGCTGGAGTCGGAAGACGGCGAGATGTACGAGTTCGTGAATGCGGTCACCGGTGGCCGCATCCCGCGCGAATACATCCCCTCCGTGGACCAGGGCATCCAGTCTGCCATGCAGTTCGGTGTTCTTGCCGGCTACCCGGTCGTCGGTGTCAAGGCCACTCTGGTCGATGGCGCATACCACGACGTTGACTCTTCGGAGATGGCGTTCAAGCTGGCAGGTAGCCAGGTCTTCAAGGAAGGCATGCGCAAGGCCAACCCGGTTCTTCTCGAGCCGGTCATGAAGGTCGAGGTGCGTACCCCTGAGGAGTACATGGGCGACGTCATCGGTGACCTGAACTCCCGCCGTGGCCAGATCCAGTCGATGGAAGATGCCGCGGGTGTGAAGGTGGTCAAGGCCAACGTGCCGCTCTCGGAGATGTTCGGCTACATCGGTGACCTGCGTTCCCGCACCCAGGGTCGCGCGGTATACTCAATGTCCTTCGACTCCTACGCTGAGGTCCCGAAGGCCGTGGCCGACGAGATCGTCCAGAAGAACAGCGGCGAGTGATCCTCGCGATCATTCGCTGAAAATAGCTTGTGAGGCTCGGTGGCGGTTCGCCGCCACCGAGCTGAAACAGGAGGGATTCTCCGCACTCCGGAGGAGAGTTTCATCCCAGGACTTTCGGTCCGGTCCGACAGGACGGCCCGATGGCCGTCACCCGGACCGGTCCTGAAATCCGGAGATTTAGAAATCAGTAACACCCGACAGTAGACTGGACACGAATCAGTTCGCCACGAGCGGCTGTATCACCTTCTTTCAGTCGAACAGTTCTAGGAGGAATCTGTGTCGAAGGCAAAGTTCGAGCGGACGAAGCCGCACGTCAACATCGGTACCATTGGCCACGTTGACCACGGTAAGACCACGCTGACCGCTGCTATCTCAAAGGTCCTGTACGACAAGTACCCGGATCTGAACGAAGCACGCGACTTCGCAACCATCGACTCCGCGCCGGAAGAGCGCCAGCGCGGTATCACCATCAACATCTCCCACGTGGAGTACCAGACCGACAAGCGTCACTACGCTCACGTTGACGCCCCCGGTCACGCCGACTACATCAAGAACATGATCACCGGTGCCGCCCAGATGGACGGCGCGATCCTCGTTGTTGCCGCTACCGACGGCCCGATGGCTCAGACCCGTGAGCACGTTCTGCTGGCCCGCCAGGTTGGCGTTCCGGCGCTGCTGGTTGCTCTGAACAAGTCCGACATGGTCGAGGACGAAGAGCTGCTCGAGCTGGTGGAGATGGAAGTTCGTGAGCTGCTTTCCTCCCAGGAGTTCGACGGCGACGATGCCCCCGTGCACCGCGTCTCCGCTCTGAAGGCCCTCGAAGGCGACGCCGAGTGGGTCAAGTCCGTTGAGGACCTGATGAACTCCGTCGACGAGTACATCCCGGACCCGGTTCGTGACAAGGACAAGCCGTTCCTGATGCCGATCGAGGACGTCTTCACCATCACCGGTCGCGGTACCGTGGTCACCGGTCGTGCAGAACGCGGCACCTTGGCCATCAACTCCGAGGTCGAGGTCGTGGGTATCCGCGACCTGCAGAAGACCACCGTTACCGGTATCGAGATGTTCCACAAGCAGCTCGACGAGGCATGGGCCGGCGAGAACTGTGGCCTGCTGCTTCGCGGTCTGAAGCGCGAGGACGTGGAGCGCGGTCAGGTTGTTGTGGCCCCCGGCTCCATCACCCCGCACACCGGGTTCGAGGCGAACGTCTACATCCTGTCCAAGGACGAGGGTGGCCGTCACAACCCGTTCTACTCGAACTACCGCCCGCAGTTCTACTTCCGCACCACCGACGTCACCGGCGTCATCACGCTGCCTGAGGGCACCGAGATGGTTATGCCCGGCGACACCACCGAAATGTCGGTCGAGCTGATCCAGCCGATCGCCATGGAAGAAGGCCTCGGCTTCGCTATCCGTGAGGGTGGCCGTACCGTTGGTTCAGGCCGCGTCACCAAGATCACCAAGTGATCTAGCGTTTAGCGCGCCGCGACCCCCGTAGTCTTCGGACTGCGGGGGTCGCGGCTTTAATGTGGAAAACCCTCTCGTAGTCTCGATCTGTTCTATTACAGTGAATGAAAGATCAACGATGGCAAGGCGTGCGGTTCACTGGCGCCCGAACAGGCAGGGTGGTTCCATAGGTGGTCCTCTTCATCCTCGGTGGGCTGGTTGGTGCACTCATCACGTATTTGGTGGCCCGCGCTCGTGCGAAGACCGCCGCCACGAATCACCAGGAACTCTTGCGTCGTCGCATGGCGCAAGCATGGCAAGAGGGTCACGACGCCGCACGGCAGGGCAGTCGCCCCGAGGCCGCGACCTCACCCGAACCCCTGAATGCTTCACCGCAGGTTGCTGATTGCGCAGTAGAGTCCGGTCCGGCCCTGCCACGGGCGGCACCGCCTATGACGACAGCGCCACCACCTGTTCCTCGCGGCTTTGATCCAGGCACATCGGCCCCAGCTATGGTTCCAGGGGGCGCGCCAACAGGAGTAGGCGCCGCGACTGCTCCACTGCAACGGCATCATGCCACGGTAGACCCTGAAGCCGGAGCACGACGCCAGCGACGCAACATCAACATCACGCTCTACATCGCAGCACTGTTGATCGTGGCGGCATCCGCCCTCTTCCTCACCTCCACACTGCCGCACACCACCCGCATGGTCGGAATCCTGTGTTTGATCGGACTCTTCTACGCGGGCGGCTTGATTCTGCATGGGGTGAGTGTGGTCTTGCGGTCGGCTGCACTGGCCTTCACCGGAACCGGGCTCGCCATGATTCCGTTGGCCGGGGTAGCACTAGACCAGTTGGGCCTCAATAACCCCGCGCTATCGTCGTTGATCACCTCAGTCCTCGGCCTGATCCTGATGGTCATTGCTGCCGAGCGGTTTGACTCGCGCGTCGCCGTCTACCTGACCATGCCGTTTGTGATTTCGGTTTCGTTGTCGGTCGGTGCCGTGCTGCAACGCGGAATGGTGTGGGGACTGCTCCTCACCATCTTCGTTAGCGTGGCCATGACATGGTTGGGCAGGAACGCTCGTTCCAGTACGGACCACCCCACCAGATGGGACCGCTACCGAGGAGCGATGCACCAGACACACATGCTGTTGGTGCCAGCGATCATTGCGGCAACACTCGTGCTTGGCTTCTCACTCCCCGCCCGTGAGGTTCTTGCCCTGCTCCTGGCAGCTGCCGCCTACTACGTCAACGCGGCGGCTGTGCTTTCGTCACCACGAGCCCGCCTGTGGCAGACCTATGCAGCTCGCGTCTTGGTCACCCTTGCGTTCATCCCGGCGGGTTCAGTGTTGAACTGGTCCTGGTCGGCGACCGTTGCGCTGCTCGGAGGCATTCTGCTCGTCCAATCCGTGCTGGTTCTTGCCGCCCGTCGTTGGAACGTGCTGCAAGAGAGTCGATTCACCCCTACTGGTGTGGGGGCACTGCGTGACGCCGGTGTGTGCTTTGGCGTAGCCGTCTTCATTGGCTTAGCCGCACGCGGCGGTGCACTCTTCGACACCGGCACGTGGATGATCGACGGTCTGGTTATCACCCTGGTCCTGGTAGCGATCGGATATACCGTGATTCACGGCCGCGCAGAACAGGCCGCAAGTTTTCATCTCGCCATGTTGGGCGTTATGGTCCTCGCCACGGCGCCGGTGTGGGTCGACTCGTCCGGTCATGGTTGGCTTCAACAGTCAACGGCAGCGGGTATGGCCCTGGGCGCGCTTGGTCATCGCTATCGTCGTCGCAGTGATAACGCGACCTCTGAGGTGCGTTGGGACCGCTGGTGGGCACTACAGTTAGCGGCGGTCGCGCTGATTCTCTTACTGTGGATGCTGTCGAGAACCTTGGAGATGCCGTCCAGTCATGCGCAGATTATTGCCGGGCTGCTCGTCATGGTTTGGGCGTGTGTCTCCCTGTTGATTCCGGCGCATGATCTACCCGGCCGTGGCGCCCCGGAAGCCGCGTGGGGTAGCTTCGCCGTGGTCTCGATGTGGTTGATGCAAGCTGGCCTGTACACCTCCGTCGACGTACTCGACCTGGGTACCGCTGGCGGCTGGTTGCTGGTGGGCATCGTGATGGTCTTGTTCACGTGCGCGACGGTGCGGTTGCGAGCTCGCAATCATGGCTCGCAATGGGCGTTGATGGTGGTGCCGACCGTGATGGCATGGGCGATTTTGCCGTATCTGTACGGACACGACCTGGTGTTCACCGGCGTTGGAGTCTGGACGTTGATTGCTGCTTGGCTCTGGCTCATTGCTCTTCTCCCTTCGGTGGGGCTCATGCAGCCACTGCGTCGTGTTGGCGTTTGGGGCGCGTTGATTGTCGCACTGATCACGGTGCCGCATTTGGTTGATGAATTAGGGGCTGCCGGTTCATGGATCCGCATTGCTCTTGCGGCAACCGCCGTCGGCATCCTACTGGCCTACCGATGTGTGAACATCGAGCTGATACCGGTGATTCACCGGAATGTGGCTGGCGGACTCTTGCTCATGATGACTGTGATGCTCTGGTTTATCGAGGGCGGGTCTGGCCAGGACCGACTTGCCGCGGTGCTGCTCGCCGGCTTCATGAGCGCATACTTCGTCTTGATTGAACGCCGTTGGGGATCGGTCTGGTGCGCCGTGATCAGCGGTACGTTCCTGACGGTGAGCTTGAGTCCGGTTCTCGACCTGTCCAACGGGCCCTTGCGCGATGCTGTCTTCCCCGCCTTCGTGCTCGCTCCGTTGCTCTGGGCGCTCACGATCACTGCCGCCGTGGTGGACCTGCGGTTGCGTCGTACTTCCACCTCGACGGTGCCAGCAAGTGCAGAGAGGAAAGTCGGGGAGTGGCTGATGGCTCCCGTGATCTCTGCGGTCGCCTGGTTGCTCGGTGCCATGGTCAGCGTCGACCATGTTGAGTCCGTCGCAGACTGGGGATGGATGCTCCTCGGTCTGGTGGCATTTCCATTCGTTGTCTTGATTTTTGCCCGATCCCGGAACGTCTCCATCCTGGTACCCGTGGCGGCGGCCATCGGAGCGGTGGCCACGCTCGCCGGTGTGAGCTGGTGGGGCGAATACGGGATGCTTTGGGGCAGTGACTGGGATGCTGGGCTGAGATTCGCCCTGGTTCATATGGTGTCCGCACTGCTGATGGTGCTTGTTGGTCGAGCGGTATCGATTCCCCAGACCTGGGCTGTTCCCTTAATGGGCACCGCGATCCGTCCGGTGATGATGTTCCTTCGTTCAGGCGCTCTCGGGCTACTTCTCGGAGGTGCTGTTGCATTATGGGCATCACCGGATCACCCCGCTTTGACGATCCTTGCGGTGCTCCTGGCGTTGGTCGCCGGTTGGTTGATCGCCCTCCACATTGCACGGGTCGGATGGAGCTGGGGGCCGGAACAGGCGGATCTTCCGTCACCGCTGCAGAACAGAAATATCCACGACATCGCTATGGCCTGGAGCCTTCTGAACCTCTGTATCGCTGCTGACCAGCTGACCGATCCCCACTTCGATGGAGCTGTCTGGTGGATTATCTCCGGGGCCAGCTTCGCAATGATCGGTTGGGGACTCGGCCATCACCTTCAGCGGGCCGACGGGGAGCGCATCAGGATCATGATCTGGTGGTACGCAGGCATGACGGTGTTTACGGTGAACGCTACGGTCGTGATTGCCGAACCAACTGCGGCCCGTCAGCTTGCAGTCATTATCTGCTTCGCGGCCTTCATCGCCATCGGGCTGATCGTCCGCGACCGGATTACGTTGGTCTGGGGCGCCGTGGGAGTCGGCCTGTCGATTCTCTATTACCTGCGGTGGTTGCCGTACCTCTGGCTGGGTGCTCTCGGCGTCGCACTTATCGTTGTGGCGATTTGGCAGCTCAAGCGGCTCAGCCGGCAACGAAGCAGTCAGCAAGATGATCGAAACACCACGATCATGTCGTAAGGTAGTTGCATGGAGACTCTGGTCTGGCTGCTCGTCATCTTCGTGGTGATCGCAGGTGGCGTGTGGGCAGTGGCTAAACTGCGCCGCACTTTCAGTAAAGAGATCCAGCGCGCCAAACGCATCCAGAAGGCTAACCGTAACGGTCAATAGCCCAGAATCTGAGGGATTGCGAGCGACAATTGCCTGATCCTCACCAAGATTCGCGTCAACGGCGAAGTTCTGTCATACTAGACAGGTTGCTCTCGGTGAGTCGTGCCCGCTGTTTGGCTGGTACAGGGCTCGCGAGCGATGACAATATCCCCACATGATCAGGCCGTCGAAGCCAGCGTGACTGAAAAACGCTATGCGACACGCCCGACCGCGTGGGTCGATGACTTGGCAGGGCGAGGAACCCGTTTCTACGGATTCGGCCTGCGCAAGGAAAATACAAGCGCGAGCTAGAGTTCTGAACTTCACCTCGCGTACACAGGGACAGGTACGGACTACAAGTACGAAAGAGGCATGACGCCATGGCGGGACAGAAAATCCGCATCCGGCTGAAGTCGTATGATCACGAAGTGATCGACACTTCCGCCCGGAAGATCGTTGACACGGTCACACGCGCAGGCGCGACGGTAGTGGGCCCAGTGCCGCTGCCGACGGAAAAGAACGTCTACTGCGTGATCCGCTCTCCCCACAAGTACAAGGACAGCCGCGAGCACTTTGAGATGCGCACTCACAAGCGCCTCATCGACATCGTGGACCCGACTCCGAAGGCCGTCGACTCGCTGATGCGTTTGGACCTGCCCGCGGACGTCAATATCGAAATCAAGCTCTAAGAGGGAGGTGCTGAGAAAACTATGACCGCTATCCGGAATATCAAAGGACTGCTGGGCACGAAGCTCGGCATGACCCAGGTCTGGGACGACGCCAACAACGTCATCCCGGTCACCGTGGTTAAGGCTGAGCCCAACGTGATCACTCAGCTGCGCAATGAAGAAACCGATGGCTACACCGCCGTGCAGATTGCCTACGGGCAGATCGACCCGCGCAAGGTGACCAAGCCGTTGGCCGGCCACTTCGAAAAGGCTGGCGTCACCCCGCGCCGGCACGTGGTCGAAATCCGTACCGCCGACGCAGCTGACTACACCCTGGGCCAGGACCTCACGGTGGAAATCTTCGAAGCTGGCCAGAAGGTCGACGTCACCGCCAACAGCAAGGGCAAGGGTTTTGCCGGTGCGATGAAGCGTCACGGCTTCGCAGGCGTCGGTGCGTCCCACGGTCAGCACAAGAACCACCGCAAGCCCGGCTCTGTCGGTGGCGCTGCCACCCCGGGCCGCGTCTTCAAGGGTCAGCGCATGCCTGGTCGCATGGGCAACGCCCGTACCACCACCCAGAATCTGACTCTTCACGGCATCGACGTGGAGAACAACCTGCTGCTGATCAAGGGCGCCGTTCCCGGTCCTAAGGGCCGCATTGTTCTGGTCCGCACCGCAGTGAAGGGAGCATGAGCACATGGCTACCAATGTCAAGAAGGTCACTGTGGACCTGCCCTCTGAGATCTTCGACGTGCAGGCGAATGTCCCGCTGATGCACCAGGTCGTTGTGGCTCAGCTGGCAGCTGCCCGCCAGGGCACCCACAAGACCAAGACCCGCGGTGAGGTGTCCGGTGGCGGTCGCAAGCCGTTCCGCCAGAAGGGCACCGGCCGCGCACGTCAGGGTTCGACTCGTGAACCGCAGATGACCGGTGGTGGCATCGTCCACGGTCCGGTTCCGCGCGATTACTCGCAGCGCACCCCCAAGAAGATGAAGGCCGCCGCTCTGCGCGGTGCCCTGTCGGATCGCGCTCGCAACGGTCGCGTCCACGTGATCGAGGAGCTCGTCAGCGGCACTCCCTCGACCAAGGCTGCTAAGGCAGTTCTGGCCGAGCTGGGTGAAGGTCGCAAGAACTTCCTGGTCGTCATCGATCGTCAGGACGATGTCGCAGCACTCAGCGCACGCAACCTGCCCAAGGTGCACACGCTGTACTCGGACCAGCTCAACACCTATGACGTGCTGATCTCCGACGATGTCGTCTTCACTCGCCCCGCTTTTGAGGCCTTCGTGGCCGCAACAGAAGCCAAGAAGGAGGCAGCCAAGTGAGCGGCAGCATCAACAAAGACCCCCGCGACGTGATCATTCAGCCCGTCGTGTCGGAAAAGAGCTACGGCCTCATCGATGAAGGTAAGTACACCTTCCTCGTGGACCCGCGCTCAAACAAGACTGAGATCAAGCTGGCCGTCGAGAAGATTTTCGACGTCAAGGTGAGCTCCGTCAACACCATCAACCGTGCCGGGAAGCGCAAGCGCACCCGCTTTGGCTGGGGTGCCCGTAAGAACACCAAGCGGGCCATCATCACGCTGAAGGAAGGCACCATCGACATCTTCGGAGGTCCGGCCGTCTGACGACGTCCGGAGACCACTTAATCGAGGAAAGTATCTATGGGAATCCGCAAATACAAGCCGACTACCCCGGGCCTGCGTGGCTCGTCGGTAGCCGACTTCGCAGAAATCACTCGGAGCACTCCGGAAAAGTCGCTTCTTCGTCCTTTGACGAAGACCGGCGGACGGAACAACTCCGGTAAGATCACGACCCGCCATAAGGGCGGCGGACACAAGCGTCAGTACCGTCTGATCGACTTCCGCCGTCACGACAAGGACGGCGTGCCGGCGAAGGTCGCTCATATCGAGTACGACCCCAACCGTACCGCTCGCATCGCCCTCCTGCACTACGTCGATGGCACCAAGCGCTACATCCTGGCTCCAGCCAAGCTGAAGCAGGGCGACGCCGTTGAAGCCGGCCCTAACGCCGACATCAAGCCTGGCAACAACCTGCCTCTGCGCAACATCCCTCTCGGCACGGTGATCCACGCTGTGGAGCTGCGTCCCGGTGGCGGTGCCAAGATGGCCCGTTCCGCTGGCGCATCCATCCAGCTGGTCGCTCGTGAAGGCAAGTACGCCCAGCTGCGTCTGCCCTCCGGCGAAATCCGCAACGTTGACGTGCGCTGCCGCGCTACCGTCGGCGAGGTTGGCAACGCCGAGCAGTCGAACATCAACTGGGGTAAGGCCGGCCGTATGCGGTGGAAGGGCGTTCGCCCGACCGTCCGCGGTGTTGTCATGAACCCGGTCGACCACCCGCACGGTGGCGGTGAGGGTAAGACCTCCGGTGGTCGCCACCCGGTCAACCCGAACGGCAAGCCCGAAGGCCGCACCCGTCGTCCCAACAAGGAAAGCGACAAGCTCATTGTGCGTCGCCGTCGTACTGGCAAGAACAAGCGATAGGAGCTGACCAGAGATGCCACGCAGCCTCAAGAAGGGTCCCTTCGTCGATCAGCACCTCTACCTGAAGGTTCTTGCTGAGAACGAAAAGGGCACCAAGAACGTCATCAAGACCTGGTCCCGCCGGTCGATGATCATCCCGGACATGCTCGGCCACACCATCGCCGTGCACGACGGCCGCAAGCATGTGCCGGTGTTCGTCACCGAGTCCATGGTTGGACACAAACTGGGCGAGTTCGCCCCCACGCGGACTTTCCGCGGCCATGTGAAGGACGACAGGAAGGGCCGCCGCTGATTCAGCGGTGCGTTCTTCGGTCATTCGAGAAATTCGAAAGAGGAATAGCAATGGAAGCCAAGGCAATTGCGCGCTACCTGCGTGTAACGCCGATGAAGGCCCGGCGCGTCGTCAATCTTGTCCGTGGCAAGCAGGCGAACGAAGCCCTGGCCATCCTGAAGTTCGCCCCGCAGGGCGCTTCGGAGCCGGTATACAAACTGGTCGCATCCGCTGTGGCCAACGCGCGGACCAAGGCAGATCGCGACGGTCTCGCATTCAATGAGGACGAGCTGTTCATCAGCGAAGCCTACGTCGATGAAGGTCCGACCATGAAGCGGTTCCAGCCGCGTGCTCAGGGTCGTGCCTACCGCATCAACAAGCGCACCAGCCACGTCACCGTGGTCGTTGCGACCGAGGAAGAGAAAGGTGGGGTCAAGTAAATGGGTCAGAAGATCAACCCGAACGGATTCCGCCTCGGCATCACCACCGACCACGTCTCGCACTGGTTTGCTGACTCCAACCAGGAAGGCCAGCGCTACAGCGACTTCCTGAAGGAAGACGTGAAGATCCGCGAGCTGATGACCGACGGCATGGAGCGCGCCGGCATCTCCAAGGTGGAAATCGAGCGTACCCGAGACCGCGTGCGTGTGGACGTCCACACCGCCCGTCCCGGAATCGTGATCGGTCGCCGTGGCGCGGAAGCAGATCGTATTCGTCGCGAGCTCGAGAAGCTCACCTCGAAGCAGATTCAGCTGAACATCCTCGAGGTCAAGAACCCCGAGGTGGACGCACAGCTGGTGGCGCAGGGTGTCGCTGAGCAGCTCGCATCTCGCGTGGCTTTCCGCCGTGCGATGAAGAAGTCGATTCAGTCGGCCATGCGTGCCGGCGCTCAGGGTATTCGTATCCAGTGCGCTGGTCGTCTCGGCGGCGCTGAAATGTCTCGCTCGGAGTTCTACCGCGAAGGTCGCGTGCCGCTGCACACCTTGCGTGCGAACATCGACTTCGGCAAGTTCGAAGCAAAGACGACCTTCGGCCGCATTGGTGTGAAGGTCTGGATCTACAAGGGCGACCTGACCGCCAAGGAACTGGCTGCGAAGGAAGCTGCTGCTCCTTCCGGTCGTGGCCGCGGCGGTGAGCGCCGTGGTGGTGGCGGAGAGCGTCGTCGTCGTAACGACCGCGGTGCCCGCGGTGTTGCAGGCCAGGCAGGTGCGCAGGACAGCTCATCGGCATCGGCTCAGCCCGCCGCCGCAACTGAAGGAGGCAACGCCTGATGTTGATTCCTCGTCGAGTCAAGCACCGTAAGCAGCACCACCCCAAGCGCGGTGGAGCTGCTAAGGGTGGCACCCAGGTTACCTTCGGTGAATGGGGTATCCAGGCCATGGGCCCGGCCTATGTCACCAACCGTCAGATCGAAGCAGCTCGTATCGCCATGACCCGCTACATCAAGCGTGGCGGTAAGGTCTGGATCACGATCTTCCCGGATCGCCCGCTCACCAAGAAGCCTGCCGAAGTCCGTATGGGTTCCGGTAAGGGCTCTGTGGAGTTCTGGGTGGCCAACGTCAAGCCGGGTCGCGTTCTGTTCGAGCTCTCCGGCGTTTCCGAAGAGGTTGCCCGCGAAGCACTGCGTCTGGCGATCCACAAGCTGCCGCTGAAGGCACGCATTATTCGCCGAGAGGGTGGTGAGTGATCATGGCAGTCGGTTCGAAGGAGCTGAACGTTGAAGCACTAGACGGCTTCGACAACGCCCGTCTGCAGGAAGAGCTGAAGAAGGCCAAGGCCGAGCTGTTCAACCTGCGTTTCCAGTCGGCTACCGGTCAGCTGGACAACAACGGCCGCCTCAAGGTCGTCAAGCGCGATATCGCTCGCATCTACACGTTGCTGCGTGAGCGCGAGCTGGGTATCCGTGAGAACGTCGAAGCCCCGGCTGAAGACGTCAAGGAAGAGAAGAAGAGCCGTGGACGTAAGTCTGCCGCGAAGAAAGCTGAAAAGGCTGAGGAGGATGCAGAGTGACTGATTCCGCTAACAACACCGCAGCCGACGCAGCACAGGAGCGCGGCTACCGTAAGTCCCTGCGTGGCATCGTCGTCTCGGACAAGATGGACAAGACCATCGTCGTCGAGGTCGAGGATCGCAAGAAGCACGCGCTGTACGGCAAGATCATGCGCCAGACCAAGCGCGTGAAGGCTCACGACGAAGAGAACACCGCCGGTATCGGCGACCACGTTCTCCTCGCCGAGACTCGCCCGCTGTCTGCGACGAAGCGCTGGCGTCTGGCTGAGATCACCGAGCGCGCCAAGTAAGGCACACATCGTTCTCAGCTGATTCACGAAGGCCCTGGACCGAGATTTCGGTGCAGGGCCTTCGTGCTGTAGACTAGTGTCCCTGTGCGCCTTTGTTGGCGGGCCTATCCACCCCGCAAGCCAAGGGTTTCGCACATACTCCCGCCGGCGGCCTCGGCCCTGCCCTGCGGGGACCGTCTCATCAAGATGCGGATCTTCTGATGGATCCTAGGCTTGCTGAGGCAGCGGTCCTTTCGCCCAAGGGGCAGGGGTAAGCAGCCTGGGAGACATCAAATGAAGTTCCGCAAGGCTCATCTGAAACTCGGATGAGAACCAGCGAGACGCAAGGAGTAATCGAGTGATTCAGCAGGAGTCGCGGCTCAAGGTCGCCGACAACACTGGTGCCAAGGAGATCTTGACCATCCGTGTTCTCGGGGGATCCGGACGCCGCTACGCAGGCATCGGCGACGTCATCGTCGCCACCGTAAAAGACGCAATTCCTGGCGGCAACGTCAAGAAAGGCGACGTCGTGAAGGCAGTTGTGGTGCGTACGCGCAAGCAGCGCCGCCGTCCCGACGGTTCCTACATTCGTTTTGACGAGAACGCAGCCGTCATTCTGCGTCAGGACAACGAACCCCGCGGTACCCGTATCTTCGGTCCCGTTGGTCGTGAACTGCGCGACAAGCGTTTCATGCGCATCGTGTCTCTGGCACCGGAGGTGATCTGACATGGCGAAGATCAAAAAGGACGACCTCGTTCAGGTCATTTCCGGCAAGGACCGCGGTAAGCAGGGCAAAGTGCTTCGCGTGTTCCCGGCACAGGAGCGTGTTCTCGTCGAAGGCGTGAACCGCGTGACCAAGCACCTGCGTGCTGGTCAAGACAACAATGGTTCCACTGAAGGCGGCCTGCAGGTCGTTGAGGCGCCGCTTCACATCTCCAACGTTGCTGTCGTCGACCCGGAGACCAAGAAGCCAACCCGCGTGGGCTACCGCTTCGAGACTGTTGAGAAGAACGGCGTGGAGAAGACCGTCAAGGTCCGCTACGCCAAGGCCTCCGGAAAGGAGCTGTGATGACTGAGGTTCAGACTGAGACCACCGCAGCACCGAAGGTCACCCCTCGGCTCAAGGTGAAGTACCGCGAGCAGATCACTGCTCAGATGCAGGACAAGTTCAACTACGAGAACGTCATGCAGGTTCCCGGCCTGGTGAAGGTCGTTGTGAACATGGGTGTCGGCGAGGCAGCTCGCGACTCCAAGGTGATCGACGGCGCCATCAAGGATCTGACCGCTATTACCGGTCAGAAGCCCCAGGTGACCCGTGCTCGTAAGTCCATTGCCCAGTTCAAGCTCCGTGAAGGAATGCCCATCGGTACGCATGCAACCCTGCGTGGCGACCGCATGTGGGAATTCCTGGATCGTCTGGTCACGCTGGCTCTGCCGCGTATTCGTGACTTCCGCGGGCTGAACCCGAAGCAGTTCGACGGCAACGGTAACTACACCTTTGGTCTGTCCGAGCAATCCGTCTTCCACGAAATCGATCAGGACAAGATCGACCGCGTGCGCGGTATGGACATCACTGTGGTGACCACCGCTAAGACCAACGAGGAAGGCGAGGCGCTGTTGCGCGCTCTGGGCTTCCCGTTCAAGAACGAACAGTAAATCCTCTACGTTACAGGTCCCATCCGGTGAACCGGTCCGGGAAACCGTAGCGAGAAAGGGCATGAAGCCCACATGACGATGACCGATCCCGTCGCAGACATGCTGACACGTCTGCGCAACGCAAACTCGGCCTCCCACGACTCCGTGTCGATGCCATCTTCCAAATTGAAGGTGCGGCTGGCCGAGATCCTCAAGAACGAGGGTTACATCAGCGATTGGAAAGAAGAAGCTGCAGAGGTTGGCAAGACCCTCAGCATCGAGCTGAAGTTCGGACCGCAGCGCGAGCGTGCCATCGCTGGCCTGCGCCGTATCTCCAAGCCCGGGCTGCGCGTCTACGCAAAGTCGACCAACCTGCCGCACGTGCTCGGCGGACTGGGTATTGCCATTCTGTCGACTTCCTCCGGTCTGCTGACCGACCGCCAGGCTGCAAAGAAGGGCGTGGGTGGGGAAGTCCTCGCCTACGTCTGGTAAACGGATAGACGGAAGAGAGGCAAACACATATGTCACGTATTGGACGTCTTCCGATCACCGTGCCGTCAGGCGTAGAGGTGAAGATCGACGGCGCTGATGTCAGTGTCAAGGGTCCCAAGGGCGAACTCGCCCACACTATTGATCGTCCCATCGAGGCTACCCTCGAAGAGGGAACGATCACGGTGACCCGGCCTGACGATGAGCGCGAGTCCCGTGCACTGCACGGGCTGACCCGTACTCTGATCAACAACATGATCATCGGTGTCACCGAGGGTTACTCCAAGCAGCTCGAAATCATCGGCACCGGTTACCGCGTGCTGGCGAAGGGTTCCGACCTCGAGTTCGCTCTGGGCTACTCTCACCCCATTTCTGTCCCGGCTCCCGAAGGCATCTTCTTCCAGGTCGAGGGCAACAAGGTGACCGTTACCGGCATCGACAAGCAGAAGGTTGGCGAAACCGCTGCGAACATCCGCAAACTGCGTAAGACCGAACCCTACAAGGGCAAGGGCATCCGCTACGTGGGTGAGCAGGTTCGCCGCAAGGCCGGAAAGGCAGGTAAGTAATGTCCACGTTGACTGTAAAGGGCAAGGGCAAGAACGCCTCCCGTTCGCGCCGTCATCTGCGTGTTCGCAAGCGCATCACCGGCACTGCGGCTCGTCCGCGTCTGGTGGTCAACCGCTCCTCGCGTCACATGTTCGTCCAAGTCGTCGACGACACCAAGGGCATCACCTTGGCTTCGGCATCGACCATGGAAGCCGACGTGCGTGCACTGGAGGGCGACAAGTCCGCCAAGTCCCGCAAGGTAGGCGAACTTGTCGCTGAGCGTGCCAAGGCTGCTGGCGTCTCTGCTGTGGTCTTCGACCGCGGAGGAAACAAGTACCACGGGCGCGTTGCAGCTGTTGCTGAGGGCGCCCGGGAAGGTGGGCTGGAGCTGTGACCGAGAATAACAACGAGAAGGACGCTCAGGTGACCGAAGCCACCGAGAACACCGCTGCAAATCAAGAGTCAGTGTCCGAGACCTCTGCCGGTTCCGAGAGCCAGAACACCGATCGTGGTGGACGTGGTTCCGGCCGTGGCGCAGGTCGTGGCGGCCGTGGCGGTCGCGACGAGCGTGGCGGACGCAACAACTCCCGTGAGGATGACCGCGACAAGTTCCTCGAGCGCGTCGTGGCCATCAACCGCGTGTCCAAGGTTGTGAAGGGTGGACGTCGTTTCTCCTTCACCGCTCTGGTGGTCGTCGGTGACGGTGACGGCATGGTTGGCGTCGGCTACGGCAAGGCCAAGGAAGTTCCGGCCGCTATCGCTAAGGGTGTGGAAGAGGCTAAGAAGTCCTTCTTCCGCGTTCCTCGCGTGGGTTCCACCATTCCGCACCTGGTGCAGGGTGAAGACGCCGCTGGTGTTGTCCTCCTGCGTCCGGCGTCCCCGGGTACCGGTGTGATCGCCGGCGGGCCGGTGCGTGCCGTACTGGAGTGCGCTGGCATTCACGATGTGCTGTCCAAGTCCATGGGTTCCGTGAACGCGATCAACATCGTGCGCGGGACCGTGGATGCCCTGAAGAAGCTCGAAGAGCCTGCAGCCGTGGCAGCTCGTCGCGGCAAGGCCCTTGACGAGGTTGCCCCGCACGCGATGCTGCGCACGATCGAGGCCGACCGCGCCAAAAAGAGCGCAGAGAAGGCAGGTGCGTCAAATGGCTGATCTGATCACCACCCCGAAGAACCTGGTTGCCAGCGATGCAACGCTGGAGATCACCCAGATCAAGTCCCAGTCGGGACGCAAGTTCAAGCACCGGGAGACACTGCGCTCGCTCGGCCTGAAGCGGATCGGTCACACCGTGACGCGTAAGGCTGACGCGGCCACCGTTGGCATGGTTAACACCGTGTCTCACCTGGTGAAGGTTGAGGAGGTCAACAATGGCTGAGCAGGCTGAGAATGGCCAGGACGCGTTGAAGGTCCACGACCTGCGCCCGGCTCCGGGCTCACGCAAGTCCAAGCTGCGGTACGGCCGTGGCGAAGGTGGCAAGGGCGGCAAGACTGCCGGCCGTGGTACCAAGGGCACCAAGGCACGGTACCAGGTGCCTGCAGGCTTCGAAGGTGGGCAGCTGCCGCTGCACATGCGCCTTCCGAAGTTGCGCGGTTTCAAGAACCCGTTCCGCACCGAGTACCAGGTTGTGAACTTGGACAAGCTCTCTGCCACGTTCCCCGAGGGCGGCGACGTCACCGTGGAGACTCTGGTGGAAAAGGGACTCGTGCGCAAGAACCAGCCCGTCAAGGTGCTGGGCTCGGGCGACATCACGGTGGCTGTGAACGTGAAGGCTGACGCCTTCTCCGCTTCGGCTATCGAGAAGATCCAGGCTGCAGGCGGTTCCACCGAAACGGTGTGACCCTCTGAACAGTAGGGTGTGACCCTCGATCGACCGACTATTTCGTCGGCACGATCGAGGGTCGCCTCATTTAACGGTAGAATCGGCGATGGTGCTTTTTGCACCTGCTTTTGTTGGAGCTATCGAACAACCTCGAGTCTGGCTCTGCCGAGCTGACCGCTTTCCACACGTCACCAGGAGGACGCTTGTTCAGCACGATTGCCAGAGTCTTTAAGACTCCCGATCTGCGACGCAAGATCTGGTTCACTATCGGAATCATTATTGTGTACCGCATCGGAGCCTTCATCCCTTCCCCAGGGGTGGACTACGGCAACGTACAGATGTGTCTTGCTCAGGGTGAAACCCAGGGCGGGTTGTACTCGTTTGTGAACATGTTCTCCGGTGGAGCCATGTTGCAGGTCTCGATTTTCGCCCTCGGCATCATGCCGTACATTACCGCGGCGATCATCGTGCAACTGCTCCGCGTCGTGATCCCGCGCTTCGAAGCGCTGCAGAAGGAAGGCCCTCAGGGTCAGGCCAAGCTCACCCAGTACACGCGCTACCTCACCATCGCCCTGGCGGCGCTCAACGCGACCACCCTGGTTTCGTTGGCACGGACCGGCGCGCTGTTGAACTGTAATCTGCCGATCGTTCCGAACGATAACCTCTGGACGATCATGCTGATGATCATCACCTTAATCGCCGGTACTGCTTTGATCATGTGGCTGGGCGAACAGATCACTGAACGCGGAGTGGGCAACGGTATGTCGCTGCTCATCTTCGTCTCCATTGCTGCTGGCTTCCCGGCAGGCCTGGGCCAGATCTGGACGACTCAGGGCTGGCGCACCTTTATGATCGTGCTGTTGGTCGGTCTCCTGACAATCGCTCTGGTGGTCTTCGTCGAAGACTCGCAGCGTCGTATACCCGTCCAGTACGCAAAACGTCAGATCGGACGTCGTACCGTCGGCGGAACCACGACCTACATTCCGATCAAGGTCAACATGGCCGGTGTGATTCCGGTGATCTTCGCATCGTCGATCCTGATGCTTCCGCAGATCTTGATTCAGTTCAATCAGCCGGATCCCACGTCAGGCGAACAGCCGGCGGAATGGGTTATTTGGTTGCAGCAGTACTTCGGTACCGGATCCCATCCGATCTACATGCTGATGTTCTTCCTGATGACGATCTTCTTCACGTACTTCTACGTGACGATTACGTTCAACCCGCAGGACATCGCCGACAACATGAAGCGCTACGGAGGATTCATCCCCGGAATCCGCGCCGGTCGGCCGACCGTGCAGTACCTCGAATACGTCATCTCGCGCATCACCTTCTTCGGCGCCCTGTACCTGGGCTGCCTTGCACTGATTCCGTTGATCGCATTCGTGCTGATCAACGCCAACCAGAACTTCCCGTTCGGTGGTACCTCGATCCTGATCATGGTCGGTGTGGCACTCCAGACGGTGAAGCAGATCAACGCTCAGATGGAACAACGAAACTACGAGGGATTGCTGCGCTGAAACACACAGGCATGCCCGAAGACCAAGCAGTAGAGGATAGGACAAGTCATGACTCGTATGCTCATCATGGGCCCTCCGGGGTCAGGTAAAGGTACCCAGGCCGCACGTATTGCGGACAAGATGGGAATCGTCGCCATCTCCACCGGCGATATCTTCCGGTACAACGTCAAAGAACTGACTGATCTTGGCAAGGAAGCAAAGAAGTACATCGACAACGGTGACTTTGTTCCTGATGACGTCACCAACCGTATGGTGGAGGACCGCATCAAGCAGCCAGATGCCGCCAACGGATTCCTGCTCGACGGCTACCCGCGCACCGCGGGCCAGGTCGAGGCACTGAACGAGATGCTGAAGGCATCCGGCCACTCACTGTCCGTCGTACTCCAGCTGGAGGTGCCGGACGAAGAACTCGTGCAGCGCCTCCTGGCACGTGCAGACTCCGAAGGTCGCGCCGACGATACCTCCGAGGTCATCCAGCATCGTCTAGACCTCTACCACGAGCAGACTGCGGCCGTGATTGAGTCCTATGTGGACCAGGGCATCGTGGCAAGAGTTGATGGCACCGGTCAGATCGATGACATCACCGAGCGTCTGCTGCAGGCGGTCTACAACGTTCGTGCGCGGACAGGCACCCTGCCCGTGATCAACGCCGACAGCTGATCGGCTGAACACAGAACGCTGGGACGGCTCCGTCAGGTGCCGCCCAGCGTTCTTGCGTTATCAGAAGACGTTCTCCCGGAAAGGACCATCGACGTGTCACGCCGATCCATCGAATTGAAAAAGAACAGCCAGATGCGTCGTATGGACGAATCCGGGACCATCCTCAATCGGGCGCTTGACGCCACCATTGCGGCGGCTCAACCCGGGGTCACCACGCTTGAACTCGACAGGGTATTCGCTGATGTCCTCAGCGAGGCCGGCGCCACCTCGAACTTTCTCGGCTACTACGGTTTCCCCGCGAGCATCTGTGCCTCGGTGAATGAGGAAGTAGTTCACGGCATCCCAGGCGAACGCGTCCTGGAGCCCGGTGACGTGTTGAAGATCGACGGTGGCTGCATCGTTGACGGTTGGCATTCCGACTCTGCACGGACCGTGATCTTAGGATCCTCAGCCGACGGAACAGCTGACGCCGCCGATGAACGACTTTCCGATGTGACCCGCAAAGCGATGTGGCGGGGGATTGCCGCGTTCGCTAGCGCACGCCATATCGGTGAGATCGGCGAGGCCATCGACGACTACGTCAGCTCTCAGCCCGGCGAGCCCTTGGGAATTCTCGAAGACTATGTGGGTCACGGCATCGGCTCGGCGATGCATCAGGCACCAGACGTGTTGAACTATCGTGCCGGAATCAAGGGCGCCAAGATTAAGTCCGGTTTGTGCCTGGCCATTGAACCCATGCTCGTGCGCGGCGACATTGAAACGCAGGTTCTCAGTGATGACTGGACCGTGGTGACCGCGGATAAGTCCCGTGCCAGCCAATGGGAGCATTCGGTGGCGCGGCATGATGGTGGCATTTGGGTCCTCACCGCACCCGATGGAGGAGCTTCCGAGCTAGCCCCGCTGGGCGTGACGCCAGTACCGATCGGGGAGTAGGCTTCCGGCCTGGTTTTTGTTTTCGGGCCAGGTAGAGTAACATAGCTTGTTGGCTGACTGTGCCTTGAACCATTGGTGTGTCCATTCGGTCAAGGGCAGTAGTTCAGAATATCCAGTCCACCTTGCCCCTTGCGTCCTGTGAGGATCCTGCAGTGTGGACCAGACGATTGTGGAGGACATGGCTAAGAAGGAAGGTGTCATCGAAGTCGAGGGCACGGTCACCGAGGCATTGCCGAACGCAATGTTCCGGGTCAAGTTGCAGAACGAGCACATCGTGCTCGCCACGATTTCGGGAAAGATGCGTCAGCACTACATCCGTATCCTGCCCGAAGACCGCGTGGTCGTCGAGCTTAGCCCGTACGATCTGAATCGTGGTCGTATCGTGTACCGCTACAAGTAATCAGTTCATCGACAAACCCCCGTACAACGCTCAAGGAGGAGCCATGAAGGTTCAGCCCAGCGTGAAGCGGATCTGCGACAAGTGCCAGGTGATTCGTCGCCATGGCCGCGTGATCGTGATCTGCGAGAACCCACGCCATAAGCAGCGCCAGGGCTGATCGTCCGCTAGGACGAGCCACCCGTAGCTGCACAAAACACGGCCCGAAACAGCGGCCAACATCATGACAGGGAATGCGGAAGCTCTTGAGCTATCGCAACCAACCTCCGGATAGGCAAAGGCCGGAGACTTTCACCGCATCGCGCAAGCCGACTTCAGTCGAGTTCTTCGACCGGGCCGGAACGGCGGATGCAGGCGATGTGCTTCGCCAGGTGGGAGGACGGAATGATGCAGACCTTTGCTAAAGAAGAACAAGGAGAACGGCCATATGGCACGTCTAGCAGGCGTTGACATCCCGCGCGAAAAGCGCGTGATCATCGCTCTTACGTACATCTACGGCGTGGGCAAGACCCGTGCAGAGCAGGCAATCGAGGCTACGGGGGTCAACCCGAGCACTCGCGTGAAGGACCTCACTGACGCTGAGCTGGTCCAGCTGCGCGACTACATCGAAGGCAACTTCAAGGTTGAGGGCGACCTCCGTCGTGAGGTCGCCGCCGACATTCGCCGCAAGGTTGAGATCGGCAGCTACGAAGGTCTGCGGCATCGCCGTGGCCTTCCGGTGCGTGGACAGCGCACCAAGACCAATGCTCGCACCCGTAAGGGACCGAAGAAGACCGTGGCAGGTAAGAAGAAGTAGTCTTAGCTACTTCCTTCGCCGCCTCTGGTTGCGGTCAGCATCCATAGCACAGCTTTCGTAGGAGAACTTCATGCCCCCCAAGACACGTGGTACGGCGCGCAAGGGTCGCCGTAACGCCAAGAAGAACATCGCTCAGGGCCAGGCCCACATCAAGAGCACTTTTAACAACACCATTGTTTCCATCACCGACACGACCGGCGCAGTCATCTCCTGGTCCTCCGCCGGTGAAATGGGATTCAAGGGTTCGCGTAAGTCCACCCCCTTCGCCGCACAGACTGCCGCTGAGCAGGCTGCCAAGCGCGCGCAGGAGCACGGCATGCGCAAGGTCGACGTATTCGTGAAGGGCCCGGGCTCGGGCCGCGAGACCGCGATTCGTTCGTTGCAGGCCGCTGGACTGGAGGTCGGCTCCATTCAGGACGTGACTCCGTCAGCTCACAACGGTTGCCGTCCGGCTAAGCGCCGCCGCGTCTGACGTTGTCTCACGCGTTGCTGCTGCCGGCGGCGGGATCGGGCGAAGCCATAACGTTCGATTCACAGCCGGTGACGTAACGCGTCCCCCAGCCCATAACATTCGTTTCCACCCCCCGCGTGCGTCATATGGCGGACGTTCGCCGAAAGGAAATGTCAGTGCTCATTGCACAGCGTCCCACGTTGACTGAAGAAGTCGTCGCCGAGCACCGCTCCCGGTTCGTGATCGAGCCGCTGGAGCCGGGTTTCGGTTACACCCTCGGTAACTCCCTGCGCCGTACTCTGCTGTCCTCCATCCCCGGTGCTGCGGTAACCAGCATCCGCGTGGATGGCGTGCTGCACGAGTTCTCGACCGTGAACGGCGTCAAGGAGGATGTCACCGAGGTCATCCTGAACATCAAGAAGCTGTCGGTTTCGTCGGAACACGACGAGCCGGTCGTTGCCTACCTGCGCAAGCAGGGCCCCGGCACCGTCACCGCAGCAGACATCACGCCTCCGGCTGGTGTCGAGATCCACAACCCGGACCTGCACATCGCCACGCTGAACGGCAAGGGCAAGTTCGATATGGAACTCACCATTGAGCGTGGTCGCGGCTACGTGACCGCAGCACAGAACAAGACTCCGGACGCTGAGATCGGTCGCATTCCTGTCGACTCGATTTACTCGCCGGTTCTGAAGGTGACCTTCAAAGTCGAAGCTACTCGTGTCGAGCAGCGCACCGACTTCGATCGTCTGATCCTCGATGTCGAGACCAAGGAAGCCATGGCACCCCGCGATGCAGTGGCCTCCGCAGGTTCCACCCTGGTGGAGCTCTTCGGACTCGCTCGTGAGTTGAACGTGGCAGCTGAAGGAATCGAGATCGGCCCCGGGCCGTCGGACAACGCTGTTGCCGCCGACATGGCTCTGCCGATCGAGGACCTGGAGCTGACTGTTCGCTCGTACAACTGCCTCAAGCGTGAGGGCATCCACTCCGTGGGTGAACTAGTCGCACGCTCCGAAGCAGACTTGATGGACATCCGGAACTTCGGCGCTAAGTCCATCGACGAGGTCAAAGAGAAGCTGGTGGAACTGGGCCTGTCGCTCAAGGATTCCCCGGCTGGCTTCGATCCTTCTCTGCACTCTCAGGAGTCAGAGGACGAGCCGTTCGGCGACTACTGAACCACGAAACATTAGCTTCTGTGCATCCACCGATCACGGAAGACATCTGAGGAGAACCAACTATGCTGACCCCAACCAAAGGTCCGCGCCTGGGTGGCAGCCCGGCTCACCAGCGGATCATGCTGGCCAACCTGGCCGCGAACCTGTTCGAGCACAAGTCCGTGACCACCACGGTCACCAAGGCCAAGCGTCTTCAGCCTTTCGCTGAGCGCCTGATCACCTTCGCTAAGAAGGGCGATCTGCCTGCTCGTCGTCGCGTTCAGGGCCTGATTGCAGCCAAGAACCGCACCAACAAGTCGATCGTGCACGAGCTGTTCACGGTCATCGGTCCGGCTATGGCACAGCGTGAAGGCGGCTACACCCGCATCACCAAGATCGGCAACCGTCAGGGCGACAACGCTCCGATGGCCGTCATCGAGCTGGTCATGGAGCCCGTATCACCGAAGCAGGCCGTGGTGAAGGAAGCCGAGAAGGCTGTCGCCTCCGAGGCTCCTGCTGAAGAGGTCGTCGTCGAGGAAACCGAGGTCGTTGAGGCCGAGGCAACCGAGGCTGAGGCCCCGGCCGAAGCGGAGGCACCTGCTGAGGATGCCGCTGAGGGCGAGACCAAGTAGTTTCCACCTAGCACAGCGCATAAGCTCCGGCCCCATGGATTTTCCGTGGGGCCGGAGCTTTTTCGTGGTCGAAGGGGAAAGACCATGGACTACAAGTATCCAGGGTGACACCGCAGTCGCCGATAGAATCGCTCTATGTCCCAACCACCTTCCGCCGCCTTTGCCCCCGATCATTTGGTGCGGATCAGAATTGATCTGGCCTACGACGGCGGGGCATACCACGGTTGGGCTATTCAGCCAGGATTAGAGTCTGTTCAAGGCGCCGTAGAAGCAGGGCTGGAGATGGTGATCCGGCGCCCGGTACGAACAGTGGTCGCCGGTCGTACCGATGCCGGAGTGCACGCCGCGCATCAGGTCATCCACTGCGACCTGACGCCCCAAGAGTGGACACACGTGAGCCGACAACGCCCGGGGGTGACATCCGAAGATGCCTTAGTGCGCCGACTCAACGGTGTCCTGCGGTCCCAGGAAGGCAGCATTGTTATCCGCCGGGCCATGGTCGCACCAGACGGTTTCGACGCACGGTTCTCCGCCCGGGGGCGCTCCTACCGATACCGCATCGCGGATCAATTGGACTCCCGAGATCCGCTCCAGCGTCGCTTCACACACTGGCACGGCACGGAACTGAGTCTTTCGCTGATGCAGGCGGAAGCGGATTCGATGCTCGGCCTGCATGACTTCCTCTCCTTCTGCAAACCGCGCGAGGGAGCGACGACGATTCGTTCACTGCGTCGGTTTGATCTGCACCGGGATCGCTCGGGGGTGATCCACGCGGAACTAGAGGCCGACGCCTTTTGCCACAACATGGTGCGTGCTTTGGTGGGCAGCTCCATGCTGGTCGGGGAGGGGAAGCGTCCGGCGGGATGGATGTTGGAGCGGCTCTCTGAACAGCGCCGCGGTTCCGACGTGCGCCTGGCTCCGGCACGCGGGCTGGTGTTGGAGCGCATCGATTACCCAGAGTCGGCAGAGGACCTCGCAGCTCAGGCGCTGCGGGCCCGAGCGCGCAGGACGACGACGGGCAGTGCAAACAGTGAGGCTCGTCCCTCATCAGCTATACAGTAGCGACCGATGAGTCTTGCGGTCGCTGACCGAGCAGGACATCGCGTAAGACGGAAGCCGCGGACGAAGCGCCTCCGGGCGCGGACGCCAACTGCAACAATGACGTCGGAGCCCTGGTCACCGCTCTCGTGACGACACGGGGATGTTGCACTGACGAGAAAGACTCGGGCAGCAGGGACACCCCGACGCCTGCGGCCACGAGTCCCATCACGTTTTCCTGGTTGATGACCTGCTGCACCACCTGCGGAGAAGATCCGAGCTCACGAAACACCTCTAGAGCATTGGCAACGAATCCCGGCATGGAGGTGAAGGGGAAAAGGATCAAAGGTTCATTCGCCAGGTCTTCCGGGCTCAGCTCGGGCCGCTGGGCCAGTCGGTGATCTACGGGTACCACTGCCACAATGCGTTCTTCGCGCAATGTGACGAAATCCAATCCGGGGTGCAGGGGAGCATCGCGGACGACTCCCAGGTCCAGGCGATGCTGCATGAGAGCTTCCAGCTGTTCACCGGTAACCAAGGGCTCCAAATCAACGCTGATACCGGGATGCTCCTCACGCATCTCCCGCAGGGCGAGCGGCACCACCTCGTAGCTCGCAGAAGACACAAACCCGAGACGCACTTGTCCCACTTGCCCCTCCGCCACGAGACCCACTTCGGCCGAAGCGCGGTCGACGTCGTCGAGAATAGCCAGAGCTCGAGGATAGAGCCTGGTTCCTGCAGCGGTGAGCTGAACGCTGCGTGAGGTGCGGTCGAAGAGCGTGGCTCCAACCGTCTGCTCCAGACGTTTGATGTGCACGGTCAGGGGCGGCTGTGAGATATGCAGGCGAGCAGCAGCGCGGCCGAAATGAAGCTCTTCGGCCACCGCGACGAAATACCGTAACTGTCGCAATTCCATGGGCACTCCTGACTATTTGCAGTTCAAGAATGATCATATCCAGATTGATATTGGACGTGAACTGATTCTCGTGGGGTACTGGATACACCAGGAAATTGGTTCAGGCCGGTACAGGGGCTCACATGATGGAAAGTTACGAATACGTTGTTGTCGGCGCAGGCTTGATGGGGGCCTCGACGGCCTGGCACTTGGCGCGCGATGGTCGTGAGGTGTTGGTGTTGGAGGCGCATGCGCCGGCCAATCCCTGGGGTAGTTCCCATGGCTCGGCGCGCATCTTTCGATACGCCTATAGTGACCCCTTCTACGTTGAACTGGTCAAAGAAGCGCGACGCTGGTGGACGGAACTCGAGCAGGAGTCGGGGCGGAACCTGTTGACGACGACGGGCGCGCTCGATGCCGGCGCGCTACGATTTCCAGCTCAATTGGCCAGCATCCTTGCCGACGCTGGGGTGGACCACGAACTCGTTGGCCCGCGTGAGGCGCGGCGTCGGTGGCCGATGCTTGACGTTGACAGCGAGGTGCTTTGGCACCCGGATGCAGGAGCTCTCGACGCACAGGCCACCGTGGAAACGATGATCACCCAGGCGCAGCGCCATGGGGCGGAGCTGCTGACGGGTTGGGACGTCATCTCGGTGCGAGAACGCGGGAGTGGGCACGTTGTGGTGGCTCGAGATGGGCGGACCATACACGCTCGGCACCTCATCCTGGCGGTCGGCGGCTGGCTGCCCGAATTGCTGCCTCACCTCCCGATCGTCACCGGACCCCTTGTGGGGTCATTGCAGGTTCTGCAGGAGCAAGTGATCCATTTGCCGTATACCGCAGAATTTGCGGACGCGGACTGGCCATCCTTCATCCATAAGACCCCGGAGATGCAGGTGTATTCGCTACCCGGTGGGCGGGATGCAGATTTTCGAGGGCAAAAGATCGCCGAGTTTAGAGGCGGGCGACCCATCGCGTCGTCTCGTCACAATGATCGCTCGCTGAACCAGGATGCTCGACAGCGTCTGCTGAGTTACGCCCAGGCGCATGTGCCGGGATTGGGGTTGGAATCATATGCCGAGGCCAGCTGCGTGTTCACCATGACTCCCACGGAGAACTTCATTCTCCAGCGGTTCGGTAGTATCAGTGTGGTGTCTCCGTGTTCGGGGCACGGTGGCAAGTTCGCCCCGCTCATCGGACGCCTGGTAGGGCAGATGGTCGCCGGAGCGGCCACGGTCCCAGAGCGGTTCACCCTCGACGGCGTGATCGGCCGCGCGGGAGGCGGGGCGGCGGCCTGATTCGCTTTGCCTCAACGCCGGATTGCCGGTAGCATAGGTAGCTGTTGTGCGAGTCCTCTCGGAGTCTGCGGCGTTTGTGGTGTCGACGTAGTTGCATTGTCACATGGCACCCATCGTCTTCCGAGGAGCACGGACCCGGCCTCACGCCAGCCCTCACCTGGTGTACCGGAAGCACTCGAAGCACAGTGACAGCGCTACTGATCCTCACGAATCAGTGGTGCCCGTGACTGGACCCGACACCGAAAACGAAGGCAAACAACAGTGCGTACGTACTCACCTAAGCCAGGCGACATTGATCGCCAGTGGCATGTCATTGACGCCACCGACGTGGTGCTGGGCCGTCTTGCCAGCCAGACTGCAACCCTGCTGCGCGGCAAGCACAAGCCCACCTTCGCCCCCCACATGGACATGGGCGACTACGTCATCATCATCAACGCAGAGAAGGTTGCCCTCACCGGCGCCAAGCTCGAGAAGAAGAAGGCTTACCGCCACTCCGGTTACCCGGGCGGTCTGACCTCCACCACCTACGCTGAGCTGCTGGAGAAGAACCCGGTGGGCGCAGTGGAGAAAGCTATCCGCGGCATGCTGCCGAAGAACAAGCTCTCGGCCCAGGTCCTGGACAAGCTGAAGGTGTACGCCGGTGGCGAGCACCCGCACGCCGCTCAGCAGCCGACTCCCTTCACCATCGATCAGGTGGCCCAGTAAGGGTCAGCCCCACTTTAAGAACTTTCAAGGAGAACCATGACTCTCAACGAGAACGAGGTCACCGAGGAAGTGGAGCTGACGAGCTACACCTCCGAGTCCACCTCAACCCCTGAAGGCGCTGCTCCGACCGAGCGCCCGGCACTGACCGTCGGCGGTTCCGCCGTGGGTCGTCGCAAGCAGGCTGTCGCCCGCGTGCGCCTAGTGCCCGGCACCGGCCAGTGGACCGTCAACGGCCGCGAGCTGGCTGTGTACTTCCCGAACAAACTGCACCAGCAGGAAGTCAACGACCCGTTCACCCTGCTCGGCCTCGAAGGCGCCTACGACGTCATCGCCCGCATCCAGGGTGGCGGCCCCTCCGGTCAGGCTGGCGCTCTGCGCCTCGGCATCTCCCGTGCCCTGAACGAGATCGACCGCGAGAACAACCGTCCGGCCCTGAAGAAGGCTGGCTTCCTGACTCGCGACGCACGCATCATCGAGCGCAAGAAGGCCGGCCTCAAGAAGGCACGTAAGGCTCCTCAGTACTCGAAGCGCTGATCCTCGCGATCATCGCAGACACGAAACCCGTGTTGTTTCCTTCCGGAAGCAGCACGGGTTTTGTGTTGTCGGGGTAACCCGAGGTGGCGTCAACGACTCAGACCGGGTCTACGGCTCAGGAACCAGGCATAGACCTCCGTGATCACCGCCAAAAACGTACGCACGATCAGCAGCGCGGGCAGCCCGAATAGCGACCAGATCACCCCGGCCACCACCGGTCCGGCCATCTCTCCCGCATCCTCGGCGGTGCTCATCCATGCCAAAGATTGCGTGCGCCGGGACGGGTCGATCGCACTGACCTGCGCCATGACCGCGCCCCATGCCGGGGCGAACGCTGCCTTGCCGACGTCGTCGGCGATCTTGCCAGCGAGCAATCCCGCATACCCGGGAAACAACAGCCACAGCAGTGAAGACACCGCATTGCCGAAAGCGCGCACTCCGAGCACGAGCCGCAGACTGACCCGATCCGCGACCCATCCCCAGGCTGGCCCGGTAAGACTGACGACGGACTTCACCAAGTACAGCGTCCCCGCGGCGGCGGGAGCCAGGCCCATGTACTCGACCGCGAGCACCGGCAACAGGTTCGCCATCAGGTAGGCGGTACCCGTCATCATGGCCCCGAGCCCCGCATAGGGGATGAGCGCGGCCCGCAAACTCCGGGGCGCACGGGGAGGACGCTGCTGCCGCGGCACCCGGAGCTGCTGCACCAGTGGCCCGCGCAGCCCCCAGAGGATGACGATCAATGGAATACCGGAGAGCACGGCCGCGACCGTGAACACCATGGCGTAGTCGTCGAGCAAGACAGACAGCAGCACGCCTGCAGAGAACTGTCCGGCGGAACCGGCGACTGACTTGACGGTCTGGTACCAGGCGAATCGCTGAGCCACCGCGTTCTTCCCACCCAGGGCTGCCAGCACGGTGGAGGAGGCGGGGTCGCGCAGTGCAATGGCAACCCCGTGCAGGACACGGACGGCGAAAAGATGCGCCGGGGCGAACGCGAAGATCAAGGCGACCAATACCAGCGTGCGTAGCAGCACCGCCATGACATAAGCGGTGCGGACACCGATGCGGTCGATCAGCACCCCGGCTACGGGCTTCAGCAGTGCCGCAATGAAGACATTGGTGGCCAGCATCAGCCCGATCTGTGCGATCGGCAGCCCTAGAGCATAGGCGTAGAGCGGCAGCGAGAAGCTGAGCAATCCGAAGGCCAGGCGCGAGGCGAAGCCTTCGAGGACCACAGCGGTGAGCGGTTGTCCCGGACCTGATGACGCTGGAGATGCGCGTGCGTCGCGACGGGACATCAGTGATGCACCGCCAGGGTGGCCAGCTGGTTCAGGATCACCTCGGTGATGCCCTGCTCGGGGGCCGGGCACCCCTTGTACCCGGGGAAGTAATTCACATCCACCACGAAGGGGCCGTCCTCGGACTCGATGATGTCGATGCCGAACAGCTCCAGCCCGAAGGCGCGGCGCGTTCGCTGGGCGATCTCATACACCCCCTCGGGTAGCGGTACGCTCACCCCGGGGCGGGCGAAGGATTCCTCGTCGAAGGGTTTGCGCACGCTCCACACGTTCTCTCCGGCGACATAAACCTTCAGGTCCTCTCCGGGGCCAGGCACATGCCGCTGCGCAATGAGTGGCTCGGCAGGGGCCGGTGATGTGCCGAGCTGCTGCAGTTCCTCGGCGCGGTGCACCAATCTCACCCCGGCCCCGCGGTGCCCGCGGTGCGGTTTGATGATCAGCGGCCCCTCGGCCAGCAGCTCAGCGGCGTCCTGCGGGTTGGTGACGAGCCATGTCTCCGGGGTGGGAATGCCGTGCTGGCGCATTCGGCGCGCGGCGGTGACTTTGTCTTGGGCTATCAGGCAGGCAGGGTAGCTGTTGAGCAGAGGGGCCCCGGTATCGTGCAGGGCAGCCGCATAGCTCAGCGCGTGTTCGGTGTGGCTCTTGAGGATGTACAGGTCAGCCTCCGGTACGACGACGTCGGCGCGCAGCAGACGGTCCTCCGGGATCCACCCGGTCACCTGGTGGCCTGCTGCACGCAGGCGCTCGGCCACTCGGAGCAGGATCGGGCTGGGCACATCGGGGACGCGACGGGTCAGCAGGAAGGTGATCTTCATACGGCATTCCTTTCGGACGGGGAATCGGCTTCCCACGCGGGCAGGTCCAGATGCAGGGAGAGCAGCGCCGAGGAGTGGCGCAACTTTCCCCAGTAGTCGTCGACGAGCCGCGTCAGTTCGCTCGTCGGTTTGATGCTGAGCATCTTCGAGATGATGCGACACCGGGTGGCGCGCTTGGCAGGAACCTCAGGGATGAAGCTGTGCAGCGCGGCGGCGATGGCGAAGGCCAGGTGTTCGGGGACCACATCGGCTTTGCGAGCCGACCGGGCGGCTCCGGTGAGGCGGTCGGTGCGCGAGATCTTGCGGGGGACATCCCGGCCGACGCGGTCGACCGTGTCGCCTAGGGAGGCGTTTCCGAAGCGCTCCAGAATGCTCTCCACGCTGCCCAAGCCACTTGCGATCACGGGGCCGTAGCGGTGGAGTATGCCGTCGCGGCCCTCGCGCATGGCAGCGGTCACGGCATCGGCGATCTCGGGGTCGGCGACGGCGGCGTGCAGGTATCGGTAGCCCTTGAGCTGGCCGAGATAGGCGGCGGTAGCGTGTCCGGCGCTGTAGCAGTACATCTTGGCGCGATACCAGGCCCGGAACTCGGTGACCGCACGCACGCGGGGTAACCAGGACCAGTCTCGGACGAGGCCGGTGGCGTCGATGACGACGGCGCAGGTGGGCTCGGCGATGACCGTCAGCGGGGTTGCCGGGGTGGCCTCCAGCCGCTGGGCGACGACGCGATCCACCACGGCCCCGGAAAAGCCATGCGCGTGAGGATCCGCACCGTGGTCGCGGACCAGCGCGCGCAGCGTCTCGGCGGCGTCGGGACTGTTTTCGAAAGCGACCACATCCACGGGTCTCGTTGCCTGGCGTAACCCCTGGGCGAGCACCTCGGCGATGCCGTCGAAATTGCCGGGCCCGACCGCCGTGCAAACCAAATCCGCGGAGGCGATCTCGGCCGCCGCGTCCTCGGGGTGCCGCTCCAGATCGACGCTGCCCAGCGGCACCTCGACACTGTGCCGGTGCATCCCATGCACGGTGCGCACTCGGACACGGCCATGGCGGTTCAACTGAGGCACCAGCGGGCCCCGTCCCAGGACGACCACGTCCATTCCGGCGCGGTGGGCGATGGGTGCCGCACAACCGAGCCCGATGCGCCCGGCTCCGATAATGACGGTCTTCATGGTGCACTCTCCTGGTGGGCGGTGGCCACGTGGGGCTCGTCATGGAGTCGGGCGAAGAGGTAGTCGGCCAGGCGCAGTGCGCCGTTGGGAACACCTTTGAACCCGGGGAAGGGGTGGACGTCCACCACGAGGGGCCCCTCGGCGGTTTCAATGAGATCCAGTCCGAACAGATCGGTGCCCAGTGCCTCGGCCGCGGCGTCACAGATGCGGCGATGCTCCGCCGAGACGGTGAATGGCTCACCCTGCTTGTCGGCCTCGGTCGCTGCGGGCCAGCGGCGCTTCACCCCGAACACCTGGTCGCCGATGCGGTACAGCTTCCGGTCGCGGTCCTCGGTGTGCTGCAGGCGTTGCACCAACCACTGCTGACCGGGCTGGTGGGCGCTGGCCAGGTCCTCTTCGTCCCAGATGGTGCGGTGGCCCATACTGGCCCCGACACGACCGGACTTCAGCATGACGGGGCCCTGATCGAGCAGATCCACGATGCCGGGGAGCTCGGCTGTGGTCCAGGTGGGTGGCACGGGGACGCCGGCGGCGGCGAGTACCCCGGTGACGGCGATTCGATCCCGGCAGGTGCGCACCACGGAGACCGGGTTCACGCAGCGGGCTCCCGCAGCCTCCAGCGCGGTGGCCACCCCGACGACGTGATCGTTGGGGGACTTGAGCAGGTACAAATCCGCGGTGAGAGCCAGATCGGTGATGTTGACCAGGGTGCCCGGCAGGACGACGTCCACCGTCACGCCCCACTGCTCGAGGTGCTCCAGGCATTGTGCGGTGACCGAGGAGGCGCCGCTGAACGGCTGCGAGGACAAGATCACGATGCGCATGAGGACCTCCGCCGTCGCTGCGGATCCCGGGAGAGGTCCACCACCAGTTGTGCGAGGTGCTGGTCGGCCCCGCGAACGGCCGTGTAGTTGGGGAAGTCGTTGACCTCGATGACCACCGTCTCGACCAGACGCCCGTCCGGAGCCAGCCGCTCGACGCAGTCGACGCCGAAACAATGTAGCCCGAAAGCGTCCTGGCAGGTGCGGGCGATGCGCAGCCACGAGGGGCGCATCGGAAGCATCTCGGGGGCCACCGGGGCTGAACCCGCTAGCGGGGAGGGCTTGCGCACCGCCCAGACGGCGTCGCCGATCACGTAGAGCTTCACATCGGTGCCGTTGCCGGGAATGAACTCCTGGACCAGCAGTGGCCCTTCGGAGGGGCTTCGCCGGAAGGTGTCGACGGCGGAGGCGGTGTCCAACCGGCGCACCCCGTGCGCGTTGTCACCGTAGACGGGTTTGACGAGCAGCCCGTCTGGGACCTCGGTCGCCGCGAGGCTGCCGAGCTGGTCCCGCAGCTCGTCGTCGTCGCCGAGCCAGGTGCGAGGGACCGCGAGCCCGGAGGCGGCCAGCACCCGACTCATCGTCGCCTTGTCCCGCACGGAACGCACGGCCTGAGCCGAATCGATCACCGGAATGCGGTGTGCTTCGGCCCGATCGAGCATCTCCAGCACCGCCAGGCTGCGGCCGCGGGCCACCACGACGTCGACATCGCGGAACGCGGCCGGGTCGGCGGGCTGGTCGTCTGCGTCGGAGACGATCCGCACGGCGTGGCCTTCGTACTGGAGCGCCCTGATCAGGCCAGCGGGCTGGGCCTGCTGCCGGTATCGCTCTTCCAGGAGAACCATGATGATGAACATGGAGTCATGGAACTAGCTGAACATGAGATGGAGATGAGCTGAAAATGAGATGACGATGAGATTGCTTGAAATTAACTGTCCGGTAGCGCGGCGAGAATGCGGTCGGCCAGGCGGCGTCCGGCGTCTGGAACGCCCTTGAACCCGGGGAAGCTGGAGAGATCGACCACGTAGGGTTCACCGTCGTGCAGGATGATGTCGACGCCGTAGGTATCGATCCCCAGAGCGTCGCCGCAGCTCCGGGCCACCTCCTCGACGGCGGGCGGTAGGGTGATCAGACGCCCCAGCTTGTCCTGGTAGGTTGTGGGCGGAAACACCCGTTCCACGCAGAAGACTTCATCGCCGATTCGATAGATCTTCCGGTCGAGACCGTCCGGGGCATAGTAGCGCTGCACCATCAGCTCTTCCCCTTGGTCGGCCTGCGCCAGGGTGTGCAGTTCCTCGACGGAATGCACGATCTCGATGCCGCGGCCCTGGGAACCGCGCAGGGGTTTGAAGATCAAGGGGCCGTCGTCGAGCTCCGCGGTCATCTGAAGCGGATCGGTGACGTTCCAGGTCTGGGGTACGGGGACGCCGTGGCGTTGCAAGGCCCGGGTGGTCTCCACTTTGTCCCGGCACAGCGCGGTGACCGGATAGGGCGTGAACGTGGGGATCCCGGCCGCATGGGCGCCGGCAGCGACCTCAAGAGCGGCGGGAGTCTTCGCTTTGAGTACGAGCAGATCCGTGTGCTCCGGCGTGGGCTGCGGCTGATGGGGCAGGTCCGGGTAGATCGGACGTATCGCGACCCCGCCCTTTTCGAGGTGGTCGATCATCTCGGGGATCACGGGGCTGGGGCGTTCGGAGGGATGCTTCACAAGAAGGATGTCGATATTCATGGCATCACGCTAAGACGCCTCGATGAGGCGATGATGAGAGCCTCAACCGTTCTCCGCCCCTCAGCTCAGCCAGGACTGGACCAGGGCAAGCTGCCAGGAGCCGACCGCCCAAAGGATTCCGATCAGTGCAGCGGTGGCCAGCGCGCCGAGCAGACGCAGCCACCAGGTGAACCGTGCCGCGCACCACTGCCGGGCTGCCGGTACTGCCGTCGAACCCAACAGGGTCTCCGTCAGGAAGAGGCCGGTGTGGACGGTGGTGAAGTACTGGGTATGTTCCAGCAGGTTGGCGGCTCGACCGCTGGGCGGCTGGAAACGCAACACGTCCCCGGCGTTGCTGGAGCCGTAGCTGATCGGATCCAGCACGGACTTCACCTGCACATTCAGACAGTCCGCCCGCCGGCCGAGATCCGCCGGACGGCGCACGGTGCTGCCGATGAGGACGGTGAGGAGGACGAAGAACAACGCCGGGACCACCGCCGAAGCATGAGCGGCTGGAGCGAAGGCGACGGTCTGCAGCGATGCCGCGTCAACGACGGCGTCAACGACGGCGAAGATCTCGCGGGCCATCCACACGAAGAAGGCCGGGAACGCCGCATAGAACGCCCAGTACAGGACCCAGGCGACCGGATTGCTACCCAGGGTGCGCAGCATTCCCAGGGGCGCTTCGCCGGTGCCCACGGCGACGCAGGCCGCGGGCTCACGCTCCAGGCTGATGCGCCGGGCGATCTCTCCGCCCTGGGAGTGGCCGATCAGGCAGAGCGTTCCGCCCTGCTGCGACACCGATGCCGCACGCTCAACCAGGTGGGGGATCACCTCGGCCTCGAAGCGGTTGGACCGGTAGAGCCAGGCGTCTCCCAGGACCTCGACGAGGATGCGCCGCAGACGCTCACGGATCCGCGCCACCGGGATCGCCAGGAGTCCGGCCATCACACCGACCGGCACGATGATCAGCAGAGCCACCAAGCCGGCGATGAGCACCAAACAGCTCGACATCACCTGATCGATGCGATGCCATGCACGGGGGCGAACCCTGTCCTCGACGGCGCGGTCCTGGTACCAGGCCGCGGCGACGATCATGGGTGTCAGCGGCGCAATCCGCAACGCCCACCAGAAGACGTCGCGCAGTCGGGGAGAATCCACGAGATGGTGCCACGCCAGGTCATGGAATCTGACGACGACGTCGTGTTGGGCCAGCTGTAGGCGTGCTCGTACCGCGGCGCGCGGTTCCGTCCCCTCGACGTCGGCACCGGGCAGCTCCGTGTAGCGTCCGCCGGCCTCGTGCACGCCGCGCTGGACGCAGTCGGCGACAACACGGGCCGTGTGTCCTGGTTCGCTGCCCCGTACGCCGATGCCGTGCACGCAGAGGCAATCGATCACGGGTTGGCTCGGGGTAGATCGGTCGTCGGGTCCCATGGGGCCTCCCTGAGCTAGAGCTCGGCGCGGTCTCCTCATGATCTCGTCTCGATCTGCTGAGAGCCAGTCCCGGGAAACGCACTGCGCCCCGTGCCGCGCAGAAGCGGAACGGGGCGCAGAGCGGGCGACCGGCGGATGCCGGTCAGCAGTGGTGCGGTATCAGAGAACCTTGGAGAGGAAATCCTTCAGTCGGTCGGTCTGGGGATTCTCGAACAGGTCTTTCGGATTTCCCGACTCGGTCACCACGCCGTCAGCCATGAACACCACGCGGTCGGCAACCTCGCGGGCGAAGCCCATTTCGTGGGTCACCAGAATCATGGTCATGCCTTCCTTAGCCAGGTCGCGGATGACCTGGAGGACTTCGCCGACCATCTCCGGGTCCAGCGCGGAGGTGGCTTCGTCGAAGAGCATCACCTCGGGGTTCATCGCCAGCGCGCGGGCGATCGCCACGCGCTGCTTCTGACCACCCGAGAGCGAGGAGGGACGCGCATCAGCCTTGTCGGACAGCCCTACGCGGTCTAGCAGCTTCAGTGCGGCTTCACGGGCCTCCGAGCGGGACTTCTTCTTGACCTGCATCGGGGCGAGCATGATGTTCTCGGCGACCGTCATATTTGGGAACAGGTTGAAATGCTGGAACACCATGCCGACATGCTTGCGCACCTCATTGATGTTCACCTTCGGGTCGGAGAGGTTGTGTCCGCCGATCCAGACGTTGCCCGATGTTGCCTCCTCGAGGCGGTTGAGGCAACGCAGCACGGTGGACTTACCGGAACCCGACGGCCCGATAACGCAGACCACCTCTCCGGTCTTCACCTGAGCGTTGATGCCCTTCAGCACCTCATTGGAGCCAAAGGACTTGTGGAGGTCCTCGATGCGGATGATGTTGGATTCGTCGTCGAGGACGAGCGGCAGAGTGCCGGTGTGATCGTTCACGGGGGTGCTCACTTGTTCACCTTCTTATCGACGTAGTTGGCCAGCAAGGTCAGCAGGTAAATCGTGACGAAGTAGATCACACCGACGATGAGCAGCACCTCGGTGACGCGGAAGTTGGCTGCGTAGATCTGCTGAGCCTGGTAAAGGAGCTCGCCGAAGCCGATGGCCAGCAGCAGCGAGGAATCCTTGATCATAATCACGAGCTGGTTGATCAGCGACGGGGTCATCATCTTGAACGCCTGCGGCAGCACGACCTTCACCATGGACTGCCCGTAGGACATGGCCAGGGAGCGGGAAGCTTCCATCTGCCCGGGATCAACCGACTGGATGCCGCCGCGGACGATTTCTGCGATGTAGGCGGCGCCGTTGAGCGACAGGGTGAGCACACCGGCGACCCAGATGTTCACGGTGGTGCCCAACAGCAGCGGCAGACCGAAGTAGAAGAAGAACGCCCACACCAGGATCGGGGTGCCGCGGAAGACGGCGATGAACGTGGTGGCGATGCCGCGCAGGAAGATGTTGCGCGAGACCTTCAGGAAACCGAACCCCAGGCCGATGACCATGGCCAGCGCGAAGGAGATGGCGGTGACCAGCAAGGTGTTGCCCAGGCCGGACATCAGCGCCGGGAAGATCGAAGCCGCCAGTCCGAAGAACGTGGAGGTATCCGGTCCGGAGTCTTCGTTGCCGATGTAGGTATCGAGGATCTCGTCGTATTGGCCGGATTCCTGCACATTCTGCAGACCAGCGTTGAACATTTCCAACAGGTCGGCGTTCTGATCCTTGTTGACGGCAAAGCCGTATTCGCCAGCCGGCTCGGGCTCATCGATCATCTCGAGTCCGGAACCCTGCTGGATGCCATAGGCAATGATCGGCAGGTCATCCATCAGCGCATCGGCATTGCCGGTCTTCACGGTCTGAACCATGGTGGTGGTCTGGTCCAGGGAGGTGATGTTGAAGTCGATCTCTTCTTGCTTCTCCTTGGCGACTTCCTCGGAGAGCGAGCCGGTCTTCACCGCGATGGTCTTGCCTTCGAGGTCGTCCCAGCCGTTGATCTCCTCGTTGCCCTCGTCGCGGGCCAGGGTGATCTCGCCGGTGAAATAGGGGTCGGAGAAGTCGTAGATCTCCTGGCGCTCTTCGGTGATGCTCATGCCGGCGATGACGCCGTCGACCTGGTTGGCGGTCAGTGCCTGCAGGGCGGCGTTGAAGCCCAGAGACTGGAACTCGACCTGGAAGCCCTGATCCTCGGCAATGGCGCGCATCAGGTCCATATCGATGCCGACGAGTTCGCCGGAGGCGTCGCGGAATTCGAAGGGGGCGAAGGTGGTGTCCGTGCCGATGATGTAGGTTTCGCCGGTAGAACCGCCGGTGTCTTCGCCGGCGGCCTGAGCTGCGGGGATGCCGAATCCGAGCAGGGCCATCAGCATCAACACGGCGGTGACCACCAGCCCGCGGGGCCGGTTCCGTCTCATATTGTCTCCTGAGGTGTGAGTCACAGATGTACGCGTCTGACGATAGTTGATCCGCGTCGATTCTCCTAAGGTGTTGTTCAGCCAGAATTCAGCTCGGTGTTTTTTGTGCTGAAGGTCCACGACAGCACGCCGAGGCCGAAGAGTTTCAGAGATCAAGCGTTTGGCTCTAGAATCAGGATTGATGTCTAGATTGTTTGGTACCGATGGAGTTCGTGGAAAAGCGAACGAGACCCTGACCCCGGAGCTGTCACTGCAGCTGGCCCAGGCTGCTGCTGTGGTGCTCGGCCACGAGGTGTCCGATGGCCGCCGCCCTGTTGCGGTGGTGGCCCGTGACCCGCGTGTTTCCGGTGAGTTCATCAACTCCGCCGTACGTGCCGGCCTCGCCGCTTCCGGCGTCGACGTCTTCGATGCGGGCGTGCTGCCCACTCCGGCTGCCGCGTTCCTGGTGGGGGACATTGACGCCGATTTCGGTGTGATGATCTCCGCCTCGCACAACCCGGCACCCGACAACGGGATCAAGTTTCTGGCACGCGGTGGCGAGAAACTGACTGATGAGCAGGAAGACGCCATCCAGCGGCAGATGGAACTGCCGCCACACCGTCCTACCGGCGCAGAAGTGGGGCGTATCCAGCGTTTCGCGGATGCCGAAGATCGCTACGTGCTGCACCTGCTGCGCTCGCTGCCGAACCGCCTCGATGGCGTGAAGGTGGTGCTGGACTGCGCCCACGGTGCCGCAGCTGGCTGCTCACCGGAAGCCTTCGCGACCGCCGGTGCCGATGTGATGGTCATTGGTGCTGACCCGAACGGGCTGAACATCAACGATGGCTACGGCTCCACCCACCTAAGCAAGCTACAGGCCGCTGTCGTCGCCAATGGCGCGGATCTGGGCATCGCCCACGATGGCGACGCCGACCGTTGCCTGGCCGTGGATGCCGACGGCAACGTGATCGACGGCGACCAGATCATGGGCATCATGGCCGTGGCCCTGAAGGAATCCGGCGCCCTGCGCGATGACACGCTCGTGGTGACCGTGATGAGCAACCTCGGCTTGAAGCTGGCCATGCAGCGCGAAGGCGTCAACGTGGTGGAAACCAAAGTGGGTGACCGCTACGTGCTAGCCGGCATGAAGTACGGGGATTACTCCCTGGGCGGCGAACAGTCCGGTCACGTGATCTTCTCGGACTATGGCACGACCGGCGACGGTGTCCTGACGGGCCTGCACTTGGCCGCTCGCGTGGCCGCCACCGGACGTAGCCTGTCCGATCTGGCCAACGTGATGGAACGACTGCCCCAGGTGCTCGTCAATGTGAAGGGCGTGGACAAGAATCGCGCCGCCAGCGATCCTGCTGTTCAAGCGGCGGTTGCGGCTGTCGAGGCCCGCTTGGGCGAGACCGGTCGAGTGCTGCTGCGCCCCTCGGGCACCGAACCGGTGGTCCGGGTGATGGTGGAAGCGGCTGATCGGGAGTCGGCCGAACAAGAGGCCCAGGAACTGGCCGAGCTCGTCGGCCGCGAACTCGCACTGTGACCCGCTGATGTCCGGCGAACCTGGGCCCGACCATGCGGATCTAGTCGATGACGACGTCGAGACGCTCCGCGAGGACCTGCGGCAACGGCGCTGGCTGGTGTTCGTCAGCATCGTCATCGCCGCCACCGTGCTGACAGGCTTAGCCTGGTGGCTTGCGGGGGCACCCACCTGCGAGAACCCCGACAACAACTGGATGCCCTGCTGGTCCTCGCGCTAGATGACCCTAACGACGAAGGCGGTTCCCTCGAGGGGAACCGCCTTCGCTGTTCAATGGTGTGATGTGACGGTGACGCCGAGGCGCCTTCCGTGAAGTCAGGCCTGATGCGCTCCGCCACCGTCGGTGCGGTTCTGAGCGGCAGGGGAGACCAGCGCGTCGCGGATTTCGGTCAGCAGAGCGATGTTCTCGTCGACCTCTTCCTCGGGCTCGATGCCCAGACGCTTGTTGCGCATTTCGATCATCTTGTTCATGGGCATGACGATGATGAAGTAGACGGCAGCGGCGACCAGCAGGAAGTTGATCACCTGGGTGAGCAGCACGCCGAACTGGATTGCGTTGCCGTTGAGGTAGACGACGAAGAAGTTGTCGTAGTCCTGGGACCCGACCAGACCGGAGATGAACGGCATCAGCACCGCATCCACGAGCGCGTTCACGACCTGCGAGAACGCAGCGCCGATGATGACCGCAACCGCCAAATCAATGACGTTGCCCTTCATGATGAACTCTTTGAAGCCTTTAAGCATGGCAACAGTGTACGGGACGAAATCTGTCAACCGAAGACACATTTGTCGACGCCACGCCGGTGCCTGCTAATGTTTATCGGTTTGCTCAGCTCTTGCCAGAACTGATGAGTAACCCAGATGCGGGTATCCCGCGAAGTCAGTGCGGTATTGGAATCAGTAGCCCGGTGCGGCTGGCAAACCCCAGGCGGTCTCGAGCACACCGCCAGCGTCCATGATCTCTTGCGCGGCCTCGGTGCCCAGATAGCGCAGGTGCCAGGGCTCGTAGCTGTAGCCGGTAACCGATTCCGCGCCGTCCGGATACCGGATCACCCAGCCGTGCTCCGCGGCATGCTCGGCCACCCAGCGCCCCGCCGGCGTCGACTGGAAACAGGTCTCCAGCGTGCAGGCGCCGTCGGAGCCCACCACATCCATGGCCAGCCCGGTCTGGTGCTCGGAATATCCGGGGCGCGCGGAAATACGGTCGGCCGCGGCAGCGCCCTGTTGGTTGACCCAGTGCTGATAGGTGCCCACCTGATAGTCATAAGAGCGGTAAGCGCTCACCACGCTCAGCGACACGCCATCGGCCTGGGCAGCCGCGAAGAGCGCGGCGGCGGCGTCCGCGGCGGGCTGGCGCAGCTGCAGGCCGGATTTGGTGGTGGACACGCTCAGGCCGGTCAGATCCGTCGGCGCCCACTGCGGCGGGTTGAGTGGATTCTGCTTATTCACGACGACGGTCAGCGAGGACGGATCCTGCTGGCCGGACGCACCGCTGGCCGCTGCCTCGGGGGTACTCGCTGCCGAGGTGGCGGGGCTCGACGGGGATGCGGTCGCAGGCGTCGACGTCGTCGGGGGAGTCGCTGAGGTGTCCGTGCTGGGGGAGCCCGAGGGGGTCGCAGAGCGCACGGTCTCCTCCTCGGTCGCCGGGTTCTCGGAGGTGCAACCGGTGGCGAGTAGTGCGGTGATCATCATCAAGGTGAGCGCGGCGGAGTGGCGGGTCATCTCGGTTTCAGACCTTCCTCATCAGCACGCGGGTCACCGCGTGTTCCTGATTCTTGGTCAACACCAGTTTGGCGCGCCCGCGCGTGGGCAGCACGTTCTGCGCCAGGTTCGGCCCGTTGATGCGGTCCCAAATATCCGAGGCTGTCTCCACCGCCTCGGCATCCGAGAGCTTGGAATAGCGGTGGAAGTACGACTGCGGGTCGGCGAAGGCGCCGGAGCGCAGCCCCATAAACCGGCTGATGTACCAGTCCTTGACCATCGAGGTCTTCGCATCGACGTAGATCGAGTAGTCGAAGAAATCGGAGACGGAGAGTCCGGCGGTGCCATCGGCGCGTACTCGCGGGGGTGCGAGCACGTTGAGCCCCTCGACGATGAGCACGTCGGGGCGGCGTACCACCACTTCCTCATCCGGGACGATGTCATAGGTCAGGTGCGAGTATACGGGGGCGCGGACCTCGGGGGTGCCCGATTTCACATCGGCCACGAAGCGCAGCAGCCGACGCCGGTCGTAGGCTTCCGGGAAGCCCTTGCGATCCATCAGTCCGCGCCGTTCCAGCTCGGCGTTCGGGTAGAGGAAACCATCGGTGGTGACCAGCTCGACCCGCGGTGTGTTCGGCCAGCGGCGCAGCATTTCCTGCAACACGCGCGCCGTCGTCGACTTCCCGACCGCCACCGAGCCGGCCACACCGATCACATAGGGGGTGGGGTCGGTGTACTCGCGGAGGAACTCATTGGAGGCCCGGCGCAATTGCCGAGATGCGGCCACATGTATAGAGAGGAGCCGGGACAGTGGGAGGTACACCTCTTCCACTTCGGTGAGCGAGAGATGCTCGCCGATGCCGCGGAGCCGGTCGATGTCGTCCAGATCGAAGGGTTGCTCCAGCTCATGGGCCAGGCGCGCCCAGGTGGGGCGATCCAGTTCGGTGAAGGGCGAGTAATTCTGCTCAGACTCTGACGTGTGGGACGAGAGGGCAGAGGTGTCGCTGCTGTCGTGAGTGTGAATAGTCACACCTGCCATTATCCATGTCGATGAACGTGCTGTGTGTTTTATGAGGACGGCGCGTGAACGACGCGTAAGGTAAAGCCGTGACCACACCTTCAGCTGAGCATTCGGCCGCGAGTCGCCGCACCCGCGACGGCGTGCTGTGCGCCATCGGCGCCTACGGGATGTGGGGCGTACTGCCCTTACTGTTCGCGGTGTTCACCGCGTTCCACGCCGTCGATGTGCTGGCCTGGCGCATCGTGTGTGCCCTGGTGATGTGTGTGCTGATGCTGGCTGTAACCCGTGGCTGGAAGCGCTTGGCCGCGGTGGCACGACGGCGGCGCGAGCACAGCATGCTGGCGCTGGCCGGGTTCTTGATCGCAGTGAACTGGTACCTCTACATCGTGGCCTCGACGACCGGGCACGTGCTGGAGGCCTCGCTGGGGTACTTCATCAACCCACTGGCCACGATTGTGCTTGGCGTGCTGGTGCTGCGGGAGAAGCTGCGACCATTGCAGTGGGTGGCCGTGGGAGTATCCGTGGTGGCGGTGGCCGTGCTGACCTGGGACTACGGTGCCCTGCCCTGGATCTCCCTGGCGCTAGCGGGATCGTTTGCGCTCTACGGTCTGGTGAAGAACCGGCTGGGTTCCTCGGTGGATCCGCTCACCGGCATGACCGTGGAGACCACCTGGCTGACCCTGCCCGCCGTCGCGTGGCTGTGCGTGGGCGGGTTGATCCCGGGGGTCGGCGCGCTGGGTGCCGGACTGGTAGGGGAGATCAGCACCTGGCAGTTGGTCGCACTGTTGGCCACCGGTGTGGCGACGGTGACCCCGCTGATGCTCTTCGCCGGGGCGTCTTCCCGGCTGCGGCTCTCCAGTGTGGGCATGTTCCAATACATCGCCCCGATCCTGCAATTCGTGGTGGGCTACGTTGTTCTCGGAGAGCAGATGAGCGCGGGGCGCTGGTGGGGCTTCGGATTGGTCTGGGTGGCGGTGGTCTTGCTGCTGGCCGATGTCCTGCGGGTACGACGCCGAAACCCGATACCTCCGTCGTCATCCTCGTGACGCGTACCGTACCTGAACACGAGCAGCCTCAAGTAACGCTATCCTGGTGAGCATGTGTGGAATCGTTGGATACGTTGGAAATCCTGCCCTCGATCGTGATCACTCGGCGATCGACGTCCTGATGGCGGGCCTGCGCCGCCTGGAATACCGCGGATATGACTCCGCAGGTGTCGCCGTGGTGGCCGAAGACGGCGTGGAGTCGCGCAAGAAAGCAGGCAAACTCGTCAACCTGAGCGAGGAGCTGGACGCGAACCCGCTGGGCGCCTCGACGATCGGGATTGGCCACACCCGCTGGGCCACCCACGGTGGACCCACCGATCAGAACGCCCACCCGCACCTGGCCGACCATGACCAGCTGTCGGTGATCCACAACGGCATCATCGAGAACTTCGCGGTGCTCAAGCAGGAGCTCGCCGCCGACGGCGTGACCTTCCGTTCGGAGACCGACACCGAAGTAGCCGCCGCGCTGCTCGGCAAGATCTACCGGGGCGAGGCAGAGGGTGACCTGACCCGCGCCATGCAACTGACTAGCCAGCGCCTCGAGGGTGCCTTCACCCTGCTCGCGGTGCACGCCGATGACCCGAACCGCGTGGTGGCCTCGCGTCGCAACTCCCCGCTGGTGGTCGGCCTGGGCGAGAACGAGAACTTCCTGGGCTCCGACGTCGCTGCGTTCATCGACTACACGAAGAACGCCATCGAGCTGGAACAGGACCAGGTGGTGACTATCACCGCCGACGGCGTGGAGATCACCGATTTCTACGGCAACCCTGCCCAAGGCAAGCCTTACACCGTGGACTGGGATGCTTCCGCTGCCGAGAAGGGCGGCTACGACACCTTCATGGAGAAGGAAATCAACGAGCAGCCCTCCGCCGTGGCAGACACCTTGCTGGGTCGCACCGACGCCGCCGGCCGCCTGGTGCTGGACGAACTGCGCATCTCTGAGGACGAACTGCGCGGAGTGAACAAGATCATCGTGCTCGCGGCTGGCACGTCTGCGTATGCGGGCACCGTGGCCAAGTACGCCATCGAGCACTGGTGCCGGATTCCGGTGGAAGTCGAGCTCTCCCACGAGTTCCGCTACCGCGACCCGATCATCGACCCGAACACCCTGGTGGTGTCCATCTCCCAGTCCGGCGAGACCATGGATACCCTGATGGCGGTGCGTTACGCCCGCGAACAGGGCGCACGCACCATCGCCATCTGCAACACCAATGGATCCACCATTCCGCGCGAATCCGACGCCGTGCTGTACACACATGCCGGCCCGGAGATCGCGGTGGCTTCGACGAAAGCGTTCCTGGCGCAGATCACCGCCGCCTACCTGCTGGGCCTCTACCTGGCTCAGCTGCAGCGCAAGCTGTTCACCCAGCAGATCCGCGACATCCTGGGCGCGCTGAGCGAGATCCCCGCGAAGATTCAGCAGGTGCTGGAGACGTCCGACGACGTCAAGGAACTGGCCCGCAACATGAAGGACACCACCTCGGTGCTGTTCCTGGGCCGCAACATCGGCTACCCGGTGGCCCTCGAAGGGGCGCTGAAACTGAAGGAGCTGGCGTACATTCACGCCGAGGGCTTCGCCGCCGGCGAGCTCAAGCACGGTCCGATTGCGCTGATCGACGAGGGCCAGCCGGTGTTCGTCGTCGTGCCCTCACCGATGGACCGCCACTCGCTGCACGCTAAGGTCGTCTCCAACATCCAGGAGGTGCGCGCCCGCGGCGCCAAGACCGTGGTGGTGGCCGAGGCTGGCGATGAAGCGGTGCGCGACTACGCCGAGCAGGTCTTCTACGTTCCAGAGACGCTGCCGATGCTGATGCCGCTGCTGACCACCGTGCCGCTGCAGATCTTCGCCCTGGAACTGGCCTCGGCCAAGGGATACGACGTCGATCAGCCGCGCAACCTGGCGAAGTCTGTCACGGTCGAGTGAGCGTCGAGCCGTCGGTGCTCAGCGCCGGGCTGCCCTACCCACTGGGCGCCACTCCCGATAGCCAGGGCACCAACTTTGCCCTGGCTGTCGGCGAACATGCCGAGCTGGTTGAGCTGTGCCTGCTCGAGTCCGACGAAGCCGAACCAGCAGGATTCCGGGAGACTCGAATCCCACTCACCGAGCACTCCGGCAGCACCTGGCACGTTCATGTGGCCGGGGTGGGCGCCGGAGCCCGATACGGGTACCGCGTGCACGGTCCCTGGGAACCAGCGGCGGGGCTGCGGTTCAATGCTGCCCAGATGCTGTTGGACCCCTACGCCAAGGCACTGTCCGGGGAGATCGCCTGGGGCCAGCCCATGTTCGCCTACACCTTCGGCTCCCCGGCCGAACGCAACGACGAGGACTCGCTGGCAGCCGGCATGGTCTGCGTCGTCGTCGATGATGATTTTGACTGGGGCGAGGCCGAAGACCAGCGCCCGCGCACTCCGTTCACCGAAACGGTGATTTACGAGGCCCACGTGAAGGGCATGACCGCGTTACACCCGGAGGTTCCGGAAACCCAGCGCGGCACGTACGCCGGGCTGGCGCACCCGGTGATGATCGAGCACTTCCGGCGTCTCGGAGTCACCGCCATTGAGCTGATGCCGGTGCACCAGTTCACCAACGACTCCCACCTGCAGGAGAAGGGGCTGTCGAACTACTGGGGGTACAACACGCTGGGCTATTTCGCTCCGCAGAATACCTACGCTTCCGGCGGGGATGCCGGCGAGCAGGTCACCGAGTTCAAGCAGATGGTTGCGGACCTGCATGCCGCCGGTTTCGAGGTGATTCTCGACGTCGTCTACAACCACACCGCCGAGGGTAACCACTTGGGTCCCACCCTGAGCTTCCGCGGCCTGGACAACCTGAACTACTACCACCTAGTGCCCGATGACGAAGCCCACTACATGGACTACACCGGCACCGGGAACTCGCTGGATCTCTCGCATCCGATGGTGCTGCAACTGGTGATGGACTCGCTGCGGTACTGGGTGCAGGTGATGCACGTGGACGGTTTCCGGTTCGACCTGGCCACCACGCTCACCCGCTCCGAGGACGGCGCCGGGCCCGATATGTACTCCTCATTCTTCGACGTCGTGCGCCAAGATCCCGTGTTGCGCACCGTCAAGCTGATCGCCGAGCCCTGGGATGTGGGTCCGGGCGGCTACCAGGTAGGGAATTTCCCGGGGCTGTGGAGCGAATGGAACGGTAAGTATCGTGATTCTGTGCGTGATTTCTGGCGCGGGGAGCCCGGCACGCTGGCCGAGTTCGCCACCCGCATCACCGGATCGGCCGATCTCTACCAGGACGACAATCGCACCCCGCGCGCTTCGGTCAACTTCGTCACCGTCCACGACGGCTTCACCCTGCGCGACCTGGTGTCCTACAACGAGAAGCACAACAGTGCCAATGGGGAAGACAATAACGACGGCGAAACCCACAACCGCTCCTGGAACTGCGGGGAAGAGGGGCCCAGCGAAGACCCGGAGATCCTGCGGTTGCGGGCTGCGCAACAGCGGAATTTCTTGACCACCCTGCTGCTCAGCCAGGGGGTGCCCCTGCTCTCCCACGGCGATGAACTCGGGCGCAGCCAGCGCGGCAACAACAACGTGTACTGCCAGGACAACGAACTCTCCTGGATCGACTGGTCCAGCGTGGATGAGGAGCTGGTGGACTTTACCGCCGCGCTGATCAGCCTGCGTCATGAGCACCCGGTGTTTCGGCGTCGCCGCTTCTTTGACGGCCGCCCGGCCGCGCGGGAGGACACCGACCGGTTGCCCGATATTGTTTGGCTGGAGCCGGATGCGACGGCGAAGGACGAATCCGACTGGGATTCCTACCATGCGCTGTCGATCGCGTTCTTCTTGAACTCCCAGCACCTGCCGGCGTCCGGCCGCCACGGTGCCGAAACCCCGGAGTACGGGTTCTACATCCTGTTCAACGCCTACTGGGAGACCGTGGACTACACTCTGCCCGGCACCCCGTTCCCGGACCAGTGGGAGGTCGTCGTCGATACCGCGTCCGCGTTGGACCAGCAGACCTTCACCGCGGGCCAGACGGTGACCGTGCCCGGTCGCGGTGCGGTGGTCATGCGGTCGTCACAGCCCATCCCCGTGTCCGAGAAGAGCGGATAGGATAGAGCCCATGATTATCGGTATTGGGATCGACCTGGTGCAGGTTTCGCGTTTCGAAAACCAGCTGACGAAGGCTCCGGCCTTGCGTGAGCGGCTCTTCACGCCCGCCGAACGCGAGCTCAACATCCGATCTCTCGCCGCCCGTTTTGCCGCCAAGGAAGCGGTGGCCAAGGCTCTCTCGGCGCCGGCGGGCATGAACTGGCAGCACTGCCAGATCACTGTGGACGCCGCCGGGGCACCCCATGTGGTGCTCACCGGCACCGTGGCCGATATTGCCGCCGCCAAGGGCGTACGCCGCTGGCACCTCTCGCTCAGTCACGACGGCGACTGGGCCACCGCCATGGTGGTCGGCGAAGACTGACCGTGCGCTGGGCGTACACTGCGGAGCAGATCCGGGCTGCCGAACAGCCCTTGCTCGCTGCGGGTGAGCCGCTCATGCGCCGTGCGGCCTACGGGCTCGCTCAGCACATTCTGCGCCTGCTACGTGCCCGTCATTCCCGGGTGTCTGGGGCTACGGTTGCCGCGCTCGTAGGCAAGGGGAATAACGGCGGGGACGCACTGTGGGCCCTGGCCTTCCTGCGACGCCGCGGTGTCCATGCCGTGGCGATTCCCGTGGGCGCGGACCACGGGGCCGATATCACTGCCGCAGATCTCCACGCCGAGGGCCGGGACGCCCTGTTGCAAGCAGGCGGGAGCATGGCGACTCACGTCCCCGAGGACACCGCCGTCGTGGTGGACGCGATTTTTGGCACCGGGTTTCGGGGCTCGGCCGATGTGCCGACAATGCTACGGGACGCTGGGGTGACCGTGCCCGAACATGCCGTGGTGGTCGCCTGTGATGTGCCGTCGGGGCTGAACGCGAGCACCGGCGAGATTCCCGGGGTAGTGTTGCCCGCCGATCTGACGGTGACCTTCGGTGGGCTCAAGACCGGCCTGCTGCTCGGTGAGGGGCCTCGCGTTGCCGGGCGGGTGGAGCTGATCGACGTGGGACTGGAACCCCTTCTTGGAGAAACCCCTACCGACCAGATGGTAGGTGTTTTCGAGAAAGATACCTCAGCTCCGGTGGGAGCGGTGTTTGCGCCGCCGGTGTGGGACGCACACAAATACTCCCGCGGGGTGATCGCCATCAGTGCCGGCTCGCCCCAGTATCCGGGGGCCGCGGTGCTGACGGTCGCCGCCGCAGTGGCCACCGGGGTCGGCATGGTGCGCTGGGTCGGCGTTACTGGCGATGATGGCGATGACGACTCTGACATGGTGTCTGCCGGTGTGGTGGCAGCGCACCCGGAAGTGGTCGCCGGACACGAGGCGGACGGACGCGCCGATGCCTGGGTGCTCGGCCCCGGCTGGGGCACCGGTGAGAACGTGCACGCCCGATATCGGCAGGTGCTGGACCTGGCGGGACAGCGCGGCACCCCGGTGGTGTTGGATGCCTCGGCGCTGGAGCTCATCAACCATGACGACGTCGCGCGGTTTGCCGAAATTCGGCGTGCCGGGGGAGCCGTGGTGCTCACCCCGCACGCTGGGGAACTGGGCCGCCTCGAAGAACGGCTGCTCACCGAACCCGGTGCCGATGACAGCCACGGCCGCGTTGACGCTGTCGAACTGTGGCGCGCCCGGCGAATGGCGGCACATGTGGGTGCCCACGTGCTGTTGAAAGGCCCCACCACGGTGATCGCCGCACCCGACGGTCAAGCACGCCTTGATACCACCGGGGGCCCGGAGCTGGCCACCGCGGGCTCGGGAGATACCCTCGCCGGGCTGGTTGGCTCCGCCCTGGGCCGGACCCTGACGAAGGCCGGGGGCGGGACGCTGGACACGCTGGATAAGATCGCCGCGGCGGTGCGATTGCACGCCCTGGCCGGGCGACGCGCACAACAACACGGACCCTTCGGTGCCTCTGCGCTAGCACCGGCGGTGCGTGAGGTGCTGGCAGAAGTGGGAGAATGACTGCGATATGAGTGCTGAAACTTCCTCCTCGTCGTCCCCGACGTCCGCATCCCACGGCCCGGCCGAGCGCGCCGCCGTCATCGATCACGCCGCCCTGGCCCACAACGTGAACACGGTGCGCTCCTGGGCGCAGCCCGCACAGGTGATGGCGGTGGTCAAAGCGGATGCCTACGGGCACGGGATGATCGAATGTGCCCGCACGGCGGTGGCCGCCGGCGCGACCTGGCTGGGCGTGGCCCACGTGTCCGAAGCGCTGCAGCTGCGCGAGGCCGGGCTGACCACCCCCACCCTGGCTTGGCTGCACACCACCGGCACCCCCTTCGGCCGCGCCGTCGAAGAGGGTATTGATCTGGGTGTCTCTGGATGGGAACTCGACGCCATCGCCGAGGCCGCGCGGCGCCTGGAGCGTCCGGCACGGGTGCACCTGAAGATCGACACCGGGCTGGGTCGCAACGGCTGCCCGCCGGAGGACTGGGACGCCCTGTGCGCCCGCGCCGCCGAACTGCAGCGCCCCGGACTGATCCGCGTCGTCGGAGTTTTTTCGCATCTGGCGGTGGCCGATGAGCCCGAGCGTGAACACGAAGTTGATGCCGCGCTGAATCGTTTCCACGACGCCGTCGCCTTGGCCCGCTCGCACGGCCTGGACCCGGATCTGCGGCACCTGGCCAACACTCCGGCCACGCTGGCCCGGCCCGACACCCACCTGGACATGGTGCGCTTCGGGGTGGGCATGTACGGGCTGAGCCCCTTCGCCGGGGAGGGCCCCGAGACCTTCAACCTGCGCCCGGTGATGTCGTTGACCACCACGCTGGCCGCCAACAAGCTCGTGCCCGCCAACCAGGGGGTCTCCTACGGGTACCGTTACCGCACCGGTGCCGCCACCCGGCTCGGGCTGGTGCCGTTGGGTTATGCCGACGGTGTGCCGCGCACCGCCGATGAGGCTCCCGTGTGGATCGACGGTCGTACCTATCGGGTGTCCGGGCGGATCGCCATGGACCAGTTCATGGTGGACCTGCACACCGAAGAGCAGGAGATCCAGGTCGGCGCGCCCGTCGAGCTCTTCGGCCCGCGCTCCGGGATTCTGGCCAGCGATTGGGCGGATGCCGCCGGCACCATCAATTACGAGATCGTCACCCGCGTCGGGGCGCGAGTGCCCCGGATTCACGTGAACCGCGAGGCCGCCCGCCGCGGCGCGGAGGAGAAGAAATGACGGCGGAACTCACCGGCGAACACCGGATTGAGCTGGTCGATCTGGACGCCACCGCCCGTTTCGCACGTACCCTGGCGGGCCAGCTGCGCGGCGGGGACGTGCTGATCCTCACCGGTGAGCTCGGCGCCGGCAAAACCACGTTCACCCAGTCGCTGGGGGCCGCACTCGGCATCACCGATCCCATCACCTCACCCACCTTCGTTATCGCCCGGCACCACCGCAACGCTAGCGTCGATTCGGATGGCGCACCCCGTCCGGACCTGGTCCACGTGGACGCCTACCGGCTGGAGTCCGCCGACGCTCTGACCAGCCTCGACCTGGAGTCCACGCTGGCCGACTCCGTCACGGTGATCGAATGGGGCCGCGACCTCGCCGAGCACCTGGCCGGAGACGCCGGCTGGCTCGACCTCGAGCTGCATCGCGCCCCCGGCAGCGCTGAACCCACGGGCCCCACCGTCGAAGGGGAATGGGTCACGGATTTCGAAGACGACGTCGAAGAACCGCGCACCGGTGTGCTGCGAACGTTTGGTGCCCGCTTCACCGGGCTCAACCTCGTAGACTGATCCCCATGCCTAGCACCGCAATACCCGAGGACCGGGACCCCTTGATCCTTGCCGTGGATTCCTCCGCCACCGCCTCCGCTGCCCTGATCCACCAGGGCACCGTGCTCGCTGCCGCTGAGACTGAATCCACTCACCACCACGCCGAAGTGCTCACCCCCTTGGTGAACCGGGTACTTGCCGAGGCCGGCGTAGCATCGGGCCCCGACCAACGGCTCACCCACCTCGCGGTCGGCGTCGGCCCGGGACCCTTCACCGGGTTGCGCGCCGGCATCGTCACCGCACAGAGCCTGGGCTTCGTCTGGGACACCCCGGTGCTCGGCGTCATGAGTCTCGACGCCCTGGCTTACCGCGCGGCCGAGGATGCCTGGCGGCGCGGGGCCGAAGAATTCATCGTGGCGACCGACGCCCGCCGTCGTGAAGTGTACTGGGCGCACTACTCCACCGTGGGCGGGCAGTTCCAACGCCTGCACGGGCCCTTCGTCACCGCGCCGGGCGACGTCACCGAGCTACCCGTGTACGGGGCGGGCGCCGGGCTCTACCCCGAACAGCTGCACGTCGTCGAGGGGTTCGACCACACCGTTCCGCACGCCGGCGACCTCGGCCTGGTGGCCGAGCTGGGCCTACGCCGCGGCCGCGGACTGGTAGCACCCGAACCGCAGTACCTGCGCGAATCCGACGCCACCATCCCCACACACCTGGCCCGGCGGGACGGCTGAATCGGCGCCGGACATGACTGATCTCCCCGACACCCACACCGCTGACGGCCCCGAGCTCCCCGAGGGCTTCCGGTTGCGCCGTCTGCACACCGACGACGTCGACACCCTGCTGGTTCTGGAACGCACCCTGTTCCCGGAAGACGCCTGGCCGGAGCAGTTTTTTCTCGAGGAGCTGGAGCAGGCCGGACCGGCGGAGCAGGGCGGCACCCGCGAGTACCGGGTGCTGGAACGCCGCGCTCCGACCGAAACCAACAATCCTGCGCACGATCAGCAGTGGAGCATCGTCGGCTACGCCGGACTGATGAGTGTGCCCCCGCTGGCCGATGTACAAACCATCGGGGTGCACCCGGACTTCGAGGGGCTCGGACTCGGCTCGGCCCTGCTGCGTTGGATGGTGGCGGAGGCCGGGCGGCGCGGTGCCGAAGACCTGCTGCTGGAGGTGCGTGCCGACAACCACCGGGCCCAACGCCTCTACGCTCGCCATGGATTCGATCATATTCACACCCGCAGCGGCTACTATCCGCAGGGCATGGACGCGAAGATCATGCGCCGTCACCTGCATACCGGGCCATGCCGGTGGGACTGAGAGGACAACGATGAACCAGAGACACACCCCCGTCGTGCTCGGAATCGAGACCTCCTGCGACGAGACCGGGGTCGGCGTGGTGGCCGGCACCCGGTTGCTCGCCCACCAGGTGGCCTCGTCCATGGAACAACACGTGGCCTTCGGCGGGGTGATTCCGGAAATCGCGGCCCGCGCGCACGTCACCGAATTCATCCCCACCGTGCGCGCCGCCCTGGATGAGGCCGGGCTGAGTCTCGACGACGTCGACGCGCTCGCGGTCACCGCTGGGCCCGGGCTGGCGGGCGCCCTGATGGTCGGGGTGTCCGGAGCCAAGGCGCTCGCCTCCGCTGCTGGGAAACCGCTGTATGGCATCAACCATCTGGTCGCCCACGTCGGGGTCGGGTTCCTGGATGAAGCCCTCACCGCAGCCGGGCCCAAAGAGGGCAAGCAGAGTCCCGCCGAAGCCGAGCGCGCAGGCACCCTCGGCGCGCTGCTGGTGTCCGGCGGTCACACCGAGGTCCTGAAAGTGCGCTCGCTGACCCACGACGTCGAACTGCTGGGATCCACCATCGACGATGCTGCTGGAGAAGCCTACGACAAGGTGGCTCGGCTGATCGGCGCCGGTTATCCGGGCGGACCCGTCATCGACCGCCTCGCCCGGGAAGGCGACCCGAAGGCGTTCCGGTTCCCGCGCGGTCTCAGCGCCCCGAAATTCGTGGGCACCGCGGAAGAGCCCGGCCCGCGCCGACACGACTGGTCTTTCTCCGGGTTGAAAACCGCCGTGGCCCGCGCCACCGAACAGTTCACCTCCCGCGGGGCGGACGTGCCGGTGGCCGACGTGGCCGCCTCGTTCCAAGAGGCGGTGGCCGATGTCATCACAGCCAAAGCGGTGCGCGCCTGCCAGGAACACGGCATCACCCACCTGTTGTTGGGCGGGGGAGTGGCCGCGAATTCCCGGCTGCGCGAACTACTCGGGGCCCGCTGCGCCTCGGCCGGGATCACCCTCACAGTGCCGCCGCCGTCGCTGTGCACCGATAACGGTGCGATGGTCGCGGCCCTGGGCGCCCAACTCGTCGCCGCCGGGGTGGCCCCCTCGGACCCGTCGTTCTCCGCGGATCCCTCGCAGCCCGTCACGCTCGTCAGCGTCTGAACCGAGGCTGCGGGGCTAGTTGTTCCACTCCAGCACGGAGGTGTGGGTGCGGCGCGAGGCATCCCGCACCACCTCGACCAACGCCGGATCCGCCGCAACCTGGCCGCCAGACACCGGAACACTCCCGGCGCGCGCCGCCACCTGGCGCTGATGCGCAGCCGTGCCGCCCTGCTCGATGATCCGACGCACCCACCCCAGCTCCTCGACGCAGCCCAGCTGCTCGGCCACCGGGGTCAGTCGCTCAATCTCGGCGTCCAGATGCTCAGTCACCAAGAGCTCGTCACCGTCACCGTTGACAATGATGATGGCGTCAAGCCCATACCGGGCAGCCCGCCACTTGTTCTCCTGGACGTACCAGGGCGCCATGATCTCCACCGGCGCGCCGTTCTCGGTGGCGTCATGCACCAGGCATTGGGTCAGCGCGGCCACCGCCCCGATCTCCTCCAGCGTGGACATCCCGTCGCACACCCGCATCTCCACCGTGCCCAACCGGGGAACCGCGCGCAGGTCCCAGCGGCACTCCGAGACGTCGTCGATCACTCCGGTCTGCGTCAGATCCGCTACGCACTGCTCAAACCCGGACCACTGCTCGAACTGGAACGGCAGTCCCGAGGTCGGCAACTGCTGGAACATCAGGGTGCGCTGCGACTGGTATCCGGTATCCACGCCCTCCCAAAATGGGCTCGACGCCGAGAGTGCCAGCAGGTGCGGGGAGTAATTGACCAACTGGTTGACCGCGGCCATCGCCCGGTCCCGCTGCGCCACCCCGACGTGCACGTGCACCCCGTAGATCACCATCTGCCGGCCCCACCACTGGGTGCGGTCCAGCATTTTCCCGTAGCGGTCAGCCGGAGAGACCGGCTCGTGCAGGGCCTCGGCGAACGGGTGAGAACCCTGGCTGTAGAGATGTGCCCCGTGGCGCTGCGCCACCGAAATCACTCGCTGCGCCGTCGACGCCAGCTGGTCCAGTCCCTCGCTGACGGTGGAACACACCCCGGTCACCAACTCCACCGTGTTCATCAGATATTCGCCGGTGACATGCCCGACGACGATGCGGTCGGCCTCCGGGGTTGAATTCAGTTCGGCGATCACCTGCTCCGCCACCGGCCGCAGTGCACCGGTGTCGGGATCCACGAGCGCCAGCTCCCATTCCAGGCCCAGCGTGGAGGCGGGCGATGAGGCGAAGGTCAGGGACATGGTCGCTCCTGGGGTGCGGGGTGCTCTCGGATTCTTCAGGTCATCCTACTGGCCTCACACACCGGGCAAGCACACGTCATCTTCGGGACCCCAAGTGTGTGGTGTTGAACACATTTTGACTGTGGTCGCGGGGAGATTCCGCAGTCCGAGGTGCGTGTCATGCTGAGATCAACCTCGATTAATAGGCGGTTCATCCCTAGACTATTTCGTGTTAGGTTTACCTTGGCTTACACGGCCTGGTCGTCATGGCTGGTTTTAGACCGCGCGAACACTGAAGAAATCTGACGTTCATACCGAACACACTTGGGAGATACATGATGAAGAAGATGAGTCGCACTCGGCTCGGAGTGATGGCATTCGTCACCGCCGCCGCACTCGGCCTGACCGCCTGCGGCGGCGACGCTTCCGGCGATGGCGCCGGTGACGCCGAAGCGACCACCACCGAGAACGCAGCCGCCGAAGGTGGCGAAGCCGCCAGCGACGTGACCGATATGTCCGGCAACACCGTCGAGCTTCCTGCCGACCCGCAGTCGATCGTGGCCACCGACAACCGCATCTTCGGCACCCTAGCCGACTGGGGTGTCGAGCTGACCGCAGCTCCCGTGGACCTGATGCCCGAGAACGACCAACTGGCTGCTTACCACGAGAACTCCGACATCGTGAACCTCGGCAACCACCGCGAGCCCGACATGGAGGGTGTCGTGGCGGTGGAGCCCGACCTGATTCTCAACGGTCAGCGCTTCACCCAGTACGCCGAAGATCTCCAGGAACTGGCACCGGATGCGGCCTTCGTGGACACCAACATCGACATCGAAGCCAACCCGCTCGACGAGCAGTTGCGCGAACTCACCACGCTGTTGGGCGAGGTCTTCGGCCAGCGGGACTCCGCCGAGCAGCTCATCGCCGACTTCGATGAATCCATCGAGCGCGCTCAGGCTGCCTACAACGAGGAGTGGACCGTGGCCGGTCTGATCACTACCGGCGGCGACATCAACTACTCCGCACCAAGCACCGGCCGCGCTGTTGGCCCCGTGTTTGACGTACTGGACCTGACCCCGGCGCTGGAGCAGGATGGCTCGACCAACCACCAGGGCGATGATATTTCCGTGGAAGCTATCGCTGACGCCAACCCCGAATGGCTGATCGTGCTGGACCGCGACGCCGGCACCGGTGACGCCCAGGCCAACTCCGCTGAGGAACTGCTCGAAGAGTCTGAGGCCCTGCAGAACGTTCCGGCCATCCAGGAAGGCAATATCGTCTACCTGAACCCGGACTTCTACACCGCTGAGGACATCCAGCACTACACCGAGCTGTTCAATGATCTGGCGGACGCCTTCGAGGCGGCCAGCTGATCGCTGAGCTGAGCTAATAACCCACGCGGTTGGTCCACCGGCCGGAAGCGGGAAACGGCTTCCGGTCGGTGATTGCGTGCCGGGGGAGACACACCATGAGGGGCATGAGATGAGTACGACCATTGACGACGAGGCCGCAGTCGAGCGCGCTTCCGTCCCGCTAGGGGCGGAGAAGGATCCGCCGAGTGAGCTGGCAGAGCGAAAGTCCCTGTGGTCGCAGGCGTGGCCCCTGCTGATCGGTGTGGTGATCACCGGCGGGCTCGTGTACCTCTCGTTGCACATCGGCGTTTTTGATATTGCTGGCCACGAAGATGGTCAGGAGATGTTCTTCATCACCCGCGTTCCCCGGACCATCGCCCTGGTCTTGGCCGGTGCGGCCATGGCCATGTGCGGGCTGGTGATGCAGCTGATGACGCAGAACCGGTTCGTGGAGCCCTCGACCACGGGCACCACCGAGTGGGCCGGACTGGGACTATTGCTCACGATGATCCTGCTGCCGAACCCTTCAATTTTCGTGCGGATGGTCGGCGCCATCATCTTCGCCTTCATCGGCACCGTGGTCTTCTTCCTCTTCTTGCGCCGGGTGACCCTGAAATCCTCACTGATCGTCCCGCTGATTGGCATCATGCTTGGTGCGGTGATCGGATCCGTCTCCACCTTCCTGGCGCTCCAGACCGACATGCTCCAGCAGCTGGGCATCTGGTTCGCCGGCTCCTTCACCGGGGTGGTGCGCGGCCGGTACGAACTGTTGTGGATCGTCGCGATCGTCACCGTGCTCGTGTTCATCATCGCCGACCGGTTCACCGTGGCCGGGCTCGGCAAAGAGGTCGCCACCAACGTCGGGCTGAACTACAATGCGGTCATCTTCACCGGCGTGTCCATGGTCGCCATCGTCTCCGGCGTCGTGACCGTGGTGATTGGCGCTCTGCCCTTCCTCGGGCTCATCGTGCCGAACATCGTCTCGCTGTTCCGCGGCGACAACCTGCGCTCCAATCTGCCCTGGGTCTGTCTGGTGGGCATCTGCATCGTCACCCTCTGCGACATCATCGGTCGCACCATCATCATGCCCTTCGAGATTCCGGTTTCATTGATCCTGGGGGTGCTGGGCGCCACCGTCTTCGTGATCCTGCTCGTCAGGAGGCGTCGTCATGTCTGATGTTCTGAAGCCTGCGGAGTCCACCTTCGAACTGGACTCCTTGCGCGGCGCTGGCGAGGCGACCTCCACATCGGCCCGACGGACCGGCGCCTTCATGGATGCCAGGCACCGCCGCCGGTACATCCTGATCATGACCGGCCTGAGCATTGCCGCAGTGGCGATCACCTTCGGTTTCCTCGCTTACGACAATCCGATGGACTTCGGTACGCCGGGCTTCTGGAAGATTGCCGAGATGCGGGCCACCAACCTCATCGTGATGATCATCGTGATCGCGTGTCAGTCCTTCGCCACCGTGTCCTTCCAGACGGCCACCTCCAACCGGATCATCACCCCGTCGATTATGGGTTTTGAGTCCCTGTACCTGGCCGTGAATACCGCGGTCATCTTCTTCTTCGGTGCAGGCGGGGTCACCATGGTGCTGGGCGTGGGCGCCTACCTCGGACAGATTCTGCTGATGATCGGCTTTGCCGCCGCACTGTATGGTTGGCTACTTTCGGGCCGGTTCAGCAATATCCACATTATGTTGCTCGTCGGCGTGGTGATCGGCGGCGGTCTGGGATCGATGTCTACCTTCATGCAACGCATGCTCGACCCCAACGAGTTCGACGTGCTCTCGGCCCGGATGTTTGGCAATATCTCCAACGCCTCCAGCGAATACTTGCCCTACGCCATCCCGATGGTCGTGGTGTGCTGTGTCATCCTGTGGCTGCGGGCACGGAAAATGAACGTCATCGCCCTGGGCCGCGACACCGCCAACAACCTGGGGCTGAACCACCGTCGCGAAGTGATGATCACCCTCCTGCTCGTTTCCATCCTCATGTCTGTGACGACCTCGCTGGTGGGTCCGATGACCTTCCTCGGCTTCCTCATCGCCACCCTGGCGTATACATTCACGGACTCCTACGACCACCGGCTCATCCTGCCCATGGCGTTCCTGCTGGGATACGTCATCTTGGCCGGGGCTTACTTCATTCTTCGCAACTTCTTCTACGCTCAGGGAGCGGTCACCATCATCATCGAACTCATCGGTGGTCTGGTCTTCTTGATCGTGGTGATGAGAAAGGGACGACTGTGATCACTCTCGAGAATGTCTCGCGGCGCTACAGCGACTCCGTCACGATCGGACCCGTCGACGTCGAGATTCCGGCGGGCGGAATCACCGCGCTGGTGGGACCCAACGGTGCCGGAAAATCCACGATCCTCACGATGATCGGCCGCCTCCAGGAGGTCGACACCGGCACTATCCAGGTGGCCGGTCTCGATGTCACTAAGGCTCGCAGCAAGGACGTGGCTCAGACGCTGGCGATCCTGCGTCAGGAGAACCACTTCGTCACCCGCCTCACTGTGCGCCAGCTGGTGGGCTTCGGCCGTTACCCGTACTCCAAGGGCCGCCTGACGCCGGAATGTGAGCGTCAGATCGATCTTGCCTTGGGGTTCCTGGAGCTCACTGATCTGCAGGATCGTTTCCTCGACCAGCTCTCCGGTGGGCAGCGCCAGCGGGCCTACGTCGCCATGGTGCTGGCTCAGGACACCGACTACATCCTGCTCGACGAACCCCTGAACAACCTCGACATGAAGCACTCCGTGCGCATGATGAAGCAGTTGCGACGCGCCGCCGATGAGTTGGGGCGCACCGTGGTCGTGGTGCTGCACGACATCAACTTCGCGGGTCGATATGCGGACCGCATCCTGGCGATGAAGAACGGTCAGGCGGTGCATTTCGGCACGCCCGAAGAGATCATGCGCGACGATGTGCTCAGCGGCATCTTCGAGACTGACGTCTCGGTGCGCGACGACGCCGGTCTCCCGCTGGCGGTCTACTTCTAGGACGGATTAGACCGGCTCGACCACCACGGCGAGCCGGTCTTCGCCCACACGAGTGAGAACCAGGGTTGCCGTGCGCGGAGCAGGCGTGGAGCCGCCGGACTTCTGCTGCTTCTTCTTTTGACCCGACATCAGCAGTCGGCGCAGTTCCTCGGGCACCACATCGACACCGCGTTTCTTGATGTCGAGTCGCGTCATCGACTGCTCCTGCACCCAGCGGCGCAGCCCCTTGACGCTGTATGGCAGCACGTCCAGCACCCGGTAGCCGGTAGCGAACGGCGTAGACACGGGTTCATCGGCGCAGAAATAGGCGATGTGTTCGTCCAACATTCGCCCGCCCACCGAACCGAAGGTATCGGCCACCAGCTGTCGGATGAGCCCGGAACGGATCACCGCGGAATCAGGCTCGTATAAGTACCCGGCGATGCCCTCGCGCCCGGACACCGGCACCTCCGGGTCATCGTCGAAATCAGCGGCGCTGATCAGCTCGCTGGTGCTTCCTGCCGCATCGATCACCAATGCGCCGCGACGTACATCATCTCGACGCACCGCGTTGAACCACAGCACGGTTTCCAACAGTGACCCATCCACCGAGATCCACTGCGCTTCTGCGGTCTCCGGAATGGCTGCATGGGGTAGGCCCGGGCCCAATTTGACCCCCACTGGGGCTCCGGTGCCGGCCAGGCGCTCCACGAAGGACAGGGGAGGCGAGAACGCCGCGGGATCGAAGATTCGTGTCGAGCCCCCGGTGGTGTCTGCGCTGGAGCCATCGAGCACTCGCCGTGCCGGATCCAACCAGTACGCCTCCGGGCGTGAGCTCTCGTCCAGCCCGTCGTGCCAGTCCATCGCGTCGGCACAGATAACGGTGGCGTTCGGGAACGGCATGAGATTAATCATGGCCGCCGCCGCAGTGGACTCGTCCATCTCGACCGCGGTGACATTCAGATCCAGGGCGGCCATGGCTAGGGCGTCAGCGCCCAGTCCGCATCCGAGGTCTGCCACGGATGTCACCCCGGCGTCCTGGAATCGGTGAGCGTGCCGGGCCGCCACCGAGAGCCGGGTGGCTTGCTGTAAGCCGTCGTCGGTGAAGACCATGTGATCGGTGAACGGGCCGAATTTCTCCACCGCTCGGGACCGTAGCCGCAACTGGGTGAGCACCGCGGCCACGGTTTCTGGGTCGTGTCCCTCGCCGCGTAACTGGGTGGACCAGCGTAGGGCATCCTCGTCGCGGTAGGCGCGATGGTCGCCGAGCTCATCCGAGAGTCGCCGTAGCAGCTCCCACCCCTCGGGGCGCAATACGGGGGCAAGCGCCGAAGCGCCGGTGGTGGAGGAATCAGTCACCACTCCACGGTACCGCCGTCTGTAGCCGCTTAGGTGAACGCAACACTGGCACTCACCTTGACCGAGTGCTAAGTCTCGGCTTAGAGTCGGATTAGCACTCGAGCATAGCGAGTGACAAAGCCTTGAAGGACTAGCCATCCGGCACCCGCGACGACGGTTGGCTCGCCCCCGGCGCACAACAGATTTATGGAACTACAGAAGGAGAGTGCGGACATGGCCGTCTCTATCAAGCCCCTCGAGGATCGTATTGTTGTCCGTCCGCTGGAAGCCGAGCAGACCACCGCTTCCGGTCTGGTCATCCCGGACACCGCCAAGGAGAAGCCCCAGGAGGGCACCGTGGTGGCAGTGGGCCCCGGCCGCGTGGCCGACAACGGTGAGCGCATCGCCGTGGACGTGAACGAGGGCGACGTGGTGCTGTTCTCGAAGTACGGTGGCACCGAGGTCAAGTACGGCGGTGAGGAGTACCTGGTGCTCTCCGCTCGCGACGTGCTGGCCGTCGTCACCAAGTGACTCAGCAGCGCTGATTAAGACCACCTGAGAGCGGGCCCGGTCGGCCACCGGCCGGCTGGGCCGCTCTACTTCAGACGTCAGAACAGATTTAGAGGAGTAACAACACATGGCAAAGCAGCTGTTGTTCAACGACGACGCTCGCCGTGCGCTACAGGCCGGTATCGACAAGCTCGCCGATACCGTCAAGGTCACCCTCGGCCCCAAGGGCCGCAACGTGGTGCTCGATAAGGCCTGGGGCGCACCCAACATCACCAACGACGGTGTGACCATCGCCCGCGACGTGGAGCTTGAGGACCCTTACGAGAACATGGGTGCTCAGCTGGCGAAGGAAGTCGCCACCAAGACCAACGACATCGCCGGTGACGGCACCACCACCGCCACCGTGCTGGCCCAGGCTCTCGTGAACGAGGGCATGCGTCTGGTGGCCGCCGGTGCGGCCCCGAACGAGGTCAAGAAGGGCATCGAGGTGGCCACCGCCGCCGTCGAGAAGCGCCTGCAGGAGAACGCCCGCGACGTCGAAGGCAAGAATGTGGCCCACGTGGCCGCGATTTCGGCTCAGTCCGACGAGGTCGGCGAGCTGCTGGCCCGCGCTTTCGACACTGTCGGCGCCGACGGCGTGATCACCATCGAAGAGTCCTCCACGACCTCCACCGAGCTGGAGATCACCGAGGGTATGCAGTTCGACAAGGGCTACCTCTCCCCGCACATGGTCACCGACGCCGAGCGTCAGGAAGCCGTGCTGGAGGATGCCTACATCCTGCTGAACTCCGGCAAGATTTCCAACGTTCAGGAGTTCCTGCCGCTGCTGGAGAAGATCCTGCAGGAGAAGAAGCCGCTGTTCATCATCGCCGAGGACGTCGAGGGCGAAGCCCTGTCCACCCTGGTGGTCAACAAGCTGCGCGGCACCCTGAATGCCGTGGCCGTGAAGGCTCCGGGCTTCGGTGACCGCCGCAAGGCCATGATGCAGGACATCGCGATCCTCACCGGCGCACAGGTGGTCTCCCCGGATCTGGGCATGAAGCTGGATCAGGTCGGCACCGAGGTGCTCGGCTCTGCTCGCCGTATCACCGTGACCAAGGACAACACCACGATCGTCGAGGGTGCAGGCTCCGCGGACGACGTGGAGGCACGCGTGGCACAGATCAAGGCTGAGATCGACGCCACCGACTCTGACTGGGACCGTGAGAAGCTCCAGGAGCGCCTGGCCAAGCTGGCCGGCGGCGTGGGCGTCATCAAGGTCGGCGCTGCCACCGAGGTGGAGCTCAAGGAGCGCAAGGCCCGCATCGAGGATGCCGTGAACTCCACCCGCGCTGCTCTGGAAGAGGGCATCGTGGCGGGCGGCGGTACCGCACTGATCAACGCCCTGTCCGTACTGGACGAGGATGCTGATGTGTCCGCGCTCTCTGGCGATGCGGCACACGGCGTCGACGTCGTCCGTAAGGCCCTGGTGCAGCCGCTGCGCTGGATCTCCCTGAACGCCGGCGAAGACGGCTCCGTCGTGGTCTCCAAGGTGGCCCAGCTGGAGCCCAACCACGGCTTCAACGCCAAGACCGGCGTCTACGGCGACCTGCTCGCCGACGGCGTCATCGACCCGGTGAAGGTCACCCGCTCTGCCCTGCAGAACGCCGCCTCCATCGCGGCTCTGGTGCTGACCACCGAGACCCTGGTGGCTGACAAGGTCGAGGATGAGGACGAAGACTGATCCCCGCTGATCACGTTGAATCCCAGGTGACCGATTCTGGTCACTGATTCGCGCTCAATGCCCTGCTGGACCTGGTCCGGCAGGGCATTGTCGTGGGTAGGATGAAGACCATGTCGGAATTGCTGAACCTGCCTGCCTCTGCCCTCGACGCCTACCGTGGCGCGGTCCTCTCTATCGGACGCCAGCATCCGCTGGTCGAGGAGGAGCTCGAAGGCCAGCTCCAGCCACTGCATTACCCGGCTTCCCGGCACGACCGCGCCGAGTTTCTCGTCGAGCACGGGGAGACCATCAAGATCGCGGTGGCCACCGCCGGCAGCGGGGTCGACGCCATGATGCTGGACCGGCTGCCGCACCTCGAGGCCGTGATGAATTTCGGGGTCGGCTACGACGCTCACGACGTCGAAGGGCTCCGCGAGCGCAACATCCCGCTGTCGAACACCCCCGACGTGCTCAACGAATGTGTCGCCGACACCGCACTGGGGCTCTACCTCGACACCATGCGTCGCTTCTCCGCGGCCGACCGGTTCGTGCGCAGCGGAAAATGGCAGGAAGGGCCGTTCCCCTTCAGCACCCGAGCGCACCACCGCCGGGTGGGCATCCTCGGGCTCGGGCGCATTGGCTTCGATATTGCCCGCCGCTTTGAAGCCCTGAGCAGTGAAATCCACTACTGGTCCCGCCGCGCGAAGGACACCCCGGGCTACACCTACCATTCGACGCCGCGCGAACTCGCCGAAGCAGTCGACATCCTGGTGGTCGCTATAGTCGGTGGACCCGACACGGCCGGGCTCGTCGGCGCCGAAGTCCTTCAAGCTCTGGGGGACAACGGAGTGGTCATCAACATTGCACGCGGATCGGTCATCGACGACGAAGCACTCATCGTCGCGTTGCAGAACCGCACCATCACTGCTGCCGGTCTCGACGTGTTCGTCGACGAACCCAACGTTGATGACCGTTATCTCGAGCTGAACAACACTGTCCTCTACCCTCACGTCGGATCCGCCACTCACGAGACCCGCGAGGATATGGCGCGGCTGACCCTGGAGAACGTGCGCAGCTGGGTGACCAGCCGGACGCTGGTCACCCCGGTCTAGAAGACCAGGCTGAGTCCAAAGACCCCGATGATGCCCAGCACGGCCAGCACCGTGGTGTAAGTCGTACGCACCGCCAGCGCCTGCCCGACGCTGAGGTTGAAGTACTCCATGAACATCCAGAAGCCCGGATCGTTGACGTGGCTGAAGGCGATCGACCCGCACGCGGTCGCCAGGGCCATCAGTTCGGGTGAGGCACCGGTGGCAGCCACCAGGGGAGCGGCCACACCGGCAGCGGTGGCGACGGCAACCGTGGCTGAGCCCAAGGCGATGGGCAGCAGCGCCGCAATCACCCAAGCGAGCAGCAATGGGCTGAAATTCAAACCGCTGGTGGTCTCGGCAACGTAATCGGCTATGCCCGCCGTCTCCGTGCTAATGGCGCAGCTGTTGGTCATCGCCCCGATCTACCTCACGGTGTTCTCCTTCCTCTCCCGCCACCGGGCCGAGACGAAGGAGCCGCTGTGGAAGACGGTGCTGAAAGCAGTGGCGAATCCTGTGAGCATTGCCGCCGTCGTCGGCGCAGCGGTGTCACTGACTTCCTGGACGCCGCCAGAGGTGATCTGGCAACCCCTGGACATGCTGGGACACTCCTCGATTCCGCTGTTGTTGCTCATCTTCGGGATGAGTCTGCACGGGCAGAAGCCGTTCCGGAACCGAGAGATTTTCAGTGACCTGGTGTTGGGCAAGCTGACGAAACTGGCCCTGATGCCCACAGCGGCCTGGCTGCTGGGGCACTTCGTGTTTGGGCTCAGTGGGCTCGAGCTGTTCGGGGTGGTAGCCATGGCGGCACTGCCCACCGCGCAGAACGAGTTCCTCTTCGCATCCCAGTTTCGGCTGCCCACCTTGTTGGTGCGTGACACGATCTTCGCCAGCTCTTTTCTCTCGCTGCCGGTGATCCTCCTGATTACTCTGTTGCTGGCTCCCGGATAACGCTTGCAGAGTCACCGGGGTCACAGTGTGTCCTCACGTGACCGATCGGTCAGGTCGTTCAGCGTTTTCGGACTACGGTGCTGGCATGTCTTCAACTCGCACTGATATCCAACCCCGGCAGAGGACCCTGCCCGGGTGGATGACTAATTTCGGATTCCAGATCCTGGCCGCTCTCGTGCTCGGCGTCGTTCTCGGCCTGATGGCCCGCGCTGCCGGCCACACCGAGGAGACTCCGACCGGTCTGGGCACGACGCTGCAACTGATCGGCTCCAGCTACATCTCCTTGCTGCGCGCCGCGGTGATCCCGCTGGTGTTCTTCGCCGTCGTCGCCTCCATCGCCAACCTCGCGCAGGTCACCAACGCCGCCCGCCTGGCGTGGAAAACCTTGCTCTGGTTCGCCATCACCGCGTTCATTTCTGTGCTCATCGGCATTGCCATGGGCGCGATCTTCCAACCCGGCGTCGGCACCGGGCAGGAAGCCCCGGAGGAATACGCGGGTCGCACCGGCGACTGGCTGGCGTTCCTGCAGGGTCTCATCCCCTCCAATTTCCTGGGACTGTCGGCCTCGACCACTGCCGGTGACGATGGCACCATGACGACCTCGGTGTCGTTCAACGTGCTGCAGATCCTGGTGATCGCGATCGTCGTCGGTGTGGCCGCCTTGAAACTGGGCAAGAAAGCCGAGCCGTTCCTGGACTTCTCGCAGTCCACCCTGGCCGTGATCCAGAAGGTGCTGTGGTGGATCATCCGTATCGCTCCGATCGGCACCGTGGGTCTGCTCGGCAACGCGGTGGCGTCCTACGGCTGGACCACCATGGGCGCCCTCGGTACCTTTGTGCTCGCCATTTATGCCGGTCTGGCTATTGTGCTGCTGGTGCTCTACCCGGTGCTGGTGAAGGCCCATGGGCTGAGCATCCGCAAGTTCTTCTCCGGTGTGTGGCCCGCCTTCCAGCTGGGCTTCGTCTCCCGCTCCTCGATCGGCACGCTGCCGGTCACTCAGCGCGTGGCTGAGCGAAACTTCGGAGTGCCTTCCGGTTACGCTGCGTTCGCTGTGCCGTTGGGCGCCACCACCAAGATGGACGGCTGCGCTGCTATCTACCCGGCGATTGCCGCGATGTTCGTGGCCCAGTTCTTCGGTATCCAGCTGACGCTGGCCGACTACGCGCTCATCGTGGTGGTCTCCGTGCTTGGGTCGGCAGCGACCGCGGGCACCACCGGTGCCGTCGTGATGCTCACCCTGACCCTGTCCACGCTGGGGCTGCCGCTGGCCGGCGTGGGTCTGTTGCTTGCGGTGGATCCGATTGTCGACATGGGCCGCACCGCCGTGAACGTGGTGGGCCAGGCCCTGGTGCCGGCGCTGGTGTCGAAACAGGAGGGCATCCTGGATGAGTCACTCTACAACGCCAAGCATGCTGGCGTGGAGCTGATGAATGACGACGTTGAACTGGCCGAGCCAGAGACGCAGGACGTGGTCGACCACGCGCAGGACGAGCCGGTCGACGCCGAGCGCGTCGGCGCCGAAGCCGGATCGGCTCAGCGACCCAGCGTGTGACGCAGGGCCGAGGTCAGGTCCGGGTGCCGGAAACGGTACCCGGACCTTTCCAGCTCAGCCGGAGCAAGGCGTGCCGAACTCAGCGCCAGCTCGCGCGCTCCCTGACGGCCCAGCAGCACTGCCGGGGCGATGTTCGGGGTACGCAGCACAGTTGGTCGATGCAGAATATCGCCCAGCGTGGCGGCGAACTCGCGCTGCTGCACCGGCTGCGGGCTCACCGCGTTGACCGGTCCAGTGACCTCGGGCCGGACGACCGCCCACACGTAGATTTGCGCCAGATCATCCAGGGACACCCAAGGCTGCCACATCCCGCCCGAGCCCATCGGGCCACCGGCACCGGCCTGATACAGCGGCAGCTGGGCGGCCAATAGCCCGCCAGTGGAGGAAAGCACCAGCCCGGTGCGCACGGTGACGACTCGGATTCCTGCCTCGGCGGCACCGGAAGCCACCTGCTCCCACTGTCGACACACCGCGGCCAGAAAACCATCTCCACTGGGTGCGGTCTCATCGAGGTGGGCGGCATCCTCATCGTGAGCGCTCGCATCGTGACCGTAGAACCCCGAAGCCGAGGCGCTGATGAGGGTGTGTGGACCGCCCCGGTCGGCCACGGAACGCAGTGCGGTGACCAGGGTGGAAGTGGAGTCGACCCGGGACGCGAAGACCGTCCGGCGATGGGCTGCGGTGAAGGGGCCGGCGATCGAGGCTCCGGAGAGGTTGATAACCGCGTCGACGCCGATCAGTAAGGACGCATCGAGTTCGCCCTGCGCGGGGTCCCAGCTGATGTGGTGCTCGTCGATCCGACGGCTGGGGCCGGAATGGCGCACCAGGGTGATCACCCGGTGGCCGCCGGAGCGCAACAGCGCCGAGACTTGGGTTCCCACCAATCCGGAGGCACCGGTGATCGCCACCGTCAGGGGGTGATCAGTGGCAACCCGGGCCTGGAAATCCAGGTCGTCGCGCATCACTCGCGACCGGAAGGCCATGATCCGCTCGAGCTCGGCGTCGAAGCGGGCGGCGGCCCCGGGGATGCTTTCGATGGCGGCGGGAAGTTCATATTCGATCCGGTCCTCGATCCGGCACGACGCTTCCGGTTCGTCGTCGACAAACCCGTGCTGGTGAGTCCAGGAGCGCAGGGGACCGGACTCCATCACATCGGTGAACCCGTGCCCGGGCTCCCATGCGGTGTGCAGCGCCTCCCAGCGCACACCCGCACGACGGGCCAGCCGAGCCGAGGGTAATAGCGATACGAGCCCGGCTGGTCCCATCAGCAACCGGGCTCGGGACCCGGGATGCAGCCCCTGATCTGGTTCCTGCAACACCGTGGTCGACCAATCCGGACTCAACCGAGGCAACACTCCGCCGCGCTCGTGCCAGGCCGCAACGGTCTCACGGGAGTGGGGCACAGTGATCATGTGCTCGAAGAGGTGGCGACGCGGTGAATCTGCTGACATGGTGGCTCCGTTTCCGCTGGTGGGCGTGGCCCCAGGCTACTCGGTGATCCTGGCCACGTCGCGGTGTCACCATCGGTCACTCGGTTCAGTCGAAACCTCGCGGGGGAATACACTGGGTGCACCGCCATGTTGAGCTGAGCATCCGCACCCGGGCATGTAGATCGAAAGGCCATTTTTCTGTGAGCACCCCCACCTCTGGACCATCTCCCGATCCCGTCGCCCAGGCGGCTGACCCGTTCGGCTTCACCGGTCTCACCTATGACGACGTCCTGCTGCTGCCCAACGCCACCGACGTCATCCCCGCCGACGCTGAGACCACCACCCGGCTCACCCGGCGCATCAACATCAACGTTCCCGTCATCTCGGCCGCCATGGACACCGTGACCGAAGCCGGTCTCGCCATCGCCATGGCCCGCCAGGGCGGTATGGGTATCATCCACCGCAACCTCTCGATCGAGGACCAGGCCACCGAGGTGGACCGGGTCAAGCGCAACGAGTCTGGAATGATCATTGACCCGGTGACCGTCGGCCCCGAGGAAACCCTCGAGGAGCTCGAGGAACTCTGTGCCCAGTACCGCGTCTCCGGCCTGCCCGTCGTCGACGAGAACAAGGTGCTGCTGGGCATCGTCACCAACCGCGACACTCGCTTCATCCGCCGCGAAGAATTCGCCACCCGCACCGTGCGCACGGCCATGACCCCGATGCCACTGGTCACCGGCAAGGTCGGCATCTCTCGCGAAGAAACCGTGGAGCTATTCTCCACCCACCGCATTGAAAAGCTGCCACTGGTGGATGACCAGAACCGCCTGCAGGGGCTGATCACCGTCAAGGACTTCGACAAGGCCGAACAGTACCCCAACGCCGCCAAGGACGACGAGGGCCGACTGCGCGTCGGCGGCGCCGTCGGTTTCTTCGGCGACGGCTATGACCGGGCCATGGCGCTGGTGGAAGCCGGCGCGGATGTCCTCGTCGTCGACACCGCCAACGGCCACACCCAGGGCGTGCTCGACATGATCGCCCGCCTGAAGAAAGACCCGGCTTCGGCCCACGTCGACATCATCGGCGGCCAGGCAGCCACCTACGCCGGCGCCAAGGCTATCGTTGACGCCGGGGCCGACGCCGTGAAGGTGGGTGTGGGCCCGGGCTCGATCTGCACCACCCGCGTCGTCGCTGGCGTGGGTGTGCCGCAGATTACTGCGATCTATGAAGCCTCCAAGGCCACCATCCCCGCGGGTGTTCCCCTGATCGCCGACGGCGGTCTGCAGCACTCCGGCGACATTGGCAAGGCCCTAGTGGCCGGCGCTGACTCCGTGATGCTGGGTTCGCTGCTGGCCGGCACCGCTGAGTCGCCCGGTGATCTGGTCTTCTACAACGGCAAACAGTTCAAGGCCTATCGCGGCATGGGTTCGCTGGGTGCCATGCAGACCCGCAATGGACAGCGATCCTTCTCCAAGGACCGCTACTTCCAGGCCGATGTGCCCACCGAAGACAAGCTGATCCCCGAAGGCATCGAGGGCCAGGTGCCCTACCGCGGTCCGCTCTCAGCGGTGCTGCACCAGCTGGTGGGCGGCCTGCGCCAGACCATGTTCTACACCGGGGCACGAACGATCGACGAGCTCAAGCGCGATGGCCGATTCGTGCGCATCACTCCTGCGGGTCTGAAGGAATCCCACCCGCATGACATCATGATGACGGTGGAAGCGCCGAACTACCGCGCCCGCTGACCCTACGGGAAGCCTAAGGAACGAGAAGCACTGTGAGCTATGAAGTGGAGATCGGCCGCGGCAAGCGCGGCCGTCGTGCCTATGCCCTGGACGACATCAACATCGTCCCCACCCGCCGCACCCGCGGTCCGGAAGACGTCAACCTGGATTGGCAGATCGACGCTTTCAACTTCGGCATGCCGGTGATCGGTGCGCCGATGGACTCGGTAATGTCACCGGCCACCGCCATCGCGCTGGGCAAGCTCGGCGGCATGGGCGTGCTCAACCTTGAGGGGCTGTGGACTCGCTACGAGAACCCCGAGCCGGTTCTCGAAGAGATCGCGGCGTTGAACGCCGAGCAGTTCTCCCCAGAGAACACCGCCCGGCTTCAGCAGCTCTACTCCGCGCCGATTCAGCCGGAACTGATCAGCCAGCGCATCGCCGAAATCCGTGACGCCGGTGTGGTGGTCGCCGGGGCCCTGACCCCGCAGCGCACCCAGGAGCACTACCGCACGGTGATCGACGCTGGCGTGGACATGTTCGTCATTCGCGGCACCACCGTCTCCGCCCAGCACGTCTCCGCCACCCAGGAGCCCCTGGATCTCAAGCAGTTCATTTACGAGCTCGACGTTCCCGTTATTGTCGGCGGCGCGGCCGGCTACATTCCGGCGCTGCATCTGATGCGCACCGGTGCCGCCGGTGTGCTCGTCGGCTTCGGTGGCGGAGCCTCCTCCACCACCCGCCGCGCCCTGGGTGTGCGTGTGCCGATGGCGACGGCTATATCGGACATCGCCGAGGCCCGACGCGACTACATGGATGAGTCAGGCGGGCGCTACGTGCACGTCATCGCCGACGGCGGACTGGGTAACTCCGGCGACATCGTCCGGGCGCTGGCCATGGGCGCCGACGCCGTCATGCTGGGTGCTACACTCGCTCGCGCCGAGGAAGCCCCCGGGGCCGGCTGGCACTGGGGCGCCGAAGCAGCACACCCGACCCTGCCGCGCGGCGACCGCACCCAGGTGGGCACCGTCGGCACCCTGGAAGAGGTCCTGGTGGGCCCCACCCACCACACCAACGGCACCGCAAACCTGATGGGTGCCCTGGCCCGGGCTATGGCCTCCTGCGGCTACACCGAGCTCAAGGAATTCCAGAAGGTCGAGGTCCAGGTGGCCTCGCCTCCGCAGTCCTGACCGTCGTCCACTTACGAGAGAGAAGAGCAGCCCGATCAAGGATCCCGCGTGCTGAAAACCGCCCTGAAACCCCAGTGGATCGGCTTCCTGATCCTCGCGATCGTCGTGTCCACGGTGTTCGTGTTCCTCAGCCGGTGGCAGTTTGAGCAATCTGTCTCCACGGCGCCGCCGCCGCTGAGCCAGACGGAGACCCCGGTCGAGCTCACCGAGCACTTCGAACCGGGCGAACCGCTGATGGGCGCCCAGGCCGACCAGATCGTTACCTTCACCGGTACGGTGGATGCGGCCAGCACGGTCGTCATCGAAAATCGGCTCCGCGACGGCGAAACCGGCTACTGGCTGGTGGCCCTGGCCGATGTGGACGACGCCCCCGGAAACTACGGGATCCCCGTGGTCTGGGGCTGGAGTGCAGAGCCGCCGGCCGCGGATTCCGAAGCCCAGCTACGTGAGCTGTTCACCGAAGCCACCGGAGTGGACGCATCGAGCACCACGGTAGAGGTCACCGGACGGCTGCTGCCTCCCGAAGGCCCCGTAGCCGGTGCACTGGACCGCTCCGTCACACCGATGACCAACTCCGCGGTGGCGACTTCTGAACTGGTCAACATCTGGAACCAGCCGCTCTACGCCGCCTACATTGCCGCCAGCAGTTTCGCCCCTATCGGTGCTGATGGCTCCGCCGGCGAGACGCTGGAAGCCGACGGTACCGCCGGCATCGAGCAGGTATTGGTGGCCCCGCAGCCGCAGGAGCAGGAAGTCGTCTGGCTCAACATCTTCTACGCCATCGAATGGATCATTTTCGCCGGCATGGCGCTGTACCTGTGGTGGCGGTTCATGCGCGACGACCACCTGAAAGACCGGCGCGAGGAACTGCTCGACGAAGAATGGGAGCGCCAGTGGCGCGCCCGCGAGTTGGAACGACGTCGAGCTGAAGCACGTGCTGCCAAAGCAACCGCCGAAAAGGCAAATCACCAGTTTCACAGCGAGACCGCCCCGAACCAGGAGGACCGATGAGCCACCAGCAATCAGAACCGGTGAACCCGGCCGAGTTGCCCGATCCGGAGCAGATCACCGAAGCCGACCTGCCGCCGGCACCGCCGCGTCCCAGCGGCACCCAGCGCCGATTCGGCGGCACCAACCGGCAGATTCGCGGGGCGCTGACCTTCTACAAGATCTGCGCCTGGCTCACCGGTATTTTGCTGCTGCTTCTGGTGGCCGAAATGGTGCTGAAGTACGGGTTCAACCTGGAGCTCTTCGCCGGCGGCACCCGGGTCGGCCTGGAGGACGCCTCTGCCGCCGGTGCCTCCAACGTGCTCGGTTTCCACCCGGCCGGGGAGATCGTCGACGGGATCAACATCTCCCTGCTGATCCTCATCGTCCACGGTTGGATGTACGTCGTCTACCTGTTGGCCAGTTTCCGCCTCTGGTCGCTGATGCGTTGGAACGGGATGCGCCTGCTGCTGATGGCCGGTGGCGGCGTGGTGCCTTTCCTGTCGTTCATCGTCGAGAAGCAGATCCACCGGCAGACCGTGGCCGAAGTCCAAGCCCACCCCGAGGCCGTGCGCCGCTACTAGCGGGCCCGTTCAGAGAATCCTCGAGCACCGACTATTCTGGAAGCCGTGATGACCGCCGCAGATAATCCTCAGATCTCCGCCGATTTCCCCACCGTGTTGGTGGTCGACTTCGGCGCCCAGTACGCACAGCTGATTGCCCGCCGTGTGCGAGAAGCCCGCATCTACTCCGAAGTGGTGCCGCACACGCTGTCCGCTGAAGAGATTCTCTCCCGACGCCCGGCCGCGCTCATCCTCTCCGGCGGACCCTCCTCGGTGTACGAAGACGGCGCCCCACGCCTGGACCCGGCCCTGCTCGAGGCCGGGGTGCCCGTGCTGGGCCTGTGCTACGGCTTCCAGTCCATCGCGGCGGCACTGGACGGCACCGTGGCCAAGACGGGAGCCCGCGAATACGGCTCCACCCGCTTGCAGGAGATCTCAGGGGAGTGCACGCTCTTCGCCGGGCAGGACGCCGATCAGGTGGTGTGGATGTCCCACGGCGACGCCGTCACCGAGGCGCCGGAGGGCTTTGCCGTCACCGCCAGCACTGCTGGCGCCCCCGTCGCCGCGTTCGAAGATACGGACCGGCGAATTTTCGGCGTGCAGTGGCACCCCGAAGTGGGCCACTCCGACCGCGGCCAGCAGGTGCTGGAGAACTTCCTGTACCAGGGGGCCGGACTCACCCCGACCTGGACCACCACCAACGTCATCGACGAGCAGGTCGCTCTGATCCGCGAACAGATCGGGGAGCACCGGGCCATCTGCGGTCTCTCCGGCGGCGTCGATTCGGCGGTTGCCGCGGCTTTGGTCCAGCGCGCCATCGGTGACCAGCTCACCTGCGTGTACGTCAACCACGGGCTGATGCGTCAGAACGAATCCGACGAGATCGAGAAGGCTTTTGGCAAAGCAACGGGCGGGGCCAAACTCGTGATGGTCGACGCCGAGGACGTGTTCCTGGACGCCCTGGCCGGCGTCACCGACCCGGAAACCAAGCGCAAGATCATCGGCGAAAAGTTCATCCGCACCTTCGAGCAGGCTCAGGCCGATATTGTGCTGGCCTCGCAGAACGACCCGAACGCCACCGACGTGAAGTTCCTGGTGCAGGGGACTCTGTACCCAGATGTCGTCGAATCCGGTGGGGGAGAGGGCACCGCCAACATCAAGTCCCACCACAACGTGGGCGGACTGCCCGATGACATCGAATTTGAACTCTGCGAACCGCTGCGCGCCTTGTTCAAGGACGAAGTCCGGGCTGTCGGCTCGGAGCTGGGACTGCCCGACGAGATCGTGATGCGCCAGCCCTTCCCCGGACCGGGACTGGGCATCCGCATCATCGGCGAGGTCACCAAGGAACGCCTGGACCTGCTACGTGAAGCCGATGCCATTGTGCGCGAAGAGCTCACCGTGGCCGGGCTGGACCGTGAGATTTGGCAGTGCCCCGTGGTCCTGCTCGCAGATGTGCGCTCCGTGGGCGTCCAGGGCGACGGTCGCACCTACGGCCACCCGGTCGTGTTGCGCCCAGTGACCTCGGAAGACGCGATGACCGCCGACTGGGCCAAGGTGCCCTACGACGTGCTCAGCCGCATCTCGAACCGCATCACCAACGAGGTGGACGGCATCAACCGCGTCGTGCTGGACGTGACCTCGAAGCCTCCGGGCACCATCGAGTGGGAGTGATTCGGGCGGTTCGGACTGTGAATTCACACCGAACCGGCCGAATCCTCATGTCGTCACCAGGTTTTCGGGGCACGGTGGGTCACACTATTCTGTGAGCACAACTGTGTGCACGCCGAACCGGTGACCCTCCGGAGGCGGCGAATGGCAGAGGAAGGACGACTGTGAGCCACTCGGACGACCGCACCCCCCAGGCAGACTCCACCGAACCGGTCGAGGACGCCCCCGCGGCAGCCCAGACGGACGTCACGGACGCCACCAGCGCCGAGCCGGACACCGGTGGAGAAGTTACCGCCGGCGCCCCGTTACCCGAAGACCTCGAAGCCGACGCCGCCGCTGAATCCGACACGGCCGAGTCTGCCGAGGCGGAATCAGAGTCCGAGGTGGACTCCGAACCTGAGCCCGCCGCCGAGGAAGAACCCAGCGCGCCGCAACCGAACGAGCCCCGGTTCAGCTTCGATGAGTGGCTCACCGGGCTGCGCACCTCCACCAGTTCCGACACCATGCTGCGCTTCGGCCCGACGGCGAACAATAGCATCGACGTCACCCACGCCCACCCCTCCGGGCTCACCCAGTTCGTGACCGGGCGCCGCACCCGGCTCTCCACGCTGCTGCGCGATCAGAGCGGTCTGGACCAGGCCTACGTTGCCGCCCGGCAGATCAGCGCCAAAATGGAAGAGCTCTCCGCCGATCGCGGCATCGACGTCGGCTACGCTGCAGCGGGCCTGGCCACCTGGCGGGTCTCCGAAAACGGGCATTCCGTGCAGATGTCGGCGCCGGTGATGCTGGCCCGGATCAGCCTCACCCAGCGTTCCGGACGTGACGACTACGAAGTCCAGATCACCGAACGCGCCCGGCTGAACCCGGCCCTGGTGCGCTTCTTCGCCACCACCTACGGCATCACCCTGGACCCGGCAGAATTTGAGCGTGCCGCCTACGTCACCGCGAAGTTCGAGCCGCAGCCGGCCCTGGAGCTGCTGCGCGCCCACAACTCGTCAATCCGCGGGCTCGTGGTCGAACACCGCCTCGTGCTCTCCACCTTCGCCGACCTCACCGACTCCGCCTCGGCCACCTCGCAGCTGATCTCCACCGACCACCCGGTCATCAACGCCCTGTACCGCGACGGTGCCGAAGCCGACGTCGACGTCACCGAGCTCGACGACGCCGCCCTGACTCCGATCGACGAGCGCGACCCGGCCGAGGAACTGCTCGTGCTCGACCTGGATCCCTCGCAACAGACGGCGGTGGACCATATTCTGGCCGGGCGTTCCCTCGTGGTCTCCGCCCCTCCCGGCACCGGCGAAACCCAGACCGCCGTCGCCGCTGCCGCCGGGCTGGCCGCCGAGGGCAAGCGGGTGCTCATCGTGGCCGAACGCACCGCCACCCTGGATGACGTGCGCCGTCGCCTGGAACGTCTCGACCTCGCCAGCCTGGCGCTCAACGTCTCCTCGTCCACCACCCCGGCGCACCTGCGCGAGCAGCTCATCCACGCCCTCCTGCGCGGCGAGCGGGCCACCGAGCCGGCTGTGAAGCGCGTGCAGGCCACCGTGCAGGAGCGCCGCCACCGCTTGGCTGACCACAGTGCCAGCCTGCACCAGGTGCGCACCCGCTGGAACTGCTCGCCCTTCGAAGCGATGCGCGAACTGGCCCAGCTCACCGCCCTAGACCCGGCCCCGGCCACCACGGTGCGGCTGAAACGCTCGGTGCTGGATGCCACCGTGAACCGCGAGGCCGTCGCCGAGCAGCTCCACCGAGCCGCCGAGCTGGGTGCCTTCTCCCGCCAGGCCGTCGAGTCGCCCTGGTACGGGGCGCGGTTGCGCAACGTCCAGGAGGCCGAAGAGGCGTACACCCTGGCCGAACAGGTGGCCAAAGCGCTGCCCGTGGTGCGGGTGAAGATCCAACAGGCAGCCGCCCAGTCGCAGCTGCGCACCGGCGACACCGTGACCTCCTGGTCGGAACAGATCGAGTTGCTCCAGCACGTGCGCGGTTCCCTGGACCACTTCACCCCGGATATTTTCGACCGGCCCGTCACCGACTTGATCGCCGCCACCGCGTCGAGTTCCTGGCGCCGCGAACACGGGGTGGAAATGTCGGCGATGACCCGCTCCCGGCTGCGTCGTGTGGCGAAGGAGTACGTGCGCCCCGGTATGCACGTGGACGACCTGCACACCGCCCTGGTCAAGGTGCAGTCGCAGTTGACCGTGTGGCGGCAGTGGGCCACCTCCCAGCGCCACCCGGTGATCCCCTCCGGGCTGGAATCCCTGGCCGAGGAGGGCCGCGCTCTCGCCGAGAACCTGGAACGGCTCCAGCAAGTATTGGCCACCCCCGAAGCCGACACGCAGCGGCTGGAGAACCTGCCGATCAGCGAGCTGGCCGTGCTGCTGGACCGGCTGGTGGCCGATCAGGACACGCTGCAGACCCTGCCCGAGCGCACACTGGTGCTGGATCAGCTGCGCGAACAGGGCCTGGCAGAACTGCTCGCCGATTTCCAGGACCGCGAGATCCCCGCAACCCAGGTGCGCGCGGAACTCGACGTCTCCTGGTGGCAGTCCGCCCTGGAAGCCATGATTTCTGGGGACGACCACTTGGCGATGATGGACGGTGCCGAACTGCGCCGCATCGACGCCGAATTCCGGCTCGCCGACGCCGCCCACCTCGCCGCTGGCCCGTCACGATTGCGGCACCTGCTGGCCACCCGGTTCGAGGCGGCCACCGGTTCTCACCCGGAAGCGGCCGATGCGCTGCGGAACCTGCTCAAGGGCGGGGCGCCGGAGATCTCGGAGCTGGCCGAGATCGACGCCGCCGTGTTGCAGCCGCTGGTGCCGATCTGGACCACCTCCCCGCTGGCCCTGGCGGAAATGCCGGCCGACCTGCGCTTCGACACGGTGCTGCTGCTTGACGCCGAAACCCTGGCGGTCGCTTCCGCGCTGGGGCCGATCGCCCGCGCCACCCAGACCGTGGCCTTCGGCGACGCCGTCTCCGGGCGCCCGCAGCCTTTCCAGGTGGCGGTCGATTCAGCCTCCACCCGGCGCACCCCGACGGATGCCGAGTCCACGCACGCCGCCCTGTCACGGGTGCTGCCCCAGGGGCCGTTGCGCTACCAGCATCGCGGGGTCTCCCAGCGGCTCACCCGGCTGTTGGGCCGCCAACTCTACGGCGAGCTCGACCGCCTGCCGTCCGCCGAGGAATTCACCGGGCTGGGGGAGCCCGCCGTCGTCGTCGAGCACGTGCCCCAGGGGGCGGTCTCCTGGCGCGATGACGGTATGGAATCCACCACCGCAGAGGTCAACCGCACCGTGGACCTGGTGTTTGAGCACCTGAAGAACCACCCGACCACCTCGCTCGCGGTGATCACCGCCACCGCCACCCATGCTCGACGGGTGGCCGAGGCGATCCGGATGAACCTGCCCGACAATAAGTGGGCCATGCCGTACTTTGCGGCTGACTCCGGCAACGGCGGCGAGCCTTTCGTGGTGGCGCCGATGGAGCGCGCCCACGGGCTGGTCCGCGACGCCATCATCTTCACTCTGGGCTACGGTCGCGGGGCGCAGGAATCGGTGGTGCACCACTTCGGTCCGCTGTCCGAGCAACACAGCCACCAGTACTACGCCACCGCGCTGACCCGGGCCCGGTCCAGCCTGCGGATTCTGACCTGCATTCACCCCGCTGACCTGGACCCGAAGCGGCTGCAGGGCGCCTCCTATCACCTGCGCGAGGTGTTGGAGATGTTCCTGCACGACGCCGATGAGCCCACGCGCACCGAGGCCGGTGCTGGTACTGATGCTTCCGCATCGGATCCGTTGATTCACGACATCGCTCAGCTGCTCGACCAGCGCGGGGCCACCGCCGAGGTGGACGGCGCCGGGATGATCGACCTAGCCGCCTGGAACCCGCGCGGACTGCCGCAGTGGGACGGGGCCGAATCTGAGGACTATGCCGCCCCGGTGGCGCTGTCGTCGGATGGCTCCGAGCGGGGCCGGGCGATGAGCGTGCGCGAGCGGTCCCGGTTGCGGCCGGCCGCCCTGGAACGGCTGGGCTGGCGACATCAGCCACTCTGGACGATCGACGTGTTCTCGAACCCGCTGGGTGTGACCGAGGAGATCGCCGGGCTGTTGGGCCTCCCCGCCGACGACGGGGAAGCCACGCGCTGATGAACCGAGAATCGGGGGAGCCTCCGCGCCCGCGCCGGTCGCGCCGCGTGGATGCTCCCGGCACCGGGCCTGCCGAGGCCGACCATGCAGAGCCGCGTCTGGGCCCGGAGGCGACGGACGCGGCTCCGCCGCGCAAACCAGCCGAGCGTCCCATGCAGACCTTGGGTGCGCTGAGCGAGCGGGATCGCTGGTTACTCGAGCAGCGACCCCCGCACTGGGGCTAAGCCCGGGGAATCACGACGTGCTGGTGGCGGCCTTCGTTGAACTGGAGGTGCTGGAAGAACTCGATGAACCGGTAGAGCTCGACGAGCTGCTCACGGAGCTGGACGACGACGATCGGGAATCGGTGCGGTAGAAGCCGGAACCCTTGAAGCTGACCCCCACAGCACCGAACTTTTTGCGCAGCGTACCCTGGCATTCGGGGCAGACGGTCAGCGCGTCGTCGGTGAAGGACTGCACGGCGTCGAAGGTGTGACCGCAGTCTTTGCAGGCGTAAGCGTAGGTTGGCACGGCGATGGCTCCTCGAGATCTCCTCAGTGCTCCGTTCGGACACTCCAGTGTAGTCCCTCCGGGGTGAGCACCGCGTCCGTGGGACGGTCCATCTCGTCCCGCGGCACTCGCTCCACCAGTTCATGGGTGTACACCACCGCCACCGTGAGCGGTGTCGGCTCCGACAGCTGCGCCAAAAACCGGTCGTAGTAGCCGCCGCCCTGACCCATCCGGTACCCCGCGGGGTCTACCGCCTGCGCGGGCACGAACACGACGTCGACCCGGCTCATCAGCTCCACCCCGAACCGCTCGCCCACCGGCTCTTCGATCGGTGCCACCGCGGAACGTTCCATCGCCACCGATGGGAACCAACGCACCCAGCCCAGCTGTCGCTGCGGCAGACTCACCGGAACATACACCTCAACCCCCTCGGCTGCCAGGCGCGCGTGCAACTGACCGGTATCGGGTTCCGCGCCGTAGCTCATCACCGAGGCCACCCGGCCGTGCCAGGGCTGCCCCGTGTTCTCCGCCTGCTGCTTCCGCTCGGCCAACAACTTGAGCGCGCCGTCGGTCAGCGCGGCCGACTGCGCGGCACGCTCGAGCGCGGGCAGCTCGCGGCGTCGTCGTCGATACTCTTGGCGGAACCCGGTTTTCTCTGCGTCCGTCATGGTGACCTCTCAAGCGATGCGTCTGTTTCAACGGTGCCGGTGGGGGTGACTATGCTCGAGTATATGAGTCGAGACGCCGGACCGTTCGACCATCTCTCCGGGGCGTGGCCGGTCACGCTCGAGCACGGTGAGCTGGTGCTGCGTCCCTTTCGCGCCCGTGACCGGGACGAATGGGACGCGGTGCGCCAGCGCAATGCAGCATGGCTCACCCCCTGGGACGCCACCACCCCGGACCCCTCCCGCGCCCCGCGGTCATTCCGGGAGATGGTGCGCACCCTGAATCGCGACGCCGCCGCCGGGGGCGGGTATCCGTGGTTGTTGTGTCTGCGCGACGACGACGCCCCGGTGGGTGCCCGGCCGCGGATCATCGGCCAACTGGTGGTCTCCCATGTCATGCGCGGGGCCGCGCAGTCGGCCAGCATCGGCTACTGGATCGACCGAGATGTGGCCGGGCGCGGACTGATGCCGCGTGCCGTGGCCATGGTGGTGGACTACCTGTTCAGCCGGGCCGGGCTCCACCGGGTGGAGATCAACATTGTGCCCCGCAACGGGCCCAGCCACCGGGTGGTGGACAAGCTCGGCTTCCGTCACGAAGGGGTGCGCCGGAACTACCTGCACATCAACGGCGCCTGGGAAGATCACGACACGTACGCCCTCACCCTGGAGGACGTGCCACCGGGCGGGCTGCTGGCCCAGCTGCGCAGATGATCCGCTCGCCGATTCTTGGCCTGATTCTGGCCCAAACTCAGCGACACACCCGGATGAATCACAACGGTGTGATTCGCAGTGAGTACCGTTGAGACGTGGACCATCGTATTCGGGAACTGGAAGAGTCGCTCGCTTCGGCGCTCGGCGCGCTTCCGGACGTCCGCGTCCCCACCGCCATGCTGGTGCTGGTGGCCGTGCTGACCTGGATGCTGTTGGTCTCCCGACAGGAACTGCAGATCGCACCGAGTCTGCGCGACCGGGTGGTACGACGACGTCGCCAGTGGGCGTCTCGCATGGAACGCCGCGCTGAGACTCGGTCCCGGCCGAGCACGTCCACCCCAGGCAGCATCCGGAGGAACACCATGGCACCGAGTACCCCGCACCGTTCCGCATCGACGGAAGGGCACGCCGAAGGCCCGACCCCGAGAATGACTGTGCGCTGGGGCCGCACCGCCGTCTTCCTCGTGGCGGTGCTCGCCCTGGGTACCTTCCTGGTGACCGGAATCGCGTCTGCCTTTGGTGCCGCCACCGTGACCGTGGCCGGGATCTCTCTGCTGGTGGGCGTGGGGTCGCTGGCCACCCTGCGCGGACTCGCCCTGCGCGATCAGCGCCGTCGTCGTGCCCAACGCGTGGAAGACGCTTTCGCTGAGGCCGCCAACACGAGTCAGCCCGTGCACGTCCGGACGGCGCCTGCGGGGACTGCTGAAAACGTCGTCACGCACCGTGATGCCCCCGTCTTCGACTATCAGCCGGAGACCGTTGCCCCCGAATCTGCAGAGCGCGATGCCGACACTGCGGCAGCGATGCAGGCCGCGGAGGCTACCGCGCGGCCAGTCGCGACCGCGGAGACCGACTCTGAGGGCTCCCTCGAGGGCGCCGCGGAAGACGAACGTCCGGCCGTGGCCCGAGTGCCGCGTCCCATGTACCTCGATGCCGCCGAGGTGACCCGTCCGGAGCCGGAGCCGATCGAGCCCGAAGCCGAGCCGGTGGTGTCCCCGAACGTGCAGCTCAAGGACGGCGTCTCCGCCGAATACCAGGCACAGCTGGCCGCGCGCGCCCACCGCCGCCTCGATTTGGACAAGGTGCTTGAACGCCGTCGAGCCATCTGATCCCGGCCTCCACCCCGGGGATCTCGACACGGTACTGGGACGTCTGCTCGGACGCCTCGGCCACACCCTGAACCGATGGAGCCTGCGCGAGGTCGATCGCACCGGGTCCGCTACCACCCTGCTCATCGAAGCCCATGTGCGCACCGGTGGGTCCGGCGAGACGGAACGCCACGTGGGGCTCACCACCGCGGAGCTGCCCGCGGGCACCGTGGCCGGCACGGACATCCTGCACGGAATCCGCTGGTCGCTCTGGATGCATCCGCATGATCCCCGGTTGCCCGGACTCGCCCGTGCCGTCGACCCGGAACCTCTGCGCCGCCTGATCGGTGCTGAACCCCTGTTTGAGCCCCTGTTGGCGTTACGGATGATCAGCTACCGGCCGCTACGTCGAGCGGTCCTGCGTGCGGATGTGGGTGCTACCGCCCAGACCCCGGCGCGCAGTATCTACCTGAAGGTGTTGCCCGACGACGTCGCAGCAGCCACCGTGGTGCGCCACCGGCTACTCAGTGAGGCGGACGTGCCCGTGGCCCCGGTACTCGCCGCACCCGAACTCGGGATGGTGGCCTTGGGGGGTCTGGCCGGCCGCTCGCTGGCCTCGCGCCTGGTGCACCACCGTACCCGCGAGGACGACGCGCAGCAGATTCTCGGCGTGTTGGATCGGCTGCCCGCCACGGTGCTGGACCTGCCGACCCGCCCAAGCTGGGCCGCACGCCTGAGCGATCTCGCCCCGCGCACCCACCCGCTACTGACCGACCAGCAACGCCGCTGGGACACCGTGCTGGAAAAGATTCACTCCGGGCTGCAACGGCAGGATCCGGGCCCGTTGGTGCCCGTGCACGGGGATCTCTACGAGGCGCACTTACTGTTCGACGGGGGAGCGCTCTCCGGGTTGCTCGACGTAGACGAGGTGGGCCCCGGGCACCGAATCGATGACGCCGCCTGCCTGCTGGCGCACCTGTCTGTGCTCCCCACCGTGGATCCCCGCTACCGGAACGCGACCACGGAGCTGCGGGAGCGGCTGTCCGCCTCGATCACCGGACCGGCGGCCGGGTCGGACGCGGTGTCACCGCACGACCTGGCGCTGCGCACCGCCGCGGTGGTGTGCACCCTGCTGCCGCCGGACCCGGTGCTGAGGGGTACTCCGCGCGCCGAAGCCGCCCGGCATCATGCCCGCGAACTGGCCCTGCAACGCCTGCAGATCATCGAATCTCTGGTCGCGCCACCGCACTAGGGCTGCGGTGCATCGGAGTCGCCTGCGCCGTCGGTAGGGTCGGGGTTTTCGGCATCGTCATCAGTCAGCTCTGCGGCAATCTCTTCGGCGCGCTGCTTGGCTTCGGCGGCACCCGGCTCATCCTCGGTGAGTTCCAGCGCTTGGGCCAGGCCCAGCCAAGCCGCCATGCGTACCGACGCCGCGGTCGAGCCATCGTCGGCCAGCAACCGGAACAGCGAGGCGGCTTCGTAGGCTTTGCTCTGTTCCAGCAGCACGTGGGCGGCGAACAGCTCCGCCTGCTGGGCGGCGGTGCGATCATTGGAGGCAGCGTACAGATCAGCCGCGGTCAGCGCGGTGGAGACCGCCGCCGGGCCGTCGTGCAGCGCCCAGAGCGCCCGGGCCCGGGTATCGGTGTAGTCGGCGTGATGCCAGTCGGCGGAGGCGGATTTCGCGAGTTCAATAGCTTCGTCCAGCAGTCGCACGCCGTCGGTGTCGCCGCGTTCGGAAAGCACATGGCCCAGGGCGTGCAGGGCTTGGGGGAGTACCCCGGCCTCGGAACGCTCCAGCCGGCGGGCGATTTCCACGGCCCGGGTCAGCCGGACCACGGCTTCGTCTTGGCGCTGTTCGCGGGAGAGCAGCGCCCCGGTGGCCAGCTGCACGCGGGCGGCCTCCTCCAGGAAGTCCAGTTCGGTGAAGAGGTCGGCGGCGCGGTCCCAGTGCTCGAGGGTCTCCTGCGCGCGGTCCTGGTGCCGCAGGGCGTGCCCCAAATCCACCAGCGCCCGACCCAGGGCGATCGAATCGTCCATAATTTCGGCACGGCGCACCAGACCCGTGAGCACCTCTTCGGCCTCGCGGAAATCCTCCACCTCCAGCAGCTGGTGCCCCAGAGCCAGACCGAGCGCAATGGACTCCGAGATCTCGCCCTGCTCCGCTTGCTGCATGGCCAGCCGCCAGGCCAGCACGGCTTGGTGGTTCTGCCCGGCGGTCTGACTCACGGTGGCCAATAGTCCGGCAGCGGAGGCAGCCCCGGGGCGCACGCCCAACCGGGCGTAGAGCTCGCAGGAGCGCAGCGCATATTCGGCGGCATCGTCCCAGGAGCCTGACTGCTGGGCCACCACGGCGCGCACCATCCACATCGCGGCCCGCACCGCACGGTTGCAGCCCGACTCCAGCAGCTCGGTGGCGGTGGCGGCCGCGGCGTCGCCGTCCTGATGCATCAGCAGTACGTGGGCCAAGAACATGGTGACCGAAATGCGCTGACCCGAGGACACCACGGCGTGGGCGGCGACCCGGGCATCCAGGGCGCGCAAGGCTTCGCGTAACAGGTCGACGGCTTCTTCGGCCCGCTGTTCTTCCACTCGGGCCACCGAGAGGGCGACCAAGGCATCCACCAACACGGTGTCACGGGGGTCGACGTCGCGCTCCTGCTCCACCACCCCGGCCAACACGGAGGCATCGAACGACTCCGGTTCGCGCAGCAACATGGCCCCGAGCTGCACTTCCAGTTCCGCCTGATGCGGCTGGCCCACTTCGCGCAGCACGGCCGCACGGGCGCGGATCGCATCCTCCGGGTTCTCGCCGGAGGCGGCCAGCACGGTGGCCAGGGTGCGGTACAGGGCCAGGCGGTGTTCGGGGCGCTCGCTGCCCGGGGCCTTGAGCCCGGATTGCACGGCGCGCCGGGCCCGGGGCTGATCGTCGGCATAAGCGGCCTCATGGGCCAGATCCAGCCAGCCCGGCGCGGTATCCGCCGTCTCCTGACTCCACAGCGGGGCCTCATCGATGCTGCGCAGTAAGCCGTTCAGGCGGGTGGACACCTCTCCGGCGGCGGAATCGTCGGGCGCGCCGGTGCGGTTCTGTGGCTCGGTCATGGTCATCCCAGTCTAGTGCGTCGTCACAGCCGGGATCGACCCCGAGAGCTACTAGACTGTGCCCATGACCTTCGACTGGCGTCCCGGAGCCTATGCCCTGATCGTGCGCGACGACGCGATCCTGCTCAGTCTCTGGGATGGACCGGTCGAGAAGGTGTGGACGCTACCCGGGGGTGGCATCGAATTCGGCGAACAGCCCGAGGAAGCCTGTCGGCGCGAAGTTTCTGAAGAAACCGGCTACCAGGTGCGGCTCGACTCCCTGCTCAGCGTGTCCACCTACACCATTCCGGCCGAGCAACGGCTGAGCGCCGAGGGCCGCGCCCTGATGATGCACCGCACCCTCTACACCGCCACGGTGGTTTCCGGGGACCTGCGGCCAGAAACGGACGGATCCTCCATCGACGCCGCCTGGTTCCCGCTGTCAGAGCTGGGTCAGCACCGGCACTCCACGTTCGTCAGCTACGCCCTGGCCCAGCTCGAGAACCGGACGGTGCCCAGCGAATGAGTGCGACGGTTCCCGCACCGGCCCGACTGCTGGTCCTGGCCGGACTCAGTACGCTGCTGCTCGCCGGATGCGCCGGCGAACCCGAGCCCGAACCCTCAGCCGAGCCGGCACCCACCCTGCACATCGCCGCCGCCCCGGCCGCCCTGGATCAGGCGGTGGGGCACGCCCTGGCCGAGTATCTGCGCGATCAGGGTGCCACTGTGACCGTCAACACGGTGGCTGAGCCCTGGCGCTCGCAGTCCGGCACCGACATCGCCGTCGTGAATTCGCTTGCCCTGGCCGCGGCCGAGCACACCGACTCCAGCGGCTCCACGGATGACGAGTTTTCCGTGTCCACGGACGTTGAGACCTACCTGGAGGATTCCGGACAAGAGGTGCTCGCCGAAACCCCGGGGACCCTGCGGCTGAACCTGGTGACCAGCGTCGCCACCGCGAGCTTCTACGGGCTCGAATCCGTCTCCGATCTGGACCCGGAGCAGCGTGGCTCCGCCGGCCAGGGTGTGCTTGACGGGCTCACCGATTCCGGGGAACCCGAACGCTCGGAAGTCACCGCCAACAACATCTGTCCCGAACTCGACTGGAGTGTGGGCGCCGTGGCCCCTGCACTGGCCGGCCTCGTCGTCGAGAACCTGGAGGACCTGGGCTGCACGGTCGACGCCCCCTCCGACGGCGAGGCCGCTCCCAGCTCCACCACTGATCCCACCGCCGCCACCGTCGAGCACCTGCTCACGACCCCCGACGCCGCCGGGCTGCTCTATGGGGCCGACCCGCGCATCGCTGACCTTGGATTCGCTACCCTGCAGGATTCCGAGCAGCTGCTGCCCGAAGGCCGGTTCCTCATTCTTGGCGATGCCGACGCCCTCAATACCGCCACCGAGTCGATCGGTGAGCCGGTCCCCAACGCCGTCTCCACGCTGGCCTCCCGACTCGACGGCGAACAGCTCACCGAGCTCACCCGCATTCACCAGCACGCCGACTCTGCCGCCTTGGACCTCGACGCTGCCACCACCGCCCGCTATTGGTTGTTCGACCAGCAGCTCATTGACGCACCCGATGGCTGGTTCTAGCCGTCCGCGTTTGACAGAATCAACACGATGCCGCGCGCATCACCGCCCCCCCACGTCCGAAGCGAGAAACCATGAAACCAGGCAAGCACTTCACGCAATCTTCCAAGCTGCTCAACGTCCGCTATGACGTGCGCGGTCCGATTCTGGAGGAGGCGCAGCGCCTGGAGGCGGCCGGCCACCGCATCATGAAGCTCAACATCGGCAACCCGGCACCCTTCGGATTCGAAGCCCCCGAGGCGATCCTGAAGGACATGTACTCGAACCTGCCGCACGCCCAGGGGTACTCCGACTCCCGCGGCATCTACTCGGCTCGCACCGCCGTCTCCCAGTACTACGAGTCCCGTGGCATCCGCGACATCACGGTCGACGACGTCTACATCGGCAACGGTGTCTCCGAGATGATCTCCATGGTGCTCACCGCGCTGTTGGACGACGGCGACGAGGTGCTGATTCCTTCACCGGATTACCCGCTGTGGACCGGTGCCACCACCCTGGCCGGCGGCAGGGCCGTGCACTACCGGTGCGTGGAGGAAGAAGGCTGGGCCCCGGACATTGAGCACCTGGAGTCGCTGATCACCGAGCGCACCAAGGGCATTGTCGTGATCAACCCCAACAACCCCACCGGTGCGGTGTACTCCCGGCAGACCCTGATGGAGATCACCGACCTGGCCCGGCGCAACAATCTGGTGTTGATGGCCGACGAAATCTACGAAAAGATCACCTACGACGGCGCCCGCCACATCAACCTCGCCGGCCTCTCCGACGACGTCTTCACCCTCACCTTCTCCGGTCTCTCCAAGGCGTACCGGGTGGCCGGATACCGTTCCGGCTGGGTGGCCGTATCCGGGCCGAAGCACCGCGCCGAGGACTTCTTGGAGGGGCTCACCCTGCTGGCCAACATGCGCATGTGCGCCAACGTTCCCGCCCAGCACGCCATCCAAACTGCGCTGGGCGGCTACCAGTCCATCAACGACCTGCTCCTGCCCGGTGGCCGTCTGCTCGAACAGCGCAACCTGGCCCAGAAGCTGCTCTCCGACATTCCCGGGGTCTCTGTGCAGCCCGCCCACGGCGCGCTCTATCTGTTCCCGAAGCTGGACCCGGAGATCTACCCCATCGACGACGACGAGAAGTTCGTCATCGAGCTGCTGCGTCAGGAAAAGATCCTGGTCTCCCACGGCGGAGCGTTCAACTACCCGAACACCGACCACTTCCGTCTGGTGACTCTGCCGTCGGTGGACGACCTAGAGGAGGGCATCGGGCGGATCGCCGACTTCCTGGAGGAATACCGTGAGCGCTGAGCCGCGCCCCGAGACCACCGAGGGCACCCCCAAAGACATTGCCGAGGTCGCTGGACTCGGTCCCTTCCACGCCGCCCTGCGTTCGTACGCGTTCGACGACGCTGGCGCGCTGCGCGACCTCGCCGGTCTGGACACCCGCGCCACCCCTGGGTTCGAGGGCAAGAAAAAGCACGGTCAGCGTCGCCTGGCCGAGGACTCCGCACGGCTCTCCGAGCTGCAGGAACTGCTCTTCGCCAATGCCGTCGGTGCCGGGCTGCGCACCTCGGTGCTGCTGGTCATCCAGGGGATGGACACCTCCGGCAAGGGTGGCGTGATGCGCCACGTCATCGGCGCCATGGACCCGCAGGGCGTCCACCAGGTCGGGTTCAAGAAACCGACCGCCGAAGAACTGCAGCACGACTTCCTCTGGCGGATTCGCAAACACACCCCGCGCCACGGGGAGGTCGCGGTGTTCGACCGTTCCCACTACGAAGATGTCTTAGTGCACCGCGTCGAAGAGCTCATCCCACCCTCCCGATTGCAGCGACGCTATGGTTCCATCCGCCAGTTCGAGAAGGACCTGGCCGGCAACGGTACCGACGTGATCAAGGTGCTGCTGCACCTGGGCAAGGACGAGCAGTACCATCGCCTCTTGGCCCGGCTGGACAACCCGCGGAAGCACTGGAAATTCACCTCCGACGACGTCGACGCCCGCGAGAAGTGGGACGCCTACCGTGAGGTCTACCAGATCGCCCTGCAGGAGACCGACAAGCCCGAGGCTCCCTGGTTCGTGATTCCTGCCGACCGGAAGTGGTACGCCCGCCTCGCCGTCCAGCAGCTGCTCCTGGAACGATTGGGTGCGAAGAACCTGGAATGGCCGCCGGCGAATTTCGACGTTGACTTAGAGCGTACCCGTCTCGAAGCCACCCGTTGAGCGGGGCTTGTTGACCCCGGGTAGTCAGTGTTTGACTGAGCACCGTGGATAGCACCACGCAATGACCTAGCCGCACCACCCCAGGAGGTAGTCATGACCGCAGAACTGACCGGACACCGCATCGCCTTTCTTGCCACCAACGGCGTCGAGCAGATTGAGCTCACCTCGCCCTGGGAAGCTGTGAAGGAGGCGGGTGGCACCCCCGTGTTGGTCTCCCCGCAGCGCGACACTCTCACCGGCATGATTGGCGACTGGGACCACGGCGACACCTTCACCGTGGACCTGCACGTCTCCGATGCGCGCGCCGAGGACTTCGACTCGCTGGTGCTGCCCGGCGGCACCCTGAATGCTGACACTCTGCGCGTGGATGAGGACGCACTGGGCTTCGTGCGCGGATTCTTCTCCCAGCACAAGCCGGTGGCCGCGATCTGCCACGCGCCCTGGATTCTGATCAATGCCGGAGTCGCGGAGGGCCGCACGCTGACCTCGGTGGCGAACGTTTCGCTGGACCTGAAGAACGCGGGCGCGGACTGGGTGGACCAGGAAGTCGTCGTCGACGCCGGACTCACCACTTCCCGCACCCCCGACGATCTGGATGCCTTCAACGACAAGCTCGTCGAGGAAGCCGCCGAGGGCAAGCACCAGGACCAGACCACCTGACCCTAGCCCCACACGTCCCACGACGACGGCGCCTGCACTCCACCACAGAGTGCAGGCGCCGTTCATCTTAACGTCCGTTCCGCCGAAGAGGATCACGGCACCGATCACGGAACCCTGATGTGATGTCCAGGGACGTTGTTGAGTCGGTCGAAGGGTACGCCGCCAATCGCAGAGTGGTGTCGGTGGTGGTTGTAGAAGTGGAGCCAGCCGGGCAGCGCCAGGCGTCGTTCGGCCTCTGAACCGTAAAACCTGGCATAGGCCCAGCCGTCCCCGAGCGTGCGGTGGAATCGCTCGATCTTCCCGTTCGTCTGCGGCCGGTAGGGGCGTGTCCGCTTGTGTCGGATGCCGAGCCGAGCGCAGAAGTCCCTCCATGCGTGGGATCTGTATGCCGACCCGTTGTCGGATAGGACTCGCTCGACGGTCACGCCTCGTTCGGCGAACCAGGCCACGGCGCGTTCGAGAACTCCCACCGCTGTGCTCGCCTGCTCATCCGACCAGATTTCTGCGTATGCGACGCGGGAGTGGTCATCGATGACTGTGTGAACGAACGCCGTCCCGGTGCGCGGCTTGTGATCTTTTCCTCGTGGTAATCCCGGAGTCGCGAGCTTGTTCCGTGCGCCTTGCTGCCGACCTACGTAACGATGTCCACCGCCGTCGGGGATGTTGCCGAACTTCGTGACATCGACATGAATCAACGATCCCGGATGAGGATGCTCATATCGCCGCAATGGCTCGCCAGTGACACGATCGATATGCGAGAGGCGGTTCACGCGGCAACGGACGAGGACCGCGTGAACAGTCGACGTCGAGAGACCAAGTCGCGCAGCGATCTGGGCTGGCCCCAGTCGAAGCCGCCAGCGCAGGTTGATGATCTTCTTCTTGACATGCTCGGGCGTCCTGCCTGGGATCCGGTGCGGCTTGCTGGAGCGATCCTGCATCCCAAACTCACCCTCTTCCCGGTAGCGGCCTGCCCATTTCCGGGCAGTGATCGGGGAGACCATGAACATCTTTGCGGCGATCGTGGCCGGATAGCCGTCTTCGACAATCAGCCGAGCTAACCGGAGACGGGCACGAGGAGTGAGAAGAGCGTTCGGATGGGTCATCAATTGGCCTCCGCCGCGGTCTTCGTAAGCGCGCGTCTGGTGAGAAGCATGATGACGAGAGCGATCGCTGTCAGCACCGAAGCGACCCAAACCGGCGCGAGCAGCCCCAGCCCGGTCGCGAGCCCGAGCGCACCAAGCACGGGCCCCGCTGCAGCTCCGATATTCAATGCTGCGGTTGCGTACGAACCGCCCATCGTTGGCGCACCCGATGCTGCATACAGCACACGCGTGATCAGAGTACTGCCGACGCCGAACGACAGGAATCCCTGAACGAGGACGAGGACGATAAGCGCAACGGGATGAGATGCGACCACTGCCAACACGATCCAGCCTGTCAGCAATAGCGGTCCGCCGACTGCGAGCACGAGGCCAGGTCGTTGATCTGATAGTCGTCCTGCGATCGTGACGCCAAGGAACGATCCGATGCCGAACATCACCAGCGCGACGGACACCCACGCTTCGGCCAAGCCCGCGGTCTCGGTCACGATGGGTGCCAGGAAGGTGAATGCCGCAAAGGTCCCTCCGTTGATCAGCGCTCCGAGTGCCATGGCCAGGATGAGCCGCGGCGTCGCCAACTGGCTGAGCTCGACACGGAGCCTTGGTGAGGTCGCGCTAGTCTCGCTCCGACCAACATTGTTCGTGACGCCACGAATGACTCCAACGGCCGCGGGAATACAGAGGATGGCGATCGCCCAGAACGTCGTTCGCCAGCCCAGCGCTGTGCCGAGCAGTGCCCCGGCGGGGACGCCCACGACGGTTGCGATCGTCGTGCCGGAGAGCAGGATCGACAGTGCACGCCCCTTCTGGTTCGCTGGCACGAGGGTAGTGGCCGTGCTCAGTGCTACGGCGAGGAATCCTGCGTTTGCGAGAGCGCTGAGCACCCGGGTGATGAGCAGGAGAGAGAACACTGGTGTCATCGCTCCGATGACGTGGCTTCCCGCGAACACGAGAAGGCAAACGATCAATGTGAGCCGCGGTGGCCAACGGCGAGCGAATGCCGCCATCACTGGCGCGCCGACGACCATACCGACTGCGAATGCGGAGGTCAGCAGGCCCGCAGTGCCGACCGAGACGTCAAGTTCGGTCGCGATCGCGGGGAGCAATCCCGCGAGCATGAATTCTGAAGTGCCCATGACGAAGACCGCCAGGGCAAGCATGTAAAGGGCAAAAGGCATCGAGTACTCCGAGGTGTGAGATCAAGAAATGGTTCTTCTTGTCACCACGGCCAGCGCCCCGGGTACGCCAGACATACGCCCACACAGATCGTGGGCGTCGTAACTAGTGGTTCAAGGGGCTGGCGGTGTGACCGACAACCCCTGACCTGTCTGATTCGGGACTCGACATGCCCCAAACTCTAACATGCCTTCAATGGCAAGCGGTCTGGACAGATACTTCTTGAATCGGCACGGTGTCATTACGGGCGGGGGCCAGAACAACGTCCCTGGACATCACACCTAGAGCGCCATATTCTGTGCTTGGTCATGAGTTCACGCTATCGGTAAGACTCAGGTACTTCGAGTTGCTGAGGATTTTGTAGTCGTGCTTGACGGATGGCCCGGTTCCATGGTTCATTAGTAGAGTAATGAACCACAGAGGTGGTGACCTCGCGTACGATGCTGACAGGCACGTGAAAGGTGGTGGGTGATGGACGATGGACGTCCTCTCTTCGTGCAGATCGCCGAGCAGATCGAGTCTTCCGTGCTCGATGGATCGCTGGCCGAAGATGAGCGCGCGCCGTCGACCAATGAACTCGCCGCTTTCCACCGGATCAATCCCGCCACCGCCGCCAAAGGGGTCAACCTCTTGGTCGACCGGGGGATCCTGGTCAAGCGTCGTGGCTTGGGCATGTTCGTCGCCTCTGGTGCACGCGAGATCGTGCGTCAGGAGCGCCGCACCCGATTCGCGGACCACTACCTCAACCCGCTGCTGAGCGAGGCGCGGGCCATCGGGCTGGACGACGACGCGGTGATCACCATGATCCGCGAACGCGACCGGTCCTGAACCGAGGAGAACACCATGTCGATCCACGACAGCCCGGGCGACGCCGTCTCCATCGAAGCGCGTCATGTCACCCGGCGTTTCAAGGACACCGTCGCCGTGAACAGCGTCTCGCTGAGCCTGGCGCGTGACCAGATCCACGGACTGCTAGGGCGCAACGGCGCCGGCAAAACCACCCTGATGTCGCTGCTGACCGCTCAGGACTGGCCCACCGAGGGGGAGGTCCGCATTTTCGGGCAGAGCCCCTACGAAAACGAGCAGGTGATGCCGAGTATCTGCTTCGTCCGCGAGGAGCAGCGCTACCCCGAGGACGCCCTGGCTCGGCACGCATTCCGTGCGGCATCCGAAGCGTTCCCGCTCTGGAATGAGGAGCTGGCACAGCGGCTGATCGCTGATTTCCGGGTGCCCATGAAAACCCGGATCAAGAAGATGTCGCGCGGGCAGAAATCCGCCGTCGGCGTCATTATTGGCATTGCCTCCCGGGCGCCGATCACGTTCTTCGACGAGCCCTATATGGGTCTGGACGCCGTGGCTCGCCAGCTGTTCTACGACCGGCTGCTCGAGGATTACAGCGCCCACCCGCGCACTATCGTGATCTCCTCGCACCTGATCGACGAGATTGCCCACCTGATTGAGAATGTCGTGGTGATCGACGACGGCGCCATCCTGGTGGACGAATCCGCCGAGGAACTGCGCGACCGCGCTGTCACCGTGGTGGGGCGAGCCGACGCCGTCGCCCAGGTAGTGGGAAACCGCGAAGTGCTACACCAAGAGGAACTGGGCCGCATGGTGCGCATGACCGTGCTGGGAGCCCTGAGCGAGCAGGAGCACCAGCTGGTGCGGAAACTGGACCTCGACCTGGTACCGGTCTCGCTGCAGCAACTGATCGTGCACCTCACCCGGCGGGCCGACCGCACGGAGCCCGTGGGCGCAGGGGTTTCCATGGATGCTGCGCTGTCCGACGACCTGACTCTGGAGGACCGGCGATGAATGCCACCGTGACCAACAACAACCATTCCCGCACCGACCACACGGGCGTGACCGCGAGTGCCCCGGGCCAACGACCCGAACAGCGCTCCAGCTTCGCTCGGGTTCCCGCCGCGTTCCGCCTGCAGTTCGCGGTACCTTCCACGCTGATCTGGGTGCCGCTGATGGTGATGGGGCTCTCGTGGGCGATCGGCGTCGGCATCTTGCTGATGATTGATGCCCAGATCGACGACCGCAACCCGATCGAGGATCCGCTGATCGCACCGGGTGCGGCCCAAGCCACCATCTGGTGTTTGGCCTTCATGGCGGCGTATGCGGCATCGCACACCTTCCCCTTCTCGATGGCGCTGAGCTATTCGCGTCGTGTCTACGTGCTGGGCGCATTCCTCGCCTTCGGGTTGGTCTCGGTCGGCTTCGGCGCCTTCGTGGCGCTGGGTGCGGTGATCGAGCGGCTGACCGACGGGCTGGGGCGGCACGTGTACGTGTTCGACGCTCCTGTGTTCACCGACAGTGCTGGAATCCTTGGCGTGAGCGTCTTGGGTGCTGTGCTGTGCCTGTTCTTTATGCTCTTCGGGTTCTTCTGGGCGATCCTTTACCGCCGGGTCTCCCTGGTGAACCTCTGGATCGTGATGATCGGTGTCGTCCTCGTGCTGCTGGCTTGGGTGGCCGTCGTGACCCTGCAGGAGGGATGGATGTCCGTGTGGCTCTGGTTCCTTAATCAGACCACGCTGACCTTGGCGGCGTGGTTCGGGCTCGGCGTCGTGCTGCTCGCCGTGCTCAACTACGCGCTGATCCGCAAGGCGACGATCTGAACCCACTGCGCAGTTGACGCTGTCACTCTACGCATCACCCCGTCACCGGAGTATTCCGGGGCGGGGTGGCTGCCGGGGTGCAGGCCCGGCTGGATGGCGTCACCGCGGATGCCTTCCACTCACCGCGGGACAGGTCCGAGCTGCTTGGCCTGCCCGCCGCAGGGAAGATCGGCTACCGGGACCCCAAGGGATTCCTGCAGGACAGTGCCAATATCTCTCCCTTCGAGGCCGGGCACGAGGCACGGTGTGCCCTGCAATCCGCGGCCACGAATCCGCGGCGTGGTGCGAGGTGCATCATGTTCGATGGTGGCAATACGGTGGCCGCGCCTGCGTCGACAACGGGGGTGGAAACCGAACCGGCTCACGCAACCGCGTTCAGGGTCACATCAGTCGCGCCACGGGTCTGATCAGCCGGCGTTGTTTCCGTCCGCTGCCTCGGGCGATCCGCCCTCGGCCACCGGAACCTCGCCGCCGGCCTGAGCACGCACTTCGTCGAGTCGGCGCCGGGCGCCGTCGAGCCACGCTTCACACCGCTGGGCCAGCGCTTCTCCGCGCTCCCAGAGGGCCAGCGACTCCTCGAGCCCGGCGCCACCGGCCTCCAGCCGGGTCACCGTTTCGACGAGTTCGGCGCGTGCCTGCTCATAACTCAGGGTCACCACATCGGAGACGTCAGCGGAGGAGAACCCTTCGACCGCCGACTCGGCAGGGCCAGCTCCGGGGCCGGGCTCGGGGTGGGCATCAGAATTCGCGGAGGTCATCAGGATCCTTTCGGTTCGATGGGAGTCGTGCCCGAGGCACTACCCGACACGGTGGCGGAGAGTCGACCGGCAGCCAGCAGAATGTCGAGCTCATCGCCGAGGCTGACGACGGCGGCGTCGCGCACCACCGCCGCGTCGTGTTGCACCACCGCATAGCCGCGGTCCAGAGTGTGCTGGGGTGACAGCGAGCGCACCCGGGCGCGCAGTTGGGTGACGACGTCGTGTTCGCGGCGCAGGGCACCGGTGAAGGTGAGACGGGCACGATCACGCAGACGCACCAGGTCCTCGTGACGCTGGGTGATCATGGTCTCCGGGGCGGCCAACACGGGCCGGGAACGCACCTGCTGCAGGTGCTCAGCTTCCTGCCGCACGCGCCGCTCCACCGCCGAAGCCAGCCGCAGCCGGGCGTCGTTGATGCGGGCGCGTTCCTCGCCAGCGTCGGGGACGATGCGCTTGGCCGCATCGGTCGGGGTGGATGCGCGCACATCGGCGACGTCGTCGAGCACCGGGCGGTCCGCCTCGTGACCAATGGCCGACACCACCGGGGTCTGCGCGGCCGCCACCGCACGCACGAGTGCTTCATCGCTGAACGGCAGCACCACCTCTTCCAGTGCGCCGCCGCCTCGGGCGATCACGATGACGTCGACGCGCGGATCAGCATCCAGCTCGGCCAGCGCGGCCATCACCTCGCGGGCCGCCGTCGGACCCTGCACCGCCACCGGGCGCAGCTCAAACTCAGCGGCCGGCCAGCGCAGATGCGTATTGCGCAGCACGTCCTTCATGGCGTCGGAATCGCGCCCGGTGATCAGTCCGATGCGCTCAGGCAACAACGGCAGCGGCTTCTTCAATGCGGGAGAGAACAGCCCCTCGGCGTCGAGGGAACGCCGCAACCGCTCCACTCGGGCCAACAGGTCGCCCAGACCCACCGGGCGCATCTCGGAGGCAATCAGGTTCAGCCGCCCGGTCTTGGTGTAGAAGTTCGGCTTGACCGCCGCCACCACCCGGGCGCCCTGCTCGATGCCCGGGCCCAGGCGCGCCGCGGTGGAGCGCCACACCGTCACCGGCATCGAGTAATCCTCATCCAGGTCCCGCATGGTCAACCACAAGTGCCCCCGGGACTCCTTGTGCTCGATCAGCTGCCCCTCGATCCAGGTGGTCGGGGCGCGATCCAGGTAGGCCTTCAGGTTTTCGGAGAGCAACCGCAGCGGCCACGGGCTCTCGGCGGACGTTTCGCCGGCCGTGCCAGGCACTGGCTCGGTCATCGGTGCTCCTCTCCGTGGTCTGGTCGTGCGGGCACTGCGTTTCCACAGTATCGTCTCAGTCCGACGTCGTATCGTAGAAACGGCTCTCGATGGCGAATCGTGCCGCGCCTGAGCCCCCACGACGTCGAAGGAGACTCATGCGACATGTTCTTGCCGCGCTGTTGGCCGTGCTCAGCGGGGTGCTCGCGGTGCTGGCGGTGGCCAGCTATCGCATCGACGCCGTGCTGCACACCCCGGAACCGCTCCAGCAGATCGCTGCCAGTTCGGCGGAGGGGCAGGCGTTGCGCGAGGCTGCCCCGGAGCTGGTGGGCTCTGCCGCGGGCCAAGCGCTCGAGGACGTCGCCCCCGGATTCGCCGCCGACATGGTGTCGCAGGTGACCGGATCGCTGGCCGGCAACATTGTCGCCGACGAGGGTTTTGATCAGGCCTGGTCGGCGTCCCTGGAGCAGACGCGTACTGGATGGGTGGAGCAACTGCGCGCCATCCGCACCGAGCTCGACGCCGGTCGTGAGGTGCCCGACGACGCCGCCCAACTGGACCTGGACATCGGCCCGCTCGCCCAGCTCTCCGCCGAGGTGCTGACCTCATCACTGCGCGACGCCGTGTCCGGGCTGCCCTTCGGGGATCAGATCGGTGCGATGATCGACGACGCGGTGGCCGAGGTGCCCGACGATCTGAGTGTGACCACCGGGTTCCCGGCCACCGAGGATGTGTCGCCGCGGCAGCTGGCGTTCGTCGAATCGGTCGTCGGGTACTGGATGTGGGCCGCCGGTGCCGCCGTCGTGCTGTTCCTCGTGGCCCTGATGGTCGCGCCCTATCGCGGCCGGTCGCTGGTGTGGCTCTTCGGTGGCGCTGCCGTGCTGGCCGGGGGAGCAGCGGCGCGCTGGTGGCTGCAGGAGCAGTTCACCCAGGCCACCACCGCGGCGGAAGGTACCGCAGAATCGGCGATGGTGGAGGCGTTGGTGGGCGGCTTTCGTTCCGTGCTGCTGCCCGACACCATGTGGGTGATGGTCGGCGGGGCCGCGGCGGTGTTCATCGGTCTGATCACAGCCGCCGTCACCGCAATGACCCGCCGCTGACCTGCTCCTGAATGGCTGCTGCCTGAACCTCAAGATAGCCTCAAGACGGTCGGCGGCGACGACGATGTGGTCCATATCACGCGCGGGGTGGGTAGACTCAGGGCGTCCCCGTCGATGTGGACCATCACGGGGCACGTTGCCGTCGACCGTGAGGAATCCCGATGAGCCCCCAGGAATATCACCCCAGTACGGACGAGCGGGAGCTTTCGCCCGGCGCGAAGACCCCACCGCTGGAACGCACTACCTGGCGACGTCGCGTGCTGGGCATCAGCTTGGGCCTGTTCGTCGCCGCCCTCCTGTTCTTCATCATGCCCGGCGACATCGGCGTCTGGCCGCGGCTCACCGCCGCCACCGCGGTGCTGATGGCGATCTGGTGGATGACCGAGGCCGTGCCGATTCCGGCCACCGCGCTACTGCCGCTCATCATCTTTCCGGTGTTGGTGCCGGCCGAGGAGTCTGACGGCGGCGTCAGCGTCGACACCATCGGCGCCAGCTACGGTAACAACGTCATCTTCCTGTTCATGGGCGGATTCATGCTCGCCCTGGCCATGCAACGGTGGAACCTGCACCGCAGGATCGCGCTGCTGGTGCTCTCGCTGATGGGATCGAAACCGGCCGCGCTGATCGCCGGGTTCATGATCGCCACGGGTTTCTTGTCTATGTGGGTGTCCAACACCGCAACCGCCGTGATGATGCTGCCGATCGGTATTTCCGTGTTGTTGCTGGTCAAGAAAATCACCACCGAGGAGGACGCGAGCGCCTCGGCGCAGGGGGTGGAGAATCTTGACGACGACGAGGCCAAGAAGCTGGTGCAGAAGTCGAATTTCGGCACCGCACTGATGCTGGGGATCGCCTACTCCGCGTCGATCGGTTCGCTGGGCACGCTGATTGGCACCCCGCCGAACGCCCTGCTGGCCGCGCACATGTCGCAGGAACACGGCTTCACCATCGGCTTCGGCCAGTGGATGCTCGTCGGCGTGCCCATCTCGATTGTGCTCATGGTCGGCGCGTGGTTCGTGCTGACCAAGATGCTGTTCCGCCCCGAGATGGACCACATTCCAGGTGGTGCCGAGATGATCCGCGGCGAATACCGGAAGCTGGGCCCGATGTCGGCGGCGGAGATCCGGGTGCTGATCATCTTCATCACCGCCGCCGTCGCGTGGATCACGGTGCCGCTGATCTCCGTGTACCTGCTGGGCCTGGAGGATCCGTTCATTTCCGACGCCGGCATCGCCATGCTGGTGGGGCTGGTGCTGTTCCTCTGCCCGGCCGGGGCGTCCCGCGGGGTGCGCCTGCTGGATTGGGACACCGCGCTGGAACTGCCCTGGGGAGTGCTGCTGCTGTTCGGTGGCGGGCTGGCCCTGTCGGCGCAGTTCTCGGCATCCGGGCTCTCGGAATGGCTGGGCGTGCAGGTGCAGGGCATCGAGGTGGCCGCCTGGGTGCTCATCGTGATTGCCGCCGTCGGTATTCTGTTGCTCACCGAGATGACGTCGAACACCGCCACCGCGGCGACGTTCTTGCCGGTGGCCTCGGGCGTGGCCATGGGTACCGGCATCGAGCCGCTGATGCTGTGCGCCCCGGTGGCGCTGGCTGCTACCTGTGCGTTCATGTTGCCGGTGGCCACGCCGCCGAACGCGATCGCTTTCGGTTCCGGCTATGTGACGATCGGTCAGATGGTGAAGGGCGGCGCGCTGATCAACATCATCGCCGCCGTGCTGATTTCCGCGGCCAGCCTCACCCTGCTGATGTGGGTGTTCGGGCTGTCACTCTAGCCGGTCGATGTCGCCGGTCACTCGAGGAGTTCGGAAGCGCTCAGTGAGCGGGGAGCCGAGTCGATGGGGCGGCTTGGCTCCTGCGCCGTCAGGGTGGAATCCAGCTCGTTGAGCCGCCGAGCGGTGGGCAGCAGGCGGGACTCCACCGAGCCGACCAGGGTGTTGTAACTGTCCACCGATTTGCGCAGGCTGTTGCCCATGGCCGTGAGATGGGTGCCCACGGTAGCCAGCCGTTGGTAGAGCTGCCGCGAAGAATCGACGATCAGCTTCGCGTTGTCCACCAGGTTCTCCTGCTGCCAGGAATACGCCACGGATTTCAGCGCGGCCAGCAGCGACACCGGTGACACCAGGGCCACGTTCTTCCCGAAGGCGTCGTCGAGCAGATGCGGGTCGGCCTCCAGTGCGGCCGCAAGGTAGGATTCGGCGGGCAGGAAGCACACCACCAGTTCGGGGGAGTGCTCCAGAGCCGACCAGTATTGTTTTTTGGCGAGCTGGTCCACATGTGCCCGCACGGCTTTGGCGTGCTCGGTCATTAATTCACGACGGCGCTCGGCGGCGTCGGGTGCCTGGGCGAGCTCTTCGGCGGCGAGCACGGCGGCCAGTGGGGCCTTCGCATCGACGGCGAGGGTCTTCTCCCCGGGCAGGTACACCAGCAGGTCCGGGCGCAGGGCGCCGTCGTCGCCGCGCAGATGCGCCTGTTCGGTGAAATCGGTGTGACGCAGCATGCCCGCGGCCTCGACGATGCGCCGCAGCTGCACCTCACCCCAGTGGCCGCGAGCGGAGTTGGCGCGCAGCGTGGCCACCAGCGCCTGAGTGTTGCGCAGCAGCGCGGAGTCCGTGTCGGAGGCGGTTTTCAGCTGCTGGGCGAGCTGACCGTACTGGTGCTGCCGGTCCCGCTCCAGCACGCGCACATGGTGGCCCAGATCCTTGATCTGCTGGGAGAGCGGGTTCAGCTCGCGCAACACATCGGAGTCTTGCCGGGCACGACTTTGCTCCTGGGTGAGCGCCCGGTCCAGCATCTCACTGCGGGTGCGGGCCTCGGCTAGCTCGGTGCGCAGCTGCTCGGCCGTCACCCGTTCCTCTGGGTTCTCGGAGAAGCGGCGCCACGCGATCCAGACGCCGAGCGCGGCGCCGAGTACAAGACCGGCCAGAGTGCAGAGAAGGATCACCAGAACGTCCATGAGCCCACTGTCTCACAGCCCCCGGACACGATAACGACGGCGCGGTCAACGCACGTTACAACCACCCGTGGGACTGGGCCTGGCGTGCGGCCTCGGCCCGGTTGGTGGTGCCGGTCTTGCCGATGGCCGCGGAGAGGTGATTGCGCACGGTGCCGGGGGAGAGGAACAGCTGCGCGGCGATCGCCTTGACCGAGGCCCCGGTGAGCGCGGCCCGCAGCACATCCGCCTCGCGTTCGGTCAGCGGGCTGGCGGGTATGCTCAGCGCTTCAGCGGCCAGCCCCGGATCCACCGCCCGGCCCCCGGCATGCACGGTGCGGATCGCGGCAGCCAGCTGTTCGGCGGGTGCGTCTTTCACCATGAAGCCGCGCGCCCCGGCCGCCATGGCCCGCTGCAGGTAACCGGTGCGGCCAAATGTAGTCAGAATCAGCACTGCTGGTGGCTGTTCGAGGGTGGCGGTGAGCGTTTCGGTGGCGGTGATCCCGTCCATTCCGGGCATCTCGATGTCGAGCACGGCGACGTCGATCCGGTGTTCCTGTACTGCCGCGACGAGCCCGGCGCCGGAGGATTGTTGGTGGATGACCTCGAGATCGTCTTCCAGATTCAGTAACGCAGCCAGCCCGGCGCGCACCAGGTGCTGATCGTCGGCCAGCAACAGCCGGATCGGCTCTGACGGGCGCTCTGACGTCGGTTCAGAAGTCGGTGCGGGGGTCACAGTCTCGCCTCCACGCGGGTTCCGGGCTCCAAGTCCACCAGGCGCAGGGTGCCGCCCACGGCTTCCACGCGACGGCGCATCCCGAGCAGCCCGTGATGCTCGCCGATCGCCCCGGTGCCAGTCCCGGTTCCTGTGCCCGCGGCGCCAGCCCCCGTGCCGGCGCCAGCGTCGGCGCACTCCGCCGGCAGGCCGACCCCGTCGTCGTCGATCCGCACGATGACCTGCCCCACGTCGTCGCCGTCTACCACGCACACCGTGCACCGCTGCGCCTCAGAATGCCGGATCACATTGGTCACGGTTTCGCGCAGCACCCAGGCCACCACCTGCTGCTGCATCAGAGTCAGTGCGGGGAGCTGTTCCGGGCGCCGCAGCTCGATTCCGGCGGCGCACAGCGACTGCTCCGCCTGGTCCAGCTGCTCGAGCAGATCCGGCTGGCGTAGATCCGTCACGGTGGCGCGCACCTCCGACAGCGACCGGCGCGACAGGGCCAACACATCGTCGAGCTCTCGCTCTGCCGCCTCCGGGTCAACCCGCAGCAACCGGCGCGCCAGCTGGGTCTTCACGGTGACCGTGGTCAGCGAATGTCCCAGTAGATCGTGCACCGTTCCGGCCAGGTCCTCCCGCTGTTCGGCGAGGGCCAGCCGCTCCGAGTTCACTCGCTGCCGCTCCTCCAGCTCGATGCTGATCTGCACCATCACCAAGATCACGGTGGGGATCCCGATGGCGGGCAACAGCCAGGACTCGTACGCCTCCAGCTGCAACGCCACCGCGAGGGAGGTGACGACGACGGCGATCAGGGCCACTGCCGCCAGCCCGGTACGCAGCCGGGAGCTGAACAGCCACAGTGCCATCAAAAACGGCACCATGTTCACCACCGCATACAGGGTGGACATCATCATCACGAACCCCAGACCCACCAGCACGACGGTGTACGCCAGGGTGTTCGCGAACCGGGGCAGCCCGGTCAACGGTTCCGGGTGCAGGAAGCTGTACAGGTAGATCACCACGAAACTCGGCAGCGCCACCCAGCCGGCCACCTGCCAGTACACCGGGGCAGTGGAGATGATGAACCCGTAGACGGTCCACCCCAGGAACAGCAGCCAGATGCCCGCGCTGAACAGCGTGTTGATCTTCTCCTCGCGGGTGGCGGGAGGCTCCAGCAAGCCCGATGTGGTCACGGTTCCGAGTCTACCCAGCAGCTCAGCGGGAGGTCCGGCGACGGGCGGCCAACAAACACACGACGGCGAAGATCAGCGTCCAGGCGCCCAGGTTGACCAGCAGCACCCACATGGATTCGTACTCGATGCCGGCCATCGCCTCCTCCTCCGACATCGGCACGATCATGCCCTCGGTCTGCGGCCAACGGGCTAGCATCGCCACCCCGTACAGGGGCGTGAACCGGGCGATCTCCAGCAACACCCCGGAGAGTGGAATGAACAGGTTGCCGAAGAACGCGAAGATCACCAGGAACCCGGACGCCGCACTCACCGCCGTCTCCGAACGGAACAGCAGGGCGAAAGCGAGACCGTAGAGGGAGAACGGGACGGCGACCAGCAGCACCAGCGCCGCCGACGACAGCCACAGCCCTACCGAGTCCAGCTCCGCCCCTGTGACCAGCCCGGCCAGATACACCAGCACGATGGGGGTGATCGCCATCAGCACGGCCATCAGCATTTTGCCCAGCATGTAGGCGGGCGGGGTGAGGCCGGTGAGATTCAGCTGCCGGCCCCAGCCCTGGGTGCGCTCGACGGCGGCGGAACCGGCCATCGCCGTCGTCGCGATCACCGCCCCATAAGCGGCCATGGAGGTCATCACGTAGGCCGCCACGTTGCCCTCCCCGGCCCGGGCGCCCTCCACGCCCATCGCCACGCCGAACATCAGGTACATAGCGACCGGCAACACGATGATGAAGAAGGTGGCGTCGACCATCCGGAAGTTGCGCCAGAACTCCCAGCCGACGAAGCCGAACAGGATCTGCGCACGCGTTCGACGGGGCGCACGGGGTGTCGTGGCGGTGCTCATGCCGGGACCTCCTGGGTGGTGAGCTCGAAGAACACGTCCTCGATGCTGGGTTGGACGATCTGTAGGTGACGGATGCGCGCGCTGGCCAACAACTCGGCGGCGAGGGCATCGGTGTCCGGGCTGGTGATCTGAATCCGGGAGCGCTCGGCCTCCACGGTGAACTGCTCCTCGGGCAGCCCCGCCTGCGCCGCCCAAGCGCGGGGGTCGTCGTCGCCGATCCACACGGCGGTGAGGATCCGGTGGAAGCCGGTGGTCATCTCGGACACGGTGCCGTCGGCCACCACCCGCCCGCCCTGGACGAGCACTACCCGGTCGGCGTAGTCGTCGGCCTCGCGCAGGTAGTGGGTGGCGAAAATAATGGTGCGACCGCGCTCGGCTTCGGCGTGCATGGTCTGCCAGAATTCGCGGCGGGCCCCGGCGTCCATGCCGGCGGTGGGCTCGTCAAGAATCAGCAGTTGCGGGTCGGTGAGCAGGGCCAGGGCGAACCGCAGGCGCTGCTGCTGGCCGCCGGAGCACTTTTTGACTTTGCGGGTGGCGAAGCTGGCCACGCCAGCCCGCTGCATCACTTCGGCCACGGGCAGGTGCCGCACATGGCAGGCGGCGACCATGCGGATGGTTTCGGCCACGGTGAGGTCATCGAGCAACCCGCCGTTCTGCAACACCGCGCCCACCTGCCCGTCCCGCGCGGCTGCCTCGGGGGCCCGGCCGTACACCGAAATAGTGCCCGACGACGGCGTCGTGAATCCGAGCACCATGTCCAGCAGGGTGGTCTTGCCGGCGCCGTTGGGACCGAGCAGGGCCAGCACCTCCCCGGTGGTCACGGTGAGGGTGATCCCGTTGACGGCGGTCACGGAGCCGAAGCGGCGATGGACGTCCTGAATCGAGATGGCTGTAGTGGTATCCATACCTCCAGCATGCTCGCCCCGACCACCGTACAGAACTGCCGCCGATCACGTTCCGGCCATGACAGATGTCACGACGACGGCGGGGCGGCACCCGCACTGGATGCCGCCCCGCCGTCGACGATACGAGGGATGTCTACCCTCGGTGTCTTAACGACCCGTGTTACCGGCCCCGGATCAGATCCGAGGCGCGCTCGCCGATCAGCATGGTGGTGATGTTCGGGTTCACCGCCGTCAGCTGCGGCATGATCGAACCGTCCACCACGCGCAGCCCCTGCACGCCCTTGACCCGCAGTTCCGGGTCCACCGGGGACATCTCGTCGTCCACCGGGCCCATCCGGCAGGAACCGGCCGGGTGGTACACCGTGTTGTGGGTGCGCGCCACGTAGTCGGCGATCTCCTCATCGGTCTGCACATCCGGTCCGGGGAACAGCTCACGGGTCACCTTGTCGGCCATGGCCGGCTGGGAGATGATCTCGCGGGCCTTCTTGATCCCGGCCACCGCCACGCGCATATCGTGACCCTCCTCATCGGTGAAGTACCGCGGGTCGACCTTGGGCTTGTCGCGGTAGTCCATCGACCGCAGCCGCACCGTGCCGCGCGACTTGGCGTGGGTGATGTTCGGGGTGAGAGCGAACGACTCCGGCGAGGTGGGGTAACCCTGCCGCCGGGTGTGCATGTCGAACGGCACCGAACCATAGTGCATCATCAAATCCGGCAGGCCCGCACCCTCGGGGTCTTCGGTGTGGGTGAAGATGCCGATCTCCCACCACTGGGTGGCGTCGCGCACCATCTTCTCGTTGGTCTCCCAGGAGATCACCGCTTCCGGGTGGTCCTGCAGGTTCGAGCCCACGCCGGGGGAGTCCACGCGCACCTCGATGCCGAATTCTTGTAGGTGCTCGGCCGGGCCGATCCCGGAGAGCATCAGCAGCTTCGGGGTGTCGATCGCCCCGGCGGAGAGGATGACTTCCTGGCGCGCTTTCAGCACCGAGGTCCGGTCGAAAGCGTTGTCGATGTATTCCACGCCCACGGCACGATCCCCGTCGAAGAGCACCCGGGTGGTCCAGTGCCCGGTGAGGATGTCCAGGTTCTTCCGCTCACCCTGAATCGGGTGCAGGTAGGAGACCGACGATGACGCCCGGGTGCCATCGGCCTGGCGGTTCACCTGGAACCAGTTGGCACCGTGCACCACGGTTTCGCCGTCGTTGAACAGCTTCCGGGGGATTCCGGCCTGTTCGCACGCATCCAGCACAGCCACACCGATCGGGTCCTCGGCCGGCACGTCCATCAGGTGCACCGGGCCGTTGGTGCCGTGCTTCTCGCCACCGCGGGAGTTGGTCTCCAGGCGCTTGATCAGCGGCAGGATGGTCTCGGCGTTCCAGCCGGTGGCTCCCAGCTGCTCCCACAGGTCCATGTCCTCGGCCGGCGGGTGGAAGGCGATGCAGGAGTTGTGCGAGGAGCAACCGCCCAGCACCTTGGCACGGGCGTGGCGCATGAACGAGTTGCCGTTCTCCTGCGGTTCGATGGGGTAGTCCCAGTCCAGCCCGGATTCCAGCAGTTCGGGCCAGCGCTTCAGGTCCAGCACTTCGGAGTGGTCCTGGTCGTGATCGCCGGCTTCCAACAGGGCCACGGTGACCTCCGGGTCCTCGCTGAGCCGGGCGGCCACTACGGCGCCGGCCGAGCCACCGCCGATCACCAGATAGTCGTATTCGCGCACGGGGTTCTCGGAGACGATCTCGTCGATGTGCTGCTGTGGTGATGCCATGTCTTCTCCTTGAGTGTTCTCGGTGACGCCGTCAGTTCTTGCGGGGGAACCAGTCGGCTGGGGCCGGCTCGGTGTTGTGGTAGATGTGCTTGGCCTCCACGTACTCCTCGAGACCGGTGGGGCCCAGTTCGCGGCCGACGCCGGAGTGCTTGAAGCCGCCCCACTCGGCCTGCGGGAGGTAGGGGTGGTAGTCGTTGATCCAGATGGTGCCGTGGCGCAGCCCGCGCGAGACGCGGTTGGCCACGCCCATGTCCGAGGTCCACACTGCCCCGGCCAGCCCGTATTCGGTGTCGTTGGCGACCTTGATGGCCTCCGCCTCATCCTTGAAGGTCTCCACGGTGATCACCGGACCAAAGCCCTCTTCGACGACGGCGGGGTTGTCCGAGGTGCACTGATCCAGCACGGTGGGTGCGTAGAAATAGCCTTTGGCGTGCTCTTCGCCGCCCCAGTGTCCGCCCACGCGCAGTCGGGCACCGGCCTCCACGCCGCGCTTCACGTAGTCGGTGACCTTGTCGCGGTGCGCCTTCGAGATCAGCGGACCGGTCTCGGCCTGCTCGTCGAAGGGTCCGCCCATCACGATGCCCTCGGCGCGGGCCACCAGGTCATCCACGAACTGCTCCGCGATGGAGTCTTGCACGATCAGTCGGGTGCCGGCCGAGCACACCAGACCGGAGTCCAGGAATGCGGCGGTCAGCGCATTGTCCAGAGCGGCTTCGTAATCCGCATCGGCGAACACCACGTTCGGGTTCTTTCCGCCCAGCTCCAGGGCCACCTTCTTGACGTCGCGCGCTGCCGACTCGGCGATCTTGCGGCCCGTCACCAGTCCACCGGTGAAGGACACCAGGTCGATTTCCGGGTGGCTGGACAGCGGCGCACCCACGGTGCCGCCGTCGCCCAACACGAGGTTGGCCACGCCCGCAGGCAGGCCGAGGGAATCCAGCACCTCCATCAGCAGGATGGCCGTGTGCGGGGTCAACTCGGCGGGCTTGAGCACGAAGGAGTTGCCCGCAGCCAGCGCCGGAGCCACCTTCCACGCAGCCTGCAGCAGTGGGAAGTTCCAGGGGGTAATCATCCCGCACACCCCGATCGGCTCATAGACCACCCGCGAGATCACCGATGAGTCTCCGGCATCCACCAGGCGGCCCGGGTGCTGATCGGCGATCTTCCCGAAGTACCGGAAGCAGGAGATGATGTCGTCCATATCCCCTTCGGCCTCCACCAGACGCTTGCCGGTGTCCAGGGCCTCGGCGCGGGCGAAATCGTCCTTGCGTGCCTGGATTCCCTCGGCGACCTGCAACAGGAAGTCGCCGCGTTCACTGGCCGGCTTCTCAGCCCACACGCCCTCATCAAAGGCGCGGCGGGCAGCAAGAATGGCACGTTCGACGTCGTCGCCGCTGGCCTCAGACACCACAGCAACGTGGCTGCCGTCGGCGGGACACTCGACGTCGCGGGTCTCGCCGGTTGAGGAAGCGGTCCAGACGCCGTCGATGTACAGGGTGGCGATGGCAGAATCAGTCATCGGTTCTCTCCTTCGGAATCGGGTCCAGGGTGTGGGGTGGTTTCGATGGCGGCGTCAATCTTCCGCAGGGCTGCGGTGTCCGCTGGCTCCACCTCGGTCTGATCGGTGTCCCACCATTCATCGGGAGCTTCGGCATCCATGAGCGAGGCCGGCGCCCCCTTGTCGCCGGTGAGCGACATGAACGCCATGTGGGCGTCGTAGGCGTCGAGTACATCGGAGATGACCTGTTCCTTGGTGTAGCCCATGATGTCGTGACCGCGGGAACCGGTCAGCGAGAACACTTCGAGCTTGAAGAACACATCCTGCACCGCTTTGATGTTCGAGGCGAAGTTCGGCACCGAGTACGCCACCGGGTAGGCCTGGTACTTGAAGTCCTCCTGATCGGGGAAATGCACCATCAGGTCGATGTACGGAATCGGGTAGTCCGGGTGCTCGCCACGGTGACATGCGACGTCGACGCCGAGGTTCTTCAGTTCGGCCGCCACTTCCTCGATCGCCGGGGTGGCCACCTGGGTGACGTAGCGATCAATCTGCTCGGCAGAGGCAAACGTCATCCGGCGCTTGAGTCGCTGGCGCCAGTTCCCGCGTTCACCACCTTCGCGGATCCGGCTGGAGAGCACATCGGGCATGGTGGCGATCTGGGAGTCCAGGGTGAGCCGCTCGGAGCGCAGCACCTTGAACAGCGAGAACATCACCAGGTAGATCAGAATCGACAGCGGCAGGCCCACCATCACGGTGGCCGCCTGCAAGGTGTACACGCCGTCGATGAACAGCATGGTCAGCGTCAGCGCGCCGGTGATGACCGCCCACACGATGCGCAGCCAGGAGGGCCCGTCGGAGTCGGTGAGCGAGGGTTTCGACGTCATGTTCGCCATCACCAGGGAACCCGAGTCGGCGGAGGTGACGTAGAAGAACAGCCCGGTCACCACGGCCAGCGCCACGGTGAAGGTGGCGCCCGGGTACTGAGCCAACAGCGTGAAGAAACCGGATTCGGGCAGGTTCACCGCCAGCTCCAGGAACTCCTCTTCGCCGGCGCGGAAGAAGCTCAGCGCGGCATTGCCGAACACCGACACCCACAGCAGGATGAACGCAAAGGGGATCAGCAGCACGCCGAGGACGAACTGGCGCAGCGTGCGGCCGCGGGAAATCCGAGCCAGGAAGAGGCTGACGAACGGTGCCCAGGCGATCCACCAGGCCCAGAAGAACAGCGTCCAGTCCGCCATCCACTGCTGGGAGGGGTAGTCTTCCGTACCGGCGGTGTAGGCGAAGGTGTTCATCATCATCGAGGGGAACCCGGAGAAGAAGTCGCCGATGTTCTGCACCAGCTGGTTGAGCATCACGTGGGTCTGCCCGGAGAACAGCACCCAGAGCATCAGCACGACCGCGAGGATCACGTTGAGTTCCGAGAGCCGACGAATGCCCTTATCCACACCGGAGACGGTGGACAGGATTGTAATAAACACCGCGAGCGCCATCAGTGCGATCTGCACACCAATGTGGTTCGGAATGTCGAAGATGGCGGATAGCCCAAAGTTCAAGAACACGACGCCGATACCCAGGGACACGGCGATGCCGAAGATGGTGCCGATGGTCGCACCGATTTCCGCGGCGTGACCAATGGGACCGTGAATGCGCTTGCCGAAAATCGGGGCCAGGGCCGAACGGATGCTCAGCGGTAGGTGGTACCGGTAGGCGAACAGCCCGAACGCCATGCCCATCAGCGCGTACATCGCCCAGCCGGGGATGCCGTAGTGGAAGATCGTCCAGATCGGTGCCATCCGCGCCGCCTCATCGGAGAGCGGGGTGACATCCGGGGGAGCCAGGAAGTTGGTGGCCGGCCCGGAAATCCCAAAGAACATCAGGTCCACACCAATACCGGCGGCAAATAGCATGGCCGCCCAGGTGAAGAGATTGAACTTCGGTTTCGAGTGGTCCGGCCCCATCTTCGTTTGCCCCACGCGCGAGAAAGCGACGATCAGCACGAAGACCACCACGATGGTGGCGGTGAGGACGTAATACCAACCGAAGTTGGTGGCCACCCAGCCCATGGCGCCGAAGATCACGGTCTCGGCCTGTTCCGGCAGCATCGCGGCCCAGGCCACAAACGCCACGATGATCACCGAGGTGCCCAGAAACACAGGCCAGTTCACCGGGTTGGTGGTGCGTCCTGGATCGGGATGATCGGGTGTCGATGCTGAGCGGCTCTGGTCTTCTACGGCTTCTGCCATAGCGGTGTCCTCTCTCGACGGAGGGGACCGCGCGTTCTGACCGGCCCCCTGCCGCGGTGAATCGTTGCCCTGTTCGAAGCACACCCCGCCTACGGCGAAGAGCTTCCGGAACGCAAAACGTACTCCACCGTAGCCGGGAACTGAGGAGTATGGCTACTGTCAGCGACCGATGTCCAGGACTGAGATTCGCCTCACGTCGGATTCCGCTGTTCAGTAAGGTTCAGCTCAGGCGCACAGTGACCGGTACGATGGTCGACGTGGCTCTAACAATCGGATTCGTGGGACTTCCCAACGTCGGCAAGTCGACCCTCTTTAACGCGCTCACCCGTCAGACCGTCCTGGCGGCGAACTACCCGTTCGCCACCATCGACCCCAACGTCGGGATCGTGAACCTCCCTGACGAACGACTGGATCAGCTGGCCGGTATCTTCGGTTCCCAGAAAATCCTGCCCGCCACGGTGTCCTTCGTTGACATCGCCGGCATCGTCAAGGGCGCCTCCGAGGGAGAGGGGCTGGGCAACCAATTCCTGGCCAACATCCGTGAAGCCGAAGCTATCGCCCAGGTGGTGCGCGCCTTCGAGGACTCTGACGTCGTCCACGTCGACGGCGCCGTGAATCCGTCCTCTGATATGGAGACCATCAACACCGAGCTCATCCTCGCCGACCTGCAGACCGTGGAGAAAGCCGTGCCGCGGATCGAGAAAGAGGTCAAGGGCAAGAAGCGCGAGAAAGCCGAACTCGATGCACTGCTCGAGGCCCAGGCCGTGCTCGAGCGCGGCGACACCATCTTCTCCGCCGCCGACAAGCTCGACATGGAGAACCTGCGCGAGCTGAACCTGCTCACCGCCAAGCCGTTCATCTACGTCTTCAACTCCGACGACGCCATCTTGGCGGACAAAGATAAGCAGGCAGAGCTGGCCGCCCTGGTGGCACCGGCCCAGGCTGTGTTCCTCGACGCGAAGCTCGAAGCCGATCTGGTGGAGCTCTCCGAGGAAGAGGCCCGCGAGATGCTGGAGATGAACGGTCAGGACGAGTCCGGTCTCGACCAGCTCGCCCGCGTCGGCTTCGAGACCCTCGGACTGCAGACTTATCTCACCGCCGGTCCGAAGGAAGCCCGCGCCTGGACCATCCGCAAGGGTGCCACCGCTCCTGAAGCGGCCGGTGTGATCCACACCGACTTCCAGCGAGGCTTCATCAAGGCCGAAATCGTCTCCTTCGACGACCTCGTTGCCGCCGGTTCCATGGCCGATGCCAAAGCCGCAGGCAAGGTGCGCATGGAAGGCAAGGACTACATTATGCAAGACGGCGACGTGGTGGAGTTCCGCTTCAATGTCTAAACCCCAGGTCAGACGCGTTATTCGTGCTACAAAAACACGTAGCGACACGCCGTCTGGTAGCACTTTTGTAGCAACTCGGAGAGCCGGATTGAAACGAGGAGCCCGGACCGTAGTGGACACTGATCTAGCCGATCCGTGCTTCCACCCGCACGGCGGTACCGCTCTCGGCAGAGGCTAGGAGCGCCGACGAATGGACCTGGTGACCTAATGCTACGGGAAATGACGATTACTGGTGGCACGTGCTTTGGTCGCACTCCGCTGTCAGTCACCGGCCTGAAGCCGGCAAGCTTCTTCTACGGCCCCAATGGTTCCGGTAAGACGACGATCAGCCGAGCTTTCGCCAGCTACGGGTCATTTCAGCTGGAACCGGAGTGGCATGACGGCGCAGAGATGACGGTACAGGTCTACAACAGAGACTTTGTGGACCAGATCCTGCGTGAGTCCAACCGGTTGCCCGGCGTCTTCGTCCTCGGCGAGAACAGTGTCGACGCCCAGAAGCGCCTTGAACAGATTCAGATGCCTGGAGGGGAACGCGACCAGGCCGTAGAAGCGTTCGAGCGCGCAAGATCCAGCCACGCGACCGCGGAAGACCGCCAGCGTGACGCCAAGGAGTCGTTCAAGATCGCCGCGTGGAACAGATACCGTGCTCTCGTTGACGAGTACACGACACTGTTGCCTGCCTTCACCGGGAAGCGGGGTGTGGACAAGAACAAGGACATGCTCGTGACGCGGCTCCTCGAACGAGATATGCCTAGTGACGATGGTCCCCCCGTCCCCGAGCTCGAAAACCTTCTCGCGGACGCCGCAGCTGTCTTCGATACCGAGGCAAGCACCTGTGCCCGACTCACTGAGATCAACGACTTCCAGTGGAACGATGAAGGCGGCTACGAGCTTCTGGAGAAAAAGGTGGTGGGCAGTTCCGAGGTCTCGCTCAGCGAGCTTGCGGAAAACCTAGGAAACGAAGACTGGGTTCAGGCCGGACGACAGTATCTCCATGGCGCAGATGGGTTGTGCCCATTCTGTCAGCAGAAAGCGCCTAAGGGCCTGGCCAAGCAGTTAGAAGACATGTTTGATGACCGGTATGCGGCGCAGATCGACAAGCTGAAGCAGCTAGCGACGGCATACTCGATGTGGGTTACGTCCATGAGGGAAATCACCACCGGATGGAGCTCAGAGTCCGCCAGCTATCTGGACGAGGCGGCCTACCAGAAGGCCATCGGAGAATTGAACGTCGCTATCGCGACAAACGAGAAGCTGGTCGAGCAGAAGCTGAGTGCGCCGTCCGAATCGCTGACTGTGTCCACGTCAAGTGCCCCAGTGGAGGCCCTAAACTCCGTTGTCCGTGATGCCAACACCAAGATCGAAGCGCATAACAGACTGGTTGATTCTCAGAAAGATGCGAAGCCTAAGTTGATCGCAGAGTGCTGGAATTACCTAGCCGATGTACTTCTCAGTGACGAGCTTGCCGGGTACAGGAAGAAATCTATCGGCCTGCAAAATGGCGTAGACGCCACAGCAAGAAAGATGGAGGAGGCATCAGCGGCGATCTCGAAACTTGACGGCGAGGTGCGTAGCCTGCAGCACTCAGTCGAATCATCGCAGCCTGTTATTGATGAGATCAATGGCCTTCTCGAACGGTCAGGATTCACGTCATTTCACATCATCAGTTCCACGGAACTTGACGACGGATACATGCTGGCGCGGAATGGGGTTCCACTCGACGAGCACTCCCTGAGTGAGGGGGAACGGACGTTCATCGCCTTTCTCTACTACTATTTCCGCCTCAACGGGCGTGAGAATACCTCAGGCAAGATTTTGGCGGTAGTCGACGACCCGATCTCCAGTCTTGACAGTGATGTCCTATTCATTGTTAGCGCTCTGGTTCGCGACCTCATCAATCGAGCCCTGTCCAAGACCGACTACGTGGCACAGGTGATCGTTCTGACGCACAACGTGTACTTTCACAAGGAGATTACTCAGCTGAGGCATAAGGATGAGGGAGCGAGCCGCGGCTACTACGTGATCAGGAAGAGTCTCAGAGAGGCAAACGTCGTAGAGGCACATACTGAAAACCCCATTAGCACCGAGTATGAACGTCTTTGGTCTGAGGTTCGACGCGCCTCACAAGGGGAGAAGATGAGCATTATTGGTCTCGAGAATGTCCTTCGCAGAATCCTCGAGAACTACTTCCGAGTCGCCGGGGGTATCTGGGAGAACGAGATCGTGCAGTATTTGGAGCCGGCTGAGAGGCCCGTGCTGCGATCAATGTTCAACTGGGTCAATGAAGGATCCCATGGAGTGTTCGAGAACCTCCACTACTCGCCAAGTATCGCGACTCAGGACATGTATCTCGACGTTTTTAAGCATGTCTTCGACCGGTCCAATCATGGAGCCCATTACAGAATGATGATGGGAATCGAAGAATCTGTATGAGTGGATCATAGTCGCGTCTAGTTACCGATGCGAGGGGTGGGTGTGGAGAGATCCACTTGGATGTTTCTACCCGCACCAGGGGCCTAGTTGCGCTAAATGACTGCGCAGCGAAGTGCCGTCTGATAGTACTGTCGTCGAAGCGCGGATAGTTCCTCCCGAACCCTGTATTTGAAGTAGCGTGTAGTTGTTGCGGGCACCACTGGGAGTGTTCTGTCGAAGGAGAGTTGGCGTGACACAGAAGAAGCGGCTGTTGGAGCTGACATGGCCCAACAAGGAGCTGGCGCTCATCCCTGTCAAAGAAGGGCGCTACGGCTACGACTGGGTCGATCCCCGCGATCCCCGCTACTGTGAAGTCCACACCCTTGAGGTCGAGAAGGTGGTGACCGGCACTCAAACGGAGAAGGACCCGAAGAAGGTCTACTCGGAACGCGCTGACCTCATCCCGACAGACGACAATCTCCTCATCCTAGGTGAGTCCGGAGATGTCCTCGAAGCGCTGATGCACGTGCCGGAGCTGAGTGCGAAGTACCGCGGCCAAATCAAGTGCGTCTACATTGACCCACCGTTTAACACTTCCAAGACCTTCGACCAGTACGAAGACAACCTCGAGCACTCCGTCTGGCTGACGATGATGAGGGACCGGCTGGTCCATATGCATCGGCTCCTCGCTGATGAGGGGACGATATGGGTCCATCTCGACGACACCGAGAACCACCGGATGCGTCTGGTCATGGACGAGGTGTTCGGCTCTGAGAATTTCCTAGCCGAGATCGTATGGGAGAAAGCCGACTCTCCGCGACGAGGTGACGGCTTCTCCGACGACCACGACAACATCATCGTCTATCGCAAATCCGCCAAAACCGTTCTGAACAAGATGCCGCGCACGGAAGCCGACAACGCCCGCTTCTCGAACCCCGACGATGACCCGCTCGGGCCATGGTGGGACGACAACCCGACCGCGAACAAAGGCGATGGATCAGGCGGCATGTCGTACGCGATCCAGAATCCAGTGACAGGCGAACTCATGCGACCCCCTGCGGGTTCAAGCTGGCGACTGTCCCAGAAAACCTACTTCGAAGAACTGAACAAGTGGGCTCCCTATAGGTATGAAAACCTCCACGATGCCAAGTGGAGAGCTGAGAACGAGGGTGTCCCAGTTGAGAAGGCCTCGGATGATGTTTGCGCCATTGTCCTTGACGTACCGCTTGAAGAAGCACAGGCGCTGGTTGAGAAGCGTCGGATGCAGCCCAACCTCCCGAAGATCCTCATTCGGTCAACGGGAGGGCTCGGACGCAAGTCTTATATCCCAGCGGAAGGTACGAACCCTCGCACTCTGTGGCGCAACGACGACGTGGGGCATAACCGGGCAGCAAAGTCTGAAATCAAGAAGCTCTTCCCCGGGAAGAAAGCATTCTCGACGCCGAAGCCTGAAAGGCTACTCGAACGAGTCATCCAGATCGCCACCAATCCTGGCGACATCGTCCTCGACGTGTTCGCCGGGTCTGGAACGACCGCAGCCGTCGCACACAAGATGGGACGTCGGTGGATCACGTGCGAACTGATCCGAAGTACCTTCGACGACTTCATCCAGCCGCGTCTTGAAAAGGTGGTCAAGGGTCAGGACAGCGGGGGAGTCACAGTGACTGCGGGGGAGCGTACGAATGCCTCCGCTGAAGGCCTCCCGGAAGGCCTGACCCCAGATGATGCGTTCCGTTTCACCCAAACACTAACCAAGCTTCTCAAGGAGAGGGAAGACGATGACGAAGGTGCGGGAGGCGACGAGGACGATCTGCAGCTCGGGGACGAAGTGCCCGACCTAGACGATGTGGAGACCGAGGATCTGCCGGCCGCCACCGCCATCGGGTTAAAAGCCAGCCTGCGAGCTTCAACAGACATCAAAGCGCTTAAGGCCCTCGCGAAGACAACGAAGACCAAGGCCACCATCAACTGGCGCGGTGGAGGTGGTTACACCGTCGCGAAGCTGTCGCCTTCGTGCTTCGACTACGACGCCGACCTCGGAATCGTCATTTTGAAAGACGCAGCCACCGGGGAAACGCTGATCAGGTCCGTGGCGGCAAACCTCGGCTTCCATCTGACACCCGATCACCGCTTCTTCCACGGCATTCGGGGTGCTATGCGACTAGTCGTTGTAGAAGGTCGGCTCGACAAAGCAAAGGCCGACGATCTGTTGGCCCAGCTGCCAGCGGGTGAAGGAATGACTGTGGCAGCCACTGAGATCGACGATGACGTGCAGCGGTACTTGGCTAGGACGGGCCGAGGTTGCCGAGTGGTCCATGTTCCGGGGGATCTCTTCCGCATCAGCTCGAAGGAGACGAATAGACTATGAATACTCTCCCCCTCTCGTTCGATCAGAGCATCATCGACCAGGTTGCGATGGAGTTCGATCTTCGACTGCCGAACAAAGAAGGACTGCGAAAGCTGATCTTCGAGCTGACAGGGAAATTCGACCCGCAAGAGCCGCTTGTCTTGGATATGGCGACTGGATCCGGCAAGACCTTTCTGATGGCGGCCGCCGTGGAGTACTTCCGCAGGCAGGGCCTTCGGAACATCATGGTCGTCACTCCCTCGCTTGTCGTGCAGAACAAGACGGTTCAAAACTTCAGTGAAGGCTCTCGTCGATATGTCCACGGCTTCGATGTACCGCCATCGGTAGTAAGCCCTCAGGCTTACCACGAGTGGCGTATGCGTCAGACGGCGTTAGCGAGACACGACTCGACAGAACCGTCCATGGTCTTCATCTTCAACGTTCAGCAACTCATCTCGCCAAAGAAGACTGATAAGTCGAAGACCGGGACCACGGAAGCGACGCGAACGAAGATCCGCAAGTTCCAGGAAGACTCGGGGTCACTGTATGACTACCTGACGGAACTCGATGACCTCATCGTCATTGCTGACGAGTCTCATCTTTATGGAACCTCCGCAAAAGCGTTCAGCCAGGCATTGAAGGATCTTGATCCCGCGGCGACTATCGGCCTAACCGCCTCGAAGTCCAAGAACGACAAGGTGATTTACAGCTACCCGCTGTATCAGGCGATCAAAGACGGACATGTTAAGTCTCCCGTGCTCGCTTACAGAAAGTCTGGGTACCCCGCGGGTGTTGAAGGAGAGAGACGTCAGCTCAGGGACGCTCTATCACTTCTGCGCAATAAGGAACTCGCATACCAGCAGTACATCCATGACAACCCGGGTGTGCCCCGGACAAAGCCGGCGCTGTTCGTCGTCTGTGCGAACGTTGACCATGCGACGGAAACGGCGGAGCTACTGCGAGGACCTTCCTATTGCGATGACGCAGAGGCTGTCCTGCAGGTCGACAACGAACACGATGACGAGCGTACTCGTAAGTATCTAGATGAGCTCGACAGTCGAGACTCGCGAGTGCGAGTTGTTGTGTCTGTGGACAAACTGAAGGAAGGGTGGGATACCAAGCGTATTGCGGTCATGTGCACCCTTCGGGCGATGGCGTCGGATGTGCTCACGCAGCAAACCATGGGGCGCGGTCTCCGTCTACCTTTCGGCAAACGAACTGGAATTTCGCAGATCGATCAACTGGACATCCTCGCCCACGCATCCTTCGAAGAACTTCTCAACAACGAAGACATCCTGCGATCGTTCGGACTCGACGGCGCCATCGAAGGGGGAGCCTCGGGAAGGGATCTCCTTGAGAATAAGTCTCGGGCCAGAGCCACCGGAGACGGCGCCAATGACGACGATCTCCAGCCTTCGAATGAGGCTTCTGAAGACGGCGACGACAGCACGGGCGTCGACTCAGAAGGTTCGCCTGGCTTTCCGTCTGAGCACACTACGGGGTCTCAACCGCCCGTCGGTGTGATCGAGCTTGATGATGATGAGCCGATCAAGGCGGTGGTGCCCCCTAAGCCTGTCACGATCGGCATTAATCCTCAGTTCGCTGGCACTACGTTCCTCTTCCCCTCAACATCGATGGTCAAGACGACGGATCCATACGACCTAAGCGAGCTTGATTCGGAACAAGTCAAAGACGCCGCCAAGCGTGTGACCGATACTGGTGACGTGCTTCAGCGAAAGAAGCTCATTGCTGATGAGCAGAAGCAGTCGATCAAGGTGCAACGTACGGATGATGCAAACGTTGCCAGCTCGCCGGTGGAACTCGAGAAGGTCAAGGTCGAACTGTCGCGAAGGCTACTCGGCCTTCAACAGCTGACACAGACCGAGGGGAACATTGCGCAAATCAAGAGCCGTATCGTTCCCGAGTTCGTAAAAGCAGTATCGTTCGCGTCCTGGACCGAGAAGGCGAAGGACTCCGCGCTCGTCGAGTTGGAAGAGCTAGTTCGATCCGAAATCTCAAAGCACGCAAGTCGAACGAAAACCAAGACGGTAATTCATCCTGTTGAGCTCCCTGTGGACCAGTCGTTCGATCTTCCGCTGGGTGAAGATGTACTGGAGCTGTTGAACGAGAGCCAGAAGTCTGAGTTCCAGTTGCGGAAGTACTACGGCGACTGGGAGAAAGGTCTGTTTAAGGCAGCGTCATTCGACTCTTGGAGTGCTGAGTACCTGATCGCGATGAAGCTCAACTACTCGGCAGAGATTAAGTGGTGGAAGCGTCTCTATCGAAGCGACAAAGCGTCAATCGCATATTCCACCCGAGACAATTACTATCCAGACTTCGTCGCTCTCGACACAAGTGGCGTCTACTGGATCATTGAAGGCAAGTCCGATCAGGGTCGGGACGACAACATTGTCGAAGCTAAACGAGATGCTGCCAAATCCCTCGTCAACAAGCTGATCAGCGAGCCGAAGTTCAAGGATTCCGGGTGGGGCTACCTCATCGCATACGAGACCGACGTGCGACGAGCAGAGTCATGGTCGGATTTGAAACGGCGATCGAGTCCTACTGTCACGACTGGGTATGGGGCCGAATAGGGCTTTATGGTACTTGTTCGCGGTTTCGGCGGAATGAGTTTCTCCTAGGGTTTGTGTGCCGAAAGACAGCGCGCACGGTCTCCGTCAGACGGGCACAGCCGGTGCCCCGAGACAGAGGAGACTCACCATCACTTCCACAGACAAGACCAACAACAACGTCAAGGTGCTCGTTCAGAACATCCAGCACCTACCTCACGGCTACCAAATCCTCGGTGTGGCCCTCATCGGCGCAGCAGTCGCCATGGCTGCCTACGGCCTTTCTGAGATGGGCCTGCTCGACGTGGCAGCCACCTTCGCGACATGCTTCGTGCTGACCTTCGGCCGACTGGCCTTCAGCTTCAAGAAGCCAACTGAGGGCAGCGACTTCGCACAGACCCGTACCTTCATCAGCAACCTGGCTGCCGAGTACAAGGAGTTCACCCGTACTCGAGCTGTCCTCGGTAAGGCACTGATCGCCCTCGTAAGCGCCCTGCTCTTCATCGCCCTGCGCTGGACCACGGGTCTGCTGCATGGCAGGTGACATCTGATCTGGCTTGCCCGTGGGGGTGGGCCTGGAAGGATGGCATCGTGCCTAAGCCTTACCCGAAAGAGTTCCGTGACGACGTGGTCCGCGTCGCCCGTAGCCGTGAGCCCGGTGTCACGATTGAGCAGATCGCGAGAGACTTCGGCGTCCACCCGATGACACTGCAGAAGTGGATGCGTCGCGCCGATATCGATGAAGGGGCGAAGCCAGGGCAGTCTCGAGCGGAGGCGGCGGAGATCCGCGAGTTGCGGAAGCGGAACCGGCTGCTGGAGCAGGAGAACGAGGTCCTCAGACGTGCGGCAGCGTATCTGTCACAGGCGAACCTGCCGGGAAAAGGCTCTACCCGCTCGTGACAGAGCTCGCCGATGCAGGGATCCCTGTGACGGTGACGTGTCGGGTCTTGAAGCTCTCTCGCCAGCCCTACTACCGATGGCTGCAGAATCCCATCGCCCCGAGCGAGATCATCGAGGCATATCGCGCAAACGCCTTGTTCGACGCGCATACGGACGACCCCGAGTTCGGGCACCGGTTTCTCGCTGATGAAGCCCGTGACGCGGGTGAGCCAATGTCAGACCGGACGGCGTGGAAGGTTACGTCGGCCAACGGCTGGTTCAGCGTGTTTGGGAAGCCAGGGAGAGGCAAAGGGCGGAAGCCGGGTCCGGCTGTTCATGACGATTTCTGCGCCGTGGTCGACGAGCACGGCCGGACACGTCACGTGTTCACCGCAGACGCTCCTAACGAGCTATGGCTCGTGGATATCACCGAACACAAAACCGGCGAAGGCAAGCTCTACTGCTGCGCAATCAAAGACGCCTGCAGCGGCCGAATCGTGGGGTACTCGATCGATTCCCGAATGAAGTCAAGACTCGCCGTCCAGGCTCTCGAGAACGCTGTACGCATGCGCGGTGATGTCGCTGGCTGTATCGTTCATTCGGACAGAGGATCTCAATTTCGAAGCAAGAAATTCCTGCACGCTTTGAACCGTCATCGCATGGTCGGTTCGATGGGCAGGGTCGGCTCCAGCGGAGATAACGCGGCGATGGAATCGTTCTTCTCGCTCCTGCAGAAGAACGTCCTGAACCGCCGCTCCTGGGCGTCCCGTGAGCAGCTGCGTATCGCGATGGTGACGTGGATCGAGCGGACGTACCATCGCCGTCGTCGTCAACGCCGGTTGGGCAGGTTGACTCCGATCGAGTTCGAGACCATCATGAACACGAACGTCGCACTCGCGGCGTGACTACAACCTGTCACCTAAACGTGCAGCAGACCCCTCGGTACTTTGTCGCCCATGGTGTCAATGTGGCAACTACTTGCAGAAGAAGTAAGTAGCTCTCCGGGAGACAAAGTTCTAAACACCTGGTAAGGCTGACACCGGTAGAGGTTGGTATGTACCGGAATGCGGTGGAGTTCTGTTTTAACGTGTGATCGTTTTCTCCCCTGCTGAGAATCTTGCGCAGTACGCGGGTAGTTGATCGTCAGCAGGTTGTCGTCGCGGATATCGCGAAGGACGTCTTCGCTGAGTTCGTCGATCCGGATGCCACGCGCACGGGTCGGTGCAATGACGTCATCCTCAGGACTCCATGCGCGCATGACTGCGATGCGCGAGACGTGTGGCACATGGGAGGGGAGCTCGCGCAGCCACGTGAGCCACTCCTGGGCACTGATCTCGCCGTCCACGGGGGAATCGTTGCGACGCCCGACGAGTGTGTCACAGTCGCACATCCGCCGGGTGAGGGTGAAGGCAGTGGATAAGTTGCGCACTCGGCCGGAGGAGATGTGCACCTTGGAGGGAGCTGGAGCAACGCCGAAGGTGTCAGCGGTGAACCGAGTGAACTCGGGTGTGAATGCGGCCGAGTTGATCGACCATAGGTTGGTAGCGCACATGCTTTCCATCTTCCCGCGTTTGATCGGCGAGTTGAATACCTATCCGAAACGTATTCCGGTGGAGTTCCGCCGTCGGGGAGGCGATTTCTCCGATGCAGGCGGAGAGGACGACCGACGGCGCGGAATTGAGGGGGAGTTCCTCGAAACTGAGGGTCAGTTCTCCGACCTGATGATGGTGGAACGTCGCGACCCGGTCAGGCCCCTTCGGCGGCTTCTTCGAGCCAGGCATCCAAGAGAGGGCCAGCCGGGTTGAGGCGTCGTCCCGTCTCGGCTTCGGAATCGGACGGTGGCTTCGTCGCGACCAACAGGAGCACTCTGGCACGGTCCTCACCGAGGCCGAACAGTCCCCGCGTCGAGACGGCGCGGCACCGCTTCCACGGATGCCAGTCGCCGATCGAATTCGATTTCCGATTCGTCGTCGACCATGTCGTGCAGGAATCCTCGCGCTTCGAACGCGGGCTCCGTTCGGGCCAGGATCTCATCTTCGACGATCGCGAACCGGCTACCGGCCAGATCCAACTGGTCCTCGCCATGCTCCGTCAGCGCGAGGTAGGGGCGATACCCCTCACCGGAGATCACCAGGGCAACGAGGCACGCATCGATACTGTGGGTCGCTCGAAATTGTTGAAGTGCCGCACGGGTTCAATCTGCGATCGGATCGACCAGCTCTGCCACCGGTTCAGCTGAGGTCTTCATCGGACTTGGCATTCTTCGAGTCGGAGAGGGCCACTGAGTACTCGTCGCCCATGTGTCCTGATTGTATGCCCGAGATTGTGTTTGCGGACGTCTCGATAGTATGAGGCGGTGGATACCGTTGACTCGATACGAGGTCTCCTGACCGTGGGACGTCCGACCGAACTTGCGACGCGCCTGGTGGCGCACGACGAACGCACGCGGCGGGCGATGTGCCGGCCACTGGTCGCGCAGGCGAAAGCCATTCTGAGTGCTTCTTCGGGGTCAACGGTCGCCGCGTGGCTTCGCCATGTTCGTGATGATTACCCTGGCGGCACCGACCAATTCGTGGATGCTTGGGCCGGGCGTCTGTCTCAAGAACATTGGGACGCCGCCACCACGGTGCTGCTCGGTGCTAAGAATCCCGCCCAAGCGGCGAAGGTCTGGCCCGTGCCGGAAGATCACACGTTCACCGAGTGGGTCTACCCGGCTCTGTTTCCCGGGGACCTTGCCATCTTCGTGGAGCAGTGGTCGGCAGACTTTGCCGTCAGCCCCAAGAACTGGGATCGCAATCGCGGCAGGGCGGTGATGTACGAGTGGATCGAAGCCGGTCTCGTCGAGGCACCACGCCACGAAGGCGCCGTGCTCATGATCATCGGTGGTTGGGCTGACGCGCCCGGGAAGCCGCTATTGCGTTGGCTACTGGCGAGGCCGCGCGTCACCAAAGAGGTGTTTGCGCGACTCTTCGACGTGCGTGGCGTGAAGGGTGCGTCGTTGATGCAGGCTGATCAAACGGCGGGGGATGATCCGATCCGCACCGTGGTCGTGCCTGGACTGGTGAAGCGAGGCGTGTGGACTCGAGATTTCGTCGTGCGCGGCACACGATCGGCTTTGGACAGCGATCTGCCGGCGTACCAGCGCCGGTGGTTCGTCCAGCTCGCTGATGACCTGGGAATCTGAACCACCGATTGGCTGAGGGAGCGGGTTACTCACTGATCTTCACGCGCTTGCGGGCCGGGCGAGAAGTCGACGCTGATCGGACTGGGCGGACAGTCCGACTGAGTTACAAGTGGTACTCGAAGTCGGATACGAAAAGTTTGTGGATCACCGGAACCAGGTGACGGGTTCATGACGAGAACAACTACTACCGGAGATCTCGCCGGTGTCGTCATTGCACTTTCGCTGACCGGTTGTGCGGATGGGGCGTCAGACGGGAGCGAACATTCGACGACCCCCGAAGCAACTGAGACGCTCTCGACGTATACCACCCCAACGCGGACGGAGAGCCATGAGCCCTCGGCGGCTTCAGAATCTGCTCAGCCAACGGACGACGGTGCATTCCCGGCGTCGACGCAGCTACCTCGATAGAGTTTCTTCGAGCCCAGTACGACAGTGCTGATGGCACGGAATCCATCGCGGGCTTGGAACCGGTCACCATCGATGGGGCCGATTTCGGTGGTTTCGAGGTGGTCCAGCAGAGGCCCACCCTCAAGTTGAGAACGCAGTTCTGGCACGTCGATATGAGCGACGACTCGGGACTGCAGCTCTAGCTGGGGAGTTCCGTCGGCGATGCGGACATTCCGCAAGAGCTGATCGACATCCGAGACTCACTCACCTTCACACTGATCGCCTACGTCGTCACACGGCAGTCCGTACCCATATGGCGCTCGAACCACTTAAAGATGACCCGGTAGATGTTGTACAAGGAGAGAGCTCGACATGACTGTTCAGTTGCTTGCGTTCGCCGCAACTTGCCTGGTGGTCATCGTGGTGCCGGGGCCCGATTTCCTGTTGGTGTTGCGTAACACGGTTCGCGCTGGCCGTGCCGGTGCTGCCTGGACCTCTGCTGGGATCTTGCTCGGCGTGTTCATTCTCGGCATGAACATCGGCGATCGCGACACCGCCCTGGCCACCCTGCAATGCGTCAATTGCTACCGGCTGAATGGGTTCTATCGTAAATCCGCAGCTTGTGAGCACGTGCAGTCTGCGCTAAACTATTCGAAGTAAACGCAATCTATTTCCGCTTACTGCAGATGAGGAGTCGGCATGTCCGCGAAAGAGACCCTCGCCCCGTCGACTCATGTCGCCGGAGACCAGCAGCAGCTCGGCCACCTCTATGACGCGCTCACCGCCGAGGAGGCTCTGGACCCTCGGCCCCGGCACTACTTGGTCGGCGGTGGCGACCGCGACCCCGTCGAGCTCCCCGAAGAGGTCTACGAGGTCCTGCTGCACGTGGTGGACGCAATGCGCAAGGGCCTGTCGGTCACGGTCTCGCCGACCTCACAGGTGTTGACGACTCAGCAAGCCGCCGATCTCCTGGGGATCAGCCGGCCCACGCTCATCAAGGCCCTCGACGAGGGACAGCTGCCCTACACGCGCTCGGGTACGCACCGCCGGATCGCCTTGACGGACGTGCTCGACTACCGCGAAAGGCGTCGACAGGCACAGTACGCGGCCATCGACGGGCTCTCGATCGAGGTCGACGAAACCAGCGACATCGACCAGACCCTGGCCGACCTGCGCCGGGCCCGCAAGGCGGTCGCTGCCAAGCGCCGGGCATCGAAGGCTGACTGAAATAGAACTGGTGTCATGTTTTCCGCCGTTCTCGACACCAGCGTGCTCTGGCCCAGCCTGCAGCGTGACTTCTTGTTGTCGCTGGCAGCTGAGAGAACGTACTCCCCCAAGTGGAGCACCGCGATCTTGGACGAGCTCGTCTTCCATGAGGCCGAGAAGCTCACCAAGCGCGGTACACCTGCCGATGAGGCGGAACGCTCTGCCGAGCGCCTGATCGGTCAGATGTCGACCGCCTTCGACGACGCTCTGGTCACCGACTGGGAACCGCTCGAGGGCACCTATGGTCTACCGGACCCCGATGACGAGCATGTGCTGGCCGCCGCGATCATGTGCGGTGCCGAGGTGATCGTCACCGAGAACCTCAAGGACTTCCCCGCCTCGCAGCTGCCGGCAACAGTTCGAGCAATGACGGCGCGGGACTTCGTCCATGACACTGTCCGCGCGCATCTGGCGCAGTCGTGCCGGGCGGTGATCGCGATCTGCGACCGCAGTGGACGACATGGTCCGAAGCTCACCGCGGCCGATCTCCTGACGATCTTCGACGACCGCTACAAGATGATCGAGACCGTGGAGCTGCTGTCTGCAGCGCCAGGGCTGCGAGAAGCCCTCGGCTGAGCCCGCTCGCGCCAGACCCCGGCGCAGGCGTGGTGTGTCGGAGCACGCCTGACGGGGCAGCGAGAGTCAGCCGCGTTCTGAGCCAAACACTCTCCAAGGATGGGTGAGACAACGCTCCGACTTACGCGATGGCTGTTCAATTCCATGCGGTGAGAAGCGCCATTACCACAGACCCGTCGGCGCAAAAGTCGACACCTCTTGATCGCGATGAGAGGCACTGCTGGGACCAGCCAACGAGCTCAGATGCATGTGCGGTGGCAGTCTGCCCGGGGTCATCCCTTGACAAACACAGTCCTCACGCGAGGAGCCATCCATCGTCTTCGGTCGCGAATGGCCCGTCCTGCCTACCCCACCGGGCTGTTAGGTGATTCCAGGTGTCGACAACGTCTCTACCAGGCCTCGTCGAAGTGTCGTCGGACGCATGGGATCAGGCGTAGTGGTGCCAACCGTTAGCCGAACCCTCGCCATCCGGCCTCTGCTCGCAGCACCGAATATCAGGCATCAGTCCATCTCCTTGTCCGGCCCGGCAACGAAGGACTCGTATGTCCCATCAGCGGCCGAGAATCGCAGGACGTTCAATCGACCGGTGACTTCGACCGACCCGTCGATGTAGTAGTGGCTGTCACCATCGTGGAATGTGCCATAGGAGCCGTCTTCGTGCATTTCGGATGTGCGGATGTGGCCGGCGATAACGGTCTTGACGAACGGCCCGAACGTCGGAGGGAACTTCTCGGTGAGAACGTCGTCCGGCGTCGCCGCACGCCACAGCTCCGCTGCTTCCTCGTTGACGCCGGCGTGCACGAAGATGTGGTCTTCAGTCTCGTGGACACGCGGCAGACTGCGCAGCCATTGGATCAGTTCCGGGTGCGCCGCGCGGATCGCTCGTTTGATGTTGTGGTTCATCGTCGGTCCGTCGAGCGTGGACGCGTCACTACTGGGATCCTCGTGCCCCAGTGCGCGTGCGAGCTCGAGTGGGTCGAGGAAGGATTTCACGGTGCCGAGGTCAGCATCGCCCATCAGTCAGGAGAAGTCCTCGTCATCGGCGTCCAGCCAGTCGAGAAACCAGTCGTCGTGATTTCCTACGAGAGCCGTCACCCGGTCCGGGAACCGCCGGCACAGCTCTCGAACCGTGATGAGGACATCGGCGCTTGCAGGACCGCGATCCATCACCATGCCGTTGACCAGGATCATGAGGGCGTCAGTGGTCATCAGCGACCCGTAGAAGGTGTCGCCGCGCGAGTCCCATAGCGAGCGCCACCCCTGCTGTTCCAGGGAGAGGAGGTCATCGAGGCTCAGACCAGACATGCGGTCCACGGTAGCGTTCCGACGATGAGATCAGCCAGGGTGGATGGGTGGCGGTGAGGCGGCGACAGGAACTCTGGCGGGTTGTACGCTGTGGTTCCATGATCCGATGAGGGGCATCGGTGAGCAGCCGAGGACGCAGATGGACGAGACGATCACGGTACGACCGCTGACGGTGGAGGACGCGTCGGTCATGATGCGCGTGCTGTCATCGCCGTCGCTGTATCACTACATCGGCGGAGAACCTCCCACGGAGGAAGAACTGTCCCGCCGGTATACCGCGCAGGTGGTGGGGCATTCACCGGGCGGAAACGAACGGTGGATCAACAGCATCGTGCTGTTGGACGGCCAGCCGGTGGGCTACGTTCAAGCAACGGTGCCCATAGACGGCGAAGCGGCAGAGATTTCCTGGGTGATCGGTCGGGAGTGGCAGGGTCGCGGATTCGCCAAACAGGCAGCGCGGTTACTCCTGGATGGCTTGGTCCACGCCGGTGTTTCCGAGGTGGTCGCCTTCATCCACCCGGACCACCGTGCCTCTCAGCACGTGGCGCGTTCCTTGGGGATGCACGAGATCGATGTGGTGGTCGAGGGGGAGACCCGATGGCTGAAGAACTGCCAGTGAGTTCTGCGAAGGAGACGGACGCAGACGGTGCGGGACTGCGTGACCGACCTGGACCCGGTGGGCTGATTAACCGGGAATCCGGGCAAGACTCAAACTGAGGCCCCGACATTGATCACGGTGCTCGCTGAGGGACATGAATGTCTCGTCCAGATGGAGGAGGCTGAGTGGGTCATGGGAGGTCGCCATCTGCGGGGTTGAGCTGGGCGGCAGCGGCGGCGTGATGCTCATGGTCCTCGGTTGTCAGGGCGAAGAGTGCGTAGGTGAGTGGGGAGAGGCTGAATAGCTCCGTGCAGTGTTCCGCGAACCGGGGCCCGGCTTCTCCGCCGGCTGCGACGTAACGGCGCACGGTTTCCGTGAAGGCGGCGTCGGAGACGCTGGCCCGATGGAAGGCGAAATCTTGGGCCGGATCGCCGATGGCGGCGGTGGTCCAATCGAGAACGCTGAGAATCTGTTCGCCGTCGAGAAGGAGATGGGCCGGGTAAATCTCGCCGTGGGTGAGGACCGATCGGTTGGGCCAATAGCTGTCGTCGGCCAGCCAGTTCAGCCAGCGGCCCTGCAGGCTCGGCGCGATGCTGAACTCGCGGGCGACGCGGTCGATGTTTTCTCGGATGGACTCGCGATGCTCGCTCGGGGTGAGTGCGGTGATGCCCGTATCCTCGACCGTCGCGGGGGCCATGGAATGTAGGCGAGCCAGGAGCGTGCCGAGACTGTCGCTGAAGACGGGGGAGTGCTCGTCGAAATGCCACACAGGGGTGCCATCGGGCTGCAACGTGAGTCCCGGCTCGCCCGGCAGAATCGGGTAGGCGATCAGCCTGTCAGTGTGAATACGCCAGTCCGGAACGGCGACGGGCAGGTGAGGCGCGACGCGCTGCAGCACGCGCCCCTCGATATTGGCCCGGGTCATCACCTCGGCGCGTCGAGGGATGCGCAGCACCCAGCGCTGACCATCAACGGCGTCGACGATCGCCACACGAAAATCGAGGCCGAGCTCATTGACGGTGATCGTTTCGGGGTCGACGTCGAGGTTGTGCTCGGCTGCGAGGCGGGTGATGGCCGTGGCGTCTGCGGCGGAATCCATGGCGCCTAGTCTGTCACGAGCGTGGCGCGGCTGCCATGGTCATCTGGCTTTGATCCTTCGTAGGCTGGTGACACCTCGCGATCGGCTACATCGAGTTGGGCGTGACCGCTCTTCCCCGCGGGCGGCGGTTCGAATTCAGTAAACCGAGCGGGAATCGGCTCGGCGTGTGCGCCGATCGGTGACGCTGACCGTGGGTGCGCCCTCACGGTTCCAGGCGAACAGAGTCAGATGCCACAGGCCAGGTCGTTGACGGGACGGATCGATCAGTCCCTGCGCTCCACACGCCTCGAGGTGACGGCGCACTCGCCACGACGGCGGCGTCGCTCCCTCGGCCAAGGCTGCCTGCCAGTCGCCGAAGGCCTCCTGCGGATCGACTCCCATACTCGCCATGGCCGAGGCGTCGCGTAGATCGGCGATGCGATGGGCCTCCACCGCGAACTCCAGCAACACCTGTTGCGGTGCAGCGCGGGCCGCGTGCTTGATCATCGCGGCGTCGACCCCGTCCACCGAGGAACTGAGGTACAAGGTGGGTTCTTCCCGCGAGGAATAGCGTCCCGGCGCATGTGATCCCTTCAAGACGGCGTCGGCGAATCGGGCCTCGACGGCTCTGTAGAACGTCCCGGAGATGTCGGTGAAGAAGGAGGCGTCAGCGCTCACGAGCGACCCGCCGCCATTCAAGAGCGGCGGAGACAGCCGCCACCGCGAACCAGGCGGCACCCCACCAGCTTGCATTCTCCTCCACCAGGGCAATGATGTTGTAGATACCGATGAGGGCAGCCACGCACGTGTACATCCACGCTATACGCCGGTGCCGCACGTGTGGAGCGGGCTGAAACTGATCCGCATAACGGGGGGGCTGGCCGAATTCCTCACTCAGGGGCAGTTCCGATTCGTGGGCGTGGGACTGTGCCTCGGTGACAATGGTGCGGACTCGTGCGTCGGTGATGTCGCCGCGAGCACGCAGGGCGGTGCCGAGAGCGTCGAGCCATTCTTGCTCGCTTGACGGAGTGGGGCTGGGCGCGTGCTGCTGCGGTCCGGGCCAGATTTTCGCGGTGGCCCACGCGAAGAAGACACTGATGACGGTGACGCCGAGCAAGCCGAGCAGTACATTGATGTTCAGATCAACGGCGTTGGTGATGCTGAAAATACCGACGATGGCAGCCGTGCTGACTCCGATTGTCGCCACGGCGGCCAGCACACCCCATCGTTGTGAACGGGCCCGTCGCTGCGTGGTGAAGATCGCTTCCGTCGCGCGGCAGACCGCTGCCAATAACAGCGGGGCCAGCGCCAGTGACAGGGTGAAACGATCGCCCCAGGAAGCGGATATCACCATGTAGAGGAAGAAAAGGCCGGCGAAGAAGCTGGAGATCACGAAGGTCTCTACCACCAAGTCGCGAGCGGTCGTCCGGGAAGCCGCGGTAATGTCCACTCCTTCCTCGCGCCAGCGTGCGCGTTGGTCGCGATCCCAAGCCCGCGGAGAGCCGAACAGAGCTTCCGGTGTCTCTTGACTCGCCGCCAGCTGATCGGCTGTCTCGTTGAGCGCCTCGACAATGCGCTGCTCGACGACGTCCTCCATCACCATCGACCCCACCGCGTGCCAGGCCCAGGTACCGTCGGTGGGCTGGTTCCGGGCTTCTTCGATGCGCTGGATGGCGGCGGGAATAGTCTGTGCCGTGCTGCTCATCGTGATTCCTCCTTCGACGGGGACGATGCGGACGGCGTTTCAGGTCGCAGAGTGACGACCAACTGCTCCCATGACGACACTTCCTGGGCGAGCCGGGAGCGACCAGGCTCGGTGAGGCGATAAATGCGACGTCCCGGGCCGCGTTCGCTGTGCGTCCATTCGGTCTCCACCGCACCTTCCTCTCCCAGCGCGGACAGCAGGGGATACAGTGATCCGCCCTTGGGCCGACCCAGGCCGCGGGCCTTCCAGTGTTCCCCGATGGCATAGCCGTGCAGGTCTTGATTCGCCAGTACGGCCAGTACCGCGGTGCCCATGACGGCTCGAATCCACGAGTTGGGCCACTGCGGCTGAACATCTGTCATGTACCTAAGTATGAAATATATCTAGTGGACTTAGCAGGGCTGAGCGAGGTGGATGAATGTGATCACATCCATGCAATGGTTGTGGAGAAAAGACGCGCCATGAGCGCCCAGAGAAGAGAACCACGAGAGATGCTCAAAGGAATCATCGTGATCGCACTGGCGTATTTCGGGGGGACTCGTGGGCGCGGCGATCGCTCTGGTGGTCATTCCGCTCACCGTCGCCCAGTTCTGCATCGGTTCGGCCATGCTGATCGGCGGATCCAACTGGAGCCCGCAGGTGGCCGGTTGGGGCGGCTTCATCGGTGGCGCACTGTTTGGCGTGATCCTGATGTTGATGAGTGTGGGACAGCTGCTGCAGATCGAGACGGTGGTACGGCCGAGCGTCTACCGGCCGATCTTCGTCGTCGTCACCGTGCTGGCGTTCTGCCTGAGCTTCGTGCCTTTCACCGCGCTGGTGAACAACGTGTACCCGGTGCTGGGCTGGTTGGGAATTCCACCCGGAGGCTGAGGAATGGGGCGAGTTCGTCGGCTCGGAAGTGTACGTCGAGCTCGAAGAGACCACCGGCATGGAAATTCCGGTGGAGGTTCAAGAACAGCTGGGGCAGCAGTTGGCCGAGCAGGGGCTGCCGGACTGGGCCGACCAGTCATAGCAGCCCTGTGCTCGTTTTACTGGTCGCGGGGTCGGCGGCGTTGCTGTTTGATGTCGGAGCGCCGCTTTTTGTGTTCGAGACGTCGGCGCTGGGAGCCGCGTGTCGGCTTCGTCGCACGGCGCGGAACCGGCGGGATCAGCGCTTCCCGAAGTAGCTCCGCGAGGCGCTCGCGTGCGGTGACGCGGTTACGCTGCTGGGAGCGGTGCTCCTCGACGCTGACCGTGAGCACGGTGCCTGACAGCCGCGGAGCCAGCGCGCGCAGCGCCCGCTCGCGCTGGCACTCGGACAGGGCGGTGGTGGTGGCGAGATCGAGACTGAGCTGCACCCGGGAATCGGTGGTGTTGACGTGCTGCCCGCCCGGACCCGAGGAGCGGGAGAACTGCTCGGTCAGCTCCGAGGCCTGGATGGTGAGGCCTCCCGGCGCGCCGGGTCCCGGCACGATCCTGAGATGGTCCACACTCGCCTCCTGTCGTGGTCTCTCGTCTGGTTCACCGCGTGAGCGGCGCGTCAGCGTCGGCGCGGATGATGGGCGTCCTGGAACAGCACGCTCGGCCACTGCGCCACCTCGTCACGCGTGGCGGCGATGCGCAGATCCCGGCAGTCCAACAGCCGCGCCAGCTCATGGGCGGTGGAGACCGGGTGGGCCGGGTCGTCGGCCCAGGCCAGGATCGTCGTCGGAATCTCCAGTGCGGCCAGCCGCTCGTGCGAGGGCAGATCGCTCAGCGCGGCGCCGCGCAGCACCGAGGGCAGCAGCGACTCTTTGACGTCGGGAGCCGTCTCCGGGGACCCTTGGGTGGCCGGAGGCGACGGCGCCATGCGCTCGGCGCGGATCAGGGCTTCTACGCCGTGGCGCTCCACCAGGTCGGCGGCCCGGTGGTAGTCGTGTGCTTTGCTCCTGCGGGTCTCCCACGCGGTCGGCGGCACCACGAGGGTGAATCCGCTGAAGCGATCCGGTTCCAGCACCGCTGCGTGCAGCAGGGTCGCACATCCCATGGAGGGGCCCACGCCGTGGACCGGCTCACCGGGGAAGCGGTGCTCGAGCAGCTCGAGCAGATCCTGGGCGAGCCGGGTCCACTGATAGTCCTCTGCCACGGGACGGCCGTGGGACTCTCCGTGACCGCGCGCATCGAAGCGCAGCAGCCGGGTCCCGCTGAGGCCCCGGCCGAGGTCGAGGTCGAGAACCCGGTCGCGCGTGCGGCTGGAGGTGAGCCCATGGAGCTGAACCACGGCCGGGCCGCCCTCGTCGCTGTACTCGCCGGCCAGGCTGGCTCCGGGTACCGAGAACATCTGCATGGTCGCCCCCGATCGTCGATGCCGCTGCTGTTATTCTAAGCCGGTATGAGGCTCTCGAACGTCGCTCATCTGCGGTTGCCCTTCGGACGGCTGCTGGGCTACGACGTCCGGGTCCGCCGGACCGACGTGCGGCTGCCGATCTCCTTCGACCAGCATCGTCACGTCTCCGCGGGGGATCGACCCGGTTCCTGGATGGCCATCTGCTTCACCCTGCCCGAGCCGGTCGACCGCGAGCGACTGGCTGAGGTGTGGTTGGCGGTCATCGCCCGGCACGGCACGCTGCGCACCGCCTTTGTTCAGGACGACGACGGGCTGCATCTCCACGAGCTCGACGTGGAGCCGGGACAGTGGACGGAGCATCCGGTGGGCACCGGCCAGGAGGTCAATGACACGGTTCGAGACGTACTCGACCGCCACTGCACGCCATTCTCGACGCCGTCGCATCGGCTCTGCTTGCTGGAGACGGCACTGCGGCCCACGGTGATCATCGGCTCGGACCACGCTCACGTGGACATGTGGTCGATGCTGGTGATCCTGCGCGATCTGCTGTGCGCCCTGGACCCGGGGCAGGAGGCGGCGGAGCTGGCATCCGTCGGTGTGCCGGCGTTCGTCGAGCACACGCGTTCGCTGGCGGAGCGCCCCAAGGCGCCACACCAGGTGCACCGCCGCTGGGCCGAGACCATCGAGGCGAGCGGAGGCAGCATGCCGCGTTTTCCGCTGCCCCTCGGCGATCCGGTGCCGCAGGCCCAGCGGGTCGAGGTGCGCGATGTCCTGGGTGTAGACGACAGCGCCGCCTTGGCCCAGCAAGCACATGAAGACGGGGTCTCCACGCTGTCGGAGATCGTCTCGGCCATGACCGAGGTGACGCGCGAGCTGGTGGGCCAGCCGCTGCGGGCTGTGTTTCCGGTGCACAGCCGTTACGACTCCACATGGCATGACTCGGTGGGATGGTTCATCGCCAACTCGGTGCTGGAATCTGCCGATCCCGACCCGCGTGCGTGCGCGGCGGCCGTCCGGGAAGCCGTTCAGCTGGGGTCTTGGCCGCTGGCCGAGGTGATGGAGCCCTGGGGCGGGATGCCCGAAGCCCCGGGCATGTTCGCGGTGTCCTGGCTCGACCTGCGCCGGCTGCCCGTCCGCGTCGATTCGGAGGGGCTGGACGCCCAGTATGTGGGCGCCTCCATCCGCTCCGACGGGGTGATGCTGTGGTTCATCCTCGATGGCTCCGGGCTGCACCTGCGCTGTCGGTATCCGGACACGGACGAGGCTCGCCTCCATGTGGGCGGCTGGCTGGACGCCCTGGTGCGCACCGTGCGTGCCCGTGCCGACGCATCGGTCAGCGGTCTGCTGCGGGTCGGGTCCCGCCGCTATCGGGTGCGGCGGGCCCGCCGCAGCGAGGTTGCCGACGTCGTGGCGCTGCTGGCCGACGATGAACTGGGAGCGGCGCGCGAGAGCGAAGACCTGGAACGCTACGAGCAGGTCTTTGACGCGCTGTCCCGGGATGTGGCGCATCACCTCACGGTGGTCCGGGACGAGCACGCCCGCGTCGTCGCCGCCATGCAGCTGACCATCATCCCGGGGCTGACGCGCAACGGATCCACCAGGTTGCAGATCGAGGGGCTGCGCGTGGCCCGCGACGAGCGCTCGCAGGGGCTGGGCACCGCACTGATCGAATGGGCCCACCGCTATGGAAAGACCCGCGGCGCCGTGCTGGCCCAGGTGGCCACCGATCGGGTGCGCTCGCGGGCGCATGTCTTCTATCGTCGACTCGGCTACGAGGACAGCCACCTCGGGTTCAAGCGGGTGCTGTGATCGCTCGGTCAGCCCTCTGGGACCGCCTCGGACATCGCACAGATCTGGAAGGTGGCGCCCGTGGGATCGGACACCGTGGCGATGCGGCCGAACGGGGAGTCGACGGGGCCATCTAGCAGGCGGCCGCCGAGATCCTGGATGCGCTTGGCGGCAGCATCGCAGGAGTCCACCGCCAGATAGATACGCCAGCCGGCGGCCTCCTCGGGCATCACCCCGGTGGCATCGCCCAAACCCCAGGAAGCTTCGTTTTCGGGGCCGTTGGTGACGTAGCGGAAATCGTTGTCGTCCATGGACTCGGACATGCTCACCAGGTTGGCGTCGAAGACCTGCGTGTAGAAGTTGCTGGCTTGGTCGAAGTGGTGGGTCATCAGCTCGAACCAGACGGGGGATCCGGTGGCCATAGTGAAGTCGTAGCCTTGAAGCTCTCCGGGCTGCCAGATGCTGATCAGCGCGCCGGTCGGATCGAGCAGGGTCGCGGTGCGTCCCAAGGCCCCGATGTCCTGGATCGGCATGACCAGCTGGGCACCGTGAGCCTCGGCGGTGGCGGCGCGGGCCTCGGCGTCATCTACCGCGAGGAAGACTCCCCATTCGGACGCCAGCGGTTCGCCGTCGGGACAGGTCATGTCCGAGACGTCCATGATGCCGCCGACCAATGCGCCGTCGTTGCGGATCAGGTGGTAGTGGTCGAACTCTTCGCCCATATCCTCGAAGGTCCAGCCGAACAGGTCGGCGTAAAACCGCTGGGCGGCGGCGAAGTCGAGGGTGCCGAGATCGACCCAGGTGGTGGTGCCGGTGGTGCGTTCCATGATGATGCTCCTTGAGAGTGGGTGGCCGAGCGGTCGGTGTGGTTTCAGCCTAGGGACGGGGCGGGGGCGATGTTTGTCCGATCGTGCGCAGTCTTGTTAACGCTGGCACAGTACCGGCAGGGCGCTGAGCAGCGGCAGTCGCAGCGGGTCGGCGGGGTCGTCGCTGAAGCGCAGGCGCACGGAGGTGCTGGCGGTGATCGGCGTCGTGTGGACGGCGACCATGGGCTGAGTCGGGGTGAGCTGGTCGCTGGGGTCCGCATCAGCGGCGACGGCGAAGCCGAGCAGGAACGGGGCGCCCGGGCACAACGGCAGCCTCAGGTGGCGCACGCTCTGGACCAAGACTCCGGCGGCGGGCAATCCGAGCGGTGCCGGCTGCGGATACCACCCGATCCACAGATAGGCGTCTCCGCGCGGGCTGAAATCCTCCGGGAGCTCCAGATCGAGGCGCACAGACTGTGCGGTCGGCCGGCACAGGGCGAAGGGGCGCGGCGGCCGGTCGGCAATGGTGTGGGCCAGGCGCCGCAACTGTCCGGGAGCCACACCGACCACGCTGCGGAAGCGGCGGCTGAAGCTGGATAGTGAATCGAAGCCGACCGCTGCGGCCACGTCGATCACGGCGTCGTCGTCGTGGAGGAGTAGGCGCTTCGCCGCATCGATGCGCAGCGCGGTGAGGAACTGACCTGGAGTGACTCCGGTGCGCAAACGGAAGAGGCGGGTGAAGTGGAACGGGCTGTAGCCCACGTGATCGGCCAGGTCCCCCACGGTGAGCGTCGCGTAGTGTTCCTGAGCCAACGGGACCAGAGAAGCGAGATTGGGGGTGTGCTGAGCGAGATGCGCTGTCCTCACAGGCCCGAGCCTATCCTGTGTGATCAATCTCGCACAGTGCTTGCGTGCGCCGCTGGTTAGCATGAGGAATCGTGCACCCTACTCCCTCCCTCGTCGATCGCTCACACCCCGAACTTGGCACCCGGGTCCTGGATCCGCAGCAGCGTGATCTGGCCGAGTCGGTGCGCGCGTTTTTGGGGTCGAAGCCGAAAAAGTCTGGGCCGGTCGGTTTCTACGTGCACGGCCCGGCTGGACGCGGCAAGACCTGGCTGATGACGACGCTGGTGGACGAAGCGCCGATGCCGGAGTCGGCGAAGCGTCGCGTGCACTTCCACGAGTTTTTCCGGCAGCTGCAGCGCCAGCTTGGCGCCCACGCCAGCACCCGGTCTGCCATTAACGAGACGGTGAATACCTTGCTCGACGGCGCCGGGCTGTTGTTTTTCGACGAACTGCACGTACATGACCCCGGCAGCGCGGCCCTGCTGAATACACTGCTCGCAGAAGGCGTGCGGCGTCGGGTGCCGATGCTGATCACCTCGAACTACGAGCCCGAGGCGCTGCTGCCGAATCCGATGTATCACCACGTCGTCGTGCCCGGTATTCAGACGGTGCGCGAGCATCTGCTGGTGCGTACTCTCGACGGCGGCGTGGACTACCGACAACAGAATTCCGGCGCCGACCACGGTTTCGCTTCCGGTACTTGGGTGGACGTCACACCGGACGGCGATCATGATACCGCGCTCGCCGAGCTCGGCTTTGCGGCTCCCGCGGACGACGAAGCCACCGAGGTGTTGGAAGGCCACCGAGCACTGCGCGCCCGATGTGCACGCGAGGCCGAGATCTGCTTCGATTTCGCCGACCTGCTGGAAGCCCGCACCACCACCCGTGACTTCCTCGATCTTGCGGATCGTTTCGAGACCTGGGTGATCACCGGGGTGCCGGCACTCTCCGGATTCAGCCGCGCCGCCCGGCAGCGCTGGGTGACCCTGATCGATGTACTGGTGGACCGCGACCGCGCCCTGATCGTGTGCTCGTCCGTGTCGCGGGACGCTTTGATCGATATCGACGACCCGCCCACTGATCTCTTCCGGGCCCAGAGCCGGCTGGCCCTGCTGTGGGGCACCAGCGCTGGCGTCGGCGCCTGAGACCTCGCCGAGATCGTGCAGAGCTGAACCCGGCTCAGCGCAACCCGGACTCGTCTCGCAGCCGCGGCTCCACCCGGTGCTCGGGTGTGTGTCCGGCTTTGTCCTGGTAGAACTCCCGAATCCGGTCCATATCGGCGGAGACGTCTCCGGTGAGTTCGAAGCTCGGGCCGAGCCCGGTGGTCATGGTGGTGCGATCCACGTAGCCCAGGGTCACCGGCATGCCGGTCTCGCGGGCCACCCGGTAGAAGCCGGACTTCCAGTGCGCGTGCCCCTTGCGGGTGCCATCGGGGGTGACCACCAGTCCGAACACCTCGCCAGCGCGGATCTGGGCGACCACTTCCTCGACCACCCGCGAGGCGTCGTCGCGATCCACAGGAATCCCGCCCAACCCGCGCATGATCGGTCTGCGCCAGCCCTGGAACAGGCTTTTCTTGCCCAGCCAGCGCACGTCAATATCTAGCCGCCAAGCGATCGCGAGCATCAGCACGAAGTCCCAGTTGGAAGTGTGCGGGGCACCCAGCAGCACGGTGGGCTTCTCGGGGGCAGGTTCGGTGCGCAGCGTCCAGCGGCTGCAGGCCCAGAAGGTGCGGGCAAGGGCGCGTCGAATCATGAGGCCAACGCTAGCGCATCCGCCGTGACACTATGGACGCATGTTGACTCTGCGCCGACTAGATCCCACCGGAGCCGACCGGGAGGCGCTCATCGCGTTCCTCACCGGCCACGAGTTTCCCTTCCACATGCGTCCACGCCTGACTCGTGCCCAGGTCGAGCAAGACATTGACGACGGCGACTATCGGGACGATGAGAACGACTCGTACTGGCTGCATCACCAGGATCACGGTCGCATCGGCATCGTCCGGCTCGAGGACCTCGAAGATCCCTCGCCCGTGTTCGACCTGCGCCTGGCCACCGAGCATCGCGGACACGGTTTGGGCGAGGCCAGCCTGCGTGCCATCACCCGGCACGTCTTCGAGACTCTGCCGAACGTTACCCGCTTCGAAGGGCAGACCAGGGAAGACAATATTGGCATGCGCACCCTGTTTCTGCGCTGCGGCTGGCTCAAGGAAGCCCACTATCGGGAAGCCTGGCCGGTCGCTGGTGGTGCACCGCTTGCCTCGGTGGCCTATGCCATCCTCCGACGCGACTGGGAAACCGGCACCGTTACCCGCTTTGAGTGGGAAGACCTCACCGGCTAGCTGGTGGTCGCGGGCCGAGCGGGCTGCCACCCCAGTGCCGGACCGAGGTGCGTGGCGATGTCGGTGAGAATCTGGACGTAGTCCTCGTGGCCGAAACTGAATGGCAGGGCGAAAGCGACCTCATCGACTTCCTGGAAGCCGGCGTGGACGGCCAGTTGCTCGGCGATCTGTTCGGAGGTGCCCACCAGATCCGGGGCGAAGAGCATCCCGCGCGGCCCCTGCGGCTGACGGGTGCGCGGCAACCGCTCCGCCACGTAGTCTTCGTAGCGACGCTTCTGCTCCGGAGACGCCGAATCGGTGGGGATGACGACGAGGCCCTGCGACACCCGGCCCGGATTCACCGGTGCGGCCGACTCCGCCACTGCCTGACGGTACGCGCGAATCTGGCGTGCCTGTACCGCGGCGAAATCGGGTGCAGAGTCCAGTTCGTCCGGTTCCGGGAACACGACGCTGCTACTGAGCAAGTTGAAGCCGTGCTGACCCGCCCACACGGCAGAGTCCAGGCTCCCGGCCCCGTACCAGAGCCGAGCGCGCAGACCGGAGGAGTGCGGTTCAACCCGCTGCGAGAACTCCTCGACCACGCCCTGCTTGCCGGAAAATTCGCGCACCGAGTCCCCAGCCACGAACCGGGCGAACCGCTCCACCCGGGCCTTGCTGAAATCCTCCACATCAGCAGATTGTGGGTACAACTCCTCGCGTACCGTGTCGTAGTGCATCGGGGCGCCCACGCTGACACCGGGGTTCACTCGTCCGCCGGAGAGCAGATCGACCGTCGCGAGATCCTCGGCGAGTCGCAGCGGATTCTCCCAGCCCAGGGGAGTCACCGCGGTGCCCAGTTCGATGCGTTGTGTGCGCTGGCTCGCCGCCGCCATCACCGCCACCGGTGAGGAAATCCCGAACTGCAGGTGCCGGTGTCGCAACCAGGCGCTATCGAATCCCAGCTGCTCGCCGAGCTCGATGATCTCCAGGGTGGATTCATGCCCGGCGCGCGGGTCGTCGGGATCGAACAGTCCGATGGTGAGGAAACCCAGACGGCGGAGGCTGGATGCGGGAGTGGTCATAGCGCAAGCTTAACGACACTTCCAGACCCGGCGCTCCGCCGTCGTCATATGGGGGTGTTTGCTGAAGGGGTGCGATTACTCCTCGGCGCCGGTCCCTGCTTCGGCGTCACCGGTATCGAGATGCTTCTCGACGTCGGCATCGGCGCGCAGTTCCTCCACGTGAGCGTTGACCGCCTCGTTCTGCTTCTGGGCGATGGCCTGTTCCTCGAGCTGCGGCTTGAGCTCCTCGAAGGTGGGCAGCTCCTCCGAGCTGGCGCTGTCCTCGGCTGACTCCTCGCCTTCTGCGCCTTCCTCAGCGCCCTGCATCATGGCCTCCTGCTGGGCGATCTGCTGGTCGTAGAGCTCCTGCAGTTCGTCGTCGCTCGGAGACTCGACGTCGAGGGACTCAATCAGCTGGTCCAGCTGAACCTGCTTGCCAGCGTCCTCACGGACCTCCTCCTCGGATACGCCCTGCTCTTCGAACTGGGCGAGAAGATCGTCGGTGGATTCCAGCTGGTTCTGCGTGGCCAGCTCGGCCAGGAACTCATCCACCTGCTCGTCGCTGGCGGTCATGCCCTGCTCCTCGGCGTCGGCGAGCAACAACTCATTGCCGATCATCAGCTCCAGGGTGTCGGCCTTGATCTGATTCTGGTCGACTTCCTCACCAGACATCTGGGCCTGCATTGCCATCTGGCTGAACTGTCCTTCGAAAGCTGCAGTGAAATCCTCACCGGAAATGTCCTGGCCGTTCACGGTGGCCACCACATCCGGGATGTTCTCGGTATCGGGCTCGGGCATCTGCGTTTCGGCGCCCTCGGCAGCGGTGGCTTCGCCGTCGGCAGCCCCCTCACCGTTCTCCCCGCCCTCGGCACCGCAGGCGGCCAGGCTCAGAGCGGCGGCGACGGCGGCCATGCTCAGCAACAGCTTCTTGGACATGATGGCAACACTTCCTTTGTCAGGTCAGGATCATGGTTCAGGGGCGAACCTAACAGCCCAGACTGGGTAAACGATTCAGCCGGTGCCCAGGCGATTCTCAGCCGAAAATGCCATGACCTCTAGACTGGGGAGCGCTCATGACTTCTCTGATGATGACCCTGCTCGTGGTCCTGCTCGTGGTGGTGGCCACCGTGCTCCAGCGCCTCACCGGCCTGGGCTTCGCCATGCTCGTCACCCCGTTTTTCGTGATCCTGCTGGGCACCCACGCCGGGGTGATGCTGACGACCCTGCTGGCCATCGTGGCCTCCGTGGTGATGCTGCCCTCGATGTGGCGTCACGTGGATTGGTCCGCGGTGGTCTGGATCGGAGCGCCGGCTGTGCTGATCATTCCCGCCGCCAGTTGGGCCGGACGGTGGTTCGATTCCGCCATCATCTACCTGCTGGTGGGCGGGATCGTGCTGATCGGACTGAGTGCCTCGCTAGCACTACAACGTGCCACGGTGACTGTGAGGGGAAAAACTCCGCAAATGCTCACCGGGGCGATCGCTGGGGCGGGCACCGTCCTGGCCGGAATCGGCGGACCAGCCATGACCATCTACGGGGTGCTTTCGCGCTGGCCGATGCTCTCCTTCGCCGCCTCGATGCAACCGCTGTGGATCGTCATCTGCGTGGCTGCGGGCTTGTCGCGTTGGCTGATTTTGGGCTCGACGCCGCCGGATTTCCCCTGGTGGGGATGGCTGGGCTGCGTGCTCGGTATCGTACTTGGCGCCTGGGCAGGGCAGCGGCTGCGCCGGCTCTGTTGCAAAAATCGTGAAGCTTGAGCATGCTTGGCGGAGATTGGACGGACGGAACGATGACGGATTTCAAGTGGCGCCATTTCCAGGGTGATGTGATCCTGTGGGCGGTGCGCTGGTATTGTCGCTATCCGATCAGCTATCGCGACCTTGAGGAAATGCTGGCGGAACGCGGCATTTCGGTCGACCATACGACGATCTATCGCTGGGTCCAGTGCTACGCCCCGGAGATGGAGAAGCGGCTGCGCTGGTTCTGGCGGCGTGGCTTTGATCCGAGCTGGCGCCTGGATGAAACCTACGTCAAGGTGCGGGGCAAGTGGACCTACCTGTACCGGGCAGTCGACAAGCGGGGCGACACGATCGATTTCTACCTGTCGCCGACCCGCAGCGCCAAGGCAGCGAAGCGGTTCCTGGGCAAGGCCCTGCGAGGCCTGAAGCACTGGGAAAAGCCTGCCACGCTCAATACCGACAAAGCGCCGAGCTATGGTGCAGCGATCACCGAATTGAAGCGCGAAGGAAAGCTGGACCGGGAGACGGCCCACCGGCAGGTGAAGTATCTCAATAACGTGATCGAGGCCGATCACGGAAAGCTCAAGATACTGATCAAGCCGGTGCGCGGTTTCAAATCGATCCCCACGGCCTATGCCACGATCAAGGGATTCGAAGTCATGCGAGCCCTGCGCAAAGGACAGGCTCGCCCCTGGTGCCTGCAGCCCGGCATCAGGGGCGAGGTGCGCCTTGTGGAGAGAGCTTTTGGCATTGGGCCCTCGGCGCTGACGGAGGCCATGGGCATGCTCAACCACCATTTCGCAGCAGCCGCCTGATCGGCGCAGAGCGACAGCCTACCTCTGACTGCCGCCAATCTTTGCAACAGAGCCGGTGAGGGTGCTATCCCATAGCGCCCGATCTTCTGGCCGCTTGGGATTCCAGAATAGAAAAGCGCGCTTGGCAATGACGACGTTCTCAATGCCGAAGTCATTGCCTTGCTCGCCGGCAAGCGAAATCATGGATGAAAACAGGCGTTGCGCCTGATTGCGAAGGGTGGCCGTGTAACGGCCATCGGTGTGCATTCCGAGCCTTTGTAGAAATTCCGATTGCGACCGGCCAAGGTTCAACACGGGGTCTTTCGTTCGCACGGCCTCGGTGCATATCCAAGCAAGCAAGGTGCGCGGCATAGAACCGTAGGGCAGGCCGATGCTCGGCTTGCCCATGATCGACAAGGTGACGATGCCATTGGTGCGCTCAAAGTAGCTGGTCTTGGGGTCGGTGTGGGGCATGGTCGCTTGCACAAGGCAACGGGCCATGTAGCCGACTAAGCCAGCTTCGCGGGCATCCTCCATTTCGAGCGCGAGGCTCGTCTTGATGATCTCGTTGATACGATGGCCGGGGGCTTTGTTGTTCTTAGGCATGTTGTTCCCTCCCCGGCATGGTGATGGTTGGTCTAGTGTTTGTGGGTTTGATGTTCCGGCGTTTGATGAACAGGCGCAAGGTGTGAGGGCTGACGCCTAACAACTCGGCTGCGCGACTTTGCGGCAAGCCAAGGTTCACGTATGCCTGTACTTCATCAATACGGCTGTCCAGCTTCAAGGCGCTCGATTTGCTGCCCTTGGGTCGCCCGAGCGTCTTGCCGCGCTCTCTGGCGACTTGTAGCGCCTCGGTGGTACGTGCCTGAATGAAATGCCGCTCGATCTGTGCAGCCAAGCCAAGCACGGTTGCCATGATGTCGCTTTGTAGGCTGCCGTCCATGATGATCTTCTGTTTGGTCACATGGACGATTAGGCCGCGCTCGCTCGCCGCTTTGAGAATTTCCAAGGCGGCGAGGGCGGAACCGGCAATGCGCGTAATCTCCGGCGTCAGTAGCACGTCGCCACGCTCGGCCTTTTCGATGATTGCTCCGAGCTTGCGCTTGCGCCAGTCCTTTGCTCTGCTGGCAATTTCTTCCTCGATCTGTAGCGGCGCGAAGCCTTTGGCGTTCGCGTATTCGAGCAAACCGTATTTTTGGTTTTCCGGGTCTTGGCCGTCACGCGAAACCCGGAGATAGGCATAGTATTTTGGCATTTGCAGGGAAAACGTCAGATTCGGTTAAACATGCCTCATTCTAGCGCAGATTAAATAGGAATTAAATACCCTGTTGCGGTATAGATAAAACGTTGGTTTGTTCTGCCCTATGAGCGTACAAAAAAGGCCGGGTGAGTGGCCCGGCCTTCGTTTAGGTGCTGAATAGGATTGGTTCTGGTGCCAGCCTCATGAGAAGCGCGTCATAAAACCACATGAGGGCCGACGCACCAAGGCCGACGCCTGCGACCGATAGCATGATGTGGGTCTTATTGGCCGAGTCCAGCCCAAGCCACATGATCGGTAGGGTGATGAGACTGGCGAACGAAGCCAAGCCGAGAAGAAAGCGCACCGGGCCGCGCAGCCACCAGAGAATGAGGAACACCAGATGTCGTTTTCAGAAGACGGCTGCACTGAACGTCAGAAGCCGACTGCACTATAGCAGCGGAGGGGTTGGATCCATCAGGCAACGACGGGCTGCTGCCGGCCATCAGCGGACGCAGGGAGGACTTTCCGCAACCGGCCGTTCGATGCGGCACCGATGGCCTTCGCGCAGGGGTAGTGAATCCGCCAGGATTGACTTGCGCTGCCCTACCTCTCACTAGTGAGGGGCGGCAGCGCATCAAGCGGTGAGCGCACTCCGGCACCGCCAACTTTCAGCACATGCGTGTAAATCATCGTCGTAGAGACGTCGGAATGGCCGAGCAGATCCTGCACGGTTCGAATGTCGTAACCGCTGCGGAGCAAGGCCGTCGCGAACGAGTGGCGGAGGGTGTGCGGTGTGGCGGGCTTCGTGATGCCTGCTTGTTCTACGGCACGTTTGAAGGCGCGCTGAAAGGTCTGGTCATACATGTGATGGCGACGCACGACACCGCTCCGTGGATCGGTCGAATGCGTGTGCTGCGCAAAAACCCAGAACCACGGCCAGGAATGCCCGGCGCGCGGATACTTCCGCTCAAGGGCGTCGGGAAGCGCAACGCCGCTGCGGCCCTCGGCCTGGTCCTTCAGCCACCATGCCCGTGCACGCGACAGCTGCTCGCGCAGGCTGGGTGCCAAGCTCTCGGGTAACATCAAGGCCCGATCCTTGGAGCCCTTGCCCTCCCGCACGATGATCGTGCCGTGATCGAAATCCAGATCCTTGACCCGCAGTTGCAAACCCTCACTGATCCGCATGCCCGTTCCATACAGAAGCTGGGCGAACAAACGATGCTCGCCTTCCAGAAAACCGAGGATGCGAACCACTTCATCCGGGGTCAGCACCACCGGCAAGCGCCGCGACGGCCGAGGTCTTCCGATCTCCTGAAGCCAGGGCAGATCCGTGCACAGCACCTTGCCGTAGAAGAACAGCAAGGCCGCCAATGCCTGACGATGCGTGGAGACCGAAACCTTGCGCTCGTTCGCCAGCCAGGACAGAAATGCCTCGACTTCGCTGCTGCCCAAGGTTGCCGGGTGACGCACACCGTGGAAACGGATGAAGGCACGAACCCAGTGGACATAAGCCTGTTCGGTTCGTAAACTGTAATGCAAGTAGCGTATGCGCTCACGCAACTGGTCCAGAACCTTGACCGAACGCAGCGGTGGTAACGGCGCAGTGGCGGTTTTCATGGCTTGTTATGACTGTTTTTTTGTACAGTCTATGCCTCGGGCATCCAAGCAGCAAGCGCGTTACGCCGTGGGTCGATGTTTGATGTTATGGAGCAGCAACGATGTTACGCAGCAGGGTGACGGTGTTCGGCATTCTGAATCTCACCGAGGACTCCTTCTTCGATGAGAGCCGGCGGCTAGACCCCGCCGGCGCTGTCACCGCGGCGATCGAAATGCTGCGAGTCGGATCAGACGTCGTGGATGTCGGACCGGCCGCCAGCCATCCGGACGCGAGGCCTGTATCGCCGGCCGATGAGATCAGACGTATTGCGCCGCTCTTAGACGCCCTGTCCGATCAGATGCACCGTGTTTCAATCGACAGCTTCCAACCGGAAACCCAGCGCTATGCGCTCAAGCGCGGCGTGGGCTACCTGAACGATATCCAAGGATTTCCTGACCCTGCGCTCTATCCCGATATTGCTGAGGCGGACTGCAGGCTGGTGGTTATGCACTCAGCGCAGCGGGATGGCATCGCCACCCGCACCGGTCACCTTCGACCCGAAGACGCGCTCGACGAGATTGTGCGGTTCTTCGAGGCGCGGGTTTCCGCCTTGCGACGGAGCGGGGTCGCTGCCGACCGGCTCATCCTCGATCCGGGGATGGGATTTTTCTTGAGCCCCGCACCGGAAACATCGCTGCACGTGCTGTCGAACCTTCAAAAGCTGAAGTCGGCGTTGGGGCTTCCGCTATTGGTCTCGGTGTCGCGGAAATCCTTCTTGGGCGCCACCGTTGGCCTTCCTGTAAAGGATCTGGGTCCAGCGAGCCTTGCGGCGGAACTTCACGCGATCGGCAATGGCGCTGACTACGTCCGCACCCACGCGCCTGGAGATCTGCGAAGCGCAATCACCTTCTCGGAAACCCTCGCGAAATTTCGCAGTCGCAACGCCAGAGACCGAGGGTTAGATCATGCCTAGCATTCACCTTCCGGCCGCCCGCTAGCTGTATGAGGTCATGAGGTTGTTGACTCGTGTCGGTGTCGCAGAGGCGGGCGGTTGCCCGTCGTGAGCGCCGTGGGGACGGTGATAGTTGTAGTGCCGGTTCCACACTTCGAGCGCGGTAGCGCGTTCGTCTTCTGAGCGCCAGGTGCGAGCGTAGAGAAACTCTTCGGCGAGGATCCGGTTGTAGCGCTCGACTTTGCCGTTGTGTCGGGGCGTGTATGGGGTGATGCGCTGGTGTCGGCTGGTCCCGACTGCGTCGCGGAAAGCTGCGGATCGGTAGCAGGAGCCGTTGTCGGTTACGACGCGCTCGATCCCGGCGATGCCGTGCTCGGCGAACCAAGCTCTTGCACGCCCGAGGAACGCGACGGCAGTGACGGCTTTCTCATCCGGCAACGCTTCGGTGTACGCGAGTCGGGTGTGCCCGTCGATGGCCGAATGCAGATAGACGTACCCCGTCTTCGTGCCTCGGGTCTTCTTACGTGCAACAGCTTTAGCCTTCTCGCTGCCTTTGCCGTGCACGCGCCACCCGCCGCCATCGGGGATGCGACCGACCTTCTTCACGTCCAGGTGCACCATGTGGCCGGGACGTTTGGTGGTGATGTGTTGCGGTTCCCGGTTCGTCTCGCCGTTGGGGTCAATAAACTTGCGCTGGTTCAGGCCCAGCTGCGCGAGGAGCCGGGTGATGGTGCGCCGGCTGACCGGTGTTCCCGCTTGCTTGAGCTCGAATGCGATACGCGACGCCGACCATTTATGTTCTCGTCGCATTGACTCGATCTGCTTCACGAGGCGGCCAGGCGTTGCAGAGGGCTGCCGGATCGGCGACGACGAGCGGTCCATTAGGCCGACCTTCCCGAATCGTTTGTATCGGTTGACCCATTTCGAGGCGGTCGCACGGGAGACCCCCATCTCGGCGGCAACATGAGAAATGGGTCGAGTCCGACAGCGCGCGACGAGTCGACGACGACCTTCGACCGTCAGGGGCGCGTTTGCGTGCGTCACTTGACCACCTCGCTCTCGACGGGTGCAATCAGCCGAAGAAGCGGAACTGCGAGCAGTAGTGCCGTGGTGGTCACGAGCACGGCTACCCAAACGGGTCCGAGCGCGCCCGGCATAACGCTGAGTGCGGCAGAGGCGAGCACGGGACCGGCTGCCGCGCCCACGTTGAGTGCCGCTGTCGCGTATGACCCCGCCATGGTGGGCGCACCCGCCGCGGCATAAAGCACTCGCGTGATCAGCGTGCTCCCGACGGCGAACCCCACCACACCCTGAGCGAAAACGAGCCCGAGCAGGGCGACGGGGTTCGTTGCGAAGAGCGCCAGCGCGACCCACCCGAGCACCAGAACGCTGCCACCGCCCACGATGACGATGCGGGGTCGGGCATCCGAGAGCCGTCCCGCAACGGTGACGCCGATGAAGGAGCCGACGCCGAAGAACACAAGCGCCACCGGCACCCACCACTGGGTCAGGCCGGCGGTGTCCGTAACGATCGGCGCGAGAAAGGTCAGCGTGGCGAATGTGCCGGCATTCACAAGGGCAGCGAGCAGCATCGTTAGGACGAGGCGCGGAGAGGACAGCTGCGCCAGCTCCACGCGCAACGAGGTCGAGGACGACTCCTCCTTTGACGAGTCGTCGGCTTTAGTGGTGAAGCCCGCAGCGATGCCGATCGCAGCGGGGATGCAGAGAAGTGCGATCGCCCAGAACGTCGACTGCCAGCCAAGTGCCGTACCAAGTAGCGTACCCGCGGGGACGCCTGCGACGGTGGCGACGGTGGTACCCGCCAGCAGAACCGCCACGGCCCGACCTTTGGCATCGGGTGCTACGAGTTTTGTTGCCGCACCCAACGCGACCGCCAAGAAGCCTGCATTAACGATCGCCGCGATCACGCGCGTGATAAACAGAACAGTGAAGTGCGGGGTGAGAGCCCCGATGATATGGGTCAGCGCGAAACCGATCACGCAACCCAGGAGTGTCGCTTTTACAGGGAGGCGACGAGTGAACGCGGCCATCACAGGTGCACCGATTACCATCCCTGCGGCGAACGCCGACGTCAGGAGACCAGCGGTCCCCACGGAAAGGCCGAAGTATCTGGAAATGTCGGGCACGAGGCCGGCGAGCATGAATTCGGAAGTACCCATGGCAAAGACCACCAGGGCAAGAAGATAAAGAGCGAAAGGCATCGAGATAGCTCCGAAGCGAGAGTACGAACAAGAGAACGTCTCGTCACCACGGTCAGCGCCCAAAGGACACCCGAATGACATGCTGCACGTAGCGGGCAGCAGGGAGCTAGGGGCTCAGCTGAGGTGAGGGGCTGACGGCGTGACCGAAAGCCCCTGAGTGTCCGATTCAGGGCTCGACATACGACTCATCGTAGCCGCTTACGTCGCCACCCACAAAGCACGTCAACAACCTCATGGCCAGCAACATCTAGCCACGAGGTGACACCTCCACGCTCGGGACATGATGACCTGGTGACGTAGCGCTGCGGGCGTTATCGAGTTGTGAAGGATGCATCCTTCAAGTCTGGAGAAGACCCGCTCGTTGCTGAGTTCCCTGCTCGCTGCGCGGAGGCCGAGGCGCATCGTTCGCGGATGCGCGCCCTGGCGAGGATGGCGAGGCTCACGGGGCCGATCCAAAGGAACTTGAACCCGTTCCAGAGCAACAGTGCAAACAGGAGGTAGAGGCTCTCGTGCCAGCCGTTCCGGATAAGGGTGACGCACATCGCAGCGGCGAAGATGTATCCGCCGCCCAGGAGGAGCATCGCGGGGATGCCCCATCTGAGGCCTCGGCGGGTGCGGATCTTGTCGAGGAGGATGTTCGTGGGCATCCAGCAGCGCAGGAATCTGCGGGTACGGATGCTGTCGTCCCAGAGTCGCTGGAAGAGCGTCATGGCGGTGTCTCACTTTCACACGGGAGCTATGTCGGTGCGGCTGGTCCTGTGTGGTGAGTGCCCGCCTGGTGTCGGGCGGCCTGCTTCGCCCGCTAACGACGGGTTCGGCGCGTGATTCTTCCTGCCTGTTCCAATTCTACGCCTGACCTCGTCGGCCCGGTAAGCGTTGCAAGCCCTTGCGCTCAGTAGTGACTTCGGAACCGATCGGTCGGACTTTTGGCTCGACACGCCGAGAGCAAGCGTGAAAAGGAAGCGGAGCGAAATCCTGATCGACAGCCCTCCTGCTGTGTGTCGATCGAGCCGTCCCTGCCGATCGGTCACTAACGGGCATTGCAGGGCTTTGCATCTTGACGTCGCAGAGGAGCGTCGCAAGGTGGCATCACATGACGCAGCACGAACCGACAATCGGGACGATCCTGTTTGAAATGGTTGCGTGTGTCAGATGTGATTTCATGGAGCCATGAACAGCACAACGCCCGCACCAGGTGGTAAGTCGGATGCAGCAACACCTGCCGAGACCCGGGAGTACATGACCAAGCTCTCGGGACGTGGGTATGCCCAGATCCGACACATCCTCGTGCAGCTTCCCGAGGAGGGGCAGTCCCGCGCGAGCACGCTCGCACGAATGGTGACCGGGCGTCGCCATCGGGAGCTGTTGCTGTATCTGCTGCTAGTGTCCTGCTGGAACTGGCTCGAGGAGAACCATGAGCCGCTATCCGCAGCTACCTGGATCCGCGCGCTGACCTCGAAGGACGGCGTCACCTGGTCGCCTTCCACCCTGTCCCGATCGTGGAAACGACTCGAAGAACTCGGGCTGATCGAAGAGCGGAAGCGTGACGACCGTCTGGTTCGCGTCGTTCCTCGACGAGAAGACGGCACAGAGACGTATACCGCTCCAGCCGGGCGGAAGGACCGCTGGAACACCTACTTCGTTCTACCCGATGAATTCTGGACACAGGAGCTCTTCGCGAAGCTGTCCCTGCCTGCGCTGGCGCTACTGCTCGTCGTGGCGAAAGAGACCAGCTACCAGGGTGAGTGCTGGTTCACCTACAACCGCATGGACGACTGGTACGGGCTGAAAGCCAGATCGGTGCAGACGGGCGTGAACGAGCTCAGAGAGCTCGGCCTCTTGGTGTCGCGCGAGGAATCCGTCAAGGCTCCGCTTTCTCCTACGGGCAAGACTGTGCGGACCTACTACTCCCTGACCGGGGAGTTCAGCTACGCGGCACGGTCCGCCCGGCAGAAGACCGCGCAGAAGGAAGCCCAGGCGCGAGAGCGCAAGAAGGCGGCTGCGCCGAAGGTTCGAATGAAGCCCGCCAAGCAACGTAAGAAGAGCAAGTAGGAGTAGGCAGCGAGACATGCGAGACGAGAAGGAGGTGGTACGGATGATCAGACCCAGATTCAGCGACGCCGGGTGGAAGACGGTGCGTTCGGCGCTCGACAGTTGGCCGCGCACACTGCGTCTCGCTGTCATCATGCTGGTCGCATTCACGCCTCCTGTCGCCCTCGCATGGCTCGCCGTCGAGCGGTTCATGTGACCTGATGTCTTTCAGAGGCGACGCTCAGAGGTTCGGGGAGCCGAAAGCAGAGCAGCGGCGTGCTCACCGTCCCGTGAGGTCATCGCAGAGAGCTGCGCTTGGGCGCGTTCGTAGTCGATGCGCTGAGCATCGTCGCCGGGCACCGCTCCGAGTGGGCTGCTCGAGGTGACGCCCCATCGGTCGCGGTACGCGATGATCGCCCGTGCCGCAGCCTCACCCTCTGCGGGAGCGGTCTCGTCGAGTCCCGTCAACCAGGGCTCTGGCTGCTTGAGGAGGTTCTCGACCAGGGCATCGATGCGCTGCTCCATGAGCTGCTCCCGCTCGTCGAGGGCTTGCCTCATCGCGGGATCGGTGATCCCGGTCGCGCGCGGGACCAGGCCGGCGATCATCCCGGCGGCCCGCTGCGGAGCAGGCTGGTAGGCCGCCGTGATGCGCTGGAGCCTGTAACGCAGCAGCGACCCGAGATCCTGCACCTCGTCCAGTCCTCCAACCTGGATGATGCGCGGGAGAAGACTGTCGATGTCGTGCCCGTCGGCTTCGAGCCTGCGCAGCTCGGTGGTGAGGATCCCGAAGGCGTCTGTCTCGACGAGCTCGTCGATCGTCTCCGCCGTGAGGCCTCCGGCGTGCAGGAGGGCGATCCAGCGTTCCTGTCCCGCGACTTGTGCGATGGTGTCGTACTCGGCCGCGAGTTGCTCGAGCGAGCCCCAGAAGTCCTGCTCCACGGTGATCGTGTCGTGCGCGGAGAGCTCTGCGCCGGGATGCTGCAGGATCCCGTAGAGGATGCTCCGGGCGGTGTTCTGCAGGTCCTCACGGTGCTGATGCTCCTCAAGGTGATGCTCGTCCGTGGCGACGTAGACGCGGTTGGATTCGCGGCCGCGGGTCATCGCGACGTAGAGGGATTCTCGGGTCACTTCCGGTGAGTGGACGACCGCGTGTGCGGTGTCGACGGTGGACCCTTGGGCACGGTGCGCGGTGACGGCGTAGCCGAGTTCGACGTGCTCGGCGACATAGCTCGCCGGCAGCGTGATCGTGGTGCGCCGCTTCGATCCGGCCCGCCGTACGGTGAGGGAGCCGTCGTCGTTCGCATGGGTGACATGCCAGCGGTCGCCGTTTTTCACCCAGCTCCGCCCGAGCGAGAGGCGCCGATTGTTCTCGCGGGTGATGATGAGATCGCCACGGGAAGCTTCGTTGCCGTCATGGAGCTTGACGCCGTCCACAGCGACGTCGCCCTGGACGATTCGGTCGGTGCGGGCGCGGGTGTTGAGCGCCGAGACCGTGTCGAGGGTTTCCGCGATCAGCACCGTACTCTTTCCCGTCGCGAGATCCGTGCGCCAGGCTTGGTAGGCGGCTTCGAGAATCTCGTCATACCCGCCCGGCACGACGCGGCCATGCCGGATGTAGGTGTCGATGACGTCGGTGTCGCCGATCCGCAACTGCAGGGACGCCTGCTTCTCCCAGTCGTTTCGGAAGCGGCGCACATCGACCAGTTCCGGGGCGTCGCCGCGGTCACGCACGAGCATCCCGAACGCGCCGCCCGCGTCGACCGAGGCGAGTTGCGCCCAATCGCCCACGAGCAGTACTTTCGCGCCCACCTGCTGGGCGTGACTGGTGACGGCGTCGAGCGCGAACGTTCCGCCCAACGAGGCTTCGTCGATGATGACGAGCTGCCCGCGCGTGAGGTTCCATCTCCCGAGGCGATGCTCATGCAGCCACTTCGCCGTGTTCTCCGTACCGATCTCGAGATCCCCGGCGAGGACGTCGGCGGCAGCGGCAGAGGGCGCGAGCCCGGTCACCGAGCCTGTCCCGTAGCGTCGCTCCCAGGCTCGGCGCAGGGCACGCATCGTTGTGGTCTTGTCGACGTGTCGGGTTTGACCGACGTACCTACCCAGTGAATGGAGGTCGTCATGAACGGCACAACAACAAACAACAGCGACATGGAGCAAGTCGTCGTCTATCTGCGCATCTCGGAAGATCGTACCGGCGCGGAGGCAGGCGTCGATCGGCAACGGCAAGACTGCCTCGACCTCTGCGCCCGGCTCGGCGTCGATGAACCGGTGGTGTTCATGGATAACGATATCTCCGCGTACGGGAACAAGAAACGGCCCGGATATCTTGAACTCCTCGAACGCGTGAAGCTCGGCCCATCACGCATCGTCGCCTGGCACGTCGATCGGTTGTATCGGAAGCCGCGCGAGTTGGAAGACTTGATCGACCTGGTGGAGTCGCACCCGATCAGGATCGAGACGGTGAAGGGTGGCGCGTTCGACCTCAACGCACACGAAGGTCGCCTGATGGCGCGGCAACTCGTCGCGATTGCCTCGTATGAGTCTGGCCATAAGGCGGATCGCATCCGGCGGGCAAATCGGCAGAAAGCCGAACGCGGTGAGTGGCATGGAGCGCCGAAATATGGGTACGGCCTCGGCGGTGTCCTGATCCCCGAGGAAGCCGCCGTGATCCGTGAAATGGCGGACCGGTTCCTCGCTGGGCAGTCGATCCGGCAGATCGCGGTCTGGCTGAACCGTGACGACGGGCCGATACCGCCGTCGAAGGGCAAGAGCCGTCTGAACATCTGGCATGCCTCCACGGTGCGGTCGATTCTGTGCTCGGCGCGGATCTCGGGGCAACGCGCCTACGACCCCGATGCACCACGCGGGGGTGAGAAACCCGGCGGCAGGGCGATCATGGGGCCAGGAAACTGGGAAGCGATCATCACCCCGGAAGAAACCGAACGCATCCGGGCTGTGTTCGCCAATCCCGACCGCCGAGTAGGCAGGAGCGCGAAGAGCCTGCTCGCGGGCATCATCTCCTGCGGCAAGTGCGGCAACACGCTCGTCACCGGGGGTTGGCGTTCCGGGCAGACCGCGCCTTCGAAGCAGCACTTCTACCGCTGCCTCCCACTCCCAGGCAGACCTGAACGGGGCGGGCTCTCGGCCAGTGCCGCAGGCGTTGAAGCGGTCGTCACCGAAGCGATCATCCGTAGACTCGCCGCGACCACGCTCCCTGACGTGTCACCCGGCGATGATGGCGGCGTGTCACGTGCGATGGAGCAGATCACCGCGGCGAGGCAACGAATGGAGGACATGGCCCGCGACTACGGGGCAGGCATCCTCACCCGCGCCGAACTCCACGCCGCAAAAACCGCCGCAGGACACACCATCATCGAAGCCGAACGCCTCCTCGGCAGAACCAGCAAATCCGCAGCACTGAAGGGCATCCCCATCGGTGACGAGACCGCACTCCGTACCGCGTGGGAAGAACAATGGTCGATCCCGCAGAAGCGCGCCATCATCGCCGCCCTCGTGGACACCCTCATCATCAAACCTTTACCCAGAGGCGGGGCGAGGTTCCGGCCGGAACGCGTGCAGATCACTTTCAAAGCCTGAACAGCGAACACGACGTACGGCGCAGCAGCGTAACTTCTGCGCCGTTCTCCGTAGCCTGCTGCGGTCAGGTGCTGGGGCGTGTGAGCACGCGGAGCTTCGACAGCGCGACCGGGTCGGTGACCGCGAACGTCACCCCCGACCGCTCACAGGCCTCCCGCGTGAACGCGTCCGGATCGAATCCCGGCGGCAACTGCCCGGGAGCCTGCGCCCGCCGCTTCTCCGAACGCGACGTCTGTGTCGTCATTGTTTTGCTGCTGGGTGTGGTGTCGGTGATGGTGTCCATACCTGACAGGTGCGCCACCATAACCACAACATCTAGTGGCCACTTGGTCTTTGGGGTACAATATGTGGACTTGTTGCTCACTGACGGGTCGCACCGTCGCGGTCGGCAACCGGGACGAACGGTGCCGGTGACTCACCGGCACCGCGCACCAATCCCGACGGTGGGGCCACGGTAGCCACACCGCGACGAAAGACCCGGTGTCGCCGATTCGGCGGCACCGCAAGGCAGTGAGCGGTGGTGCCGACTCGGCCCCACCGGTCCCATCACAGCGGAAGCTGGTGCGGGGGTGCCGAAACGGCCTTCCCGCACCCACAGCCAACTGAGGCCTCCGATTGTCTCAGCACATGGTGAGGACCATAAGCACCTCCGGTTACGGGTGCACATATTCCGAGCGCATTGAACTTCAACATTGCCCGCCACGCTCCCTTCCTGACGGTGCACACTTTGCCCGTCACCGGATAGGTACGGAGCCCATCCGACAAAACCACCGACCGCTGACTGTGCGCTGGTTCGATTCGACGGATAGAGCCGACCGTCCACCACTTTGGAGTATTAGCTCGGTCAGCTTTATTCGGACTGGGCGAGTGCAGCAAGAGCGGCGAGGTGTGCGCGAAACGCGCGACGACCGGCGGCAGTCAAGTGAACTCGCACTCGGCTCCGTCCGCCGCGAGAGGCTCGGAGCTGCTCCACGTATCCCGCTTCTGTGAGCGCGCTTAACTGTTTGCTGAGTGCGGAGTCACTCGTCTTTAGCAGGTCACGCAGCGTTTGAAACTCTTCCCAGTCCAGCGGCGCGAGGATCGCGCAGAGCCGGAGTCGTGGCAAGGGGTGGATGATGGGATCGAGCTGGGCGTGCGCTCCTCGCTTGTTACTCAAGGTGGCTGACGGTGTGTGCCCACTGCCGGTCCAAGGCCCCGAATCGGAGATAGATGATCACGAACGTTGCCACGGCTGCCACAGGCAGCACCCACCACCATCCGAGTAGCTGGAATAGCCCGAGACTGACAACCTTGAGTACGACAAAGGGTACGACAACGCCGACCATCAACTGCCGCAGCATGGTCTCATCGAGTGTGTACCGGATGCGCATGTCGCGCGGCTTCCGCCACAGGAAGATTGCAGCGACGACGGCAACCAGCACTACTGGCAGGAAATAACCGTACGGCTCAGGAACCACCGCGTAGAGCAGCGGGCTGAGCACCCACAACGCGAAGAAAGCGGCGAACATGATCCAGTACCGTTTCGGGCGACGCAGGTGGTGCTCGTTCACCTCGCGGATGCGGTCGACCTCAGCAAGCGCCTCCAGTGCCTCAACTTCATTGTTTTCCATACAGGAAACCCTAATCTAGTCTTTCCTCTTTGGCAAGAAAGGGGCGATCGTGATGGTGGTCACCTCTTGTTGCGGAGTTGGGTGGATTTCCAACGCGAACTCTGAGGTTGCCGCAAAACTCCACGTCATCGCAGGCGAAATGATCATCATGTTCTGGGGACTGGCACCGGGAACTCAACGCCGAACACCCAGTTCACTGAACCCGGGATTAAACATGTCGGATTCGTCCGCTACAACCGAACCGCCACCGCACTGAAACAGCCCCCGCATTCTGAAGTGTCCGACATGTCCTGATACAGAACTGTCCGCTATGCCTGAGACATCACATGGATAAATTGAATGCACGTATGCCACCGTGGGTGGGGCGTGCGCACCTCCCTCATGAGACAACTCATGAGGGAGGCCGAGATGAAGGGCGGGGTGATCCTGTTTCGCGGCAACGGTGCTGCCGCGCGCCGTTATATCGAAGCCGACCGTTCCCGCGCGGATGAGTATTACCTCGGCGCGGATGATGCCGTGGCCGAGTACGCGGTACTCGACGGGCGCGGCGAAGTCACCGCTACCCACGCTCTGTCGGCGGATGAGTACGAGGGGTGGGTGGACTGGATCAATCCCGGCACGGGCGAGTCGATGGGAACTCCGCGCGCGGCGGCCGTGGGTATGAAGGGGTCGCCGTTGTTCGCGGAGATGACGATCAATGCCCCCAAGAGCCTGTCGGTTGCCGCTGCACTCCACCCCGATGTATCGGTGGCACTCGACGCTGCGCAGCAGGACGCCCTTGCGGAGATTCGCCAGTGGCTGGGTCAGCACTCGGTCACTCGGGTCGGTCCGCGTGATGCGCGGGAAGTGTTGCCTATCGAGCGGATGCAGGTCGTCGGTATCCGTCATAAGACCTCGCGTGCGGGTGATCCGCATCGGCATATCCATATGCAGATCGGCATGCGGGTGTGGGCGGCTGGGAAGTGGCGGGCACTGGATACGGCAGCGTTGTTCAAGCAGCAGGGCGCGATCCGCGCCCTCGGTACGGCGGTGATCGCTGCGCACCCGCAGCTCGCGCAGACCCTTACCAGGCATGGCCTGGCTCTCGACCCGGCCAGCGGCGAAATCAGGGAGTTGGAGCCGTTCAACGCGATGATGTCGAAGCGGTCGGCGCAGATCAGGCGCAACCTCGACCGGCTCGAAGCCGAGTGGGAGGCCGCGCATCCGGGCGAGGAGCTGGGGCGGGTGATGACGGCGCGGTTGCAAGGCATCGCGTGGACGCACCAGCGGCCTGGCAAGAAGCCTGTCGACCTCAAGGATGAGCAATGGTGGGTGCAGGAACTCCGTGAGGCCGGATACGACCCCGCAACGTCTGAGCACCGCACCTCGCAACCAGCCGTCGCGGTGGATGAGCTATCAGTGCAGGAGGTTGCATCGCGGGCGCTGGATCGGAGCGCCGCCTCATCCTCGGCGTGGACGAGGCACACGCTCCAGGAGCACGTCACCCGCATCACCACCGAAGCAGGTGTGCAGGCAACCCCTGCCGAGTTACGGGAGTTCATCACCCTGGCGACCGAGCTTGCCGTCTCGGATTGCTTCTCGGTGCTGCCGCCTGGCGCGGCGACGCCGGAGCATGTCGCGCACCTGACCAGCCTCAGCGTGCTCACCGCAGAGGCCGCGCTCCGCGACCAACTCACCGCCACGAAGCCAAAGCGGAAGTCGGAGCACCCCGACGTGACAGAGGCGGCGATCGCCGCCGGACTCGATAGAGGGCAGACGGTCGCGGCAGCGGCCGTCGCATCTGCCGATGCGCTGGTGATCGTGGAAGGAGCAGCAGGCAGCGGAAAGACGACCATGCTCCGCACCGCCATCGACGTTGCCGCCGAGCATGGCAGACCGTCGCGGGTGGTTGCCCCGACGTTGCGCGCCGCGCAGGTCGCGCACGAAGAACTCGGGGTGCCCGCAACCAGCGTCGCGGCGCTCGTGTATGCGCACGGGTGGCGCTGGAATGCTGACGGCGTATGGACACGCATCGCTGTGGGCGATACCGACCCCGAGAGTGGTCGCGCCTACACCGGCCCGCCGAAAGATACGCGCTTGTCGCGGGGTGAGCGGGTGATCGTGGACGAGGCCGGGATGCTCGACCAAGACACCGCTCACGCCCTCCTGGCCGTCACTGCCGAGGCAGGCGCGAACGTCGCGCTCGTCGGCGACCGCGCCCAACTCCCCGCCGTCGGCCGAGGCGGGGTGCTCGAAATGGCCGCGCAGATACGTGGCCGAACCTATGACATGACCGAACTACACAGGTTCGCCGATGCCGAGTACGCAGCACTCACGCTGGCGTTGCGCGATCGCGAGACCCCTGGCGACGTGTTCGACCAGCTTGCCGTGCTGGGGCTCGTGACGTTGCACGCCGATGATGAGCAAGCCTGCGAGCGTATCACCGAGACCGCTCACCATGGCGAGGCGATCACGGTCGTTACGAACGACGAGGCGGCGGAGTTGAATGAGCGCATGCGCACCGGCCGGGTTGAGCGTGGCGAGGTTGATGACGAGGTGACGGCAACCGGCAGCGACGGCCTGCCCATCGGGGCCGGTGACCTGATCCAGACCCGCAGAAATGACACCGCGCTCGGAGTCGCAAACCGACAGCAATGGATCGTCCAGCACATCGCCGACGACGGCACCGTCTATGCCCGCGAGGTTGGCAGCGGCCGCAAGAACCCCCGCACTGTCACCCTGCCGCCGGAGTATGTGGCCGGGCATGCGCACCTGTCCTATGCGGCGACCGCGTATGGCGTCCAAGGCGCAACCGTCACCACCTCCCACACAATCCTGTCGGAGGCGACCACCGCGGCCGGGGTCTACGTCGGGATGACCAGAGGCCGCGAGACCAACCGGCTGCATGTCATCGCCGAAGACATGGCCGATGCCAGAGCACAGTTCATCGAGGCATTGGAACGCGACCCTGCAGACCGAGGCCTCGCCCACGTCACAGCCCAAGCAGCAGAAGCCGTACGCGGCCTCGTCGCCAATGGCCCGGTCAAGCTCGTCACCGAAGAACTCGCTCGCCTCGACCAGGTAGCCGAGCGCGCCAAGGAGCAGGCAGACCGGTGGGAGCAAAAAGCCGCGCGCCTCGACGCCCAACGAGACGCCCACCGTGCCGATGATGAGCAAGCCGACGCCGTAATCCACGCTGCTGAGGACGCAGCCGAGCACGTCCGTACCGAAGTCACCAGGCCACTCGTCCAACGAGCAGAGCAGGACGGCGCGACCTACCTTGCCGCTGTCGAGGACGAAGCCGCCGCCAGCACCCGACTCTCGGCCGTCGGCAGGTTCGGTCGGCGCAAAGCCCGCGCCGAGCACCAGGCCGCGAAGGAACAGACGCAGACTCAACGGGCGCGAGTGCGCGACAACTGGGGCAGCGCACCGCCCCGTAATCACCAAGCACTCCCCGGATGGGCAGCCCAGACAGCGGCACAGAAAGCGAAAGGTGACCCCCGCGTGGCCGAAGCCGCCCGCGCCGCCGACGCTGCGCGCACCGACCGAGGAAAAACCTCGCGGCGACACAAGCAAGAACGGTTCGCATTGTTGGCTCGTGAAATTGGAACCGAGCAAGCACGCAGCGATCAGTTCGGAATGCGCACCGTCAACCCACAGCGTGCCGCCCGAGACGCCCTCACGCGAGCAACATTGGCGCGCGCCGAAGCCGACGAACTCCGCAACCTCTCAGTCAACGACGCTGCACGAATCATTGCAGCCAAGCGGGCCGAGCAGGAACAGACACGACGGCTGTTGGAGCAGCGAGAGCGGCAACTCAACCCGTTCCAGCGCACCACCCCCGGCAGCGACCCAGGTCGTGACGGGCCAGCACGCGGCCTGTGATTCCCGGGTTTGCTGCTCCGATGAACTCTGTGCTGCGATCGGGTAAGATGATCGGCATGGGTAACTTGATTTGCGTGTTCGCTGTGACGCACACGCTTGCTGTTCGCGACCGCCGCGCCTGACGGCGCGCCTCGCTGAACGCTTCGCGCGTCGTCCATCCGAGAGACCATTCGCGTCTCGGAACGGCGATTTTGCGCATCCATTTTCTCCGTCTGCGCTCTGCCCTGTTTCCGAGGCGTTCCATCCTTTCTTTGGGACTGCTGAGGGTTTGGTTGACTAAAGTTTCGCTCTCATAATGGGAGTTGGAAGGATAGTTAACATGATGAAATATTCTGATGAGTTTAAACAAGACGCAGTCGATCTTGTGCGCGCTGGGAACACTCAAGCACAGGTGTGTCGAGACCTTGGGATTTCGAAATCGACTATAAGTAAATGGGTTGCAGATGATGAAAGAAAACGTTTCGGATTACCTGCTGTTAACGAGGTGGAATCTGGTGAGAATAAGCAGATTCAAGAGCTGATAAAACGTAACCGTTTACTGGAACAAGAAAACGAGGTGCTACGTCGAGCTGCCGCGTATTTGTCACAGATACACATTAATAAAAACCCAAAATAGTTTACCCTCTCGTTCTTGAAATGGCTGCCCCGGGTTATGAGCCTGTTAGAGTTCCGGTGGCAGTAGCGGCGAGGGTTTTAGGGTTCAGCAAACAAGCCTTCTACAGGTGGGTTAAAAACCCAGTCTCGGCAAGAGAAGCAGAAGAAGCTCGCCTGATAGGCAGGCTTCGCCAGTTACATTCCGATGACCCCGAATTTGGTTACCGTTTTCTTGCTGATGAAATGCAGGCCCTGGGCTTTCAGGTCAGTGAGCGGCGGGTGTGGAGGCTTTGCTCAAAAGCTGGCATCAAATCGGTGATTGCTGGGCGCAAACGTAAATATGTGCCGGCAGGCGTGCCCGTTAGTGATGATCTAGTAGGGCGTGAGTTTAAAGCCTGCGCCCCGAACAAGCTTTGGCTAACCGATATTACCGAGCATCACACAAAAGAAGGCCGGCTTTATTTGTGTGCGGTTAAAGACGTTTTCGCGAACCGTATTGTTGGTTATTCGATAGATAAAAGAATGAAAACGGGTCTTGCTGTTAACGCGCTACAAAACGCTTTAAAACAACGTGGCTATCCCAAAAATGTTGTGGTGCACTCGGACAGAGGTAGCCAATTTCGTTCCCGGAAATATCGGCGTGTTTTAGCGGCTCAAGGGTTGAAACAATCAATGGGTAGAGTCGGTGCCGCGGGGGACAACGCGGCAATGGAATCGTTCTTCGCGCTTTTGCAAAAGAACGTGCTCGACCGGAAAGCGTGGGTATCAAGGCAGGAGCTTCGGCTTGCTGTTGTTGCTTGGATAGAGGGGAAATATCATCGCAAACGCAGACAGAGAAAGTTGGGTAAATTAACCCCCATAGAGTACGAAACGGTTATGATGGAAACAGTCGTTTTAGCGGCTTAAAGGTAATGGAATCTAGTCAACCAAACCCTCAGCAGTCCCTTTCTTGGAGCGCGAACATGCCTCGTTCATCCCACGGTGGCCGCCACGAACTCGGCCAAAACTTCCTCATCCACACACCCACAATCAGCAAGATCACCGCTCTAGTCACCGCGACGAAAGGGCCGATACTCGAACTTGGCGCTGGAGACGGCGCACTCACGAGACCTCTCGCCCAGCTCGGCAGGCCGGTGACCGCGATTGACCTCGATGAGCACCGGATCGCTGGCCTCCGCCGCGCGCTGCCGGATGTGAAAATCAATCACGCCGACGCGCTCACCGTCCCTCTCGACCACCCCGTGATCGTGGGGAACATCCCCTTCCATCTCACCACCCCGATCCTGCGCCGACTTCTCCGCGTCGGCACCTGGACTCAGGCGGTGCTCCTTACGCAATGGGAGGTCGCCCGCAAACGCTGCGGGATCGGTGGCTCCACCATGTTGACCGCACAAACCGCGCCCTGGTTCACCTTCGACCTCCACGGCCGGGTTCCCTCCTGGGGTTTCCGACCACGCCCCAGCGTCGATGGCGGCATCATCCAGATCAGCAGGCGCAAAGATCCGCTGATTCCCGGCTCGCAGCGCACCCGGTACCAACAGTTCGTACGCGCGGTATTCACCGGCCGAGGCAGAACCCTCGACCGTGTCATCGCGAACGCGAGCCACATCGACCCCGGCCGAGCCCGGCAACTCCTGAGGCAGTGCGGCGTCGATACACGCGCACTGCCGAGGGACCTGACACCGGAGCAGTGGGCCGGAATCTGGAACGCGATACCTGAGTAGCCACCCCCAGAGCCACCATGCACGACACAACTTTCGCGATTCGTGGTCTCTCGGCCCGCGATGACGAGTCGGTCGCGTGAGCGTCCTCACGGCGACCGGTAGAATAGAACCGCGCGCACGCGCACGTTCACAGGTGAGTGTGTTTGGGGAACCTCGGCTAGGCGAGCTGCACATGCTCGGCCACGTAGTCGGCGTCGAGGGTGCGGTGATGCCCAGTCGTCGGGTCAGCGACGGTGATGCGGCCGTCAACGTTCACGCTGCGCACCGTCCACGTTTGTCGGTTGGCGACGCCGAGCTCGCGGTCGTTCTCGCGGGTCGCTACCTGCGCGCCTGCGGCGATGGGGTCACCGTCCATCCCATGCGTGACAGTGGCGGGGTCGATCGCACCGGCGTCGCCCTGACGCTCGTACACGGCATGGTTGATCTGCTGCGCGGCCGCGTTCGTCGACGTGACCGAGATGGTGGAGCGGCCGGCCTGCTGCTCGACTCCTGGGGCAAACGATGGGGCACCGAGTATGTTCTGGCGCGTATTGCGATGCACGAGGGTGCGGATATTGCCTCGAGGATTGATTTCATACGGTTTTCTGTGCGATGACGTGGGTGCCTGTTCAGATGGGGCAAGAGTCCAACTCACAAGCCGTTTGCAGTTCAGGAGTGGCGTCAAACTCGACATGTGGTATTCCCCGTCCCTGCGGGGCCGACGAGGACGTCGAGGACGCGGCCGGAGACGCCGATCTTCGCGATCGCCTGCTCCTGATTCACCGACAGGGTGTGCCCGTCGCGGTTCTTCGTTCTGGCAGCGTCCTCGATCCATGCCAGCGGCACGGTCGGCGCCGACCGATCATTCGACGCGGCAAGGAGTCGGTCTTCTGCCGCGAGCACCTGCTCGGAGGAGAACACCGTTCCGGCTTTGGGGCGGAACACGCTCGCCCCGTCCGCACGACGAAACAGCGACGGGCTCGTCGCGAGCTCGGGCGGAGTGAGACGCAGCGAGACCCGTTCTGCGGCATCGACGATCTGCTGGGTGATGGCGTCCCGATCGTTCGCGGACGCGAAGCGGAGATCCATCGTCTGCCGGACCGCTTCCGCGTGGAGGTTCCACCGTTTCCACGTCGCTCGCCGGTCACCGACCTGCTGCACCACGACCTCGGCGACCTCCTCAAGATCCTCCAACGGGATATCGTCTGCCCGCAGTAACGGTTCGTGCTCACTACCGGCGAGCAGTGCCGACGCCCAGGTCGGCGCGTCCTCACCCAGCAACGCGGTCGCGCGTTCTCGCCACTGGGAGGTGAGGTCGCTGAGAGAGTGCTGTTGCTTCGGGGGCCGGGTTTCGAGCGTGGCCTGCTGCCGGAACTGCCACACCAACTTCGGGGACGGCTGCCTCCCGTGCTTCGAAACGTACTCGTCGACCAGCCGGTCTTTGACCTGCTCGATATCGCGTGTGCGGGAAGAGAACTCATCCATCAGCTCCTGCGGCACGCCGACGATCTCCCACGCAGTGGAGCGCCCGGCTCCGCGCTCGCGGGCTTCCCACCCGACGCCGAGGATCTGAGTGAGATGGTCCGAGAGGACGGCGTTGTAATGCTCCGATAGGCCCGTGACGGCGGCGTGGATAGCGCGGGAATCGAGCGTGCGCCACTTCCCGTCATCGACGGCTTGGACGCGGTTGGCGATCACGACGTGCGTGTGGAGTTGTGGATCCGCGGTCCGAGAATCGTAGTGATCGTAGGCGGTCGCGATCACACCCCGCACGTCGACTTGCGCGACGGCGCCACGCGGCCCTTTCGCGCCGACCCTGGTCATCGCGACGTCGCGCTCAAGCAGGGCGATCACGTCTCGGATCGCGGTGTGATGGGCTTGGGCGACGAGTGCCTGAGTTCCGCCATCGGCAACTGCCCAGAGAGTCGAGACGGACTTAGGAACCGAGAACGTGAGATCAAACCCCGCGACGGGCGCATTCGTAGGCTTCTGTGCCTCCTCCGCCTCGATCAGCGTTTGCTGAGCGGCACGCTCACCTGCGGTGAGGGACTTCGGGAACTGATCGATGCGGCGCTGTGCCCGCTCGCCTGCGGTGGCGAATTTCCGGTACGGGCGCCCCAGTTGCTCGCCGCTGCTCGGATCCTGCCCGTGCCCCATGAGCCGCCGTAACTGCTCCTCGCTCACCGAGGCGCCGACGGCGATCTCTCCGGCGAGCCCTGGGAGGCCGGCCCCGAGCCAGATGCCGGGAGGCGTTCCTGCTTCAAGGTAGTACCTTGTCAGCGCTGACGACGCATCGCGATCCCCGTCGCCAGCGACAACTGCGTTCAGCAGGTACCGGTACCCGTCCCCAGCGGTCATGACCCTGATCGAAATCGTCACACTGGGCAGGTGCGCCGCAGATCTTGGGATCTACCCTCGGAAGGCGGAGAGCGCGATGTTTGCGTCAATGCAAGGAGATAGCGAAGAGCGCGCTTCAACGGAGATGCTCGAATGGGTCCACGACGGATTGGAGTCCGTGGTCGCGGCAGACGTAGATGATTCGCACGCCGTACCCGTCGGCGCCGCTCGGCTCGGGGTCGCATTCTGCGCGGCAGACGTTACAGAGCCGGTGCTCGTTGCTCCCCCAGACCGTGACCTCGATATCGTCGGGGATCTCCATTCCGTCGAACTCCATATGCGGAGGTTAGCTGTCGCGGATTGAGTCGTGTCAAGATGCGGCACCGATGCTAAACCGCCGTTACCTATGGTCATCGCGCCGGTCGCGCACTCGACGCTTAGTTCTTGAGGTACTCGAGGACGGCGATGACGCGCTTGTTCCCTGTGCGCTCGTTAAGGTCGAGCATGGTGAAGATGCTGCTGATGTGCAGTTCCGCGATCGCGACGCGACATGCATACGGTCCCTGATTTGCTCGTTTGTGAGCCCCATAGCCATGAGCGAATCGTCAGTATCGCGGAGGAGGAGGTGCTGCGGGAGCGGGAAAGGATTGACCTTACTGACGCAGAGACCCAAAGTGCGAGCATCCCTCATCGCTTTGATGCCAGCCCTTCAACCATTGCAACTAACCCGAACTCGAAATCTAGGTCTTGATCGACAGGCTCACATCCGTTGTCGAGCGCTGTTTGTTCTTCTAGTACGAAACCGACCGTATAGCGGCTGATAGCCATGAGAGCTCGGACCGCAGAGCCCTCAGCGAATCCTTCGGACACGAGAAACTCGATCTGACTTTCGGGGGCATCCGAGCCCGCTGGCATCTGGTCACTCTTTTGACGGTGAAACTCTGCGTGCAGCCGTGCTCCATCCCGGACTGCCAGAAGCGCTGTCCGGAAGCTCCGCGCGTTGCGCAGGAGAAAGTCGTCCCAGCGCTCCCCTGACTCTGGGAGTGAGGCGTGGTGTTCGCGATCAAGCACATCAGCTGCGAGCGATCCGAGCAGGTGGGCCTTTGTCCGAAAGTGCCAGTAGAGTGCTGGCTGCTGCACCCGCAGATGCGCAGCCAGCGCCCGCGTGGTGAAACCGTCGATCCCCGTGTTATTGAGCACATGCCTCGCACCGCGCAAGACTGCTGCACGATCGAGTCGCGCTTGTTTCTGAGCCATGCTTGAACTTTATCATCGATAACTTTATCGTTGATAAGGTGTCATCTCTCACTTCCGCTCGTGGCTCGTTGGCCACGGTCCTCATCACGGCTAGCCTCGACGCCGCCGGCATGGGCCTGGTGATGCCGATTCTCCCCGCACTGCTGCACGAGGCAGGGGTCACCGCTGATGCGGTTCCGCTGAACGTCGGAGTGCTGATCGCGCTCTACGCGGTAATGCAGTTCATCTTTGCCCCCGTACTGGGAACACTGTCGGACCGATTCGGCCGCCGCCGGGTGCTGCTTGTTTCCCTGGCCGGTGCGACCGTCGACTATCTCGTGCTCGCCACGACGTCCGCTCTGTCGGTGTTCTATATCGCCCGCGCAGTGGCTGGGATAACCGGAGCGACCAATGCGGTCACCGCCACCGTGATCGCCGACATCACGCCACCCCACCAGCGCGCCAAGCGTTTCGGTTTACTCAGTGCCTGCTATGGCGGCGGAATGATCGCGGGGCCAGCCATGGGTGGACTGTTCGGTGCCATCTCGCCACATCTGCCGTTTTTGCTCGCTGCTCTTCTCTCAGCGAGCAATCTGGCACTCACCTTTATCCTGTTACGCGAGACCCGTCCTGATTCGCCTGCGCGCTCTGCGTCGCTCGCTCAGCATCGTGGTCGCCCCGGCCTCAGCGCGGTGCCTGGGATTACCTTCCTATTAGTCGCATTCGGCCTTGTTCAATTCATTGGGCAGGCTCCAGGTGCGACCTGGGTGCTGTTTACTGAACACCGCCTCGACTGGAGTCCCGTCGAAGTTGGAATCTCCCTGTCCGTCTTCGGGATCGTACAGGTTCTCGTGCAGGCCCTACTTACTGGCCGCATCGTGGAGTGGATCGGTGAGGCAAAAACAGTCATCATCGGGTGTGTTACCGACGCCTTGGGTCTCGTAGGCCTGGCGATTGTCACTGACGCATTTTCCATGGCGCCTATCTTGGCGGCACTGGGGATCGGTGGCATCGGCCTCCCCGCTCTGCAAACCCTTCTCTCCCAGCGCGTCGATGAACAGCGCCAAGGGCGCCTCCAGGGTGTGCTCGCCAGCATCAACAGCGTCACATCGATCTTCGGACCGGTCGCTTTCACAACGATCTTCGCGCTCACTTACATCAACGCCGACGGCTTCCTCTGGCTCTGCGCCGCAGCACTCTACGTGCCCTGCGTGATTCTCATCATGCGTGGTACAGCAGCGTCCCCGAAGTTCGGCTCATGGGCGAGCGGCGACTCGATGTGAGTTGTGAGACGTGAGCAGGAGCAACACGGCGGCGACACTGCTTCGCCATGGCCGACTAGCGAGACGGCACCACCGGGAAACTCGGCATCATCTACCAAGGACAGGTCAGCTGGGAGCCTGATAGACCCATCGAAATGTGCGTGCCGATCGCGGAGAAGGGCCGGGCGCATCGGATCGAGCCATAGCACCATGAGTCTTCACGGAAGTGCGTCGACGGAGACTTCGTTGTGAACCGGGCCAAGGGAGAGCTGGAGGCCCTCTCCGAGTGGCTTGCCGATGACATGAGCTGGACGCTCATCGAGAAATCCACACACAGCGGCCCCAGTGCAGCCCGAGAGGTGCGCCCGCCGTTCTCCCGAGCGGGTGGAGGTCATTTCTGTCGTCATCCACGGACGACGCGCTTCCTGCGACGGCTACCTCGAGGCTGGAGGAATGCGCGTCCGTTTCAGCCATGCGTTCCGCTTGGTCAGCGCCCCCAAGACCTCGATGATCGCAGAACTGCGACGCTACTGCATCGAGACGCAGGTTGACTGAGGCCTGTGCGGACAGCACGAACGACCCTTGAGCCCGTAATCTGGGAACCGCAGAAACTACCCGATCGAAACGCAACTACTTTGCCGGCCCTACGGGGTTGGCTCGCGGTCGTCGTCCTTGGCCGCGACCGTGCGCAGGAGGTGCTTGTAGCCATCCCTCGCGATCATCACGCGCATCGAAACCGTCACGACGCTACTGCCTTCGACGATCAGGGGAGTGGGGACTGATCGCGGAGGCGCTGTCCACTTTGGTTAAAAGATTGCGCCGCTGTAGACGACCGCCATCTAGATGTATGAGGTCATGAGGTTGTTGACTCGTGTCGGTGTCGCAGAGGCGGGCGGTTGCCCGTCGTGAGCGCCGTGGGGACGGTGATAGTTGTAGTGCCGGTTCCACACTTCGAGCGCGGTAGCGCGTTCGTCTTCTGAGCGCCAGGTGCGAGCGTAGAGAAACTCTTCGGCGAGGATCCGGTTGTAGCGCTCGACTTTGCCGTTGTGTCGGGGCGTGTATGGGGTGATGCGCTGGTGTCGGCTGGTCCCGACTGCGTCGCGGAAAGCTGCGGATCGGTAGCAGGAGCCGTTGTCGGTTACGACGCGCTCGATCCCGGCGATGCCGTGCTCGGCGAACCAAGCTCTTGCACGCCCGAGGAACGCGACGGCAGTGACGGCTTTCTCATCCGGCAACGCTTCGGTGTACGCGAGTCGGGTGTGCCCGTCGATGGCCGAATGCAGATAGACGTACCCCGTCTTCGTGCCTCGGGTCTTCTTACGTGCAACAGCTTTAGCCTTCTCGCTGCCTTTGCCGTGCACGCGCCACCCGCCGCCATCGGGGATGCGACCGACCTTCTTCACGTCCAGGTGCACCATGTGGCCGGGACGTTTGGTGGTGATGTGTTGCGGTTCCCGGTTCGTCTCGCCGTTGGGGTCAATAAACTTGCGCTGGTTCAGGCCCAGCTGCGCGAGGAGCCGGGTGATGGTGCGCCGGCTGACCGGTGTTCCCGCTTGCTTGAGCTCGAATGCGATACGCGACGCCGACCATTTATGTTCTCGTCGCATTGACTCGATCTGCTTCACGAGGCGGCCAGGCGTTGCAGAGGGCTGCCGGATCGGCGACGACGAGCGGTCCATTAGGCCGACCTTCCCGAATCGTTTGTATCGGTTGACCCATTTCGAGGCGGTCGCACGGGAGACCCCCATCTCGGCGGCAACATGAGAAATGGGTCGAGTCCGACAGCGCGCGACGAGTCGACGACGACCTTCGACCGTCAGGGGCGCGTTTGCGTGCGTCACTTGACCACCTCGCTCTCGACGGGTGCAATCAGCCGAAGAAGCGGAACTGCGAGCAGTAGTGCCGTGGTGGTCACGAGCACGGCTACCCAAACGGGTCCGAGCGCGCCCGGCATAACGCTGAGTGCGGCAGAGGCGAGCACGGGACCGGCTGCCGCGCCCACGTTGAGTGCCGCTGTCGCGTATGACCCCGCCATGGTGGGCGCACCCGCCGCGGCATAAAGCACTCGCGTGATCAGCGTGCTCCCGACGGCGAACCCCACCACACCCTGAGCGAAAACGAGCCCGAGCAGGGCGACGGGGTTCGTTGCGAAGAGCGCCAGCGCGACCCACCCGAGCACCAGAACGCTGCCACCGCCCACGATGACGATGCGGGGTCGGGCATCCGAGAGCCGTCCCGCAACGGTGACGCCGATGAAGGAGCCGACGCCGAAGAACACAAGCGCCACCGGCACCCACCACTGGGTCAGGCCGGCGGTGTCCGTAACGATCGGCGCGAGAAAGGTCAGCGTGGCGAATGTGCCGGCATTCACAAGGGCAGCGAGCAGCATCGTTAGGACGAGGCGCGGAGAGGACAGCTGCGCCAGCTCCACGCGCAACGAGGTCGAGGACGACTCCTCCTTTGACGAGTCGTCGGCTTTAGTGGTGAAGCCCGCAGCGATGCCGATCGCAGCGGGGATGCAGAGAAGTGCGATCGCCCAGAACGTCGACTGCCAGCCAAGTGCCGTACCAAGTAGCGTACCCGCGGGGACGCCTGCGACGGTGGCGACGGTGGTACCCGCCAGCAGAACCGCCACGGCCCGACCTTTGGCATCGGGTGCTACGAGTTTTGTTGCCGCACCCAACGCGACCGCCAAGAAGCCTGCATTAACGATCGCCGCGATCACGCGCGTGATAAACAGAACAGTGAAGTGCGGGGTGAGAGCCCCGATGATATGGGTCAGCGCGAAACCGATCACGCAACCCAGGAGTGTCGCTTTTACAGGGAGGCGACGAGTGAACGCGGCCATCACAGGTGCACCGATTACCATCCCTGCGGCGAACGCCGACGTCAGGAGACCAGCGGTCCCCACGGAAAGGCCGAAGTATCTGGAAATGTCGGGCACGAGGCCGGCGAGCATGAATTCGGAAGTACCCATGGCAAAGACCACCAGGGCAAGAAGATAAAGAGCGAAAGGCATCGAGATAGCTCCGAAGCGAGAGTACGAACAAGAGAACGTCTCGTCACCACGGTCAGCGCCCAAAGGACACCCGAATGACATGCTGCACGTAGCGGGCAGCAGGGAGCTAGGGGCTCAGCTGAGGTGAGGGGCTGACGGCGTGACCGAAAGCCCCTGAGTGTCCGATTCAGGGCTCGACATACGACTCATCGTAGCCGCTTACGTCGCCACCCACAAAGCACGTCAACAACCTCATGGCCAGCAACAGCTAGCGGACCCTGGTCAGGTTCCGCGAAGGTGGGCGCAGACATGCTGGGCTCGTCAGGATCAAACTGCACTATGAGGCGGCGGTTCATACCGCGCCAGGGGAGCGAATGGACAGCGAGGAGCCTCCGAACGTTCGGGTCGCCTGCTCGGGTGATATCGACGAGGTTGTGCGGCTGATGCACGACGCTGCGGCGTGGATGTCCGCCAAGGGAACGCCCGCCTGGGACGTCGCGCGGATCGACCGGACATTCGCGGAGACCTTCGTCCTGAGATCCGAGCTCCTAGTCGCGAGTTGCAGCGACGGCATCGTCGGCTGTTGCACCTTGTCGGCCGAGGATCCCGAGTTCTGGCCCGACGCCCTCAAGGGGGAGGCCGCATATCTGCACAAGCTCGCGGTGCGACGGACACATGCGGGCCGGGGTGTCAGCTCCGCGCTGATCGAGGCTTGCCGCCATGCCGCGCGAACGCAGGGGTGCGCCAAGCTGCGGCTCGACTGCCACCCGAACCTGCGTGGCCTATACGAGCGGCTCGGATTCACCCACGTCGACACTTTCAATCCCGGCTGGGATCCAACCTTCATCGCAGAACGCCTAGAACTCGAAATCTAACGTCCGTTCGGGCATCGAGGTCCATGTCGGGGTGGGACGGGCCCGTGGCTTCAAGATCACTTGCAGTCCGACCGCGATGTCTTGGTTGCGCGAGAGGTTGTCGATATCCTCCACTTCCATCATCAACCCTGGATAATGCCGCCGCCGTCATCGCCGCCGACGCCCGTGCCGGGCTTTTCGGGCCTGTCAGGCTTGCTCGGCCTTCAGCCTGCCTGGGCGAGATCTCCGGCGGACGGATTAACGGCGGAGCTTCGCCGCCTTTCGTGCGTGTGAAGGCCGAAGATAGTTCTCTCAAAAACATCCGTTTATGAGAGATACCAAATGTCATTTTCAGAAGACGACTGCACCAGTTGATTGGGCGTAATGGCTGTTGTGCAGCCAGCTCCTGACAGTTCAATATCAGAAGTGATCTGCACCAATCTCGACTATGCTCAATACTCGTGTGGGCTCTGTTGCAAAAATCGTGAAGCTTGAGCATGCTTGGCGGAGATTGGACGGACGGAACGATGACGGATTTCAAGTGGCGCCATTTCCAGGGTGATGTGATCCTGTGGGCGGTGCGCTGGTATTGTCGCTATCCGATCAGCTATCGCGACCTTGAGGAAATGCTGGCGGAACGCGGCATTTCGGTCGACCATACGACGATCTATCGCTGGGTCCAGTGCTACGCCCCGGAGATGGAGAAGCGGCTGCGCTGGTTCTGGCGGCGTGGCTTTGATCCGAGCTGGCGCCTGGATGAAACCTACGTCAAGGTGCGGGGCAAGTGGACCTACCTGTACCGGGCAGTCGACAAGCGGGGCGACACGATCGATTTCTACCTGTCGCCGACCCGCAGCGCCAAGGCAGCGAAGCGGTTCCTGGGCAAGGCCCTGCGAGGCCTGAAGCACTGGGAAAAGCCTGCCACGCTCAATACCGACAAAGCGCCGAGCTATGGTGCAGCGATCACCGAATTGAAGCGCGAAGGAAAGCTGGACCGGGAGACGGCCCACCGGCAGGTGAAGTATCTCAATAACGTGATCGAGGCCGATCACGGAAAGCTCAAGATACTGATCAAGCCGGTGCGCGGTTTCAAATCGATCCCCACGGCCTATGCCACGATCAAGGGATTCGAAGTCATGCGAGCCCTGCGCAAAGGACAGGCTCGCCCCTGGTGCCTGCAGCCCGGCATCAGGGGCGAGGTGCGCCTTGTGGAGAGAGCTTTTGGCATTGGGCCCTCGGCGCTGACGGAGGCCATGGGCATGCTCAACCACCATTTCGCAGCAGCCGCCTGATCGGCGCAGAGCGACAGCCTACCTCTGACTGCCGCCAATCTTTGCAACAGAGCCGCTGCGCCGGGTGGTGGACGACCGGTGGGCCTTCCGCATCGTGGTGGTCATTGCCATGATCGGTGCCCTGCTCTCCGTGGGTACCGGTATCGCCGGACTGCTCGGGTCGTGACCACCGCAGCGTCGAACACGCCGGGGGTCGCGTGCACGCGGCAGACGGGTGCATAATGGCGCGTACGCTTTCGTGCCCTGGGTACCTGAACGCGCACACATTTCGGATAAAAAACACGACGAAAAAGTAGACGACGGGACCACCAGCGATGACGGATCAACCGGCCAACGACGCTCCGGGAACCACCAGACTCAACGCCCGGGTGGTGGGAATCTGCGTGGCGGCAGCCCTGGGCGGGTTCCTCTTCGGCTTTGACACCGCCGTGATCAACGGCGCGGTGGATGCGCTCTCGGCCCAGTTCGAGCTGGGCTCCGCCCTGACTGGTTTCGCCGTGTCCTCGGCGCTGATCGGTTGTGCCCTGGGCGCCTGGTTCGCCGGGCCACTGGCCAACCGCTTTGGCCGCGTTCCGGTGATGCTGGTAGCCGCGGTGTTCTTCTTCGTGTCCTCGGTTGGCTCGGGCTTGGCCTTCGGCGTCGCCGATCTCATCGCCTGGCGCGTGCTCGGCGGGCTCGGCGTGGGCGCGGCCTCGGTGATCGCTCCCGCGTATATTGCGGAAGTTTCGCCGGCCCATGTGCGTGGTCGCCTCGGCTCTCTGCAGCAGTTGGCCATCGTGTCCGGTATTTTCGTTGCGCTGCTCTCTGACGCCCTGTTCGCCAACCTCGCCGGGGGAGCAGCCCAAGAATTTTGGTTCGGCCTGGAGGCCTGGCGCTGGATGTTCCTGGCCGAGGTGGTCCCCGCCGTGGCGTATGGTCTCTTCGCCATGCGCCTTCCCGAGTCGCCGCGCTTTCTGGTGGCCCGCGGCGATCTCGACAAGGCAGCGCAGGTGCTGCACGACTTCACCGGTGTGGACCGGGTTAACCTGAAGATCGTCGAGATCCAGAACTCGCTCGAGCACGAGCGCCGCGCCTCGTTCCGAGACCTCAAAGGCCCGCTGATGGGTCTGCGCCCCATCGTCTGGGTCGGGATTCTGCTCTCGGTGTTCCAGCAGTTCGTGGGCATCAACGTCATCTTCTACTACTCCACCACTCTGTGGCGCTCGGTCGGCTTCGGAGAATCCGACGCACTGACCATCACGGTGATCACCTCCGTGACGAATATTCTCGTCACCATCGTCGCAATCCTGCTCGTCGACAAAGTCGGCCGCCGCCCCATGCTGCTGGTCGGCTCCATCGGCATGGCGGTGAGCCTGGGCATGATGGCGCTGTGCTTCTCGTTTGCGACCCTCGTCGACGGCGAAGCCAGCCTGGCCGCACCGTGGTCGACCATCGCCCTGATCTCCGCCAACGCGTTTGTTGTTTTCTTCGGAGCGACCTGGGGACCGCTGGTGTGGGTGCTGCTGGGCGAGATGTTCCCCAACAAAGTCCGTGCCGCAGCACTGGCCGTGGCTGCTGCGGTGCAGTGGGCGGCGAACTTCGCCGTCTCCACCACGTTCCCCGGACTGGCGGAGATCGGTCTCACCTTCGCCTACGGTCTGTACGCCGTGATGGCACTGCTGTCGTTCTTGTTCGTCTGGAAGTTCGTCCCCGAAACCAAAGGCCGCGAGCTCGAGGATATGACGGACGAGGCGTTCAAGCGCGCCGTGCGCGAGGGCTGATTCCCGGCTCGGGCACATCGGCCAGCACCGCGCGCCATTTCTCGGCCAGCGAATCGATATTCTCGTGCGCGTTCAGCCCACTGGGTTGGGGCACCACCCAGAGCCGGGTCTGTGCGGGCCAGCCGTCGATGAGCGCGGTGTCTTGTCGTCCCAGCACTGCCCGTCGTTGGCTGAAGGCGGTGCGGAACGCGGTGATTCCGGCGATCGCCACCACTTCCGGACGCAGCTCGACCACCCGGGCGATGAGCCGCTGACCGGCCTCGACCAGTTCGTCACGGCTGAGTTCGTCGGCGCGGGCGGTGGCCCGGCCCACCAGGTTCGTGATGCCGATCCCGCGGTTGACCAGATCCCGGGCGTCCTGCCCGGTCAGTCCTCGGGACGCATCCACCGGGCGCTCGGTCATACCCGCCCGGTACAGAGCAGGCCAGAACCGGTTGCCCGGGCGGGCGAAGGGCGCGTTTACTGCCGCCGTCCAGAGCCCAGGATTGATCCCCACGATGAGCAGACGTAGCCGGTCCGGATCAGCGGGCAACACATCGTCGATCGCGTCGGGGGCATGCGTGGCGAAGCGCTGCAGATCCTCGCGGCGCGGCTTGGCTCCGGCCAACGGGGACGGACGACGAGGAACGAACATGGGGGCAGTCTACGCAGTCTGTGCCAGCAGAAGAGGACGGCGGTAGGTTGTATTCATGGAGGAACTGTTCGACCAGTGGACTCGACGCCTCAGTGGTGTTGCTGACGAGGACTTGCCTCATGCCGCACCTCTAGACGGACCTCGCTTCTGGTGGGGTGGCGCGCTCGATGTCGAAGGTCTGGCGCTCGGCGCCACTCGACTGGCTGCCACCGCACTACACCGACTCACGGGCCGCACGTTCTCGGCGACCTCCGCCGGGGTCGCCGCGTCTTTCGCTTCCTTGGAGCAACTGCGCGTTGACGGCCGATCCCCACAGGGATTCGCGCCCTTGTCGGGATTTCACCGCACCGCCGACGGATGGGTGCGACTGCACGCCAACTACCCACACCACCGGGCCGCTCTCGAGCGCTTCCTCGACACCTCCGACGAAACACAGATGACGGAACGGCTGGCCTCGTTCACCGCCGACGAGATCGAGATCGGCCTGGACTCGCACGGGGGAGTTGCGGCCGTTGTGCGGTCCACCGACGACTGGAACCGGACTGCTATGGGTACCGCGGCCGCCGCGGGTCCCTGGATCCGGTTCACCGACGAGGAACAGCACGGTGCCTGGCGGCCGAGCACCTGGAGACCACCGGCGGCGGGGGAGAGCGAGGCGCCCCTGGGCGGGCTGCGCGTGCTGAACCTGACGCGAGTGATCGCTGGCCCCAGCGCAGCCCGGCTGCTGGGAGCCTTGGGCGCCGACGTGATCCGGGTCGATCCGCCGCACTGCCCCGAAGATCTCGAACAGCACGTCGACACCGGCTTCTGCCAGCGCAGTGTGCTCCTTGACCTCCGAGATCGCTCTGAGCACGAGAGGCTGCGCGAGCTGGTGCGATCCTGCGACGTGGTGCTGCTGGGCTACCGCCCCGGTGCCCTGGAATCCCTGCGATGGAGCACCATGTCGCTGCTGAGCCTCCGCCCCGAGATCAGAGTGGTGTCCCTGTCCGCATGGGGGCGGGAGGGTCCCTGGCGGCATCGGCGCGGTTTCGACAGCATCGTCCAGGCGGCCACCGGGATCGCCGATCACTACCGTGACGATGCCGGAAACCCCGGACGACTGCCGGTGCAGGCGCTGGATCATGCTACCGGCATGGGCATGGTCGCCGCCGTCGCCCTGTTGCTGGGATCGTCGTCGCACGCAACCGCGGAGCTATCCCTGGCCCGGACCGCCCACGAGCTGCTGAGTCTGCCTGCTCCCAACCCGCACCATCCCCTCGCCTCACTGGAGGTGCCGTCCCGGACCATGACGTCGACCCCCTACGGTGAACTCAGCTATATCCCACCACCGCTGTACTGTGACGGTCTCGCCATGGACTACTCGCGCCCTCCCATGCGGTATGGGACCTCCGAGGCACGATGGCGATGACCCTGACCCAGCCGCCGACACCTGTCACAATGGACCACATGACTTCGTTTGAGCTGCACCTCACCGACGACCCGGATGCCGATCGCCTGCTGAGCGAGAACCCGCTGGCGCTGCTCATCGGCATGCTGTTGGACCAGCAGATCGCCATGGAAACCGCGTTCGTCGGCCCGAAGAAGCTGCAGGACCGCATCGGCTCCGTCGACTCCGAAGCGATCGCCGACTACAACCCGGACGAGTTTCTTGCCGCCTTCAAGGAGACCCCCGCCGTGCACCGTTTCCCCGGCTCCATGGCGGAGCGAGTGCAGAAGCTGTGCCGCGCCCTCGTCGACGATTGGGATGGTGAGGCCAGCGCCCTCTGGACCGATGGCGACCCCACCGGCCCCGAGGTGCTGAAGCGGCTGAAGAAGCTGCCCGGGTTCGGCGACCAGAAGGCGAAGATCTTCCTGGCCCTGCTCGGTAAACAGTGCGGCTTCACCGGCGAGGGCTGGGAACAAGCCGCTGGCGATTATGGCGCCCCGGACGCCATGCGCTCGGTGGCCGACATCGTCTCGCCCGAAACCCTGCTCGAAGTCCGGGAGAACAAGCGGGCCCTGAAGGCCGCCGCGAAGCAAGAGAAACAAGCCTCCGCACCGTCCGGACCAGGCGGATCTTCATGATCGAATTCATCGGCTCGCGCTGGGAGGACATCCTCTACCGCTCGTATCAGCACACCTCCCTGGTGGTGCAGTCCGTCATCATCGCCACCGTCATCGCGCTGCTGCTGGCCGTGCTGGTCACCCGCTACCGCTCGCTGAGCCCGGTGGCCAACGCCGTCTCCGCCATCGGCCTGACCCTGCCCTCCTTCGCCCTCATCGGCCTGCTCATCCCGCTGGTGGGCATCGGCACGGTTCCTGCTGTTGTACTCGTGGTTTTCTACGCGGTGCTGCCGATCCTGCGCAACGCGGTGGTCGGACTGCAGGGCGTCGACGGGCTGGTGGTCGAGGCGGCCCGCGGACAGGGCATGGGCTCGGGTGCGATCTTCTGGCGGGTCCGGCTTCCGCTGGCCTGGCCGGTCATTCTCACCGGCATCCGCGTCTCCGCGCAGATGTCCATGGGTGTAGCTGCCATCGCTGCCTATGTTTTGGGCCCCGGACTCGGCGGCTATATCTTCACCGGGCTCTCCCAAGTGGGAGGCGCCAACGCGCTCAACTACGCGCTGGTCGGCACGTTCGGCATCATCGTCCTCGCCCTGCTGGTGGACGCGGTGCTGGTATTGCTGGCCCGATTCACGACGTCGAAAGGGATTCGCGCATGAACGACCAGGCACAGACAGGGGTCGGCATCGAGCTGATCGACGTCGTCAAGCGCTACCCTGGTCAGACCGACCCCGCCGTCCAAGGGCTCTCCCTGAGCATCCCGGCCGGCGAGACCGTGATGTTCGTGGGACCCTCGGGCTGTGGCAAGACCACCTCGCTGAAGATGATCAACCGGCTCATCGAGCCCACCTCGGGCACCATCCTCATCGACGGGGCCGACATCACCACCCAGAACGCCAACGAGCTGCGCCGCAGCATCGGTTACGTCATCCAGGGCGGCGGGCTGCTGCCGCACCTGAGCGTGGCCGACAACATCGGGCTGGTGCCGGGACTGCTGAAATGGGACCGCCGCCGCATCGCCGCCCGCGTGGACGAGCTGCTCGAACTGGTGGGGCTGCAGCCGAAGATCTACCGCGACCGCTATCCGCGCGAACTCTCCGGTGGCCAGCAACAGCGCGTGGGCGTGGCCCGCGGTCTTGCCGCTGATCCACCCGTGGTGCTGATGGATGAGCCCTTCGGCGCCGTCGACCCCATCACCCGGCAACGGCTGCAGGACGAGCTGATCTCCATCCAAGAGGAACTCCACAAGACCATCGTCTGCGTCACCCACGACATCGACGAGGCCATCAAGCTCGGCGACCGGATCTTGATCCTGCAGGAAGGCGCGAGCATCGCCCAATACGCCGCCCCCGAGGAGATTCTCAGCCAACCGGCCAACGATTTCGTGGCGGACTTCATCGGCGCCGGATCCAAGCTCAAGCAGCTCTCCCTGCTGCGCGTCGGGGACCTGGAGTTGCGCCAGCCCGTCACCGCCACCGTCGGCGAGCCGGTCGCCGAGGTGATCCAGCGGGCGGAAGCTGCCGGGGAAGTCTCGGTGGTGATCCTCGACAAGCGACGCCGCCCCTGCGACTGGGTATTCCTACGCAGCCTGCACGTTCTCGATACGGTGCCCGACCCGAATAAGGCGCTGCAGACCGTGGTGGACCACCGCTCCACCCTGGCCGACGCCCTGGACTCGATGCTGGTGTCCAGCCACGCCGGGGCCATGGTGACCCGGCGCGACGAGTTCATCGGGGTCATCACCTACGACGCCGTCACCGAGCACGTGCGCAGCACCGAGCACAGCGGAGCGGCGGAATGAATCGTCTCCGACATGCCACGCGCGAGGATCGACTGCTGCTTTTCGGCCTGCCGCTCTTCGTCGGACTGTTGCTCATCGGCTGGGCCATCTGGCGCTCCAGCGCCTCCCTGGATGAGATCGAGGCCCGGCTGCTGACCTGGCAGAACATCGGCACCCTCACCTGGGAGCACCTGCTGATCGTGGTGGTGTGCGCCGTGCTGGTGGTCGGCACCGCCGTGCCCGTGGGCATTCTGCTCACCCGCCCCGGCACCCGGGGTGCGATCGGGCCGGTCCTGGGGGTCGCCAACGCCGGACAGGCCGCTCCGGTGGTCGGGGTGATCGTGCTGCTGGCCCTGCTGCTGGGCTTCGGGTTCTGGGTGGCCGTGCTCGCCCTGACCCTTTACGCCTTCCTTCCCGTGCTCGCCAACACCATCACCGGTCTGCGCGGGGTGGAGCCCTCCCTGATTGAGGCGGCCCGCGGCATGGGCATGTCCGGAACCCAGGTGCTGCTGCGGGTGGAGTTGCCCATCGCGATTCCCGTGATCATGACCGGGGTGCGCACCGCACTGGTGCTGCTGGTCGGGGCCGGCGCCTTCGCCTCGTTCATCGACGCCGGCGGTCTGGGCCTGTTGATTCAGACCGGCATCCTGATGTTCCGCTTCTCCATCCTGGTCTCCGGGGCGCTGTTGGTGGCCGCCCTTGCCCTGGCCGTGGAATGGGTGGGACGCCTGCTGGAGGTCATCGTGAAACCGGGAGGACTGGCATGAGGACACTGAAAGTACTCACCGCTGGCGTCCTTGCCGCCGGGTTGCTCGCCGGCTGCGGTCTCGGCACGGCTGGCGGCTATGTGCGCTCCGGTGAACTCGCCGGACCCGTCGCGGACGTGAACCTGGATGGCGCCAGCATCGCCGTCGGTTCCAAAGACTTCACCGAGCAGGCCATTCTCGGCAAGATGATGGTGATCCTGACGCAGTCCGCCGGTGCCGACACCCAGGACCTCACCAACGTCCCCGGCTCACAGAGTGTCCGGCAGGCCATGCTGCAGGGGATCATGGACTTCCAATGGGAATACACCGGCACCGCGTGGATCACCTACCTGGGCAACGTCGATCCGATCGTCGATGAACAGGAGCAGTTCGACGCGGTGCAGGAGGCAGACGCCGAGTTCGACCTGCACTGGGTGCAGCCCTCGGCCGTGAACAACACTTACGCGATGATGATGACGCGCGAGCGCTCCGAGGAGCTCGGCGTCACCGCGATGTCGGATCTGGCCGAGCTGGACGAATCCGACCTGACGTACTGCATCGCCGCCGAGTTCGCCTCGCGCAATGACGGATTCGAGCCGATGCTCGAGCACTACGGCATTCCGCCGGCCTCGGCCGAACAGCGGCGGATGATGGATCAGGGTGCAACATTCCAGGCCACCGCAAACGGGGAGTGCACCTTCGGTCAGACCACGGCCACCGACGGGCGCATCCCGGCCCTGGACCTGGTGGTGTTGGAGGACGACGAGGCCTACTTCCCGAAGTACAACCTCTCCGGGGTCATCGGCGAGGAGCTGTACGCGGAGTACCCGCAGCTGGAGGAGCTGGTCATCCCGCTCACCGAGCGGCTGGACAACGAGACCATGGCCGAGCTCAATGCCCGGGTGGACGTCGACGGCGAAGAGCCCGGCGACGTCGCCTGGGACTTCCTCGTCGAGGAGGGCTACCTGGTCGACGAGTAGGCTGAACTCGTCGCGGTCAGCCGGCGGCTACTGATCGGCCGTCTCGATCTTCTGGAGCTCATCGACGATGTGGCTCAGCGTGGTGATCAGCGCTCCATAGGTGGGCCAGTGCGGGGCATCGGCATCGACACCGCGCTGCGCCTGCTCGTAGGCGAGCTGGTGGAGGCGGTGCGAGAGCCGCTGGGCATGGACCGCAGTGTCCTGGTCGGACTTCTTGACCGCTTCGCCCGTGTCGCGCAGGATCCCTACCCAGGGTTCTCGGAAGGTCGGATCCCATTGGCCGCCCGCATAGGTGTTCCGCTGGAGGATCAGCGCCAGCTGGCGGGTCTGGCTGATCGATTCGTCGAGACGCGAGAGCACCACCTCGTACCAGGGCTGATCCCCAGACCGACGTGCCATACGCTGACGGTCCTGGTGCCAGGACAGATGGAGCCGACGGGGATTCCACCGGCTGGACTCGCGGGCGAAGCGCACCGATTCCCAGGTCGAGCGCAGCTGCTCGGTCATCTTCTCCGTCTCCACGATCCAGGAATCCGAGGCGTGCGTGTCCCAGGAGGTCTCCAGCGCATCGGCCATCCGCACCAGGGCGTCGCCGAGCCGGTCGGTCAGATCAGCGACGTAGGTGCGGGCCTGGGATTCCCGCAGCGGAGGGATGACCAGCAGATTGACGAGAATGCCGACGGCGACCCCGACCGCCACCTCGATGAGTCGCTCCACCAGTAGGGGATCGTCCGTGTTGTATCCGCTGGCCAGCACGAACAGCGCCGTGACGGCGATCGTGATGCCTTCATCGCGCAGCCAGGGCAGCCGCGAGCACAGCAGGCCGATGAGCAGGGCCAGTCCGAAGCCGGCCACGGAACCGCCGAACAACTCACCGGCCATGAAGGCGATGCCCAGACCCACCACGGTGGCGAGCGTGGTCTGCAGCCCCCGCGACAGCGAGCGGTAGACGGTGGGATGAACCGTGAGGACCGCGGTCCACGGCGCCAAGAACGGCAGCTGCGAGTCAAAGACGGTCACCGCGAGTACCCAGGCCAGCGTGCCGGCCAGCGTGGCCTTGACGATCTGGAAGAGCGAGGTGACGGACTCCAGCTGGCTCCAGTGCCGCCGTGGCCAGCGCAGCCCTCGGCCCGAGGTCGTGCTGGCGGGGAAACGGGGCATAGGGGAAGCGTAGCAACCGTCACGCCCACGCTCAGGCCCCGCACTTCGCTAAGCTCGGGGTGTGACGGCAGAACGAACGCAGCAGACACTGAATAGCACCGTGGTCGGGGAGGGCCCCGAATCGATGGTGTTCTTGCACGGGCTGATGGGCCGTGGCAAGAACTTCACCACCGCGGCGAAGGACCTCGCTGATGTGGCGACGTCGCTCCTCGTGGACCTTCCTAACCACGGTGCTTCCCCCTGGACGCAGGACTTCTCCTATGTGGAGGTTGCCGACGCCGTGGCCGAGCATCTGCGCACCGGATTCGCCGACCGCGACCCCGAAGGGAAAGTGACGCTGCTGGGCCACTCTCTGGGCGGCAAGGTCGCCATGGTGCTGGCGTTACGGCACCCGGAACTGATCAGGCGGCTCATTATCGAAGACATCTCACCGGTGTCGGTGTCCTCGTTCTCTGAGTTCGAGCACCTGCTGGGTTCCCTGCTCAGCGTGGACCTGGATCAGCTGCAGCGCCGCTCCGATGCAGACGTGCAGCTCACCGACAAAATTCGCTCCCGCACGGTGCGCGGATTCCTGCTGCAAAACCTGCGCAGCAAGCGCACCGAGGACGGCACCACAGCCTTCGACTGGGAACCGAACCTGCGGTTGCTGTACGACTCGCTGGACACCATCGGCGGATTCCCGGAGCTCGACGTCGCACCCTTCCCCGGCCCGGTGCTCTGGCTGGGCGGGGAACGCTCGCCCTACATCACCGACGAGGCCGTGGAGCCGATGCGCGCCCTGTTTCCGAAGGTGCGCCGGATGACCATCCGCGACGCCGGGCACTGGCTGCACTCGGAGAAACCCGCCGAATTCGCCGCCGCCCTGCGGTTCTTCCTCACCCAGAACTGACGACCACGCGGCGCCTTAGGCGCTGACCGCCCGGGCCAGGTGTTCGCCGGTCAGCGTCGAGGGGTTCGCCGCCAGATCTGCCGGGGTGCCCTCGTAGACGATCGTGCCGCCCTCGGAGCCCGCGCCGGGGCCGACGTCGACGATCCAGTCGGCGTGGGCGATCACATCGAGGTGGTGCTCGACGGCGATCACGGAGGCGCCGTCGTCGACCATGGAGTCCAAGAGCTCCAGTAGTCGGCGCACATCCGCAATGTGCAGTCCGGCCGTGGGCTCATCCAGCACGTAAATACCCGCTTTCTGGCCAAGACTGCTGGCCAGCTTCAGCCGCTGGCGCTCGCCTCCCGACAGCGTGGTCAGAGGCTGGCCGAGGCGCAGATACCCGAGCCCGACCTGAACCAGGCGCTCCGCGATCTTTGCGGCGGGGACGATTTTCACCCCCGGGGCGGTGAAATACTCCACCGCCTGCTCGGCCGAGAGCCCCAGGACGTCGGCGATATTGGAGCCACCCAGCTCATAGGCGAGCACATCGTCGCGGAAGCGCCGCCCCTGGCACTCACCACATTCGGTGGACTGGCCCTGCATGAAACCGAAGTCCAGGTAGATCACCCCGGCGCCCTTGCATTCCGGGCAGGCGCCTTCCGAGTTCGCGCTGAACAGTGCGGGCTTGACCCCGTGGGCTTTCGCGAAGGCCTTGCGGATGGAATCCAGGGCGCCGGTGTAGGTGGCCGGATTTGACCGCCGGGAGCCGCGGATCTGTTCCTGATCGATCATGACGACGTCATCGCGACCGGCGAGTCCGGCGCGCAGCAGCGTGGACTTGCCGGAACCGGCCACCCCAGTGACCACCGTCAGGGTGCCCAGAGGCAACTCGACCGAGACGTCCTTCAGATTGTGCTGACTGATGTGCTCCAGACGCAGCGATCCGTTGCCGGAGCGCAGCTTCTCGGTGGGCTTCAGCTGGGCGTGGTGGTCCAGGCTGTTGCCGGTCAAGGTGCCGGAAGCGCGCAGTCCCGCCAGGTCACCTTCGTATACCACCTCGCCGCCATGCACACCGGCGCCGGGGCCCAGGTCGATCAGGTGGTCGGCCACCTCGATCACATCCGGATTGTGCTCCACCACCAACACCGTGTTGCCCTGATCGCGCAACTGCCCAAGCAAGGTATTCATCCGGGCGACGTCGTGCGGGTGCAGACCCGCCGTCGGCTCATCAAAGACGTAGGTGACATCGGTCAGCGCCGAACCCAAATGCCGGATCATTTTCACCCGCTGGGCCTCGCCGCCGGAGAGGGTGCCGGAAGGCCGATCTAGGCTGAGGTAGCCCAGCCCGATCTGCACGAAACCTTCGAGCAGCTGGCGCAGCGTAGCCAGCAACGGTTCTGCGGCTGGCTCGTCGATACCCCGTACCCAGTCGAGCACGCGGTGGGCTTCCCACCGGGCGAGTTCACCGATGTTGACCCCGGCTAGGGTGACGGAGCGGGCAGCCGCGCTCAACCGGGTGCCTTCACACTCAGCACAGGTGCGGAACACGATGGCCCGATCCACGAAGGCGCGGATGTGCGGCTGCATGGCCTCGCGGTCCTTCGACAACATCGACTTACGGATCCGGGGGATCAACCCTTCATAGGTGAGATTGGCACCCTCGAACTTCACCTTGGTGGCGTCCTGATGCAGCAACAGTTCCAGCTGGTCATCCGAGAACTCGCCCACAGGGGTGTCCATGTCGAGACCGGCCGCCTTGAAGAGGCGGCCGTACCAGCCGTCCATCGAGTAGCCGGGGACTTTTAGTGCGCCGTCCGCGAGCGACAGCCCGGGGTCGTAGAGCTCGTTGAGGTCGAAATCCGAGACCGAACCGCGGCCCTCACACGCCGAACACATGCCACCGGTGCGGCGGAAGGTGCGGTCCTCGGCGATCTGCTTGTCGCCCTTCTTCACGGTGATCTGCCCCGAGGCTTCGACGGAGGCCACATTGAAGGAGAACGCCTGCGGCCCGCCAATCGGCGGGGTGCCCAGCCGGGAGAACAGCATCCGCAGCAGCGCATGGACATCCGTCACGGTGCCCACCGTGGAGCGCGGGTTGGCGGGCAAGGTCTCTTGGTCGACGACGATCGCCGTCGTCAGCCCCTCGAGCCGGTCCACCTCGGGGCGGGACGTCGACGGCATGAACCCCTGAACAAAAGTGGAATAGGTCTCGTTGATGAGTCGCTGCGATTCGGCCGCGACCGTGCCGAAAATCAGCGAGGACTTTCCAGAGCCGGAGACCCCGGTGCACACTGTCATCCGGCGCTTGGGAATATCGACGCTGACATTGCGCAGGTTGTTCTGCTGGGCGCCGCGGACCTTGAGCAGATCGTGCTGGTCGGCGGGATGGCCAGCGGGGGAGTGGGAATCACCGAGTGTGGACATGCAGTCAGCATAAAGCAGGGCGGACACCATGGTGTCCGCCCTGCTAGAAAAAATGGGTGAATCCGGGTCAGTCCTCGGTGTCGAGGTCTGCGTGACGGGCGCCCAGCTCGGCGTCGATACGCAGTACACCGGCGCCGTCGTTGCCCACGCGGTCCAGCTTGCCCAGGACCTCGGAGACGGTGGCCTCTTCTTCAACCTGCTCGTCGATGAACCACAGCAGCAGCGGGCGGGACTCCAGATCCCCGGCCTCCTCAGCGGCACGGTACAAGGCACGGATGGACTCGGAGACCTTCTGCTCGTGATCCAGTGCCGCCTTGAAAATCTGCTGTGGGGAGAGATCACTGCTCAGTCCCGGTGCCTCGAGCGCCCCGATGACGGCGTCGTTGTCGCGATCCACCACATGGTCGATGAACTTCTGCGCGTGGACCAGCTCCTCCTCGGCCTGAGCGCGCATCCACGAGGCGATCCCCGGAAGGTCCTGGCTGTCCGCGGCGATCGAGAGCTGGCGGTAGACGTGTGCCGCCTGGAGCTCGAGGGTGATCTGGTCGTTGAACTTGGCTTCGAGAGCATCGGTGAGCTTCATAAATCTCAGCGTACTCACCGATGACGCCCGCGGGGAAGATACCTGTTGCTAAGGTGCATCATCGTGAAGCTCTCCGTTGACCCCGGTCCCTCCGTCTCACCCCGATCCGATATGCCGCTCGGACCGGGCGGTCGCCCGGCGCTCATCGGTCGACGGGTGTTCACCCGCCCGGTCACGCGCCGGGTGGTCTATGCCGTGGTGTTTGAAGCCCTGGCGATTGCGTTCACCACGCTGCTGTTGGTGGCCACCGGACAGTCGGCCCAAGGGTCGCTGGTGGTCGGCGTCGTCTCCTCGATGGTGGCACTGACCTGGAACCTGATTTTCAACACGATCTTCGAGTTTTGGGAACGTCGCAGTGGAACCAGCGGCCGCCCGTGGTGGGTCCGGGCGCTGCACGCCGTCACCTTCGAATTGGGCTTGATGATGATCCTGATCCCGCTCATCGCCTGGATTCTGAGTATCAGTCTGCTGCAGGCGCTGGTGCTGGAAGCCGGGCTATTGGTCTTCTTCCTGATCTACACCGCAGTGTATGCTTGGAGTTTTGACCGGGTCTTTGGCCTTCCTGACGCCGCACAGACCGCTCCTGCCTCTGGGTGATCCCTGTTATGACCAGCACCGCCTCGCTCGCTGAACCACGCGTGACGTGGATGGACGCAGCCCGCGGCGTGGCCGTGTTGCTGGTCGTCATTCTGCACGGTGCGACTATTCCGATGTCGACCGGTGCCGGCTCGGAAACCTGGGTCGAGATCAACAGATACATCGAACCGGTGCGCATGCCACTGTTGCTCTTCCTCTCCGGAATGCTGTTGCCGCGCTCCCTGAACAAACCCTGGACGAAGTTTCTGCGGGGCAAACTGCACGGCATTGCCTGGCCGCTGCTGGTGTGGATGCTGCTCTACGGGGTGCTGGTTTTCCGCAATAGTGTTTTCGACCCAGGGCTCTGGCGATCCGGTGACTACCTGTGGTTCTTATTCGTGGTGTTGGGTTGCTACCTCCTCGGGATGCTGGCCCGCTGGGTGCACCCGCTACTCATCGCGCTGGTGATGGTCGCCGCAATCACGGCGATCCCGGACCCGCCGATGCACCGGCTCGATATGAAGCTGCTGTACTTCGGCGCGTTCTTCTTCTTCGGTGCTGGCTTGGGGCGGTTCGTGCCACAGTGGACGCGGGCACCAACCTGGATCGGGGTCGTCGTGACCGTGATCGCCGGGTGGTTGTGCTTCCAAGCCGCCGATGATCTGGACCTGCGCCGCGGCACCGCCATCGCCGCATCGATCTCCCTGATCTGTTTGGCCGCCATGCTGTGGTGGCTGCCCCGGCTACCCTCGAACCGCGGTACCGCATGGCTGGAATGGTTCGGGCGCCACTCACTGGTGGTCTACGTATCGCATTTCCCCATCATGATCCTCGTGCACCGTACCGTGGACCGCTTCGACGTCGAACCGTGGATCCACGTGGGATTCTGCACCGTGGTCACTCTGCTCGTCGTCACCGTGATGACCTTGATTCGACCGCAGACCTCCTGGCTCTACGCCTGGCCGCAGCGCAAACCGGCGCCATCTCGCGCCGAGCGGGACCTTATTTCGGAGTAGCGGAGAGCCCGAGGAACTCTCGGATCGCTGGAATCTCGCGGCGCGCCTGCGCCAGTCCCTGCTCGTGCGAGGCGCGTAGCTTGGCCACATTGCGCTCGCCGTTCGACACCGGCATCTGTTCCGGAACGAACAGATAGGCCTTGCCCTCGCGTTCCAGGGCGAAGAGCTTCTCCCGCGTCTCGTTGTAACGTCGCCACCGTGTCACCAGGGCATCGGCCACGGCCGGGTAGCGCCGGAAATAGGTGCGATAGAAATGAGGGAACCGCTCGGGTGCCTTCCGGTATTCGCGTTCGCGGGTCAGAATCACCAGGAACTTTTCGTAGCCGTGATCCAGCGCCGTCGACAGGGGCACTCCGCCGTCGGGCCCCAGCGCACCATCAACATAGGTGCGGTCGTTGATCTGCACCGGCGGCATCAGCACCGGCATCGTGGAGGAAGCGCGCACTCGCCGCATCAAATCGGGCATCCGCGTCGTGTCGTCCTTGCTCCACCACACCATCTCGCCCGACTCGACGTCGAAACCGCCCAACTGCACGGTGGCCGGATTCGCACGGTACGCCTCAAAATCAAAGGGGAGGGCCTGACCGGGCATCCCAGTGCGCTCGTAGATGTACTCCGCGTTGAACAGGCCCCGTCCTCGCAGGAAGGTGCGCCAGTCGCCGAACTGCGGGTCCGCGGCGAACTCGACGAACGAGGTGCGCGCCCGCACCGGGTCTCGGGTCAGATAATTGCAGGTATTGGAGGAACCGGCCGAAATGCCCGCCACGAAATTCGCGTGGATTCCGGATTCTAGCAAGGCCACCACCATGCCGGAGGTGAATGAGGCGCGCATACCGCCGCCTTCGAAAAGCAGGGCGGTGTCCGTCAGATTGTTGGTCAACTTCACCCTCACAGCCTAGGCTGAGAGCATGGCTACGACCAGTTTCAAGAACACGCCCGCACACACTGTCGCCGATCTGCCCGCCGTGGGGACGAAAGCCCCCGACGTTGAACTCGTCGGCACCGACCTGCAGCCCTTCCGGCTGTCTGACCACGCGGGCAAAACCGTCGTGCTCAACATTTTCCCCTCCGTTGATACCGGGGTGTGCGCCGCATCTGTGCGCACCTTCAACCAGCACGCCGCTGACCTCGAAGACACCGTGGTGCTCTGCGTTTCGCAGGACTTGCCGTTCGCGCAGGGCCGCTTCTGCGGCGCCGAAGGCATCGAGAATGTCGTGATGGGTTCCGCTTTCCGCTCCGATTTTGGCACTGAGTTCGGTCTGCGCCTGGCTGATTCGCCGATGGCCGGCCTGCTGGCCCGCGCCGTGATCGTCATCGATGCTGAAGGCACCGTCACCTACACCCAGCTCGTCCCCGAGATCACCGAGGAACCGGACTACGGCGACGCCCTGTCCGCAACCAACTGAAGGGTCCGTCCCTGAATCAGTCACCCGAACCCAACGGCCGCTTGTGGTCCGAGGGTGAGCCCGGCACCCCGTATGGCGACTCGTCGTACGGGGTGCCTCGCATGCACGGGTCCATCCCCTCCGAGTTTGGGTTCGGCCCGCCCGAGCCGCCCCGTCGGCCACGCCGAGGCTGGGTGTACGTGCTGGTCATGCTGGCCGGTGTTGCCGGAGCGGTCGGGCTCTTTGCTGGCGCCCTGAACCTCTTGATGGGCCACGTGGCCAATCTGACCCCGCAAGCCGAACAGCGGCACGAAGCAGCTACCGGGGTCCCCGACGAGGCGGCCACGCTCAGCGGCACCGCCCGGGGCCTGGCCGAAGAACTAGACCACGTACACGAGGGCATCGACGTCGACTGGGACGCCTCGGCGGTGCGCACGGGCACCGGGATTGATGAAGGCCAGGTGGTCGACTCAGCCCCCGGAATCTTCATGGTCGACACCATGATGATGGGCTTCTACGGCACCGGCACCGGCATGGTGCTCACCGCGGACGGGATCGCCGTCACCAATTACCACGTGGTCGAGAACTCCACCGATGTGGTGGTGCGCATGGCCGACACGGACATCGAATACAACGCCACCGTGCTCGGCCGCGATTCCGAGCACGACGTCGCGGTGCTGCAGATCGAGGACGCGCCAGAACTGCCGGTCACCTCACTGAATCTCAGCACCCCGCAGATCGGTGACATCAACGCCGCCGTCGGCAACGGTGGTGGACAGGGCTATCTGACCTCGGTGGTGGGGGAGGTGACCGCCCTGGACAAGACCATCCTTGCCGGAACCGACGCCGCAGAAACAACATCGCGGCTCACCGGACTCATCGAGACCACCGCCGACGTCGTGCCGGGCTACTCGGGCGGGCCACTCGTGGACCGTGACGGTCAGGTCATCGGGGTGAGCACCGCCGCATCACCGGGGGAGACCACCGAAGAAGTCAACGGGTACGCCATCCCCATCGCCGTCGCCCTGGAGATCGTCAATCAGGTGCTCTCCGGTGAAGAAACCGAAACGGTGTCCATCGGCGTCGACGGCGCCTTAGGCATCACCATCCTCACCACCGACGACGGCCCGGTCATCCAGGACGTCGCCCCGGACTCGGCTGCCGAGGAACTCGGACTGCGCGCCGGCGACCTCATCATCTCCGTCGAGGGGGAGGCTGTCACCACCAGCAGTGAGCTCGCCCGGGCCATCAACGACCGCAACGTCGGCGACCTCGTGGAGGTGGTGTGGCGCGATGCCTCCGGAGCCACCCAGACCGGAACCGCCACCCTTCAAGAAGCCGTCGTCAACTAACCGACAGTTCGTCATCCACCGCTCGTGGCCGGGCCACCAACAGCCCCGCCACGCTCATCACCACGCCGGAGCACGCCAAGAGCACCAGCACCAGCGTCCAGTCCGGGGTGGCCGCATGAATCAATCCGACGCCGAATGGACCGGCCGCCGCCACGAAATATCCGATCGGCTGTACGAACCCAGACAACCGCGCCGTCACTCGCGGGTCGCGGCTACGCGCCGGAATCAGCGCAATGGCCGTGGGGAAAGCAAAACCGCCCAGCCCCAGCACCACCGCCCACAGCCAGGGCAGGGTGTCGGCCGCGACGAGGAGGCCGAGGTATCCCACGGTGGTGAACACCCCAAACAACACTAGCCACACCCACAGCCCGCGCGCCCGCGCAATCACCGTGGGCATCACCACGCCGCCGATCACGCCCATGCCCGAAAGCACCGCCACCAATGTGCCCGACTGCACCGCCGGGATTCCGGCGTCTCGATAAACTTGCGGCAGCCAGCCGAACTGCACGTAGGCGTTCATCGACTGGAATCCGAACAGCACCGTCAGCGCCCAGGCCGTACGCGAACGATACAGAGGCAACGTCGGCGCATCGGCCACGGCACCCCGCGGAAAATCGTGCCCGGTGCGCGCGGACACCAGCCACCAGATCACCAGTGGAACCACCGCAACTAGCGCCCAGAATACTAACGACGACTGCCACCCCGACGCCGCGAAAGACTGTGAGACCGAGACCGCCAGCGGGGCCGAAACCAAGGCACCCAGCGAGCCGCCCAACACCAACAGCGACGAGTAGATCGTCATCAGCCGCACCGTGTTCAACCCGCCGTGCCGCTTGATCCACGCGGGCACCAGTACGTTTCCGACGGCAATACCGGCCAATGCCACCCCACTGACGGCCACAAACAGCCAGGGCGAGGGCATCCACGGACGCACCGCTAGCCCGAGCACCAGGGCGGTCATGGCCCAGGCCAGGCCTCGGGACAGCCCCACCCGCACCGCGAATCGCACCGCTAGCAAGCCCATCACGGCGAAACACAGCCCCGGCAGTGCCGTCAGCAGGCCCGAGCCGGTGGGGGTGAAGCCCGCGGATTCGGTGATCTCCTCAAGCAACGGGCCGATGGACGTGGCGGCCGCGCGGAGATTGATCGCAATCGCCACGACGGCAACGACGGCGAGCCCCGCGGAAAGAGGTACCCGAGGTGAGGTGGGTTGTGAGGAGTCCATGGGACTGTTCTATCCCATTTGCAGGTTCATGTCGCTCGTGTTCCGGGCGACGTCGCCGGTGCCGCAGCGGGGACCGTGGCGTGCCGTAGAGCACTTTAGGTTACGACTAGGTAACGATTCTGTGTCCGGGGAGATATTCAAGATTGCTTTCACAGTTTTGTCCGCTATTCTCGTAGCTACCTTAAGTGGCGTCGCTCACATGTCACTCATCGTCGTCGGAAATCTTGATGACGAACTCTACGGCGACGTCGCTCAGTACGACACACAAGGAGTCGCTTTGAAGAAGTACACCAAGCTCTCTGCCGCGGTGGCTGTCGCCGCCAGCTCGGCGTTGCTGTTCACCGCCTGCTCGCCCGGCGGCGAGCCCACCACTGACAACGAGGCTGACCAGGGCGTCGCCGAAGGCCAGCAGTACACTGTCGAGCCGGAGGACACGGGCAAGGCCGACCTCGGCGACATTGAGACCGCCGAAGGTACCATCTCCGTCGGCATGGAGCAGGACTTCACGTCGTACAACAACATGATGGCCGACAACTACTCGACCTATAACTCCCAGATCGCCGACCGCATCTCTGGCGGTTTCAATTACTTCGGCACTGACGGCACGATCTACCCGGACGAGGAGTTCGGCACCATTGAGGTTGAGTCTGAGGATCCGCTGGTGGTCAAGTACACCATCAACGACGACGCTGTGTGGTCCGATGGCACTCCGATCACGGCTGCTGACTACATCTTCAAGTGGGCCGTGGAGAACCCTCGGACCGTTGATTCCAACGACGAGACCGTGTTCACTCCGGTCTCCACTACCTTCGGTGAGTACGTCCCGAACGCACCCGAAGGCGATCCCGACGGCAAAGAATTCACCATCACCTACGATGAGCCCTACGCTGACTGGCAGCTCGTCGTCGACCGTGCGCTGCCCGCACACGTGGTCGCCGAACAGTCCGGGCTGAGCATGGAAGAGCTGATCGAAGCGGCCCGCAACAACGACGGTGACGCACTTGCCGAGGCCGCCGAGTTCTGGAACACCGGCTGGAATGTTACCAATGCCCTCCCCGATGAGGCGCTCATCCCGTCGTCTGGCCCCTACGTGCTCACCGATTTCTCGCCGGGCCAGTCGGTCACCTTGACGGCGAACGAGAACTACTGGGGTACCCCCGCTGCCACGCAGACCCTGACCGTGCGTATCGCTTCGGCTGACACTCACGTCCAGGCTCTGCAGAACGGCGACATGAACGCCATTGAGCCGCAGGCCACCGTGGATACTCTGGAGCAGCTCGAAGGCCTGGGCGACCAGGCTATTGTCCACCAGTACGCGCAGATGACCTACGAGCACCTGGACTTCAACCACGCCGCGGATTCGCTCTTCGGCGACAGCTACGAGCTGCGTCAGGCCTTCGCGCTGTGCGTGCCGCGCCAGCAGATCATTGACAACCTGATCAAGCCGTTGAACCCGGATGCAGAGGTGCTCAACGCTCGTGAGTACTTCAACTTCCAGGACGAGTACCAGGAGGTCATCGACTACTCCTACGACGGCAGCTACGACGAAGTGGACATCGAGGCCGCAGCAGACCTGATTGAGCAGTCAGGTGTGGACACCCCGACCGTGCGTATCGGCTACGCCGCGCCGAACCCGCGTCGTGAGCAGACCGTCTCCATGATCAAGGACTCCTGCGACGAGGCCGGCTTCGACATCCAGGACTACGGCGCACAGGACTTCTTCGGTCCCGGTGGCGGTCTGTCCTCGGGTGACTGGGACGTCGCCCTCTTCGCCTGGGCTGGCTCCGGCCAGATTGTCTCGGGTCGCAACATCTCGCACACCGACGGTGCTCAGAATGACGCGCAGTACTCGAATGAGGACGTCGACGCTGCCTGGGACATCGCCGCCAGCACCGTGGATCCTGAGGTGCACCTCGAGCAGCGCAAGGAAGTAGAGAAGCTGCACTGGGACACCCTGTACAACATCCCGCTGTACACGCACCCGGGTATCGCTGCGAACTCCGCTGACATCGCCAACGTTCGCTCCACCGCCACCCAGTCCGGTCTGCAGTGGAACATCGAGCAGTGGGTCCGCCCCGAGGCCGAAGCTGAGTAAGCTGACGTCCACTCATTGACGGTGACAGCGACGGCTGTGTGAAGCTGGGGCCCGGTTGAGCAATCGACCGGGTCCCAGCCCGGCCAGCGTCACACCATCGTGTACGGAAGGCTCATGTTCACGTGCTGAAATTCATCCTGCGCCGTTTGGGGAGCTCCCTCATTGTCCTCTTCGGCGCCTCCATCCTGATGTTCGTCCTGGTGATCAACTCCGGGGACCCGCTGTTTGACCTCCGTGAGATCACCACCGGCAATCGTGAGCTGCTGATGCAACAGCGCATTGATTCCATGGGGCTCGACCTTCCCTGGTATGAAAGGTACTGGGACTGGCTCTCCGGTGTTTCCCAATGCTTCATCGGCCAGTGTGACCTTGGTGTCAACCGTGCTGGGCTGCCGGTGAACGACCTGCTCGCTCTGGCCGCCGCCTCGACCATGCGCCTGGTGGTGCTGGCCACCGTGCTGGCGATCATCGTTGGCGTCGCCGTCGGCATCCTGACGGCCATCCGGCAGTACTCCGGACTCGACTACGCGGTCACCTTCCTGATCTTCCTGTTCTACTCGCTGCCCGTTTTCTGGGCGGCCGTGCTCCTCAAGGAGTACCTGGCGATCGGCTTCAACGACTGGATCGCCACGCCGTCCTTCAGCTGGACGACGATCATCATCACCGCCGTGCTGGCGGCCGTCGTGATCCAGACGGTCCTGGGTGGAGGCCTGCGCCGCCGTCTGATCACGGCCGGCGTCGTCCTCGCGTTCGTCATCGGCACAATGTTTTACATGGATGCGTCCGGCTTCGCCCGGAACCCCGAGCTGGGACCCCTGCCGCTGATCGCACTCGGCGCCGCCACCGCTGTGGGGGCCACCATCTTGTTCGCCGGCCTGCATAACCGCCGGGTGCTGGCCGCCGGCCTCATCACCGCTGGCCTCGGTTTGGTTTCCTACTACGTCACCTGGGGCTTGATGGATCAGCCCTCGTGGTGGCTGCTGGTGCTGCTCGGGCTCATCTCGGTGGGTGTCGCCATCGGCGTCGGCCAGGCCGTCGGGGGGTACTCGCGCTCCACCGCCTCCATCGTTTCGGTGGTGACGGCGCTTGTCATGGGCTCGCTGATGATCCTCGAGCAGCTCTTCCGATACTGGCCCGTCTACCTCGGCCGGATCAGCCGCCCTATCGGAACCATCGGCTCGGAGACTCCGAACTTCGTGGGCACCTTCTGGGAGGAATTCATCGACAAGGGCACGCAGCTACTGCTCCCAACCATTCTGCTGACGCTCGTCTCGGTGGCAACGTACTCCCGCTACACCCGTTCCTCGATGCTGGAGGTGTCGCGTCAGGACTACATTCGCACCGCACGGGCGAAGGGCCTCAACGAGCGTCAGGTGATTCTGAAGCATGCCTTCCGGAATTCGCTGATCCCGATCACCACGATCATGGCGTTCGACTTCGCCGGTCTGATCGGCGGAGCAGTGATCACCGAGCAGGTCTTCGGGTGGAAGGGCATGGGCGACTTGTTCCAAGTCGGGCTGCGCACAGTCGACCCGGCGCCGGTGATGGCGTTCTTCCTCGTCACCGGTACGGCCGCGATTCTGTTCAACCTGCTGGCGGATATTCTCTACGCCGTCCTTGATCCCCGGATTCGAGTGTGAGTCGGATGAGCAACAACGAAACTCCACAGACCCCTGAGTCGTCCTCCACCGCGGTGGACATGCACAACCTCGCCGAGGTCGAAGACGCCAAGCTGCGTCAGATCACCGGAAAGTCCTACAGCCAGGGCCAGATGGTCCGACGCCGCTTCCGCAACCACGCAGGAGCGATGATCTCGCTGACCGTGCTGGTCGGAGTCTTCCTCCTGGCGTTCAGCTCCATCGGCTTCGCCGGGATTCCGGGCTGGTGGGACAAGTCCTACACCGGAACCGGTGCCGTGCAGAACGGCGGTGCCCCGACCCTGTCGCTGTGGCCTCGTTTCCTGGGCGGTGAGGGCATCACTTGGGGCGAGCATCCACTGGGCCAGGACACCATCGGCCGCGACTACTTCGCCATGGTGATGCGCGGGACGCAGCAGTCACTGACGATCGCGTTCGTCGTCGGCATTGTCTCGACCGTGATCGGCGCTGTTGTCGGCGCGATCGCCGGTTACTTCCGCGGTTGGATCGACTCGGTGCTGATGCGCATGACCGACCTGGTCATCGTGATCCCGCTGCTCGCTCTGGCCGCCGTGCTGGGTCAGCTGTCCTCCACCTTCCGCGGCGGCGGTGTGCTGCCGTTGGCTATCGTGCTCGGATTGGTCACCTGGACGTCGCTGGCCCGTCTGGTCCGCGGTGAGGTGCTCTCCCTGCGCGAGAAGGAATTCGTCTCCGCGGCGGTCGCCATGGGTGCCAAACCCGGACGCGTCATCCTCAAACACCTGTTGCCGAACACCATCGGCGTCATCGTGGTGAACGCGACCTTCGCCATCTCGGCCGCCATTCTCCTCGAGACCTCGCTGTCCTTCCTGGGCTTCGGTGTAAAGGCGCCCGAGACCTCGCTGGGTCTGTTGATCAGCGACAACCAGGCTGCGTTTACCACCCGCCCCTGGCTGTTCTGGTGGCCGGGCATCATGATTCTGGCCATCGCCCTGTCAGTGAACTTCATCGGTGACGGTCTGCGCGATGCCTTCGACCCCCGCCAGGTGAGCAAGATCAAACGCCGCCGCAGTGTGCTTGGTATGTCTGGGCGTCAGGAAGCCGCCAACGCCACCCTGGGTACCCCGCGCAACGATGTGCCCGAACAGCCCGGCGAACTGGAGCGGCCCGTGCCGTCCTCCGACCATGATGGGCCAGAAGACCCCGATCCGAATTCCTCCGGACCCGAGGGAGGGAACCGATGATGAAGAAGCCATCAGAACGCAAAGAGCCCAAAACGGTGACGACGTCGACCAACGTCGTCAAGCGCCACGATGACCTCGACGGCAAGCCGATTTTGACCTTCAAGAACCTGACCGTCTCCTTCGACACCGAGTTCGGTGAGGTGAACGCGGTCAAGGGCGTGAGCTTTGACGTCAAGCCCGGCGAAGTGGTGGCCCTGGTTGGCGAATCTGGTTCGGGTAAGTCGGTGACCTCCTCCACCGCGATGGGTCTGTTGCCGGGTAACGCCCGAATTGGCGGTAGCGTGCTGCTCAAAGACGACGATGTCGTTGCCATGGAACCTGCCGTGCTGCGTAAAATCCGCGGATCGCGGGTGGCCATGGTGTTCCAAGAACCCATGACGGCGCTGAACCCGGTGCTCACCGTGGGCGATCAGCTCACCGAGTCGCTGGCCGTGCACAACCTGGCTTTCGGTAAGGAAGCCAAGCGCCGTGCGGCCGAACTGCTGGAAATGGTGGGGATTCCCGACGCAGCGAGCCGGCTCAAGCAGTACCCGCACCAGTTCTCTGGTGGTCAGCGTCAGCGCATCGTCATCGCGATGGCCATCAGTTGCTCGCCCGAGGTGATCATCGCCGATGAGCCGACCACCGCACTCGACGTCACCGTGCAGGCGGAAATCCTCGAGCTACTGCGCAACCTGAAGGACAAACTGAACACCGGCATTCTGCTGATCACCCACAACATGGGCGTGGTGGCCGACATGGCCGACAGGGTCTGCGTGATGTTGCGTGGCGAGATGGTCGAGACCGGTCCCGTGCACCAGGTGATGCAGTCGCCGCAACACCCCTACACCCAACGGCTACTGTCGTCGGTTCCGCGACTGGGTGAAAGCCTCGAAGTGGCCGAACCGGAGCCGGTGACCGAAGCCGTGCATGTCGGAGCCACCTACGCGGTGGAAGCCAGCGGCATCTCGATCGCCTACGAGCACCGCGGCAAGAAGCGCAATGTGGTCCACGACGTGTCCTTCACCGTGGCTCCGGGCGAAATTATGGGTCTGGTCGGGGAGTCGGGTTCCGGCAAATCCACCATCGCCAAGTCCGTGCTGGGGCTGCTTCCCATTACTGCGGGCAGCATGAAACTCTATGGCAAAGAACTCACCTCCTTGTCGCGCAAGGAATCGCGGAGCATGCGCAAGCAGATCGGCGTGGTCTTCCAGGACCCAGCGGCCTCGCTGGACCCGCGTTTTCCGATCGGCGACATCATCACCGAGCCCATGGTGATCCATAAGGTCGGCAACGCCAAGACCCGACTGGATCGCGCCTACGAGCTCCTGGACGCGGTCAAGCTACCGCGCTCTGTGGTGAACCGGTACCCGCACGAACTCTCAGGCGGTCAGCGCCAGCGCATTTCTATCGCCCGCGCCCTGACGATGGACCCGGACGTGCTCATCGCCGATGAGCCGACGTCGGCGCTGGACGTCTCGGTGCAGGCGGCGGTGTTAGATATGTTCGCCGAGCTACAGAGTCGGTATGAATTCGCCTGCCTGTTCGTGTCCCACGACCTGGCCGTCGTGGACATGCTGGCGCACAAGGTGCTCGTGCTCAAGGAGGGGCGCGAAGTCGAATCCGGGAAAACCGATCAGGTGCTACACCAGCCGCAAGAGAGCTACACCAAGCGGCTGTTGGCGGCGGCGCCCGTCCCGGATCCGGACGAGCAAAAGACCCGGCGCGCGGAACGGCGCGAGCTGCTCGCCTCTTTCGGCGAATCCAGCTATTAATACACCCACACCAGCATGAGGCAGCGACCCTTTTCGGGTCGCCGCCAGTGCTGTGCCGGAGTCGTGTACCGGGGTGGCCTGGATGTCCCGTAGAATAATCAGTGGACTGTCACTAGGTCCGAGCCCCAGTCAGCACCACGGCGTGTGTTCACGCTGGTTCGACGTGCACAAAATCGAGCGGCCGGGGTGCTCACAGATCAACAGAACTGAGACACGCATATGAGCGAATCCCTCACCCGACGCGAAGACCTGCGCAATGTCGCCATCGTCGCCCACGTTGACCACGGCAAGACCACTCTGGTCGACGCCATGCTGCGCCAGGCCGGCGCCTTCTCAAGCCACGGCGAGGTCGAAGACCGAGTGATGGATTCCGGTGAGCTGGAACGCGAGAAGGGCATCACCATCCTTGCCAAGAACACCACTGTGTTCTATTCCGGCCCCTCCGCCGAGGGCAAGACCATCACGTTCAACGTCATCGACACTCCCGGCCACGCCGACTTCGGCGGCGAGGTCGAGCGCGGCCTGTCCATGGTCGATGGCGTCGTCTTGCTCGTCGATGCCTCGGAAGGCCCGCTGCCCCAGACTCGTTTCGTGCTCCGCAAGGCGCTGGCCGCAAAGCTTCCCGTCATCCTGGTGGTCAACAAGACCGACCGTCCCGATGCTCGCATCGACGGTGTCGTCTCCGACACCATGGACCTGCTCCTCGGCCTGGCCTCCGATCTCTCCGAAGAGGTCGAAGACCTGGACCTGGACTCCGTGCTGAACCTGCCCGTGGTCTACGCTTCCGGCAAGGCCGGCCGTGCCTCCCTGGAACAGCCCGCCGACGGCGACCTGCCCGACAGCGAAGACCTGGAGCCCTTGTTCGCCACCATCCTCGAGCACATCGCCGCTCCGGCGTACACCGAGGGCGAAGTCCTGCAGGCACACGTGACCAACCTGGATGCCTCCCCGTTCCTGGGGCGTCTGGCGTTGCTGCGTATCTTCAACGGCACCCTGCGCAAGGGTCAGCAGGTGGCGTGGGCCCGTCAGGATGGCACCAACAAAACCGTAAAGATCACCGAATTGCTGGGCACCAAGGGTCTCAGCCGTGAGCCGATCGAATCTGCCGGTCCCGGTGAAATCGTCGCCGTCGCAGGTATCGAAGACATCATGATCGGTGAGACTCTCACCGATCTGGAGAACCCGAAGCCGCTGCCGAAGATCACCGTGGATGACCCGGCGATCTCGATGACCATCGGTATCAACACGTCGCCGATGGCTGGCCGCGTCAAGGGCGCTAAGGTTACCGCCCGTCAGGTCAAGGACCGTCTCGACGCCGAATTGGTCGGCAACGTGTCCCTGCGCGTGCTGCCCACCGAGCGTCCCGACGCCTGGGAAGTTCAGGGTCGTGGCGAGCTGGCCCTGGCCATCCTCGTCGAGCAGATGCGCCGCGAAGGCTTCGAACTCACCGTGGGCAAGCCCCAAGTGGTCACCAAGACCATCGACGGCAAGGTCCACGAGCCGATGGAACTGATGACCATCGATGCCCCCGACGAGTTCATGGGTGCGATCACGCAGCTCATGGCCGCTCGCAAAGGCCGCATGACCGAAATGTCCAACCACGGCACCGGCTGGGTCCGGATGGAATTCAACGTTCCGGCTCGCGGCCTGATTGGCTTCCGTACTCAGTTCCTCACCGATACCCGCGGCGCCGGTATCGCCTCTTCCATCGCCAACGGTTACGAGCCGTGGGCCGGTCCGATCGAGTACCGCAATAACGGTTCGCTGGTCGCCGACCGTGCAGGGACCGCCACTCCGTTCGCGATGATCAACCTGCAGGAGCGCGGCTCGTTCTTCATTCAGCCGACCTCCGAAGTGTACGAGGGCATGATCGTGGGCGAGAATTCGCGCGCCGACGACATGGACGTCAACATCACCAAGGAGAAGAAGCTCACGAACATGCGCTCCGCCAGCGCTGATTCATTCGAGGGTCTCACCCCGCCGCGTCAGCTGACGCTGGAGGAATCCCTGGAGTTCGCTCGCGAAGACGAGTGTGTCGAGATTACCCCGGAGGCGATCCGCATCCGTAAAGTGGTCCTCGATGCCAACGAACGAGTTAAAGCGGCCCGCCAGCGCGCCCGTGCCGCCAACTGATCAACCCCAGTCCCTTGCTCCGGCGTCGACGACGGGCCAACGGATCGCTTCAGCGGTCCTGGCCTTGATTGTCGGCGCCGGAGCCGGTCTGATGGGTACCTTGCTCCACCTGCAACTGCACTGGTTCGGATCCGTGGTGATTCCCTGGGGTGCGGTCCTGGGTCTGTTGCTCGTCGCCTGCGCCCAACTTTGGGCGACCTTAGCCACCCGACAGCTCTGGGTCGGAGCGCTGATGGTGGTCGCCGCCTACACGGTGATCATCGGCATCGCGTTCACCTCCACCCAGGACGTCTTCAACATCGCGATCAACTCCTACACCTGGCAGGAACTGCCTGGACCCGTGGTTGCCGAGGGACTCTGGCTCTTCGGTGTTCCCGTTGTCGCGATCATCGTGTTGCTCATCAGTTCACGTCTGATGCCACGCACCGCCCCGCGGCCGGTCGTGCCCAGCAACACCCACTAGACTGGATCACGGCGCCGTCTGAGGGGACTGTCGCGCCATTCGCACTCGAGGAACGCTCTGAAAGGTACTGAACTTCCGTGACGTATGTGATTGCTCTGCCGTGTGTGGATGTGAAGGATCGGGCGTGTATTGATGAGTGTCCGGTGGATTGCATTTATGAGGGTGAGCGGATGCTGTATATCCACCCGGATGAGTGTGTGGATTGTGGTGCCTGTGAGCCGGTGTGCCCGGTGGAGGCGATCTATTATGAGGATGATCTTCCTGAGGAGTGGGAGGATTACTACGGTGCCAATGTGGAGTTCTTCTCGGATTTGGGGTCGCCGGGTGGTGCGGCGAAGATGGGCGTGATTCCCAAGGATCATCCGCTCATTACCGCCCTGCCCCCGCAGGACACCGACTGAGTCAGACCTCAGCGACGACCCCCACCAGCCCGACGAAAGGCGGCGAGCATGCTCACCCTTCCCGAATATCCCTGGGAGCAGCTGGCGCCCTACCGAGCCCGCGCTGCCGAACACCCCGACGGGGTGGCAGACCTGTCTATCGGTACCCCCGTCGATCCGACGCCCGAGCTGATCCAGCACGCCCTGCGCGAGAGCACCGACGCCCACGGTTACCCCACCACCGCCGGCACAGCGCAACTGCGCGAAGCCATTGCCAGCTGGTACGTCCGACGACGCAGCGCACAGATCACCCCCGCCCAGGTCATCCCCTCCATCGGCTCCAAAGAATTCATCGCCTGGCTACCCCTGCTCATGGGACTGGGCCCGGGCGACGTCGTGGTGCGACCCGAAGTGGCCTACCCGACCTATGACATCGGCGCCCAACTGGTGGGCGCGACCCCCGTGGCGGCCGACTCCCTGAGCGAACTCGACACCGACACCCGCTCCAGGGTGAAACTGGTCTGGACGAACTCCCCGGCCAACCCCACCGGCCGCGTCGATACCGCGGACCAGGTTCGTGAAAAAATTGCGGAAGCACGCGCCATCGGAGCAGTGCTGGCCGGCGACGAATGCTACGCGGAACTGGGTTGGGACCAGTGGGAACCCGGCGTGCCCAGCGTGCTGGACCCTGCCGTCAACGGAGGGGACACCACCGGGCTGCTCTCGGTCTACTCACTGTCCAAGCAGTCCAACCTGGCCGGGTACCGTGCGGCTTTTGCCGCCGGCGACGAGCAGATCATCACCACGCTGATCAACAGCCGCAAGCACGCGGGCATGATCGTGCCCGCGCCCATCCAGTCGGCCATGGTGGCGGCGTTGAATGACGACGCCCACGTCCAGGAACAAAAAGATCGCTACCGCATCCGCCGCGGGCAGCTGCTGGCCGCCCTCACCGAGTCCGGGTTGCATGTGGACCATTCCGAGGCCGGGCTCTACCTGTGGACCCGGACCGTCGCATCCGCCGGGCGCGCAGCGACCGCGGAAGACACCTGGAACTTGGTCCAGCGATTCGCCGATGCCGGCATTGTGGTGGGCCCGGGCGTCTTCTACGGTGAAGCTGGAAACGGTTATGTGAGGGTCGCGATCACCGCAACCGACGACGCCGTCGCCCAGGCCGTCTCTCGGATCCGTCGCGGTATCTGAAACACCGGCGCCCGCCCAGCGACGATGACTCCACGTGACGTGCGTCGCACTTCCTTGAACGGGCGAAACCTGCCGGATATTGGTAGGTTAGAGTCGAACCGATAATGTGTGTGGCGCCACAGCATGCCGTTGTGGCCGATCTTCTCGAGGGAGCACTATGACTGAGAATACCTCCGGAACTCTGTCTGTTGATGGGCATGATGTCGAACTGATCCGCGAGACCTCCACGGTGGGCAATGAAGGGTTGAACATCGGCCCGCTGCTCAAAGAGACCGGAGTGGTCACTTACGACCCCGGCTTCATGAACACTGCGAACACCAAGTCCGCGATCACCTACATCGACGGCGCCGAAGGTATCCTCCGCTATCGCGGCTATCCGATCGAGCAGCTGGCCGAGCACTCCTCGTTCCTCGAGGTCGCCTATCTGCTCATTTACGGCGAGCTACCCACCGACGGCCAGCTCAACGACTGGGACCAGAACATCCGGTCCCATACCATGCTTCACGAAGACCTGAAGAGTTTCTTCTCCGGCTTCCCCCGCGACGCCCACCCGATGCCGGTGCTGTCTTCCGCGGTGTCCGCACTGTCGACCTTCTACGCCGACTCCCTGGACCCCTTCAACGAGGAACAGGTCCACATCTCGACCATCCGCCTGATGTCGAAGCTGCCGGTCATCGCTGCGTACGCGTTCAAGAAGTCGCTGGGCCAGCCGATGCTCTACCCGGACAACTCACTGAACCTCACCGAGAACTTCTTGCGCCTGTGCTTCGGCGTACCGGCAGAGGCCTACGAGCTCGACGACGATGTCGTCAAGGCCCTGGATCGCCTGCTGATCCTCCACGCCGACCACGAGCAGAACTGCTCCACCTCGACCGTGCGCCTGGTCGGCTCCTCGCACGCGAACATGTTCGCCTCCATCTCCGCAGGCATTAATGCGCTTTACGGCCCGCTGCACGGTGGCGCCAACGAGGCTGTGTTGAACATGCTGCGCCAGATCCAGACCGAGGGCCTGGAGCCTGAAACGTTCATGGACAAGGTGAAGAACAAGGAAGACGGCGTGAAGCTGATGGGCTTCGGGCATCGCGTGTACAAGAACTATGACCCGCGCGCCCGCATCGCCAAGGCTGCTGCCGATGAGATTCTAGGTAAGGTCAAGGGCGGCGACGAACTGCTCGATATCGCCATGCGCCTGGAAGAGCGCGCTCTGGCCGATGAGTACTTCATCGAGCGTAAGCTGTACCCGAATGTCGACTTCTACACCGGCCTGATCTACAAGGCCATGGGCTTCCCGGAGAAGATGTTCACCGTGCTCTTCGCCCTGGGCCGCCTGCCCGGCTGGATCGCCCAATGGCGCGAGATGATCGAGGACAAGTCCACGAAGATCGGCCGTCCGCGCCAGGTCTACACCGGAGAGGTCCAGCGCGACTACCCCGGCATCTGAATTTCTCCTTAACGACGGCGGGTCCAGCACCTTTTCAGGTGCTGGACCCGCAGTCGTTTTGGCGGTGACTCGTTGGTGACTAGTTCTTGTGCAGCTCCGCGTTCAGCTCCACCTTCTGGCCCGCGCGCGCCAGCGCTTCCACCTGACCGGAGACCGAATTGCGGCGGAACAGCAGGCCGGAGACGCCCGACAGCTCCACAGCTTTGACGACCCGGTCCTCACCCTCGGCGCGCACGGCCACACGGGTGCCCGCGGTGACGTAGAGACCAGCCTCGACGACGCAGTCATCGCCCAGGGAGATGCCGATACCGGAGTTCGCGCCCAGCAACACCCGCTCGCCAATGACGATGCGCTGCGTGCCACCGCCGGAGAGAGTGCCCATGATGGAGGCGCCACCGCCGACATCGGAGCCGTCGCCGACGATGACGCCAGCTGAAATCCGGCCCTCGACCATCGAGCTGCCCAGGGTGCCGGCGTTGAAGTTCACGAAGCCCTCGTGCATCACGGTGGTGCCGGCGGCGAGGTGGGCGCCCAGGCGTACGCGGCTGGCGTCACCGATGCGCACACCGGCGGGCACCACGTAGTCGGTCATTCGGGGGAACTTGTCCACCGCGTTGACCACCACGGGTCCGCGGGCGGCCAGGCGGGCGCGGGTCAGCTCGAAGCCCTCGACCTCACACGGACCGAAGTTCGTCCACACCACATTGGTCAGCAGACCGAACACACCGTCCAGGTTGATGGTGTTCGGGCGCACCAGGCGGTGCGAGAGCAGGTGCAGGCGTAGCCAGGCGTCCTCGGCGCTGGTGGGCGCCGCGGTCAGATCCGCCTCAATGGTGACCACACGCTGGGTGGTGCCGCGGGCGTCGTCGCTCTGGGCGGCGGCTTCCAGGGCCGAACTCACCTGGTCGGATTCGGCCAACTCGGCGGCGGAGGCCAGCTGCGGGGCCGGGAACCAGGTGTCCAGCACGGTGCCGGCGGCGGTGACGGTCGCCAGGCCGATGCCTGCGGCGACGGTGGGGGAAAGATTCTGGAGATTTGACTCGTTAGACATGGTCCTCATTATGGCAGTCAGGACGGGCGGATACACTGATCTGCATGACTGCGACGCCCCCGCCGACCCCCGTGACCCTGAACCTCGACGACGATGTGGCCGGCCTCACCGGGCAGCTCATCGACATCTACTCGGTATCGGACTCCGAAACCCCGTTGGCCGACGCCGTCGAGGTTCAACTTCGGTCCCTGCCGAAGCTCACGGTGACCCGGATCGGTGACACCGTGGTGGCCCGCACCGAGTTCAAACGCGACACCCGGGTGGTGTTGGCCGGGCACCTCGACACGGTGCCGCTGCCCACCGTAGAGGGCGCCCGCGCCCAGGTGCCCGGCGTCTGGGACGGCGAGACGCTCTACGGCCGCGGAGCGGTCGACATGAAGGGCGGGGTGGCCGTGCAGCTGGTGCTGGCCCGCCTCATCGGCGCTGCTGAGTCCCCGGAGATCGACCGCGACGTCACCTGGGTGTTCTACGACCATGAAGAGGTCGCCTCCGAAGCCTCCGGGCTGGGACGGGTGGCCCGCGAGGCACCCGAACTGCTCGAGGCCGACTTTGCGGTGCTGCTGGAACCGACCAACGGGGTGGTCGAAGGCGGCTGCAACGGCACCTGCCGGTACGAGATCACCTTCGACGGGGTCGCCGCCCACTCCGGGCGCGCCTGGAAGGGTGTCAACGCCATCCACCAAGCCGCCGCGTTGCTGGACGCGCTCGCGCAGTATGAGCCCGCCACGATCAGCGTGCAGGGCCTGGACTACCGTGAAGGCCTCAACGCGGTGCGCATCCGCGGGGGAGTGGCCGGCAATGTCATCCCTGACACCTGCGTGATGGAGGTCAACTACCGCTTCGCCCCCGACAAGACCCTCGACGAGGCACACCAGCACGTCCGCGAGGTGCTGGCCGGGGCCGGCGTCGACTGGGACCAGGTGCGCATTACCGACGCCTCCTCGGCCGCCCGGCCGGGGCTGGATCATCCGGCGGCGGTGGAGTTTGTCAACGCGGTGGGCGGCGAGCCGCTACCCAAGTACGGGTGGACGGATGTGGCTCGGTTCTCCGAACTGGGCGTGCCTGCGGTGAACTTCGGCCCCGGCGACGCGCTGCTGGCCCACACCGACCACGAACACGTCGACGCCGAAGCGGTGCGCGTCTGCCTTCAGGCGCTACGTCGTTGGTTGCTGGGCTAAGAACCGCTCAGCAGGGGGAGGTCGCGTCGGAGAGCTCCGCGGCCGCAGACTCGGAGGTTTCCGTGGTCGCGGCGTTCGACAGCAGCGATGCCATCCGATCCGGGTCGGAGAGTATCCCGAACATGGACTGACATACGGTCTCCTGGCCGCCGGCGAGTACCTGATAGGTGACGGCCGGCGGGGTGGACTCGTCGAGATCATCCCATTCGAGCACCTCCACCTGGCCAGAGAACCGCGGATCCACGGCGAGCCCGGCCAGTTGCACCCGGTCCGACAGCACAGCTTGCACCCGCCCGGAGGTCAACGCCAGGGCACACTCGGACGCACTGGGCTGCTCCAGGATGTCGGGCTCACCCGATTCATCCAGCTCTAGCAGCGAACGGTCCGCCCCAGCGGGCACGCATAGCGCAGTACCGTCCAGATCCTCGAGGTCAGCCACCGGTTCCCAGGACCCGTCACCGGGCAAGGAATCGGCGTCTTCGGCCGGCACGAGCAGCGCCGGAACGGTCTGCAGATACGGGCCCACCGCGGTGACGCCGTCGCGTGAGCCAACGTTGCTCACCGGTCCGTGCACCAGCGCCAGGTCGATCTCGTCGTCGGCCAGGAGCTGCCCGGATTGTTCGGCGCTGATCGGCACCCATTCGACGGCGGTGCCCGGTAGCTCTGTGGTCAGCGCGGTCACCAGATCCACGTCCAGACCCGAGGGCGACGTCGCATCCACGCCCGCGGCCAGTCCGGGAGAGTCCAGCTGCACGCCCACCCGCAGGGTCGATTCTGCGGTGGGTTCCGCGCTCGGGGCGGGCTGCTCGGCGTCGGGTTCCGCTGCCCCGCACGCGCTGAGCGCCAGGGCGGCGACGGTGAATACCGCACCGGTCATCAGGCGGCGCGGGGCGGGGGACAGGGTGTTTCCGGAAGGCTGCATCACCGGACAGTATCTCACCTGCACCGCTATGCTCGGTATATGGACGACGCCGTAGACCGCACCCCCGACGACTGCGACACCCGCGGTCCCCAGACCCGGCGCGGCCGCCATCGCGGCGCCCCGAGCTTCGACCGGCTGCTGTTGGATTCCCGGCCCGTCGGCCCCGAACGGGCGCGCCAGGGCATTCACAGCACCACCACTGATGCCTGGCGGGTGCTGCGCATGCAGGGCGAACTAGTGGAGGGCTTCGGCACCCTGGCCGAACTGGGGCCCGCCGTCGCCGTCTTTGGTTCGGCGCGGGTTTCCCCGGATTCACCCACGTACGCCCTGGCCCGCGAGGTCGGTTCCCGTCTGGTTGAGGCCGGCTATGCGGTGATCACCGGGGGCGGTCCCGGGGTGATGGAGGCATCCAATCGGGGTGCGAAAGACGCCGATGGCGAATCGGTGGGTCTGGGCATTGAGCTGCCGCACGAACAGGGGCTCAACCAGTGGGTCGACCTGGGCATCGACTTCCGCTATTTCTTCGTGCGCAAGGTTATGTTCGTCAAATACTCCCAGGGGTTCATCGTGCTGCCCGGCGGGTTGGGCACCCTGGATGAGCTGTTCGAAGCGCTCACGCTGATCCAGACCCGCAAGATCACCCGCTTCCCGGTGGTCCTCGTCGACTCCGGCTTCTGGGCGCCGCTGATGGACTGGATCACCGACACCCTGGTGGCCCGCGGCATGATCTCGTCCGAGGACGTCGAGCTGCTCTGCGTGGTGGACACCGCCGAAGAGGCCGTGGCCCGACTCGTCTCCATGAACGAACCCTCGTGAGACAATAAACCTATGGGGACCAGCCTGTTCATTATTGAGATCCTGCTGATCGGCGTGTTGCTGATCGCGGCCATCGCCGTCGTGGTGGTGGCCGGTACCGGGTTCGCCCGGCCCCTGTCCGACCCGGTTGAGACCCTGCCCGCTGTGACTTTGCCGAACGAGCCGCGCTCCGAGGACGTCGCCCGGGTACGCTTTTCGCTCGGCTTCCGAGGCTACCGTGCGGACCAGGTGGACGAGGTCCTCGACCGGCTCACCCGGCAGCTGGCCCGCTCTGAAGCCGAGATCGACGAGCTACGCAGCGCCTCAACTGTTACCGTCGCCGAGCGGAATCCGGAATAATAGGTGCAGGACTTTTCACGAAACACCGTCCAACTACGAAGGGAACAGTACCCATGGCAGCCATGAAGCCCCGCACCGGTGACGGCCCGATGGAAGTGACCAAAGAAGGCCGTAGCCTCATCATGCGTGTTCCGATCGACGGCGGTGGACGTCTCGTGGTGGAAATCAACGCCGAAGAGGCGCAGGCGCTCAAGGAGTGCCTGGTGGGGGTCACCGAAGAGGCCTGAGCCTGGCTCAGGCGCGGGTGGCCAGCAACACTCCGGTGCCGGCGGTGACCAGCGATGACTGAGCCCAGGTCTCGTGGTCGTCGCGCAGAGTGCGTTCCACCGCGCGAGCGGTGATCGTGGAGGCCTCGCGGACCGCAGGCCGTGGCACGCGGTCCCCATCGAGGGCGTCATTAATGATCAGCAAGCCGCCGGGTCGCAGAATGCGCCCGGCTTCTTGTACGTGGAACTCCAACACCGCAATGTCGGCGTCGATAAACATCAGATCGTAGCTGGACGTCGACAACCGGGGGAGTACCGTGCGTCCGCGCCCGGTGATCATCCGTGTGCGTGACAACGGGTGGCCGGCCTCGGCGAACGCCTCACGGGCGGCACGCTGGGCCTCGGCGTCGGGATCCAGAGTGGTCAGTACCGCTCCCTTTCCGGCGCCGTTCATCAGTGCCAGCCCGGACACGCCCGCACCGGTGCCCAGTTCCACCAGGGTGCGCGGGCGCGTGGTGGCCGAGAGCACGCTGAGCAATGCGGCGGTCCCCTCGGTGACGGCGGTGATCCCCAGTTCGGCCGAGCGCTCTCGGGCGCGCAGCATGACCTCGGCTTCTTCCGGGCGCGATTCCGCGAACGCCCAGCTGGCATGCTTATCCGTCTGGTGGGGGCTCAGGGCCTTCATTCCGGCGTGTCATCCTTCGGTGAGGGGCTCGATGATTCTGCCACCCTAGTCTACGGTGCGTGGCGTGCTGCACAGCTTGCCTCCAGTCTTCTTTCAGATTGTGGAGGCAGACTGAGGACCACGAGCGAGCACTTGACGAGGCACACGAAGGACGGACGCACTCCAAGCCCATGCAGGACATCACGGATGAGTACCACGCAACGTAGCCGGAGGCCGCATCCCCGGTCTCGGTTCGACTCGTATCTCGAAAATTCTTTGACCCCCGGCTCGCGCCGCAGGGTCCAGCGCCATGTGGCCGAATGTCACGAATGCGCCGAAGAAATCTCTCAGCGCGCCGCGGCCCTGCGCTATAGCCGGCAGGCCCAGCAGTCTCACATCATCCCGGTGCGCCAGTCCGCTACCTCCGGTCCTGCTCCCGAAGCGGTGTTGCGTCCCGGCTCCGGGATCGCCGGCTGGAAAGTCGTCATCGGGCTCGTGTTGGTCTGCACCGTGGCAGTGGCCATGCTGTTGTTCGCTTGGGTGGCCGGTGGGCGCGGTAGCGTTTCCCTGTCGGTCGGGTCGCCGTCGTTATTGCCCCAAGAGCTTTCCGCCACGGGGTCGGACGCGCGGCTGGAAGATCGTCCCCTCATCACGCCCACGTTGACGGCCGGTACGCCGTCGTCGACGACTTCTTCGAGTGCTTCGGGTACTTCCGAATCCTCCGCTTCGTCGTCGGCCTCATCCGATGATGCACAATGGCCGATGGTCTCCACCGCCGGATCGACCCAGGGGGCAGATCTCACCGCCTCGGGCACCGACGTACCCGTCTCTGCACTGTCGCAGTTGCGCGGCTACGGCTGGAACATCCCCGGGCTAGCTGATTTCGGCATGTCCATGCAGTCGGCCTCGGTGCTCTCCGGCGAGAACTGGGCGGAAATCTCCACCCAGATGCGCCGCGGCTCAGGTGACGACGAAATCGTGACCGTGGTGCGCGAATGCCGCCAGGTTGAGGACGACCAGGTGACCGGTTGCCCCGTGGAAGAAGAACATTCCGGGCCAGTGACCACCATCGACATCGGCCCCGACACCAGCATCGAAGTCCAAACCTTTGCCGACGACACCTGGACGGCCCGACTGAACTCCGAGCACGCCTCCTACCAGGTGGACTCGTCCAGCCCCGTGGAAAACGCGGCGGCCATGATGTCGGCTCTACGGATGTCCGAGCAGTCCCGCATTAAGGGCGGCACGCTGCCGGACTCGGCCATGGACCGCCTGCAGCGCGGATTCCAAGAGATTATTCCTGGGCTGGGACAATGACCTTTCACAGCTGAGACCTGGTTGAGCCGGTAAGCTAACGTACTGTGAACATCTTCGGAATCAACGGCGGCGAGCTGATCGTATTGATCGTGCTCGCCTTGCTGTTGCTGGGTCCCGAGAAGATCCCGGAATACACCCGGGCCCTCGGCGACTGGGTGCGTAAACTGCGCCGGATGGCCGAGGGCGCGAAACAGCAGTTCAAAGAGGAAACCGGCACCGACTTCGACGAGGTCGACTGGCAACGCTACGACCCCCGTCAATACGACCCGCGGCGGATTATCCGCGACGCCCTGGCCGAACCACTGGACGACCTGAAACAGGTGGCTGGGGTCACGGGCACCGACCGGACCACGCTACGCCAGGACCTCAAACAACTCGACCCTCGCGAGGCGTTCCGTTCCTCCTCGACCGACTCCACCCAAGACGCTGCCCCAGCGGCGTCTCCGGAAACGGATGATCCCACTCACGACGTCGAGGCAACCGAGCCGGAAGAAACCCGCCCGGCACCGTTCGACGACGAGGCGACCTAATCGCGCGGAGATACCGGCAGTCGGCGACCGGCCAGTCCGCGGCCGCGACTGGCCAGAGCAGTGACCACCTGATCCAGCGCCGTGGCCGCCGGGGAGTCCGGATGCGCCAGCATGGTGGGCTCTCCAGCGTCGCCGTCGGCACGCAACACCGGATCCAGCGGCACCGAACCCAGCAGCGACACCGGAGTCTCCAAGGCTTCGGTGAGGCGTTCTGAGACCTGTTGGCCACCGCCGGAGCCGAAGAGATCCAGCACCGTGCCGTCGGGCAGCGTCATCGCCGCCATATTCTCGATGACCCCGGCCACTGGCTGCTGGGTCTGGGTGCTCAGCTGTCCGGCGCGTGCGGCCACCTGGGCGGCGGCGTGCTGCGGGGTGGTGACCACCAATAGTTCAGCTGACGGCAGCAGCTGTGCTGCGGAGATGGCGATGTCGCCGGTGCCCGGGGGCAGATCGATGAACAGCAGGTCCAGGTCTCCCCAGTAGACATCGGTCACGAACTGCTCCAGGGCCCGGTGCAGCATCGGTCCGCGCCACGCCACCGGCTGGTCGGTGTCGAGGAACATGCCAATGGAGATCACCTTGATTCCGTGGGCTACCGGGGGCAGGATCATCCCTTCCATCCGGGTGGGGGCCTGGTCCACCCCGAGCAGGCCCGGAATAGAGAACCCGTGAATATCGGCGTCGATGAGGCCCACGGAGTAGCCGCGGGCGGCGAACCCGGCGGCCAGGTTGGCGGTGACCGTGGATTTGCCCACCCCGCCCTTGCCAGAGGCGACCGCGAAGATTCGGGTGAGGGTCTCGGGACCGAACGGATTGGCCGGGCGGCCGGCGGTGAGCTGGTCTTTGAGGGCGGCACGCTGTTCGGGTGTCATCACGGTCAGGTCGACGTCGACCCGGGCCACCCCGTCAAGCCCGTCCAGCGCGGCGGCGACGTCGTCGTGAATGGTGCCGCGCAGCGGGCAACCGGCCACGGTGAGCCGAATCTGCACGCGTAGCACGGTGCCCTCGTCGGTGTCGGTGACGGTGACGTCGCCCAGCATGCCCAGCTCGGTGATGGGGCGGCGAAGCTCGGGGTCGATGACGCCGGCCAGACGTGTGCGCGCCTGGGCTGTGACATCGGATGCGTCGGTCACGCAATCCCTCCGCTCAGTGGTCTCGTTTTCCGGCCCGCTCGGCGATCTGCTCGTCGGTGAGACGCGCCAGGGTATCGGTGGTCGTGTCGGGCTCCGGCACGGTGTCGCGCTGCTGTTGGCGCAGTTCCTGCAGCAGTGAGTCGCGCAGGTCATCAGTGAGATCCTCGACCACGCTGCGCAGTTCGGAGCGCACAAAATCACGCGTGGCGGTGTCTTGAACGGCCAGGCGCAGCCCGGCGATCTCCCGGGTGAGGTATTCGGTGTCGGCCAGATTCCGCTCGGCCCGGTCGCGATCCTCGCGCAGCGACACCCGGTCGCGGTCGTCCTGCCGGTTCTGGGCGAGCAACAGCAAGGGCGCGGCATAGGAAGCCTGCAGGGAGAGCATCAGGGTGAGCGCGGTGAATCCGAGCGCGGCCGAGTCGAAGCGCCAGTCCTCGGGGGCCCAGGTGTTCCACCCCAGCCAGAGCACACAAAACAGCGACATCCACAGCAAGAACTGCGGGGTGCCCATGAACCGGGCGATGCCCTCGGTCCATTGCCCGAAGGCGTCTGGGTTGGGGCCCCGCAGCGAAATGCGGCGGCCGCGGGTACCCAGGGGCTTGTCCAGGTCACGAATACGGCGCTGGCCGGCGGGCTCGGCCTTGTCGTTCTTCTCAGCCACGGTTCCTCCTGGTCTTCGCTGGTGTGTGGATCACGGAGACGACGTCGGGATCTGCGTGATGATCCCGGTGCCCGGTTCGGACTCGTCGTGGGTGCGGATCTGTTCAGGGTCCATGGTGCGCCAGTCATCGGGCAGCAGGTGATCCAGCACGTCATCCACGGTGACCGCGCCCACCACGCGTTGGGCGTCGTTGATGACCGGGATGCTGGTCAGGTTGTAGGTGGCCAGCTCGCGGGTCACGGTGTGCAGCGGAGTCAAGTCGGTGACCGGTTCCAGCTCTTTGTCGAGCAGGTTGCCCAGCAGCTCCGGCGGCGGGTAGCGCAGCAGCTTCTGGAAGTGCACGACTCCGAGGTAGCGCCCGGTGGGGGTCTCCAGGGGAGGACGGGCCACGATGACCAAGGAGGCCAGGGCGGCGGAAATGTCGTGCTGGCGGATGTTTGCCAGCGCCTCTGCCACGGTCGCTTCCGGGGACATGATGATCGGGACGGGGGTCATCACCGCGCCGGCGGTATTCTCCTCGTACTCCATGAGGCGGCGCACGTCTTCGGCGTCGTCGGGCTCCATCAGCTCCAGCAGCAGCTCCTGCTGGGAATCGGGCAGCTCATTGAGCAAGTCAGCGGCGTCGTCTGGGTCCATTTCTTCGAGCACGTCCGCGGCACGATCCAGGTTCAGATTGGACAGAATGAGTACCTGGTCGTCGTCGGGCAGCTCCTGCAACACATCGGCCAGACGCTCGTCGTGCAGCTCTGCGGCGACCTCCACCCGGCGCTTCTCGGTCATCTCGTGCAGGGCATCGGCGAGGTCGGCCGGCTTCATGTCTTCGTGGGCGGCGACGAAGTTGGCCGCTCCCTGGGGCTCTTCCTGCCCGGCCCAGCGCGATTCTTCCCAGCCGACGAGCAGGTGCTCGCCCCGGGACCGGCCGAAGGCGCCCCGGCGGGCACCGACGCGGCGCACATAAAGGTCGGAGACGGCCCAGTCACCGTTGCGCTGGCGCGTCAGGCCCACGTCTTGCAGGACGGCGCTGCCGGAACCGTCTTGGAGTACCACACGGCGGTCAAACAGGTCCCCGGCCACCGTCATCTCCAAGCCGCGGCGCTCGAAACGGCGCAGATTGATCAGCCCGGTGGTAATCACCTGGCCGGAGTCCAGCGAGGTCACCCGGGTCATCGGCACGAACACTCGTTTTTTGCCCAGCACCTCCACCACGATGCCGGAGGCCACCGGCGGATCGATATGGCCGCGGTCGACCACCACGACGTCGCGCAACCGCCCGAGGCGGTCGCCCAGCGGGTCGAACACGTCCTGGCCCAGCAGTCGGGCAACGAAGATCTTGCTCACCGTTACAGCCTAAGCCCTGCGGCGGGAATGTGCCGAGTCAGGCGGAACCCAGGGTGGCTTACTCGGTGGGCATAATCGCTGGCGCGCGTGCGCGAAGCACGAGAAAATAGCACCATGTCATTCCTCGGTCCCGTCCCTCCGTCGTCCATGAGCTCCGGTCTGCCGCGCGGGGAGTTGATCGGCAACTACCCGTCGTTCGACGCCGCCCAGCAGACGGTGCAGCGGCTGGTGGACGAGGGCATCAGCTTGCAGGCCCTCACGGTGGTGGGCCGCGATGTGCGCGTGGTGAACCGGCTGCGCCGCCGCGCCGGCTACCCGGCCGTGGTGCTGCGTTCTGCCATTCAGGGCGCGTTCTTCGGATTGTTGATCGGACTGCTGATGAGTTTGATCGTCCCGGAGACCGCCGGGCTGCAGATCCTGAGCTCGGTGGCCCTGGGCATCGGGATCTGGGTGATTTTCGGCGTGCTCGGCCAGGCCATGCGGAAGAAGACCCCCGGCTTCGACACGATTCCGCAGGTGGTGGCGGTCAGCTACGATCTGGTGTGCGATTTTGAGGTGTCCCACCGGGCCCGCGGCATTCTCGGAGGGTCGACGGCGCCGGCCCCGAGCGCCCCGGCCCAGCCCGCAGCTCCCACTCAGCCGGCTGCTCCGACCGCTCCTGCTGCAGAAGAGGAATCCACCGAAACCCCGGCGCCGTCGCGCCGCGGGCAGATCCCGGACCTGCCCGACGGCCGCCCTCAGTACGGGGTCCGCGTCGACCCGGAGACCTCGGAGGACTCGGACCGCTCCCGCTAACCGTTGTGGTGGGCCATCCAGGCTTCGATGTCGTCCGGAGTGCGCGGTAGCGCTGCCGACAGGTTCTCAGCACCGTCAGCGGTGACCAGGATGTCGTCCTCGATACGCACGCCGATGCCGCGGTATTCCTCGGGCACGGCCAAGTCCTCGGCCTTGAAGTAGAGCCCGGGTTCGATGGTGAACACCATGCCCGGCTCCAGCACGCCGTCGAGGTAGAGTTCCTTCTTCGCCTGGGCGCAGTCATGCACATCCAGACCCAGGTGGTGGCTGGTGCCGTGCGGCATCCACCGGCGGTGCTGCTGGCCCTGCGGCGAGACCGCCTCCTCCACGCTGACCGGCAGCAGACCCCACTCGTCCAGGCGCTGGGCGAGCACGGTGACGGCGGTCTGGTGGATTTCCCGGAACCGGATGCCCGGCTTCACGATGGCGAAGGCGGCGTCGGCCGCATCGAGCACCGCCTGGTAGATGCGGCGCTGCACAGGAGAGAAGGTGCCGTTGACCGGCAGGGTGCGGGTGATGTCGGCGGTGTAGAGCGAATCTGCCTCCACCCCGGCGTCCACCAGAATCAGTTCCCCGTCACGCACGGAGCCGGTGTTGCGGATCCAGTGCAGCACGGTGGCGTTGTTGCCGGAAGCGGCGATGGTGTCATAACCGAGGTCGTTACCCTCCAACCGGGCCCGAGCGAAGAACGCCCCCTCGACCACGCGCTCGCCACGATCATGCTCCCGGGCGGTGGGCAGAATTCTCACAATGTCGTCGAAACCGCGCAGGGTGGCCGCGACCGAACCGCGCATCTCCTCGATCTCCCACTCATCCTTGACTAGGCGCAGCTCGGAGGTGAACTCGGTGAGCTCACCGTCCAGGGCATCGGAGGCTTCCAGATCGACGCCGGTGTTGATGCGGGAGGTATCGACGAGAGCCTCCATGGTGAGGTCCGAACCGCGCAGTAGGCGAATGCGCAGCCCCCCGATTTCCACGGCTCCGGCGTCCTTGGTCACCGCCACCTCCAGGTCGGCGAGATCCGCGGTGCGCAGCCCGGTGCGCTGGCTCATCTCCGCCAGAGTGGGGCGTGCACCCACCCAGAATTCGCCGGTGCGGGCGTTGGTGTAGAACTCCTCACTGTCACGTCCAGCTAGTGGGTGGAAATACAGGGTGGACTCGTGGTCCGAGCCGTCGTCCCCGGTTCCGGGTTCCACCGGCTGCATCACCAGCACCGCGCTGGGTTCATGGTCGGCCCCCAGACCGGTCAGGTGGGAGAACGCTGAATGCGCACGGAAACGGTAGTCGGTGTCGTTCGATCGGACCTTCGGCTCACCGGCCGGAACCACCACGCGTTCACCCGAGAAGCGTGCGGAAACAGCAGCGCGACGCTGGGCGGCGAACGGGGCGGAGGCGTTCAGCGGGGCCTCACTGGTATCGGCGGGGGCCCAGGACGAGGCCATGAACTCCTTGAACGCCTCGGAGGTGGGGCGCTGCGATCGGTTGTCGACGCGGTTCTCCAGGGGCTGGTCCTGCTCGTGGGAGGACTCGTGGTGCGACGGGGTCATCGAGGCGGATTCAGTCATGACCACATTGTTTCATGGGTGCACCACACTTGCAGAGCGCTGACCCGGCACAGCACACTGATGCCATGGCCTTCGACTTACACACCCACTCGCACTGCTCCGACGGCACCCAATCGCCGTCCGCGGTGGTGCGTGCCGCCGCGGAGGCCGGGCTGGAGGGGTTGGCACTCACCGACCATGACACCACCGCCGGCTGGGACGAAGCCGTGGCGGCGGGACGTCGCGAGGGGGTGGCCGTGGTGCGGGGCATGGAAATCTCCTGTGTATCCGCCCAAGGGGTCAGCGTGCACCTGCTCAGCTACCTCCACGACCCCGATCATCCGGGGCTGAAAGACGAGATGGAGCGTTCGGTGCGCTCGCGGCTGACTCGGGCCGAGCAGATGGCGCAGCGACTCAGTGAGGACTTCCCGATTACCTGGGAGCTCGTGCAGGCCCAGACCGAGCCTGGGGCCACGGTGGGCAGGCCGCACCTGGCGGATGCGCTCGTCGCAGCCGGGGTGGTGCCTGACCGTACCGCCGCCTTCGCCGGTATCCTGCTGCCGTCGTCGCCCTACTATGTTGGGCATTACGCGCCGGACCCGGCCGATGCGGTGCGGCTGGTGCGCGAGGCGGGCGGGGTGCCGGTGTTTGCCCATCCGAGGGCGGTGTCCCGCGGCCGCGTGGTGGGGGAGGACACCTTCGAGGAGATGATCGAGGCCGGCCTGGTGGGACTGGAGGTGGACCACCGAGACAATCCGGATGCGGACCGGCAGTGGTTGCGGCAGCTGGCGCGCCGTCATGACCTGCTCATGACTGGTGCCTCGGATTATCACGGGGCAGGCAAACCGAATCGGATCGGTGAGTACACCACGGACCGCGACGTCGTGGACCAGATTGCTGCGCTCGGCGTCACCGAGGCGGCGTGGTGACCAGCGCCTGAGGGAGGCGGCTGCGCATGATCTCGATCGCCTGCGGGTTCTGATCCACCAACAGGTACCGGCGCCCCAATTGCTCGGCGGCAGCACCGAGGGTGCCCGAGCCGGCGAAAAAGTCCAACACCCAGTCTCCGGGGCGCGACGACGCCGCCACCATTCGGCGCAACAGCCCCACCGGTTTCTGGGTGGGGTAGCCGGTTTTCTCCTTGCCGGTGGGGGAGACAATGGTGTGCCACCAGACGTCGGTGGGCAGCTTGCCGCGTTCCCGCTTCTCCGGGGTGACGAGTCCGGGGGCCATATACGGTTCCCGGTCGACTTCGGTCGAATCGAACCAGTAGGTGCGCGGATTTTTCACATACACCAGGATCGTGTCGTGTTTCGACGGCCAGCGGCGACGAGCCCGGCCCCCGTAGTCGTAGGCCCAGATAATCTCGTTGAGGAAGTGGTCCCGGCCAAAGATCACGTCTAGCATGACCTTGGCGTAGTGCACTTCGCGGTAATCCAGGTGCAGGTATAGGGTGCCGTCGTCGGCGAGCAGCCGCCAGGCCTGCCGCAGGCGCGGTTCCAGGAACTCCCAGTAGTCGGTGAAGGCGTCATCATAGGACGACAGCGCGCCCTTCACCGTCTGGTAGCTGTGCCCGCCGAAGCCGGTGCGGTCGCCGTCACCGGGAGCCACCCGCGTCGTCGTCGATGTGGACCGGGACTGCACTCGGCCCGTGTTGAACGGCGGATCGAGGTAGACGACGGTAAAGGTCTGCTCCGGCAACTGGTCGAGATAGGAGAGGTTCTCCGCTTCGACGATCAGATCCGGACCTTCGGGGTCGAATCCGACCACGTTCAGCTCTGCTCGTCGCGCTGCACAATCTCACCGTTGCGACGGCGGGTGCGGTTGCGGCTGCGACGCCGGTTGCGCCCTTCGCCCTGCTTCTGTTCGCCTTGTTTCTGCTCGGAGGAGCCGCCGGAACGACCACCCCGTCCGCCGCCGGAGCGTCCGCCGCGGCTGCCACGGCCGGAGTTGTCGCGCTTTTCGTCGCGGCCACCTAGCTCCTCAAGGTTCTCGGCGTCGAGACCCTCACGGGTGCGCTGCGCCTTGGGCAGTCGGCCCTTGGTGCCCTTGGGGATGTTCAGGTCCGCGAAGAGGTGCGGGGAGGACGAGTAGGTTTCCTGCGGGTCGGACTGGTCCAGACCGAGCGCGGAGTTGATCAGGGTCCACCGCGGCACGTCCTCCCAGTCCACCAGGGTAACGGCGATGCCTTTGTTGCCCGCACGACCGGTACGCCCCACCCGGTGTAGGTAAGTCTTCTCGTCTTCAGGGCACTGGAAGTTGAACACGTGGGTGACGTCGTCGACATCGATACCGCGGGCGGCGACGTCGGTGGCCACCAGCACGTCGATCTTGCCATTGCGGAACGCACGCAGTGCCTGCTCACGGGCGCCTTGCCCCAGATCGCCGTGGAGGGCACCAGCAGCGAATCCGCGACCGGTGAGTTCATCGGCCACCCGTGCGGCGGTGCGCTTGGTGCGGGTGAACACGATGGTCTTGCCGCGGCCCTCGGCCTGCAGGGAGCGAGCCAGCAGCTCGTCTTTGTCCATGTGGTGGGCGCGGTAGATCAGCTGGCGGATATCCTTCTTGGTAATCGAATCATCATCCGGATCGGCCGCGCGAATGTGGGTGGGCCGGGTCATGTACCGGCGGGCCATCGCCACCACAGGTCCGGGCATGGTGGCCGAGAACAGCATGGTCTGGCGGACCTCGGGCACCGAGGCCAACAGCGTTTCGACGTCGGGCAAGAAGCCCAGGTCCAGCATCTCGTCGGCCTCATCCAGCACCACGATCTTGGCGGCGGAGAGGTTCAGATGGCGCTGGCGCATCAAGTCGATCAATCGGCCGGGGGTGCCCACCACGACGTCGACGCCGCGCTGCAGCTCTTCGATCTGCGGCTCATAGGCACGGCCGCCGTAGATCGTCATCAGGCGCACGGTGCGCTGACCCAGAGCGCCGGTCAGATCCGCGGCGACCTGTACGGCCAATTCGCGGGTCGGGGCTACCACGAGCGCCTGCGGGATGCCGGCCTTCGGCAAGGATTGGTCACCCTCCTCGCCGGGGCCGACCACGCGCTGCAACAGCGGCAGACCGAAGCCCAGGGTCTTGCCGGTACCGGTCTTGGCCTGGCCAATGATGTCGTTGCCGGCCAGAGCCAAAGGCAGGGTCATCGCCTGAATGGGGAAGGGGGAGGTGATGCCTTTGGCGGCCAGGGCGTCGGCCATGTCGGCGCGGACGCCGAAGTCGGCGAAGGTCTTCTCCACCACGGGCTCGACGGCGTCGATGGTCTCGGCGACCTCGATGGTTTCTTCGGCGGGTCCGGTGGAGTCTTCAGCGTGCAGCTGGGAATTCATACGATACGGGTCCTGTCTGTGTGCGGAGCCGATCGCGGGAAGTCTTCAAGGGGTATCGCATCAAGCGATCGGTCATCCTGCTGGTGCAGATGTGCTGCAGGTCAGGCCGGAAACAGTCCCGGCTCTGGGCCAGTCTACCCTTAAAGACCGACGCGGACCCCCATCGGGGTCCGCGCAACGGTGAGTTCTTCGATTACTGGGCGGCGAAACCGACGGGGCGAGCGGTGGAGTTGCCGACTTCCACGTAGCCGATGCCCGCGGCTGGCACCAGCAGGGTCTTGCCCTTCTTATCGGTGAGTTCCAGCACCTCGCCGCGGGTGAGCGACGACTGCACCTTTTCATTCACTTCCTCCGCGCTGGCCTCGGTTTCGAGGACGATCTCGCGGGCCACGTGCTGAACGCCGATCCGAATCTCCATGCTGGGTTCCATCCTTCTGGTAGGTCTGCGGGGTGACGCGCCGGGCGCGTCGCTGCCTCCAGCTTAGCCACCTGAACCCGGCAGAAGCGACGCCAGGGTTCGGCCGAGCGCGAACCTGCTTATTGGAAGGTCCAGATGCCCTGCCACAGCAACTGGAAGGTGTGCTCGGTGACCTGGTCGATGTGCAACGAGGGGAATTCTTCTCCGCTGCGACGACGGCTAGCCCAATAGCGGGCCGCAGTGAGGACGGTGCCGGCCATGGCGTGGCCGATCACCTTCGCCTGTTCGTCGTCGAGGTAGGTTTCGTTGAAGACGTGCTCGGAGATCTGCCCGATCAGCGCATCGTTGAACTGGTCGACACGCTGGCGGACCTCAGTATCGTTGCCGAGACCAGAGTTGAAGACGATGCGGTGAGCGCCGTCTTCTCGTGCCATATATTCGAAGAGGGTGCGCACGGCGCCGCGGACGCGCTCTTCGTTGGTCTCTGCCTCGGCCATCGCGGACACCATGGCATCACGGACCACGGCCAATTGCTCGTCGAGCAGGGTCAGAAACAGCTCGTACTTGCCGGTGAAGTGCTGGTAGAGCACAGGCTTGGACACATCAGCCGCCTCGGCGATGTCATCCATCGAGGCGGCATGGTAGCCCTTCTCGGCAAAGACGCGCAGGGAGATGTCCATCAGCTGGCGGCGACGCTGCGCCCGGGGGAGCCTGGTGGTCGGTGGCATGTGGGGTATTCGCCTCGTTCTCGGTACAGGGGGTGAGAACAGTCTAGCGAGTAACTCAGGCTGAGCGCTGGGATGACTCGTGCACCGGGCACGCCGCCGCCGAAGAGGTGGGGGACTCCGGGGCGGTTTCCAGACCGAAGAGGGTCTGCAAAGCAGCGGTGTATTCATCCAGTCGGCCCTCGGCGGCCAGCTGGCGGGCGCGCGTGGTGGGCTCATGCAGCAACTGACGGATCATCCGCCGCATGGCCAGTTCCACTTCCTCGGCCGCGGCGGTGCACCCGTGGCGGGCGCGCACCCGGGCGATTTCTTCTTCGAGCACCTGGTGGGTGTGGCGGCGCAGGGCGACAATGGCATCGTTGGCGCTGCGCGACCGGCGCTCGGCGACAAAGGTAGAGACGGCGTCGTCGACCATGGAATGAGCCTGATCGACGGCGGAGGTCTGCTCCTCAGGAGCGGCCAGCTTGATCGACTCGAGGGTGATCAGATCCACGCCTTCCAGATCGGCGATGGCAGGATCGAAGTCATGGGACAGCGCCAAATCCAGCACGGTGAGCCGGTGCAGGGAATCCTCGCGAAGTGCAGCCAACTGGGCTGCTTCAACCGTGCGGGCGCCACCGGAGCAACCGATCAGCACATCAGCCTCGGCGAAGGCGCCGTGCACCTTGTCGCCACCCAGGGCCAGGGCCCAGCCGCCGCGATCCTCGACGAACTGCTCGGCGCGCCCGGAGGCAGAGTGCACCGCCACGTTCTTCGCGCCCAGGGCTTGTAGTTGGGCCAGTGTCGTGCCGGCGTAAGCACCGGTGCCGATGACGAGGACATTGGCATCCTCCCAGAACCGGGCGGCGGCAATCTGGTCGGTGCCAGCGCGCAACTCGGTGGCCAAATCCAGGGCGACCGAAACAATGGAGCGTCCGGTGGAACCCAGGGCGGTGCGTGAGCCGACATCTTTGGCGGTGCGGGTGGCGGATTCGAAAAGCTTGATCAGCCCGCCGGTGGTGATTCCCGATTCGCGGGCCTGCGTCAGGGCGCGGCGCACCTGGCCAGCAATTTCGCGCTCGCCGACGACAGCGGAATCGAGCCCGGCGCTCACCGTGAAAAGGTGACGCACGGCAGAATCCTGGGGGCGCAACTGGAAGGAAGAAGCCACCTGGTCGGCATTCAGTCCGGCGCCGCGGGCGACCGAATCGAGAATCTCCTCGGCGGCCTCGTCAATGCTCTGCTCATCGCGGGATTCGGCGTAGATCTCCAAGCGGTTGCAGGTGGAGAGCACCACGGCGCCGCGTGTTGCCTCGGCAGAGGGGACGGCAGCGATGACCTCATCGGTTCCGGTGCTCAACTGCGCCACCATCTCGAGGTCTAGGCTGGTGTGCGCGGCAACCAAAGAAAACAGAGCCACAATGGCTCTATCGTACGGCCGTTATCGCACCGAATCTAAGCAGGCAAGCCTAACTCGACACGGATCCGCCCCGCTGTCGCGGTGATGCGAGAATAGGGGCCATGACTGCACCTCAGCTGCCTGCCGACCACCCGCTGGTAACCGATGACGCTACCCGTTCCACCGCGCGCTCCGCCCTGATCACCGCCCTGCGTGGCGGCACGCCGGACCGTCGTCCGGTGTGGTTCATGCGCCAGGCCGGACGCTCTTTGCCCGAATACCGCCAGCTGCGCGAGGGGATTTCCATGCTGGATTCCTGCTTGCAACCCGAACTGGCCTCGGAGATCACCCTGCAACCGGTGCGTCGTCACGACGTCGACGCCGGCATCTTCTTCTCCGATATCGTCATCCCGCTACGCCTGGCCGAGGTGGGCGTGGACATCGTCCCCGGGGTCGGTCCGGTGCTGGATGCCCCCGTGCGCACCGCTGCAGACGTCGCAGCGCTGCCTGAACTGACGGAGGAATCACTCGAACCCATCCGCGAGGCAGTGCGGCTGACCGTGGCCGAGCTGGGATCCACCCCCTTGATCGGGTTCGCGGGTGCTCCGTTTACGCTGGCCGCCTACATGGTGGAAGGCAAGCCCTCGCGTGACCACCTCGGTCCGCGCACCATGATGCATGCTGAACCGGACACCTGGAACGCACTGGCCAGCTGGGCGGCACGTGCCTCGGGGCACTTCCTGCGCGCTCAAATTGAAGCGGGTGCCTCGGCCGGTCAGCTTTTCGACTCTTGGGCCGGTTCGCTCTCGTTGGGCGACTACCTGACCCATGTGCAGCCCCATTCTGCCGCGGCTTTCGCTCAGGTCGCCGACCTGGCCGGGCCGGACGGAGTGCCGTTGATTCACTTTGGCACCGGAACCTCGGAGATCCTACCCGCCATGCGCGACGCCGGCGCCAGCGCGGTCGGCGTCGACTACCGGCTGCCCCTGGACGAGGCTCACCGCAGGCTCACCGCGACCCCCGGGGCGGATGGCCGGGGCGCGGTGCCGCTACAGGGCAATATCGACCCCGCCCTGCTCGAAGCCGGATGGGACGTGTTGGAGGCCCATGTGCGCGAGGTGATTGAGGCGGGTTCGGTGGCGCCGGGCCATGTGCTCAATCTCGGCCACGGCGTGCCCCCGCACACCGACCCCACCGTGCTGACCCGCGTGGTCGAGCTGATTCACTCGGTTGCGCCGTAGTCCCGTGACCCAGTTCAACACCGTCGTGATCGGCGGCGGGGTGGCCGGGCTGGTCACCGCGCTGACACACCAAGGCCGTGGTGAGGACGTGCTCGTGCTCGAGGCTGGACCGGCCTGGGGCGGAGTGGTGCGCGGTGCGGAGATGGGCGGAATCCGGCTGGACGTCGGCGCCGAAGCCTTCGCGGTGCGCAACGACGTCGTCGCCGAGCTGGCCCGGGAATTGGGGCTAGACACCTTGGACCCGAACCCCGTTGGCTCCTGGCTGCAGCTACCCGAACGCGCCGTACCCGCGCCGAAGCTGGGGGTGCTCGGCATTCCCGGTGATCTCGACGCTGCCGAAGTCGGCGAGGCCCTTGGGCCGGACGCGCTGGAACGCGCCCGCCAGGATCTGGATGCCCCGATGGACCGTTGGACGGAGGCCACCCGCACTGGGGCCGCGGTGACCCTGGGCGAGTTGGTGGCGGACCGGCTGGGCGAGGATGTGCTCGCCACCCTGGTCGCGCCGGTGGTGTCTGGGGTGCATTCGGCCGATCCGCACCAGCTGGAAGTGCGTGCCGTCGCTCCCGGACTGCTCGACGCCGCGGTGGAGATGGGTTCGCTTGCCCGTGCGGTGGCTGCTCAGCGCTCGCGGCGCCCTGGAGCGGCGGTGGCGTCGGTGGTGGGCGGGATGAACACCCTCACTCAGGCCCTGGCCGAACGGGTCTTGGGCCGGCTGAACACCGCCGTCACCGCGCTGGAACGTCACGGCACCGGCTGGGTCGTCCACACCAACGCTGAATCGTTCGACGCCGCGCAGATCGTGATCGCCACCGACGGTCCCACGGCCTGGCGGCTGCTGGCGCCCGTCTCGGACGGCGCGCTCGATCCGGGCGACGCCCCGGAGCAGGGGGCTGGGGTGGCCCTGGTGACCCTGATTCTCGACCACCCGGAACTCGACGCTCACCCCCGGGGCACCGGAATCCTGGTGGCGCCCACCGTGGAGCCCGAGCAGATCGGGGCGAAGGCGATGACCCACATCTCCGCGAAATGGTCGTGGGTGCGCGAGGCGCTGCCCGCCGGTCGACACGCACTGCGCCTGTCCTATGGGCGCGTCACCGACGACCCCGCCTCCGGTGCCCCCGGCTACGCTTCTACCGACGCGGACCTGCTGCGCCTGGCTACACGCGACGTCTACCGGCTGACTGGCACCGAACCGGGCTCCGGCGTCGTCGTCGATCACCATATTCAACGGTGGCGGGCCGCACTGCCGGTGGCCAGTCCGGAACATCGTCGTCGGGTGTCCGATATGCGAGACTGGGCACGAACCCAACGCGACGTTGACATCGTCGGAGCCTGGCTCGCCGGGACCGGATTGGCGGCCGTCATCGCGGATATTCGTGACTGATCCCCGGTTAGACTGACAGCTGAACTCTACCGCGCGTAGAAAACGTGCACCGACCCCAGGAGCTGAACATGACAGAGCAATCCGTCACCCCCTCGGACACCGAGCACCGCACCGAGTGGTTCACCACCTATACGGTATTCGCCCGCGATGTGCCGTCCACGGTGAATCGGGCGGGCCAGTCGGCCACGGAGCGTACCCGTGCGGTGGAACAGTTCGACAAGGTGGTGGCCGAGCTTGCCGACGACGGGGTCACCGTGCGCGGTACCTACGACGTCTCCGGGATGCGCGCCGACGCCGACATCATGGTGTGGATGTACGGGCACGTCCCGGAAAAACTGCAGGCGGCAATCCGCAAGCTGCGACGCACCGAGCTGCTGGCCGGCACCCACATGGTGCTTTCCGCCATGGGGTCGGACCGGATGGCCGAATTCAACAAGGAACACATTCCCGCCTTCGCCATGGGTCGCAAGCCGCGCACCTGGCTGTGTTTCTACCCGTTCGTGCGCTCCTACGACTGGTACACCCTGGAAGGCAAAGACCGCGCTCGCATGCTGCGCGAACACGGCCAGCTCGGTCAGGAATTCCCCATGGTGTGGGCCAACACCACCTCCGCGTTTGCCCTGAACGACTGGGAATGGTTGCTGGGCCTGGAAGCCCCCGAGCTGAACCACCTCGTCGACATGATGCGCCACCTGCGCAACAACGAAACCCGTCACTACGTGCGCGAGGAAGTGCCCTTCTACACCGGGCGTCTCGTCACCACCGAAGAGATTGTTGAGGTGCTGATCTGATGACCGACGCTGTCATGGATCCGAAGGACTACGACGCCGTTCTGCTCGCTTCCTTCGGCGGGCCAGAGGGCCAGGACGACGTCATCCCGTTTCTGCGCAACGTGACCGCAGGGCGTGGGATCCCGGATGAGCGCCTGGAAGAGGTGGCCACCCACTACCGCGCCAACGGCGGCATCAGCCCGATCAATGAGCAGAACCGCGCGCTCAAGGCAGCTCTCGAACAGGAACTGGCCGCGCGCTCGCTGGAGTTGCCCGTCTACTGGGGCAACCGCAACTGGGCGCCATACTTCAACGACACGGTGGCCGACCTGCACCGGGATGGTCACGAGCGGGTGCTGGTGCTGACCACCTCCGCCTACTCCTGCTACTCTTCGGACCGCCAGTACCGTGAGGACATGGCCGGCGGAATCCTAGCCAACGAGCTGCAGGGACGGATCGAGCTCGACAAGATCCGCCAGTACTTCAACCACCCCGGATTCATTGAGCCCTTCGCTGAGGGATTGCGCGAGGGTCTACGATCCCTGCGCGAGGAACTCGACGTCGCCGGGGCCACCGGGCAGATCCGCATCCTCTTCGCCACCCACTCGATTCCTACCTCCGATGCCGCCGCGGCCGGTCCCCGGGATCTGGCCGAGCAGTTGCGCGCCGAAGCCGGTGCCGAGCCGGGTGAGGCCAACGGTGCTGACGTGTACTCCGCGCAGCACCTCGACGCCGCCGCCGAAGTGCTCAAGCTGGTCCCCGAAGCCGAGGGACTTTCCTGGGACCTGGTGTACCAGTCCCGTTCCGGCGCCCCGCACATCCCGTGGCTGGAGCCCGACATCAACGACGCCATGGAGCAACTCGTCGAGGAGTACGACGTGGCCGGCTTCGTTGTCGTGCCCCTGGGGTTTGTCTCCGATCACATGGAGGTGCTCTGGGACCTCGACACCGAGGCGAAGGAGACCGCAGAGAGGTTGGGGGTGGGTTTCCGCCGTACCCCGACTCCGGGCACACACCCCCAGTTCGTGAGCGGTCTCGTCGACATGATCGAGGAGCGATTGGGACGCCGCGAGGGCCGCGCCGCTGTGGGTCGGTTCGATGCCTGGTACGACACCGCTCCCGCCGATGATTCGGTGAAGCTCAACCGAGACGGCGAGCGCCGCCCCACCGTGGGCGCGGCCGATGCCGACGTCGTCAACGAGCTCACCGCAGAACGTGAACCGGGGCAGGTATGACCGGATTCCGCGTCGGCACCCGCGGCTCGGCGCTGGCCACCACGCAGACCACCACGGTGGCGGATGCGCTGGCCAGGACCTCCGGACGGGAGTACGAGCTGAAGATCATCCGCACCGAAGGTGACATCACCACCGGCTCGCTGGCCTCGCTGGGCGGCACTGGTGTATTCGCCTCGGCGCTGCGGGCCGCGATTCTTGACGGTGAGGTCGATCTCGCGGTGCATTCCCTCAAGGACCTTCCAGCCAAGCAGCCCGAAGGCCTGGAGATCGTGGCGATCCCGGAGCGAGTGGATGTGCGCGATGCGCTGTGCGCCCGTGACGGGCTCACCCTGGAGACGCTGCCGCGCGGTGCTCGCGTGGGGACCGGTTCCCCGCGCCGGGTGGCGCAGCTGCTGGCGGCCCGTCCCGACCTGGAGATGGTGGACATCCGCGGTAACGTGCCCACCCGCCTGGCGCGGGTGCCCGGGCTGGAAAGCCATGACGATCACGCCCCCGCGGCGGCTGGTTCCCCGCGCGGTGACCTCGATGCGGTGGTGTTGGCCTGTGCCGGGCTGGACCGGATCGACATGGACTGGGCGATCACCGAGCGCCTGGATCCTGCCGTCGTCCTCCCCGCACCGGGTCAGGGCGCGCTGGCGATTGAGTCGCGTCCGGAACTGGCCGGTGCTGCGAGCCCGCACCCAGAGCTCACCCGCGCGTTGGCAGAGTACGACGACGCAGCCACCCGTGTTCAGGTCACCGCCGAACGTGCGTTGCTCAGCCGGCTCGAGGCCGGATGCGCAGCACCGTTGGGCGCGCTGGGCCGCTTCGGCTCTGGAACCCTGGTGCTGGACGCCGTGGTGGCCGCTCACGATGGCTCACGGGTGCTGCGCCGCAACGAACAGATCACGCTCGCCGTGGACCCGGCCGAAGAAGCAGCCTTGGAAGCCGCGCGCGCCCTGGGCGTCGAGGTGGCCGAAGCGCTGCTGGCCGACGGCGCCGACCTGTTGTCCTGGTGAGCCAGGTGGCCCGCCTCGTCGTCACTCGTCAGCCCGCACAAGCAAGCGAACTGGAATCCGGGCTGCGCGCGGCCGGCGTCGGCGTCGAGTTCCTCCCAGTCACCGATTTCGCGCTGCCTGAGGACCGGTCTGCGCTGTACGAGTCGGTGGACCGGCTCGGGTCCGGGATCTATCAGTGGCTGCTGATCACCAGCCCCAACGCCGCCCGGGCCCTGGTCCATGCCGGATGGGACGGGCTATTGCCCTCCACCACCGCGCTGGCCGTGACCGGTCCCGGCACCGCGCGCACCGTGGCGGCTCTCGGCTGCCATTCCACCCCCTGGATGCCGCGCGAAGCGTCGGCCCGGGGACTGCGGGAGGGTTTTCCGCAGCGCACCCACGGTGGCTCGGCAGGTTTCGGCTCCGGACGGCTGCTGCTGCCCCAATCCGATCTGGCAGACCCCGCGTTGGCTGAGGCCCTCGGTGCGCGGGGTTGGCGCGTCGATATGGTGTCGGCATATCAAACCGTCGAATATCCAGCGGATCCGGCGCGGCGCCTGCTTCCCCGGGCGGGCGAGATACTGGACATCGATTCCTGGAACGAACCGGGCGCGGTCGTGCTGCTGACCAGTGCCTCCGCGGCGCGCGAATTCCACCGGCGTCATCCGGGCGCCCTCCCGCATCTGATTGCCATCGGCGAGCCCACCGCACGGCAATGCCGAGAATTGGACATGCCGCTGCTGGGCACTGCCCCTACTCCGGATGTTGCCGGAATCCTGGCAGTACTTAAATCAGCGTCCTGAGTCAGCGCATGATGAATACTTCCCCCCGCTCGTCACCCAGCCACTGTCGTGCCGCGGCCGCGGGAATGGGGCCGTGCCCGGTGAGCCAGGCGGGGGTGTCGTCGTCGCCGAGCAAGGCAGCATCGGACATCACCAGGTGCACCTGGGCGGGTGCCGCGTGGGTGGATTCTTGCCCCCGTGGCGCGCTCCACGAGTAGGTCGGCCATGATCTGGTCCCGGGTACATCGCTATGAGATCAGAGGACGGCGCCGCGACGAACAAGGGGCGATGCCGGGAAAATTCCACCACGGACTCAACCATGACCACGCCACCCGCCGCGAGCCGAATACACATGGAATATGTACGATCATCAAATAGTCGAGCTGGCGATACTTGGCGATATACGTGTTCTAGTCAGGTCGCTGAAATAACGTCGTCTGCGGGTCCTGTTGGCGCCCGCGTGTGGAGAGTGAAAGACTGAGACCATGATCCTGATTACTGTGAAATACACCGTCAAGCCCGACTACGCCGACACCTTCCTGGATCGGGTCGCCGATTTCACCGAAGCCACCCGCGCGGAAGAGGGCAACCTCTGGTTCGACTGGTTCCAGTCGGTGGAGGACCCGCACGTTTTCCTGCTGCACGAAGCATTCCAGGACGACGCCGCCGAAGCGCACGTCACCTCGGACCATTTCCAGGCCGGCCTCGATGCCATGCGCCCGACCCTGGTGAAGACCCCGGAGATCATCTCCCGCACCATCGAGGGCTCCGGCTGGGACCGCATGGGCGAGCTCGACCTCGGAGACTGACCGACGTCGTCGTTGATGCGCTTTTTCTCGCGCGGGGGCGCGACCGCTGTACTTGGTATTCTGGCCGCGCTGCTCGCCGTCGTCTCCGGGGTCACCGGGCTCTGGTTGGATAGCCGCAGCCCCCAGGAACCGATCGAGATTCGGGTTGATGCCGACCTGGACGCTGGCACCCTCGCTGGTGGGCTCTTGGGGGATTTGAACATCAGCCAGGACACGGTCGACGCTGCCGCAGACCGTGCCAAGCTGGGCGGATACCAGCCGCTCGTCGTTGGTATTTCGGCCGAACCGGCGCCGACGGATCTCACGACGACTGCTTCTGATGGGCTCGACATCGAAATTTTCTTGGGCGAGCCGACCCTGGGGGAAGCTACCGGGTTCCCGCCGTCGGAGACGGTGGCGCTCTCGCTCGAGTTGGCCGAGGCCCTGGATGATCCGTATGCGGTGCGATCCGGCACCATCAATGGATTCGAGAACTCGGTGGGATCCGGTCACGGCCCCGGCGCGGTGGTCGCCGCAGTACAGAATGCCAGCCGGCTGATCCACCCGGAGCCTAGCGGGCTGCTCTGGTACGCCACCGCCGGTATTTCCGCCGGCGCCAGCTTCTTCCTGTTCTGGGCCTGGGCGCGTCGTCGTCGTCATCGCGAAGCCGATGAGCGCACTCTGGCCGCCGCGCGCTACCAACTGGCCCGCGTGGTGCTCGATATGGACGCGCTCGAGACCTCGCTGGAGACCGCTGAACCCACCGACACCGCCCGCGCACTCTGGACCCAGATCGGGCAGAACGTGCGTCGGCTACAGCGCCAGGAACCCGAGGTGGTCGCTGCGGTGCAGGCGTCGCGGCGCATTCCCTCGAACTCGCAGGATGCACGACGGCGTCAGCTGACCGACTTCGCCCAGCGCACCGCCGCGCTGCACACCGACGCCACGGTGCTCGAGCAGTCGTTGGAGATTCAACACGGCGGACGCAGCTCAGCCGCACACCGGCTGGTGCACCCCCTCCACGAGGCGGTCGTCGAGCTCACCACCCGACTCATCGGGGTGGAGGATACGCTCAGCCAACACGAAGCGCTCAGCCTGACCAGGCGCCGACAGGTCATCCATGACGCCGACCAGACGCTGCTGCACCTCACCGAACAGGACGACGTGCAGACCGTATCGGACCAATGGCTGGACGCCGAAGCGGATCTGATGCGCTCGGTCGCCGCGCTGACTGAGCTGATGCGACGCCGCGACGGCCGCGTGGTGATGCACCTGCGCGACGTCCGCTTCCACACCGAACGCGCCGTGAACGACCGGCTGGCCGGGCACCAAGACACCCTGGAGGCCCGTACCCGGATGCGCGAGGCCCTGGGCTTGCCGGAAGAGGCGCCACTGCAGGTGCTGGAGACCGCCAATGTGGTGGCCCGCGCCCGCTTCGGCGATCACCCCGCCCTGGACGCCTCGCGCGAGGAACTGCCGCAGCGCCCGATCACCGACGCCCCGATGCGTGCGGTGGCCGCCCCCACGCAGCGCCAGCTCGCACAGGAGAAGCAGCGCGCCTCCCGGCGCCGTTTTACCCGGCGGGCGCTCGCCGTCATTGTCGTGCTGGTGGTAGGTTTTTCCGCTGGTGCCAGCGCGCAGTACGGCCTGGAGCAGCAGCGCCCGGCGTGGGAGCAGGCCGGCAACGAACAGCTGGCCGAGGTGGTGATCGACGGCGACACCGGTGGTCACGAGATGCTCGAAGAAGACCGGATCCGCCAGTACCTTCACGACCAGTTCACCGAGCCGGTGCACCTCACCCTCGCCGTGCGCCCCGCCTCCGAGTACCTGGACTACACCGTCCAGCGTCAGGACCGACTGCATGTGGGCTACGCCCCGGCCATCCAGGCGATGTGGCGGATCAAGGGTGAAGTCGGCGAGAGCAGCAACATCGTGGATTCGGTGACCGGGGACGTCACGGCACCGCACGTGATCCTGCCGGTGTTCACGCTCGACGATGACACCTTCACCACCCTGCCCGCACTCACCGGCACCCTGGCCGTGGGGGAGCAGACCGGGCTGGGCGAGTTGAACTACCGGCTCACTGACCCGCCGGTGTGGGATTTTGAGCACGTTTCCGCGGTGACCACCGAACTGGAGAGCCTGTCCCGCCAGTTGAACTCGAACGCCGTGTTCACGGACCGCACGAACCCGGAGCTGGCGTTCTGGGCAGTGAGCCTGGCCGTGATCGTCCTGGGAGCGATGGTGCTGCTGGTGCTGCGCTGGATCGGTCAACTCTCGGCCGGTCTGGGCCGGTGGAGTGCCCAGGCGCCCCGTTTGAGAGCAGCACAGCGGCGCATAGACGCCCTGTTTCTGGGGGAGGACGAGCGCGACTTTACCCTGGCGCTGGAGACCGGCCGCCCCGGGGTAGAGGCCCAGCATCAGTTGTTCGACCGAATGCTGCTGGTCTGCGCCCGGGAGCTCGAAGAACTGCGGTTGGCCCCGCGGGCCGAGCGCACCGACGCTGGATTCGCCCGTCGCATCGACCGACTGTTGGCCCGCCTGGATGCGCTCGGACTAGACTCGTGACCATGCCTTTTCCGCAGCACCGGCCCCGCCGTCTCCGTCAGAATCCCGCGATGCGCCGCCTGGCCGCCCAAACCCGGCTACATCCCTCCGAACTGATTCTGCCGGTGTTCCTCAAGGAGGGCGCGAGCGAACCGATCGCCATTTCCTCCATGCCGGGCGTTGTCCAGCACACCCGCGAGTCGCTCAAACGCGCCTCCGCGGAAGCAGTGGAGCTGGGGCTAGGCGGCATCATGCTCTTTGGCGTACCCGAACACCACGACGCCACTGGATCCGAATCGCTGAACCCCGAGGGCGTGCTCAACGACGGCATCCGCGCCATTAAGGAAGAAGTGGGCGACGACCTGGTGGTCATGTCGGACCTGTGCCTGGATGAGTTCACCGATCACGGGCACTGCGGTGTGCTCGACGACGCCGGCAACGTCGACAACGACGCGACCCTGGAGATCTACGGGCAGATGGGCGTGGCCCAGGCCGAGGCGGGCGCGCACCTGGTGGGCCCTTCCGGGATGATGGACGGCCAGGTCGCCGTCATCCGTCAGGCCCTCGACCACGCCGGCCACCAGGACGTGGGCATCATCGCCTACTCCGCTAAATACTCGTCGGCGTTCTACGGACCGTTCCGCGAGGCGGTGGATTCGCAGCTCACCGGCGACCGCAAAACCTACCAGATGGACCCGGCGAACCGCCGCGAGGCCATGCTGGAAACCATGCTCGACCTGGAGGAGGGCGCCGACATGGTGATGGTCAAGCCGGCGATGAGCTACCTGGATATTCTGCGCGACGTGGCCGAAGTTTCGGATGTGCCGGTCTCGGCCTACCAGATCTCGGGGGAGTACGCGATGATCGAGGCCGCTGCCGCGAACGGCTGGATCAACCGGGACGCCGCGATGGCCGAATCCGTGCTGTCCATCCGCCGCGCCGGCGCCGACACCGTGCTGACCTATTACGCCGTCGAACTGGGCCGTGCCCTGAAGGAAGGTTCCCTGTGACCGAGTCCACCACCAATCTCGCTGCGTTCGATGCCGCCCGCCGGGTGATGCCCGGGGGAGTGAACTCCCCGGTGCGGGCGTTCGGGTCCGTCGGCGGGACCCCGCGCTCCCTGGTGTCCGCCTCGGGTCCCTACCTGCGCGACGTCGAGGGCCGCGAGTACGTGGACCTGGTGTGCTCCTGGGGTCCGATGCTGCTGGGCCACCAGCACCCCGCCGTACTCGATGCGGTGCATGCAGCCGTGGACCGGGGGCTCTCATTCGGCGCGTCCACCCCGGATGAGACCCGGCTGGCCGAGCTGATCAGGTCCATCGTCCCGGTGGAGCGCGTCCGCTTCGTCTCCACCGGCACCGAGGCCACCATGACCGCCCTGCGCCTGGCCCGGGGCGCGACCGGACGGAACCTCATCGTGAAGTTCGCCGGCTGCTACCACGGCCACTCCGACGGGCTGCTGGCCTCCGCTGGTTCGGGCCTTGCCACCCAGGCCCTGCCCGGTTCCGCTGGCGTGACCGAGGCTCAGGCCGCCGAGACCCTGGTGGTGCCCTACAACGACGAGGCCGCCCTGCGCGACGTCTTTGGGGTGCACGGAGACCGCATCGCCGCCGTGATTACCGAAGCGGTGCCCGCCAATATGGGCGTGGTGGTGCCGAACGACGGGTTCAACCAGTTCCTTCGCACCCTGACCGCCAAGCACGGCGCCCTGCTGATCTGGGACGAGGTGCTCACCGGTTTCCGCGCCACCGCCACCGGCGGCTGGGGTCTCTCCGGCGAACCCGAGGGCTGGACGCCGGATCTGTGGACCTTCGGCAAGGTGGTCGGCGGCGGCATGCCCGTGGCTGCGGTGGCCGGGTCTGCCGAAGTGATGGACCTGTTGGCTCCGTTGGGACCGGTGTACCAGGCGGGCACCCTCTCCGGGAACCCGGTGGCCATGGCCGCCGGGCTGGCCACCCTCGGTGAGGCGACGAGCAACCCCGAGGTGTACGCGACACTGTCTCAGCGCTCGGAACAGCTGCAGCAGCTACTGAGTGAGGCACTGACCGGAGCCGGCGTCGACCATTCGATTCAGACCGCGGGCACCCTGTTCTCCTTCGCCTTCGGCACCTCCGCCACCGGGGTGCACGACTACGCGCAGGCCCAGTCCCAGGAGGCGTTCCGGTACGGGCCGTTCTTCCAGACCATGCTGGACCACGGGGTGTACCTGCCGCCGAGCGTGTTCGAGGCCTGGTTCGTGTCCTCGGCACACGACGACGCCGCCATGGAGCGCATCGCCGCCGCGCTGCCGCACGCCGCCCGGGCTGCGGCTGCTGCGACAGCTTAGGAGACCGGCTCCACGGGCCACGCGCCGTTGATGACGGCCTGGGGGTCCTTGGTGCGCCGCAGGTACTCCTGGAAGCTGGCCGACTGCTCGGCTTTCCACTCCACCTGCAAGGCATGCAACTGCGCCAGCGGCATCTGCAGTTTCGGATATTTCTGTGCCAGCGCATCGGCCACACCGACCGCCGCCAGGCAGTCCGCCGCGGAGGTGTGGGCGTCCTCGAGGATGACCCCGTAGTGCTCGCACACATGGGTCAAGGTGCGCTGGCCCTTCCGATAGGTGTCAACCTTTTTGTCGATGACGAACGGGTCGATCACCCCGGTCACCTCCATGGGGTCCAGCCCGTGGCGCGCCAGCTCGGCGGCCAGCACGGTGAAGTCGTACACCCCGTTGTAGGCCACCACCGGCATGCCCTGCTCCATGATGTCGCGCAGGGTGTCCGCGATCTGTTCGACCCCGGTGCGTGCGTCCATGCCCTCGGCGCGGGCCCGCTCGGTGGTCACCCCGTGCACGGCAGCGGCTTCCTCGGGGATCTCCACCCCGGGGTTGAGCAGCCATTCGGAATCGGCGCGGGCGGTGCCGGCGTCGTCGACGAGCACCAGGGAGGCGGTCACGATGCGGGCCTGATGGGGGTCGCGCCCGGTGGTCTCCAAGTCGAAGCCGACCCGGGTGAGGCGATGCCAGGAAGTTTCGGTCACGGACTCCACGGTACCGTCTGAAGCCCGACCACGGGAATGTTCTCCACAGTGGGTGCTTATCTCGTCCGTGGTCGATGGTTGAATGGGGGCATGACGGACGTTCCCTTGAGTCTCACGACGACGGAGTCGAGCGCGCCGCGCCCGGAGCTGGACGCCGAGCAGCGCGGTGTGGTTGAGCTGGCGCCCGGCCATGGCCCCACCCTGGTGCTGGGGGCCCCGGGCACCGGGCGCACCACGGTGGCACTAGAGTACGCCGTGGAACGGATTCGCCGCGGGGACGAGGTGCTGATGCTCACCGGGTCCCGCCAGGGTGCGGACCGGTTGCGGGATCGGCTCACCGCACGGCTCACCCACGAAGGGCTGGGCACGCGGGGCGGTTCCCCGGTGCGTAGCTATGCTTCGTATGCGTTTGATCTGCTGCGCCGGATGCGGGCCGACGGGTTTCTGCCGCACCTGAATCAGTCGCCGCGGTTGCTCTCGGGTGCCGAGCAAGACCGGGTGATCGCCGAGCTGATCGAGGGGTACCGGGCCGAACCGGACTTCAGCCCCGAGTGGCCGGATTCGCTGCGTGCTGCCGTGGGTCTCGACGGGTTCCGCCGGGAGGTGCGCGAGCTGATCGACCGCACCAGCGAATACGGGGTGGACCCGGGGCGGCTGCGCGACCTCGGGGTAGAACAGCACCGCGAAGAATGGGTGGCCGCGGCCCGACTGCTGCAGGACTACCGTGACGTGCTGGACCTGGGCCGCGCCGACGCTTTTGACCCGGCCGGACTGATCACCTCCGCGTGCCGGCTCTGGGACGAGCATCCTGAATTCGCCGAGCAGGAACGGGCGCGCCTGGGAGTCATCGTCGTCGACGACCTGCAGAACGTCACCCCGGCGGTCCATCAGCTGATCCTTCGGGTGGCCACCGACCGTGACGCCGTGCTCACCGCCGATCCCGACGTCACGGTGGAAGGCTTCCGTGGTGCCCGCCCCCAGTTGGTGGGGGAGTACCCGCAGGCGCTGATCAGCGGGGAACTATCAGCAGAACAGCGCGATGAGAGAATTCATCGACTGCGCACCGGTTACCGGATGCGCCCGGACGTACACGAAGCGTGGGCGCGGGCGGCGCGTCGGCTGCCGGCGGTGCCGGGGCTGCCCGACTACCGTGGCCTCGCCGTGCCGATCCACACTGCTGAACGATGCTCCGAGACCGATGTGCACTGGGTGGCCACCGAACTGCAACAGCGCCTGCTGATCCTGCAACAGGTGCTGGATGTGCACCACCGGGAGCAGGTGCCGCTGTCCCGGATCGCGGTGCTCGCCCGCACCGGCTCCGCCGTCGCCGAGATCGGCCGCTTCCTGGAATCCGAAGGCGTGCCCGTGCGGCGCACCATGGCCGACACCGTGCTCAACCGCGAACCTGCCGTCACCCCGCTGCTGCGCCTCGTCGAACTCACCGAACCCAACGCCGAGCGGGCCGAGGAGATCCAACCCCATGCCGGCTGGCTGATCTCGGGCCGCTACGGAGGCTCCTCCGCCCTGCACCTGCGCCGGCTGCGGCAGCGGCTGCTCGCCGTCGCCCGCGATCGCGAAGACCACCGCAACTCCTCGGCCCTGCTGTCCCAGCTGCTCACCGACCCCGAAAGCTTCCACGACCTGCTCGCGCTCAATCCCGCGTGGTCAGTACCCGACTACGCCCGCGGTGCCCACCGCATCGCCCGCATGCTGACCGCCGCCGCACGCGCTGCCGGTCAGCCGGAATCCACCGCCGAAACCGTGCTCTGGGCCGCCTGGGACGCCGTGCGCACCGAAGTCGCCGCCCGCTGGGAAGCCGACGCCCTGGGCGCCGACGCCGTCGCCTCCCGCCGTGCCGACCGTGACCTCGACGCCGTCGTCGCGCTCTTCGAAGCCGCCGAACGCTACGTGGACCAGTTTCCCGGCCGCAGCGCCCACGGGTTTGTGGAGTACCTCGAACAACAGCAACTCCCCATGGACTCGCTGAGCACCCGTGCCGTCCACGCCGAATCCGTCACCGTGCTCACTCCCTCCTCGGCCGCGGGGCAAGAATGGGACGTGGTCATCCTCGCTGGTGTCCAAGACGGCGTCTGGCCCAATACCCGGCTGCGCGGCCAACTGCTCCACACCCAGCACCTGGTCGATATGGTCACCGGGCGCTCTGGGCAGACCACCTACACCGACCAGCTGGCCGAGGTCCGCGCCGACGAGATGCGCACCTTCTGCGCAGCCCTCAGCCGGGCCCGGCACCGGCTCATCGGCATCGCGGTGAACTCCGAAGACGCCCAGCCCAGCCCCTTCCTCGACGTGGTCAGCCCCTGGAACGACCCCACCGCCGCTCGGGAACTCACCAAGGTGGCCGACCCGCTCACCGAAGCCGCCTTGGTTGCCAGCCTGCGCCGCACCCTCGAAACCGGTGGTGACTCGGAGCTCAATGACGCCGCCACCGCAGCGGCTGTGCTGGCCCAACAATCCGTGTCCGGCGCCGACCCCGACTCCTGGTGGGGGCTGGCACCGCTGAGCACCGAACAACCCGTCCAAGGGCCCGGCGCCGTCGAGGATGACGACGCCATCCACCTCTCACCCTCCACCGTCGAAACGGCACTGAACTCACCACTGCAGTGGTTCATCCAACAGGTCGGCGGGCGTGGCGGCTCCACCCTGGCCATGTCCCTGGGCACCCTGATCCACTCCATCGCCGAAGACCACCCCGCAGGAACCCTGGACGAACTGATCAACGCCCTCGACGCCCGCTTCGCTTCCCTCGGGCTCGACCCCGGGTGGGAGGCCGACCAGCTGCGAGTCCGCTGCGAGAGCATGCTCGGCTTCTTTGCCGACTACGTGCGCGACATGCGCCAGCAAGGGCGCACCCTCGTCGCCACCGAGCAACGAGTCACCGTTGATGAGAGGATCGGCGACGTCCACCTCGTCCTCCGCGGCTCCATCGACCGCCTCGAAGCCACCGCCGACGGGCGCTCTTACGTGGTGGACCTCAAGACCGGCACCAATCCCCCCACCGCGAAGGAACTGGAACAGCTGCCGCAGCTCGGCGTCTACCAGACCATGCTGCGCTCGCAAGCCCTCACCGGGCTCGACGACGACGTCGACATGGACCTCCCGCACCGCCGCCGGCCCGCCGGAGCAGCTCTCGTGCAGCTGGGCAGCACCACCAAAAACCTGAAAATCCAGGAACAGGCCGCCGTTACCGACGACGACACCTGGGCCGAAAACCAACTCGTCCAGGCCGCTGGATTGGTCGCCGGGCCCACCTACCTGGCCGTCCACCGTCCCGGCAAAGAGTGCCGCCTCGGCGCCCTTTGCCCGCTGTGCGATGAAGGGAAGCAGATCACCGTATGGAACCGATGAGCACCTGGGGCACGGTCCGCTACTCCGCCCGCGACCTGGTGGACGCCCTCCAAGCCCAACGCCCCGCCGACGAGCGGCACTATCCCACCGACGAGCAGCAGCGCATCATCGAATCCGGCCCGGAACCACTACTCGTCGTGGCCGGGGCCGGCTCCGGCAAAACCCACACCATGACAGACCGGGTGGTGTGGCTGGTGGCTAACGGATTCGTCCGTCCCGAAGAGATCCTCGGCGTCACCTTCACCCGCAAAGCTGCTGGCGAACTGGCTCAGCGCATCAATGCCGCCATCGCCCGCCTCGCCGCCGACGAACAACTTGACGTCCCCTTGGACCCCGCCGATATCGGCCGAGCCAGCGTGTCCACCTACCACTCCTACGCCAACGCCCTGGTCGCCGACCACGGGCTACGCATCGGGGTCGAACCCGATGCCCGGCTGATCGGGGAGGCCCAGTCCTTCCAGCTCGCCTCCCGCGTGGTCCGTGAATTCCACGGCGACCTCAGCTTTACCAGCGCCCGCGCCGCCACCCTGGTCAAACGGCTGCGCCAACTCGCCGGTGACTGCGCCGAACACCTCGTCGCCCCCGAACGGGTGAAGGAATACTTGGCCGGACTGCAAGCCGAAGCCGACGCGCTGCCACTGAAACGAGGCCGCGGCAACGCCAAAACCCGGGGCATCGTCGAGATGATCCAGATGCGCACCGTGCTGGCCGACATGGTCACCGCCTACAGCGACCTCAAACGCGCCGAATCCGTGATGGACTACGGCGACCTCGTGGCCCATGCCGCCCGCATCGCCTCCGAGATTCCCGAGGTCGGCATCGTGGAGCGCCAACGCTACAAGGTGGTGCTCCTCGACGAATTCCAAGACACCTCCCACGCCCAAATGGAACTCTTCTCCGGGCTTTTCGGCTCCTCCTCCGGCGCAGGAATCGGCCACCCGGTCACCGCGGTGGGCGACCCTAACCAGTCGATCTACGGTTTCCGTGGTGCCTCCGCCGGCCAGCTGTTCAGCTTCCCCGAACGGTTCCCCACCCTCGACGACGACGGCGCCCGCCACCCGGCCGCCACCGCCCAACTCACCACCGCCTGGCGCAACGCCGAGCACATCCTCGACGGCGCCAACGCCATCGCCGCCCCCCTGCGCTCCGCTGGCACCACCCAGCAGATCGCCGAGCTGAAACCACGCCTTGGGGCGCCCGCGGGCGAGATCGTGGCCCACTGGTTCACCGACACCGCCACGGAAGCCGCCCGCATCGCCGAAATGTTCGCCGAGCAACTCCCCGCCGACTCCGGACGCACCGGGGCGGTGCTGTGCCGTGCCCGGTCTCAGTTCACCCCGATTGCCGAAGCACTCGACGCCGCCGGCGTGCCCTACGAAATCATCGGGCTCTCCGGCCTGCTGCGCACCCCCGAAGTGATCGAACTGAACGCCCTGCTCAACGTGCTCGCCGACCCCACCCGCTCGGACTCCCTCATGCGCGTCATCACCAACGCGCGCTGGCGTATCGGCCCGGCTGACATCTGGGTGCTTCAGGAGCACGCCCGCGGGCTCGCCCGAAGCCGCCCCGGCGCCCAGCGCGAACAAGCCCCCGAGGATGTCGACTCCTCCTCCCTCATCGAAGCCCTTCTCAGCCTGCCGCCAGCGAACTGGACGTCACCGTCTGGGCGGCATTTCAGCGTAGAAGGCCACCGCCGCCTCACCCAACTGGGCACCGAGATCACCCGGCTCTCTACCCAGCTGCACCTGCCGCTGCCGGAGCTGATCCGCTACGTCGAGCGCTCCACCGGGCTCGGCCAAGAGGTTCTCTCGCACCCCGGCAGCACCATGCCCACTGCTCGCCGCAACCTCGACGCCTTCATCGAAGCCGCCGAAAGCTTCGCAGCCAGCGCCGACCCCACCGCCGGTGACGAACTGCTCGCCTTCCTTACGTGGCTCGACGTCGCCGAAGAAGAAGAGGACGGACTCAACGCCGTCCCCGCCGAACCCACCGCGGACGCGGTCCAGCTGCTCACTGCCCACGCCTCCAAAGGATTGGAATGGGACGTCGTGGTGGTCCCCGGGCTCGCCCGGAAGACCTTCCCGTCCGAAAAGAAAGACCTCTGGACCAAAGAAACCCAAGGCTCCCTGCCCTGGGATCTGCGCGGCGACGCCGCCAGCCTCCCGCAGTGGCGCCGGGACGGCTGGGACACCCTCAACGACTGGGCCGAAGCTGCCCTCGGACGCTCTGAGAAACAGGTTGAAGAACACGGACCCGACTTCACCATGGCGGTCGACGCCCACGTCGCTACCGAGGAACGCCGACTGGCGTACGTGGCCTACACCCGAGCCAAGGACCTGCTCTGGATCTCTGGTGCCGCTTGGAAGGGCACCGCCAAAACCCAGGCGGAGCCCTCGGTATTCTTGACCGAAATGCAGGACCACCCCGCCGTCACCGTGGGCACCTGGGCCACCGAAGAAGAGATCGGCGAATCGAACCCCACCGCCGAACGCACCCTCGCTGCCGTGTGGCCCTACGATCCGCTCGACGGACCCACCGTGCTGAACCTGCAGGACTCCGCGAACCTCTCCACCGACGGCGCCACGGACATGCCCTCGCGCCTGCGGCCCCGCCGTGCCGGACTGGAAGCCGCCGCCCAACGAGTACGGGATGCCGAGGCCGACCTGAGCATGATCAGCACACCCGACCTGGCCCAGCGGGTCAGCTGGGTGCTGGACCGCCGTCACGCCCAGCGCGGTCGACCTGCAGACACCTCCATCGTGCTGCCCTCGCACGTGAGCACCTCCACCTTCGTGGAACTCGCCGACGATCCCACCGCGGTGGCCCGCCAGCTGCGCCGCCCCATGCCGCGCCAGCCCAAACCCGCAGCCCGCGCCGGCACCGTGTTCCACTCATGGATCGAGGAGCACTACGCCACCATCCGCCCCGGCGTCACCGGCATGCTGGACTTTGAAGATCCCCACCTGGCGGTCGACGACGACGTTGACGCAGCACTCGGGGTCACCGACCTGCGCGAAAAATTCAAAGCCACCCGCTGGGCCGACACCCCACCGGCGCTGGTAGAGGCCGCCGTGGAAACCACAGTCGGCGGGATCACCCTGCGCGGCCGCGTGGACGCGATCTTTCGCACCGGGGGAGACCCCTCCCAGGAGTTTGACCCGGACGCGCAATGGGAACTGGTGGATTGGAAAACCGGACAAGTACCGCGCACCGAAGACGACCTGCAGCTCAAGGGGCTCCAGCTCGCCGTGTACCGACTAGCCTGGTCGCGGCTACACCACATTCCGCTGGAGAACATCACCGGACGCTTCGTCTACATCGCCCACGGCGTGGAACGAACCCCGCACCACCTGGCGGATGAGGCCGAACTGGAACGGATCCTCGCTGAGGCGCTGGCGTAGGGCCTTTTCATTTCCTGAACAGTGTTCAATAATGACGGAATGGACCGTTATTACTCCCTCGCAGGACAGGTGCTTGCCGGGAACCCCGCAACCGCTTCTGATGCCCTGGAGATCCTGTCGTCTCCGGATGAAGACCTGACCGCCGTGGTCGCGGCCGCGGCCAGGTTGCGCCGTGCCCACTTTGGCAACCTGGTCAAGATCAACTATCTGGTGAATCTCAAATCAGGGCTGTGTCCGGAGGACTGCAGCTATTGCTCGCAGCGGCTGGGGTCGGAAGCAGAGATCCTCAAGTACCCGTGGCTACCGCGCGATGAGGCCAAGCGCCAGGCAGAATTCGGTCTGGCGGGAGGTGCCTCCCGCGTCTGCCTCGTTGCCTCCGGACGCGGGCCCTCGAATCGTGACGTCGAGCGGGTGTCGGGGATGGTTGAGGAGATCAAGGCGGCCACTCCGTCGGTGGAGGTCTGCGCGTGCCTCGGCTTCTTGAAAGAAGGCCAGGCGCATCGCCTGAAAGAAGCGGGGGTGGATGCGTACAACCACAACCTCAACACCGCTGAATCCCATTACTCCGATATCTGCTCGACACACACGTTCGCCGACCGCGTCGACACCGTCGACCAGGCACGCGCAGCAGGTCTGTCACCCTGCTCGGGTCTCATCGTCGGCATGGGCGAAACCAATGAACAGATCATTGAGGCGATCGAATCCCTGCGGCAGGTGGACTCGGACTCGATTCCGGTCAACTTCCTGATCCCCTTCGACGGCACCCCACTGGAGGGCACCTACACGCTGACTCCGCAGCACTGCCTTCGGATCCTGTGCGCGGTGCGATTTCTGTGCCCGGACCGGGAACTCCGCATCGCTGGTGGCCGCGAAATGCACCTGCGCTCCCTGCAACCGATGTCGTTGCATGTCGCCAACTCGCTGTTTCTCGGTGACTACCTCACCTCGGAAGGGCAGGCCGCTGAAGAAGATCTCGACATGATCGTCGACGGCGGATTCGAGATCGTCGGCACCGACAATGCTCGGCAACTGCGCGATCGGCTCAAGGCTCACCGCGTAGCACACCAGGCAGCCCTCGGTGTCGCGCAAACACCAGACACCTCGGTGAGCACGCTGCCGTGTGGCAAACAGGTGCCCGCGGTTGGCGCGGAGCACGCTGGCGCAGAGATCACGATCCCGATGATCAGACGCCGAGGTGCCGGAACCGCTGTGTCGCCGAACGCCTAGGTCCCGTTACAGAGTCTCAGGATTCCCGGGAGTCGTGCTCCTCGTCGTCCCGACGCTGGTGCATCGCGCGCAGCTGCTCCAGCGGGATAGGTGCGGTCTCCAGACTCACCGCATCGTCGGGCTCGGCGGGCTGCTCTGGTTCATCCGCGGGTCGGGCACCGGAGTCCGTGATGACGGCGCCATCGTCGTCTTCCTCGGTGACGTCTTCGTCTGCAGGTTCTTCAGGCTCTTCAGATACTTCTGATTCTTCTGGAGCGTCCTCGACGAGGGCAACCTTGGGAGCGTCGTCCGGCTCCTTCTCCGTGTCGGGGGCTTCGGACTCCGGGTCCGGAGTGGGTTCTGGTTCGGGTACGGGAGTTGTAGCCGGGCGGGAAGCGACTCCAATATCCTGACCACCGTGGTCGCGCACATCCTCGGCCAGCTCCTCGAGCAGGGTTGCTGCTTCACCCTGGATTTGCTCATCGTGGGTGGAGATACCCTGCACCATCCACTGAGCCAACGCGAACTCCGCGGCCAGCGAGGCCCGGCGCATCAGATTCTCGTCTGTTCCGCCCTTCATGTGCGAGCGGTACGACTCGATGATCTTCTCCACGAAAGCCGGTTCCTCCACCGAGGCCAACCATGCGAAATCGGTGGCGGGGTCTCCCCAATGCAGGTCCGTCCAGCCGGTCACGCCCACCACGCGACCGCGTTCCACCAACAGATTGTCCTCATGCAGGTCACCGTGCACCACCCGCGGCTGGAAATTCCACAGCGACGTCTCCTCCAGTGCGGCCTCCCAGCGGCGCAACAGCACACTGGGGATCGCACCCGTGAGGGCCGCCTGGTCGAGCTCATTCAACCGGCGCGAGCGGAACTCATCGGCGGTGTAGACGGGAAGATTCGCTGCTTCCACGACCGCATCGGAGAGTTGATGAATCGCGGCCGTGACGCGGCCGATGTCCTGGGGTAGTGGCTCAGAAGCGGCTACCAGCCCGTCGAGACCGATCTCCGACCCGGGCATGTTGTGATACACGAAGGTGCGCAACCCATCCAGCTGCACCGCACCTGCCACCGAGGGGGCGCGGAACGGCAGTTTCGCACGGATCGCCGGGGTGAAACCGGAGAGCACCTGCAGCTCGGTCTCGAGCCGGAACGCGGCTTTCTCATGCTTCGGCGAGCGGATGCGCCAGCGCTGATCCTCACGATCCGTGACGACCGCAGAGTCGAAGTCCCGGGCGCTATCCGGTGCGGCTGCCACCGAAACGGGAGACAGCCCGGGCACGGCTGCGCTGGCCAATGCGGCGAGTTCCATGGGCGATCGATTCACAGGCTTAACCGTAGCGACATCCACACGGTGCCGAGCCGGTCGGGCTCGGCGAGTCCGAAAATGTACACAGCCCGCATGCTCGCTTGAGGTGCGCTGGAGGCGCAGGGAGTACGGTGGAATCATGACGACGCACCGCACCGAGAGCTTTCCGCCCCTGGGACGATTGCCCCTGGCCCGTGAGGACGTCGACCGTGGCTGTGAGGTGCGCGCCCAAGAGTCCTGGCTGCCCAGCATCTGGTCCCGCCCCGAGACCCGGGTGCTCTGGCTGCACGGGGGACTGGCACCGGTGTACAACGGACAGTTGGTGCTGTGCCCAGTGCCCGACGATGACCTGGCGCCGGCCGATCGTCACGAAACCAGCGTGTACTTGGGACGCTCCCTGGAACACCGCAACGGCAGTACCGGTGGAAACAGTGCAGCGGAGCTGGTGCTGCTCATCGCCGATTCTTCAGGCCCGGCCCCCATCCTGGACCGCCCCGAGGTGGCTGGCACACCCATCGACGCCGAAAAAATCGCCTGGGTGGGCGTGCGCGACGTCGCCGCCGCCCTGTCCTCACGCGACGCCGGCATCTTCGTCGAAGCTGTCGCGGTGGCCAACTGGCACGCCCGCAACGGTTTCTGCCCCCGCTGTGGAGCAGCCACCCGGATCACCACCTCCGGATGGGTCCGCGTCTGCCCGCAAGACAACTCGGAGCACTTCCCGCGCACCGACCCGGCAATCATTGTCGCCATCACCGATCCTGACGACCGGATCCTGCTTGGCAACAACGCTCAGTGGGGTCCCACCCGGTTCTCTACCCTGGCTGGTTTCGTCGAACCGGGCGAATCCCTGGAAGCAGCGGTGAAGCGCGAAATCTACGAGGAATCGCACCTGCGCGTGCATTCCCCGCGCTACCTCGGATCCCAGCCCTGGCCGTTCCCACAGTCGCTGATGCTGGGCTTCACTGCCCGCACCGACGCCCCCGAAGAGGCCGTCTCCGACGGCGAAGAGGTACTCACCGTCCGATGGTTTACCCGCGATGAGCTGCGCGAGCAGGTCGAGCGCGGCGACGTCATGATCCCCGGGGCCAGCTCGATCGCCCGGGCGCTGTTGGAGCACTGGTACGGTGGTTCTCTTCCCGAGCCGCGCACCCTGCAGAACTGAGCGCACCACCACGAGAGGACACTGAAGCATCACCGTGACTGAGGACATTCTGGCGGGACTCGACGCCGAACAGCGCCAAGCGGCGACCGCACTGAAGGGCCCTGTCTGCATTCTGGCCGGCGCCGGCACCGGTAAAACCCGGGCCATCACCCACCGCATTGCCTACGGGGTGAAGACCGGTGTTTATGATCCGCACCGCACCCTGGCTGTCACTTTCACCGCCCGCGCCGCGGCCGAAATGCGTTCCCGACTCCGCGACTTGGGCGTGCACGGGGTGCAGGCGCGCACCTTTCACGCTGCCGCGCTGCGCCAGCTGCAGTACTTCTGGGGCGACGCCATCGGCGGACCGGTGCCCCAGTTGGTGGAGAACAAAATCCAGCTCATCATCGAGGCGGCCCGGCGACTGCGGCTCTCCACCGATCGGGCCACCGTGCGCGACTTGGCCGGGGAGATCGAATGGGCGAAGGTCTCTATGCTCACCCCCGATACGTATCAAGCAGCTGCTGCCGATCGAGAAATGCCCACCGGCTGGGACGTCACCTCAGTGACCCGGCTTTTCGTCTCCTACGAGGACGTGAAAACCGACCGCGGGCTGATCGACTTCGAAGACGTGCTGCTGATCCTGCTGGGCATCCTGGACTCAGAGCCGCGCATCGCCGCCACCATCCGCGACCAATACCGCACTTTCGTCGTCGACGAATATCAGGACGTCTCCCCGCTGCAGCAGCGCCTGCTAGAGGCATGGCTCGGCGGACGCGATGACCTGTGCGTGGTGGGGGACGCCTCGCAGACCATCTACTCCTTCACCGGGGCCACCTCCGAGTTTTTGCTCGATTTTCGCTCCCGCTACCCACAGGCCGAGATGATCAAATTGGTGCGGGACTACCGTTCCTCACCCCAGATTGTGGATCTGGCGAACAAGTTGCTCTCCGAGCGTACGGTCCAGCAGCAACGCCAGCTGGAACGGCAGATTTCCGGGAAGGCACGCGTGACTGAGGCCTTACCGCGCTGGCCGGAACCGCTGGAGCTGATCTCGCAGCGCGAGGCCGGGCCGGAACCCGAGTTCGCCGAATGCGCTGACGAGGAAGCCGAGGCCGAATGGGTGGCGGAGCGCATCACCCAGCTCATCGCCCCTGGACAGGACGGAAAACCCACGGTGGAACCGGCCGAGATCGCGGTGCTCTTCCGCACCAACTCCCAGTCCGCTGCATTTGAACAAGCCCTCACCGCTCACGGGCTGAGCTACCAACTGCGTGGAGCGGAGCGGTTCTTCTCCCGTCGCGAGGTGCGCGACGGCATCCTCCAGCTGCGCGCCGCGGCCCGTTCGGCCGATGATGTCTCCGGCGATGCGGTGGTGGGCCGGGTCAAAGACGTGCTGGGTTCTCTGGGGTTTTCCGAGAACGCGCCGCAGACCACCGGGGCGGCCCGCGAACGATGGGAATCGCTCAACGCCCTGGTCGAGCTGGCCGCCCAGCTCAGCCGCACCCGGGGCGAGGACTTCACCGTCACCGAACTGGTCGCCGAATTGGACGAGCGCGCCGCCAACCAACACGCCCCCACCATGCAGGGTGTCACACTGGCTTCGTTGCACTCGGCCAAGGGTCTGGAATGGGACGCCGTCTTTCTTGCCGGACTCACCGAGGGGCTGATGCCCATCAGCTTCGCCACCGAACAGGCTGAGATCGACGAGGAGCGCCGACTGCTCTATGTGGGCATCACCCGTGCCCGGCACCGGCTCTACCTGTCATGGCCGCAGGCACGTTCCTCGCAGCGCCGCGGCGGGCGCCGACCCTCCCGGTTCCTCCAGTCGCTGACCCCGCAAGCCCGCACGGTCGCCGGATCCGCGGAGCGCCCGACGCGTAGCCGCCAGCGGGCACGCAAAGCGACCATGACCTGTCGCGGTTGCGGCACCGTGCTGGACACCGGTGCGGAGCGGAAGATCGGCCGGTGCGAGAACTGTCCGCCCCAGTACGAGGAGCAGACATTGACCGCCCTGAAGGACTGGCGCAGCTCCATTGCCTCGCGCGACAAGGTGCCCGCCTTCGTGGTGTTCACCGACGCCACTCTCATCGCCATCGCCGAGTCGAACCCGAGCTCGCCCACCGACCTACTGCGCATCCCCGGTGTAGGGAAAACCAAAGTGGAGCGTTACGGCGACGACGTACTCGCGCTGATGACCTGAGCACAGGCGCAGTGCGGAGCGGGGGCCACCTCCAAGGTCTGCACCGCGGCCGTGGCGGCATCTAAGCGCACCACCACCCCCGGCGCCACCCCGGGTGCACCCCAGCCCGATCCGTCGATACGGTTCAGTACCGCCTGGGCTCCCAGTCCGGCGGCCGCAGCCGACACCGCGAACGACTCACCGGACTGGGCGGTGGTACCGGCCTCGCGCAACGGGGCGAAACACAGCGGGCACGGCGAGGCTCCCGGTAAGCTCCACGGGCCCACCAGCACGTCGTCATCGCGCACCACCACCGGCAGCAATGGATGTTCCGCCGCCCGTGCCTCCGCCAGAATCGTGGGTGTGATCCCACCGTGAGCGATCACCACCGTCAGGGTGCCGGCCAGCGCCGGACGAATCGGATGCGCACTGGGAAAAATCGTCTGATGCGGGAACTCCGGCTGCAACCGCCGGGCCACCGCCACCGAGCGCAACCGGCCCACATCGGCCGCCTGGTGCGTGGGCCCGGTGTCTCCGTAACTCACCTGCTCGGAATCCCACAGCAGCAACTGGCCCACCCCGGCGTGGGCCAGAATATGGGTCAGTGCGGCCCCGGTGCGCCCCAGCCCGACCACCTGGATGGAGGCGGTGCGCCGTTGCTCTAGCACCGCGGAGGGGGCCCGTGGTGCTAACAGGATGCTGTCCCCATCGCCCTGATGGGCCAGATACTCGGTGGCCTGCAGACTCGCGTACCCCACATGGAAGTCAGCGTCATAGCTGGGCGGTAGGGGAGTCTCCTCGATCTGCGGTATCGACGTCGGTGTGGATACCAACACGTCTACGAGTTCGGCGAGCAACTGGTGCACCAGGGTGGCATTGAGCCCGCATCGCTGGCCTGCCCGAATTTCGGCACCGTCCACCACCCCCTCCCGCAGCATCCGGATAAAGCGCAGCACCTCGGGTCCGGGGTCGAGGATCTGTGCATGGCGCCCGCCGGTGCCGATGCGCACACTCAGCGGGCGCCCGGCACGCGGATCGGCGTCGGTGATGATCAGGCTCAGCCCGGGGTTGATCCGCATCGTGGTTCCTTGCCGTTCGAGGGTGACTGTGAGTCATTTAACCCTGGCAGAGCAGCTCTCATCACGACGTCGGTTATCCACAGACGCGGTGGCGACGGCCTGGAATCCACAGGTTGAGAATGCAGTGGCAGGCAGACCGCCGGCGGAACGGCAGAATGGAACCATGGCAGGAAAAACCATCAGAACGTCGGAAGTGGTGACCGTGGGGTCCCAACCGGTCCGGGTCATTCGATCTTCCCGGCGCACCCGAAACATTTCAGCCCGGTGGCGTGAAGGGATGATCGAGATCTCCGTGCCAATGCGGCTGAGTAGGGCTCAAGTCACCGCATCCGTGGAGCGGATGGTCACCAAAATGCAGCGACGTGTGGAGGCCCGTCATGATTCTGACCCGGAGCTCCATCTGCGGGCCCGGCAGCTGTCGGCCACCTGGTTGGGCGGCAGCGTGGAACCCACCGAGGTGGTCTGGTCCACCCGCCAGGTGAACAGGTGGGGGTCGTGCAGCTCGGCCACGGGGCGCATCAGGATTTCCGCCAAACTGAAGCGGATGCCCCAGTGGGTGCAGGACGGGGTCCTTATCCACGAGCTAGCCCACCTGAAGTACCCGAACCACGGCCCCGAGTTTCAAGCCTTCGCTAGCCAATACCCACAGCTGGCCGAGGCGATGGCGTTCCTGGAGGGCGTCACCTTCGCGACCGAACTGACACTGGACGGCGCGGCCGAATACGGTGGCATTGCCTCACTGAACGACGACGCTGAGGAAGATCAGGATCAGGGGCAGGATCAGCTCTGGTCGTCATAACCGCCGTCGAGCAGCTTCTTCAGCTCGTCATCGAGCTTGTCGCTCTCGGCCTGGCGGGCCTCACGGCGGGTCACATAACCCTGCGGGTCGTTCAGGTCTTCTGCCGTGGGTAGCAGGTCCGGGCTCTGCCAGACCCCGTCACGGTACTCCCGGCCCTTGGCCTCTTCGATAACCTGCCACAATTCCGCGGCTTCGCGCAGCCGGCGCGGGCGCAGGTCCAAACCAACGAGGGAACCGAAAGCATGCTCGGCGGGTCCACCGGTGGCACGACGGCGGTTGATGGTCTCGCGCAGTGCCGTGGCCGACTCCAGCGGGGCCGCCGCCCGAGTCACCACCACGTCCACCCAGCCTTCGACCAGGGCGAGCGTGGTTTCCAGCTGATCCAGGGCTGCCTTCTGGGTGCCGGTGGGCTCCGGGACGAACATGTTGCCCGAGAACACCTGCTGCATCGATTCCGGGTCGGTGGGATCCACCGACTGCACCGCTTCTTCGATGCTGGACATATCAATGCTCAGCCCGGTGGCATACTGCTGCACTGCGGCGAATAGGTCGCGCTCCAACCACGGCGAATGCGCGAACAACCGCATGCGGGCGGCCTCGCGTAGCGCCAGATAGATGCGGATCTGTTCGGCGGGCACCTGCAGCCCGTCGCCAAATTCTTCAACGTTAACTGGCAACAGCGCCAACCGGTGCCCGGCCACCGGGAAGCCGGTGTCAGTGCCGGAAAGCACCTCCTGGGACAACTCGCCGATCGCGGCGCCGAGCTGGAGGCCGAACATGGTCCCGCCCATGTTCTCCAACATCGGCTGCAGATTCCCGACCATCCCGGAGACTTCTTCGGGTAGCTGGCCCGGAAGCTGATCCTTCATCGCCCGGCTCATCGCCTCTGACAGAGAGATCGCCACCGGCTCGGTCATGGACCGCCACCGCTCCATGGTGTGTTCTACCCACTCGGCACGCGACCACGCTACCGACGGGAAGCCGGTCTGCTCCAACTCACACGCCTGATCCAGCCAGAGCTCGGCCAAACGCAATGCGTCATCCACCTCGCGGGTGGCGAACGTGCCCACGGTGGGGTCCTGACCGGCGGCGGCCTGTCGAGCCGCCTGGCGGGCCAGGGTCCAGTTCACGGGACCATCGTTAGGGGACTGGCTCATCATCGACTGGAACTGCTGCATCATCTGCTGCATCATTTCCGGGTTCATCATCGACGGGTCAAACGGCATGTTCCCGCCGACGCCGCCGCCCAACTGCTCCATGGCACGGCGCACCTCCTCCGGGTCAGGCGCGTTGCCGCCGAACATGCGGCGCATCATCTCGGCGAGCGGGTCTTCCGGCTCGCCTCCTTGGGGAGTGCTGCCAGTGCCGGGTCCATCGGGCGGTGTTGTCATGTTCTTCAGCCTAGCGATTCGGCTGCACCCCGTCACAGGTTTCGTGAATCGGTTCGCTCATGGCACACACTCCACGTTTCGCCGTCAGTGGAAACCACATCCGCGTATCTCGTAGACTTGAACGGCTACCTGCTGATCTAGCAGGACGGTATCGGCGAATCCTGCCAGGGAAGGCGTGAGTAGCGGTGAGCGACTCTGCATCGGCTTCACAGCCACAGCACCCGAGTGCTCCGACGTCTCGTGCGCCGAAAAACACCGCCCGCATCGGCACCATTGCCGGATTCATCGCCATGCTGATCACCCTGGCCGCCGTCATCCTGCCGACCCCCTACATTGTGGAATCCCCGGGTCCAACCTTCAACACCATCGGCGCGGTCGGCGAAGATGAGGTCATCACCATCGACGGCGCGGAAACTTACCCGGCCGAAGGGAACCTGGATCTGACGACGGTGCGCGTGCAAGGCCCGCCCACTGGAGCCACCTCCGCCATGTCGGTATTGGCCTCCTGGGTCGACGATTCTCGTGCAGTGATCCCCTCGGAGCTGGTGTACCCCTCCGGAACCACGTCGGATCAGGTTCAAGAGCAGAACTCCGTGGCCATGTCGACTTCACAAGAGTGGGCCGTCGCTGCAGCACTGGAGAACCTGGATATCGACTATCGTCAGGAACTTTTCGTCACAGGATTCGCGGCCGAGACCCAAGCCGAAGGCGTGCTGGAACCAGAGGACCAACTTCTCGCCGCCAACGGCGAAGAAATCACCGGCCTCGAAGGGCTAAAAAACGTTCTCAATGCATCCGAGGGCGAACCAGTAACCCTGAGTATCGAACGCGATGGTCAGCGACAAGACATCGAAGTGCCGGTCTTTGAAGGACCGGATGACACCTGGTTGCTTGGCATTTACCTGGACTCGTCCTTCGAGTTCCCGTTCGAGGTCGACATCGTGTTGGAAGACATCGGTGGTCCCAGCGCGGGCATGATGTTTGCCCTTGGCACGATCGATCTGCTGACCCCTGGTTCCATGACCGGCGGGGTCCACGTCGCCGGTACCGGCACCATTGACCCGGACGGCACCGTGGGCCCCATCGGCGGCATCGTGCAGAAAGTGCACGGGGCGCAGGCCGAAGGCGCAGAAATTTTCCTGGCACCCGCTGAGAACTGTGAGGAGCTCACCTCGCAGGTGCCCGAAGGCATCACGGTGTACTCGGTCGAAGACCTCGATAGCGCCCGCTCCATCGTTGAGGCTGCCGGCCGAGGCGAACCACCCGAACCCGAATTACAGACCACCTGCGGCTGAACAAAGAGGATCAGCCGCACCACGAAATGACGGTGACACAGTGACAGCAAGAACAGTCGGGCTCCCAGCCCTGCGGATGAGGAACAACACGTGAGTTTTGGACAAGGATTCGGCGGCATCTTCGGTGCCGGACCGGAGAACAACAGTCCCGGGGGTGGGCAGGGCAACGGCCCCCAGCGCCCGTCCGGGGGCAACGGCGGCAACAACAGTGGCGGAACCGGCCAGAGCCAGGGAGGCCAGCGGCGTCGCCCCTCGGCGCTGATCTTGACGATCATCGTGCTCGCTGCACTGGTGGCCCTGTTTGTGCTGTTCTCCATGGTGTACACCGAGGTGCTGTGGTTCAACCAGCTCGGATACTCCGAGGTGTTCTGGACTGAGCACTTCACCCGAGGAACCCTGTTCGTCATCGGCGGCGTGCTGATGGCCGCGGTCACCTGGCTGTCGATGTGGTTGGCTTGGCGTGCCCGTCCGAAGAACCTGGGCGGTCAGACCCGGGACACCCTGCAGCAGTACCAGCGTCAGCTGGAGCCGGTTCGCCGACTGGTGTTCATCGGTATTCCGGTGCTGTTGGGCTTCTTTGCCGGTTCGGCTGCCATGAACGGTTGGCAGGACGTGTTGCTGTTCTTCAACCAGGTGCCCTACGGGTTGGAAGACCCCGAGTTCGGCATGGACCTGTCGTTCTTCATGGCCACCCTGCCGTTCCTGGGCACCGTGGTGGCCTACCTGATTTCGGTCACGCTGGTCTCCGGTATCGCCGGGCTGCTGGTGCACTACCTCTACGGCGGCATCCGTATTGAGGAGCGAGGTGGCATCTCGGTGGAGAAGGCTGCTCGCACCCACCTGATCATCTTCGCCGGCGTGTTCATCCTGTTGCAGGGCGCGAACTTCTGGCTGGATCGGTACCGGACGCTACAAGACCAAACCGGGAACTGGGCCGGTGCGATGTACACGGACGTCAACGCCGTGATTCCGACTTCGACCATTCTCGCCGTGGCGACCATCCTCGTGGTCGGCCTGCTCGTGGTCACCTTGATTACCGGTCGCTGGCGCTTCGCCATCATCGGTGTGGCATCGCTGATCATTGCCTCCCTGGTGGCGGGCGTGGCCTACCCGTACCTGATTCAGCAGTACCAGGTGACTCCGACCGAGCGCACCCTGGAGCGCGACTACATCGAGCGCAATATCGAGTTCACGCGCGAGGCCTATGGTCTTTCGGACATGGAATACACCAACTACGCCGGTGAAACGGAAGCCGAAGCAGGTGCCATGCGCGGTGTGGGCTCGTCCACCGCCAACATTCGCCTGATGGACCCGAACCTGCTGTCGCGGACCTTCGGTCAGCTGCAGCAGTTCCGTCCGTACTACTCCTTCCCGGAGACGCTGCACGTCGATCGCTATGAGATCGAGGACGAGACCCAGGACACCGTGATCTCGGTGCGTGAGGTCAACGTCGATCCGAACTCCTCGTGGGTGAACCAGCACATCACCTACACCCACGGTTACGGTGTGGTCGCTGCGGATGCCTCGGAGGTTGCCGCCGGCGGCCGCCCGTCCTTCCTGCTCTCGGGTATTCCTTCCTCGGGTCCGCTGACCTCAGAAGAGGAATACGAGCCGCGGATCTACTTCGGCATGAACTCGCCACAGTACTCAGTGGTCGGCAAGGAAGAGGGCCAGCCGGACAAGGAGCGCGACCGTCCGCAGGATGCGGACTCCGAGCAGGACACCACCTACACCTTCACCGGCGAGGGGGGTCCTTCCGTGGGCAACCTGTTCAACCAGCTCGCCTTCGCCATCAAGTTCGGCTCCACCGAGCTGGTGCTCTCCCAGGACGTGAACAGCGAGTCACAGATCCTCTACGATCGCAACCCGGTGGAGCGCGTCCAGAAGGTGGCGCCTTACCTCGAGGTCGATTCCAACTCCTATCCGGCGATCGTCGATGGCCGAGTGAAGTGGATCGTCGATGGATACACCACCTCGGATGCATTCCCGTACTCCACCCAGTCACAGCTGGATTCCGCGACCATGGATGCCTTGAACACGAACGCGGCCATGAACCTGACCGGTCAGGTCAACTACATCCGCAACTCGGTCAAGGCCACCGTGGATGCCTACGACGGTTCCGTGGAGCTCTACGCTTGGGATGACGAGGATCCGCTGCTGCAGGCTTGGCAGCAGGTCTACGACACCTCTCTGCACCCTTACTCGGAGATGTCGGCCGAGTTGATGGAGCACGTGCGGTACCCGGAGGACATGTTCAAGGTCCAGCGCGAGCTGCTCGGCCGCTACCACGTCACGAACCCGGACGACTTCTACGAGAACAACGATGCCTGGTCTGTTCCCACGGACCCGACCCAGTCGGACTCGAACGTGAAGCAGCCGCCGTACTACATGACTCTGCAGATGCCGGGCAAGGATGAGCCGAACTTCCAGCTCACCTCGACCTTCATCCCGCAGATCACGGAGAGCGCGCAGCAGCGCAACGTGCTCTACGGCTTCCTGGCTGCCAACGGCGACGCAGGTACCGGGGTCGACGGCGAGAAAGCCGAGGGCTACGGCAACCTGCAGCTGCTCGAGCTGCCGCGCCAGACGACGACGCCGGGCCCCGGCCAGGCACAGGCGAACTTCGACTCGAATGACACCGTGTCGCGGGAGCTGAACCTGTTGCGTCAGGGCGCATCGGATGTGATCAACGGCAACATGATCACACTGCCGGTGGCGGACGGCATTCTCTACGTTCAGCCCGTCTACGTGCAGTCGACCGGCACGACCTCCTACCCGACCCTGCGTAAGGTACTGGTGGCCTTCGGCGATCAAGTCGGCTTCGCCGACACCCTGCCGGATGCGCTCGACCAAGTCTTCGGCGGTGACTCCGGTGCCGATATCGACGACGGAGCTACCACTGGCGAAGACGTGGGCGGCGACGCCCAGCCGCCGGAGCAGCTCAATGAACAGGAACAGCTCTCCGAGGCACTCACGGATGCCAACGAGGCGATCCAGCGCAGCGAAGAGGCACTGGCCAACAACGATTGGTCGGCCTACGGAGAAGCGCAGGCTGCTCTCGACGACGCGTTGCAGCGTGCACTGGACGCCGATACGGCTCTGCAGGGCGGCGACCCTGACGCTGAAGGCGCCGACGACGCCGGTGACGAGGCAGCCGATGGTGCTGCCGAGGAGGGCGGAGACGAATAGGCGATCAGAAGGCGACCGAACTCACAACGGCGGGTAAACACGCCGATTTGAGTTCCACCCGGTAGACGCGTATAGTCATATGAGTCGCCGCGGGGTGGAGCAGTTCGGTAGCTCGCCGGGCTCATAACCCGGAGGTCGCAAGTTCAAATCTTGCCCCCGCAACGAGAGAAGGCCCCTGAGCAGTGGAAACACTGCTCAGGGGCCTTCAGCATGCTACGGGACTTTTGGGGAAACGTGTCCTAGAGACGGGCCAGGGTCGTGATGTCCTCGGAGAATTCCGCAGCAACCTCGGCTGAGACCGTGGTGCGCGTCTGATGGATCGCCGCTTCGAAATCCGCTTGGGTTGGCCCGCCGGCCAGTGCCTCGCCGCCCTCAGCCACTGCGCGTTCAAAAGCGGTCTGTGCGGCACTGCGTGAAGCGAACTCGATGTCGGCGGGGGAGAAACCCTCGGTTGCCGCGACGAGCGCGGTGTAGTCGACTAGTTCTTTGGACCGTTCGGGCACGAAGCCACGCCAGATGGCGTCCCGCGCCTCCTCATCTGGCAGGCCGATCGGGATCACGTAGTCGAAGCGACCGTGCCGCAGGAAAGCAGGGTCCAGGGCACGGATGAAGTTGGTGGCGCAGATGAGCAGCCGCCCCGGCTTCTCACGGAAATTGGGGATGATCTTCAGCAGTTCGTTCGTCACGCCCTGCATCGGTGATGGTGGTTCGCCGCCGCGGCGTACCGCGATCTCCTCCACCTCGTCGATGAATACCACTGCGTGGTCAAGCTCGTCGATCTTCTCGAAAGTTTCGCGTAACTCTCCTGCAAGACCCTTCGGCGATGCTGCCAGCCGCGAGGGGAACACCTCGACAAACGGCCATTCGAGGCGTGAGGCGATGCCTTTCGCAAAGGTCGTCTTGCCGGTGCCGGGAGGGCCGAACAGTACGATGGCCCGCGGCGGCACTACCCCGAACTCCTCGGCGAGCTCCGGATCAGACAAGGGCAGCACCAGCCGACGCTCGAGTGTCTGCTTCTCCTTTTGCATCCCGCCGATACTGTCCCAGCGGTTGCGATCGAGCACGCGACCGCCCAGCTCCCGCAGCACGAGCACCTGTTCCTGACGAATCGGAATAGCTCGCTCGAAATAGCGCAGGTGTCGTTTGTCGACGAAACCGGCCTGCCGCAGCGAACCTACGTGTTCCTCTCCGTCCGGGACGAGGATCGTCATCTGTGAGATTCCCTGAGACGCCAGACGACGTTCGAGAGCCCCCAACAAAGCGCCACTGATGCCGCGGCGTCTCCATGACGGTGCCACCGCAATGAACACCACCCAGGCCTGATCGTGGGCGGCACGGGCGACGGCTGCTCCGACCACGTCGTCGCCGGCGGTGGCCACCACGGCGGTGTCGGCGCGGGTGGAGGCGAGTACCTCGTTCAGCGAATAGACCGGCTCCACGCCGGAGGCGGCGTATCCCTCCCAGAGCTGAAGGAACCCGTCGAGATCGGTGGCCTGAAGATCGCGGATGCGCCAGTTCGTCATGGTGTACCTGCTTCGGTGGTTGAGTGACACGTCTCACTCAGCATACTGAATGGGCGAAGGCCTCGGCGCAGTTCAGTTGAACTGCGCCGAGGCCTTCGCTGTGCATAGGTTCTATTCAGTAATAGTGGCGAGTGAGATCAGGACTTAGCCTGATCCTTCTCGGTTTCTAGAGACTCGAAGAGCTCTTCCTCGGAAGCATCCTCGATGGCTGGACGCGAGGAAGCGCCGCCGGCCTTCAGTGCGGCGAGACGGGCCTCAACCTCGGTCTTCTCGCCCAGATCCTCGAGTGCTTCAAACTGCGAGTCCAGCGACGAGGCGGACAGCTCATTCATACCGCGGACGCGTGCCTCTTCGCGGCGCACCTTCTCCTCGAAGCGGTTTACCTCAGATGACGGATCCAGGATGTCGATCGACTTGATGGCGTCGTGCACGGTGGCCTGGGCCTGAGCAGACTTAGCGCGTGCCACCAGTTCATCGCGCTTGGAGACCAGCTCCGAGCGCTTCTTCTTCATCTGCTCGAGACCGGTCTTCAGCTTGTCGACGATCTCCTGCTGGGACTGGATAGTCGGCTGAGCAGATTTGGCCGAGCTTTCGGCCTGCATCTGGCGCTCCAGAGCCACCTTGGCCAGATTGTCGAACTTGTCAGCCGACGCGGTGTCGCCTTCGGAACGGAACGAATCGGCACGCTGCGAGGCAGCCAGTGCCTTCTGACCCCAGCTCTGAGCGGTTTCGATGTCTTCCTGATAGTCGTCCTGCACCATGCGGAGGTTGCCGATGGTTTGTGCCACGGCTGTTTCGGCCTCCGAGATGCTGTTCGTGTAGTCCCGGACCATCTGGTCGAGCATCTTCTGCGGATCCTCGGCCTTATCCAGCATGGCGTTGATGTTGGCTCGTGCCAGCGTGGACACTCGGGCGAAAATGGACTGCTTAGACATCGTGTCTACCTTCCGTTGCGATTACGGTGCAACGTCCCGCGTGAGAGCGAGACGATCCGTTCTTATTCTGTCTTAGACTGAGTCGTGGTGCGAGAGTTTGAGCCCGATTAGAAGCGGCCGGAGCGTCCACGTCCGCCGCCACCAAAGCCTCCGGAGCGTCCGCCACCGCCGAAACCACCGGAACGTCCACGTCCACCGCCGCCGAATCCGCCGAATCCGCCGGAGCTGCGACCGCCCCAGGACGAACCGCGGTACCCGGAACGTGAGCCTCGGAGCATCGAATCAATCAGGATGCCTCCCAGAATGGCGCCTCCGATACCATTGCTGCCGCCACCGACCTGGTTGTTGTTATTCCAGCCGCTGACGTCGTTCTGCGCGAGCTGGCTGGCGCGGTCTGCCAACTGGCTGGCCCGGTTGGCCAAGTTCAGTGCCTGAATCGGGTCAGCGCTGGCGTGCTGGGTGGCTTCGTGAAGAGTGCGATCTGCTTCGGCAAGTTTGGATCTAGCGGCGGAGCCAATGCCACCTCGGCGAGCCGAGATGAACTCTTGGGTGCCTTCGATCTTGGCTTGTGCCTGATGGAGCGCCTGCTGGAGTGCTTGTTCGGCACGCCGAGTTTGATCGCGACGATCACGAACCCGGTCCAGTGGAGCATCGAGGCTACGATGAGCTTCTTCAAGCTCACGCAACAAGGACGCAGGGTCCTTGAGCGGCTGTTGCATTGCGGCTTCCACATCCTGCAGTACCTGCTGCATGCGCGCAACGGGGCCGGCCAGTTCGCTGTGTGCGCCCTGCTTCAGCAGCGCCTGTGCCTCGGCAAGGTCCTGCTCACATTGCTGAACGCCCTGGTGGACATTACTCATCATCTGATCCAGCCGGGGGCCGGTTTTGGCGATCGCGGCGGTCAGGGTGCGCACCTGTTCCTCGGCGTCCTCAACAGCACGCACGGCCAGTGCCGCGGTGGAGGTGTCGCCTTCGGCCAGTGCCTCCTCGGCTTTGTTGAGCACGGTGGTCACGAATTCGAGTCGTTCTTTGGCGTCCTCAACGTTTGAGGTGACTTCGGCCAGAGCCTCGGGCGTGTAGGACTCCTTAAGCTTCGCCAAGGTGCTTTCCGCCTCGGCCACGGGTTGTGTGAGTTTCTCTGCGTCCTCGCGCAGTTCTGCTACGGCTGCTGGAGCTTTGGTCTCCAGGGAACGCAGTTCATCGAACTCGTCCTGGTGGGCCGAGAGCGATTCGTCGACATCGTTGCACCGGGAAATGATTTCTTTGAGCCAGCGGCGCTGTTCTTCCTCGGTGTCCGGAATTTCGTCATCGAGCTGATTTTGTAGCCGGAAGGACGCCATCATGTGCTTTTTGGCTTCAGCAATGTCCTCTTTGAATGTGGTCACGGAGTCTTCCCCATAGGCGGCCATGGCGAAGCCCATTTCCTGCTCGGAGCCGCGGATCGCGTCGTCGGCAGCTATGAGCATGGAATCCGCTTCAGCGCGAAGTTCTTCGATGCTCAGCCGGTCCAGGGGATCCTCGGGCTCAGTTGGGGAGACGGAGCGGTGGTTCCCGCCGGGCGCGGCGCCAGCGGCACCATGCGGTGAGGAATGACCGAATCGGTTCTTGGTGCGACGCTGGGTGATGAACCACGCGGCACCGCCGACGCCAGCCACCACCGCGGCGGCGCCCAACCACGGCACCACCGAACCGCCAGAGACCGCCGAGCCGGACACCGAACCATCTGCGGCATCTGCCACGGCTTCGATGGCGCTCAGGCCCACGGAGCCCCACCCTGACGATTGGAAATCGTTCAACGCCGGAATCAGATAATCCTGCTCGATGTCATCCTGCACCGATTCGATGGTGGAGTTGCCCGAGGTGAAGTTGTATTCGCGTGCTTCGGTCGCGACCGCGAAGATCGTGTCTTGGGCTCCCATCACGTTCTGTTCGCCGACCGCATCCACCCATGCACCGGGATCCATGGCGGTTCCAGACGTATCGGTGAACTCGTCCACGAAGATCAAGGTGAGGCGTTGGGCGTGCTCACTGAGCAACTCAGAAAGCCCCGCATCGATCTCGGAGCGCTCCTCTTCGCTCAGGGCTGAGGCGGAATCTGCAACGAATTGGCCGGGCTCCAGATCTATCGGTGGCGTCGCCGCAGCCGAGCTGACTCCTAAGCCGAGTATTCCAGCGGAAAGTGCCGCACAGCTGAGCCATCGTGTGGGAACGGAGAGCAACGAGGAGATAGCATGCATGGCTTGAGTCTATGACTTGTCGGCGACAAGACGCACGGTCGCAAAGCGCTCGACGTAAAGCATCGAGGTAACTTCGAGGGAACGTCCAGAAATCTCAAGCACTGCGCACAGGTCGATGATGCACGATTCAGCGTGAAGACGATGTGTGACCACGTGAAAGGACACGATGATGTCGTACCAGAGACCCGAGGATGATTCATCCGATCAGACCCAGCCGCTTCCGGGACCGGTCCCCGAGCGGCCGACCCAGCCGCCACTGAGCGCGACCCAGACGATCCCCACTCAGAAGGCTCAGGATGCGAACGCGGCGGAGCAGAAAGAGCAGGCTCCTCGTCAGCGTCGATTCGGCATGGGAACCCTGATCGCTTGCACCCTGGTGGCCGGACTCATTGGCGGAGGATCTGCCGCGGGAATCTCGGCGGCCATCACCGCTCAGAACAGCAATCAGGTAGAACAGCAGGGATCCAGCAGCACCGGCACCGGTATTGAGGTCAACCGCTCCGAGGATGCCACCGTGGTGACCCAGGCAGCAGCGAAGGCGTCGCCCTCGGTTGTGACTCTTTCCGTTTCTTCCGGTCAGAGCGCCGGCTCGGGCTCCGGGGTCATCTTGGATGAAGAAGGACACATTCTCACCAACACCCACGTGGTGACCTTGGGCGGGGCGGTCGCCGATCCATCGATCAGCGTGCAGACCTCGGACGGCAACGTGTACTCCGCTGAGATTGTTGGTACCGATCCGCTGTCTGATCTTGCCGTCGTGCAAATCAACGCAGATGATCTTCAGCCTATCGAAATGGGGTCATCTTCGGATTTGAACGTGGGAGATCAGACGATCGCGATCGGTGCACCCCTGGGATTGTCCGGCACGGTGACGGACGGCATTGTTTCGCAACTTGACCGGACGATCTCCGTGGCATCGTCGGCGGTACCGGATTCTCAAGAATCCGAAGGCGAAGGCGGCCAGGGCGGCGGCAGCGAATTTGAGTTCCGGGTGCCTGGCTTGCAGCAACAGAGCTCTCAGGGATCGATCTACATCAACGTTATTCAGTCGGATGCGGCCATCAACCCAGGCAACTCGGGCGGCGCCCTGCTCGATAACCAGGGACGACTGATCGGCATCAACGTGGCGATCGCCTCGGCCGGGTCCAGCGGCACCAGTGATTCCTCCGGAAACATCGGAGTGGGCTTCGCGATCCCCGTGGACTACGCTCAACGCATTGCCGATGAGATCATTGCCAACGGCGAAGCCACCCACGCCATGCTTGGTGTGCAGGTCACCCCTGAACCGGCCCAACCCCAGGGCGGCGAAGAAGCGGAGTCGGTGTCTGGTCAGATGTCGGGTGCTTCGAGCTTCTCGGCAGGCGCACGCGTGCAAAACGTGGTCGAGGGATCCCCCGCGGAAGAGGCGGGCATCCAAGAGGGCGATTTGATTACCGGCGTGGACGGCCGTGCCGTGGGTGACGCATCGGCCCTCACCGCCACCATCCGTGAGTACCCGGCCGGCGGCACCGCGATTCTGACAGTGATCCGTGACGATGAAGAAGAAGAGATCGAGGTGACACTCGGCGACGGAGCCGACCAGTCGTAATCGTCTCGTTCAGCCCGGCGCGATACGCGCCGACCCTGGAATGCGCACCCCTTAGAGTGAAGGGGTGCGCATCCCCGTTAACATCACCACCCCCGCTACCGACGCTGCCGTTCCCATGCCTTCCTCGGGCCGTCATGATGTCGAGCAGTTGACCTCGGCGCCGATCCTGACCCCCGTGCAGCTGGTCAGTGAGCTGAAGTTGAAAACGGTGCTGGCGATTGCCGCCCACCCTGATGATCTTGATTTTGGCGCCGCCGCGACGCTAGCTGGGCTGACCTCGGCCGGAGTGAACGTGGTGTATGCGGTGCTCACCGGGGGAGACGCCGGCGGCTTCGATCCGACGCAGCGCGAATCGATGGTGTCGATCCGCCAGGAAGAACAGCGCCAAGCAGCCCACCAGGTGGGTGTGGAGCGCGTGGAGTTCTTCGATTTCAAAGACGGGGACGTCCAGGTCACCCATGAGGTGATGCGCGAGATCGTCCGGTTGATGCGCGAGGTGCGCCCCGAGCTGGTGCTGACCTCGCACCCGGAACGTGATTGGTCCCGTCTCCAGCGTTCGCACCCAGACCACCTGGCTTGCGGCGAGGCGGTCGTGCGGGCCTCCTACCCGGCGGTAGAGAACCCCTTCGCCTACCCTGAGCTGGTCGAGGCCGGGCTGGAAGCGTTCAAGCTGCGCTGGCTGATGCTCATGGGTGGACCGGCTTCGCGGACGAACGTGACCGTGGACGTGACGGGAACGGCTCAGCGGAAGATCAGCGCTCTGAATGAACACGCCTCACAGCACCCGGACCCGACGGCGATGCGGAGGTTCGTGCTGAAAGCCATGGAAGCGCTGCACCCGGACGATGGCCGTTTTGGTGAAGCGTTCCACCTGGTGGAGGTCAACGCCGCGGATACTATCTCTGGGTTCTAGGCCTCGCTACGACTTGTCTGCTGGCGGATTAAGTCGACCTTCATGTAGTTTGCGCGCGAGCCATTCGGGGGTGTGCTCGGCGTCTCGAGGGAATTGTTTCTGGTCGGCGACAAAGCTGCCTGCATGGACTTCTCGGCCGAAGTCAGGTTCGTTGTCGTAGTTGAAGTCCATGGACACTTTGCCCTCGCGGGAAATAGTCATGATGATCCCAAACCAGGTACCGGTGCCCGGACGGTACATTGCTTGACGCAGCCGGTCGGTGGCAACGTCCAGATTTCTTTCTGGCGGACGAATCCCCTTCCACCCCTCACTTCCATCTGAGCAGAATCCGAGGAGGGACGATTGTGCAAAGTCTCCCGCGTAGCGAGCGGTGAACTGCAGACTCGTGAATTCTGATGGGGCGTCAAGGATGTATTGAAAAAGTTCTTGCGCAAGATTCCGCGTTGCTTGCTACTGGCTTGGTATGCCGCCGTCCGGGGCATGATTCTCGGGCATGATTGAGCCTCATGAGGATAGGGGCGGCCTCGAGAAGATCGAGGTCGTTGGCGTACCACGACGGGACACGAGCAACCCCGGCCCCACCACGTCGATGGGTAACCGTCGGCGATGACGGCTCTGGGTCTTAGCCGGTGCCGCCGTACTGGGGACCCTGGCTGACCTGCGGGCGCAGCGGAATCTGCGCCTGGGTTTCGGAGGTTGGGGCTTCGGACCCGCTGGCCGGCTCGATGCTCACCCACGCCTGGGCGTAATCGCTGACATTGCGGATGGTGGCGTCGTCGTCGAGGAGCTCTTCGGCCGTGTACAGGCCCAGAGAGCGAGGCGAACCGCCGGCCTCTTGGTAGAGCCAGACCTGGTAGCGCTGATCTTCGGGCAGAGCCGGGACCTCCTCGAAGGACAGGTAGCCGAGGTCCTCGGACTCGGACACGTTGCCCTGCACGGTGCCGCCGCCGGTCATTTCGATGACGTCGGTGGCGAAAAGATCGTCGGCGCCGTCCACCGTGGCCACTGGGTTAGACCCCACAGCCATGCGAACCACGGCCAGGACGAGGGCGATGACCAGGATGGCTCCGAGGCCGAGGAACAGCCAGCGGGCCCAGGGCGAACGGGGCTGATCGGCGACGTCTTCCTCTTCGAAGTCTTCCATGAACCCCATGCCGACGTTCTGCTCCGGCAGCTGGGCCAAGATCTCGTCCAGCAGCCAGGACGGCGGTTCGGCGGCGAGCCCCCGGAACGCCCAGGTGATGGTGCGCTCGGTGAGGTTGACTCGTTCCCGCCAGGATTCGATGGCACCGGTGCCTTGTCCGGTGGCGTGAGAGTCCAGGGCGATGGACTCGGCGGAGGTGATCGCGTCCAGGGCTTTCAGCGGGGCCAGCTCGGTGAGCAGCCCGTTCTGGAGGTCGGCCTCGATGCTCTCGCTGAAACTGGGCGCCTGGCCGGTACGGGCCGCGACGTCGGGGGTGACGGGGCGAGCCAGGAGTGGGTCATCGCTGTGCTCGACGTTCTGCCCGGAGAGCTTGATGCGGTAGGTGGAGTTCAGTCGCTGCACGGCGTCGCGCAACCGGGACTTCAGGGTGGGCACCCCGACGTTGAGCTGTTCGGAGACCTCGCGGTAGGACCGGGCCCCGGCCCAGGTTAAGCCGAGGGCGTGACGCTGGGCGTCGGTGAGGGAGGCGAGTTCGGGCAGGTCGGCGGTGGCGTCGAGCACGGCCCCGGGTGCGGAACGTTCGCCGTAGTTCCCGGAAGCGGCAAGCTCGACGAAGGTCTCATGGCTGAGGGTCTCCACCCAGGCGGCGACGGTGCGATTCCGCGCTGCTTCATCCGAGTGCTCGGGGCCGAAGGAGTATTGGAAGTGCGGTGCCTGCTCCCAGACCTGCTGGTAGGCGGCCGAGGTGGCGCTGGCGGCGTGGTCTTCCGAGGCGAAGACGGTGCGGGCCAGGCCGTACACGCGTGGGGCCGTGGCATCGTAGAGCGCGGCGAAGGCTGCTTGTTCCGATTCGCCGGTGAGCTGCAGGAGTCGGGCGACGCCCGGGGTGTCATTAACCATGGTCCTTCCAGCTTAGAACCTTGGGTGCTGACAGCAGCCCGCCACGCTGGGGGGTCGGCGTGTCAGGCCCCGCCGTCGCCGGTGAAGCCGTGTTGGCGCCAGGCCTCGAACACGGCAATGGAGGCGGCATTGGCCAGATTCAGTGAACGGCGTCCCGGCTGCATCGGCAGGCGGACCTGGGCCGTGACGTGGGGGTCGTCGAGCACGTCGTCGTCGAGTCCCGTGGATTCTCGGCCGAACATCAACACGTCGCCGGGCTGGTAGGCGACCTCGGTGTAGAGCACGGAGCCCTGGGAGGTGAAGGCGAAAACCCGCGAGGGCGAGAGTGCCGCCCAGGCAGTCTGAAGATCCGGGTGAACCGTGACCACGGCGAGGTCGTGATAGTCCAGGCCGGCCCGGCGCAGGTGGGAGTCGTCAAAGTTGAAGCCGAGCGGTTCGACCAGGTGCAATTCCGCGCCGGTGATGGCGGCCAGGCGGATGGCGTTGCCGGTATTGCCGGGGATCTCCGGGGTATGGAAGAGGATGCGCAGCCCGGGGGTGTGGGGAGCGGGGGTGCGCTGCGCCCAGGTGTGTGGATTGGTGGAGGTAGCGGAGGTATGTGAGTCGTTGGTATCGGGGGGCGTCACGGAGTCATCCTTCCGGTGTGTGGTCAGTCAAGGGTGCCGAGGAGGAGGCCCAGGCGTTGGCGGTCGACGGTGTCGGAGGCGGAGCCGGTGCCGAAGAACAGTTTCACGGCGCGGGCGGAGGTGACCGGGTTGCCGGGCGCCTCGGTGAGCACGGTGTTCTGGAAGGCGCTGAGGTCTGGTTCGACCAAGGGCGCATGCGGGTTGCCGTCCCGGGAACTGACCACGACGAAACCGCCGACGTGCACGTCGGGCAGAAGGCGTTGTACCGCGCTGATGCGCTCGCCGAGGTCAGGCAGGGCGATGCGGCGGCGGGCGGAGCGCAGCTCGGGACCGGTCCAGCGGTAGGCGTCGGCGGGGGCCTCGACGTCGGCGATCACGGCGATGCGGTCGCCGCACAGCGCCAGGGTGTCGATGCGGACCGTGGAGAACGCACCGTGGCGGATGCGCAGCCCCTGCAGTATCCGGGTGGCGGGCAGGGCCGGGGCGACCTGAGTGCGGAGCAGTTCTACGGTGGCGCGTTGCAGGCGGGCGGCGCGGCGGCCTTGGAAGAGCCCGGAGGTTGGGGCGGTGCCGTGGACCTGGCGGTGGGCGATCTCGGCGTCGACGATGATCTCACCGATGGTGAGGGGGCCGACGCTGAGCGGGGGAGCGTAACGGACGGTGGCGGGGCGACGCGGGGTGGATCGGGCGGATGAAGAAGCTGGGGTGCTGCGGGCTGCGGACGAGGCAGCGATGTTGACGGTGTCGGAGGAGCCGTTGCGGCGGGCGCGACGGTCATAGTCGGCGCGGGCCTCGGGGGAGCCGATGGCGTCCCAGGCGACGGTGACCTGATGAAATTCGTCGACGTCGCCGCCGTAGTCGGGGTGGGTTCGGCGTACCGCGCGGCGCCAGGCGGAGCGCAATTCGGATTCAGTGGCGTCGGAGGGCACGCCGAGCACCTGATACGGGGTGCGTCCGTCGTGTTCGCCTGCATCTGCCACGCGGAACAGTCTAGCGGTGCGAGCCGGTGCGACGGGCCCGCGGCCTACACTGGAGCGGCCTACACTGGAAAGGTGAGACCCCGCAGCTACCTTGATCACGCAGCCACCACCGAGACCCGCCCGACGGCTCTGGAGGCCTTTGCCGAGCACTCCGTGCGCCGGGGTAATGCTTCGGCGTTGCATTCTTCGGGGCGCGGGGCCAAGCTGGCGGTAGAAGATGCACGGGACCGGCTGGCCTCCACACTGGGGGCCCACCCCTCGGAGATCATTTTCACGGCTGGCGGAACCGAAGCGGACAATCTGGCGCTGAAGGGGCTGTGGTGGGCCCGACGCGCGGATCCTCAGCACGGGGCGGCCCGGCGGCGGATCCTGCTTACCGGCATCGAGCATCACGCCGTGTTAGATACCGTCACCTGGTTGGAAGCCCACGAGGGCGCGGAACTGGAATTCATTCCGGTGTCCGCCACGGGGCGCGTAGACGAGGATGCTTGGCGTGCCGCGCTCGCGGACGCACCAGAGACGATTGCGCTAGCCACGATGATGTGGGCCAACAACGAGATCGGCACGGTGCAACCGGTAGCGCAGCTGGCGCAGTGGTGTCGGGATGCGGAGGTGCCCTTCCATGTGGATGCGGTGCAGGCCTTCGGGATTCTGGACCTGGACTTTGCCGCCGTCGGCGCGACGACTCTGGCCGTGTCGGGGCACAAAATCGGGGCCCCAGTGGGCATCGGCGCCCTGGTGACCCGGCGCGACGCCGCCGTGACCCCGCTGCTGCACGGCGGTGGGCAGGAGCGCGATATTCGCTCAGGCACCATCCCTGGACCGTTGATCGCGGCTTTTGCGGCGGCCGCCGAGGAAGCCAGCTCACAGTTACCGGCCGAGCGAGCGCGTTTGGCGGGGCTACGCGACCGGCTGATCGAGGGAATCCGCACCGCGATCCCGGACGCCCAGGTGCAGGGTGAACTGGATGTCGATCCGGAGACTGGGGAGCGATTGGCGCCGGGCACGCGTCGGTTGCCGGGTAACGTGCACGTGAGCTTCCCCGGTTGCGAAGGGGATTCCCTGCTGTTCGGACTCGACATGGCCGGGGTAGAATCGTCCACCGGGTCCGCGTGTACGGCCGGAGTCTCCCGGCCCTCGCATGTGCTGATCGCCGCCGGAGCAGACGAAAGTACGGCGCGATCCACGCAACGTTTCAGCCTCGGGCATACATCGAGCGCTGCGGACGTTGACCATGTGCTGGACGTTCTTCCCGCCGTCTACGAACAGGCGCGCCGCGCCGGTATGGCCGGGGAAGACTCACGCATCCGCACCGCCAACAGTCATCGCAGCCGCTGAACAGAAATTCACGGCAACGGAGGGAAACACCATGAAGGTCCTGGCCGCCATGAGCGGAGGAGTCGATTCAGCCGTCGCCGCCGCACGCGCCGTCGACGCCGGACACGAGGTGGTCGGCGTGCACCTGGCGCTGTCGCGCATGCCGGGCACGCTGCGCACCGGATCACGCGGCTGCTGCACCATCGAGGACTCGCGGGACGCCTGGCGCGCCTGCGAAAAGCTCGGCATCCCGTACTACACCTGGGACTTCTCCGAGCGGTTCAAGGACGACGTCGTCGACGATTTCATTGCCGAGTATGCTGCCGGGCGCACCCCGAATCCGTGTATGCGCTGCAACGAGCGCATCAAGTTTGCCGCGCTGCTGGAGAAAGCATTGGCGCTGGGTTTTGACGCCGTGTGCACTGGCCACTACGCCAAGGTGGTGCGCAACGATGCCGGGGACCTGGAACTGCACCGCGCCGCCGACTGGGCCAAGGACCAGTCTTATGTGCTGGGCGTGTTGACGGCCGAGCAGCTCGAGCACTCCATGTTCCCGCTGGCGGACACTCCCTCGAAGGACGAAGTACGCGCTGAGGCGGCCGAGCGCGGGCTGACGGTGGCGAACAAGCCGGACTCGCATGACATCTGCTTCATCCCCGACGGGGACACCCGCGGCTGGCTCGAAGAGCGCATCGAGATGCGCGAAGGCGAGATTCTCGACACCGAGGGCAACACCCTGGGCACCCATCCCGGCGCGCACGCCTTCACGGTGGGCCAGCGCAAGGGACTCGGCATCGGCCGGCCCGCCGCCGACGGCAAGCCGCGTTTCGTGCTGGAGGTTCGGCCCAAGGACAACACCGTGGTGGTCGGGCCGAAGGCTCTGCTGAACGTGGACCGGATTACCGGGATTCGCCCCTCCTGGGCCGGCCTGCCGCTGGCTGAGGAAGCCACCGGTGAATGGTTCGACTGCCACGTGCAGGTGCGGGCTCACGGCGACCCGGTGCCCGGGCGAGCCCGAGTAGGCACCACCGAGGACGAGCACGGGGAGACCATTCCGGCCTGGCACCTGGAACTGGAGGAGCCGCTCTCTGGGGTGGCCCCGGGGCAGACCGCCGTCGTGTATCAGGGCACCCGGGTGCTGGGCCAGTCGACCATTGATCGCGCCGTGAATGCGCAGCGATTGTTGAGCACCGCCGACGCGCACGCCTAGGGGATCGGTATGCTGGGTTTCATGAGCGAACCCCGTGATGCCGAGACCTACGATCCGCTGGCCACGTCACTGTCGGAGGCCACGGATACGGCTATACTCGATGAGCTGTACGCCATCCGCGGCAGCATCGACAACATCGACGCCACCCTGGTTTATCTGCTCGCAGAACGCTTCAAATACACTCAGCGCGTGGGACGGCTTAAGGCCGAACATGAACTGCCGCCCTCGGATCCAAACCGGGAAGCCGCGCAGATCCAACGCCTCAAGCGCCTCGCCGCCGACGCCGAACTTGATCCGGACTTCGCCGAACAGTTCCTCAACTTCATCATCTCCGAAGTGATCCGGCATCACCAGAAGATCGCCGCCGACCACCAGTGAGCACCCACCTGATCACCGCCACCGCCCACGGCGGCCTCCCGGGCGCTGACCCGCGTGCCGCGGCCGTCTGGATGCTTAGCGAACTGCGTGACCCGCACCTGCCCGTGCTGCCCGAGCTTCACGCAGAGGGACGCTCTGATACCACCGGGCGGAGCGCTGTGATGCTCACCGAGCTACCCGTGGACCGTCAGCCCTATGGATGGCGACTGGTGTCGGCCGAGTCGGTGCCCGCTCGCCGCGCCGCCTCGTGGTTCGGCCAGGGCCTAGATGCTTTCGTTGATGTTGCCGGGGAGCAGGGGATTTCCGTGCCGCGGCTGGGACTGCGGGTGCTCGGACCGGTGAGTCTGATGGCCCGGTTGTGGCTGCCCGGCGGGGAACGAGCACTGCGTGACCACGGGGCCCGGGCCGACATCATGGCCTCCTGGACCGACGGGGTGGCTGCACAGCTCGATCGTATTCACCGGCTCACCGGGGCGAAGATGCACCTGGTGGTGGCCGAACCCGAGGCGCTCGGGGCACTTACTGGCAGGATTCCTACCGCCTCCGGATACCGCACTGTCCGCTCGCTGGACCGCTCCGAAGTGCGCACACACTGGCGTGCTGCAGTCACGGCACTCTGCCGTCCAAGACTGGCCGAGGACGGGCTAACCTTGGATGCTGCAGGGGCTGGTGAAGACGGGCAGGCAAGCCAGATGTTGACCAGGACTCTGATCGAGGCGTTGCCGACACCGGAGACACTCGCGGATCAGACGCCGCCGCGGCTGAGCCTGGGGCTTCCGTGGGCTGGCATTGAGCAGGACGGGACGCACCCGGCGCTATGGGACACCATCGCCGAGCTGGTGGAATCCGGGTACGGGGCGGACCTGATGGTGCCGTCCGAGCTGGCTCAGCGGCCCGGGGTCGACCCGGCACGGCTAGCCCAGGCACTGCAACAGCGCTGGGACCGACTCGGACTGGACCCGGCACTGCTGGAAGCGGTGCGGGTGAGCGCTCCGGACCTCAGTCAGGGTGCCATTGGCACAGCCGCGGTGCCGCGTGCGCTGGACCGGGTGCGGCAGGTGGCCGAGCGGGCCAGCCAGCCGTTGTAAGATTTAGAGCCGTCCAGCGCTTTTGAGCCGCAGATAGGTGTCGGCCACCGCCGTCGGCAGGTGGGTAGGGGCTGCCTGTACGACGTCGGCTCCGGCATGCCGCAGCATCTGCACCAGTCCGGCTTCGTCGAGCTGGGATCGCTGAGCGGCCGCGGCCATGAACGCCGAACCGGGATCATCGATCTGGTTGCTGAGTTCGGCCAGCTCCGGGTCGGCCACCGAGGCGACCAACACCTGGTGATGGCGGGCGAGCTGCGGCAGGATCGGGAACAACCCCTCCTGCAGGGCGCCGGCGTCGAGCGAGGTCACCAGCACCACCAGGGCGCGCTGTCGGGCCACCCGCGACACCTCGACCGGCACCTGTGTCCAATCTGCCGCCAACAACCGGGGCTCCACATCAGCCAGGGCGGTCACCATATGGTTCAGCAGCGACCCCTTGGTGGTGGACGAGGCCCGGGCGCGTACCTGGCGGTCAAAGGCCAGTACCTCCACCCGGTCGCCGCCGGACTGAGCCAGCGCTGCGAGCAACAGTGCGGTTTCGATCCCGGTGTCGAAGCGGGTTTCGTTCTGCACCCGGGCCGCAGCCGTACGGGAGGAATCGACCACGATCACCACCCGGCGGTCGCGCTCCGGGCGCCAGGTGCGTACCACCAGGTCCTGACGCCGGGCGGTAGCCCGCCAGTCGATGGAGCGGACGTCGTCGCCGCGCACATAATCGCGCAGGGAATCAAACTCATTGCCGGCACCGCGGGTCTGGATGGCGGAGCGCCCGTCCATTTCGCGCAGTCGGGCCAGCCGCGAAGGCAGGTGCTTGCGGGACCGGAACGGCGGTAGCACTGTGATCCGCCCCGGTGCCGGGTGGGTGACCTGGCGCCCGGCCACACCGAGCAGCCCCCAGGAGCGCACCGTCACCACGCGGGTGTTCAGCGTTCCGCGACGGGAGGGGGTCAGGGTCATGGTGAGCCGGCGCGATTCGCCCGGCGGCAGGTCGAGGTTCTGCTGTACCGGGTGCGCCCCGGCAGTGGGTTGCCAGCCGTCGCGCACGGAGCCGCGCAGGCGTCGTCGTCCCAACTGGTGAACGATCAGCGCTGAATGTGCCGATTCGTCCAAGCGCACCGAGGAGTCGATCTCGCGAGTGAAGCTCACCGCTCGGGGCGAGGCCGCCGTCAGCAGATCGAGACTGATGATCCCCACCAGGGTCAAGACGCACCACCACACGGTCGCGGTGGTGGGCCAGATCAGCACCGGGATGATCCCGAGCAGGCTCAGGGCGAGACAGCGCAGGGAAAGAACCACAAGATCACCGGGGGACCGGGACGGTGGACAGTAGCGAGGTCAGCACCTGGTCGGCCGTGACGCCGTCCATCTCGGCCTCGGGCCGCAGCGAAACGCGGTGGCGCAGGCAGGGCAGCACCAGCGCTTGGACGTCATCGGGGGAGATGTAGTCCCGCCCGGACAGCCAGGCCCACGCCTTGGATGCATTGAGCAGGGCAGTCGAGCCGCGCGGGGAGACCCCGAGCTGGAACGACGGCGAGGTGCGGGTGGCCCGGGCGATGTCGGCAATATAGCCGAGAACCTCGGGGCTGGCCTGCACCGTCGCGGCTTGGGCGCGAGCGAGCTGAATGTCTTCGGCGCTGGCCACCGCGGTGACCCCGGCCGCCGCTAGGTCGGAGGGGGAGAATCCGGCCGCGTGACGGGTGAGGATCTCGATTTCCTGGTCGCGCTCGGGCAGATTCAGGGTGACCTTGAGCAGGAACCGGTCCAGCTGCGCCTCGGGCAGCGGGTAAGTGCCCTCGTATTCCACCGGGTTCTGGGTGGCGGCCACCATAAACGGGTCGGGCAAGGGGAGCGATGACCCGTCGGCGGAGACCTGACGCTCTTCCATGGCCTCCAGCAGCGCGGCCTGGGTTTTCGGGGGCGTGCGGTTGATCTCGTCGGCCAGCATTAGGTGGGTGAACACGGGGCCGCGGCGGAACTCGAACTCCCCGGTGCGGGCGTCGTAGACCAACGAGCCGGTGATGTCACCAGGCATCAGATCGGGGGTGAACTGCACGCGGCGGGTTTCCAACGAAATGGCGGCGGAGAGGGAGCGTACCAGGAGGGTCTTGGCCACCCCGGGCACGCCCTCGAGCAGTACGTGGCCGCGGCAGAGCAGGCCGATCAGGAGGGAAGTCACCGCGGCGTCCTGGCCCACCACGGCGCGCGCCACCTCGGTGCGCACCGCCTGCAGTTTGTCTCGGAGGGTGTTCTCAGAGGTCATCGATTCTCCTTCGTGGGGTGGGTCAGGGACGCGGCAAGCTCGCGTTCCAGGGCGAGCAGACGGCGGGAGCGGGTCACTAACTCGGACCGGCTGAGTTTCTCGGGGCGGCGGCGCGGATCGAGGACGGATTCGACGTCGGTGCGATCCCGACCCAGTACCCGGGCGGTCTCGGTGATCACGGAATCCGTATCGTCCGGGGTGCGCAGCAGGCGGGCCATGCGGAGCAGGGCGCCGCGCTGCAGGGTGTCCAAGGCGGCGGTCTGCTGGTTGCCTCGCTCGTAGAGGCGGGCCCGGCCCACACTGGATTCCAGGGGCGAGACCTGGGCGGGGAACGGTTCCACGACGACGGGGCCGTGCCGGCGTCCCGCCCAGACCATCCCGACCACAGCGATGACCAGCAGCCAGAGCATTCCGGGGCGCACCCAGTCCGGCATCACCGGGCTCGGGGTGCCGCCCGCCACAGAGAGATCGGCCATGCCGGGCAGGTACCAGATCAGGGTGTCGGTGGCTGCCGCGCTCCACAGCGCGACCACAGCGTTGCCGTCTTCGGACACTCCCCGGTTGGTAAACATATCGTAGAGCCCGATCACGGTGGTCCCGGCAGGGTCCTGGATCAGCGCGTGCCCTTTCTCGGTCTCGAAACAGGTGTGCGCGTCTGTGGCATCGGAGTTTTCAGCGTCCCAGGTCAGCTCCACGCCGGTGCCGGTCACGGTCTCCGCCTCGCGGGCCAAGGGAAGCTCACAGGCTGCGCTAGCCTCGACGTCGTCGAGTGACTCGCCCACGGCGACGCCCTCGGTCAGTACCTCGGCCATCGAGGCGGTGGGAGCCACCAGCACCCGCTGTTCCGCAGGCACCGTCTCGGCCACCTCGTCGAGGCGCTGCGGGCTGGACTCGAGGATGCCCTCGTCGTAGAGCAGCACGCGGGCCTCGGGGTCTTCTTCGAGTATCGCTCGCACCTCATCCAGGCTGGATGCGGGGCGCACGTCGACACCGTGGCCAGCAACCACTCGGGCCACAGCCTGGCCGCCGGTGGGCCCCGGATTGTCCGCCCCGAGTACGGCGTTATCCTCGGGCTGGCGGGTGAACAGCACCGCCACCGTGATCGCGAAAAGCCCCACCAGTGCGGCCACGAGCATCACGGTGCGGCGGTGCGTCCGCCAGAGATCGGCCACCGAGGGGACAGCGGAGGTGGTCATCGGGGCACCACCTGCCGAGGGGTGTGCCTCGAGCTGGGTCGGGACGGTGAAGCCGCACGCAGTTCACGCTCGAGCTCAGCCAGGCGCTGGGCCTGATCCATGGAAGCCCCACGGTGGCCATAGGCGACGTCGTTGAACCAGCTGGCGGACTCGTCCAGTCGCGCACGATGCTCGGGGAACACCTCGCCGAGGGTGGCACTGGCACCGGTCGCCGTGAGTGAGGCTCGTTCGGGGAGCAGTACTCGGTGCTGTCCCTGCCGGAGGATGGCGCGGAAGTAGGCGAGTACGGCATCCGAGGCTCGGGACTCGCGGATCGCGGTGTCGCCGGCTTCTCGGTACTGCTCGGCGGTCAGCGCGGCATCCACCACGCCCGCACGGTCGTCATCGCCGGATCGAGGTACTCCGAATCGGGGACGCAACCACAGCAACAGCACGACCGTCAGCACGATCACCGCCGCCACGATCAGCCAACCCGGCAGTCCGGCGCCACCTTCCACCCCGGTCAGCCACCCGACCAGGGCGTGCCAGGCGGCCTCAAGCCACTCGGCCAGGGGGTTGGGGCGCTGCTCGGCATACTCCTGCTGCGAGAGCTCCTGCAGAATGGTGCGGCGCGCCTCGTCCCGGTCAGGCGTCCAGGGGATCTCAGCTGCGCGGGCGGCCAGGAACAAGGTCATCAGCGGCGCTGTCGAGGGTCTGGGCGTTGAGGCGGGTGGAGAAGCGGTCGTCCGTTTCCGCGCCCACCGAGGTGGCAATATCCAGCAGTTCACGGTCGAAGCCCTCGCGCCGCATCCGGTAGTCGACGTAAAACAGGCCGTACAGAATCGAGATCAGGCACTGGGCGAACATCGAGACGAAGATCGACACGCCGGTCTGGATCGCGGTGAGCAGCGCGGTTTGCTGGACCATCTCTTCTGCGGAGGCGTTCTCGTCAAAGAACATCACAGAGATCATCGACAGTGGTGTGGTGATCACCGAGGTGACAATGCCGAGGATCAGGGTCACCAGCAACACGATGCCGAAGGTCCGCCACCAGGCACCGCCGGTGAGCCGCCACGACCGGCCCATGGCCCGCAGCGGGCCGATCTGCTCGACCCCGATGAGCGTGGTGGTCAAGCAGAACTTGATGGTCAGCCAGATGCCAATCATGAAGGTGGTGAAACCGAAAAGCAGGATGGTCACGATGGCGACGCCGAAGCTCGCATCCTGCCAGGAGAACACCGCCCAGACGATCAGGCCCACGAAAATGGCCATGATCACGGTGGTGATGACGGCCAACAACAACATAAACAGCAGCAACTTGCCCCAGGAACCACGCATCAGCCGCAACGTCTGGCCGAAGGTGGTCTTCACGCCCACCGCGGAGCGCACCGCCACAATGCCGAGCACAGCCTGGGCCAGCAGGGTGAAGAAGACGGAGAGCACCATCATTCCGCCGAAGCTCGTGCCTCCCCAGGTTGCCATGGTGGCCAGCAGATCAAAGATTTGCTCATCCGAGGGATCGTCCATGCCCGGGGTCATCATATTCTCACCGAGCGTGGAGAACAGGGCGTAGATACCCACCATGTAGACGGCGGCCTGGGCGACGGCGGCGACGGCGGAAATGCCGAGTACCGCCCCCGGGTTGCGTCGCAGCGTGGCGAAGATACCCTCGAGCAGATCCGACAGCGTCAGCGGGCGCAAGGGGATGGTGCCGGGACGGGAGGCCTGCACAAATACGGGCTGCTGACCCGGATGGTGGCCAGACTGCTGACCCGAGTAGGGGCCGGGGTAGGCTCCGACCGGCTGGTACGGGGGCACCTGATAGCCGCCGGGCTGGCTTGGCTGGGACGGGGTGACGCCATAAGGATTCGGGGAACCGTACGGGTTCGGCGAGCCGACGTAGGGGTTGGAGGGTTCCGAGCCCTCGGGGGGCTGTGGTGTGCTCATGAACGCGGAGCCTCTCGAGTGGTCGACGTCGTGATCTCTCGGACTCGACTCTATACCGGTGTTGTCAGGACTCTCCAGATTTCGGCCGAGTTATCCACGTAACACGGCCAGCAACCGATATGCTTCTTCACAGATCGCCCCATGCTCCGGGGCGACATGTGTGGAGAACGGGGGTTGGACCGAGGATGAAAGCCAGAATCTTGGTGGTCGACGACGACGAGGCGCTGTCCGAGATGATCGGCATCGTGCTGCGTAACGACGGTTTCGAACCCTATTTCTGTGCCGACGGCAACGCCGCAGTCGATCTGTTCCGCTCGATCCGCCCGGATCTGGTGCTGCTCGATTTGATGCTGCCCGGCCGCGACGGCATCGAAATCTGCCGTGCGATCCGCCAGGAATCGGACACCCCCATCGTGATGCTCACCGCCAAATCCGAAACGGCCGACGTGGTGCGCGGGTTGGAAGCCGGCGCCGACGACTACGTGCCCAAGCCGTTCAAGCCCGCCGAATTGGTGGCCCGCGTGCGCGCCCGACTGCGTGAGGGCGATGTACGCTCCTCTGAGGCGCTGCGTATTGGAGATGTCACCATTGATGTCTCCGGCCACGAAGTCACCCGCGCCGGGGAACGTATCAACCTCACCCCGTTGGAGTTTGACCTGCTGGTCGCGCTGGCCCGCCGTCCGGGTCAGGTGCTGACCCGCGACATGCTGCTGGAAGAGATCTGGGGTTACCGCCACCAGGGCGACGCCCGCCTAGTCAACGTGCACGTCCAGCGCTTGCGCTCCAAAGTGGAGAAGGATCCTGACAATCCTGAGGTGGTGCTCACGGTACGCGGGGTCGGGTACAAGGCCGGTCAGCCCTGAGCCAGACACGTTCCACCCCCAGTGCGCCCGTCGCGTTGCATGGCTCCACCCCGGTGCTGGCACCGCAACAGCGCCGCGGCGCGCGCGGCTGGCTGTACCTGCCGGGCCACGGCGTGCGCTGGATTCGCGATCGCTGGGTATCCTCGCTGCAATTCCGCACGGTGTCGACGACGGTGTTCTTCACCTTCGCCTCCGCGCTGATCCTGGGGCTGTTCCTCTCCCATCAGGTCTCTACCGGACTATTTCAGTCGCGGTTCGCCCAGGTGCAGGCCGAGGCCAACCACGGGCTGAATCAGGCGCGCACCATCTTCGAGAACGCGAACACGAATGACCAGGAGAATACCTCCAACCTGGTCACCGACACCCTGGGCTCCCTGGCCGGCGGCAGCGGCACCATGGCGCGAGGTTTTATTCTGGTGCCCTTGGACGAGGGCCAGAACCTCTATGTTGGATCGATCTCCTCCGCCGGGGTCTCCGAGGATCTGATTACCCAGGAAATGTCCGACGCCGTCGCCGAGGATCAGGGCATCTACTGGCAGTCGGTGTCCGTGCCCGTGGGCGTGGGCGAGCAGACCGGGCCGGGCCTGGTGTTTGGCACCCAGCTGGTGCTGCCCCCGGGTAACTTTTACGCGCTCTACCTGGTCTACGACCTCACCGAGGTCCAATCCACCCTGGACTACCTGACCAATGTGCTCGTGCTCGCCCTGGTGATTCTGCTGGTTCTCAACATCATGATCGCACTGTTCACCACCCGTCAGGTGGTGCGCCCGGTGCAGCAAGCCGCCGCCACCGCAGAGTCGCTGTCTTCCGGAGACCTTTCCGTGCGTATGGCGGTGCGACGACGCGACGAGGTGGCCCGGTTGGGCACCTCGTTCAACCGCATGGCCGACAACATTCAGGACCAGATCACCCAGCTGGCCGACCTGTCGATGATTCAGCAACGCTTCGTCTCCGACGTCTCCCACGAACTGCGCACCCCGCTGACCACGGTGTCCATGGCGGCCGAGGTGCTGCACGACTCCCGCTACGATTTCGACCCGGTAAACCGGCGTTCTGCCGAGCTGCTCTACCACCAGGTGGAACGGTTCCAGGCTCTGCTCGCAGACCTGCTGGAAATCAGCCGGTTCGACGCCGGTGCCGCGGAAGTCGCCGCCGAATCCACCGACATTCTGCACCTGGCTGCTGATGTCGTGCTCACCGCGCAACCTCTGGCCGACAACGCCGACACCGAGGTGTGGGTGGTGCCCGTGGGCGAGAACTTCACCGCCGACGTCGACCACCGCCGCATCGAGCGTATTCTGCGCAATCTGGTGAATAATGCGATCGAACACGGCGAATCCCGCCCGGTCGATGTCATCGTCGCCTCCGACGACGTCCAGGTGGCCGTGGTGGTGCGCGACCACGGCATCGGCATGAACGAAGAACAGGTCGCCCACGTTTTCGACCGGTTCTGGCGCGCCGACCCGGCACGCACCCGCACCACCGGCGGCTCCGGACTGGGTTTGTCCATTGCGGCCGAAGATACCCGGCTGCACCACGGCCAGCTCGACGTCTGGGGCGAACTGGGGGAGGGCGCCGCGTTCCGCTTGGTGCTGCCACGCAACCGCGGCGAGGCCACCACCGCCACCCCGCCGCTGTGCCTGCCACCGGACTACGATCTGGCCGACCGCCGGCCAGCCCACGAGATCGAGTTCCCCCAGGACGACAACGCCGAGGCGCACGACAACACCGCATCACACAGCCACGCCGACCTGCCCAAGCGGGCCTATGAGCAGTCGCTGCACCCGCCGAAACCGCCGCGGAACGAGAACGGAGGTGAGCGCTGATGCTACGCCGCTGTCGTCTGATCGCACTCGTGAGCGTCCTGGCCCTGCTCCTGGCCGGCTGCACCAGCCTGCCCCAGGCCGGTCCTGTCACCCGCTCCGATGAGCAGGGCGGCTCCGAATCCACCGCCTCCTACATCTTCAACCCGCCTGCCCCCACCCAGGGCGCCACCCCCGAAGCTATTGTCACCGGGTTTATCAACGCAGGCTCCGGCATCCAAGACGACTTCGCCACCGCGCGGGAATACATGACCCCGGAAGCCGCCGAATCCTGGGATCCCGAATTGCGCACCGTGATCTATTCTTCCCAGCCCGCCGTCGTCGCCTCCGACGCCGAAGGCGAATACACCGTCCAATTCGAAATCCAGGGTGTGGTCGACGACGCCGGGGTGCTCTCCCAAACCTCCGAGAACTCCACTGAGGCCATCACCCTGCGTCTCGTCGAAAATGAGGCGGGCGAGTGGCGCGTGGCCGAAGCCCCGGATGGCATCATTCTCGATTCCTCCCAGTTCAACGCGCTCTATGCCTCCCACCGGTTGTTCTTCTACGACCCCTCCTACAGCTACGCTGTGCCCGATGTTCGCTGGTTCCTTAACCGCTCCGGACAGACCGCCGAGATCGTCCAATCTCTGATGGACGGCCCCGCCGCGTACCTCGACGGCGCGGTCGCTACCGCCTTCCCGGACGGTGCGGCACTGTCCCGTGCCTCGGTGCCCGTGAGCTCTGGGGTGGCCGAGGTCGACCTCAACGCCTCCACCCTGGGCGGCACCGAGCCGCTGGCCCGGCAGCGCATGCAACAACAGCTGGAACTGACCCTGACCGAACTCGCCCGTGTCTCCGATGTGGAGATGACCATGGGCCAGAACCCGGTGGACCTGGGCGAAGAAGCCGAAGAGTTCGAAACCGTGAGCACCTCCGCCTCGGTGGGCAGCCTGCAAGTCGCCATCAGCGAGAACAACCAGTTGGTCTACTACGAAGGTGCGGCTGTGCTGCCCATCGCCGGCGCCCCCGACGCCGCCTTCCTCGAGCCGGTCGACCCGACCATGAGCCTGGATCACTCCCAGCTGGTGTTCCTCAATGGCGAGCGTGACGGAATGTACTGGGCCACCACCCAAGGCCAGCTCGATCGGGTTCACGACGGCGAAAACCTCACCGCGCCTTCCCTGGACCACACCGGTTGGGCCTGGACCGCCGATCGAAACCAGGACGACGAATCCACCGTCACCGTGGCCCGTTTCGGTGAGGAGATCGAAACCCGCACCATCGACGCCGCCTGGCTCGACCAGCGCCGGGTGGAAGCCCTTCGCATCTCACCCGACGGCGCACGTGTGGCGGTGGTGGTCGGCGATGGCGACAGCAACGAGCTCTTCGTAGCCGGGGTCATCCGGGACGAGTCCGGCAATCCGGTGAGCATCGGTAACCCCATCTCGTTGGAAACCACCGTGCCGCTCAACGACGTCGTCTGGTACTCCACCGAGGAACTGCTGGTGGCAGCTACCTCCGCCACCCAACGCGTGGTGCCCGAGCTCATTGGACTCAACGGCACCCAAGCCAGCCTCAACCCGCTGCTGGGCATGACCGGATTCTCCGCCGGCGCCGGATCCAACGTGATCTACGCCGAAACCGAAGAAGAAGTCGTGCTCGGTGTCGGCTCCTGGTGGCGCCCACAATCCGGAGTCGCCCGCGACCTGTCCTTCCCGGGCTGACCGGCTCCTCCACAGGGCCTGCCCCTCGACGGACAGACCGCCGATCTCCACCAGATCCCCGTCACAGCCTGACTCACCCTGCCGGCGCAACGCATGCTGATCGGATGCTGGCCTCTGTCCTTGACCGCACCCTGCATCATCCCGTCACCCTGCACGCACGTGCCGCCGCTCGTGAAGTCGCCGGTCTGCTCATCCCGTCCTGGTGCGTGGTGTGCGATGCCGAGCCCGGGTATCGCGACCATGCGTGTGCATCCTGCCGCGAACTTCTGGCCAGGGCACTTCTGCACCCTTTCGCCGCCGAACACGACGCAGAATCACTGCCTCTGCTCAGGGAGGAGCCGTTGCCCGTGGTGGCCGCCGGACGCTACTCCGCGGAGGTGGCCCGGGCGCTGCTGGCGTTCAAAGATCACGGGCGATTACCGGCAGCGCGGCTCTTCCGCCCCGGGCTCACCCGCGCCGCCCACCACCTAAACAGCCAGCTGAAAGAATCCGCTGATGCTGTCCCTTCTACCCCGGAGAACAAGGGCGTCGTGCTGGTACCCATCCCCGGATCGGGAAGCGGTTTCCGACGTCGTGGCTACGATCCGGTCACCGAGCTGCTGCGCACGCCCTTGCCCTGGCCGGTGGAGCCGCGGCTCCTGCAACACCGGGTCCAGATCATGGGTGGCACGGCCCACGCCGGATCCAGCGCCACCGGGCGGCGACAACGCGCATCGAAGAAGTTCCGGGTCCGCCCGAGTCCACCCCTGCGGGTCATTGTGATGGACGATGTCCTCACCACGGGCTCCACCCTGGCTGCAGCCTGGCGGTCCCTCACCGAGGCCGGCCACCAGGTGCTAGCCGGTCTCGTGGTAGCAGCCGTGACACGGGAACCGGAGGTCGCGGAAATTCGAGTTGAATCAGATCTTAACCAGACGTGATCGACAGGCTAGAGTAATATCTACGAACTGGAAACAGTTCAGCCCGTCGGCGACGAAAGGAGTGGTTCTTTCGTCGCCGTTCGCGTCTCATTAGGAGGTCAGGATGACCCTGGACATCAACTATGTTGCTCGTAATGTCTCGATTCCGGAGAGTTTCCGTGAGTACGCAGAAGAAAGGTTCGACCGGATCCAACCGTTGACCAATGGAGCTCAGCGACTGGAGATCAAACTCACCAAGCAGGCACATCGAGGTGCCGATGGGTCGATGACCGTCGAGCTGACGCTGCATGAGAAGAGCGACATCATCCGCGCGGAGTCCTCTGATAACGACAAACTGGTCGCCTTCGACCAGACCTTCCACCGTCTGCAGGAACGGCTCCGCCGGCTACGGGATCGCCGGAAGGGCGGACGACGCCGGGCTTCAGTTTCCGAAGCTACCGCGTCTTTAACACCGCCGACCCAGGGCGATTCCCTGGTCAACCAGGTGCTCGAGGCACGCAAGGCTGAGGAAGCCGAGGCAGAAGAAGCAGAGCGCGCGCGGCGTGAAGGCGATGTTCCGGTGAGCATTCGTCAGAAGGTATTCCCCACTGAGCGGATGACCGTGGACGAAGCGGTCGACAACATGGAACTGGTTGGTCACGACTTCTACCTATTCGTCGATTCCGAGACCGAACGGCCCTCCGTGGCCTACCGACGTCGGGGCTGGTCCTACGGCGTGATCGCTCTGGGCGATGAAGAGTCCAGCACCGAGCGGGTCTACCACAGCAACACCAACGGCGGCTGATCCCCGCCCTCCCGGGGCCCCGGGCACCGACATCACCGTCGGAGCCCGGGGCTCGTCGCTTCTGTTGGGGCGGACGTGGCTTGATACGGAGCAAATTCCCAGGCGAATCGTCGTAGTATGGGTAGTCGACGGTCGTCCCATGCGACCGATGGAACCTGCACGGGCCGTGACCGGCCCACCGCGTCCGCAACCCGGGAGTTTATACACGTGGCACTGATCGATCGCATCCTGCGCACCGGCGAGAAGAAGATTCTCAAGAAGCTGAAAGGCTACGTCGACCAGGTTAATGTGCTCGAGGACGAATTCCGCGGACTCTCCGACGCCGAACTGCGCGAAGAGACGGACAAATTCCGGGCGCGCGTGGCCGACGGCGAACACTTGGACCTGCTGCTACCGGAAGCCTTCGCCGCCGTGCGTGAAGCAGCCGGTCGCACCCTGGGGCAACGCCACTATGACGTGCAGCTCATGGGCGGGGCCGCACTGCACCTGGGCAATATCGCCGAGATGAAGACCGGTGAGGGTAAGACCCTGGTCGCCACGGCTCCGGCATACCTCAATGCCCTGACCGGTAAGGGCGTGCACGTGGTCACCGTCAACGACTTCCTCGCTGAGTACCAGTCCGATCTCATGGGGCGCGTGTTCCGTTTCCTGGGCATGGAAACCGGCGTCATCCTCTCTAAACAGCGCCCCGATGTGCGTCGCGAGCAGTACGCCGCCGACATCACCTACGGCACGAACAATGAATTCGGCTTCGACTATCTGCGTGACAACATGGCCTGGTCACTCGACGAGCTAGTACAGCGGGGCCACCACTTCGCCGTGGTCGATGAGGTCGATTCCATTCTGATCGACGAAGCCCGTACCCCGCTGATCATCTCCGGACCGGCCCAGGGCGATGTGAACCGCTGGTACTCCGAGTTCGCCAAGTTGGCTCCGCGCCTGAAGCGGGAAACCGACTACGAGGTCGACGAGAAGAAGAAGACCGTGGGCATCCTCGAGCCGGGCATCGACAAGATTGAAGACTGGCTGGGCATTGACAATCTCTACGAATCGGCGAACACGCCGCTCATCCAGTACATGAACAATGCGATCAAGGCCCAGGAACTGTTCAAGAAAGACAAGGACTATGTGGTCCTCAACGGTGAGGTCCAGATCGTCGATGAGCATACGGGTCGTGTGCTCGCGGGTCGTCGCTACTCGGAAGGTATGCACCAGGCCATTGAGGCCAAAGAGGGTGTGAAGATCAAGGCCGAGAATCAGACCCTGGCCACGGTCACCCTGCAGAATTACTTCCGTCTCTACGACAAGCTCTCCGGCATGACCGGTACCGCCGAAACGGAAGCTGCCGAGTTCATGTCCACCTACAAGCTGGGCGTGGTGCCGATTCCGACGCACCGTCCGGTGCAGCGCATCGACCAGACGGACCTGATCTACAAGAATGAAGTGGCGAAATTCGACGCCGTCGCCGCCGACATCGAGGAGCGCCACGAAAAGGGGCAGCCGGTACTGGTCGGCACCACCTCGGTGGAAAAGTCGGAGTACCTCTCTCGTCTGCTGGCCAAGAAGGGCATTCGTCACGAGGTGCTCAACGCGAAGAATCACGCACGCGAAGCCGCTATTGTCGCCCAAGCCGGGCGCAAGGGTGCGGTGACCGTGGCCACCAACATGGCCGGTCGTGGTACCGACATTATGCTCGGCGGCAACGCCGAATTCGCGGCCGTGGCCGAAATGCAGTCCCGTGGTCTGGATCCGGAAGAGAACGCCGAACAGTACGAAGCACTGTGGCCCGAGGTCCTCGAGGCCGCAAAGAACGCGGTCAAGAAAGATCACGACGAGGTTGTCGAAGCTGGCGGTCTCTACGTTTTGGGTACCGAGCGTCACGAGTCGCGACGTATCGATAACCAGCTGCGCGGTCGTTCCGGTCGACAGGGCGACCCCGGTGAATCCCGGTTCTACCTGTCCCTGGCCGATGACCTGATGCGGCTTTTCAACCCTGCTGCGGCTGCGCGCATCATGAACTCCTCGCGCATGCCTGACGATATGGCATTGGAATCGAAGCTGGTCACCTCCGCCATCCAGAACGCGCAGAGCCAGGTGGAATCCCGCAACGCCGAACAGCGCAAGAACGTGCTGAAATACGACGATGTGATGAACCGCCAGCGGGAGGCGATCTATGCGGACCGCCGCCAGATCCTGGAAGGCCAAGACCTGCAGGCCAAGGTGCAGAATTTCCTCGAAGACTCCATTGGCGCCATTGTTGATGAGGAAGCGTCTAATGAGAGCGGTATCGACCTAGAGAAGCTACTGGGCGATATCAAGCAGCTCTACCCGGTGTCGCTGACGCTGGAAGAACTGGAAGAACAATTCCCCTCGCAGCCCAAGGCCGAAGAGCTCAAGCGAGAGTTCCTCTCGGACGCGCAGTTGCTCTATGAAGACCGCGAACGCACCATCGGCGAAGACAATATGCGTGAGCTGGAACGTCGGGTCGTGCTCCAAGTCATCGGCCGTAAGTGGCAGGAACACCTTTACGAGATGGACTATCTCAAGGAGGGCATCGGTCTACGTGCGATGGCCCAGCGTGATCCGCTGGTCGAGTACCAGCGCGAAGGCCACATTATGTTCCGCTCGATGATGGAGGCCATCCGCGAAGAATCGGTCGGATATCTCTTCAACGTGGAGGTCAACACGACTCCTGCGGCGACATCCCTTCCCGGAGTCACCGACGCGCGCCGCCAGACGATGACACCGACCCTAAACATCAAGGGCATGGACACCCCGCAGCAGCCTTCACGGTTGAGCTACAGCGCCCCCTCGGACTCCGGGGGAGTCGAAACCCAGGTACGCAGCAGTGATGGGTCTGCAGCCAACGGAACCACTCAGTCGAAGTCTGCGCGCAAGGCAGCCGAGCGTTCAGAGAAGGCGGCAGCCAAGAAGGCGAAGCGGGCTCGCTAACCCAACTCGATGGCGGTGACTTTCCAGCCGGTACGGTGACGTTCCAGGCGAAGCGCTGCGGCGCGTACCCGATCGCCGACCTTCACGCTGGTGCTGGCTTCATAAATGTTGTCATCGATGCGATTCAGTCGCGACGACAAGGTCCGGGTGGAGGTCCGGTCCTGATGCTCGGGACGGATTCGCTGTGCCAATTGGCTACGGCGGTTCATCTTCTCGTAGGTGGGTAGGTTCATCCAGCGCGATAACTGGTGGACAGAGCGCAACCCCAACTCGGCCTCGATGCAAGCCAGGCCGACGATACGCACCACTTTATGAATCGCACGTTCGGTCTCGGCTGATTGCACAAGGTTCAGCCGACGCCGAATCTGCGCCGGGCTCAGCGACGCGGAACCATCAGAATCCGGGACGGTGCTCGGCGCGGTCCGGCACCGTGACGGGTGTGGAGCAAAGAACTCCGGTTTTACCGGCGCCGCGATGTCCAATAACGTCTTGGCTCGAACCACCCTCATGCTCAAGGTGTCAAGAGGACGAGGGTGCGTGGTGTCAATGCTGGGTGCAGACATGGGAAGCTCCTGCGGTCGTGATCAAGGTGATTAGTGAGTCCAAGCCGGAGTGGTCAACACTGTTCCGGGAATCAGGACGTGGGGGTTGTCGCCGATGCTGTGACGGTTCTCCTGCCACCATTGCCGCCAACGTTGGTCGATTTCATAGGCTGTCGCCGAAGGTCCAAGCTCTGCAGCCGCGATACCCCACAGGCTGTCACCGGTGACAACGATGTGCTCGAGGTGCGTGGTGCGGTGGTCGGGGGAAGTGACCACCACGTCCGGTGCCACCGGCATCCATCCCCCGTCCGATGCCGATGCCCGAGCCACGTCGGTCGGGTGGGCGTGTGTCAGAGCCGACGTCGTGTGCTGACTCCACGCCGGCGACGGTGCCTCCCACGAGGATTCGGCTGCGAACGCGGCGCCGCCCGATACGAGGTGCACCCCGAGAACGCCGACGGCCAATCGCCGCAGGAACCACGGGCTGATCGCCCAACCCCACCGCATCCACCGGCGTGACTGGATGCGGTGCCCAACGAGCATGAGGACGGCTCCGAGGCTCATGGTCAGTGTGATGAGGCAGATCAGAATGCCGATGACCACGCAACCGGCCGCGACCAACAGCTCTACCTGGCCGAGGGCACTCTGTGTGGATTTTCCTTGCAGGCCGAGCCACACCAGCAGAGGTCCGCTGATGACCGTGAGCACGAGGAGCGCAACATTGGCAGCCTCGAGAGATCGACCCGTCGGTTTGGTGATTGCTGTCGTCATGGTGTCCTCGTCTCCGATGGTCCGGCAATGACAATGTTCTATCAATCATGTCGACTAGGTGTCAATAGGTGCTAAGGAACTCTTGTTTGTGCAGTTTGATGTAGTTTGATGATTTTTGCGATGTTGACGGAGGCGCAGACTAGTTCGGGTAGGCGCTAGTCTGGTGCGATGAGATGGGAAGCATTGTTCGCTGATCTGGAAGGTGAGCTGGCGGCGCAACGGTGGCAGGAAATTGAAGCCACGGCGGCCGAGCTCACACGCGGCGACAGGGCGCAGATTGCTTTAGGGCAGCGCCTTCAGGCCGCTGTGGGTACTCAGGTGCGCGTGGGCCTGACTGGTGGTGGAATGATGCCCATGATGCTGCAGTCTGCCGCCCCAGAGTGGCTGGGTGGATACGACGGTGCGGGAAGTCTCATTGTGACCACGCGCGCAATTGAAATGGTCGATGCCGATCTGAGCAGGGCGGCTCCACCCGAAGAAAAGCCACGCGTCGGGGCCAGTTTTGCAGCGGCCTGTCGTTCGCTGTCGCGTCGTCGCGAGCTCGTCGCCGTCACCTCGGTATCGGGGTGCATGCTGGCGGAGGGGCGGATTGACCTGGTGGGTGCGGACTATATCGAAGTCACCGCATCACTGAGTGTAGGCGGAAGGCGTGGCAGTAGACTGCGTCGGGCCATCCCGATGGCGGCCGTCCAGACGGTGCGTGCGCACCGGATGGCTATGGACTGATGTGGTCGTCAGGAATCGGCGCGCTGGCGCTCCTTAATCTTGACTTCCTGCGAGGCATAGAGGCCCTGGATGTAGTCTTCCAGCTTGGCAGTCTCGACGCGCCACTGCCCTCGACCGCCGATCTGGATGGCCGCCAGTTCGCCTGAGCGAACGAGGGCGCGCACCTGCGCCACCGAAATCTGCAGTTCTTCCGCAACATCGGTCAGCGTCAAGAAGCGAGGCATGATGACCGTCCGTTTCTCTGTCGATGAATCATGATCCATCTCAGTTTCTCACAAGAGTGAAGTCCAAGGGCGAGTTTCCGCCAGGCTGTTCACCGACGAGATAAATGAGGCCGGTTATCCACAGAATGATCAGTTTGACCCAATTTGATGCTCTCTGCCGTACAGTGGTGAAAGCGTGCTTGCGGAGTTGAGAATGTGACTGAACATGAAGACGAAGGCCTGTACGTCGCGCTGACATTCCGACAGTATGTCAGTTTGAAGGTACGACCAATGACCAGGAGAGAGTCGAGATGACCGATCGCGCTGATGCTCCACGTCTGAGACGACCTGGCTGGAAAGATCCACGACTGTTGGTGGGTGTTCTGCTGGTGATGGTATCCGTCGCAGCGGTGGTTCTTTTGGTCCGTCAGGCCGATTCTCGGGTTGAGTATTGGGCGGCCGCCCAGGACATCACCCCCGGTACCGCGCTCAAAGCCGAGCATCTGACCGTGGTGTCAGCGAATCTGGGGGATTCGTCGCAAGGCTACCTGCCGGCCGATCAGCCGGTGCCCGACAATGTGGCGGCTGTGGCGACCGTACGGCAGGGCGAACTACTGCCTGCCGGTGGGCTTGCTGTTCGAGACCCCGAAGAACGTCAGCAGATCACGGTTCAAGTCTCGGATGTGGTGCCGGAGCATCTCAGCAACGGCGACCGAGTCGACCTATGGGTCGCTTTCCCAGATGACACCGGCCGCGGATTCTTCGAGCCCGAGCAGGTGGCCGTCTCTGCCGAAGTCGTGGGCACCTCAGAATCGACAACGGCGTTCGGAGCCGGTGTCACGGGCAACGTCGCTTTGATGCTGGGTCCTGAAGAAGTGCCGGAAATTTTAGGTGCACAGGCGAATGGGGCGCGGATGACCATCGTTCCCTCACTGGGCTCGTCCTGACACGGGGAGACGGATGAAACCGCTAACTGTTGCCACCACGTTCAACCCACGATTCGACCATGTGACGAGTATTGAATCAGTTCGTGGAAATGTTTTGGTCACTCACCGCTGTGATGATCTGCCCGAACTCATGAGTTTGGGGCGGTCGGGGATCGTCGATCTTATGCTGGTTGCTGGTGACACCGACGGTGTGGGTCGCAACGTTCTGGAAGCGGTGCAGGTCCCGGGCGGTCGCTCACCGGCGTTGGCGGTCCTTTCAGATGTGTCGTCGGAGCGGGAACGCCTCGAATCGTTAGGCATTGCCGCCACCAGCCCGGACCTGGATCCGTCGAAGTTGGTGGCGTGGCTCTCTGACGTGGTGCGGCAGCACCGCGAAAGTGACCAGGGTTGGCGATCCAAGACAGTAGAACCGGCTGGCGCGGAACATTCCGGTGGCTATGCTGCGCCATGGACCGTCGAGGACGACGCCGGTGAGTCTGCAGGGACCCCGTCGACTCATGGCAACGCCGGGCAACCGAGACAGACACCTGGCACCGTGACCGCCGTATGGGGCCCGATCGGCTCGCCGGGTCGCACCACCGTTGCTATCAACCTGGCGGTGGAATTGGGGCTGGCCGATGAAGACGTCGTCCTCATCGATGCCGACACCTACGGCGCATCGGTTGCTGCGATGCTGGGTTTGCTTGATGATTCCGCTGGTATCGCTCAGGCCTGCCGTGCCGCAGAACGCGCCGACATCAGCGGGGCCAGGCTGAAATCGTTGGCCTCTCCGATTCGAGTGGCCGGGACCAGGATCGACGTGCTGACGGGGCTGACTCGTCCGGATCGTTGGGCTGAGTTGCGCGCGGCGTCGCTGGCTCAGGTGTTGTCCCGTGCGACCGACCAGTGGAGCCACGTGGTGGTGGACTGCGGATTCGGCTTGGAAGAAGACGAAGAGCTCAGCTTCGATGTGCCCGCCCCGCAGCGCAACGGGGCCACGCTGACCGCCCTGGCGGCAGCTGATCATGTGCTGGCGATCGGGACGGGGGACCCCGTGGGTCTGCCCCGACTGATCAAGGGCCTCGATGACGTGGAGCGCCTGGTTAGCGCTGAGAAGTCAGTGCGCATCGATCCGGTGATCAACAAGGTCAGCGCCAGCATCTCCGGTGTGGGTCCGCGGGCGCAGATCCGTTCGGTGTGGAGCCGCTACGGATCCCAGTACGAGGTGCAGGCGTTCTTGCCCCACGACGCCAAAGTGGTATCCAACGCCCTGTTCGGCGGCCAAGTGCTGGCGGAAGCCTCCCCGAAATCATCCATCCGCATCGCGATCGCCGGTGTCGCCGAGAGGGTGCGGGCCGGTGCGGAAGGGCCTCAGCCGGAGCCAGCGTCCACGTCAGCGTCGGTGTTGTCATCCGAACAACGGGACAGCCGTCGGCGTCGTCGTGGAAGCACCCGTGCGACGATGAACCCGGTGGGCAGAATCGTGAACAGATTTAGCCGAACCAAACAAGGGTGAGAACTACAACACACGGCGAGCTATCGGTAGGGTAGTGACGTGGAGCAATGGGGCTCCGCAAAACCACCATGAAAGAGATTGCACTCAGATGACTGCTACCGTCTCGCTCTGGTCGCTCGAGCATGCCTCCGAGTCGACCACGTCCGGACCCACCATTGAAAAACTCACGAAGGCGTATTTTCGCCACGTCTCACACAACGATCAAGAAGAGCTCGGTCAACGAGGACAGCTCGACGCGGTCGAACATCACCTCAAGCTGGCGCAACGGCGCGTCAGCGAGGAGCCGGTGGTGCGTGTGGATCGGGCCACCACCTCCGCAGTGCTGCGTGTGGTGCAAGCCGATATGCCCTTCCTGGTGGATTCCGTTGCCGCTGAGGTGACTCGGCAGGGGTACGCCATCCACATGGTCGCCCACCCCACCTTCCTGACGCATCATCGGAAAGACACCGGTGAACTGGTCGGCATCTTCGATATTCCGGCCCAGGGTCCCGTGGCCTCCGGCGATACGGCCGCGCTGACCGGTCTCGGTGCTTATTTGAGCGGTGACAACGTGCGAGTGGGCGTGGAATCCTGGATTAGCATCCACACCACCGGTCCAATGTCCGAAGCGGCCGCCGCGGAACTGGAAGAAGGCGTCACCCAGGCTCTGGCCGATGTGCAAGCTTCCGTGCGCGACTGGGAAGAGATGCGGGCGGCAGCGCTGAGTGCGGCTCAGACGCTGCGCCACGATGCGCCGTCGCAGGCGCTGCAGGTCAACCGCTCGGCCGACCTGCTGGAGTGGATGCGCAACGGCAACTTCACTTTCATCGGCTACCGCGAGTACGTATTGCGCACCGGAGATAACCACCAGGTGCTGCACCCCGTGGAAGGCACCGGTCTCGGGGTGCTGCGCGGCCGACCGCCTGCGTCGCCGTCGCCGCTGAGCGTGTCAGGTCGCAACCAGATTGAGAAGCCGACCCCGCTGATCATCACCAAAACTAACTCCCGCTCGCGCGTCCAGCGCCACGCCTACATGGACTACGTGGCGGTCAAGACCTACGACGAGCGCGGTCGTGTGGTGGGGGAGCGTCGGTTCATCGGGCTGTGGAGCGCCTCCACCTACACCGTCTCCATTCGGGACGTGCCCGTGCTGCGCGAGAAGGTCGACGAGGTTTTCGATCTGGCCGGATTCTCGCGCACCTCGCACTCTGGTTCCGAGCTGACCAACCTGCTCGAAACCTACCCCCGCGACGAGCTGTTCCAAATGACCGCCGAACAGCTCTGGGACGTGGCCCGGGAAATCCTACAGCTCGAAGAGCGCCGCCGGACCCGGTTGTTTCTGCGCCGGGACATCTACGGTCGTTTTCTGACGGCGCTGGTGTTCCTGCCGCGAGACCGATACAACACCGGGGTGCGCCACCGCATCGAAGCGCTGCTGCTCGACGAGCTGGGCGGTGTCTCGGTGGAATATCAGGTGCGACTCACCGAATCGTCGCTGGCACGGTTGTTCTTCCGCGTGCAGTTGCCCTCCGACTGGGACCGGTCCGGTTCGCTGCAGCCGGATCTGCTGGAGCGGAAGCTGGTCAGCACCGTTCGTTCGTGGAAAGAAGGCGTGGACGAACAGGCCCTGGTGGTCTTCGGTGAAGACACCGGTGTGGCCGCCGCCCAGCTCTGGGACGAGGCCTTCCCGCCAGCCTACCGAGTCCGCTACGAGGTCGAGGATGCGCTCGAGGACATCTCCCGTTTCACCGCCCTGCCCGGCGACGGCACCCCGGCGGTCTACATCGCCCCGCCCGGAGAAAAAGCCGTACGGGATGCGGATGAGGACGACGAGCGCCTGCGCCTGAAAATCTATTCGGATACGCCCCGCACGCTGACCGAGATTCTGCCCGTGATCCAGAACCTGGGACTCACCGTCACCGATGAGCGTCCCTTCGTGATCACCCCGGCCGATGACCGGACCTTCCACCTCTACGACCTTGGTGTGCTGACACCAGACGATATCGAGCTCGGGCCCGTTTCGAATCTGGTCTCGGAATCGGTGGCAGAGGCGATGACGGGGCGCGCCGCCTCGGACGCATTCAACCGCCTGGTGCTGCGCCAGGGACTCGACGTGCGTACCGTGTCGATGCTGCGCGGCTACGGACACTACCTGCGGCAGCTGGGCGTGCCCCACTCGCCGGATTTCATGGCGGACACACTGTTGCGCAACCCTAACGTGACCGCTGGCCTGGTGCGGTACTTCCAGGTGCGGTTCGACCCGGAGTATACGGAGATCGTCAGCCGGCCGGAAGCCTTGGTCGATGACTTCGAACACGGGGGTGAAGCCTCCGAGCTGCGCCACCAGGTGCTCGACGCCGTCAACGAGGACATCCTGGTCGCACTCGACGCCGTGCCGACGCTGGACGCCGACCGTGTGCTGCGCGGCTACCTCACCGCCATGGCAGCCACCGACCGGACGAACTTCTACCAGCACCACGAGTGGTTGTCGCTGAAGATCGTTCCCTCGCGCATCCCGTTCGCCCCGGCGCCCCGCCCAGCCCACGAGATCTGGGTGGAATCGCCCGACGTTTCCGGCACTCATCTGCGCTTCGGCGCGGTCGCTCGCGGCGGACTGCGCTGGTCCGATCGTCGAGAGGACTTCCGCACCGAGGTGCTCGGCCTCGTCCAGACCCAGCAGGTCAAGAACGCCGTCATCGTGCCGACCGGCGCCAAGGGCGGGTTCTACGCGCACCGGTTGCCCGACCCCTCGGTGAATCGCGGGGCGTGGATGGAAGCGGGCAAGGACGCCTACCGCACCTTCATCCGCGGTTTGCTCGACGTCACTGACAACCAGGTCGTCGATGCCGAGGGGACCCGGACGATCACCCGCGAAGGCATCATCCGTCACGACGCACCGGACGCCTACCTGGTGGTGGCCGCTGATAAAGGCACCGCCTCCTTTTCGGACACCGCCAACGCCATCTCTGAGGAATACGGGCACTGGCTCGGCGACGGCTTCGCCTCGGGCGGTTCCGAAGGCTACGACCACAAGGGCATGGGTATTACCGCCCGCGGCGCCTGGGAGTCCGTACGCAGCCATTTCGCCTCCTTCGGTCATGATGTGCAGACCGAGGACTTCACCGCGGTGGGCATCGGCGACATGTCGGGGGACGTGTTCGGCAACGGCATGCTCCGGTCCCGTCACACCCGCCTGGTGGCAGCGTTCAACCATCTGCACATCTTCATCGACCCGAACCCCGACCCGGAGGTCTCCTTCCAGGAACGCGAGCGGCTGTACTCGCTGCCCCGTTCGTCGTGGTCCGACTACGACCCCGCACTGATCAGCACCGGCGGCGGCGTGTTCGACCGATCGGCCAAGTCGGTCGGCATCACCCCGGAGATCCGGGAGCTGCTGGACCTCGACGAGAGCGTCACCACCATGACGCCGACCCAGCTGCTCAAAGCGGTGCTCAGCGCCGACGTCGACCTGCTGTACAACGGCGGCATCGGCACCTACATCAAGGCCACCGGTGAGTCCAACGACGTCGTGGGCGATCGTGCCAATGACGCGATCCGAGTGAACGGTGCCGATCTGCGCGCCACTGTGGTCGTTGAAGGCGGCAACTTGGGAGCCACCCAGCTGGGCCGCATTGAAGCCGCGCGCAGCGGGGTACTCATCAACACTGACGCCATCGACAACTCCGCCGGCGTGGACACCTCAGACCATGAGGTGAACATCAAGATCCTGCTCAACGCGATGATCCAGGATGGCAGTCTCGATCCCGACGAGCGTGCCGAAACCCTGCGCTCCATGACTGATAACGTTGCACAGCTGGTGCTGGCCACCAACAAGGCGCAGAACGTGTTGTTGCGTAACGACTCGGCGCGGGTGTCGGATTGGATGCCCAGCTTCATCCGGCACGCCTCCTGGTTGGAAGCCAACGCCGGGCTGGATCGCGGCATCGAATCGATCCCGACCACCGAGGAGCTCAACCAGAGGGTCCAGCAGGGGGAGGGGCTCACCACTCCCGAGCTGTCGGTGCTGCAGGCCTATACCAAGATCAACCTGACCGAACAGCTACTGGAATCCGACCTGATTGACGACCCGTGGTTCGCCAAGGTGCTGATCCAGTACTTCCCGCGCCATGTGCGCTCGCGGGTGGATGCGATTCAGGCGCACCCGCTGCGGCGTCAGATTATCGCCACGATGGTCGCCAACGACGTCGTCAACGTCGGCGGCACCACCTTCGTGTTCCGCGCCCAGGAAGAAACCGGCGCGGAGACCACCGCGATCGTCAAGGCGTACATCGCCTCCAAGGAGATCTACTGGCTGGACCGTTACATGTCTCAGCTCCAAGACCTCCCGGTGGGCATCGACCCGGCCACGCGCAGCTTGGCCTACCAGGAACTGCGCCGACTGCTGGACCGTGCCGTGCGGTGGATGATCCTGCATCGCGGGATTGACGAGACCCTCGAAGACCAGATCGGGGATCTTGCCGTGCCGGTGCAGCGCCTGGCCGCCCTCCTGCCAGGAATGTTCGTCGGCGAGGTCGACGAGCGTTACACGCGGTGGAAGGAGAACAACCTGCGTGCGGGCTTCCCGGAGGGGATCGCCGCGGTGCGCGCGATGGCCTTCGAAACCTACGCGCTACTGGATATCGTGACGCTGGCCCGTCGTCAGGACCTGGACCCGGTGCGGGTGGCGGAAGTCTACTTCCGGCTTTACGACGAATTCAGCGCAGATGAGCTGCTCGACTTCATCACCTTCCTGCCGCGCCGCACCCGGTGGCAGGCACTGGCACGCGGGGCAATGCGTGACGACTTCTACATCTGGATGATCCAGGTGACCGAGTCGGTGCTCAGTCATAGCGAGGAAGGCCTCAGCGCGGAGGATCTGCTGGGTCGCTGGCACACCCAGAACGAAACCAGGATCGAGCGACTGCGCACCTTCCTGGACGGGGTACATGACCAGCTCACCCCTGATGAGAAGACCGGTAAGACCGACCTTGCTGCATTGACCGTGATGTTGCGTCGACTGCGTAGCTTGGTGCAATGAGCGGTAAGATCCGTGCATGGTCTTTCCCGTCGCGATGAGCGAAGACACCGAGGAGCACCTGCGCCGGCTCACCCATGACTGGCAGATGATCGCCGATTTGGCGTTCTCTGACCTGGTCCTCTGGGCACCGGCCAGCCAACCGGGGTCAAATGATACGACGGGGTTCATCGCTGTGGCACAGGCCCGACCCTTCACCGCGCAGACCACTCTGCACCGTGACGTGGTCGGGTCTTCGCCGCGCGTCGGTCTCAAACCACTGGTGCAGCAAGCCTGGATGACGGGTCAGACGGTGAATCCCAACGACGTGCCCAATCCGGGCAGTTCGCTGGGGGTTGCCGTCTGGCCGGTCTTGCGTGGCGGGCACCCCATTGCGGTGGTGACGGTACATCAGAACCTCACCACCCAGCGGGTGCCCTCGCGACTGGAAGCCATCTACCGGCTTAGCGCAGATGATGTGCTGCGGATGATCGCTCAAGGTACCTGGCCGGAACCTGACGCGCATTCGCCCACCGTGGTGTGGGACAACCCGCGTGTGGGGGATGGGATGATCCGGATGGATGCCCACGGACTGGTCACCTTCGCCTCGCCGAACGCGATTTCGGCGCTCCGGAAGCTGGGGATCAGCGAGCAATTGGAAGGCCGGCAGCTGTCCCGGTTGGCACTAGACTACATGGATCAGCGTCGCCCCGTGGATGAAAACCTGCCGGCGGTACTCTTCGGCCGCAGCGCGGGGCGGGCCTCCATCGACCTGCGCACGGTCAGCCTGTCATTGCGTTCGGTTCCGCTGCGCCGCGACGGGGAGCGTTTCGGTGCGCTGGTGCTGTTGCGCGAGGTGACGGAAATTCGTCGTCGTGACCTCAAACTGATGGGCAAGGATGCGACCATCCGGGAGGTCCACCACCGGGTGAAAAACAATCTCCAGACGGTGGGTTCGCTGCTGCGCATGCAATCCCGGCGGATGAGTTCTCCCGAGGCTCGTCGTGGGCTGGAACAGGCCATGCAGCGGGTGGACACCATCGCTCTGGTCCACGAGACCATGTCCTTCACTACCGAGGACGACCTCGACATGGATGGGTTGCTGTCGCGGCAGTTCACCCTGGCCGTTGAAGTGGCCTCGGCCGCACCGAATGTGCGTGCGCGTATGCACGGATCTTTCGGGACCCTGCCCGGTAGCATGGCCACACCCTTGGCGCTGGTGATCAACGAATTGGCGACCAATGCTGTGGAGCACGGCACCAAAGCTGGAGGCGGAGTGGTTGAGCTCGAAGCCAGCCGCCGGACCGACGACGACGGCGAATGGCTGAGCATTATCATGCGCGACGAGGGCCCCACGGATCAAGCCGATATGGTGCCGGTGAAGCCGAGCGGTGCCGGTGGTCTAGGCCTGCAGATTGTGACGACCTTGGTGGAATCAGATTTGGGTGGGCGCATCGAATGGCACCCTCGTTCGGAAGCCGGGGACCAGCTGCCCGGTACTGAGGTCAGGATCACGGTGCCGCTCCACGATCGTTAAAGCAATGGGGGCGCAGACCGCAAAAGGTCTGCGCCCCCAAGACGCGTAGGTGATCCGAGTATCAGGAAGCGCGACGTGCGCGTGCGGCGCGGCGCTTCATCGCGCGACGCTCGTCTTCACTGGTGCCACCCCAGACGCCAGCGTCCTGGCCGCTTTCCATGGCCCACTGCAGACAGGTATCCATGACCTCGCACGTACGGCAGATGGCCTTGGCTTCTTCGATCTGTAGCAGTGCTGGGCCGGTGTTGCCGACCGGGAAGAACAGCTCGGGGTCTTTGTTGAGGCAGGCTGCGCGGCTACGCCAATCCATGCGGTGCACTCTCCTTCTGATCAGTCCTGAATCAACACGAATGGCCGACCCTCGGTGAGGGAAAGGTGCTGTTTTGAAAATCTCCTCTGAGAGAATTCGTGAGTAAACAGCCGATGAACTCGTGATGATCTAGACATGAGATCAATTTAAATCTGGGGGATGAATTTCATCCTGCGAAAGGTCCCAATTATCATGACACGCACCGAAACGCCATACAAGGGTTCTTGGGAAGAAATGCGGCGGTATACGGGAGGTCTTTGTCACGTTGCTGAGCCTTACCTAACTCATGAGTAGTAATGGGTGTGAGGTCATGGGCGATAGGCTGTCTGCTGGACCATCTGCCTCGGAAGTGAGTGAATTCAGTGAGTGAAGAAGTCAGGTCGGTGACGCCGTCTGCGGCATGGGGGATCGCCGTCATCGTGGGGTTGCAGGCTGCTGCGCTGGTCGTATCCGCCATGATGGTGATCGTCATGCTCGGGGACGGTGCCTTGGGGGTTCCGGCACAGTTGTTTCTCGTCTTTCTGATGTTGCTCGGCGCGGTGTGGCTGGGTGCTACGGCCTGGGGTGTCAAGGCGGGAAAGACTTGGACTCGAGCCGCGGTGATTGTGGTCCAACTCTTCGCAGCGATCCTCTCGATGGGTTCACTCAGTGCCGGTGATATTCGCGGTGGACTGCTTCTGCTGGTGCCCGCGGCCGTGGTGTTGCTGTTGCTCTTCACCCCGAGCGTTAATACACATCTGGGCCAGCGGTACATAGACCGCTGACCCAGAGTATCGGTGGAAAATTCGTTAGTTCACCGCACCGGTGTACTTCTCGCCGGGCCCCTTGCCTGGGGCGTCCGGGAACGGCGAAGCCTCACGGAAAGCCAGCTGCAGGGTTCGCAAGCCGTCGCGTAGCGGACCGGCGTGCTGCGACCCAATTTCGGGGGCGGCAGCGGTGACCAAGCCGGCCAGGGCTGTGATGAGCTTGCGCGCTTCATCCAGGTCCTGCTGTTCCTCGGCGTCGGGCAGATCGGCGAGGCCGCACTTGACTGCAGCTGCAGTCATGAGGTGCACGGCGGTGGTGTTGATGAGTTCCACGGCGGGAACCTCGTGGATCTCGCGAACCTGGTCGTCGAGAGGTGCTTCGGTCTGGGCGCCGGCGTCGTGGCCAACGGGATTCTGGTCGGAATCAGTCATAGGGTAAGCTTGACACAGACCGCGCATGTTTATCTGCTTCGTATCAGAGTGCGAAGCAGTGTATGATGTGTGTTTGAAAAGTGGAGGCCACAGCTCCCACCCGCGTCAGCAAGACTTTCGAACGAAGCTCGAGTTGCCGGGTACTCCGGTTGAGACATCGTTCCTTGGGGCGTGTTGTCGATCGAAGGTCGATGCCGTACCGGCGTCGACAGGCCTCCGCTGCATCTGCACGGAGGTTTTTTCGTCTCCGCGTCTGATGTTCCGGGAGTTGGCTCAACTCATATCTATCAAGGAGACTCACCATTAGCGAGCCAAGAATCAATGAACGCATTCGTGTGCCCGAGGTCCGCCTAGTTGGCCCACAGGGCGAACAGGTCGGAATCGTGCGTATCGAGGATGCGTTGCGTCTGGCCGTTGAAGCAGATCTCGACTTGGTGGAAGTCGCACCGACCGCAAAGCCTCCTGTCTGCAAACTGATGGACTTCGGTAAGTGGAAGTACGAGGCGGCGGTCAAGGCCCGTGAGGCACGGAAGAACCAGACCAACACGGTTCTGAAGGAAGTGCGCTTCCGCCTGAAAATCGATACCCATGACTATGAGACCAAGACGGCGCGGGCGAAGAAGTTCCTGCAGGCCGGTGACAAAGTCAAAGCCATGATCCAGTTCCGTGGTCGTGAGCAGCAACGTCCTGAATTGGGCATTCGACTGCTCGAGAAATTCGCGGACGACGTGGCCGAATTCGGAGTCGTCGAGTCGTCACCGCGTCAGGATGGTCGCAACATGGTCATGGTGGTGGGGCCGGTGCGCACCAAGGCTGAAGCCCGTGCAGACTCGCGCCGCGACTCCACTGGAAACAAGGAGCGCTCCGGAGGCGGATCTCGTCGCGATCAGGCCGCTCGCGAAGCGAAGGCCAAGCGCGAGGAAGCGGTAGCGGAGAGCGCCAAGCCGGTGAAGAACTCGGTGGCGGATGCCATGCCTGAGGAACTGAAGAAGATGTCCTCGGCAACACCTCAGCCCCCGAAGCCTCAGGCTCCGAAGAAGTAGTCACAGACTCACCCGGACCGAATACCCGGTTCGGGAAGACTGATCCCCAGCGGATCGTTGAGCTGGTTCCGTCGCGGAAGCCAGCGACCAATAGAAGGAGAACGGCAGCCATGCCGAAGATGAAGACCCACAAGGGTGCCGCAAAGCGCTTCCGCGTGACCGGCTCCGGAAAGCTGATGCGTCAGCAGGCCAACCGTCGTCACTACCTGGAGCACAAGTCCTCCCGGCTGACGCGTCGCCTTGCTTCGGACAAGCTCGTTTCCAAGGGCAAGGTCAAAGTCATCAAGCGGATGCTTGGCATCTGATTCTGCCTGCCTGACCAACAACTACAGCTTTCCATCACCGGCGCGAATTGCCGAGTGAAGGACCCAATCGAAGGAGAACGCACGTGGCACGTGTGAAGCGGGCGGTCAACGCCCACAAGAAGCGTCGTACGGTACTTGACCGCGCGTCTGGCTACCGCGGGCAGCGCTCGCGCCTGTACCGCAAGGCGAAGGAGCAGTTGCTCCACTCGTTCGTCTACAACTACCAGCACCGTCACAAGCGCAAGGGCGACTTCCGTCGTCTGTGGATCACGCGTATCAACGCTGCCGCTCGCGCTAACGGCATGACCTACAACCGCTTCATCCAGGGCCTGAAGCTGGCCGGGATCGAGCTGGACCGCCGCATGCTGGCCGAGATCGCCGTCTCTGACGCAGCGACCTTCGCCACCCTGGTGAAGACCGCTCAGCAGGCTCTGCCGGCTGACGTCAACGCCCCGGCAGCATCCCGCTGATCCGTTCTTTCTAGAACGAGATCACGACGCACCCATGATTGAACGCCCCGCACAGATGAGCAACCCTCGGGCTGACCGAGTGAAGACCGTTGCCCGTCTGGCGGGGCGTTCAGCGCGTCAGAAACAGAATCGTTTTCTGGCCGAAGGCCCACAGTCGGTACGCGAGGCACTGCGCGCGCACCTCGGCGAATTTGAGGCGACCCTCTCGGGGCACTGGGGTCAAGGCGTGGTGGAAGAAGTGTTCGTCACTGAAGGCATCGCCGCACTGTACCCAGATATCGCCGAGCTCATCGACCAGGCGCGAGCGTCCATTCAGGTTCGTGTGGTGACGGATGAGGTGCTCGAAGCGCTCTCCGACGCGGTAACGCACCAGGACGTCATCGCAGTGTGCACGCTACCCGGAGCGCGACGCAGCGTGGAATGGTTGCAGCAACACGTTACCTCACCGAAACTGCTGGCGGTCCTGTGCCGGGTCCAAGACCCAGGAAACATGGGCACGATCATTCGTGCGGCCGATGCCGCTGGTGCCGATGCCGTCCTCCTCACCAGCGGCTCGGTAGATCCGTTCAATCCCAAAGCCGTACGCTCAACTGCGGGCTCGCTGTTCCACCTTCCGGTATTCACCGCGGTTGACCTGTCCAGCGCTCTGGACTCCCTGCGCGGACTTGGCCACCAGGTTCTCGCCGCTGACGGTTACGGCGAAGCGAATCTTGTGAACCTCGGATCGGCGCTTGCCCGAACTACCACCTGGCTTTTCGGCAATGAGGCGCAGGGGTTATCACTTGAGGAACGCGATCTGGCGGATGCTCGCGTCGCAGTACCGTTGTACGGCCATGCGGAATCGCTGAACGTCGCCACCGCCGCTACCGTCTGTCTCTATGCCTCGGCCATGGCGGCAGGTTCAGTGGACAGCGCAAGCCACTAAGTTTTTCAGCCGCAGTGTGCGGGGATTCGTCCACATCGGCAGACGCAGATCGGGCCGGGGCATGATGCCCCGGCCCGATCTTTTCTCAGTTCAGTGTGTCTGCGTCGTGATTACGCCTTCGAGCGCGAACGAGTGATGGCCTGCCAGACGAATCCAACAATGACACCACCCAAGATCGCAAAGATCCATGTGGTCAGATCGAAGAAGCCTTCATTCGCGCTGAGGCCCATCAGGCTGGCAATCCAGCCGCCGAGCAAAGCGCCGATAAGACCGGTGAGTAGCGCACCGATCCAACCCCCACCTTGTTTACCGGGCAGGATCATGCGTGCGATTGCACCTGCGATGAGTCCCAAGAGAATCCAAGCAATGATGTTCATGGTGTCTCCTTCTGTCTGTGAGCGACGTTCAGGTGTTGAACGTTCTACTCTGAAGGTTACTAGTCAGTGGCGTTGACGCCACGGGTTGAGCGCCGCTGGATTCTGCGACCGCCGAGCAGCGGCACTGCCAGTACGAGTCCGACAGCAGCCACGGCCGCGCCGGCGAGCGGAGTCACCTGAACGCCGAACCCAGCTTGAAGCACGCCAGCACCGATCCAAGCTCCCATCGCATTGGCCATGTTGAAAGCCGAGTGGTTGAATGCTCCGGCCAGCTGGGGCGACTGCGGCGCCGAATCCACGAGGATGACCTGCATGGCGGGGGAGAGTGCTGAGGCAGTCGCTCCGGCCGTTAGGACGAAAACGCACGACAGGATCCACCAAGGGGAAGTCAAACCGAAAAGTGCCAGCGATGCTGTGAGTGCTGCGATCATCACGATTACGGTGAAGACTGGCCTGGTATTCGCCATCTTTCCGCCCAGGAGGGTGCCTGCCACGCCTCCGACGCCGTAGATCGCAAGGACCAGTGGAATCAGCGAAGCGGGCATGCCGCCCACCTGAACAGTAATTTCTGCGATGTAGGTGTAGAGGGCGAAAACACCGGCGAAGCCGATCACCGCGACGATGATCGCCTTCCACAGACCCGCAGACTTCAACCCGGAGAGTTCACGACGGATGGAGGCGTTCTCCGGGGCAGGAACGCGCGGCACGAGCAGGAAGACCAAGAGCACGGTCAGCGAGGCCAGCACGGTCACCAGGATGAACATGGAGCGCCAATGGGTGATTTGGCCCAGCCACGTGGCGGCCGGGGCACCAACGAGCATGGCCACAGAGAGTCCCGCCAAGACCCACGAGATGGCTTGTCCTCGACGTGCCGGGCCTGCGAGATGTGAGGCGGCCAATGCGGCTGCTGAAAAATAGGCGCCATGAGGCAGCCCCGAAATGAATCGTGCGGCAAGCATCGATGTGTAATCCGGCGCAAAAATGGAGCCGAAGTGGCCGAGCGCGAAGAGAACCATCAGCAGACCAGCCGACATTCGGCGGTCGAGTGTAGCCAGCGCGGCTGCCAGAATCGGGGCGCCGACCACGACGCCGATCGCGTAGGCAGAAATGAGGATGCCACCTGAGGGTAGATCCACGCCAAGATCCTCGACCGCCTGGGGAAGTAACCCCATGATGGTGAATTCGGTGACGCCGATAGCAAAGGCGCCCAAAGCAAGAGCGAGGACCGCCGGAATCAAAGGATAAGTACGTCCGCTAGCCGAGCGCGGAGCAAAGGAAAACGTCACTAGCTAAGTTTAGGGACCTCGGAACACGCTCTCAACGCAGAAGACCTCGGAACGGCTCCTCGCGGACGTCGGATTGATCACAACGGCGGATGTGGGGAGGCGTTGTTGGAACTATCATCGAGACCATGAGTCGTGCCTCCTCCTCAGCGGTGCCTACGAGTACGCCGCCATCTCAGTCGAAGAAGAAACGCGGGGTCGTTGGTGCTGCGATACTCGATACTCGGGAATCGCGGAAGCAACTACTCGCTGCTCGGCGCAGTGCTCCAGAGGCTCTGGCTGGCCTGTGGGAATTTCCTGGTGGAAAAGTGGAGCCCGGGGAGAATGCAGAGTCGGCCTTGATCCGAGAGGTCAAGGAAGAACTGGGTGTCGAGATCGAGCTGGGGGACGAGATTCGGTCCGATCACCCAGACGGGTGGCTCTTGGCTAACGGAGCTCGCATGCGAGTCTTTGAAGCCTGGATCGTCGCCGGTGAAGCAGCGCCCTTGGAGGACCACGACCTGCTGGAGTGGACTGATGTGACGACTGAGGCGCTGTACCGACTGGAATGGATTCCCGCCGATTTCCCTATCGTCGACGCCCTTTTGGCGCGTTTCGGCGAGTAGAGGCTCAGTCGAAAAGGCTGGGCTGGAGTGGCGCAGGTTCTCGCAGCGTGGACGTCTTGGCGCCGAAGTCCGGTGCGGCGGAACGCGGTCGCTCTGGGAGAGCGCGATGTGCAGACCCGTAGTGAAGTCCCATCCGAGAAGCCACAGAAACGGCTCGACGACTCAGCGCACGTCGATAACTCTGTGGTGCGTAGGACCCGTGGGCGTAAAAGTTTCGGTAGCCGGCTAGCAATTGTGGATGTTCGCGTTCAATCCATTCGAGGTACCACTGCCGTGCGCCAGGGCGAAGGTGCAGCGCACCAGCTTGGATCTGGTGTGCGCCAGCGTCCCTTACCGCAGAAAAGAGGGACTCGAGATCGTCCTCGCCATCCGTCAGCCAGGGCAAGATCGGCATGGCCATGACGGACACTTCGGCACCGGCCTCAGTAAGTTTCTCGATTAGCTTGAGTCGGGCGGTGGGGCTCGGTGTTCCAGGTTCGACCCGAGCGGCCAACGCCGGTTCGAGAAGCGCTAAGGACACCCCAACCTGGATAGGTACCAGGCTGGACGCTTCTTTGAGAATCGGCAGATCGCGTTTTAGCAGTGTGCCCTTGGTGAGTAGCGAGATCGGCGTTCCGGAATCAGCCAGAGTGCGGATGATTCCCGGCATAAGCTGATATCTGCCCTCGGCACGCTGGTAGGGATCGGTGTTGGTGCCCAGTGCCACCATTTCTCGGGTCCAGCTGGGGCGATTCACTTCGGCCTTCAAGACGTCGGCGATGTTTACTTTGACCACGATCTGCTGGTCGAAGTCTGCTCCTGCGTCGAGATCCAGGTAGGTGTGGGTGTTGCGTGCGTAGCAGTAGACGCAGGCGTGCGTGCATCCCCGATAGGGGTTCACCGTCCAGCGGAACGGCATCGATGACGCTGCGGGAACCTGATTGAGCGCCGACTTGGCCAGAACTTCATGGAACACGGTGTCAGCGAATTGGGGAGAGGTGATGGAACGCTGCAGGCCAACGAGGGGCAAAGTGGCGGTGCGTCCGACTGGAATGCCGGGGGAGTCCGCCGGTTGCTCGTCATCGGCCTGCAGCATCTGCGCTTCCCATCGCATGCTTCTATTGAAACACTTGTTCTGGGATTAAGCAAGCAAGTGTTCGATGTTCTATAGAAGGGGTGTCCCTTCTGACGGCGAGGCATTTACGATGGATGATCATGAGCTCCACGCACGAAACTCCGACTGTATTGCTGACGGGATTCGAGCCCTTCGGGGATGACGAGCACAATCCGTCAGCCACCGTTGCTGATGCGGCCGCCCGTGCCTTGCTGGGGTCAGGCGTTCAGGTGGTCTCGGCTGTTCTGCCCTGTGAGTTTGCCACCTCGCACGAGGTATTGTTCGACCTCATCGCTCACCACGAACCTGAAGTTGTGATTTGTCTGGGGCTGGCGGCCGGACGATCGCAAGTCGGCGTGGAGCAGGTCGGGATCAATCTCCAGCAGGCGCGGATCTCAGACAATGCCGGATATCAACCCAACGGGACACCGGTTGTCGTTGGTGGCCCCGACGGAATCTTCGCCACGCTGCCCGCTCGTCGCATCGTGTCAGCGGCGGGGGAACTGCCGGTGGAGCTCTCTTTGAGCGCAGGGACTTTCGTCTGCAATCACGTTTTTTACTCGTTGATGCATGCAGTCGAGATTGGCGCGTGGGGTGAGCGCAGTCCGAAATCTGCTGGATTTGTCCATGTTCCCTGGGACACCGATGTCTCCACGGTCTATCCGGGAATCCCCCTGGCGGAGAGTGTGGCTGGCGTGTGTCATGTGGTGGAGGAAACTCTGAAGCACCTTCGCGACCCAGACGCGCACGAGGCCGACACCACTCAGGGGGCCGGCCTCGGAACATTGCACTGACCGGGTCGGTCACTGCTGAATCACTACGCGGGCTGCGGAGCCGCCTCTGCCGATGCGGATGCATTATTCTTCGGGGCAACCGGCTCAATAATCTGCGGACCGAAGCGCTTGTGCTGAATCAGCTGCAACGCGACGAACATACAGGTCACCGCGGTGCCTGCCCATACGAAGACGGGGGATCCGACATGAGCGCCGAACAGGGACTCTGTCCATCCGGTCCACTCGGGGGCGGTCATCACCATGAACCCGGAGATGGCCAGGACGATCCGCTGCCATCCGGGCACCTTTCGTACCAGATAGCCTTCGATTGCCATCGCCACGGCGACCAGCGAGATACAGCCGGTGATGGTCGCGATGACCACTTCGGAGGGTGGCCCGGTCATCAGTAGTGCCGAATAGGCGAACATGAGCGGGATGAAGTAGAGCCCCTTGGCGAAAATCCACGCATGGAATGCTGATTTCATGGGCGAGGAGTTCGCGATGCCGGCGGCCACGAACGCTGCCAGTGCCACCGGTGGGGTGACATTGGAATCCTGGCTGTACCAGTAGACGATCAGGTGCGTGACGATCACGGCCAAGCCGAGTTCCTGCAGGGCAGGTCCGGCGAGGATGATCAGCACGACATAGGACGCAGTCACCGGCAGACCGACGCCGAGCAACAGTGACGCCAGGGCTACCATGATCAGGGTGAGCAGCAGGCTACCGGCGAAGGCGCTCACCAGCACATCCGAGATCACGAGGCCCAGGCCGGTGAGGCCAACCACACCAACGATGATGCCGGCGATGGCGCAGGCCGCGGAGACGGGCAGGGTATTACGTGCAGCGATGACGAACACCTCCCCCATGTCTTTCAGACTCAGCCGGCTGATGCCGCGCAGCATGGCCACGATGAAGAGGGCGCCGGTCGCGTAAAGCCCCGCGCGGCCCGGAGGTACGTACTGCAGCAGCAACACGATGAGCAGTACGAGTGGAGCTAGGAAGTGCCATCCGCCCTTCATGACTTCTTTGAGCACCGGGAGCTGTTCTTTGGTCATACCCGCCATGCCACGCTTGCGCGCCTTGATGTCGACGAAGAGGTAAACGGTGCCGAAGTACATCAGCGCAGGGATAATCGAGACCAGCACAATATCCGCGTAGGGGATGCCGGTGCGCTCGGCGATGAGGAAGGCGCCGGCACCCATGATGGGCGGCAGAATCTGTCCGCCGGTGGAGGCAGCTGCTTCCACACCCGCGGCCTCTGCCTTCTTGTAACCGACTTTCTTCATCATCGGAATGGTGAAGGGGCCGGTGGTGGCTACGTTTCCCAAGGCGGTGCCGGAGATGGAACCCATCATGGCCGAGCCAACCACCGCACCCTTGGCGGGACCGCCGGGGGAGCGGCCGGTGAGGCAGAAGGCCAAACCGATGAAGAAGTTACCACCTCCGGTTTTTTGCAGCACCGCACCAAAGAGCACGAAAATGAACACGAAGGTCACCACCACGCCCAAGGTCAAGCCGAGAATGCCGTCGTTGCCGAGATACACGTAGCTGGAAAGGCGCTCGATGGTCGCGCCACGGTGGGCGAAATCTCCAGGGAACCAGGGGCCGGCCCAGGCATAGAACATGAAGAACAGCACCAGCGCGGACATAAACCAGCCCACGGTGCGTCGGGTGGCTTCCAACAGCAGCACGGTCATCACGAGTCCGAGTACCCAGTCCGTGGTCTCGTAGGCGCCGGCGCGGCGAGCGAGTTCCGCGGCGTTGACGATCGGGTACACGGAGACCACCACGGCCGCGGCGATCAGCCCGAGATCGACCAGGAGCATTGGGACGGAGCGCCCGAACTTGTTCTTGAACGCGGGCACGGTGAGGAAAATCAGGGTCAGGACAAAGAGCAGGTGGATGAGCCGCTGCTGGCGGGCATCCAAGCTGTATGTCACACCGATGTAGATCTGGAATCCGCCAAGGCCCAATGCCAGGGCCAGAATGATCCAGCCCAGCAGCTTCTGGAATCCGCCGGTGCCCACTCGCTGTTCGGCGAGGCGATGCCACAAGGGCGTGTCGGAATCGGTTTCCTCGGAGTCGTCATCCTGATCGACCCCGGTGTTCATCCGTCGAAGTTCTTCGGGGAGCAGCTGAGCGCCGTGGCGCTCGGCGGCTTCTTCCACCGCTGATTGGCTCATGAATCTTCCTCATTCTGGTACGTGTACCCGGCGCATGCGGGGTCATCGGGCGTAGTGAACAGGGTGAGTGTGGAGACCCGGGCAGCGCTAATGGTGATGCGTTCGCCGGGCAGGCACACTGAGAGTCGTAGTTCGTGTTCGGCTGATGTAATGCGGTGATCGATGCGGGTGGCTCCGGCGCGCAGGTGCATCTGGCTACCGATGTCGCGCTCCAGGTCATCGACCACCCACCAGTCGCCGTCGGCGCGGCCCTGACCTTCGCCGTCAATATGGCCCATGCCGGCACCGAATTGCTTCAGTCGGGTACGTTCGACCACCAGCTCACCCTCAGTCACGCGCAGGTCCTCTTCGATCGGTAACCCGTCGATGGAATGGATGTAGCTGAGGGTGAAGGCCTCGGTGCGCCACGCGGCCAGCCGATCCTCATCGTGATCCACGGTGACCGCCGGCCAGAGGGGGACCAGGAGACCGAAGCCGATTGCCGTGACCAGTAGGGCCGCCACCAGCCCGCCGATCACGCGAGGCGATCGACGAGCCGGCGGCTGTGAACGCGGGGTGCTCACGGTGGTTGCGCCCTTAACCCTGCAGGTCCTCGGGGACCTCGACGTCGTTGTCCTGGAAGTAGCGGACGGCACCGGGGTGGAAAGGCACGGGAGCGTTTTCCACGTTGTCGAAGGTCAGGTAATCCGCGGCCGGGGCGTAGACATCGGTGATGGCGTCGACATTGTCGAAGATGGCCTCGGTGAGTTCGTAGGCCTGTTCTTCGTTGAAGTCGGCGGGCACGACCAGGACGTTCCATACGGCGATGGTTTCGACGTCCTCGTCGACCCCGGAGTAGGTGCCACCGGGGATCGTGTGTGCCGTGTAACCGCCGTCGCCTTCGGTGATGGCGGTGATCTCGTCTTCACACATCGGAACCAGGGCAACATCATCGGTGGCGGCTAGTTCGTTGATGCCGCCGTGCCCCTCGCCAACCACCCAAGAGCCGGCATCCAGGCCGCCGCTGGTCAAGGCGTTGGTGGTTTCGGCATAACCCAACTGGCTGCGGGTGATGTCGGAGGTGACGTCCATGCCGAGGGATTCGAAGACCTGGTTGGTGGTGGCTTCGTTGCCGGACCCCACATCGCCCACCGAATACCGGTGGCCCTCAATATCGGAGAAGCACTCGAGTCCGAGCCGATTCTGAATGCTGGCCAGAGTGACGGTGTGATAAACGTTCGGATACAGCACTGCGATGGCTTTGGTCTCGATGGGCTCTTCGCCGTCGAAGTCACCGGTGCCGTTGTACGCCTGGTCAGCGGCATCGCCCTGGGTGATGGCGATGTCGGCGGAGCCGGAGGCGATGAGCCGGATGTTCTCCACAGAGGCGCCGGTGGCTTCCACGGAGGCGGAGGTGCCCTCCACATGGTCGTCGATGATGCCGGAGAGCGCGCCGCCGATGGGATAGTACACCCCGGCTGTGCCGCCAGTGACGATGGACATGGTGCTAACGCGGTCCTGCTCCTCGCCGTCGCCGCCTCCTCCTGATTCGGCGGGCTGGCTGCAGCCGGCGACAATCAATCCGACCGTGGCCGCCAGGGCAAGGGTGGCGGTGGTGCGTCGTGTGGCAGACATGAGGCCTCCTGTGATTCGGTGGTGAGTGATCCTGTCGAAGCGGCAGACCGTGACCTACGTCACGTCGCACCTTTCACGCTATGAGCTGTGTCACACTGAAGTCATGTCCTGAGAGAAAGCTTGAGGAAGACTTGAGGAAGGCTTGAGGTAGAACGACGATGACGGAACAGCCAGCCCCTCCGCGGCGACGCGTGCGTGCCGGGATGGTGGTTGCCCTGGCCGCGGTGGTGGCGCTGGCCGGTGGTGGTGTCTGGTGGACCGTGCACGAACGTGGTGGCGCCGCACCCGAACAGCTCACGTTGGTCTCGGGATTGCCCGGCGGGGTGTATCACTCGCTGGGGGAGGCGCTACAGCATGCGACCGAGGGCACTGATGCACAGGTGACGGCGCGGCAGACGGCGGCGTCGGTGGTGAACCTGGAGATGCTGGCGAGCGGTGAGGCAGATGTGGGCTTCGCGCTCGCCGATATTACCGCCCTGGCCGTCAGCGGGGAGGGGCCCTTCGAGGAGCCGCTGGGGATTCGCACGGTGGCCAGACTCTATGACAACCACACCCACCTGGTGGTGCTCGAAGACGGTCCGGTGGAGCAACTCACCGATCTCGCCGGAGGGACGCTCTCGGTGGGCGCGGCGGGCTCGGGCACCGAATTTTTGGCCCACCGGTTTCTGGAGATCGCCGGGCTGGACGCCGAGGCCGGGACGGACGCGGTGCAGCCGGTGTCGATGAGCCTGACAGAGTCCGTGCATGCCTTGGAACACGGGCGGGTGGACGCGTTCTTCTGGTCGGCCGGGGTACCGACCCAAGCGGTGACGGAGCTGGCCGAAAGGACGTCGGTTCGATTGATTGATCTTTCCGAATGGGCGGCCCCGCTGACGGAACGACACGGGGCGCACTTCGAGGAGGTGCCGATCCCGGTGGACACCTACCCCGGGGTGCCCGGGGTGCGATCGGTGGGAATCTCCAGTCTGCTGGTGGTGCGTGAGGATTTGGGCACCAAAACGGTGGAGCAGCTGACTGAGACGCTGTTCGATTCCCGCGCGGATTTGGTGCAGGTGCATCCCGGGATCCGGCAGCTCAGTGAACGTACGGCGATCGGGACGCTACCGGTGCCACTGCACGAGGGCGCGGTGAACTACTACGAACGGGCCAAAGTAGCGCATCGTTCTGCCTTGGAGAACTGAATCAGTGATCCAGGGCGGCCGTGGCGGCGGGTAGCCGGACCACCGCGCGGAGCCCGTGTGGGGATCGCGTCTCCAAAGTGAGGGTGCCCTCGTCGAGCTCCAGGAGGGTGACGACGATGGACAGTCCGAGTCCGGCCCCACCAGCGACGTCGAGACCAGCGGCATTTCGGGCGGTGCCGTTGCGCCAGAAGGGCACCAAGGCTTGCTCGAGTAGTTCGGTGGGGATGCCCGGCCCGTCGTCGTCGACGATCAATTCCACGGTGCCCTCCGCGAGCCGACGCGCCTGCAAGGTCACGGTGACACCGTCGCCTCCGAATTTCAGCGCGTTGTCGATGAGCACATCCAGCGTCTGATCCAGGGTGTGCTCGACGAGGTGCACGGCCAGGTCCTCCGGTACCTCGACCTCTACGCGGGCCTCACGGCGGGCGGCGACCGGTTCCCAGGCCCGCTGCCGCTGCAGGGCGACGGCGTGCAGGGGGACCAGCACTTTCTCAGGGTCGACGTCGGCGGCGCGGGCGAGATTCAGCAGGCCTTCACAGGTGCGGGTTAGGCGGTCGAGTTCTTCCAGCGCGGCGCGGTGAGCGGGCAGTCGTTCCGGAGGAAGCGCGGCGCCGAGGGCTTCGACGCGCAGTCGCACACCGGCCAGCGGGTTGCGGATTTGATGACTGGCGTAAGCGACGAAGTGACGCTGACGGTCCAGGATCTCGGTGATGGTGGCGCTCATCTGGTTGAAAGCGTGGGCGAGGTGCTTGAGCTCGCCGGGGCCGTCCAGCTCGGAGACGCGCGCATCCAACCGGCCGCGGCTGATGTCCTGGGCGGCATCGGCCAGCCGTGCCACTGGGCGCATCACCCACTGGCTGAGCGGGCGTGCCGCCCACACTCCTAGCACCAGGGCCAGCGCCACGCCCGTGGCAATCATGAGCCACTGCAACAGGATGGAACGGCGGAGGTCACCGGTGGGCGAGGCGGTGACCACCACGCCGACGGTCTCATCACCGGTGTTGATCGGCTCGGCGATGAGCAGCTGGCGGACGGACCACGGCCAGATCCGCGGCTCGGATTCCTGGCGCAACCCGGCCAGTGCCGTCATCACAATTTCTCCGGGTAATCCCGCAGTCTCAGGGGCGATTCCGGCGGCTTCCTGGAGCGTCTGCAGTCTCACGTCAGGAGAGGAGGCAGCCACGAGCCGGGCGTCGGCGTCGAGCACGACTGCGCGGATCCCATAAAGCTGTTCGTAGATGCTCAGCTCGGCCTCGGTGGACTCCACCCGGCCGGTGAGAATGGCGTTCTCGGAGAGCGAGGCGAACCGGGCGGCATCGGCTGTGCGGTCCATCACCAGGGTGTGGGTGGCGCGATCGACGACGGCGACACTCAGCGGTACAGCCAGCCCGAGGGTGGCGACCACGAGCAGGGTGAAGTAGATGGCGGTTAGCCGGCGGTGCATGGGGTGGCCATCAGCCGGTATCCAACGCCGCGCACCGTCTCGATGAGCACCATGTCGTCGTCGGCGAGGGCCGCGAGTTTCGAGCGCAGGGCGCTGATGTGGACTTCGAGCGAACGCGCGGTGCTGGGATAGACGGTGCGCCAGACGCGGAGCAGCAACCGGTCGCGGTGCACGGTGCGCCCGTGGTCTTCCATCAGTGCCGCCAGCAGCTCGAACTCCTTGACGGTGAGGCTCAGTGCGGTGCCCGAGACCCGGGCCTCGCTAGCGCCCAGGTCCAGCTCGAGTACGCCCGCACGCAACGTGGTGGGTCGGGACCGGGTCATGCGACGTGCCACGGCTTCGATGCGTGCGGTGAGCTCGGCGATGCTCACGGGTTTAGGCAGGTAATCATCTGCTCCGGCCCGCAACCCCTGGATACGATCCACCGTCTGGCCGCGGGCGGTGAGCACGATGATCCCGGCATCGCGCATGTCGTAGCGAGCGCGCAGACCCGAGAGCACTTCGAGTCCGTCCATATCGGGCAGCCCCAGATCCAGCAGCACGAGGTCGGCGGTGTCTGCGGACAGCGCGGCGGCGCCGGTGCTCACGGAGGTGACGGCGAAACCGTGACTCTCCAGCACATCGGCCAGGGCGCTGGCCAGGCGCGTATCGTCTTCGACCAGCAGAACTCGGATCATGTGCTGATTCTACGGTGTGTCCGCCGCCACCTGGGAGGATGGGCTCGATATCCGCCGTCGGCCAGGCCCGCGGCACGTTCGAAGGGGTTCGCGCTCGCGGTATCCCCGCACACTGCCAGAGACACCGCAACACTGACCGCGTAGAGGATGAGGAAGGGGAGCCCTAAGCAGAACGCGTACTGGCTGACGTGACGGTCCTCGTGGCGTAGCAGCGCCTCGGTGCAGCGTACGCCGGGGCGAACCAGGATCACGTTGCCGATGGTGATCGCTCCGCCGTTCGGGAAGCCCCAGGTGTATCCCTGAGCCAGCAGGGTGCCTCGCGGGCCTGGACGCAAGGTGGTTCTGCTGGCTACGGCGATCAGCAGGCCGAGCACGGTGGAGCCGTTGAGGAGATTCCACCAGGTCCGCACCGTCGACATGAGGTGAACCCTACCGGACACGTCGGAACACGTGTCGTGTGGCTCGGGGCGGAGTCGATAGACTGTGCTTCGTTCCCCTGAACCAGCCGTACGAGTATCAAAGGCGTGTGCTTCGAAATGTCCGACCAGTCCTCCGTGACGGACCCACAGAGTCCCGATCGCGTCGAGATCCCTTCGCCGACCGATGCCGAGGCCGTCCAGGCCAGCGTGCAGGCGGCCCTGGACGCATTCGATGCAGCCACCACCCTGGACGAGCTGAAGACGGCTCGCCTGGCGCACACCGGTGATAAGGCTCCGCTGACCTTGGCCAACCGCGCCATCGGTTCCCTGGCCAAGGAAGACAAGGCAACCGCTGGTAAGACCATGGGCCAGGCCCGCGGCCGGATCAACCAGGCGCTGGCGGCCCGCACCCAGGTGTTGGAAGAAGAATACGCCGCGCGCATGTTGGTCGAAGAGACTGTAGACGTCACCACGGCTGTGCGTCGTCGTCGCGTGGGGGCTCGTCACCCGCTGTCGGTGCTGCAGGAGCGAGTCTCGGACATTTTCATCGGCATGGGGTGGGAGATTGCCGAGGGGCCCGAGCTGGAGAGCGAGTGGTTCAACTTCGACGCGCTGAACTTCCTGCCCGATCATCCGGCCCGCGAAATGCAGGACACGTTCTTCGTGGAGCCCGCCGAGGCGCACCTGCTGTTGCGCACTCACACCTCCCCGGTGCAGGTCCGCTCCATGATCGAACGCGGCGCACCGGTGTACGTGCTGTGCCCGGGACGCACCTTCCGCACCGATGAGCTGGACGCCACCCACACTCCGGTGTTCCACCAGTTCGAGGGGCTTGCTATTGACCGTGGGCTGACGATGGCGGATCTGCGCGGCACCCTAGAGTACTTCGCCCGGCAGATGTTCGGCCCCGAAGCCGAGATCCGTCTCCGCCCGAATTTCTTCCCGTTCACCGAGCCCTCCGCCGAGATGGACATCTGGCACCCCGGCGCCAAAGGCGGTCCCCAGTGGATCGAATGGGGCGGCTGCGGCATGGTGCACCCCAACGTGCTGCGTGCCGCCGGACTGGACCCGGAGGAGTTTTCCGGTTTCGCGTTCGGTATGGGCATCGAACGCACCCTGATGTTCCGCAACGACGTGTCCGATATGCGCGACATGATCGAAGGCGATATCCGCTTCTCCCAGCACTTCGGAATGGAGATTTGATTCATGCGTATCCCGCTGTCTTGGCTGGGCGAATTCGTCCCCGTCGCCACTGATGCCACCGCTGAGTCGGTCATGGCCGATCTGGTGCGCGTTGGTTTTGAAGAAGAGGACGTGCACCGCCCTTCCGACGAGTTGACCGGGCCCATCGTCGTCGGCGAAGTGCTCGAGATGACGCCCGAGCCTCAGAAGAACGGCAAGACCATCAACTGGTGCCAGGTGCGTGTGGTGCCCGAAGGCACCGAGCAGACCCTCACTGGCGACGGCATCGACCCCTCCGGCGTGCAGGGCGTGGTGTGCGGCGCGCACAACTTCACCGTGGGCGACAAAGTGATCGTCACCCTGCCCGGGGCCGTGCTGCCCGGAGACTTCCGGATCTCCCCGCGCAAGACCTACGGTCATGTTTCTGCCGGGATGATCGCCTCGGCCCGCGAGCTGGGTTTAGGGGATGACCACGACGGCATCATCGTCCTCTCCGAATGGGGCCTGGACCCCGAGGTCGGCACCGATGTGCACTCCCTGCTGCACCTGGACGACGAGGCCGCCGAGATCAACGTGACGGCAGACCGCTCCTACGCGTTCTCCATCCGCGGGGTGGCTCGTGAATACAGCCACGCCACCGGCGGGACCTTCACCGACCCTGCCGGGCAGGTTCAGCCCCCGGCATCCGACGGCGAGGGCTATCCGGTGCGCCTTGATGACGCTGCCCCCATCTACGGGGTGCCCGGCTGCGACCGGTTCGTCACCCGTACCGTCACCGGCATCGACACCACCCGTCCCACCCCGGCCTGGATGGCACAGCGTTTGCGCCTGGCCGGGATGCGCTCCATCTCCTTGCCCGTGGACATCTCCAACTACGTGATGTGGGAACTCGGTCAGCCACTGCACTTCTACGACGGCGACAAGCTCTCCGGCGAGATCGTGGTGCGCCGGGCCCTGCAGGGCGAAACCTTGGTGACCCTGGACGAAAAGCAGCGCAGCCTGAACACCGAGGATCTGCTGATCACCGACGACCGCGGTCCCATCGGCCTGGCCGGTGTCATGGGCGGCGCGGACACCGAGGTGGGGGATGAGACCACCACGATCGTCATCGAATCTGCCCACTTCGACCCGGTCTCCATCGGCCGGACCCGGCGTCGCCACAAGCTGCCTTCGGAAGCGTCCAAGCGCAATGAGCGCGGCGTGGACTGGGAGGTGGCCGATGAGGCCGCCGAGCGGGCCGTGCAGTTGCTGGTGGAACTGGCCGGCGGTACCGCAGCCCCCGGCATCACCGACGTCGGACAGCGCCCGGAACCGGTGGCCATCACATTGCCGTTGCAGGCGCCGTCCAGGCTGATAGGCGTGGACTACCCGGCCGAGCAGATCGTTTCCGTGCTGGAACAGCTTGGGGCCACCGTCGAGCGCACCCAGACCTCGTCGGGCGAAGACGCGCTCAACGTGACCCCGCCGACCTGGCGGCACGACCTGGCCATCCCGGAAGACCTCATCGAGGAGATCGCCCGACTCGTCGGTTACGACATCATTCCGGCTACCGTTCCGGTGCCGCCGCCGGGCCGCGGGCTCACCCGCACCCAGGCCCAGCGCCGCCGGGTGGCCCAGGGGCTGGCCGATGCTGGCTTGGTGGAGACGTTGGCCTACCCGTTCGTCTCTGAGGCCCAGAACCGGCAGTTTGGTACCCCTGACGCCGAGGCAGACGTGCCGGCCGTGCAACTGGCCAACCCGATCTCCGCCGAGTTTGGTTACCTGCGCACCTCGCTGCTGCCCGGACTGCTAGAAACCGCACGCCGCAACCACGGCCGTGGCTTCCGCGACTTGGCCCTGTACGAGCTGGGTCAGGTGTTCCTGCCCGGTGAGCGACTGGGTTCTTCCGAGATCCCACCGCTGGGCGCACTGCCTGCACCCGAGGTGCTGGCCGAGCTCAACGCCGGCATCCCGAACCAGCCTCAACGCGTGGCCGCCGTGTTTATCGGACATGACTCCACCCCGGCGCCGGGCCACGATCCGCGCCCTTGGGACTGGCAGGACGCCGTATCCACGGCCCTGGACGTTGCCGATCTGCTCGGTGCCACCCTCACCGTGACGCAGGGCGCCCATCAAGCGTTCCACCCGGGTCGCACCGCCGCCCTGCAGTTGGCCGACGGCACCGTGATCGGCTACGCCGGGGAGCTGTTGCCGAAGCTGCTGGAAAACTCCGACCTGCCGGCCCGCACCGTCGCCGTCGAACTGGATCTGGACGCTCTGGCCGCGACCGCCCCGGACGTGGTCGAGGCCGAGCCGCTGTCCACCTTCCCCGCGACCTCGCAGGACGTGGCGCTGGTGGTGGATGCCGACATCGCGGCCGCCCAGGTGCAGCAGACTCTGGCCACAGCGGCTGGCGAATTGCTCGAAGAGATCGCCCTGTTCGACGTATACCAAGGACCCGGCGTGGACGAAGGCAAGAAATCGCTCGCCTTCAGTTTGCGTTTCCGGGCCGCGGACCGCACCCTGACCGCTGACGAGGCCTCGGAGGCCCGTGCCGCGGCTACTGCGGCAGCCGTCGAGCGGTTCGGTGCCGCCCAGCGCTGACCCGGTGACCACCATCTGGCGGGGCGACGACGCAGGCGCTCGTCCTCGGCCAAACGTGCCGCCAGATCGGGCGGGCAGGCCTCACCGCCGAAAATCAATGGGCGCACGTTCTCCAGGGCTTCCGGCGGCCACAGTGCGGCCAGGGTCGGCACGGTGGAGACCACATTGATCGAGCGGGACACCAGCCAGGGGCCAAGGTCCATGCCGGAGCGAATCAGGGAGCGCGGGGCGGGCAGCAGGCAGGCGCCCGATCGCCAGGCCAGCCACATTTCCTCACGGGAGGCGTCAAAAGCCACCGATAGCCCGGCGAGCACCAGGTCGCCCGGACCCAAGGGGGCCGGCTGCAGGAAAATCCGCGCCTCGGCATCCACAAAAGCTGCGGCGTTGCGGTGGGTCACGGCCACACCCCTCGGGGTGCCGGTCGAGCCGGAGGTGAAGATCATCCAGGCGTCGTCGTCGGGCCCGGGCAATCGCGGCTCCGGGAAGGGACGGGGACGGGAATCGCTGACCTGGATCTCCCCGGACGTCAGAATCGCAGCGACCTTCGCCTCCGAAAACACCAGCCGCGCACGCCCACCCGGTCTCCGGCACCGATGCCGGCGGCGTACAGGTCGCGGCCCAGCGCCTTGACCTCGTCGAGTAGCTCCGCATAGGACAGAACGGATTCGCCGTCGTCCAGGGCCGGGGCCTCCGGGTGTTCTCGGGCGGTTTCGCTCCGAATATCGATCAAGGTGCGTACCGCAGGAGCCCGCTGAGCGGCGGGCAGCTACGGCAGATCCGTGCTCACGGTGACGGAGGCCTTCCTTCGGGGATCCATTGGGATCGCGCCTAGCGATCCCACGCCAGCAAGGTGAACCCCAGGTGTCCTCCCCGGTAGCATGAAGTAGCGAGCACCAGCACGACGACGAAGGGTGAGTGCCCCGCGATGAGCATGGACCGGCAACCATGGGAACTGAACCCCACCGAGTTCACCGCCGAAGAACGCCGAGATCGGGCTCGGGGTCGGCGAGTGGTTACCGTGTTGGCGCTGATCGTGATCGGGGCTCTGCTGTGCTCGACTCTGATCGGGCTGTTCATCTAGCCCGGTCGCGCACTCAGACGGTGAGAATCACCTTGCCGGTCGTCTGGCGTCCCTCCAAGGCGGTGTGGGCCCGCGCCGCCTCGGCCAGCGGGATACGATCCCCGATGCGCAGGTGTAGGGTGCCCTCCTGGAGCGCGGCAAACAGTTCCTCGCCCCGCCACGCGGTTTCTTCACCCGTGGCGGTGTAGGCCACCAGGGAGGGCCGAGTGATAAAGAGAGAGCCCAAGGCATTGAGCCGCTGCAGGTCAAAGGGCGGCACCTGTCCCGAGGAGCCACCGAAGAGCACCATCATCCCGCGGGGGCGCAGCGCGGACAGCGATGCTTCGAACGTGTCTTTGCCAACACCGTCGAAGACCACGTCCACGCCCTTGCCGCCCGTGCGCTCGCGGACGCGGGTGGCGATATCGTCGTAGTCGAATACCTCGGTGGCGCCCGCCTGGAGAGACAGCTCCTTCTTCTCTTCCGTCGATGCCGTGGTGTACACGGTGGCGCCAAGGCTGACGCACAGCTGGGTGAGTACCAGGCCCACGCCGCCGGCCCCGGCGTGCAGCAGCACCGTGTCCGAGGCCGACACCGGGTAGGTGGAACGGCACAGGTAATGGGAGGTCATCCCCTGCAGCGGCAACGCCGCAGCCTCGGCCAGATCCATAGTCTCGGGAACACGAAGCAGCTGCTCGGCCGGCGCCACGAAGTGTTCGGCGTAGGTGGCGCGTCCAGCCGCGGTGGCCACCCGGTCACCCACCGATACCGTGGTGACGTTCTCGCCCACCGCGACGACCTCGCCGGAAGCCTCGGTGCCCGGGGTGAACGGTGTCGTCATCGGGTATACGCCGGAACGCTGGTACGTCTCGATGAAATTGAGCCCAGCAGCGGCGGTGCGGATCAGCACCTCGCCGGCCCCGGGGGTGGGGGTGTCCACGGTGGTCCAGGTCAGGGCTTCAGGGGCGCCGGTCTGCTCGACGACGATGGCACGGTGCTGGGCGGGGATCTGTGAATCGCTCTCGGTCATGGTTCCACCGTATCCCGTCCACCGAGCCCACGACACCGTGCATAATTATTTGTGAGATATTGGCCGGACTGCATAATTTCTGTATCCTTGACCTATGAGTCTTACCGTCGCCGTTTCAGGAGCCAGTGGCTACGCCGGGGGAGAGGTGCTGCGCCTGCTCAGCACGCATCCCGAGGTGACCATCGGATCGATCACCGCCCATTCCAATGCAGGACAGCGGCTGGGGAGCCTGCAGCCGCATCTGCACTCCCTTGCCGACCGCGTGCTCGAAGACACCACGGCCGAGGTATTGGCCGGGCATGACGTCGTCTTCCTGGCCTTGCCGCACGGGGCCAGCGCGGAGATTGCAGCCCAGCTTCCGGCCGACACCCTGGTGATTGACGCCGGAGCCGATCACCGTCTCGAATCCGCCGACGCCTGGCAGCAGTTCTACGGTTCCGAGCACGCCGGGCACTGGCCCTACGGCCTGCCCGAGCTGCCCGGCCGGCGCGAGCACCTGCGCGGGGCCCGGCGCATCGCCGTACCCGGCTGCTACCCGACGTCGTCGTTGCTGGCACTGAGCCCCGGCTACTCCGCCGGGCTGTTGCAGCCCGAAGACGTGGTGATCGTGGCAGCCTCCGGCACCTCCGGGGCGGGCAAATCGACGAAGCCACATCTGCTTGGCTCCGAGGTCATGGGTGGGATGAGCCCCTACGGTGTCGGCGGCGGCCACCGGCACACCCCCGAGATTGAGCAGGGGCTGAGCTGGGCCGCCGGAGAGTCGGTCCAGGTCTCCTTCACCCCCACGCTGGCGCCGATGGCCCGCGGCATTCTCACCACCGCCACCGCCAAGCTGCGTCCCGGTGTCACCGAGGCCCAGGTGCGTCAGGCCTACAGCGACGCCTACGCCGACGAGGAGTTCGTGCACCTGCTGCCGGAGGGACAGTGGCCGGCTACGAAGTCCGTGCTGGGGTCCAACCACGCGGTGCTGCAGCTCGCGGTGGATGCTCACGCTGGGCGCCTCATCGTCTCCGCTGCGATTGACAATCTCACCAAGGGCACCGCCGGTGGTGCCGTCCAGTCCATGAACATTGCCCTCGGCCTGGCGGAGAACGCCGGCCTGGCCCACCAGGGAGTCACCCCATGAGCGTCACCGCAGCCCAAGGATTCCGCGCCTCCGGGATCGCCGCCGGTATCAAATCCAACGGCAACCCAGACTTAGCACTCGTCGTCAATGACGGCCCCGATCACCACGCCGCCGCGGTGTTCACCTCCAACCGCGTCGTCGCCGCGCCGGTGATCTGGTCGCGCCAGGCGATCACCGACGGGCGGGCCGATGCCGTGGTGCTGAACTCCGGCGGGGCCAACGCCTGCACCGGCGCCCCGGGGTTCCAGGACGCCCACGCCACCGCCGAGAAAGTCGCCGGCACCCTCGGCCTCTCCGCCCTCGATGTTCAAGTCTGCTCCACCGGGCTGATCGGTGAGCGCCTGCCCATGCCCGAGCTGTTGGCCGGGGTCGACAAGGCCGCTGGTGAGCTGAGCGAGGACGGCGGCGACGCGGCGGCCGTGGCCATCATGACCACCGACTCGGTGCCCAAGACCGCTGTGGTCTCCGGTGCGGGCTACCAGGTCGGTGGGATGACCAAGGGGGCCGGCATGATCGCCCCCGGCATGGCCACCATGCTCGCCGTGGTCACCACCGACGCCGTGGTCGATCCCGCCACTCTCACCGAGCACCTGCAGGACGCGGTACGGGTGTCGTTCAATCGCGCCGATTCCGATGGTTGCATGTCCACCAACGACACCGTGATCCTGTTGGCCTCCGGCGCCTCGGGAGTCACCCCCGACCCGGCGCAGTTCCGTGCCGAGCTCACCGAGTTGTGCTCCTCCCTGGCCCGGCAGATCATTGCCGACGCCGAGGGCGCCAGCCACGACATCGCCATCACCGTGGTCAATGCCGCCAGCGAAACCGACGCTGAGGAAGCAGCCCGCGCGGTAGCCCGGTCGAACCTGTTCAAGACCGCTATTTTCGGCCGCGACCCGAATTGGGGGCGCGTACTGGCCGCCGTCGGCACCACCGACGTCGAATTTGAAGCAGACCAGCTGGACGTCTCCATCAACGGGGTCCAGGTGTGCCGTGCCGGTGGTATCGGCGACTCCCGCGACCTCGTGGACCTGGAACCGCGCGAGGTCCAGGTGCTCATCGACCTGCACGCCGGAGAGCAGACCGCCACCATCTGGACCAACGACCTCACCCACGAGTACGTGCACGAAAATTCCGCCTACTCCAGCTGACTCGAAGAAAGCATCCCCATGAGCATCCCCCATTACAACCACCCCAGCGAGGCCGCGGCCAAAGCTGCTGTGCTCGTTGAGGCACTGCCGTGGATTCAGCAGTTTGCCGGCACCACTATGGTCATCAAGTACGGCGGCAACGCCATGGTCTCCGAGGACCTGCGCCGCGCCTTCGCTGAGGACATCGTGTTCCTGCACCACTGCGGCATCCACCCCGTGGTGCTGCACGGGGGCGGACCCCAGATCAACACCATGCTGGACAAGCTCGGCATTGCCTCCGAATTCCGTGGCGGGCTGCGCGTGACCACGTCCGAGGCGATGGATGTGGTGCGCATGGTGCTCACCGGTCAGGTGGGTCGTGAGCTGGTCGGGCTGATCAACTCCCACGGCCCTTACGCGGTCGGGCTCTCCGGCGAAGACGCTGGGCTGTTTCGAGCCAAGCGCCGCACCACCGTGGTGGACGGCGAAGAGGTCGATCTCGGTTTGGTCGGGGAGGTCACCAGCGTGCACCCGACCGCCATCCGTGACCTGGTGGACCACGGCCGTATTCCGGTGGTCTCCTCCGTGGCTCCCGAAATCGGCGACGACGGCGAACCCACCGGCGAAGTGCTCAACATCAACGCCGACACCGCCGCCGCCGCCCTGGCCAGCGCGCTGGGTGCGTCGAAAATGGTCATCCTCACCGACGTCGAGGGGCTCTACTCCGACTGGCCGAACCGGGACTCCCTGGTCTCCAGTATCACCGCCGATGAGTTGCGCCTGCTCCTCCCGAGCCTGGAATCCGGCATGATCCCCAAGGTCGACGCGTGTCTTAAAGCCGTCGACGGCGGGGTCGCTCAGGCTCACATTGTTGACGGGCGCGAGCCGCACACCATGCTCTTGGAAGTCTTCACCACCGCCGGGGTGGGCACCCAGATTCTGCCTGATGACCAGGCCGGCACCGATCAGAAAGCGAGCGTGACCCCATGAGCGCACCGTCCACCGACCCCGATACTGTGGGAACCGACGGCGAAGAGCTGATGCAGCGCTACCGCACCGCCCTGACCGGCGTCTTCGGTACCCCGCAACGCACCCTGGTCCGCGGAGAGGGGGTGACCGTGTGGGACGCCGACGGCCACGCCTACACCGATTTGATGGCCGGTATTGCCGTCAATGCGCTCGGCCACGCCCACCCGCGCCTGGTGGCCGCTGTCACCGAGCAGCTGTCCACTCTGGGACACATCTCCAACTTCTTCACCTCGGTGCCGCAGATCCAGCTGGCCGAACGCCTCTTGGAACTCTCCGGGGCGCAGGCCACCGGTGGCACCGTGTTCTTCGCGAACTCGGGCACCGAAGCCAACGAAGCCGCGTTCAAACTGGCACGCCGCCACGGTCACGCCACCCGCCACCGCATTCTCGCGGTCGAGCACGCCTTCCACGGCCGCACCATGGGAGCCCTCGCCCTCACCTGGAAGGAACAGTACCGCGCTCCCTTCGCCCCGCTGCCCGGCGGGGTGGAGCACCTGCCTTTCGGTGATCAGGACGCCATGGTGTCGGCCATTGACGAGACGGTCGCAGCGGTGATCCTGGAACCGGTCCAGGGCGAATCCGGGGTGAACGCGTCCCCGGCGGGCTACTTGGAAGCCGTACGCGAGGCCTGCACCCGCCACGGCGCCCTGCTGATTTTCGACGAAGTGCAGTCCGGCATGGGCCGCACCGGTACCTGGTTCGCCCACCAAAACCCCAAGGTCACCGGCGGCGCCCGCGTCATCCCCGACGCGATGACCCTGGCCAAAGGACTTGGCGGGGGCATCCCCATCGGCGCCCTGGTGTGCTTCACCGAGGCCACCTCGCAGCTGCTGACCGCCGGCCAGCATGGCACCACGTTCGGCGGCAACCCGATGGCCACCGCCGCCGGGCTCGCCGTCATTGAGACCATCGAGCGCGACGGTCTGCTGGAGCACGTTTCTGAACTCGCGACTACCGTGTGCGACGCCGCATCCGGTATCGGCCACGTCCAGGCGGTGCGGGCTTTTGGCGGGCTCATCGGGATCGACCTCGACGTCGAGATCGCCCCCGCCGTGGTCGCCACCGCCCTGGAAGCCGGGTGGATCATCAACGCCACTGGGCCGCACACCCTGCGCCTGGCCCCGCCGCTGATCATCGACGCCGATACCCTGCGCACCTTCCTGCAGCAGCTGCCCGCGCTGATCGACCACGCCCTGACCGCCACCGAGACGAAGGCTTCCTCATGATCCGCCACTTTCTCATCGACACCGACCTGAGCCCGGCCGAGCAGAGGGAGGTCCTCGACCTGGCCGCCCTGATGAAAGCCGAGCCCTACCGTTTCCGCCCGTTGGAAGGCCCGCAGACTGGGATCGTGCTCTTCGATAAGACCTCCACCCGCACCCGGGTGTCCTTCTCGGCGGGTATCGCCGCGCTGGGTGGCTCCCCGCTGATCATCAACCCGGGTGAGTCCCAACTGGGACACAAAGAGACCATTTCCGACTCAGCCCGGGTCTTCGCCCGGATGAGCTCGGTGGTCATCTGGCGCACCTTCGCCCAGGCCCCGTTGGAGGAATTGGCCGAGCACAGTTCGGTGCCCGTCATCAACGCGCTCACCGATGACTACCACCCTTGCCAGTTGCTGGCGGACCTGCAGACTATCCGGGAACACAAAGCCGATGCGTCCGGGTCCATCGAAGGACTGACGATGACTTACCTCGGCGACGCCGCCAACAACATGGCCAACTCGTACCTGCTGTCCGGGGTTACGGCGGGACTACACGTACGCATCGCCGGCCCCGAAGGATATCTGCCCGCCGAGGACATCGTGAAGGCCGCCCGTGAGCGCGCCGAACAGACCGGGGGATCGGTGCTCATCACCACCGACGCCGCCGAGGCGTTGGCCGGGGCCGACGTCGTGGTCACTGATACCTGGGTGTCCATGGGGCAGGAAGACGAAAAAGAACAGCGCCTGCAGCTCTTCCGCGACTACACCGTCGACGCCGCGGCCATGGCGCAGGCCGACGATCACGCGATCTTCCTGCACTGCCTGCCTGCCTACCGTGACTACGAGGTGACCGCCGAGGTGATCGACGGGCCGCAGTCGGTGGTGTTCGATGAGGCCGAGAACCGGCTGCACGCGCAGAAAGCCCTGATGGCGTGGCTTCTTTATGCCTCCGGACTGGCCGAGATTCCCGCAGATCTTCAGTTGCCGGAAGCCCAAGCCGCACGCGGGCAGTCCACCGGGACCTCGGCATGAGCGTGCCCGCCACCAAAACCGCTCGGCAAGCCGCCATCAAGCAGGTGCTGGCCGAGCGGCCCGTGCATTCCCAAGCCGAGCTGATGGAACTGCTCGAGGCCCAAGGGATGAGCGTCACCCAGGGCACCCTGTCCCGTGACCTCGTCGACCTGGGCGCCTACCGGGTGCGTGACGGGCAGGGGCAGGTGATCTACACGGTGCCTGAGGAGGGGCCGGCCGGTCAGGAACGTGCCCCAATCCGCACCTCGGAGGCTCACGAATCCCGGTTAGCCGCGCTGTGCCGGGAACTGTTGGTCTCCGCAGACGCCTCCGCCAATATTGCGGTGCTCCGTACCCCGCCCGGGGCCGCGCAGTATCTGGCCTCGGTGGTGGATCAATCCCGGGTGGACGAAATCCTAGGCACCATCGCCGGTGATGACTCCATCATGGTCGTCTCCCGCGACCCGGACGGCGGGCACGCGCTCGCCGCCCGGTTCCTGCGCTACACCGAATAAGGCTCAGCTGCCGGGTAGCGAAACAACCTCGTCGTCGGCCGGTAGCTGAACGGGCTCGACGGCGTTCCAGTCGCTGAATTCGACGGTGCCCTCAAGGCTTTCGGAATGCGACTCCAGGCGCACCAACTCGCGGTCCTCATTGAGGTAGACCGAGAAGGGTTCGCCGTTCTCGGCGGTGCCGGAGTACTGGTAGAGCACGGTGCCGTCCTCATCGACCTTCTGCACCTCCAGGTCCTCGGTTTCCGTGGCCTCGGCGCCGGTGAAGGTGCCGGTCAGGGACTCATAGAAACCGCTGATGGAGAATTCTCCGGGACCTTCGAGCTCCACCCAGCCGTCGCCGACCATCTCATTGAGGGCTTCGGCGTTCTGCCCGGTGAAGTAGTCCTCATTGCCCCGCAATACGGTGCGCCCGTCCACGGAGCGGATTTCCAGCTCGCTCTCGCCCTGGGTGATGGTGCCCACGAAGTTGGAGTCGTCGAGTTGCCCGGAATATTCCGAGGTGTAGGTCGTGTCGTCACTGGGGTCGGTGCCCTCGAACGACATGGCGACTGACTCGGCTTCCTGCAGTTTCTGGTACGCCTCGGGCCAGGCCTCCTCAAAGCTGGGCGCGCCACCGCAGGCGGTCAGGGCCAGCGCGCCAGCAGCAGCTAGCCCCATAACGGACAGGCTGCGTGCACGACGACGCACAGTACCTGGCACGAATCGAGCAGCGGCGGGGGAGCGAGTGGTGGTGAACATGGGGATCTCCGATCGGATCGTGGCGAGTAATCAGCGCTCGAGCAGGGCCGACATGGCTTCGAGCTGGAATTGGGCGGCGGTGGCACGAGCGGACTGTGCCCCCGCATCGGGGTCGGCGCCGGCGGCCAGCAGCGCGCGCACATTGTCCGCGTGCTGAGTGAAAACGGCGCAGGTCAAGGCCGACTGCCCGCGCTGGTTCAACCGCTGCACATCGGCGCCGCGCGCCAGCAGTGCGGCCACGAGATCGGCGTGCTGGTTGTAGGTGGCCAGGATCAACAGGGTGTCACCCTTGTGGTCGGTCAGATCCACCGGAACACCCTGATCGATCACCGACAGCAGGGCCTCGGTGTTGCCCTGCCGGGCGAAATCGAACAGCGAATTCAGGAATTCGATCTGGTCGTCGGTGAGCTGGGGCTGCGGCTCGGAGCCGGGCTCGGGCTGAGTGGTCATGCGATCCAGACTAATCGGCGCACCGGCGGGATGCACGATCCTGCATAATTATGTAGACTCTTGCATAGTCAACATGAAGTCGCAGGAGGACGCATGAAAGAACGCATCGTACTGGCCTATTCCGGCGGTCTTGACACCTCGGTGGCCATCGGCTGGATCGCTGAAGCCACCGGTGCCGAGGTCATTGCCGTGGCGGTTGACGTCGGACAGGGCGGAGAGTCCCTGGAGACCGTGCGTCAACGCGCCTTGGACTGCGGTGCGGTGGAAGCATACGTTGCCGATGCCCGCGACGAATTCGCCGAGCAGTACTGCTGGCCCACCCTGAAGGCCAATGCGTACTACATGGATGCGTACCCGCTCGTCTCCGCGATTTCCCGCCCGGTGATCGTCCGTCACCTGGTGGCCGCTGCCCGGCAATTCGGCGCCTCCACCGTGGCCCACGGCTGCACCGGCAAGGGCAACGATCAGGTGCGCTTCGAGGTCGGCATCCAGACCCTGGGCCCGGACCTGAAGTGCATTGCCCCGGTCCGCGACCTCGCCCTCACCCGTGACAAGGCGATTGATTACGCCGAGCGCAACAACCTGCCGATCGAGACGACGAAGAAGAACCCGTTCTCCATCGACCAGAATGTATGGGGCCGGGCGGTCGAAACCGGATTCCTCGAGGACATCTGGAATGGCCCGACCAAGGACGTCTACTCCTACACCGATGACCCGGCCTTCCCGCCGGCACCGGATGTGGTGACCGTGACTTTCGCCCAGGGCGTACCGGTGGCGCTCGACGGTCGAGAGCTCTCCGCGCTGCAGATCATCGAGGAGATGAACCGCCGCGCCGGCGCCCAAGGCATCGGTCGCATCGACATCGTCGAGGACCGGCTGGTGGGCATCAAGTCCCGCGAAATATACGAAGCTCCCGGCGCGATGGCGCTGATGGCTGCCCACCAGGAACTTGAGCGTGTCACCCTGGAACGCGAGCAGGCCCGGTTCAAGAAGACGGTCGACCAACGCTGGACCGAGCTGGTCTATGACGGCCAGTGGTTCTCCCCGCTGAAACAGAGTCTTGACGTCTTCATCGACGAGACCCAGCGCTACGTCAACGGCGAGATCCGCATGGAACTCCATGCCGGCCGCGCCACCGTGCAGGGCCGGCGCTCCGAGACCGGTCTGTACGATTTCAACCTGGCCACCTATGACACCGGCGACTCGTTCGACCAGTCCTCGGCGCGCGGGTTTATCGACATCTTCGGCCTGTCCGCCAAGACCGCTACCGAACGTGACCAACGCGTCGAAGGTCAGGCCTCACTCGACGACGTCGCCCGCCTCAGCAACGACGCCTGACCGTCACCCACCCCGACTCATCACCACCCCACAGCTCGAAGGATACTGAGACGATGACCGCATCCACGCAGCCGGACCGCCATGGCACCAACGAGGGATCCCTGTGGGGAGGCCGTTTCGCCGGTGGGCCCGCCGATGCCCTGGCCGCGCTGAGCAAGTCCACCGATTTTGACTGGCGCCTGGCCCGTTACGACATCGCCGGCTCCCGCGCCCACGCTCGCGTGCTGCATCGCTCAGGCCTACTCACCGATGACGAGCTGACCGGGATGATCGAGGCCCTGGACCGCCTCGAAGCCGATGTCGTCTCCGGTGACTACGTCGCTGCTGAATCCGACGAGGATGTCCACGGCTCCCTGGAGCGCGGCCTCATAGAACGCGCAGGGGTGGACCTCGGCGGCAAGTTGCGCGCCGGCCGCTCCCGGAATGACCAGATCGCCACGCTGGGCCGGATGTTCCTGCGCGACCACGCTCGACTGATCTCGGTCGGTGTGCTCGACACCATTGACGCGCTCATCGCGCAGGCGGAAGCGCACCCCTATGCGCCGATGCCGGGCCGCACCCACCTGCAGCACGCCCAACCGGTACTGTTGAGCCACCATCTACTCGCCCACGCCTGGGCCATGCTGCGTGATGTGCAGCGCTTCATCGACTTCGACGCCCGTGCCGCGGTGTCACCTTATGGCTCCGGCGCCCTGGCCGGCTCCTCGCTGGGACTGGACCCGAACGCCGTCGCCGCCGATCTGGGCTTCGATTCCGCAGCCTGGAACTCGATCGACGGCACCGCCGCCCGCGATGTCTTTGCCGAATTCGCCTGGATTTCCGCCATGATCGGCGTCAACCTGTCGCGCATCAGCGAGGAAGTCATCTTCTGGGCCACCAAGGAAGCCTCCTTCGTCACCCTCGATGACGCCTTCTCCACCGGCTCCTCGATCATGCCGCAGAAAAAGAATCCCGACGTCGCCGAGCTGGCCCGCGGCAAATCTGGACGCCTCATCGGTGACCTCACCGGGCTGCTCGCCACCCTCAAGGGGCTGCCCTTGGCCTACAACCGCGACCTGCAGGAAGACAAGGAACCGGTTTTCGACGCCGCTGACACCCTGGAGTTGTTGCTACCGGCCGTCTCTGGGATGATCGCCACGCTGCGCTTCAACACCGAGAAAATGACCGAACTGGCACCGCAAGGCTTCGCGTTGGCCACCGACATCGCCGAATGGCTGGTCCGGCAGGGCGTGCCCTTCCGTATGGCCCACGAACTCTCGGGCGAAGCCGTGAAGCTAGCCGAATCCCGCGGCGTGGAACTCTGGGACCTCACCGACGACGAGTACGCCGGCGTCTCCGAACACCTCACCCCCGACGTGCGCACCGTGCTGACCACCGAAGGATCCCTGCGCTCGCGCAGCTCCCAGGGTGGCACCGGGCCCGACGCCGTCGCTGCGCAGTTGGAAGAACTGCAGCGCCAGCTGGCTCCGGTGCGCGATTTCGCCGCCTCCAACCCCTCGGGAGTGCTGGACCGCTGAGTCTCATCAGGCCAGCCTCACCGCCCGGTTCACTCTGGCGACACCCTCCATTCACCGGGCAACCGGTAGGATAGGTGCTCGTTGTGACACTTCGGGACGGGATGATTCGAGTATGACTGGGGCCGATTCGGCAGTTCGCGATCGTTATCAGGCCGAGCTGGCCGCGGAGCAGGACTATGTGGCCACGCTCTATGTGCGCCTGGACCAGTTGCGCGATGAGAAGCGAATGCAACTCTCCCAGGTCCGCCGCTCCGGGTTGCAGGGTTCCCTGCAGAACCAATCCGAACGTGACGCCTTCGCCACCCTGTACGAGGACCGTCTCGCCCAGCTCTCCGCTGTCGACGATCGACTCGCCTTCGGCCGGCTTGACCTCGACGACGAACAGACCCGCTACGTCGGACGCATCGGACTCACCGATGAAGAGCAACAGCGGCTGCTGGTCGACTGGCGTGCGCCGGAAGCAGCATCGTTCTACCAGGCCACCGCGTTCCAGCGGCAGTCGGTGCGCCGTCGTCGTCACCTGTTGATGAGCGGGCGCAGCGTGGTAGGGATCGAAGACGATGTCCTCTCCGAGACCGACGCCGACAACGCCGACTCATACTCCACCGTCTCGGCCGCACTGCTCTCCGCCGTCACCGCCCGACGCACCGGCCAGATGGGCGACATCGTCGCGACCATCCAGTCCGAACAGGACGCCATCATCCGCGCCGACCTGCCTGGAGTCCACGTGGTTCAGGGCGGCCCCGGTACCGGCAAAACTGCTGTTGCCCTGCACCGGGCGGCCTACCTGCTCTACACCCACCGGGAGCGCCTCGCCTCGGCCGGCGTGCTACTGGTGGGCCCCTCCCAAGCGTTCATGAACTACATCGATCAGGTGCTGCCCTCCTTGGGCGAGACCGGCGTAGTGATGAGCTCTCTGGCTCGGTTAATGCCGGGCATCGACGCTGTCCCCGAAACCTCCCGGCGGGCCGCCGCGATCAAAGGGCGGCTCGATATGGCGGAGGTGATTGCGGACGCCGTGGCCGATCGTCAGCGTCTCATCCCCGCCAAGCGCCGTGTCACGGTCGAGGGAACCACGCTCACGGTGCGTCCCGGCCAGATCCGCCGCGCCCGCGACAAAGCTCGCGCCACCGGAAAACCGCATAACCAGGCCCGCGCCACCTTCGTGAAGATCATGGTGAAGAAGCTCGCCGAGCAGATGGAAGAGATCCTCCAGGACGGCTCCGGCGGCAAAAACCAAGCCGACCGCTCCTACCTGTTGGAAGAGGTTCGCCAGTCCCGTGAGGTCCGGATCCTGCTCAACCTGTGCTGGATGCCCATGACGCCGGAAAAACTGGTCTCGGACCTGTTCTCCAAGCCCGAGCTGCTCGCCCGGCTAGCCCCACAGCTTAGCGACGACGAGCGTCAGCTGCTGCTGCGTGACCCGGACGCACCCATGACCGAATCCGATGTGCCCCTGCTCGATGAGGCCGCCGAATTACTCGGCGAGTACGATGTCGCCCGCGCCGCCCAGGCCGGTGCCGAGAAGCGCCAGCGCGAGCGCGACGTCGACAACGCCCGCGCCGCCCTGGACAACGTCCAGCAGGTGCTGGAAGACATTGGGGTCGGTGGCAGCCTGGATGCCGAGACCGTGGCCGACGCGCAGGCGGTCACTCCTGAGCGCCGTTCCGCGGCCGAACGGGCCCGCAGCGATCGCACCTGGACCTTCGGCCACGTCGTGGTGGACGAAGCCCAGGAACTCTCACCCATGCAGTGGCGACTGCTGATGCGCCGCTGCCCGATGCGGTCCTTCACCATCGTCGGTGACATGGCCCAGGCCTCATCGGCCGCCAACAACTCCTCCTGGGGGCAGATCCTTGCCCCGTTCGTGGGCGAGCGATACACCCTCAACGAGCTGACCGTGAACTATCGCACCCCGGAGAAGATCACTTCTCTGGCCACCGACGTCGCTCGCGGCGCCGGGATGACCATCGCCACCCCGGAAGCTCTCCGTGCCGGTGAGCACGATCCCGTGGTGCGCACCATTGCCGCACCGGATTTGGCCGACGCCGTCGTCGAGGGCATTCAGACCGATGGCGCCCTGTCGCCAGGGGGACTCATTGGTGTCATCGCCTCCACCGCTAGCTACGCAGCCATCCATGAGAAGCTCGCCGCCGTCATGCCCGAGCGACTCTGGACCGGCGGTATGGCACGCGCCGATCGTGACGTCGCCCTGGTCACCGCACATCAGGCCAAGGGGTTGGAATACGACGCCGTGATTCTGGTGGAACCCCACGAGATGATCGACGACGCCGACGGGGTCATCGGTGACCTCTACGTCGCCATGACCCGCGCCACCCAGACCCTCCGAGTGTTGGCCAGCTGTCCGCCGGCAGAGCTACCGCGCGGGCTGCGCGCGGTGGTCATCGAAGAAGACTGAGACGCAACACACCGACCAGCGAACCCGCGTCCGCAACGAGTCCTGATAGATTCCACAACGTGAGTACTGCATCGCCCGTCCTGTCCCGGCAGGCTAATGATCCCTCGTTCCCCAATATTTGGCAGGAACTGAAGTGGCGCGGCCTGGTCCACGTCTCCACTGATGAGGCCGCGCTGGAAGAAGCTCTGGCCGGCGATCCGATCACCTATTACTGTGGTTTCGATCCCACCGCAGCGTCCCTGCACCTGGGTCACCTCGTGCAGTTGCTGCTGTTGCGACGCCTACAGTTGGCCGGCCACAAGCCCCTGGGCCTGGTGGGCGGATCCACCGGACTCATCGGTGATCCTCGTCAGACCTCCGAGCGCGTCCTGAACACCAAGGAAGTCGTGTCCGAGTGGGTCGAATCTCTCGGCAACCAGGTCAGCAATTACCTCTCCTTCGATGGGGACAATGCCGCGCGGATGGTCAACAACCTGGACTGGACCGGTGGCCTGTCCGCATTGGATTTCCTGCGCGACATTGGTAAGCACTTCCGAGTGGGCACCATGATCAAAAAAGAGATCGTAGCGAAGCGTCTGAACTCGGAAGAGGGAATCTCCTACACCGAATTCTCCTACCAAATCCTGCAGGGACTGGATTACCTGAACCTGCACCGCGATTACGACTGCGTGCTGCAGACCGGTGGCTCGGACCAGTGGGGCAACCTCACCTCCGGTACCGAGTTGGTGCGCAAGGTCGAAGGTCAGCATGTGCACGCCATTGGTACCCCGCTGATCACCAACGCGGACGGTACCAAGTTCGGTAAGTCTGAGGGCAACGCCATCTGGCTGAACCCCGAGATGTGCTCGCCGTACACGTTCTACCAGTTCTGGCTCAACACCGCCGATGCCGATGTGGCAGACCGCCTCAAAGTGTTCACTTTCCTGACTCGCGATGAAATCGCGGAGTACCAGCAGAAAGTGGAGACCGAACCCTTCCGCCGTGAAGCGCAGCGCCGACTAGCGTGGGAAGTCACGTCCCTGGTGCACGGGGAGGAGCAAACCCAGAAAGTCATCGATGCTTCGGCCGCGATATTCGGTGGGGGAGAGCTCGAAGGAATTGACGAAGATACTTTGACCGCGGTGGGCACCGAACTGAATCACGTCGTTCTTCCTGCTACCGACGATCACTCGATCATTGATCTGTTGGTGAAGTCGGAACTGGTCGGATCCAACTCCGAGGCACGGCGGACCGTCAAAGATGGCGGCGCCTACGTGAACAACGTCAAGATCACCGACGAAGCTCAAAGTTTCGGTTCCAACCAGGCTCTTCATGGCCGGCATCTTCTGGTGCGCCGTGGCAAGAAGAATATGGCTATGGTGAGCCTCGAATCTGAGGCCTGAATCACATTGTGTGGTCATCGGGCGCACTGTCAGCAGAAAATCGGCGGATTTCCGCGGATCTGAGAAATCAGAACCGCAGAAATCCGCCGATTTTGTTCCTCCTCAGAATCGTGTGTATAGTCATCTATGTCGCAAGGCAGCACGGGGCGAACAGCCCGGAAAAGTGCCCGTGACCAACTCCGAGAAACAGGTTGACAACTACGGCAGATTATCTGCTAGAGTTGAAACCCGTCGCTCACCTCCACTTCACCGAGAACTACGGCGAAAAGCCGATTTGACAAGGTGAACAAAGAGGAAATAGAGTTGAAAATCGCTGGTAACGGAAACGCGCCGAAATAACGGGTCGTGAAAGTTGCAAAGCTCCTGTTGTTTGAGAACTCAATAGTGTGCCAAGTTTGTTGATGCCAATTTTATTTATTGGTAATTACTTCTCCTGGGGTGCCTCGTCGCTCTCAGGGGAGTTTTTGCTGGGATTTTGGGGCGTGCTGGTTTTTCCGGCTGGTGCGTTTCCTTTTTCTTTTTGTATTTTTTTTTACGGAGAGTTTGATCCTGGCTCAGGATGAACGCTGGCGGCGTGCTTAACACATGCAAGTCGAACGATGAAGACTCCTGCTTGCAGGGGTTGGATTAGTGGCGAACGGGTGAGTATCACGTGAGTAACCTTCCCTTGACTCTGGGATAAGCCCGGGAAACTGGGTCTAATACTGGATATGACCTTTCACCGCATGGTGGAAGGTGGAAAGATTTATCGGTCTTGGATGGACTCGCGGCCTATCAGCTTGTTGGTGAGGTAATGGCTCACCAAGGCGACGACGGGTAGCCGGCCTGAGAGGGTGACCGGCCACACTGGGACTGAGACACGGCCCAGACTCCTACGGGAGGCAGCAGTGGGGAATATTGCACAATGGGCGCAAGCCTGATGCAGCGACGCCGCGTGAGGGATGACGGCCTTCGGGTTGTAAACCTCTTTCAGTAGGGAAGAAGCCTTTCGGGGTGACGGTACCTGCAGAAGAAGCGCCGGCTAACTACGTGCCAGCAGCCGCGGTAATACGTAGGGCGCGAGCGTTATCCGGAATTATTGGGCGTAAAGAGCTCGTAGGCGGTTTGTCGCGTCTGCTGTGAAAGCCCGGGGCTTAACTCCGGGTCTGCAGTGGGTACGGGCAGACTAGAGTGCAGTAGGGGAGACTGGAATTCCTGGTGTAGCGGTGAAATGCGCAGATATCAGGAGGAACACCGATGGCGAAGGCAGGTCTCTGGGCTGTTACTGACGCTGAGGAGCGAAAGCATGGGGAGCGAACAGGATTAGATACCCTGGTAGTCCATGCCGTAAACGTTGGGCACTAGGTGTGGGGGACATTCCACGTTTTCCGCGCCGTAGCTAACGCATTAAGTGCCCCGCCTGGGGAGTACGGCCGCAAGGCTAAAACTCAAAGGAATTGACGGGGGCCCGCACAAGCGGCGGAGCATGCGGATTAATTCGATGCAACGCGAAGAACCTTACCAAGGCTTGACATGTGCCAGATCGCCATAGAGATATGGTTTCCCTTTTGGGCTGGTTCACAGGTGGTGCATGGTTGTCGTCAGCTCGTGTCGTGAGATGTTGGGTTAAGTCCCGCAACGAGCGCAACCCTCGTTCCATGTTGCCAGCGGGTTATGCCGGGGACTCATGGGAGACTGCCGGGGTCAACTCGGAGGAAGGTGGGGACGACGTCAAATCATCATGCCCCTTATGTCTTGGGCTTCACGCATGCTACAATGGCCGGTACAATGGGTTGCGATACTGTGAGGTTGAGCTAATCCCAAAAAGCCGGTCTCAGTTCGGATTGGGGTCTGCAACTCGACCCCATGAAGTCGGAGTCGCTAGTAATCGCAGATCAGCAACGCTGCGGTGAATACGTTCCCGGGCCTTGTACACACCGCCCGTCAAGTCACGAAAGTTGGTAACACCCGAAGCCGGTGGCCTAACCCTTGTGGGGGGAGCCGTCGAAGGTGGGACTGGCGATTGGGACTAAGTCGTAACAAGGTAGCCGTACCGGAAGGTGCGGCTGGATCACCTCCTTTCTAAGGAGCTTTCTTCAACACGTTTTTGCTGGGTCGCCTTGGTGGTGGCCTGGTGGTGTTGGGGTGTTGTCCTGTTTCATCGCCGAGTGTGTGGTGGCAGTGACTGCTCATGGGTGGAACATCAACATTCTTTGTGCCGTGCTAAGTGCATGGCTGGCGATCCTGGTAGTACTACTGATGCTCTTTTGAGTGTCGGGTGTGGAGGCTGTGGGTTGTTGGTCGTGGTGTTAGGTGGGTTTCTTTGGTGCACTATTGGGTCCTGGGATAACAGGACTGGCAAAAATGGTTTTGCTGGAACGATGGTTGTTCTAGTTTTGCCTGTCGCATGGGCTGGCCTACTGGTTTTGGTGGGTTGGTTGGTGTGTGTGGGTTGTTGTTTAGGTAACTATATAGTGGACGCGAGCATCTTATTTTTGTGACACATGCTGCTTTGAGTGGTGTGTGTCTGTCGAGAGTATTTGTTTGTTATCTGTGTGATGACCGCATCATCATCATGGCTGGCCGGCCTCTTTTTGGGGTGGTTTGGTTGTGTGTGGTGTGTGGTTGTTTTTAGCTCATTATTTATGATGATGGCTTAGTGTTTTGTGGCTAAGTTGTTAAGAGCACATGGTGGATGCCTTGGCAGTAGGAGCCGATGAAGGACGTGGGAATCTGCGATAAGCCTGGTGGAGTTGATAACCGAGCGTTGATACCAGGATGTCCGAATGGGGAAACCCCGCACGACGCGTTAGCGTGTTCGTGTGACCGCTGGTTGAACACATAGACCAGTTGGAGGGAACGCAGGGAAGTGAAACATCTCAGTACCTGCAGGAAGAGAAAACAACAGTGATTCCGTGAGTAGTGGCGAGCGAAAGCGGATGAGGCTAAACCTGGAGCGTGTGATACCCGGCAGGGGTTGCGTTTCAGGGGTTGTGGGAGCATGCGTGATGGGTCTGCCGGCCTGTTGCAGTTGGTGCGCGTTGAGACGAACAGGTTTGGTTGCCTGACCGTAGAGGGTGGAAGTCCCGTAGTTGGTCTGCGTTGCGCTGCTGGTGTGTTTCCCGAGTATCACGGGGCCCGAGAAATCCCGTGTGAATCTGCCAGGACCACCTGGTAAGCCTAAATACTTCCTACTGACCGATAGTGAATCAGTACCGTGAGGGAATGGTGAAAAGTACCCCGGGAGGGGAGTGAAATAGTACCTGAAACCATGTGCTTACAATCCGTCAGGGCCTGGATCTTGTGTCTGGGTGATGGCGTGCCTTTTGAAGAATGAGCCTGCGAGTCAGTGATACGTGGCAAGGTTAACCCGTGTGGGGTAGCCGTAGCGAAAGCGAGTCTGAATAGGGCGTTTGAGTCGCGTGTTCTGGACCCGAAGCGGAGTGATCTACCCATGGCCAGGTTGAAGCGTGTGTAAGAGCACGTGGAGGACCGAACCCACTTAGGTTGAAAACTGAGGGGATGAGCTGTGGGTAGGGGTGAAAGGCTAATCAAACTCCGTGATAGCTGGTTCTCCCCGAAATGCATTTAGGTGCAGCGTCGCGTGTTTCTTCCTGGAGGTAGAGCTACTGGATGGCTGATGGGCCCTACAAGGTTACTGACGTCAACCAAACTCCGAATGCCAGGTAAGTGAGAGCGCGGCAGTGAGACTGTGGGGGATAAGCTTCATAGTCGAGAGGGAAACAGCCCAGATCATCGGTTAAGGCCCCTAAGCGTGTGCTAAGTGGGAAAGGATGTGGAGTTGCTGAGACAACCAGGAGGTTGGCTTAGAAGCAGCCACCCTTGAAAGAGTGCGTAATAGCTCACTGGTCAAGTGATTCCGCGCCGACAATGTAGCGGGGCTCAAGCACACCGCCGAAACCGTGACAATGAACCGTTTGGTTTGTTGGGTAGGGGAGCGTCGTGTACGTGGTGAAGCCGCAGTGTGAACTGGTGGTGGAATGTGCACGAGTGAGAATGCAGGCATGAGTAGCGAAAGACGGGTGAGAAACCCGTCCGCCGGATGACTAAGGGTTCCAGGGTCAAGCTAATCTGCCCTGGGTAAGTCGGGACCTAAGGCGAGGCCGACAGGCGTAGTCGATGGACAACGGGTTGATATTCCCGTACCGGTGGTAAACCGTCCATGCTGATCTGGTGATACTAACCACCCGAACCTGCCTAGATCACCCTTCGGGGTGACGTGGCAGGGGAGCGTGGGACCTGAACTGGGGAGGCAAACGTATTAACAGGTGTGACGCAGGAAGGTAGCCAGGCCGGGCAATGGAATCGTCCCGGTCTAAGAGTGTAGGGTGTCTGGTTGGTAAATCCGCTGGGCGTGTGCCTGAGACTTGATGGGCTCCCACGATGTGGGAGATCTGGTGATCCTATGCTGCCTAGAAAAGCATCGGCGTGAGGTTGACACTGCCCGTACCCTAAACCGACACAGGTAGTCAGGTAGAGAATACTAAGGCGATCGAGAGAATCATGGTTAAGGAACTCGGCAAAATGCCCCCGTAACTTCGGGAGAAGGGGGGCCCCAACTGTGACACCTACTTGCTGGGTGGAGCGGGTCAGGGCCGCAGAGACCAGGGGGAAGCGACTGTTTATCAAAAACACAGGTCCATGCGAAGTCGTAAGACGATGTATATGGACTGACTCCTGCCCGGTGCTGGAAGGTTAAGAGGACCTGTTAGCTGCACTTGTGTGGCGAAGCGGAGAATTTAAGCCCCAGTAAACGGCGGTGGTAACTATAACCATCCTAAGGTAGCGAAATTCCTTGTCGGGTAAGTTCCGACCTGCACGAATGGAGTAACGACTTCCCCGCTGTCTCAACCGTGAACTCGGCGAAATTGCATTACGAGTAAAGATGCTCGTTACGCGCAGAAGGACGGAAAGACCCCGAGACCTTTACTATAGTTTGGTATTGGTGTTCGGTATGGCTTGTGTAGGATAGGTGGGAGACTGTGAAGCCCTCACGCTAGTGGGGGTGGAGTCATCGTTGAAATACCACTCTGGTCATAGTGAACATCTAACTTCGGCCCGTGATCCGGGTCAGGGACAGTGCCTGATGGGTAGTTTAACTGGGGCGGTTGCCTCCTAAATGGTAACGGAGGCGCCCAAAGGTTCCCTCAGCCTGGTTGGCAATCAGGTGTTGAGTGTAAGTGCACAAGGGAGCTTGACTGTGAGAGTGACAGCTCGAGCAGGGACGAAAGTCGGGACTAGTGATCCGGCGGCTCGTTGTGGAACGGCCGTCGCTCAACGGATAAAAGGTACCTCGGGGATAACAGGCTGATCTTGCCCAAGAGTCCATATCGACGGCATGGTTTGGCACCTCGATGTCGGCTCGTCGCATCCTGGGGCTGGAGTAGGTCCCAAGGGTTGGGCTGTTCGCCCATTAAAGCGGTACGCGAGCTGGGTTCAGAACGTCGTGAGACAGTTCGGTCCCTATCCTCTGCGCGCGTTGGAGAATTGAGAAGGTCTGTCCTTAGTACGAGAGGACCGGGACGGACGAACCTCTGGTATGTCAGTTGTACCGCCAGGTGCATGGCTGATTGGCTACGTTCGGGATGGATAACCGCTGAAAGCATCTAAGCGGGAAGCCGGCTTCGAGATGAGTTCTCCTTACAATTTATTGTGTGAGGTTCCCAGTAGATGACTGGGTTGATAGGCTGGGTGTGGAAGCGCGGACTAAAGACGTGTGGAGCTGACCAGTACTAATAGACCGAAGACTTAATCACAATTTTTCACTTGTAGGTAACAAGCGTTGTTTGCGTCCACTGTATGGTTATGTGAACACCAGCCCGTTGGGTTTGTGTGTTGGTAATTGGATAGAGTGTAGTGTGTGTTTGTAGCATGCCTTGGTTTTACCCGCCTCCTTGTTTGGGGTGTGGTTGGTAGAGTTACGGCGGTCATAGCGTGGGGGAAACGCCCGGTCCCATTCCGAACCCGGAAGCTAAGACTCATTGCGCCGATGGTACTGCATGCGGGAGCGTGTGGGAGAGTAGGTCGCCGCCGGACATTTTTTTGAGTGGTGTGGGCCCAGTACGGTGTTGTACTGGGCCCCACCCATTTAAGCAGTTAAGCACTATCTGTGCTCTCCAGAGGCCCGAGCGCAACTGCGGTGCTCGGGTATTCTAGATTGAAGTTCATGGGTGTAACTGTTTACACACCCGAGTCCAAGGAGAGGATGTTCCTTTAATGGAGAACCGATCAGGTTCCGGCCGCTCGCAGGGTGGTCGACAGGGTTCCGCACGTGCAGGCCAAGGTCAGCGGTCATCATTCAAACGTGGCCAAGATCAGCGTGGCGGTAAGCGTCCTTTCAATAAGAACCGTTCCGGCGATTCCTCTCGAAGCCACGGCGATGGAAAGCAGGCCTGGCGGCGCGACGACGCTCCTCGGGAGAAGGTACTTAACCCTCGTGACCTGCGCAGCGCGAATCGTTCAGATCGTGGTCGCTCCCCGGACATCGACGAAGATGTTACGGGCAAGGAGCTCGACCGTCCCGTACTGAGGGAGATTGGTTCCCTCGACGAGAAAAACCAGCCTTGGGTGGCTAAACATCTCGTGATGGCTGGACGGCTTCTCCAGGTCGATCCGCAGTTGGCTTTTGAACACGCCTTGGCTGCCTCGCGTCGTGGTGGCCGTATCGGATGTGTCCGCGAAGCGGTTGCACTGACTGCTTATGCGGCCGGAGACTATGCCGAGGCGCTGCGGGAATTCCGCACCTATCGCCGAATTACAGGCGACCAGCAGCACTTGGCTGCGATCGTCGACTGTGAGCGTGCACTGGGACGTCCCGAAAAGGCGCTGGAATCTGCAAGCGAAGCCGATCTCACTCAGTTGTCTGCAGCCGGGCGCGTCGATCTGGCACTCGTGGTGTCCGGAATTCATGACGACTTGGGCAACTATGCTGCTGCGGTTTCTGCCCTGGAGATCCCTGAACTTAACCCCAAGAAGGCTTTCTCGTATAGCCCGTCATTGTTCTCCAGTTACGCCGATGCACTGGAGGCCAGCGGTCGGGGAGATGAAAGCGGTCGGTGGCGCCGCCTCGCGTTGGCGGCCGAGGAAGCGCTTGGTCAAGGATTCTTTGCCGAGCCGGAGATCGTTGACTTTGACGGTGAACCAAACCGCGATCATCCCAGAGCACGTGACATCATTCCTCCGGCACGCGGTCGTGGAGCGGATCGGGACGCAAAACCGGAGACACAGGAGTCCCAGGAGAATTGATGAGCGCCACCAGCACGTTCTTCGGCGGCTACGACGGACTGCTCTGCGACCTCGACGGAGTCGTATACGCAGGTAACGGCGCCATTCCCGGTGCCGTCGACGTCCTGAACGTACTGATCAGCGCTGGCGTGCCGGTCGCATTCGTTACGAACAATGCTTCCCGGTCGCCGGCACAGGTGGCGGGACATCTGCGCGCGCTGGGTGTGATGGTGTCTGACAATGACCAGGTGTTCGGCTCCGCCAGCGCCGGCGTCGAATTACTACGTCAAGAGGTGCCACCCCAGGGGGAGTCAGCCGGGGGAGGACCGGCAGTGCTCGTCGCGGGATCCGAGCACCTCGCCACCTTGGTGTCCGAAGCCGGCTACGCAGTGACAGCTGACGCGTGCACGATGCCAGCAGCGGTGATCCAGGGCTTTGACCCGTCCCTGGGGTGGCACACTCTGGCGCAAGCCAGCTATGCCATCCAGAACGGAGCGGTGTGGATCGCCACGAACCTGGACCTCACGATTCCTCGTGCCGAAGGCCGTGCGCCGGGCAATGGATCCTTGGTCAACGCAGTAGCAACCGCTTGTGGGCGGCGTCCCGATCTCAGCGCAGGAAAACCTGAACCGGTCATGTTCGAGCTGGCTGCGCGCCGGTGGGGGATGACGCGTCCACTTGTCGTGGGGGACCGACTTGATACCGATATTGAGGGCGGCAATCGCGCGGGTTTCGACACGGCCTTGGTGTTGACCGGCATCCACCAGAGAACTGACGCATCTGAAGTCGATGAGCTGAGGACCCCGACCCATATCGTTCCGAGCCTTACCGACCTGCTGGATGAGGCAAGAACCCATGAATGAATACCAACAGCGTGCAGAAAAAATCGTGCAACGTCTCGCCGGTTCTGAGGACATGCGTCCCGCTGACGAACTCGAAACCTATCGGTCGGTCTTGGACGAGCTCACCGCGATGATGAATGAACAGGACACCCTGCCCGGAACGGGATCGTCCTCGTGACGCAGCGCCTGGACCGCGTTCTGGTCGAGCGGGGTCTGGCGCGCTCCCGGAGCGAGGCAACAGACCTGATCACCTCCGGCGTCGTGACGATACACGGAACGACGGCGTCGAAGCCCTCCCTTAAAGTTGCCGATGACGCCCGCATCGAGTTGACCGATAACCAGCCACGCTACGTCTCGCGGGCCGGCCGCAAACTCGCCGGCGCACTCGACGTTTTCTCCGAGATCGACCCGGCCGGGCTTCGCTGCCTGGATGCCGGCGCTTCCACCGGCGGATTTACCGACGTTCTGCTGCGCCGCGGCGCGCAGCGGGTGCTCGCCGTCGACGTCGGGCACGACCAGCTGGTCGATTCGCTTCGGAATGATGAGCGCGTCGACGTCTACGAAGGACTCAACATCCGGGACATCACCCCGGATAGCGTGGGCGGGCCTGTAGACCTGGTGGTCTCGGATTTGTCCTTCATCTCGCTACAGCTGGTCGTGGAGCCCTTAGCCGGGATGTGTCGCGGCGATGCGGACCTGGTGCTGATGATCAAACCACAGTTCGAGGTGGGACGTAGGGCCCTGCCGCGCACCGGCGTCGTCACGGATCCGGCTGCTCGTCAGGGGGCAGTGCGCGGCGTGATTCAGGCCGCCCGGAACGTCGGTTTGCTGCCCGTTGCCGCGGCGCGCTCCACTGTTCCCGGCCAGGACGGCAACGTCGAATTCTTCCTGCACCTGCGTCAGAATAGCGCTGGTGAGGGCTCCTCCACAGAGGCGTGGTTGCACGCCCAGAACATCGACTGGGCGGACGCGGGGGAATAGCATTCGGCAGGCCCCGCCGATCGGGATACCCTGGGACAGCAGGATCTAGCCCGAGTTCGCGGACCGATGACGAGAGGAACGATGATGCGCCGTCGCATACTGGTACTGGCCCACACGGGTCGCGAAGATGCGATGCGAGCCGCGTTACAAACGTCCTCGATGCTGGTGGAAGCCGGCCTGACTCCGGTGATGCTCGAACGTGACGCCAACGCTGCGCGCGAGGCTGTGGCTTCGGGCGCGGTCCAGCACGAGATGGTCGACGTCGAGGTGCTGGGACGCGATACTACGCTGGCCGAGATCTCTCTGGGCGTGGTGCTCGGTGGTGACGGGTCGGTGCTGCGTGCCGCCGAGCTAGTGCGCGAATCGTCCCTGCCACTACTGGCCGTGAACCTAGGACACGTAGGCTTTTTGGCCGAGTCCGAGCGGACCGATCTTGCCCGGACCGTTCAGGCCGTCGTCGACGAGAACTACCGGGTGGAGGAACGCCTCACCGTGGACGTGAAGGTGTTCTCGGGTTCGGATCTGGTGGCACACACCTGGGCGCTGAACGAGGCCTCGATCGAGAAGACTAACCGGGAGCGCATGCTGGAGGTCGTGATCGCCATTGACGGCGGACCGATCTCCACCTATGGCTGTGATGGGGTCGTGCTGGCCACCCCCACCGGGTCCACCGCTTACGCGTTCTCAGCCGGCGGCCCCGTGGTGTGGCCCGAAGTACAGGCGTTACTGATGGTGCCCTTGTCTGCGCACGCGCTGTTCTCGCGACCGCTGGTGGTGTCACCGGAATCGGTGATCAGCGTTGACGTGTTACAGCGCACCAATGAGTCTGGGGTGCTGTGGTGCGATGGGCGTCGCACCGTGGAATTGCCTTTGGGTGCGCGGGTGGAAGTCACCCGGTCCACCAAGCCGGTGCGGTTGGCACGGCTGACTGCCACCCCGTTCTCGGAGCGGTTGGTGCGCAAGTTCGATCTGCCCACGCAGGGGTGGCGCGGCAACGTCTCCGACGCCGACCGGGCCGAGATGGCCGCTCGTGATCTGGCGCGAGCGGAGGCCGAAGCCTGGGAAGAGCATATGGCGGATTCTCGGGGCGTGCATGTGGTCGAACCGCATCACCTGGCCCCACGCCCGGGTGTGGTGCCACCGCCGACCGCCGCCCTGCCCGTGCTCAGCAAGGCCGACGAACAGGTGCCCCTGGTGACTCGGGAACAGCTGCTCCGGGCGGAAGCGCGAAAGGACGAAGAGAATGCTTGAGTACCTGTCGATCTCCTCTCTTGGCGTGATTGGTCAGGCGCACGTCGAATTCGACCCCGGTTTCACGGTGGTGACCGGTGAAACCGGTGCCGGTAAGACCATGGTGGTGACCGCCCTGAACCTTCTCTTGGGTGCCCGCGCCGATGCCGGGGCCATCCGTCGGGGCGCGGACCGGGCCAGTGTAGAAGCAGGTCTGGCGCTACGGGCTGACCACCCGGCGTTGAACGCCACCGAAGAGGCTGGCGGCGTCGTCGACCGTGACGAGGGTACCGGCGATCAGGGACAAGCTTCCGTGGTGATTACCCGCAGCATGACCGACAGTGCGGGATCCACCCGTTCGCGGGCCACCGCTGGTGGCCGTGGGGTCCCGGTGGCGTTGCTCGGTGAGCTCGGTGCGCAAGCAGTGGCGGTGCACGGACAAACCGACCAGTTGCGGTTACGTTCCACAGCGGCTCAGCGGCACGCCCTTGACTCCTTCGGCGGGTCCGAGCTGGCCGGTGCCCTTCAGAAATACACCGACCTGTATCGGCAGTGGCGCGAAGCGCAGACACTGCTGGCCGAGATCTCCGAGAACCAGCAGGACCGGGCTCGTGAAGCCGACGCCCTGCAACGGGCGCTGGAGGAAATCGATCAAGCGGAACTGACGAGCGGGGAAGACGAAGAGGTGCGGCAGCGGATCCAGCGCCTCGAGAACGTCGAGGAACTGCGCGGCTCCGCACTGACCGCCCGCACCGGGCTGTCTGGCTCCGACGATGACCTAGACGCCCCCTCGGCCGAGGCCCTGGTGGAGGCGGCCCGTCAGGCCCTACTGCAAGGCCCCGACGATGAGATGCTCACCCAGGCCGCCCAGCGGTTGGGCGAGGCCGGTATTGTGTTAGCAGACATTTCCGCGGAGCTGGCCAGCTACGCCACCGGACTGGATGAGGAAGGCCCCGCCGAGCTGGACGCCGCCCAAGCCCGGTTAGCGGAACTGACTCGGCTCATGCGGCTCTACGGCCCGGAAATTTCCGATGTCATCGCCTATGCGGAAACACACCGCCCGCGCCTGGATGAGCTTCACAGCGATACCGACCGACTGGATGAACTGGCCGAGGATGTGGAGCGGCTGGCCGGCGAGGTTACCGAGCAAGCGGCGAAAGTGAGCGAGCTGCGCCGCGCCGCCGGTGAACAGCTGTCCGAACAGGTCACCACGGAGTTGCGGGCGCTGTCTATGCCCTCAGCGAGCTTCCACGTGCAGGTGGAGCCGGCCGCCGAGCCGGGGCCACACGGGGCCGACGAGGTCGCTTTGCTGCTGCAGCCCCACCCCGGATCAGACCCGCGGCCCCTGGGCAAGGGCGCCTCCGGTGGTGAGCTTTCCCGCGTCATGCTGGCGCTGGAGGTGGTGCTGGCTGCCACGGACCCGGTGCCGACCTTCGTTTTCGATGAGGTCGACGCCGGCGTCGGCGGTGAGGCAGCCGTGCAGATCGGAGAACGCCTAGCCCGGCTGGCGCAGCACGTTCAGGTCATCGTCGTCACCCATCTACCTCAGGTCGCGGCCTTCGCGGACCGGCACCTCAGGGTGGTCAAGGACGCCGATGTGGACGCCGGATTCACCACCTCCGACGTCACCGTGCTGGAAGGCGAGGACCGCGTCAGCGAGCTGGCGCGCATGCTCGCCGGACACGCCGACTCGGATTCTGCCCGCGAACACGCCCGCGAGCTACTCACAAGGGCCTAATCGGGTGTAGAGTGAAAGTCCGTGGTTCAAAGACACTCGCGCACCCCGGATCAGTCCATTGCTACCCGTCAGATTTTCGTCACGGGGGGTGTCGCTTCGTCCCTGGGTAAGGGGCTGACTGCGTCCTCTCTCGGTAACCTGCTTCGCGCACGCGGCCTCAGCGTGACCATGCAGAAGCTCGACCCCTATCTTAACGTCGACCCCGGCACCATGAACCCGTTCCAACACGGGGAAGTCTTCGTGACCGAAGACGGGGCAGAAACCGACCTCGACATCGGCCACTACGAACGGTTCCTCGACGAGAACCTCGATGGGCTCAACAACGTCACCACCGGTCAGATTTACTCCACGGTGATCGACAAGGAACGCCGTGGGGATTACCTCGGCGACACCGTCCAGGTCATCCCGCATATCACCGACGAGATCAAGCGCCGGATGCGCCTGCCCGCCGAGGGCGAGAGCGCACCGGATGTCATCATCACCGAGATCGGCGGCACCGTCGGCGATATCGAATCCCAGCCATTCCTCGAGGCCGCCCGCCAGGTACGCCAGGACCTGGGCCGCAACAACGTGTTCTTCATCCACGTCTCGCTGGTGCCCTACATCGGCCCATCCCACGAGCTGAAAACCAAGCCCACCCAGCACTCGGTGGCCGCGTTGCGCTCGATCGGTATCCAGCCGGACGCCATCGTGATCCGCTCGGATCGTCCGGTGCCCGGCGACGTGCGTGACAAGATCGGTCGGATGTGCGACGTCGACCTGGATGCCGTCATCAACTGTGCCGATGCCCCCTCCATTTACGACATCCCGCGCATCATCCACGAACAGTCTCTAGACGCCTACGTGGTGCAGTCCCTGGACCTGAAGTTCAAGGACGTGGACTGGACCCGTTGGGATACCGTGCTCGACGCCGTGCACCACCCGGAGCACTCCTTGGAAGTTGCACTGGTGGGCAAGTACATTGACCTGCCCGACGCGTACCTGTCGGTGACCGAGGCGCTGCGCGCTGGTGGTTTCGCCCACGATGCGCGCGTGACCCTTCGCTGGGTGCCGGCCGATGATTGCGCCACCGAAGAAGGTGCCGTACAAGCACTGACCGGCGTGGACGCGATCTGCGTACCCGGCGGATTCGGTGTGCGCGGCCTGGACGGCAAGATCGGCGCCCTGCGCCACGCACGCACCCACGGCATTCCCACACTGGGACTGTGCCTGGGACTGCAGTCGATGGTGATTGAATACGCCCGCAACGTGCTGGGCATCGAAGGCGCCTCCTCCACCGAGTTCGATCCCGAATCCTCCGACCCGGTGATCGCCACCATGGCCGAGCAGGAACAGTTCGTTGAGGGTGCGGGTAACCTGGGCGGCACCATGCGCCTGGGCTCCTACCCGGCCACCCTCGCAGACGCTTCCGTGGTGGCGCAGGCCTACGGGGCCACCGAGGTCACTGAACGCCATCGCCATCGCTACGAAGTCAATAACACCTACCGTCAGCGCCTGGAGGAGGCCGGGCTGCGCATCTCCGGTACCTCGCCGGACGGCAACCTGGTGGAGTTCGTGGAGCTGCCCACCGAGACGCACCCCTACTACGTCTCGACTCAGGCACACCCAGAATTCAAATCCCGTCCGACCACCGCACACCCGCTGTTCGCCGGACTGATCCGAGCCGGACTGGACTACCAGCGGGCCCGCGCCACGCAGTGATCTCGATGACGAACACCTTGGACGACAGCGACACTGCACCCGTGCGTGACGTGGCGCGCTCCGTACCCGTCCAGGACCGCCACACTGCATTCGGCGGCGCGATCTGGTCGGTGCAGCGTGAGACGTTCACCCTGGAGGACGAGCAGCTGACCCGCGAATTCGTGGAACACCCCGGGGCGGTCGCCGTGGTGGCCCTCGACGACAAGGATCAGGTGTGCTTGGTCCGGCAATACCGGCACCCGGTGCGCTCCGAGCTCTGGGAGATCCCGGCCGGACTGCTCGACGTGCCGGGGGAGTCACTGGTGGATGCCGCTCGTCGCGAGCTCGCTGAAGAGGCGGACCTGTCCGCAAACGACTGGTCCGTGCTGATGGACCATTACCCCACCCCGGGTTCCTCCTCGGAAGCGATTAGGATTTTCCTAGCCCGCGGCCTACAGGAGATCCCGGCCGAGCAGCGTCATGCTCGCGAAGCCGAGGAAGCGCACATGATTCGGCACTGGGTGCCGCTCGACGAGGCCGTCACCGCCGCGCTGAACGGTCGCTTGCACAACGCCAACACCCTCATCGGGGTCATGGCCGCTCGGCTGCGCACAAGGAACCCTGACCCGGACCAGCCGTGATGTCGTTGCAGCAGGTCACCGACGCATATCTGGACCATCTCGCCGTGGAGCGCGGTCTCAGTGCGAACACCCTGGCCGCCTACCGACGGGATACCGCCCGGTACCTGCGCTACCTGGACACCCAGCGGGTGCTTGAGCCGGAGTCCATCACCACTCACCACGTCACCGGCTTCCTGCAGACGGTATCCTCCGGTACGGACGGCGGTAGCGCGCTCAGCGCCCGCTCGGCCGCTCGAACGCTGGTGGCGGTGCGCGGACTACATCGGTTCTGGCTGCTCGAAGACCTGGTCACCGCTGACGTCGCCGCCGACGTGGCCCCACCGCAGCCGGGCCAGCGGCTGCCCAAGGCGCTGAGCATCGACCAGGTCACGGCCCTGCTGGAGGCGGTGTCCACGGACACTCCGGCCGGGCTGCGCGACCGCGCCCTGCTGGAATTTCTGTACTCCACCGGGGCCCGCATCTCCGAAGCGGTGGGTCTCGACGTCGACGACATCAGCACAGCGATCGGGGAGAACCCCCAGGGCGCGGACGGCGATCAACGAGGCCCCGCTCTGGTGCGGCTCTTCGGCAAGGGGTCCAAAGAGCGCATCGTCCCACTCGGCTCCTACGCTGCCGCCGCACTCGACGCCTGGTTGGTGCGCGGCCGCCCCGGCATCGTCGCCAAAGCGGGCGGTTCCTCTCGTCGCAAGTCCACCACACGCACCGCCACGGCCGCCTTGTTCGTCAACCAACGTGGTGGTCGGCTCTCTCGCCAATCGGCCTGGACCATCCTGCAGAACGCGGCCGAGCGGGCGGGCCTCGACGTCGAGGTGTCGCCTCATACGCTGCGGCATTCTTTCGCCACTCATCTGCTGCAGGGCGGGGCCGATGTGCGTGTCGTTCAGGAGCTGCTGGGCCACGCCTCGGTCACCACGACGCAGGTGTATACCCTGGTCACGGCCGAGACGTTGCGCGAAATCTATGCGTCGAGCCACCCTCGCGCTCGCGGTTAGCCGGTGGGTACGGTGAGGAACATCACGTCCTAGGAGGTTCGCCGTGGTGAATACTCACCGACAGAACAAGCGTCCGTGGTCGCCTGCGCTCTCGCTGGCTGCCGCCATCGGCCTGGTGGTCAGCGGCTGTGCTTCCGAACCGGAGGAGGACCCCACCCCGACGGACACCGTCACCGAAACCGCCACCGCATCCGCTCCGGTGGACACCGGTGAACCCACGGAGAACGAGCCGACCGAGGAGGAGCCGACCGATGAGGCGTCGGCCACCGAGACCTTCACCACCCAAGGCGGCACCTTCAGCTTCGAGGTGCCCGAGGACTGGACGGCGGAAACCACCGAGTACGTCACCGACAACGTCGACTACAACGGCGCGCCGTACGAGGTCTTCCGCATCTCCAGCCCCCAGGGCGACATCGTGATCTCCGGTGCGGTGCACAACGGACCGACCTCGGGCGACGGCTGGCGCTCCCAGCACTGGGAGCTGGCCGACGTCGAGGAACTCACTGACCTTCCCCTGCACGACGACCGGGAGCACAATTACCTGCGCACTGCCGTTGAATGGCTCGGTGAACAGGACGAGGACATCGACCTCGAAGGCGTGGGCTGGGACGACGGCGACTACCGAATGAACATCAGCGTGGTCAGCCAGGACGAGGACCTCGAACCCGGCGAGACGGACAACGACGTCCGATTGGCCGGCTGGGCCTACTGGACGCCGCTGCCCGGAACCTGGGCCGGGGAAACGAGCTTCATCGGCGTCTCATTCGATCAGGAGCTCATCGAGGGGCTCACCGGCGAGACCGGTCGGGACGACGCCGTGGAGGCGTTCTTGGAGAACGAATGGTATCAGACCACACGGGAGATCCTCGCCTCCATGAGCTACGATCAGCCCGACGAAGACGAGCTGCCCATCGACGAATAAACCGCCAGAACGAAAGGTGAACCATCATGGGTCGAGGGACGAAACCACCTGGCGACAGCCGTTGAGCGTCCTCGCGCTCGGTGCCGCTCTCGGGCTGACGCTCACCGCCTGCTCGTCCGACGCTGGTGCCGACGCGGATCCGAGTGAAACGGTGACGGGAACCGCCGAACCAACCAACAACGAACCCTCCGCGACGGAATCGGAGCCGTAGGATCCCTCGGAGGAGCCACCCGCCACCGAGACGTTCACGTCCCAAGGCGGGACCTTCAGCTTTGAGGTCCCTGAGGGCTAGAGTGCCGAAACCGTTGAATACAATGCCTCCTCGAACGGGCACAACGGTGTGGCGTATGAACGAGTCGAGATTTCCGGCTCTTCAGAGTTGAGTGTGGGTTGAGGCATCCAGGCCGCCGGCGATCAGCAGCATGCGGAGCCGGTAGTGATCGAAGTTCCGGAACCCGCGAGCGATCCGACGACCCAGCTCGATGAGCCCGTTGACCGCCTCGGTGCCACCGTTGCTGGCACCGTCGGTATCGAAGTACGCCAGGATCGTCGTCTTCCACTTCCGCAAGGTCCTGCCCAACCGAGCGATCTCCGGGATCGGGCACGTCGGCAGCACCTCGATCAGGTGGGCGGCGAGCTGGCGGCCCTGGACGAGAGTGTCCTGGTGGAACATGTCCCTCACGTCCTGTCCGCACTGGTAGGCGACTTCAACAGCGACATGATCCTCATGCGCAACGAACGCTGCGTGGAGTCGTGTCCGTTGCCGATCGGTGAGGCGTTCGCGTCCGGCCCGCAGGATGGTGCGGATGCCGTAGAGAGGGTCGCCCTTGCGTCCCCGGTGTCCCAGTGTCTGCTGCTGGATCCGCCGACGGACATCATCAACAGCGCTGGTGGCAAGCTTGACGATATGGAACGCGTCGAGCACGCAGGTGGCGTCTTCCAGCTGATCATCGATCGCGTTCTTGTACCCCTGGAACGGGTCCAGCGTCGCGACTCGCACCCCGGCACGGAAGATGGGTCCTCGTGCTGTGAGCCAGTCTTTGTACACGGTGCCCGAACGTCTTGTACACGGTGCCCGAACGTCCCGGAACGAGATCCAGCAAGCGGGCAGTGGGGTGTCGGCTGCGGGAGAGGTCAACCATGCCGGTCAGTTCTTTCGGCCCCCGACGGCGAGGACTCGCGTGATGCCACACATGGCTCGTCGACACCCAGGACTTCGACGCCGTCGAAACGAGCAGGGTCCGCGGCGGCATCAGCCAGGCGGGGTCGGACCTGGGACCACAGGGTGTTCCACGTCGTGCCCAGCTGGCGGGCAAGCCCCTGGATCGAGGCGTTCTCGTATCGCAGCTGACGAATCGCCCAGGACACTGCGCGGGTCGTGAGTCTGCCGCGTGGGGCCGCGACCTGCGGATTCTGCTCGAGGAAGGAGACGACTTCGCAGGCGGGCTCAGGGCAGATCCAGCGGTGCTTGCGCCACCGCAGACGGGTTGGGCGTCCTGCGAAGGGAGCATCGATCAACGACACGCTCACACGTCCGTGGCCGGTGGCGATCACGCCGCATCCAGGGCACCCGGTGAGCGAGTCGCAGGCCTCGATGTCGAGGACCACGGCGGTGTCCGTGACCTTGGCGTTGGTCAGATGGAGGTCGGGCAGACCAAGCAAGACATCACACCTGCTGCAGCGGTCCAGAGCAGCAGCGCAGGGGCACGTAGGATTGGGCATAGTCGAGGTCCTTGGGATGCGCGGGGGTAGAAGTCCGCTCATCATCGGGGACCTCGACGTCTATCCCCAGCACCCCTGCCTCATCGGCGCGCCCACACTCAACTCTGAAGAGCCAGATTTCCAGCCCGCTGGGCGATCTCACCGTCAATGCGACACTTCACGCGGGCGCCACTGACGGCGACGGATGGCGACGCCAGCACGGGGAGACGGTCGACGCCGACGAGTTCGATCTGCCACACGCTGAGGGCGTGGAGCACGTGTATCTGCGCAGCAACGTCCAATGGCTGAGTGAGGACGACGAAGGCATCGACGTCGAAGAGATGGGGTGGACGGGCGACTATCTCCTGGGCACCGGTATCTACTCCACCCAGGAAGAAATCGCTGTCGGCGATAGCGACCCCTGACAGCCCCGAAGGATGGGCCTATCTCGGGCCGCCGTCGGGAAACTATGAAGGCCAAACCACCTTCATCTTTGTCAGTTTCACTCAGGAGCTGATGGAGTACATCACGGGAGAAACGGGACGGGAAGACATCGTCGCGGCATTCCTCGAGGACGAGAGGTACCAGACGACCACCGATAATCTCCGGTCGATCGAGTACGACGAACCGGCTGATGAGGACATGCCGCTGCCGGGGTGACCGTGACGACGCGACGCCCGCCCTCTCACGGTGAGAGGGAGGGCGCCGTCGTGTGTGATGCCGTGGGTGGGCCGGTTTAGCTCACGGTGCGCTCGTCCGGGCCGTTGTAGGCCGAGAGCGGGCGGATCAGGGAGTTGCTTGCACGCTGCTCCATGACGTGAGCGGTCCAGCCGGTCACGCGCGCGGCAATGAATAGCGGCGTGAACAGCTCGGTGTCGAAGCCCATCAGGTGATAGGTGGGGCCGGCCGGATAGTCCAGGTTCGGCTGGATGTCCTTGGCCTCGGCCATCGCCTGTTCCAGACCGTTGTACAGCCCGAGCAGCTCCTGGCGGCCGTAGTGTTCGATCATGGCGTCTAGGGCCTGCTTCATAGTGGGCACCCTGGAGTCGCCGTTCTTGTACACCCTGTGGCCGAAGCCCATGATCTTTTTCTTGTCGGCCAGCGCCTGCTCCATCCACGCGGTGGCGCGCTCGCGGGCTTCGGTTTCGGACTCTTCCGGGCGGATCCCGATCTCGTCGAAGGTGTGCATGACTGCCTCGTTGGCACCACCGTGCAGGGGTCCTTTCAGTGCGCCGATGGCTCCCACGACCGCCGAGTGCAGGTCCGACAGGGTCGAGGTGATGACCCGGGCGGTGAAGGTCGAGGCGTTGAACGAGTGCTCCGCGTAGAGAACCATGGACACGCGGAACGCGTCGACCACCGGCTCCGGGGCTTCCTGACCGAAGGTCATCCACAGAAAATTCTGCGAATAATCTAGGTCATCGCGCGGGGCGATCGGATCGGTGGGTCCGCCGGCGCGGCGTCGTCGTTGTTCATAGGCAACCACCGCCGGAAGGGCGGCAAAGAGCTCTTCGGCCTTGGCCTGTTCGGCTTCCACCGAGGAATCTTCGGCGCGGGGGTGCTGAGCGCCCAGGATGGAGACGGCTGTGCGCACCGCATCCATGGGATGGGTATCCACCGGAAGCCGGTCCAGGGCGGCCTTGACCTGATCGTCGAGGCCACGGTGGGCGCGCTCGGTGGCGCGGAGCCGCTCAAGCTGATCAGCGTCGGGCAGCTCACCGTTCCAGAGCAGGTAGGCGACCGCCTCAAACGGCTGCGTGGCGGCCAACTGCTGGACTGGATAGCCGCGGTAGAGCAGCGAGTTGGTGTCGGGATTGACCTTGGAGATCGCGGTGGTGTCCACCACGACTCCGGCGAGGCCTTTGCGGATCTCCGTTGCATCGGTCATGACTGCTCCTTTTCTGCAGTGTCCGTCTCCACGGTTCCGCGTGAGGGAACCTGGAAGTTGAAGACGGAGGTGTCGAAGCGGTTGTAGTCGGCGTAGTCCACGAGTTCATAGAGGCGTGCGCGGGTCTGCATCTGCCCCACCTGGGACTGTTGGGTTCCTTGCGCGGTGATGGCGTCGAGCACCCGCTCTGCGGCACCCATGGCCGAGCGCAGCAGTGTCACCGGGTAGATGATCATCGCCACTCCAGCATCCGCCAGTTGCTCGCGGGTGAACAGGTCTGACTGGCCGAACTCGGTCATATTGGCAAGCACAGGGACGTTGAGTTCGGCCATGGCCTGGCAGACCCGCTCGAACTCGCCGAGGTCTTTCAGCGCCTCGGGGAACACGGCGTCGGCACCGGCATCGACCAGGGCACGCATGCGGTCGATGGCCGCGTCGAGACCATCGGTCGCGCGCAGGTCGGTGCGGGCCATGATCAGGAAATTCTCATCACGACGGGCATCAGCCGCAGCACGGATCCGCTGGGTGGCGGTGTGCTCGTCGACCATGATCTTGCCGTCTAGATGACCGCATCGCTTCGGGTTGATCTGGTCCTCAATATGGCAGCCGGCCAGCCCGGCGTTCTCGAATTCCTGGATGGTCCGGGCCACGTTCATCGGTTCACCGAATCCCGTATCGGCGTCGATGATAGCGGGTAGATCGGTGACCCGGGCGATCTGGGCACCGCGGGCGGCGACCTCGGTCAGCGTGGTCAACCCAATATCGGGCAGGCCTAGCTCATTCGCGAGCACGGCCCCGGAAATGTACACCCCGGGGAAGTCTTTGTCCTGAATGAGCTTGGCAGTGAGCGGGGTGAATGCCCCCGGAAACGGGGCTGCCGCACCGGGCTGCAGGATCTGGCGTAACCGGATCCGTTTCTGCTCGGCGGTGGTGTGGGCGTAGAGCATCTCAGAACAGTCCCTTCGGTGCTGCTGCCAGGTCGATGACGCCGGGAGCAGCGGTGATGTTGAGTTGATCCAGCTCTCCGGCACCGAGGGAGGTAGTGCGCTGGACGACCTCGAGGAAGCGGGCGATCTCTTCTTCGGCGACCAACCCCTCGGCCAGGGTGCGGAACTTCTGGATGTACTGCTCGCGGCCGAACGGGCGGGCACCCAGCGGGTGGGCATCGGCCACCGCGATCTCATCGCGCAGCACGGTGCCGTCTTTCAGAGTGATCTCCACGGCTCCGCCGAAGGCCTTCTCGTTCAGGTCCAGCGAGTGGTAGCGCCGCGTCCACTCCGGGTCCTCCTCGGTGACCACCTTGTGCCACAGCTCCACGGTGTCGGGACGCCCGGCGCGCTCGGGGGAGTAAGAGTCCACATGGTGCCAGGCGCCGTCCTGCAGAGCCACCGTGAAGATATAGGGGATCGAATGGTCCAGGGTCTCGCGCGAGGCCGTGGGCGAGTACTTCTGCGGGTCGTTGGCGCCGGTGCCAATCACATAGTGAGTGTGATGAGAGGTCTTGATAACGATCGACTCCACCTGATCCGGATCTGTGGCCTCGGGGTGTTCGGTGTGCAGCTTACGCGCCAGATCAATCCAGGCCTGGGCCTGGTATTCGGCGGAGTGCTCCTTAGTGTAGGTGTCCAAAATGGAGCGCTTGGCTTCGCCCGGACCCGGCAGCGGCACCTCGTAGCGGGCCTCCGGACCGCCGAGCAGCCAAGCGATCACGCCGTCTTCACCTTCATAGATCGGCACAGGGGAGGTCTGCCCGCGTAAGGCGCGGTCCACCGCTTCGACGGCCATTTTGCCGGCGAAAGCCGGTGCGTGTGCTTTCCAGGTGGAGATTTCGCCCTTGCGGGACTGTCGTGTGGCGGTGGTGGTGTGCAGGCCCTGACCGATGGCCTGGAAGATGGTTTCAGCGTCGAGACCCAGCAGGGTACCGATGCCGGCGGCAGCGGAAGGTCCCAGGTGGGCAACGTGGTCGATCTTGTGCTGGTGCAGGCAGATCGCGCGCACCAGGTCGACCTGGAGCTCGTAGCCAGTAGCGATGCCGCGGATCAAATCAGTACCCGTGGATCCGGCATGCTGAGCGACGGCGAGAATCGGCGGAATGTTATCGCCGGGATGCGAGTACTCGGCAGCCAGGAACGTGTCGTGATAGTCGAGCTCGCGCACGGCCACACCGTTAGCCCAAGCGGCCCACTCGGGGGAGAACGCGCCGTCGATACCGAAGATCTGGGCGCCGGTTCCGCCGGCGGTCGCGGGGTGTGTGGTGGCCTGCGCCCGGGCCGCAATGATGGGGCCGCGGTTCAGTGAGGCAATGGCCACGGATGCGTTGTCGATGATCCGGTTAATGATCATCTCTTCGACCTCGGGCTCGACGGCGACCGGATCGACGGCGACCTCGGCCATCTTCCAGGCCAGTTGGTCGGCGCGCTGCAGATTTTCTTCAGAACGGTGTACTCGCACGGAATGATTGATCATTGCTGATCCTCTCTTGCATGGTTACTCAGGGTCTTGTGGGGTTACTCAGGGTCTTGCGGGCTGTCGATATCGTCCTTGATCCGCAGTCGCAGGTGCTGCAGGGCCAACTGGAGGTGGATCCGGGATGCGGCTTCGGCCAGGTCTGGGGCGCCGGCGGCGATGGCTTGAGCTACCCGGGCGTGTTCGCCGGCGGAGGCCGCCAGTCGAGCCGGGTCATGCTGGGATAAGCGGCGCAGGCGGGCTAGATGGAGCCGCAGTCCGGTGAGAATCTGCACCAGATAGGGGTTCGCGCAGGCCTCATCGACGGCACGATCGAGCTGGCGGGTCAGGTCGTAATAATCCTCGACCGCCGGCTGGTCGGCGTCGTGCCATTGCTGCTCCGCGGTGCGAAAACGTAATGCCAAATCCTGGAAGCGAGCCCGCGCTTCGGTGGCGTCGGATGCCGTATCCAACATGGCGTCGGCCGCGCGGCGTACGGCCAGTGGCTCGATAGCGAGCCGAATGTCGAAGAGCTCATCGGCCACGTGCATGCTGATGGTGGTGACGGTCAGGCCACGGCCTCGGTGGCTGGCCACCAGCCCGTCGGCCTGGAGCCGGTTGAGGGCTTCGCGAACAGGAGTACGCGAGACGCCGAGACGTTCGGACTGCTCCACTTCGGTGAGTACGGTGCCCGGTTCTAGAGACGCAGACATGATCTCGTCCCGCAGTTGAGTGTAAGCACGATCACTAGCTCGCATACTGTCAGTGTATACAGTAAATCACGGTGCGGCGATTCCCGCGGGGGAGTTCTGGATGAAAAACCTAACTTGTGTATACATTCAATCTCTTAGGGGTCTCACCTTCAGGTTGAAGGGCGGGGAGAGTTTCATGCTGGACTTTAACCTCAAGGCTCGCCGTGAACGTGACTCAAAATCCCCGCAAACTCGAACGCGGCGTTAGTGTTGACTCAGAGTCTTTGCCACCGACATGTCAGGAGTAGGTCGCGCGTGACTGATTCGCAGGAACCGTTGCCAGTCATGATGATCACGGGAGATCCGGTCATCGGGCCCACGGGTCGACCCAAGCACGATTTTCCGGCCCCGCCGGTGCTGTCCTCCCATGGCCCTGCCCGCGTGATCTCCATGGTCAATCAGAAGGGTGGGGTCGGAAAGACGACCTCGACCATTAATCTTGGTGCTGCCTTGGCCGAATACGGGCGCAAGGTTTTGATGGTCGACTTTGACCCGCAGGGCGCTCTGTCTGCCGGACTGGGGACCAGTCCGCACGAGATGGACGTGACCGTTTACAACGTGATGATGGAGCGCGAGGTCACGGCGCGTGACGCCATCCTCTCCACTAACTTCACGAACATCGATCTGCTGCCCGCAAATATCGACCTTTCGGCTGCCGAGGTGCAGTTGGTCAACGAGGTGGCCCGCGAACAGGTTCTGGAGCGAGCGCTGCGTCAGGTCCGTGATGACTACGACGTGATCTTGATCGACTGCCAGCCCTCGTTGGGGCTGCTGACGATCAACGCGCTGACGGCATCTCACGGTGTCATCATCCCGTTGACCGCCGAGTTCTTCGCTCTGCGCGCGGTGGCGCTGCTGGTGGAGACCATCGAGAAGGTCCAGGACCGACTCAATCCGGACCTCGTGATTGACGGTGTGCTCGCGACCATGTTTGATGCGCGCACGCTGCACTCCAAAGAAGTCGTGGGTCGCCTGGTAGAGGCCTTCGGTGACAAGGTCTTCGAGACCGTCATCAAGCGCACGATCAAATTCGCCGATGCCACGGTGGCGGCCGAGCCGATGTCCACCTTCGCCTCGACGCATCCAGGAACGAAGGCTTACCAGCAGCTGGCTCGTGAACTGATTTCCCGCGGCGGCGCTCCGTAAGCTGTGAGGTCTCGGCAGGCATGCGGCTACTCGGTAAAGTGGGCGCATGACGAGTGAGATCCATCACATGCAGTCCGTTGGTCGTTATCGAGACGTCTTCCGTCGTTCCGTCGAGGACCCCGAGTCCTTCTGGCTCGAGGCTGCAATGCAGATCGACTGGGACCCGGCGCCCACTCGAGCCGTCGATGACAGTAACGCCCCGCTCTATCGTTGGTTCCCTGACGGAGTGCTCAACACGTCCTATAACTGTTTAGACCGTCATGTTGCGGCCGGCTTTGGTGATCGGCCCGCCCTGATTCATGACGCGCCACTGGCCCCTGAAGGCCAGCAACGCACCGCCTACACCTATGCCGAGCTCACCGAGGACGTTGCACGCTGCGCCGGGATGCTCCGCGCCGCCGGAGTGAATGCAGGCGATCGTGTAGTGGTGTACCTGCCGATGATTCCTGCCGCGGCCATCACGATGCTTGCGTGTGCTCGCCTGGGCGCGGTGCATTCCATGGTGTTTGGCGGTTTCGCGCCCAAGGAACTGGCAGCTCGCATCGACGACGCGCAGCCGACTGCGGTGGTCACCGCCACCGGAGGCGTGGAACCAACACGACGTATTGAGTATCTGCCGGCGGTGGACGAAGCGCTTCGCTTGGCAACACACCGGGTGGAGGCGGTGGTGGTCAAACACCGCGACGGCTTCGAGACCGCCGTGGCTGACGTCTCGGCGCAGTCAGGGCCCACTCATTGGCTCGACTGGGACGACGCCATCGCTCAGGCGGATGCGGTGGCTCCGGTTCCAGTGCGCGCCACCGACCCCCTGTACATTCTCTATACCTCCGGTACCACTGGCGCACCCAAAGGGGTGGTGCGCGATCACGGCGGGCACGCCGTTGCGCTGCGCTGGTCCATGGAGAACATCTACGATGTCGGGCCTGGGCAGGTCATGTTCACCGCCTCGGATGTCGGCTGGGTGGTCGGACACTCCTATATTGTCTACGCGCCCCTGCTGGCCGGGGCCACCTCGATTCTCTACGAAGGCAAACCGGTGGGCACCCCGGATGCGGGCGCCTTTTGGAGGCTGATCGAAGAGTATGGGGTGCGCTCGTTCTTCACCGCCCCGACCGCGCTGCGGGCCGTTCGCAAGACGGATCCAGACGGCTTGCTACGGGCAGGCCGGGACCTTTCCAGCCTCAAGACCCTGTTCGTGGCCGGGGAACGGCTGGACCCTGAGACCCAGCGCTGGGCTGCGGATCTGCTTGGGGTGCCGGTGGTGGACAACTGGTGGCAGACCGAAACCGGCTGGCCCATCGGCGCCAATCCGGTGGGCCTCGAGCCGCTGCCCATCAAAGAAGGATCCTGCACCGTGCCCTCACCCGGATACGCGGTCGAGGTGCTTGACGCCCTCGGCAATCCGGTGGGCCCCGGTGAAGAAGGCAATATCTGCTTGAAATTACCGATGGCGCCCGGCAACCTGCCCACCCTCTGGGGCAATGACCAGCGCTTCATCGACTCCTACCTCACAGCCTTCGACGGGTACTACGCCACCGGAGATTCGGGATACATCGACGACGACGGCTACCTATTCGTGATGGGCCGCACCGATGACGTCATCAACGTCTCGGGCCACCGGCTCTCCACCGGGGCACTCGAACAGGCGCTGGCCTCCCACCCGGCGGTCGCCGAATGCGCGGTCATCGGTCTGGACGACCAGCTCAAGGGCCAGCGCCCTTTCGGCTACGTGGTGCTGAAATCTGGCGTTGAGGTCCCGGGAAGTGGCTCTACCGCAGAAGAGGAGCTCCTGGCGCAGCTGCGGGCGACGGTCCGCGAGTCCGTCGGAGCGGTCGCCGACTTCAAAGAGGTCGCCGTCGTCGAAGCGCTACCCAAGACCCGCTCGGGGAAGATCCTGCGCAAGACTATGCGGCAATTGGCTCAGGGGGATGAGATGAAAGTGCCCTCCACCATTGAGGATGCCACGGTGCTCGACGCGCTCGCGCCAATCCTGCGTCGCGCTCGCTGACCGGTACGATACTGAGGAGAAACCCCAGCGAACAGCAGACAGGAGGCACGGGAATGACCGAGGACGCGACCATGCTTATCGACGCCGAAACGGTCGATGATGCTGCATCCGGTTTCCTCGTGACCTTGCCGAATTTCAACGGTCCTTTTGATCTGCTGCTTTCGCTGATCGCTCGGCGCCGGATGGACGTCACCGAGATCGCCTTGGCCGAGGTCACCGACGAGTTCCTCTCCTATGTTCGCACCCTGGAAACCACCGAGGCGGCACTGGACCAATCCAGCTCCTTCGTGGTGGTGGCCGCCACCCTGCTGGATCTCAAAACGGCTCGGCTCCTTCCCTCGGGCTTTTCCGACCCAGAAGAAGAACTCGCGCTGCTCGAAGCCAAGGACCTTCTCTTCGCACGGCTGCTGCAGTACAAAGCGTTCAAAGAAGCTGCCGGACTGATGCGCACCCGTATGGAGATCGAATCCGCACGCACGCCGCGGCAAGCCAGCATCGATCCGCAACTGCTGTCGGTGCTGCCCGAACTGGTCTGGACCCTGAGCGCCGAGCAATTCGGTCAGCTCGCACACGAGGTGCTGAACCGCCCCGTGGAGCCAGCTGAAACCGTGGGGGTGGATCATCTCCACGCGCCAGCGGTGTCCGTGCAAGAACAAACCACCATCATGGCCCAGCGCCTCTCGACCGCCGGGGTGCTGAGCTTCGGCGAGCTCATCGCCGACGCCGCATCGTCTCTGGTGGTCGTGGCTCGATTCCTGGGGCTGCTGGAAATGTTCCGCGACCGGCTCATCCAGCTTGACCAGCCGACGCCGCTGGGTGAAATCACCGTGGAGTGGGCCGCGATCTCATGACCGCACTCGACACCGACAGTCACGGCCACGACCCGGGCGTCGAACGGCTATACGCGGACCTGGAATCGGTGCTGATGGTCATCGACGAGCCCGCCACCGTAGACCAACTCGCCCAAGCAGTCTCCGCTCCCAGCCCCGAAGTGCGCGCCGCTTTGCGTGCGCTGGCTGCCGACTACGACGGTCTGGGCAGCGGACCGCGGCGTGGCTTCCAATTGCGCGAGATCGCCGGCGGCTGGCGGATCTACTCCCGTCCCGAGCACTCCGGCGTCGTCGAAAGGTTTATGGCCGACGGCGGCACCGCGAAACTCAGCCAAGCCGCCCTGGAGACCCTCGCCGTCATCGCGTATCTGCAGCCGGCCACGCGCTCGCGGGTGGCCGGGATCCGCGGAGTGAACTCCGATTCCGTGATACGCACCCTGGTGACCCGAGGCCTCATCGCCGAAGCCGGTCAGGAACCGGTAACGAGTGCCACCCTGTACACGACCACCGGGTACCTGCTGGAGCTTTTGGGCATCGACTCGCTGGACGAGCTACCGAAGCTCTCGCCCTTGCTGCCCGGCCTGGGCGACTTGGACGATTTTCCCGAGTCGTGAGGGATCCATCGCCTGCACCGAGTGGTAGCGACCGTCGGAGAGGTGAATCAGCTCGGCTTCCTGAGCACAGCGAATAGCGCGTTTCAGCCAGTCGGCATTCGCCGTGAACACGCGCTGTATGCCGAAACGGTTTCCCAGGGCCGTGATCAGCTCGTCCGGGGCTAGCCCTGAAGCCTGTTCGGCCAGAACGACGTCGACCAGATTCATCAGTTCGCAGGGCGAGATGGCCTTGATCGGACGCTGTTCTTGCGACGACTCGCGGAAGAGACGCCACCGACGGGGCTCGGCGTCGTTTTTCCAGCAGAACCCGTCGTCATCGATGGTGATGGGCGCGTTCTGTAGTTGGTGAGAAATGCTCTTCGTCAGTTTCTTGGATGTCCGCTTCACGCCGAACATGCGAGTGACCCCACGGACGAGATCGTCTTGGTGGATCGGGCCATAATCATCCACCAGCAACTCGAGGGCCTGGCGTACGACCGCGCGAGCGCGGCCGGTGCGCATGTTCTCGATCTGATCGCGTTCACCGATCAATTCCGGTTCCATCGGCTCCCATGCGATGATCCGTTGCGTCAGTGACGTCCGGGCACTGAGTTGTGAGGACTTTTTCTCTTCACTGGACTGCGCCGGTGGCGCCGTTTTCACTGTGGTGGGTGACGTTTCTTCAGAAGCATCGGTGGGATCAGCGACCTCGTCGACGCGGGTGTCATCGGCGATGACGTCGGAGTGATCCTCACGGGGGTGTGGATCCGAGAGGGGGTTCTCTTTGGTATCGCGATACATGAATATCAGGATCTTGGCGCGCAGCTGCTCGAGTGATGTCAGTGTCTGTTCGGCTCTGATGTATGACGCAAGCTCGGCTGCAGCGTTGACGGCTGTGAGAGCATGGAACGGCTCGATCTCGTCACCGGGATGCGCCACCAGGTTCCGGGACAGCCGCAGCACCTGGCCGTAGGTGCTGAAAAGTCGGCGATGATTGCCACGGTCGAAGGGGTGCCCCAGGGCGCCCAACCGTTCCGTGATCATTCTGAGCTGCAAGGCCGGGTCGGTGTGTTCATAGGCGCGGGGCGGGACGCCCTTCTGTCGGTCCAGTTCGGACAGCACCATGGTCCATTCGAGATCGGGGCCGATTTCCTCGGCCATGACCCTGGCGAGGTGCTGGTCGAGAGCAGGGCTCAGAATCTTCAGTGCGGATGAGATCCAATAGCTGGGCAGATCTACTTCCGGCATGGTGGTCAGGGTCATGATGTTCTCCTCGTGTGCGTGGATAATTCGTCGGACTCCGCAACCGACTGTTGGTTGTATGGGAGAGTGAACCACCCAGCACGGACAGGTTAAGCGTGCTATCGAGCACCGAACGCGATGCCGAGTTCACTTCCACCACCGGCTAATGAGACAATGAAGGCACTCACGCTCGACTCCGAGCACGTATCTCTGAATTAGAACCAGGATTTTTCATGAGCAACCGCAAGCCGAGAGGCTCCGGTCCAGGGAATTCTCCCCGCCGTGCCTCCTCCCGCCGTACTCCCGCCACCGGTCACAAGGGCGGCCCCTTCGGCCAAGCCGACTACGATCGCAATCTGGGCGCGGCCCGCAATGTCAAGAAGAACCGTCCCACCGGGGATCAGGCCGAACAGAACTTCTCCCAGGTGCACCGGCCCGAAGGCGAGCGCCTGCAGAAGGTGCTGGCTGGGGCCGGTGTGGCCTCGCGTCGAGTATGCGAGGACCTGATCACCGAAGGTCGCGTTGAAGTCGACGGCGTCATCGTCACCGAACTCGGTGTGCGCGTCGATCCCGCCACCGCGGTGATCCACGTTGACGGCATCCGCGTCCGCGCGTCGACCCAACAGGTCTACTACGCCTTCAATAAGCCCCGTGGTGTTATCTCCACCATGGAGGACCCGGAGGGCCGGCCCTGCATCGCAGACTACGTCAGGGACACCCGGGAGCGCCTGTTCCACGTGGGCCGCCTCGACAACGAGACCGAAGGGCTACTCGTTTTGACCAACGACGGCGAATTGGCCAACCGGCTGGCTCACCCGCGTTACAACATCGCCAAGACCTACCTGGTGCAAGTGCGCGGTCCACTCGACAAAGGCATCGGGAAGCAGCTGCGCGAGGGCGTGGAACTTGAGGACGGCCTAGCCCGGGTCGATTCGTTCCGTGTGGTGGACTCCACCCCCGGGCACGTGCTCGTCGAGGTGGTGCTGCACTCCGGGAAAAACCGCGTGGTGCGCCGCATGTTCAAGGAGGTTGGCTACCCTGTGCAGCGCCTGGTGCGCGTGGCCATGGGCCCGATCACTCTTGGCAACCAGAAACAGGGCACCGTGCGCCCGCTCAATGATCAGGAGATCGGACACCTGATGTCGGCGGTCAAGCTATGACCCCGACTCCAGCCGAAGATACCGCGGCGCTGGAGAAGGTCACCCAGACCACTCAAGCCCGCCATACGATTCCGACGCCGGTGCTGGTGCGCGGCACCGGACTGCTCGGTACCTCCATCGGACTGGGCCTGCGCGCCGCAGGGCTCGAGGTGTTGCTTTCCGACCCGTCACCCTCGGCTCTGGCCGTGGCGCAGGACATCGGCGCCGGAACCATCCTGGACTCTGAGTCTGCTGCGGCCACGGGCCGCCAGCCCGGCACCGTGGTGGTGGCTGCCCCTCCTGACGTGGCAGGCGAGGAGATCATCCGCGCGCTGGAAATGTATCCGAGCGCCGTCGTGTTGGACATTGCCTCCGTGAAGGGTGCGATCGCCGAACAGGTGCATCGTGCCGTGATTGATCAGCGCATCACCGCATCTCAAGCCAGCCGCTACGTGGGCACTCACCCGATGGCCGGACGCGAACGCTCCGGCCCGGTCGCTGCTCGTGGTGCGCTGTTCACCGCGGCCCCGTGGGTGATCTGCGCTGAGGATTCGACCCGGCCGGATTCCGTGGCCGCCGCCGAGGACCTGGCGCGGCTACTGGGAGCCACCGTGTTCACTATGACCGCAGCCGAGCACGACGATTCGGTGGCCTTGATCTCGCACCTGCCTCAGATCGCGGCCTCGCTGTTGGCCTCACGGCTCCAGGACACGTCCACGCAGGCGCTGTCCCTTGCCGGAAACGGGCTGCGGGACACCACTCGGATCGCGGCCTCGGACCCGCAACTGTGGGTGCAGATCCTCACCGCCAACGCCCCACAGATCGCCCCGATCCTGCACGGCATGCGCGAGGACCTGGACCGGCTGATCACCACCTTAGAGAACCCGACGGCGGATGGCTCGCGGCTCGACGTCGCCCAGCTGATCTCCGAGGGGAACCGCGGCCAGGCCCGGATTCCTGGCAAGCACGGCGCCCCTCCGCAGGCTTTCTCAGTCGTGACCGTGCTGGTGGACGACACCCCGGGACAGATCGTGGCGGTGCTCACGGATGTGGCCGAGGCTGGCATCAACGTGGAGGACCTGCGCCTGGATCACTCCGCCGGCTACGAGGTCGGCATGCTGGAAATGTCGGTCGTGCCCGGCCGCAAGGAAAAACTAGTCGAGGAACTGACGAATCGCGGATGGAAGGTGGTTTGAGCATGAACACCCCCGAAACCACAGACCGGAACCATCTGGTCATCGCCCTGGACGGGCCTTCAGGGTCCGGAAAGTCGTCGGTATCGAAGCAGGTGGCGCGCGCCCTGTCCGCCTCCTACCTCGACACCGGTGCCATGTACCGCGCAGCCGCCTGGTGGGCGCAGTACACGGGCCTCGACCTCAGCTCCGATGAGGTCGATCCTGAAGCCGTCACCAGAGCAGTAGAACAGATGCCGCTGGTGATCTCCACCGATCCGGATCACGAGCGCGTCGTCGTCGCCGATTCTGACATCACCGAGGAGATCCGTAGTCCGGACATCTCGAGCCTGGTGTCAGCGGTGGCCACGAACCGGGACGCCCGGGCCCTCCTGGTGGGTCGGCAGCGCCAGCTGATCGATCAGTCCGAGCGCATCGTGGCCGAAGGCCGCGACATCACCACCGTGGTGGCCCCCGACGCCCACGCCCGCATCCTACTCACCGCATCGGAGCAAGTGCGCCTGGCCCGGCGCGGTGCCCAACTCAACGAAGCCGGTTCCGCAGTGACGCCGACGGAGCTCGCGGCACAGGTTGCCGGACGTGACGCCAAGGACTCCACCGTGGTGGATTTCATGACCCCCGCGGAGGGTGTGGCCCTCGTGGACTCCTCCGCCTTGACTTTCGAAGAAACAGTGCAGGCCGTGCTCGAGGCGATCGAGGCACAAACCGCACCACCGCGCAGCGACGTTGCGCCGACACGTACGGAGATACACCATGACTGAACACCCCGATCATCAAGGGTCCGCCGAAAGCGCTGGCGAGGAATACCAGCCGTCCGGTGACGACCAGGTCGCCGAGCGCCTGGCCGCGATGACCGAAGAGGAACAGCAGGCTCGCGCCGATGCCTTCCGCGCCGGTCTCGAGGACTACGAGCTTGAAGCCGACGACGCCGCCTTGCTCGCCGAATGGGACGGCATTGACGTCGACGCCGACCCCGAGATCATTCCGCCGGTGCTGGCCATCGTAGGTCGCCCCAATGTGGGCAAGTCCACCCTGGTCAACCGCATCATCGGCCGCCGCGAAGCCGTCGTGGAAGACGTCCCCGGCGTGACCCGCGACCGTGTGAGCTACCAGGCCGAATGGAACGGCACCGAGTTCACCCTCGTCGATACCGGCGGCTGGGAACACGACGCCAAGGGCATTCACGCTCGCGTGGCGGAGCAAGCAGAACGCGCCGTCGAAGTTGCTGACGCCGTGGCTTTCGTCGTGGACGCCACCGTGGGCATCACCGCCACCGATGAAGCGGTCGTGAAGATGCTTCGCCGATCCGGCAAGCCCGTCATCCTGGTCGCCAACAAGGTGGACGACATGGCCCTGGAAGCCGAAGCTGCGCAGCTCTGGGGCCTGGGTTTCGACTACCCGTACCCGGTCTCGGCTATTCACGGCCGTGGTACCGGTGACTTCCTTGACCGCGTGATCGAGGTGTTACCCGAGGAATCCGAATACGGGCACCTGCTGAACCTCGAAGGGCCACGTCGTATCGCACTGGTGGGGCGCCCGAACGTGGGCAAGTCCTCACTGTTGAACAAGCTGGCCGGGGAGAACCGTGTGGTGGTCGACGAGACCGCTGGCACCACGCGTGACCCGGTGGACGAGTACATCGAGCTCGGTGGCAAGCCGTGGCGCTTCGTGGATACCGCCGGTATTCGACGCCGTCAGCACATGGCCTCCGGTTCGGACTACTACGCCTCGCTGCGTACCCAGTCCGCTCTCGATAAGGCCGAGGTGGCCGTGGTGCTGCTGGAAGCCTCCGAGGTGCTCTCCGAGCAGGACGTGCGCATCATCCAGATGGTGCTGGACTCGGGACGTGCCATGGTCCTGGCCTTCAACAAATGGGACTTGATGGAGGACGACCGCCGTTTCTACCTGGAGCGTGAGATCGACCTCGACCTGCAACACGTGACCTGGGCGCCGCGAGTCAACCTGTCAGCAAAGACCGGCTGGCACAAGGACCGGCTCGTTCCGGCACTGGAGACCGCACTGGAGTCCTGGGACACGCGCATTCCCACCGGCAAGCTCAACTCGTTCCTGGGTGAGCTGGTCGCAGCCCATCCGCACCCGGTGCGCGGGGGGAAGCAGCCGCGTATCCTCTTCGCCACCCAGGTGTCTACGCAGCCGCCGAAGTTCGTGCTGTTCACTACCGGGTTCCTGGAGCCGGGATACCGCCGTTTCATTCAGCGCCGACTGCGCGAGACCTTCGGTTTCGAGGGCACTCCGATCGAGATCGGGATGCGCGTGCGCGAAAAGCGCAAGCGCCGCTGAAACTCAACTCTGGCATGAGGCCGGGCAACGGGGTCACTCTAGAACCATGGATGCAATCACTGTTCTGAGTGACCTCGCTGCCCGGCCTCTGCAGGCCCTGGACTACTTCTGGGACGAGCTGGAGCCGGCGCGGATCAATGATCGTCCAGGTGGACATCCGAATTCGATCGCCTGGCTACTGTGGCACTCGGCCCGTGAGACGGATGCGCAGATCGCCCCATTATCTGACACCTCAGAGGTCTGGACGGCTCAGGGGTTTGCGCAGCGCTTCGACTTCGACGGTCAGGACCTCGGCGCCTTCGACATGGGGTACGGCCAAAACCCAGCCGCTGCTGAAGCGATCACCGTGCCAGCAACGCAGGAGGGAAAGAGTCTGCTGCGCGAGTACCTGGAAGCGGTGTACCAGCATCTGGGGAAGTGGATTCCGACGTTGGACGCGTCAGAGCTCGACCGGGTGGTCGATCATCACTATGACCCTCCGGTGACCCTGGGCGTCCGCGTGATCAGTGTGATCGACGATGCTGTCCAGCACGTCGGACAAGCCGCGTATATCGCTGGGATGCCCTTGCGCCCATCTCACTGAGCTACATGCTGAAGAGCGCGTGAACCTCGGGCACCAACGTGCGACCGCCGAGTCCTTCCAGCTCCATGAGCACGGCCGTGCCAGCAACTTCCGCGCCCATCTTCTCGATCAGTGCGCGTCCGGCTGCGAGTGTTCCGCCCGTCGCCAGCACATCGTCCAAGAGCAGCACCCGCATCCCCGGGATGATGTCTTCGGAGGCCTCGATCGTTGCCGTCCCATATTCCAGGTCGTAGTTGACGGAGGCTGCAGGTCGGGGGAGTTTGCCCGCTTTGCGCAACGGCGCCAGCCCGACTCCAGCCACCATGGCTGCGCTACCGGCGAGCAGGAATCCGCGTGCTTCTACCCCCGCGACGAGGTCGAACCGGCCCGAGAACGGTTCGACGAGGGCTTCCACGCAGTCGCGCAGAGCCTGAGCATCCGCCATGAGGGGTGTGATGTCGCGGAACTGCACACCCTGCTTCGGATAGTCAGGAATAGTGCGAATCAAAGACCGGGCAGCCTCGATCGCGGGTGACAGTTGCGTGGAAGAAGACATGTCTCCACTGTAATGGTGAACAACACGTCTTCTCGTTTCGCTGTTCTCGTTCACCGTGATGTAAGCTATCTCAGGTGAAAGATGCTGAAGGCATCTGAATCACGGGCATTGGCGCAGCTTGGTAGCGCGCTTGACTGGGGGTCAAGAGGTCGTGGGTTCAAATCCCGCATGCCCGACTTTGTTCTGAGTCGGCACATCGTTTACAGATGTGGCGGTTCAGAAATGACAGATTGCCCGGAATCCGTGGGTTCGGTTCCCGGGCAATTGTCTTTTCTACGCCGTGGGTTTTCGGTCGGTTTCGTTTCCACATCCGATATCGGTGATGCGAATACTCTTGCCCGAGTACACAGCCTGAATGATCCATAGCGCTGCCTTCTGGAGCGGGACAGCACGGAAGTGCCGCAGCAAAGCAATCAACGGTAATGCTGGCAGGTCCGGATACGGCAGAGATCCATCACGGCTGTTGATCCACCTCAGCTGGTGTGGGGGTCGCCGGGTTCTGACCGGTAAACAGCGTCGCCTATGTGTTGATGCAAGACACTGCCTGACGGACATTTTTTGCGATTTCGCCTGAGGGCGATTACGCCTCATCGACAGAAATTGATAGCACCGGTGTCGTCCGTGCGGTCCCGGGGCTCTTGCTATCTCGACGCATCTCAGTGTTATGTGGGTTGTATGCCAGAACGCTTGCTTTTTGTGGCGTGTCATCGCCTGGATCGTCGTCGTGGTTTTGGCTGATCCCGATTCTGTCCTCAGCGGTGGCACGATTTCGTGTCGGGTTTCTGAATGCGATCACACCTATAGTTAGATAGGCTTGCAATTAGATAAGCTAACTTCTATGCATTGTGACGGTGGAAACGCCACGGTGGGACGGAGCGCAGAGCCATCGGATCCGAGGGAATCATCGACCGTTCGGTGTTACCGAAGCGCAATACTGCGGCGCCAGAGATGGTGAGTCACCGCGACGTCAACAGCGTCGAGATGTCCGTCTCCAAGGCCGACTTCCTAGACGCGGTCTCCACCGAACTGGCGCACGTGATTGAGCACAGAGTCTCCACCTCAGGGTCGGACCGGATGGTCCAGATGTGGCAGAGGATCGGGCGCATGATCGAGGGTGGTAAGCGGTCCCGGCCGGCCTTGGTGCACTTGGGGTTTCGCACCTTCGACGGCCGGAGTGACGCACCAGTGGTCAAGCTGGGCTGTGCTGTCGAGTTGCTGCACACCGCCTTCGTCGTCCACGATGACGTCATCGATCGCGATTTCATACGTCGAGGTGGCCCCACCCTGTCTGCAGAATACCGTGACGACGCACTGGACATGAGACAGAATCGGCGCGACGCCGAACACGTTGGCCATTCAGCCGGTGTGCTCGCGGGAGATGTCTTGCTTGCGGAGGCGATCCGCCTGGTGCATGAGTCCGTACGTCATGAACCCGCGGCACTGGAGATTGTTGAGGCCTTCCACTCAGCGATCCTGAGCTCAGCTGCTGGTGAGCTAGACGATGTGCTCTTCGCCACCGGCATGGGGGAACCAAACCTGGATCGAGTGCTGCAGATGCATCGGTTGAAGACTGCTGCCTACTCGTTCGAAGCCCCACTGCGCATCGGGGCGATGCTGGCTGGCGCTCCTTCAGACACTGCTGCTCAGTTGGCGGAAGCCGGTGCCCATCTGGGCATCGGATATCAGATTATTGATGACGTGCTCGGTACCTTTGGCGACCCCGATGCCTCCGGAAAGCCTGTCGATTCCGACCTGCGGGAGCGAAAATTCACGGTACTCATCGCCCTGCTCCAGGACATTCCGGAAGCGGAACCAGTGGTCCGGGCGTGGCGGGATGGCGAGGACCCGATAGACGTGATGCGCACCGCGCTGACCACGTACGGCATCGAGCAGCGCGCCCGCATGGTGGCCCAGCTGTGCTGCGACCGAGCCCGGGCCGGACTGGAAACGCTCCCGTTGACGGAACGGGCTCGTGCTGAGTTCGACGTCGTCATAGATGACCTCCAGCGGCGAGGGGCATGATGGGCACGATGGATCCTCTCCAGCGCTACACCGCCGCCGCCACGCGCAGCGCGGGGACGGTCATCGGCGCCTACTCGACCTCCTTCGGACTAGCCACGAAGTTCCTCGGTGCACGGGCACGTCGTGACATTGCCAATCTCTACGCTCTGGTGCGTTTGGCCGATGAGATCGTCGACGGGGTGGCGGTGCAAGCCGGACTGCAACCACGGGAGGCCGAGGAAGCCCTCGATCGCTTGGAATCCGAGACCGAGGCCGCTCTGGACACCGGCTACAGCACGAACCTGGTGGTTCATGCCTTTGCCGCTACGGCACGCTCTCATGACATCACCACCGCGTTGACCCGGCCGTTCTTTACCGCGATGCGCACCGACCTGCATCGGACCGAGCACACGGAGGAGTCCTTGGCGGACTACATCTACGGATCGGCTGAGGTGGTGGGGCTGATGTGCCTGGCTGTGTTCCGCAGCATGCCCGGAACAGCGACCACCGAATCTCAGACCCTGGCCCGTGGCGCACAGCGCCTGGGGGCGGCCTTCCAGAAGATCAACTTCTTGCGCGACCTCGGTGCCGACCGGGACGAACTGGGTCGGTGCTATTTCCCTGGAATCGATCCCGTGACGTTCAGCGACGTCGAAAAGCATCGTTTGGTCGCGGACATCCGCCAGGACCTGGACGCTGCTGAAGCGGGCATCGGGCTACTTGACTTGCGGGCGCGGCTCGCGGTCGGGGTGGCTCATCGGCTGTTCCACGAGCTGACCGACCAGATCGACGAGACCCCCGCCCAACAGATCGGCGCGCGACGCATCCGAGTCAACAACGCCCGCAAGGTGACGCTCGCGGTGGACACCGCGCTGCAGCGTGTGCGCCGAGGGAGACGAGCGTGAGACCGGGCACCGAACGGCAGCGCGTGGTGATCATCGGCGCCGGAGTGGCTGGGTTGGCTACCGCCGGGCTGTTGGCGCGGGACGGTCATCAGGTGACCGTCATCGAGCAACAACTCCAGGTCGGCGGGCGGGCCGGGCGCCTGGAGGACGACGGGTTCCGCTGGGATCAGGGCCCCTCCTGGTGGTTGATGCCGGAGGCTTTCGGGCATTTCTATGCCCTGATGGGCACCAGCGTCGAGCGGGAGCTGGACCTGCGAACGCTGGAGGATCCGTCCTTCGCACTGTTCACGGAAGGCTTTCGGCGACTCGACATCACGACCGGTGCCACGGAGGTGGCGTCCCTCTTTGAGGATCTCGAACCTGGGGCCGGACACCGACTCGTTGAGGATCTCGCCGCCTGGAGTGATGACTACCAGCTGGCACTCGAGCACTTCCTCTACACCAATTTCGAGGCACCGTCCCGGTTGTTGGATCCGTCGGTCTTGCGTCGCGTGCCGCGACTGTTGACCCGGCTCACCCGATCCTTGGAACGTCAATCGGTCCGCCGCTACCGCGACGTCCGGCTCCGGCAGCTCCTCGATTTCCCCGCAGTGTTTCTCTCCTCCTCACCTTCGCGTACGCCCGCCTTTTACGGGATCCTCAACCACACGATCCTGAACCAGGGGGTGGCATACCCGATGGGCGGTTTTGGCACCTTCATCGACTCGCTGCACCGGCTGGCGCTCGACGCCGGGGCCGAGATTATCACCGGTGCTGCGGCGCAGCAGATCACCTGCGAGGAGCCGCGCCGTCACGCCACGGGAGTCACCTACCGCGATGCCGCGGGCACGGAACACCACCTGTCCGCCGAGCGGGTGGTCTCCGCCGTCGACCGGCACTTCACCGAGACGGTGCTGCTCCCAGATCCGCCGCGTTCGGTGCGCCGTCGTTGGCAGCGTCGGGATCCCGGCATCGGCTGCGTGCTGGCCTATCTGGGAGTGCGGGGACCGTTGCCGGAGCTGGCCCATCACTCGCTGTTCTTCAGCCGCGAGTGGAGCGCGGACTTCCAGCGCATCTTTCCTGAGCGCGGTAACGGTGCCGAGTCCCCTCGCGACTCCGCCTCGTCGTCGGTCTACCTCTGCCGTCCTTCGGCCACAGACGAGTCGGTGGCCCCGCCCGGGCACGAGAACCTGTTTTTGTTGATCCCCGTACCGGCGATGGCGAAGGGAATCCGCGGAAGCCTGCACGGAGACCCGGATGCTGAGACCGAAGAGATCGTGGACCGCACGGTGGCGATGATCGCCGAGCGAGCCGGCATTCCGGACCTGGAAGAGCGCATCGTGGCACGGCACACTGTGGGGCCCGGCGACTTCGAAGCGCAGTTCAACTCGTGGCGGGGCGGTGCGCTGGGCTTGGCGCACACGTTGGGCCAGTCGGCGTTCCTGCGCGGATCCAACAGGTCCCGCGAGGTCGACGGACTGTACTTCGCCGGAGCCACCACCACTCCCGGGGTAGGACTACCGATGTGCCTGATCTCGGCGGAGAATGTGCTCAAGCGGTTCCGCGCGGACACCACCGTAGGACCACTGCCGGTGCCCGTGCCGACGAGGGCCGGCGATCATGCAGAGGAGGACCGACCATGAACCACGCTGAGTATCTGATCCTGATGGCCGGATGTGTGCTGATCACCCTGCCGCTGGAGTTTGTGCTGAAGGCCCGGGTGTATCGGCGATGGCGGATCATGGTGCCCTCCGTGCTCGCCGTGGTCGTCGTGTTCGGGATCTGGGATCTCGTAGGGATCGTCCGAGGTCATTGGACCTATAACCCCGAGTTCATCACGGGGATCCACCTGGGTCCGCTCCCGTTGGAGGAGCTGGTGTTCTTCGTGGTGATCCCGCTGTGTGCACTGCTCAGCTACGAGGGCGTGTCCACCGTGTTGGGCTGGTGGCGTCGCCGTCGCACCTCGGACGTCGCCGGAGGTGAACATGCTTCCTGAATACACACTGCTGACCGTCATCGGGATCATCGTGGTGGTGCTCGTGGAGCTGCTGGTGGTGCGCAGCGGGATCTTCCGCCGCCCGGCATACTGGCTGGCGCTGCTGATCTGCCTCGGATTCCAGGTGCCGGTGGATGGCTGGCTCACCAAGCTCTCGAACCCGATCGTGCTCTATCACCCCGACCAGATGCTCGGACTCCGGTTCCCCTGGGACATCCCGGTGGAGGATTTCGGATTCGGCTTCGCGATGATCACCACCACCCTGATGGTGTGGCAGGCGTTGAAGAATCGTCAGACCCAGATGAACCAGAACAAGAAACAGCAGACGAACGAGGCGGAAGCACCCCATGAAGCTCAGTGACTCCTTTACCTCCTCGGCCCGGCGTTACGACGTGATGACCGGGCTGAACCCGGGGTACCGGCGGGAACTGCGCCGGGCGGCCCGCGCACTGAGCGCCCAGGTGCAGTCCGGTAGTGACGACGGTCCGCTCATCTGGGACCTGGGGTGCGGGACCGGGTTGAGCACCGCGGCGCTGCAGGAGCAGATCCCACAGGCGCGGCTGCTCGGGGTCGATGCATCGGAGGGCATGCTGGGGCTGGCGCAGGCCAAGACGTGGCGGCCAGGCACCCGCTTCGTCCTGGAACGCGCCGAGAACCTCGAGCACAGCCTGCACGAGGAACTCGGAGCGGCCCCGGATGGCGTCTTCGCCGCCTATCTGCTGCGTAACGTGGATGAGCAGGACCGCACCGCGGTGCTGGCGACGATCCGGCGGCGGATGGCCCCGGGCACGCCCCTCGTGCTGCACGATTACTCGGTGGTCGAATCCCGAGGGGCCCAGCTCACCTGGACCCTGGTCTGCTTCGGCGTCATCATTCCTCTCAGCGTGGTGATGCGGGCCGAGCCGTCGCTGTTCACCTATCTTTGGCGGTCCGTGATGAACAACGACTCGACCCGAACCGTGTTGCAGCGACTGCGTGACGCCGGATTCGAGGGCGGACGCGTGTTCACGGCGCGGGGCTGGCACCGCAAGATTCTGCACACCTATACCGCGGTGGCCGGAGCATCCCGAGGAGAACAATGACGATCCGAGGTGGTGGATCACGCAACGGCGTTGGGGCCAGCGACATCCCACTGGACCCGAGGGACCCGCACGCCGAGCGGGTGCGGGCGACGCGTGGGCTGGCACGGCCGGAGGGCGTGCGTTCGGTGGCGGTGATCGGCGGGGGCATCGCCGGGCTGACCGCTGCGGTCGCGCTCGCCGAACGCGGGGTGTCGGTGCACCTTCTGGAAGCCCAGGCGCAGCTTGGCGGGCGAGTGCGCTCTTGGCCCCTGGAAGACGGTCGGAACATGAGCCGAGGCTTCCACGCCTTCTTCCGCCAGTACTACAACCTGAGAGCGCTGCTGCGCCGCGTGGATCCGGCTCTACACCAGCTGGTTCCGGTGGCGGACTACCCGCTGCGCACCGCCTGCGGCGTCACCGATTCCTTTGCCGCGATTTCGCGCACCCCACCGTTCAATCTGGTCGGGTTCGTGTGGCGCAGCCCCACCTTTCCGCTCGTCGCGCTGACGCAAGTGGACATTGCGACCGCGCTGGAGCTGATCCGCGTGGAGTTCCCGCAGATCCTGCAGGAGGACACCGGGGAATCCGCGGCCGACTTCCTGGACCGGCTCCGATTCCCCGACGGCGCTCGACATTTAGCCCTGGAGGTGTTCGCCCGTTCCTTCTTCGCCGACCCGCGCGAGTTTTCCGCCCGTGAATTGGTGACCATGTTCCACACCTACTTCACCGGCTCAGCGGAGGGGCTGTTGTTCGATGTTCCGCGCGAGGCCTACAGCGAGGCGCTCTGGTCACCGCTGGGGGAGTACCTGGACCATCTCGGGGCTGAGGTGCGGTGCCAGACGACGGTCCAGCGGTTGACCCGACTCCCGCCTGGGTCGGAGGCAGCGTGGCGGGTGGAGTACGACGGTGGGGTGCTCGACGTCGACGCGGTGGTGCTCGCCGCCGATCCACGCCAGGCACGTCGGCTCGTTGCCGGGGTGCCGGCACTGGCCGAGGACGGAGAGGCCGCCGTGGACGAGGGTCTGCGACGGCTACAGGAGCAGGTGCTTCCCCGGCGCAACGCCCCACCCTTCGCGGTACTCAGGCTCTGGCTGGACACCCAAGTGGCGCCGGAACGCCCGGCATTTATGGGCACCAGCGGCTACGAGCTGCTCGACAACGTGAGCGTGCTGGAACGCTACGAACACACCGCCCGCGTCTGGGCCAGGGCTCATGGCGGCTCCGTGGTCGAACTGCACGGCTACGCCCTGCCTGCTGAGACGCCCGTGACCGGCGACGCGGACCCGGGGACGCCCGAGGCCGGGCCGGGGCGGCGGGTGCGAGATCGGCTGGTCGCTGAGCTCCACCACGTGTACCCGGAGACCCGGGACGCTGGCATCGTGGCGGAGGAGCTGCTCATCGACGACGACTGCGGGCTGGCCGACACCACGCCCTGGAACGAGCAGCCCGGAGTCTCCACCGGTGTGCCCGGGCTGGTGCTGGCAGGAGACTGGATTCGGTGTGAGTATCCGGTGGCCTTGATGGAACGGGCCGCCACCACCGGATTCCAAGCCGCCAATGAGCTGCTGTCCGCTTGGGGAGTCACCGGTCATGACCTGTGGTCCCCGCCGTTGCGCGGCCTGCTGCGCCGACGCCTTCGACCGAGCCGACGGGGCCCGCGATGAGTGTGTCGGACCAGCGGCGCGCCGCACGCCCCGAAGACACCGGCTGCCCGGTCGCTCATCACGATCCCGAGGGGTACCGGCGGGTGGGGAGTTTCGCCGCGGCCCGGACGGTGCTGCGGGCTCGTTCCTCCACCCGGCAGGCGGGCTTCACCGCCGAGCACATCCCTGAGTGGCTGTTCAGCAAGCGTCCCATTCTGATCGGCGACGGCCCCCACCACGATGAGCAACGGCGTCGAGTGGCCCGCTTCTTCGCGCCCGCCGTCGTCGACACCCGCTACAGTGCACTGATCGAGCAGGAGGTGGAGCGCTCCCTGACTATCGCGACCGATCAGGGAGACATGCTGGTGGATCGGCACGCCCTGCACGTCGCCGTGGCTATCACCGCCTCGATCGTCGGGCTGACGCATGCGCCGGTGACCGCACTGGCGAGTCGGCTGGAACGGTTTTTCCGGCAGCCGCCACTGGACCGGACGCGGGCGGACCTGGGCCGCACCCGCCGCGATTGGATGCAGGCCGCGGTCAACGGCCTGGGACCGCTGGCCGGGTTCTATCGCCGCGACGTGGCCCCGGCGGTGCGCGCTCGCCGTCGAGCTCCGCGTGAGGACGTCATCAGCCACCTGCTCCAGCAGGGCTACCAGCGCGCCGATCTCCTGGCCGAGTGCCTCACCTACGGCACCGCCGGCATGGTGACCACCCGCGAATTCATGACCATGGCTGCCTGGCATGTGCTCGATGATGCCCGGCTGCGCCGACGTTACGCTCAAGCAGGGCGGGAAGAACGCGAGCGCATCCTGGCCGAGATCATCCGTCTCGAACCGCCCGTGGGACACCTGTACCGGCGGATGACCAGTGACCTCGCGCTCGAGGACAATGCTGGGTGTCCGGCAGCGACCCTGCGTGACGGAGACCTGGTCGACCTGAACGTGCGCCAGATCAACACGGATGCGGACGTGGTGGGCGGACGCTCGCTGCAGTTGGACCCGGAGCGGAGCCTCACTCCGGGGGTGCCGGCCACGGGATTGAGCTTCGGCGACGGGGTGCATCGCTGCCCGGGGCAGCATCTGGCGCTGCGGGAGACGGACGCCTTCGTGCACCGGCTGGCCGCGGGGTCGTGGACGATCGCGGAGCAGCCGCGCCTGAGCTGGGATCAGCTCATCGAGGGCTACCGATTGCGGGGACTGCGGCTACGCCCCAGCTAGGGCCGTTCCCAGGTCGCGATCGGACCGTCCACCACCACGAACATCGGGTGCGCGGGGATCGACGCCGGTGTGGGGCGCACCTGATCGGGTGAGCGCTGGCTGAGTTTTCGCTGCAGGTGATCCCACTCGAACCCCAACTGCCCCGTGGTGACCTCCACGCGCCATGAGTCGTCGCCGTCGGGGCCGGGCGGGAGTGCGATCCGTCCGACGTCGAAGCGGTAGCCGCGGCGCGTGGCCTCGACATACAGCTCGTTCAGGTATGCCCCGATTGCGGCCACGGGGTCAGGGTGAGAGCGGAAGCGCTCCAGTTGCGGGTGCCGCGTGTACCCGCGCGTCCGCCCCAGCAGGACGGCCTGGGCGAGCAGCGCCTCTCGCCAGCCGGCAATCAGCCCCTGTCGGTCGAGTACCTCGGGGTGCAACGACCAGAGTCGCATGACTCAGGGGGCGCAGCCGGCGGCGGCGGGTTTGAAGCCGAGCCGGGCGTTCTCACAGCACCCCGGGCGGCAGACGTCGTACCAAGGCCCCAGCTCGGTGAGGCTCGGTCGCTGCGCTGGCGGACGGGCGGCGATGCGCTCTTCGATGAGGTCGACCAACCCGGCGACGAATCTCGGATGTGAACCCGGGGTCGGGGTACGGATCGCGCGCAGTCCGGCGTCATCAGCGGCCTCGAGTGCTTCCTCATCCAGGTCCCACAGCACCTCCATATGGTCGCTGAGAAAGCCCAACGGCACGATCAGCACCGCGGTCACGTTCTCGGCGGGCAATTCAGCGATGCGATCGCAAACATCGGGCTCCAACCACGGGGTGGACGGTGAACCGGAGCGGGACTGGTACACCAGCTCCCACGTCGCCTCCGCTCCGTCCGCCCCGTCCGCACGCAGATCGGAGAAGATTCTCTCGGCGACGGCACGATGTTGCGCGGCGTAGGCGCCTCCCTCGCCGAGGTTCAATTCTTCCGGGCCGGAGCGCAGTGCATCAGCGCTGGGAATCGAATGGGTGGCGAAGAGTACTCGGATCTGCTCGGGGTCGTGGCCCTCGGCTGTTACTTCGGCCAGAGCGGTACGTAGTCCCTCGGCGAATGGTTCCACGAACCCGGGGGTGTCGAAGAACTGTCGCACCTTGTCGATGGTTACCGTTTCCTGAAGGCCGGTGGACTCCAAAGCGCGAGCGAAGTCTTCGCGATACTGGCGGCAGCTGGAATAGGAGCTATAGGCGCTGGTGGCCACAGCGAGGATCCGATGGTGTCCCGCCGCGGCGGCCTCGCGGACCACGTCCTCGAGGTAGGGGTCCCAATTGCGGTTGCCCCAGTACACCGGGTGTTGCATTCCACGACGTCGCATCTCCGCTTCCAGGGCGGCACGCAACTGACGATTCTGATCATTGATCGGGCTCACCCCGCCGAAGTGCCGGTAGTGGGTGGCCACCTCTTCGAGCCGCTCGTCTGGAATCCCGCGGCCGCGGGTGACATTGCGCAGGAACGGGATCACGTCATCCTGGCCTTCGGGTCCGCCGAAGCCTGCCAGCAGAATGGCATCGTAGTCCTGGGGCTCCGACACGTACGGGTTTCCGGCGCGGGAGGCCGGCGAGGCATAGGGCACGGTGGTCGCGGCGGTGGTTTCAGACATGAGGTTCCTCTCAAGCGGACGCTGATCACGGCGCCGCTGTGTATCCTTACTGTGCATCGCCATCCAGCATCGATTCATTCGGCTGACGAGATAGTTAGCTTGGCTAAATATAATCACAGGAAGTGTCATGGAGCAAAGTGCCCGCCCCGCCGCACGCGGCGAACGGTACTCACCCGTTGACCCGCGGGTGATGGATCCGCGCCAGGAACTCTTCGATTATGGGCGTTTCGACGAGGGCGAGATGGATCAGATCGTCGCTGTGCTCGAGGCGATGCGCGCTTGGCGTGCCGCTGAACGGCGGTCCAGCGAGGCGGCCCGCCGCTACATGAAACTTGGCGAGACGGATATGCGGGCGCTGCGGTTCCTTATGGCGGTGCAACGCCACGGCGATCTGGCCACTCCGAGCATGCTCGCCCGACACCTGGGCATCTCCACGGCCTCGGTGACCAAGATGATGGATCGGCTCGAGGATCAAGGGCACCTGAGCCGCCGCCAGCACCCGGGGGACCGGCGGTCCACGGCCATCGAGATCACCGAGGACACGGCCGCAGCAGCACGGCGCACCGTCGGGACCACTCACGTCAGCCGCATTCAGGCCGTCTCGGAGCTTACGCCTGAGGAACGAGACGTCGTGCTGCGTTTCCTGACCACCCTGGCCGAGGAGGAGTTCCACTCCCCGGAGTGATCCCGCGGGTGCCACCTGGTGGTACTACGGTTACTGCACCGCAACGTAGACGGGGCTGCCGAACATACCGGGGGTGAAGGTCAGCACTCCGTCGCCTACGGAGTCAGTCGGTACCTGAAGCGCGATGTTTCCCGTTTCTGATGCGCCTTCAAACAGTGTCGTCGTGGAGTCGAAACCGTCCGGCGCGACCGCCAATGCATCGGTGGCGTCGAAGGTGTTTCCGCCAGGGGAGACATACTTCAGGCCGATCCAGGGCATGGCGCCGTCGGTGTCGGAACCGGTGTACTCGGCAGTGACGTTGGCCAAAATGTAGAGGTGATCTGCGGCGGGCTCGTCGTTGAATGGGTTCTCGGCTAGGACGGCTTCGGTGGCATCCAGCTCGACACTGTTGATGGTGATGGTCCAGTCACCGTCGGAGACCGCAGTGCCCAACGGGTACGGATTCGCGCGCGTGCCCTCCTCGGTGTTCTCGGCGACGGTCTCGGATCGCTCGCCGTCAGCCGGTGCGGACTCCTGATTTTGCGGAACCGTGGCGGTGACGTCGCTGGAGAAGCTCTCATCGATGGCGGTGGCGACCACGGCGAAGAATACGATGACACCGATGATCGTTCCCACCACCGATACGATCAGGCCAATGACACCGGTCGTCTTCTTGCGGCCCTTCAAGCACAGGGCGACGATGGCGAGAACGAAGGCGATGGGCAGCAGCACCCATCCGACGACCAACGCACCGGGAATGCACGCGAAGATGGCGCCGACGACGGCGGTGACCAGCGCGATCAGGCCGACGGAGTTTTTCTGGGGATAGTCGGTGGTGTTTTCGGGGGAGGGCATCGGTGCCTGCCTTTCAGTGGTATGGAGTGAGTGTGGTGAGGTCGGCGCGCAGAGACGACGACGCTGCGTTCCAGCATTCCGTTCTGCCGGGTCTGGCAATACGGCGGATCAGGCTCGCTGCCATGCCCGATCGGGCATCGTCACGTGACCGATCCGTTCTCCAGGCCGGGGTCACCCGCTCAGTACACTGACTGCATGCCCCCTTCCTCGCGCCCCCTTGCGCTGTTGCGCGTGCTGCTGAGCGTCGTTGTCGTTCTACTACTGATGACCGCCGCGCTGATGTCACTGGTGGTGGCCACCATGACCTCGCCGTCGCTCATGGACCCGGTGACCGCAGAGCTGACCGAACAGGGTGCGGTGCGAGGTGCGCTGGCCATGCTGTTGGTGCTGGCGCTGCCCTGGTATCGGGCCGCTCCGAGCGTGCTGATCATCGTGGGAACGGTGAGCATTCTGCTGCTGCACCTCGACCCGTTCCTGTTGGCCGTGGGCCTGACCGGATGGATCGCTCGCTGCACCCGTCGCTGGCACTGGGGTGTGGTGGTGGCCGGAATGGTCCTGATCGTGGCCAACGGCGTCATGCACATTGTGCGCTTGGGGCAGTGGCCGGAGGAAGACTATCGCCAGACCGGTCGAATCCTCGTCGCTTTCAGTGTGCTGGTGTGCCTGAGTCTCATTCTCGCCATCGGTTTCTGGGCCCGGCAGCGACGGTCGACCCGCCGGGCCGAGGCTGAAGCGGATACCGCGCTGCGCGCCAGCGAGCATCTCTCGGATGAGCTGACCCGACAGCGGGAACGCGAAGACTTGGCCCGAGAAGTCCACGACACCTTGGCCAGCAGACTCTCGGTCCTCTCACTCCAAGCCGGGAGCTTACAAGAAACCGCGCAACGTGAGGGGGAAAGCAAGCTGCACCAGGAATTGCAGACCACGCGCAGCTACGCCGATCAAGCACTCACCGACCTGCGGGTGCTGCTCACCTCCCTGCGCGAAGGCGGCGCACCGTCGGCCACCCCGGTCCCGGCACCTCAGGGAATTCACGATCTCGGAGACCTTCTCGACGACGCAGCCTCGGCCGGACTCGACGTCCGTTCCTTCGTCGCACTGGAGAACTTCGCCTCCGCCCCGGAACCGTTGCAACGGGCGGTGCTGCGGATCACCCAGGAAGCGCTCACCAACGCGCTGCGTCATAGCAGCGACCGATCCGCTCACCTGCGCCTCACCGGTTCACCGGAGAGGGGCATCAGTCTGATCGTGAGCAACCGCCGCGCTGACGACTCCGATTTCTCCCTGGGGTCCGGAACCGGGCTCATCGGCATCCGCGAGCGCGCCGCACTGGTCGGCGGCACCGTCGATGTGCGCGACGACGGCGACGAGTTCGTCCTGGACGTCCAGCTTCCCGCCGTGACCGAGGACAGCCCAGCCCTACCGTAGCTTCGATATACTCCCTGGTGTGCGGATTCGGGTGGTGATGGTCGACGACGAGGTGCTGGTCCTCGACTCCTTGCAACGCATCCTGGCTAAAGAATCCGACATCGAGGTCGTCGCTGCGGTATCCACCGGGTTGGACGCGGCGCAGTCGGTGCGTGACCACCGTCCCGACGTGGTGCTGATGGATCTGCTGCTCAAAGGCGAGATGGACGGGGTGGAAGCCACCCGCCGCATCCGCAATATGCTCCATCCGCCTGGCGTGCTGGCAGTGACCAGTTTCGATACCGATGTGTACATGCGAGGCGCTCTGAACGCCGGGGCCACCGGTTTTCTGCTCAAGACGGACGCCACGGATAGCTTAGCCACGGCGATCCGCATGACCCACGCCGGAGACCCGATGATCTCCCCGCAACTGACCTCGCGGCTGATCTCCACCTACATCGCTCCGAGCACCGACCCGCTGTGCGAAGCGGCGCGACAGAAGGTGACAGCACTGTCCGATCGTGAAATCCAGGTGGCGCAGATGGTGGGCGCCGGTCACACCTACGGCGAGATTTCCGAGCGGCTCTTCATCTCTGCGAGCACCGTGAAGAGTACGGTGGGCCGTGCGATGAGCAAAGTGGGCGCCGACTCGGGCGCCCAACTAGCCGTGGTGGTGGCGCAGGCGCGGCTCGATCTGCTGGGTGACGCCACGACCTGAGCACATCACATGTGCAGTCTCTTGGATAGCTCGTGGCGGACCTGTCCGCCACGTGCGAGCTGCAACAGGATGAGCGTGATCAGACTCAACACCCCGCAGATGGCGGCCGGCAGTGGCTGATACACCCAGTTGAGGGTGAGGAACAGGATGGGGACGAGCCCCATCACCGCGGTGAGCCCGCTGTAGAGAATATGGTCGCCGACGGCCATGCGCATGACCCGCACGGTGATCAGCACCGCCATCATGGCGGAGGCACACAAGATCGGCACCACATAGGTGAGCGCCCAGCCGTTCCACCCGGTCAGATAGTCCCAGTAGACGCACAGCAGGCTGGCGACGGCCACCAGGTACACCGTCCCCTTCGCCACGTTGTGCCGCTTCTGGATCGCCATGATCACCACCAGCCACATGGTGGCCACCCCGAGCCAGGTGAACCGCCACGCTCCCAGGTCGGCGCTATCCCTCTCGAAGAACAATTGCACCAGCAACGAGGCGAGGATCAGCACCAGCGACACCAGGAACAGCACCCGGAAGACGCGACGTCGCGAGAAGACCAGGGGGACCGAGGGGAATGGGCTGGGCGACGCCTGTCCGGCGAGGGCTGTCTGGCACAGCGGACACGTAGCCCAATCACCCTCGACGCGTACGTCGCATCGCGGGCAGGTCCGCCCCGCCGACTCGATACTCATGCGCCCACCTCGCGCAGCCCGTCGCGATTGCCGTCGCCGAGCTCCTCCTCGGAGGCCCGCGCGGCGGCGACCGAAACGTCGAGACCGCGCTGGGTGAGCATCTGCGCGAATTCGCGCACGTGGTCGGTCTCCATGAAGGGCGAGGTGAAGCTCACCGTCATCTGGCTGCCGTGTGACATCGCACAGAATTGCGGACGCACCGCCGAGACATGGAAGCCCATCCGCCCCACGCGGGACTCCGCTTCGGCCGGAAGAACCACCCTGCCCAGGTTGGAAATCGCCACGGTGAGACCGCGATTGTTCGCCCAGTTGATCAGGCGCAGCAGGCCGTCCTTGAGAGGTCGGGGCACCACACGCAGCAACGGCATCCGCTCGAACCGGACGAAACGGCGCAACCGGGTATCCAACGCCGACGCTGAGGCTTTCAGAGCGAATTGCTCCTCCAGGCCGCGCGCGATCGCCGCCAGATCATCGGCTCCCTCGCCGTAGTTGTGCTCGAGACGTACGGTGGCGAAGAAGTTCCGGGCCGAGGTTGAGGGGAAGAACTGGCGCAGGTTCACCGGAACCGAAACGCTCAGCGTCCGGGACCGGCCGAGGCCTCCGGAGCCCAATCGCACGGACTCGAAGAACAGGGCGATCAGCAGCATCGTCAGGGAGACCCCTTCGGCCTTGGCCTGACGCGCCAGCTCCGACCCCGAGAGGGTGAGCTCGATCAACCGCGTGCGGTGATCGGGTGTCCTGGTGCCCTGGACCCGGAACACCGAGCGGGAGTCACGACGTCGCTTCTTCGTCCGCTTTTCCTGGCCTGAGGCGACTGTCTGTGCATCCGACTCCAGCAGCAGCTCACCCGGGCTGCCCTCGGCGGGGTGTCGGAAGTACTCGGCGAAGCTGTCCGGTGCCAGTTCGTGGACGGCGGCCCGTGCAGGAGTCTCCGGCGTGTCGGGGGTATCGCGGCGGCGCAGATACGCGTTGATCAGGTCGGTCAGGAACCACAGTGCGCCGGTGCCGTCCGAGAGCGCGTGGAAGATCTCCAGATTGATTCGACGGCGATGGTGGATCACCCGGAAGAGCAATGTCCGGCGATGCGGCTGATACAGCGGAGCGCAGGTGTGGAGGTCTTCACCGGTTACCTGCGGCCGCAGATCACTGTCCTGCAGGTAGTGCCAGAACACCCCGCGACGCAGCACCGCGTGGTACAGCGGATACTGGTCGTATACCTCATCCAGGGCATCCTGGAGCAGATCCCGGTCCACCTCATGGTCCAACTCGGCGAAAATGCGGAACACCTTAGGATCCGCGTCCGAACGCGCAGCGAGGAAGATATTAGAGGCGTTGTCGAGCCGAACCCAGGCGTGACGGGTCATCGCAGTCGCGGATCCTCTCCTCGGGGCAGGGACGATGGTCTCATGGTGCCCGAGTCGGGTCCTCCAGGAAAGCATCGATCTGCTCATATGCCTCACGCAGCGAACGCGAGAATCGGGGCAGGGTGATGAAGCCGTGCAGTGCTCGTTCCACCCGGTGTACGACGATGTCGTTACCGGCCTCCGCCAGCTTGCTGGCGAACGCTTCGCCCTCGTCACGCAGCAGGTCCAAACCGGCGGTGATCATCAGGGTGCGCGGCAGATCCGAGAAGTTCTCGGCAGCCAGCGGCGACACTTCAGGATCTTGACGTTGCGTGGAGTCAGGAACATAGAGCTCCAGATAGTCCTGCACCTCCGTGTTGGTCAGGCGCAGGTCCTCGCCATGCTCGCGCACCGAGTCGAAGGGCGAGGTCTGCGGATCGTGATCCCACTGAGTTACCGGGTACAGCAGGATCTGCCGGGACGGCACGGTCTCGTCACGATCCCGCAAACGCATCGCGACCACCGCGGCAAGGTTCCCGCCGGCCGAGTCACCCATCAGAATGACGTTCTCCGGGCGCTGCGCATCCAGCAGTTCGGGTTGATCTAGAATCTTGCGCGCCACGCGGTAGCAGTCCTCGAGTCCGGCGGGGAAGGGGTGCTCGGGCGCCAGACGGTAATCCACCGACGCCACCACGCATCCCATCAGGTCGGCCATCGTGGTGCAGGCCGGGGTGTAACTGTCGATGTCACCGGTCACCCAACCGCCGCCGTGGAAGAACACGACGACGTCGTTGCGCCGGGTCTCCTTCGGGCGGAAGATCCGCACCGGTACCGGGAAGATGTTCTCGTCTTCGACGGTCTCCCAGTCACGGGCCCGGGTCGGGGGCACCGCGATGGCGGCCAGGCCCCGCTGTGCACGGCGGACCTTCTCATAGTCCTCACGCATATTGAGCCGGGGCGCGGCGAACCAACCCAGCACGGCGCGCATCAGCGGGTTCACGGACGGGCTCGCACTACACGGCTGTACGGAGGAAGAGTCATCTCCCCAGCCTATCGGCGATTCCGGGAGAGCTCGCGCCCGAAGCCGGGAGTGGGAAATTAGGAGGGCTCGTCGGAGTTGCGACAGCCGGGCTGGTAGTCGCGGTCTGGTAAGTACATCGCCCACTCCGCCTCCGAAAGGAACCGGCCGGCAGCGGCACAGGCCTGAACCGTCGGATCCCCGGTGATGTCGTCGCGCTGAGCCGGCTCCACTAGCGGTACCAGAAACGCTTCCGCGGAGGACCCCGCCACGGCGAGCCAGCGGTTGTCGGGTGAGACTCCGATCAGGTTGGCCCGCTCAGGGAGCGGAATCACCGAGAGATCCATGTCAGACGATGTCTGGCCAAAGGCGGGCGGAGCCTCGAGACCGCCGGGGCTGAGGGCGATGGCAGAGCCGTCGGCAAGGATCGCAGCTGAGGTCGCGGGTACTGGGAAGTAGCCGTCTGAGATCAGCGGTTCGATGCCCTCGCCGGTGCGTGCGTCGTAGATCCCGGCTATGGCATTGTCCTGTGGGTCCGGTCCGCTCGCAGGATCCAGTATCGGACCTCGGATACGGTCGTTGTCCGGGGGAAGCACCACGCGTTCCCTCCCGTCCCAGGCCAAAACGCTCGCACTGTCTCCTGCACCGAACTGATCGACGGCCACGGTGAATTCCCATTGATGAACTACGTCGAGGTCCGCGTCCAAGAGGGCGATCTGCCCAGATTCTGAAGCAACGAGGACGCGCTCTCCGTCTGCCGAGCCCTCCACGAACACCGGAGGTGTCGTCAACCCGATGTCCGTCAGGGGACGCTCCACAAGGACCTCCCGATCCTGAATCACCGCGATGGATCCGCCAGCGGCGACGAATCCGTTTGCGCCCCACGCTCCCACGAGCGCAGCAGGCGAACGCGGACCGGCGAAACCGAGAGGTTGCCCCTCGGCGGTGAATAGATGAACTCTGCCACCGGCAGCAGCAACGACGCTGCCATCGTGTGCCCACGCCACATTCTCCATGCCAAAGGTGCCCCCGACCTCCGCCACGAGTTGTGCGTCGTGAAGGGTCCAAATGCGCAGCATAGAGCCCGCATCGACGGTGGCCACGTGAGTCTCCGAGAAATCGAGAGACATCGGGTGGAAGGCATGGCCAATGAGTCGGGACACTGTGTCCGACGGGGTGTTCGTCATTCCCCAGTGTCCGGTGACCTGTGTGGCTTCGGCAAGCGCCCGACGTGCCTCGGCGGTCTCAGAGATACGCCATGCCTCGACCGCCAGGAGCCGGGCCAGTGCCCCGTCGTCGTTGACCACTTGCCCCGAGAGGGCTGCCAGGCGCCGGCTTTCTGAGTCATCGCGCTGCTGCAGGGCAATGGCACGCGACTCCCGAGAAGCCTCGGCACGATTGACGGACACGACGGCGCCGGCCACACCGATGAGCAACAGGACGCTGAGGGCACCGGCTGCCGCTTTCGTCAGGGTCCTGGTGCGACGCTGCCGCCTGACATCTTCGCCGGTCAGGGCGTCCTTGGTGGTGCCCAACATCGGGGCGGTGATCTCGGCGACCTGGTCGAGAAACAGTGGGTCGCGAGACGTCGGGCGAGCACCGCGATCACCACGGAACTCCAGGTGCCGAGGCTCCGCAGGGAAGGCCCGCCGCAGCATCTGCGGCGCTGCCGAGGACTCGCGGGCAATCTCGTTCGCCTCGGCGTCCCAGTGCCAGGACCCTGCGGTGACGACGACTTGGAATCGATCGACGCCCTTGACCTCGAGCCACCGGGTGAGCTGGGCAGTGACGTCCGGGTCGCGCGATGACTCCGGGGAGGCAAGGAAGAGCAACCAATCGGCTTCGGCCGGGTCTCCGTCGCGAATGACCTGTATGCCGCCTCGTCGCCGCACCCGGGGGATGGCCCGGGCGAGTTCGTCGGCAAGGAGCTCGTCGTTTCCCGGTGAGCTGCTCAGGAAAACCGTGACACTCATGATTCCTCCGTCGCTGACGTGCACGCTCGCGGCGTGTGGTCGATCCCGGTGAGTTCAGCGAATTCGTCTGGAGCGAGTGGGCCGCCATGACCTGCGCAGATGAGGTCGAGCAGCAGCTCTGGGGAGGCGGGCCAGACGCCGGCGGCGGTCTGCAACCACGTTCCGCCGAGAAGCCACCGAGGTTCCACTCCGGGTGGCGAATCCTCCATGCATCCGGCTTCGGAGTATGAGAAGGTCTCTGGGAACGTCGTCACGGTCGCCATGGTGGGGGAGAGCACGACTCCGGGAGCCTGGCATGCATCGGCGGGAGCGATCGCTCTCGTGTCGTCGGCGAATCTTAACGGACCGGCACGGGCGATGTGCATGGAGTTGCTGACTTCGTCCAGGTTTTGCGGGTCGAGTACCAGCATCTGACCGCCATCGCGCACCCAGAGCGATGTGGAATCGTCACTGAATCGAACTCCTCCGGTTCCACTCAATGTCTCAGTCGCCAGTTCCCGCAGGGAATCTTCTTCCACGGCATAGGTGGACAGGCGAGCCGTCGTCGAGTCGCGCATGGATGGTCGTGCCAGCCTCGCGGCAACGTGGCGACCATCCGGTGCCAGCGCGAACACTGACGCATCCTCGAAACATCCGATGCAGCTCGCCCCGCTTGCGGTGGGAGTCTCGCGGATCACCTCGCCGCTGACATCGGCCACCACCAGAAAGGACGAGCCTGGGCCATCGTGGCGATATGCGATCAGTTCGCTGTTCTGATCGAAGCTCGGAGGGGTGCTGAGAGCGGGAAGAACGGCCTGGTTGTTGACCTCTCCGTTGTCCAGAAGCTCGACGACGGTGCCGTCGGTTCCGATGGCTCGGCTACCGTCCGGGGTGAGGTAGTGGAACGTTCCCGGCAATCGCCACTCGTCACCAGAGTCGACATCGATCACGGTGGCACCCCGCGAGGTGTCCAAGGCGATGCGCCCGCGGCTGTGTTCCAACGGCCCCGAGGAAGACCGGATGTCGTCGATCTCGAACCCATCCGGCAACAGCTGCGGCAACTGAGTCAGTTCAGCACCTGGCCCGGTGACGGCCGTCAGTAACGGCCCCAACATCTCCGTTGAGGGGGAGAGCGTGTATGCCTCCGAAGCCAACGCCAGAGCGGCTCGGGGGTCTTCGGCACCCTGGACGAGTGCGGCGAATTCGCGAGCCAGCGCGTGCCGAGCTTCATCTTCGGCAGAGCGTTGATCCTCGGCTGCGGTCAGCCAGTTCGCGCCAGCAATGATCGCTGAGGTCGAGGCAGTGATCGCGGCCATCGTGAGTGTGGCGAGGGCCGCAGCGACGATTCTCTTGGTGCGTCGCTGTTGCTGGGCGGCGGATTTCGCCACGGCGTCAACAGACTGACCGCGAATGTGTGACACGATCTGGGTGATCGCGGCACGAAATCTCGGGTTGTCGATCGTCAGTTGAGTCTCGGTCCTAGCCCAAGTCAGATCGATGATCAGCGGTTCGTCATGGAGCAACCCGACGAGCGCAGGGTGCAGGGCAGTGGAATCCTCGGCGAACGCCCGGCGCTCGGCGTCCCAGTCAAGGGTCCCTTCGGTCAGCACGATGAGGATTCGTTGCGAGCCCTTGGTGGCAACACAGTGCTGAATCTCCTTGCCGACCCACTGCGATTGTGCGGCCAACGGCGAGGCCAGCAGGATGAACCATTGGGAATCGTCGAGTGCGCGGGTGATCGCGCCCCACAGATTCGGGTCGACAGCGAGACCGGTTTCGTCGCGGAATACGTCCATGGCGCGTCGTTCGCGCCACGAACGACCGAGTTGCTGCATTCCGGTCTGAATCGCTGGTGCTAAGGCACCATCAGCGGTGTGCGAGTACGAGATGAAGGCTTCATAGCCGCGTTCAGGCATGATCCACCGTCTCCGATTGAGTGAGTCGAGTGATTTGAAGATCGGCCGCGTTCATCATGGACGGCAGCCGGCGAATTTGGTCGCGGGATTGCTCTGCGTGCTGGGTCTCAACGTCATTCCACGCTGGTTCGGGCGCTCCAGGATGTCGAGCGCGGAACCAGCGGAGATGTTCTTCACATGCGAGTGCTTCGACGACTGACTCGTCGAAGCGGGAAACGTTCGGCAACAGCGGCGTGGAGTGCACAATGTCGAAGCCGTGTCGACGCAGCATCTGACGGGCGGCACGCGCTGCGTCATAGTTCTGGTCCCGCAGGTCGGCCGGAAGTTCGCCCCAGGAGCGATAGGCCGGTTTCTTCTCACGTTCATGGGGCTCCAGCGTCCGGTTGAGCTGCCGAAGGTAGCCATCATGCAAGGCACGAGCCAGGGTTTCGAGCCTGCCGTGGGCGATCCGTTCATCATGAGCCAATTCCCGTGCGACGTCGAAGACAGCAACCCGTTGATGGCTCTCGAGCAAGCGGAGGACGGACGGCTGCTCGGCGACGGCGACCAGAAGAGTGTGGCGCTCCTGAGCCACGATGGTCGCCACGGTGAGATAGTGCAACGCCGTAGGGATCACCGGTTCTGCAACCACAATCAATCCCGGAGCTCTGGCGAGCGACCTGAGCGCCGTGGCAGTGTGCTCGCTGGTGTTGCCGCTCACGACATGGAGGCGCAGGTTCGTCTCGTCGCCGTCCTCGGTGAGATCTTCTAGTTGGGTTAGCGGCAATGACGGCTCAGCGTCGAGGATCCAATGCACTTCGACCCTGTGTTTGCTCACGGTGCCGCGGTTGTGACGCAGCACTGTGGATACAACTGACCTGGATACTTCGCTGGAGCCCAGGACCACGACAGGGTCCGGACGTTCCTGTTCGCGCAGGAGGTTTGCCCACCGGTCGATGATGACGGGACCCGCACGCTCAGCCAAGCAGAAGAATTCCCACTGAAACGGAACGCCCTGATCGTGCATCAAGGCATTCATGTGGCGGGCCGTCGTGGCATCCTGCACCTCGAGGAAGCAACAGAAATCTGGAGGCAACACATCCGCGGACCGGTCAGAGAGGCGTGCGATGCTCTCCACCACGGACGACAACGAGGCCGGATCTTCGGCGAAGACGATCACCTTGGAAGCTCGGATGGTTCGCGCTGCTTTGAGCTTAGAAGGCTCAGACCCGTTTCCGATGATGACGGGAATTCCGTGTCGACGCGCTGTGCGCACATGCTCGTTGGCGGCGTCGTCATCGATGACCACAACTCGTCGTCCCTCGCTGTGCGCCGCTCGAGTGGCGCTCCACCCTCTGCTCGTGAGGCCGACGATGACGATGTGGCGACGCGCGCGCAACGCGCCCAGCGACCATGAGCGTTCGCGTACCAGAGTCAGAATTGTCCCTAGGGCGGCAAGAGCGAGGAGCGGTGGTGCTGACCAGCGGGCGATTTCCAGTGGCCAAGGAATCTCGCCCTCGAGGGTTCCGTTCTCGAGAAGAAACAACGAGGCAGCGGTATAGAGCAGGGTCCCCCACGTGAAATCAAGATCGTGGAGGTCGGCATACCAGGCTAATCCGACGAGGCCGAGCAGATAGACGCCCGCCAAGAGAACGAGCATGAGCGCACCACTGAGACGGTCACTGAGATTCCAGAACAATTGCCTCATGACGGATCCTCCGGCCATGCCCAATTTCTGACATCATAATCTGCAGGAGGCCCAGAATGACAGGCATGCACCCGGAACACCTGGAGGTTTTGGCGCGGAAAGCCCACCGTGCTTATGTGGAATCTCAGCCCGAGCGGGCGCTGATGTGGGACGACCTCGATGCACGAGAGCGTGAAGCCAACCTGGATTCGGCGCACTTCGCACCGATCATTCTCGCAGCACTCGGATTCGAGATCGTGGAGGGCGATCTTCCCAGCAGACGGCTCCACCTGACCGAGGAAGAACTCGAGGTCGGCGCCCGGCTGGAGCATCTACGCTGGTGTCGGTTCGCGAGGACCTCGGGACGAAATGAGCATCCGGACCTCGTGGTGTGGGAGGAACTCGACGACCGAACACAGGAGCTAGATCGAATGCGGATCCGCCCCCTCCCGGATTGGCTTCACCAGCTCGGATACTCCCTGCGGGAGAGGTGAACGACATGCCCGCCGGGAACGAGTTGTCCGAAAATCCTAGACAACTTCACAAAACCTGGTGATATCCTGTGAAGGGTATTCATCCATGCTGATGGTGGCTCGTGAGTAGCCCCTCGGGCAGACGGGAGGAGTATCCGTCGTGGCCAGTGTCGTTTCTGGAATGTCCGCCGCCGCTCAATCGCAACGAAAACGAGGCTTCCTGATCTGGGGAGTCGTCATCCTCCTCATTTGGCTTGCCTGCTCGTTGGGGTTCGCCGCGATGATCTCTTCGGTGGGCTCTGATGTTGCCGCTCAGAGTGGAACAGCGCCGATTGGATTCGCCTCGGCGTTTATCTCCGGCCAATTCTTCGGCGGGATCTTCTTCATCGTCGGTGCGGTTTTCTTCTTGATAGGACTGACAGCGGAAATCCGTGCTCGGTCCTTCAACCGTCGTGACATCGCTGAAGCCAATGAACTGCACCATAAGTTGGTGGCCTTCGCTCAGACACCGCGCTCGCAGTTTTATTCCACACCGGGTGACACCGTCATCCGGAACGCGAAGATCATTGAGATTGAGCGGCACTTCGACCAGCAGACCGTCGGCGCCATCACTGGCGTCCTCGAGACCAGTATGCGCATGTTCGCGACATCATTCGGCATCTCTAGCAACCACGGACGGGCACTGGATTATGACCGTTTTCGCTCGACGGGGGTCAACTCCAGCGTTACCTCAGGAAGCATGTCGGGAACGACCATAGCCAACCTATCGCTCAGCCAAAGCACCAGGGCGAACCTGATGGGTGACGCATTGTTCGCCGTGTTCGAGATCAATGGCAATGACACCTTCAGGGTGGTCTCGATGTCCGGGCCAGGTGTCCGAGACTGGGTCGCGGAAATGATTATGGCCGTATCCAACTCCTATGGGGGCCAATCGACGCACGCCGGGGGAGTGATAGCAGCGTGGGTTCCGACGTTATCGGCGCGCTTTGCGCCAGAGGACGTCTCCTATGCGACGGACCGGCTGAAGGCACTGGTGGCGCGTCCTTATGGAGAACGCGAGGCAGTCACCTTCGCTGGCACCACTATTGGACGCAACGCGATGATCGCGACCCACTTGAGTATCGGTGAATCAGGGCGCTTGGAGTTACTCCCAGCGGATTTCCCGAGCGCCTTCGGCGCCGCGCTCGGCGACCGCGGTGCGTCGTCGACCCTTGGCTCGGGAACTGAGAAACCTTCCGTCGAGAGTGGGCGATGATGCGTGGTCGGTCAGCAACCCCCACCGTTGCGTTGATGGGGGCTGCCTTGCTGCTGAGTGGGTGCGTGACCGGGTCAACATCACCTGAACCAACGGCCTCCGAGTCGCCTGATTCAGTCGCCTCAACGATCCAGAGCCCCTCGCCGAGCGAGTCGATAGCATCGACGCCGGAGCCGGCAACCGCGGCAGAAATTGAGGCGTGGATTGCCGATGAAGAGTGGTCCTTCTCCGCGCACGGAGAGATGGAACCGGAGGTGGTGAGCTTCGAGTCCGGAGCAGCCACTGACGAGTACCATCGGACTTATGAGATCGGCGTCGGGATCGAGGGTGACGCTAACTCCGACGGTATTCCAGACCTCGTCGTACCAGTGACGCAGGTGGACGGGAACGGACTGCAAGAACTTTGGTATGTCTGGCTAGGTACAGATGACGAGAGTGGGGTCCTCGCGGAACAGTTGATGTATCCCATCGCCCGAAGCACCAACTGCGGTGACACCGTCCACTCGGTGTCCGCGATTGATGGCGGGTTCCGTGTCGACGAGACCCTGTGGCTCCCAACCACAGATGGCGGTCGAGACTGCGCCAGCGGTGGCACCGGGGTTCAGGTACGAGACATTCGGGTCGATCTCATCGGCGAAAGTCATTTCCCTATCCAGATGGAACCAGTTGAGGCTTGGGGCGGGGTCTGTCCTCGTTCCGAATGGCTCGATGGAATCCTGGACGACACTGTCGAAGCATTCGCTGCTCCTGTTGCTGACGCGCCGTTGGTGGTGCAGACGGGTGAGACCGTCGGCATCTACGACGTGGGTGACATGCCGTTGTTCGCCGATGTCGAGATGACCTTCTTCGGCTTCCAACCGGAACTCGTAGAATCCGGGACCGGAAGCGAAGCCGCTGTCACCATGCATTGTGCGTTCGCGTCATGATGTGATTCTCTCCCAAGCGCGTCCCCTTCGCTGGCCCATGCCGTAATCGACCCGACTGTTTGTGGTCCGTTTGAAGTCAATTTGGCCTATGAACGGAGTTGCATGACTAACAGTGACGAAGTTCTTTGAGGGATGGCGCGTCGCTCGTACGGTTTGAACTCGGATGACGTCTAAAGAAGCTCGGATGACGTCGAACTACCACGAGATCAACGACGTCGCCTCCGCGCTGCCAAGCGACGCGCACCTGAAGGAACATGATGACGAAAATTCTGCGCACGCTCACGGCACTGACCTCCTTGATGGTGCTCGGTAGCGCCCTGGCGGGATGCGGCGGTATCCGTACCAGTGACGTCGAGGAAGCCGACGCGAATTCAACTGCTGTCGGAGCCGTCGGGACCTTGGAAGAAGACAGTTCTGAGGTTCCTTCGCTCGAGGGATTCACCGTCGGACTGGCAGCTAAGGATGTGGTGCGGGACTTCGGCCGCAATGTGTACGAAAGCGTCCAGAACCAGGTCAAGGAACTCGGCGGCGAAGTCGTCGCAACTCAGGCCGATGCCCAAGACGATAAGCACGTCTCCAATGTCGAGAACCTGATCAGTCAAGGAGTCGACGCCATCGTGATTGTCCTCGGCGACACCGTGACGCTCGGTCCGGCACTGAAGAAGGCCGACGACGCCGGCATTCCGATCTTCACCATTGACCATGCGAGCCCCTACTCGGCTAACAACATCGGCTCGGACAACTGGAACATCGGATCCACCTTGGCGCGGAACCTGGCGGAAGACATTCGTGGTGAAGGCAATGTCTTGGTCTTCAACGGCTTCTACGATGTCGTGCCATGCCAAATCCGGTATGACCAGTTCCGACAGGTCCTCAAGAACTATCCCGAGATCGAAGTGATCGAGCCGGAGCTTCAGGATACCTACGAAGGAACGATCGAAGATGCGCGGCAGAAGACGAACGATGCGCTGACCCGCCTGGGAGAAGACGGTGTCGACGCTGTTTGGACGTGCTGGGACTTACCAGGGATCGGTGCGGCACAAGCTATCGACGCGAAGAACCTCGAAATTCCGGTGTATGGCGTGGACGCTGAACCCGGTGCGCTGGATCTGATAGAGGATCCCGAATCGAACTTCCAATTCACCGTCGCTCAGCAACCCACGCTCTTCGGCGAAGCTTCGGTGAACAACGTCGCTCGATATCTGAACGGACAAGAAGACCTGGTTCCGCTGAGCTCCTACCTGGACCCGGTGTTCGTGACGAAGGACAACGTGATCGAGGTTCGTGAGGACTTAGGTATATGACCATCGAAACGGAACGAAACTCACACCCGCCGCGAGTCAGCATGAGCGGGATTCGGAAACGTTTCGGCGCCGCAGAGGTACTCAAAGGCGTGGACCTCGTCGTGTATCCGGGGGAGATCGTTGCACTCCTCGGAGAGAACGGGGCAGGAAAATCGACGCTCATCAAGATCTTGACTGGATTCCACGACGCAACGGCGGGGACTATTGCCGTCGACGGGAACGCGGTCGAGATAACGTCCCCAGCGGATGCTGACGCACTTGGCATTCGGGTGATCCATCAAGATCGTCATTTGGCTGGTCGGCTAACGGTCGCCGAGCAGTTCTTCCTGGGTGCTGCGGATTCGCCCGCTTTCGCTGGCGCTCGTCGACGCGTGGAAGCCGAGAACCGCATCAGCGAACTCGTCGGTTTGCGAATAAACGGCGACACTCTGATCGACGACCTTACGGTCGCGGAACAACAGCTCCTGCAGATCGCTATCGCTATTCGCGAGACTCCGCGGCTCTTGGTGCTAGACGAACCGACGGCCCCCTTGGCGGCAGCACAGGTGCGCCAGCTCTTCTCGACGGTTCGAGCACTTCAAGATCAGGGAATTCCGATCATCTACATCTCCCATTATCTTGACGAAGTGCGCGAAATCGCCGACCGTGCCGAAGTGCTCCGCAATGGTGAGCATGTTGGGAGCGTTTCCCTGGCCAGCCGAACGTCGGATCAGGTGAACGAAATCGTGTCTCTGATGGTGGGAGAGTCGGTGGCGGAATTCGGACACCAGCGCACGTCGAAGGCCGATCCACTGGAAACTCCCTTGCTAGACATCTCGGGTCTCCACGTCCCCGGTCGAATAACTGAACTGGAGCTGGCGGTTCGTCCGGGCGAAATTGTCGCGGTGACGGGTCTCGTTGGTTCCGGGGTAGAAGAACTCGCCGATGCGATCACGGGATTGCAACGCGTTCGAAGCAGGGACGTGAGGATTCGAGGGCGGCGTATCAGGAATCCACGAGAGTTTGTTGCTCGAGGCGGTGCCCACGTTCCAGCTGACCGCCGACGAGACGGCGTGATCGGTAGCCATTCGATCAATGAGAATCTTTCGCTCGCTTCGCTGGGGCGACTGTCGCCAGCCGGACTCCTGAAGCGACGCGCAGAGAAGGCTCTGGGACAGAAGATCATAGATCGGCTGAAGATTCGTCCAACCGACGGCACGACTCCGGTCGCGGCCCTGTCTGGCGGAAATCAGCAGAAGGTGTCCGTGGGGAAGTGGCTCGAAACCCAAGCACAGGTCTTCATCCTTGACCAACCGACCGCTGGAGTCGATATCGGATCTCGGGCGCACATCTATAACGAGATCAACTCACTGGTTGATAGCGGAGTTGGGGTGCTTCTGATCAGTATCGACCTCGAAGAAATCGTCGGTATAGCCGACCGCGCCATCATTTTGTTCCGCGGACGTCCCGTTGTGGAGCTGGCACAAAACGAACTTACCGTCGAGAATCTCCTGGCGTGGTCCACGGGAGCCTCGACTACAGCCGAACTCTTCGTCAGCGAAACGACAGCAGGAGTACCCTCATGACGGTCACTTCGAGCCAATTGCAGGTAGAGGGACAATCCCTGGACTTGTCCCCGGACCCGAGCTACCCCGAAGCCCGACCGCCACGACGAGGCGCCCCGGCGTGGGTGGGTCTCATTGGGTACGGAATAGTCCTAGCCGAGATAGTTCTCTTCGCCAGCCTGGCTCCAACTTTTCTCAGCACAGGGAATCTCCTCAACATCCTGACGCAGGCTTCCGTGTATGCCGTTGCTGCCTTCGGAGTAACGATCGTCGTCATTGTTGGCGGGGACGATGTCGCGCGTGGCGGTATCGATCTTTCGAGCGGAGCTGTCCTCGGGTTCGTCGGCGCACTGACCGCTTTCCTGCTGCGCGATGGATTCGGAATTGTTCCCGCACTATTCCTCGGTTTAGTAGCTGCTGCGATCATTGGACTGATCAACGGGTACAGTGTCGTGGCTGGAGTCAGACCTCTTTTGGTCACGTTGGCAACTATGACAGCCACCCTGAGCGCAACGATCGCGTTGACGGGGAACGTCAAGATAGATGTAACGCACTCCGTCATCTTCTGGCTTCGAGACGGCATCGGTGGGATTTCTGGAAGCGTCATCGTCTTAGTGGCAGTATTCGCTATCCTCCTGATCGTTAGCCGTGGTCGATGGGGCGCCCAAGCCTATGCAGTCGGGCAGAATCCGACCGCGGCGCGAATCGCAGGGCTGAATACACATCGATATGTTCTCGTCTCATATGTGCTTTCCGCCGTTTTGGCAGGAATAGCTGGCGTTCTCATGACGTCACGGTTAACGGCCGCGCTACCAGCCATCGGTGAACAGGCTCTGATCAGTATTCTGTTGGCAACCTTCATGTCGATTGCCTTCTCCCGTCGACTGGTGGTGACTCTCAGCGGCACGCTGTTCGCCACCATCTTTGTCGCGGTCCTGGATAGTGGCTTTATTGCGTTGGGTGTCCCGAGCCAATGGGTGGGCGTCACCAAGGGAATCTTGATCTTGGTCGTGCTGGCCGTGGCCGCCGTGCGAGAACGAAAGGTGGCACGATGAGCCAGAACGTGAAGACTCGTCCCGAGGAAATCTCGCACGGGGTCAATGCGACACCACCAGAGAAGTCAGATAGGACGGTCGGAAGCAAACCTGCGGCCGCTACATCGTTCCAAGGGCTGGCAGCGTCACTTCCGCGGCTATTGGCCCCGACACTACTCCTGGTTCTCGTTGTCACTTTCGGTGTGATGTCTCCGAACTTTCTCACAGCGAGCAACCTCCTTGGAGTAGTCAATCAATACGCTTTGCTGTTGCTCGCAGCGATTGCAATGACGGTGATCGTCCGCTCAGGCGGAATCGACTTGTCTATCGGAGTTGCCATCGATCTCGCAGCACTGACCACAGCATTCCTGCTGTATGACGGGTTCGTCGCCTGGTTTTCCATCCTCTTCGGGGTGATGACTGGAATCGTGGTTGGTGCCATCAACGCTGTTCTCGTCGTTGGTCTCAAAGTTCGACCATTCATGGCCACCTTGAGCATTTGGTTCATCGGAGCTGGCGTGCAGTTAGTCGCTACCGGAGGCGGATCTCCGATTTATCTTTCCGCTTCACGGACCCCCGAGGACTTTCAGTTCCTCGCAAGAGGAAGTGTGCTTGGTATCGGGATTCCAATACTGACAGCGTTGCTGGTATTGGTCGCGGTGTGGATTCTCTTGGAACGTAGCCGGTGGGGCCGAATCGTCACCATCGCGGGTGAACAGCCAAGAACGGTGAGAATAGCAGGACGTCGATCCTCAGCGGCACTTGCGGGGGCGTGGTTGGTTGCTGGGGCAATCGCTTCAGTGGCGGGCATCCTGCTTGCCGCACGCAGCCAGGGGTTCGTCGTCAACGGCGGTCAGGCATATCTCCTCGACGCGATCGGCGCCGTCTTCATCGGTGCGACGTTGAGCCGAACAGGTCGACCAACGCTGGCAGGGACAGCGATTGGCGTGTTGATCTTCGGAATCCTGGCTAACGGGATGAACCTGATTGGGCTCTCATTCCACTGGCAGGGCTTGGCCCGAGGCGCTGTGCTGCTTTTGATTCTGCTCCTGGCCGCACGACTGAGCAAAGGTCATATCCTTCAGCGCAAGACGTAGCCACCGGCCATAATGGGAACATGACCGAGCCGGAGATCGTGGTGCGTGGTGCTGTCGTCGATGCACAGACCCGATGCGTGCACTATCGCACCGCACTCGATGTGGTGGCGCTGCGTTTCGGTTGCTGCGGTGATTACTGGCCCTGCCATCTGTGCCATGCTGAAGGCGCGGGACACCCCGAACAGCCGTGGCCGCGCTCGCGGTTCCACGAATCGGCCGTGCTGTGCGGCGTCTGCCAAAGCACCATGACGGTCGCCGAGTATCAGTCCACCTCACGTTGCCCGCACTGCGACGCTGCTTTCAACCCGGGATGCTCCGCACACGCTCACCTGTACTTCGAAGACGGCGGGTGCGCACCGGCATAATCCCACCTCAACAGGGCCTGTGGGATTTCTCATAGTGCCGTGTGCTGTGGGTCGCGAGACGCTTTTCGCGGAGTATAGTCACGCGGGTGAAAACTCAGGACACCGATCTATCGACCTCTCCGGTTGAGGTCAAAGAACTGCCCACTGCGCGCACGTTCTTCGGACAGCCGGGACCGCTCTCCACCCTGTTCAGCGTTGAACTCTGGGAGCGCTTCTCCTTCTACGGCATGCAGGGGATCCTGCTGCTGTACATGTACTTCGAAGCCGAGCGCGGGGGACTGGGCATCGACCCGGCCATCGCGACGGGCGTGGTCGGCGCGTACGGCGGTATGGTCTACGTCTTCTGCATCATTGGCGGTTGGGTTGCGGACCGGCTCATCGGCTCCGAGCGGGCCATGCTGTGGAGTGCGGTCATGATCATGGCCGGACACATCGGGCTAGCCCTGATTCCGGGGATCCCCGGCCTCATCGTGGGCCTACTGCTGGTGGGCATCGGCTCCGGAGGGTTGAAAGCGAACGTCTCCAACCTGGTGGGGCACCTGTACTCGCGCGAGGATCCGCGCCGTGACGCCGGTTTCTCCCTGTTCTACATGGGCGTGAACATCGGCGCTCTCTTCGGTCCCTTCATCACCGGTTTCGCCCGACAGGAATGGGGCTTCCACCTCGCCTTCGGTCTTGCCGCGCTGGGCATGGCACTGGGACTGGGCCAATACATCTGGCGCCGTCGTGAGCTGCCTGCCGACGTGCACACCGTCCCGAACCCACTGCCTCGTTCTTCCTACCCGCGCTGGATCGTCGGCACCGTGGTGGCTCTCCTCCTGGTGGGCGTCCTGCTGGTGACCGGAGTGGTGAACGCCGGGAACCTTTCGACCGTGGCGGTGCTGATCTCCGCGGTAGCCGCCGTCGGAATCTTTGCGTTCCTGCTCACCACCAAAAAGATCGGCGCCGACGAGCGTTCCCGGGTGCTGGCCTTCATCCCGCTGTTCATCGGATCCTCGGCGTTCTTCGCCCTGTTCCAGCAGCAGTTCACCGTGATCACCATCTACTCCGATACCCGACTCGACCGCGACTTCTCCTGGGGAGACTTCTCGTGGGAGATGCCGATCGAATGGGTGCAGTCGATCAACCCGGTGTTCATTATCGTGTTCGCGCCACTGTTCGCCCTGTTGTGGACTCGGCTCGGCACGCGGAATCCCACCACCCCGAATAAGTTCGGTTGGGGCATCATCCTGATGGGTTCCGCGTTCCTGCTTTTCCTACCGATGGTTACGACCGTCTCAGTACCGGTGCTGTGGATCGCCGTGATCCTGCTGGTGGCCACCATGGGTGAGCTCATGGTGTCGCCGGTGGGACTCTCCCTGTCCACCAAGCTGGCACCGGCACAGTACCCGGTGCTGATGGTGGCCCTCTACAACCTCTCGGTGGCCCTGGGCACTTCCTTGGCGGGCTCGCTGGCGCGGTTCTACTCCGCCGAGAATGAGGGCACCTACTTCGGTGTGCTCGGCGCGGTGACGATCGGCATCGGCGTGCTCATGCTGCTGCTGGCGCGGCCCGTGCACCGGGGGATGCGCGGAGTGAACTAGTCGTCATTCACCGCGAACGAGGGACCCACCATTGATTGGTGGGTCCCTCGACTGTCTCTATGTCCGTGAAAAATCGACCTACGAGATCCGGCCGAGCGCGGTACCTGCTGCATAGTGATCGCCTGCGGAGGCAGTGAGGCTCAGTGCGCCGTCGGACTCGGCGACGACGTTGGTCTCCATCTTCATCGCCTCCATCACGGCCACGACCTCGCCGCGGGACACGGTGGCGCCGTCGTCGACCTTCCAGCTCACCAGGGTGCCGGTGATGGGTGCGGTGACTGACCCCTCGTCCACCGTGCCGCCAGAGTCCTTCTCGACTGAAGACGATGACCCTCCTGCTGAAGCGAGTCCGGATAGCAGCATGCCGGGGATGCCCACCTGGACGCGGCGACCGTCGATCTCCAACCAGGTACGGGTCAGCGAGGTTGCTGCTGCGGGCTCGGGTGCCTGGGCCGGTTCGAAGTCGACGTCGAGGTCGTTCTCAATCCACCGGGTGTGCACCGCGAAGGCGTCTTCGCCAGTGAAATCAGGCTGCTGGAGCACCTCGCGGTGGAACGGCAGCACGGTGGAGACCCCGTCGATCTGGAACTCGTCCAGGGCGCGCCGGGCGCGGGCTAATGCTCGTTGCCGATCCGGGCCCCACACAATGAGCTTGGCCAGCATCGAATCGAAATGTCCGGGTAGCACCTGACCGACGGTATAGCCGGAATCCACACGGATGCCGCCTCCGGACGGGGCATCGAAGACGCTGATCTCGCCGGGTGTGGGCAAGTAGCCCCGCCCCGGGTCTTCGGCGTTGATGCGGAATTCAAAGGCGTGGCCGTGCGCACGCTCGCCGGCGGTTCGCACCTCATGGGTGAGCGGCTCGCCTTCGGCGATGCGGAACTGCTCCAGCACCAGGTCCAGTCCGGTAGTTTCCTCTGTGACCGGGTGCTCGACCTGGAGACGGGTGTTGACCTCGAGGAACGATAGCGTGCCGTCGGTGCTCAGCAGGAACTCGACGGTGGCCGCGCCCTGATAGCCGGCTTCGGCGCAGATACGCTCGGCCGAGCTGTGTAGCTCCGCGCGCTGCTTGTCGGTGAGGAAGGGGGCGGGCGCCTCCTCGACGAGCTTTTGGTTGCGGCGTTGCAGCGAGCAGTCGCGGGTGCCGACGGCGACGACATTGCCGTGAGCGTCGCCGAGGATCTGCACCTCCACGTGGCGCGGATTCTGCAGGTACTGCTCGACGAAGCACTCGCCTCGTCCGAAAGCTTCGGTGGCTTCGCGCACCGCAGAGTCGTAGAGCTCAGCGACCTCGTCGAGGTCCCACGCGATGCGGATGCCGCGACCGCCGCCGCCATGGGCGGCCTTAATCGCGATGGGCAACCCGTGCTCACGGGCGAAGTCCACGGCCTCGTTGGCATCGGAGACCGGGTCCGGGGTGCCCTGCACCAGCGGGGCATCGACGGACTGGGCGATCTTGCGGGCCGCGACCTTGTCGCCGAGCTTCTCGATCACCTCGGGTGCGGGACCGATCCAGGTCAGCCCCGCGTCGATGACGGCGCGGGCGAAGTCTGCGCTTTCGGAGAGGAACCCGTAGCCAGGATGCACGGCGTCGGCGTTGCTCTCTTTGGCCGCGGCCAGGATCTTGGTGACGTCGAGGTAGCTCTCACGGGGGCGGGCTCCCTGTAGCGCGTAGGCCTCGTCGGCCAGGCGCACGTGCAGCGCGTCGGCGTCATCGTCGGCGTAGACAGCGATCGCTGTGCGGCCGGAATCTCGGCAGGCGCGGATGATGCGGACGGCGATCTCGCCTCGGTTGGCGATCAGAACGCGTTTCATGACGTCTCCTGGGGTGTGTTGGTGGAGTCGAGGACGAAGTTCAGGCGGGTGCCGGGTGGCGCTTGGGCCACCAGTGGCAGCGCGGACGGGGCGACGACGGCGATGATCGGGTAGCCTCCGGTCACCGGGTGGTCGTTCAGGAACAGGACAGGCTGGCCCTCGGGCGGGATCTGGAGCGAGCCGGTGACGGCCCCCTCGCTGGGTAGTTCGCCGCTGCGGGCACGTTCCAGCGGTTGGTCGCCGTGGAGTCGCAGCCCGACGCGGTTCGACCGATCCGTAACGGTCCAAGGCTGGGAGGTGAGCCGGTCCAAGGAATCCTCATCGAACCAGTCTTGGCGCGGTCCGAGCAGGATGGGTACCGTAACCTCACCGGTGGTGAAGCGGTCCTCGGGCCACGGCCGGGGTTCACCGACGGCAGGGGCCGGGCTGGCTGGTGGTCGGACGGTGAGCACATCGCCGGCCTGCAGGGGCGCGGGCCCGACCTCCGAGAGCGTGTCGGTGGAGCGGCTGCCCAGTACCGGGTCCACCTCGATCTCACCGCGCACGGCGAGGTAGCTGCGCAGCCCATCGATGGGGGCGCCGAGGCGGAGCCGGTCGCCTGCTGAGAGCGCGATGGGCCGCTGGTCGGTGATAGACCAAATGGCTCCGCTGGCGCGGGTCACGGTGGCGTCGGTGCGTGCTCCGGCCACGGCTACGTCGACGGAGCCGAGACATTCCACTTCCAGTCCACCAAGCAGCAGCTCCAGTCCCGTGGCGTTGGCCGGGTTGCCGACGAGTCGGTTTGCGCAGCGCAGGGCTGATGCGTCCGCTGCACCGGCCGCGGGTACCCCGAGCGGGGCGTGACCCCCGCGGCCGAGATCCTGGAGCAAAGTCTGCGCCGCAGGGCGGATGATGCGCAGCCCAGTGGCCGGAACGGGAGCGTCCTCGGTGGCTGTGGGCTCCGCACCGGTTGCGGTGACAGCAGCGTCGTCGTCATTGGCACGGACGAAGCGCACTCGGTCACCGGGATTCACCAGGGCAACAGGATCGCGTTGTTCGTCCCACATCACGACATCGGTGGTACCGATCAGCTGCCAGCCACCCGGGCTGGATCGGGGATAGACGCCGCTGAAGGTGCCAGCCAGTCCCACCGATCCGGCGGGAATCCGCGTACGGGGGCTACTGCGACGTGGCACATCTAGCAGGGGATCGCCGCCGGTGAGGTAGCAGAATCCGGGTGCGAAACCGGCGAAGGCCATGGTGTATTCGCTCTCGGTGTGCCGGCGAATGACGTCGTCTTCGGTCATCCCAAGATGTGCGGCGACTTCGGCGAGGTCTTCGCCGTCGTAACGCACGGGGATCTCGATGACGCGCGGTTCACTGACGGTGACTTCGCCGGAGTTCACGGCATCGATGGCGGAAACGACCGTATCCCGGTCGGTGGTGCGGTCGAAGGTTACCAGCACGGTTCGGGCGGCTGGTACTAACTCGGTGACACCGGAGATCTGGGCCCGGCGCAAGGCATCGGTCAAAGCCAGCACGGCGGACAGATCATCGACTTCCACCAGAACAGCTTGGGCACCGGCCGTGAGATAGCGCTTCGTTGAGGCGGTCATGGAGGCTTCCTCAGGCTCGGGCGAAAGCAGCGATCTCGACGCCGGCACCGCGCAGCTCTTGGTACACGCGATCCGCCATGGTCACCGCGCCGGGGCTGTCTCCGTGGACGCAGATCGAATCCGCGCTGATTTTCACGTCGGTGCCGTCGATGCTCTCAACTGTGCCGTCCTCGACCAGTTGAACCATGCGCCGAGCTACCTTGACCGGATCCTCGAGGACCGCACCGGCCTGGCGCCGCGAGACCAGGGTGCCCTCGGGAGTGTACGCGCGGTCGGCGAACGCTTCAGCGGCCGTGGCAAGACCGGCCTTGTTGGCCTCAATCAGTCCCTGGCTGCCGGGCAGGCCCAGCAGGACGAGATTCGTGTCGACCTCGGCCATCGCGGTGGCGACATCGCGAGCCTGGCGGGTGTCGTGGACGATGGTGTTGTAGAGGGCGCCGTGCGGTTTCACGTAGCGCACCGTGGTGCCGGCCGCCCGCGCCATCGCCTGCAGAGCGCCGATTTGGTAGATGATCTCGGGAATGAGGTCTTCGCTGGCCACATCCATGGCGCGGCGGCCGAAACCCGCGAGGTCGCGATAACCCACATGCGCGCCCACGGCTACGCCTCGCTCAGCGGCGAGCCGGACGGTGGCTCGCATCGCCCGAGGATCACCGGCATGGAAGCCACAGGCGATGTTCGCGCTGGATACCAGCCGCAACATGCCCTCGTCGTCGCCCATGGGCCAAGGGCCGAACGCCTCGCCGACGTCGCTGTTCAAATCGATGGTTGCCACAGGGTGCTCCTTCGTCGTCTCGACCGCCGTGTCAGGATAACCGGGGCCGAAGTGCCGTGCTCGTGTGTGTTGAAATGTCGTCCTCGGGCGTGTCAGTAACCGAGGAACTGGAAGATCGGGACCACGGACCGCGCACCCATGTACCAGGTCAGCGCCGTCACGATGGTGCCCACCACCAGCAGCCAGACCGGGTGCCTGTGTCCGCCCAGCAGATCCCGGCGGAACCAGCCGATGTACATGAAGATCGTCAATCCGACGGGCAAGACCAATCCGTTGAAACCACCGGCGAAGACCAACAGAGCGGCTGGTGTGGTGCCCACGATCAGGTAGATCACCAGGGACACGGCAACAAAGCCGACCGTGGTGTAGCTGCGGGCGCGGTCCGTCATGTTCTTGAAGAACACGGTAAAGAACGAGACGGACGTATAAGCAGCGCCGATCACGCTGGAGATGCCGGCCGCCCAGAAGACCAAACCAAAGGCGCGCAGGCCCCACTCGCCGGCTGCGAACTGGAAGGCTTGTGCCGCGGGGTTGGCCTGGGCGCTGGAGGTATCGATGACGACGCCGCTGGCCACCACGCCTAGCACGGCAAGGAAGAGAATGTAGCGCATGATGCCCGTGACCAGGATGCCATTGACCGCGGCACGGGACACTTCCTTGATGTTCTCCGGACCGGCGGTGCCCGAGTCCAGCAAACGGTGCGCTCCGGCATAGGTGATGTAGCCGCCCACGGTGCCACCGACGATGGTGGTGATGGCGGCGAAGTCAATGAAGTCGGGCAGCACGGTCTGGCGCAGGGCATCACCGACCGGCGGCTGCGAAACGATGGCGACGTAGATGGTCAAAGCGATCATGACCAGTCCGAGCACGATCATCGCTCGGTCGATAGCGATCCCCGCCTTCTTCGAGATGAAGATGCCGATGGCGATCAGCGCTGAGATGAGTCCGCCGATGCGCGGATCCAGGCCGAGCATCGCGTTGATGCCCAGCCCGGCACCAGCGATATTGCCGATATTGAATACGAAACCGCCGATGATCACCAGCACGGCGAGGAGATATCCGGAGTAGGGGATTGCCGCATTCGCTAGATCGCTGGCGCGCTTGCCTGAGACGGTGATCATGCGCCAGACGTTGAGCTGAATGGCGAAGTCGATGAGGATCGACGCCAAGATGCCGAACGCGAAGGCCGCGCCCATCGTGGCCGTGAAGGTGGCTGTCTGGGTGATGAAACCGGGGCCGATGGCGCTGGTGGCCATCATGAAGATCGCCCCGATCAGTGATGCTTTGCGACTGCGTGCGAAGCGCTGGGCTTCCACCGCGACCTTCCCGGAAGAAGCCGGGCTGTGGTCAGCGGTACGGGTCTCGTCGTTGCCAGGTGAATGATCGCTCATGGAGTCTCCCGGATGACGTCGTGCCAGATGTTGAGGAACGACTGGTCGTGTGGTGGCGATCACCATTACACCACAGGTTGTTCAACAATGCGAGGAGCATTGTTCACCGCCTTTGGTGCAGTCTTCGACACGTACGGGCCGTGGGGAGATGGTTGGAGCCTGGCGAGCACGTATCCTGCAAGAGTGAATGCTGAGAAGAAGTCCCCCTTGGATCTGGTCGAGCGAACGGCTGAATCCCTGCGCGATCGCCTCGTGACGGGCGTGTTTGTACCGGGTGAGCAGCTTTCGGAGAGTGCACTTGCAGAGCAACTGGACGTCTCTCGCAACACTCTGCGCGAATCGTTCCGAGTGCTGATGCATGAGGGGCTGCTCGTCCGGAAGCCGAATCGCGGGGTGTTCGTCAGTGAACCCTCTGTGGCCGGAATTCTCGATGTCTACCGCGTACGCAGATTGATCGAGCTACCCGTAGTCGCCTCGGCAACACCGAAGCACCCAGCCCTGATCAAGGCACGCAGCATTGTCGATGATGCGGTGGAAGCGGCCGAGCGCGAAGATTGGACGTCGGTGGGAACGGCGAACATGGAATGGCACATGGCGCTGGTGTCACTCTCGGACAGTCCACGGTTGATTCGATCGTTCCGCTCTCTCACGGCGGAGCTTCGTCTCGCCTTCATCAATTTGAACGCACCGGAATATCTACATTCGGCGTTTGTGCAACGCAATGTGGAGATCATGGGCCTGCTCGACGCCGGACGCATGGGTGAAGCGGCTGAGGCGCTCAAGGACTATCTGACGCAGAGTGAGCGGCTAGTCCTCGCGGCGTTCAACGGCTTCCACGTCTGATCACGCGCCGTGCCGTCAAGATCGAGGATGGCACGATCGATAAGGAACGTGACTTCGTTCTGCGCGAGGCAAGGTGCTCGATTCGCAGACTGCGTCATCCAATAGCAACACGTCCCGTGATTGGAAACATCAGCAACGATGTTTCCGAAACGGTGCCGAAACACGCACTCCCTACGGTGAATCCATCGACATCGCATCCGTGCAGATGTCGAACACTGATCGAGGAGAGGCGGTCCTATGGAAGCCGCAGACACCGCGTGGATTTTGGCGGCATTCGCCCTGGTCACGCTCATGTTCCCCGGGCTGGCATTGCTTTATGGAGGCATGCTGAACAGCCGGAATGTGCTCAACATGTTCATGATGATCATGGGGGCGCTCGGCGTCACCACCGTGGTGTACATCGTGATAGGCCATGGTCTGGTCACGGGTGACTCCGTGGGCGGCTGGGGCATCATCGGCAATCCTTTTGAATACGCCACCTATCAGCAATTCACGCAAGACGACGGCGCCGGTGGCACCCTGTGGGGCGCCTTCTACATCCTGTTCGCCGCCATCAGCGTGGCACTGGTGGCCTCAGGCGGTGCCGCGCGCATGAAGTTCGGTGCCTGGCTCGTGTTCTGTGCCCTGTGGGTACTGCTGGTCTATGCCCCGCTGGGGCACTGGGTCTTTGCGGTATCGGATCCTGAAACCGGGTATGTCGGCGGCTGGATGCGCAATGTGCTGGATCTTCACGACTTTGCCGGCGGCACCGCGGTGCACATGAACGCTGGCGCGGCCGGACTGGCACTGGCGCTGGTGCTGGGGGCGCGGAAGTCTACTGCGGACCGACCGCACAACCTCCCGCTGGTGCTGATCGGCACCGGGCTGATCGTGGCAGGGTGGATGGGGTTCAACGGCGGCACCGCCGGAGGGGCGAACTTCCTGGCTGAGTACGTCATTCTCACCTCCATCATCGCGGCGGCCTCAGGGATGCTCGGGTTCCTGATCGTGGAGCGTCTGCGTGACGGACAGGCGACAATGCTGGGTATGGCCACCGGCATGATCGCGGGTCTGGTCGGCATCACGCCGTCGGCTGATGCCGTCACCCCGCTGGGGGCTATGTTCGTCGGACTCCTGTCGTCTGCGGCCACCGCCTGGGCTATTACCTGGAAACGCCGTCACCAGATTGACGACTCGCTCGATGTGTTCGCAGTTCACGGGATCGCCGGCATCGTCGGTGCACTGTTCGTGGTCTTCTTCGGGGCCGCTTCCGCACCGGCAGGTATTGCAGGGGTGGTCTTCGGCGGCGACGTGAGCCTGATCTGGCGGGAGCTGGTCGCGATCACCGTGACCCTGGTCTACGCCTTCGGCATGACCTGGCTGATCGCCACCGTCATGAAGAAGATCGCGCCCATCCGGGTCGACGACGAGGCCGAAGCGCTGGGCCTGGACCAGTCGATCCACGCCGAGTCAGCGTATGAGCAGTCCAGAATCTGACCGATCCCGCACCCATTCCGCAGGAACCACCAGGAGCATCAGATGAAACTCATCACCGCCGTCATCCAGCCCGGACGTCTCGACCACGTCAGCCAAGCGTTGACCGAAGCGGGTTTTCCAGGCGTCACCGTGACAGAGGTCAAGGGCCACGGTGCGCAGGCTTCGCGCACCGAGTACTACCGCGGCATGGCCGTCAGCGTCCCCTTCCGCTCCAAAATGCGATTGGAACTCGTTGTCGCCAACGAGCAGGTAGACACAGCTGTGCAGCTGATAGTCGACCACGCCCGCACAGGGCAGATCGGCGACGGCAAGGTGTGGGTCACCGCCGTCGAGCACGTGGTGCGCGTCCGCACCGGCGAAACCGGCGACGCCGCCGTCTGACACCCGCGCTCCACCGCGACCGCCACTTCCACGCCGCACGCGAGCCCCGCACGAGACAAAGGATAAGCACCCATGAACACTGCACTCGACTTCCGTTACCTCAGCGAACCCGACATGATCGCCGCCGGCGTCACCAACATTGCCCGCTGCGTTGAGGTGATGGAGGAGACGCTGATCCTGCTGCGACAGGGAGACTACGCGATGGCCGGAGCTAGTCACGACTCGCACGGCGCCATGATCACCTTTCCCGAGGCTCCCGCGTTCCCCGGTATGCCCGCCGACGGTCCCGACCGCAGGTTCATGGCGATGCCAGCTTTCCTGGGTGGGCGCTTCGGCACCACCGGGGTGAAATGGTACGGATCCAACGTCGAAAACAAGACCAGGAGCCTGCCGCGCTCCATCCACCTGTTCACCCTCAACGACACCGACACCGGGGCGCCGCTGGCGGTGATGAGTGCCAACCTGCTCTCCGCCTATCGCACCGGGGCCGTCCCCGGGGTGGGCGTGAAGCACTTTGCCCGCGACGACGCCGACACCATCGGCCTGATCGGCCCTGGGGTGATGGGCCGCACCATCGTCGAGGCCGCCCTGTCCCAGCGCCCCAGCATCGAGCGGATCAAGGTCAAAGGGCGCAGCGCGGCCGGTATCCAGCGCTTCACCGAGCACATTCAGCAGCGCTACCCGCAGATCACCCGGGTGGAGGCGGTCGACAGTATTGAAGCCGCGGTGCGCGACGCCGACGTCGTCATCACTGCCACCACCACCGATGCCGCCGGCTCCAGCGCGTTCCCCTACATCCGCCGTCGGTGGATCAAACCGGGGGCGGTTTTGCTCCTACCCGCCGCGGCCCGGTTCGACGACGACTTCGTGATCGAGGAAGCCCGCACCGTGCTCGACGCCCGCGGACTCTACGATGCCTGGTACGAGGAAATGGGCCGCGGGGCCTACCAAGCTCTCGGCATCCCGGGAACCCGCTTCTACGAGCTGATGAAGGAAGGCCGACTGCCTGAGTGGAAGCTCGAACAGATCGCCGACGTCGCCACCGGCAAAGCCCCGCGCCACCGCAACGAAGACGAGATCGTCCTCTATTCGGTCGGGGGCATGCCCGTGGAAGACGTTGCCTGGGCCACCGAGGTGTACCGTAACGCTGTGCGGCACGATGTCGGCACCCGCCTGTCGCTGTGGGACACCCCGGCACTGGCCTAAGCCACTGGGGAACGGAAGGAACGGACACACCATGAGAATCGCCGTCATCGGACTCGGCACCACCGGATCGATGGTGCTGTGGCACCTCAGCCAGCGCCCCGGAGTGGAAGTCGTGGGCTTCGAACAGTTCGGGCTGAACCACGGCTACGGCAGCTACACGGGGGAATCCCGGCTGTTCCGCTCCGCCTACCATGAGGGTCCCAAATACGTTCCGCTGCTGCGGCGGGCGCACGCACTGTGGAGCGAACTGGGGGCGCTCGCAGGCAGGGAACTGATGCACCCGGTCGGCGCACTCACCGTGGCCCCGCACGACGACGAGAGCTTCCAGCGCCTCATCCGGTCCGTGGAGGCCAGCGGGCTGGAGCACGGGCTGCTCACCACCGAGCAACTGCGCCGGCGCTACCCTCAGATGGACATCGTCGACGGCGAACAAGGGCTGCTGGATCCGCTCGGCGGCGCCCTACGCTCCGAACTGGGCGTACTCAGTGCCCTCGAACAAGCCCAACACCACGGAGCGCAGTGCCGGGCGCATCAGCACATTCGCGAGATTTCGGAAGACTCACGCGGAGTCACCGTGCGCACACAGACCCACGGTGAACGCTTCGACGCCGTGGTGGTGACCGCTGGCTCCTGGGCTCCGCAGCTGGACGAACGCGTGGCCGATCTCGTGGTGGCCAGGCCGTTGTTGCTCACCTGGTTCCTGCCGCGAGACGCCAGCCAGTTCACTGCGGACCGGCTTCCCGGCTTCATCCGCGACCGCGACGGCTTCCACGTCTTCGGGGTTCCCATGCTCGATGGGTACAGCGTGAAGGTCAGCGGCGGCGACCGCTGGGGCGACCTTGAGGGGCTGCCCGAACACCAGAATCTCCGCGTGGACGACGACGCCGTCTCCGCTTTCGGCGAGCGGGTGGCCGAAATGTTCCCGGGACTCATCCCGGAGCCCACCCGCTACAGCCTGCACCATGATGGCTTCACCGCGGACAAGACCCCGATCCTGGATCGTTCTGCCTCCGGGCGTGTGATCATCGGCGCTGGTTTCTCCGGCCACGGATTCAAACTCGCCCCTGCAACCGGAGAACTGCTGGCGCAACTAGCGGTCGACGGCGAAGCCCCGCTCAACCACCCCGATTTCGCCGTCGCGGCTCATCGCCCCGTCGTGCCCACCGTTTCCGTGTCCGGCTGATCCTGACGCCCCAGCGCGGCGAATGTTGCCGCCAGCACTAGCCTGGCAGCGGTGATCACACCGCCGGATCGGCTCCGGGGAAGTGGAAGACGTGGTTGAACATCAGCGCCGCCACCCCGAGCGCGGTGCCGAACGACAATACCGTGGTGGCCACCAACAGCACTGGTGCCTGCAACTCGTCCTGCGCTGCGGCGAAGATTTCGCGCAGCTGAGGCACGGTCTGTTGCGCGGCCTTGGAATCCGCCGCATCCGTCAGGGTGGACTGCAAGAGCACCTGCCCATTGACCACAGTGGGTTCGGGTGTCGGAGATCCGGGCGGTCCCACCGGCGCGAATCCCTCGTCTGTCACCGTAAGGCCGCACGCCCGAAGCCCACCAGGATCGAGGGCAACAGGGTCAGCGCGGAGAGCATCGCGAAGACAATACTGATCGCGGCCACGGGCCCGAGGGTGCTATTAGATTTCAGATCGGAGAGCAACAAACACAACAGCCCCGCGATCACCGTGGCCTCCGAAGCAAGAATGGGCTCCACTGAACGCCGCAGCGCCTTCCAACTGGCCACCCAGGCGGAGGAGTGACGTCGCAGCTCCTCCCCGTATCGCGCCACATGCAGCAACGAATAGTCGGTGGCCGCACCGATCACGAGAATGAACAGAATGCCCTGGGTCTGTCCGCTCAGCAGCAGCACATCAGCTGCAGCGAGCAACCAGACCACCAGCAGCGCCACGGTGAGGGCAAAAACCGAGGTCGCCAGCACCGCAATCGGGAGCAGGAACGATCGATATACGACGACGAGAATCACGAACACTGCCGCCAACGCCACCCCGAGTAGCAGCCCATCGATACCGGAGAACCTGCACCCAGATCCGCGCTGAAACCGGCCGGTCCCGTCACGAAACTCGACACTCCCGCCGGCGCGGTCTCCGCCAGCACCCCCTCGAGTTCCGCGACCGCGTCGAGGTTCTTCGCCAGCGCATCCAGTTGAGTCTCGGTCAGCTAGTACTCGGCGGTGAACACCACCACCGCGGGTAGGGCGTCCGAATCGGTGAAGTCGGACAGGACGGCTTGCACTTCGGTGGCTTCGGCCGAGTCTGGAAGGTAGTTGGTCTGGTCGTTGGACGACACCTCACCGACCCGCCCGAAATAGGGGCCGCCGATCGCGGCGCCGACCAGCCATAGCAGCACGAGCACGGCCGGAAGCAGTACCCGCACCCAACGGCGTCCCCTGGTCGGTGACGTCATCGACGATGGTGCTCGGTGTGACATGTGGGCTCCCAAACATAGGCGGTGGGGTGGCGCGATCCGCATCGCCCAGCTTGTCGCCTACCGCAGGAGGCATTAATCACGATGGGACGCTTCATATTAGGCGAGCCTTGCCTTTTTATGTGAGCTGGAATAGCGTGAAACGAACGTCTGCCGCGAATTATAAGGAGCCCGCTGCGCATGTCCGGTGCCTCACACTTCCTCTTTGTTGGTGACCACCGCGATGTGGAGCTGATTGCCCGCATCCTGGCCACGCTGCCAGACACGTCTTACGGCCAGGTCTTCATCGAAGTTCCCTCAGATCAGTGCATCGTGCCGATCGCCGCACCGCAGGGAATGACCGTGCACTGGTTGTTGAACTCGCCGCAGGATGCGCCGGCTGCTCCCGGCGATCGTGCGCTCCAGGCGCTCAACGCCTGGGCCGTGGAATGGATGGCGGATCACCTCACCGGGCACGACCTGCCCTATCTGATGTGGGTCGGCTGTCACGGCAATCTCGGTGTCTCCGAGCGCTGCCGGGACCTGTCCGCGGTCAATGGCGAACTGCATCTGCATCACCCGCATTTTCATTGAGAACGTCGTAAAACCCACGACCCCATCAACACGAAGGTACTGAAGAATGTCAGAACTCAGATCCACCCCAGAACAACGCACATCGACCTCCGTCCTGGTCATCGGGACGGGCGGGTCCGGCCTGCGCGCCGCCATCGAGCTCGCCGAGGCCGGCGTCGACGTGATCGCCGTCGGCAAGCGGCAGAAGTCCGACGCGCACACCTCCCTGGCCGCCGGCGGCATCAACGCCGCTCTGGCCACAATCGACCCGGAGGACACCTGGGAGCAGCACGCGGCCGACACGATCAAGGAGAGCTACTTCCTGGCGAATCCCGAGATCGTCAAGATCGTCACCGAGGGCGCCGAGCAGGGGATTAAGGATCTGGAGCGCTACGGCATGAACTTCGCCCGTGAAGTCGACGGGCGGATCTTGCAGCGTTTCTTCGGTGCCCACAAGTGGCGCCGCACCGCCTTCGCTGGCGACTACACCGGTCTGGAAATCCAGCGCACTCTGGTGCGCCGTGCTGATCAGCTCGACATCGAGATTCTGGACACCGTCTACATCTCCCAGATTCTGACCAACGAGGACGGCGTCGTCTTCGGCGCCTACGGATTCGACCAGGTCACCGGCGAGCGTCAGCTGATCTACGCCGACGCCGTCATCCTGGCCGCCGGTGGTCACAACCGCATCTGGCGCCGCACCTCCTCCCGCCGTAACGAGAACACCGGCGACTCCTTCCGCCTGGCGGTCGAGGCGGGTGCTCGACTGCGCGACGCCGAGCTGGTCCAGTTCCACCCCTCCGGCATTCTGGAGCCCGAAGCCGACGCCGGCACTCTCATCTCCGAGGCTGCCCGCGGCGAGGGCGGCATCCTGCGCAACGCCCTCGGCGAGCGCTACATGGAGCGGTATGATCCCGAGCGCATGGAGCTCTCCACCCGTGACCGCGTGGCCCTGGCCGGTTACACCGAGATCAAGGAAGGCCGCGGCACCGAAAACGGTGGCGTCTGGCTGGACATCTCCCACCTGCCGCGTGAAACCATCATGGAACGACTCCCGCGGGTCTACCAGACCATGATGGAACTGCAGATGAAGGACGTCACCAAGGAGCCGATCGAGATCGCCCCCACTGCGCACTACTCGATGGGCGGCGTCTGGGTCGACGCCGAGGACCACGGCACCGGAGTGCCCGGGCTGTACGCCATCGGTGAGGCGTCCTCCGGTCTGCACGGGGCCAATCGTCTCGGCGGTAACTCGCTGATCGAGCTGCTCGTCTTCGGCCGGATCACCGGTCAGGCCGCTGCCGTCTACTCGGCCGGGCTGGAGGTCCAGAAGCGTTCGCTGGCTGCCATTGACCGCGCCCGGACCGAAGTCATGGACCTGCTCAACGCCGACGGCGAATACAACGTGCGTGCCCTGCAGCGAGATATTCGCAATATCATGACGGATCACTGCGGCGTCGTCCGCGACGAAGAGGGTCTGAAGACCGGTCTGGCCAAGCTGGCCGAAGTGGAAGCCAAGTACTCGCAGGTAGGCGTGCACCCCGACCTGTCCGGATACGAGGAGCTCTCCCACGTCTTCGACCTGAAGTCTTCCCTGCTGGCAGCCAAGGCCACCCTGCAGTGCGCCCTGGAGCGCCGCGAAACCCGGGGTTGCCACAACCGCGCTGACTACCCGGAGACGGACCCGGCGCTGCAGGTGAACATGGTGTGGTCCGCTGACGGCACCGTGACCCACGAGCCCATTCCGGAGGTTCCGGCTGATATTGCGGCACTGATCCAAGAGGTGTCTCAGGACGGCAAGCTGGTCGAGTAAGACGTTCTCGCTCGCGAGCGACACTCACGTGAAGGGAGTCGCGGTACCTGGGGGCTACGATGACGGCATGAGCGCTACCACGCCGTCCTCCACGCTGCAGGAACCGTTGACTCCCTTCGCTGTGCTCGATCGCTCCGTGATCGACGCCAACATTGACCGACTCGAGCGCCGACTGGCTGACCTGAACCTCCCGCTCCGCCTGCACGTGAAAACCTCGAAATCGGTGGAGGTCACCAGCCGGGTCCACCGAGAGGGGCCACAACCGATTGCTGTGTCCACGCTGGCCGAAGCCGAGTATTTCGCCGACGACGGCTACACCGACATCCTCTACGCCGTTGGACTCGCCCCCGCCAAGTTGGACCGCGTCGTCGCTCTCCACGCGCGCGGCGTCGACCTCAGTGTGCTCGTGGATAACACCGACCAGGCCGAGGCCGTTGCAGCAGCTTCCCGGGTCTCCGGGCATCGCATTCCCGCCCTCGTCGAGATTGATTGCGATGGACACCGATCCGGAGTCCGTGCCGAAAGCCCCGAGCTGATCGAGATCGCGCGGATATTGCACGACGGCGGTGCCGAACTACGCGGTGTACTGGATCACGCCGGTGAGTCCTACTTTTCTACCGGCGCCGAAGCCCAAGCCCGCGACGCCGATGCCGAACGCGCGGCCCTCATTACCGCCGCGCAACGCCTGCGCGAGGCCGGCATGCCCTGCCCTGTACTCAGCTCCGGCTCCACCCCCACTGCGCACTCACCCTCGGAAAAAGGCGGCATGACCGAGTTGCGCGCCGGCAACTTCGTTTTCTTCGATCTGGTGATGGCCGGCATCGGGGTGTGCGATCTCGATGACATCGCCTTGTCCGTCGTCGTCACCGTCATCGGGCATCAGTCGGGAAAAGGGTGGATTTTGACCGACGGTGGGTGGATGGCTATGTCTCGCGACCGCGGCACCGCCGCCCAAAAAATCGACCAGGGATACGGGGTCGTGGCGACCCTCGACGGCGAGATCATCCCTGATCTGCTCATGACCGGCGCCAGCCAGGAACACGGCATCCTCGAGCTACGGCACGGCAGCGGGGGAGAACTGCCGGAACTGCCTGTCGGCACCCGACTGCGCGTCTTGCCCAACCACGCGTGCGCGACAGCATCGCAGTACCAGGAGTACTCCGTGGTGGATCGCACGGAAGATCCGACCCGCATTCTCGAAAATTGGCCACGCTGTAATGGGTGGTGAGATCGTCACTCAGTGTTCATGTTCGACTTCGACGGAAACCGTGCACGATCTTGACCAAACCGTTAGGATAGAGCCTTCAGGAGTCAATCGCGGTGACCAACACGGTTAGCGCGCGGGAAGGGAGCGCAGAGCGCTATGTCACAGAACGGTTTCACCCCAGAACAGGGGCAAGTTCGCAACGGTGACGAGGTGGCTTCCCAGACCACGAGCATCGGTCTGCCGGACCTGGAACCTGTCGCTGATCCGTCGCTGGCCGACGGCGATCGTGAAACCATCAACGCTCTGCCCGTCGGTTCGGCCCTGCTGGTGGCCCACGCCGGTCCTAACCAGGGCGCACGCTTCTTGCTGGACCAGGATGTGACTTCGGTGGGACGGCACCCGAACTCCGATATTTTCCTCGATGACGTCACCGTTTCCCGCAAGCACGCACGTTTCGAGCGTAGCGGCGAAGCCTTCACCGTAGTCGACGCCGGCTCGCTCAACGGCACCTACGTCAACCACGACCGGGTTGACTCCATCACCCTGCGACCGGGCATGGAAGTGCAGATCGGAAAGTTCCGCCTGACCTACTACTCCGGCACTCAGCGCACCGCGTCCTAAGCACAATGCGCTCCCGGACCGAGGAGCCGCTGAACCGCTGACCGATTGACGTAGCCGAGGACCCTTCTGTGACCCCATCCATCTCCCGCCGACCACTGACTCCAGCCGAATCGTCGCGCACCCGCCGTGCCGTGATGAACATCGGCGAAGTGCTCGCCGCGCTCAAGGCAGACTTTCCGCAGGCCAGCGCCTCGAAGATCCGGTTTCTGGAAGAGAAGGGTCTGATCACACCCCAGCGCACCGCCGCTGGCTACCGGAAATACACTGAAGCGGATACGGATCGCCTGCGGTTCATCCTGGCCCTGCAACGCGACCAGTATCTGCCGTTGAAAGTGATCAAGGACTACCTCGACGCCGTCGATGCCGGTGAGCATCCCGAGTCCCTCCCTGGCGGGCTGACTCTGACGCCACGCTCGGTCTCGGATCAGCTGGCCCAAGAGATCGCCGGTCACACCCGCCCGCTCACCCGCGCCGAAATCCAAGGCCTCACCGGCGCCTCCGCGCAACTGATGGACTCGCTTGAGCAGTTCCGGCTGATCGAACCGGACGAAACCGGGCGGTACTCGGAATACAGCCTGAAGGCTGTCCGTTCTGCTGTGATTCTTGCCTCGCACGGCATCGAAGCCCGGCACCTGCGGATGTTCCGGGTCTCCGCCGACCGTGAGATGGGACTCGTGGAGCAAGCCACCGCGGCCATGGCCACCCGCCGAGATGCTGCTGCTCGGGCCCGCGTTGCAGAAACCGCCCGAGAAATCAGCCAAGCCTGCCTCGCCCTGCACGGTGCCCTGGTCTCTGAAGCCATCGCGGAGGCCGACAACAGCTGAGCTGAGCCGGCCGCAGGCGTAGGATTGAAGCTCAGTACGCCCAAACATAAGGACCGGTGAGCATGAACAGCGATGTGGAGATGACCATCCTCGACATCCGTGTCGAGCTACCGGGCAACCAGCCCATGGTGCTCCTACACGACACCGAACGTGATGTGCTGGTCCGCATCTGGATCGGCGCACCAGAAGCCAGCGCCATTGCCATGGCCCAGCACCAGGTGCCCAGCCCGCGCCCGATGACCCACCAACTCCTGGTCGACGCGGTCAACGCCACCGGAGACACCCTGGAGTCTGTGCGCATCAGCGCGGTGGAAGATGGCGTCTTCTTTGGAGAACTCGTGTTGAGTAGCGGGGTACGTGTCGACGCGCGGGCTTCGGACGCCATCGCCTGCGCCCTCTTCGGCCATGTCAGCGTCTATTGCGATCAGGCCGTCATCGACGAGGCCGGTGTTCCAGCAGAACTCGCGGCCACTTTTGATGACGAAGTAGCCGCCGACATCGACGAGGATGAGGAGATGGACGAGGTGGACTCCGAGATGACCGCACGGGAAGAATCGATGGACGCCTTTCGCGAGTTTTTGAATAGCGTCACGCCGGACGACTTCGCCGAAGGTCACGAATAGGACACGACACGGGTGTCATCACCCCGAAGATCTTTGACCACGGCACGTTGTGGGCTTAGCGTGGTGCACAGACGGTTCCGCAGTTCTCAAACTTCCCCCGCGTGGAACCACTGACCCAGGAGGAATCCTCGTGACTCCGACATTCGAATCTTCGCCGTCACAGGGTGCTGGTGACTCCAGCGCCCAGGGCGTGCTGTTCAATGACGACGCGCCGTGGCTCGATGAAGAGACCGGGTACCGTGGCCCGACGGCGTCGAAAGCCGCGGGCATCACCTACCGCCAGCTGGATTATTGGGCACGTACCGGTCTGGTGACGCCCTCCATGCGCGGAGCCAAAGGTTCCGGCACGCAGCGGCTCTACTCTTTCCGCGACATCCTGGTCCTGAAAGTCGTCAAGCGTCTACTTGACACCGGCGTCTCGCTGCAGCAGATCCGCACCGCGGTGGAGCATCTGCGCGAGCGTGGCACCCATGACCTGGCTCAGATCACCCTGATGTCCGATGGCGCCTCCGTGTACGAGTGCACCTCGGCCGATGAGGTCATCGACCTGGTCCAGGGTGGGCAGGGTGTGTACGGCATTGCCGTTGGGCGTGTCTGGCGCGAAGTCGAAGGCTCGCTCTCGGAGCTGCCCGCCGAGCACTTGGAATCAGAAGATTCCAACTCGTTCCCCGGCGATGAGCTCTCCGCACGACGCAACGCCCGTCGTCAGTCGGCCTCCTGAACCAGCGCCGAGCCGACCACTCGATCTCCTCAAGTTTTCTAATACACAGCAGAGCCGGGGTTGCCTTGGTGGTAACCGCGGCTCTGGTGCGCTAAGCGCGTATGAAAACGACAGTCAGCGTTTAGGCGCTGGGGCGCCTCTCACGACGATTCTTCGACGGGCGCATGACAGAGGTGAGCATTTCATCGAACAGCTTTGAGGTACGTGAGGCCGTCTCACCCGGCCAAGCATGTACTGACCATGCCGCGCCCTGGATCTGCTGCCAATTAGAAGTTTCCGGGATGCTCACCGGAAGCAGTCGATCCCCGAACATCCGGGACATCTCGGCCAGGCGGAACTTGTGCTCCTTGGACGCCATCCGCACGCGATTGACCACTACGCCGGTCGACTGCACGGCGGGGGCATATTCGCGACGGAACAAATCCAGGGCACGCATGCTGCGCTCTGTGCCCGCCACCGAGAACAGCGACGGCTCGGCGACCAGCAGCACATCGGTGGAGGCGGCCCAGGCCATGCGGGTGACACCGTTCAGCGCGGGAGGGCAGTCAATGAGGACCAGACCATAGCGGGTCACCGACGACAGCAGCTGAGAGAGCCGACGCAGCTCCCGGGTTCGAGTGGTGGGACGTTCAAAGATGGACGTGCGTGAGGAACCGCGCACCACATCCAGGATCGGCTGATGCGTGGATGCGGTTGCCGTGTCTGGGGCATGCGGGGATTCATTCTCGCTCCACCCGGCCGGTAGAACGTGGTCAGCCAGCTGATAGCGGCGAGGCTTGGCCAGCATGGTGCCCAAGTCCACAGTGACGGCGTCCTGTTGGACTCCGAGCCCAGTGGACGCATCCGCGTGAGGATCCATATCGACCACCAGAGTGGGGATGCGAGCTGCTCTGGCCGCCGAGGCCAGGCCCAGCGTCACGGACGTCTTGCCGACGCCACCCTTCAAGCTGGAGATGGAAATGATCTGCACGATAGAACTGTCCTCACGCGAGTCCGGTTGAACGGTCAACTCCCAAGTCTAACGCGTTGACCCAGGGCACGTGCGGAAGCACAGCTGCCCGCAGATTGATATATCAGAATTCTGTTGTGTGACGCGATTCACCGTTATCGTGGTTATTGGTGTGTAGAATCACACACCATGTGGGGTGCCGGATCCGGGCTCCACCGTCGCTATCTGATTCCGACCCCATGAAGGAGGCGTTGTGTCCGAAAACAACCATGTCAGGACCTCCGACGTCGAGGAAACCAAGCCGGTCTTCTCCAAAGTACTGGTCGCTAACCGCGGTGAAATCGCCGTGCGTGCGTTTCGCGCCTGTTTTGAACTTGGTGCTCAGACCGTCGCTGTATTTCCCTATGAGGATCGCAACTCGATTCACCGGCAGAAGGCTGATGAGGCCTACCGTATTGGTGAGGAAGGCCACCCGGTCCGTGCTTACCTGAATGTCGATGAGATCGTCCAGATCGCTCTCGACTCCGGATGTGACGCCATTTACCCGGGCTATGGATTCCTCTCTGAGAACCCCGATCTGGCACGTGCCGCCCGTGACGCCGGGCTGACGTTCGTGGGCCCCTCGCCCGAGATTCTTGACTTGACCGGAAATAAGGTCGAAGCCATCCGGACCGCCCGCGAGGCTGGGGTGCCAACCCTGAAATCCTCGGCACCGTCGGACAACGTGGAAGAGCTGTTGGCAGCAGCAGACGAGATCGGTTTCCCGATTTTCGTCAAGGCCGTGGCCGGTGGTGGCGGCCGCGGCATGCGTCGCGTTGATACCGAAAACCAGCTCAAAGATTCTCTCAACGCCGCGATGCGCGAGGCTAAGACCGCTTTCGGCGACGCCACGGTGTTCTTGGAGCAAGCCGTGTTGCGTCCGCGGCACATCGAGGTCCAGATCCTCGCCGACAAGCACGGCAACGTCGTCCACCTCTTCGAGCGCGACTGCTCGATGCAGCGTCGTCACCAGAAGGTCATCGAAATTGCTCCGGCCCCGAACCTGGACGAGAACATTCGCCAGGCTCTGTATGCCGACGCTGTGAAGCTGGCTGAAGCGGTGGGCTACGAAAACGCCGGAACCGTGGAGTTTTTGGTCGATACGGCCGGTGATCGGGCCGGCGAGCACGTGTTCATCGAGATGAACCCGCGCATTCAGGTGGAGCACACCGTGACCGAGGAAATCACCGACGTTGACCTGGTGACCGCTCAGTTACGCATCGCCGCGGGGGAGTCGCTGGAGGAGATCGGCATCCGCCAGGACGAGCTGCGCATTCGCGGTGCGGCCATGCAGTGCCGCATCACCACCGAAGACCCGGCCAACGATTTCCGTCCCGACACTGGCGCGATTTCTGCCTACCGGTCTGCCGGTGGTTCCGGTGTCCGTCTGGACGGCGGCACCATCTACACCGGAGCCGAAATTAGCCCACACTTCGACTCGATGCTGGTGAAGCTCACCTGCCGTGGCCGCGACTACGCGACGGCGCTGCGCCGCACCCGCCGTGCCCTGGCCGAGTTCCGTATTCGCGGTGTGGCGACCAACATCCCGTTCTTGATGAACGTGCTGGATGAGCCGCAGTTCATCGAGGGCGACGTTGCCACCGACTTCATTGACAAGCACCCGCACTTGACCCAGGTCAACCGTTCGCAGAACCGTGGATCGAAAGCACTGCAGTACCTGGCCGATGTCACCGTGAACCAGCCCAACGGGCCGCGCGTCGAAGGCATCGACCCCCGAGACAAACTGCCACGGTTCCCCGGGGACAAGACCGATGAACCGGATCGAAGCCCCTTCGACGGTCCCTCCAGCCAGGTGCCGCCAAACGGCTGGCGCCAGGTGCTCTTGGAGAAGGGGCCCGAGGGTTTTGCTCGGGCGTTGCGCGAGCAGAAGGCGCTGGCCGTCACCGACACCACTTTCCGTGATGCGCACCAGTCGCTGCTGGCGACCCGCGTGCGTACTCGTGATCTGCTGGCTGCGGCACCTGCGCTGGCGCACACCCTGCCCGGACTGTTCTCGGTCGAGGCGTGGGGTGGGGCCACCTACGATGTGGCCCTGCGCTTCTTGGCTGAGGACCCGTGGGACCGTCTGGAGCGTCTGCGTGCCGAAATGCCCAACCTGCCAATTCAGATGCTGCTGCGCGGCCGCAACACCGTGGGCTACACCCCCTACCCGCAGCAGGTAACGGAAGCGTTTGTCGAGGAAGCCGCGGCCACCGGTGTCGATATTTTCCGCATCTTCGATGCTCTGAACGATGTTGACCAGGTCATTCCGGCTATCAAAGCCGTGCGGGAGAAGACCAACGCTGTAGCCGAAGCCGCGCTCTGTTACACGGGTAATCTGCTCGACCCGAACGAGAAGCTTTACACGCTGGACTACTACCTCCAGTTGGCCGATCGTCTTGTGGAAGCCGGGGCACACATCCTGGCCATCAAGGACATGGCGGGGCTGCTCCGTCCTGCTGCGGCGCACCGGTTGGTTACCGCGCTACGTGAGCGTTTTGACGTTCCGGTGCACCTTCACACCCATGACACCGCCGGCGGTCAGTTGGCAACGTTGCTTGCTGCAGCAGACGCTGGGGTCGATGCGGTGGATACCGCGGTCGCCGCGATGTCGGGGACCACTTCTCAGGTCTCGATGTCGGCCCTGGTTGCCGCCACCGAACTCACTGATCGTGATACCGGTCTGGACCTGGAAGCAGTCACAGCGCTGGAACCCTACTGGGAGTCGGTGCGTGGGATTTACTCACCCTTCGAATCGGGTCTGCCAGCACCGACGGGCCGCGTCTACCTGCACGAGATCCCGGGTGGTCAGCTGTCCAACCTGCGCCAGCAGGCCATCGCCCTGGGTCTGGGGGAGCGGTTCGAAGACATCGAGTCGATGTACGCCGCCGCCAACGACATTCTGGGCAATATCGTCAAGGTCACCCCGTCGTCTAAGGTGGTCGGGGATCTGGCGCTGGCACTCGTAGGTGCCAACGCCGATCCCGCCGATTTTGCCGAGAATCCGCGCGACTACGATATTCCGGACTCGGTGATAGGATTCCTCTCCGGCCAGCTGGGTGACCCGCCCGGTGGTTGGCCGGAGCCGTTCCGCACCCGTGCTCTGGAAGGGCGGACCGTCTCCAAACCGGTGGATGAGACCATCAGCGCAGAGGACGAGAAGCTGCTGGCCGAACCAGGCCAGCCGCGTAGAGAAGCACTCAATCGCCTGCTGTTTCCCGGACCCACCCGCGAATACCAGCAGCACGTGGAGAACTTCGGTGACACCTCGGTGCTACACACCCGGGACTTCCTCTATGGGATGCGTCGTGGGCATGAGCATGTCATCTCCCTGGGCAAGGGCGTTCGACTGCTCGTGCAGTTGCAGACGATCACCGACGCCGATGAGAAGGGCATGCGCCAGGTGGCGCTGACCCTCAATGGTCAGGCGCGACAGCTGCAGGTGCGCGATCACTCGGTGGAATCCACGGTGCGTGCGGCAGAGAAGGCCGAGGCCGGTAATTCCGGTCATGTGGCAGCTCCGTTTTCCGGGACCGTGACCGTGAACGTGGCTGAAGGCGACACCGTCACCGCCGGGCAGTCGGTGGCCACCATCGAAGCGATGAAAATGGAAGCCGGCATCACGACCTCCGTGAGCGGAACGGTGGAGCGGGTGGTCCTCAGTGAGGCAACTCCGGTCGATGGCGGCGATCTACTGGTCGTGATCCGCCCCGAGTGAACGGTGTGTGACCTGCGCCGAAGAAGGGCGTGATCAGGGGCTACCCTGAACCTATGACTCCGCATTTCGATTTGGCGATCATTGGTTCAGGCTCAGGTAACTCTATGATCACGCCCTTCTGGGATGACCGCCGTGTGGCGATCATCGATTCCGGCGTTTTCGGCGGGACCTGCCTCAACCGTGGCTGCATTCCCACGAAAATGTTCGCGTACCCCTCCCAACTGGCTGCCTCGGCCGCAAAGGCCTCACGGCTCGGCGTTGATCTAGAGGCCCATGGGGCGCGGTGGCGCGAGATACGTGATCGAATCTTCACCCGGATCGACGCCATCTCCGACGGCGGCCGTCGCTATCGTGACGAAGAGCTGGACAACACCACTTTGGTCGACGAAGAGGTGCGATTCACCGGACCGAAGCAACTGACCACCGCCGGCGGAGCGGTGATCGAAGCCGACAACATCGTGGTGGCGGCCGGCTCCCGTCCGGTGCTGCCCGTGGTGCCCGGCATCGATCTGCCGCAGGTGCACACCTCCGACACCGTGATGCGCGTTGATGAGTTGCCGGAGAAAATCATTGTCGTCGGTGGTGGGTTCATCGCCGCGGAATTTGCTTCCATCTTCTCGGGCCTGGGCTCCGAGGTGGTCCAGGTCAACCGATCGCCCCGGCTACTGCGTAGCCACGACGACACCATCTCAGAACGTTTCACCGAACTGGCCGCACGCCAATGGGATCTGCGCACCGGTGCCGTACTGTCCTCGATCGAACCGCTCACTGATGGTGGCTCCGGCACCGGGCAGCGGGTGCGGGTGAACTTCACCGCGGCGTACGGTGATCAGGCGTCGGCGACGTCTGACTTTAGCGAAGACGCTAACTTGGTGCTGATCGCTCAGGGACGCACTCCCAACACCGACCGCTTGAACGTGGCGGCCGCGTCCGAGGGCGGGCTCGATGTGCGCGAGGATGGCACCCTGGCCACAGACTCGTTTGGACGCCTCCTGTCAGCTGGACAGCCGGTGCCGGGGCTGTGGGGTATCGGTGACGTGGTGAATAGCTGGCAGCTCAAGCACGTTGCTAACCACGAACAGCGCGTCGTCGCTCATAACCTGGAGCACCCCGATGACCTTCGCTCCATGGAGTTGACCCCGGTTCCCTCGGCGGTGTTCTCGCGGCCACAGATCGCTACGGCAGGCCTCACCGAGGCCGAAGCGCTGGCACTCTACGGGGCGGACCGGATCAGCGTGAAGGTTCAGGACTACGGCGCGGTGGCGTATGGCTGGGCCATGGAAGACGACCATGGGCTGGTCAAGCTCATTGCGGAGCGCGACACGGGACTCATCGTCGGCGCACACCTGCTGGGCGAGGACGCCTCCAACCTCATTCAGCCGCTCATACAGGCCATGTCGTTTGGGCTGGATGCCCACACGATGGCCCGCGGTCAGTATTGGATTCACCCTGCCCTGGCCGAAGTGGTGGAAAACGCACTGCTAGGGCTCGAAGTTCCCGTTTCCGGTCACCTCTGAGCCCCAGCAGCGTCTGCGCGTCGTGATGAAGGATTAGGCCTTGTTCGGGTCCTTCTGCGAGTAGATCTCCTCGATGAGGACCTCGAAATCACGGACCACAACGTCGCGCTTGATCTTCAGCGACGGCGTCATCTGCCCGGACTCAACGGTGAAGTCTTCGCGGGTGATGCGGAAAGCACGGATCGACTCGGCGCGTGACACCGACTCATTGGCCTTATCGATGGTGGACTGGACGTGTTCCAGTACCTTCGGGTGTTCGGCGAGTTCAGCCACCGGCGTGTTCTGGTCGATGCCGTTCTGGGCCAACCAGCCCGGCAGCGTGTCAGCGTCGAGGGTGACCAACGCAGCGATGAACGGCCGATTTTCGCCCACCACCAAGCACTGGGACACTACGGCGTCGGCCCGGACCTGATCCTCCAGCTGAGCCGGTGCGACGTTCTTGCCGGAGGCGGTGACGATAATTTCCTTCTTGCGTCCCTTGATCGTCAGGTAGCCGTCGGCGTCGAGCTCGCCGATGTCACCGGTGGCGAACCAGCCGTCGGCGTCGATGGCGTCCTTCGTGAGGTCTTCGCGATGGTGATAGCCGTTCATCAGGCAGACTCCCTTGGCCAGGATTTCGCCGTCCTCGTTGATTTTGACGGCATTGCCGGGAAGCGGCAGCCCAACCGTGCCGATCTTGGTCAAACCAGGACGATTCACGGTGACCGGGGCCGTGGTCTCAGTCAGGCCGTAGCCTTCCATGATGTTCACGCCGATACCGGCGAAGAAATGACCGAGTCGCGCACCGAGGGGGCCGCCGCCGGAGACGGCGTGGGTGACCTGGCCGCCCATGGCGTCACGCAGTTTTCCGTAGAGCAGTTTGTCAAAGACGGCGTGCTTGATCTTGAGTCCGAGCGGCACCTTTCCACTTTCGCGTGCCTTGGAGAACTCGATGGCGGTGTGGGCGCCCTTCTCGAAGATATTGCCCTTGCCCCCGGCTTCTGCTTTGAGCTTGGCGCCGTTGTACACCTTCTCGAAGACACGCGGCACAGCCAGCAGGAAGGTGGGCTGGAACGACTGCAGATCATCCACGAGCTCCTTGATGTCCGAGGTGTGGCCCACGCGCGAGCCGGCGCCCACCGCGAGCACGGAGATGAAGCGGGCGAAGACGTGGGCCAGCGGGATGAACATCACGGTGGAGGCGTTGGGGTTGACGACGTCACCGAGTTCGGTGGCCAGAGTCTGCAAGGTGAGCTCGGTGAAGTTGCCGTGGGTCAGCTCGCAGCCCTTGGGTTTGCCGGTCGTGCCCGAGGTGTAGATGATCGTGGCGAGATCGTCGAGGTTCGCGGTGGCACGCCGGGATTCCATCTCTTCCTCGGACGGACCATGGTCCGCAGCGGCGCGCACTTCGTTGAGCCCGTCGTTCTCGATCAACCAGGTGGCCAATAGTGTTGGCAACTTCTCCTGGCGGATGGCGGTCTCGACCACGCGCTGGTGCGAGGTGGTGGCGCAGAAGGCGGCCTTCACGCCAGCATCCTCGACGATCCAGGCGACCTGAGAAGGCGAAGAAGTTTCGTAGACCGGAATGGTGATGGCGCCGGCGTACCAGATGGCGAAATCGAGCAGCGTCCACTCGTAGCTGGTCGGCGCCATGATGGCCACTTTGTCTCCGGGCTCAATGCCGGCGCCGGCCAGGCCTCGGGCTAACGTCTTGACGTCGCGATGGAACTCGGCGGCGCTGATGTCGCGCCACTGCCCAGGGGTTTCTTGAACAGCGAAGAGCGTGTTCGCGGGGTCTCGTTCGACCTGTCGTTCCAAGAGGTCGGTGGTGTTGAGATCCTGTGGGACCTGGATGACCTTGTCCGTGGAGAACTCTCTCATCGGATGCTCCTCGTCGTATGTGGTGAATCGGGCTCAAGTGTGTAGTAAATCACAATTCTACGGACTAGTAACTCTGTTGGCGAGGCGACGTACCGTCGGTGGCGCAGTTTTCTAGATGCGGGCGCCTCCTCCGTAGTCGCTGTCGTCTGGAGGCTGTTCGGCGCGAGTGCGCGAGGTGGGGACGGCGAAGAATAATCCCGCCAATCCGAGTAAGAAGGTCACCACTAGTCCAGCACGTACCCAGAACGGGGCTTGCGGTGCAGACAACATGAGCAATACCAAGCCGATCGGAGAGCCGATAGCTGCAACCCAGGTGAGCACCATGCGCGGGTTGCCGGAGGTCAGCGCCGGTGGATCGGCGGGAGTGAAGTTATCCGGTTCGTCGGCCGGGGTGTAGTCGCGGGGGCCAACCGGTTGATCGTGCTGATCCTTCGGTGCGCTGGTGCGCGCTTGCTCTTCGGTGCCTCCGAGTTCGATGACCATGCGGCGCCAGGCCTCGTCCTCGGGCTCGACGGCGTCGTCGTGCCGTGGGTCATCGTTCATCGACGTCCCCTCTCAATGGAGGACTGCGTGGTGTGGAGCGGTGCGGCGAGCGCCCGGACGGATTCTTCAATGATGTATTCGGCATCGTAATCCAAGGTCGCCACATGAAAGCTGTCGGAGAGTCGGTGTTCGGTGTACTGGGCCGTGTTGGTTGCCCCGGCGCGCAACACCTGCATTGAGGATTCGGGGATGACGTGGTCTTGGTCCGCGCGGAACACCGTGATCGGTGCGGCGACGGATGACAGCTGTGGAACCAAGGTGCGGATCAGCGCGGCGAGTTCGGCGACGGCGGCCACGGGGGTACGAGGGTAGGCGCCCTCCGTAACGCCTGGCCGGGCAATGTCGTCGGCCACCGGCTTCACCGAAGGAATGACCCGATGTAGCAAGGGGGCGAGGGCGCCGCCCCAGGCGTCGAGGGTCTTGAGGCGTAGTGCTGGGTTCACCAACAGTACGTGGGAGACCTTCCGGTGTGCGGCAGCGTCGAGGGCCAAAGTGGCTCCCATGGAGAGCCCTGCCACGACGATTTCGTCGACGGGCTCGCCCTGGTAGTGCAGTGAGTCCACCGCCTGGCGGACGTCGTCGCGCCATTGCCCGGCGGGCACGCGGTTCATGTCCTGCCAGCGTGTTCCGTGACCGGAGAGAAGCGGCAGGGAGACGGCCGCACCTGCCTCCGCGAGTCCTGTTGCCCAGGGCCTGATGGACTCTGGGACGGAGGTGAATCCGTGAATCATCACCACACCGATTTTGCGGTTCGTGCGCGACGGCGCAAGAATACCGTCCGCCGCTGGGGGCATGTAGTGGATAGAGGCATTTGCCATGCACTCCAGCCTAGCCGGAGAGGTTGCTCACCGGCAGGGTAGCCTGCCGCTAGAATTGGCCGGGGCACCCGACATGGTCCCCGAATCCTACAGATGCCAACGCTGAAGACGAGGAGCTGACTCAGTGGAAAAGAACGACAGCCGGTTCTATTGGGCTGCCAAGAATTTTCTCGTGGCACCGGTGACCAACGGGGTCTTCCGGCCCTGGGTCAAGGGTAAGAGCAACGTTCCCGCTGAAGGCGGTGCGATTCTGGCCTCGAATCACCTGTCCTTCTCAGACTCGATCTTCTTGCCCACGCAGCTCAGCCGGCAGGTCCACTTTTTGGCCAAGACTGAGTACTTCAACGGCAATGGTCCGCGCGGCTGGCTGACGCGTAAATTTTTCGAGCACACCAACCAGCTTCCGATGGATCGCTCCGGTGGCCAGGCCTCACTGGACTCGCTTCATGCCGGGCTGCAGGTTCTCCGCGAAGGGGCACTGCTGGGCATCTACCCCGAGGGGACGCGCAGCCCTGATGGTCGGTTATATCGAGGGCGCATCGGCGTCGCCAAGCTGGCTCTTGCTGCGGGTGTGCCGGTGATACCGGTGGCGATGATCGGCACTGACCGCGTCCAGCCGATTGGCCGCACGCTGCCGAAAATCCGGCGTGTCGGCGTCATCTTCGGCGAGCCTCTGCATTTCGGGCACGATCCGGAAGCCGCCTCGGGACATCACCATCAGTTGCGCGAGATCACCGACGAGGTGATGGACGCCATCCGGCGCCTCTCCGGTCAGGAATACGTCAACACCTACGCACCGAAGAAGGCTTCGAAACCGAACTAGAACGGGCGGTCTATCGCATCGCCGTTCCTTGGCTGTCATGTAACCGGTTGCAGATGTCACGCGATGTGCCATCTGCAGAGGAAGGTTCTACTGTTGGCATCATGACATTCGACCTCACCTCCCATGTTCCTGCCTTCGGTACCTCGCACTCGCAGGGTGCCGCAGAATATCCAGGGCTGGATGACTGGCGCGAGCTGCCCATCAAGCAGGCTCCGCAGTGGGATGACGCCGAGGCATTGGCCTCCGCCGTCGATGAGCTCTCCTCGGTTCCGCCGCTCGTGTTTGCCGGTGAAGTAGATGTGTTGCGCGCCCGGCTGGCCGAGGCTGCAGAAGGCCGCGCTTTCCTGCTGCAGGGTGGCGACTGTGCGGAGACCTTCGCTGGTGCTACCGCGAACCGGATTTCCTCCCGGGTAAAGACCCTGCTGCAGATGGCCGTGGTGCTGACCTACGGTGCGTCGATGCCGGTCATTAAGATGGGGCGTATGGCGGGGCAGTTCGCCAAGCCGCGTTCATCCGACACCGAGACTCGTGACGGTGTGACGCTGCCGAGCTTCCGTGGCGAGATCGTCAACGGATTCGATTTCACTCCTGAGGCCCGCCGCCACGACCCGTCACGGATGGTCAAGGCTTACCACACCTCCGCTTCCACGCTGAACTTGGTGCGTGCCTTCACCACCGGTGGCTTTGCCGACCTGCGCAGCGTCCACTCCTGGAACAAGGGGTTCATGGCCAACCCGGCCTACGCCCGTTACGAAGAGATCGCCGGCGAGATCGACCGCGCGGTCCGCTTCATGGGTGCCGCCGGGGTGGACTTCACCGCACTGCGCACCACTGAGTTCTTCGCCGCGCACGAGGCGCTGTTGCTGGACTACGAGCGGGCGCTGACTCGCCTGGACTCCCGGACCGGCCTGCCTTACACCACTTCGGGTCACTTCCTGTGGATCGGGGAGCGGACCCGTGACCTAGATGGCGCACACGTGGACTTCCTCTCCAAGGTACGCAACCCCATCGGCGTGAAACTCGGCCCGACGACGAAGCCCGACGACGCCCTGGCGCTGATCGACAAGTTGGATCCGGAGCGCGAGCCCGGCCGATTAACTTTCATCACTCGCATGGGCGCGGGTAAGATCCGCGAGAATCTTCCGCCCCTGGTCGAGGCTGTGAAGGCCTCCGGTGCCCGCGTGCTGTGGGTGACCGACCCGATGCACGGCAACACGGTCACCGCTGCTAATGGGTTCAAGACTCGCCGCTTCGACGACGTGATGGACGAAGTCTCCGGGTTCTTCGAGGTGCATCGGGCCGCTGGTACTCATCCCGGCGGCATGCATGTCGAGATGACCGGCGACGATGTGGCGGAATGTCTGGGCGGCGCGGACCCGATCGATGAGTCCGCCTTCGCGGACCGCTACGAGTCACTGTGCGACCCGCGGCTGAACCACCAGCAGTCTCTTGAAATGGCGTTCGTGGTCACCGAGGCGCTCAGCCATCCGAACCGCCGCTGAGTCAGAACCTGGTGGTGCCGATCCAGTAGCCCAGTAACTGGGCGAGTGCGGCCAGTATCACGACCAACAGGACGATCAGCGCGACGCGACCCGGGCGGACCGTGCTGAGTCGTTCGGTCGGGGTACGGGCCGCACGCCGGGCCGCGGCGCCCTTGAGGGGCCGCGGCGCGGCCGCCTCCGGGGTCGGTGCAACGGGCGCGATCGCCGCTGGCGACGCCTGACCGTACACCGCGGTGGCCGGCTCGTGATCCGTGCTCGGCTCAGTGGTTGTGGGTGAAACGGTCGTGGGCGCTACTGTCGTCGCCGGTTCCTCCTCGTAGATCGAGGCTCGCGGTGCCGGGGCGTCGATCGGATCCTCGTATCGTTCGGCTGCCGCCGGTAGCGCCGTGGTTGCATCATTGGTGGACGCATCGAGCGGTATGTCGGTTGGAACCAGCGGGATGGTGTAGTCCAGTTGCGCATCGGTGAGTCGCTCCCGGATCACGATCAGCTGGTCTAGGAGCTCTTGAGCGTCGCGCGGACGCTGGTTTGGGTCGGGGTGGGTGCACCACAACACCACATCATCGAGTGACTCCGCCAGCCCCGGGGCCAGCGTGGACGGCGCGGGGACACGCGAATTGACGTGTTTGAAAGCGATCTGCACGGCCGATTGTCCGGTGAACGGCTGCCGCCCGGTGAGCATTTCAAACATCATGATGCCCACGGCATAGACGTCGCTACGCTTATCCGCGCGCCCACCCGAAGCCAGCTCCGGAGAGACGTAAGCGACCGTGCCCATCAGGGCAGCGCCGGTGCCAGTGTGGTTGGTGGCGGCCCGAGCCAATCCGAAATCGGCGACCTTGATGTCACCTTCCCGGGAGACCAACACGTTCTCCGGTTTTATATCCCGGTGCACCAGCTCGGCCCGATGTGCGGCGGCAAGCCCGTCCACGAGTGCCAGCAGATACACAAGGGTGAGGTGCGGTGTAAGTGCACGGTGTTTGCCCAGCACGGAACGCAGGGTCACTCCTGGCACATACTCCATGATGAGGTAGGCCAAACGGCCCTCGGGGCCCGAGGAAATACCCTGGTCGTACACGTTGACCACGTGCGGATGGTTGAGGACGGCAGCTGTCTTCGCTTCGCGCTCAAACTTGTCCACCAGGGCCGGGTCCTCCGCCAAATGCGGGTAGAGGACCTTCATGGCGACGTCGCGCTCCAGACGTAGATCGACCGCACGATAGACGGTGGACATGCCCCCACGAGCCAGGCGCTCGGCCACCCGGTACCGATCATCGACGATGGTACCGATCAGCTGATCCTGGGACGTTGTGCTCACCCGTCCAGCATAGAGGCCAACCGAGAACTCCTGGGGGAGGTCCGGGTCAGAACCGGCCCATGTAGCCTTTGACCTTGTTCACATAATCCTTGGTGTCCGGGTACATGCCGTTGCGCTTCACACCGGCCGCGCCCTGGTAGTAAGAGGCGATGCCGATGTCCAGGGAGCTGGAGGTGCGCTGCAGGTGCCGGATGATGGCCACGCCGGCCACCACATTGTCCTGCGGGTCGAGCAGGTTGAGCTCGCGGCCCACCATCTGTGAGGCCCACTCTCCGGAGGAGGGGATGACCTGCATGATGCCGATGGCGTTGGCCGGGGAGACCGCTGCAGCATCGAAGTGCGACTCGGTGAAGGCATGCGCCAGCGCCAGGCTCGGATCCACACCCATCGACACGGCGGTGCTACGCACCAGGGCCTGCGCCTCGGAACGGGAGGGCAACGGCGAGTTGAGCAGCTGCCGCTTGTTCCGGTTGGCGTCGGAGACCACATGGTCCGGGTAGGTGTAGTGCAAGAAGGTGTTCGGCACCAGCTGCTCGCTCGAGGACGACCCCGAAGAAGCGGTCGACACCGAGGAACTCGACGACGAGGAGCTGCTGCTGGAGGAGCTCGACGAATTGGATGCAGAGCCCGAGAGCTTCACCGACTGGCCAGGGTAGATCAGCGTGGAACTGGAGAAGCCGTTGGCGTTCAACAGCGAGGCAAGGCTGATCCCGTGCCGCGATGCGATCCCCGAGAGGGTGTCGCCGGACTTCACGGTGTACGTCTTGGTGGAGGAAGAGCTCGACGAGCTGGACGACGAGGAGCTGGAGGAGCTCGACGACGAGCTGGACGCGGTGCTGGTCGAAGTGGAAGACGAGCTCCCCGACAGCTTCAGTTTCTGGCCCGGGTAGATCACGCTGGACGACTTCAGGCCGTTGGCTTTGAGCAGGGTCGACAGGCTGACGTTATTGCGGACAGCGATGGCCGAGAGCGTGTCGCCACGCTTCACAGTGTATGTCTTGGCTGATGAGGAGCTGGACGAGTTCGACGATGAGGAGCTGGACGAGCTGGTCGACTTCGCGGAGGGTGCGGACGAGCTACCCGAGAGCTTCAGTTTCTGGCCCGGGTAGATCACGCTGGACGACTTCAGGCCGTTGGCTTTGAGCAGGGTCGACAGGCTGACGTTATTGCGGACAGCGATGGCCGAGAGCGTGTCGCCACGCTTCACAGTGTATGTCTTGGCTGATGAGGAGCTGGACGAGTTCGACGATGAGGAGCTGGACGAGCTGGTCGACTTCGCGGAGGGTGCGGACGAGCTACCCGAGAGCTTCAGTTTCTGGCCCGGGTAGATCACGCTGGACGACTTCAGGCCGTTGGCTTTGAGCAGGGTCGACAGGCTGACGTTATTGCGGACAGCGATGGCCGAGAGCGTGTCGCCACGCTTCACAGTGTATGTCTTGGCTGATGAGGAGCTGGACGAGTTCGACGATGAGGAGCTGGACGAGCTGGTCGACTTCGCGGAGGGTGCGGACGAGCTACCCGAGAGCTTCAGTTTCTGGCCCGGGTAGATCACGCTGGACGACTTCAGGCCGTTGGCTTTGAGCAGGGTCGACAGGCTGACGTTATTGCGGACAGCGATGGCCGAGAGCGTGTCGCCACGCTTCACAGTGTATGTCTTGGCTGATGAGGAGCTGGACGAGTTCGACGATGAGGAGCTGGACGAGCTGGTCGTCTTCGCGGAGGGTGCGGACGAGCTACCCGAGAGCTTCAGTTTCTGACCGGGGTAGATCACGTTGGTCGACTTTAGGCCATTGGCCTTGAGCAGGGTCGACAGGCTGACCTTGTTGCGTGCCGCGATGTGGGAAAGCGTGTCGCCCGACTTCACGGTGTAGGTCTTGGCCGAGGACGAGCTGGACGACGAGGAGTTCGACGAGCTTGAAGCCGAAGACGAACTGGAAGGAGACCCGGAGAGCTTCAGCTGGTCGCCCGGGAAGATTGTCGTCGTCGACTTCAGGTCATTGAGACCGAGCAGGCGCGACAGCGACAGGTCATGCTTGGCCGCGATGTGGGAGAGCGTGTCCCCGGACTTCACGGTGTACGTCTTGGCTGAGGAATTCGTGCGTGCGGTGGCGACGCTCGTGGTCGGAGCCAGCGACAGGGGCAGGGCCGACGCCAAGCGATCGGAGGGGACCAGGTGAGCAGACAGCTGCGCTTGGGCAGCCTGAACAGCGCTCGGAGTCGCGACGCGCGGCTGAAGCACGGTCGTGACAGCGCCAGCCGAGGCGGGAGCTGCTGCTGCGGTGGATCCGAGAGCGATCAACGGCACGGTGGAGGTAGCCACGGCAGTGCTGAGCAATCGAGAGACGCCGGGGGCGCGAACAGACATGAAAGTTCCTCGTTCGACTAGGCACCCGAGCCAGGGGAAGTTCTCTTGTGCTGGTTGTGACAAGAGTAGCGTCGTGGTGTGTGTGATGAATTTGTTACCTCTGTAAACTTACACGACAGATGGGTCACAAATAAACCCCTGTGGTCTCGATTTGATTAAAACGGCGTGGCGCGGCGTGTCTGAGTGTGGATTCGGTCGCGTTTTGACCACGCTATGCCGTCGGATCACTGCTGCGACCTGGCTAATTACACCCACTAGCCGAAATTCGGGTTGAAGCCAAGTAGGGAAGCAGGACGCGACTGTATTACCGTGGTGCTGTGAATGATGGAATGACTAACTCCGCGACCGATGCTTCCACCGAGATTCCGCTGGAGACGCTGATCTCAGAATGGCTGACTTTCCCCGATATCGCCGAGCGGCTCGATGTGGTGGTCACCAAAGTGCACAACATGGTTAAGGACCGTCGGCTGATAGCCGTGAAGGTCACCGATCGACAGATCCGCTCGGTGCCTGCTGAATTGTTGACCGAGACCGGGCTCGTTGAATCGCTTCAGGGCACCGTGATGGTGCTGGAGGATGCTGGTTTCGACGACGAGGCCACCCTCCGCTGGCTGTTCACCGAGGATCCATCGTTACCCGGGCGGCCGATTGACGCGCTGAAGGATGGGCGCAAGACGGAAATTCGTCGTCGCGCTCAGGCCATGGCCTGGTAGCCGCGCTGGCTGGCGGTCAGGTACTGCGCTGCAAGATCCGCTCGGTCAGATGGCGCAGTCCCTGGCGCACCGCATCGGTGGTGTCCAGGGCATCCAGAGCGGTCAGAGCTTGTTCGCCCAAATCCCGCACTTCGCCGCTGAGTGCGGCCCGGGCGCCGCTGGATTCCAGTAGATCCTGAATCTCGACGACATCGGCGTCCGTCAGGTCGGGGTTGCCGAGGGAGCCGGTCAGTCGTGATGCATCGTCGCCGTTGAGTTGGTCGAGGGCGTGGGCAATCAGTTCGGTGCGCTTGCCTTCGCGCAGATCATCGCCAGCGGGCTTGCCGGTGAGGTGAGGATCCCCGAAAACGCCCAAGAGGTCGTCCTGTAGCTGGAATGCGATACCCAATGGGCGGGAGAAACGGGACAGCCCGTCCAAGGTCGATTCATCGGCGCCCGCTAGCACCGCGCCAATGGCCAGGGGCCACACCACTGAATAATTGGCCGATTTGTACTCGACCACGGTGCGGGCCAGAGAGCGCGCCTCGGCGGGATCGATGCCGTGGACATCCACCTCGCTCTTGATGTCCAGATACTGGCCCACCATGACTTCGAAGCGCATCGTGTTGAATGCCGCTCGTGCGGAGGAAGCAAAGGCTGTGGCATCCGCTGCGGAGGCGAAAACTTCCTCGCTCAGTGCCAGGGCAAGATCGCCGGTGAGGACCGCTGATGCCACCCCGAAGTGCGCCGAGTCTTGGGTCCAGTCGCTTTCTCGGTGTAGTGCTTCGAACCGGCGATGAACGCTGGGCCGACCACGGCGGGTGTCGGAGCGGTCGACGACGTCGTCGTGAATCAAAGCCGCTGCCTGAAACAGCTCGAGTGAAACGCCGGCTTCGATGATGCGTGGATCGTCGGCATCGCCTCCGGCGCCCTGCCAGCCCCACCATGCCAACAAGGCGCGCAGGCGCTTGCCTGAGGTCACGAGATCGGCGATCGATTCGATCAGTGCGACTGAGGCGGGAGAAATCTGGCGGCAACGTTCCGCATATTCAGACAGCAGATCCTGCATGCGCTTTTCGATAGTGGAGATGTAGATCTGCTCGCTGGGTGCCGGGACGGGCTGATTCAACGCTGCTCCTCACAGTGGTGTGCTCTGCGCGATGGTTCCACCCTACCGGTAGGTCGGGGATAGTCTGGATCGTATGGAGTATGGTGACCGGCAGCGACCTCCCGCCAATGAGGAGAGCGTTGATCGTGACCCGGCATGGGACGCCGTGATCCTACATGTCGATATGGATGCCTTCTTCTTATCGGTCGAACTGCGAGAGCGCCCCGACCTGCGCGGCGTTCCGTCGTTGGTGGCCCCGCTCGGCGCCCGTTCCGTGGTGCTCTCTGCCTCCTATGAGGCTCGCCGGTATGGGGTGCGTTCGGCTATGCCCCTGGCGCATGCGCAAGCCCTGTGCCCGAATGTGAAGGTACTGGAACCCCATCATGAGAAATATCGCGAAGCATCGCGGGAAGTGATGTCGGTCTTTCGTGAGGTGACACCCTTTGTGGAGCAACTCAGCATCGACGAAGCCTTCCTTGATGTCTCAGGATCGCGGCGGAGGTTGGGCTCGCCTGCGGAGATTGCCCGTCGAATCAAAGACCAAGTCCGTCAGCGAACGGGGCTGCCTTGCACGGTGGGGGTAGCGGCGACGAAATCCGTGGCCAAGATCATCTCTACGCGATCGAAGCCTGATGGCCTCGGCGTCGTGGCACCCCAAGAGACGCAACTGTATCTTGCACCTCTGCCGGTTCGGGCTGTCTGGGGAGTCGGGCCCAAGCTGGCGGACCGGCTGGAAGCGGGAAACATCCACACCATTGGCGATCTTGCGCAGCAGTCACCCGAGCGGATGCAACGTTGGATCGGGTCGGTCGGTCCAGGGCTGGTGCAACTGGCTCGCGGCATAGACCCGCGCGGCGTCGAAACCGAACGGACCGCGAAATCTCACGGCGTCGAGAAGACTTTCGAAACGGATGTGACGGACGAAGATCAGTTGCACCGTGAGCTGATTGCGCTGGTTTTCGAATGCGCACGTCGACTCCGCGCCGATGACATGCTGGCCGGCGCCCTGAGCGTGAAGGTGCGAGATGATCGTCGCGCCGTTCGCACTCGAACGATGGGCCTGCCGCGTCCCACCGCCACCGGTGCTGTGATGAAAACGGCAGCGGCTGAGCTGCTGGAAGCACTGATGGCAGAACGCTCGCACCCGGTTCGACTCCTGGGTATCCGCGGGGAACGGCTCGTGTCTCGCGGCGATGGGCTGGTTGACGTTCAAGACGCTCTGTTCGAAACGGGAGTGGAAACGGTTGAAGCGCCGGCCGGTGACTGGGAACGAACCGATGCGGTGCTCGATGACCTGCGCCAGCGTTTTCCCGGATCCATGGTGCAACCAGCAACTCTGTTGCCGAGACGACAGCGACGGTCCAAAAATCCGGAGTGAAGCGATACCGGGTGATTCCTTGGTGATTTGGCCGCGTAACGCACTGCGCATCTGGCATTCTCCCAGACAGCCAACGTAGTCTATTAAGACCACATTCTGAGGTGGTCGAGTTAAGTGGAGGTGGGCGCCATGGCATTGTCCGAGAAAGAGCGACGAGTCCTTGAGCAGCTTGAAGAACAGCTGAGCATGGAAGACCCGCAATTGGCATCCCAGATGCAGGCCGCCGGCCCGGTATCGCAGTTTTCCACGCGCAACATTGTGATCGGTGTGCTGATCGCCGTCGTCGGCATTGGTGTGCTGCTCTGGGGCGTCACGATTTCCCAGTTGTGGCTCGGCATCATTGGTTTCTTGATGATGGTCGGCGGCGTTTTCTTCGCCACCGTACGCCCGAAGGGTCTCAAGTCCTCGACTGCCCGCAAGTCTGGCCCCGCAACGGGCGGCTCCGGGAACAGCGCTTTCATGTCGAACCTGGAGCAGAAGTGGGAAGACCGCCGTCGCCAGCAGCCCTAACCGCTGTTGCCGGGGGATGACCACTTGATCCCACGCACCACTTAAAGGCGCCGATATTGCCGTCTTGCCCCTTGCGTCCGGGCAAGAATCGAGCTGATCGGCGCTTTTTTATGCCCAAATGCTTCCTCAGTCGATCGGATTGAGGTGTCTCCCCACCGTGCTCCACCGAGTCCCCCCACTTTCCACCACCGCGGATTCTTTCCAGCGCTTTCGTGACGAGAATTCCGCGGAATCATGCGGAATATCCGCACCGATGTTGATGAACTTTCCCTGCTTCTGACTGCTCGGTATCTCCGCAGTCCTTCGCTGCGCGAAAATCCCTCCACTTCCCTCCCTGAGGCCCCCCTTGGCGTTCCGGGGAAGCAATAATTTCTCGGCACATCCGCATGATTGCAATGATCTGGGCTCATTCATTCTTTAGAGCTCGTCACCCGATGTTCATCGAGCACACAGGAGAAAAGCGCGTGTTGACCCCCTGATTCGCTTGACGGGGGAGAGTAGTGGGGTAAAGTGGAGGACAGTAGAGGACGGTGGTGAAGCAGAGGATCTGCGGGAACCTCATACAGACGGAGGCGGTGGGCCATGTTCTTGGGCACCTACACTCCACGTCTCGATGAGAAATCCCGGTTGATCCTGCCGGCGAAGTTCCGCGAGGAACTGTCGAACGGGCTGGTCTTGACTCGAGGCCAGGAGCGCTGCATCTACGTTTTCTCGGCTCGTGAATTCGAAAGAGTTCATGAGCAGATGAGGTCAGCACCGCTGTCCTCACGCCAGGCACGTGATTACATTCGCGTCTTCCTGTCGGGCGCCTCGGATGAGATGCCCGATAAGCAGGGGCGAGTGACGCTTCCTGGCTCCCTGCGTGAATACGCCGGGTTGGACCGGGACGTGGCGGTCATCGGGGCTGGCACCAGGGCAGAGATTTGGGATCTTGAATCCTGGAACTCCTACCTGGAAGCGCAGGAGAACACGTTCTCCGAAACAGATGAAGAGGTCCTTCCGGGCATCTTCTAATCACAACTTCACAGCGCGGATTCTTGTCTGAGACCTCCAGCCGCCACCGGTTCCTGGCCCGCCTTCCCCTGGGCCAGGGGCCGGAGCGGATGGGGATCTGAATCAAGAATCCGCTGAGGTTAACGGGCATGAGATTGGAGAACAGGATGGATCAGTCCGCGTCCGCAGCACAGCGGCACGTACCCGTCATGCTTCAACGCGTCCTGGATCTCCTGGCGCCCGGTATCGGTGCGGCGACCGAAGCTGACCGCCGTCCGGTCATCGTGGACTGCACCTTGGGTATGGGCGGACACAGTCTGGCGATGCTGCAGCGTTTCGACGCGGACGTTATCGGCATCGACCGCGATCCGCAGGCACTGGAGATGGCGCAGCGGCGGATCGCCGAGGCCAACGATGTGGTGGGTCGCCTGTTGACCTGGCACGGTACCTACGATCAGATTCCCGAAGCGCTGGCCCACCACGGACTCACGGGTGCCGACGGGATCCTATTCGATCTGGGTGTCTCGTCGTTTCAGCTGGATGAACGGGAGCGCGGCTTCGCCTACTCATACGACGCCCCGCTGGATATGCGGATGGATACCACCGCGGACCTCGACGCCAGCACGGTGGTGAACACCTACGATGTCGACGCACTGCGGCGCATCATTCGGACTTACGGCGAAGAGAAATTCGCTCACAGGATCGCCCACGCCATTGTGAACGCACGCGAGGCTCAGCCGCTGCGCAGCACCGGGGAACTCGTGGAGGTCATCCGTCAGGCCGTACCGGCCGGCGCGGGTCGCACCGGTGGCCATCCGGCAAAGCGGACCTTCCAGGCCCTGCGCATCGAGGTCAACGAAGAACTCGACGTGCTCACCGATGCACTGCCCCGGGCGCTGGAAAGCCTCACGATCGGCGGACGGATGGTGGTGATGAGCTACCACTCGCTGGAAGACAAGATCACTAAGCGTGCCATTACCGAGCAATCGGTCTCCACTGCTCCACCCGGATTCCCCGTCGAGCTGGACGAGCACCAGCCTACGGTGAAGGTCATCACCCGGGGTACGGAAAAGCCCACCGACGACGAAATCAACGAAAACCCCCGCGCGGCCTCAGCCAAAGTACGCGCCATTGAAAAAACTCGACCCACCCGCCCTGCAAGGAGCACAGGATGAGCACTTCCCCTCGCCGCATCCCCTCGCGTATGCCTGCTTACTCCACCGAAGCCACCGCTCGTCAGTTGCAGCCGGCGCCCGTGGGCACGCCCACGCCGCGCTCCGCTCCGCGCGCCCCATTGCGTGCGGTACCGGACCAGCTGCGCAGCACCCCCAAATGGATGATCTCCACGTGCGTGGCGGCACTGCTGGCGGCGCTGATCACCGTGCTGACGGTCAACATCACCATCTCCAACCGGCAGTACGAGCTCGTCGACCTACGGTCCAGCCAGCAGGAAATCACGCAGACCAACGAGGCGCTCGCCCAAGAAGTTGCCTACGTGTCGGCTCCGCAGAATGTGGCCGCCAAGGCGGTCGAGCTGGGTATGGTGCTGCCTGGTGCCACCGCGTCGATCGACCTGGAAACCGGAACGGTGACGGGTGTTGCCTCCACGGCTACCGAGGAGAACAAGCCCACCGGGTTTGTCGGCGCGCCGACCGTGGCCTCGGGCCAGGGCACGCCAGCACAGGCCCCGGCAGTCGACGAGGCAACGGCCGCAGACAGCGAGGCGTCGGTCGAAGCGCCTGTCACCCAAGCCTCTGGCGGATCGAACGAAACTGCGGATGCGGCCGAGGACACAGCCGCAAATGCCGGATCTGAGACCTCCGGCCAGGCAGACTTGAATGGAGGCACGCTGCAGGCACCGCAGATGTCTCAGCTCGGCGGGTAGCGACTCGTCCGAGCCGGTACCACCCGACGGCGACCGCTGACACAGTAGCGGGAAAGAGGACAAGCGATGGCGGCACAGACCTCAACACCAGTCTCCCAGCGGAGGCTGCGCGTCGGGATCGCGATGGCGTTGACGCTGCTGGTGATCTTGGCGGGTCGACTCGTGTTCATCCAGGGTGTCGACGCCGCCGGCAACGCCGAGAAGGCCATGAATCAGCGCCTACGCCCCGTGGAGCTTGCACCTGAGCGCGGATCGATTCTCGACACGGAAGGTCGGGTTCTCGCCGAATCGGTGCAACGCTACGATCTGGTGGTGGACCAGCGGCTGGTCAAGGACTACACCGTCTGGAACAACGAAAAGGGTGGCTTCGACGACGTCGAATTGGACGACGCACTGGCCGAACTCTCCGAGGTCCTCAATATCGAGGTCTCCGAACTGCGCGCCCTGATGGTGGGCGACCGTCCCTATCGTGTGGTCACCCGTAACGTCACTCCCGCGGTAAAAAACGACGCCATGGCAATCAAAATCCCTGGACTGATCAGCCAGCAGGTCAGTGAACGCACGTACCCCAACGGTGCCATCGCCGGTTCCATTCTGGGATTCCTCGGATCCGAGGGCGAGCCTCTGGAAGGTCTCGAACTGAGTCAGAACGAGCACCTCACCGGAACCGCAGGGGAGCGGCTCTTCGAGATCTCCGCCGACGGAGTGCGCATTCCCAACGCCTCCTTCTCAGAGACCCCCGCCGTCAACGGGCAGGACCTGCAGCTCACCATCGACCAGGACGTCCAGTGGTTCGCCCAGGAAGCCATCGCCGCCAAAGCGGACGAATACAACGCCGAATGGGCCGCGATGACGGTGCTCGAAGCGAAGACCGGCGACATTGTCGCGATGGCCGATTCCACCACGGTGGATCCTGCCCAGCCGAACGAGACCGACTCCAAATTCTGGCGGCCGCTATCCGTTACCCAGGCTTTCGAACCCGGTTCGACCGGCAAAATCCCCACCTTCGCCATGGCGTTGGAAGAAGGATCGGTGACGCCGGAACAGGGGTGGACCGTGCCCAACTCGGAAGAATTCAGCGGGCAGATCATCAACGACTCGATGAAGCACTCCACCTACGACATGACCACCGCCGGTATCTTTGCCCGGTCGTACAACACCGGAACCGTGCAGGTGGCGCTCACCCAGGACAAAGAGACCCGCCACGAGTACCTCGAGCGCTTCGGAATTGGCTCCGCCATTGGCATCGGACTGCCTTACGCGGCCTCCGGCACCCTCGCCGACTGGGAAGACTGGGACGGCCGCCAGCAGTTCACCACCACCTTCGGTCAGGGCTACTCCCAGACCGTGTTGCACACCGCCCAGATGACTCAGGCCATCGCCAACGGCGGTGTCATGAACTCGCCGCGGCTCATCAAAGCGCTCCTAGACGAAGACGGTACCGAACACGAAGTCGAGCCGGAAGAGGGCACCCGGGTGATCTCCGAGGAGACCGCGGCGGAGATGCTGAAGCTGATGGAAGGCGTCGTCGACCACGGAACCGCCCAGCCAGCACAGATCGCTGGATACCGGGTGGGCGGTAAAACCGGTACCGGGCAGGCTGCTGGGGTGGGCGGTTACGACGGGCACACCACCTCGTTCACCATGGTCGCCCCGCTCGATGACCCGGAATACATCGTCACCGTCTCTGTCTACCGTCCCCAAGGCAACTGGCGGGACTGGAAAGTCACCGACACTGCCTCCCAGGTGATGTCGTACGTGCTGAACAAGTACAATGTGCCCCCGAACGACGCCGAGTCCGAAAGCTACGACGCCTTCACCGAAGACCCACAGAAGAGGGCCTGGTGAACGTGCGGAGCGGGTTCCGCCCCGCACAGCTCGCCCCGGTCAGCGTGACCGAGCTGGCCGAACATCTCGACGCCGAGGGCTACCCGGCACAGCGCATCGGTCCCGAGGACGCGCACGTCACCGGCATCGCCATGGATTCGCGCAAGGTCATCGACGGGGACCTCTACGTCGGGTTGAGCGGCGCCCAGCATCACGGTGCCGACTATGCTCGCGTGGCGGCAGCATCGGGTGCCCGGGCGGTCCTCACCGATGCCCGGGGTGCCGCCCGACTCGCCGCCGACGGCGTGGGGTTGCCCGCGATTGTGGTGACCGATGTGCGAGGAGCCCTCGGTGCGGCGTCGTCGAGAATCTACCGCAGCGACGACGCAGCCCAGCTCTACGGGGTGACGGGCACCAACGGAAAGACCACCACCACTTACTTCATGCGCGCCCTGCTGGATAAAACCCAGCACACCGGGCTGATCGGCACCATCGAGATCCGCGCGAAAGAACGAGTGGTCCCCTCCGAGTTCACCACCCCGGAAGCCCCCGAACTTCACGCACTCCTGATGTCCATGCAACAGGATGGCATCAGCGCGGTAGCCATGGAGGTCTCCTCACACTCCATTAGTTATCGGCGGATTGCCGGACTGCGCTACCACGTGGCCGGATTCACCAATCTGACCCAGGACCACCTGGACCTGCACGGATCCATGCAGGAATACTTCGAGACCAAAGCCGCGCTGTTCGACCCGCAACGCTGCGACACCGCCGTCATCACTCTGAACGCGACCGACGAACCCGAGCATTGGGGCGAGAAGATGGCCCGCCACGCTGCCGAACAGGGCACCGAAACGATCACCCTGGACCTGGGGCCGGTGGCGGCACGGGCCTGCGAGGGTGAGGCCGACTGGACGCTCACCGAGCTCACCCCGCACGGGCTCGGCCACCGCTTCACCCTGCGCCACCACGATGGCACCGAGGTGCGCAGCAGCGTCGGACTGCCCGGAGAGTTCAATGTGGCTAACGCCGCGCTGGCAGCCCTGATGGTGCTGCACGGAAGCCCCCGCCAGGAATGGGGTCCGCTCCTGGACGCCCTCGCCGTCGAGCCAGGGCCCTTCGACAACGCTGTGCCCGGACGTATGGAAGTCGTCTCGAAACGACCCGCGGGCATCGTCGACTTCGCTCACAACGCCGATGGCCTGGCCCAGGCGCTGAAATCGGTGCGCGGAGACGGGCGCACCATCCTCGTTTTCGGGGCCACCGGGGAACGCGACGTCAGCAAGCGGCCCATCATGGGCGCGGTGGCAGCCCGGGGCGCCGATGTGATCATCGTGACCGACGATGACCCCCACCACGAGGACCCCGCCCCGATCCGCCAGCAAGTCAGGGCCGGTGCGATCGAGGTACAGCAGGAACTGACTGCCATCGGAGAGCGTCACATCGAGGTGCTCGAAATCGCCCCGCGCGCTGAGGCGATCGAGGCTGCAGTAGCCATGGCCGACGCCGACGATGTGATTCTCGTCGCCGGACGAGGTCACGAGACCATCCAAGACGTCGCCGGGGATCCGGTCCCGCTGGATGATCGTGTCGAGCTGCGTCGTGCCTTGTCACATCACGGATGGATCACGACGCCTCCGGCCTCCACCAACACCGGCCCCGATGACGGTATTCTCAACAAGTCATGATTGAACTCAACGCAGCCCAGATCGCCGACGCCACCGGTGGCCGTCTCGAAGCGGACCCCGGCATCGTGGTGACCTCGGCGACCACGGATTCGCGTGAAGTCACCGCCGGCACCTTGTTCCTGGCGAAACCGGGTGAGCACGCCGACGGACACGATTTCATCAACGCCGCCCGCACCGCCGGAGCCACCCTGGTGCTGACCCAGCGCCCCACCGACGCGCCCCACATTCTGGTTGACGACGTCGTCACCGCCATGGGCCTGCTCGCTGCGGACGTCGTACGCCGTATCCGGGCACATTCACCCACCACCGTCATCGGCATCACCGGTTCCGCCGGCAAGACCACTACCAAAGACCTGCTGGCTGCGCTGCTGTCCACCCAGGGTCCCACCATCGCACCGCGTGGCTCCTACAACGGAGAAGTCGGGGTGCCCCTCACCGTTTTCGGTGCCGCCTTGGACACCCGTTACCTCATCGTCGAAATGGGGGCCGATCACGTCGGAAACATCGCCGCACTCGCGGAGATGGTCCGACCCGACATCGGCGTCGTGCTCATGGTCGGCACCGCCCACGCCGGTAGCTTTGGCGGGGTCGACAACATCGCGCGCACCAAGGGCGAACTCGTCGAAGCGCTGCCCTCCAACGGGGTGGCTGTGCTCAACCGCGACGACTCCGCCGTCGCCGCCATGCAGTCTCGGTCTTCCGCACCGGTCAGTTGGTTCACCACCTCCACGCTGAACCACCTCGACCCGAACCTGGCCGCGGGCAGCTTCCTCATCGAGACCCACGAGCTGCACACCGATGAGATGGAACACCCCGTCTGCGAGCTCCGCCTGCACCAGAACGAGGATGTTTCCGGTGCCCCGGTTCGCTCCCAGCTGGTCGGCATTCATCACGCCGCCAACGTCGCCGCCGCTGCCGCGGCCGCCCACGCCGTCGGCATGCCGCTGGAGGCCATCGCCGAAACGCTCTCGACCGCCGGTGCTACCTCCGCTCACCGAATGGCCCGCACCGATCGCGCTGACGGCATCACCGTCATTGACGACGCCTACAACGCCAACCCAGAGTCCATGCGGGCCGGCCTGAAAACCCTGGCCATGCTCGGTCGCAACACCGGACGCCGCACCTGGGCGGTGCTGGGGGAGATGTTGGAACTCGGCGACGCTCACTCCCGCGAACACATCCTGCTCGGCGAAACTGTCGTCCGCCTCAATATTGACCAGCTCGTCGTCGTCGGTGATGGTGCCCGCGCGCTGTACACGGGTGCCGTTATGGAAGGCTCCTGGGGGGACGAAGCCGAGCATGTGCGCAGCCTCGATGAGGCGAAAGCACTGCTGGATGACCGGCTCGCACCCGGCGATATCGTTTTCCTGAAGGGCTCGCACTCAACCGGGGTCTGGAAGCTGGCCGACCACCTCACCGCACCGCAGGAGGAGACCTCATGATCGGACTGCTGATCGGCGCCGTCATGGCGCTCGTGCTCACCATGGTGGGCACGCCGCTGTTCATCCGCCTGCTTGTGAAGAAGGGCTACGGCCAGTTCATTCGGGACGACGGCCCCACCACGCACAAGACGAAGCGTGGCACCCCCACCATGGGCGGCGCCGTCATCGTACTCACCATGGTCGTCGTCTACTTCCTGACACACCTGATCATGTCCGCGATGGGACTGGCCAACCCCGGCCCCACCGCCACCGGCCTGTTGTTGCTGATGCTGACCGCCGGTATGGGGCTGGTCGGCTTCCTGGACGACTTCACCAAGATCTCCAAGCAGCGCTCTCTGGGTCTGACTGCCTGGGCGAAAATCGTGCTGCAGGCGGTCGTCGGTATCACCTTCGCCGTGCTCGCCCTGAACTTCCCCGACAGTAACGGGCTCACCCCGGCCTCCACCGCGATCTCCTTCGTCCGCGACACCCCCATCGACCTGGCCTTCGCCGGGCCGGTGTTGGGCATGATTCTGTTCGTCATCTGGTCCAACCTGATCACCACAGCGACGACGAACGCCGTGAACCTCACCGACGGCCTCGACGGTCTCGCCACCGGTGCCACCGCCATGGTGACGGCCGCCTTCGGTCTGATCTCCCTGTTCCAGTTGAATCAGATGTGCGGCACCGCCGGAGCCGACGCCGGGTGCTACGTGGTGCGCGACCCCATGGACTTGGCCCTGCTCGCCGCCATCCTCACCGGTTCGCTGATCGGGTTCCTGTGGTGGAACACCTCCCCGGCCAAGATCTTCATGGGCGACACCGGCTCCCTGGCACTCGGCGGCGCTCTGGCCGGTTTCGCCATTTTCACCCGCACCGAGATCCTGCTCGTGGTGCTGGCCGGCCTCATGGTCGCCATCGCCGCCTCCGTGATCATCCAGGTCGGCTACTTCAAGCTCTCCGGTGGCAAGCGCGTGTTCCTCATGGCTCCACTGCAGCACCATTTCGAGCTCAAAGGTTGGGCGGAGGTCACCGTGGTGGTGCGCTTCTGGCTCATCGGCCTGGTCTGCGTGATGGCCGGCATCGCCCTGTTCTACGGTGAGTGGGTGCTGCACCAGTGACCGCAGTTCCCGCCGCCACCGGAACCAACCTCGACCACTTGACCAGCTGGGATGCCGACTGGTCCGGACTGCAGGTGCTGGTCACCGGCCTGGGCGTCACCGGATTCTCGGTGGCCGACACCCTGGCCGAACTCGGCGCCGCCGTCACCGTCGTCGACGGCAACGAAGGTCCGGAAAACCAAGCGAAAGCAGACACCCTGCGGATCCTGGGCTGCACCGTGCGTCTCGGCCCCGAAGCCGTCGCCGGTCTGGCCAGTGCCGTCGAAGCACCACTGGACCTGGTGGTGACCTCGCCCGGCTGGCGTCCCGATCAGCCGGTGCTGCGCGAAGCCGCCGATCTCGGTATCCCGATTTGGGGCGACGTCGAACTGGCCTGGCGGGTGCGCACGCGTGGGGGCAAGAAGACCGCCGAATGGATCGTGCTGACCGGAACCAACGGCAAGACGACCACCGTCACCATGGTCGAGTCCATGCTCCGCGCCGCGGGTCTCGAGGCCGTGGCCTGCGGTAATGTCGGCACTCCCTTGCTGGACGCACTGCGCCGTCCGGAACCCTACGATGTGCTGGCGGTCGAGCTCTCCAGCTTCCAGCTGCACTGGACCCACCACATCGAACCCGCCGCCTCCGCGGTGCTCAACCTGGCCGAAGACCACGTGGACTGGCACGGCAGCTTCGAGGCCTACGCCGCGGACAAGGCCAAAATCTACGAACACACCCGGCTGGCCTGCGTCTTCAACGAGCAGGAGCCGGTAACCATGCGCATGGTGGAAAATGCCGACGTGCAAGAGGGATGCCGGGCCATCTCCTTCACGACCGACACTCCGGGACGCTCCATGGTCGGGGTGGTTGACGATCTGCTGGTGGACCGAGCCTATATTCGAGACCGCGCGAACCAGGCCCTGGAACTGGCCAGCATCGCCGATATCGGAACCTTGGCGCCACGACATCAGGTCGCCAATGCGCTGGCCGCGGCCGCCCTGGTGCGCGCCCTCGATGTGCCCGCTGAGGCCGTGCGTGAAGGGCTGCGCCATTACGACGGCGGAGACCACCGGCTGCAGCTCGTCGCCAAAGCGGATGATGTGCTGTGGATCAACGATTCGAAGGCCACGAACCCGCACGCAGCCGCTGCCGCGCTCGGGTCCTTCACCTCTGTGGTCTGGATTGCCGGCGGATTGCCGAAGGGCGTGGACTACAACCCGCTCATCCAGGCACACGGACATCGGTTGCGCGCCGTCGTGCTCATCGGCCGAGACTCCTCAGAATTGGCTGAGAGCCTGGCACGACACGCACCGCAGATCCCCGTGGAGTCTGCGCGGGTGGGAGACACTGAGGACGGATCAGCGGCGATGGAGTCTGCCGTGCGACAAGCCGACGCCCTCACCGCGCCCGGCGACGTTGTCTTGCTGGCACCCGCTGCGGCGTCCATGGACCAATTCAGGTCCTATGCGCACCGCGGGGAGACATTCATCGATGCCGTCGCCCGCCTCATGGAGACCAAAGACCTGACCTGAACCAGCCTACGAAGGAGCGCATATGACCAGCACGCGCCAGCGGTGGTGGCACAGGCTCTGGGGCTGGCTCGAAGGGGCGCAGGCGTCACGCACCTCTTACTTCCTCATCGTCGCGTCCACGCTGGCGCTGACGGCGATCGGGGTGATCATGGTGCTCTCGGCCTCCTCGGTCGAGAACATTGGCGGCCAGGGCTCGTATGCCTCGCTGACCAGCCAGGGCGTCTACGCCGTCGTCGGATTGGTCATGATGTTCTGGCTGAGCCGCTGGAGACCCGATACGCTGCGACGCTATTCCTGGATTCTCGTTATCGCGGCCATCGTGCTACTGGTGTTGGTGTTCACACCCCTGGGGCGAGAAATCAACGGTAACCGGAATTGGATCTTCATCGGCGGCTTCTCGTTCCAGCCTTCCGAAGCGGCAAAACTTGCGCTGGCGGTCTGGGGCGCCCACATCCTGGCTGTCAAAGAGAGGCTACTCACCAGTTTCTGGCACACCGTTATTCCCCTGGTCCCCGTGGGCGGACTCATCGTGTTGCTGGTGCTGCTCGGCAAAGACCTCGGCACCGTGCTGGTGCTGCTTACCGTGCTCGCTGCGCTGCTATTCACCTCCGGATTCCGATTGCGCTATCTCTTCGCCGGAGGTGCGGTCGGCCTGGTGGCCGTGGCTGCAGCCACACTGACCTCCGAAAATCGGCGCGTGCGTATTGACGCCTGGATGGGGCAGTGCGATCACGTCACCGATCCCTGCTACCAGTACGAGCACGGCATCTACGCGCTGGCTACCGGTGGCTGGTGGGGCGCCGGACTCGGACAATCACGCCAAAAATGGTCCTATATCCCGGAAGCTGAAAACGACTTCATCTTCACGATTCTGGGGGAGGAGCTCGGCCTGATCGGGGCGCTGCTCGTCATCGGACTCTTCGTGGCGCTGACCATCGGCTTGTTCCGGGTGGCCTACCGCGCGGACAACCTCTTCGTGCGCGTGTGCACCGGAGCCATCATGGCGTGGCTGATCGGGCAGGCGTTCCTCAACATCGCCATGGTCACCGGGCTGCTACCGGTGATCGGCGTGCCCTTGCCCTTCATCTCTGCGGGTGGTTCGGCCTTGATGATGGCTCTCATGGCGGTAGGCGTGGTGCTCAGTTTCGCCCGCGAAGAGCGCCGTCGCGCACTCGAAAGTGAATCCACACCCTCGACAACGACTCCGAAAAAAGGCACGGTGGCATGATGACAACCCTCCACGTGGTGATGGCCGGAGGCGGCACCGCCGGGCATATCTCCCCGATGATCGCCATGGCGCGTGCCCTCGAACGCGCAGGCGACGTCGAGATCACGATGGTCGGCACCGCCAGCGGCATGGAAACGGACCTCGTGCCCGCTGCCGGGTACCCGTTAGTCACCATTGACCGTGTGCCGATGCCCCGGCGTCCCAACCTGGACCTGGCCCGGCTTCCCTGGCGGTTGCGCACCGCCATCCGGCAAGCCCAGGACATCCTCCGGGCAGTGAACGCCGACGTCGTGGTGGGCGTGGGCGGGTACGTGTCGACGCCGGTCTACTTAGCAGCCCGTCGCATGGGCATCCCCGTCGTCGTGCACGAAGCCAACGTGCGCGCCGGACTCGCCAATCGCATCGGTGCCCGTCGCGCTGCGGCTGTTGGCATCGCCTTTGCTCGCACCCGTCTGCCCGGCGCTCAGCACGTTGGCATGCCGATGCGCACGCAGATCAGCCAGTTGGATCGCTCACCCGCAGCCCGCGCGGAGGCACGTTCTGCCCTGGGGCTGGACCCGGAACGCACCACCCTGCTGGTCACCGGGGGGTCCTCCGGCGCGCTGGCCGTGAACCGGGCCATTACCGGTGCGCTGAGCGAACTGCTGGAACACGCCCAGATTCTGCACCTCACCGGCCGCGGCAAGACCGTGCTGAACGACGACGGCGAACCCCTCACCGCCCCCGGGTATCACCAGCGGGAGTATGTGGACGGGCTGGAACAGGTCTACGCCGCGGCGGATCTGGTGATTGCCCGTGCCGGGGCCGGCACCGTCTGCGAGATCGCCGCCGCCGGGCTCGCCTCCATCCTTGTACCCCTGCCGATCGGCAACGGCGAACAGGCCCACAACGCCCAGGATCTGGTTCAGGCCGGGGCGGCCATCATGGTGGACGATGCCGTCTTCACCGCCTCCTGGGTGCGAGATCACTTGCCCGCCGTGTTGGGAGACCCTGCCCGTGTCGATAAGATGGCTCAGGCTGCGCATGCCCTGGGCATCAGGAATGCCGATGACACCATGGCGCAGCTGATCAAGGACGCGGCCACAACACGAGGGGGACAGCATGGCTGAGGGATCAATTTCTGCCTCCGACCAGGGTGATCTTCGTCACGTGCACCTGCTGGGTATTGGTGGCGTCGGCGTCTCCGGCATCGCTCGAATCATGGCCGCTCAGGGCCTCACCGTCTCCGGCACGGACGCCAAAGACCTCCCGATCCTCACTGAACTGTCCGCCCTGGGCGTGACCACGGCGGTGGGCTACGACGCCGAGAACCTGTCCCGCGCCGAAGCGGCCACGAACACCACCATCGACGCCGTCATCGCCTCCTCCATTGCTGGGGCCGGCAACCCCGAATACGACGCCGCCGTAAACCGGGGGATCCCGGTCTTTCACCGCTCCCAAGGGTTGGCCTACACCATGGCCGGACACCGCGTGCTGGCCGTGGCAGGCACGCACGGCAAGACCACCACCTCGTCCATGGCAGCGATGGCGTTCACCCACGCCGACGCGGATCCCACCTTCGCCGTAGGTGCGGCTGTCGCCGGACTCGGGGTGAATGCCGCCTCCGGTGTTGGCGACTGGTTCATCGCCGAGGCGGATGAGTCCGACGGCACGCTGCTCAATTACCGTCCCGAGATTTCGATCATCACCAATGTCGAGCCCGACCACCTTGACCATTACGGCAGCCCCGAAGCGGTGCACCAGGTGTTCCGCGACTTCGCCGCCCAGACCACAGGGTCCGTCATTCTGTGCGCCGATGACGACGGGGCGGCCGAACTCGCCGCCCAGTTGCGCGACCCTGACACAACGACGGTGCAGACCGACGCGCAGGTGCTCACCTACGGCCAGTCCGATGGCGCTGATCTGCAGCTGATCACGCTGCAGCCGCGTGAGGCCGGCCAAGAACTTACCGTGCGCTACCGCGAACAGTCCTACACCGTCATGCTCCAGGTGCCCGGATTGCACAACGCGCTCAACGCCCTGGCCGTGCTGCTCGCTGCACTCACTGCCGGACTCGACGCCGCAGCGATCATTGCCGGACTGGAACGATTCCGCGGCACCGCCCGCCGGTTCGAAGCACACGGCGAAGTCAACGGCATCCGCGTGATTGACGACTATGCCCATCACCCCACCGAGGTGCGGGCGGCCATCCGTGCCGCCCACTCGGTTGCTGCCGGAGCGCGCGTCCACGTCATCTTCCAGCCCCACCTGTTCAGTCGTACCCGCGACTTCGCCGATGGTTTCGCGGAGGCGCTGTCCGAGGCCGACACAGCCCGGGTTCTCGAGATCTACCCCGCGCGTGAAACACCGCTTCCCGGGATCACCTCCCGGATCATCTCCGAGCAACTGCCGCAACGCTATCCGCTCGGCCGTGAAGTGGCCACCCCCGACGCCGCCATCGCCTCAGTGCGCACGGTGGCCGCCCCCGGGGACATCATCTTGACCATGGGTGCCGGCGACGTGAACCAACTGGCCCCCCGCATTGTCGATTCGCTCGGCGATGGGACAGCATGACCCATCGCAGCGACACGGGCACGTCCCGTCGGCGCTCAGAGCCGATCACCGCCACCGCTTCCGGCCTGGTCCAACCACGGGGTCCGGAGGTCGTGTCCTTCCCAGAAACCGAGCGCGAACGTCGTCGGCGGCTGCGGCGCAAGGGATATTGGGCCGGTGGCATCGTGGTGTTGCTCTTGGCGGTGCTAGCCGCCGTGGTGTACTTTTCCCCGTTGCTGGCCATCAAACATCTGCGCATTGACGGCACGGACTTGCTGCCCGTCACCCAGGCCCAGTCCATGCTGGAGCCGGTGGTCGGTCAGCCGTTGCCTCAGGTCGGAGACGACACCGTCAGCGAGCTACTGAAACAACACCCCGCCGTGGATTCGGTGACCACGCGTGCCGAACCACCGGACACCCTCGTCGTCGATGTCCACGAACACCCGCCCGTGGCCATGGCACCCACCGAGGACGACGCGGACGGCAACTCGCAATACGTGCTCTTCAATACCCACGGCACCGAATTGACCGTGCTCTCGGCGTCTGCCGCCCAGCCCTATGACCTTCCCGTAGTGTCCTCCGCGGAAGACGTCACCGATCCAGAATTGTTCAACACCATCACCGAGGTCTTGGGCGGATTGCCGGAAGATATCCTGAAGCAAGTTCGCTCGGCTTCGGGTGAAACGGTCGACTCTGTAGTGCTGAGCCTGCATAATGGTCGGACCGTGCTGTGGGGCAACGCCGAAGACTCCGAACAGAAGGCGGCAGTGCTCACCGCACTGCTCACCATCGAAGACGACCCGGAAGAACCCGTCTCGGAATACGACGTCTCCACCCCGGATCACCCCGTCACCCGATGAGATTCTGTTCACGACACGCGCGCCACGGTGGTTGGTCATTTCGGGCGCTCAACGTACCGTTTTGAGTAGTAGAACTTGAGTCGACGACAACCTTAAACCACGGGTTGAAACCTAACGACTGCAAGGGAACCGAGCAGATTTAGCACAACGATTCAGCATCAACAGCGAGCAAGGGAATCTCATCGTGGCATCACCCCAAAACTACCTGGCCGTCATCAAGGTCGTCGGCGTCGGCGGCGGCGGCGTGAACGCGGTCAACCGCATGATCGAAGTTGGACTGCGCGGAGTCGAGTTCATCGCGATCAACACTGATGCCCAGGCACTGCTGATGTCGTCGGCGGACGTCAAGCTCGACGTCGGTCGAGAGCTGACCCGCGGCCTCGGCGCTGGAGCTGACCCTGAGGTGGGCCGCCAGGCGGCCGAAGATCACGTCACCGAGATCGAAGACGCTCTCAAGGGCGCCGACATGGTTTTCGTGACCGCAGGTGAAGGCGGCGGCACCGGTACCGGTGGCGCACCCGTTGTCGCACGCGTGGCCCGCTCCCTGGGCGCCCTGACCATCGGCGTTGTCACCCGCCCCTTTACCTTCGAGGGCCGCCGCCGCGCCACCTCGGCCGAGAACGGCATCGAGGCGCTGCGCGACGAGGTCGATACCCTGATCGTCATCCCGAATGACCGCCTGCTCTCGGTCTCCGACCGCTCCATCTCTGTCATGGAAGCCTTCGAACTGGCCGACCAGGTGCTGCTCTCCGGTGTGCAGGGCATCACCGACCTGATCACCACCGCCGGCTTAATCAACCTCGACTTCGCCGACGTGAAGTCGGTGATGCAGGGTGCCGGCTCCGCGCTCATGGGGATCGGCGCCGCGCAGGGCGAAGATCGCGCCATCAAGGCAACCGAAGCCGCTATTGCTTCGCCGTTGCTGGAAGCCTCCATCGACGGCGCCCACGGCGTGCTGCTCTCCATCCAAGGTGGCTCGGACCTCGGCCTGTTCGAGATTAACGAAGCCGCACGCATGGTCCAGGAAGTCGCTCACCCCGAAGCCAACATCATCTTCGGCGCCGTGATCTCCGACAACCTCGGAGACGAAGTGCGTGTGACTGTGATCGCCGCCGGTTTCGACGCCGTTGACCCGTTGAACGAAGCACCGGCCAAGCCCGCCGTGGCAGCCGCTCCTGCGCCGAGCACCCCCGCTCCGGCACAGCGTGTCGACGCCCCGGCGCAGGAGGCTACCCACGCTGCAGCTCCCGCAGCCCAGGATGAGCCGACCCCGCTTCCGGACACCGTTCAGGAGCCTGACGTCGCCACCGTCACCGAAACGACGCAGAGCCGTCGCCAGGACGACCTGGACGTCCCCGACTTCCTGAAGTGACCTCCACCCTGCTCGAGTACCACCACGCTGGCAACGGCGTGCACGTGGGATTTACGTCGGTTCAGACCGGCAACTTGGCACTACACCTGGAGGGCCAGACCACTGACTCACTCGAGCAGGCGCGCACTCATCGCGCGGACTTGGAACGAGCCTTGGGCCTCAGTGTCGGATCCACTGCATTTCTGCACCAGGTCCACTCGGCCACTGTCGTGGATGCCGAGGGGCTTGGTTGGGGTGAAGCGACTGCTTCTCAGACTCCGCCCGCGGCCGACGCCATGATCAGTCGGGGAGGCGGCACCCCACTGGCCATCATGGTGGCGGACTGCCTGCCGGTGGCATTTGTGACGCGCGACGGGGACACTGCGGTGGCACATGCCGGCCGAGTCGGCCTCGTCTCCGGGGTACTGGAAAGTACGCTGGAGCAGCTGGGTGTCGACCCGGTGCACATATCGGCGTGGATTGGGCCGGCTATTTGTGGGTCTTGTTATGAGGTCCCGGAGCAGATGCGTGACGACGTTGCCGGTGTGCACTCGACCGCAGCCTCCACTACATCGTGGGGCACACCCGCCTTGAATCTACCTCGCGCCGCAGAAACACTTCTCACCAGGGTGGGAGTCCAGGTCAGTCGCAGTGCAGTCTGCACCCTAGAAGACGACCGAGTGTTCTCACACCGGAGAGCGCCGGGCCAAGGTCGATTCGCGGGACTGGTCTGGCGCGGCGACACGCCCGCATGATGCGCCAGATCTCCACGGTGTGGGCATCACCGTGAACTAGTCTCGGAATTATCCGACAGAAACGATGGATGAGGTGTTGGCATGGCTGGTGGAATGAAAAAGGCGATGATCTACTTGGGTCTCGCCGACAGCGAGGAACAGTACGAAGCAGAGCAGCGTGAGCGCGAGACCCGCAATGAAGAGCGTGCGGAGTCGGCTCCCGAAGCAGCTCCGCGCGCCACGGTCAATCGACCTAGCGACCGCGCGGCAGCACGTCAGGCTGCCTGGGACGGTGAATCATCCTCGTCTGTGGAATTGGTTGATACGGAATACCGTGCACCGGTGACCCCCATCAAGCGCGCGGCACAGGCTCGAGAGGAATCCAAGGCAGTGCACCAGCTCACCACGATCCATCCCCGGTCCTACAATGATGCCAAGCGCATTGGCGAGTCCTTCCGGAACAACATTCCGGTCATTATGAACGTGACCGATATGTCAGAGTCTGAAGCCAAGCGCCTCGTGGATTTCTCTGCAGGCCTGGTCTTCGGTTTGCGTGGCTCGATTGAGCGCGTGACCAACAAGGTCTTCTTGCTGACGCCCGCCGATGTCGAGGTCGTTACCGAAGGGCAGAACACCCCTTCGGAAGAGACCTCCTTCTTCAACCAGAACTGATCGACCACCGCTCACCGTCGGGAGTAACACGTGATTTTTGTATGGGCCACCGCCTATCTGCTGCTGATGCTGCTGCAGATGGCACTGCTCGTACGTATCGTCTTCGACGTCGTGCAGTCTTTCGCCCGTGATTGGGCGCCGCGCGGAATTCTGCTGCTCATTGCATCGGCGGTTTACTCGATGACCGATGCGCCGTTGCGGTGGTTGCGTTCCAAGATCCCGCCATTGAACCTGGGCGGTGTGGGCATTGACGTGGCTTTCCTCATCCTCTTCGTCGTAGTCATGCTCGCTAAGTCCATTACCCTGGTTCTGGCACAATCGTCGCTTTGATCGACACGATTCGCGCCGCTCGGGCAGCGAGAAGCTCCATGCTCTCGCCGATGACCTCGACGCGGTGGTAATGTAAACACCAGATGTGCACAGCGAGACTGTTGAGACAGATTGACAGACCCTCACAACCGCACCGAAGAAATTCTGCCACCCGGCAGGGACGACCACGTTATGAGGTGACCACATGGCTCTGACGCCGGAAGATGTAGTCAACAAACGGTTCCAGGCGACAAAGTTCCGTGAAGGCTACGACCAGGATGAAGTCGACGACTTCCTTGACGAGATTGTTGTTGAGCTGCGTCGCCTGAACCAGGAGAACGACGAGCTGCGCCGCAAGGTCTCCGAGTTGCAGTCCGGCGACGGTGCTGACGCTGCGGTTCCGGCTCCGGTGTCTGCCGACGGACAGTCCGGCGAAACGGCCGCCGAAGAAGACCCTGCTGAGCCCGAGGCTGAAGAAGAGGTTGTCGTCGAAGAGACCGAAGAGGTCGTCGCCGAGACCACGCAGCCCGCGCCGGTTACCGCCGCTGCTCCTGCAGCCGCTCCGGCCGCCGAAGCCGCTCACAGCGGAGACGCAAACAGTGCCGCTGGCGTTCTCGCCATGGCTCAGCGCCTGCACGACGAATACGTCGCCCAGGGTGAAGCCAAGCGCGATCAGATCATCGCAGAAGCCAAGATCGAGGCCGACAGCCTGGTCACCGACGCTCAGGAAAAATCCCGCAAGATTCTCACCGAGCTGGAAAAGAAGAAGTCCGTCCTCGAGCGTCAGGTGGAGGAGTTGCGCGGATTCGAGCGGGACTACCGCAGCCGCCTAAAGTCCTTCATCGAAGGACAGCTGCAGGACCTGGACTCCCAGGCTCAGATCGTCGATCAGTAATTAGCGGCGTCTCGGGGTCGGTCACGGTGCGAGCCGTGACCGACCCCGCTGTCGTCTCTGTCCCTCAATACAGGAGTTCGTGTGGAGGACCATCCTCGTCTCGCCCGGTCAGGTTGGCTGGCGCTCATTCCGTTTGTTATCGGACTGGCCGCCGATCAGATCACGAAATGGATTGTGGTCGACGCCATGACCGAAGGCGAGAAAATCGCGGTCATTCCTCCATTGTTGCACTGGCACTTCATTCGTAACCCGGGTGCCGCGTTCTCTATTGGCCAGGACTACACCTGGATCTTCACGATCCTGCAGGCTGTGGCTGCCGTGGTGGTCACGGTCCTACTGTTCAAGGTTCGTTCCAAAATCTGGGCCGTGGCGCTCGGATCCTTGCTCGCCGGTGTGCTCGGGAACCTGATCGACCGTCTCTTCCGCGAACCGGGTTTCGGCATGGGTCACGTGGTCGACTTCATAGCCCTGCCGAACTTCGCAATCTTCAATATCGCCGACTCCCTGATCGTCTGCTCGATGATCGGTATCGCCTTGCTGGTGCTCACAGGCCGGCAGCTCGATGGCTCCCGCGACACTGCCGTCACAAAAGAACCCACGCCTCACGACGACTCCGAGCCAGTCGAAAACAACAATGAACACTGAGACCTTCGACGTCGACCGCCCGGGACGTGCCGACGCCCTCGTTGCGGAGCACCTCGGGATCTCCCGCACGAAAGCGGCTCAGTGGTGCACCCTGGGCGTCGTCCGGGCGGGACCGAACTCGGATGCTCTTGAGGTCGTCGGAAAGTCAACCAAGATCGCACTAGGGTCGAGGCTCGTCATCGAGATTCCCGAAGAACCCGACCCTCTGGATGTGAAGGTGGAGATCGTGGCCGGACTCAACGTCATTGCCGATGAACATGACTACGTCGTGGTGGACAAGCCTGCCGGGGTAGCAGCACACCCATCGCCGGGCTGGTCTGGTCCCACCGTCGTGGGAGGACTGGCAGGTCTGGGATACCGCATCAGCACCTCCGGGGCCGCAGAGCGCCAAGGGATCGTGCATCGCCTGGATGTGGGCACCTCAGGTCTCATGGTGGTGGCCACCACGGAACACGCTTACACGGCGTTGAAGAACGCTTTCCGTGACCGCACGCCCAAGAAGATTTATCACACCATCGTCCAGGGCCTGCCTGACCCTCTCAACGGGACCATCGACGCCCCCATCGGACGGCATCCGGGCCACGACTGGAAATTCACGGTACTCGAGGGCGGCCGTGACTCCATTACCCATTACAAGACACTGGAGGCGTTTGGCCCGGCCACCCTGGTCGAAGTGACCTTGGAAACCGGGCGCACCCACCAGATCCGGGTCCATTTCTCGGGGATGAATCACCCGTGCATCGGCGACCTGACCTATGGTGCAGATCCCACCCAAGCTGCAGAACTGGGCCTGACCCGGCAGTGGCTTCACGCACATCAGCTGGGCTTCGAGCACCCGGGCACGGGGGAGTGGGTCGAGTACCACAGTGACTACCAACCCGATCTCTCCTACGCCTTGAGCGTGTTGCGCGGCGAGAGATTAGACTCGTAGCGCCCCCAGCATCTCGTAAGTGAAAGGTGTGTGCTGAGATGACGATGAACGAGACTGAAGCTAACGCGGATGGCGGATTCGTCCACCTTCACACCCACACCGAATACTCGATGCTCGACGGTGCGGCGAAGCTGAAGGACCTCTTCGCAGAAGCGAACCGGCTGGGTCAGAAATCTATCGCCATCACCGACCACGGCTACCTCTTCGGCGCGTTCGACTTCTGGAAGCAAGCCACCGACGCCGGTATCAAGCCGATCATCGGAGTGGAAGCCTACCTCACCCCGGGGCACCAGCACCGTAGCGACAACACCCGTATTCGCTGGGGTGAGAAAGACCAGCGCGGTGACGATGTTTCCGGTGGTGGTGCGATCACCCATATGACGCTGCTGTCGAAGAACAACACCGGCATGCACAATCTCTTCAAGGCCGGCTCGATCGCGTCCCTGGATTCGGCCTACGCCAAGTGGCCTCGTATCGACCGTGAGCTGCTCAGTGAGTACTCCGAGGGCCTGATTGGTACCACGGGTTGCCCCTCGGGCGAGGTGCAGACCCGACTGCGCCTTGGGCAGTACGACGAAGCCGTCAAAGCCGCGGCCGAGTTCAAGGACATCTTCGGCGCCGGGAACTTCTACTGCGAACTCATGCAGCACGGCTTGGACCTGGAGAAGCGCGTCATTGACGACCTGCTCCGCCTGGCCAAGGACCTCGACCTGCCCCTGGTGGCTAGCAACGACCTTCATTACACGCATGAGCACGACTCCAAGGCCCACGAGGCCCTGCTGGCGATTCAGTCGGGTTCCAAGCTCAACGAGCCTACGTATGATCAGGGAGGCTCCCGCTTCGCCTTCAGCGGCACCGAATACTACTTGAAGTCCGCCCGGCAGATGCGCGAGCTGTTCAAGGAGCTTCCGGAAGCCTGCGATAACACCTTGCTGATCGCCGAACAGTGCGAGGTGTCCTTCAACACCGAAGCTAACTACATGCCGCGGTTCCCCACCCCCGAGGGTGAAGACGAGACCTCATGGCTGATCAAAGAGGTCGCCTCCGGCCTGGCCTACCGGTACCCGAACGGGGTGCCAGCGGACGTGCGCAAGCAAGCCGACTACGAACTCGACGTCATCATCTCCATGGGCTTCCCCGGCTACTTTCTCGTGGTGGCCGACTTCATCAACTGGGCTAAGGACCACGATATTCGCGTCGGTCCAGGGCGTGGTTCCGGTGCCGGTTCCATGGTCGCTTACGCCTTGCGTATCACCGAGCTGGATCCGTTGAAACACGGACTGATCTTCGAGCGCTTTCTGAACCCGGACCGTGTATCCATGCCCGACTTCGACGTCGACTTCGATGATCGTCGCCGCTCGGAAGTCATTGACTACGTGACCGAAAAATACGGCGACGAGCGCGTATCCATGATCGTCACCTACGGCACCATTAAAACCAAGCAGGCGCTGAAGGACTCCGCCCGCGTGATGGATCAGCCGTTCTCCATGGGCGAGCAGCTCACCAAGGCGCTACCGCCCGCAGTGATGGCCAAAGACATCCCGCTGAAGGACATCGAAGATCCAGAGGCGCCCCGCTACGGCGAAGCGGGGGAGTTCCGTGAGCTGATCAAGTCCGACCCGGTGGCAGCCGAAGTCTTCGAAACAGCCAAGGGTATCGAGGGACTAAAGCGCCAGTGGGGCGTGCACGCCGCCGGCGTGATCATGTCCTCCGAACCAATCATCGACGTCATCCCCATCATGCGCCGTCTGCAGGATGGCCAGGTTATCACCCAGTTCGACTACCCCACGGCCGAGGGCCTCGGACTGATCAAGATGGACTTCCTGGGGCTACGAAACCTCACGATCATTTCCGACGCCATCGCCAACATTAAGTTGAACAAGGACTTCGATCTGGACCTGGAGCACCTGGGGCTCGAGGATGAAGAGTCCTACAAGCTGCTGGCTCGTGGTGACACGCTCGGCGTGTTCCAGCTCGATGGTGGACCCATGCGCTCTCTGCTGAAGATGATGCGCCCCGACAACTTCGAAGACATTTCCGCGACGATCGCCCTGTATCGTCCTGGTCCGATGGGTGCGAACTCGCACACCAACTACGCGTTGCGTAAGAACAACCAGCAGGAGATCACTCCGATTCACGCCGAGCTGGAAGAGCCGCTGCGCGAAATTCTCGATACCACCTACGGCCTGATCGTGTACCAGGAGCAGGTCATGGCCATCGCCCAGAAGGTTGCCGGGTACTCGCTCGGCCAGGCAGATATTCTGCGCCGCGCCATGGGTAAGAAGAAGAAATCCGAGCTGGACAAGCAGTACGCCGCCTTCCACCAGGGCATGCTGGACCGGGGCTACTCCGAGGCCGCGGTGAAGGCGCTCTGGGACATCCTGCTACCCTTCTCCGATTACGCGTTCAACAAAGCCCACTCGGCTGCCTATGGGCTGGTGTCCTACTGGACCGCCTATCTGAAGGCTCACTACCCGGCCGAGTACATGGCAGCCCTGCTGACCTCCGTCGGCGACGACAAGGACAAGCTGGCGATGTACCTCAACGAGTGTCGTCGCATGGGCATCACCGTGCTTCCGCCGGACGTCAACGAATCGGCGCTGAACTTCACCCCTGTCGGCCAGGACATCCGTTTCGGAATGGGCGCGGTACGCAATGTCGGCGCCAATGTCGTCAACGGCATGGTCAGCGCCCGCGAGGAAAAGGGCGCCTACACCTCCTTCCAGGACTTCTTCAAAAAGGTGCCGGTGGTGGTATGCAACAAGCGCACCATCGAATCGATGATCAAAGCCGGCGGGTTCGACTCTCTGGGGTATCCGCGCCGTGCCCTGCTATCCATTCACGAAGAGGCGGTGGATGCGACCGTCTCCCAGAAGCGGCAAGAAGCGAACAACCAGTTCGACTTCTTCTCCCTGTTGGAAGACGACTCGGCCGAAACCGACATGGGCCTGGGCATCACCGTGCCCGAATTGCCGGAATGGGACAAGAAGACCAAGCTCAGTTTCGAGCGCGAGATGCTCGGACTCTACGTCTCCGATCACCCGCTGCAGGGTACCGAGGGAATTCTCTCGCAGCACGCCGACCACAGCGTGACCTCGGTGCTCTCGGAGGACGGGCCCGCCGACGGCTCCAGTGTCACCATCGCCGGTCTGATCACCACCTTGGAGCGCAGGATCGCTAAGGCCTCAGGTAACGCCTACGCGCGCTGTGAGATCGAGGACTTGGCCGGTTCCATGGACGTCATGTTCTTTGGCCAGGTCTATGCGCCCATTGCGACTCTGCTGGCCGAGGACCTGGTCGTCGCCGTACGCGGGCGTGTGCAACGCCGCGACGATGGATCCGTGGTGCTCTCGGCACAGGAACTGACCCTGATCGATACCACCGCTGAAGGCGGTAACGGACCGGTCCAGCTGTCGATGCCGGCCTTCAAAGCAACCGAGGACGTGATCAGCGAACTCGGTTCGGTGCTGAAGAATCACTCGGGCAAGACCGAAGTCCGGCTAGTGTTGAGCGGATCCAACGGGCTCGAAGTCATGCAATTGGGACCTGACTACCGAGTCACGCCTAATCCGGCGCTCTTCGGCGATCTGAAGGTGCTCTTGGGCCCGTCCTGCCTCGAATAAGATTCAACCCAAGATCTAGTGTTGACCATGTTGTCTGAGTGCAAGATGTAGTTATATGCTGTTCGGGTAGGGTGTACGAAAGTACATCAATCGACCCTGTCTGAAGTAAGGCTGGAGTATGCACTGTCCGTTCTGTCGTCACGAGGAGTCCCGTGTGGTGGACTCTCGTTCCTTAGACGACGGCACGGCCATTCGCCGGCGGCGCCAGTGCCAGTCCTGCGGTAAGCGATTCACCACCATGGAGACCACCGCGCTGACCGTCGTCAAGCGCTCCGGTGTGGCCGAGCCATTTGATCGATCGAAGGTCATCAACGGTGTCCGCAAGGCGTGCCAAGGTCGTCCCGTCTCCAACGACGACCTGGCTGTGTTGGCGCAGGAAGTCGAAGAGGCGATTCGCTCGACGGGCAACTCCGAAGTTGACGCCCATGATGTGGGGTTGGCCATTCTCGGACCGCTGCGACAGCTCGACCAAGTAGCGTACTTGCGTTTTGCCTCGGTCTACCAGGACTTCGAAAATCTACAAGACTTCGAGAAGGCGATCCACGAACTTCGTGAACACCCGGGCGCACGGGAGATCCTGCAGCCCAAACTGTTCACGCGCTAAACCGCCGGTGGCGGTTCCGGAGGGGAAGCCGGAGCCGCCACCGGTCCACTTTCGCACTCGCCTCGGCGAGGGTTCTTAGTTGCTGGCTGAAGCCTCGGAAGCGAACAGCGCTGCTCCGATGATGCCGGCGTTGTTCGTCATGTCGGCCGTCACGATGGGGGCGCGCAGTGACAGGTAAGGCATGAAATCATCCGGACGCTTGGAAATGCCGCCTCCGATGATCACCAGGTCCGGTGAAAAGAGTCGCTCCACGTGAGTCAGATAGGGTTGCAGGCGCTCTTTGGCGTAGACCTGCCAGTCCAGGTCCTCACGCTCACGTGCGGCTGCCGAAGCTTTCTTCTCGGCCATACTACCGCCCCAGAATTCCAGGGAACCAAGCTCGAGATTGGGAATCAGCACGCCATCATGGACCAAGGCAGAACCGATGCCGGTGCCCAGGGTAATGGTCAGGACGGTGCCTGCTTTGTCGAGTCCGGCGCCGAAGCGCGATTCCGCCAGTCCGGCGGCATCGGCGTCATTAAGCACGCGTACTTCGCGCTCCAGTCGAGCCGAGAACAGGTCGGCGACTTCGGCACCCACCCAGGAGGGGTCGATGTTGTTCGCGGAGAGGCAAATCCCGTGGTGGATGACCGCGGGGAAGCAGATGCCCACCGGGTTGGACGACTGCGGCGCCTTGGGACGGGAATCCAGCTCGGCGACGATCTCGGCTACCGTGTCGGCCACGTGCTCCGGGGTGGCTGGCCGCGGGGTAGGAATCCGGAAACGCGAACCGTGTAGCTCCCCGTTGGTGTCGTGCCCCGACTTCAGCCGGACGATGCCGCCCTTAATGCCGGTGCCACCGATGTCGATGCCGATGTAGGTGCTGGACTTGCCGGACGAATCGGCCATGGACACTCCTTGAAGCGATATACGGTGTGGTCGAGAGAACGGATCAGGACAGGGTCAGGATGTCGGTGCCGTCTTCGGTCACCACGAGCGTGTGCTCGAACTGTGCCGTCCGGCTGCGGTCACGTGTGGTGACGGTCCAGCCGTCGTCCCATAGGTCCCACTCGATCCCGCCCAGCGCGATCATAGGTTCAATGGTAAACACCATTCCCGGCACCATCACAGTGTTGTAGGCCGGTGCGGCATCATAATGCGGCACGATGAGCCCAGAGTGGAACTCGACGCCGACCCCATGCCCGACGAAATCCTTCACCACGCCGTAGCCGAAGCGTTTGGCGTAGGACTCGATAGTCCGGCCGATGACGTTGATTTCGCGCCCGGGCTTCACCGCGCGGATGCCGCGCATCATGGCCTCATGGGTGCGTTCGATGAGCAGATCGGTTTCTTCGTCGACGGTACCCACTCGGAAGGTGCGATTGGTGTCACCGTGGACGCCGTCGTAGTACGCAGTGATGTCGACGTTGAGCAGGTCTCCGTCTTCCAGGACGGTGGAATCGGGGATGCCGTGGCAGACCACCTCGTTGAGCGAGGTGCAGATCGACTTGGGGAACCCCTTGTACGACAAGCATGAAGGGTAGGCACCGGCCTCGATGAGGAACTGGTGGGCGATGACGTCGAGCTCATCGGTGGTGACGCCGGGGCGGATGTACTCTTCGAGGGCGTCGAGAGCTTGGGACGCGATGCGTCCTGCGGTCCGGATCCTCTCGATGCCGGCGGCATCGTAGACGTCCCCGGCTTTGCCCTCGTCGGCGGTCTTCTTCCCGACGTATTCCGGGCGAGCAATGCGGGCCGGGACGAAGCGCTCGGCCGAGATCGTTCCCGGGACGAGCCGTCCGCGGGGCGCGCGTGAGCCGGGCTGGCCTCGATCGGGCCCGTCCACCGGATGGTTGTGGCTGGCGTCGCTTCCCGGTGCCGGGGCTTCCAAGCCGGTGGTGGACGCGGTAGAGAGCAGATCATTCTCGGTCATGCCCCCGATCCTATCGCGGGCGGGGGCAACCGCGTCGAGTGTCGCTATCGTGTGCGTGACCGGTGTGATAGTCATGAGGCTATGACTGAGTATTGGTTCAACGTAGAAACCCACCAGGTCGAAGAAGGTCCGCAGTCCGACTGGTCGAAACTGCTCGGGCCCTATGAGACCCGTGAAGCAGCACAACAGGCCCTGTCGAAGGTGCAGGCCAACAATGAGCGTTGGGACGAGGACGAGGAAGACGAATAAGACTCGTCTCCGAGCAGACCCTGACGACTCCGGTTAGTAGCCGTGCTCTTCGGAAGGGAAGCTGCCCTCGAGTACCTCGCGGTGGTAGGTGGAGACCGCATCGGTGACGACGGTGTGTAGCTGTGCGTACTGCTTCACGAAACGCGCCATCTTGCCCTGGCGCAACCCCAGCATGTCCTGCCAGACCAGCACCTGGCCAGTAGTGTCGGAGCCGGCGCCGATGCCGATGGTGGGCACGCGCAGTGCCTCGTCCACGCGGCGCGCCACGACGGCGGGCACCATTTCCATCAGGATTGCGAAGGCCCCGGCTTCCTGAAGAGCCAGAGCGTCCTCGACCATGGCGGCCGCGGCGTCGTCGTCGCGTCCCTGAATGCGATAGCCGCCCAGCACGTTCTCCGACTGCGGGGTGAACCCGATGTGTCCGATGACGGCAACACCGGCGGAAACCAGGGCGCGCACGTGATCCGTGTACTCCGTCCCGCCTTCGATCTTGACCGCCGAGATGCCCGACTCTTTGACGAGCCGGACGCCGGATTCCACGGCCTGGGCAGGGGAGACCTCGTAGCTACCAAAGGGCAGATCGGCCACCACGAAGGCGCGCTCGGTGCCGCGGACGACTGCTTGAGAAAAGGTGATGATGTCGTCCAGGGTGACCGGCAGGGTGGTGGCATGACCCAACACCGTGTTGCCCACGGAATCACCGATGAGCAGCATTTCGATGCCAGACTGGTCGAAGAGGCCAGCGGTGATCGCGTCGTAACAGGTGAGCATCGCGAAGCGGCGCCCTTCGTCTTTTGCCTGCTGGAAATGGACAGTGCGGAATTTCCGAGGAGTCGAGTCGGCCATGTCCGTTAGCTTAGCGGAGAGGCGGGGGACTATTGTGGAGTCCAAGAGCGCCCCCGCAGGCGGATCGCTCTGAAAAGCACCCAATCCGGAGGCATGATGGATCGTCAGCAAGAGTTCGTCCTACGCACCATCGAGGATCGCGACGTGCGTTTTGTGCGCCTGTGGTTCACGGATGTGACGGGAACACTGAAATCGGTAGCGCTGGCCCCGGCCGAGGTCGAGAACGCCTTTCAAGAGGGGCTGGGATTCGACGGCTCCTCCATCGATGGGTACACCCGGATCTTTGAGTCAGACATGCTGCTGGCGCCGGATGCTTCCACGTTCCAGATTCTGCCGTGGCGCGGACAGGACGAGCCGACGTCGCGCATGTTCTGTGATGTGCAGACCCCCGACGGGGCCTCCTCGGCCGCAGACCCGCGCAATGTGCTGCGCCGCGCCCTGGACAAAGCCGCCGATATGGGGTTCACCTGCTACACCCACCCCGAGATCGAGTTCTATCTACTGAAATCCCATCACCTGGATACCAGCGGTCTGCCGGTGCCGGTGGATCAGGCCGGCTACTTTGATCACGTGCCGGGTGGGGTGGCCCAAGATTTTCGTCGCCACGTCGTGTCGATGCTGGAAGCCATCGGGATCTCGGTGGAATTCAGCCACCACGAGAACGGCCCCGGTCAGAACGAGATCGACCTGCGCGCCGCCGATGCGCTGACGACCGCGGATAACATCATGACCTTCCGCACCGTGGTGAAGGAAGTCGCTCAGCTGCAGGGCAGCTACGCCACCTTCATGCCCAAGCCGTTCGGCGACCACCCCGGATCCGGGATGCACACCCACTTCTCGCTGTTCGAGGGCGACTCCAACGCCTTCTACGAGCCCAGCGCAGAGTACAAACTCTCGACCACAGGCCGCAGGTTTATTGCCGGGCTGTTGCATCATTCGGTCGAGCTCTCGGCGATCACCCACCAGTTCGTGAACTCCTACAAGCGGCTGTGGGGCGGAGGAGAAGCCCCGGCCTATGTGTCTTGGGGGCACAACAACCGCTCCGCTTTGGTGCGCGTTCCTCTCTACAAGCCGGACAAGGCGGGTTCCGCTCGAGTGGAGTACCGCGGTATCGACTCCGCGGCGAACCCTTACCTGGCTTATGCTGCGCTGATTTCGGCCGGGTTGAAGGGGATCGAGGAAGAATACGAGCTTCCCGAAGCAGCTGCGGAAGACATTTCGGCACTGACCTCGCACGAACGCCGAGTTCTGGGTCACGACCCGCTGCCCGGCACGTTGCACGATGCGCTGCGGGTGATGGAAGACTCCGAATTCGTCGCCGAGGTGCTCGGTGAGCAGGTCTTTGAGAACTTCCTGCGCAATAAGCGTCAGGAATGGGATGACTACCGGGTGAACGTTTCTCCTTACGAGCTGCAGCGCTATCTCGGGATTCTGTGACCGTGCCAGGCCCAGCCAGCGATCGACCGACCACCATCGGAGGGACTGAGCTGCGCCGACGCGATCTGATTGCGGCCGGATTTTCCGACCTCGAACGCGCCCTGCAGTTCCTCGACTCCCACGAGCTCGAAGGCAGTGACCGCGCCCTACTGTTGCGCTCCATGCGCTCGGTCGCCGACGCTGATCAAGCACTGTTGCTGCTCTTGCGGCTACTCGATCGGGCCCCGCAACTGCAGTCCTTGGTGGTAGCGCCGTCGTCGACCGATACCCCATCGGGCGAACGGCAACTAGTGACGCTGCTGCGTCTGTTGGGCGCTTCGGAAGCTCTCGCAGAGTTCCTCATCCGACGGCCCGAGCACCTCGACCTGATCCTCGAGCCGGAGCAGGCGGCTTCGACGGCCCCGGCACTGTACGGTCTCGAGCTGGAACCCGAGGACCGGGACCCCACGGCGGAAGTGCGGCGACTACTGCTGGAAGCGGTCGGCGCCGATGCCGACTCACAGAACCCGCCCCGGGCCACCCTCACCGGCAAGGATGCCGCTGTGGCCCTTCGAGTGGCGTATCGGCGGCAGATCGTGGCGATCACCCTCCAAGATGTGATGTCTCCGGATCCGGTGGAGGCCCAACCCGCTGTCTCTCGCTGGCTGGCGGATATTGCCGCCGCGGCGGTCGAAGCAGCGTTGGCGGTGGCCCGTGCCGAGGCCGTGGAGAAGCACGGAGACGCCGTCGACCAGGTGCGACTGAGCGTGCTCGGCATGGGTAAATGCGGCGCCCGCGAGCTGAACTACATTTCCGACGTTGACGTCATTTTCGTCCACGAGGAGCCCGAAGAACACCAGGGGATCGCCGAGGAACTGGCGGCGGGAATCTCGGTGCACATCAATCGGCCCGCCGCTGAGCCGGGGCTGTGGGAAGTGGACGCCAACCTTCGTCCGGAAGGCAAAGACGGTGCGCTGACGCGGACGGTGGAATCCCATCTGGAGTACTACCGACGCTGGGCTCACACCTGGGAGTTTCAGGCGCTACTCAAGGCCCGGCCGATTGCCGGCGACGTCGAGCTCGCTCAACAGTATCTGGACGGCATCCATCCGCTGGTGTGGGATGCCTCCTCCCGCGAAGGCTTCGTGGAGCAGGTACGCTCCATGCGTCGGCGGGTGATGGACAATATCGCCAGTCGTGACAAAGAACGCGAGATTAAACTCGGCGCCGGAGGGTTGCGCGACGTCGAATTCAGTGTGCAGTTGCTGCAGCTGGTGCATGGCAAGACCGATGAAACCCTGCATGTGCATGGCACCGAAGACGCCATCACCGCCCTGCGCGACGGGGTGTACATCGGCCGCGCCGATGCCGAGGATCTGACTCGGGCCTATCGGTATCTGCGGCTACTGGAACATCGCATCCAGCTGGTGCACATGCGCCGGACCCACCTCATGCCGGAGCAGGAGGAGGCGCTGCGCGTGCTCGCCCGGGCCATTGAGCCCGCAGACCGGCCCGCCACGCAGGTGATGAATGCCGCGCAACTGCAAGCCTCCTGGCACCAGACCCGCCGTCGCGTCCAGGAGCTGCATCAGCGGATCTTCTACCGACCACTGTTGTCCTCCGTGGCCAGCCTGTCCGCCGACGAGGTCCAGCTGACCCCGGAAGCGGTGCAACAGCGGCTAGCTGCCCTGGGTTATCGCGATCCGGTAGGGGCGATGCGCCATATCGAGGCGCTTTCGGCCGGGGTGTCGCGGAGGGCCACGCTGCAACGTCAACTCTTGCCGGCGTTGCTGGCGTGGATGGCCAACGGCGCGGACCCCGACGGAGGGCTGCTGGGGTTCCGTCGACTCAGCGAATCGCTGGGGAACTCGCCCTGGTTCTTGCGGATGCTACGAGATTCCTCGGCGGCCGCGGAGCGACTGTGCCATGTGCTGAGCTCGTCACGTTTCCTCTCCGACATGCTGGAACACGCCCCGGACGCCGCGGCGTGGCTGGACCAGGACCGGCACCTGGTGCCGCGGAGCCTGGAGGACCAACTGCAGGAGATGCGCGCTGTCGTCGTGCGTCATCCGAAAGCCGATTCCGCGATGCGACAGGTCCGGTTGATTCGTCGTCGCGAGATTCTACGCACGGCCCTGTCGGACGCCACGGGCGTGAGCGATCTGAAAACGGTGTGTCACGCCCTGGCCGATATCGACCAGGCCGCTGTGGTGGCCGCTCTGAAGATCGTGGTGCGCGAAGCCGGTGAGGACCGCGCAGCTGATCTCGCCATCGTGGCTATGGGCCGCCAAGGCGGACGGGAGATCACCTACGGTTCCGACCTGGACGTGATGTTCGTCCAGCGAGCCACCGGTGCAGGGGCCCCGGAGGATGCTCAGAAGCAGGGCATAGAGATGGCCAAGCGGCTGACCACCCTGCTCAAAGCGCCACTGACGCCGGCAATTCCGCTTGAGCCGCTCCTGATGATCGACGCCGACCTGCGTCCGGAGGGCAAGAAGGGTCCACTGGTGCGCTCGTTGGATTCTTACCGCGAGTACTATCACCGCTGGGGCGAGATCTGGGAAGTGCAGGCCCTGTTGCGGGCGCGCCCGATTGCCGGGCCGGACGACTTTCAGCAGGAGTTCACCGCCTGGGCAGACTCGGTGCGCTATGACACAGAAGTGGGGGGAACCCAGCTGCGCGAGATCCGTCGGATCAAGGCGCGGGTGGAAGCCGAACGGTTACCCCGTGGAGCGGACCCGGCACGACACATCAAGCTCGGTCGCGGCGGGCTCTCGGACGTGGAGTGGCTGGTACAGACCCTGCAGCTGCAACACGCCGGAGACTATGAGAGCCTGCACGAGACCGGCACGATGCCAGCACTAGAGGCGTTGACCAGTATTGGAGCCCTGGACCGGGAGGAATCAAGCCAGCTGGCCGAGGCGTGGCGGTTGGCCACTCGGGTGCGTGCGGCCAGCGTTTTGTGGACCGGGAAGACCTCAGACGTGTTGCCCACCAACCGTGACGATCTGGAAGCGATCGCCCGTTGGTGCGGGTACGAACCGGGCAGCGCCTCAGAGTTGGAAGAGGATTACTTGCGCACCACGCGCCGCGCCCGGTCCGTGTTCGACCGCCGGTTTTACGGGGTCTGACCGAGCAGTTCGAGGGTGCGGCGCCGAGCGGAGAGCTCGGGTGCCATATTGGTGATGATCAGCTCGTCGGCCTGGACGCGCTCTCGGAACTGGTTGAGATACTCGCGTACCGTCTCGGGCGTGCCCACGGCGGAGTACTTGAGCATGCTCAGTACCTGCTCGCCGCCGGGGGAGTGCATCAGCATGGTCACCTCGTCTTCGGTCAGGGAACGGCCGCGGCCGAGCATCATCCGGATTCGGTCGCGCTGGGCCTGCTCGAAGGCCGCGTGTGCTTGCTCTTCGGTGTCTGCGGCAATCACGTTGACCGCGGCGATGAACCAGGGCTCGGAGCCATCCTGGGACTCGAAGGACTCTCGGTAGATCCGGGCGGCGGACTCCAGCATCTGCGGGGCAAAGTGGGAGGCGAAGGCGTAACCCAGGCCCAGTTGTGCCGCCAGCTGCGCGCCGAAATGGGAGGACCCCAAGATCCACACCGGAACCCGAGTGCCCTTACCCGGGTAGGCATCGATGCCGGGAATGCGGGATTCGCCGTCGAGGTAGCCGATCAGCTCCAGAACATCCTGGGGGAAGGAATCGGCCGAAGAGTGATCACGCCGGAGGGCATGCAGGGTGCGCTGGTCGGTGCCCGGTGCCCGGCCCACGCCCAGGTCAATCCGGTCCCCGTGCAGCTCGGCCAGGGTGCCGAACTGCTCGGCGATGACCAGTGGTGAGTGGTTCGGCAGCATGACGCCACCGGAGCCCAGACGGATACGGTCGGTATGTGCCGCCACGTGCGCCAGCAACACCGAGGTGGCCGACGACGCGATGCCCGGCATGTTGTGGTGCTCCGCGAACCAGATGCGGTGGAACCCTTGCTGTTCGGCGAGCTGGGCCAGCTCTACCGATTCGGCCACGGCCTCGGAAATGCTCTGCTGGCTGCGCACCAGAGCGAGGTCGAGGATCGAGATTGGGAAGGACAGCGAGGTCACGGGGCACCGGCTTTCAAAGATCGTTTGTACGTCAGTGATCTCAGCGTGGGGTCGACCGGCAATATTCCCTGTTCGCCGTCAGCGAGCACCCCGAAGCCCGGCCACCACATGGTCCAGATGCAGTGCCGCTTCGGCGGCCTCCTGACCTTTCGATTCGGACGAGCCCTCGAGACCGGCGCGGTCCAGTGCCTGGGCGTCGTCGTCGACGGTGAGAATGCCGAAGCCCACGGGCTTGCCCGCGTCGAGCTGCACCCGGGTGAGTCCCTCGGTGACGGCGGAAGCGACAAAGTCGAAGTGCGGGGTCTCACCACGCACGATGACACCAAGGCATACGACGGCGTCGTAGTCCTGGGCGAGCGCGGCCTGGGCGGCTAAGGGGATCTCGAAGGAACCGGCCACCGTGATCAGGGTGTGCGAGGCGTGAGCTGCCTCGAGGGTCTGCTCGGCCCCCGCGATCAGCCCGGCCATGACCTGCTGGTGCCAGGAACCGGCGATAATTGCCACGCGGCGTCCGGTGGCGTCGACGGTAAGGCTAGGGGCGCCGTGCTTACTCATGGAAGGTCTCCTCAGTGGGGTTCGGGGTGGTAGAAACGAAAGGCAAGGTGTGGCGCAACCGGTCGCGCTTGGCATCCAGGTAGCCGGCATTGTGCTCACCGCGGCCGACCACGAGGGGGAGATGCTCGGTCACCTGGATTCCGTGGCGCTGCAGTTGATCGACCTTGTCAGGGTTGTTGGTGAGCAGGCGGATGCGAGCCAGTCCCAGGTGCTGGAGCATTTCTGCGGCCGCCTCGTAGTCGCGGCTGTCGACGGGCAGACCCAGTTCGAGGTTGGCGTCGATGGTGTCTAGTCCGGATTCCTGTAGTTGGTAGGCGCGCAGCTTATTGGCTAGTCCGATGCCGCGTCCTTCGTGGCCACGCATGTAGATCAGTACGCCACCGGTGGCGGCAATCTCCGCGAGGGCGGTCTCCAGTTGGGGGCCGCACTCGCATTTCAGTGACCCGAAAACCTCACCGGTGAGGCACTCCGAATGAACCCGGACCAGGGCGCCGTCGGCCGGGAGCGCGCCGTCGGGGCCGGGGCTCACCAGCGCCAGGTGCTCGACTCCGGCGCGCCGGTCGCGGAAGGCCATCATGCGTAGTTCGCCGTAGTGGGTGGGTACCAGCGTGTCGGCATGCAGCGATACCCGGCGTTTCACCGGGGCGGGCGCGGTCCCGGCCTCATCGTCTGGCCGGTGAATGTTCTCGTTCGCGTTGAGATAGGAGATGAGCGCTTCGATGGTGATCACCGGGATGTCGTGTTCGGCGCCGAGCTTGATCAGCCCAGGCAACCGCATCATGTCACCGTCCTCGGCCACGATTTCCGCAATGACACCAACCTCGCGGAGCCCTGACAATCGCATCAGCTCGACGGCGGCTTCGGTGTGTCCGGCGCGGGCGCGGACTCCGCCGTCGACCGCACGCAACGGGAGGATGTGCCCGGGACGGTTTACATCACGCGGACCCGACTCTGGATCGGCGAGCACCTGCACGGTGCGCGCCCGGTCGTGCGCGGAAATGCCGGTGGTGACCCCCCGGGCGGCGTCGACGGTCACGGTGTACGCAGTCGAGCGCACATCCTCGTTGCGGGCCACCATCATGGGCAGATCCAACTGATCGGCAATGTCGTTGGACATCGGCGCACACAGCAACCCAGAGGAGTGGGCGACGGTCCAGGCAATCCATTGGGCGCTGGCCAGCTGTGCCGAGAGAATGACGTCGCCTTCGTTCTCGCGGTCCTCATCGTCAGCGACAATCACGGGCCGACCAGCGGCGACGGCGACCAGAGCATCCTCGATGGAGGAGAGAGGCAATGCAGCGTGGCTCATGCGCGGTTGTCCTTCCCGGAGAAGGCCAGCAGTCGGGCGACGTGCCGGGCCAAAATATCGGTCTCCACGTTGACGCGACGGCCGGGTTCCAGCCCGCCCAGCGTCGTCGCTGCCAGCGTCTCTGGGATGAGCGAGACCTCGAACCATGCTTGCGCCTCCTCGGGGGAGGACACGGCGCTGAGCGTCAGCGACACCCCGTCCACCGTGATCGAGCCTTTGTCTACCAGTAGCGGTGCCAGGGCGGCATCCTCAAGACCGAAACGCACCGTGTGCCAGACTTCGCCCGGAGTGATGACGGAGACCACCGCGGTACCGTCCACGTGCCCTTGCACCACGTGCCCGCCCAGCCGGGTGGTTCCGGCCACGGCTCGTTCCAAATTCACCGCGTCGCCCACCTCCCGGTCGGCCAGCGCCGAAACCGCCAGGGTTTGACCCATCACATCGGCGGAGAAGGCGGTGCCTTCCCGGTGCACAATGGTGAGGCAGACGCCGGAAACACAAATAGAGGCACCGTGGTCGGCGTCCGAGGTGACGAGCGGGGCGTCAATGGTGATGCGCAGGGCATCATCGGGGAGGCGTTCCAGCCCGATGATCCTCCCGGTCTCCTCAACGAGTCCTGTGAACACGGTTTTCTCCTTTGGTGCGGGTGTGATTGTCGTCGTCAGCGGGGGAGCCTGCTGAAGTGGTGGGCAGCACGGCGTGCAGCACATGATCTGGGCCGAGCCAGCGCTCGGTGAGGGGACGTAACTTCACGGCGCCTCCCACGGTGGTCACGCCGAGCGAATCGACGGCGGTGTAGGGGCCGCCGAGCAACACAGGCGCGGTGTAGACGAGCACGTCGGTGGCCAGCCCGGCTCGCAGGATGGCATTGGCCAGCCGAGGTCCGCCTTCGACGAAGATACGGGTTCCGGGTCCGCCGCGTTCAACCAGGTTCGCCAGATCTGCAGCCAGGTCGTCGCCGGTGAGTTGCAGCGGCGCGTCCAGCCCGTGGGCAGCCAGCGCAGGGTGACGCAGCACGGCAGCCTCAGCCGGGATGGGGCGGTGCCCGATGACCACGGGAACGGGTTGATGCACCGGTGGCACCAGTAACCCTCCGTCGGTGTCGCGTGCGGTGAGGCTGGGGTCGTCACTGAGCAACGTCCCGGTGCCGACCACGATGAAATCTGCCCATGACCGCTGGTGATGTACATCAGTGCGCGCCTCGGGGGACGTGATCCATTGGCTACTGCCGTCTTCCGCAGCCACCCGGCCGTCGAGCGACTGCGCCCATTTCACGATTACCGCGGCAGCCGGGCGCTCCTCGAGCTGGATCAGCCAGTCGCGGATCAAGCCGAGGCAACGCTGTTCTTGAATTCGTGGGATGACGGTGACGCCGTTGCAGAGCAACCGCTGTGCGCCTCCGGACGACTCGGGCCCAGGATCCGCAGCGCCATAGGCTACGGCGCCGATGCCGGCGTCAAGCAGTGCTTGCGAACAGGGTCCGGTTCGGCCGATATGATTGCAGGGCTCCAGGGTGACGACGGCGGTGAGTTCCGCGGGGTCCAGCCCCGGTGAGTGACGTCGCTGCAGGTGAGTCAGAGCCTCGACTTCTGCGTGAGGAGTACCGGCGCCGCGGTGCCAGCCTTCGGCGACAATGCGGCCGTCGGCATCGATGAGCACACATCCCACGGGTGGGTTCTGGTTGTCCGGTCCCAGCGCTGGGGAGCGGCGGGCCAGCGTAAGGGCACGCTCCATGGCGTCGTCGATATCACTGAGACGAGTCATCCGGCGCCCTCCTTGCAGACGGGTGCGCCGGGTACGGGACGGTACGCTACCGCCCCGCGTTCCTCTCATCCGGACTAGCGCTGTACCAGCACATTACCGTCGGTACCGGAATTTCACCGGTTCAGCCCCGTGGCACGGGGGTCGCGGACTCTCACCGCCGGTTCGGAATCACACCGACCCCGGAACACGGTTCCTACTGTACTCGGTTGTCGTCTCAGGCGAGCAACGCCACGACACATTCGCGGCTTCGTGTCCTCCACAGGGGCCGGGATGCCGGCCCCTGTCCCCATTCTCTGGGCCGGCCGACTCCCAACGTGCACCCACGCTGATGGCATGGAACCACCCATCCGACGAGAGAAAGAAGCCCATGGTGTCGTTCGACTTGAATCCAGATCAGAGTCCACTCGGAGACGGTGACGGAATCGCTGCCGATTGCCGACATGTTATGAGCAGGACCACGGTCGCGTTGATGTTCCTGATGCATCGGTGGGATCACCTGCGCACTTTGAACCGCGCCATGGATTGTCTGTTGGACATCGTCTTGACGCACGACGAACTGTGCTTGGTGGATGAAGACAGCCAACTTAGTGAGTGCTTCGTCTGTGAGACGGTGCGCGAGTTCAACCCGGTAGAAGCGGTGGAATGCCTGACTTTGAATCAGTTTGTGTTGCAGAAAGAATTCGGAGCGGAGGCTTGTCGCCCACTGAACCAGGTGGTCTATGAGGCCGACTCAGCTTTTGGGTTTGACCACGGTGACATGGACATGGACGGCTTCTGTCAGCTGGTCATGGAGCGCTGTGTCGACGAACAGAGCCTGGTGCATGGTTTGCACACCGTCTTACGCGGTGTCGTGGCCGATGATGCTGAAGCACGTCAGCGTTTTGAGGCCCTTTTAGCCGAACTGCGCACCGATTCGGACCTGGAAGGCGACACTTTCTTTCGAAATGAACTGGTCAGCGACGGCGATGACCGGTGCTGGTTGATGGATCGAGGCTGGTCGAGCTACCGGTTGCACTGCCAAGTGATGGACGCGATGAAAGGGTACTGGGACCAAACAGCGGTGCCCGCCGAGTAGATCACTCGACGGGCACCATTGAAACTCAGCTGTGGGGAGACAATCAGACTCCGTAGTAGAGCTCGAATTCCAAAGGGTTCGGGCGAGCTGCCAGAGGAATGATTTCGTTCTCCCGCTTGTACTCGATCCAGGTCTGGATCAGGTCCTCGGTGAAAACATCGCCAGCGAGCAGGAACTCGTAGTCTGCCTCCAGAGCGTCCAGGGCCTCATCCAGTGAACCGGGTGCCTTCTGGATGTCAGCGGCCTCTTCCGGGGGCAGCTCGTAGAGGTCCTTGTCGATCGGATCTGCTGGCTCGATGCGGTTACGAATACCGTCCAGGCCAGCCATCAGCTGGGCGGCGAAGGCCAGGTACGGGTTCGATGACGGGTCCGGGGCGCGGAACTCCAGGCGCTTGGCCTTGGGGTTGGAACCGGTGATTGGGATGCGAATCGCGGCCGAGCGGTTGCCCTGCGAGTACACCATGTTGATCGGTGCCTCGAAGCCCTTGACCAGTCGACGGTAGGAGTTCACCGTCGGATTGGTGAAGGCTAACACCGCCGAGGCGTGCTTGAGCAATCCGCCGATGTACCAGCGGGCAGTGTCGGAAAGGTTGGCGTAGCCCTTCTCATCGAAGAAGAGGGGCTGGCCACCCTGCCACAGCGACTGGTGGCAGTGCATGCCAGAACCGTTGTCTCCGAAGACCGGCTTGGGCATGAAGGTCGCCGACTTGCCAAAGGCATCCGCGGTGTTCTTCACGACGTATTTGAACTTCAGCAGGTCATCAGCTGCGTGGGTGAGCGTGTTGAACCGGTAGTTGATCTCGGCCTGCCCGGGAGCACCCACTTCGTGGTGCGAGCGCTCGACTTCAAGGCCGACCTCATCGAGAACCGCACAAATCTCGTCGCGGATGTCGGCTTGCTTGTCCATCGGTGAGACTGGGAAGTACCCGCCCTTGATCGACATCTTGTGGCCGAGGTTTCCGCCCTCTTCTTTGCGGCCGGTGTTCCAGTTAGCCTCTTCGGCATCAATCCGGTAGAAGCTGTGCTCCGGCGAGGAGGAGTAGCGTACCTCATCGAAGATGAAGAACTCGGCTTCGGGTGCGAAGTTTGCCGTGTCGGCGATACCGGTGGAAGCGAGGTATTCCTCGGCACGCTGGGCCACACCCCGGGGATCGCGGTGGTAGGGCTCGCCGGTACGGGGGTTGACGATGGAGAAGTTCATCGTCAGGGTTTTGCGGACACGGAAGGGGTCCACGAACGCGGTGGCGATATCCGGAATCAGCTGCATGTCGGACTCGGCGATGCCCTGGAAACCTCGGATGGAGGAACCGTCGAAGAGCTGCCCTTCGGTGAAGAAGTCGTCGTCAATGGACTTGGCCGGCAGGTTGAAGTGGTGCTGCAGGCCTGGGAGGTCCGTGAAGCGAACGTCGATGAATTCGATCTCCTCGGACTTGATGAACTCGAGGACTTCTTCGGGAGAAGAGAACATGAGGTACTCCTGTCGTGGTGAACTCTTGACTAAAGACTATCGGCGACGGTGAATTAATCGTGTCACGAATGTTTCCGACATGTAACGAATCATTAGCGGCGGTACACTCACATGTGTGGGACGAAAGCGTGGCGAGAAGCCGAAGAACCAACCGGAATCGATGATCAGCCGGAAGGATTTAGGCTCGTGGATTGAAGGTCCTCCACATCACGCGGCCGGTAGCTACCCAGGTCAAGAGTTGGGGTTACCTCCTGAAGGGCCTGCTGCCATGGCGGGGTACGGGCGACGTTTTCTGGCCCTGATCATCGACTGGGTGATCGCCGTCGGCATTGGCGCACTGTTCTTCAACGGAAGCGAAATCGCTCCTTTGCTCGTTTTTGCCGGCATGCACATTCTCATGATCGGCCTGTTGGGCACGACTATTGGCAAGCGCATCGCTCGCATTCAGATTGTCAAAGTGGGTGGCGCCAACGCCACCTTGTCGACCTCTTTGATCCGTACCGCATTGTGGATGGTGATCGTCCCACTGATCATCATCGATTCCGACGGTCGCGGACTTCATGATCGTCTGGCCAAGTCGGTCGAGATTGTGATGTAAGTCCGGAGCGACAAAGCCGTAACTAGTAACGGAAATGGAACGGGCCCTGACAAATGTCAAGGCCCGCTCCATCGAATCACGCAGATCAGCGTCCGCGCATAGCTTTGCGGTCAGGGCGCATCCGGTAGGGGTCGATTCCCTTCGGAATTGGAAGCTTGTTGGACGGCAGTGAGGCCAGACGATTCTCGACCGCACGAACTTCGTGCTTGGTGAGAGTCTTCTTCATACGCTTGAGAGTCGGCTTGATCTCGTGCAGCTCAATCTCACTGGGTCCCTTGCCGACCTGGACTATGCGAATCTCGACATTGGGAAGGTAACGAGCCATCTTGCGGCGCTCTTGATCGGCCAACTTTTTAACTCGCTCGTAGCCGCCTTCTCCCACGAGAACCACACCGGGACGTCCGACCGCGCGGTAGACAGCATCCTGGGTCTTCGCGTTCATCGCCACCGGTTCCTGAGGAACCACCCAGCCGCGGCCGATGTTGCTCAAAGCAGCGCCGGCTGCGCCCGGGCGTCCTTCGATCTGCGCGTAAGCGGCACGTTCAGCCTTGCGGTTCATCACGATGAGAGCCGCGAGCAGACCGAACGGAATCGAGATCAACAGCCAGGTGATCCAGTTGTTGAGGAGCAATCCGACACCCAGGCCGACCACCAGGGCGATGACGAACGCAAGGACCATCCACAGCACGAGCGTCTTGTCGTGCTTACGGGTCATCGAAAAGACTTCGGCGATCTGCTTGAAGAAACCCTTCTTGTTCTTCTTCGCTGCCTTCTTTTCTGCCCTGGTCGCCTTCGCCAGAGCCTTCTCTTGAGCGCGACGCTCACGCTGCTCGCGTTTGACGGTCTTCAGGTCCTTCTGAGGAGCGCGGGCAGGGGTTGCGTCGTTGTGATTGCTATTCGAGGCCATAGTGCCTCTAGTCTACCGGCAATTCGCCTGTGGAAAACCTCTAACACGAGTTGTTGGTTCCGGAGACGATAGAAGTACGGCTGAAGAAATGGAGAGAGCAATGTTCGTTTCCGACAACGCAGATGCCGATCTCGACGGTGAGAACGCGACGGAGACCCCGTTAGTGAAGGGCTGGCAGGCACGCCGGATCCTTGCTCATGGTGCGCACGCCGAGGCCTGGGTCATGGACTCGTTGAATGCGAATCAAGAGCAGTGCGTCCTCAAGATTCCGCGATCGACCGCGGACGCGGCTGCTCTTCAACGCGAAAGGCACTTCGCAGTAGGACTCACCCACCCGCACATCGTTTCTTTTCTTGGACCGGTGCAGACGAGCAGGGGGGAAGGCACTCTCTGGGAGTATTGTGCCGCCGGCGATGCATTGAGTCTGGTGCAGGTGCTCGGACCATTGCGAGTGTCCCAGGCGGTGACGGTTTTGGTACCCCTGGCACAGGCGTTGGACTACGCCCACGAACAGGGAGTCGTTCATGGAGATGTATCTCCGGGCAACGTTGTCTTTGACACTCAGGGCAGACCGAAACTCTGTGACGTGGGGGAAGCTCGAAGCATCAGTAACCCAGACCGCTGGACAGGGACCGAGGGCTTCAGCGCTCCTGAGCTCGATATCCATGAGTACCGTGTTAGCTTGCAACCTGCTGCTGACGTATATTCGCTGGCAGCATTGGGTTGGTTTCTCCTCACGGGACGACTCCCCGGCGACGAGGCACGCCGACCGGCGCTCAAGATCTTATTGCCTGAAGCGCACGATGAGGTCGCCGAACTGCTGGAAGCCGGCCTGAACCCAGACCCTGGGCAGCGTCCCACACTGACTGAATTTTCCGTTGCGTGCTATTCCTGGGCGCTGCCGGAGCCATTGCAATTGCATGCTCTGGTTGATGAACGGACCGCACTTTTTCTTCCGACACGCCACGAGCTGGGCGAACAACATCCCGCTCAGCGCCGTCGAGGCGGCGGCTTGCGGGCACCCCGGAGCAACAACCGTCAGCGTCGACGGAAACAACCCACCGCCCATCGGAAGCGTCGGCCAGTTCCGCGTAAGAAGGGGATGCGAGGTGCGCACACCAGAATGGGCTTGGGGCTCGGAGCGACGGTGCTCGGCGCCAGCATGATTCTTAGCAACATGTGGTCAGGGTCGGAACCGCAACCCGTTCCGAACGCCGGTGCTGACCAGACGGCGTCGGAAGTCGTACCGTCTCCTGCCTGGGACACCATTGTGGACCAATGGAGCGAGCGTCGCGCCGTGGCTTTGACGCAGCGGGATGCGTCCGTGGTGGGAAGCTATGCAGTGGATACGGGAGCCGCTGCCGACGACGATCGAGCCCTAATTGATGCACTTCAGCAACAGGGGATCGTTTACGAGGGGTTGTCGATGACGGCTCAGGTGGATGATGCCAGCGTGGAGGGGGCTTCTGCCCACGTTTTGGTCGAATGGACGATGAGTTCGTACGCGGTGCGCTCGGCGAATGACGCAGCGGACGATGCGCAGCGCACACCGGGCAGTACGGAGCATGTCTGGATTCAATCCAAGCTCATTGACGACGAATGGCGCATCGAGTCGGTCACGCCCGCGTCTGTTGACGACGCACGACCTCAGACCAACACTGCCGCAGCATTACCGAATGTTCCAGGGCAAATCGTGAGAAAAAAGTGGGGCCGTCCCGATTACGAGACGGCCCCACCTTTGAGTGGATGACTACTGCCAAACGACAGCAATCACGAGGTTGATCAGCGACAGCCCGCCGACAGAGTGGGCAATACCAATCGGAACCGGCTGACCGCGATTCTCTTTACGACGACCGATCCACGCGGTGATGAAAACGAGCAAGGCCAAACCAAGCTTGACTGCGATCTTGACGTTGTTTGGTCCGTCACCGTCACCGACATAGGAGAGCCCAACCAGAATCAAGCCGGTGACCAGCATGATGATCGCGCCCCACCACTGGGACAGGGTGACCGTCGGGTTCTTGAATTTAGCCAGCCAGCCACCCACCAGCGCGGCAGCGCCGATGATGTGGATGGCGACGAAGATGAGTGTGACAGTTTCCATGAGCTACGGTGTTCCCCCTCAGAGTCCGAGCTCGTTGGCGAATTCGCCGGCTTCCAGCCGTGCCTTGACGGTCTGCAGGAAGCGACCTGCGTCAGCGCCATCCACGAGGCGGTGATCGTAGGTCAGGCACAGGTACATCATGTGGCGGATGGCGATGGAGTCATTTCCATCGGCATCGGAAACCACCATCGGACGCTTGACGATGGCACCCGTTCCCAGGATGGCCACCTGCGGCTGATTGATGATCGGAGTGTCGAACAGAGCGCCCACGGACCCGATGTTGGTGATCGAGAACGTTCCGCCGGAAAGCTCATCAGGGGAGATCTTGTTCGTGCGCGCACGCTCTGCCAGATCGGCGATCTTGCTGGCAACACCCGAAAGGTTCAGGGAACCGGTGTCAGCAATCACGGGAACCAACAGCCCACGATCCGTGTCAACCGCGATGGCGACGTCCTCGGTGGCGTGGTAGGTGATTTCGCCGGCGTCTTCATCGAAGGATGCGTTCAGCTTGGGGTGCTGCTTGAGCGCCTCGGCCACAGCCTGGGTGATGAAGGGCAGGTAGGTGAGCTTCACACCGTGCTTCTGAGCGAAATCGTTCTTCGCGCGTCCGCGCAGGGCCACGATACGAGTCATATCGATCTCGTGGACCTGGGTGAGCTGTGTGGAGGTATCCAGCGACTCGCGCATACGGCGGGCGATCACCTGACGGATGCGCGGAGCCTTTTCGGTGGTGCCGCGCTTCGAGGGATCCACGGAGGACACCGGAGCCTTGGCTGCCGGCGCTGCCGCGGGAGCGTCCGCAGGTGCTGCCTCTTCCTTGGTCTGAGCGGCATCCAGCACGTCCTGCTTGCGGATGCGTCCACCCACGCCGCTGCCCTTGATGGCGGACAGATCGACGTTGTGCTGACGGGCCAGGCGACGCACCAGCGGGGTCACGTAGCCGTCACCGCGTGTTTCGTCAGCGGAACCGCTGTCCGGAGCGGCAGGTCCCGGTGCGGACTCGGTCTTCTCCTGCTTCGGTGCCTCGGCGGGAGTTTCCTTGGGCTCTTCCTTCTTCTCTTCTGCGGAAGCCTCTTCCTTCGCGGGGGCCTTCTCTTCCGGGGCAGGAGCAGCAGCGGGAGCCGAAGAACCAGCGGAACCGGAACCGATCAGGGCCAGCACGTCGCCGACCTCAGCGGTCTCGTCCTCGCCAACCTTCACCTCGAGCAGCTTGCCTGCTACGGGGGAGGGAATCTCGGTGTCGACCTTGTCGGTGGAGACTTCGAGCAGTGGCTCGTCGACCTCGACTTCGTCGCCCACTTCCTTAAGCCAGCGGGTAACGGTACCTTCAGTGACGGACTCGCCCAGTGCAGGAAGAGTCACCTCGGTGGCTCCGCCGGATCCGGCGTCATCGGAGGAATCAGCGTCAGCAGCTGGTGCCTCGGCTTCCGCCTCGGGCTCGTCTGCCTCGGGCTCGTCCTCTGCCTCAGCCGGGGCTTCTTCGGCCTCTGCCTCGGCCTCTGCGGCATCATCTTCGGTGCTGCCGGACGCGGCACCGTCGCCGCCGCCAATACGAGCCAAGTCGGCCCCGACCTCGACGGTCTCGTCCTCTTCAACGAGAATCTCTTCCAGAACGCCGGCTACCGGCGAAGGGATTTCAGTATCGACTTTGTCAGTGGAGACTTCCACTAAGGGCTCGTCCACCTCGACCTGGTCTCCGACCTGCTTCAGCCAGCGGGTGACGGTGCCCTCGGTGACGGACTCACCCAGTGCTGGCAAGCTCACGGTTTCAGACATGATGTCCCGTTTCCTCTCTCAGTTTTCCGGTTCCTCACCGGACATGCGGTGATGGGTGGCGTCGCCACCCGAATATTGGGGTGGCTCAGCCGTGGAGCGGATGACCGTTGAGGGCCATCGCTGCTTCGCCGAGAGACTCGTTCTGGGTCGGGTGTGCGTGGATGAAGGCTGCAACATCCTCGGGGTACGCCTCCCAGTTCACGATGAGCTGGGCTTCACCGATCTGCTCGGAGATGCGCTTGCCGATACCGTGGACACCAATGATGGCGCCGTCTTTCTGACGGACCATCTTGATCACGCCGCCGGTGCCGAGGATCGAGGACTTGCCGTTGCCAGCAAGGTTGTATTCGGTGACCTCGATGTTTTCTTTGCCGAACTTCTCTTCAGCCTTGGGCTGGGAGTAGCCGACGGACATGATCTCCGGCTCAGTGAAGGTGACCTTCGGGATGTTGACATCCTCAACGATGAGCGGGTTGTTGCCGGCGATCTCTTCGGCAACGAAGATGCCCTGCTGGTAGCCGCGGTGCGCCAGCTGGACGCCGGGGACGATATCGCCGATGGCGTAAATGTTGCCCACGCCGGTGTGGAGACGCTCATCGGTGATGACGAAACCACGGTCGAGGGTGATGCCCTGCTCTTCAAAGCCCAGGCCCTCGGTGTTCGGACCGCGACCCACCGCCACGAGGCAGACCTCGGCTTCGAATTCCTTGCCGTCTGCCAAGGTGACCTTGACGCCGGAATCGGTTTCCTCAACCTTGTCGAAGAAGGTGCCCAGGTTGGACTTGATCTTCTTCTTCTTGAACTCGCGCTCCAGGATCTTGATGATCGATGGGTCCTCGTTGGGCACCAGGTGGTCCAGGCCCTCGATAATGGTGACATCAACCCCGAAGGAGTTCCACAAGGACGCGAACTCCGAACCGATGACGCCGCCGCCGAGGACGATGGCGGACTTGGGCAGGTAGTCGAGCTGCAAGGCCTCGGTCGAGGTCATGATTCGGTCGCTGACGGTCAGGCCGAAAGTCTTGGAGTACGAACCGGAAGCCAGGATGATGTGCTTGCCCTGGTAACGCGTGCCGTCAACCTCGATCTCGTTCTGGGAAACGAGCTTGCCTTCACCTTCGATGACGTTGACCTTGCGCATCTTCAGCAGGCCGGACAAACCCTTGAACTTGCCAGCGACGATGCCGTCCTTGTAGTCGCGCACCTTGCCCATGTCGACGGACTCGACGGTAGCGTTGACGCCGAAGGACGAGGCATGACGTGCCTCGTCGGCGACCTCAGCTGCGTGCAGGTATGCCTTGGTAGGGATGCAACCCCAGTGGAGGCAGGTACCGCCGAGCTTGCTCTTCTCGATCAGGCCTACGGTCAGGCCATGCTGGACGGCTCGCAGTGCTGCGCCATAGCCGGCGGAGCCACCGCCGAGAATGAGGACGTCAAATTCCTGAGCGGTTTCGGACACGAGTGTTGCTCCTCTACGTTAGGGCACGGGGATTTTCCCGCCCCGGTTGTACTGGAATCCAGTATGAATTGCGGGCAATGTTCAGCCTGCGAGACTTTGAAATCAACCTTATCTATGAATTGGGCTGATCGGCTACTCGCAACAAGCGATGACGCACGGGTGAATGCACCGTGCTTTTCAGTGATTCGCCTGTGCGTCCGCGGCGTTATTAGGCAGTGATTCCTGCGCGCTGGGACAAGAACGTCAGCAGTGTGCGGACCATCACGCCGGTCGCATCCTTCGGGGTGTATCCCCAGGCGCTTGATTCGTTGAAAGAGGGTCCCGCGATGTCGAGGTGAGCCCAGGGGGTGTCGCCGACGAATTCACGGAGGAAGGCCGCCGCGGTCAGCATGCCACCGAATCGATCGCCCATGTTGGAGATATCGGCGACGGAAGAATCCAGCGACGCCCGCTGGTTGGCGGGGATCGGCATCGGCCAGATGCTTTCTCCGGAGGTCTGGCCGGCGGTAACGAGTTCTTCGCGCAGCGCGTCCTGGCCCATCACACCGGTGGTGCGATTACCAAGGGCAACCATTTGCGCACCCGTGAGAGTGGCGATGTCGATCACTGCATCAGGTTTTTCCTGGCAGGCCGCGACCAAGGCGTCGGCCATGACCACACGACCTTCGGCATCGGTGTTGAGTACTTCAACGGTCTTTCCGCCGAATGTGGTGAGTACATCCGACGGGCGAATCGCCGTAGCGGAGGGCATGTTCTCTGCAACAGCCAGCCAGCCGGTGACCTTAATCGGAAACTGGAGGCGAGCAACAGCTGCAACGACGGCGGTGACGGTGGCCGCGCCCGTCATATCCGACTTCATGGTCATCATTGACGCGGCCGGCTTGAGCGAAATTCCACCGGTGTCGAAGGTAATGCCTTTGCCCACCAGAGCGATGTGGCCCTGTGCATCGGCGGGGGAGTAAGCCATCCGCACCAGACGCGGAGGACGCGACGACCCCTGTCCGATGCCCAGAATTCCGCCGAATCCTTCTTCGGCTAGGCGCTTTTCATCCCACACGGTGGTCTCGATGTCGAGATCCTTGACTAAATCCACGGCCGCATCAGCGAGCGAGGCTGGGAAGAGATGCGAGGGAGGGGTGTTGACGAAGTCACGGGTCACTCGAACGGCCTGAGCCACGGTTTCGGCTCGGCGTACAATGTCCGCGGCGGTGACGGCCTCCAGATCACTGACCACGAAAATCTCCGCCACGGGAGACTGAGCAGAACCGGCGTTTTCCGTCTGGGAAGCGGCATCCGTGTCGGCCTCGTTCGTGGACGCATCTTTGCTCGAGTTAGAGGAACGGAATGCGGTGAAAGAGTACGCCGCGATGGCCGCGCCTTCGGTGATGGCGGCCAGGCGTTCCGCGGTATCGGCAGGGAAGGCGAACGCGACGCTCTTCAATCCGGCCAGGCTGCGAACAGCAGAACCGGCAGCGCGGCGAAGGTTCTCGACGGCAATCTCGCCTTCTGGCGACCCATCGACCGCAGGAGTGCCTTGGGCAGGGCGGTCCTTCGAACCAACACCGGCGAGGACCATGACGTCGTAGTTGCTCTCCGCTGAAGCGGGGATCCGCAGAACTTCATCAGCAGCGCCGCGCACTCCGAGCGCGGGGAGCAGATCAGTGATCCGCTGCGTTTCCTCCTGAGTCAACACCGAAGATTCGACCAGTCGCGGACCATCGGAAGTGGATTCCGTCGCAAGCACCAGTGCCTGTACAGCGGGAACCTCGGCGACAGCGTTCAAAGTCGGACCGGTGGTGGTGATGAAAGTGGGGGTTGACGCAGTGGTCACGAAGATCACGTCCTTTTGAGAGTGAGTCAGCGGTGTGGGGTCGGTCCCATCCTAACGGGGCTTTGGAATACTTCTGAGGCACTTCGCCGTTGAGATGGAAAAGCTCGAAATGGTCGCCACAGGAAGGAACCTTGGTGCAAGATCCCAGAATGCTGTTTAGGCTGCAGCCGGAAGGCCGCGAACTACTCTCGGCCCAGGTCGATGGGGAGTCTCCTCTACGCGGGCTGGGCATGCTTGCTGTGTTCAGCGGCCACCTCGACGCCGGCAATATCGCCCGTCAGGTGAATGACACCCTGTTGGAACGATTGGACCATCAGCTCCTGGCGAGCTTCGACGCCGACCAGTTGGTTGACTATCGCTCCCGGAGGCCACACATCACCTTCGACGGTCAGCGATTCACCGATTACCGGGCTCCCGAGCTGCAGTTGCATCTAGTGAACGACGTTCTCGGCAAACCGTTCCTGCTTTTGTCTGGCCAGGAACCGGACTATCAGTGGGAGCGGTTCGTCTCGTCTGTTCTTTTCCTGGTGGAAGAGCTGGACGTGCGGCTGGTGACCATGCTGGATGCCATGCCGTTACCGGTACCTCATACTCGCCCCCTGGGGGTGACCGCACACGGTAGCCGTGAGGAGTTGGTGGCCGGCCTCAGCACCTGGTCGCCGCAGGCGCGCATGCTTTCCGGTGTGGGACAGCTGTTGGAATTGCGTCTGGAAGAGGCTTCGTATGACACCAGCGGATACACCATCCACGTCCCGCACTATCTGGCCGACGCCACCTACCCGCAGGCTGCGGTATCGGCTCTGGAATACGCCGGCGCTGCACTTGAGCGGATGCTCCCCACCGATGAACTGCGTGAAAAGGGACGAGAAATCGACCTGGAGCTGGACCGTCAGACCGAATCATCCGGGGAAATCCGGGCCATGGTGACCGGGCTCGAGCAGAACTTCGACCAGCATGCGACGCAATCTGGGGAAGTGCGCTCACTGTTGCTCAATCGCGACGCACAGGTTCCGGACGCCGAATCTCTGGGCGCAGCAGTGGAAGAGTACCTCTCTTCTCAGCCGCGTCACGCTCAGGAACACGTTCAGCCGCGGTCGATTATGCCGTCTCGTTCACAGGATCACCTGAATTTGGATGACACGGGAAGCCGAGAAGAGGATGCGGACGCGACTGACGGTACGAGGCCGGATTCTCCCTCCGAGGACTAACACCTTGGTGCTCCACACCCTTCGGTGTGGAGGGCGTCATCCACAAACTGGTCTGAGCGGCGCTCGAAGAACCACACGTCGTAACGATGCTGGTGCACATGAACGCATCGAATCATCGCCCCGGTCTACTTCCCGCTAGTGACATCGTTTCTCGGCGCCTCACCGTCCGTGAGCCCGCGGAGCTGATGGCCTACATCATCCATACGCTTGGCTTTGAACCGACTCGGTCGTGGGTGGGTGTTGCGATACGCAATCGTCAGCTCGGTGCCGTGATGCGAGGAGATCTGCTTCCTTCTATGGAATTGGCGCTCACCCACGGCATCGCGGACCCGGATGAAGTCGATCGGCTTGAACACGAGGCGCAAAGCCTCGGCCAGTTCGTGGCCACGAAACTTAAGCACGACATCGAATCCGACCGGATTCTGATGGTGTACTTGCTTGATGCCGAGTCGAAAGCCACCGATATGTCATCCTCGGCCGGCGGGGTCGGGTCACCTCCCGAAATCCTGCGGCAGATCGACCGGTGCGTGCGCCGCGGGGCTGCACTCACCGAGTTGCCAGTATTCGAGAGCTGGGTCATTAACGAACGACGGGTCTGGCACCTCTATTGCCGAGAACGCGGATTCTGCGCGACACAGGGCTCTGCCGTTAAAGAGGCACGAGGAACCTATGTCAGCGATTCCTTGACGCTGTTGGGGCAGCCCATTGAGGCGGATCACGTCGCCGTTCGCCTACCGGAGCCGTGTGGTGATCCCGCGTCGCTGCCGGCAGCACCGTATGAAGGCGACACGGTGGCATGTTGGAACTGGACGCGTCAGTGGGACGATGTGCTCAACGATGGTCGGCCTCTCGCTCCAGAGGAAGCGGCTCTCCTTGTGGCTCCTCTGGGGATGAGCGTCTGGCGAGACTTGTTGATCGTGGGAGCGTGCTTCGGGTTCGAAACAGCGGTGTCTGGTTTGGCCTTCTCCGCCCGGGTACCTGACGGACTGCCCCGGCTGTATGAGACGACGGCGTCGGAAGACAATGCGTGGTTGGTCGCTGAAACGCTCACCGGCCGAACAGGGCTATCTCCGGATTGGTCACGGTTGGACCGGCTCCGTGGATACTGTAGCGACCTGGTGCCTCAGGCTTCTATGCCAGCCGCGGCCGCTACGGCAGCGACGGCCGCGTGGATCGAATGGTCGCGTGGACGCGGCACTTGCGCCACTGCATTGCTAGACCAAGCGCTGTCCTGGGACGTTACCTGTAGCCTCGCTTCATTACTCGCGGAAGCAGTCAGCGCCGGACTCATTAATCCGTGGGCCCTGAACAGGAAAATCGCATGGTCCGGTCGCGACCGGACGGTGGCATGACATGATCAGTGGCATCGTCATGTAGGGCCTGAACGTCGCGGTTGCCAAGATGTGGCAGCGAGCATGCAATAATTGTGGGGGTGATCTGACCACCGTCCGATTTTTCTCAGGAATTTCGGATACGCGGGAACAAACTCGCAGTCCAGGTCGTTGCACCCCTAAAGACCCTGCGTCTGAAGCGCGAGCAAGTCGCTGAGCCGACCGTTTTTCGGTCGGCCTACAGCAACTTACAAATGTTTCGGACTTGACAGGGTCATAGTGGTTTAGACCACTGTTCGCTCCACATTGCCGTAGGAAGGTTCTGAGTGACTACTACTCCAGCGAAGGCCAAGTCGCGGTCTGGCGCCAAAGCGTCCGCCGCAGAACAAGCCGACGAATCAAAGGAGTCCGCGTCCGCCGCGTCCTCGACCAAGACCAGCACTCGTGTTGGGGGGTCGACGACGACCAAGAAGGCGGCGCCGAAAAAGGCTGCTCCGAAAGCTGCGGCAGGAAAGGGCGGTTCTGCAAAGCCGACCAAGGTGGAATCCGACGTTGACGAGATCGTAGAAGAGCTCGAAGAGGACGCCGTTCTCGAAGAGGCCGAAGAGGCCGCTGAGGAAGAGGCCGCCGAGACCGAAGGCGATGCCAAGGGCAAGTCGGGCAAAGCCGAAGAAGAAACCACCTCCGGCGGTTTCGTCGTTTCGGATTCCGACGAGGATGCCCCCGTGCAGCAGGTGGTCACCTCCGGTGCTACCGCAGACCCGGTCAAGGACTACCTGAAGCAGATCGGTAAAGTCGCTCTCCTCAACGCCGAGCAGGAAGTCGACCTAGCCCTGCGCATTGAGGCTGGCCTCTACGCCGAGCACAAGATCAAAGAGAATCCCATCGAGGACACGCGTCTGCGTCGCGACTACGAGTTGGTGATCGCCGATGGACGTCGGGCCAAGAACCACCTCCTCGAAGCCAACCTGCGTCTGGTTGTCTCGCTGGCGAAGCGTTACACCGGTCGTGGCATGCTGTTCCTGGACCTAATTCAGGAAGGTAACTTGGGCCTGATCCGTGCGGTCGAAAAGTTCGACTACACGAAGGGCTTCAAGTTTTCTACCTACGCCACCTGGTGGATCCGTCAGGCCATCACCCGCGCCATGGCCGACCAGGCTCGCACCATCCGTATTCCGGTGCACATGGTCGAGGTCATCAACAAGCTGGCGCGCGTGCAGCGTCAGATGCTACAGGACTTGGGTCGGGAACCCACTCCAGAAGAGCTGGCCAAAGAGCTGGACATGACGCCGGAGAAGGTCGTCGAAGTCCAGAAGTATGGCCGCGAACCGATTTCGCTGCACACCCCTCTGGGTGAGGACGGCGACTCCGAGTTCGGTGACCTGATCGAAGATTCAGAGGCGGTCGTCCCTGCGGATGCGGTCTCCTTCACCCTCTTGCAGGAGCAGCTGCACTCGGTGCTCGACACTCTGTCAGAGCGTGAAGCCGGCGTGGTGGCCATGCGCTTCGGTCTCACCGATGGTCAGCCCAAGACCCTCGATGAGATCGGCAAGGTCTACGGGGTTACGCGCGAGCGCATCCGCCAGATAGAGTCCAAGACCATGTCGAAGCTGCGCCACCCCTCGCGTTCCCAGGTGCTGCGCGACTACCTCGAGTAAACACGCGGCCGGGTCCCTGGACCCGCGCACGAAAATCAAACATAAAGGCGTGGCCCCACCGGAACGGTGGGGCCACGCCTTTATCAGCGGTGCTGAAGTGCGCTCAGATCAGCGTACGACAGTCCGGTTGTCTTCGTGGAGACGCTCAGTCTCGTCCTGCCATTGAGTCGTCTGGGGACGCAGGGTCTCCTCGACGGCGCGCGCGTGGTGGGCGCAGAACAGGAGTTGGCCGCCGGACGTCAGGACAGCGCGGACATATGCCTGCGCGCCGCAACGGTCGCAACGCTCCGCGGCAGTCATGGTCGGCTTCTCTGCGGTGGCTGCAGTGGTCACTGTGACCTCCTTCGTCGAACTACTTTCACACTATAGAACCATCTCGGCGAGGAAAATGTTCGCAGTTCGGCCGATATCGGCTAGTGTTTCGCTCCGCGCGTAGGTTGCTGAGCGCATTGGTGATTCCAGCGGGACGTCCTCCAGTGATCTGCAGGTGTTTGCGGATATTGTAAAGAGATGTGCCCGATGGGGCAGATCGATGGATCAGGCGAAAGGTAGTGCACGTCAGTGGCGCGACAGACTGAATACAACGCACGGCACCTCTCCGTTCTGGAGGGGCTCGAAGCTGTCCGCAAGCGCCCGGGTATGTACATCGGCTCCACCGATTCCCGCGGTCTGATGCACTGTCTCTGGGAGATCATCGATAACTCGGTGGATGAAGCACTGGCCGGATACGGTCAGTCCATCAGCATCACCTTGTATGCGGATGGTTCCGTGGAAGTCGAGGACAATGGCCGTGGTATCCCTGTCGATATTGAGCCACGTACCGGACTTTCCGGCGTGGAAGTGGTCTTCACGAAGCTGCACGCCGGCGGCAAGTTTGGTGGAGGATCCTACGCAGCTTCTGGCGGTCTACACGGCGTGGGTGCCTCCGTCGTTAACGCGTTGTCCTCTCGTCTGGATGTCCAAGTATTCCGTGGCGGGAAAACGTACCAGATGTCGTTCCGCCGAGGTGAGCCGGGTCGGTTCGCTGATACCGGGAGCAATCCCAAACCGAACGCTACTTTCTCACCCTTCGAAGATTCCTCCAGCCTGGACGTCGTCGGCAAAGCCAAGCGTGGCTATACCGGCACCCGGGTCCGTTACTGGGCCGATGAGCAGATTTTCACCCCGGATGCCAGGTTCAACTATCAGGAACTGGAGAACCGCGCCCGCCAAACCGCATACCTGGTGCCCGGCCTACGTATCGCGATCCGTGATGAGCGGCGCGTGCCCGGCACCCCGGGTGAGCACGGTCCGGTGGAAGAGGTCTTCCACTACGACGGCGGCATCTCAGAGTTCGTCGATCATTTGGCCAACCTGAACCCGGTCACCGATATTTGGCGACTGCAGGGCTCCGACACCTTCACTGAACGGGTACCGGTGTTGGGCGAGAACGGCCACACTGAGATGAAGGATCTTGAGCGTGTGTGCGAGGTTGACGTTGCCCTGCGTTGGGACGTCGGCTACGACACGACGATGCGTAGCTTCGTCAATATTATTGCCACACCCAAAGGCGGCACGCATCAATCCGGGTTTGAGCAGGCCTTGCTAAAGGTCTTCCGCAAGGCAGTCGATTCCAACGCCCGCAAACTCAAAGTCGGTAATGACAAGATCGACAAGGACGATGTGATGGCCGGGCTGACCGCGGTGCTGACCGTGCGTCTCTCTGAGCCGCAGTTCGAGGGCCAGACCAAGGAAGTTCTGGGCACGCCCGCGGCGAAACAGATCGTCAATAAGGTGGTCTCCGATGAGCTGGGTAAGCTGCTAAATTCGTCGAAACGGCAGGACAAGCAGCAAACCACTCAGCTGCTTGAGAAGATCGTGGCGGAGATGAAGTCTCGTATCTCGGCGCGGACGCATAAGGAAAACCAGCGTCGTAAAAACGCCCTGGAAACCTCCACCATGCCGGCGAAGCTGGCAGACTGCCGAACCAATGACGCCCAAAACTCGGAGCTGTTCATTGTGGAGGGTGACTCCGCGCTCGGTACGGCCAAACTGGCGCGCTCCTCGGACTTCCAGGCGCTGTTGCCTATTCGCGGCAAGATCCTCAACGTCCAGAAGGCTTCGGTGGGTGACATGCTGAACAACGCCGAGTGTGCGGCCTTGATCCAGGTGGTTGGTGGCGGTGCTGGGCGTAGCTTCGACCTGGACGCGACCCGGTACGGCAAAGTCATCCTGATGACAGACGCTGACGTCGACGGCGCACACATCCGCACCCTGCTGCTGACGTTGTTCTTCCGGTACATGCGCCCGATGGTCGAAGCCGGTCGGGTTTACGCTGCCGTGCCGCCGCTACACCGCATCGAAGTGATGACCCCCGGCTCCGGTGAGAACGAGATCATTTACACCTACACCGAGGCAGAACTGACCGCGGTGCTACAGAAGCTGGACGCGGAGGGGCGCAAGTACAAGGACGACATTCAGCGTTACAAAGGTTTGGGCGAGATGGACGCGGACCAGCTTTCAGAGACCACCATGGATCCCCGGTACCGGACGTTGCGCAGGGTCAACATTGCCGAAGCAGATCAGGCGGAGCAGATTTTCGAGCTACTGATGGGCTCGGATGTGGCGCCGCGCAAACAGTTCATCATTTCCGGCGCCGAGGAACTGGGCCGGGAACAGATCGACGCTTGACCCTGTCCGAGTGTTTCACTACCCGGCGTAATGCTCGGCGGTAAGCCGCATGCCCTCATCGATCGACACACGCGGCGTCCAGTCCAGGACCTCGCGGGTGCGGCGCTGATCAAACCAGTGCGCCGTCGAGAGTTGTTCGGCCAGGAACCGGGTGAGCGGGGGCTCGCCGTCGCCGGATTCGGCGGGTACCGCTTCCCAGATGCGTTCAATCACGGATCCTACGACGCGGGCCAGTCCCGCGGGCACGCGCAGAACGGGCTCGGGGGAGCCGCCGGCACGGGCCAGCCCTCGAATGAGCTCGCCGATGGGTCGCGGTTCACCATTGGTCACGACGAGTGCCTCGCCGTGATGGCGGTCCACCGCACGGGTGGCGGCGAGGACAGCATCGACGGCGTTCGCCACATACAGGGTATCCACCAACGCGGCACCGGAGCCGATGATCGGCATGCGGCCACTGCGGGAACGATCAATGATCCGCTCGGTGAGTTGGGTATCGCCCGGCCCCCACATCAGGTGCGGACGCAACACGAGAACACGGAAATCTTCGGCGTCTGCATCCAGCGCTAGCAACTCACCGGCGGCTTTGGTGCGGGCGTAGTGGCCGCGGGCATGCACCGGATCGGCCGGTTGAGCGCCGTCGCCGATGATGGAGGTACCAGAGTGTGCCACGGAGGGCGAGGAAATGTGGACGAACCGGGACACCCCCGCGTCACGGGCGGCGTTGAGCAGGAGCCGGGTGCCTTCCACATTGACGTGCTCAAATTCGTGGCCAGGACCGGAGACGGAGACCTTGGCGGCCAGGTGCACCACGGTGTCGACGCCGGTCAGTGCTTGGCGGACGGTGTCGTGATCGGTGACGGAGCCGCGGACCTCACGGGCGCCGTCGAGCTGGGCGGGGCGACGTTGCAGGGTGGTGACACCCGCGCCTTGAGCGAGTAGCGCACCGGCGACGCCGGAACCGAGCACACCCGAGGCGCCGGTGACCAGAACGTGGTTCGGAGAGGAGCTCATGGGGTGCTCACCTTTCCTCCACTGAGCACGGTGTCAGCCCAGCGCGACAGTCGGGTGCGGTCGATTTTGGAATTGTGGCGGATGTCCACCGGCACCTGGTTGGTGACGAGCACGGCGGCGATCGGGGTGTCGACTGTCTCGCGCACCTGGTCGCTCAGCCAGGTGGGGGCTAGCCCGGGTTTGACGGAGCGGTCGGTCGGTTCGATCACGGCGACCACTGCCTGGGTGCCGTGCGGGCCGACGCCGACGACGGCGCTGCGGGAGACCGCCTGGAGGGTGTCGATCTGGGCTTCGGGGCCGCCCGGGGCCAGGGGGCCGTGGGCGGTGGTGACCACATGCTGCAGGCGGCCTTCGATCCACAACCGGGATGATCCGTCGATGCGACCGATATCGGCGGTGCGGTGCCACTGGCGTTCGCCGTCGAAGTCGCGCTTGGAAAGATGGTCGGTATACCAGAGCCGATCGTAGCCAGCGGTCATGTGCGGGGCCGACACCACGATCTCGCCCAGGATTCCCTGGGACTCAGTACCCCGGCGTAACTGGGATGAGGCAGTGCCGTCAGCGTTGAGAGGCGCGATCGCGATCTCCACGCCCGGAACGGGGTGGCCCACGCACACCCCGTGTTGTTCGGTGGAGGCCTCGTGGTGTGCGGCGCGCAGGGTGTCTCGGTCGATGTCGGCCAGGAGCAGGGATTCCGTCATCCCGTAAGGGGAATGGAATTCCGCCTGGGGCATCAGCTCGAGTACCTGGTCCATAAGATCCGGCGCCACCGGGGCGCCAGCGGAGAGCATGAGTGAAATGGTGCCCAATTGCCGACGTTGATCTTCGCTCAGCTGCGGCGCGGTGGCAACGACGTTGCGCAGGGCTGCGGGGGACGCGAAGACCATGGTCGCGGATCCGGCGGCTGCAGCCTCGGCCACCGCGGTGGCGGTGAGGGTGGCGGGCTTGGTGACCGACATTTTCGGGGTGACGGAGGTGGCGCCGATCGCCGGTCCCAGCAACGCGAAAGGTGCGAACCCGGCGAGTAGGGACGACCCGGGGACCACGCCGAAATTATCACGTAGTAACTGGGTGAGAGCCGAGAGTCGATCGTGGGTGTATCGCACGCCTTTGGCCGGTCCGGTCGAGCCGGAGGTGAAGAGGATTGCTGCGGTCTGTGCTGGCTCGGGATCCGGATGATCCTTTGTCGGGTGGTAGACGTGGCCGTCGTAGGTGTCCGCGAGCCGGTAGAGGCTGTTCTCCACCTGCAGCGCGGCACGCAGGGGTGCGCCGAGAGTGGATACGGAGAGGCGACGGCCCGGCCACCGCTGGGCGCGGGCGAGGGTGAGGCCCGGTAGCTCGCCGATGATCCACTGGGGGCGGGCGGTACGCACAGCGCGCGTCATGCCCTGGATTCCCAGGCCCGCGTCGGCGACCACAGCGGTGGCACCCACGCGGAGCACGGCGTAGAGGGCGGCGGTGAGGTCACGTCCGGGCTGGACCAGCAGAGAGACCCGGTCCCCGGGCTTCACCCCGCTGCGGCGTAGACCCACGGCGATCGCGTTGACCACCCGGGACAGCGTGGCCCAAGAGACGCCGTCGGGGCGCGAATTCCGGGTGGCCGTCATGTCCACGAGGGCGGTCTCTGAGCTGTCTGATTTCTCTTCCAGGAACGACCACAGAGCGCGATAGGCTGGTCGGGGCGAGGCCGCGGCCACGGCGGAATCCAGCGGGCGACTTTGTTCGTCAACCACTGCGTTTGCCCAGGAAAAGATCGGGGTGCCGAGGTCTTGGTCTTCGGCGAGCAGATGCCCAGAGGTTTCGTACCGGTGCAGGTCAACCTGAGGGATCCGTTCCAGCAGGTCCTGCTGATAGCGGTCTAGGAACACCGGGTCCAGAGCGCCCCAGAGTAAAAGGGTCGGCAAGGACGAGGAGCTCAGGTTACGGGCGATATGGCGCAGCGGCTGGTACGAGTGATGCTTGGCATCTGCGGGGATGTCGGCGACGAAGCCGCCAATGCCTCCGCGTCGTTCCAGCCCCTGATAGGGCGCACGATAAGCGTGCTTGGTCTCGGAGGCGAGGCCCGGGTGACCCAGGCCGAGCGTGACATCGAGGAACGCGGTGGTGACAACGGTGGATCCGGCGAGCACCGGCCCGGCGAGGGCTGCCTGCAAGGGGGCAGGAATCGGCTCGTCAGCGTCGTGGTGCACCGCGGTGTTGAGAGAGATCGAACCACTCACCAGGTGTTGATGGTCGGCAGCCCAGCCCAGGGAGATGACGCCGCCCCAGTCGTGACCGAGGGTGAACAACGGGACGGGTGCGGTGGACCGCTGGGCGTCGACGTCGAGACCGAGGGCGCGGACGACGGCGTCGAGATCGCTGAGACGCTCAGCCAAGGTGCGATAGCTGCGTGGACGCCCCGGGGTGGGAGAGCTGGTGTGCTCGAGCCTCTCGGAGAAGCCCATATCAAGCTGGTCGGGGGCCACGAGGCGCCAGATTCGGGGTCGACGCTGACGTCGGCGCGGACTGTCTGTGGAAGCCGCCTCGACCCATTCCCTGGCCGTGGCGAGGCTAGTTGCGGCCACATGTCGCCACAGGTAGGACCAGGTGGGGTTGCCGTGTACGGCGAGGATGACGGCATCGGGCTTAACCCCTAGTCGCTCCAGCTCGGGGCCGGTGTCGAGGACGTGGAAGGTGTGGACGCCGTCGTGGGTGTCGGCCTCGACAAGGCGCGACCAGGCAGGATCCCACCCGGGTAGCTCGGTGTCCGGGGCGAATTCGTGGGGGAGACCGGCGGGCTGGGCGGGAATACGCATCAGTTGATCACCATTCGATTTCGAGCATGGCCACGTTCAATCCGGAGCCCACACCCATACAGAGGACGCGGTCGCCGGAGGACAGGGAATCAGTTTCGCGGGCGAGCGTGATGGGCAGTGCCGCCGGGCCGATATTGCCGAGCACCGGGAACGTGGTGGGAATCTTCTCACGGGCGATGCCGGCGGAGTCGATGATCGCATCGGTGTGCATCTGCGACACCTGGTGGGTGATGTAGCGGTCCATCGACGCCCAATCCCACTCCTCTGGCGCGTCGTTCCAGGCGTCCATCACCAACTGGAGCCCGTTGGTGAGGAGCCCCGCGGAGTCGGTGTACATACCGTTGTGATCACCGGCGCACAGGTGATGGTGCTCGGTGCCGGCCCGGGTGACGCCGCGCAGAATGCGGTGGCCCTCGGGGTGAGCTTCAGCCCGGCCGATGACCGCGGCAGCGGCCCCGGATCCCAAGGTCAGAGAGGCGAACTGCTGGAGGAAATTATCACGGGTGACGGAGTTGGCGTGCAGGTTTTTGATGGTGGCGTCGTGCACGGCGTTGGCGTCTTCGCCGGCGACCACCAGTGCGTAGTCGATGTGTCCGGCGTCAACCATAGTGGAGGCCAGGTCCATGCCGTTGACAAAGCCGAGGCAGGCGTTGGTGATGTCGAAGTTCATCGCCGAACTCGGCAGCCCCATCTGGTCATGGATCCGCACCGACACTGCCGGTTCCAGGGTGTCCCGGGTGACCGAGGTATTGATCAGCATGCCGACCTGGTCGGGGGTGATTCCCGCTTCTTTCAGGGCTTTGGTTCCTGCCTGGGCGGCGCCGTCGAGATAGTCACCGCGTTGTTTCCACATCCGCCGGGCTTTGACGCCGGCGACGCGTTGGAGCAGGCCGTGGGGCAAATGCAGGCGCTTGATCACTGAGTCGATGCGTTGATCGAGGTCCTCGGACGTCACTTCGATCGGCGCGCTCACCTCCACAACGGAAAGCAGGGCAGCATGATGATGGATCGTGGTGGCGTTTCCTGACACGTGGCGTCGACTCAATCAGTAGGGTGCTATGGCGTCGTGCCCGGCCGCTGTGGAGCGTATTGAGGTCACCATAGCGGACCCGGCACAAGTCTCAAGTGTATCGGCACGCTCCTGAACGTTGGGTAGGAACCAGTAACGGGCACGCTCTACGCGAAACTTCAGCCGATGAGGATCAGCAGGATTGGGCCGATCATGAGCATCGCGGAGACGACGAGGACCGTCCCCGTGAAGAGCCGCGGGGGGGCCGGGTGCGGATGCAGCAAGCGTTCCAGGCGGCTGGAGGAGTGCTTCGGGTCGTCGTTCTCGGTGTGGTCGGAGGTGGGCGTCGCTGAGGAGGTACCCGCACCAGCGCCCGCCACCACGGCGATGGCGCTCACGAGGTCGTGTTGGCGGTGTTTGCGCAGTGCGGCGTCGTCGGCCAGCATTTCGGTGAGTTCGGTGACTGCCTGCCGGGCGATCGCTGTGGTGGGCAGCCACGCGCAGGCCCGGCTCCAGGCTTCGAAAGCCAGGCGCAGCAGATCGTGGCGCTGGCGCAGGTGAGCCTGTTCATGGGCGACCACCGCATCGAGTTGAGCAGGTTCTAACTGCTCGATCAAGCCCCGGGAGATGACGGTGAGTGAATTGGTGATTCCGGGGAGGCAGTACGCCAACGGGTGGTCCAAGGGCAATACCCGCATCTGACCGGTGGTGGCATCGGTAGTGGTGCGAAAGGGGGCAGCCGCCGTGAGGAGCTGGACGGCCCGGCGGTGGCGGCTCCGTTCCTGCACCGTTTTTCGGGTCGCATCCAACAGGGTGAGGATGAGGTGGACTCCCAGGGCGAGTCCGAGAGTGACCCCGACAATGCGGTCGGAGGTGAATTCCTCGACGTCGACAATGGCGCTCAGCCCACCATGGCTGCCGAGATGGATGAGTTCGCTCAAGGCGCTGATCAGTCCGGTGCCGAAGGGTGCGAGCCCCCATATCAGCGGGGCGCCGATCATGGTGATGCCACCGGCCAGGCCCACGGCCTGCCAGAGGATCATCGCGGTGGCTGGAGCGCGTCGCACCCAGGACGCCCGTGACAGGGCCACCGGTACGGGCCAGGCCAGAGCGATGGCCGCGACCAGGAGCAAATAAGGCGTCATCAGGGTGCGCGGACTAGGCGGGCGCGCTCGAATTCAGGGCGCGGCGCAGTGCGGCAGCCTCTTCGGGGCCGATGGTTCCGACGAATCGAGCCAATACGGCCTCACGGTCGGGGACGGCACCGAGTACTTCGTTGAGGAGTTCGACGGTGTGTTCTTCACGCGAGTTGGCGGCCCTGAAGCGGTGAGGACGCTTCCCGGATTCGCGCAGCACGAATCCTTTCTTCGTCAGTCGGGTCAGGACCGTGAGCACCGTGGTGACGGCCGGCTCCGGGGCGTGCGGGGAGCGCTCGATGAGCTGATCGCGCAATTCATTGGCGGTCAGTGGCTCGGTGCGGTCCCAGAGCAGGTCCATGACCTGCTGTTCAAGCTGTCCGAGGGACATGGTGCTCCTGGTGTGTTCGTGGTGTTTGACGATCGACGACGGGTGCCCTCAGTATGAATTCTACAACGTGTAGAAAAAGGCGTACACTGGTGGCGAAACGGCCGCTGGATCGTAGCTGGTCTTCCCACAACTCTAGCTTCTATCCGCCTGTGCGTCGTTGGGCTCTGCGTCACAGAGGCCACATCAACACGAAACGCCTCACACGCGTCTTGTGGCAAGGAGGGAAAGGAATCCGATGGATCCTCTGGAGCTTGCCCGGTGGCAGTTCGGAATCACCACCGTTTACCACTTTCTGATGGTTCCGCTGACGATCGGTCTCGGGGTGGTGCTGGCCAGCATGCAGACCATGTGGCACATCACCGGACACGAGCAGTACCTGCGCATGACCAAGTTTTTCGGGAAGCTGTTCCTGATCAACTTCATCATGGGTGTGGCCACCGGCCTGGTCCAGGAATTCCAGTTCGGAATGGCCTGGAGTGAATATTCCCGTTTCGTCGGTGACGTCTTTGGCGCACCGCTGGCCATGGAGGCGCTAATCGCCTTCTTCATGGAGTCGGTGTTCCTCGGCATCTGGATCTTCGGTTGGGGACGGGTGCGCCCCTGGATCCACTTAGCTTCGCTGTGGGCTGCCGCTATTGGCTCCATGTTCTCGGCGTACTTCATTCTGGCCGCCAACGCGTGGATGCAACATCCCGTGGGCGTGGAGATGGTGGACGGACGGCCCGTGCTCACCGACATTTGGGCGGTGCTGACCAACAACACGCTGCTCGTGCACTTCCCACACACCGTGTTTGGTGCCCTGGCCGTGGCCGGTGGGTTCCTCTTCGGTGTGGCCTGGTACCACCTCTACCGACGTCGTGTGCAGGGCATCGACTCCGTGGACGCGGACGGAAAGGTCATGGTCGGCACCACGGGATCCAAGGCCAGCGACGAAACCGACTACCGCGTGTGGCGCACTTCGTTCCGTTGGGGAGGCTGGATTGCCTTGGTGGCGTTCCTCGGTACGGCGTTTTCCGGTCACGCTCAGGCACAGCTGATGATCGAACAGCAGCCGCTGAAGATGGCTGCGGCCGAAGCAGCGTGTCACGACGGCACGGCGTTCTCCGTGTTTTCTTTCGCCGATTTGCGCAACACCGATGGGGCGACTACCTGTGACGACATCGTGGGCGTTTTCGAGATTCCGGGACTGCTCTCGTTCCTTGCCTATGAGGACTTCACCACCCCGGTGGACGGCGTCAACACGCTCATCCCCGAGTATCAGGAGAAGTACGGCACGCATCTTCCCGACGACCCCATGTACGGGGACCGAGCTGGGAGCGAGATCGACTACCTGCCGGTGATGGAAGTGACGTACTGGGGCTTCCGACTGATGATCACCTTCGGTGGCATGGCTGCCCTGGCTGCTGCCATCGGATTGTGGCTGGGTCGCAAGGGCACCGTGCCAACCAATAAGTGGCTGATGCGCCTGGCCCTGGTACAGATCACCTTCTCGTTCTTCGCTAACTCCGCGGGCTGGATCTTTACCGAAATGGGGCGCCAGCCGTTCGTCGTCGCGCCCAATCCCGACCCTACGGGGATCGACCAAGTCTGGATGTATACCGCCGCGGCTGTATCTCCGGGCGTCTCCGGGGGAGAAATCCTCTTCTCTCTGATCGCATTGACCCTGATCTACGCGGTGCTGCTGGTGGTCGAGCTCTGGCTGCTGGCTCGCTACATTCGCGGCGGAGTGCCCGCCGGGATGCCCGAACTATTAGCTGATGAAGACAATGACGACGAGGAGCGCCATGACAAAGACGTTCTCGCGTTTGCCTACTGACCACCCCGATATCACCACCGAATCTCTGAAGGGCTGATGACGATGGAATTTCTTCCGACAGTCTGGTTCATCCTTATCGCGGTGCTCTGGACCGGGTACCTGGTGCTAGAGGGCTTCGACCTCGGCGTGGGCATGCTCATGAAGGTGTGGGCCCGCAACGAATCCCAACGCCGCGTGCTTCTCAACACCATTGGACCGGTATGGGAAGGAAACGAAGTATGGCTGATCACCGCGGCCGGTGCCATGTTTGCGGCCTTTCCGCTCTGGTACGCAGCGATCTTCTCCGCCCTCTACATTCCCTTGACGCTGACCCTGTTGGCGTTGATCGTGCGAGCGGTGGCCATTCATTACCGCAGTAAGTCTGAGACCGTGTTCACCCGCACCATCTGGGATTGGTGTCTCTTTGGCGGCTCCGCGGTGTCGGCCTTCTTTATTGGTGCGTTGCTGGGGCTTACCACCACGGGGCTTCCCCTCAACGCCAACGGCGATCGAGTGGGCGGGGCCTTCGCCTGGCTGACCCCCTATGCGGTACTGGGTGGGCTCGCTGTGCTGGGTATTTCCTTGGCCATGGGCTGGGCTTGGCTTGGCCTCAAGACGCTGGGCGCCCCACGCGAAGCCGCCGGCTGGCATCTGAGCCGCTTCGGGATCCTGTACTTGCTGCCCCTCCTGGCCTGGTCGCTCCTTGTGGTGCTCAATGCCGGCCGGGTCTGGACCTGGTGCGCGCTGGTGGTGGCCGTCCTGGCGGCGCTGCTCGCCTGGGCCTGGGCGCTACGTCAACGCGAAGGCTGGTCGTTCGTGGCCATGGCTGTCACGGTTACGGCCGGGGTAACCGCGATCTTCGGAAGCCTTTACCCGGTGGTGTTGCCCTCGACACTGGACGACGCGTTCCACCTCACCATCGAAACCGCCTCATCCAGTGGCTACACGCTGACGGTGATGGCCTGGGTGGCAGCGGTGTTCATTCCGCTGGTGCTCGCCTACACGGCGTACAGTTACTGGATCTTCCGTCAGCGCCTGAGCGAACAGCACATTCCCGAACACCATGTGGTGACCCCGGTGTGAGGCCGGAACTACCGGAATCCAAGGTAGGCCGCTGGGCTTTGATTTGGCTGACCGCGCTCGCAGTAGTGAAATCGGCGGGCTGGATCATGCTGGCCACCGCCGCGGCCACAGTGCTGAGCCAGCTGGCCGATGCGCTGACGGCTCCCGACGCATCGCGGTTACTGCATTTGCTCTTCAACCCGCTGCCGGCCACCGAAGAACAACGCTCGGAATTGGGCGCGCTGGCTGAGTCGGGCGGCTTCTTGCGCAGTCTGCAGCTCGGGCTGGGTGGGGTGCTCGTACGCGGGGTTGCCCTATGGGGCCAACAGGTCATGTCGCGTCGCGCCGCACTGGGGGAGAAGGAGCGGTTGCGCCTTCAGCTGGTGCGTCGGCACCTCGACGAAGGGGGCTCAACGTCGGACTCTGCTGCAGAAGACGCCATGCTGGCCTCGCATGGGCTCGACGAGCTGGACCAGTACTATACGGATTTTCTGCCGGCTCTCGTTTCGGCCGTCGTGGTGCCAGCGGTGCTGGGCTTCTGGGTGCTTCTGCACGATCTAATCTCGGCGATCGTCGTCCTTTTGACTCTGCCGCTGATCCCACTGTTCATGATTCTCATTGGACGGCACACTGAGGAGCGCGTGGACGAGGCTGCAGAGGGGCTGGATCGACTCTCACACCACCTAGTGGAGCTAGCGAGGGGGCTGCCCGTGTTGGTGGGGCTACGCCGGGCAGGGGTGCAGCGCGCCTCGCTGACGACGGTGGCCGAAGAGTATCGGGCGACCACCATGAAGACCCTGCGTGCCGCCTTTATGTCGGGGTTCGCCCTTGAACTGATCTCCACCCTGTCGGTGGCTGTGGTGGCGGTGTTCATCGGCGTGCGGATGGTCGACGGAGATCTGGAGCTGGCGGTGGGTCTGCTCATTTTGATCATTGCCCCGGAGATCTACCTACCGTTCCGTGAGGTGGGTTCGGCCTATCACGCGGCCGAGGACGGGGTAGAGGCGCTGCGGCGCGCCCGCCAGCGACTATCTACACCGCGTTCAGAACGCCTCGCAGACGCCCTGGACGCAGAGTCTGAAACGACAGCATCGGGTACTGCCGATGCCCTCGTCGTGGACGAGCTACAGCTGAATTACCGCAGTCGACAGGCATCTGACGAACCCGGACGTCAAGCAGTCGTGGGCGGGGTATCGCTCACTGCACCTGCCGGGACTCTGACCGTGTTGGGGGGCGCCTCGGGGACGGGCAAGTCCACGTTGTTACGGGCCCTGGCCGGGGCGTTGCGTGACGACGAGATCGTCGTCTCGGGGACAATCTCTGGGCTGGCGGATCGGCGCATCGCGTGGCTGGATCAGCATCCACATTTCACCGAAGCCACCGTAGCCGAGGAAGTGCGCTTGGTGCTGGCCGCCGAACGCGGTCAGACACATCATGACACCGATGTCTCCGCCGATGAGGTACTCATCGAGGAGGTCCTGGCGACCTTGGGATTGGAAAGCCTGGGCGACCAGGCGTGTATGGATCTCAGTCCGGGGGAGGCACGGCGTTTAGGTATGGCCCGTGTCCTGGTGCGGGTGCGCAGTGACGAGAGTGCGCGACCGGCGTGGCTGGTGCTTCTCGATGAACCGACGGCCCACTTGGATCCGGACTCGGCCGCCCGCGTCCGTGCTGCCCTGCGCAGGCTGCGAGACCAGAATGCCATCGTGCTGGTCGCCTCGCACGATCCCCGCCTACACGCCGAGGCGGACGTGCTGGTGCAGGGTGACCTGGGTGGCGTGTTTGAGGTTGTCGATACCGTTGACGTTTTCGATGTCGCCGAGCCCGTCCCTGCCGTGTCCGTGACCGTGCCGGACGGCGATGCACAGCCAAACACGGAACATGCGGTGGCACTGTCAGGACCAGCCGCGCCGAACAACCAGCGAGTGGAGCCGCTGCAGCTACGCAAGATGTTCCGGGCGCTGCCCTGGGGCGAGAAAGGATTCCGCTCCGGGATTGCCTGGGCGGTGGCGGCGCTGTTGGCCGGTGCGTTGCTGTCTGCGCTATCGGGGTGGCTGATCGTACAGGCTTCTTATGAGCCGCCGGTGTTGTTCCTGCTCTCTGTGATTGTGGGCGTGCGCTTTTTCGGCATTGGCCGCGCTCTGTTCCGCTATCTCGAACGACTCAGCGTGCATCAGGCCGTGCTGCGGTGGGCGCACCGGGTGCGGCTGGCGGTCTGGGATGGACTGGGGTATCGGGTCGAGGGCTGGAATCGGCTGCGTCATGCTGGCGGCTCCCTCTCAGTGCTGGTGTCGGAGATCGATGAGCTCCGAGACGCGGTGCCACGCGTGGTGGTTCCCATCCCGGCAGCGGTGCTGGCCTGGGGGCTGAGCATCGTGGTGGTGGCGTATATGGCGCCGCCGGCGTGGTGGGCTGTGGCGCTGGCTGGGCTGTTCGGGCTGGTGCTGGTTCCATGGGCTGCCGCGCGACTGGACCGACGCGCCACAGCGGCCAGTGCGGCACACCGCAGCTGGTTGATGCAACGCACCTCTGTGTTGTTTGCCGCAGCAGCGGACATTCAGGGGACCGGTACCGGACAGGAACTTGTTTTCCGCTTCGGTGCGGAAGATCGAGCCGGAGCCGCCCGGTTGCAACGCAGCGCCTGGGTGGCGGGTCTCGGTCAATCGCTCAGCGCCACCGTGGCCGGGCTGACCGCGCTGGCGGTGCTCTGGATCTGTGTCAGCCAGGCGGTGGATGCTCCGTCCGCGGCATTGGCGGTGTTTATGGTGTTGGCGCTGGCCGAGCCCTTCGGACAAGTAGCCGCAGCCGCGCAGTCGGTGTCAGTGGTGCGGCGTCAGCTGGCGGTATTGGCACCGCTGATCACCAGGAACGGCGACGACCCGACGATCACCGGCATCGAAACTGCCCCTGACGGTGTGGTGGAAATGCGTCATCTCAGCGCAGATTACGGCCAGGGCCCCGTGCTCGTAGACCTCGGTCTGTCGGCACGCTTAGGTGACTTCGTGGTGGTGACTGGTCCCTCGGGATCCGGAAAATCGACCCTATTGGCGGTGCTGATGGGCTTTCTGCCACCCCACGCCGGGCACCTTCGTCTCGGTAGCACCAGCCACGATAACCAGCATGGGGCGGGGGTGGCCTGGTGTCCCCAGGACGCACACCTGTTTGATTCCACGCTGCGCTCAAACCTGCTGCTGGCCCGCGATCCGGAAGACCGCGCCACCGATGCCGAGATGGTTCAGACTCTGGAGCTGGTGGGGCTGGGTCCGTGGTTGGCGGCGACTCCCGAGGGACTGGACACTCGGGTGGGGCCGGGAGGCCATTTCCTCTCGGGAGGTCAGCGCCAGCGCCTAGCGGTGGCGCGGGCGCTGCTAAATCGCTCGCACACGGTCCTGTTGGACGAACCTACAGCGCACCTGGGTGCCGACGAAGCCGCCCAACTGGTGGATGATCTGCGCCGCGCGTTGCAGGGGCACACCGTGATCATGGTGACCCATGATGAGCGCTTCGCAGAACGTGGCACCCAGCACTTGGAGCTCGGCCGCAGAGACAGTCACACGTCCGTGTAGCCGTCGCCGCTCGGGACTCAGCCGTCGAGCAGTGAGCCCTGGACGGGACCGTTGTCGTCATGCACCGGTGCTGATGATGCCGGTTCGATGCTCTCATCAGCGTCCGCGGCCGCCCGTGTAGCCGCGGACGTGGGGCTTGCGCCCAGCCCCACGACGTCGATGCCGTTGTCCAGCGGGATGCCCGAGCCGTCGCGACGGCCGAACTCCAGCGGGAGCGTGCGGGCTACGCCCTTCTCGGAGGCGGCCAATGCCGGACTCGGACCAGCCCAGGCGGTGCGCAGCCCGGATTCGCCCTTCAGCAATCGGTGCGCCCGGACACCACCGGTAGCGCGACCCTTGGCAGGATACTCGGCAAGCGGAGTCACCTTTGCGGAACCGGCAGAACTGATCAGGTCTTCCTCGCCCGCCGTGACAGTCACCACCACAGCCAATGCTGTGGCGTCCAGATCGTCGGTGACTGTGTGGTCGGGAGCCACCGAGAAGGACAGCACCTGGTCGTCGGCGCCGAGCTTGATCCCGGCCACCCCGCCGCCGGTGCGCCCCTGAGGCCGCACCGCGGAGGCCGAGAATCGCAACAACTGAGCGCCCGTGGTGATGAACACCAGCTGGGAGTCGTCATCGGCCGCGGCCGCGCCCACCACCTCGTCCTTGCCCTTAAGAGCGATGGCGTCGAATTCATCCGCATTCAGGGGCCAGTCCGGGCGGACACGCTTGACCACACCGGCGCGGGTGCCGAGTGCGAGCACGGTATTCAGGGGTACGAGGGCCACCAGTGTCTCGCCGCGCTGCAGCGTGACGAAGTCCTTGACCGCCACTCCGGAGGCCAGATTCGGGGATTCGGTGGGTTCGGCCAGGCTGGGCACGTCCACCACATTGATCCGCTGGATCCGTCCCGAGGACATCAGCGCGCCCACTTCACCACGTGCGGTGGTGGCGACGACGGACCGGTAGGCATCGTGGCGTTGACGCCGCCCGTGGCCGGTCAGGGGAGTCCGATCGCGCGTGCGCACCAGTTGGCCGGAGGTCGACAGCAGCACCCAGCACGGATCATCGGCCACCATCATGGTGTCCTGGCCGGCAGCTTTGGCTTTCGCCGTTGCAGCCGGGGTGGGCAGCGGTGCCAGGTTTTCCGACTCGAGCAACTGGGTCCGCCGGTCGTCACCGTGCAGCTCAGCCACCTCGGCGAGCTCATCGGAGACCGTCGTGCGCAGCAGCTCATCCGAAGCAAGAATGGCTTCTAGCTCGGCAATGGCGCGCTTGAGTTCGTCTTGCTCTGCTTCCAGCTCGATCCGAGAGAACCGGGTGAGCTGACGCAGCCGCAGCTCAAGAATGTGATTCGCCTGAATCTCGGTCAGGTCGAACACCATCATTAATCGCTGGCGTGCCGCAGCAGTGTCGTCCGAGGACCGGATGATCTCGATGACCTCGTCGATGTCCACCAGAGCCAGCAACAGGCCCTCGACCAGGTGTAGTCGATCCTGCTTCTTTTTCAGCCGAAACGCCGTGCGGCGGCGCACCACCGAGATTCGGTGCTCGACGTAGACCTCGAGTAACTCGCGTAACCCCAGGGTGCGCGGCTGCCCCTCCACGAGGGCCACGTTATTAATGCCGAAGGACTCCTCCAGCGGAGTGAACTTGTAGAGCTGGGCCAGCACGGCCTGCGGATTGAAGCCGGACTTCAGCTCGATAACCATCTTCAGACCGTTTTTGCGGTCCGTGAGGTCCAGCACGTCGGCAATGCCGGAGACCTTCTTGGCATTCACGGCGTCCTTGAGCTTCTCGATCACCTTCTCCGGGCCCACCCCATAGGGCAAGGCAGTGACCACCAGGCCGGTCTTGCGCGGGGAGACCTGCTCGACGGAGACGTTGGCTCTCATCTTGAAGGAGCCTCGTCCGGTGGCGTACGCGTCACGGATGCCCTGCATCCCCACGATGCGCCCGCCCGAGGGCAGATCCGGGCCCGGAACATGTTCCATCAGGTCGTCCAGGGTGGCATCCGGGTGGGCAATCAGGTGCCGGGCCGCGTTGATGGTCTCGCGCAGATTGTGCGGGGCCATATTGGTGGCCATACCGACGGCGATACCGGAGGCGCCGTTCACCAACAACTGAGGGAAAGCCGCGGGCAGTACTTCAGGCTGAGTGAACTTGTTGTCGTAGTTGGGGATGAAATCGACGACGTCTTCATCCAGGTCCGCCGTCATCGCGATCGCGGCGGGAGCCATGCGTGCCTCGGTATACCGTGGGGCGGCCGGTCCGTCGTCGAGAGAGCCGAAGTTGCCGTGGCCGTCCACCAGCGGCAGCCGCAACGAGAACGGCTGAGCCAGACGCACCATTGCGTCGTAAATCGCCGAGTCGCCGTGCGGGTGCAACTTACCCATCACCTCGCCCACCACGCGGGCGGACTTCACATGACCCTTGTCCGGGCGCAGGCCCATCTGCGCCATCATGTAGAGAATGCGGCGCTGTACCGGCTTGAGCCCATCGCGGGCGTCCGGCAGCGCGCGGGAGTAGATCACCGAGTAGGCGTACTCCAGGAAAGAGGTCTCCATCTCCGAGGAGACGTCGACGTCGAGAATGTTCTGCTCGTCCAGCGGCACCATCTCCGGTGCTGCCGCGGAGGAAGCCTGTGAGCGGTTCTTCGACGTGCGTGCCATGATCCTCTTCGGTGTTTGCTATCTCTGGGGCTGATGAGCGTTTAGGCTGATCATATGGCTGAGCAGACTCAAAACCGTGAATATCCGGCGCATTGGGAAGCCGATGTCGTCCTGCGCGATGGTGCCACCGCGCGCCTGCGGCCCATAACCCCGGATGACGCCGAGGCGGTGCAGCGCATGCATGCCGGACAATCACAGAGCTCGATCTACCTGCGTTACTTTACCTACAAGTCCTCGCTGACGGCGAAGGAACTGCAGCGATTCACCGTCGTGGACTATGTGGATCGGGTGGCACTGGTGATCTTGCGCGGCGCTGAAATTCTGGGTATCGGCCGCTATGACCGCCTCGATGATCCGCTGGAAGCCGAGGTCGCATTCAATATTGCCGACGCACATCAGGGCCGCGGCATCGGGTCGATCCTGATGGAACACCTGGCGGCGGCCGCCCGGGAGAATGGGATCCGTCGCTTCTCGGCCGAGGTGCTGCCCGAAAACCGCAAGATGCTCTCCGTGTTCCAAGAATCCGGATTCGAAGTGTCGCGAAAATTCGACGACGGCGTCGTGGTGGTCGAATTCTCCATCCATCCCACGGATAAGGTGCGCGCCGTGATGGAATCCCGCGAGCACCGTGCCGAGGCCAAATCGGTTCGCGAGCTGCTGAACCCCCGCTCCATTGCCGTCATTGGTGCCTCTCGCAGCTGGGGGTCCGTGGGGTACGCGCTGCTGGAGAACATCATCGAGGGTGGATTCACCGGCTCCGTCTACGGGATCAATCCCGAAGCGATGGAGCTAGCCGGGATGATTTCCCTCGGATCCCTGGAGGAAGTGCCCGAGCAGATCGATCTGGCCGTCATTGCGGTGCCGGTGGAACGCATGGAAGTTGTCATCGAGGATTGTGCGCGCAACAATGTGCGCGGGCTACTGGTGGTCACCGAAGTGTTCGACGGCTCCGAAGAATCTTTGGCGCTGCAAAGCCGGCTGGTGGGTTCTGCTCGCAGCCAGGGGATGCGCGTGATTGGTCCCGCCTCCGCCGGGGTGATCAATACCGACCCGGCCACTCGCCTCAACGCCTCAGTGGCACCGTTCATGCCCGCCCGCGGCCCCATCGGTGTTTTTTCTCAGTCGGCTGCCATCGGCGCCACCCTGTTCGCTGCGGCTCATCGCCGCGGGCTGGGACTCACCGCCATGATTTCCGCTGGACACCGCGCCGACGTGTCCGGCAACGACGCCATGCAGTACTTCGAGGACGACGCCTCCTCGGCGGCGGTGGGGGTGTACCTGGAGTCCTTCGGCAACCCGCGTAAATTCAGCCGCATCGTGCGCCGGCTCTCCCGTTCCAAGCCGGTGATCGTCTCCCGCTCCAACGCCATGGGACGCCGACTCCCTCCCGGGCACTCTACTCGCACCACCCAAGCCCCGCCCGCCACGGTGAACTCCATGTTGGACCAGGCCGGGGTGATTCAGGTGGACAACCACTCGGATCTGATGGACCTGCTGCAGGTGCTGGCCTGCCAACCGATTCCGGCTGGTGAGCGCATCGGCGTGTTGGGCAACGCGGAGGCGATGAACCGTCTCGTCATCGACGCCGCTCAGCGCCAGGGGATGAAAGTCACCCGGGTGGATCTGATCGACGCCCTCGACGCCGGACACACCGTCGACGAGGCCATTCGCTCCTTCACACGAGCCGTACGCGATGCCGTGGAATCACAGCAGATCGACGGGCTGGTCGTCGTGGTCCAGTCGGGGATGCATCAGCTGCCCGGCCAGACCGCGGATCTGGCCGAAGCCATCGCCGAAGCCAGCGAAGACTCGGCCGTGACGGTGGTGACGTCCTTCACCGCGGTGCTCGACGACGAGTTCCGTATTTCCGGGATCGCCGGCGCCGACCGCGGTGAGCGGGTACTCGACCGCACCGACCTGCCCGCTGCCCCCGAAGCCGACACAGAACCGGAGCCAGAAACAGACCCAGCCACCGCCGCCGTGCAGCTCCAAACCGGGGTGCCCGTCTTCGCTAATCCGAGCCAAGCCGCCACCATGCTTTCCAAGCTGGTGCGCTATCGGGCCTGGCGAGACGCCGAACACGGCACCGTGGTCGACCTCACCGACGTCGACCGAGAGCGGGCCGAGACCCTGGTCGCGGGCTGGGTCGCCGGGGTGCAAGGTACCGACCTGCTGCGCCTGAACCCCGCCCAAACCCAGGAGTTGTTGGACTGTTATGGCATCTCCGTTCTAGGGTCGCGCAGCTTCGACACCGACGACGAGGCCGTGGCCGCCGCCGACGAGCTCGGCTGGCCCGTGGCCATCAAAGCCGTGGATTCATTCCTGCGCCACCGCCTCGATTTGGGCGGGGTCCGGCTCAACATCCCGGACGAGGAATCGCTGCGTCACAACATCTGGCATATGCGCACCGTGCTGGCGCCCTATGGGGATCCCCAGTTGGAAATCCAGACCATGGCGCCGACCGGCCAAGGCTGCACCGTGACCGCCCTGGAAGACCCGCTGCTGGGCCCGGTGGTGTCCTTCGGTCTCTCTGGAGATGCCGTCGAGCTGCTGGACGACTGGGTACACATGGTGCCGCCGCTGACGGACCAGGATCTCGAAAACATGATCCGCACCCCGCGGGCCGCAGCCCGGCTCTTCGGTCACTCCGGCATGCCGGCGGTGGACGCCGAGGCGCTCAAGGACCTGCTGGCCCGCATAGTGGCACTCAAAGACGACCTGCCGCAGGTCGCGCGGATGCGGTTCAACCCGGTGCTGGCCTCGGAATCGACGGTGACTGTGCTGCAAGCCGAGATCGACGTCGCCAATGCCGCGCAGCGCACCGATTCCGCGCGCCGCGCCATGCGCGATTCCTGACCCCGGGGTGCCCGCTACCATGGTGAGCATGACTCGACACCCTGATGCGACGGCTCAACTCAGCGCTGCCCTGGAGCGCACCGGTTTCTACCCGCAGCTGGTGGCTAACGCGTTGCGCGAGGAACTGGACGGGCGCGCCGTCATCGAGCATCTGGTGCACGTGGACACCCATTTCGACTACGACGACGTGCACCGGCACATCACCGTGCTCGCGCTAACCGAGGACGTGCTCGCCGCCGTACATCTCTCGGATTTCCCCCTCGACGACGCCGGACACCGGATGCGCGCCCAGGTCGCCACCGAGCTGATCCCGCTGCGACGCCTGGACTCCGTGGTGCTCACCACCCAGCATGATGAGCCTCACCGGCACCGCCCGAATGATGCGGTCGCCGAGGTCACCCTGGCCGTGACCTGGGCCGGTGGCCAGCGCCTCGACCTGGCTCCGGCTGGCTGCGCGGACCCCGAGTGCACCGCCGACCACGGCTACACTGGCACCGCCTCGCGCGAAGACCTCACCCTGCGGGTCGCCGCCGAAGCGGAAGGCCAGGCCGCGGTCAACCAGGCGCTCACATTCTCCCGTGCCCTGCGGCGTGCCGCGGTGCAGTGGGCAGGTCGATGAGTCAGCCCGTCCCCGTCGGTCCTGCCTACCCGAGCCGGTCCCTTGCTGCCGTGCTACCCTCCATGGGGGCCAGCCTCGGTGCCGCTCTGCCCAACACTCTGCGCCTACCGAAAGTGAAGACCACCTGCCTGTTGATGATCGACGGGCTCGGTTCCGCCCTGCTGAAACGCTACGCCGGTCACGCCCCGTTCCTTTCCTCGGCCGCACGAGACACGCTGTCCTCCGCGTTTCCCACGACGACGGCCGCCTCCCTGGCTACCCTGGGCACCGGCCTGGCGCCCGGCCAACACGGGCTCATCGGTTACGACGTCCTCGACCCGGATCGCGGGGTGGTGGTGAACCAGCTCGGCGGCTGGGACCCCGGAACGGTTCCTGAGCTCTGGCAACCGCACCCCACCGTGTTTACGCGGCTAGCCGAACTCGGAATCGAACCGGTCACGGTGTCCCTGCCGAATTTCGCCGCCTCGGGGCTGACCCGCGCGGCACTGACGGGGAGCCGCTTTGTGCCCGCCAAATCATTGGCCGACCGCTTCTCCGCCGCTCGACGCGAAGCCCAAGACCCCGGACGGTTGATCTATCTTTACGTTAATGAGCTGGACAAGATCGGTCACGCTGCCGGTCCAGGCTCTGAAGCTTGGCTGGAGGTGCTCGAGGAACTGGACTCGGCGGCTCGTCGTCTGGCGGCGCAGTTACCCTCGGGCACGGGCCTGTTGGCCACCGGCGACCACGGGATGATTGACGTACCCGAGGCGCACCGCATCGACTACTCGTTGGAACCGCGGCTCATCGACGGGGTGCAGTTCACCGCCGGCGAGCCACGGTTTGTGCAGCTCCATTTCGCCGACGACGCCAGCGACGCCGTTCGCGAGTCCACCCGGCGGTCCTGGGGGAGGGCCTACGGTGACCGTGCCTGGGTGCTCACCCGGGCCGAAGCGGTGGACACGGGATGGTTCGGTGCGGTGGATCCGCGCGTGCTACCGCGGGTGGGAGAGCTGATCGTGGCACCGTTTGAGCCACTGGCGCTCTATGACGGGCGCCGTGTGCAACCGGGGGCGTTCGAGATGGTGGGCCACCACGGGGCACCCACGAAGGCAGAGCGCGAGGTGCCGCTACTGCGCCTGGCCTCGTGAACCGATGATGGTCTTGGGGTCAGTCGGACTTGGTGCCAAACATGATCTCATCCCAACTGGGCACGCTCGGACGGTTCTTACGGTTCTTCACCCGGGAGGACCGCTCAGACTTCAACGCCTGACCGGTCTCGTCTTCGGAAAGTCCCTCGAAAGCATCAGTCTGCCCCTCGATCTCTTCCGAGCTCACCTCGTATTGTTCCGTTTTCAGCGAGGTGTGAGAGTGCAGGCGCGGAATCCAAGTCGCGGAGTCCTGCTCTGTGTGTTGATCGCCCGCCTCCGTGCCAGCAACGTGCTCGTCTTCAGCCGTCACCGCGTCGTCAGTCTCAGCCTGGTCTGCGGCGCCCGAGGATTCGGAGGAATCACCGTTCTCAGCGGCGTCGTTCGGGGTCACGACCAGCTGCGGTCGCGTCCACGTGGAGGGGTGCTCCTCGCGGGTCAACATCAGTGCTAGTTCGTCGTCGCCCTCTTCATCCACGCCGAGTCGCTGACCGCGCCGGGCATGCAATACGTCGAGCAATTCTTCCTGCGCCTCAGGGTCGACGGCGGGACGGGGACCAGCAGGTTTCTCCGGCTCCCGGGCCGGGGCAGCATCGACGTCGAAGGGATGATCGTTGACCGCCGACAGTCGGCGGGTGCCGAAGGGGGAGTCCGATTCCAGTTCCGAGAGCACTTGTGCCCACCGGTTGAGATTGCCTACCTGCTTCGAGGCCGGGCGGAAGCTCCACAGCGCCGGGGGGTGATCGCCGATGTCGGCGCGGCCGCCCTCCGTGGAGAACTCGGCCGAGATCGTCCAGGAGGTTTCACCCTCTTCGCGCCAGGCGTTCCACTGCAAGGTGCTGGCATCAAAACCCAGCGCCGTGAGTCGGTGGCGGACCATCGGACCCAGTGCGGCGGGGTCGTCACCGAACACCGACCGGTAGAGATCATTGCCGGGCTGAGGGGAGGACACCTCAATACCTTGGGCCTGTGTGGCGATCCAGCCGCGCTCGGCGAGCACGGGCGCCTCGTACGTGCGCAACCGGGCCGGGTCGAGCCCATGGGAATCGGCCAGCTGCTCGGCCGTGGCACCGGCGCGGATCTTTGCCTGAATGTCCTTGGGTGACAGCACCGTGGCTGCATCATCTGCAGCTGCGGCAGACGGACGCCCAATGGGGCGGGTTGCCGCTGCGCGCAACGCGTCGGTGATCTCCAGGGTGAATTCGGTGCCCTGCGGGTCCGAGAGCAGAAGATGTTCGCCGTCCTCGTGCACCCCGACAAGACGTAGCTGCTGCTGGGGTGTGTCCATGCCGTGCCTCCGCTTTCCAATGGCTTTCAGGGTGAACTTTGCCATGATTCTATGTCAGGTGCATTGCTGTGCCGCGGTGCGTCGCCGATTAGCCGAGGATCCTCGTGAGAAAACCTCTGGAGATACTCTCGGTCTTTGTGTGACAGATCCTCGAAGGACCTGATTTGTGTTTTCCGAGCGGTTAGGGAAAAATCTCAGCGAAACATGCGGCGACGGAGCGCGGGACACGCTGATTCTTCACGCCGTCGAGCACTGGGAATTCCGGGGACTGACCCGTTGTTGCGAAGGTGCTCACCATTCACATGCTGACCGAGCGGAGCGGGAAAACAATGGCGACCGATTATGATGCCCCACGCAAGAACGAAGACGAGATCCGCGAGGACTCCATTGAGGAGTTGAAGACGCGCCGGACCGATACGCAGTCGGCCGTGGTGGATGAAGACGAGGCCGAAGCCGCCGAAGGGTTTGAGCTTCCCGGCGCGGACCTTTCCGACGAAGAACTGCAGGTGCGCGTGCTACCGGCCCAGGCTGACGAATTCACCTGCGCCTCCTGCTTCCTGGTGCGTCACCGTTCGCAGGTAGCGAAAGAAGAGGGCGGGCTGCTGTACTGCACCGACTGCGAAGGCTGAGCCTCCTCGGTCGCTCGTCCAAGATCAGAAGAAACGCTAGGGCGCTTCCTCAATGGTGAGGAAGCGCCCTAGCGTTGTTTTGCGGTATGAGGTGCTCAGTATTCGTGATGTTCGTTCAGCTCGCGGCGAATCCGGCCCTCAATGTCGTTCTCGTCCGGTTCGGCGTCGACGTCGGCGACCACATCGGCAAACATGGCACCGTTCAGGGCGGCTACCAGTTCCTCGGGACGCCGCGTCGAGGTCAACCAGTACGGGGTCCGGTCTCGACGGTCAGTGATCTGGATGCGCACCACCGGCGAAATCCAGCCCCGCAAGCAGAGGAAAGCCAGCCCATGCAGGCCCGGTCCGCGCTGGTAGGTGGCGTCGTCGCCGCGGTAACCGGTCACCGGCCCCAGATGCTCCCGCTCGATCCCGGCGCGGCCCACCTGCAAGGTAGTCTCGGTGACCACAATCTTCGGGGTGGTGGCGATGAGGATGATGGTGCACAGCAGGTACATTCCCACCGCGGCGCCGATACCCCAGGCCACGCCCACGGGTGCGAGCACCATGTAGCTGAGACCCGCGAACATCAGGGCCACGATCCACAGCCACCACGAAGGCCAAAGCCGCTCCACGAAGAGCTCGCCGGTGGGCTGCGAGGATGCAGGAGGAGTCGAATCTGTCATAACACTAGGTTCCCACATCGACGGTGTCCTACCGCGCATCGAGTCTCGATGGAAGCCGGAGGCGGCCAGCAGAGGCGATAGAGTGTCCACGGTTGACCGGAAAGCTTGGCAGTCAGTCGCCGAGACGAGAGTGGATGCAAGAGAGGCCCGAGATGGAAAAGGTGCACGTGGAGCTGAAGATGCTGGACGACGGAATCGAGCCGCCCAGCTATGCCCTGCCCGGTGATGCCGGTGCTGACCTGCGCACCACCGTTGACGTGGTCTTGGCACCGGGGGAGCGCGCCCTGGTGCCCACCGGTATTGCGATCGCCCTCCCGGAAGGTCTGGTCGGGCTGATTCATCCTCGTTCCGGGCTGGCCGTGCGTCACGGGCTGAGCTTGGTGAATTCTCCGGGCACTATTGACGCCGGATACCGGGGTGAAATCAAAGTGCCGCTGCTGAACACGGACCGCAACGAGGCCATTACCCTGCGCCGCGGCGATCGCATCGCCCAGCTGGTGATCCAGCCGGTGCTCCAAGCCTCCTTCACTCCGGTTGAGGAACTCTCGGAGTCGGTGCGCGGCGACGGCGGTTTCGGATCGACCGGCGGTTTCGTCACCAGCTAAAGCCTCGGCCAGGGAGTGCTCAACGCCCTGTATTAGGCTGGGCAACGACTATCGCGAGCGAATGCACCACAGAAACGGGAGAATCACGCCATGCTCTTCGGGCGAAATCGCCATGTGAAAGCTGAGACGGTGTCTCTGCCTGAGAACCTGCGTCACCTGCAGGAGACGGAAGACACGGCCGAGACTCCGGCACAGGAGGGTCCGTTCGACCGCAGTACGCGTCCCGACGTCAAAGGTCTGCTCGACCTCGGTGCGCTGAAGGTTCCGGTGCGCGCCCAAGTGCCGGTGCGTCTGGACGTCGAAGAATCGAGCAAGCGGATCATCGGAGTCACGCTGACCTCGAATCAGTCGACCTTGCAGGTGCAGGCCTTCGCCGCGCCTCGAACCTCCGGACTGTGGGATGAGATCCGCGCCGAAATTGTCGAGTCCATCAAGAAGAATGACGGCGCTCAGGCCGGAGAAAAAGAGGGCCGCTTCGGCACCGAGGTGCTCGCCCGCATCCCCGCCGCCATGCCCGACGGCAAGGCCGGCTGGCGGGTGGCTCGCTTTATCGGCGTCGACGGCCCCCGCTGGTTTGTGCGCGGCGTCTTCGGCGGAAAGGCAGCCTTCAGTGACGAAGCAGCTGCTGAGCTGGAGGACATGTTCGCGCAACTGGTCGTTCATCGCGGTGAGACCCCCTTGCCGCCGCGAGAGCTGCTGCCGCTGACCCCACCGGCCAACATGAAGCCTGTACGGCGTCCGGACGCCGAAGGCGAAGCCGAGACCGTTGCCCCGAAGAGTGCGGCACCGATGCCGAAGCGCGGGCCTGAGATCACCGAGATTCGCTAGTGAGACAGGACAAGCCCCACGACGAGCGTCCTGATCAGATGCTCTCCGTGGCTGAACAATTGAGTCGGCGCGCCTCCGTCAACGATGACGGCCAGCTTGACCTGATGGCCTCGATCGGCGGCTGGCGCGGACTCGTGGAATCGGTGTTGCCTTCGGCGGTCTTCCTCGTCGCGTTTATTCTCGTCGAGGACATTTGGGCGGCTGGAATCGGCGCCACCGCCATCGCCGTGGTATTCGCCATTGCCCGGCTGATCCAACGCCAGTCACCACTGCAGGCGTTCACCGGGCTGGCCGGTGTGGTGCTGTGTGTTGCTGTCGCACTGTTCACGGGCGACGCCGAAGACTATTTCGTTCCCGGTTTCTACACCAACGCCATCTATGGTGCTGCGATGATCATCTCAATGATCGCGCGATGGCCGCTGATGGGGCTCATTTTCGGATTCCTGCGTTCTGAAGGTGTGGCCTGGCGCCAGCAACCGCGACGTAGGCGCAGCTACCAGGTGGCCACGGGGTTCATCGTTGCCATGTTCGTGGCGCGACTAGCTGTGCAATTGCCGCTGTACTTCGCTGGGGAGTTCGTCGCGTTGGGCACTGCGCGACTGCTGATGGGCATCCCGCTGTATGCGATGGCACTGTGGCTGGCTTGGATGGTGTCCCGACCCACGGCGAAGGACCAACAGGCGGCTGAAGTGGAGCAAAGCCCCTCCAGTTGACGGGTGCGAAGCCCCGAATTCTCGGGTTGGACAACTGCTAGTAGACTTGTCACTGGAACGGTGTAGGAGTGGGGGAGACACTGGGCAATGCCGTTCCTTCCGTTGTTGTGGCAGGAGAAAGTAGCGTATGACAAGCACCATCCGGTCAGCTGCCCAGGCTGACCTTCCGGAAGACCTCACAGGAGTGATAGCACCTGAGACGGTGACGGTTGAAGTCGGACCTATGGCGCATGGAGGACACTGCGTCGCACGACACGAAGGACGGGTCATTTTCGTGCGCCACGCGATCCCGGGGGAGATCGTCGTCGCACAGCTCACCGAGACCGGTGACAAGGCCCGGTATTGGCGCGGTGACGTCGTCGAGATTATCCGAGCCTCGGAATTCCGTCGCTCGCACCAGTGGAAGCTCGCGGATTCGTTGCGCGCTTACCACGCCGGCCGTCAACCCATTGGTGGGGCGGAATACGGCCACATCGTCTTGGAACATCAGCGTCGACTGAAGGCACATGTCTTCCGAGACACATTGTCGCGCATTGGCAAGCAAACGGTCGAGGCCGGGGTTAGCGGACTCGAATCCGACGAACCGACGGGTCTGCACTGGCGCACCCGCAACGCGTTCGCTGTGACCTCCAGCGGTCGCATCGCTATGCACGTGCACCGCAGCATGACGACCATTCCCGTGCGGAACATCCCGCTGGCGGTATCTGCCCTGGATGACCTGCACCTTTGGGATATTGATTTCACCGGCGCGGATCGTGTTGAGGTAGCCACCCCCTCGACGGGTGACGAAGCCCTGATCATCGTGATTCCGTCGAAGGACACAGCCGCACAAGACGCTCGGCTCAATGAGTGCATGAAGCGGTGGAAAAAACAGCTGTCCACCTATCCCGAATCCGTTTCGGCCGTGGTCGCCTTGGAATCGGAAAAACTCGGCGGCCCCATCGAATTGACCCGGTTGCGTGGACGTACCTGGGTCAAGGAAGTCGTTGCGAGTGCGAAATACGGCTCCAAGACCTTCCGCGTGAGTGGCCCCGGATTCTGGCAGGTCCACCGTGAAGCACCCGCAACGCTGGTTGACGCCGTGATGGCGGCCGCGTCGCCCCAACCAGGAGAAGTGCTTGCCGACCTCTACGCCGGAGCCGGCCTATTTTCGGCTTTCCTGGCTGACGCCGTGGGTGAAGATGGTTGTGTGTTGTCCGTCGAGGCTTCTGTTGGTGCCAGCCGCGACGCGCGCAGGAACCTGCACTCGACCCCGCAGGCCTATGTCTTGAACGGCCGCACGGACCGTGTGGTCGGCTCGTGGATCAATCGTTCCGAGGCGCCTCTCAACCGGGGCGGCTTGGACGGTCGTTCCGTGGACACGGTGGTATTGGACCCGCCACGCTCCGGCGCCGGAAAGGCAGCGGTGCAGCGGATTCATCAGCTGGCACCGACCAAGATCGTCTACGTTTCGTGCGACCCCGCATCCTTCGCCCGCGACACGCGGTGGCTGGGGGAACTTGGATGGTCGCTGGATTCAGCGGATGTCTACGATCTGTATCCCGACACACATCACATGGAGTCAGTTGCCGTGTTCACGCGCGCAGAATGACTCCAGAAACTGGTTAGAATGTTGTGGAGGCCACTGGTCTGTGTGCTCTGAGCCCACAGATCAGACGGCACCGCACCGATAACGCCGCGATTGACTCGCGCATTGCGTTGAGGGGACGTAGCGGGTCATCACGCACGTAAGGCTAAGCGCCCTGATGAGGGCGGGAAGAGGAGTCCACTGTGACGACTGTTGATAGCTTTGGTTCCAAGGGCGTCCTCGACGTCAACGGCGCCAAGTACGAGATCTTCCGGCTGAAGGAAGTGGAGGGCTATCAGACCCTTCCTTACTCCTTGAAGATTCTCCTGGAGAACCTGTTGCGCACGGAAGATGGTGCCAACGTCACCAAGGAGCAGATCCAGGCACTGGCACAGTGGAACCCGGCCGACGAGCCGAACACTGAAATCCAGTTCACCCCCGCTCGCGTGATCATGCAGGACTTCACCGGTGTGCCCTGTGTCGTCGACCTGGCGACCATGCGCGAGGCCATCGCGGATCTCGGCGGTGACCCGGAGCGAGTGAACCCGCTGGCACCGGCAGAGTTGGTCATCGACCACTCGGTCCAGATCGACAACTTTGGCACCGCTGACGCCCTTGAGCGCAACATGGAGATCGAATACGAGCGCAACGGCGAACGCTACCAGTTCCTGCGCTGGGGTCAGACCGCATTCGATGACTTCAAGGTCGTGCCTCCGGGCATGGGTATCGTCCACCAGGTCAACATCGAGTACCTGGCGCGCACCGTGATGACCCGCGAGGTCGACGGCGTGCTGCGCGCCTACCCTGACTCCTGTGTCGGCACCGACTCTCACACCACCATGGTCAACGGCCTGGGTGTTCTGGGCTGGGGTGTGGGCGGCATCGAGGCCGAGGCCGCTATGCTCGGCCAGCCGGTGTCCATGCTGATTCCTCGCGTGGTTGGCTTCAAGCTCACCGGTTCCATCCCGTCCGGCGCTACAGCCACCGACGTGGTGCTCACCATCACCGAGATGCTGCGTCAGCACGGCGTGGTCGGCAAGTTCGTCGAGTTCTACGGTGAAGGCGTTGGCTCCGTGCCGTTGGCGAACCGCGCGACCATCGGCAACATGTCGCCCGAGTTCGGTTCTACCGCCGCGATGTTCCCGATCGACGAGGTCACCCTCGACTACCTGCGCCTGACCGGACGCTCCGAAGAGAACCTGGCCTTGGTCGAGGCTTACACCAAGGAACAGGGCCTGTGGCACGATCCTTCGGTCGAGGTGAAGTACTCCGAGTACCTGGAGCTGGATCTGTCCACCGTGGTTCCGTCCATCTCGGGTCCGAAGCGTCCTCAGGACCGCATCGAGCTGTCCGACTCCAAGGAACAGTTCCGCAAGGACATCCACAACTACGCCGACACCGACGAACTGGGCGCAGGTCGTCCTTCCAAGTCGGTTGGTGTCAGCATGGAAGACGGCCGCGAGTTCGAGCTCGACCACGGTGCCGTTTCGATCGCCTCGATCACCTCCTGCACCAACACCTCCAACCCCTCCGTGATGATGGCCGCTGCTGTGCTGGCCCGCAACGCGGTGGACAAGGGCCTGAAGTCCAAGCCATGGGTGAAGACCTCGGTTGCTCCCGGTTCCCGCGTCGTTACCGAGTACTACGAGAAGTCCGGGCTCATCCCGTACCTCGAGGGCCTCGGCTTCAACGTCGTCGGCTACGGTTGCACCACCTGCATCGGCAACTCCGGTCCACTGGAGTCCGAGATTTCGCAGGCCATCCAGGACAACGACCTTTCGGTGACTTCGGTGCTCTCGGGTAACCGTAACTTCGAAGGCCGCATCAACCCGGACGTGAAGATGAACTACTTGGCGTCGCCGCCGCTAGTGGTCGCTTACGCCTTGGCTGGAACCATGGACTTCGACTTCGAGAACGATGCTCTGGGCCAGGACGCTGACGGCAACGACGTGTACCTGAAAGACATCTGGCCGGACCCGACCGAGGTGCAGAAGATCATTGATGCCTCGATCGACACCGAGATGTTCACCAAGGAATACGGGACCATCTTCGATGGCGACGAGCGCTGGCAGTCCCTGGAGACCCCCACCGGTGCGACCTTCGAGTGGGATGACCAGTCGACCTACGTGCGTAAGCCCCCATACTTCGAGGGCATGAAGCACCAGCCGGAACCTGTCACCGACATTCAGGGCGCACGCGTCCTGCTGAAGCTGGGCGACTCGGTCACCACCGACCACATCTCCCCGGCCGGTTCCTTCAAGTCGGACACTCCCGCAGGGCGCTACCTCCTGGAGAACGGTGTGGAGCGCAAGGACTTCAACTCCTACGGTTCCCGTCGTGGTAATCACGAGGTGATGATCCGCGGTACCTTCGCGAACATCCGCATCAAGAACCAGCTGCTGGACGGCGTCGAAGGTGGGTTCACCCGCGACTTCACGCAGGACGGCGCACCGCAGGCCTACGTCTACGACGCTGCTCAGAACTACCAAGCGGCCGGCACCCCGCTGGTGGTGCTCGGTGGCAAGGAATACGGTTCCGGTTCGTCGCGTGACTGGGCTGCTAAGGGTACCGCGCTGTTGGGCGTGCGCGCCGTCATCACCGAGTCGTTCGAGCGAATTCACCGATCCAACCTCATTGGTATGGGCGTGCTGCCCCTGCAGTTCCCTGCAGGAGAGAACGCCGAGTCCCTGGGTCTCGACGGTACCGAAACCTTCGACTTCACCGGTGTGACCGTGTTGAACGAGGGCAAGACGCCGAAGACCGTTAAGGTCACCGCGACGCACCCCGAGGGCAAGGTCACCGAGTTCGATGCTGTCGTCCGCATCGACACCCCCGGTGAGGCCGACTACTACCGCAACGGCGGTATCCTGCAGTACGTTCTGCGTCAGATCGCGGCTTCCTAATCGGCTGACCGACTACTGATCACCCTTCACTGAAGCGGGCCCGAGCTGAGTCTCGGGCCCGCTTCATGTTTCCCAGCTTCCACATCACCACGGCAGCTCCGATCCAGAGGATCCAACCGAGCGCTTCCACGTTCCAATTGACCCCGCCCGACTCGGCCACGGACTGGAGAATGAAGACCCTCAGGCTACTGAGTCCACCGTGGACAAAAACGGCCGGCCACACCGAGTTGGTTACGAGCCGAAGCACCACCAGCGCCGGAGCCCAGGAGAAAATCGACGCCAAATACGCGACGCCAACCTCGATCGGGGCATCCTGCAGGATTAAAGGCAATGCTGGAAGATGCCAGACGGTCCACGCCACGGCAGAAATCACGCACACCCGGGCCACCGGCAACTCCTGGGTGCGAGATACCAGCCAGCCCCGCCAGCCCCATTCTTCCCCGACCGCAAACGCCGACTGGAGCAACCAAAACGGGATCACCGCGATGAGCGCAACCACGATCGTGTCCAGCGGGCGCGGTTGCCAACCGAGGACGAGACGACGAGCAGCTGAACGGCAGAAATAGCGATCACGGCGGAGAATCCCACGAGCAATCCCCACCACGTGCCGTTCCACCGCAATGCGAATACTTTCGCGAAGGAAGCGGGCCGCCAGAACAGAAAGAAGATGAGACCGACGGCGAAAGGTGTCAGCTGCGCGACGGGAATGAGCAGCCCGGACAGCTCACCCGTGAACCATCCGAGGAGCATGGGAGACGCCACGAGTGTTGAAGCCACGGTGGCACAGAGGATGTAGGTAATGGATTCGCGTACTGGACGCGGGGATGGAATCGACGTAGTCATGATGACCTCCTGGATCCATTTGTACGCTGTACAATCTAAGGTGGGGTCTACGCTTTGGCAAGAGTCGAGGAGGCGAAACGTGACCAAACGAGGTCCACGAGGTGACTTGGATCGTGAACGGATTAAACGCGCAGCGGATGAGCTTTTGATCGAGAAGGGGCGTATCGAATCGGTGTCGTTGCGCATGATCGCTCAACGTCTGGACATTGCGGCGAACGCTATCTACACCTACTTCAAGAATCTGGGGGAGCTCTGGCATGAACTGGGTGATGATCGGCTAGGTCGTCTAGAACCTCATACGCTCGCGCGCGACTGTGCACATTGCGCCTTGCGAGAACTCATGGAACGGTCCCGACGACTCTATGCCGAGCCTGGCACGCTGGCCTTGATGTTCCATGCTCCCGTGTTGGGCCTGCACTCCTTTCAACTCAGCGAGACGGTCATGGAGCTATGCGCAGAAGCAACCATCAGTCGCCGCGACGCGCATGACGCCATCATGGGGTGGTTCTTCGGCAGTGCCGCCTTGAACAGCGGCGGTTGGGCCAGTGGGACGGATGCCCTCCTAGAGGCCGAAGCTCTACGTGAGCAGTTTCCGTTGATCGCGGCACGTGTACAGCCTGATCTTGGCATGCAGTTCACGGCCCTGCTCACAGGGTTGGGCATCAAATGCCACCACGGCACCGGGGCGACGCGTGGGGCGCCGGCCGACGGATAGACTGGACCGAACCCATCGAACAGGAGCCCCAGTGAGTATTGTCCGCACGTATCGTTTCTCTGAAGAGATCGCACGCGCTACTGATTATCGTGAAGCTTGGTACGACGAGGCTGTTGCCGAGTTCGTCGTTCACTTCGGTGCTGTGGGGCAACCGGGCACCACGAAAGTTGAGAGCAACATCGACTCGGAAGCTGGCGAAGAACTACTCGCCGGATTCTCGGCGCAGTGCATCGAGGACGGGTACCGAGAGCTCACGGAAGATGACCATCAGCTCTTGACGGTGAGCTACCGCCTCAAAGGTTCCACGCCCACATCTGTAGAAGAAACTCTGCTTCGGAAACTCGAGACCGAGATGACTCACCGTCTAGCATGGCGCGGACTGGGCGAAGTACAGGAGACCCGACCGGCCGACAACGCGGTTGAGCTGCTGATTGCGGCCGTGCACGCGCGGAAGGCCGAGGCCGAGATTCCGGCCGCCGCCAAAACGGCCGGAGTCCAGCTGTCGAAAATCACCGTAGCTCGCGGCTGAACTCAGTTACTGCCTTCTCAAAGAAAGCGACATCGCACCCCATGACCATGCAATATCGCCGCCTTGGTACTTCCGGCCTCACCGTGTCCGTCGTCGGGCTGGGATGCAATAATCTTGGGCGTCCCGGCACACACACCGAAGACCAAAACGGAACGAACGAGGTTGTCGGCGCCGCACTCGAGGCTGGGATTACCCTCTTCGACGTGGCGGACATCTATGGATCTACGCCGGGCCTCAGCGAAGAACGCTTGGGTACAGCGCTCGGGAGTCACCGTGACGACGTGGTGCTAGCCACCAAGTTCGGGATGGACATGCAGGGCAGCAACGGGCCTGACTGGGGTGCTCGAGGATCGCGCCGATACATCATCAAGGCCGTCGAAGCGTCCCTGAAGCGATTGGGGACTGACTGGATCGATCTCTACCAGTTTCACACTCCTGATCCGCAGACCCCCATTGAAGAGACTCTCTCCGCCTTGGACGCACTCGTGCAGTCCGGGAAGGTCCGCTACATCGGTCATTCGAACCGCGCCGGCTATCAAATCGCGGAAGCCGAATACGTGGCCCGCGCGCTGGGCACAGAACGTTTTATTTCGGCGCAGAACCACTACAACCTTCTGGATCGGCGAGCGGAACTTGAGGTGCTTCCGGCAGCTCGAGCATATGGACTAGGCGTGCTGCCATACTTCCCGTTGGCTAATGGCCTGCTCACGGGTAAGTACTCCCAGGGCGTTGCGCCGGAAGGCACCCGTCTCTCGCGCGTTCGCACTGAGATGGTGACCGGTGCGGACTTGGACCAGCTGGCCGCCTACGGGGAGTTCGCGCGCGTGCGAGGGTTGACGGAAGTGGACCTCGCCCTCAGTTGGCTGGCCGCACAGGAACCCGTTTCATCGGTGATCGCAGGAGCTACTCGCGTTGAACAGGTTCAGCAGAATGCGCAGGCTGTCCGCTGGGTTCCCAATGAGGATGAACGCAAGCAGCTGGACGAGCTCTTTCCGTCCCAACCAAAGGTCGCACTGTTTTGATCGCTACCACCGCTCCTGGACCCTTGATTCCGACCGGTCTGGAAATCCTGCTTCAGGCGGTCGGAGTGGCACTTGTGGTGCTGGTGATCGTAGCCGTGATTTCGCTGCTGAGATCACCGCTTGATTCCCAGCGTCGCCTGATCTGGGTGGCCACCATTTTCGTGTTGCCCTTGGTTGGGCCAGCGGTGTGGTTGTGGTGGCGGTACTGGTACTACCCCCGCCGTCGCCAGGAGCAACCAGACTGGGACCCGAATGACCGCACAAAGCGCGTCAATCTCGCGCGAAAGAGCTTTCGTGATCTGCAACGGACTTCTGACGATGAGCTTAAACGGGGTGATGCGGTTCGGCGGGAGCAGATCCGGTAGCTGAAAGAACGCGGGCTCCGACTGGAAAACTTGCCAGTCGGAGCCCGCGTCGTATCGGGAGCGTGCTATCGCTTAGTGGAACGTACGCCCATTGACTCGTTCTGAGGCGCCCGCCTGATCCAGGTAAGGCGTAATGCCGCCTAGATGCAGGGGCCAGCCAGCACCGGTGATCATGCACAGGTCGATGTCTTCTGGATCGGCGACGACGCCTTCATCCAGCATCAAGCCGATTTCCTCTGCCAGTGCATCCTGAACCCGGGTGAGCAGCTCTTCAGCGGACTGGGGGGAATCTCCGAAGCTCATGAGATCCATGGTTTCTGCAGGGATGGTCTCCGTCTTGTCGTCAGAGGAGGCATCATCCTTGGCCCAGATCGCGGTCTTCTGACCATCGATGAGTCGCTGAATATTCGGAGATACGGGGAACCGTTCATCGCCGAAGGCCGTGTTGAGTGATTCGGTGACATGCTGTGCCACGGGGAGGCCGACCATGGCCAGCAGGGTGAACGGCGTCATGGGAAGCGCCATGGGATCCAATGCGTGATCGGCGGTGTGGGCGTCGGTGCCTTCATCGAAGGAGTTCTGCACCTCGCCCATCATGCGCAACAGAATGCGGTTGACTACGAAGGCCGGTGCATCGTGGACCAACACAGCCGTCTTACGCAGTTTCTGAGCTGTGGCGAAACCGGTAGCCAAGACCTCCTCGGTTGTTTCTGGTCCACGAACCAACTCAACCAATGGCATGACGGCAACGGGGTTGAAGAAGTGGAAGCCGATCATGCGCTCCGGGTGCTCCAGAGCGGATGACATTTCGGTGATCGACAGCGACGACGTATTGGACGCCAGAATGCACTCTGGCGACACGATCGTCTCCAACTGGCGCAGCACCTTCTTCTTGAGTTCGATCTCCTCAAAGATCGCCTCGATGACGAAGTCGGCATCGGAGAAGACGTCTTGGGAAACAGACCCAGATATCAACGAGGCAAGCTGTTCGGCGTCGCTTGCAGAGATGCGACCCTTGGCCGCAAGTTTCTCGAAGTTGGCCCGCACAGCGGCCACGCCACGATTCACGCGCTCCTGATCCAGATCGGTCATCACTACTGGAACTTTCAGGTGCGTTGCGAAGACCTGGGCCAACTGACCGGCCATCAGACCAGCACCGACCACCCCGACCTTCTTGAGAGGGCGGGCCAGTTGAGGATCCGGCGCCCCAGCCGGCCGCTTGCTACGCTTCTGCACGACGTCGAGGAACGCGTAGACGGTGTTGGCGAATTCGTGACTGGCGATCAGCTTTGACAGAGCCGCGCACTGGGCCTTCGCTGATTCTTTACGGGTGGAGGTGCGGGCTGCTTCGAACAGGTCCATGACCTCGGCGGGAGCGGGAACGTAACCGCCGGTCTTCGCCTCAACAATGGCGCGTCCTTCGGCGAGGGCTCGATCCCAGGCTTCGGGGGAGAAATCATGGTCGCGATGAGAGTTTAGCGCTTCAATGGTCTCGGCGTCCTGCTGTAGCACTCGGGTGGCCCAAGCAACCGATGCGTCGAGGAACGGAGCGGTCGTGGACGGATCATCGCCGCCGTCGAAGAGCGCATCTGCTAAGCCGATTTCATATGCGGCTTTGCCGTTGAGCGTACGGTTGTTGTTCAGCGGATTCTTGATCATGACGGTGAGCGCGTTCTCCGGACCCAATAAATACGGTGTCTGGAAGACGCCTCCCCAGCCGGGGACGAGGCCTAGGTATGCCTCCGGCAGCCCCAGTGCCTTGGCGTGCGTGGAAACGGTGCGATACTGGCAGGCCAGAGCAATTTCCAGGCCGCCGCCGAGAGCCAGACCATTGATGAAAGCGAAGGTGGGAACCGGAAAGTCCAGCAGGCCGTCGTAGGCCGCGTGGCCTAGCTCCGCCATGGCTTCGCCGAGCTTGGGGTCCGAGACGGACTTCATGCTTCCGAGGTCGGCCCCGGCGACCAGGAATCCCGGCTTTCCAATCAGTGCCAGGGCGACGATTTCTCCGGCACGGGCTCGTTCTGCCTGAGCATCGACGGCGCGCCCGAATTCGATCAAGGTCCCGGGACCGAGGGTGGTGGGCCGCTTGGGGCCAGCGTTATTGTCCAGGGTGATGAGGGCCAGTCGGCCGAGGTTCTCGGGGAGCTCGATGTCCGTGACGACGGAGTGGGTGATGATCTCGTCGGCGAATTCTGCCGCGACATACTCGAATTCGCTGAACCGGTCTGTGTTCTCGGTGGGCATGCTTCTCCCTTGCGCATCAATCGATGGTGAAGTGTACTCGTCAGTACGACGTGCACCTTCCACCGTATCGCAAAGTTCTGTGTTCTTAGACACAACGAGACGAGCGTGGGCAGGGTGCGAGGAAAATCAGTCGAGTGGATCTGGGTCGAGTAGTGCCACCGTCAGGATGGGGGAGACGATCTCCACCTGCCAATTTCGCGCGCCTAACTCAACGAGATGATGACGCACTGAATCGGGTGTGATGTTGGCCGGGGGCCGCCAGCAGATTTCTTTGAGAGTCGCTGGGGTAAGGAGGTTCTCCGTCGGCATGTTGTTCGCTTCGGCAGCCCTCCCGATCCATGAGCGCGCTGTCTGCAAACGTCGTGCGGCCAACGGGTCTCGATCCGACCAAGCGCGTGGGGGAGGCGGCGTGGTTGAATGGACGCGCAATGCGGGCAATTCGTCGGGCTGTTCGGCCTGCCGCTGTCCTTCGCGAATTGCGCGCAACCATCGCGGGGCTTCTTTGGATGCGGCACGTCCCACGAACGCCGGAAGTTTGAGCAACTGCGGGACTGTCGTCGGCTCTGCGGTAGCTGCGGCAATGATGGCTTGGTCTTTGATGAGACGTGACGGAGCGACGTCACGGGATTCAGCGAGATTTTCGCGAGCAGTCCAGAGGGAACGGACAATGGCGAGTTTTTCCGGTGTGCGAATCGAGGAGATTCCAGAGGTCCTGCGCCAAGGATCCTTCCGGGGCTCCGGCAGTGGGCGCTTCCGAATAGCGGCAAACTCTTCCTCGGCAATAGCGAGTTTGTCTTGCTGAGTTAGTTCTTCGACCATGGCGGCACGGAGCTCGACGAGGAACTCAACATCTAGCGCAGCATAGTCGCGCAGATCAGCTGGTAGTGGACGGACCGACCAATCCGCGGCCGAGTGTTCTTTGGCCAAGGTCAGGTTGAGCTTGTTCTCCAAGAGTGCCGCGAGCCCCACGCGGGGGAATCCTGCCAGGCGACCGGCCAGCTCGGTATCGAAGAGTCGGTCGGGCCACATCCCGACTTCTGCGAGGCAGGGGAGATCTTGTGTTGCGGCATGAAGGATCCATTCAACGCCACGCAACGCATCATGGATGATGCGCAGATCAGAGAAGGCCTCGGGATCGATGAGCCACAACCCGGAACCCTCGCGTTTGATCTGAATGAGGAACGCCCGTTGGCCGTATCGGAAACCTGATGCTCGCTCGGCGTCGATGGCGACCGGGCCGTGCCCGGCTGCCAGGTCTTGGGCACAACGTTCTAATTCAGAAAAAGTATCGGTAATAAAGGGGGTGCCACTTTTTGGCCGGGTGACCAGTTCAGGTTTCGGTGCTGCTTCTGAGGTGGCGGTGTTGTCGTTGCGAGACGAAATGATTCAGGTCCTTCGGATACGTGGCATTGCGGTGACCCCCTCAGGCACCGGTGGCAATCCGGCGAAGGCGCAGACCATATCGGCCCAGGCTTCGAGATGATCCTGAGCTTCCGGGCTCCCGGGTGTCCAGGAAGCGCGGAGCTCAATATCAATGGTATCTGGCTGAGTGGCTAGCCCGCCAAAGCTCTCGGAGAGCACGCGAGTGGCCGTCCCGCCAGCGTGATCGTAGTCGGCTTGGTGATTTTCCAATGCTTCGACTAGCCACGTCCAGGCCACAGCTCCCACCATCGGGTCGGTGCCGACATCCGACTCCAGCGAGGCGCGGATGTAGGTGACCACACGGAACGCTCCCTGCCAGACCTCTGAGCCAGCTGGATCGTAAAGCAGAATGAACCGTCCGGTGGCGAGTTCGGGGCCGCCGATCGTTTCGAAAACTTGGGCACCGAGGGCGACCGCGTAGGGTGCCAACCGTTTGGGTGCTGGGATCTCGTGCAACACCACTTCATTGCGGATGCTGGCTTGACGGATTCCGCGGAGTGCTCGCCGGAAGGGCTCGGGCAGGTCCGCAACGCTCGGTGTGAAGGACTTGATCACGGTCACATCTCGAGGTTAAACCCCTAGTTGAAGGATTCCGGTGCGGCGCGCCGCACCGACGTCCTCCTGAGTGTTTAAGAAATCTGGCTATCAGTGTTTCCTCGGGCGGATGTAGCTGGCTCCAGACGAAGGGACACTGAATTGATGCAATAGCGCAGATCCGTCGGGGTGGGGAACCCTTCGCCCTGGAAAACGTGTCCCATATGCGAAGCACAGTTCGCGCAACGCACCTCGATGCGACGCATCCCTAAACTGGAATCCTCGATGTACTCGACGCGGTCTTCGGCCAAGGGGGCAAAGAACGACGGCCAACCACATTGGGCATCGAACTTTTCCTGCGATCGGAACAACTCAGCGCCGCAGGCTCGGCAGGCGTAGACCCCCTCGGTTTCTTCATCCCAGTACTCGCCGGTGAAGGGACGCTCGGTTCCGGCTTGACGCAAGACGCTGTACTCGGCGGGGCTTAGTCGCTGGCGCCATTCCTCATCGGAGACGTGTCGAAGGTCTGCTGGGGTGTCTGAATCATTGCTCACACCTGAACAACGATGAATCCGGTGAATTTGTTCCGTGGGTCATGTGTTGATGGTGTGAAAGGTCGGGCCTGGAAAAATTGGTACGGGATGCAGAGAATGATGGGTATGGGTCAGAAGGGTCAACCGAAGGTGACGAAACTGTTGAGTGGAAGAAGCGCTCGGAAAGTCGCCCGTCATATGGGTCGCACCGTTGAAGAGGTTGCGCCGGTGTTGAGGTGGTCGACTACAGCGGCGACGGCCGGTGTCGTGGTGGGGTCTTTGGTAGCCGGAACGATCTCTGGGCTGGCCTCGGTCTTCGCTCGAACCGTGGTCACCCCGGTCAAAAATCACGCCGAGGACTTGGAGATTCTGGCCGTTGTCAGCGTGAAGAACGTGGCGCACAGCCAGGAGATCATCCTGCCCGCGACGGAGGAGACCACCGTCCCCGGAACCTATTCCTTGGTGTTCGACGGCGGCCGCGGTGTGGCTCGCATTGGTCGCATCACCAGCTTTGATCCCGCGGATGGAACCGTGCAACGCGTGGTTGAAGAGGTCTACAGCGGCGACTTGGCCAACGCTTTGCGAGGCCGGTGGACAGGCTTCATTTACCCGACCCCCGCCGATATGGGATTCGACGCCGAAGACGTCGCCATCCCGGTGGAACGTGGCTCGGCGCCGGCATGGTTGGTCCGCCCGGAAGCTGGTGGGCGACATGTACATGAAGACCAGGTCAGCGTGAGTGCAAACACCTGGGCAATCATGGTGCATGGGCGTGGGGCACGACGTCCCGAGGGCATTCGCGCCATTGCTACGGCACGCGCCATGGGAATGACCTCACTGTTGATCTCTTACCGTAATGATGGAGAAGCTCCGTCGGCGGACGACGGCAAGTATGGTTTGGGCGCCACTGAATGGCGGGATGTGGAAGCCGCTATCCAGTATGCGCTGGACCACGGCGCCGACGAGATCGTACTTTTCGGCTGGTCTATGGGTGCCGCCGTTTGTCTGCAACTGACCGACCGCTCGAAACTCGCTCCGCGCGTAGCCGCGCTGGTGTTGTCTGGTCCGGTGATCAATTGGATTGACGTTCTGGCTCATCAAGCCCGGCTGAATCGGCTACCGGAGGCGGTGGGTCGACTGGGGCAGTATATGATCACCTCTCGTGCCGGCCGCCGCATCACGGGATTGGCGGCGCCGGTGGATCTCAAAACCATGGACTGGGTATCACGGGCTGATCAGCTGCGCGTTCCCACCCTGATCCTTCATTCAGAGGACGACACCTATGTACCTGTCGGTCCCAGCCTGCAGCTGGCACAGAAGAATCCAAGCCTGGTGACTTTTGTTCGATTCACTCAGGCTCGCCACACTCGCGAATGGAACGTGGACCCGGAACGCTGGGACACCGCTGTACGTGTATGGCTCAAGTCCACGTTCTCATCTCCGCGGCCAGGAATGCAGGCACTTGAAGTAGCGCAGGACGCTCCGGTCTAATCGAGCAGACCTCGGCGGGACAGCAGCGGCTCTACTTCGGCATCCCGCCCGCGGAACTGACGATACGATTCGAGCGGATCCCGCACACTGCCTCGAGAGAGTAGCTCGTTTCGGAAATGATCCCCGTTGTCTCTGCATAGGCCCCCGTTGGTGTTGAACCAACCCACTGCATCGGCATCCAGCACTTCTGCCCAGAGATAGGAGTAGTAGCCAGCCGCATATCCGCCTCCGCCAGCGAAAATGTGCTTGAAATAGCTGCTTCGATAGCGCGGGGCGACGAGCGAATCGTCGATTCCTCGCGATGCCAGGGCTTTCTTCTCAAAGGCTTCCGGGTCTGGGATGACCTCATCGGGGCCGATGCTGTGCCACGCCAAATCCACAATGACGGCGGCGAGATACTCCGAGGTCCGTAGGCCCTCACCCCACAGTGCGGCGTCGTCGAGCGCGTTCAAGATGTCCTGGCTCAGTGGTGCGCCGGTATCAACGTCGAGAGCATAACCGCTGAGCAGCTCGGGATGCTGGATCCACATTTCGTTGACCTGTGAGGGGAACTCGACGAAATCTCGAGGCACTTGGGTCGCAGAGAGCGAAGCGAACCTTGCCCGTCCAAAGAGTCCGTGGAGCGCGTGTCCGAACTCGTGAAAGAGGGTGGTGACCTCATCGAGGGTGAGTAACGTCGGATCACCGGCGTGAGGTCGGGCAATGTTGAGGTTATTAACGACGATCGGTTGCTCGGAGAATTCCGTCGACCCGACACGGATGGAATTCATCCATGCGCCACCGGATTTCGTGGGGCGGGTGTAGAAGTCGCCGAGGAACAGTCCGATTGCGGTTCCATCGTGGTCGAATACCTCCCACACACGGGCGTCGGGAAGATATCCGTGGAGGTCGGATCGCTCCTGAAAAGTGATTCCGTAGAGACGATGAGCAGCCTCAAAAACTCCGTGCTTCAGTACTCGATCCAGCTCGAAATGGCGACGTAGCCGCTCGGTGCTCACGGAGAAACACTCATCAGCGTGCTGTTCGGAATAGAACGGGACGTCCCAATGCTCAAGTTCGAATCCTGCACGCTGCTGGAGAATGTCGCGTTCGGTGCGGGCATTCCTCATGGCCGGTTCCAGCGCCCTCTCGATCAGGGACCAGACTGCTTCCACAGTGGGAGCAGTACGGTCTTCCAGCGCATACTCTGCGAAGTTCTTGAATCCCAAAAGTTCAGCCTTGCGTGCACGGAGTCCTGCTTGCTGGCGAGCGAAGGAGAGCGTTTCGTGTTCACCCGCGGTGCCGCGATTCCATGCTGCTTCGTAAAGACGGCGACGAGTTTCGCGATCTTCCAGTCGAGCGAGCAGCGGCTGGGAGGTGAACATCGAGAGTTCGAGGAGCCAACCGCTCGAGTGCCCAGCTTGTTGGGCTGCTTCGGCCGCGGCATCCTTCTCTTGCTGAGAGAGACCAGCCAGGGAATCCTCTTGTTCGACCAGAAGGGCTTGCGCAGTGTTTCCCGCAATCATGGCTTGCGAGTATGCGGCGCCAATCCGAGCCAGCTGCGTGTTGATGTCAGCGAGCGTGACCCTGTTGGTCTTGGTCAGCTCGGCGCCATGGAGTCGGAATTGGCGCAAAACGTGGTCTGCAAGGGAGCGCTCTTCTCCATCCAGCTGGTCGATGTCTACGCCGTTCATCCGGCGATATAGCTCTTCGTTCAGGTAGAGAGCGTCCCAGTGTCCGGCCAACGTCGGCTCGATCACGGCGGCGATCTCACTACGAGCGGCGGTGCGATCCGCGGGGAGCACCGTAAAGAACACCGCGCTGACCCACCGCAAAAGCTGTCCGGAACGCTCCCACGCGACGAAGGTGTTCTCAAACGTGGCCGGGGACGGGGACGCGGTGATTTTTCGGATCTCCCGCTGATGCTCATCGAGGGCTTCACGGAAGGCTGGGAGAAAATCCTGATCGCTGATGGCGCGAAAATCGGGGAGGCCGTAGGGCAACTCAGACTGCTGTAGCAGGGGGTTCGACATGACCATACTGTTTCGTGTGGATGGGATCACCGTCAATAGTCCTCTCAGGCACTAGACTGGAATCCAGATTCTGCACGAACGGTCGGCACGGGACTTCCGGCGTCGGCGGCATAAAGGAGCGTAGATGGCTGGGCATTCCAAATGGGCCACGACCAAGCACAAAAAGGCTGCAATTGACGCTAAGCGGGCTAAGGCTTTCGCTAAGTACATCAAAGCGATCGAGGTGGCGGCACGCGCCGGCGGTGCTGATATTGCTGGTAACCCAGCCCTGGACCTGGCTATCAATAAGGCCAAGAAGCAGTCCGTTCCCAACGACAATATTGACCGTGCGGTGAAGCGCGGTGCGGGTCTAACCGGTGAGGTCATCGACTACACCGAGATCATCTACGAAGTGCGTGGACCCAACGGGTCTGCCTTGATGGTCGAGTGTTTGACCGACAACAAAAACCGGGCTGCCTCCGATGTACGCGTTGCGGTGACGCGCAATGGTGGCACCATCGCCGACCCTGGGTCGGTGGCATTCCTCTTCAATCGGCAGGGCGTGGTTCGCCTGCCCGCTGAAGGCAAGACCGAGGATGACATCCTGATGGCGGTCCTGGAAGCAGGCGCCGAAGAGGTCGTCGAGTCGGGTGGCAACTTCGAGATCATGTCGGATCCCTCAGATCTGCGTGCCGTAGCGGAAGCCCTGGATGCCGCAGACATTCACTACGACACGGATGAAGTGGAATTCGTACCTACCATGCATGTCGAGCTGGATGCCTCGGATGCTCGCACGTTCCTCAAGCTGGCGGATGCCCTCGAGGATCTGGACGACGTCCAGAGCGTGTACGACAACGTTGACCTGAGCCCCGAGGTCATGGCGGAGCTCGAGAAGGACGACTGAAAATATGCGTGAACCCGGATCTCCACTTCGGGTCATTGCGGTGGATCCCGGGCTCACTCGATGTGGCCTTGCCGTCGTTGACATTGCGCAGAACCGATCCGCCACCTTGGTAGACGTTAAAGTCGTGGGCTCCGCCAATACCGAGGCGATTGGTAACCGTTTGGCCGTGATCGATCAGGCGGTGGAATCGATGCTTGATCAGTACGCGCCCCACCACATGGCTGTGGAGCGAATGTTCGCGCAGAACAACACTCCGACCGTGATCGGGACCGCTCAGGCCTCCGGTGTTGTCATTGCCGCGGCTGCACGCCGCTCGGTACCCGTGGCTTTGCACACTCCTTCCGAAGTCAAAGCGGCGGTGACGGGTAACGGTAACGCTGACAAGAATCAGATCACCTCGATGGTGACGCGTATTCTGCGGCTGGCCGAGCCACCACGTCCGGCGGACGCGGCCGATGCGATTGCGTTGGCCGTGGCCCATGCCTGGCGCGGCGGACTCTACGGTCGTGGGCTCGACACCGGAAAGCTGACGAGCCGCCGTACCTCCTCCAAATTCCCGACCGCGAACAAGACGGGTTCACTGACCCCGGCCCAGCAGGCATGGTTGGCTGCTGAAAAGCGCGGAAGCCGGTGACGCGCTGACACAGGTCGCGCTCCTCATGTTTATCGGAATAATGTTCTAAGCTGTGAGTGGCGAATCGAACGTGGCACCACAAATCCGTGTTGCCAGCGAGCGAAGTGACGGACACAGAGGAGACAACGGTGATTGCATCGCTGACGGGCACAGTCGAGCACGTGGGACTGAACCAGGCCGTGTTGAACGTGTCCGGGATTGGCTATCTGTTCTCAGCGACTCCACAAACCTTGGCGACCTTGCGGGAAGGGGAGCAGGGCAGAGTCCTGACCTCCATGATCGTTCGAGAAGAGTCCATGACGCTCTTCGGCTTCGCTACGACGGACGAGCGTGAGATTTTCGAGATCATGATGGGTGTCTCGGGAGTCGGCCCCCGTACCGCTCTGGCGGTCCTGGCTGTTCACGCACCGGACGCTGTTCGCTGGGCGGTGGCCCATGACGACGAAAAAGCGTTCACCAAGGTCTCCGGTATCGGGCCGAAAGGCGCACGCCGCATTCTCCTGGAGCTCTCCGGGAAGCTCACTCCGGTTGAAGCGCCTCCGACGGCAGCTTCAGAAGGCACCTCGCCTGCAGGCCAAGAATGGATGGACCAGGTCGTCGGCGGCCTGACCGGCTTGGGCTGGAACGACAAGGATGCTCAGAAAGCACTTGAGACCACCGTCCGAGATGAGCCCGAACTGGCTGAAACCCAGGATGTGGCACGTATTCTCAGAGCCACCTTGAGTCGGCTCGGTCGCGACCGCAGTACAGGAGGTAGCCGGTGAGCCAAGGTCCAGGTCGCGGCGATGATCGTGTCATCAGTGCAGGCGCTGACACCGAGGAACGTGAAATTGAAGCAGCCCTGAGGCCTCGCAACCTGCATGACTTCGTGGGTCAACGCCGCGTGCGTGATCAACTCTCGCTCGTCTTGGAAGCAGCCCGACTACGTGGGCGAAGCGCTGACCATGTTTTGCTTTCGGGTCCTCCTGGGCTGGGCAAGACCACGCTGTCGATGATCATCGCTGCCGAAATGAACGCGCCGTTGAGGATCTCCTCGGGTCCAGCAATTCAGCATGCCGGTGATCTGGCAGCCATCTTGTCCTCATTGACCGAAGGTGAGGTGCTCTTCCTGGATGAGATCCACCGCATGTCTCGTCCTGCCGAGGAAATGCTCTACATGGCGATGGAAGATTTCCGTGTCGATATCGTTGTGGGTAAAGGCGCGGGTGCTACAGCCATCCCCTTGGAACTGCCGCCCTTCACTCTTGTGGGAGCGACCACTCGCGCGGGCCTGTTGCCCGGGCCGCTTCGTGACCGCTTCGGCTTCACCGGACATTTGGAGTTCTACGGCTCCGATGAGCTGGAACTCGTGCTGCGTCGATCCGCGGCCATGCTGGATATGCAGCTAAACTCGGCGGCCTTCAGCGAGATTGCTTCCCGTTCGCGAGGAACGCCTCGTATCGCGAATCGACTGCTGCGCCGCGTCCGCGACTGGGCCCTGGTGAAAGGGCTTGAACAGGTCGACGCGCGGGCCGCCTCAAACGCACTTGACATGTACGAGGTCGATTCCAGAGGGTTGGATCGTTTAGACCGTGGCGTTCTCGAAGCGCTGTGCCTCAAATTCGGCGGCGGCCCGGTGGGACTGTCCACCTTGGCTATCGCGGTCGGCGAGGAAACGGAGACCGTCGAGGAAGTCGCCGAACCGTACCTCGTGCGTGAAGGTCTACTCGGTAGGACGCCTCGCGGGCGTATCGCGATGCCAGCGGCATGGAAACACTTGGGGTTGTCAGTGCCGAAGGACTCCCCGGTGGTGGGTGCCTGGTCGCTCATTGATGGTGACGATGATTCCAAAGATGAGGTCAACTAGCCCCTCGGAAGCCGTCGAAGGCACTCGGCTCGTCATGTCTTCTGGGATAGTCCAGACTCAGGCACTAGACTGACTGAGTTGACTTATGTCCCGAACACAGAATGTGGTGTCTCCTTATGACCCTGAGTCCTTTTACCGTCGATGCAGGCCTGCTGTCCCAGGACGGTGAACCGACAGGGGGATTCGACCCCTTCTTCATCATCATGCTGGCCGTCTTCGGTCTGCTGATCTTCTTCATGTTCCGCCGTTCGAAGAAGGCTCAGCAGGAACAGCAGAAGCGCCGTTCTTCGCTGGCCCCCGGCCAGGAGGTGATGACCGGTGCGGGCATTTTCGGCACCGTTGTCGCTGTGAACCAGGACGAGAACAAGGTGGTCCTTGAGCTGTCTCCTGGAAACAACGTCACGGTGCACATTCAGGCCATCGGTCAGGTGATCGAACCAACCGAGCCGGCTGCGTCGGCCGAGGCCGAGAATGTGGATGGCACGTACGACCTCAACGGTGAAGAGTACGGGGGCCCCGCAACCACAGATTCCAAGGACACCAAGCCGAGCTTGAATCCTGAGGATCCCCGCGGCGACGCGGACCAGAAGTAACACCGCGGCGGATTGAAAGCGCCTCGTATTGCCCGGGTGGGTCCACCCAGCCTTAACTGAAAGTCCAGCTCACTATGTCCTCATCGACAAGCTCCGGCCGTCCCAAACGCACACTCGGATGGCTGGGAGCTATCATCGTTGTGCTGACGGCCGTACTTGGCATCGGCATCGCCACAAACCAGACCACTGGTGCTCCACTTCTTGCGCTCGACCTCGAAGGCGGTACCCAGATGGTGCTGTCTCCGGAGACGGCCGGGGGAGAGCAGGTCAGTTCTGAGCAGATGGACCAGGCAGTGGAGATTATCCGCCAACGTGTCGATGGCTCAGGCGTTTCGGAAGCAGAAATCAATGTTCAGGGCGGCAACACGGTTGTGGTGTCCTTGCCAGGTACTCCGGACTCACAGACGCGTGAATTGATCCAGGCGTCGGCAAATATGGAATTCCGCGCGGTGATCAGCGGCGCACAGGGTACGGCGACACCAGAAGAGGACCAGACGGCACTGGAAGATTTCCCAGAGCCTACGGCAGAGCCGACAAGTGGTTCCGATTTCAACTGGGTCACCCCAGAACTGGCCGACGAATTCCAGAAGCTCGACTGTGATGCCTTCCTCGCCGAAGGAAATCGTGAGCCGGTGCCTGAAGATGAACCGATGGTTTCGTGTGACCCGCAGTACGGCATGAAGTACATCCTGGGGCCGGTTGAAGTTTTCGGTACCCAGATCTCGGATGCGGACTTCGGTATGGCCTCCGCTCCGGGCGGTATTTCCACAAACCAGTGGGCCGTAAACCTGTCGTTCGATAGCGAAGGTACGAGCGCATTCCGTGAGGTCACTCAGCGAATTACCCCGCTGGAGAGCCCCCGCAATCAGTTCGCCATCGTGCTCGACGGCACGATCATTTCGGCTCCGTCGTCCAACGCTGTTATCGCAGACGGTCGGGCACAGATCACGGGTAACTTCACCGAAGTCACAGCACAGGCACTGTCCGAGCAATTGCAGTACGGTGCGCTTCCGATTAGCTTCAATATCGAGTCGGAGCAGCAGATCTCGGCAACTCTGGGTCAAGACCAGTTGTATTGGGGTCTGATAGCCGGTTTGATCGGTTTAATCCTCGTTGCCGCTTACCAGTTCTATCAATATCGTGCACTGGGACTGGTCACACTGTCGTCGCTGGTCGTGGCGGGCATCCTGACTTACCTGGCGATCGTTCTCTTGGGATGGTCCGATAATTACCGGCTGTCCCTGGCCGGTATCGCCGGCATTATCGTTGCTATTGGTCTGACAGCGGACTCCTTCATCGTCTACTTTGAGCGCATTAAGGACGAAATGCGTGCCGGAAGGCCACTGGCACAGGCCGTGGAATACGGTTGGGCGCGCGCAAAGCGGACAATCACCGTGTCAAAGGCCGTGAACCTACTAGCGGCCGTGGTGCTGTACTTCGCCGCCGTGGGCAACGTGCGTGGCTTCGCATTCACGCTGGGTCTGACCGCCGTGGCCGACCTCTTGGTCGTCTTCATGTTCACGCATCCGGTGATGCAGCTGTTGGCACGTACGAGATTCTTCGCCTCGGGCCACCCGCTGTCTGGAATGGATCCCTCACTTCTCGGCCAGGAGCCGCTGTACAAGGGGGCAGGTAAAGTCCGCGAATTCAAGACCGTCGAGCAGGCTGCGCCCGCGCGGGGTAAGCGTAATAAAGGTTCTTCGAAGGAAGCTCAACGTCGCCAGACCATCGCCGAGAAACGGCGTCTGGAACGTGAAGACCAGCTAGGACTGTCTTCGGGACAGCAGACATCTGAGTCAGTGGACGCAGGATCGTCGGAGGGAAAGAAATGAGCCGCTTGGCGACCTGGGGCAACGAGCTCTACACAGGCAAGAAGTCCTATCCCTTTGTTCACCGGTGGAAGCTGTGGTTCGTCATTGCTGCCATCCTTCTCGTCATCTCCGGAGGGCTCACGTTGGCCCGCGGCGGCTTCAACATGGGCATTGAATTCCGCGGCGGATCTGAATTCACCGTCTCCGGCGTATCCGACACGGACCCCGCTGCGGGGGAGTCCGCCGTGACCGACGTGGTGCCTGAAACCGTGGTCACTGCGACGAACATTGCACCTAACACCATGAGGGTTCAGACTGAGCATTTGGACGACAACCAGACGCTCGAGGTCGCAGCGAACCTGCAGGAGGCATACGGGGTCGGTGCCGACAATGTGACCTCCACGTTCGTTGGCCCTACCTGGGGCCAGGCGGTGAGCCAGCAGGCTGCCATCGGTCTGATCATTTTCGTGGTGCTGGTCGCGTTGCTTATGGCGTTGTATTTCCGCACCTGGAAGATGTCTCTCGCTGCCATTATCGGACTGTTTTACGTTGTGGCGCTGACGACTGGTATCTATGGTTCAACGGGTTTCGAAATCACACCATCGGCCATCATTGGTTTCCTGACTATTCTGTCGTATGCCTTGTATGACACCGTCGTGGTCTTCGATAAAATTCGCGAAAATACGGACAACCTAGAAGAAGACGTTCAACGCACGTTCTCTGAGAACGTCAACCTTGCGGTGAACCAGACCTTGGTACGTTCTATCACCACCTCGATCGTCGGAATTCTGCCGGTCGGTTCAATTCTCTTCATTGGTGCCGGGCTTCTAGGCGCGGGTACCTTGCGCGATATCTCGCTGGCGATTTTCGTCGGCATTATCGTTGGCACCTTGGCGACTTTGTTCATCCAGGCACCGTTGTATGCGCTGCTTCGACGCCGTGACAAAAATGTTCAGGAACACGACGCGCGGATCCTGCGTAAGCGTCGCTCTGGTAGCGGTGAAGGTGATGCGCCCGTCACCGAGCCCAGCGCAGTCTCTCACGTCTAGGCTGTCCTTACGCCCAATATTGGTATTGGGCGGCAACTGGGACTAATGTTTCACCCACCGGTAACGGTGACAGGGATCATGCTTTGGTCGCCTTGGGCGCCATGAGGGGAGGGGACGACATGACGGATTCCACCGACGCTACGTCATCGGACGCGTCCTCAACGTCTGCTGCTGTCAATTCTCGCCGCCCACGAGGACGCCTTGCGCGTCTGACCGGTCGCCCAGTGGTCGGCGGGTACTCGCCGATCTTGGAACCACTGATCCGCACGTTGAAAGTTCGGCACCCGAAATCGGATCTTGATCTCGTTATCCGTGCTTTCGCCGTCGCAGAGAAGTATCACGAGGGGCAAAAGCGGAAAAGCGGCGATCCGTACATCACCCATCCGGTCGCGGTGGCGACCATTCTGGCGGAACTCGGTCTGACAGGTACTACGCTGGCCGCCGCCCTTTTGCACGATACTGTCGAAGACACCAGCTACTCACTGGACCAGCTCAGTCGCGAATTCGGTGAGGAAACGGCGCTACTGGTCGACGGTGTGACGAAGCTGGACAAAGTGAAGTTTGGCGCTGCGGCGCAAGCCGAGACCGTCCGCAAAATGGTTTTGGCCATGGCCAAGGATGTACGCGTGCTGTTGATCAAGCTCGCAGACCGGCTTCACAATGCCCGAACTTGGCGTTACGTGCCGCCCGAGTCCAGCGCCCGCAAAGCGAAAGAGACCCTGGAGATCTATGCGCCGCTCGCGCATCGTCTCGGAATGAACACCATCAAGTGGGAGCTTGAGGACCTGTCTTTCGCTGCATTGTGGCCCAAGGTGTACTCGGAGATCGTCCGGTTGGTCGGGGAGCGAACCCCGGAACGGCAACAGAATGTTGCCCAGCTCAGCGAACAGATCGAGCGCGAACTCCGTGACGCCAAGATTCGGGCAACGCTGTCAGGACGGCCCAAGCATTACTACTCGATCTATCAGAAGATGATCGTGCGCGGAAAAGAGTTTGACGAGATCTACGATCTTCTCGGTGTCCGCGTGTTGGTCGATTCTGTACGGGACTGCTACGCGGCACTGGGTGTTCTTCACGCGAAGTGGTCTCCGATTCCGGGCCGGTTCAAAGACTATATTGCGATGCCGAAGTACAACATGTATCAATCGCTCCACACCACCGTCGTCGGCCCCGGTGGCAAGCGTGTTGAGATCCAGATTCGCACGCATGAAATGCACCGCCGAGCTGAATACGGCGTTGCCGCTCACTGGCGCTATAAGGATGCTGGTGCTGAGGAGAACGGCGACGCGACACCGAATTGGTTGCGTGCCGTCCTGGACTGGCAGAAGGACGCCAAGGACCCGAACGACTTCCTGGATTCATTGCGCACCGAGATCGGAGCGGCCGAGGTCTATGTCTTCACTCCGCAAGGCGAGATTAAAGTGCTCCCTGCTGGATCTACCCCCGTGGACTTCGCCTATTCGGTGCACACAGAAGTCGGTGACCGGACCATCGGTGCCCGGGTCAACGGGCGTCTGGTACCACTGAATTCCCCGCTCAATCATGGCGACTCTGTCGAAATCTTCACGTCGAAAAGTGAAGACGCGGGCCCCAGCCAAGATTGGTTGGGGTTCGTACGCAGTGCCCGCGCACGCAACAAGATCCGGCATTGGTTCTCCAAGGAACGCCGCGACGAAGTCATCGAAGTCGGAAAAGACGCGCTGACCAAATACGCCCGCAAACAATCGTTGCCGCTGAGCCAAGTCATGAGCACAGACGCATTGGGCACGGTGGCTGAAGAGCTGGGCCTGGCGGACGTCTCCGGGCTCTACGCTGCTATCGGCGAAAACAACGTCTCCGCCCAGAATGTCTTCGAACATATCCAGGCACTTCTTGAGCCACCGGAGCCGGCTCAAGAAGAGTACTTCGATACTGGCGCGATGCCGCAGGTCAGTCTGCCCAGTCGGCATTCAGATTCTGGTGTCATTATTCCGGGCACTGGCGAAGTTATGGCTAAACTGGCCCGCTGTTGTTCTCCGGTTCCACCAGACGACATCGTCGGGTTTGTCACCCGCGGCTCGGGAGTCTCCGTGCACCGGACTGACTGTCAGAACGTCGAGAACCTGAAAGCCGAGCCGGATCGTCTTGTCGACGTGGAATGGGCTCCGACCCAAGACTCTGTGTTCGTCGTGGAGATCCAGGTGGAGGCTCTCGACCGCAAGTCGTTGCTGTCCGATGTGACTCGTATTCTCGCCGAGCACCACGTCAACATTCTCTCGGCCTCCGTGAAGACGCGGCGGGATCGAGTTGCGGAGTCGCAATTCGTCTTCGAGATGGGCGATCCAGCGTATCTTCAGCACGTGTTGAACTCCATCCGCCGCATTGACGGCGTCTACGACGTCTTCCGTACCTCGGATAAGGGACAGCGTAAGACCTAACACCGTCACTCGGCGGTCGCATCGAGCAACTCATTCAATCGCTGGATCGCGCGAGCCATGCCGGCTTGGTAACTGCGATAGGTAAAGCGAGCGAGTAACTCGTCACGAGAGCAGTGACGCAACAGTAGTCGCAATTGAACCGGGTCCACATCTATCGGCGACAGCCGAAGAAGATCCTCCATCGTCTGCTCGGGGATCGTGCACCGTACCGGCCCGATCATCTGAACATCGGTCTCCCAGCCCTTGCCTGAAACCAGGGCGCCACCGGTGACTCCCTGGCGCAGTCTCAACGGCAACTCTGTCGGTATCCGGGAAGGCCGATGATACCGAGGCACGGATGCTTCGAAGCAGATGGGTGGGCATCCACCCGTATGGATCCACCGGGCCGTTTGGAGTTCGGCCGTCCACAAACCACCGATCAGTCGTTGCCCCATGATCGACACTACATGCGCCCGAGTTTCAGCCGTGTCGGGCTGGTCCGCACTCACATAACAGTCGCCCAATCCGCGGCGAAGTAGTCCAGTGCGGGCCATCGACTGGAGCTCGGCATGTATGAGGCCGGGCCCTGGAGTCCAGAGCCACGGTGGTTGCCCCTCCTTTGAACCGGTCCTCTGAACCGGGATGGCGAGATTCTTCATGAAGTGATCGTCCCAGCAAAAAGCGGTGGCCCTGTCGAAACAGGACCACCGCTGTGGATGACTCACCGGGGAAGCCCGCGCTGTGGACGACCCCGGAGCATCAGATCAAGAATCAGTTGGAATCTGCAGATGCCTGCAGGGTCTGCAACCAGAGCTTGCGGGCATCGAGTGCTTCCTGGGCCTTCTTGATGGCCTTCTCGTCGTTGCGTTCCTGGGCCTGGGCCAGATCCTGCTCGAGTCCGGCGATGGCGTCTTCAAGCTGGGACAGAGCGGAATTCGTGCGAGCCTTGGTTTCGGGGTTGGTCCGCTGCCAGTGCTCCTGCTCCGCCTGAGAGAGAGCCTCCTCGAGACGACGGAAACCAGATTCCATCCGTCCGATGTCCTTGCGCGGAACCTTGCCCGCGTCGTCCCACCGTCCGCGCAGCTCATTGATGGCGGCCCGGGCACGATCGACATTCTTGAACGGCAGCAGCTTGTTGCCCTCTTCGAGAATGGCCTCCTTGACCTTCAGGTTCTCCTCGAATTCGCGGTCGATTTCGTCATTGGCCGACTTCCGGGCATTGAAGAACACGTCCTGCGCGGCACGAAAACGTGTCCACAATGCATCGTCCTCACGGCGTGAGGCGCGGGGTGCGGCTTTCCATTCCGACATCAGATCGCGGTACTTCATCGCGGTCGTCGCCCAGTCTGTGGACGACGATAGCTCTTCAGCACGTGCGATGAGGCGTTCCTTGACCTTCTTAGCTTCCGCATTGGTCTGATCCAGCTGTGAGAAGAAGGCGCGGCGGTGCTTGTCGAAGGTCGAGCGTGCTGCACGGAATCGCTTCCACAGTTCGTCCTCTTCGGGCTTCGGCAGTCGGGGACCCTTCTTCTGGGTCGTCTTCCACTGCTCGAAAAGCTCGGTCATGCGGCGCGAGGAGTCTTTCCACTGAGTGCGCTGCGGATCCTGCTCGGAGATGGTTACCGCTTCATCGACGATCGCTTTACGAGCCGTGCGCTGTTCTTCGACTGCCTTGTGATGCGCTTCCTTCTCGACGGTGCGGCGCACCTCCAGCGTGGTCTCCAGCGACGCGATGCGCTTGCGCAGCGCCACCATGTCACCGACCATCTTGCGTTCATCGGTAGTGGCCTGCAACTGTCCCAGAGCCTTGCGGAGGTCAGCGGTCGAGGTGTCCGTTGCCAGACGCTGCTCCAGAAGAAGAACCTGCGACATCGCGTCGTCGTACTTGCGCACGAAGTAGGCCAGCGCCTCATCCCGAGGAACATCGGGAACCTGCCCGACGGGAATACGATCGTTGCCGTCGATCAGCACCACATGTCCGTCTTCGGTGACTTCGGCAAACTGGCGTGCGTCATCCACCTCAGTGCGGTGAGTCGGCACGGCGGGGGCTACCGGTGGTTGCTGCGCTGCATGCGCTTCGGCGGCAGGCTTGGCAATCGAAGCCGGGGAAGCGGGCTGAGCGGGGCGAACCGAAGCCGGAGAGGGCACGGGACGCGGCTTCTGGGGAGCCGTCTTTTCGGGAACAGCCGGCGTGTCGGTCGGCTGATGCGCCTCGGTGCTTGCCGTTGACTTCAGAGCGTCGTCAACGTCCTGCTGTGCTTCGGAATGGGGGACGTCGGATTCTTGACTGTGGGTCACCGCTGGAACTCTCTGTGCTGGATCGTGCTGGCTTGAGCACGTCGAGACGAAACATGGTCACGAACAGCCTACCGTCAACGGCATAGAATGACAGGTGGGTTCCGCGCCTGAGCGCCGAATCCATGACCTTCGTCCCCGTTGCACGACCAGAAAGTGCTGATTCATGTCACGCAAAGCGTCCCTGTCTGGCTTCCACGAGTGGCTCCCCGCCGAACGGCTGGTGGAACTGCATGTTCAGGACACGCTGCGTCGTGTCTTCGAACTTCATGGGTTCGCCAATATCGAGACGCGTGCGGTGGAGACCCTGGGAACGCTGTTGCGCAAGGGCGAGATCGATAAAGAGGTTTATGCAGTATCGCGACTGCAAGGTGAGGCACCCGAGAAGGCTGAGGATCCGAACCGGCTGGCCCTGCACTTCGACCTGACGGTGCCTTTCGCCCGCTACGTAACCGAGAATGCCGGTCACCTGGCTTTCCCTTTCCGCCGCTACCAGATTCAGAAGGTGTGGCGTGGCGAGCGCCCTCAAGAAGGACGCGCCCGCGAATTCACCCAGGCGGATATCGACGTGGTGGGCGAGGGCACGCTGCCGTTCCGGTACGACGTCGACGTCGCGCTGGTGATGGCCGAAGCACTCTCCGAACTGCCCATCGGCGATTTCACCATTCGGATCAACAACCGGAAACTGGCCGAGGGCTTCTACCGGGGGGTCGGTCTGAACGACACCGCAGGCGTGCTCCGTTGCATCGACAAGCTCGAGAAGATCGGTGAAGACGAAGTGGCTCGCCTATTGCGCGAAGAAATCGGCGCTACCGATGAGCAAGCACAGAAGGCACTCGCCTTGGCCCGGATCCGGACCGAAGATCCCAGCTTCGTCGATCAGGTCCGCGCCCTTGACGTTCATGATGAACTTCTCGAAGAAGGTCTTTCCGAGCTGGCCGAGGTGATCGGGCAACTGCACCGGCGGATGCCGGGTCGCGCTGTGGCGGATCTGTCGATCGCGCGGGGTCTGGATTACTACACGGGCACGGTGTACGAGACCATGCTGGATGGACATGAACAGCTTGGCTCTATTTGCTCCGGTGGCCGTTATGACTCGCTGGCGACTAAGGGCAACCGGACCTTCCCCGGCGTGGGACTTTCCATCGGGGTGACGCGTCTCGTGATGCGGATGCTTTCGCAACAGATGGCTGAGGCTTCTCGTTCCGTCCCCACCGCGGTGTACGTCGCGCTGACACAGGATGAGGATTGGGAGACCGCCCTGGACACGGCGGCCCTGTTGCGTTCTCGTGGGGTGGCGGCCGAAGTGGCGGTGCGCGCCGAGAAATTCGGTAAGCAGATCAAGTACGCGGACCGCCGCGGAATTCCGTACGTCTGGTTCACCAGCATCAACGACGGCGTACCGAACCACGAGGTCAAGGACATTCGCAGCGGCGAACAGGTGGCGGCCGATCCTCAGACGTGGGTTCCGGCGGCCGAGGACCTGGCACCGACCGTGTCCGCGCCGACGTCGGACATCAACTAAACTTCAGCGAAGTATTCACTACCGGAAGGACAACCGTGCTGCGCACGCATCAGCTCGGCGAGCTCAACGCCGAGCACATTGGACAGACCGTCACCGTGGCTGGATGGGTCGCCCGTCGACGCGACCACGGAGGCGTGGCCTTCGTTGACCTGCGTGATGCCTCGGGCTTCGCCCAGGTGGTGGTGCGTGACGAGAAGGACTTCGATCCGCTGCGTAACGAATTCGTGCTGCGTGTGACCGGGACGGTCGAGAAACGTCCTGCCGGCAACGAGAACCCGAACCTGCCTTCCGGCGAGATCGAGCTGATCACCGACACCGTCGAGGTGCTCAACACCGCCGATCCGCTTCCGTTTCAGATTGATGAACACGTGGAGGTGGGCGAGGAAGCCCGCCTGCGGCACCGGTATTTGGACCTGCGTCGCCCGCAGCCGGCGAAAATCATGCGACTGCGCTCGGACGTCAACCGTGCTGCGCGTGACCTGCTGCACGAGGAAGGGTTTATCGAGGTCGAGACCCCGACCCTGACTCGCTCCACCCCGGAAGGTGCGCGCGACTTTCTGGTCCCAGCCCGCCTGGCGCCCGGATCCTGGTACGCCCTTCCGCAGTCACCGCAGCTGTTCAAGCAGCTGCTCCAGGTCGGCGGCGTCGAACGCTACTTCCAGATCGCTCGCTGCTACCGCGATGAGGACTTCCGCGCTGATCGTCAGCCCGAGTTCACCCAGCTCGACATCGAGGCCTCCTTCGTGGAGGAAGACGACGTCATCGCCCTGGGCGAGAAGATCATCGCATCGCTGTGGTCACTGATCGGGGTCGAGATCTCCACCCCGATTCGCCGAATGACCTACGCCGAGGCCATGGAAAAGTACGGTTCTGACAAGCCGGATCTGCGGTTCGGTCTGGAACTGACGGACCTGACCGAGTACTTCCGCAACACCCCGTTCCGCGTGTTCCAGTCCGACTACGTCGGCGCCGTGGTGATGCCCGGTGGTGCGTCGCAGCCGCGCCGCACCCTGGACGCCTGGCAGGAATGGGCGAAGCAACGCGGCGCCAAGGGACTTGCCTACGTGCTGATCCAGGAGGACGGCTCGCTGGGTGGCCCCGTGGCGAAGAACATCACCGACGAAGAGAAAGCCGGTTTGGCCGAAGCCACCGGTGCCCAGCCGGGCGACTGCATCTTCTTCGGTGCCGGAACCGCCAAGGACGCTCGTGCACTGCTCGGTGCAGCGCGCGTGGAGATCGGTCACCGTGTGGGACTCATTAAGGCCCCCGGTGAGGTGCCGATCGAAGAGCAGGACTGGGCTTTCGTCTGGATTGTGGACGCTCCGCTGTTTGAGCCGGCGGCCGATGCGGTGGCTTCCGGCGACGTTGCCGTGGGCTCCGGATCCTGGACCGCGGTGCACCACGCGTTCACCTCGCCCAAGCCCGAGTTCCTCGACACCTTCGACACGGACCCCGGCTCGGCGTTAGCGTACGCCTACGACATCGTCTGCAACGGCAACGAAATTGGTGGCGGCTCCATTCGTATCCACCGCCAGGATGTGCAGAAGCGTGTGTTCGGCGTGATGGGCCTCAGCGAAGAAGAAGCTGATGAGAAGTTCGGCTTCCTACTCGAGGGCTTCAAGTACGGGGCTCCGCCGCACGGCGGTATCGCCTTCGGCTGGGACCGCATCGTCGCTCTGCTGGCCGGCACCGACTCCATTCGCGACGTCATTGCCTTCCCGAAGACGGGCAACGGCTTTGATCCGCTCACCGCGGCACCAGCTCCCATCACCCCGCAGCAGCGGAAGGAAGCTGGCGTCGACGCAAAGCCGGAGCCGAAGAAGGACGAAGTAGCCCCCGAGTCCGAGTAATTCGTCAGCTGGTAGAGCGCCGGGGCCTACGCAACTCATCGCTATCGATGAGCACCGTGAAGGGTCCGGCGTTCACCAAGCTGACGTCCATCATGGCGCCGAAACGTCCCGTTTCAACCCGAGCGCCAAAACCCCGTAGCGTCTCGACGACGCGGCGGTACAGCGGCTCTGCTTGGTCCGGGCGCGCCGCATCGGACCACGAAGGACGCCGACCACGGCGGACATCGCCATAGAGGGTGAACTGGCTGATCACGAGCAACGGTGCACCGGAGCTCTCGCAGGACGCCTCGTTTTCCAAGATGCGCAACCGGTAGAGCTTCTCCGCGAGGAGATCGGCCTCCGACTCGGTATCGACGGTGCTGACACCGACCAGTACGGTCAGTCCAGGTTCGTCGATCTGTCCCACCACCTCATCATCGACGGTGACCTGGGCGCGACGGACTCGTTGTACAACTGCCTTCATGCGAACAGTGTAGGCACAGGCTCGTTCGATCGAAGAGGCGCAATGCGCCGCGTCAAGGAGAGGGCTAGGCTGGAATGGTGAGTGATCTCTTCAGCTCGATCGGCGGAGTCGAGCCCTCCGACGGCCCCGCTGAGGTGGAATCCGCCACCATGTCCGGATCCGGACACTCCGCCGCCCCCTTGGCCGTGCGCATGCGTCCGCGGTCTCTGGACGATGTGGTGGGACAGCAACACTTATTGGCACCGGGTTCGCCGTTGCGCAAACTGGTCGAATCCGAGCCCTCGGGCCTGCGTTCTGCGACCGGACCCTCCTCGCTGATTCTCTACGGGCCTCCGGGGACCGGAAAGACAACGTTAGCCACGGTGATCGCCCGCGGTACCGGGCGAAAATTCGTCGAACTCTCCGCCATTTCCGCCGGGGTCAAAGACGTACGCCGGGTCATGGATCAGGCGCTGACCGATCGGGACCTCCACGGACGCACCACGATTTTGTTCCTCGACGAGATCCACCGGTTCAACAAGGCGCAGCAGGATGCGCTGTTGCCCGGGGTGGAAAACCGCTGGGTTGTTCTGGTGGCGGCCACCACCGAAAATCCGTCCTTCTCCGTGATCTCGCCACTGCTCTCGCGATCACTGATGCTCACCTTGAAGCCGCTGACCGATAAGGACATCACCGGTCTCATCCACCGCGCCATCGATGACGAACGCGGTCTGGGCGGGGGAGTGGTCGCCGACGAAGAGACGGTCGAGTACCTGGTCCGCATGGCGCAGGGCGATGCGCGTCGGGCGCTCACCACACTGGAAGCAGCCGCGGGGGTGGCGCTGGACCAGGCCGACAACCCCGAAGGCCCGGTTCCGATGACCCTGGACGACGCCGCACGCGCCATGGATCGGGCCATCGTGCGCTACGACAAAGATGGCGATCAGCACTACGATGTGATCAGTGCATTCATTAAATCCATCCGCGGATCTGACGTGGACGCGTCGCTGCACTATCTGGCGCGGATGATCGAAGCCGGTGAGGACCCGCGCTTCATCGCACGACGACTCATCATCTCGGCGTCCGAAGACATTGGGATGGCTGACCCGACCGCGCTGCAGACTGCGGTTGCGGCGGCCCAAGCGGTGCAGATGATCGGGATGCCGGAAGGGCGGATCCCGCTGGCCGAGGCGGTGGTGCACCTGGCCACCGCGCCTAAGTCGAACCGAGCGTACGAGGGCATCAACAAGGCCATGGCGGATGTTCAGGCGGGCAAGGGCGGTGTCGTTCCGCTGCATCTGCGTGATGCCCACTATCCGGGGGCCGCGGCGATGGGTCACGGAAAAGGCTACATTTACGCCCATGACGCCCCGCACTCGGTGGCTGCCCAGCAATACCTGCCTGACACTCTGGCCGACCGCGAGTATTACCAGCCAACGTCCAATGGCGTGGAGCGAACCCTGTCGGACCGAGTGGCCGCGCTTCGTCGCCTGCTTCGAGGCGAGCGGGGCTAGCGTCGCCTGGTTCAGGCTCAATGCTTGATCGTGCTAGGATGGTCTGCTGTCTGGCACAACTGTGTTCACTGAGCACGTGTTGGTAGTAATGACGGGCGACGGCATGCCCCTCAGCTCTCCGGTGTTGATTCATTGCGGAGGCCAGGATTCGCCGGCTCTTCGTTCACCCATTCTGCGGTGTTCCTTGTCGCCGAACGATAACAAACCAGATCATGCCGTATGACAAGAAAGGTCCCTCGTGGCTAACCGCACCCTTCGCACCCGCCGCACCGTGCGCCACTCGCGCGCGCTCGGCATCGCTCTGACCCCCAAGGCAGAGAAGTACATGGAGCGCCGTCCGTACGGTCCCGGCCAGCACGGCCGCGCCCGTCGTCGCGCTGACTCCGACTACGCTGTGCGTCTGAAGGAGAAGCAGCGTCTCCGCGCTCAGTACAACATCCGTGAGGCGCAGATGCGCCGCTACTACGAAGAGGCCAAGCGCCAGTCGGGTCTGACCGGTGAGACTCTCATCGAGCTGCTCGAGTCGCGTCTGGACGCCCTCGTGTTGCGCGCTGGCTTCGCCCGCACCATCCAACAGGCACGCCAGCTCGTCGTGCACCGCCACATCCTGGTCGACGGCCAGCGCGTGGACCGCCCGTCGTTCCGCGTGAAGCCGGGCCAGCTGGTGCACGTGCACACCCGCTCCGAGAAGATGGTCCCCTTCCAGATCGCCGCTACCGGCGCTCACCAGGAAGTGCTGCCCGCCACCCCGGGCTACCTGGACGTTGAAATCGACAAGCTGCAGGCTAAGCTGACTCGCGCCCCGAAGCGCTCCGAGGTCCCCGTGACCTGTGAAGAGAACCTCGTGGTCGAGTACTACGCACGCTGATCCTCGACGGCTCCAGCCGTTGATACCGCTTCGGCCCGGAACACCTGTTGGTGTTCCGGGCCGAAGCTTTTCCCCGGAAATCAGGGCGCAGCTGCACCGCGTTCTCATCTAACCTCCATGAATTTCGGTACAGTAGTCCAGGATGTGTGAACGAACGGCAGGACGAGAGTTGCTCGGCCTGCGGGAAAGGACGTGCCGGTGATCAAGCGCGTACTGCTGATCGGAGTGGGAGCCGCCGCAGGGTGGTTCGGACACTCCTTGATCAACAAAGGCCGCGACGCCGCCGTCGTGCAGGCCGAAGAATCCCTCCGCACCACCTTTGCGCCCGAGAACCTCGGTCGTACCGCGGGCCAGGCAGCCGCCACCGCGTTGACCGAAGGTGCCCGATCGTTCATTGGCCAGTTGCGCGCCGAGATTCCCGGCTGGTCCACTCAAGCCGACGACATCATCACCGGCACCGCATCGGATGTCACGCGTACGTCGTCCACCGTTACTCCCACTGACCCGTCTCACCCCCGGAAGCAGGCATAAGCAGGAATGAAGTCGCACGAGATCGCGAAGACCTGGACGACGTTCTTCGAATCGAAGAACCACACCGTGGTGCCCTCGGCCTCCCTGGTGTCTCCAGATCCTTCCCTGCTGTTCACCATCGCCGGGATGGTGCCCTTCATCCCGTACTTCCTGGGTCAGCAGACCCCGCCCTTCTCTCGGGCTGTCAGCGTGCAGAAATGCATTCGTACCGCCGACATTGAAGAAGTCGGTAAGACAGTACGTCACGGCACGTTCTTCCAGATGTGCGGCAACTTCTCCTTCGGGGACTACTTCAAAGAGACCGCCATCCCGATGGCCTGGGAGTTGCTCACTACCTCTCAGGCCGACGGCGGTTTCGGTCTCGACCCGGAGCGGCTGTGGGTCACCGTCTACGAGGAAGACGATGAAGCCGAGCGCATCTGGCGCGACGTTGTGGGTGTACCCGCCGAGCGAATCCAGCGTCTGGGTGCTGCAGACAATTACTGGCACACCGGCGGTTCCGGCCCCGGCGGACCAGACTCCGAGATTTTCTACGACCGCGGTCCCGAATATGGGCTCGACGGCGGGCCGGCCGTGGATGACACCCGCTATATCGAGATCTGGAACCTGGTATTCATGCAGTACCAGCTCGGTGAGGTACGCTCCGCAGTGGACTTTGACGTGATCGGCGAGCTCAAGCACAAGAACATCGACACCGGCATGGGACTGGAGCGCCTGGCGATGATCCTGCAGGGCGTCAACAACATGTACGAGACCGATCAAGTGCGTCCGGTGCTCGACCGTGCCGCCGAGCTGGCTGGCAAGCGCTACACCTCCTCGGAAGACCCGCAGGACCCCAGCTACGACGACGACGTCCGGTTGCGCGTGGTGGCCGACCACATCCGCTCCGCGCTGATGCTGATTTCCGACGGTGTGGTCCCCGGCAACGAAGGCGGCGGCTACGTGCTACGCCGCCTCATTCGCCGTGCCGTGCGCGCCATGCGCCTGATGGGAGTCACCGAGCCGGTGCTGCCGCAACTGCTGCCGGTGTCCCGCGATGCCATGAAGGGCACCTACCCGGTTGTCGAGAATGATTTTGAGCGCATCGCCCGGATCGCCTACGCAGAGGAGAAGGCCTTCCTGCGCACCATCACGGCCGGTACCTCGCGCCTGGAAACGGCGGTGTCCATCGCACGCGCAGACAATGGCACCCTGTCCGGCGCCGATGCTTTCGAGCTGCACGACACGTATGGTTTCCCGATCGATTTGACTCTGGAGATGGCCGCTGAGGCCGGAGTCAGCGTCAACGAGACCGAATTCCGCCGGTTGATGACCGAGCAGCGCGACCGGGCCCGCCAAGACGCGAAGTCTAAGAAAGCTGGCCATGCCGACATCAGCGCCTACCGAGAACTCCACGCCGCTGGCGACACGGTGTTCACCGGCTACACCGAGCACACCACTGAATCACAGATCCGAGGCCTGTTGCTGGATGGCCAGCCGGTTGGCTTCGGGCAGTCCGGTCAGGAGCTCGACGTCGTCCTCGACGCCACCCCCTTCTACGCTGAATCGGGTGGCCAGGCTGCAGACACGGGTCTGATCACCGGTGACGGGTTCGTGTTGGAGGTCAAGGACGTCCAGGCGCCGGTCAAGGGTTTGAGCGTGCACCGCGTCGTCGTCAAGGAGGGCGAGGTGCCCGCCGGGGCCAACGCCCTGGGACAGATCGACCTGCGCCGTCGTCTCGACGCACAGAAGGCCCACACCGGCACCCACCTCATCCACTCGGCACTGCGCCAGGTGCTGGGCAACGAGGCCACCCAGGCCGGTTCTTTCAACAAAGAAGGCTATCTGCGCTTCGACTTCCGCTGGCAGGATGCCCTGAGCGATGCCGCCAAGCAGGAAGTCGAAGAGATCGCGAACCTTGCCATCCGCGACAACCACACCGTGGTGACCCGCGAAATGTCGCTGGACCAGGCGAAAGAGGCCGGTGCCATGATGCTCTTCGGTGAGAAGTACGGCGACCAGGTGCGCATGGTGGAAATCAACGGCGCTTGGTCACGTGAACTCTGCGGCGGCACCCACGTGGGGGCCACTACAGAGATCGGAACCCTTGCGTTGCTCGGCGAACAGTCCGTGGGCTCCGGCAACCGACGTGTGGAGGCTTTTGTCGGCTTGGACGCCTTCCAGCACTTCGCTGCGGAGCGCACCCTGCTCAACCAGCTCACCGAGATGCTGAAGGCACCCGCCGACCAGGTTCCAGACCGGGTCGCTGCGACCCTGGCAAAGCTGCGCGAGGTGGAGAAAGAACTGGCCACCCTGCGTTCGGCGCAGCTACAGGCCGAAGCCGGGCGCATGCTCGACGCCGCCGAGCCGGTCGGTTCCGTCACTCTGTTGTCCCGCCACCTCGGCGCCGTGGCGTCTGCCGATGACCTGCGCAGCGTGGTCATGGACCTGCGTGCGCGACTCGAACAAGCGGGCAAGGAATCGGTCGTCGTCGCGATGACCGCCGAATCCAAGGGCCGTCCCCTCGTGGTGGTAGCCACCAACCAGGGCGCACGTGACGCCGGTGTCAAAGCTGGCGCGCTGGTCAAGATCGCCTGCGGTGTACTCGGTGGCGGCGGCGGCGGCAAAGACGATCTGGCCCAGGGTGGTGGATCCCGGCTGGACCAGGTCGAGACGGCTCTGCAAGCCCTGCGTGACGCTACGTTGCAGAATCAGAGCTGAACACCATGCGCACCACCGCCACCACTCCGCCTCAGCGCCCCCGCGGTGCCCGCTTGGGCATCGACGTCGGTCGCGCGCGGGTGGGGGTGGCCGCGAGTGACCCAGGCGGAATCCTGGCCACTCCGGTGGAGACACTCTTCCGTGACCCCAAGAAGCGGTTCGACCAGCGCATCATCGTCAAACAAGCGGTCGAGCGCGGGGCAACCCTGATCTACGTGGGACACCCGCTCAATCTCCAGGGGGAGGAGACTGCCTCCACGCTCGATGCGGTGCAGTACGCCGAACAGCTGCGCCGACTGTTAGACAGGAACGAATCGGGGATCGAAGTCCGCCTGGTGGACGAGCGGCTCAGCACGGTCAGCGCTAGCCGTGACCTGCATGAAGCCGGGAGAACCACGCGGGAACAGCGTTCGGTGATCGACCAGGTGGCGGCGGTTCATATTCTTCAACACGCCCTGGACATGGAACAATCTCAGGGTGAGAACATCGGGCGTGTGGTTGTCATGACCGAAACGCCACAACGCACGGAAGGGTCGGCACAGTCGCATGAGTGATGATGCACCTCGTCCTGAGGGCGACTCCCCGCCGCTAACACGCCGCCAACTGCGCGAGCGTGACCGAGCCGCGCAGTTGGCCCGTGAAGAGGCGGCCACGCCCAAACCCACGCAAGCCGGGTCATCCGAGCCAGGTGAACCACCTCAGCCCACTGAGCGTAATATGGACGAAAAGAACTCGCCAGCGCCTGAACGGATTTTGCCAGCACCGGTGCCGAGCCGCGATCGCGGGCTCGGCGACGTCCCGCCGTTCCCCCGCGATGAGCGCCGGTACCCCACAGAATTTGAGCCGGCCGAGGCGACAAGGACACCTGCCGGGCCAGACGCTGACGCTGCTGTTGACGGTCATGACGGTCATGACGACTACGCAGCCGACGCGGACCATCATGCGGCGGAGACCATTCTGCCGGTCACTCCAGCACCGGGGTATCAGACCGTGGGCGGTGGCACAGTAACGGTCAGTGAGCAACGCCTCGAAGAGCGTCGGCGTCGCCGTCGTCGCATGATGATCGTGATGGCATCGTCGCTGTTGGTGTTCGTCCTGGTGCTGGTGGGCTTGGCCTACGGCATCCGATCCATGTTCAATCTGGGCGAGCCCGACGATTTCCCCGGACCGGGTGGCGAGGAAGTCACCTTCACCGTGAACCCAGGCGAAGGCGCGATCGTTATCGGCAACCGCATGGTGGAAGAAGACATCGTCGCTTCCACCCAGGCGTTCCTCAATGCGCTCGACGAAGTCGACACCACACAAACCATTCAGCCCGGTGAATACGCCCTGCGTGAGGAAATGCCGGCCTCGGATGCTGCCGCAGTGCTACTGCGCGTCGGCGCCGCCAGCGTGGATTACGTGCCCGTCAACAGTGGAATGCGCATCACCGAGGTCTTCGAAGCCCTGGCAGAACAGACGTCGTATTCCGTAGAGGAATTCGAAGAGGCCGCGGCGGACCCCACCGTTTTTGGGCTCCCGGCGGAGGCCAACAGCCTGGAAGGCTACATCGCCGTTGGTCAGTACCGATTCGAACGCGGTTTGAGTCCCGAGGAGATCCTTCAGCAGACGGTGGATCCGACGATCACGGAGTTCGAGCGTCTGGGCATCACCGACGAGCAAGAACAGTATGATCTCGTCACCATCGCTTCTATTCTCGAAGCGGAGGCGCGTCCTGATGATTATGCCCGCGTGGCCGGGATCATCAATAACCGCCTGCGTCCGGACAACAGCGAAACCAATGGCCTGCTGCAGATCGATGCTACGGTGATCTACGGCCTGGGCATCCGCAACCTGCAGTTCACGGCAGAAGAGCGACAAGACGCGTCCAACGAGTACAACACCTACGTCCACCCAGGTTTGCCTCCGGGCCCGATCGGTGCTCCCTCCATTGCGGCGATTGACGCCGCGGCCGAGCCCGAGGACAACTCGTACTATTACTGGATCACGACCAATATTGAGACCGGTGAGACAAAGTTCTCCGAAACCCTTGCGGAGCACCAGCAGTACCAGCAGGAATTCCGCCAGTACTGCGCAGACAACCCGGATTACTGCTGAAAGTAGAAACCACCGTGCCCCAACGGAAGGCAGCCGTCCTCGGCCACCCCATCGACCACTCGAAGTCCCCACCGCTGCATACCGCCGCCTATGACTACTTGCAGCGTGACATCAACTACGGCCGGCACGACGTGACGGTTGACGAGCTGCCAGGATTCGTCGCGGGGATCCGCTCAGAAGACCGGAATACCTCGGACTGGTTGGGTTTCTCCGTCACCATGCCCCTCAAGGGTGAGATGGTGCCGCTGATGGACGAGCTCTCGGATCGCGTACAGCGACTGGGTTTCCTTAACACCGTGGTCTTCGACGCCGACGGGCGTGCGACCGGGCACAACACCGACGTCGACGGCATTGTCGAGGCCCTGCGCTTCGCCGGCGATGACGCGACCAGGGTGGGCGGCACCATGGGCATCCTCGGGGGCGGCGGTACCGCTGCAGCCGCGATTCTGGCCGCGCATCTGATGCAGATGGACGGGGTGTCGCTGCTGGTTCGCACCCCAGACAAAGCCACGGACCATCTGGAATTGGCTCGTAGTTATGGTCTAGAAGCCACCGTGGGTCATCTGGATGATTTCGCAACCGAAGCCCCGGGACACCGGGCGCTGGTCTCCACTCTGCCACCGCGCGCAGCGGATGAGGTTGCGTCCACGATCTCAGCTGGAGCACTGCCGCCGCTGCTGGATGCCGCTTATGATCCCTGGCCCTCCCGTTTAGCTCTCGATTGGAATGAGCGCGGCGGGCAGGTGGTCTCCGGGTTGGAAATGCTGTTGTATCAGGCCGTGGAGCAGGTGAAGCTCTTCACCGCGCGAGTTGACGAGAACACCGACGTCGACTGGTCAGCTATGACCGCGGCGATGGCCCACGCGGTAGGTCTGCCTCCCCGTCACTGAGATATTCGACATGATCCCCCAGGGGGATCCTCGACATGAAAGAATCAACCCCATGGTTCGTTGGCTTACAGCAGGAGAGTCGCACGGTTCGGCTCTGGTTGGGATGATCGAAGGGTTGCCCGCGGGAATCCCTGTCACCACGCAGGAGATCCAAGACGCCTTGGCGCGTCGTCGTCTCGGCTATGGTCGCGGTGCCCGGATGAAGTTCGAACAGGACCAGGTGACGCTGATTGGCGGCGTGCGCCACGGTTCCACGCTGGGATCACCCATCGCCATTGAGATCGGCAACACCGAATGGCCCAAATGGGAGAAGGTGATGTCTCCGGATCCGGTGGATCAGGCCGAACTGGAGGGTCTGGCGCGCAACGCTGCGCTGACCCGTCCCCGCCCCGGCCACGCTGACATGGCTGGCATGCAGAAATACGGCTTCGACGAGGCCCGTCCGCTGCTGGAGCGCGCTTCCGCCCGTGAAACGGCCGCGCGTGTGGCGCTGGGGCGAGTGGCACAAGCCTTCCTGCAGGAGCTCGGAATCACTACTGTCTCACACACCACCGCTGTCGGAACCGTGAGCTCCCCGGAAGATGCCGTGCTGCCGGCACCGAGCGATGTCAACTACTTGGACGCGGATCCGCTGCGGTGCTTCGACGCCGACACTTCGGCCCGCATGGTGACCGAAGTTGATGCCGCACACAAGGAAGGCGAGACCCTGGGCGGTGTCGTCGAGGTGCTTGTATACGGGGCTCCGGTGGGACTGGGCTCCCACGTGCACTGGGATCGTCGACTCGATTCACGTCTGGCCGGCGCGTTGATGGGTATCCAAGCGATCAAGGGAGTGGAAGTCGGAGACGGCTTCGCCACCGCCACCCGCCGCGGTAGCCAGGCCCACGACGAGATTGTTCGCGGCGAGCAGGGCGACCCAGTGCGCACCTCGAACCGCGCCGGCGGTATCGAAGGCGGCATGTCGACCGGGGGAGTGCTGCGCGTGCGTGCCGGAATGAAACCGATTGCCACCGTGCCACGGGCACTGGCCACTGTCGACACGTCCACCGGTCAGGCCACGAAGGCACACCACCAGCGCTCGGATGTGTGCGCGGTTCCAGCCGCCGGCGTGGTTGCCGAAGCCATGGTGGCACTCGTCGTCGCCGACGCCGTGATGGAGAAGTTCGGGGGAGATTCTGTGTCGGAGACACGCCGGAATCTTGAGTCCTTCCGCGCCGCGCTGGCACCGATCCCCGAACCGATCTCTGAGGATGAGGCGACGGGATCGATGGGCGATCCGCTCCAGTGACGGCGGCACCAGGTCGGTCGACCGGTGTCTACACCGACATGCACCGACATATTGCTTCTGAGGTGGAGAGTGCCCAGCAGGATCGTACGCCGTTCCAGCGCGGCGCCGCCGTCCGGATTGTGTTGGTGGGTCCCATGGGGGCGGGCAAGTCCACGGTAGGGTCGGTTCTGGCCGACCATTTGGGGCTGGCTCGCTTCGATAGTGATCAGCTGTTTGTCCGCGTGCACGGCCCGATCCCGGACTACTTCCAAGCCCATGGTGAGCCAGCTTTTCGTGCCGCCGAAGAAGAGCTGGTGGGCGAGGTGCTTTCGCACCACGAACCCTTCGTGCTCTCCCTCGGCGGGGGCTCGGTCCTCTCGGCTCAGACCCGGTCTCGGCTTGGACGCGGCTGCCGGGTGGTCAACCTCGTCGTCGACGAGCACACCGCTTTAGACCGCCTGGACGGGGGAGTCGGCCGTCCCGTGCTCGCCGGAGACCCGGTGCGCAACTGGCTTCGGATCCTGCGGGAACGCGAAGGCCTCTACCGCGAAATCTCCCACGACACTATTGACACTTCCGGCCTGAGCACAGAACAGGTCGCCCACGCCATCATCGAAAGGATGTCATGACAGACGCAGCCGCACCAGACGCCACAGTTATTCCGGTCACCGGAGAAACGGAGGCTGCCGGGTACGACGTCGTCGTCGGACGAGGGCTACTACAGCGGCTTCCCGACCTGCTCGGACCCCAGGTGCGCCGCGTGCTCATCATCCACCCGCGTGCGCTGCGCTCCACGGGTGATCTTGTTAAAGACGACTTGGAGAAAACCGGTCTCACCGCCCTCACCGCAGAGATTCCGGACGCCGAAGAGGGCAAACACATTCAGGTGGCCGCATTCTGCTGGCAGGTCCTCGGCCAAAACGACTTCACCCGATCCGACGCGATCGTTTCCGTTGGTGGCGGTGCGGTATCGGATACCGCAGGATTCGTGGCCGCCACTTGGCTACGCGGCGTGCGTGTGGTGCACATGCCCACCACTCTGTTGGGCATGGTCGACGCCGCCGTCGGAGGTAAGACGGGCATCAACACGGCCGAGGGCAAGAACTTGGTGGGGGCATTTCACCGTCCGGCCGGTGTGTTGGCAGACCTGGACACCCTGCTCACTCTGCCCAAGAATGAGCTTGTTTCCGGGATGGCCGAGGTCGCCAAGTGCGGCTTCATCGCCGACCCCGAGATTCTCAACATCATTGAACGCGACCCAGCCCAGGTGCTCAACCCACATTCTGATGCATTGCGGGACGTGATCGAGCGCGCCATCCGGGTCAAGGCCGAGGTAGTGAGCGAGGATCTGCGGGAATCCGGTCGCCGGGAGATTCTCAACTACGGTCACACGCTGGGCCACGCCATCGAGCTGGCGGAACGGTATCAGTGGCGCCATGGTGCCGCAGTGTCCGTGGGTATGATGTTCGCCGCAGAATTGGCCCGTTCCGTGGGGCGCCTGGATGATGCCACCGCGGACCGGCACCGCAGCATTCTGGAGAGCCTTGGACTGCCCACCAGCTACCGCAATGACCGCTGGTCCGCCCTGTTGGACGGCATCAAGCGGGACAAGAAGAACCGGGGTGATCAGTTGCGTTTCGTCTTGCTTGACGGCCTGGCCCAGCCCTTTACCTACGACGTGCCGGACACCTCGCTGCTCTTCGCCGCCTACCAGGAGATCGCCGAGTAGGTTCTTTCCACTACACTGGAGTGCGGTCCAGAATCCGGTGCACCGACTTTTCGAGGAGAACGCCTCATGGCAACGACTAACGACATTAAGAACGGCTCCGTGCTGCTCATTGACGGCCAGCTGTGGAACGTGCAGGAATTCCAGCACGTCAAGCCGGGCAAAGGCGGTGCCTTCGTCCGCACCAAGATGCGGAACATCACCTCCGGAAAGATCATTGACAAGACCTTCAACGCTGGCGCTAAGGTCGAGTTCGCAACCGTGGACCGCTCGGACTACGAATACCTCTACATCGACGGCGACGACTACGTGTTCATGGATGTGAAGACCTACGACCAGATCCTGGTCCCCGCTAGCGTGGTCGGCGACGCCGCGAACTTCATGCTGGAGAACCAGCAGGTCACCATCGCCATGAATGAGGGCACCCCGCTGTACCTGGACATGCCGGCCTCCGTGGTGCTGGAAATTACCTACACCGAGCCGGGCCTGCAGGGCGACCGCTCCTCAGCCGGCACGAAGCCCGCCACCGTGGAAACCGGTTACGTCATTCAGGTGCCGCTGTTTGTGGAGCAGGGCACCAAGGTCAAGGTCGACACTCGCACCGGCGACTACCTGGGACGCGTCAACGACTAATGACCGGCGAGACCACACCTTCTGACCCGGCACAGCCCGCGCGTTACCGTAGCACCGTGAGCGCTCGAGGTCGCGCCCGTCGTCGTGCATTGGAAATCCTTTTCGAAGCAGAGCAGCGTGACAGCGATCCGCTGAAGGGGATCCAACAGCGTCGGGACAGCACCGACCAGACCATCAACCCCTACACCGTGGAATTGGTGCACGGGGTGGTGGCTGAGCGCGAGCAGATCGACGAAATCCTTTCCACCTACGCTCAAGGTTGGACCCTGGAACGGATGCCCTCTGTGGACCGTTCCATCCTGCGCGTGGGTACCTGGGAGCTGCTCTTCAACGACGAGATCCCAGACGGGGTAGCCGTGGCCGAAGCAGTGGCGGTGGCCCGCGATTACTCGACGGATGCCTCGCCCGAGTACATCAACGGACTGCTCGGCCGACTGCAACAAATCAAGCCGACGTTGCTGGCGTAACCGGTGACGGTGCACCGTCGCCACGGTGCTAAGCTTCAGAACGTAGAACACCACCCCCGAACACGGGGGGAGGGTTCCTTTAAACTCCGTCCTGTGAGGCGGGAAAGGAGACCGACGGTGGCTGACTCCAGCATGCCGAAAGAAGACGCGCTCTCGATGAGCGTCCGACCTGCCCGTACCGTGGCGACCGCGGCCGACATTGATCGAGCGGTCAAGCGCATTGCGCACGAGATTCTCGAATCCAACCGCGGCGCCGATTCACTGGTGATCCTCGGAATCCCGCGTCGGGGATATCCGCTGGCCCGCCGTCTGGCCGGGAGCCTGGCGAGTATTGACCCCAGCTTTGCCGCAGAAGAACGCGTCGGTCAACTGGACATCACCATGTACCGGGACGATCTGCGTCGCTCCACCTCACGTACCCCACAGCCCACCTCGATCCCCGCCTGCGGCATCGACGGTGCCACCGTGGTACTGGTCGACGACGTGCTGTTCTCCGGGCGCACCGTGCGATCCGCCCTCGATGCCCTTTCTGATATTGGCCGTCCCGATTCCGTGCGTCTCGCCGTTCTGGTCGACCGCGGCCACCGCCAGCTACCCATCCGCGCCGATTTCGTGGGCAAGAACCTGCCGACCTCCACCGCGGAACGCGTGCAGGTACTGCTGCATGAAATTGACGGTCATTCACCCACGGAAGATCGCATCGACATTTCTGACGGCCCGGAGGGGGAGAACTGATGCGGCACCTTCTCTCCACCGCAGACCTGAGCCTCGACGACGCCGTACAGATTTTGGACACGGCCGAAGAAATGTCTTCCGTGTCCGGCCGCGAGGTCAAAAAGCTTCCCGCACTGCGCGGACGGACCATCGTCAATCTATTTTTCGAAGACTCCACTCGCACCCGGATCTCCTTTGAGGCTGCGGCCAAACGGCTCTCCGCCGATGTGCTGAATTTCTCGGCCAAAGGTTCCTCGGTGTCCAAGGGGGAATCCCTCAAAGACACCGTGCAGACCCTCGAAGCCATCGGCGCCGACGCGATCGTGATGCGTCACTGGTCCTCTGGTGCCGCCGCGCAGCTGGCCGCCTCGGGATGGGTTCGCTCCGCCGTGGTCAACGCTGGCGACGGAACCCACGAGCACCCCACCCAGGCACTGCTGGATGCCTTCACGCTCCGCCAGCACTTAGCGCGCCGCACCGGTGTTACCCCCACCGGTACCGACCTCAACGGCGCCCACATCGTTATCGTGGGCGATATTCTCCACTCCCGGGTGGCCCGATCTAATGTGTGGCTGCTCGCCACCCTGGGCGCACGTGTGACCGTGACAGGTCCGCCCACGCTACTGCCGGTCGGCATCGAATCGTGGCCCTGCGAGGTGACCTACAGCCTGGACGATGCGCTGGCAGAGAACCCTACCGCCGTGATGATGCTACGCGTGCAGGCTGAGCGGATGCACCAGGCGTTCTTCCCCTCACCCGCTGAATACACCCGAGGCTGGGGATTCACCGACGAACGGATGCGCCGACTCGAGGGTCTCGGCGACGGTGATTGCCTGATCATGCATCCGGGTCCCATGAACCGCGGATTGGAGATCTCGGCCTCCGCCGCAGACTCCCCGCGCAACACCGCACTGGAACAGGTCGCCAACGGCGTCTCAGTACGGATGGCCGTACTCTATCTGCTCTTATCCGGGGTACCGGATCAGACACCATCTACACCGCACATCCGCGCCACAGAAGGGAAGGCACAGGCATGACCACGCAGGCATACCTGATCACGGGAGGCACCACCCCAGACGGTGTGCGGAACGACGTGCTGTTGGACGCCGGAGAGGTGCTGGCTGTCGGCGCCGATGCCACAGCACAAGCCGTCGAGCGCTCCGCAGAACATGTCGACGCTACCGGGCGCATCGTGTTGCCCGGGCTTGTCGACTTACACACCCACTTGCGCGAGCCGGGTCGGGAAGACGCGGAGACCGTGGAAACCGGTACCCGTGCCGCCGCTATGGGCGGGTTCACCTCATTGCACGCCATGGCGAACTCCACCCCGGTGGCTGACACCGCCGGTGTCGTGGAACAGGTTTGGCAGCTTGGACGCGAGGCCGGTTGGTGCGATGTGCACCCGGTGGGCGCCGTTACCGTCGGCCTGGCGGGGGAGAAACTGGCCGAACTGGGCGCCATGGCGGCTTCCCGTGCTCAGGTGCGCATGTTCTCCGATGACGGGATCTGCGTCTGGGACCCTGTACTGATGCGTCGTGCACTGGAGTACGTGAAGTCCTTTGACGGCTTCATCGCTCAGCACGCCCAGGAACCCCGCCTTACCGATGGCGCGCAGATGAACGAGTCGGAACTCTCCAGTGTGCTGGGACTGCCGGGCTGGCCGGCCGTGGCCGAAGAGTCGATCATTGCCCGAGATGTGCTGCTAGCCGACCACGTAGGTTCGCGGCTACATGTCTGCCACGTGTCCACGGCAGGATCGGTCGAGATCATCCGCTGGGCCAAGTCCCGTGGCATTCAAGTCACCGCCGAAGTCACCCCGCATCACTTGTTGCTCACCGAGGAACTCGTGCGCAGCTACGACCCAGTGTTCAAGGTCAACCCGCCGCTGCGCCGCGAAGCCGATGTGATGGCGCTGCGCGAGGGACTCGCCGACGGTACCATCGACACGGTGGGCACTGATCACGCCCCGCATCCCGCGGAAGCAAAACAGTGCGAATGGTCCGTAGCCGCCATGGGCATGACCGGCCTGGAAACCGCCCTGCCGGTGATTCAACAGTCCATGGTGGACACCGGGCTGCTCGACTGGGCCGGTGTGGCCCGGGTGATGAGCATGACGCCGGCTATTATTGCTGGGCTCACCGACCAGGGACTCGTCTCCGCCGAGGGAGTGCTGCAGTCTTCAGTACCGGCGAACATCACCGTTTACGATCCCCGCGAGACCCGGGTGGTGGACCCCGAGCAACACACCACCAAGTCGCGCAACAGCCCCTACCGGGGGATGACCCTGCCCGGTCGCATCACCGATGTCTTTCTGCATGGACACCGCGTCGTCGCCAATGCCCGCCTGGCCACCCCGCGGCGCGCCTCGTCATGATCGACCCCGTATCCGCTTTTCAACAGACAGGAACTGAGCACGTCGTGGAGCTAGTGGCCCAAGTCGAACAGGACGCCTCTTACGCCGGACAGTACGTCACGATCGTGGTGGTGACCCTGATCGTGATAGTGCTGTTGCTGTCCGCGCTGTGGCTGGGCTGGCGCAACCGCAAACTGCGACAGAAGCACGTCGAGGTTCCGGCGTCGATTCCCGAAGGTTTGCTTGACCAGGAGCCACTTGTCCTCGATGAAGGCATGTACGTGGCCACCGTGCAGGGTCGTGACTGGCTCGATCGTATCGCCGTCCACCAGCTCGGGATCCGCACCGACGCCCAGATGGAAGTCCATTCCCAGGGAGTGGCGATTCTGCGCAACGGGGCGAGCAATCTGTTTGTGCGGGCCGATCAGATCACGGATGTCCGCCTGGAATCCGGCATCAACGGCAAATTCGTGGAGAAGGAGGGCCTGATCGTGTTCTCCTGGATGCTGGGGCATCAGGAAGTCTCCACCGGATTCCGTACCAAAACCGCCGCGGGCAAGCGCCCGCTCTACACCGCGCTGTCCGGCCTGATTCCCGAGGCCGGGCCAGCCACCCAGCACGCCGCCACGGCGAAACCCAACACGACCCCCACCGACGACTCAGGAAGAGAGTAACCCGCGTGAGCCTGAAGAATACTGAACCAGCCATCCTGGTCCTGGAGGACGGCAGCGTCTTCGAGGGCCGCTCCTACGGAGTCGTAGGGTCCACCCTCGGTGAGGCCGTCTTCACCACCGGCATGACCGGATACCAGGAGACCCTGACAGACCCCTCCTACGCCCGGCAGATCGTGGTGCAGACCTTCCCGCATATCGGCAACACCGGCGTCAACGACGAAGACAACGAGTCTCGAGCCATCTGGGTCGCCGGCTACGCCGTGCGCGACGCCGCCCGCGTGCCCTCCAACTACCGCTCCCAGCGCAGCCTTGACGATCAGCTCGTGGCCGAGGGCATCGTCGGTATCCAGGGCATCGACACACGCGCCGTCACCCGACTGCTGCGCGACCGCGGCTCCATGAAAGCCGGGATCTTCTCCGGCGACGCAGCCCAGCGTTCTCAGGCTGACCTGCTGACCGAGGTGCGCGAGCAACCCGCCATGGCCGGCGCCCGGCTGGCCGAGGAAGTCACTACCGAACAGGCCTACGTGGTCGAACCCGCAGAGCACGGCTACCAGCAGGACCCCCAATACACCGTGGTTGCTGTTGACCTCGGCATCAAAGCCGCCACCCCGCGGCACCTGGCGTCCCGCGGTGTGCGGGTCCACGTGGTCCCGGCCACCACCACCTTCGACGAGATCCAGGCGCTGAACCCCGACGGCGTCTTCCTCTCCAACGGCCCCGGAGACCCGGCTACAGCCGATTCCCAGGTTCAGTTGTTGCGCCAGGTGCTGGACGCGGATCTGCCGTTCTTCGGCATCTGCTTCGGTAACCAGATTTTCGGTCGGGCCCTGGGCTTCGACACGTACAAGCTGCCCTTCGGCCACCGCGGTCCTAACCAGCCGGTGATGGACAAGGCCACCGGCAAAGTCCACATCACCTCCCAAAACCACGGCTTCGCCGTCGAAGCCCCCATTGGCGAGGTGATCACCGCACCCGAGGCACGCTATGGCGAGGTCGAGGTCTCGCACTGGTCGCTCAATGACCAGGTCGTCGAGGGGCTGTCGCTCACAGACCGCCCGGCGTTCTCCGTGCAGTTCCACCCCGAGTCTGCAGCCGGTCCGCACGATGCGCACCCGTTGTTTGACCGCTTCATCGACAACATGGCCGCTGCGAAGAGCGACCGCTGAACCAGACCAGAGACGTCAAGGAGACCTTTCACTATGCCTAAACGCACCGACCTGTCATCCGTTCTGGTCATCGGATCCGGCCCCATCGTCATCGGTCAGGCGGCCGAGTTCGACTACTCCGGCACGCAGGCTATCCGCGTGCTCAAAGAGGAAGGCGTGCGCGTCATCCTCGTCAACTCCAACCCGGCCACCATCATGACCGATCCGGAGCTGGCCGACGCCACCTACGTGGAGCCGATCACCCCAGAGGTTGTCGAGAAGATCATCGCCCAGGAACGCCCCGATGCCCTGCTGCCCACCCTGGGCGGTCAGACCGCGCTGAATACCGCGATCGCCTTGGAGAAGTCAGGCGCCCTGGAGAAGTACGACGTCGAACTGATCGGCGCCAATATCGAAGCCATCGAGCTCGGTGAGAACCGCGAACTGTTCAAGGGCGTCGTCGAACGCTGCGGCGGCGAATCCGCGCAGTCCGAGATCGTCCACACCATGGACGAGGCCCTGGCCGCGGCCGAGAAGCTCGGCTACCCGATGGTCGTTCGGCCCTCCTTTACCATGGGCGGACTCGGCTCCGGTATGGCCTACAACGAAGAAGACCTCCACCGCATCGCCGGTGCCGGCCTCCAATACAGCCCGACCTCCGAGGTCCTCCTTGAAGAGTCGATCCTGGGGTGGAAAGAATACGAGCTCGAGATGATGCGCGACAAGAACGACAATGTCGTGGTCGTCTGCTCCATCGAAAACTTCGACCCCGTGGGTGTTCACACCGGCGACTCCATCACCGTCGCCCCCGCCATGACTCTGACCGACGTCGAGTTCCAGAAGATGCGCGATATCGCCATCGCCGTCATCCGCGAGGTCGGGGTCGACACCGGCGGCTGCAACATCCAGTTCGCAGTCAATCCCGAAGACGGCCGCATCATCGTCATCGAGATGAACCCACGCGTCTCGCGTTCCTCCGCGTTGGCGTCAAAAGCCACCGGTTTCGCCATCGCCAAGATCGCCACCAAGCTCTCCCTGGGCTATACGCTCGACGAGATCCCCAACGACATCACGCAGAAGACCCCGGCCTCCTTCGAGCCGGTGCTCGACTACGTGGTGGTGAAGGTGCCCCGCTTCGCCTTCGAGAAGTTCCCCGCGGCAGACGCCACCCTCACCACCACCATGAAGTCGGTGGGCGAGGCCATGGCACTGGGGCGAAACTTCGCTGAGGCTCTGCAGAAGGCACTGCGGTCACTGGAGCAGAAGGGCAGCGAGCTGACCTTTGACGTACCCGACGCCGGCGAGGTCGCAGAACTTCTGGAGCAGTCGAAGACCGCCACCACCGAGCGCCTAGCCCAGGTGCAGCGCGCTCTGCTCGGCGGTGCGACCATTGAGCAGGCCTTCGCTGCCACCGCCATTGACCCGTGGTTCCTGGACCAGCTGGTGCTCATCAACGAAGTCGCTGAAGACATTCGTAACGCCGAGGCGCTCGACGCCGACACCCTGGGATGGGCCAAGCGCCACGGGTTCTCTGACGAACAGATCGGGGCGCTGCGCCACCTAGACCCCGCCGTGGTCCGGGGCGTGCGCCACGCCTTGGGCATCCGCCCGGTCTACAAGACTGTGGACACCTGCGCCGCAGAGTTTGAGGCGTTCACTCCCTACCGGTACTCATCCTACGACCAGGAGACCGAAGTCCAGCCCCACGACAAGCCCTCGGTGATTATCCTGGGCTCGGGGCCGAACCGCATCGGTCAGGGCATCGAGTTCGACTACTCTTGCGTGCACGCCACCATGGCACTGCGCGACGCCGACTACGACACGGTCATGGTCAACTGCAACCCCGAAACCGTGTCTACCGATTACGACATTTCGGACCGGCTCTACTTCGAACCGCTGACCCTGGAAGACGTATTGGAGATTATTCACGCCGAAGAGCGTAGTGGCGGCGTGCTGGGTGTCTTCGTTCAGCTCGGCGGTCAGACTCCGCTGAAGCTGGCTCAGCAGCTCCAGGACGCCGGTGTCACCATTCTCGGCACCTCACCGCACGCGATCGACCTCGCCGAACACCGCGGCATGTTCTCGCAGGTATTGCAGAACGCCGGGTTGGCCTCCCCGAAGAACGGCACCGCCGTATCCTTCGAAGACGCCAAGCGGGTCGCTGACAGCATCGGATACCCGGTCCTGGTGCGCCCCTCCTACGTGCTGGGCGGACGCGGCATGGAGATCGTCTACGACGAGGCGTCCCTGGAAACCTACGTTGCCAACGCCACCGAGATCACCCCGGAACACCCGATGCTGGTGGACCGATTCCTCGACGACGCCATCGAAATTGACGTCGACGCTCTCTACGACGGCACCGACCTCTACGTCGGCGGCGTGATGGAGCACATCGAGGAAGCCGGAATCCACTCCGGTGACTCCGCCTGCGTGCTGCCGCCCATCACCCTCGGCCCGGACGTGCTCGATCGCGTTCGCGAAGCCACCCTCGGCATCGCGGCCGGGGTGGGCGTGCGCGGCCTGATTAACATCCAGTTCGCCCTCGCCGCTGATGTTCTCTACGTGATCGAAGCGAACCCGCGTGCCTCGCGCACCGTGCCGTTCGTGTCGAAGGCCACGGGCGTGCAGTTGGCCAAGGCCGCCGCCATGATCGGTGTGGGTAAGTCTATCGCCGAGCTGCGGGCCGAAGGGATGTTGCCCTCCACCCACGACGGCGCCAGCCTGCCGCTTGACGCCCCCGTGGCCGTCAAAGAAGCCGTGCTGCCGTTCACCCGTTTCCGCACCCCGGACGGCCGCGTGGTGGACTCGCTACTCGGTCCCGAAATGCGCTCCACCGGTGAGGTCATGGGTATCGACAAGTACTTCGATACCGCCTTCGCTAAATCCCAAGCCGCCGCTGGTGGACCCCTGCCGCACTCCGGACGAGTGTTCATCTCGGTAGCGAACCGCGATAAGCGCGGCGTGATCGGACAAGCCAAACGCCTCATCGATCTGGGCTTCACCGTGGTCTCGACCGGCGGTACCGCCGAGGTGCTGCGTCGCAACGGGATCAACACCGAGGTCGTCAACAAGATCGCCACCTCCGAAGACGGTGTCGAAGGCACCATCCTGGAGCAGATCGAGGCCGGCACAGTGGACCTGGTCCTGAACACGCCCTCCGGTGGCGACTCCCGTTCGGACGGCTACGAAATCCGTGCGGCGGCCACCTCCATTGGCGTGCCCGTGATCACCACCCTGGCCGAGTTCGCGGCAGCGCTGCAGGCCCTGGAAGCCCAGCGGGAGTACTCCTGGGACGTGACCAGTCTGCAGGACCATGACCAGCGACTGGTGGCGGCACTGGAACGCGCCGGAGAGCGAGCATGACGTCGTCGGCAGCAGAACGCCAGTCGTTCGGTCCTCGTCTCGCGGCAGCGATGCGGCGAGCCGGCCCGCTGTGTATAGGAATCGACCCGCACCCGGGCCTGCTCGCTGACTGGGGATTGGACGACACCGCGGCGGGAATCGAGCGTTTTTCCCGCACCGTTGTCGAAGCTTCGACGGATCGTGATGGCACGAGCCTTGCGGCCGCGCTGAAACCTCAAGTGGCGCTGTACGAACGCCACGGGGCCGCGGGATTTGCTGTCCTGGAGCGCACGCTCCAGGACGCCCATGATGCCGGTATTCTCACGATTGCCGACGCCAAACGCGGGGATATCGGTTCGACCATGCAGGGCTACGCCAGTGCCTGGCTGGAAGACGGTTCCCCCTTGGCCGCAGATGCGCTCACTCTGAGCCCGTTCCTGGGATACGAGTCACTGCGTCCGGCTATTGATCTGGCGAGAAACACCGGGCGCGGTGTGTTCATCCTCGCCCTGACCTCGAACCCAGAGGGCGCAAGCATCCAGCACGCGCTGGGGGAGGGCCAGGTCTCGGTCGCCGCCGACATCGTGCGTCGTGCCGCCGCTGACAACCGGACCGATCTCGACACTACGGACGCGGCTGACGCTGCGGCATCGGCCGGCAAAGGAGCTGTTCTCGGTACGGTTGGTCTGGTGGTGGGCGCCACCATCCCGGATACGGCGCGACGACTGAGTATCGATCTGGCCGCTTCCGGTGCCGCGCTACTTGCACCCGGATACGGTGCACAGGGGGCCACCACGGAAAGCATGCGGCTGGGTTTCGACACGGCGTGGCCACAGGTGTTGGTGAACTCGTCGCGGGGGATCCTCACGGCAGGTCCCGAGGTTGAGGCGCTGCGCACGCGCATCCGTCACACCACCGAGGACATCACCCGGTAAAACACCGCTTCGTCACCGGTTCTGATGCTCGTCACAAGATCACCCCAAGCCGAGTTTTAGCTGGATAGAATCGTCACATATGTGTGACCTGCGGTATAACGGAAGTGCAATGTTCTAGGGGTTCAGTTAATCGTTCGACTAAATTAGGGTTGAAGTGCTGATCCCGGACAAGAGGAGGCACGCGGTGGCACTCAAGGCGTTGACCGATGAGGAACGGAATGAAGCGCAGCGCAAAGCAATCACTGCGCGCACGGAACGAGCGGAGCTCAAGCGAGCTCTGGCGGCGGGTGAGGTCACGCTCGAGCACGTGCTGGAACGTGCAGATCAGGACGAATCCATCGGGCGCATGCGCACCTTTGATCTGCTGATCGCTTTGCGCGGTATCGGCGAGGTGCGCGCCGAAAAGATCATGCAGGAGTGTGAGATCTCTCTCAATCGTCGTTTGCGTGGACTCGGGCACCGCCAGCGTGCGTCCCTGCTGAAGCTCCTCGGCTAGTCAACGCGACTGCGGAGATGATCGGCGGATTCGGTGTAGCGTTGGAATCCACGCGCTCCACGAGCGCATCCCCATCCCGCTGACAGCCATCTCACCGACCAGGAGCCGATGTGCCCGCTGATCCGAGCTTCGAGCCGAGTCCTCACATTCCATCGACACGTCCGTTCAGCCCGCGCGTTGAGCATGGCGCGGATCCTTCGGTGACGGTGCTGGCCGGTCCGACCGCGGTCGGCAAGGGGACCGTTTCTCGGTTCATTCGCGAAAATTTCCCGCAGGTATGGCTCTCCGTCTCTGCGACCACTCGCCACCCCCGGCCCGGCGAAGTCGAAGGCGAGCACTACTTCTTCACCAGTCCGGACGAATTCGACGAGCTCGTCGCCCGCGACCAGATGCTGGAATGGGCTGTGGTACACGGGGAGAATCGCTACGGTACCCGTCGTGACACCGTGGCCGCCGCTGTTGAACAGGGTCGGAAGGTGCTCCTGGAGATTGATCTGCAAGGAGCACGTCAGGTGCGGGAAGCCATGCCGGACGCTCGGTTCGTCTTTTTGGCCCCACCCAGCTGGGATGAATTGGTGGATCGGCTCATCGGGCGCGGCACGGAATCGGTCGAGGAACAGCGCCGTCGGCTAGAAACCGCTAGACTAGAGCTCGCTGCCGAACCAGAATTTGATGCAGTGGTCGTCAACGACACTGTGAAACAGGCCGCACGCGAGCTCGTGCGGATCATGGGGCTAGACCCGGATAGCGTAGAATAAATCGGCCGCCTGATGCGGCCCCGCCCAGACGTAGATATTTGGAGACTCTGTGACTGAACAGTACGAAGGCATCGTCAACCCTCCCATCGATTCGCTGTTGGAGAAGGTCGACTCGAAGTACGCGCTGGTGCTCTTCGCCGCGAAGCGAGCACGTCAGATCAACGCCTACTACTCCCAGCTGCACGAAGGTCTGTTCGAGTACGTCGGCCCGCTGGTCGACACCAAGCTCAACGAGAAGCCGCTGTCGATCTCGATGCGCGAAATCGATGCAGACCTGCTGGAGATGAAGCCCGTCTCTGAGGTTGAAGCGCGCGAAGCTGCCCGCCAGGCCGAGGAATTCGACGGCTTCGACGTTCCTGCCAACGTGGACCCGTTCCAGGTGCCCGGCGTCGAAGAGCCCGCCGCACCTGAGGCTTCCGAAGAGAACTGATCTCGGATCACTCCATGCGCATCGTTCTCGGTGTCACCGGCGGGATTGCCGCTTATAAAGCCGCCCTGTTGTTGAGGCTGATGACCGAATCCGGTCACCAGGTCCAGGTGGTACCCACCGAAAACGCCCTGCGCTTCGTTGGCGCACCTACCTGGGAGGCGCTGTCCGGCCGTCGTGTCCACGTGGACACTTTTGAAGCGGTCGAGAAGGTCAATCACGTTGCTCTCGGGCGACAGGCAGATCTGGTGGTGATCGCCCCGGCGACCGCAGACTTTCTGGCCCGCACCGCAGCCGGGCTGGCTCCTGACCTACTGGGCAATGTATTGCTGACGGCCACCACGCCGATCGTGATCGCTCCGGCCATGCATACCGAGATGTGGCTGAATCCCGCCACCCAGGCGAATGTCGCGACCCTGCGCTCCCGTGGGATGCACGTGCTGGATCCAGATAGCGGCCGACTCACCGGTACTGACACCGGCCCGGGGCGCTTGCCCGAGCCCGAAGCCATCTGGGAGTTCGCGCAACAATCACATGCCGCACACGGCACGGCACCAATCCCGTCGACGTCGTCTCTCGCCGGACGCCGTGTGGTGGTCACTGCTGGAGGTACCCGGGAAGCACTCGACCCCGTCCGGTACTTGGGCAATCGTTCCTCCGGCAAACAAGGCACTGAACTGGCTCGAGCCGCCCGTCAAGCCGGCGCCGACGTCACCCTGATCGCGGCCGCCATGGACGTCCCCGCCCCAGAGGGCATCGCCACCCGCAGGGTGGAATCCACCCGCGAGTTGCTCGACGCGGTGTTAGAAGAATCCACCGGCGCCGATGTACTGGTCATGGCCGCGGCTGTTGCAGATTTCCGGCCGGCCCAGCTCGCGACGTCGAAGATGAAGAAATCCGACGACGGATCCAGTCCCACCATCGTGCTCGAACGCACCGAGGATGTGTTGGCCACGGCCGTGCAGCAACGTGACAACGGTGAAAATTTGCCCGGACTGATCGTCGGCTTCGCCGCCGAAACCGGAGACGAGAGCGGCAGTGTACTGGACTACGCCCAGGCGAAACTGGAGCGTAAGGGCTGCGAGATGCTCGTGGTGAACCAGGTCGGCCGCGACCAGGTCTTTGGCCAGGACGATACTGAGATCACCGTGCTGTACCGTGACGGAGCGGCTCCGGTGACCGCACACGGTTCCAAAACGGACGTGTCGGTTCGGATTGTGGAGCTGATCGGCCAGGAACTGCACCCCGACACCGTTTGACCGTTTGTGAAGACCCGGGCGTGACCGGGTTTCCGATTCGTTAGGATTGCTGTCGTGACTGATATCCAGGATTCCACCACCCAGCCCTCCGCCTACGCTCCGTACACGGGGGTCGGCTCCGGCGAACTGCGTCTCTTCACCTCCGAATCGGTCACCAGTGGCCACCCGGACAAAATCTGTGACCAGATCTCGGACGCAATTCTGGACGCCATTCTGGCCAAGGACCCCGACGCTAAGGTGGCCGTCGAGACTCTGACCACCACCGGTCTGGTCCAGGTCGCCGGCGAAATCAACACCGCGGCCTACGTGGAGATTCCCAAGATCGTACGCGACACGATCCTGGCCATCGGCTATGACTCCTCGACTCAGGGCTTCGACGGCGAACATTGCGGCGTGAATATCTCCATCGGCCAGCAGTCGGCCAATATTTTTGCCGGTGTCTTCGGCGGCTCGGTGGAGAACCGCGGCGGCTCCGTGGACGCCATTGACGACCAGGGTGCCGGAGACCAGGGCATCATGTTCGGCTACGCCTCCAACGAGACACCGGTCTACATGCCGACTCCGATCTACCTGGCACACCGGCTCTCCGAGCGTCTCACCCAGGTGCGCCAGCAGGCAGATTCGCCCGTGCCTTACCTGCTGCCCGACGGCAAGACCCAGGTCACCGTCGGTTACGCCGAGGAAGGTAAGCCGGTCACCATCGAGGCCGTCGTCGTCTCTACTCAGCACCGTGCGGAAATCTCCCTGACACAGCTCGAAGCCGACGTCATCGAGCACGTGGTAAACCCTGTGCTGGCCGAATCCGGGCTGGACTACTCTCAGGTGGAATACATCATCAACCCCGGCGGCACCTTCGTGATTGGTGGCCCGGTGGGCGACGCTGGACTGACCGGCCGGAAGATCATCGTGGACACCTACGGTGGCATGGCCCGCCACGGCGGCGGCGCGTTCTCCGGCAAGGACCCGTCCAAGGTCGACCGTTCGGCCGCCTACGCCATGCGCTGGGTCGCCAAGAACGTCGTGGCCGCCGGTCTGGCTGACCGCGCAGAATTCCAGGTCGCTTACGCCATCGGCAAGGCCCGCCCCGTTGGCCTGTACGTCGACACCTTCGGTACCGAGAAGGTCTCACGCGAGGCCATCATTGACGCCGTGAACGCCACTTTTGATCTGCGACCCAAGGCGATCATTGACTCTCTGGATCTGAAGCGCCCGATCTATCAGAAGACCGCCAGCAGCGGACACTTCGGTCGCGAAGACGCGGATTTCACCTGGGAGCGGCTCGACAAGGTCGAGGCGTTGCGGGCCGCCGTCGGCTGGTGACGGGTGCCCCCATCCGAGTCTGACGCCCCGGTCGCGCTCTTCTCCCTGCCCGCCTCGGCGCAGGGGGTAGCTGCACTGCCTGAAACCGCCCACGGCTGGCCACCCTTGCCCCTGGCCGCGGTCATCATCGACTCGGCCGTGCCGCACCTGGATCGGCGCTTCGATTATCTGGTGCCCCCTGATCTCGACGTGGCTGCCCAGCCGGGCGTGCGCGTCAAAGTGCGCTTTGGGCACCAAATGATGACCGGATGGCTGGTGGAACGCCACGAGCGCATCACCACCGGCACGAAATTCGTACCGCTCAAAACCGTTGTTTCGACTCTGCCCGTCCTTGACCCCGACGTGCTGGCCTTGGCCGAGCGCACCGCCCAGCGCTACGCGGGCAACGTGGCCGATGTGCTACGCAACGTCGTCCCGCCGCGGGTGGCCCGCGTAGAAAAAGAATTTGTCGACGACGCGGCACGGGCCCCTGAAACTCCAGCGCCGGTGCGATCGGTGTCCGACTACGGACTCAGCGACCTCGACCGGCTCGTCGACGTGACACAGGAACTCGCCGGCACCGTCTCTCGGTGCGCTCTGGCCCTGCCCAGTGCACACGGCGACTGGGACGCGATGGGGTTGCTCGCTGACGTGGCCCAACAGACGGCGGCGGCCGAGCGCGGCGTGATCATCATCGTGCCCGACGTGCGCGCCCTGGAACGGCTGAGCGGGCTGCTCGAATCCCGACTGGGACGCGGCGGCTTCGCCCGACTCTCGGCCTCCGACGGTCCCACACCCCGTTACCGGGACTTCCTGCGTGTCAAAACCGGACAACGTCGCATCGTGATCGGCACCCGCGCCGCGGTCTGGGCGCCCGTCCACGACCTCGGACTGCTGGTGGTGTGGGACGACGCCGACACCCTGCACTCCGAACCGCGCGCCCCCTACCACCACGCCCGCGAAGTGGCCCTGATGCGAGCCGAGGCGCAGGCGTGCCGCGCACTGGTGGTGGACACCTCCCGCTCCGTGGAGACCCAGCGCCTCGTCGAGTCCGGGCACCTGCATGAGATCGAGGTGCCCCGGACCGTGCGCCACGCCGTGTCACCGCGCGTCATTGCCACCGCCGACTCCTTCAACGCCGCCCGCGATCCGCTGGCCTCCCGCGCCCGACTGCCGCACCTGGCCTGGAGCGCGGCCCGCTCCGCGCTGGAGGGCAAAAATGTTCCGGCCGGGCCAGTGCTGGTCCAGGTGGGGCGATCCGGATTCATTCCTGGCCTGCTCTGCGAATCCTGTCGTAACCCGGCGCGCTGTCGCACCTGCGCCGGCCCCTTGACCTATCCGAACCAGTTGGCTGCCCACCGCGGCGAAGCATCCTGCCGGTGGTGCGGACGTCACGATCGCCAGTTCCGTTGCTCCGAATGTGGGTCCCCGCGCCTCCGCGCTGGCGCCCGCGGTGTGGACCGCACCGCCGAAGAGTTGGGACGAGCCTTCCCGCAGGTTCCGGTACTGTCCTCATCGGCCGACCATATGCTCACCACCGTCGACGCCGAACCCGCCCTCGTGGTGGCCACCACGGGCGCGGAACCGGTGGCCGATGGCGGCTACGCCTCGGCCCTGTTGCTTGACGGCGATTCCCAACTGCAACGTGAAGGACTGCGGGTCCCAGAAACCGTGCTCGGCCATTGGATGCGCGCCGCCACCCTCGTCCGTCCCGCCTCTCAGGGCGGCACCGTGGTGGTCACTGCCGCACGCGAAGACGTCGTCGGTGCCCTGGTCCGTATGAACCCGGTGAGCTTCGCTTCCCGGGAACTCGCCGAACGTGTGCACCTCCAGCTGCCGCCGGCCGTGCGCAGCGCCGAAATTTTGGGCCCGCGCCCTGCACTGCAACGCTTCATCGACGCCGTTCAGTTGCCGTACCACGCCGCCCACAGCCCGTGGATCGGTCCCACCCCGCTCAGCGAGGACGAACCCCACGGCACCGGTGACTACCGGGCGCTGCTGTTCTTCCCCTACAAGGTGGCCGCCGAGGTCACCGCCGTGTTGCGCTCCGCACGCGCGGCCTCATCGGCCCGTCGCACCGACGGCGCCGTGCGACTGCGGATCGACCCCGTCGACATCCTTTGAGCCCACTTTCGGAATCGCGGTCTGTTGCTGCATCCACGAGCGCAGCAGCCGCACCACCTCCACCGGGCGCTCATAGTGAATCAGGTGTCCCACACCGTGCAGCATCTCTAACCGCACCGACATCGAGGCCTCCGCGATGCGGGCAGCTAAGAGTTGTTGTGACTCCGGGCTACCCAACGGATCCTGGTCCCCGGCGATCAGCAACACCGGCAACCGCAACTCCGAAGCCGCGTCCAGCACGGTCCCCGTCACCGACGACCGGTACGCCTCCACCAGCATTGCCCGGGAGGCGAAGTTGGAGAAATAGCGCTGATGCTGATCGTGGGTGTACGCCAGAATTCGACGATCAGCGGTGCGCGACATGAACGTCCCCGTCGCCCACACCACGCCCGGATGAGCCAGGAGTCCGCGACCCAGGCGCTGTGGCAGGGCCGCCGCAGCCTCGTAATACCCCTGCGCTAACCGGGCGGCCCAGCGTTGGGTGAGTGTGCTGCCCGGGCTCAGCGCTGGTTCGGAAATCGGATTGACCAGCGCCAACCCGGCCCAACTCTCCGGGGAGCGGGCTGCCCAACGCGAGGCCACCACCGAACCGAAGGAATGCCCCAGCAACCAAGGCCGTGCGGTGTCACGACGCCGCGGCGCCAGCAGTTCGCCCAGCCCGGAATCCAGGGCATCCACGTAGTGGTGCACTGAATGCTCGGCGTCGGGAAACGCCGCAGAGTCCCCGAAGCCGGGGAGATCGGGTACCAGCACTTCGACGTCGTCGTCGCAAGCCGAAAGTACATCGGCGATCAGCGCCAGGCCGTGGTGATCCCCGCGAAAACCGTGCACCCACACCATCGTGCGGCGAGCCGTCTCTCCAGCAGCCAGACGGGCCGGGTAGCGCCACACAGTGTACCGTGACGTCCGGGCTGACACCGGGTCCGGATAATTGACATCCAGGCGTTCGGGTTCCTGTGCCGGGGCGCCGGTGATCTCCGCGGTGTCGGCCGGGGGAGCCGGGGGGAAGATGCGGTCGCGCCAGCGAATCGGGGGAGCATCGGGAACACTCATGTCCTCAGCCTACTGCCCGGTGCGGGTCGGTATGCTGGCGAACATGACGGCGAGTGCGATCATGAGTATCGACCAGGGCACCACCTCCTCACGGGTGGTGATCTACGACGAACGCGCCCGGGTGCTCAGCTCCGCCCAGCGCGAGCATCGGCAACATTTCCCGCAACCCGGGTGGGTGGAGCACGATGCCGTCGAGATCTGGAACACCGTCCGGGAACTGATGGGTTTGGTGACGGCGCGCGCGGGCATGTCCGCCGAGGACATTGCCTGCATCGGCATCACGAACCAGCGTGAGACTACCGTGCTCTGGGACGTGGAGACGGGTCGACCCGTGCACCGGGCCATTGTCTGGCAGGACACCCGCACCGACGACCTGCTCGTCAGGGTGCGTGAGAGCGACGACGCCGATGAGCTGCGCCGGATCACCGGTTTGCCGTTGGCATCGTATTTCTGCGCGCCGAAAATCGCCTGGATTCTGGAATATTCCGAGCCGGCACGGTTAGCGGCCGAGCGGGGCACGCTGCGCTTCGGCACCATGGACACCTGGCTGCTGTGGAACCTCACCGGTGGGGTCCACGGCGGGGTGCACGCCACCGACATCACCAACGCTTCCCGCACCTTGCTCATGGATCTGGAGACCGGGCAGTGGCGGCCTGAACTGGGGGCGCACTTCGGGCTGGACCCGGAACAGCTGGGGCCGATGCTGCCGGAGATCCGGGCTTCAGTTTCTGACTTTGGCGCGGTGTCGGCACGGGTGCCGCTGGCGGGCGTACGAGTGACCGGGATCCTGGGCGACCAGCAGTCGGCCGCGTTCGGGCAGGCGGTATTCGCCCCGGGCGAGGTGAAGAATACGTACGGCACCGGTTGTTTCCTGCTGCACAACACCGGTGCGGAGGTGGTGCGCTCTGAACACGGTCTGCTCTCCACTGTGGCCTATCAGCTCGACGGGGAGGCCCCGATGTATGCCCTGGAGGGCTCGATCGCCCAGGCCGGGTCGGTGGTGCAGTGGTTGCGTGACAATCTGGGGGTGATTACCACCTCCGAGGACGTCGAACGACTGGCGGGCACCGTCACCGATAACGGTGGCGTGTACTTCGTCCCGGCCTTCTCTGGATTGTTCGCCCCGCACTGGCGCCCGGACGCCCGGGGGCTGATTATAGGCCTGACCGGGTACGCCACGGCCGGGCACATTGCGCGCGCGGCCCTGGAAGCTACCGCCTTTCAGACCCGGGACGTGCTGGCCGCCGTCGTCGAAGACACGGGTCTGACTCCGGAGGTGATTCGGGCCGATGGCGGGATGAGCGTCAACGACGAGCTGATGCAATTTCAGGCGGATGTGCTGGGCGTGCCGGTCCAGCGGCCACGGAACGTGGAGACCACCGCACTGGGCGCAGCGTACGCCGCGGGACTGGGGCACGGGGTCTGGACGGATCTGGATCAGCTGCGCGAGCTCTGTGTCACCGGCCAACGATGGGAGCCTGCCATGGCCCCGGAACAGCGTGAGGCACTGAGGCGGCGCTGGGATCGCGCCGTTGTCCACGCCCAGGGGTGGCTCCTCGACGACGCCTGAGGGTCAGCGGGGCAGTGGGGCCAGCTGCTGCGCCTGGATCGCCTGCTCGTAGTACCCCATCAGCTGTTCGGCCAGCACCGGCCAGGTCCGCCTGCGCACCGATTCCAGTGCGGCTTCACCAAAGGAGGCGCGCTTGGCGTCGTCGAAAAGCAAATCTCGGGACGCGCTGACGAGTTCATCGAGCTGGCCGGGGGTGTAAAGCCAGCCGGTGCGGCTGGGGGAGATCAAGTCGATCGGTCCGCCGCTGCGCGGGGCGATGGCGGGCACACCGGAGGCCATGGCTTCCTGAATGGTCTGGCAGAAGGTCTCCAGTTCCCCCGTGTGCACAAACACATCGGCGGTGGCCAGGTGCCGGGCGAGATCCGTGCCGGAGCGGAACCCGCGGAAACGGGCCCGCGGCATCAGCGCCCGCAGGGTCGGCTCTTCGGGGCCCTCGCCGATAACGACCACGCGGACGCCGGGGGTATCATGCAGTACCCTCAGATCTTCCACCTGTTTTTCCGCGGCCAGCCGGCCCACGTACATCACGATCCGCTCGTCTTCCGAAGCGAGTTCGGCGCGCAGGCTCGCATCGCGGTGGCTGGGGGAGAACAGGGAGGTGTCCACACCGCGGCGCCACAGGTGCACCCGCTCAATGTCGTGGGCTTTCAGCTGGTCCCGGGTCGCCGTCGAGGGAGCCAAGGTCAGAGTGGCTCGATTGTGCACATCCCGCAGCAGCTGCCAGCTGGCGGATTCCAAGAACGACATTCCGTACTTGGCGGTGTAACCGGGGATGTCGGTTTGGTAGACCGCCACGGTGGGGATGCCTAAGCGTTGTCCGGCGACGACGGCTCGGCCACCCAGCAGGGTGGGGGAGGCCAGGTGCAGGACGTCGGGGGCGAAATCGGCGATTTTGCGCCGCAGCTGGGAGACGTTCGTGGTGGCGATCCGCACGTCCCCGTAACCGAGCATCGGCAAGGAGGGCACTCGGCGGACCCGCACCTTGCGTCCGGAGGAGGTGCGCAGGAACCGATCGGCGCCGCGCTGCTTCGGTGCGATGATCGAGAGATCATGGCCGGCTGCGGCGTATTCGTCGACGAGACGGAGAACGGAGTTAGTGACTCCATTCATCAGCGGAAGAAATGATTCTGCGACCATCTGAATCCTCATATCTGCATGGTCTCGACCCAGACCGACACCGCGTCGACCACGACATGACGGACGCATGACAGCTCCGTGTCTGTCCGGTGAACTTCTCCGCGGGGGTCACGCGTCGAGATGGGATCCTAGACGCGGTAGAATCGACGAAGGTTTTTCCGAGCTGCTCGATGTGTCGCGTGCCGTAGACGGTGTGGGGCGCGTCGGGCGCTGTCATGTCGAGAGCGTGCAGAGGTGTGAAGGTGTCAGAGACGGAAGCGGCCACCACAGAAGGCGTCTACGATGTTGCCCGCATCGAAGCCAGATGGGCCGACTACTGGACGACGAACAACACGTTCGTCCCCACCGACGACGGCTCGCGTCCGCGTCGCTACGTGCTCGATATGTTCCCTTACCCCTCGGGTGACCTGCACATGGGCCACGCTGAGGCCTTTGCGATGGGTGACGTCGTGGCCCGGTACTGGATGCTGCGCGGCTACGATGTGATGCACCCGATCGGCTGGGACTCCTTCGGACTGCCCGCGGAGAACGCCGCCATCAAGCGCAACGCGCACCCGGCCGAGTGGACCTACGCCAACATCGAGACTCAGAAGAAGTCTTTCCAGCGGTACGCGATCACCACCGACTGGTCGCGCGAGCTGCACACCTCGGACCCTGAGTACTACACCTGGACCCAGTGGCTGTTCCAGCAGTTCTTCCGCAATGGCCTGGCCTACCGTAAGGAGTCTCCGGTCAACTGGTGCCCGAAGGACCAGACCGTGCTGGCCAATGAGCAGGTCATCAACGGTGGCGAATGCGAGCGCTGCGGTACTCAGGTCACCAAGAAGAGCCTGAACCAGTGGTACTTCAAGATCACCGACTACGCCGATCGTCTGCTGGACGATATGGGCGAGCTAGAAGGGCACTGGCCCGAGCGCGTGCTGGCCATGCAGCGGAATTGGATCGGTCGCTCCACGGGTGCCACCGTGCGGTTCGCCGTCGAGGATGGCCCCGAGATCCCGGTGTTCACCACCCGTCCCGACACCCTGTTCGGCGCCACCTTCATGGTGGTTGCTGCGGACGCCGAGCTGGCGCGTGAGCTGGTCGACGACGAACACGCCGCGGCACTGGAGCAGTACCGCGAAGACCTCAAGCGGGTCTCCGACATTGAACGCCAGGCCACGGATCGCCCGAAGACGGGTGTGTTCCTGGGCCGCTACGCCGTCAACCCCCTGACCGGGGAACGGCTGCCGATGTGGGCCTCCGACTATGTGCTCTCCGACTACGGTACCGGTGCGATCATGGCCGTTCCGGCCCACGATCAGCGCGACCTGGACTTCGCCCGCGTCATGGACCTGCCCGTGCGCGTGGTGGTCGACACCGGCGAAGAAGATCCTGCCGCGAGCGGGGTCGCCACCCACGGAGACGGCCTACTGGTGAACTCCGGTGAGCTGGACGGTCTCTCCAAGGATGAGGCCATCGTTCGCGCCGTTGAACTGTTGGCGGCACGCGGCACCGGCGAAGCCTCGGTCAACTACCGTCTTCGCGACTGGCTGTTATCACGTCAGCGGTTCTGGGGCACTCCGATCCCGATCATCCACTGCGAGCACTGCGGAGAGGTTCCGGTGCCCGAGGATCAGTTGCCGGTGCGCCTGCCGGAGAACCTGCGCGGTGAAGAGCTGGCGCCGAAGGGCAAGTCACCGCTGGCGTCGGCAACGGAATGGCTTAACGTGGACTGCCCGCAGTGCGGTGGCGCCGCTCAGCGCGACACGGACACCATGGACACCTTCGTGGACTCCTCCTGGTATTACATCCGGTATGCCTCCGCGCAGGACGACACCCAGGCATTCGACCGAGCTGCGGTCGACCGCTGGTTGCCCGTGGATCAGTACGTGGGCGGCGTCGAGCATGCCATCTTGCACCTGCTGTACTCGCGGTTCTTCACCAAGGCGCTCTACGACATGGGGCTGATCTCGTTCACGGAGCCGTTCAAGGCGCTGCTGAACCAGGGGCAGGTGCTCAATGGTGGCCGCGCGATGTCGAAATCGCTGGGCAACGGGGTGGACCTGGGCGAACAGCTGGACACCTACGGTGTTGATGCGGTGCGTTTGACCATGGTGTTCGCTTCGCCTCCGGAAGACGACGTCGACTGGGCTGATGTCTCGCCCGGCGGTGCCGCAAAGTTCCTGGCTCGCGCTTGGCGACTGGCCCACGACGTCTCCGAAGCCGGTGGGGATCGCGACGCCGCCGCCTCCACCGGTGACCGTGGCCTGCGTCAGAAGACCCACCGCACCGTCTCCGACTGCGAGCAACTGCTCGACGAGCACAAGTTCAACGTGGTGATCGCCCGGCTGATGGAGCTGGTCAACGTCACCCGTAAGACCATCGACCAGGGCGCCGGCCCCGCTGATCCGGCCGTGCGGGAAGCCACCGAGGTGGTGGCTCAGCTGCTGAGCCTGGTCTCGCCGTACACCGCCGAAGACATGTGGGCGTTGCTCGGGCACGAGCCGTCGGTGGCCCGGTCGTCCTGGCTGAATGTGGACCCCGAGCTGTTGGTCGAGGACACCGTGGTCGCCGTAGTGCAGGTCAAGGGCAAGGTCCGTGACCGCCTGGATGTCTCCCCGCAGATCACCGCCGCCCAACTCGAAGAGCTGGCACTGGCCTCGGAGACCGTGCAGAAAGCTATCGGCGACGCCGAGGTCCGCAAGGTCATCGTCCGTGAACCCAAGCTCGTGAACATTGTGACCGGGTGAGCCCGGAGGACTCGATGGCCTCGCATTCTCAGTGGTTCCGCGACATCGTGCAACGGTCACGCGCCGTGCGCGCCGAAGCGACCGGGTGGGGCCGCTATGGCATCAAGCCACCGCGTCGTGAACGCGCAGCCATCGTGACCGACTCCAGTTGCTCGCTGCCAGCCGATGTGCTGACCCTGCCGGTGGGCTCTCACCTCCGTACCGTGCCGATGCCGGTGATGGTGGGCGACCAGATCTACTCCGAGGGCACCGAAGAACTATCCGCACAGTTACCCCTGGCGTTAGCAGCCGGAACCGCGGTGAAGACTTCGCGGCCGGCTCCCGGAGCCTTCGCAGACGCCTACACAGAGCTCGCCCGCGAGGGATACGGCTCCATCATCGCGGTGGTGCTCTCGGGTAGGCTGTCCGGTACCGCCGATGCGGCACGGCTTGCCGCCGGCGAATCACGGATACCAGTGCAGGTCATCGACTCCGAAACCACCGGGATGGCCCTGGGAACCGCCGTGCTGGATGGCTTACTCCGATCCCGTAACGGGCTACCCGCAGAGGAGATGGCCCGCCTCATCACCACCTCCGCCCGGGCATCCCGAGTATTCTTTACTGTGCCCAATCTCGAACAGCTACGGCGTGGTGGCCGCATCGGAGCCCTCGCTGGCCTGCTGGGCCAGCTGCTGCAGGTCAAACCCGTACTGACGCTCAACAACGGCGCCGTGGCGCTGCTGGACCGGCCCCGTACCACCGCGCGAGCCATTGACTCCCTGATCCGCCAGGTCCGCCAAGAAACTGCACAACGTCCCTCTCGAGTAGCGGTGCACGGCTATGGGAACATGGACGCCGCCCACGAACTGGCCGGGCGTCTTGCTGCAGACTCGACGCTGACCGTGCCGGTCATTCCGCTCCCGGCGGTGCTGGCCGCACATCTGGGTCTTGGTGCCCTCGGTGTCACCGTGAGCCCCGATTTCACCTTGCCAGAGTTCCTCCAGGATGGCCCGCCGGAACCAACCGCACCACCCACCGACTGACTCCTCCACACCCCGCTGAACGCGGTCACCGGTTCGCAGGCTCTGTCCCCGTGCACACCTGAGACGCGCTCCAGAGTGCACGGTGGGCAGATGGGCAGACACAGTCAGACTGAACTACTCCCGGCATTGACGTCCTCTCCGGACAATCTCGAGCCGGACTATCGTCCCATTGAACAGCGTTCGGTGCCCGCAGCACCGCTGTGGCGCTCCCGCATGGCCGTCTCCGCAGTTTTGGTGATCGTGGTGATCGCCGGGACGTGGTGGCTATTCCGTTGGTTGCAGGAACCTGCTGGCAGCTCCGTTGAGCAGCAGGTGGAGCTGCCCACCGAAACTGAAGAACACACGGCAGCCCCGGTGACCGTCACCGCCCACGGGACCCCTGCCCCGCAGGTGATCGTGCACGTCGCCGGTGAGGTCAGGGAACCAGGGATTGTGGAACTAGCTGAGGGGTCACGGGTCATCGACGCCATCGACGCGGCCGGCGGCCCCACCGATGCGGCTAATCTGGCCGGACTGAATCTTGCCGCGGTGCTCAATGACGGTGAACAGATTATGGTGCCCGACGAGAGCGGCACTGCACCGTATCCAGCGACTGACGCCGCAGATACCTCCACAGGAACCAACAGCGGCAGGGTGAACCTGAACACCGCTGACGACGCGATGCTTCAGACATTGCCTGGGGTGGGGCCTGCCATGTCAGAGCGAATCATTGAGCACCGCGAATCGGTGGGGCCGTTCACCACGATGGCCGATCTCGACGCCGTTTCCGGAATCGGCCCCGCCATGATGGAGAAACTCGAGGGCCTGGTGAGTTGGTGAGGGATCAGTCGGTTCCGCGCCGTGACGCTCCCGCCCCGCTCGATCTTCGCCTGGTTCCAGCCGCCGGTCTCTGTCTCCTCACTGCACTCTGGGTCGACCAGATGGACGCCCGAATTCTGCCTTGGCTGGTGCCCGGGCTGCTCGCCTGCGCGGTGCTCGGCCTGATGATGGTGATGGTGCTCCATACCCGCCCCCTTCAACCTGGGCCCGGTGCGGCGTTCGTCGGGTCATTGGTGCTGGCCTGCGGGCTGGCCTCCATCGTCGCAGGGCACGCAGTTGCCCAGCGCGAAGCCAGAATCCTCGTTGGGTGGGAAAGCGCCGTGTCCAGTGACACCCCTTTACGGTTAAGCATCGAACCTGGAGGAACCGTCACTCAGAGCGAATCCACGTACGGGCCTCGCTGGCATCTGGCCGGCACCATTACAGGTTACGGACACCCGCATCTGCGGCTCGAGTCGCCAGTGTCGGTCGTGCTCTCGGGTGAAGGGCAGGGGACGGAACCCCCAGATATCGCGACAACCATCTGTGTGATTGCCACGGTAGACGATAACGGCTCCACCGTATTCGCTGCCGCACAACAGCCACCCCAGTCCGGTCCGTGCGCGTCCACGGACACAGCAACAGCACCAACAGAGTCGGATAACCCGGAAGAACGGCAGGGCAGAGAGCGGATCCGCCAAGCGTTGCGTGATCACACCGCACACACCATCGGCGCCGCCCCCGAACTACTGCCAGGGCTTATCCTGGGAGACCGATCGGCCCAGAGCCAGGAACTAGACCAGGCTATGAAGGACTCCGGGCTGAGTCACCTGTCGGCCGTCTCCGGAGCTAATTGCTCACTCGTTGTGGGAGTGGTCACGATCTTGCTGCGCTCAGCCCGCATGCCCCGCGCTGTGGTGCTGACCGGCGGCTTGGGCACCCTGCTGCTCTTCGTCGACGTTGTTGGCTGGGAGCCCTCGGTCGTTCGTGCCGCGACGATGGGTGCGATCGGCGCGTGGGCGGTGTTCTTCGGTCGTGGTCGCCAAGCGCTGCCCGTGGTGTGTTTAGCCGCCTGTGTTCTGCTGTGCATTGTGCCCGAGCTTGGGCGAGAACCGGCCTTTCAGCTGTCCCTGGCGGCGACCACCGGCATCGTCCTCGGAGCACGTCCAGTCGAACGCTGGCTGAGTGGGGGACTGCAGCGGATTCTTCCAGAGCCCGTGGCGCTCACGATCTCCGCGGCGTTGGCCATGGCCGTCTGCGCGCAACTCGCTTGCCAGCCAGTGCTACTCGGGCTCACCGGTGCTGTGAATATCTACGCGGTACCAGCCAACATGTTGGCCGCCCCCTTGGTTCCCTTCATCACCGTTCCCGGCACCCTTGCTGCTTTCATTGGGGTCATCGCACCCGGGGCAGCCGAACTGATCCTGACCGTCATTGCCCTGCCCGCCGCCGGGATCGGATGGATCGCCGACACCGTGGCCCGTTGGCCGCACGCGCTGACTCCTTGGCCCGACGGCACCGTGGGAACGGTCCTCATCGGCCTGCATCTGGTGGCGATGGTCGTGGTGCTGCTCAAGCTGATGCGCTGGGAACGACGAGGCCATCCAATGGTCCGCTTGTTGGGTACTCGGGACTGTGCCAAGCCTCGAAGAGGCTCTCACTTCCTCCGGGATCAGTTGGGGTGGGTGATCATTATTGTCGCCGTGGTGGCCCAGGCCGCGGCGCTGACGCCCACTCATACCAGTAGGCTTCCGTTGGACTCGAACGTGGTCATTTGTGATGTCGGGCAGGGAGATATGGTGCTCATCCGAACCTCGGACCATGCGGCCATCGTTGTTGACACCGGCCCTGATGACGAGGCCGCTCAGCGGTGTCTGCGCGAAAACCGCATCGAGGACATCCCGTTGGCCGTGATCAGCCACCTGCACGCCGACCATGTGGCGGCTCTCGACGCCATTGTCGACATCGCGCGGCCCGAGCGCATTGTGTACAGCACCGCCGAACCGGACACCGCGTCCACTGACCTGGATCAGGCCTCCCCAACCGAAACGGATCAAGATAGCCCAGCAATTACGGTTCAGGGGGCTCACATGCGTATCCCCACAGAATCAACCAGGACGAACGCCCTTCCTGATTACGCGCAGCGAGCCAGTAAAGGACAATCCGGCGGATTCCGGGGCAATATTGCTGGCCGAGAGACCACCGTAACCTGGAGCGTGTTGGAGGCCGACGGTCAGGCCACGAATGAGAACGACTCATCCATCCAACTCCTGGTGGATATTCAGCACGAAGCCTCGTCGCTGAGCATGCTGATGACCGGCGACATGGAGGAAGATGCCACCCGCGGGTTACTCAATGCGGGCGTCCTTCCGGATCGGGTGGACGCCCTAAAAGTTGGCCACCACGGCGCTCGAAATGGTGGCACCGAGATCATCGAAGCAATGGATCCAAATATCTTCCTTATTGGTGTCGGCGCCGACAACAGCTACGGGCATCCGCATCCCGACATCGTGGGTGCGGCCACGCGTACCGGAACGGTGTTGCGCACTGACTTGCACGGTTCGGCAAGTTTGACCCTGGGGGAGCGGAGCGTGAAGATCGACACCAGCAGATAGGATATTTCCATGGCAGCGACGCGATCACGCACGGCACCGAGCACGGACTGGCGCACGGTGACGGCACAAGCACTCATTCTGCTCAAGGGACCCGAGGAGCTGATTGTCACTCGCGTGATTGATCGGGTTCGCGAAGAATTACGGGTCGAGGAGCCCGAGCTCGAGGTCCACAACATTTCCGCATCCGACTACACCAGCGGAGAGTTGACCATGCTGGCCAGCCCCTCGCTTTTCGGAGAAAAAAAGTTGCTGCTCGTGCAACAACTTCACTCCATGTCTGAGGCGTTTCTCACCGATTGTCTGGACTACGTCGAGCAGCCCTCCGACGATGTCACCATGGTGGCCTGGCACCAGGGCGGCAACCGGGGCAAGAAATTGGTGGACGCATTCGGCAAGCACGGTTCGGTCGTGGACTGTAAGGCGATCACCTCGGAGAAGGACAAAACCGAGTTCATTCAACAGGAATTCCGCGCTAACCGGCGCCGCATTGACCCGGAGGCCGTGCGCGCACTGCTGGATGCCACAGGGAGTTCCCTCTCCGATCTGGCTGCTGCCTGCTCGCAGCTCATGAGTGACACCGAAGGTGCCATCACCGAGCAGACAGTCAACCGCTACTACGGAGGTCGTATTCAGGCCACCGCCTTCAAAGTGGCGGATGCGACGCTGGAAGGTCGACCAGCCGAAGCCATCGGGCTATTGCGGCACGCCCTGGCCACCGGCGTGTCTCCTGTGGCCGTCACCTCGGCTTTGGCCATGAAAACCCGACAGCTGGCGCGCATCGTTGACGCCCGTATCGGGCAAGGACAGATCGCCTCAGAACTGGGGATGGCTCCATGGCAGGCGAAACGCGTCGCAGCCACCGTGCGTTTTTGGCGTCCAGACAGCATTGCGGCGGCCGTCGAGCAAGTCGCTCAGGCCGATGCAGAGGCCAAAGGACAGGCGCGCAACGCAGACTACGCGGTCGAGAAAGCGATCACGAACATCGCACTGGCTGCACGTCGATAACAGAATCACTCGCTAAGAGTGATGACAAAACTAAGGCGGCCGCTCCCGAAAAATCGGGAGGGGCCGCCTCGTACGTGGTGGTTCAGCCGATCAGGCGCCCAGTGCGTTCACGCGGCGGGCGATGCCCGACTTGCGGTTGGCGGCCTGGTTCTTGTGGATGACGCCCTTGCTCACGGCCTTGTCCAGCTTCCGGCTGGCAACGGCCACGGCCGAAGTCGCTGCGTCCTTGTCGCCAGCGGCGACAGCCTTATCGACGGCGCGGATGGCAGTCTTCAGCTCGGACTTGTACGCTACGTTCCGAAGACGAGCCTTCTCATTGGTGAGAATGCGCTTCTTCTGAGACTTGATGTTGGCCACGAATATGGTCCTTCTCTGTCAACTGGTTGGTCGGTGAGGGAATTTCTCGGACACCGGCGACTGAGCGGCGTGGGGAATGCCTAGGAAAGCCGTTCCGAGAGTGCCCGTCGACCTGCGCGGACACACGAGGATTCAGAATATCACGAATCAGGCGGTTCGTGCCTCGACTGCGGCGGCGACGCGCTGATAGATTCGCTCCTTCAGCACCCCACCCTCGCGCCGCAGGTCGCGCGGATTCAGCTGAAGCACTCGAGTCAGGTTGACTTCACTGGGACGACCCTTCGGATCCCAAGCTCCCGAGCCAATGTCGAGATAGTCCTCATCATGGGACGACGCGTTGTTGCGATCCCTGGTCGTGAGCTGCAGAGCCAGCAAGTAACGACCCCTCCGAGCGATGATCAACACGGGACGATCCTTGCCCCTGCCATCAAGTTCTTCGAACGGCACCCACGTCCACACCACTTCACCTGGGCCCGCCTCCGGGCCGGGCACAGGATCGTACTCACAGCGCACCGCACCCCGAAAATCTCCGGGATAGTCCGTCACCTCATGGCTGGGCTGAGGCGGGGTGCGGGTTCCTGCGCCGTTCTCAGCGGAACGGTTGCCGCCCTGACGCTGCTGCTGGGGTGTGTCATTTCCCTGCCGTGCCCGGTTAATCTGCTGGGCAAGACGAGTCACCTGTCGACCGAGTCGCATAATGCGATGGAGGTTCATAGCCATGTTCTTCAGCGTAAAACATCCGCGACCCAGTGAAAGACTCTCCGGCTCCGAGGGTGGCCCGCCACAGCAGGCAGGAAAACATGAAACAATAGGGGATCTAGACATTCAGCGTCGTTAAGGATTCCACTTGGCGACGACACTGATTCGCCCCGAAAAGGATGATGCTCGTGTCGCCGATGGCGTCCCACCCTCCGGTCCCCGCCAGCACTGACCCTGCCGTGCTCCGGAACTTCTGCATTGTCGCCCATATCGACCACGGTAAGTCCACTCTGGCTGACCGGATGTTGCAGTCCACTGGAGTTGTTCAGCCCCGCGATATGAAGGCCCAGTACCTGGACCGCATGGATATCGAACGCGAACGCGGTATCACCATCAAATCCCAGGCCGTGCGTATGCCCTGGGAAGTCGACGGCACGAACTACGCGCTGAACATGATCGATACTCCAGGCCACGTGGACTTCGCCTATGAAGTATCACGATCGCTGGCTGCGTGCGAAGGCGCGATCCTCCTGGTCGACGCCGCCCAAGGTATCGAGGCACAGACGCTAGCCAACCTCTATATGGCCATGGAACATGACCTCACCATCATTCCTGCGCTTAACAAGATTGATCTGCCGGCCGCCGATCCGGATCGCTACGCCGAAGAGATCGCCCACCTCATTGGCTGCGAACCCGACGAGGTGCTGCGTGTCTCGGGCAAGACCGGTGTCGGTGTCGATGCGTTGCTTGATCGTGTGGTCCAGGACGTGCCTGCTCCCGAAGGTCAGGTGGACGCCCCAGCTCGCGCAATGATCTTCGACTCGGTCTATGACACCTATCGCGGTGTGGTGACCTACGTGCGTGTGGTGGACGGGTCTCTGTCTCCTCGCGAAAAAATCGAGATGATGTCGACCGGAGCCACCCACGACCTACTGGAGATCGGTGTATCCTCGCCCGAGCCGCAGCCCACCAAGGGTCTGTCCGTCGGCGAGGTCGGCTACCTGATCACCGGTGTGAAGGATGTGCGCCAGTCCAAGGTCGGCGACACGGTGACCTCCCACGCCAAGCCGGCCGAGACTCACATTGGTGGCTATGACGAGCCTCAGCCGATGGTCTTCTCCGGGCTGTACCCGATCGACGGCTCCGACTACCCAACGTTGCGTGACGCTCTCGACAAGCTCAAGCTCAACGACGCCGCCTTGAACTACGAACCAGAAACTTCGGTTGCTCTTGGCTTCGGCTTCCGAGTGGGCTTCCTGGGTCTACTACACCTGGAGATTATTCGCGAGCGCCTGGAGCGAGAGTTCAACCTCGATCTCATCTCGACCATGCCGAACGTGGTCTACGAAGTCACCACGGAGGACAAGTCCGTGGTCACCGTGACCAACCCCTCGGAATTCCCCGAAGGGAAGATCCTCTCGGTTCAGGAACCGATGGCCTCCGCCACGGTGATCGTCCCCAGCGAGTACATCGGTGCGGTCATGGAGTTGTGCCAGTCCAAGCGCGGTCACCTGCGCGGCATGGACTATCTCTCTGAAGAACGCGTTGAAATCCGTTATTGGATTCCGTTGGCCGAGATTGTCTTCGACTTCTTTGACCAGCTCAAATCCCGTACCAAGGGATATGCATCGCTGAACTGGCAGCCCGATGGGGACCAAGAAGCGGACCTGGTCAAGGTCGATATTCTGCTGCAGGGCGATGCCGTGGACGCTTTCTCGTCGATTACCCACCGCGACAAGGCATACTCCTACGGGGTCATGATGACCGGGAAGCTCAAGGAACTGATTCCTCGGCAACAGTTCGAGGTGCCGATCCAGGCGGCTATTGGTTCCCGGATCATCGCTCGTGAGAATATCCGGGCCATCCGCAAGGATGTCCTCTCCAAGTGCTACGGCGGCGATATTTCTCGTAAGCGGAAGTTGTTGGAAAAGCAGAAGGAAGGCAAGAAGCGGATGAAGATGGTCGGTCGCGTCGAAGTGCCGCAAGAGGCCTTCATTGCTGCACTGTCCTCCGACGGTGGTGGCGACCAAGCCAACGCCAAGAAGTGAGTCTGACGAGGAATTTGTGCCAGGAACTCCGATAACCGCGGATCCGGCTCCGACCGACGGACTACTGCCGGACACGGTAGCGCAGACCATTAAGATCGCCAAACGCTCCGGGGCTGCGCGGACCTTTTCGCTCTACGTTCATGTGCCGTTCTGCACGGTTCGGTGTGGCTACTGCGACTTCAACACCTATACGGCAGAAGACCTGGGCCCCGGAGCGTCCCGGACCAGCTACGCAGATACAGCCATCGCTGAGATTGCCTTCGCTGCCGACGTCATGAACGCCTCGGATATTCCGGCGCGTCAGTTGCACACCGTTTTCTTTGGCGGAGGCACCCCAACGCTGTTACCGGCCGCGGACCTGGTGCGCATTCTCGATGCTGCCCGTTCTCAATGGGGCATCGCCGAGGGTGCTGAGATCACCACGGAAGCAAACCCCGATTCGGTCACTCGGGAGTCGCTATGGAAGCTAGCCGAGGGCGGATTCACCCGAGTCTCCTTCGGTATGCAGTCTGCAGTGAACCACGTGCTGGACACTCTTGAGCGCACTCATCGTCCCGAGAACGTGCCAACGGCCGTAGCCTGGGCGCGGCAGGCCGGGCTGGAAGTCTCGCTCGACCTGATCTACGGGACACCTGGGGAGAGCCTTGAAGACTGGCGCACCACGCTCGATACTGCGCTTCAGCTACAACCGGACCACATTTCCGCTTACGGGCTCATCGTTGAAGAAGGCACCAAATTCGGTGCCGCCGTCCGGAGGGGAACCCAAGCAGATACTGATCCGGACGACCAAGCGGACAAGTACCTGCTGGCCGACACCGTGTTGGCTGAACGCGGCTATCACTGGTACGAAGTCTCAAACTGGGCGCACGATCCAGACCGGCGCGGCATCAACCAAGGTCGCCACAACGTCGCCTACTGGCGGGACCAAGATTGGTGGGGTGTGGGTCCCGGAGCGCATTCGCATCTAGCGGGGGTACGCTTCTGGAATGCCAAGCACCCTGCGGCCTACGCTCAGCGTTTAAGGACCGGAGTTTCTCCGGCGATCGGACGCGAAACCCCCGACGCAGAGGCTCGCCGGCTGGAGCGGATCATGCTGGGCGTGCGTCTATCGGAAGGACTGGCCATCGCAGATTTCGACGATGACGAGCCCTTGGATCGGGCGGAGATCACCAAGCTCATTGCCGACGGACTCATTGACGGTGCCGCAGCGTTGCGTGGTCGTATCATTCCTACCCTGCAGGGACGCCTGCTCGATGACGCCATCACCCGCCGACTCGCAGGATTCTGATCAATCATCATCAGCACGTTTTCGGCACCGGGTCGTATGCTGAGCCCATGACTTTCTTGCACTCTCACCTGGCGGTGCCTACGAATGGATTCGGCGCATGAGCGGGGGCTTGGTTGCTCTGCTCGACGACGTCGCTTCTATCGCCCGGGCAGCGGCGGCCAGCGTCGACGATGTGGCCGCGGCGGCCGGCCGGGCCAGCACCAAAGCCGTGGGTGTTGTCATCGACGATACGGCGGTGACTCCGCAGTACGTCGAGGGCGTGAAGCCGGCTCGTGAGTTGCCGATGATCTGGCGGATTGCCCGCGGGTCCCTGATCAACAAACTGGTGATCATCCTGCCAGTTGCCCTGCTCTTGAGCGAATTTTTGTCCTGGGCGCTGACACCGTTGCTGATGCTCGGCGGCTCATATCTGTGCTTTGAAGGCATGGAGAAGACCATCGAGAAGTTCCGCGGCGGATCTCACAAGGGCCACGGGGCCGATCATGAGCAGCCTCGTGATGAGGATACTCTCGTCAAGGCAGCTATTTTTACCGACCTCATCCTGTCGGCCGAAATCATGGTCCTTAGCCTCAATGAGGTTGCCGATGAGACTTTTTGGCGACGTGCCATCATCCTGATCATCGTTGGTATCGGTATCACCGCGGTCGTGTACGGCGTGGTTGCCTTGTTGGTGAAGATGGACGACATTGGGCTGAAGCTCGCCACTGGCCACCGTCCCCGGTGGGCGAGTTTTGGCCGCGGCTTGGTCACCGCGATGCCCAAGGTCCTCGCCACCATCGGCGTGATCGGGACACTGGCCATGCTGTGGGTTGGCGGACACATCATGGTGGTGGGAATGGACGAATTGGGCTTCTCAATGCCCTATCACCTCATCCACGGGGCTGAGGTGCTGGTTCCGGCCGGATTCTTGGCGTGGCTGGTCAACACCGCGCTGTCCCTTGTGGTCGGCGCTATCTGGGGCGCGATCCTGGCGGGGTTGTGGTCGCTCACGCCTTGGAGCCACGGTTTGGACAGCGACGACACAACGACGGACCACGAAGCTAGTAAGGGTGCCGCGTCGGCGCAGGGCGCGAAGCGCGCGGCGCTGGGTGGCAAAACGCCCGGCGCCATCGGCGCCGGTCATCAGCATCCAACCGAGAACTGACCCGCTGGGTCAGTCCGACCGACATCAGTTGATCAGGCGGAGGTTAAACGGGTAGCGGTAAGGTCGTCCCTTGTTGACCTCAATCCCGGCCACCACCCCGGAGATCGTCATGAACAGCCACAAGAGCACCGCGACGACTCCGAAGATGGCACCGATGATCGGGAGCAGCGCCAGCAGGTTGGCAACCACGGCAACCACGGTGAGGGGCAGAGTGAAGTTCAGTGCTTCCTTGGATTCCTGGGCCGTGAAGGGTCCACGGTCACGCATCACCATGAAGATGACGAGGGAAGGAATTGCGCCGAGGAATGCGCCAAAGTGGCTGAGCATGGCCCACTGGCGGTCTTCTTGAGGGGTCAGCGGCCGAGCCGAGGTCGAGCTGGAGTTCTCCGATGCGTCGCCGCGGGGGTAGCCAGGATGCTGAGCCACAGTTCACCGTGTCCTTTGTCTGCAGATTTCGTGCGGATGTCGGCCACTAGTTTACCGGTAAATCTGGGCTCCCCGGACGCGTACACAGGGCGCTCGAAAAACTCTCAGGGAATCACTGGTCGTCGTTCAGTTGACCGGGCTCGGTCAGGAAATCGATGACCTGCTCGACCCGCCCCAACAGGGATGGTTCGATGTCTGCGTAGGTGGTGACCTGACTCAACAAGCGCTTCCAGCCAAGACCCACATCCTCCTTGGTAGAGTGCGGCCACCCCAACCACCGAAGGATCCCGGTCTTCCAATCTTGACCACGGGGAATCTCGGGCCACGCCTCGAAACCCAGCACCCGAGGCTTGATGACCTGCCACACGTCCACATAGGGATGTCCCACGATCAGCACGTTGCCGGTTGAGCCCGGTACCGCCATGGCCTCGCGGGCGATGCGTTCTTCCTTCGAACCGGCGACCAAGTGATCCACGAGAATGCCCAGGCGGCGCTGCGGACCAGGGGAGAAATCACGGATTGCGCCAGCGAGATCGTCGACCCCGTGAAGCGGTTCCACGACAATACCCTCGACGCGCAGGTCGTCGCCCCATATTTTCTCCACCAGTTCGGCGTCGTGGACACCTTCTACCCAGATCCGAGAGGCGCGCGCAACGCGGGCCCGATGCTGTTCTACTTTCACGGAGCCGGAGGCGGTACGTCGGGGTGCGGAGCGGGTGGCGGCCACGTAGGGGACCAACCGGATCGGTTCGCCGTCGATCATGAATCCGTGACCCAACGGGAAGGAACGACGCGTACCGCGTCCGTCTTCCAACACGGCAAGATGCACTCCGCCGGAACGTTCGGTGCGGATGATCGCGCCGGTGAAGCCGGACGCGGACTCCTCGATGACCTCACCCACCTGGGCCGGGACATCGCGCACCTCGCGCTTGCTGGCCCGCGGGTCCAGAGAACCCGGACCCCAGGAATCCCAATTCATCGGTGTCTCCTTCGATCAACGCCAATCCGAACGCCAGAGACGCTACCATCGGGTGGGCTCCGACACCCGCAGCGCCACGATGCAATGGGCGCCGTTGACGTACTAGACTTAGCACTGAGCAATAGTGAGTGCTAATGACAGCTGACTCGGTTGAGGAGGGGTGAACATGTCTGAATTGCCGCGTCGAATGAAGGTTCTGCAAGCGATCGTCGAAGACTATGTCTCCTCCCGTGAGCCGGTGGGGTCCAAAGCGCTGGTGGATCGACACGATCTGGGAGTGTCCTCGGCCACCGTGCGTAATGACATGGCGGCGCTGGAAGAAGAAGGACTGATCGCCGCCCCGCATACTTCCGCTGGACGCATCCCCACGGACAAGGGCTACCGGCTCTTCGTCGATCGGATCTCGGATGTGCGCCCGCTTTCGGCGGCCGAGAAACGCGCCGTCCAGATGCTCTTGGACGCCACTGATGACATCAACGACATGATGGCCCACAGCGTGCGGCTGCTTGCCCAGCTGACCCAGCAGGTCGCCATCCTCCAGTATCCACACCTCGACTCCGCGACGGTGCGGCACCTGGAAATGGTTTCGCTCGGACACGGCCGGGTGCTGGTGGTACTGATCCTCTCCTCCGGCAAAGTGGACCAGCGCACCGTCGCCATCGAGGAGCCGTTCACGGAGACGGACCTCGACGTCGTCAAGCAGACGTTCCTTGGCCACCTTCAGGGAGTGGGGCCAGCGCATGCCTCGGCCGCCATGGAAGTGGCGATGGAGCTGATTCCGCCGACCGAACAACACCTCGCCGGTTCCTTGCGAGAGGCGCTGGAGGCCTTGTTCGCCACTGGCCGAGAAGATCGCATCATCTTGGCCGGCACTGCTAACCTGGCACGCACCCCGGGGGACTTCCCGTACTCGATCGGACCGATCTTGGAAGCCCTCGAGGAGCAGGTCGTGTTGCTGAAGCTTCTCACGGAAATGGACCAAGACCTCAACGGACTCTCGGTACGCATTGGCACCGAGAATTCGGGTTCGCTCGCCGAGACCTCTGTGATCGCCGCGGGATATGGCCCCGGCCAGATTTCGAAGCTGGGCGTGGTAGGTCCGACCCGCATGGACTATCCCGGAACGATGGCCGCAGTGCGCGCTGTCGCCCGCTATTTGTCCCGCATTCTCGCGCAGTAGCGCGCCGGAAGAGGATCCCGGCACGCACGCATAACTGACGTTTCACCGATTGGAAGGAAGACTCGACACCGTGGCTGACCACTATGAGGTTCTGGGTGTCTCTCGCGAGGCGACCCGCGAGGAGATCAAACGCGCCTACCGCAAGAAGGCCCGCCGACTGCACCCGGACCACAACCCCTCACCCGAGGCGGCTGAGGAATTCAAGAACGTCTCCCGCGCCTACGATGTGCTTCAGGACGAGAACAAGCGGCGCAACTATGACGCCACGGGTAACGAGAACGGACAGGCCGCAGGCGGCTTCGGTGGTGCGGGCGGCTTCGGCGGCTTCTCCGATATTTTCGAGACATTCTTTGGTGGCGGACAGGCCTCCGGTCCGGCAAGCCGTGCCCGGCGCGGTCAGGATGCGCTGATCACCGTTCCGATCGACCTCCACGACGCCGTGTTCGGCGTGGACAAGACCATCGAGGTCGACACCGCGGTGCGCTGCGAGACGTGCAACGGCACCTGCTGCGAGCCCGGTACCTCTCCGGAGACCTGTAGCCACTGTGCCGGACAGGGACAAGTACGCCGCCCGGTCCGCTCCATTCTGGGCACCGTGATGACCGCTGAGCCGTGCCCGCAGTGCCGTGGCTTCGGCACCACCATCCCCAGCCCCTGCCACGAATGCGGTGGGCAGGGTCGAGTGCGCGATCGTGCATCGATGACCATCAAGATCCCTGCCGGTGTGGACGTGGGCACCCGCATCCAGCTCGCCGGGCGCGGCGAGGCCGGTATCGGCGGGGGGCCCAATGGTGACCTGTTCGTGGAGATCGACGTCCGCAATCACGACGTGTTCACCCGCGATGGCGTGCACCTGACCGCCACCATGTCGCTGCCGATGACGGCCGCGGCGCTGGGCACCGAGGTCACCCTGGATACTTTTGACGGGGAGCAGTCCATCAAGGTCAAGCCCGGAACCCAGTCCGGCGAAGTGCACACCCTGAAGGGACTCGGCGTTGGCCGCTTGCGTGGTACCGGTCGCGGCGATCTGAAGGTGACCCTGCGCGTGGAGACCCCTTCCAAGCTGGATGACGAACAGCGCGAGCTCCTCGAGAAGCTGGCCCAGCTGCGCCATGAAGACATCGTGCACGGACAGGTCGAGACTCGCGGGCTGTTCTCCAAACTCAAGGAGAACTGGCGTAACCGTGACTGATCCGCTGTTTCTGGTGCCCGCCGGCAGCCTGGCTGGTCTTGAAGAAGGCGACCAGGTACGGCTCGGCTCGGCTGAATCCGCCCACGCGGTGAAAGCCATGCGGCTGCAGGCCGGGGAGACCGTACTGGTCGCCGATGGATGCGGGCAGTACGCCACCGGCGTGGTCTCGGATACCTCGGCCGTCGCAATGTCCGTGACGATCCAGCAGTGGGGGAGCACCCCCGAAGCGCAGCCGCGTCTGGTGTTGGTCCAGGCGCTGGCAAAAGGCGACCGGGACCTGTTGGGCGTCCAGACGGCCACTGAAGTGGGTGTCGACGCCGTCATCCCGTGGGAGGCTCAGCGCTCGGTGGTCCGGCTGAAGTCCGACAAAATCGACAAAACGCTGGCTAAATGGCGGACGAGCCTGGAAACGGCGGCCAAGCAGGCCCGCCGCACTCGGGTTCCTACCTTGCGCGATCCCGTGACCGGCACCGACATTGCGGGCCTGGTGGCCAGCGACACGATAGTTCTCGTCCTGGACGAGAACGCCACCGACTCGTTGGCTGCTGTTGTGTCCGGATGGGAACCGGCACACCTGCGGGCCGCCGTTGATTTGGTGCTCGTCGTCGGCCCGGAAGGCGGCATCAGTGATGCGGAGGTGTCCGCGCTGGTTGAGGCCGGGGCGTATCGGGTGCGCATGGGCGAGCACGTCATGCGTTCATCCACGGCCGGACCCATCGCGGTCGCTCTCGTCCAACAACTGTTGTCCCGCTGGTGAGGACCCGGGATAAACTGAGGCAACCGCGGGATTGACCAAGCCCGACCCAGCATCCGAGGGAGATGACCCGTCCACTGTGACTGACCTGGAACAGCCAGCCTCCGCCGACGACGAAATCAGCATCAGCTTCTCGTCCGCCGACGCCATGATCCGAACCTTCGGTCCCCAAGACCTGCTGTTGCGCGTGCTCGAAGGCGTCTATCCCGGGCTCCGGCTGTCCGTACGCGGAGAAACCCTCACCGTTTCCGGCCCGGCCCCGGCGGTGCGCCAGACCGAGACCATCGTGGATGAGCTGCATGGCACCGCCCAATCGGGGGTGACCGTCTCGGCGGACGTCATTGAACAAACCGTGTCGTCCGTGCGTCAGGCCGCCAACCCCACTGATATGTCGGCCCGACGGGGCACGGAGTCCATTGTCTCCTCGCGCGGTCGCGCCATCCGGCCCAAAACGATCAACCAACAGAGTTACGTCGAGGCCATCGACCACAACACCGTCATCTTTGGGCTCGGCCCAGCCGGCACCGGCAAGACCTACCTCGCGATGGCAAAAGCAGTTCAGGCGTTGCAAGCGCGCGAGGTCAACCGCATTATCCTCACCCGCCCGGCGGTGGAGGCCGGAGAATCGCTGGGCTACCTGCCGGGCTCGCTCAATGAGAAGATCGACCCCTATCTGCGTCCGCTCTATGATGCGCTGCACGACATGATCGAACCTGAGTCGATCCCACACCTGATGGAGGCCGGCACCATCGAGGTGGCCCCGCTGGCCTATATGCGTGGACGTACCCTCAATGATGCCTTCATCATTCTCGACGAAGCACAGAACACCACCGGTGAGCAGATGAAAATGTTCCTCACCCGCCTGGGCTTCAACTCGCACATGGTCATTACCGGCGACACCTCCCAGGTCGATCTGCCCCGCAACACCGACTCCGGGCTGGCCCAAGCGGTGGAGTACCTCGAAGGCATCGAAGATATTGCGGTGGTGCGTCTGACCAGCTCCGATGTGGTGCGGCATCGGCTCGTTTCCAAGATTGTTGATGCCTACCAAGAACAACAGGATCTGCGCGGTGCCGGTGCTAGCCGTCCCGCCCACGGACCTCGCAACGCGCGACGGCGCTCCGGCCACGATCGAGGAGGCAACCATGGCGGTTGAGATTCTGAATGAGACGGACGACGACGTCGACGTTGAAGCGCTTCAACGGTTGTGCGCGTTTCTCTACGAGTCCCTCCACCTGCACCCGGAAGCCGAGCTGTCACTGATCTGTGTGGACGACGCCGCCATGGAGCAGCTGCATCTTGAATGGATGGATCTACCCGACGCCACCGACGTCATGAGCTTCCCCATGGACGAGTTGCGCCCCGGCACCGTGGCCCAGCCTACGCAGGGGTTGCTGGGTGACATCGTGATCTGCCCCTCGGTGGCGGCACAGCAGGCGAAACGCATGGGACACTCCACCGACGATGAGATCCTGTTGCTGGCCACCCACGGAATGCTGCACTTACTGGGCTTCGACCACGACGAGCCCGACGACAAGCAGCAGATGTTCGCCCTGCAGAACGAACTGCTCACTGCGTTCCTGGGACGCCCGGCCCCCAGCCCCACGGAGACCTAATCCATGTTGACCCCCATCGTGATGGCGCTGCTGCTGCTGTTCTTCCTCGGACTGAGCTGGGTGCTCTCCGTGGCCGAGACCGGACTGTCCTACATCTCTCGGAAACAGGCCGAAGGCATTCTGCTGCGCCGTCCCAAGAACCCCGTGCTGACCGTCATGGACCGGCTGCCTGAGCACCTGCACGCGCTGCGCTTCTGGCGGCTGTTCACTGAGACCACCGCCGCGGTACTGGTCGCCCTGCTGCTCGATTTCTTCCTCGCCAACGTCTGGCTCTCCGCCGCCGTGGCGACCGTGGCCATGGCGTTGGTGTGCTTGTTGTTGGTCGTCTGGTCCCCTCGGACCGTCGGGGCCCGTTGGGAAGTCACCGCGGTGGCGATGACCGCCCGGCTGGTGCGCACGTTGACGGCGGTGTTAGGACCGCTGCCCGCGAAGTTCGCGGCCCCCGGCTTCAGCACCACCGATGATGAGGAAGAGAACGCGGAGATGGAAGAGCGCCATTTCCGCGAGTACGTCTCCCGCGCCAACGACAATGACGTGCTCGAAGATGCCGAGGCGGAGCTCATCCAATCGGTCTTCGACATGGGCGACACGATCGTGCGCGCGGTGATGGTGCCGCGTACGGATGTGGTCACCGTGGAACTGGGCACCACCCTCGAAAACACCATGAACCTGTTCCTGCGTTCCGGAACCTCGCGCATTCCGCTCATCGGTGAGGACGCCGACGACGTGCGCGGCATCGTGTACCTCAAGGATGTCGCCCGAGCACTGCATACCCGACGCATGGATCCGCTCACCCCCGTGGACGGGCTGGTGCGCCCCGTGCGTTTCGTCCCCGAATCGAAGACCGTCTCAGTGCTTCTCCAGGAACTCCAGCGCGAAGCGACTCATATCGCCATCGTGGTGGATGAATACGGCGGGACGGCCGGGCTCGTCACGCTCGAGGACCTGATCGAAGAAATCGTCGGCGACATCTCAGACGAATACGACCGCGAAGACACCCCGGACATCACCCCGGTCGTAGAGGGCGAGTTCTTGATCAACGCGCGGATGAACGTCGGGGACTTTGCGGAAGCCTTCGATGTCGATCTCGAAGATGACGACGACGTTGACACCGTGGGCGGCCTGCTCGCTAAGCACTTGGGCCGTGTGCCGATCGAAGGATCCGAGATCATGCTCGGTTCGATGCGCCTGCGGGTCGATGGCCTCCAAGGCCGCCGCAACCGGGTGTCCACCATCCGCCTCTGGCTGGGCAACCGCTCCGGGCGTGCCGCCCACACCGAACACGAGCATCACAGCGATGCCACCGACACCGCGCATCTGGCCACCCAGGAGGAACGATGACCCTGTCTGTTGACGCACCTGAGAACTACCGGGCCGGATTTGTTTCACTGGTCGGCCGCCCCAACGCCGGAAAATCGACCCTCACCAACGCGCTGGTAGGGCAGAAGGTGGCCATCACCTCATCCAAACCTCAGACCACGCGCCATACCATCCGCGGAATCGTGCACCGTCCGGACTTCCAGCTCATTCTGGTCGACACCCCCGGTATCCACCGGCCACGCACCCTGCTGGGCGAGCGCCTCAACGACCTTGTGGAAGCTACCCTGGCCGAAATGGACGCCGTCGGTCTCTGCATTCCCGCCGATGAGAAGATCGGCCCCGGCGACCGCTACATTGTGGAGCAGTTGGCCGGACTGAACCGGACACCGATCATCGCCTTTGTCACCAAAACAGACAAGGCCGGTCCCGCAGCGCTGACCGAACAGCTACTGGCTGTGCAGCGTCTCGGAGAGGAACTTCTGCCGAACAAGATCGGCGACGGCGGATTCGCCGACATCGTTCCCGTCTCTGCGGTCAAAGACCACCAGGTAGACGTCGTCGCCGAGGTGCTCTCTCAGCACCTGCCGGCATCGCCACCGTTGTACCCCGACGGCGAACTCACCGACGAGCCCGATCACGTCTTGGTGGCCGAACTCATTCGAGAAGCGGCCCTGGAAGACGTCCGGGACGAGCTTCCGCACTCCGTCGCGGTGGTGGTCGAAGACATGCAGGCCCGTGAGGACCGTCCAGAAGACCGACCGCTCGTCGATATCTGGGCGCAAATCTATGTGGAGCGTGATTCGCAGAAGGGCATCATCATCGGTAAAAAAGGCGCACGGCTGCGCGCCATCGGCGCTCAGGCGCGTACCAATATCGAGCGACTGCTCGGCACTCCCGTCTTCCTGGATCTGCGCGTTAAAGTGGCCAAAGAATGGCAACGCGACCCGAAACAACTCAATAGGCTCGGCTTCTGAATCGGAGTGCTAGGCTGTGATCATGCGTTCATGGAAGAGCTCACTTTCGAGCCAGCGCCGCGGTGATACCACGGCGCTACTACTTCTATGCTGCCGCAACGGGGCCGAACAGCCGACGTCGATCTAAGCACGTCGCGCCTCCACCACGATGGAGAGGGCCGATCCCCGTTGCGGAGGGACCATGTCACGGCCTGCCCGGCACCACGCGGATCTGCTCGGTGCCAGCACATTTCTTGACCGGTGAATGACCTTCATCTGGAACGAAAGGCAGGAAACCACTATGCGCAACTACCAGAAGCCCTCGGGCATGAACTTCCACAAGTATGTCCCCTTCCAGGACCAGATCACCGTCGATCTGCCCGATCGCACCTGGCCCGACAAGGTCATCACCGAAGCACCTCGCTGGTGCGCGGTCGACCTGCGCGACGGCAACCAGGCTCTCATCGACCCGATGGGCCCAGAGCGCAAGCTGCGCATGTTCGAGTTGCTCATCAAGATGGGATACAAAGAGATCGAGGTGGGCTTCCCTTCGGCCTCACAGACCGACTTTGACTTCGTCCGCGACTTGATCGAGCAGGACCGCATCCCCGAAGACGTCACCATCCAGGTGCTGACCCAGTCGCGCGAACACCTCATCGAGCGCACCTACGAGGCCATCGAGGGGTGCCACCGTGCCATTGTTCACCTCTACAACTCCACCTCCGTGCTCCAGCGCAAGGTGGTGTTCCGCCAGGACATGGATGGCATTGTCGACATCGCGACCCAGGGTGCCCGGTTGTGCCGCAAGTACGAAGAGCAGCTCACCGACACCGAGATCCTCTACCAGTACTCGCCCGAGTCCTTCACCGGTACCGAGCTCGAGTTCGCCGCACGGATCTCCACCGAAGTGGCTCACATCCTCGAGGCATCCGTGGACCGGCAGATGATCCTCAATCTGCCCGCCACCGTGGAGATGGCCACCCCCAACGTGTACGCGGACTCGATCGAGTGGATGCACCGGAACCTGGAACACCGCGATGGCATCATCCTGTCGCTGCACCCCCACAACGACCGCGGCACCGGGGTGGCGGCCGCCGAGCTGGGCTACCTTGCCGGCGCCGACCGCATCGAGGGCTGCTTGTTCGGCAACGGCGAGCGCACCGGCAACGTCGATCTGGTGACCCTCGGCATGAATCTCTTCAGCCAGGGCATCGACCCGATGATCGACTTCAGCGACATGGACGAGATTCGTCGCACGGCCGAATATGCCACCCAGCTGCGTGTCCACGAGCGCTCACCGTGGGCCGGCGACTTGGTGTTCACCGCCTTCTCGGGCTCGCACCAGGACGCCATCAAGAAAGGCTTCGAAGCCATGGACGCCGAAGCGGCCGCGACCGGCACCACGGTGGACGACGTGACCTGGGGCGTGCCCTACCTGCCCATCGACCCGAAGGACATCGGTCGTAGCTACGAGGCTGTGATCCGCGTGAACTCGCAGTCCGGCAAGGGCGGCGTCGCCTACCTGCTCAAGTCCGAACACAACCTGGATTTGCCGCGCCGCGCCCAGATCGAGTTCTCTCAGGTCATCCAGGACCACACCGACGGCCAGGGCGGGGAAGTCACCGGAGAGCAGCTCTGGGAGATCTTCTGCAAGGAATACCTGCCCTCCGAGGATGGTGACGACCGCTGGGGCCGCTACGCACTGCGCAAGGCCACCAGCAGCGCCACCGAAGACGGCACCTACACCATGGACGTGGAGATGGACGTCGACGGCGAGATCGTCTCCCGTCACGGCGAAGGCAACGGCCCTATCGACGCCTTTGTCCGGCTGTTCGGCCAGGCAGGCACCGATGTGCGAGTCCTGGATTACTCCGAGCACGCCCTGAGCGAAGGCGGATCGGCCATGGCCGCCGCTTATGTGGAGTGCGCGGTGGGCGACCGGGTGCTGTGGGGCATCGGCCTGGATCACAACACGACGACGGCGTCCTTGAAGGCAGTCGTTTCGGCGGTGAACCGGGCTATCCGCGACGAGAGCAACGGGGTCTGACTCGGCACGGTCACGGGGCGGCGGGTACGCCGCGAACAGCTACCGCACTGAAGGGCTGGTCTTGCGCACCTACAAGCTGGGTGAAGCAGACCGGATCATCGTGCTCCTCACCGCCGATCACGGCCAGATTCGGGCCGTGGCTAAAGGTGTGCGCCGGGCGTCGTCCAAGTTCGGTTCCTCCCTGGAACCGTTCATGCACAGCCGCATGCAAATCATTCGCGGACGCAACCTGGATATCGTCTCGCAGACCCAACTGCTGCACTCCTACGGGTCCACGGTAGCGGCAGACTACGACTCCTACGGGGCGGCGTCGGCCATGGTCGAGACCGCCGAACGTCTCACCACGGCCGACGTCGACGCCTCGGCGGCTGCACCGCAATTCCGGTTGCTACACGGGGCGCTGGCCTCGCTGTCCCGGGCCGAACACGCTCCGCGCATCATTCTGAACTCCTACATTCTGCGTGCGCTGTCCACCGCTGGCTGGGCGCCGTCGTTCACCGTGTGCTCCCGATGCGGAAAAGAGGGCCCGCACCGCTCCGTGAATATCGGCGTCGGGGGAGTGGTATGCGATGATTGCCGTCCCTCCGGGTCCCAAACCCCCGCACCGGAAAGTATCCAATTGCTCGCCGCGCTGCTGGCCGGAGACTGGGCGACCGCCGATGCCAGCGATGTGTCGCACCAGAAAGAAGCCGCCAGCGTCGTGGAACGGTACTTACAATTCCATGTAGAGAAGAATCTGCGCTCCTTGTCCGTCATGGACCAAACCTGAAAGCCCCTTAATGACGTCGTTGACCTACCGCGAGCCGTACGAACATCGCGACGGTGCCCAGCCCCCGGCGATTCCGGCGCGCTTCATTCCGCAACACGTGGCGATCGTGATGGACGGCAACGGACGCTGGGCCAACCAGCGTGGCCTGCCGCGCGTCGAGGGACACCGCGCCGGAGAAGCCGCCCTATTGGATGTGATGGCCGGTGCGGTTCAATTAGGCATTAAGTACGTCACCGTCTACGCGTTCTCTACGGAAAACTGGAAGCGTTCACCCGACGAGGTGCGCTTTCTGATGGGCTTCTCCCGCGACGTGCTGCGCCGCCAGCGAGACACCCTGGACTCCTGGGGCGTACGGATTCGCTGGAATGGTCGCTCGCCCCGGCTGTGGTCCTCGGTGATCAAGGAGCTCGAGGTGGCCGAAGAACAGACTCGCAACAATGACCGTTGCCACCTGACCATGTGTGTCAACTACGGCTCGCGCGCGGAGATTACCGACGCCGTGCGCGGTATCGCTGAAAAGGTCGCCGCCGGGCAGCTGAGTTCCCGCGGTATTAAAGAGTCGACGATCAGCGCGCACCTCGATGAACCCGACGTTCCCGACGTCGATTTGTTCCTACGCACCTCGGGGGAGCAGCGTCTCTCAAACTACCTCCTGTGGCAGTCCGCCTACGCCGAGCTCGTTTTTCTCGATGTGCTCTGGCCCGATGTGGACCGCACCACCCTGTGGGACGCCGTCGACATCTTCGCGCGGCGTGACCGGCGCTACGGTGGTGCGATCGATACCCCGGATCAGTCCAGCTGACGTTCCAGCCACCGAAAGGTGCGATCCATGGCGTCATTGCGTACTGACGGCCGCGAGGCGAAAACATCATGCATCGCCCCCGGTAGCCGCAATACGGTAACCTCGTTTCCTAGATTCACTGCGCGCCGCGCCAGGATTTTCACGTCCAGGACAATGTCAGCAGAGTGGGCACGCTCATCAATGGTGGTACCGAAATAGGACTGCGTCGAGAAGAGGGCTAAAATCGGTGCGGTGATCTTGAGACCAGAGGCCACGCGCCGGTGTCCTTGAAGCACCGCAGCCAACCACCCGCGCGGCACCTCGAACGAATACTCCGGGCGCCAGAGTGGGTGTAGGTCCCATTCCCCGTCGGCCTGGGAAGACAAGGTCCGCCAATACGTGTTAATCCGTGGCAAGACCATCGACGAGGTCGGGCTGATACGGCTCATCGGATCCACCAGCGCGGTGGCCATGGCTCGCACCCAACTAGCCCCCATCAATTCTAGCCAGGCACTGTTCAGCACCAGCGCGCTGAGCTGGTGCGGGTGCCGATCCGCCCAGAGGCTCGCGACGAGCCCACCCGTGGAATGCCCAGCCAGCACCGGCGCCGGACTGTTCGGGTGTTCGCTGCGCAACAGGTGAAAGGCAGCGCCGATCTCGTCGTCGTAGAGGTCCAGTGACTCGGTGAAGCCCGGTGTCTGCCCCTCGCGCAGTGAGCGACCGTACTTGCGCAAATCCAGCGCATAAAACCGGACACCGGCGTTCTCACAACGCACGGCTAATTCCCGGTTATAGAAGTAATCCGCCCAGCCATGCAGGTACAGCAGAACCGGACGATCGTTCCCGGCCGAACCGCCGTTGGGACGATGTTGCCCATCCATCCGCACCAGCGTGGCCACCACCGGGCCCTCGTCATCTTCGCCCAGCGGAATGGTCAGTCGCTCAAAGCCCGGCAAAATATCCGGAACCCACACACCGGGAGGGGAATCCGCGAGAAGTTCGTCCATGGTTTCGAATCGTACCGGCATCGCTACCCGTGGTTGAATGCTGTCATGACTCTTGCCCCGAATGATGCACTCCGCTTGTCTAACGCCCCTGCTGTGTACCCGGCCTTCTTCAATGCCGTGTTCGCAGGAATGCCGGCCGAACAGGCACATCACGTCGGGTTCTCGATGATCAAAGCTACCGAAAAATCTGGTGTTTCCGCGGGTCTGCGTGCCGCACTGCGGCCGAAAGCCGATGTGGCCACCACGGTGATGGGGTTGAACTTCCCCTCGCCGTTCGGATTAGCCGCGGGCTTTGACAAGCAGGGGATCGGCACCGCCGCACTGGCCGATCTTGGCTTCGGCCACATTGAGGTGGGAACCATCACCGGCCAGGCACAACCGGGTAATCCCGAACCGCGCTTGTTTCGACTGGTGGAGGACGAAGGCCTGATTAACCGCATGGGATTCAACAACGACGGCGCAGAAGCCGTCGCGCCCCGGTTGGCTGCCACGCGACGGCGGCTAACCCGCCGGTACGGTCGTACCCGCCCCGTCCTCGGGGTGAACATCGGAAAAACCAAGGTGGTGGAACTGGACGATGCGGTGGAGGACTATGTGGTCTCCACGAGGCTCTTGGCTCGTCACGCGGACTACTTGGTGGTGAACGTGTCGTCGCCGAACACTCCGGGGCTGCGGCAGCTGCAGCAGATCGAGTCACTGGCACCCTTGCTAGAAACCGTGCAGTACCACGCGGATCGCTCCACCGGACGCCGGGTGCCGCTGGCCGTGAAGATCGCTCCGGACCTGGCCGACGATGATGTCTCGGCGGTGGCCGCCATGGCCCAGGAGCTCGGCCTCGCCGGCGTCATCGCCACCAACACCACCATTTCGCGCGAGGGTTTGGTGACCGACATCGAGACCGTGGAGTCCTTCGGTGCCGGGGGAGTCTCCGGGAAACCAGTGCGTCAGCGTTCCCTGGAAGTGCTGGACTTGCTGCGGGCGGAACTGGACACCGACACCGCGGTGATTTCTGTGGGTGGCGTCACCGATGGTGCCGACGTCATTGAACGACTCCGTCGCGGCGCCGACCTGGTTCAGGGCTACACGGCGTTCCTCTACCAAGGCCCGTTCTGGGCTGGGCGCATCAACCGCGATCTGCACCGCAACCTGCGCGCCTGGAAGTAATCCGGGGCGACGCAGCAGTTGCGGCATCAGCCCCGGCTCTTCAGCTGGGGAACTGGCCTCGGCGCACCTGCGGCTTGGGCAGACGCAGACGGCGCAACTGCATGGCGCGCATGGTGCCGTACCAGCGCACACCGGGCTCTACCACGCCGAACTTGCGTTCCAGCTCGCGCTTGAGCTTGCGGTTCACCCAGAAACCCTCGAGCACCACCAGGCCTACGGTGGCGAGCATCAGGATCGTGGTCGCACTGATCAGCGCCTGAATCGGAATGAATGACAGCACCAGAAACACCAACACGATCAACATCAGCCACTCGCCAATGCCGTAGCGGGCATCCACGTAATCGCGGGCAAAACGCTTCTGGGGGCCGCGGTCACGGTAAGGCATGTGCCGCTCGTCGCCGGTTTCCATGGCGATCCGCATTTTGGCGCGCTGCTCTGCCACCGCCTGTCGCTGGGCGGCACGGGCGGCCTTGCGATCGTCCGGAACAAGAGGCCGCTTCCGAGCGGCTTCCTGATCCTTGCGCTTCGGGGTGGGCCCACTTTTACCGGTGGGGCCAGCTGCGCGCTGCTCCGCGGCGGTCTCCTCGACCGTCTCCGCCGACTCAACGGCTGAATTCTCTGAGTTCTTTTTCCGTCCAAACACCCCACCAGTCTACGGGCTCGCAGACAACGTGATGTCAGGCACTACGCTGAGAGAATGACTTCACAGCACCTGACCGACGAAATCCGTGCCGTCGTGGAAGAACGATGGGACGAAACCCTGCGCACCTTGACCGAACTGGTCGCCATCAACGGCATCGCCTGGCCCAGTTTCGATCGTGAGCCACTCGAGCGCTCTGCTGACGCCGTCGCGACCCTACTGCGGGATCTCGGCTTCGACGATGTCGATATCGTTGCTGAAACCGTTACTCACGATGGCGAGGTGGTACTCGGCGGTCCTGCGGTGCTGGCTCAGCGTCCGGCCGCTCCCGGAAAACCGACGGTGTTGCTCTACGCCCATCACGACGTTCAGCCCGTGGGAGACCGGAACCTGTGGGAATCGGAACCGTTTGTGGCCGAGCAACGGGGAGACCGGCTCTATGGTCGCGGCGCCGCCGATGACAAAGCCGGCATCATGGTCCACCTCACCGCCGCAGCGGTGTTGTCTCAGGTGCTGGGCGCAGACCACGGACTCGGCATTCGCTTCTTTATCGAGGGTGAAGAAGAAGCCGGTTCACCCACGTTCCGTCCTTTCTTGGAACGACATCGTGACCGTCTGGAAGCCGACGCCATCATCGTCGCCGATTCCTCGAACTGGAAGATCGGTGTCCCGGCGCTGACCACCTCTCTGCGCGGACTGGTGGACGGGATCATCGGAGTGCGTGTGCTGAACCACGCCGTGCATTCCGGAATGTACGGTGGACCGATTCTCGACGCCCCGACGGTGCTGGCACGGTTGGTTGCCACACTGCACGATTCCTCTGGTGCGGTGGCGATCAAGGGCCTGGAGGCACAACACTCCACCTCCCTGGACTACCCGGAAGTAGATTTCCGTCACGATAGTTCGGCGGTAGATGGTCTTGAGTTGGCCGGGAACGGTCCCTTGGCCGATCGCCTGTGGAACCAGCCAGCGCTGAGCATTATCGGCACGGATATCCCCAGCATCGAGATGTCCTCGAACACGCTATTACCCACGGCGCGGGCGAAATTCTCCCTGCGACTAGGTCCCGGCCAAGAACCACACCAGGCGTTCGCGGCGCTGAAGGCACATGTCGAAGAACAAGACCTCGGCGGAGCCCAAGTCTTCATCGAGGCCGGGGAATTCGGCCAGCCATTTCTCACCGACGTCAGCGACCCTTCAGCGCAAAAGATGCTGAAAGCGTTGGAAACAGCCTGGGGGAGCGCGCCCGTCGAGGCGGGGATGGGCGGTTCGATTCCCTTTACCGCGGATCTGCGCGAGGTTTTCCCGCAAGCCTCGATTCTGATCACCGGGGTCGAGGACCCGGACTCGCGAGCGCACTCAGCTAACGAGTCTTTGCATCTTGGTGAGTTCAAGAATGCCATCGTCGCGGAAGCGCTGTTCTTGGCGGACTTGGCTGAAAGTTGATCTGCACGAACTCACAACACCGTGCTGGGAATGAATCAGGGTCAGATCAGTGTTGTAATAGATCAAGAACGTGTCTGCACATTGCACGGATTGACGAGGAGTAGACCATGACCGCAGGAACCGAAGAAACCACGGTGGAATTGCCCGAGACTCAGCCGGCTGAGGGGTTGCCCGAGCACGAAGTCCAGCTCTCCGATTTGGCGGCCGAGAAGGTCCATGACCTCCTTGAGCAGGAGGGTCGTCCCGACCTGCGTCTGCGCGTTGCTGTACAGCCCGGCGGATGCTCGGGTCTGATTTACCAGCTGTATTTCGACGAGCGGGTTCTCGACGGTGACGCTGTCCGCGATTTCAACGGAGTTCAGGTGATCGTGGACAAGATGTCCGTTCCATATCTTGCCGGTGCTTCCATCGATTTCGAAGACACCATTCAGAAGGTCGGCTTCACCATTGACAATCCCAATGCAGCAGGATCGTGTGCCTGCGGAGACTCTTTCCACTAAGAAAAGTCACGCGACGGCGAAACATCACGGCGGGTCACGAGCAGTTTTTGTTGGTGACCCGCCGTCGTCGTGTCATGGTTACTACACAGGGTCGAAAAGAACTACCATGGACTAGTAATCATCGTGGTCAACCTGTGCCCTGGCTCAAATCCATCTGGCAAAAGCCTGTAGGCTACACGTAGACACATCGCACTCAATGTTGAAGAGGAAGGGCCGTCTGTGAGATCGCAGAATCTAACCGGCAGCCAGGGCAAGCGTCTCCTGAAGGGGGGAGCGCTGGCCACCGTCGCCATCCTGGTGCTGACGGGCTGTTCAGAGCAGGTCCAGCGCGGCTGGCTGCCAGGCAGTCGAGACACCACCAACCACACCGCCGCGTTGACTGATCTCTGGGTGGGGTCCTGGGTTACCGCGCTCATCGTCGGTCTCATCGCCTGGGGTCTGATGCTGTGGTGCATGGTGGCGTACCGTCGTCGCAAGAACGACGTAGGCTTCCCTCGCCAGACGGCTTACAACATGCCGATCGAGACCATGTTCACCATCATGCCGATCATTATTGTGTTCGTGCTATGGGGCTTCTCTGACCGCGTTCAGCGTCAGGTTGACACCCCCGTGGAGGACTCGCCGCTCGTTGTCACCGTGTACGGCAAGCAGTGGGCCTGGGACTTCGACTACGAATACGACGGCGAAGAGCGCCACTACTTCGGCACCCAGGCGCACCTCACCGGTGAAGAAGGCGTCGAAGAGACCCTGCCCACGATGTACCTGCCGGCTGACGTCCCGGTCGAGTTCCGTCTCAAGACCCGCGATGTGATCCACTCCTTCTGGATCCCGGCCTTCCTGCAGAAGCTTGACATGATCCCCGGTCAGACCAACCACATCTACCTGACTCCTCAGGAAGAGGGTATCTTCCAGGGCAAGTGTGCTGAGCTCTGCGGTGAGTACCACTCCGAGATGCTCTTCAACGTTGAGGTCGTCTCCGAGCAGGAATTCCGTGACGAGCTTTCCCAGATGCCTGAGGGCTTGACTGGCAACGAGCTCAACCGAAACCCGAACGAAAATGAGGACGGCTGGCAGGACCAGGAAGTTCCGTTGGGCGACCCCGAGCGGGTTGAGGAGTAACCATGACAACTTACGAATACGCACAAGATGAATCGCAGGCTGGAACTCAGCCGCGCGTCGTGCCGGTCTCCAAGGGACGGATCATCGTCAACTGGCTGACTACCACTGACCATAAGACGATCGGGTACATGTACCTGATCACGTCCTTCCTGTTCTTCTGCATCGCCGGTGTGATGGCTCTCGTCATCCGTGCCGAGCTTTTTGAGCCAGGTATGCAGATCCTGCAGACGAAGGAACAGTTCAACCAGTTGTTCACCATGCACGGCACGGTGATGCTGCTCATGTTCGCTACGCCGCTGTTTGTTGGCTTCGCGAACGTCTTGGTCCCGTTGCAGATTGGTGCTCCGGATGTGGCCTTCCCGCGTTTGAACGCCCTGGCCTTCTGGCTCTTCCTGTTCGGCTCGCTGATTGCAGTTTCGGGCTTCTTGACCCCCCAGGGTGCTGCATCCTTCGGCTGGTTCGCTTATGCGCCACTATCAAACACCACGTACTCACCGGGTATCGGTGGTGACCTATGGGTCTTCGGGCTCGGCCTGCAGGGCTTCGGCACCATCATGGGCGGCGTGAACTTCGTGACCACGATCATCTGCATGCGTGCTCCGGGTATGACGATGTGGCGTATGCCGATCTTCACCTGGAACGCACTGATCACGGGCATCCTGCTCGTCATGATCTTCCCCCCGCTAGCTTCGGCACTGTTCGCACTGGGCATGGACCGGCGCTTCGGTGGTCACATCTTTGACCCGGAAAACGGTGGCGCCATCCTGTGGCAGCACCTCTTCTGGTTCTTCGGTCACCCAGAGGTTTACGTGATCGCTCTGCCGTTCTTCGGTATCGTGTCGGAGATCATTCCGGTGTTCAGCCGTAAACCGATCTTCGGTTACAAGTCACTGGTTTTCGCGACCACTGCCATTGCCGCACTGTCCGTAACCGTGTGGGCTCACCACATGTACGTCACCGGCTCCGTGCTTCTGCCGTTCTTCTCACTGATGACCATGCTGATTGCAGTGCCAACAGGTGTGAAGTTCGTCAACTGGATTGGAACGATGTGGCGAGGGTCTATTACCTTCGAAACACCCATGTTGTGGTCGCTCGGATTCATGGTCACCTTCCTGTTCGGTGGTCTGACTGGTGTGATCCTGGCTATGCCGCCTCTGGACTTCCACGTCTCGGATACCTACTTCGTGGTGGCCCACTTCCACTACGTTGTCTTCGGTACTGTCGTGTTCGCCATGTTCGCTGGCTTCTTCTTCTGGTGGCCAAAGTTCACCGGTAAGATGCTCAACGAGCGTCTGGGAAAGATTCAGTTCTGGATGCTGTTCGTCGGCTTCCACGGCACCTTCCTGATCCAGCACTGGTTGGGTGTTATGGGTATGCCGCGTCGTTACGCCGATTACCTGGTCGAGGACGGCTTCACCGGGATGAACCAGTTCTCCACCGTGTTCGCCTTCGTCCTGGGTGCATCGATGATCCCGTTCTTCTGGAACGTGTACATCACCTCGCGCAAGGGCAAGAAGGTCACTGTGGACGATCCGTGGGGCTTCGGTGCCTCGCTGGAGTGGGCAACTTCCTGCCCGCCGCCGCGACACAACTTCCACGCTCTTCCGCGTATCCGCTCCGAGCGTCCTGCGCTCGACCTGCACCACCCGGAACTGTTGCCCATGTCGCCTCAGAACAAGCCTGAGGTGTTCGGAGAAAAGGCGGCTGCATCGCGATGAAAGTAAACATCAAGCTCTTCACCATCCTCGGTGTCTTCTTCATCATCATTGGGACCATCTACGGTTTCTGGGTCCGCTGGACCGAGTGGGCCGGCATTCCAGCCCTCTATGCCGTTGGCGCTATGGTGCTGATGATCGCGTTCTATCTTCAGCTCACGGATAACAAGTACGGTGATGGGCCGTCTGATCAGGCCGAGGGCGAGATCAGTGAGTACGCTGGCGAATACGGTCGCTTCGCACCCTGGAGCTGGTGGCCACTGGGCCTGGGTACCGCATGTGCCATCGTCTTCGCCGGTCTGGCGATCGGCTGGTGGGTCTTCTACATCGGAGTTGGCGCAGCACTGTTCTTCCTGGTTGGCTGGGTCTTCGAGTACTCCAAGGGAGATCACGCCCACTAAGGGATATACCGTTTCACCAGGCACGGGGTCCTCCATCAGAAATGATGGAGGACCGCGTTTTTTGTGTGCTTGGAAGCCGCACGGCCCACTGCGGACGTCAACTTTCTTCCGTGGCCCTTCGGCGTTGGAATACAGGTTTTGACGCTGGTAGAGAGCAGGTAAGCATCCAAAACTCCGGAACGCTATGCGTCAATTCGCTTCCAGCCGGGGCGGTAATCAGATCACCGGCGGTCGACGACACTCGCATGATGTTGCATGAAGTCGGTTGAATATGCGCTCTGACTGGGGCAGTGGTTCGTGCGTCTGGGCACCGGGAGCTTTAACTACGGAGGGTGACGCTGAGCGCCAGTGAATCGTCCTGGGTTCATTTCCGAGATTTTGGTGTTGGCTCTAGGTCCCGGTGGTGATCATAGTATCTGGTCTCGACTTCCGCAGGGGTGCGGTAGCCCAATTGCTCGTGGACTCGGGTGGTGTTCCACCAGTGGACCCAGTTCATCGTGGCGAACTCCACCTCCGTCAGAGAGGCCCATGAGGGCTGAGAGTAGATTAGCTCCGTCTTGTACAGCCCGTTGACCGGCTCAGCCAGAGCGTTGATGCTCCTATAGTTGTCAACTCGCGATTTCTCCGGTCCTCGGGTCGGTCTTGACGAGGTGGTAAACCTCTCGGATCACGTAGCGTTTTAGGCAGCGGATGATCTCGCGCTTGGATTTGCCCTCAGCAGTTCGGCGTGCGACGTAGGCGATTGTGGGTTCGTGGAATCTCATCCTGACGATTACGGTGCGGCAAAATCGCAGCATTGAGCTGTCTGTGCCCGCCTTGATTGATGCGATGTTTGCCACTGGTCATCCCTGAACCTGCCGGGATGGGGCTGATGCCTGCCAGTTTTGGCGCATAGCCTTAGATGAAAGCGCTGGTCTGGGTAAGTGGTAGCGGAGTTCTGACGACCGGGAAGCACCTCTATGATGCTTCCCGGTCGTCGGTTTCTCGAGTTTTTCTACTCCCAGTAGCCAGGGGCAGCTCGTGTCTGTTCACCTTGGTGGCGCCGCATATCAATGTCGCCAAGGTTTATCGTCCGGGCATTATTCGCCAGTCGATTGACGATACTATCCGCAGCGATTCTGTCAGGGAGAGCTGAAGCCCAGTACGCGGGCCCGGTTTGAGAAGCGATCATGGTGGCTGCCCGGTGTTCTCGGTTTGCCAGTATCGCGAAAAGATCGTTCGCGGCTTCAGGGTCAATACCGACGGTCAGGAAATCGTCGATGATGAGTAGATCCGCATCAGATAGCCGGTTCAACAAGGCCTGATGAGCGATGCCATCGCCTCGAGCGATGACGAGACGACGAGCGAGCTCGTCCATGCGGGTGTAGAAGACTTTATGCTCGTTGTGACATGCCGCTACGGCAATCGCGCAGGCAATATAGGTCTTTCCTCCTCCTGTGGGCGAGGTGATCAACAGGTTAGCGGTCTCATTGGCCCAGTCATGTGCGGCGTAGCGGGCCATCCTGGCTGGGGTAATGTTCCGTCCTTCTTGATAATGGATCTCCGCGATCGAGGCCCGCATGATCGGTAGCTGAGCAGCCAGGAGCAGTTTCTGAATGTTCTTCACTCTTCGCTGGTCTAAAGCGTCATCAACGGCCGCCAGGAATATTTGCTCCGGGGTCAGGTGGTCGTTGCTCTCATCGATGATGAGTTCTTCGAACTTCGCAGCCAAGTGAGTGATCCGTAAGGTACGAAACTTCTCTTTGTCCTCGGTAGTGAACACTGAATTCATCAAGGCCGGGCTCGCCGGTGTCGTGGTCATGGCGCTGTTCACCGTCCCTGCTGGTAGTAGTCAGCTCCACGCACGTAGATCTGTGCTGGATCGAGGGTATCGACGGCCGGCTGGGGCTTGATGGTGGCGGCTGCTGGCCTGTGTGGCCGAGATGTTTTCGTATCAGAATCAATGGCAGCCATGAGTCGCTTGAGTCCGGAATAGCTGGCATACCCACCCAGGTTGGCTAACTGCGTGCACGCAGCCTCGAGGCGTTGCTTATCGCGCTTGCCCAGGGACTCGAGAATGTTCTGGCACTCCAGATACCCCTGAGCCTCGATCTTATGGCGGTCTAAGACCGCGGTGATGATCTCCACGGTGGCCGGCCCAAACGCGGCCGCCCGACGGATAAACCAATCACGAGACCACAACCCCGCAACGTCTTGATGCTGGGCCGGTACATGCGCGGAATCAGTGGAGTACTGGCCCCGGCGGCCGTGTTTTCGTCGGTGCTCTGCAACGATGGCATCGCCATCGAAGATACTGACCTGTTGATCCGTCAGTCGTGCTCGCAGCAATTGACCTGCGAGTCGGTGAGGCACTGAGTAGTGCTGATAATCGCAGGTCACATGATAATTCCGTCCCACTTTGACCTGCCGGTATTCAACATCTTCAAACCCCTCAACAGGCAAGCCTCCCAAAGCAGATGCCTCTTCTGCCATGAATCGTTCGGCCCTGGTGGTCCCATCAGCCCGGCGGATCTCTTCATTGATTTCCCTCATCCGAACAGCGATCGCGGTGTTGAGCTCGGTAACGGTCGTGAAGACGTCTTCGCAGAGATATCCGATGACTCGCTTGTTGATCACCTGAACGGCAGATTCTACGGCGGCTTTGTCTCGAGGCTTGCGCACCCTGGCAGGCACGATCGCCGTTGCGTAGTGATCGGCTAACTGCTGGTACTTCGGATTCACGACCCGGGCAGACTCACCTTTGGTAGGGCGGTGAGTAGCAGTGGGCGCGTTATCAGGGACCACAATCTGGGGCACCCCGCCGAAATACTCGAAAGCTGCCTTGTGAGCGCTCAACCACGCGTTCATACGCATATCAGTGCACCCCGTGCAGTACACCAACCCCGAGTACGGCAACACCGCGACGAACAAGTAGACCTTGGTGATTTCACCGGTGACCGCGTCGCAGACCTGGAGGGTGTCACCGGCCCAATCGATGAATACCGCCCGCCCCGGTTCATGGTGCAAAGTGGCTACAAGATCGTTTCTTGCCGCGTAATCGCTGAAGAGGTGGCAGTACTGAGAATACGAGTATTTCCGCAGTTCGGAGGCCACACCGAGATAAGTTCTCCACCCCTGGAGCAAAGTGAAGTGACGGTTCGAACGCATCGATGCCACGACCGGGCCGAATTCCGGCGCTAGATACTCACCTGCAACTCGTCGGCGCCGATCGGGGAAGAGTTCCTCTACCCGTTCTACGGTCATGACAGCTACTTGATCACCTGTGAGGCCGTGCTCCTTGATCACCGCACGGGCTTTAGCGACGTCTCGTTGAGAACATCCTAAGGACTCAGCGATATCTCGATAAGACCGCGACTCCAGCAACAGAGACATGATCTTCTTGTAATCAACCACGATGAAGGCCTGCTTCCATGAATCTAGAAGAGAAAGCAGCGCCGGACGACGCCGCTACTCCTCAGCAGACCACAGTGCTACCACATACCCAGAACAACGCTTCCAGGTACCCAGACCAGCGCTTTCATCTAACGCTATGCGCCAGTTTCGCGAACGCAGCTTCGTTTCTGATGCGCTCAGGGTTATCGCCGGCAACGATCAGGATCTCCGCGGCGGTGTCGACCCCGATGCCGAATCTCTCCAGCAGGTGCGGTGCTCGCTGGGCCACGAGGTCCTTGATCATCTCCTCCAGTTCAATGATTTCGTCATTGAGCGTCATCCAGCGCTTGGCAATCGAACGCAGTACGTGGCGGTTAGCATCCTCCGGGGTGTTCAGTCCGCGTGGGCGTAGCCCAGCACAGTGACGAGCGATCATCTTCTGGGTCTTCCCTGCTGTTTCACGGCGCAGGTCTTCTGATGCGTGGATGAGCATCGCCTTGAGCGTGATCATTGCCCCGGTCCTGTCCTTGACCGCGGTATCGTGGGCAACCTTCAGCTGCCGGATCATCTCCACCGCACCGTCGGCAGACTTCGGCGTAGCGGTGGCGAAGCCTGCCAGCACCGCCCGGGCAGCGTTCTCAGCATCCAGCGTGTCGGATTTGCCATTCAGCCGCCTTAACCGTCGATCCGGTCGGGAAACCTCAATGACTTTGTGATCATTCCGCCTCAAGAACGAGGTCAGCCCAGCACCGTAGGAGCCGGTGCCCTCAATTCCGAAAGCGATAATCTTGCCAAACCCGGCCGCCCACTCCAGCAGTTGTTTATAGCCTGCGACATCCGTGGCGATCGTTAGTGTAGCTAGAATCCCGCCGATGGAATCCATCACAGCAGCCACGTGGATGTACTTGTAGGTGTCGACCCCGATGACGACATGCCCGGAACGGTCGGTGTCTATGGTGTCCATAGCTTCTGTTCCTCCTGCCGATGAGCGTGGGTGTCACGCTGTCGCCGGCGGGTGGACAGGACTGTCATGGGGACGCTTTGACCAGGCTGCTCCAGGCTCCTATTAGGTCACGCCCGATCCGGCGGCAACGCTTGCTGCACGCCCGACCGCAGACCCGACAGATCAACGCCAAGGCACCCTGCGGGCCAATCATAAGCATGGGTCAGAGTACTGCGGCCGGGACTCCCCGATTCTTGCGGAACCCGGTGGAAACAGGCTGACAGTCATAGCTGTCTCCGACGGTGCCGACCGAGGGGCGGATCCCGTGATCAGCGAGTTTCTCGGTATAGGCGATCGCGACATATTGAGAGCCTCGGTCCGAGTGATGCACCAACTGGGCGTCCTCGTGGCGCTTCGCAGTAGCTAGAGCGTGTTCAAGTGAACCGTCCTAGGTTTTCTGCCGCTTTTATGCGGGGAGCAGCTCTGGTGTCAGGGCTGCGTAGTAGGTCGCCTCGTATTCTTCGGGGCTGACCATTCCGAGGCTACCGTGGAGCCTGCGGTGGTTGTACCAATCGACCCAGCCGGCCGTGGCGTATTCAACGTCAGAGATCGTCTTGTACGCCCCGTCATGGAACACGGTCGTGCGTACACACTCGGCCTTATAGAGCCCGTTGATCGTCTCCATGAGCGCGTTATCGTACGCATCCCCAACGGACCCGATCGACGGGGCAATCCCGTCCAAGGTGAGCTTCTCGGTGTAAGCAACCGCGGTGTATTGAGACCCGGCATCGGAATGCGCTCGTAACTGTTCTGGCTGCACGGGCCGGCCTTGCCGGGCCCGCTCCCAGAGCGCCATCCGCAAGGGGATCATCACCAGATCGACCTGTTTGCTGGTTTGCGCGTGCCAGGCAACGATGCGCTGGGAGTACACGTCAACAATGAACGCGACATAGACCCATCCGGCCCAGGAGCGGACGTAGGTGAAGTCCATGACCCATGTGTGATCCGGGTGCGGAGCGGTGAAGTCACGGTTGAGCAAGTCCCCGGCACGAACACCGTCCTTCGACGGGATCGTCGTGCGAATCGCTTTCGCCCGAGTGACGCCCTCGAGGCCAAGGACCCGCATGGCCCGGTCCACGGCGCCACGAGAGGCCTCCGGCAGGCTCGTACGGCGGATCAGTGCGGTCATCTTCTTCCGCCCATAGAGCCCTTCCGGGGCCAGACGCCGGTACTCGGTCCCATCAGCACGCTTCACCGTCGTCCATGCAGCGTCCCGGACCGCATCCACGACCAGAGCGTCCGTCACCGTCCGGGAACTGACCCGGCCGGCCTTCCACGACCGGTAGGTGCGCGCAGCGATCTTCACACCCTGCTGACGCAGGACGCGAATGATCGACTCGACTGCATGCCCCTCGGCTCGCATCTGGTCAATAAATCCCATCAAGAGCGGTTGCGGGGGTCGAGCTCCCCCGCGAAGAAAGTCGCCGCGGACTTCAAAATCGCAACATCCTCACGCAGCCGCCGATTCTCTGCTTTCAACCGGCGAATCTCAGCATGCTCTTCACTGGTTTGACCCTCACGATCACCAGCATCAATCTCAGCCTGAACCACCCACCGGCGCAGTGATTCAGTCCCCACCCCGACCTGGCGGGCGACCGCCGCGATCGCTTTCGCCGTCGATGGGTACTCCGCCCGATGCTCCAACACCAGCCGAACAGCACGCTCACGGAGCGCGGGATCAATCTTCTTAGGCATGACGCCATCCTCTCAACTCAAAAGGAAGCGGCATCAAACCTAGGACGGTTCACCCTGGCTGACCGGACCCGTGTTTTGGCGGCCCGATAACCGCGTGAGGTGATGAACCCACCTTCTGCCCCATCCATAACGCGGCAGATGAGCTCGACCCCGAAACGATCCTTGTCCTCGTCGATGAACCGGATCATCTCGTGGTGGGACGGTCGAGCTCCTTGGCGAAAAACGCCGAGGCGGACTTCAGGATCTCATTGGCCCGCCGTAGCTCGAGATTCTCAGCCTCAAGGGCCGCGATACGCTTCTCAGCCTCAGTGGGACCTTCACCTGCGGTGGTGGAGTGTTGCTCCCTCACCAGCTGCTTACGCGCCTGCTTCATCCACCCATAGACAGTATGCGGGGAAACCCCCAGCTTGGGCCCACTGCCTCAGCGGCACCCCACTACGAGGAAGCGTGTACCCGCTGGTGATCCTCTAACATCCTGATCGCCCGCTCCTTGAAATCCGGGCTGTACTTCTTGGCCATAGTTCCTATCCTCTCTGCTCAACAGAACGGAACAAGACCCAGCACGGCTCCAACTCCTTGAGAAGAACACCAACATCACAACCTGGACCTGTCAGAGTGTCCAGTTTTCAAACGTCGAATAGTGTCCTCTTTTCAACCGCCGTTGAAAGTGCCACTCAAAGAATTCTCACGCCGAATCGGCAGAGCGAAAAATACAGTGCGTGCAGCACTGGCCACGGAACACCTGCCAAAATATCCTCTCGCGTGTCGACGACGGCCGAAAAGGGGACGCCAGCCAACGTCTGGAAAGTGGACACGCACTGAGATTGCCTAAGAGCGGAGGGTAGTTCCAGCCGCAAAGGATGTATAACGACCGGTGGTCTATAGTCGTGGATTCTCCGTTCGGGAGGCCCCACGGAGACAGAGCGCTGTCCAACGTGTAACAGGGCGGTCAGTGTGTGCGTTCGTCCGGAAACAAACGAGGCCCCCAGCACTAGGCTGGAGGCCTCGAAGACGAACTCAGTTGAGAGTTCGGTTAGCTCTTAGCGGTCGATCTGCCCGTTCGAGTGATCGCTTGCATCGATTTCCGCATGGTGATCGTGAGACTTTGCTTCGGCCAGCTCTTCACGGGTCACGGGTTCGACACGGTCTTGGAAGAACCACTTGCTGAGCCCGGCGCGCAGCTTCTCGGCCCATGAGATCTTGCCCTTGCGGTTAGCCTGCGCAGGGCGGGGATTGTTCGGCTCGTAGCTGACCATGCGGTACAGCTTGAAGTCGTCGAGCCGCTCGTGGCGCTCCGAGAAGGAGCCTTCCGGAGTCTGCTCAATGACGCCAGCCTCGCGACCGTGAAGCACGATCTCTCGATCCTTACGCTGCAGCGACAGGCAGATCCGCTTGGTGATGATGAAGGCAAGGATCGGACCGAGGAAGAACAGCGCACGGAGGATGTAGGTTACGTCATTCAGAGCCACCATGAAGTGTGTAGCAATGAGGTCAGATGACGCAGCTGCCCACATCACGCAGTAGCTGACGATGCCAGCAACACCGATACCCGTACGGGTGGGGGCGTTGCGAGGACGATCCAGGATGTGATGTTCCTTGTTGTCCTTGGTAATCCAGCGCTCAATCCACGGCCATGCGAACAGGCCAACAAAGAGTAGACCAGCGGGCACCAGCGGAATCAAAACACCAAGGGGGAGAGCATTGGTGCCCCACGGCATGGGGACATGCACCAAGAAGGAGACGTCACCGACCATACCCGGCATCAGACGGAGCACACCATCGGCAAAGCCGATGTACCAGTCAGGCTGTGTACCTGCCTGCACCGGGGACGGGTCGTACGGGCCGTAGTTCCACATCGCGTTGATGGTGAAGAACCCTGAGAGCAGAGCGACGATACCGAAGACGATGAAGAAGAAGCCGCCGGCCTTGGCTGCGTAGACGGGACCCACAGGGTATCCGACTACATTGTTTTCGGTTCGACCCGGTCCGGGGTACTGAGTGTGCTTGTGCACGACCACCATGAATAGGTGGATCGCGATCATCAGAATGATGATCGCTGGGATGACCATAATGTGCAGCGCGTAGAGGCGACCGATCACGTCGTAGCCAGGGAACTCCCCACCGAACAGGAAGAAGGAGATGTAGGTGCCTACTACCGGAATGGCCTTGAGAATGCCGTCGATAATACGTAGACCGTTACCGGAGAGCACCTCATCGGGGAGTGAGTAACCAGTGAAGCCGGCAGCCAGACCAAGTACGAGGAGTGTACAGCCCACAACCCAGTTCAGCTCACGAGGACGGCGGAATGCACCGGTGAAGAACACACGCAGCATGTGCACCGACATCGAAGCGACGAACAGCAGCGCTGCCCAGTGGTGGACCTGGCGCATGAAGAGACCGCCGCGGATATCGAAGGTGATGTCCAGCGTCGATGCGTAGGCTGCGGACATTTCCATGCCATACAACGGTTTGTAGGAGCCCTCGTAGGTCACGTGGGACATGGAAGCGTCGAAGAAAAACGTCAGGAAGGTGCCGGAGAGCACCAGAATGACGAAGGTGTAAAGGGCGACTTCACCAAACATGAAAGTCCAGTGGTCCGGGAAGATCTTCCGCCCGAATTCTTTGACGATGCCGGAGGCGCCAACACGAGTGTCAACGAAGTTCGCGATACGCCCCGTCGAAGTCGAGGCCTTGTATTCCTGAGTGGTGCTCATCGGTTCGGGTCACGCTCCCAGTAAACAGGTCCAACAGGCTCATGGAAGTCGCTCTGAGCGACCAGGAAGCCCTCTTCATCGACAGTGATCGGAAGCTGCGGAAGCGCGTGGCTTGCAGGACCGAAAATGACCTTACATTCCTGGGTGAGGTCGAAGGTCGACTGGTGGCAAGGGCACAGTAGGTGGTGAGTGTGCTGCTCGTAGAGCGCAACAGGACAACCAACGTGGGTACAAATCTTGGAGTAGGCGACGATGCCGTCGACGTTCCAGTCTTCGCGTCCCTCGGAGATCTGAAGGCTCTCGGGGTTCAAACGCATCAACAGCACAACCGATTTAGCCTTCTGATTCAGCTTGTCGTGGGTGCGGCCCAAAAGTGATTCGGGGATGACGTGCATGGCGTTACCGATAGCGACGTCTGAAGCCTTGATCGGAGTACCGCTGGGGTCGCGGACCAGGCGGACACCCTCATCCCAAATGGTGTGGCGTAGGCGCTCGACACCGAAGTTCTCCTCGGCGAGATCGCTGCGGTTGTCCGTGTTGTCCAAGTCGCGGAAGATCGCAACAGCGGGCAGGGGGGCCAATGCGATGGCACCGATCAAGGTGTTACGCAGCAGCGGGCGACGCTTGATCTGAGACTCATCCAGGATGTCATTGATCATGCCTTCGGCGATCTGACGATCCTCTTCGGTACGGATCTCGTGGCGCTCTTCAACCCACTCATGGTCGGGCATGAGGGTCTTGGCCCAGTGCACGATACCAACACCAATTCCAAGCATCGAGAATGCGGTACCCAGACCCAGCAGTGTGTTCTGCAACCGAATGGTCGAGAACGGGGTGTCGGGACCGATCTGGCCGACAACGAAGTACCCGATGAAGAAGGTTAGCGTACCCAGGATAGAGAGCACGAACAGCACAGAAACCTGACGTTCGGCCCGCTTGGCGGCACGGGGATCCTCGTCGGCCAGCCGAGGGCGGTGAGGAGGGAGCCCTGGATTGTCGATGGCGTATTTCCCTTGCTCGACATGGCCAGCGCGCTCAACGGCTCCCGAATCTTCGGGCCCTCCTTGGCGATGCTCGCTCATAGATCTGAATCCTTTACTTGAGTGATGAAAATTGTGTGTGAGGTCTTGGGGGTGATCAGGGTCTGGATCATCACGATGAGCGTGAGGTCAGCCAGACCATAAAGCCGATCACCAAGCCGAGACCCAGAGTCCAGATCAACAGACCTTCAGACACCGGACCAAGCGAGCCCAGCTGGAAACCACCGGGGGAGCCCTGAGCTTCGATTTCCTTGAGGAACGCGATGACGTCGCGCTTGTCTTCAGGGGTGAGGTTCGTGTCTGAGAACACCGGCATGTTCTGCGGGCCGGTGGCCATGGCTTCGTAAATGTGCTTCTCGGAAACACCGTGAAGAGTCGGTGCGTACTTACCGCGAGTCAAAGCACCGCCTGAGGCTGCCGCGTTGTGGCACATGGCGCAGTTCACTCGGAAGAGTTCGCCACCGCGGGCGATGTCAACGTCTTCGTGGTCGACGTCCAGGTACTCGTCTTCAGGAACAGCGGGTCCCGCGCCGAGCGAGGCGACGTATGCAGAAAGCTGGGCCGTCTGCTCTTCGTTGAACTGTGGCGGCTTCAGCTGTGCCTGCGGTCCCTGCATCTGCATGGGCATACGTCCAGTGCCGACCTGGAAGTCAACGGAGGCGGCTCCAACGCCGACCAGCGACGGTCCGGCGTCCGTGCCGGTAGCGCCAATACCATGGCAGGTGGCGCAGTTCGCATTGAAGAGCTGCTCGCCGTCAGCGATGTCGCTAGAGGAGTATTGCGATGCCGTATTGGCGCCCGCTGCATTCATATTCGTGGCCAGCGAGTAGAGACCTCCGGTGAGGAGGAGACCCAGCAGGAGGAGGGCCACGCCGACGACCGGATGGCGCCGGTTCTGTGAAAGAGCCTTCACGGTGATGGTTCCTTACGTTGTGTAAACCGAATAGGTGTGACGTTCCGTATCCGGTGACCTCAGGTGCGTAGTGATGGTTCCGGAGTTGAGGTCGCTACCTCAGGAAGTAGACGATGGCGAACAGGACGATCCAGACGACGTCGACGAAGTGCCAGTAGTAGGACACGACGATGGCGCTGGTGGCCTCGTGATGCCCGAACCGCTTAGCAAGGTAAGCACGTCCGATGACGAAGAGGAAGGCAACCAAGCCGCCGGCTACGTGCAACGCGTGGAAGCCGGTGGTGATATAGAAGGCCGAACCGTATGCGTTCGCTGGAATCGTAATTCCTTCAGAGACCAGAACTGCGTACTCGTATGACTGAACCGATACGAAGATGGCGCCCATGATGAAGGTCAGGATGAACCACTCGACCATGCCCCATCGTTTGACGTCCAGAATTCCGCCTGCACGTCGCGGCTGAAGACGCTCGGCGGCGAAAACGCCGAACTGGGCAGTGACCGAGGAAAGCACGAGGATGATCGTGTTGGCCAGGGCGAGTTGCCAGTCAAGGAGGGCTGAGCTTTCCTCCCACAGGGTGGGAGAGGTCGAGCGCAGCGTGAAGTACATTGCGAAGAGACCGCCGAAGAACATGACTTCCGATGACAGCCACACCATGGTGCCGACGGACACCATGTTCGGGCGGCTCGGAAACCCTGTCGAGGGGTGCGAGATGGCATGAGTAGTCGTTGTCACCCATTCATTATGGCCCTAATCGTGCCCAGTTCTCCAATGCAACGCGAGTGTCGGAATTATTTCTACTCACTGTCGAAATGACCGGCGGTCGAAGGATTGCCCGAATTCCCAGGTTTTTCCTAGCAAGTCGCCAAGTTTGGCTGCGTGACAAGAAACTTGCAGATATTTAGGCATGATTACAGTGCCGTTTGGACTTAGGATAACCTTATGTTTCCGTCGGTCTCATGGTATGTCCGGACGAAGAGGTAGTTGTTCGACAAGCTCAACTCATCATGGCTATAGGGGACTAGGATGACCCTGTGAACAGTTCAGCTACCGCTTTCAGCACGACGTGGCCCACCGTACTTAACGCATTGCTAGCGGGGGAGGGGTTGAGCGTTGAAACCTCTTCTTGGGCTATGCGCGAGATGATGACGGGGAACGCTACGGACGCGCAGGTGGCGGGATTCCTCATGGGACTCGCGGCGAAAGGGGAGACCGTTGACGAACTCCTGGGCATGGCGAACACCATGCTCGATCAAGCCGTTCCGGTGAACTACGGCGTTGAGGCGCTCGATATCGTCGGTACCGGGGGAGATCGCCTTGGCACCGTGAATCTTTCGACGATGTCGTCATTGGTGGCAGTCGGCGCCGGTGCTCGAGTGATCAAACACGGTAACCGCGGTTCTTCATCTACTGCGGGTGCTGCCGATGTGATCGAGGCGCTGGGCGTAGACCTATCGATGTCGAAAGATAAAGCAGGAAAGTGCCTTCACGAAGCGGGCATTACGTTCCTGTTCGCTCAGGAGTATCACCCGTCCATGCGATATGTGGCTCCGGCTCGAAAGCAGCTTGGGGTACCGACCGCATTCAATTACTTGGGTCCTCTGTCCAACCCCGCGCGTGTTGCTGCGCAGGCTCTGGGCTGTGCGAATGCGCGTATGGCACCTATTATTGCCGGCGTGTTGGCCGATCGGGGGACACGTGGGCTGGTATTCCGTGGCTCTGATGGTCGTGACAAGATCACGACATCGGGTGAGTCGACCCTGTTTGAAGTTCGAGACGGATCTGTCACGGAGCACGTTCTGGATCCGCGGGACTTTGGGATCGCCCTGCAACCCGTCGAAGCTTTGGCGGGCAAGGACGGCAAGCACAACGCGACCATCGTGGAAGGTCTACTGCGTGGAGAACCTGGTCCGGTTCGCGACGCTGTGCTTTTGAACGCTGCGGCGGGACTGACTGCATTCGATGAAGCCCATGAGGGTCCGGTGCTAGACAGGATTCGCACAAACATGGACCGTGCCGCGGAATCTATTGATTCCGGGGCAGCGGCCCAAGTGCTTGCGTCGTGGGTCGAAGCCTCACAAGCCTGATGGCTCATTAGCCATCGAAGCCCAGGGCAAAGCCTTCTTCGAGGTCGTGCTTTGAGTAGGCGCGAAACGCGAGCATGGTTTCGGTTGCCTGAACCCCTGACACCTTGGATAGCTGATCGGCAATAACGTCCGAGAGCGACTCAAATTCGCGCACTCGAGCCATAGCGACCAGGTCCCAGGTACCCGTCACGGAATAAACGGACGTGATGCCTTCAAGATCCGCCAGCTCTGACGCAATTTCTGGAATCCTATCCGGATCGGTCTTGATCATCACAAATGCCGTCACCATGAATTGCTCCTTCACCTTCGTGCGAATGGGGCGGTCGCCCGTCACTCGGGTCGTCTTTGTCTCTGTCAGTCTACGACCGTGAGTCGGCTCTACGGGCTGTGCGAGTCAAGAGTGCAGTCACGCCGCGTCGGCCGAGGAGAAAGACGCCCAATACTGATGCCGTCACTATCTGAAAACTCACCGCCGCGGTTTCGTTAAAGACGGTGACGCGCAGCAAGAGGCCGCCGGCGACCGTGAGGGTCCAGACCACGATTCCACTTGGCCACATCCGGTGCCAGGTGCGCCACGTGCGTGTCACCAACGAGCTGACGAGCCACGCAAGCAAGAACGGTGCAGCGGTAAAGAGGATTCCGGAAAAATCAAGACCGAGGTCGTGCGAACGTCGGCCCAAAACAGCGAAGAGAACAATCAGCGCGACATCGACCGCTAGTGCGCTAGCCATCTTGCCGGTTTCACGCATGAATGGCGTCCAAGACGGCAGATACGGTTGCGACGGGAATCTGACCTGGGGCCGAAGCTGCACCAATGGTCGCGAAGGTGGCCGAGGAGCCGAATACTCCGCCGGCGAGGCGTGACGCCATGCCGGCTTCTTTCATGGACATGGTGATGATCGGACGGTCAAGGTTCTTGCCCGCGGAGATGGTTGCGGACAGCAGTACGAGAACATCTTCGGGGGAGAGGGGAGTGACGGCGATCTTGGGAACGTCGCACCCCATGTCACTCATGGTGCTCAGCCGGGAAACGATTTCCTGTTCATCCGGGGTTCCGAAGAAATCGTGGTTCGAGCCGACAACACGCACAGAGTGCTTATGAGCAGCATCGATGCACTGAGCGGCATTATCGCGCCGGTACTCGACATCCACGAGGTCGACGAATCCGGATGCGCTGACATGGTTCACCAGGGAAAGATAATCCCCGGGGGAGATCTCTGCTGCGCCACCTTCGTCCGAGGTGCGGAACGTCGCGAGGAGTACTTGTTCTGGGAATGTAGACCTCAGGGCGTCCAGAATCTTCGTGATGGCGTGGAGGTCCCTATGCTCTTCGAAATGGTCGATGCGCCACTCGATAATGTCCACTGCCTTGAACGAAAAATCGTTGGAGATCAGGCTTGCCTCAGTGTAAATAGATTCTGCCGTTGTGGCGGTGATGGGCACGATGATCGCGGGGCGTTCTGCGCCGAGGCGAATCTGGCCGACCTTGAGAGTCTTTTTGGACATAGCGCTCCTGACAGTGAATGCGTTTGCACTCCAGTCTAGGTTGTTGTGAACGGCGACAGGAGCACGATTGTCTCGATGACCATGTCCCTTGTTACGGGAGCGTGGCTGTTTTGTGAGAGGTGGGCCATAATTCTGCACTACTTGACATAATGTAGATTATCGGCGCTTTGATAATGGTTGCAGGATGCGCTTCAGAAATGGTGGCTGGTTCCTGAGGTCAGGCGTCAATCAGTGAGAAGATCACTGCGCTGCCGTCGCCACATGTGGCCACGAGCTGGCGACCCTCGGTCGACACGGCGTCGTCGTCTTCGAGGTTCAGGACGTGATGTGCTGCGACGTTGCCCCAACCTTCTGGAATGTCACCCCGGACTAGGACGGAGACGGTGTTCGGTTCTGAGCCGAGGAACTGACCAGCCTCATCGTAGAAATACAGCTCTGCCTGCGGAATCTCGCCAGCCAACGCGCGGTTAAGAATATGCACCGCCACGGGGTCGGCCATAGCGTCGTATACCCAGCGTCGGCCGAGGACGGAATGCTCGATCTCGCCCACCAGGTACTGGTCTGCGGCTTCTAGGGGCGCTCCGCGGTACGTTAGCGGAACATGCAACGTGAGCTCATCACGGCGGATGATGAAACCTTCAAGTCCCACTTCACCTTCGGCATCGTCAAATCGGTAGGATCCGAGCACTTCGAGATCCCCTGATCCGCCCCAGTGCATACGGTCCAGCCATTGTGTGAGCAGCTCGGCTTTCGTCGGCTGCAGTTCAGCGTTATAGATGATGGCCATTGTGCCAGTGTACGGATCTCCATCCGAGAAGTCAGGTTCAGCCGTGCTCAATCCAAGTCAATGATGGCCCGGGTGGCCTCTTCGATGGCGCGCTTCGCATCCAACTCAGCGGCTACGTTAGCTCCCCCGACGACCTGTGGTACAACTCCCCTGGCGTTCAGATCATCTTCGAGGTCGCGTACCGATTCCTGTCCGGCGCAGACGACGATGTCGTCGACGTCGAGAACGTGGGGTTCCCCGTTGATGGTGACGTGCAGTCCATGCTCACTAATCTTTTCGTAGACCACACCGGTATGGAACTGCACATCAGCACCCTTGACGACGGCGCGGTGAACCCAGCCGCTGGTCGGTGCCAGTCCGGTTCCCATCTTGGTGGTTTTGCGCTGGAGCATGTGGATGGTTCGTCCAGCGGGACGTGGAGCAGGCATGGTGACGCCACCGGGAGTGGAAAAGGTGGAATCGACGCCCCAGGAGTTAAACCATTCCTGGAGTTCGTCGGCGGATGGCACCGGTGCTGGCCGCTGAACCGAGCCGTGATCATGGATGAGGAATTCGGCGACGTCGAAACCGATACCGCCGGCGCCGATGATGGCCACGGAGGAACCGCACGTTACTTCGCCTCGGATCACCGCATCGTAGCTATGGACCCGTGGAGCATCGGCTCCAGGGATCTCTAATGCTCGCGGTCGGACACCGGTAGCCAGAATGACGTGATCGAATTTGGCTAGCTCGTCAGCTTTCGCCCGGTGTCCACGACGGACATCGACGTTGAGGCGCTCGAGCATGACGTGGAAGTAGCGCAGCGCTTCTGCAAACTCTTCCTTGCCTGGAATGGCGCGAGCCAGACGGAACTGACCGCCCAGTTCTTGGCGTTCTTCAAAGAGGACCACGTCGAAACCGCGCTGTGCTGCGGTGATCGCGGCGTTCATTCCTGCTGGTCCCCCACCCACAACAGCCAGTGTGGCGCCGGGGGTGCTGGTGCGGCGCAGGGTGAACTCTTCTTCCCGGACTGCTGCCGGGTTGACGAGGCAGGTGGCTGTCCTGCCGGTGAAGGAATGATCCAGGCAGGCCTGGTTACAGCCGATGCAGGGCGTGATGGTCTCGGGCCGGTCGGTCAGGGTCTTGCTGACCCAACTGGGATCCGCCAGGAACGGTCGCGCCATGGTGACCATGGTGGCGGTACCGTCTGCCAGCAACTGCTCGGCGGTTTCAGGCAGCGTGATCCGGTTCGACGCCGCCACGGGAATAGTGAGCGTCTTCGTGATGCGTGCCGTGAAATCAGCGAAAGCGGCCCGGGGCACGGAGGTCACGATGGTCGGGACCCGGGATTCGTGCCAGCCGATACCGGTGTTGATGAGATCGACGCCCGCTGCTTCGAGCTCGGTGGCCAGAGAGAGAACCTCCTCGGCGGTCTGGCCGCCGGGGACCAAGTCCACCACGGAGAGTCGGAAGATCATGGCCAACCGGTCCCCTACGGCCTCGCGCACACCACGCACGATCTCCAGTGCGAAGCGCCGTCGACGTTCGGCGTCCCCGCCCCAATCGTCGTCGCGAAGATTGGTGGTGCCCGACAGGAACTGATTGATCAGATAGCCCTCGGAGCCCATGATCTCAATGGCGTCATATCCAGCCTCGAGGGCGAGTCGGGCCGACGCCACAAAATCGGCGATCGTCTGTGTGACCTCACCGCTGGAGAGTTCCCGGGCCGGGAACCGGTTGATCGGGGCATGTGTGGCCGAGGCGGATACCGCGCCCGAATGGAAGGCATAGCGACCGGCGTGCAGCAGCTGGACGGCGATTTTCGCGCCGTCTCGGTGTACCGCCTCCGTGATGAGTCGATGCGATTGAACATCGTCCGCGTTGGCGAGGCGGCCACCGTCGGCGGTGAGACGCCCGGCGTCATTCGGAGAGAATCCCCCGGTGATCATCAGTCCCGCTCCCCCGCGGGCGCGTTCGGCATAGAACCGGGCTAACTGCGGAAAATCCTCCGCCCGGTCCTCGAGTCCGGTGTGCATCGATCCCATGATGATGCGGTGCGGAAGATCCAGCGGGCCCACGGTGATTCCGCGGCTGAGCAGGGGGAAGGTCGTGGAGCGAGGTGCCGTCGCCAGGTGTGTCATAAATGTCACTCTCGGTGCGATGTCGGGTTTGAACCCTTGCAATGACAAGCGTCCAACACGGAAAATGTGATGTACGCCTACTTTAGGAGGAAATGTAGCGATGTTCGAGTGGCTCGCCGAGAATATGTGGCTAGCCTGGCTGTCCATCGCCGTTCTCCTGGTGATTGTGGAGATCACCGTTCTGGACCTGATCTTTCTGATGCTGGCCGGTGGAGCCACCGCCGCCACCGTCGCTGCACTTGCTGGCGCTCCCGTGTGGGCCCAAATCGGCGTTGGTGCCCTGGTGGCCATCATTTTGCTGTTCGCCGTGCGTCCGGTTGCTCTGCGCCATCTGAAAGAGTCGAAAGAGAAGCCTGACTACGGTGTGGAGTCGCTGCTGGGCCAACAGGCCACTGTCGTCGAGCCGATCACCGATGCCACCGGTCAGGTGCGCGTCGATGGTGAGGTCTGGTCGGCGCGCACAAGCAGTCATCGGTCCGTCTCCCCCGGCGAGATCGTCCACATCGAACGCGTCGATGGCGCTGTCCTCTGGGTCAGCATCGATCCGCCACTCACTGCCTAGTCATAAGACAACACAACAGGACGGAGCTGATCAGCTTTGGAACTCGCCATCATTATCGCGATGGTCGTCATAGCGATACTTGTGATCACGATCATCGTCGGCGCCGTGAAGATCGTGCCCCAGGCCCGCGCGGGCATCGTGGAACGACTTGGTCGCTATCAACGCACTCAGGGTGCGGGACTGACCATGATCATTCCCTTCGTGGACCGGATGCTTCCGCTGATGGATATGCGGGAGCAGGTCGTCTCCTTCCCTCCGCAACCGGTGATCACGGAGGATAACCTCGTGGTGTCAATTGACACGGTCGTGTACTTCCAAGTGACCGACGCCAAGCTCGCCACCTACGGCATCGCCAACTACATTCATGCCGTCGAGAATCTCACCACCACCACCTTGCGTAACGTGGTCGGCGGGATGAACCTCGAAGAGGCCCTGACCAGCCGCGATTCGATCAACTCGCAGCTGCGGGGGGTGCTTGATGAGGCCACCACCAAGTGGGGTCTGCGCGTGTCCCGGGTGGAGCTCAAAGCCATTGACCCGCCACCGTCGATCCAGGACTCCATGGAGAAGCAGATGCGCGCTGAGCGCGACCGTCGCGCGGCCATTCTGACAGCGGAAGGCACCAAGCAGGCTGAAATCCTGACCGCGGAAGGTAGCCGCCAAGCTGCAATTCTGGCCGCTGAAGGTGATGCTCAGGCCCAGATTCTGCGGGCCAACGCCGAAGCCGAAGCCATCACCTCGGTGTTCGAAGCGATTCACGACGGCCGTCCCGACCCGGATCTGTTGGCTTACCAGTACCTGCAGACGCTGCCGAAGCTGGCCGAAGGTGACTCCAATAAGCTCTGGATCATCCCCTCCGAATTCACCGACGCGATCAACCGTTTGGGCTCGGCCTTCTCCGGAGGCGAGAACCCCCTGGACGCTCAGCGCAATGCAGGCGGTGGCGACGACAGCTCCTCAAAGGAGGATGCCGAGACCCGGCGCGAGCGTCGTGAACGTCGGTCGAAGCCTACGACGGCTGCTGAGATTGCCGATATCGCTCCGAAGGCGCCGAAGCTCCAGGAAACGAGTCTGGAGGATGCCCTGGCCGATTCGGTCGTGGACGATGTCTCCCACACCGAGCCGCCCAAGGAACTAGGGAATAACTGACCCGCCAGGGTCGCTGAAACGGCTATACTAGAACGCTGGTAGAGGAAGGGAGCTCGAATGAGTGATCGTAGCCTGCGCGGAATGCGCCTCGGTTCGCAGTCCATGGAGACCGAGGCCGGTGTCGAGCCGGCGGCTCGTCAGCGGATCGAATACCGTTGCGAGGACGGCGAGCAGGTCTTTGTGACCTTCGCCGCGGAAGCCGAGATTCCGGCGACGTGGACGACGAAGACCGGTAAGGAAGCCCTCCTCGTTGATGGCGAAAAGCCGGAGCCGGAGAACACGAAGCCGGTCCGTACGCACTGGGACATGCTCCTGGAGCGCCGCAGCGTTGAAGAGCTGGAGCAGGCCCTGGAGGGTCAGCTCAATAAGCTGCGCGAGCGTCGCGGCGAAAAAGTCAGCTAATACGCGAGACCTACGGGCGGCCTAGCCGCCGAGATCGCAGAAGGCCCGTTCCCCCTACGGAATTAGTGGAGGGAACGGGCCTTCTGCGTGGCGACGTTCGCCTGAAAATTTAGCGGAGGCCGAGACGCGACCTGAGGGTCTCCCAGCGTGCCTGCAGGCCCCACTTGGTGACATTGGTGACGGCCTCGGTGATGATGTTTCCGCTCATCTTCGACTCACCGAACTCGCGCTCCACGAACGTGATCGGGACTTCGACGATGCGCTTGCCCAGGCGGGCGGTGCGGAAAGTCATGTCGACCTGGAAGCCATAGCCCTTGGACTGGACAGCACTCAGATCAATCTCGCGCAGGGTGTCCGCCCGGTAGGCGCGGTAGCCGGCGGTCACATCGCTGAGCTTCAGCCCCAGCATGAGCCGCGGGTACAAGGACCCGGCCATGGAAATCAGTTTGCGGTGGGCTGGCCAGTTGACCATCTTGCCCCCGGGAACGCGGCGCGAGCCGATCACCAGGTCGGCGTGATCGATGGCATCGAGCAAGCGCGGAAGCTGCTCGGGCTGATGCGAGCCATCGGCGTCCATCTCTACCAAAACGTCATAGCCGCGGGCAAGACCCCAACCGAATCCTGCGATGTAGGCGCCGCCCAGTCCGTTCTTCTCCTTGCGGTGTAGCACGAAGACCTGGTCATCTTCCTGAGCCCGGGCCTCGGCCCACTCCCCCGTGCCGTCCGGCGAGTTGTCGTCGACCACGAGGACGTCGACCTCGGGTACTGAATTGCGCAGACGGTTCAACGTCAATGGCAGCGATTCCCGCTCGTTGTAGGTGGGGATGATGGTCAATACGCGCATGCGACTCCTTCAGATGATCGACCGTAGACGGCCACAGCAACTGCCTATTATAGGGTGCCGAACTTCAGGTTGCCTTCATGCAGGTGCGCGATCAGCTGAGGCAACGGAGTGTCACCGCCCAGGACGGGCAACAACGGGGTGCCAGCGCGGGCGTCTGTGCTCCACCCAGAGACACGGCCGTCGGGTGCCTGCACACTGAGTTCATCGGCGCGCCAGAGATTCAGATGTGCGGGCGAACCAGGGGCAAGCCGACTGGCGTTCATCCAGGTCTGGGCCAGGTCTGCGGGCAGTGCACGTGCGCCCGCACGGGTGGCTGCGGTGAATCCGGCGCGAGCGGAGACGCGTTGATCCGGATCCTGATGCTCCAGCAGAGAGCGAACGCCGTGCCACAGGCTGTGCGGGGTGCTTCCGGTGCCCAATGATACGGGGATGCCGGCAGATAACAGGGAGGCCACCGGTGCGGTGATGGTTTCGGTCTCAGGGCTGGGTACCACGGTGACGGAGACACCGAGACCGTTCAGCTGGGAGACGTCGTCGTCAGTAATAAGATGTCCGAGAATCAAACGGTGCGAACCGGGGAACTGACGTTGAGCCCGGTCGTCGACGAGCAACGGTAGCAAGGCGGCGAGCTGGTCTTCGCGATGGGAATGGAAGAGCAACTGACGACGATCGGCCCGGCTCAGGCGCAGGGCAGCATCCACATGCGAGACGTCGTTGAGGTCCACGTAGAGATGCGATTGGGTATCGGCATCGGCCCGGTCCAAGGGAACATAGGGCACCGCGTGGGCGGAGGGCCGCACGGCCGTGGTGGTGTAGAGCACCTCCCCGTACTCGGCGCGCCCAGTGACCGAATCCTCCGTGGTGAAGGAGTTAAGGAACGCCGGAGCGACCAGGGCGCCGTGCAGGTCCACCAGCTGGGCGTTCGGGGCCTGAGCTGCGGCGACTTTCTCTGCGGTGTCGTCGGCACCGACCCAGGCCACCACCCCGTCGTCGATGAGGATCGCGGTGGCGTAAGGGTCGGAAACGGAGTGGATAAAGCCATTGACGGCGAGCAGGGAGGTCATGAATCCACTGTACCTACGGAGGAGTACGCCACGATGCCGCGGTCCACACGTTGCTTGGCCTGCTCGCAGCGCCGCGCCAAATTCTCGTGGCCGGGAATGCGGGCGAACTGGTCCAGGACGTCGATCACCTGACGCGCCCAGCGGACAAAATCGCCAGCCGCTAGTTCGGCGCCGCGCAGGGTGCGGGTCAGATCATGTCCGCGCGCCCACCGCACCATGGGTCCCACCAGTGCGGTGTTGGGCTCCGGGGTAACCTCGAGACGGGCTGCCTTTTCGTCCTGTTGCAGGGTGAACCAGAGCTCGTCGACGACGTCGGCCACGTGTTGTAGCCGGTCGGTGGGCATGCGCACGATCCCGCCCGTGTTGTCGGTTTTGGCCTGATAAACCAGCATGGCGGCGAGCCCGGCCAACTCGTCGGGGCCGAGCCCTTCGGTGAGGCCGTCTTCGATGGCCATGGAAGCCAGCAGGTCACGCTCTCCGTAGATGCGGCGCAGGGTGTGACCGCGCTCGGTGACCGCCCCGTTGTCGATGTAGCGGTACAGGGTGAGCAGGTCGATCAGCCGGTCAAAGGTCTTGGCGATCGTGTTGGTCCGCCCGGAGATCTTCGAGACCAGCGAGTCGGTCTCGCGGCGTAGCTTCCACCAGCGTTCGGCCCAGCGGGCGTGGTCTTCCCGCTCGGAACATCCGTGGCAGGGATGCAACTGGAGTTGGTGGCGCACCTCCTCGATCCGATCGGAATCATCGTCAAGATACTGGAACGAGGCACCCACCCTGCGCCCACCGGCCGGGGGACGGTGTTCGTGGATTGCCGCGCGCATCTTAGCGGCCACGTCCTTGCGCTGGGTGGGAGACTTCAAGGGGAGATTCTCCGGCAGCGATACCCCGGCGAAGGGCTCCACCGGTTCATCGAGGTCATCGATGCCCAACCGACGAAGCTGCCCCTTTTGGGTGATCACCCCGACCCGCGGATGGCTCGGGTTGCCTGCCGCAGAGACCACCACGGCCTCGCCGAGTCGGCGGCCCCCGCGGATCTCGACGATGTCGCCGACCATGAGTTCGTTCAATGAGTCCTTGACCGCGGAGAGCCGGGCACGATGCCGGGACTTTGACGTGCGCTTTTCTAGGTCGGAGAGTTCTTTGCGCAGTCTTGCGTACTCGGTGAAGTCGCCGAGATGACAGCGCATGGACTGTTCGTATCCGGCCAGCGACTTCTCGCGGGTACGGACTTCCTGGGCCAGTCCGACCACGGAGCGGTCCGCCTGGAACTGCGCAAAGGACGATTCCAGGATGCCGCGGGCCCGCTGCCGCCCGAACTGGGCCAACAGGTTCACTGACATGTTGTACGTGGGCCGGAAAGAAGAATTCAGCGGATACGTCCGGCGTGAGGCCAAACCGGCCACAGCGGAGGGATTCAACCCGGGGCGCCAGAGCACCACGGCGTGCCCTTCGACGTCGATGCCCCGTCGGCCAGCGCGCCCGGTGAGCTGGGTGTACTCGCCCGCCGTGATGTCCTGGTGCGATTCGCCGTTGAATTTGACCAGTTTTTCGATGACGACGGTGCGGGCGGGCATATTGATGCCCAGCGCCAGGGTTTCGGTGGCGAACACGACTTTGAGGTGCCCGGCGGCGAAGAGTTTCTCCACCACTTCCTTGAAAGGCGGCAGTAGCCCGGCGTGGTGGGATGCGAACCCGCGCAGCAGCCCGTCGCGCCAGCCCCAGAAGCCCAGTACATCGCGATCCTGGGGCGGCAGGGTTTCTCCGGCGCGATCCACCACTTCGGCGATGCGGCGCTTGTCGGCGGGGCTGGTGAGATCCAGCCCGGAGGCCAGGCACTGCTCCACGGCAGCGTCACATCCTGCGCGTGAAAAAATGAAGTCGATGCACGGTAACAATCCCTCGCGTTCCAGGGTGCGCACCAATGCGGGGCGGGAGACGCGCAAGTCCGGGCCCCGATTGCCCTCACGGTTGCTGTTTCGGTGGCCATCACGTGCTGGGCCGCCCCGTCCCCGCGCCCCGCGTCTTCCGCGTGGGCGGGAACGATTGCCGTGTCCCCAATCGGAGCGCTGGTGGGAACGCTGCTGCTGTTCCGCCAGCTCGGCGAGCTCGGGGTTCAGCACGAGCCGGTTGGCGTCGTCATGGTCTTCGAGGGCTGCGGCGTCGTCGAAACTGACCTCACTGGCGAAAAGATCGTAGAGACGAGAGCCTGCCATCACGTACTGCCACAGCGGTACCGGTCGGTGTTCGGACACGACGACGGCGGTGGAGCCGCGCACGGTGTCGAGCCAGGCACCAAATTCCTCAGCATTGGAGACGGTGGCGGACAGTGCCACCAACTGCACTCGTTCGGGAAGGTGAATGATGACTTCTTCCCAGACCGCTCCACGGAATCGGTCGGCGAGATAGTGCACCTCGTCCATGACCACATAGGCGAGGTTGGTGAGCGACGAAGAATCGGCGTAGATCATGTTGCGCAGCACTTCGGTGGTCATGACTACCACCTCGGCGTGCGGATTTACCGCGGTGTCTCCGGTGAGCAGCCCCACGTGCTCCGTACCGTAGCGCGCCACGAGTTCGCTGTATTTCTGGTTGCTGAGCGCCTTGATCGGTGTCGTATAGAACGCTTTGCTGCCCTGGCTCAGGGCCTGGTGGATAGCGAATTCGCCCACGATCGTCTTGCCGGCCCCGGTGGGTGCTGCCACCAAGACGGCGCTGCCCTGTTCCAGATGTTGGCAGGCTTCGCGCTGGAAGTCGTCGAGTTCAAAGTCGAGGGTGGCGGCGAAGCGTCCCAGATCGGTGCGGTCCTGTGCGGCACGCTGTCGGGCCTGAGCGTATCGTTCGGCCGGACTGCGCTGGTCATCGTCGATGCCGGAGGAGGTGCTCATCTTCTCAGCTTAAGCGATGACGGCGTCGTGGTGTGCTTAGATCTCCGAGAGTGGGGTCGGCGTGTGTTTTTCTTGGGTATCGGCTTGTCGCTTCAGCTTCTTGGCACGGCGCCGGTCCATCACCAGGCACAGACCGAGAGCGATGGCGAACAGAATCGCCATCGGCCCGCCTAAGTAGAACATGGTCATGATGTCTCCGCCGGGTGCACCCATGGCGGCGATGACGGCGATGACGAACACGGAGATACGCCAGTGCTTGAGGATGGTCTTGCCTGAGAGCACTCCCAGCATGTTCAGTCCCACCAGCAGCACCGGCAGCAACAGGGCGACGCCGAAAGCTAGCAGTAGTCGCAGCACGAAGGGCACGTACACGTCGACTTGGATGAAGTTGGAAGCGCCGGAGGGGGTCAGTGACACAAAGAATTGCAGTGCCTGGGGCAGGGCGATCCAACCGAGGAACACTCCCCCGACGAACAAGGGCACTGAGACGGCGATGAACGCCAGGGCGTAGCGCTTCTCGTTTTTCTGTAGCCCCGGGACAATGAACGCCCAGAGCTGGTAGAGCCACACCGGGCTAGACACCACCAGGCCAATAAACAGGGCCACCTGCAGCATGATGTCAAAGGGCTGGGCAACCGAACTGAACACGACCTCGGTCTGGGTGCCGTCGACTGACAGCGAGGTCACCGGTTCGGTGAGCGCGCTGAAGGCCGGCTTGTAGAGGAAGAACCCACCAATGGTGGCCACGGCGATGGCCAGGCCGGCTTTGATCAGCCGGTTGCGTAGTTCCTTGAGGTGCGCGCGCAGCGACATCTGCCCTTCCGGGTTTTTAGGTTTGCGCGTGCGTTCAGGACGTGACGGCGGGGTGGTGGACGGCTTAGTCATGACGTGTTTGCGAGGAAGTCTGCGGGATGGTGCGGCTCAGCAGTGCTACTTCGACTTCCCTGTGCCGTCGGCCTCCGGGCGGGAGGACTTCTCACTGGTGGAGCGCGGCTGGTCGTGGTCAACGACGGTGCCTTCCACCGCGTCGGTGCGGGAAGACGAGGACGATGGCTTGTCGTCATCTTCGGTGCGCATCTGCTTCACCTCGGACTTCAGGATGCGCATGGACTGCCCCAGGTTGCGTGCCATGGCGGGCAGCTTCGGTGCGGCGAAGAGCAAGAGGGCGAGGATGATGATGATGACCAAGGGCCAACCGCGAGGCATGATGGGTTCCTTTCAACGACGAAATCTAGTGTTCAGTGTAGGTCACCGCTCTATGTCCAACCTGTAGAAGCGCTGTCGGCAACCTAGTGGTGTGTCTGCCAGCTTTGGTGATGACCCAGAGCCGCGTCCACATGGGCGAGGGTATGCTCAATCAGCGAAGCGGGGGCGAGCACGCGGGTCTCCCCCGGGTGCTCGGTGACCAGCGACACCGCAACTTGGGGGTGCTGAAGGCTGGTGCGTCCGGCGACGGAGCCATCCGGGAGCTCGGCGACCGCGAGGGGCACAAAGTCATCGAGATGATCGCGCAGCCGGTAAGAGAACCACAGGGTCGCTTCGGCCCCGCCAGCGGTGTTAGGCGTCAGGCGGATGGGCGGCAGATCGGCGGCCGCGGGCCGGACGTCGAAGACGTGGTCCGTGACGGTGACGTCGCCGAGGCGGTCCAGTCGGAACACACGTAGGGCCGACGCGGTGCGACACCAGGCCTGAAGGTAGGTGCGCTCGGCCATCTGCACTACTCGTAGCGGCTCCAGTTCACGGTGGGTGAGCTCATGCCGGGACATGGAGTAATAGTCGACGTCGAGGACGCGCCGTTGCCGGATCGCATCCAGCAAGAGCGAAACTTTGGTGGTGTGCGCGGGGTCCACCTCGGCGGAGGCGTGGACGACCTCGACCTCGGAGCTGGGGAGCAGTTCGAGGATTTTGTCTCGCGCCGAGCGGGCCCCCCGCACGGTCTCCGTCGACATGCCTGGGTAGTCGGCCACGAATCGCAGGCCGGCCACGATCGCCAGTGCCTCCGGTGTGCTGAGTCGCAGCGGGGCCGCTAGTTCGTCTGCTTGCCGCAGGGCCACATGGTCGCCTTCTTCGATCACATCGAACTGCTCTCCCGGTGCGTAACGCTCCGGGAGGCCACAGAACCGCAGAATCTGAAGATCGTGGTCGAGCAGTGAATCGGTGGTGTTCAGTCGTGCGATGAGCTCGGTGCGCTGTAGCCCTTCTGGATGCTTGTTCAGCACGGTGATGATGTCGATCATCCGCGTGATGACCGCGGCATCAGAGGCCCGGTTTCGGCTCTTGGGCGGTGGGGCGAGTTCCAGGGACGGGGTCGCGGAGCGATGTAGTGCCGCTACGCGTTCCAGGGTGTCGATCAGTTCTGCTCGGAGGTCGTCATCGAGGACGATCACGTCGGTGCCGGCGGCGGCGATGGCGGAAAGAAAACTGCGACGGCGGGTAAAGGTGGCGTGCAGGAGCTCCCAACCATTCCGGGAGTGCGGTTCTGTTCGGCCCATCACGCGCAGGGAGGAAGCCGCCTCGGTGCGGATGAGCAGCTCGGAATGCTGAACGGCAGACTCGCCAAGCAACTGTTTGCGCAGCGCTTTCGGATTGAAATTGGGCGGCGGCGCCGAATCCTGTGCGGTCCGGAGATCCGGTGCCTGGGTCCGGGCACGCACGCTGGGGGCCTCGACGCGGTCCAGACGGAACATTCGTTGCTGACCGCGGTCGGCGTCGAATCCGACGAGGTACCAATGTGCTGCTGCGGCGACGAGACTCCAGGCACGCACCCGGCGCTGCTCGACGGCGGCGGCTCCGACCTTCCGGTAGTCGAAACTGACCCACCCGAGTTGCCGGCAGGCCTCAGCCAGATCCGAGACCAGCCGATCGGTGCGGGCCAACTGTGCACGCACGTGTACCCCGGTGGAGTGCTCCATCTCGGCGGGCTCGGCATCATCGGGGACATCCAGTTTCTCCACGGCGCCGCGTCCCGCCAGCAGGAGTCCAGGGTACTGTTGCAACCGACTGAGCGCACGAGAGACGGAGGTCTGATCGCTGTCATTGCCCCACAGCCCGGACACGTGGGCCAGGGCTCGTTCTTCGTCAGCGGTGAAGTCAATCTGCGGGAGAAACAGTTGGGACTGGTCGATGGTGTAGACCGTTTGTCCGGCCGGCGTGGACCTGGACTGCAGCGGCAACCCGACATCCCGTAGTAGTTGCTTGTCCCGGCTGAATTTGCGTTCAAACGCGGACTCCGAGGCCAAGTCCCGATAGTCATCGACGTGTTCTCGGAGGAAATCCTTGGTGCACCCCGTCCGCTCATGGGTCAGCAGAAGCCACAGCACCGAGATGATGCGTTCGGCGCTGCGACTGGTGGTGGCGGACGGGGTGCGAGGACGAGTGATGGTCAGTTCACCTCGACCAGATCGACCACGAAGATCAGGGTCTCGCCGGGGCCGATATCGGCGCCCGCGCCACGATCGCCGTAGGCCAGGTGCGGGGGGATCTCCAGGCGGCGGCGGCCACCGACCTTCATACCGATCAGTCCGTCGTCCCACCCCTTGATGACCTGGCCAATGCCCGCGGTGAACGACAGTGGGGTGCCGCGATTCCACGAGGCATCGAACTCGGCACCGGTGGACCAGGCCACGCCGACATAGTGGCAGGAGATGGCGTCGCCGGGAGTCACCGCGGCGCCGGTGCCTTCAATCAGGTCCTCGATGACAAGGTCACTGGGCGGGGTATCGCCGGGGAATTCGATCTCCGGGCGGGTGCGATCGTAGTTGCGCTGTCCGAATGACATGGTCAGTTCTCCTCGGTGGACTCGTCGGTTGCTTCTTCGGATGGTTCTTCCGTGGCGCCGTCTTCAGACTCCGTGGTGTCATCGGTTTCGGCCGGCATCGGGTGCTGGGTATGCAGGATATCGACGACGAAGACCAGGGTCTCACCGGCCAGCTCGTGCTGGGTGCCTTCCTCGGCGTCCTCGTCCAGTTCGCCGTAGGCTTCGGCCGGGGGCACAGAAATGAGCACCTGGGAACCGACTTGTTGGCCGGTAAGGCCGTCTCGCCAGCCGGAAATCATCTGGCTCAGCGAGGCCGAGTAGGGTGCTCCGCCCGACCAGGAGGAATCGAATTCTTCGCCGTTGGACCAGGAAACGCCGCGGTACTGGACAGTGACGTAGTCGTCGGCTTCCACGGTTTCGCCGTCGCCCTGGATCAGTACGTCGGTGACCAGCGCGGAGGGGGCAGCGCCTTCGGGGGTGGCGATGGTGGGCTCACCGGTCTCTTCATCACGCGTGACGCTGGGAAGATCACTGTTGAGCTCGTCTTCCGGAACGACTTCGCCGTCGGCGTGTGACTGAGTCTTGCCCGCGATTTCGAAGACCATGAGCTGGGAATTGGCAGCGGTGGCTTCCTCGTCCTCGGCCGCGCTGGTCACGTAGTAGGCGATCTGCGTACCGACCGGGTTCTCGGTCAGGATGTTGTAGAGCACATCATTGCTCTCCTGCAGGGTGTCGTTGACGATGACGGCCTCGGTGGAAGCAGTGAAGTTCTCGGCGCTGACCTCGCCCGATTCGGCATCGACCAGGGCGGTGCTGACCAGGGCGATCTCGCCGTTTTCGATGTGCTCCCCATCGCCCTCGTGCAGCACACGCGAGGAGGTTTCCTGGGCAGTGATTTCGCCGTCGAGCGATACTTCGGGGCCGCCGTCCTCGTTGACGGAGAAATCGACCACGTCGAGAGCCTCGACATCGCCGGTGCCTTGCGGCGACGAACAGCCGGTGAACAGCAGCAGGGCTGTGAGCGTGGTGCCCGCCGCTAAAGCGAGGCGGCGGGTGCGGGGGCGTTTCAGTGCCATGGTGTCCTTTGTCGTTTGGTTGCGATGTATCGAAAGCGTTTCAGTGGAAGCTATGTTTCGCCTGTGATTACTCTAAAGGAGTCGCGCAGCGGGGAAAGCATTCCAAGAGGTGTTCCATCTGATCGGAGGTCACCGCGAAGGGATCCTTCACCATCACCGTGCAGATCGGCTTGTCATTGAGCTTCATGTGTGTCCAGTCCACGGTGTATTCCAGACCGCGCTCGCGTGCCGTGCGGATGAAGTGGCCGCGGAGCGCAGCGCGCGTGCTCGCCGGAGCGTTCTCGGCGGCATATTCAATATCGGCGTCGGTGACCCAACGCGCGGCGGCACCGCGGCGGGTTAAGAGGTTGAACAGTCCGCGGTCGGGATCAATATCGTGGTAGGACAAGTCCAGCTGCGCCAGCCGTGCCGCATCCCAGCCCAGCCCGTGGCGGGCGGCGTACTGCTGATAGAACCGGTGCTTGATCGCCCAATCGATTTCGGTGTCGATATCGGAAAAATCTTGGGTGCGCACCGCCGCCAGAGCGCGTTCCCATAGTTCGAGGACGGCGGGCACATGCTCATGATGGGCGCCGTGCCGGTCGATGAAGGTACGGGCGTGGTCCAGGAAATGTTCTTGGAGGTGCAGCGCCGACATGCGTCGACCGTTACGTAACCTCAAGGTCGCAGTGCCGGTGAGATCGTGAGAGACCTGACGGATGGCCTGCACCGGGTGGTCAAGCTGGAAGTCTTTGAGCGGTACCCCGGCCTCGATCATGCGCAGCATGAGATCAGTGGAGCCAAAGCGGACCATCTGAGTCGTCTCCGACATGTTCGAGTCGCCCACGATCACGTGTAGGCGCCGGTACTGGGAGGCATCGGCGTGCGGTTCATCACGGGTGTTGATGATGGGGCGGGTACGCGTGGTCGACGACGAAATCCCCTCCTGCACGTAGTCAGCCCGGTGGGAGAAAGCGAAATGTGGGGTCTCCGGGATACCGGGGTGGCTATCGGGATTGATTCGTGTGGAGTCGGCGATGACTGCCCCGGAACCGCACATCAGCTGGCGGGTAATCAAGAACGGAATGAGCGATTCCGAGAGGCGCCGAAATTCCGTGGAGCGCTGCAACAGATAATTCTCGTGGGAACCAAACGAGTTGCCCTGGGAATCAGCGTTGTTCTTGTAGAGGTAGATGGTGCCCTCGAAACCGTCTTCGCGCATCTGCTCCTGGGCCTGAGCGACGAGCCGATGCATGATGAGTTCGCCGGCTTTATCGGTGGCGATCAGCTCGGGCAGCGTGGAGCACTCCGCGGTGGCGTACTCCGGGTGAGATCCGACGTCGAGATAGAGACGCGAGCCATTGGGGATGAACACGTTGGACGAGCGCCCCCACTCGACCACGGGACGGAAGAGGTACCGAGCTACTTCCTCCGGGGTCAGCGGTTTGGTGCCCGGGTGGGAATAGTGGATGCCAAACTCGGTCTCCACCCCCATGATCCGTCGATCCATTGCGTGCTCCTCTGCTACTTCAGTGAATCCGTGTCAGTGACTGCCGTGGCGCGTTCGCCGTCGGAAGCTGCGACCGCCGACTGCGGCACGGTCACGGTCTAATACGGCTGTTTCCCACGCCATCTCACCGGTAGCGTCTGTCCAGGCCGACTGGATGGCGGTGATGGCGTCGTCGAGAGGTCGCTGAGAGTCCCACTCTGAGGAGAGCCGCTGCTGAAGCTGCTCCGCTCCTCCGCCGATGGCGATTACCGGAGTGGATTCGGTAACGGTACCGTCGAAGGAGACCCGGTAGAGTCGATCGTCGTCGAGACTCGCACCCACCTCAGCCACGGCGATTTCGACTTCCAGGGGTTTCGCGCCGGTGAGAAATAGCTCGCCGAGGATCCCCGCGTAGTGGCTGACAAGACCCCGGGCGGTGACATCGGCACGGTCGTAGGCATAACCACGGGTATCGGCATAGCGCACCCCGTTTTGACGCAGCGCTTCGAACTCGTTGTAGCGTCCGACAGCACCCAGGCCGATGCGATCGTAGATTTCGGAGAGCTTGCGCAAAGAAGTCGAGGAGTTCTCAGTGACCAGCACGATGCCCGCAGCACAGGAGGCCAGGACAACGGGCTTACCGCGAGAGATGCCCTGCCGGGCGAAATCCGCGCGGTCCTTCATCAGCTGCTGTGGCGAGACATAGAACGATTGGTTCATGATCGATCGTCTCCCCGCTGGTCCATAATCTGTTCGGCGACGGCAGCAACACGTGCCTCGTCGACCCGTTCATTTCCGTCCGCGGTCACCGTGTACACCACCGGCCAGATGCGGCGGCGTGAGTCGGGCCCGGATGTGGCAGCGTCGTCGTCAGCTGCATCAATCAGGGCGTGCACAGCCACGCGCAGGGCATCCTCTTCGGCGAGCCCGGGCGACCACAGCTTTTTCAGTGAGCCGCGAGCATAGGGCGAACCGGAGCCGATGGTGTGGTGATGGTGCTCCTGGTAACGCCCGCCGGTGATGTCGAAGCTGATAATCCGGGCCGCACCGGTGATGGCATCGACGCCGGCAAAGAGTGGCAGTGCGACGAGTCCCTGGCTCAGGGCCGGTAATTGCGCACGTACCAGGGCCGCCAGGCGGTTAGCTTTACCCAACAGGGAGAGTTCGGTGCCTTCGATCTTCTCGTAATGCTCGAGCTCAACAGCGAAAAGACGCGCCATGTCCAGAGCGATACCGGCGGCACCGGATACCCCGACCACCGAGTGGGTGTCCGCCGGGAAGACCTTCTCCATTCGCGATGAGGCGATGGTGGTGCCCATGGTGGCGCGTCGGTCCCCCGCCATGATGACGCCGCCCTGATACAACAGAGCGACGATCGTGGTGGCGTGGGGAACCGGTGTTTCGGCGAGCCCCGTCACCGGGGCCGGAACCAACTGCGGCTGGTGCTGCTGCAGGTGGGCGAGGAAGGACGCCTCCAAACCTGGTGCGGCTCCGGTGTGCGGCAGCGAGGTCACTGGCCGCCCTTCTGGACGAATCCGCGCACGAACTCTTCGGCGTTGGATTCCAACACGGTGTCGATTTCGTCAAGCAGGGAGTCGAGATCGTTGCTGGGCACCTGCGCCTGTGCGGCGGGAGCGGCTTCCGGGGTGGGCTGGTCGTCGTCGCGCGAGGTGTTGGATGAGAAGTTCTGCTGTGACATGGGGTCTCCTTCGGTTCTAGGGCTTGATGAAGCCCGGGGCTGGTGCGGCTTCCGTGAGCCGTTCCAGGATGTTGATCAGTTGGGTCAGTGCGGCGTCGCTGGTTTCTGGTGCGTCGAGGTGGACGTCGGCGGCCAACAGTGCGCCGACGTCGGCGGCTCGCCCGCGCAGGGGCTCCCGGAGCGCATAGCGGTGGACGCGGCCTTCGCGGTGAGGTCTGAGGACCAGGGTATCCCAGCTCACTCCGGCCAGATGGGGCTCGAACAAGTCGATGACCCGACCGCGGAGCCAAGCCCGGGTGTCGTCGGGCGGGAACTGCACGGCACGGGAGATCGTGTCCTCGTTGACCAAGGTGGTCATGGAGCCCCGGCGGACCAGGGCTTGGTAGAGACCCTTTCCGGGACGCAGATCGGCGTATTGCAGGTCGAGCATGCCCAGCTTCGGGTGGTCCCAGTCCAGGCCGTGCCGGTCGCGCAGGCCCGAGAGCAATTGGTACTTGGCTACCCAGTCCAGACGGTCGGAGAGCGCCAGGGGGTCGATGCGAAGCTGATCGAGGATTTCGCGCCAACTGCGCAGAACCTGCATGGTCTGCCGATCGGTCATGCCGAAGCGTTCAACGTGGGCCTCGGCCGCCTCAAGATAGATTTCCAGCAGGTCGACCCCCGTGTGCTCGCCGCGCCCGTAGACGGTCACCGTTGCCTGCAGGGTCGGGTCGTGGCTGATGGTCTGGAGCGCCGTCACCGGATCAGCCAGTTGGATGCGGGGGCACGTGCCCAACTCGATCATGGAGAGCACCAGAGCGGTCATCCCGCAACGCAGCCAGGTAGCGGTCTGTGACAGGTTCGCGTCCCCGATGATGACGTGGAGACGCCGGTAGCGTTCGGCGGCGGCGTGTGGCTCATCTCGAGTGTTGATGATCGGACGTCGGATGGTGGTCTCTAGGCCGATCTCCTCTTCGAAGAAGTCGGCGCGCTGTGAAATCTGGAACCCGGCACGGGTTCCGGTCTGGCCGAGCCCGACGCGACCGGCGCCGCAGATCACCTGACGAGAGACGAAGAACGGGATGAGTTGCCGCGCGAGGTCCTCGAAATCGAGGCTGCGCGGGATCAAGTAGTTCTCGTGGGCGCCATAGGACACCGACTTGTTGTCGGTGTTGTTTTTGTAGACCAACACTTCGGGGGCGCCTTCGGCCAGGGCGATCTGGTCGGCTGCGGCCTGAGCGATGCGGTCTCCCGCTTGGTCCCAGATCATCGCGTCCCAGGGATTCGTGGTCTCTGGGGAAGAGTATTCAGGGTGGGCGTGGTCCACATAGAACCGGGCCCCGTTCGGCAACAAGACGTTGAGCAACAGATGCACCGGCTGCCCGTCATTATCGGTCAGAGCCCGGTCGGTGAGCTGGGTAGGGTGCGCTGCGGACCGGGGTAGCTGCCAGCCACGGGCATCGGTCAACGGTGATTCTTCGCCATAGTCCCATTCGGTACCGGCCACGGAACCGCCACCGGACCGGATGCGTTGGCCGTAGGCATTGACCAATTCGATGGACAGCACGGAATGACCGGCCCCGGGTTGCGCTGGGGCATGGATGCCAAACTCAGTTTCTAGCCCCATGACGCGGTGAACGCCCCACCCGGCGGTGTCGGCCCCATCGGGAATCCGCGCCGCGGCTTCGGCGGGGATGATCTCCGGAAGCCCACGCCAAGCATGGCTCGCGTTCGGGGACGGCTGAGGGGTCATTGAGTGGCTGCCTGGGTGGCTTCATGCGGTGAGGCTGGCAGATCCTGGGAGAGCATGCGTAGCTTCACCACCTGCTTGTTCCCCAGTCCGGAAATCCGTGCCCACTCTTCGGGGCTGCTGGTATTGGGCAGATCTTCTTGCTCCCTGAATTCGGCGGAGACTGCCTGGAGCACGTGCCGGCTCCGAATGCCCTTGGTGGCGCTGGCCGCACCGGATTCGGCGCGTTCGGCCAGATGCTCCTTGATGGCCGCCGTTTTCGCACGGTCCACAATGTTGGCCAGTACTGCGCCGGATACCAGGTCACCGAAATGTAGGGTGCGTACCTCTCCGGTGACGAAGGTCAGCTCGGCGTAACGAGTGGCCCAAGTCTTGGCGAAGAGGGCATTGACGATGGCCTCCCGCAGCGAGGCAGCGGTCTCGGCGCGGTCGCCGTCGTGGGCAGCCAGTTCGTCCGGGTGCAAGGGAAGGTCCGGGGTGAGGTACCGAGACAGGATCTCGCGAGCCCCTTCCGCGTCCGGCCGGTTCACGCGAATCTTTACGTCGAGTCGACCGGGGCGCAGAATGGCCGGATCTATCATGTCCTCACGGTTCGAGGCACCGATGACGATGACGTTATCGAGCCGCTCCACGCCGTCAATTTCGGCAAGCAGCTGGGGCACGATGGTCGTCTCAACATCGGAGGACACTCCGGAGCCACGGGTCCGGAAGAGGGATTCCATCTCGTCGAAGAACACGACCACCGGGTGGCCATCGGCGGCTTTTTCCCGGGCACGGGCGAAAATCGTACGCAGGTGGCGCTCCGTTTCACCGACGTACTTGTTCAGCAGCTCAGGACCTTTGATGTTGAGGAAGAAGGAGCTGCGATGAGCGCTCTGACTACGGCGCGCCAGGGAATTCGCCACCGCTTTGGCGATCAGTGTCTTGCCGGTTCCGGGTGGACCGTAGAGCAGAATGCCCTTGGGCGGATTCAACCCGTGCTCACGGTAGAGCTCGGGGTGAAGGAAGGGAGTTTCCACGGCGTCGCGGATTTGCTCAATCTGCTCGGTCAGGCCGCCGATATCTTCGAAGGTGACGTCGGGGACTTCCTCTAGGACGACATCCTGGACTTCGGTCATGGGAACCAGGTCCAGTGCATAGCCGGAACGGAAATCAACTGTTACAGCGTCGCCGACCCGGATGGCCTGATCGATGAGCCGGTGTGCACGACGAACCACGCGCTCATCGTCGGCACGGCCGATGACCACCAGCAGACCCGACTCCAGAACTTCCTTGACACGTACGAGGTCACCGGTCTGCCCGGCTTCCAGCACCGCGATGATGTTCAGCGACTCATCGAGTAGCACCTCGGTGCCGGAGGTGACGTTTCTGCGTTCCACCAGCGGTGACAGCGAGGTGCGCAATTTCCGCCCGTTGTAGATGACGTCCACCCCGCCCTGGGCGGCGGCAGCGATCTCCACTCCCTCGACCGGATCACGCTTTTCGTGGATTTCCAACACCGTTGCGTAGCCAAAGGGCGGCTCGGCGGAGAGATCCAGCGCCTGTTTCAGCGTGGTGATCTCGTCACGGGTCGTGTTGAGCAACTCCACCATGCGGCGGTTGTTGCGGGCTGCGGTGTTCATTTCCGAGCGTAACTGGCGGTTTTTCTCGATCAGGGTCGCCAGACGTCGTTTGGTCGCGTCGAACTGGCGCTGCAGCTCAGACTGCGCGCTGTCCTGCTGGGCGACAGGATGGTCCTGCGATGTGAACGATTCCGTCACGAGCACCTTCTCTGTACTGCTGAGGGATGACTTACTGCCCCATCAGTCTACTCGGGTGTGTGTCTCGTCTCCACGTGATTGCGCTGCACGCTGAGCATGGTCGGCAATCCTCTGTGCGTCGCGTCCCGCTTTGCGAGCTTTCTTTTCGCTCGTGGGGCGCTCCCCCACCGCCTGCGGAGTCCACGCCTGTGGGTCCGAAGGGGTCCAGGCTTCGACGTCCACCTCACTGAATTCGGACGCCTTGATGCGCTTGCGTAGCTTCAGCGCTTCCTCCCCCTGCGCCAGACGGCGGGTCACGAGCAGGAATCCGGTGTGGGCCACCATGCGGTGATCTGGGCGGACAGCCAGCCCGTCGAGATGCCAGCCGCGCACCATGGTCTCGGAAGCCTCCACCTGGGTAAAGCGTCCGTCCGTCCGGATGGCTTCAGCAACCCGGGAGAGTTGGGTGGCGGTGGCAATGTAGTTCACCCACACCCCGCCGGGGGCCAACACCTGAGCCACGGCATCCACACATTCCCAGGGGGCGAGCATGTCGAGCACGACGCGATCGACGCTGCCCGGCTCGTGATCCTGGACGACGACATCCTGGAAGTCACCAAGTCGAATCCGCCAGCCCGGGTGCTCCTCCCCCAGGAACGCTGTCACGTTGCCGTGGGCGATCTCGGCGAAATCCTCGCGTCGTTCATAGGAGGTGAGTTGACCCTGGTCCCCAATCGCGCGCAACAACGAGATCGACAGTGCCCCTGAACCCACGCCGGCCTCCACCACACGTGCCCTGGGGTAGATGTCCCCGAGCTGGACGATCTGGGCGGCGTCCTTCGGGTACACCACGGTGGCCCCGCGCGGCATGGACAGCACGAAGTCATTGAGCAGGGGGCGCAATATCTGGTGGTCACGGCCCGCAGAGTTCTGGACGACGACACCTTCCGGGCCACCGATCAGATCGTCGTGGTGAATCACACCCTGGTAGCTGTGAAACTGTCCGCCGGACACCAAAGTGATCGTATTGAGCCGGCCGCGATCATCTTTGAGCTGCACGCGCTCCCCGGCGCGCAACGGACCGCGGCGCAGAGAAGAACCAACAGTGGGGCGCGGTGTGGGTAAAGGTGGGTTGGTCATCGTGGAGGCGGTGTCCTCTCGAAAGGGCGCGTGCGGGGGTTCAGCCGTGGCGCAGCACCGGCGAGGCCAGCAGCTGCAGTAGATCGGCGCGGTAAATCACACCGACGATTCCGGCTCGGTCATCATAGACGATCAGTGGTGAAGGAGCGGTTTCCTCGCTGCGGCGCATCAGCTGCATTCCGGTCGCCGTGAAGGGCACCACGGCATACGGGTTCACCTCACGCGCCACCGACATCACCGGGGTCACATCGGCTTCGGCAGGATCAACGCCGGCCACGGCGCGAGGATCCACCAGCCCGAGCGCCACGGGTCGACTACTGGTGCCGTCCGGGACGATCACCTGGACCGGCGGATCCGTGTCTTGGCCCGTTTCCGGGTCAGCCCCACAGACTTGGGTGCGCATGAGATCAGCCACGGTTGCACGGATGGATACCGTGACGGCGGCTTGCATCAGCATCTCAGCAGAAATCCGACGCGCGGTCAGTTCGGAACGCGATTGGTGAATGGCCCCGGACGCGGCACTCCAGAGGAACACCGCCATCAACATTCCAATCAACAGATAGAACGGGTCGAGCTCACCAGCGCGAAGCAACGGAAAGAGCAGTCCGGCCAGGGCCACCGCGACGGCGACACCGCGGCCTGCCCAGCCGGCTGCGAGACGGCCGCGGTGCGGGTCACCGGTGGCCTTCCAGACGGCGGACTCCACCAGCCGTCCGCCGTCGAGCGGATGACCGGGCAGCAGATTGAACGCAGCAATCAACCAATTTGCGTAGATCCAATAAAGCAACAGCAACGACCCGGCTGCTCCGGGGATCCACAGGTAGGTCAGCGCGATGCCGAGCCCGGCTGCGGCCACATTGGCGGCAGGTCCGGCCAACGCCACCACCAGCATGCGGCCGGGGGTAGCGGGTGCTCCAGTGTCGCCCACGGAATAGCGGGTCTCCCCGCCCCAGAGTGAGACATGGATGCGGTGCACCGGCCAGCCGAAAATTCCGGCGGCCACGGCATGGGACGCCTCGTGCAGAATGACAATGAGAAGGAGCTGTCCTGCGAAGCACAGAGCCACCAGCAGATGTGCGACGGTGGAAGCCGCGGGCATCACTGCTCGCACTGTCGGCAGGAACAGCATGGTGATGACGGCCGCGAACACGAGCCAGGACCATGAGATGGTCAGGGGCACCCCTCGGAATCTCATCGGTAGCTCTCTGCGCGGTTCGCGGGCGTCGGTGCGAAGGACGGCGATGGAACCATGCACCAAGTCTAGTTCAGCCCACATGCTGACTTCTGCCGCGATAGAGGGCTAGGGTGAAGGTGAACGACAAGCAGACGAGCACGGGGATGTGTATGACGGACGACAACCAGCCTTCCGCCGCCGAGCACCGGTCTCTGGTCGATCACCTGCTCGCCGATCCTGAGGTTACTCACCGGCCCCGTATTCTGCTGGTTGCCTTCGAAGGGTGGAATGACGCGGGAGAGGCAGCCACGGACGCTGTTGAAGAAGTCGGGCGACAACTCGATGCGCAACAAGTCTCCGTGCTCAATGCCGATGAGTACTACGACTACCAGGTGAATCGGCCCGTGGTGACGCGGCTGGCGGACGGTCGTAGTGATATTGCCTGGCCGCAAACACGATTGTTGCAGTGTCAGTCCCCGGACACCCCTGCGGAACTGTTCTTGATGCTGGGCGTCGAGCCGAACTTCCGGTGGAAGTCCTTCACCGCCGAATTACTCACCACAGCGGCCGAACACCGCATCGACGCCATCGTGCTCGTGGGGGCGCTGCTCTCCGACACGCCCCATTCTCGCCCCCTGAGTCCGACCCTGACCTCCGGCGACGACGCCGTACGTACCGCGGTCGGGGCCCGTGCACCTAGCTATGAGGGCCCGACCGGCATCGTTGGGGTGATTAGTGCGACGGCAGAGAAGGTGGGCACCACGACCGTGTCCATGTGGGCACCGGTCCCACACTATGTGGCCCAGTCGCCCTCCCCTAAGGCTCAGCTGGCACTGCTGAAGGAACTGGAACAGCTCGTCGACGTGCGGCTGAACCTGCAAGAGCGTGCTGACGACGCCGCAGCCTGGGTACGCGGAGTCAACGAGCTCGCCGATGAGGATCCGGAGATCGCGGACTATATCCGTCGATTAGAACAAGCCCGCGACACTGAAGAGCTACCGGAAGCGAGTGGCGAGTCGATCGCCCGCGAATTTGAACGCTATCTGAAGCGTCGAGACCAAGGCTGAATCACAGCACCAGGCCGAGGAGACCGTTGAGCACCTCAGCCACCGTCGGCTCGACCGTTTGGTCTGAGGTTGCAGCGACACCTTCGGTCTCGCCGTTGTGGACGCGCTCGGCCCATGCATCCACGTGCAGCAGCGCCGCCGGTGCGTTGAGATCGTCCGAGAGGGCATCGTGTAGTTGGGCATAGAGCGCGGACCCCTGTGCGGCAGCGGGCTGGCCCAGTGCTGAGCGCCAGCCTTCCACCCGGGCTTGGGCCTGGCCGAGTTCGTCTTCGGTGAATGACCAGTCCGTGCGGTAATGGTGACTGAGCAGCAAAGCGCGAATCGCCACGGGCTCGACGCCCCGCCGGCGTAACTGCGAAACCAACACCAAATTGCCCAGGGATTTGGACATTTTCACGCCGTCCAGGCCCACCATGCCGGCGTGCAAGAAGGACTCCGCCAAGGGCTTACCGTCCACGGCGGTTGCGTGGGCCGCTGAGAATTCGTGGTGTGGGAAACGCAGATCGGCGCCTCCACCCTGAACCGAGAAGGGGGCAGGTAGCAGCCGTCGGGCGATGCAGGAACACTCAATATGCCAACCGGGGCGTCCGGGGCCGAGCTGACCACCGTCCCACACCGGTTCGCCTTCACGGGCGGCCCGCCACAGCAAGGGGTCGAAAGGATTGCGTTTGCCCGGACGCTGCGGGTCACCACCGCGCTCCGGGAACACCTCGGTCATGTCCTCGAGGCTGAGACCACCCACGGAACCGAGTGTCCAAGAGGTCTGTGCTTCGGCGGTATCCACCGAGAAGTAAACATCGCCATCCACGGAGGAATCATCCTTCGGATCCGCCGGCACCCGGTAAGCCACACCCTTGTCGATCAGGGTCGACACCGCGTCGACCACCCAGTCCACGGTTTCCGTCGCTCCCAGATAGTGGTCGGGGGCGATCACGTTGAGGGCTTCCATGTCGGCACGGAACAAATCGGTCTGCGATTCGGCCAGTTCGCGCCAATCCACGCCCGTGGCCTCGGCACGTTCCAGGAGCGGATCGTCGACGTCGGTGACGTTTTGGACATAGCTGACTCTGAGGCCGCTGGCGCGCCAATAGCGCAACAGTAAATCGAAGCTCACGTAGGTATTGGCGTGTCCCAGGTGAGTCGCATCATAGGGAGTGATTCCACAAACATAGAGCGAAGCCTCCTGCTGGGTACCCGCTGGCTGCAGTGCCCCGGATGCCGTGTCCCAGATGCGTAGCGCATTGGGAAGAACGGGTAGCTGAGGGATGTCGGTCGTCGGCCAAGAACGCATGGGAAGGTTTTCGCTCCTTGAAGCAAGTGGTGGATCAAGTGGTGAAAGGGGTGCTGAAGTTCAGCCTACGGAACCGGCTATTGCCGTTGGAAGGACTACGCGTTGATGACGCCGAAGCCCAACAGCAAGTAAATGGCCAGGCCGAGCAGAATCCGGTACCAGACGAATCCGCGGAACGAATGACTCGAGATGAAGCGCATCAACCACGCGATGACCGCATAGCCGACGATGAAAGCGACGACGGTGGCGGCGAAGGTCTCCATCATCGAGTAGGGGGCATCCACATTAGGTTCCGTCAGAGCGCCGAACAGCTTGTAGAAACCGGAGGCGAACACGGCCGGCACAGCAAGCAGGAACGCATACCGGGCGGCAGCTGGTCGGGTATAGCCCAGCGCCAACCCCATGGTGATAGTTCCACCCGAGCGCGAGACCCCGGGGATCAGGGCGAGGGCCTGGGCGAAGCCGAAGAGGATACCGTCGCGCCAGGTGAGATCGGTGAGCGGCTTGACCTGACGCCCCAGGGTGTCGGCCACGGCGAGCAGCACACCAAAGACGATGAGCATCGTGGCCACGATCCACAGCGAGCGGAAGCTGGTGTCGATGTAGTCCTCGAGCAGCAGACCCAGCACCGCGATCGGCAGGGAACCGATAATGATCAGCCACCCCATGCGCGCATCGGGATCGGACCGCGGGACAGCTCCCGTCAATGATTTGAACCATTGCGTGATGATGCGCACGAGGTCGCGCCAGAAGAAAATGAGCACAGCAAGCTCGGTGCCGATCTGGGTGATGGCAGTAAAAGCCGCGCCCGGATCTGAGGCACCGGGGAGGAATTCCCCCACGATGCGTAGATGCGCTGACGACGAGATGGGTAGGAACTCGGTCAGTCCCTGGACCAGCCCCAGGATAATCGCTTCAATCCAACTCACAGCGCCACACTACGCCACGATCCAGTGTCGCGCAGACCGCGGCGCACCGGATGAGGCTGAACTCACGCGACTCTCAGCCGAGGTCAGACCCCTGAACTGCCACGTTCGCCTTCGGCCGCCAGGAGTTCATCGTCATCGAGGTCGTCATCGTCGTGATCCGTCGACAACTCGTTCGGATCGAATTCGTCGTCCTCGTCGTTTTCGTCGTCACTGTCCTCGTCGTCGTCATCATCGTCGAAGAGGTCCAGCGGAGTGACCTCGCCGGTGGCTTCATAGAGGGCGTCCTCATACGCCTCGAAGCTGTCGGCGAGGGTTTGATAGGCCGCGTCGAGCACAGGATCTGAATCGCTGCGCTTGGCCGAGGCAGCAGCCAAATGCTCGTGGAGCGCGGAGACGAGGGAATCAAGGGCGATGCGCGGATCGGTGCTCATGGTTACACCGTAGCCGGTGGACCGTCGCAGGAGAAGAGGTCATGACGGTGGTGATTGCTCGGAGAAACGAGCGTCTTGGTACTGACCGCGGTAGCCTGAGGGCACACGATGGAAAGGACAGTGTCTGTGCGGGAGGATCTACACGTCAGCTCGGTGGAATCGATCCAGAAAGTCAAAGACTGGGAGTATCTGGTGATCTCGGTGGGCCCCAGAGAATCCCTGGCCACCGCACGCCGCAGACTGGTCGAGCACGCCGAGTACGGCCGCTGGGAGTTGCAGCGTTCGATCCTGTACCGAGGTGGACGACGGCGATTCTGGCTGCGACGCAAGATGATGCGCGTCCAGCCGACGCTGGATCGGGACTAGCCCGCCGGCCGTGACGGTTCGTCGCGGGGAACCCGGACCTCGACTCGTGTCCTGTGCTCATCACTGGAGATGTCGAGGGAACCCCCGCGGTCTGTGACGGCATGACGGATGAGGCTTATGCCGAAATGTCCTGGCGGGGCTGGCTCCTGCGGGTCGAAACCGACGCCGTCATCCGTGATGCACAGGTTGACCCCGTCGTGGTCGGATCGCAGGTCGAGGCGCACCGTCTCCGGAGAGCCGTGGTCGAGGGCATTGCGCACCAACTCTCGTGCTGCCCGGTAGATCAAGGTGGCCACCTCGGTTCCCACCGGCTCCTTCAGATCGAGATCAACATCGATGCGCACGCGGCCGGAGGTCAGATCACGGGTGAGTTCGCCCAGTGCTGTTTCCAGGGACTCGTTGAATTCCGACGGCGCGATCTCGCTCAAAAGGGTGCGCAGGTGCTCGATATCGGTATCGAGTAATTCACCGGCACGCTGGAGCAGTTCCGTGGCGGCCCTGTCGTGCGAAAAAGATTCCACACCGAGTCGTTCGAGGGTCAATCCTAAGCTGGCAAGATCCTGGATCACGTGATCGTGCAGTCTCGCCGAGAGTCGGTGTCGCTCTCGGTCGGATGCGGCCAGGGCGGCGTGGAGCAACTGCTGTCGCTCCTCCTCCCTCCGGGACAACTGCCGAGCCAGGCGCAGTGCCAGGGGCAACGTGGCGGCGCCCAACACTGCCGGTCCCAGAATCGAGATCGGCAACACGACGCCGAGCATTGCGGCCAGCGAGTCAGACTCCGTGGAGACCAAGTAGAGCTGCAGTCGCATCGCGTGACCGGAGGCATCCGTGAAACCGATAAACGCCTCGAGGAGGTCATCGTTGCCTTGTTCGTGTTGATGCTCGGCATCATCGGGGACATCGAGAAGGACGACCTCGCCCCGGTCAAGACGAGCTCCCAGCTCCGAATCCACCGCTCGACGCACGCCCTCGTTGCGCGGTTCATCGGAGTAAATCACCACGGCTTCATCGCCGACTAACTGCCAGATCTTGACGCGTTCCAGAACCCCGCCGTCGATGAAGGCCTCGAACTCGTCGGCGATCCGCTCCGGATCTTCGGCGTTGGGTCCGACCAGGTCGACCAGGGTCAGGGGTGCAACCACCGCATGAGCCACGGTGTCGGCGATTACTTTCGCGTTGCTCCGCGCTGCCTCGACCGCGATCGCTGTCGAAATGAGCGAGGAGGCCACCGCCATGGCAGCCGTGACGGCGACTGTAGAAGCGGTATGCAGGAGAATGGCTCGCCGTGTAGTCCGGTTCATTTGGCGGACCTGACGAGTGATCATCGTGGTTCCAGAACGATGATCCCTGCGTGAGCGGCAGCTACTACGGCGCCCGCCTGTGTGTGGACACCCAGCTTGGGGAAGATCGCTTTGATGTGATCGCGCACGGTGTAAATCGATAAATGCAGCCGGGCGGCGATCTCCTGTGCGTCAAGTCCTTCGGCCAGGAGGGCGACGACGTCGCGTTCCCGTGGTGACAGCGCACAATCGGGTACCGGCGCCGGACCCGGCCGATCTTCACGCAGGGCGACCAGAACATCCTCGAGGCGTCCCCGCTTAGGAAGCACCCAGTAGGCGCCATTCTCGATCGCGCGACGGGAGACATCCGAACGGGGATGGGCGGTGAGGACGATGATCCGGGCGTGAGGCGCCAGCCGCACCAAATCGGCAACCAGATCTGCTCCGTCACCGTCGGGGAGGCCGAGATCGACCACGGCGGCGTCGAAACGTACGGTCCGGGCCAGCTCCAGAGCCTCACGCACCCCGCTGGCGACCCCAGCGCACGTTAAATCGACTTGACTGTCGATTCCCAGGCGCATCAAGTCCGCGAAAGTCTGATGATCATCGACGACGAGGACAGGCGACAGCATTCCCCCAGTTTAGGGATATGACGCGTGTCGCAACAAGCTTATGCTTACCTTATCTGCCAGGTCTCGTGCCGGCGCACTCACACGAAGGACACCAATTTTCCATGAATCGTTCACGTACCCGTCTCGCGCTGATCGCCACTGTGGCGGCTTCGGCCGTTGCCCTGTCTGCGTGCGCAGGCGACGCAGAATCGACTTCGAATGGCTCTGACGAGGACCGATCACTGATTGTCTATTCCGGCCGCGATGAGAGCCTGATCGGCCCGATCATCGAGAAGTTCGAGGAGGAATCAGGCATCGAGGTCAAGGTCCGGTACGCCAACAGCATCGAAATGGCCGCTCAGCTGTTGGAAGAGGGCGAGCGCACCCCGGCACAGGTCTTCTTGTCCCAGGAGGCAGGAGCCTTGGGCGAACTCGCGAACGCGGACCTTCTCGCTCCCCTGCCTGAGGAGATCACAGGCGCGGTGGACCCACAGTACAGCGCCGCTGATGATAGCTGGGTGGCACTCACGGGTCGCGCCCGGGTCCTGCTATACGACTCTGAGTCAGTCAGCGAAGATGAGGTTCCTAGCGATGTTCACGCGCTGACCGAGCCCGAATGGCAGGGTCGAGTCGGGTTCGCACCCACCAATGCTTCGTTCCAGTCGTTCGTCACCGCCATGCGCGTGCTAGAAGGTGAAGACGTGGCCGAGGAATGGCTCACGGGGATGATCGACAACGACACCGAGGTGTTTGATCGCAACGGTCCCATCGTCGAGGCCGTCAACACCGGTGCCCTGGACGTCGGCTTGGTCAACCACTACTACTGGGTGGTTGCTGCGGCCGAAGCCGGCGGACCGGAGTCGATGCGCGCACAGCTCAAGTTCGGTGAGCCCGGCACCGTCAGTGCACTCGTGAATGTCACTGGTGCAGGCGTGTTGGCCTCAGCAGAAGACTCTGACGAAGCACAGGAATTCGTGGAGTACCTGGTGAGTGAGCAAGCTCAGGAGCACTTCGTCGAAGAAGCCGGCGAATACTCACTGCTACCGGACGGCCCGTCCCCCGCTGATGTTCCGAGCCTCGACGAGTTGGACGGACCGGATCTGGACTTCTCCGAACTGGCCGACCTTGATGGCACCCTGGAACTGCTGCAGAAGGTCGGCCTGCTCTGACCATGCATGCAGAATCTGGCACGGGGAGGTCGCCGAGGAGGCGGCCTCCCCTCCTGCTGCTCTTAGCCGGCACGACGACCGCTGCGGTGGCTGCCGTTCCCCTGGCGTACTTGGTGATCCGGCTGGCTCAGGCCGACCTTCAACAAGTGATTGATGCGGTGGTGCGCGAGCGAACTCTCGTACTGGTCCTCACCTCGCTGGGACTATCGCTGCTGGTGGCCTTGGGCAGCCTCGTGCTGGGCATTCCGATGGCGTGGGTCCTGGCACGGGTTGCGTTGCCGCTCCCAGGACTCTGGCGGGCGCTCGCGGCCCTCCCCCTGGCGGTTCCCTCCTACGTGATGGCCTATTCCTGGATCTCCACCTGGCCTGCGCTGTCTGGATTCTGGCCCCTCACGTTGGTGATGATCCTGGCCTGCACGCCCTACGTCACCCTTCCTGTCGCCGCAGCGTTCTATCTTGCGGATCAGCGTGCTGTGGACGTCGCGAGGACCCTCGGACGGGGGCCATTGGGTGCCTTCCGGGCGGCGTTGCTCCCTCAGGTGGCCCCCGCGGCACTCGCAGGGGCACTATTGGCCGGGCTCTATACCCTCTCGGATTTCGGATCGCCGTCACTGTTCCGTGTCCAGACCCTCACGTGGGCTGTCTATGCCGCGTTCGAAGGTGGGCTCAACCGAACCTTGGCAGCAGCGACGGCGTTGATCCTGGTGATGCTCGCTCTCGCCCTCGTTCTTATGGAGCGCATGATGAGACGGCGCGCGTCGCGAGGCGGCCGACCAGCATCTCAGATCGTCAGACCACGGCGACTTAACACGAAACGGGTCCAACTGGTGTCCGTCGCCGGTCTCGGCTGCGTCAGCCTCGTCTCTCTAGGAATACCGGCCTATGCACTGACACGTCGGGGATGGGAAAGTCGTTCCGCTGCCACCGACTGGAGCCGCCTGTTCGAGAGCATGGGCACCACGCTCTCGCTGAGTCTGACCGGAGCCCTGATCGCCGTCCTGCTCGGGCTGCCTATTGCCGTCCTTGCAGCACGTTATCGAGGCAGATCCATTGCCACATTGGAATCGGTGGCCTATCTCGGCAACGGGATCCCCGGTCTCGTCGTAGGCCTCTCGTTAGTCTTCTTCACGCTCAATGTTGTACCGGTGCTGTATCAAACGGCCCTGGCACTCAGCGTGGCGTATGCCGTCATCTTTCTACCCAAGGCCATCGGGTCGGCACGATCCGCCATCGCTCAGGTACCCGCATCGCTTGAAGAGGTCTCCCGGACCCTGGGACGCGGACCGCTACATACGTGGACGACCATCACAGCCCGGCTCTCCACACCGGGCATCGCCACGGGAGGGCTGCTCGTCGCCGTGACGGCGATGAAAGAGCTTCCAGCAACGCTGATGCTTTTGCCCATCGGCGCTAATACCTTGGCAACCGAGCTGTGGCGTCACACGAACATGTCCTCCTACGCGGCGGCGGCCCCTTACGCGATCGCCCTGGTTCTCATCGCCTGTATTCCCACCTACTTCCTCTCCCGGACGGAGCTCGATGGAACTCGACGTTGACACCCTCTGTGCCTGGCATGGTTCCGGTCCACAGCGCACACAAATCCTGGATCGGATCAGTCTCCAGGTTCCGGCTGGTGAATTGGGCGCCCTCTTAGGCCCCAGTGGAAGCGGCAAGACGACACTTCTGCGCGCCATCGCCGGACTGCATGCTGATGTTCGCGGCACGATTGTGCTCGGAGGTGAACGCCTCGACGGCATGGCACCTGAACATCGGCGTATCGGACTGGTACCGCAGGACGGCGCGCTGTTTCCACATCTAACGGTCAAAGAAAACATCGGTTTTGGGGTAAAACGCCCCAACGCACGTGACCAGCGCATCAACGAGATGCTGGATCTTCTCGATCTGGGGACGCTGGCCGATCGACTCCCCCACCAGATCTCGGGTGGGCAAGCACAGCGGGTGGCCGTGGCACGTGCGCTCGCACCAGCGCCTCGCCTGCTGCTCTTGGACGAACCCTTTTCCGCACTCGACGCTGGACTGCGGGTCGAAGTCAGGGACGGCGTGATGAGTGCCCTCCGCGAGACTCACACCACAGCATTGCTGGTGACCCACGATCAGGGCGAAGCGATGTCCATGGCCGGACATCTCGTCGTGGTCGCCAACGGGAGGGTCACCCAGGCCGGTTCCCCACGGGTGGTCTACGCGCACCCCGTAGATGTTTGGACCGGGAGATTCCTCGGCGAGGCCAATCTCTTCGAAACGCAGACGGACGGAAATACTGCTATGACGCCGTTCGGACCCGCAGCACATGCGGAGCAGGAACCAGGGAACGTCACTGTTCTGGTACGTCCGGAGCAGCTCCGACTATCAACCAACAAGGGAACGGAAGCGATGATTGTCGCCATCCGATATTTCGGTCATGACAGCCTCGTGACCCTTCGAAGTGTCGACCAAGACATCGAAGCTCGACTCCGGCTGGTGGGGAACGCGGCACCGGCCATCGGGACCAGGGTGCGAGTTACGGTGGACGGCCCAGTGAGGGCGTTCAGGAACTGATCTACACGAGTAGACAGCGCCACTCGGCGGCGCCGTGGTGAGCGGCGAGCAACTCGTGTTGGCGGATGAAATCGGGTGGTGAGTCCGACCGCCGGTTTTCGGGGTCCGTGTCAACAGATTTGGTGGTTCTGTCAACATGGGTATGAAAAAACCCCGGAAAACCGGGGTTTTTTCAGTGCGCGGAGGGGGACTTGAACCCCCACGTCCTTGCGGACACAGCGACCTCAACGCTGCGCGTCTGCCAATTCCGCCACCCGCGCGAGTGTCGATCCTGTTGCTTCGGTATAGCTCGTCGTTTTCGACTTCGAAGCTCAGGCAGCGGAGACAACTCTAGCACGGATCTTGGGCTGGTCATGACCACTGTCATCGGGTGGCGTGTCTGGTTAGGGTGGAAGCATGACTCAGCAGCCTTCCCCCTTTGCCCCGAATGACTCCTCGTTCCGTGACGACGTGGTCCGGATGACCCGGGAACTGATTCGCATCGACTCCACGAACTTCGGTGCTAATCGTGCGCGTGGCGAACGCGAAGCTGCCGAGTATTGTGCTGCGATCATGTCCTCGTTGGAGATGAATCCCGAGATCATGGAATCTGAGCCGGGCCGTGCCACCGTCATCGGTCGTTTTCCGGGATGGGACACCTCGGCACCGCCCTTGATCCTGCACGGTCACCTTGACGTCGTTCCCGCCGATGCCGATGAATGGAGTGTGGATCCGTTCGGCGCGGAGCTGATCGACGACATGATCTGGGGACGCGGTGCGGTCGATATGAAGGGCATGAACGCGATGATTCTCGCGGTGCTGCAGCATCTGCACCGCACCGGACAGCGTCCTCGACGCGAACTCATCGTCTGCTTCTTCGCGGACGAGGAGGCCGGCGGAAACTATGGCGCCCAGTGGTGGGTTCGAGAGCGTCCCGAGCTCTTTGCCGACGCTACCGATTCGATCAGTGAAGTGGGCGGTTTTTCCGCCGACATCGAAGGGCAACGCGCCTATTTGCTCCAGACCGCGGAGAAAGGCATTGCCTGGCTCAACCTCACCTCGATCGGGGCGCCCGGGCACGGCTCCGGGGTGCACCCTGATAACGCCGTGACGCGTTTGGCCGGGGCGATCGAGCGGATCGGCCGGCATGAATGGCCGTTGCAGTACACGAAGACCACCCGGGACTTGATGGAACAGGTCGCCGAAATCATGGGCGTGGACTTCAACCAGGACGATCCCGAGCCGCAATTGAAAGCATTGGGGGCAGCTTCTCGGTTCGTCGGATCCACTCTGCGCAATTCCTCCAACCCCACCGGTCTGACCGCCGGATATAAGCACAACGTCATTCCGGGCAAGGCCAGCGCCACTGTGGACGCCCGGGTGTTGCCCGGAGACGACGAGCATGTGCTGCAGACGTTGCGCGATCTGGCCGGCGAAGGAGTCGAGATTGACGTCGAGCACCAACAACCCTCGATCGAGGTGCCTTTCTCTGGCGACCTGGTAGACCTGATGGTCGATTCGATCCGCCAGGAAGACCCGGATGCAGTGGTGTTGCCTTTCATGATGTCCGGCGGCACCGACAACAACGCGCTGTCCCGGCTGGGGATCACGGGCTACGGCTTCATGCCACTGCGCCTGCCCGCAGATCTGGACTTCCCGGCGCTTTTCCACGGAATCGACGAGCGGATTCCGGTGGCCTCGCTGACGTTTGGCTGCCGTACCCTGTACCGCATCCTCGAGCCCGGCACCCGCTGATCACGTCCCACCACGTCAAGGATCACCACTGTGTTCACCTCCGATCATGACGAACAGATTTCGCAGGTCCTTACCACCGAACTGCTAGAACGCTGTCGCGAGCGTGCGCCCCAGCACGACGACGACAACACGTTTCCTCATCAGGACCTGGCCGAACTCCAGAGAGCCGGATATCTTTCGGCCTTTGCCGCTACGGAGCAGGGCGGTCTGGACTGGCACATGGACACCGTTTCCGCGGCGCAGCGTCGACTCGCCGCTGCCGCACCAGCCACCGCGTTGGCCGTGAACATGCACCTGGTGTGGAACGGAGTGGCCCGCATTCTTGCGGATCGCGGGGACGAGAGCCTGCAGTTCATTCTGAAGGAATCAGTGCGTGGTGAGATTTTTGCCTTCGGGATCTCCGAGCCCGGCAACGATGAGGTCCTCTTCGACTCGATGACCACGGCCACGCCCGATGGTTCCGGGGGATACACGTTTACCGGCACCAAGATTTTCACCTCGCTCTCACCCGTCTGGACGCGCCTGGGGATCTTCGGCAAGACGCCGGACGGTGACCAACTCGTGTTCGGCATACTTGACCGAGATGCCGGTGGAACTGCAGCAGATCCGAGCTCCTGGGACATGCTGGGTATGCGGGCCACGCAGTCGTACGCCACCCGTCTCAACGAGGCGCAGGTTCCAGCGGAGCGGATCATCCGGCGCATTCCCGCCGGGCCGAACCAAGACGGCCTGACCTTCGGGATCTTCGCTTCCTTCCTCACCTTGATCGCATCGGTGTACACAGGGATCGCCGACCGGGCTTTGCACCTTGCTGTGGACGGCGCCGACCAGCGCATCCTCAGTTCCACAGGGCGTGCTTTCAGCCAGGATCCGGTGACCCGGGATCGTCTGGGCGAGGCGACTCTCCGCGCCATCGGCCTCGACGCCCAACTCACCCAGGTGACTCACGCGATCGCCACGGCAAAGAACTGGGGTGCCGAATGGTTTCCCCGGTTGGTGACGACGAAGACTCTGGCCGTCCGCGTGGCCCAGCAGCAGGTGGACACGGCGATGCAGGTCGTCGGCGGGCAAGGGTTCCATCGTCGTCATGAGCTCAGTCGTCTCTACCGCGACGTCCGGGCCGGGGGCTTCCACCCTTCCAACGAGGATTCTGCACGCCGCACGTTGGCCACGTTCGTTCTGGGTCCGCTCCGCGATGACGCGGATGATCAGTCATAATTGAAATAGTCCCCGCCCGAACGGTCGTGAGAGAGGCTGGCACCGATGAGCGATACGGCACGATTGCTGCGTGAGCTGGCTGAAGCGCACGGCATCTCCACCACGTATCAGGGGCAGGACGGCTCTGTCCAGACCGTCGACGACGCGACCCTCGTCGCCGTGCTCGCCGCACTCGGCCAACGCGTCGATGCGGACGGTCCCGTTGGCCTGCAGCAGGCCATCGACGCCCGCGCGCTGGACCGCTGGTCTTGGGTGATCCCGCCCACCACTGTGGTCACCGAGCACTACGAAACCGAAGTCCCGGTTCACTTTCTCGAGGGTGAAACGATCGGGGTACATCTGGAACTGGAAACCGGTACTGTCGTGTCGCTGGTTCCAGTGGGCGACTTCACCGAACCCGTGTGGTCCTCAGGTGTCCAACGCTTCCAGACCACTTTCCGCATCCCCTCAGACTTACCGCTGGGGTACCACCTCCTGGTAGCCACCGTGGAAGGCGAAACCACCGCTACCGGCCACCTCATCGTGGTCCCCGAACGCCTGACGACGGCCGACGCCTACAGGCCAGACCGGGGCTGGGGGCTGGCTGCCCAGCTGTATTCAACCCGCTCTACCGACAGCTGGGGTCTCGGCGACTGGAACGACCTGGAGAAGCTCTGCCGTCTCGCCGCAGATCACGGCGGCGACTTTGTGCTGACCAACCCCCTGCACGCCACCGAACCGCTGCCGCCCGTGGTGGACTCCCCCTACTCCCCCACCTCGCGCAGCTTCCTGAACCCAATCTACCTCCACCTCGAAAGCCTGCCGGAATACCGCGGGGCTGAGGCCGAGATCCGGGCTCAGATCGATGCCCTAGGGGCACCCTTGCGTGATCGGAACACCAGCACCGAGCTTCTGGACCGGAATCCCGTGCTGGAAGCAAAATTGGCCGCGCTGCGCCTGTTGTACCACCACCGGCAGGATCTTCCCGAGCGCACGGAAGCCTATCGGCGCTTCCGCGATGACGTCGGGGTGTTCCTTGACCGTTTCGCGCTCCGGTCCGCGCTACGCCGAATCCTGGCCCCCGAAGATCCGCGGTGGGAGCAAACGCGAACCGCGGGGGCCGCCGAACGTGCTGAATTGGCGGAGCAGCACGCCGAAGAGCTGGACTTTCACCGCTGGGTGCAGTTCCTGTGCGATGCTCAGCTGCGCGACGTCCAGACCCGAGCGCGAGACGCCGGTATGCGCACCGGAGTCATGGTGGACTTGGCCGTGGGCGCAAACCGCCGCACCGCGGACTGGTGGCTGTACGGTGAGGCGCTGATCGACGAGATGTCGGTCGGTGCGCCCCCGGACATGTACAACCAACTCGGTCAAGATTGGTCACAGCACCCCTGGAACCCGCGTGCCCTGGAAGAAACCGGCTATGAGGCGTATCGGACCTTGTTGCGCACCGTGTTGCGTCAGGCCGGGGCCGTGCGCATCGACCATATTCTCGGACTCTCCCGCCTGTGGTGGATCCCGCAAGGCTTCGGCCCCCAGCAGGGCGCCTACGTCCGCTACGATCCCCAGGCCATGATCGGCATCCTGCTCTTGGAAGCCCAACGCGCCAATGTCGTCGTCGTGGGTGAAGACTTAGGCACGGTGGAACCCTGGTTTCAGCAGGAACTGGCCTCCCGCGGCATCCTGGGAACCTCCATCGTGTGGTTTGAGCACGACGACGATGGCCCCATCCCGCCCGAGAGCTACCGTGAGCAGACGCTGGTTGCGGTGAACACCCACGACCTGCCGCCCACCGCGGGCTACCTCACCGAGGCGCACCTGCACCTGCGGGAACAACTTCGCCTGCTTACGCGGTCTGCCACCGAGGAGCGTCGCGAATTCCGCGCGCAGCTCGACCAGGTGCTCCGCGCCCTGGTGGCTGCCGGAGCGCTGGACGAGATCCCGGACGGCGCCCCGAGTAGCTGGAGCGAAGCAGAGATCGAGACGGTGATCCTGGGCCTGCACCGCTATGTCGCGTCCTCGCCGGCCGTGCTGCTGAGCGTGTCGCTGACCGATGCCGTCGGCGACCGCCGGATTCAGAATCAGCCCGGAACCCTGCAGGAGCAGTACCCGAACTGGTGCGTTCCGCTTAGCGACGACGCTGGAGAACCGGTCCTCGTTGATGCCCTCAGTAGCCTGCCGCGGGTGGCCCGGCTGTTGGACACCGTGAATGAATCCGTGCGAGGAGCCCGGTGACGCCCCAGGATCCGCAGCTGCCGCTGGTGGTGATGCTCAGTTACCACACCTCACCCCTGGAACAGCCAGGTCAGGGTGACGCCGGCGGCATGAACGTCTACGTGCGCCGGGTTTCTGCCGCCCTGGCCGATCTGGGTCACGACGTCGCCGTGCTCATTCGGCGTACTTCCTCCGAGCAGCGCACCGTCGCCTTGCCCGAAAGTCCCCGGGTGCAGGTCATCCCCGTCACCGCCGGCCCGGCCCGTGAGGCCACCAAAGAGGAACAGATGGCGTGGCTTCCCGACTTCGCGATGGCCGCCACCGCGCAGGTCAGGGACCTGACGTCCGCCGGCCGGTCTGCGGTATTGCACAGCCACTACTGGATGTCCGGGAAGGCCGGTGTCACGATCGCCGCCGCCCTAGGGTGGCCGTGGCTGCACTCCATGCACACCATCGGCGCCGTGAAGAATGCGCGGGACGACGACGCCGACGAGCCGGAGCAGCGTCTCCGCGCGGAAACTGAGATTGGCCTGCGCGCCGACGTGCTGATCTCGAACACGACGATTGAGTCAGCCGAACTCATTGCATACTGCTCGGCCACCGACCATCGCATCCACGTCATCCCGCCCGGGGTCGACCACCACATCTTCCGACCCGACGGCGCCCGTGAGTGGCCCACCGACGACGAACACCGGTTGCGGTTACTCTTCGCCGGTCGATTTCAGCCGCACAAGGGGCCGCACGTCATCATCGAGGCCCTCGGACTCATTCATCGCGTGCACCACCGACTCGACGAATTTGATGTCCACTTCACCGGCGCCCAATCCGGAGCCCGGCAACTCGACCTGGCACACCTGGCACAGCAGCGCGGCGTGCTCTCCGCGTGCTCCTTTACTCCCCCGCTGAGCCCCGAGCGGCTGGCCCGACTCATGCGTGCCGCCGACGTGCAGCTGATGCCCAGCTATTCTGAGTCGTTTGGTCTGGTCGGGGTGGAAGCCCAGGCGTGCGGTACTCCGGTGTTGGCGCATCGGGTTGGTGGACTCACCCAGGCCGTGGAGCACGGGCGCAGCGGACGCTTGGTGGCTGATCTGTCGCCGCGGTCGTGGAGCGAAGCACTGTTGGCTATTGCAGACGACGCAGCGGCATGGTCCGCACTGAGTGTCTCAGCGCTGGACCATGCCGCCGGTTTCAGCTGGACGGCAAGTGCTCAACAACTCTCCGCCCTGTATACCCGCTTACTTAGGCTCGGGTAATCGTCCCGAAGAAGTGCGGTTTCTGTTTCCGCGCGTTCCACCCGGTGCACCGCAAGGTCTGTGCATCGGCGACGTCGCTGGTGTAACCGACCGTTACCGTGGCAGGCAGCACGACTGGGGATTTGAACTCAATATCCCAGCGGAACCCAGCCTCGGCCGGCTCGCGGCCGATGAGCATCCGCCCGGCCAGGTACATGCCGTGGGCGATCATCGACGGCATACCCAGCGCCTTCGCCGTCAGCGGGTTAATGTGGATTGGGTTAAAGTCCCCAGAAACAGCTGCGTAGTCGCGCCCCGTTGACGACGGAAGTTTCCACTGCCCGGTCTTCGCCGGCAACTCCGCTGTCCGGTCGCTCGCAGAACCACCGGCTCCACGGGAGCCCTCGGCTTCTCCCGGCTCGACCAAGCGCACGCCGCGTGCCAAATAGGTCGACACCGATTCCCACAGCGTCTCGCCGGTGGCACTGTCTGCGACGCGGGCGTGGATCTCGACCGTGGTGCCGGCGCGGTGGCCACCCAACGATTCGGCCCAGACCTCCACGTCCACCGGCGACTCCACCCGCACAGGGCGATGATGCGACACCGCATTCTCGGTGTGCACCAGTCCCAGCAACGGCAACGGGAAGTCCGACTGCGACATCAAATGCATCATCAGCGGGAACGCGGCGATGTGCACACCCACCGAGGCAACTACCCCGTCGGCGACGGGCGCGAACAGGCTCGCGTAGCGGTCGACGTCGTCCTGCGTAAACCGGTGTCCGCTGATCCGCACGCCCCGGGTCGGCAATTGCCGCGGCGTTCGGGAACCGGTGACCTTCCGGCGGGCCATGGTGGTCACCGCATCGCGGTACGCACCACCCAAACCGGGAAGTTCGGACAGCGTGCGGAACGAGCGACCGGCGCTCGAGATCTCTGCGCTCATCTCACGCCCCCATGATGGCTTGGCCGCACACGCGCAGTGTCTGCCCGTTGATACCGGCTGCCTCGTCGGACACCAAGAAAGCGATGGTCTCAGCCACGTCCTCCGGCTTTCCGCCCTGGCGCAAAGAATTCAACCGACGCGCCACCTCGCGGGTCGCCACCGGAATCTTGGCGGTCATCTCGGTCTCGATAAAGCCGGGCGCCACCGCGTTCATGCTGCCACCCGTGGAGGCCAGCAGCGGCGCCGTGGCCTCGGTCATCCCCATGACGCCGGCCTTGGACATGGCGTAGTTGGACTGACCCCGGTTGCCAGCAATACCCGAAGTCGATGCCAACGTGGCGATCCGCAGTTGTTCGGAGACGGTCGCGCCCCGGTCGGCCAGGAACGCCTCGTTCATCTGCAACTGTGAGGTCAGGTTGACGGCGATCACCGAATCCCAGCGTGCCGCATCCATGTTCGCCAGTAGCTTGTCGCGGGTGATACCGGCGTTGTGCACCACAATGTCGAGGCGGCCGTATCGATCACGGCAGTGCTCGATGATCCGCTGACCCGCATCATCAGCCGTAATATCCAACTGCAGGGCGGTGCCATTGAGACGGTTCACGACGGCGGCCAGCTGATCGCCAGCGGCCGGCACGTCAACGCCGACCACCTGCGCTCCATCGCGATGTAGCGAGTTAATGATGGACGCACCTATTCCGCGTGCCGCACCGGTCACCACAGCAACCTTGCCCGCCAGCGGTCGAGCAGGATCCGCGGGAACAGCACCGGCTTCGCTACCAACGCGCACAAACTGTCCGCTCACGTAGGCACTGCGTCCCGAGAGTAGGAACCGCACCGCACCCAGCGCCGACGCTGAAGAAGCACTGACGCCGTCGGCCAGCAGAATACCGTTGGCGGTGGCCCCTCGCCGCATCTCCTGCGCCATGGAGCGGGTTGCCCCGGCGATACCACGATGGGTGGCACGATATGCCGGTGCGGCGGTGTCCGTGGACTCGGGGTCGCGTGCCACCACGATGACGCGGCCACAGCTAGCCAAACGGCGCAGGGCGGCCCCGGCTGTGCGCAGCGGCGCGGACACCTCTTCGGGACGCTGTGCTTCGTCGAGCACGACCAGGATGGCGGAGAATTTCTCCTTCAGGCCCGGATCGCGCCGTACATCCACTCGGTGGTCGACCAGCCAGCCGGCAATCGTGTTGGCACCCTCAGACTCTCCGATCACCAAGACGGGACCGGTCGCCAGGGCTTCACCGGGGGTGTACCGGCGCAATGCCACCGGTTGTGGCAGACCCAACGTCGAAGCGACCTTGGCGCCGAGGGGGTTGTTGACGAACTGGGAGTAAGAATCTTTGGGACTCACGTGTGTCCTTCCTTGCTAGAGCCTTGTCAGACCCATGTCGATGAAGCGAAGCGGTCGAAAAGCGTTCTCAGCTCAGCGTCCGCGCAGGATGGCCACGATGCCCTGCCCGCCTGCGGCACACACCGAGATCAGGCCGAGCGAGCCGGCGCCCTTCTCGTGAAGCATCTTGGACAGCGAGGCGGTGATGCGGGCCCCGGTCGCCGCGAAAGGGTGTCCCGCAGCGAGCGATGAGCCCTTCACGTTGAGCTTGGCTCGATCGATGGAACCCAGGGCACCGTCGAGTCCGAGCTGATTGCGGCAGTAGTCCTCGTCCTCCCAAGCCTTCAGAGTCGACAGCACGGTGCCGGCGAAAGCCTCGTGGATCTCGTAGTAGTCAAAGTCTTGCAGAGACAGACCCTGGCGAGCCAGCATCCGCGGTACGGCCTGAGCCGGTGCCATCAGCAGACCCTCGTTGCCGTCAACAAAGTCCACCGCAGCCGTCTCGTAGTCGACGAATTCTGCCAGGATGGGCAGGTTCCGATCCTGGGCCCATTTCTCACTGGACACCAGCACCGCGGCTGCACCGTCGGTCAGCGGGGTAGAGTTGCCCGCCGTCATCGTGGCCTGATCCCCCAGCTCCTTACCGAAGGCTGGCTTCAGGCCCGACAGCTTCTCCACCGTGGAGTCGGGGCGTAGATTGTTGTCCTTGGACAGGCCGCGGAACGGGGTGATCAGGTCGTCGAAGAAGCCCTCGTCGTATGCCTTAGCCAGGTTCTGGTGGCTGGCCGCGGCGAGCTCGTCCTGGCTCTGGCGGGTGATGCCCCACTTCAGGGTGGTCTGGGCCTGATGGTCGCCCATGCTCATTCCAGTGCGAGGCTCGCCGGCTCCGGGAGCGTCGGGAGCGAAATGGCCGGGACGCAGCTTGATAGCGGCTTTGATGCGGTCCTGAGTGGAACGGGCACGGGCCAGCTCCATGAAGATGGCGCGAGCCTTGCTGTTGAAGACCAGTGGTGCGTCGGAGGTGGTGTCCACGCCGGACCCGATACCGCTTTCGATCTGGCCGAGGCGAATCTTATTTGCCAGTCCACCGATAGCCTCCATACCGGTGGCGCAGGCGATCTGCACCTCGTGGGCCGGGGTGGTGGGATCGAGGCTGGTGCTCAGCACCGACTCGCGCGTTAGGTTGAAGTCCTTGGAGTGCTTCATCACTGCGCCTCCCACGACCTCACCCAGGCGCTCCCCCTGCAGCCCGAAGCGCGCGATGAGACCGTCGAGTGCGGAGGTGAGCATCTCCTGGTTGGAAGCGGTGGCGTACTTGCCGTTGGAACGTGCGAAGGGGATGCGGTTGCCACCCACGATCACGGCCGGACGGACGGCGCCGCCTGCAACGTCTGCCTGCTGATTGTTCTTGTTCTCGGTCACGGAGACTCCTTGTCAACGAATATGGTCGGAAACTGTGATGGCTATTACTGAAATCCAGCGTACCTGATACGCTGAGTATCGTGAACACTCATGAGGCGATCAATTCGGACGGCCGTAACACGCGCTGGGCCCAGCACCGCCGTGAGCGCCGTGATGAACTCATCAAATCCGCTCGCGCTGCCGTGCACGATCTCGGTCCATCCGCGTCGATGGACGAAATCGCTGCGCATGCAGGAACATCGAAATCGGTGTTTTATCGATACTTCGGAGATAAAAATGGGCTACAGCGCGCCGTAGGCGAAAAGGCCACAGAGTTCGTGGCCACCGAGTTGCTCCGCGCTGCTCGAGGCAAGGATAACCCGCTCGAAGCGTTGCAGACCATGATCAGGATCTACCTGGAACTCGCCGAATCCTCACCGAACGTCTACACGTTCTCTACGGAGTCCGATGGTGAAACTTCAGAGTTTTTCTCCGGTATCGCCGAAGTAATGTCCACGATCCACGAACGATTCGTGGTCGAGACGAAGCCCGAGCACCGCGAAAGCATGGCCGCTCGCGTGTCCGCCACATATTGGTCGACCGCCGCGATCGGATTTATCCGCCACGCCGGTGAGCAGTGGCTGACTGAACCTCCACACGAGGATCGGCCCACCGCCCCGCAGCTGGCCCGCTATATCACCCGTTGGCTGGTGCAGGGATTCCAGCCCTCCCACACGAACCACCCCACTACACCACCCAGACACGCTTGAACGACCGCTAACTTTTAAGGAGCAACCCATGTCACCCAACGCTTCTCAGCTCAACATCAACCAGCAGTTGGTCCAGGATCTACTGCTGGGCCGCTGGGCCGACGAACGCCGCGATTCACGCGATCGCATGAAGAATCCCGAGTATCACAAGATCGAGGGACAGCCCTACACCGAGCACCGTGAGCGGACTCTGGGCCAGCTTCAGGCTTTGGTTGACGAACACGCAGTGCAGAAGGCCTTCCCTTCCCGCTTCGGTGGCGAGGACAACCACGGCGGCAATATTGCCGGCTTCAGCGAGCTGGTGCTGGGCGATCCGTCGATGCAGATCAAGGCGGGCGTGCAGTGGGGCCTGTTTGGCGCCGCAATTCTGCACCTGGGTACCGATCAGCACCACGAGGCTTGGCTGCCACAGATTATGGATCTGAGCCTTCCTGGCGCCTTTGCCATGACCGAGATCGGTCACGGCTCTGATGTCGCCTCGCTGGCCACCACCGCTACCTACCTGCCAGAGTCGGACGAATTTGAGATTCACACACCCTTCAAGGCGGCGTGGAAGGAATACCTCGGCAACGCTGCCCTGCACGGTCGCGCAGCCGTAGTTTTCGCTCAGCTGATCACCCAGGGAGTGAATCACGGCGTTCACTGTTTCTTCGTTCCGATTCGTGACGACAACGGCGAATTCCTGCCCGGTGTGGGCGGCGAAGACGATGGCGTTAAAGGTGGACTGAATGGTGTCGACAACGGTCGCCTGCACTTCACCCACGTGCGCATTCCGCGCACCAACCTGCTGAATCGCTACGGCAACGTCGACGAAGACGGTGTCTACACTTCCCCCATCGAGTCCCCCGGGCGCCGCTTCTTTACGATGCTGGGCACACTCGTGCAGGGTCGTGTCTCACTGTCGATGTCATCGGCAGTGACCTCCGCCTTGGCGCTGACGGGCGCGATTACCTACGGAAACCAGCGTCGTCAGTTCAACGCTAGCTCGGACACCGAAGAAGAAGTGCTGCTGGACTACCAGCTACACCAGCGACGGCTGATCGATCGTTTGGCCCGGACCTACGCCGACATGTTCTCAGCGAACACCCTGCTCGAGAAGTTCGATGAGGTGTTTTCCGGTGCCGCCGACGATGACGATAACCGCCAGGAGCTCGAGACGCTGGCTGCTGCAATTAAGCCGATGACCACCTGGAACGCGCTCGATACACTTCAGGAGGCACGCGAGGCCTGCGGTGGTGCTGGTTTCATGGCGAAGAACCGTTTTGCGAGCCTGCGCGCAGATCTGGATATCTACGTCACCTTCGAGGGCGATAACAATGTGCTGCTCCAGCTGGTTGGCAAGCGCCTGCTGACCGACTTCTCCCAGGAACTGTCGAGCATGTCCGTGGGCGTACTGTCTCGGTTCGTCGCCGATCGCGCTTCGGAAGCCGTAGTGCAGCGTTCCGGCCTGCGCCGCGTAGTGCAGACCGTTCAGGATGTGGGTTCGGAGCGGAAATCCGCGAACTGGTTCAAGGATCCTGAGGTGCAGCGTGCCCTGCTTACCGACCGGGTTCGCGTGCATGTCACCGAGATCGGCACCGCGATGATGCCCGTCGCCAAGAAGTCGCAGGCGGAGCAGGCGCGCGTCTTCAATGAAAACCAGTTCCAGCTCATTGATGCAGCCAAGGCGCAAGCCGTTCTGCTGCAGTGGGAGACCTTCACGGAGGCCCTGGACCAGGTCGAGGACGAAGACACTCGCACCGTGATGATGTGGCTTCGGGACCTATTCGTTCTCAACGAGATCGAGCGTGACCTGGGGTGGTTCATTGAGAACGGTCGCATCTCTCAGCAGCGTGCACGCACTCTGCGCGGCTACACGAACCGTCTCGCGGCTCGACTGCGTCCCTACGCGCAGGATCTGGTGGACTCCTTCGGCTTCGAACAGGACCACCTTCGTATGGATGTGGCTACTGGGGAAGAACAGGTTCGTCAGGAAGAAGCCGCGGAGTACTTCCGTCGGTTGCGCGCTGACGGCAACGCACCGCTGGATGAGAAGGTGCTCAACGCACGCCGGAAGGCCGAAGCCAAGGCAGCTCGCAAAGCGGAGGCCAAGGCTGGGAAGCGCTAAACGCGAACTCGCGGATTAAACGCCGGTTGCTGGGGCAGGATCACCGATCCTGCCCCAGCACTGTTTGATAAACATTGACCGTCTTTTCGGCAATGGACTCCCAAGAGAAGTATTCCTGGGCTCGCACCCGGCCGCGCTCCCCCATCTGCTGAGCGTGTTCAGGGTCGGAAAGTACCTCTGTGAGTGCAGCCGCGAAATCGGCCACGAACTGTTCTTCGTCCAAGGGGGTGCCGGATCCGTCGTCCACCTGATCCAGGGGCACCAGCATGCCGGTAGCGCCGTCTTCAACAACCTCGGGAATCCCACCGGTGGCTGAGGCTACCACGGCTGTGCCGCAAGCCATCGCTTCCAGATTGACGATGCCCAGCGGTTCATAGATTGAGGGGCAGGCAAACACGGTGGCTTGGGAAAGCACCTGGGTGATCTCGGCGCGGGGCACCATGCCTTCGATAACGAAGACTCCGTCACGCTGGGAACGCAGTTCGTCCAAGAGCGCATTAACTTCGGCTGCGAGTTCAGGCGTGTCAGCGGCTCCCAGGCAGAGCACGAGCTGCACACTCGAGTCCAAGAGGCGGGCAGCTCGGAGCAGGTAAGGAACACCCTTTTGTCGTGTCACTCGACCGACGAACGCCACCGTTTCCCGATGCGGGTCGATGCCACGCTTCTCGAGTGCGTCCACGTCATGTTGTGGTGTCCAGATGGTGGTGTCGATGCCGTTGTGCACCACGTGGAGTTTCTCGGGGTCCACCCCGGGATACGCCTTGATAATGTCGCGTCGCATGCCCTCGGATACCGCGATGATCCCGGCGGCCGAATCATAGGCGGTGGCCTCAGCCCAACTCGACAGTCGGTAGCCACCGCCGAGTTGCTCAGCTTTCCACGGGCGCAACGGCTCCAAGGAATGGGCGGAGAGAACGTGCGGGATATCGTAGAGTAGCGCGCCGAGGTGGCCGGCCATGTTGGCATACCACGTGTGGGTGTGTATGAGATCGGTGCCGTCGAATCCAGAGAGCATGCCCACGTCGGTGCCCAGGGTCTGCACGGCAGCATTCGCCGAAGCCAGCGTCTCTGGCGTCTGATAGCTCGTGACAGAAGCCCCGTGGTAGTCGGCGTCGCGGGGTGCGCCGAAGGTATGAACGTGGAGGTCAACGTGTGAAGCCAACACGCGTGACAGCTCGGCAACGTGGACGCCAGCCCCGCCGTAGATCTCTGGAGGGAACTCTTTGGTGACGATATCGATTCTCACGATCCCACCGTATGCCACGCTCTCATGGCGCCGATAGCTTCCGGCGACGCGCGCGGTGCCGTTACGACGAAGTCATGTGAATAAACGCGGTTGAACTATGGCAAAAACGATGGTGGCTGGATACTCTCAACCTGAAGGATCCCTTGAAACGATTGAGGAGTGCAGTGGCACAGAAGAAGGTACTAGCAATCGTTCTCGCCGGTGGCGAGGGGAAGCGGCTGATGCCGTTGACCGCTGACCGGGCCAAACCGGCTGTGCCGTTCGCCGGTCAATATCGGCTGATCGATTTCGCGCTGTCGAATCTGGTGAACTCGCATTACCTGAAGATCGTGGTCCTCACCCAGTACAAGTCGCATTCACTGGATCGGCACATTTCCGAGACGTGGCGTATGTCCACGCTGTTGCAGAATTATGTTGCCTCGGTGCCCGCCCAGCAACGTCGTGGCAAGGAATGGTTCCTCGGCTCCGCCAACGCCATCTATCAGTCCATGAACCTCATCTCCGATGCTCGCCCAGATATTGTCGTGGTCATCGGTGCGGATCACGTGTACCGTATGGATTTCGAGCAAATGGTGCAGCAACACATAGACTCCGGCGCCCATGCCACCGTGGCGGCAGTGCGTCAGCCGCTGGAATACGCTTCGTCGTTTGGCGTCATCGAAACGGATTCCACAGACCCCCGCAAAATCGCCCGTTTCGTGGAGAAGCCGAAGTCCACGCCGGGCCTGCCCGATGACCCCACCCAATTCCTTGCCTCGATGGGTAACTACGTCTTCACGAAGGACGCTTTGGTGGAAGCCCTAAACAAGGATGCCGCCACCGAGGACACCAAGCACGACATGGGTGGAGACATCATCCCCTGGTTTGTGGAGAAAGGCTCGTGCGGCGTCTACGACTTCACCCACAACGATGTACCCGGCCAAGACGCGGGCGTACATTACTGGCGCGACGTCGGGACCTTGGATTCGTATTATGAGGCGCACATGGACCTGGTGAGCCCCTGGCCAGAATTCGACCTCTACAACGACGAATGGCCGATTTTTACCCGGCAACAGATCTCCCCACCGGCCAAGCTGGTGCGTTCTGCGACGAAGCGGCCGGGCACGGCGGTCGATTCCATTCTGTCCCAGGGGGTGGTGATTTCCGGGGGCACTGTCGCACAGTCGGTGCTGTCAACCTCGGCACGGGTCAATCACGATGCATGGGTTGAACAATCGGTGCTCCTCGATAACGTCCTCGTCGGTGAGGGCGCCCAAGTGCGCAACGCCATCGTCGATAAGAACGTGGCAATTCCGGCGGGAGTGCGCATCGGATTCGACCGTGAGGAAGATGAAGCACGCGGGTTCACGGTCACGGAGTCCGGGCTGACAGTGGTGGCGAAGAACCACGCCATCACAGCTGAGCCGGGGGCCTGATTCGCCGTCGTGTAGAGATGGTTCAATAGAGGGATGACCTCCCCTGAGCTTGATCTGGATCACAAAAACCTGCACCGCGATGAGGCGGAGACCCGAGCAACACTGGTCACCGTGTCTGACTACGATGTCACCGTCGATCTGAGTCGGGCCGAAAATCTGGACGAGGACACCTACCCTGTCGCCACGGTGATCCGATTCGACTGCCATGTCCCCGGCACCACCACGTTCTTGGATTCCCTCCACGCCGAGGTGCACCGAGTGGTGCTCAACGGTAAGGAACTGCCGCTGGAGACCGCGGTGGGGGCCGCGCGTATTTTGCTGCCTCGACTGCAGGAACACAACGAGGTACGAATCGAATCCGCCAGCTACTTCTCCACGTCGGGCGAGGGCATGCACCGTTTCCGCGACCCAGGAGATGGGCGGGTCTATCTGTATACCCAGTACGAACCGGCCGATGCGCGGCGGGTGTTTCCGAATTTCGAGCAACCGGATCTCAAGGCCCGCTTTACCTTCCACCTGAAGGGTCGGGAAGACTGGGTGCTGGCCTCCAACCAGGACGAGATGTCGCACACGATCCACGAGGGTGTGGCGACCGTGGACTTTGCCGCGACTCCCCCACAATCCACCTACATCACCACGCTGTTGGCCGGGCCTTACCGGCAGTGGACAGATCGATGGGACGGGCACCCACAGTCCGGTGCGGATCCCATCAATCTCCGCATCTTCGCCCGTGACTCGCTGGCCGAACACGTTGATACCGAGGAGATTTTCGCGATCACTCGGTCCGGGCTGGATTTCTTCCACGATCTGTTCGGGGTGGCCTATCCCTGGGGGAAGTACGACCAGGCGTTCGTGCCCGAATACAACCTCGGCGCGATGGAGAACCCGGGACTGGTAACCTTCACCGAGCACTATATCCCCACCTCACAGGCGACCGAAGCACAACGGCAGGCCCGGGCCACCACCATCATGCACGAGATGGCACACATGTGGTTCGGAGACTTGGTGACCATGCGTTGGTGGGACGATCTGTGGCTGAAAGAGTCCTTCGCCGACTACATGGGTACCTTGGCGGTGGACCGGGCCACCCGGTTCGAGGGTGCTTGGGCCACGTTCGCCCACCGCCGCAAAGCGTGGGCCTATGTACAGGACCAGTATTCGACCACGCATCCGATCGTTGCTGATATTACTGACCTGGAGGCGGCGCGCCAGAACTTCGACGGCATCACCTATGCCAAGGGTGCTTCCGTGTTGAAACAACTCGTGGCTCACGTGGGCGAAGATGCTTTCAATGCGGCGTCACGGATATATTTCGAAAGGTACCGATGGGGTAACGCCAGCCTCGACGATTTTCTCGCGGTGCTCTCCGAGACTTCGGGACGGCCGATGCAGGACTGGTCTCGCGTGTGGTTGCAGGCCGCTGGGGTAACTCACCTGTCATGGTCCGAGGACGGCACGGGAGCCGTGGTGCACCAACAGAACCCAGATCCCCGTGGTGGCGAGGCCCCGCAACGTCCGCATACGTTCCGGGTGGGCCGGTACGAGCTCGACGACGAGGGGGCGCTCACCCGGACGGCCCAACACGGCTACGAACTTACGGTCGGAGCCGCCGCGCAGCCGATCACCGAGGTGGATATCAGCGCCGCAACAGACCGGGTGATCCTGCTCAACGATGATGACCTGAGCTACGCCGTCGTGCATCTGGACGAAGACTCGTTAGCTGCCGTGCTGAAGCACCCACTTGCCGACCCGCTGGCTTCGGCCACCGTATGGGCATCGCTGTGGAATGCCGTGCGTGACGGACGGATGCCGGCGGAGCGTTACCTCGAAGGGGTCGTGGCGGTCTCGGATGAGCTACATGATGTGGGGCTACACGCCGGCGTGCTACGGCAGAGTGTGACCGCGCTTCACCGGTATCTTCCTGCTGAGCGCAGAGCAGAGTGGGCGCAACGCTGGGGTGCCGTGTTGTTGTCCTCGCTGACGGAGCTGGGTGACGGGTCCGACCGGCAGCGTTCGGCGGTGAGAACTCTGACTTTGCTGGCACGCGGATCCGGGGTGTTGCTGGACGAGATGGAGCAGCTCGCCAGCACCGCTCGCGAACAGGGGTGGGTTTCGGCGCCGGGGTTGCGCGTGGACGATGAGGTGCGCTGGGCTGCCCTGATTGCCCTGGCTGCACAAGGTCGAGTGGATCAGGCACGCCTGGACACCGAGCTGGAGGTCAAGGTCGATGCCATGACCCGAGTTTGGCACCGTACGGCGGTGAGCTCCCAGCCCATCGCCACAGTGAGGGACGCCGCCTGGCATGCGGTGCTCACGGGCATCGACGCGGAAGGGCAGACGCTGTCCAATGACCTGCTGTCGGCAACGGCGGAAGGCGTCACCGCGTCGCGACCGGAGTTGATTTCGGGATTCGAACCGGAATTCTGGTCGAGTCTGGAAAAGATTTGGACGCGACGCTCCATCGGTATTGCAACCCGCACGATCGAGGGGCTGTTTCCCGGATACCACGATGCAGAGGCGGACGGGGTCGCGGTGGCCGAGGAGCATCCTGTGGTGGTGGCCGGCCAGTCGTGGCTGGACGAACACTCGCAGGCTGCGCACACGCTACGCCGGGTGATCATCGAAGAACTCGAGGATCTGCGCCGAGCGGTGCACGCTCAGCTCATGGAACGCGGTGCGTCCACTCCGGCCGGTTGAACTTCTCTTCTGCCAGTTGTTCGGCACGCTGCACTAGGTCATCGTCGAGCTCGACGACCTCGGCACCGTAGCGGGTCCGAAACTCGTTGATCATGACGTCCCAGATCTGTTGGCGGCTGAGCCCGGTCTGGCGGCGCAATGGATCGACCCGCTTCTTCGCTGAACGGATGCCCTTGTCGGAGAGCTTTTCCTGACCAATGCGCAGCACCTCGGTCATCTTGTCGGCGTCGATGTCGTAGCTCATGGTGATGTGGTGCAGCAGTCCCCCGCGCGCAAGTCGCTTTTGTGCGGCACCGCCGATCTTGCCTTGCGGGGTGGCGATGTCGTTGAGTGGCTTGTAGTACGCCTCCACCCCCATGTCCGCCAGCGCCTGCATCACCCAGGCGTCCAAGAACGGGTAGGAATCGCTGAAGCTCATGCCGTCGACCAAAGAGAGGGGGGCGTAGAGCGAATAGGTGACACAGTTGTCCTGCTCCATGAACATGGCGCCCCCGCCGGAGATCCTGCGGGCCACGGTGACGTTGTGTTTGGCGACGCCTTCGGGATTGACCTCATTGACGTAGGACTGGAAAGAACCGATGACGATGGCCGGGTGGGTCCACTGCCACAGTCGCATGGCCGGTGCGCGGCGACCGGCTGCGACATCCTCGGTCAGGATCTGGTCGAGTGCTAATTGGGTCATGATGGGCAGCGGTGTGGGACGGATGATCTGCCAGGTGTGGTCCTGCCAGCGGGTGGCATACCCGGTAGCGCGGCGCACGGCTGTGGCGATGGCTGCGGTATCAAAACCGAACAGCACCGCGTCGTCACGCAAGGATGCGTCCAGGGCGGCGCGCAGATCGGCGTGCGAGGTGTCCGTCTTCATCCCGCGTATCGCGGCATTAATGTCGTCGAGGGCCTCGTCGGGTTCGAGGAAGAAGTCCCCGTTAATGCGGGCGGACTCGATGAGTTCATTGCGGACGCTCAGGTCGGCAATGACCAGCTTGCCGCCGGGAACCTTGTACTCGCCGTGGCGGTCTTGTAAGGACATTGAATCTGCAGTCACCCGTCCAGACTACGACAGATCGATCGATAGAATATGGGTCATGCCCACGGAACCTGATACACCTCCTGCGACTGTGCCTGTGAACCGCCCTGTGTCCGCCTGGCGACGGTTCACCCAAACCGTGGGCTGGCCAGCACTGGCGGCGGTGGCCGCGTGGGTCGGCTTTTCCCGACACCTGGTTGGCACCGATGGATCGCATGTTTTGATTTACGTGCTGACTCTGGTTCCGGTGCTGTTGATCGCTGGCATCATGGCGCTGGCGGTGCCGCTGCGCCGGAAGCAGGTCATCAGCGCGCGGGCATCCGCCTGGTTCTTCTTTGCCCTGGGGTGGGGCTTGGTCCTCGGGTTGTTCCTGCCCGATGAGGCTGCAGGGCCGACCGCCGTGGTCTCGGTATTGCTCGGCGAAGGCTGGCAGGGTGCGGAGTCTGCCGTGTCGAACCCGGCCGCCGTCATCATGGTTTTCTCGATGTCGATGGCAGCGGTGTTCGCTTGGCTGGATTCTCGACCCGGTGGTCCGGTGCGTACGCACGATGAGGATCACGCTCAGGGCACTGGGTATTACCCCGTGCTGGGTGAGTAGCGACGTTCCGCGGAAATCACATAGGACAACCAGGACATCTCGGTGCCCACGACAACGGCGGCCGCTCTCGCGATGAGAGCGACCGCCGTGGACAGCGTGTTGATCCGGACTGATGCCGGATACGGCGACTACTTCTTGCCGCCGAAGCCCTTGAAGCGAGCATTGAAGCGCTCGACACGGCCAGCCGTGTCCATGATGCGCTGCTTGCCGGTGTAGAAGGGGTGGGATGCTGCCGAGATCTCAACGTCGATCACGGGGTAGGTGTTGCCGTCTTCCCACTCCATGGTCTTGTCCGAAGTGGCGGTGGTGCGGGTCAGCACCTTCTCGCCGGAGGCCAGATCGTTGAAGATCACCAGCTGGTAATCCGGGTGAATATCAGTCTTCATGAGTAATCCTTCGCTGGTGCGCCTGGATTTTGCCAGAGGCACGAAAGAGACGTGTGGTTTCGGCCGGAAGGGATTCTCGACCAGCTAGCTACTATACAGGACGCAGTTGCCAAAACGCGACTGCGGCGGCCACCGACACGTTCAAGGAGTCGACGTCCCGATACATCGGGATTTTCACGTGGACGTCACAGGCGTCCAAGGTCTCGGGCCTGACCCCGGTTCCCTCCGCACCCAGCACGAGTCCGAGCCGGTCACGGGCGGCGAGGGTCGGGTCGTCAAGATCGACGGATTGCTCCGTGAGCTCCAGTGCGGCCACGGTCCACCCGGTATCGGACATGCCGGCGAGGGTGTCCTCCCAGTGCTCGACGCGGGCCCACGGCAGGGAGAACACGGTGCCCATGGATACCCGGATGGCGCGTCGATAGAGCGGGTCTGCGCTGCGCGGGCTGAGCAGAATGCCGTCGACGCCCATTCCGGTGGCGGAACGGAAGATGGCACCCACATTGGAGGCGGTCACAAAGTGTTCTGGAGTGTTTCGGACCCGTGAGCTCGGTTCCTTCCGGTCGACGCACCGATGAACTGAGCATTACGTCTCCGCAGGTCAGAAGGTAATTACGGCCACTCGGTCGTCATTGTCGGCCGACTAGGAGTGTTCAATAAACCCTATGCACCTCACTCCCCCACGCACTGCCATGCTGCGACTGCGCAGCAGCGACCTGAGCTTGGGCTGATGGCGCTCATAGGACTCGTCCGGGACGGGGCAGACTCTCAGGAAGCGAGATTGCAACGGCAAGCACTCGAGCCGATCTGCTCGCGTCTCTTCGAGCAGACAGCATCGCGTCGACGCCTGATCAATAACCGCCCCGGGCTCCTCGCTGCTGTGGCGGAGGTCGGCGACGGAGATGTGCTTACCGTGACCCACGCACGAAGCCTGAGCACGAGCACGGTCGACGGGCTCGAGACACTACTGGACCTGGTTGACCGAGGGGTCATAGTGAAGGTCCTCAACGGCCTCGCCGCGGGCGAGCACACCGGAGACTCTGAGCTCCTCCCTGACAGCCGCGAGCTCCGGCAACTCCGTCGAGAGCTCCAAAGCTCCCGCATCCGGGCCGGCATCCAAGCAGCGCGGGAACAAGGAGTCAGCCACGGTCGACCACGCATCATTAGTGACGAGACGCAGCTCGAGATTAGGATGAGAAGAGATCGAGGCGAGTCGTTGCGCAGCATCGCCGGAAGCGCTGGCGTGTCGATCGGAACCACCCACCGCGTGCTGACGCAACTAGGGTGTAGTCAGGGGACGTTGTCCCCTCGGCCATGAGCTGAGTCGGTAGCGCCTTTATCGCGTGGTGGAGCAATAGCTAGGAGACGGATGACCGAGGATGAGGCACGCGCGGCAGCGCGGGCATTGCCACCCCACGGTGGGAGCGATCCGCTGACGCTGGCGGAGCTTGAGCAGTACCTAGCCGCCGCGGCTGACCTTCTGCGAGGCAGCATCGACCAGGCCGACTTCAAGGCGTACATCTTCCCGCTGATGTTCTTCAAGCGGATCAGCGACGTCTACCTCGAGGAGTACGCCCAAGCCCTCGACGAGTCCGGGGGCGACCAGGAGTTCGCCCTGTTCGCGGAGAACCACCGCTTCGCCATCCCCGAGGGCAGCCTGTGGGACGACGTGCGCAGCCACACCGAGAACATCGGCACCGCGCTGCAGACCGCCTTCCGTGAGATCGAGAAGGCCAACCCCGAGACGCTCTACGGCATCTTCGGCAACGCCAGCTGGACCAACAAGGACAAGCTGCCCGATCGCAAGCTCGCCGACCTCATCGAGCACTTCTCGAGCAAGGCACTCACCAACGCCGCGGTCCCGCCCGACGTGTTCGGCAACGCGTACGAGTACCTCATCAAGCGGTTCGCCGACCAGTCGAACAAGAAGGCCGGTGAGTACTACACGCCGCGTTCGGTGGTCGGCCTGCTCGTCAACATCCTCGATCCCACCGAGAGTGAGACGGTCTACGACCCGGCCTGTGGCACCGGCGGCATGCTGATCGAGGTCATCGAGCACGTGAAAGATGCCGGCGGCAGCCCCAAAACCCTGTGGGGCAAGCTCTACGGCCAGGAGAAGGTGCTAGCGACCTCGGCGATCGCGCGAATGAACCTGCTGCTCCACGGCGTCGAAGACTTCAAGATCGTCCGCGAGGACACGCTGCGCAACCCAGCCTTCTACACGGGCAACAACCTCGCGCAGTTCGACTGTGTCGTCGCCAACCCGCCGTTCTCGCTCAAGAACTGGGGTGAGCCGGAGTGGGCGTCCGACAAGTGGGGACGGAACGCACTTGGTGGAGTCCCGCCGAAGGGGTACGCCGACTGGGCCTGGGTCCAGCACATGCTCACCTCGGCGAAACCGAAGACGGGCCGTGTCGCCGTCGTCCTGCCCCAGGGGGCACTCTTTCGGCAGGGCGCTGAGGCGCGGATCCGCACCCACGTGCTCAAGTCAGACCTCGTCGACGCGGTCATCGGGTTGGCCCCCAACCTCTTCTACGGCACGGGCCTCGCAGCCTGTGTGCTGATCCTTCGACAGGAGAAGCAACCAGACGAGAAGGGCAAGGTGCTCTTCATCAACGGTGAAGACCTGTTCAAGCGCGGACGCAACCAGAACACCCTCGAACCCGAGCATGCCCAGCAGATCCTCGACGCCTATGAGATCTACGCTGACATCGAGGGCCGCTCCCGTGTCGTCGACCTGGCCGAGATCGAGAGCAACGACTACAACCTCAACATCCCGCTGTACGTCGCGCCTCCTGACAGCGGCGAGAAGCTCACGCTCGCGGACGCTCTCGCGAATCTCGAAACGGCGCACGCCGAGGCGACCACGACGCGTGCTGCGCTGGAGGCCGAGCTGGCGAAGTGGGGGCTGTCCGTATGAGCACCAGAATCACGCAGCGCGAACTCGAGAACTACCTGTGGGGCGCGGCGATCGTGCTCCGTGGGCTGATCGACGCGGGCGACTACAAGCAGTACATCTTCCCGCTGGTCTTCCTGAAGCGGATCTCCGACGTCTACGACGAGGAGCACGCCGCTGCGATGGATGTATACGAAGACGAGGAGCTCGCCGACCTCCCAGAGAACCACCGCTTCGCCATCCCACACGGCTGCCACTGGGAAGACATCCGCGGCGTCACGCAGAACATCGGCGCGGCACTCCTGCACGCCATGCGCTCCATCGAGAAGGCCAACCCCGACACACTCCCCGGCGTCTTCGGCGACGGCGACTGGGGCAACAAGGACCTGCTCCCAGACTCGACTCTGGCCGACCTCATCGAGCACTTCTCCACCAAGACGCTCTCGATCGCCAACCTGCCCGAGGACGAGCTCGGCAACGGCTACGAGTACCTGATCAAGAAATTCGCGGACGACTCCGGTCACACCGCGCAGGAGTTCTACACCAACCGCACGCTCGTGCACCTGATGACGATGATGCTCGAGCCCCAGCCGGGTGAGTCGGTATACGACCCCACTTGCGGCACGGGCGGCATGCTCATCTCCACCGCCGCCGAACTGAAGCGGCAGGGCAAGGAGTGGCGGAATCTGCGCCTCTACGGCCAGGAGCTCAATTACGGAACATCCGCCATCGCACGGATGAACCTGTTCCTGCACGGCATCACAGACGGCCACATCGCCCACGGCGACACCCTCAGCCGACCGGCATTCCTCGACGGCAAGGGCCGTCTGCAGACGTTCGACGTCGTGCTGGCAAACCCGCCCTACTCCATCAAGGTGTGGAACCGCACCGCGTTCGCCAAGGACCCGTACGGCCGTAACGTCTGGGGCATCCCGCCGCAAGGACGTGCCGACTACGCGTTCTTCCAGCACATCGCCAAGAGTCTGGACCCCGATACGGGCCGCGCTGCGATCCTCTTCCCCCACGGCGTGCTCTTCCGACGCGAAGAGGCAGCCCTGCGTGAAGCACTGGTGAAATCCGACCTGATCGAGTGCGTCCTCGGGCTCGGCGCAGGGCTCTTCTACAACAGTCCTATGGAGGCCGTGGTCGTCACGCTCCGCGCAGCCAAGCCCACCAAGCACCAGGGCAAGGTGCTGTTCATCAACGCCGTGAACGAGGTCGCCCGCGAACAGGCACAGTCCTTCCTCCGCGAGTCGCACCAACAGAAGATCCTGGACGCCTACCGCGGCTTCGAGCCACAGGACGGCTTCGCAGCTGTGGCCCCCCTTGACCAGATTGCAGAGAAGAACCACAGCCTCGCGATCCCGCTATACGTTTCCGGAGAATCCGCAAAGGAAGTCGGTGAGCATGTCGATGTCAGCGATGCCGTGGACCAGTGGCGAGCTGCCGCCCAAGTATCCGATGAATCAGTCGCTGACGTTCTCGCGCTGTTGCGAGCGGAGGTGACCGCGTGAGCCTCAACCTCGACAAGTCGAACTGGAAGCGTGTCTCCTTCGGCGACGTGGTGCGCAACGTCAATGAGACCGTCCGAGATCTCGAATTGGCCGGTATCGACCGCATCATTGCGATGGAGCATATGGACCCGGGCGAGCTGAAGGTCAGCCGGTGGAGTTCTACAGAGGACGGCACCACCTTCACGCGACGCGTGAAGCCCGGACAGACGCTCTTCGGTAAGCGTCGCGCATACCAGCGCAAGGTCGCCTACGCCGAATTCGACGCCATCTGCTCCGGTGACATCTACACCTTCGAGGCCGATGAGACGCAGCTTCGCGGAGACCTGCTTCCGTTCCTAGTCCAGTCGAACGGCTTTTTTGAGCATGCTCTCGGCACATCTGCCGGCTCGCTGTCACCGCGCACGAACTGGCGTGATCTGAAGGACTTCGAGTTCGATCTCCCAGCACTCGACGAGCAGAAGCGAATCGCCGACCTCCTCTGGGCTACCGAAACCCAGAAGCGGAAGCTTGACAAACAGCGTGCTGCGACTGTCGCGCTGGCGCAACTGGTCCGAGACCAGAGATTTGAGGCTCGTCCTTGGTCCGCGACCCTAGGCGAAACCATCACTGGGATCACGGCTGGCCGCAGTCTCGCTGCTGGCACTGCGCCGGCTGCGTCTGACACATGTGGGGTTCTTAAAGTCAGTGCAGTAGGAGCCGAAGGATTCGTTGGATCGGAAAATAAGGAGCTCCTCGACCAAGCTAGCTTTATGCCGCATTTTGCGGTTCGTGCGGGTGACCTGCTGATCACCCGTGCAAACACCTCTGCATACGTCGGACGCCCGGCGATTGTCGACGCGGATTACCCGAACCTGATGCTGAGCGACAAAACTCTCCGCTTGGAGGTAGATCCTGCGCTTGCGAGCGCCGGTTTCCTCCGAGAGTTCCTCCTTACGCGCCGCACTCGCGCCGCCATCAACGCGATGGCTACTGGGACCGGGGCTGCGATGAAGAATATCTCTCAGTCGCAGATTCGCAGCCTCTCGATCCCTCGCTTCAGTGTCGCTGAACAAGCCGAGCTTCTGAATGAACTCGAGTTGGTCCGGGACGGCGTGACGGCAACCGATGCTGAGGCGATCGCCCTCGAATCGGTCCGTGCATCGCTCCTTGACGAGATCTTTAGGGGTAACTGATGGCGCAGTTCAACGAAGCGAACTCCGTCCGCGACTTCATCCGCGACCTGGTTACGTCCATCGATATCGAGTTCGTGCCGGGCACCGAACTGCCGCGTCGTACCGACGAGGTGTTGCTCGAAGGTGTTCTCAAAGGTGCGCTGATCAATCTCAACCCGGAGATCGAGTCTGATCCAGCGAAGGCGGACGAGGTCATCTACAACCTCCGCGCGATCCTGATCGCGGCGCGTAACAGCCCGCACCCGGTGGTCGCCAACGAGGAGTTCATGGCGTGGCTGACCGGGCAGAAGTCGATGCCGTTCGGGCCGAACGGCGAACACACCACGGTTCGGCTGATCGACTTCGACCATATCGACGAGGACTCGTCGAACCAGTGGATCGTTTCGACCGAGGTGACCTTCAAACAGGGTCGGCTCGAGAAGCGGTTCGATCTCGTGCTGTGGTGCAACGGGCTGCCCCTGGTCGTCGGTGAGGCGAAGACGCCGATTCGGCCGGCTTACACCTGGATCGACGGGGCCGCGCAGATCCACGATGACTACGAGCAAAGCGTCCCACAGTTCTTCGTGCCCAACGTCTTCTCCTTCGCAACCGAGGGCAAGGACTTCCGCTACGGCACCATCGGCATGCCGGTCGAGCTCTGGGGCCCCTGGCGCGAAGACCCCACCGATGAGGATGCGCCGGCGAAGATCGGGCTCGTAGCAGTGCAAGAAGCCGTCGAAGGCGTCCTTGCTCCTCGTGCAGTGCTCGACTTTCTGCGGTTCTTCACCCTCTACGCGACTGACAAGAAGCACCGCAAGATCAAAATCATCGCACGGTTCCAGCAGTTCCAGGCGACCAACCTGATCGTCGACCGAGTCCTACTCGGCAGGGTCAAGCAGGGCCTGATCTGGCATTTCCAGGGCTCGGGCAAGTCACTGCTCATGGTTTTCACTGCGCTCAAGCTGCGCGCGATGGCCGAGCTGACCAACCCGACGATCCTGATCGTGGTCGACCGCATCGACCTCGACACCCAGATTACGGGCACCTTCAACGCCTCCGATGTTCCAGGGCTGGTCTCCACCGACTCCCGGGCGCAGCTCCAGACGCTACTCAGTCAGGGTGCGCGGAAGATCATCGTCACCACGATCCACAAGTTCGGCGAAGCATCCGGCGTCCTCGACGCCCGGCAGAACATCATCGCCATGGTCGACGAGGCTCATCGCTCGCAGGAGGGCGACTACGGGCAGAAAATGCGTGAGGCCCTGCCCAACGCGTACCTCTTCGGCCTGACGGGCACGCCGATCAACCGGCGCGACCGCAACACCTTCAAATGGTTCGGTGCACCCGAGGACGAGGGCGGCTACCTATCGCGGTACTCCTTCCAGGACTCCATCCGCGACGGCGCGACCCTTCCGTTGCACTTCGAACCACGACTCTCAGAAATCCACATCGACCAGGAGTCCATCGACGCGGCGTTCGAGGAACTCGCCACGGATCGCGACCTGTCCGAGAGCGACAAGATCACCCTCTCGAAGAAGGCAGCCTCAATCGAGGTACTCATCAAGACGCCCTCGCGCATCGCGAAGATTGCTGCCGACATCGCCGCCCACTTCCAATCCAAAGTGAAGCCGCAGGGTTTCAAGGCGCAAGTCGTCGCGTATGACAAGGTCTCCTGCGTCGCGTACAAGAACGAGCTCGACAAGCACCTTGGGCCGGAGGCATCGACCATCGTCATGTCGAAGACCCGAGGTGACTCGCCCGACTGGGCCAGGTGGACCCCAGGTGCCGAGGAGCTGGAGCAGGTTGTCGCGCGGTTCAATGACCCGACCGACCCGCTCAAGATCATCATCGTGACGGCGAAGCTGCTGACCGGGTTCGACGCTCCGATCCTCTACTGCCAGTACCTGGACAAGCCGCTGAAGGAGCACACTCTGCTCCAGGCGATCACTCGCACCAACCGCGTGTACCCGCCGGACAAGACCCACGGCCTGATCGTCGACTACCTCGGCATCTTCGACGACGTCGCCCGATCCCTCTCCTTCGATGAGCGGGCTGTCCGGGAGGTCGTCTCCAACATCGAGGAACTGAAGGCTCAGCTCGCGCCGGCCATGGCTGCCGCGCTCGCGTTCTTCCCCGGGGTCGACCGCACGGTCGGCGGGTACGAAGGCCTCGTCCAGGCGCAATCCGCGATCGCCGACGACGTCACGAAGGACGCCTTCGGAGCCGCCTACAGCGTGGTGTCACAGCTGTGGGAGGCACTCAGTCCGGACCCCATGCTGGGCAAGCATCGCGACGACTACCGCTGGCTCACGGACGTCTACGAGTCGGTCCGCCCCTCAGACATCACGGGGCGACTCGTGTGGCACGCGCTCGGAGCCAAGACAATCGACCTGATCAACGAGCACGTCGCCGTCGAGATCCCGCAGAACACCGAGACGATCGTGCTCGACGCTCAGACGATCGAAGACCTCATGACCGGTCGGGGCACCGACATCCCCACCAAAGAAATCGAGCGTCAGATCACCGCACGCATCGCCCGGCACCTGCACAACCCGGTCTTCGTCGAACTCGGCCAGCGACTCAACGACCTGCGCGAGCGCTACGCCGACATCCAACAGTCCAGCCTCGACTTCCTCCGAGAGCTTCTCGAACTCGCCCGCGACACCGTTGCTGCCGAGAAAGCAGCCGATGAGGTGCCCCGCGAAGAGCAGGGCAAGGCGGCACTAACCGAGCTGTTCGACGCTCTCAAGGGCGATCAGACCCCGATCATCGTCGAGAACGTCGTCAACCGGATCGACGAGGTCGTCCGTGGGGTCCGCTTCGAGGGGTGGCAGTCCACGATCCGCGGCGACCAAGAGGTGCGCCAAGCACTTCGGAAGACCCTCTACGTCCAATTCAAGATTCGCGATAACGACGTCTTCGAGAAAGCCCTCGGCTACGTCCGGGAGTACTACTAGAGATCGATGAGGTGCATCCCAGACCCGCGAAGCCCCCAGCCGCTGAAGCTAAGCAGCCGCTTCTCCGTGCCCGGTAAGAGTCTCAACTCTGCATGCGGTCCGAATCGTGCCGTTCGGACCACGCGGAGCCACACCACCGCCAAGTCAGTTCGTCAGTGTCTCGATCACCGTGGACAGGTACTTCCACACCTGCTCACGATCGCTCTCTTTCTCCGGTTCGGTCAGGTGGGTATACGGCGTGTCGATCTGCGACTCCCAGCGTGCCACCAGTTCAGCGGGGATCACGAGGGAGCCGTCAGCCTGGCTCTCGCACCGGCTGTGGAGGTAGCGCTGCCAATGCGCCCACCTCAGGTGCTCGATCGCAGCAAGCCGCTCGATCGTCTCCTCGCTCTCCAAGACCTCGCGAATACGGCGGGACGACGGCATTAGATTAGCCCGCGGTCCACGAGCCGCCAGTAGTGCTGGCCAAGGACGGTCAGCTCGCATGACTTCGACTCCATAGCGGCGTAGTACATGTGCGTCGCCCCGACTGGCCGCACGAGGTTCACCCTGGCGAGCGCCTGGAGCACGGCGAACTCTGCGTTGCGCGCGGGGTGGGGATCTGGGATCGAGTCAGACTCTCTACCGGACCGGTCCGGCTCGTAGGTGGGGTCGAGCGGGAGCCGAAGCGTGGGATCCTCGAACAGCCGCGTGAGCATTTTAAGGTCGCCGAGCTCAACGGCAGCGTCCGCCGTTCGCAGCGAGACAAACTTCTTGATGTTCGTCTTGAATACTGGCCGCTGGTCCCATGGGCCAAGGGACTGGTCCACGTGCGCGTAAACGCTTCCCGGCGTCACGGCACCGACCAAATTCGCACCCGCCCCGTTGAGCGCGTCGACCATGAGGCTCGTGAACACGCCGGTGCCCTGGCTGGTTTCCATGGCGTACTGATCCGCCGTCGACGCAGTGAGGATGGTCACGCCCTCCTTTAGTGCGGCGTAGTCCTCGGCGATCTCGCTGCCGCCGGCCACGCCCCCGTGGCAGCTGTCGAGGATGACTATCTTGTTCCGCGCCCGCGAGTCGCTGGCGAGTTTCAAAACCTCGGACAGGGCGAGCATGCCATCGCCGTCCGCTGTGCAGTCGCTCGCGCATAGAAACCCGCCTGTGCTGTCGATCGACCCGTGGCCGGCGAAGTAGAACAGCGCGATGTCCGCATCGTCCTCGAACAATTCCCTGACTGCTGCACGCAGATCGGCTCGCGTCACCGGCGAGTTCGGTCCCGTGCCGGTCAACAGCCGGGGCTGCGCGAAGTTGAGGGTGCCATCTGCGTGATGCTCAAGCACCGCGTTAACGCTGAGTGCGTCATTCACCGCGCCGGAAAGCGGGGCAACCTGGTCGTAGTAGTCGATGCCGACTATAAGTGCCTTGCGCATGCCGACCGTCTCAGAGCGAGTCGATGAAACCAGCGATATGGGCGTCAGTCCATGTGACAGTTCGTACGCCGGCGAGGCTGGTGCGGTCGTTCGAATATGCCCAGACGCCGAGCAGCGGCTTCCCCTCGTCCCTGGCGCACTGGATCTCCCACTTCTGGCCGCTGGAGGTAAGTGAGTTCTTGCTGACGAGAGCGATGACGCCGTGAGAACGGCGGATGCGAGTACGCACCCTTTCCTCCCAGTCCGAGTCGTACGGCTCCTTCACAGACATGTCAATGAACTCATATGGTGCCCGCGGGCTGAGAGACTGCCCCTTCAGGAAATCTCTTTGACGTTCGTCCTCAATTGCGAATGCTACGAACACGATCTTCTTCTCGGCCATACTCAGCTCTCCTATTCTGCACGGGCCCCGGTCAGTTTGATCGCGCGGGAGCTCGTTGTCCTAAGCATAGCGATGACCTCCGACATCGATGCGGGCTGGAGGTGGCTGTTACACCCCGCGTCCTGAGCCAGGGCGGCGCTCACCGCGTCGCATAGAACGCCACGGCAGCTGACGCCGCCACGTTCAACGAGTCCACCCCGTGCATCATCGGGATCGTCACCCGTCGGTCGAGCCGACGGTCGGCCTGGCGCGTCAGGCCGTGACCCTCGGTACCGAACACCAGCGCGAGGTGCGGGTGGTCCTCCTCGACCAGCTCGTCAAGCGTGATCGCACCCTCCCCCAGCGTCATCCCGGCCACGACGTACCCGTGCTCCTTGATGAGGTCGATGTCCGCCGACCAGGAGTCGATGCGCGCCCAGGGGACCTGGAAGACAGTACCCATCGAGACCCGGATCGACCGGCGGTAGAGCGGGTCCGCGCAGCTCGGGGTGACGAGGACGGCGTCCACGCCGATCGCCGCGGCGGACCGGAAAGCAGCCCCAAGGTTCGTATGATCGACAATGTTCTCGAAGATCGCGATCCGCGAGCGGCGCTTCGACCCTCCCACCTGCGGAGATTCGGCGGATACTTTGGAACACTCCACGTTGGTGTGATCAGCGACGTCATCGAGGAGCGCAACCCGCCGTGCCCCGTCGAGCACGGACACCACGCTGCGAGCCTGTGGGCGGTACATGGCGGCCAATGCTCCGCGGTGCAGATGAAATCCGGTGATGGACTGCATCGTCTCGTCGGTGCCGGTGTAGACCGGTACGTCTGGGTGGGCGGCGAAGACGTCCGCCATGGAATCCAGGTACCGATGCGCCAGGAAGAACGACGCCGGCCGCATCCCCGCGGCCAGGGCTCGGCGAACCACCACCGAGGACTCGGCCAAGAAGATGCCGTGTTCGGCATCGGTAGTGCGGCGCAGGGCGGCGTCGCTCAGGGTGGAGTAGGCCGCAACCCGCGGGTCTGACGGGTCGCTCAATTCAATCGCGGCGGATACGCCGTCGCTCACAGCAACCGCCAGACCATATTGATCAGCCCAGCGACGCCGATCACCACGATCACGGCCCGCAGCACGTTCGGCGGAATCCGTCGGCCGATCTGGGCGCCGACCTGACCGCCGATCAGCGATGAGACCGCGATGAGCAACACCGCCGACCAATCGATCCGGTCGAAGGCGAAGAGCAGGTAGCTGACCGCGGCAATCAGGTTCACAGCCAAGGACAGCCAGGTCTTCACCGCGTTGGCGTGCACGAGGCTTCCGGCGAGGAAGACACCAAGGATACCCAGGAGCAACACCCCCTGAGCGGCGACGAAGTACCCGCCGTAGATACCCGCGGCGAAAATCAGAATCCACAAAATGGGCTGGATGGGTCGCTGAGGAACATCACCAATGGTGGGATTGATGGCGTCGGCGGACTTGCGCTGTTTCACCAGGGCTGCCAAACGCGGCTGGAAGATGACAAAGGCCAGGGCCACCAGGATCAGGGCCGGAGCGGCATAGCCGAAGACGGTGGGCGGCAACAGGATCAGCAGCAGTGCACCGATGATGCCGCCGAGCAGCGACGCGCAGGTGAGTATCGGCAACACTTGCCGGGATTCGCGCAGTTCGCGACGATAGCCGAACACTCCAGACACACCTGCGGCCACCAGGCCGATGGCGTTCGAGATTTGCGCGGTCACCGGAGGGTAGCCCATGGCGACGAGCACCGGGAAGGTCACCAGAGTGCCGGAACCGACCACGGAGTTGATGGTGCCCGCCCAGAATCCTGCGAGGAGGATGATGAGCAGCTGCCACCATTCCAGTCCAAATAACTCCATCTCAGCGCGCCACCGCCGTGTAGCGACCGTCCTGCTCGGTCACTTTCAACGGCAGGCGGAAGGCCTCAGAGAGGTGTTCCTCGGTCAGGGTCTCCCCCAGCGGTCCGGCGGCCACCACGGCGCCGTCGCGCATGAGGAGGGCGTGAGTGAAACCGGGTGGGACCTCTTCGACGTGGTGCGTCACCAGGATCTGGGTGGGCGCGACCTCGTCGGCGGCGAGCTGAGCAAGCGAGCGAATCAACGTCTCCCGGCCGGCCAGATCGAGCCCGGCGGCCGGTTCGTCGAGCAGCAACAGCTCGGGGTCGGTCATCATGGCACGAGCGGCCAACACGCGCTTGCGTTCACCGGAGGACAGCGATCCGTAGCGACGCTCGGCGAGTCCGGACACACCCCAGCGGCGCAGCAGGCTGAGCGCGCGGTCCAGGTCCATGCTGTCGTACTCCTCGTTCCAGCGTCCGGTGACACCCCAACCGGCGGTCACGACGGCGTCGAGCACGGTTTCCTGGAAGGGCACCTGATCGGCCAACAGTGACGAAGACAATCCGATGAGCGGGCGCAGGTCAAAGACGTTGACCGCGCCGAGCACCTCGTTGAGGATTGCCACGTTGCCCTCGGTGGGATACAGCCGGGTGGCGGCGATGTTGATCAGGGTTGACTTACCGGCGCCGTTAGGCCCCATGATGATCCAGCGTTCGCCCTCGCGCACCGTCCAGCTGACGTCATCCAGGAGGGTTTTCGTTCCGCGTCGGACCGTGACGTGCGAATACTCCAGCACCGCGTCCTCGGCAGCGACATAGTCACGGGCAGCTACGGTGTGGGCGGCACGGGTGGGTGCAGAAGCAGACTCGGTCATACTCAAACATTAGGCTAGAACAGCACCGAAAACCGGGAAAGGACCACGGCATGGCACAAGATCGCCCTTATGAGTCGTCACGAGCAGAAACACAATCCCATCTCAGTGCGGGGACCATGCTCGTTTATCGGGCCGCTACGCCCGCGACCTCGCCGGATGCGGTAGCTCCGTCAGGAGTGCCTCAGGCCGCCGAGGTTGTCTCCGGAGTGGGCTTCACCGGTTGGCGATGGGACGCCGAGGAGGCCCTGTTGCTTGCGGCACAGGAAACGGAGGACGGCTGGAACGCGGCATTCCTGCCCGCAACGGTGCGCACGGCGATCACCGAACACGCTCCCCTGCTGGTGTTCGACGTCGATTCGACGCTGATCCGGCAGGAAGTCATCGAGTTGTTGGCGGCTCACGCCGGCCGAGAGGCTGAGGTGGCTGCAGTGACTGAAGCGGCCATGCGGGGCGAACTGGATTTCGCGCAATCTCTGCATCATCGGGTCGAGGCACTGGCGGGGCTGTCGGTGGAGGTGATCGACGCCGTCGTGGACCGGGTGGTCTTCAGCGACGGCGCGCTCGAGTTGGTCAGCGCAGTACGTGCCGCCGGTGGCGCGGCCTGCGCGGTCTCGGGTGGCTTCGAGCAGGTGTTGGAACCGTTGGCGGCCCAGGCCGGATTGTGGCGGTACCGGGCGAATGTCCTCGAGATCGACGGCGGGGTGCTCACCGGTCGTGTCTCTGGTGACGTGGTTGACCGTCAAGCGAAGCGGGAGAGCCTGAAGCAATGGGCCAAGGAACGGGGTGTCCCCCTGGAAGCGGTGGTGGCCCTGGGCGACGGCGCCAACGACATCGACATGCTAGATACCGCAGGCTTCGCCGTGGCGTTCTGCGCGAAGCCAGCCCTGCGCGAGCATGCTGATCTCTGCTTGGACGTGCCGAGTCTGGATGTGGTGCGGGCCCTGCTCGGGCTCTCACTCAACCACCCTTGATAAACAACACCGCCGTCGTGCTGAAATGCGCGACGGCGGTGTTGTTGTGTGGACTTCAGTTCCCGGCGATCCGTTATTGGTTCTTGCGGGCAGCGGTGAGGAAGTCTTCGGCACCGCCGACGTATTCCGTGTGACCGGTGGGCAGATCCTGGCCGACCACGGCGGCTACTTCGGCGGCGAATTCCTCGACGGAGTACAGGCGACCAGCGGCGTCACGACGTGCCTCAATGGCACCGGGCTCGGCTCGGTTGAGCAGGGTGGCGGTGATGGTGCCTTCGATCATGTCGCCGGACACCACGGTGAAGCGGATACCGCGCTTTTCCAGCATGGGGATGCGCTCACGCAGGGCGACTTCTCCGGCGCGCTTGGATTTCGCGACCGGAACGTACAGGTCCATGGTGGGGACGTCGTCGATGAAGTGTGCCTGGTGGCTGGTGACGAACACGACCTGGCTACCTGATGGCATGACCTCGGCGGCCTGCTCGAGCAGAGCCACCTGAGCGTCACGGTTCAGACGCAGTGCGTAATCTTCGCCCTGGTCGGACTCCATGCCGCCGGAGGCATTGAGGACGAGGACATCCAGCGAGCCGAAGGACTGCACGGCGGCATTGATCATCGCCTGGCGTCCTTCCTCGGTGGTGATGTCGGCGCCTACCGCTACGGCACGCCCGCCGGCCTCTTCGATACCTGCCACAACCTTGTTGGCCCGGGGAGCCTTCTGCCGGTAGTTGACCACCACGCCGGCGCCGCGTGCGGCGAGCAAGCGGGCAGTTTCTGCGCCGATGCCTCGGGAGGAGCCAGTCACAAGTGCGCCCTTGGCGGCGAGGTCTTGAGTGTTCTGCTGTGCTTCGTTCATAGGTTCAGTGTCCCATGCCCAGGCCGCCGTCGACGGGGATGACAGCGCCGCTGATGTAGGACGCCGCGTCGCTGGAGAGCCATCGAACCACTTCGGCGACCTCTTCCGGCGCGGCGAAGCGTCCGGCCGGAATGGCCTTCTTGTACTGGTCCTGCAGTTCTGCGGAGAGCTGCTGGGTCATTTCCGTGTCGATGTAGCCGGGAGCCACCACGTTGGCGGTGATATTGCGGGAGCCCAGTTCGCGGGTGAGCGACCGGGCCATTCCGACCAGGCCGGCTTTGGACGAGGCATAGTTAATCTGACCGGGCGAACCATAGAGGCCGACCACGGAGGAGATCAAAATCACGCGGCCGCGCTTCATACGCAACATTCCCTTGGATGCGCGCTTGAGTACACGGAAGGCGCCGGTGAGGTTGGTGTCGATAACCGACGTGAAATCTTCTTCGCTCATCCGCAAGAGCAGCTGGTCCTGGGTAATTCCGGCGTTGGCCACCAGCACCTCAACGGGGCCGAAGCGCTCTTCGACCTCGGTGAAAGCCTGATCAACCGAGGCTGCGTCCGTGACGTCGGCCTGAACGGCTTCCAGGCCTTCGGGGGCCGACCCTGAGCGGGAGGTCACGACGACGTTGTCGCCCGCGGCGGCGAACGACCGGGCGATCGCCAATCCGATGCCGCGGTTTCCGCCGGTGACCAAAACCGTGCGCGGGGAGGGACTGTTGGTCGGGTCAGTGCTCATCACGATGCTCCTGTAGTGACATGGTGGGTCTCATGGATTTGTCCATGGATGATCTCCCACCACTGTACGGCCGAAAGTGGAACAATGGGTGAAGCCCACCGTCAGATTGCCGAGCATTGGAGACCGGGTGCCGACCACCTCACCGCGCCACAGCGGTCCCGATCCGCGCCCGGATGTCTACGAGATCTCCGGTGCCTCGACGTCGCTGACGGCAGACCAGAGCGAGCGCATGCGCCGGTATATGTTCCAGATGGGCATCCGTACTGTGTGCTTTGTTCTGGGTGTTTTCACCGAAGGCTGGTTGCGCTGGACCTTCTTCATCGCCGCGATGGTGCTGCCCTACATAGCCGTTGTCCTGGCGAACAACACCCGTCAAGTGCGTACCAGCACGACCCCGTCCCCCGTCGACGCCCCCGCTCTAACCCATCAGGCAACGCCGCAACCGCCCCGTAACGAGGAGGATGATGTGGTGTCCGGAATCGTCGTCGAGCACCGTGAACTGGAAGCAGGGTCGCGCGACGACGAGCAACCACCGCGGGGGCACCCATGACGCAACCGGGGCCGCAGATTGATCTGCTCGGAGGGCTCCTGGGTTCGTCCCCGGAGGCATGGCAGCAGCCAGAAGAAGTCGCGCCGCAATGCTCACGTCGTGGGTGCACAGAGGCGGCACACTGGAAGGTGTTGTGGAACAATCCTCGCATCCACACTCCGGAACGCCGGAAGGTGTGGCTGGCCTGTCACGAACACCGGGAGTGGCTGTGCGAGTACCTGGCTTCCCGGGGACTCTTCAAATCGTGTGAACCCTTGACCGAGACGACGTGATGACACTGAATTCTGGCACCTCCAGCCCGAACGCTACCGCCGAGACGACGCGCAAACCCAAGCTGGACTTTCGCTTTCTGATCTCCGGTGCGTGGATCGGTGGCCTCATCTTCTGCGTCGTGTTTTCCATTGCCTGCGCCATGCTTGGGCAGTGGCAGATGGATCGTCGTATGCAGGCGCTCGAAGAGATCAACAAGGTCGTGCGCAACTATGATGCCGTACCGGTCCCCTATTCCGAGAACGCCGACATTTTCACCGACTTCCGGGCGGAGCGGAAATGGACGCCGGTGATGGTGCGAGGCGAATACCTGGTGGAAGACAGCCTTATTGTCCGCAATCGCCCGCACTCAGGTCGTCCCGGATACGAAGTGCTCGTTCCGTTCCGCACAGTTGAGGGAGATACTCTGATCGTGGACCGCGGCTGGTTGCCCATCGGCAACTCCCCCGGTCGTCCGGACGACGTGCCGGAACCGGCCGAGGGCACCATCACCATCATTGTGCGCGCGCTGGCCGGCGAGCCAACTCTCGAGGATCGTAGCGCCCCCGAAGGACAGGTTGCGTCGATCGATCTGCCGGCGATTGCCGATCAGCTCGACTACCCGATCGCGGAGTCGGCTTATGGGCTGATGGCGGCCGAGTCCCCCGAAGCCGAGGAAACACCGACCCAGATGCCCCAGCCGACCGAGGACGAAGGTCCGCACCTGTCGTACTCGATGCAGTGGTTCACGTTCGGGCTGATGAGTTTCGTGGTCTGGGGCTACATGGCCCGTCAGAAGGCGATCCAGAACCGCGAGGACGAACTCTACGGATTCACCGAGGAGCAGGGGTTCATTTCGGCCCACCGGATGGAGCGCAAGAAGGCCACCCGACGTCGTGGTAATCAGCCTACGGATGAAGAAATCGAAGATTCGATGCTCGGCGACTGATCACGCTCAGGCGAGCGTGATCAGTTCCTGGTATTCAGTACTCCACAAGTCTTCAACGCCGTCGGGTAGTACCACTACGCGTTCCGGATCCAGCGCTTCAACAGCACCCTCATCGTGAGTCACCAGCACCACTGCACCCTCGTAGGTGCGCAGCGCGTTGAGGATCTCCTCGCGGCTGGCGGGATCCAGGTTGTTCGTGGGTTCGTCCAAGAGCAAGACGTTTGCGGAAGACGCCACCAGGGTCGCCAGCGCGAGTCGGGTCTTTTCACCGCCGGAGAGCACCCGGGCGGGCTTATCGACATCATCACCGGAGAACAAGAACGAGCCCAGCACGTTACGTACTTCGGTGTCCCCCAGTTGCGGCGCAGCCGTTCGCATGTTTTCCAGCACGGAGCGGTCTCCGTCGAGGGTCTCGTGTTCCTGAGCGTAGTAACCGAGTTTCAGGCCGTGGCCGGGCTCGATCTGACCGGTGTCGGAGTCCTCGATGCCGGCGAGCATGCGCAGCAGCGTGGTCTTACCGGCACCGTTGAAGCCAAGAATCACGACGCGTGAACCACGGTCGATTGCTAGGTCCAAGCCCGCGAAAATTTCGAGGGAACCATAGGATTTCGACAGGTGCGAGGCCCTCAAGGGGGTTTTGCCGCAGGGCGAGGGTTCGGGGAAGCGAATGGCCGCGACCTTATCCTGGGCACGTTCGCCTTCCACGCCGCGCATCAGCCGTTCGGCGCGCTTGAGCATGTTCTGCGCAGCCACCGCTTTCGTGGCCTTGGCGCGCATCTTGTTGGCCTGATCGACAAGAGCGGACGCCTTCTTTTGGGCATTGGCGAATTCACGCTTCCTGCGCGCCTGATCTTGCTCACGCTGGGACTGGTAGTTCTTCCAGTTCATGTTGTAGACGTCGATGGTCTGGCGCATCGCATCCAAATAGAGCACCTTGTTGACGGTCATTTCCATCAGAGCCACGTCGTGGCTGATCACGAGCAGACCACCCGAGTAGGACTTAAGGAAGTCGCGGAGCCACACGATTGAGTCGTGATCGAGGTGGTTGGTCGGCTCGTCCAGGAGCATCGTGTCGGCATTGCCGAAGAGGATCCGAGCCAGTTCCACCCGGCGTCGCTGACCGCCGGAGAGGGTGTGGAGCGGCTGGCTGAGGACGCGATCTGGTAGGGCGAGGTTGGCACAGATGGTCGCTGCCTCGGATTCGGCGGCGTAGCCACCGGCGGCGGTGAATCGGGCTTCGAGTTTCGCGTAGCGGTCCATGGCCTTGGACCGCTGGGCATCGGTTCCCTGAGCCATGTCTTGTTCGGCGCGACGCATCTTCTCAGTCACCTGGTCGAGCTCGCGGGCGGAGAGAATGCGGGAGCGAGCGGTTTGCTCCATGTCCTCGACCACCGGGTCCTGAGGTAGGTAGCCGATGGATCCGCTACGACTGACATCACCTGCAGCCGGGAGCGCGAATCCGGCGAGCACCTTGGTCAGTGTGGTCTTGCCGGCCCCGTTGCGTCCAACAAGACCGATTTTGTCGCCTTTGTCGACGCGGAAGTTGACCTCGTCCATCAGGACGCGCGCGCCGGCGCGAAGTTCGAGGTTTGAGACCGTGATCACGGTGACTCCTTCAGCGTTGGTGGTGTTCAAGGCATCGGCAGGGCCGGTCCGAGAGCGGACCGGCCCTGCCGAGTGGTGCGGACTTAGTGCGGATCAGATGTTGAAGCCGAGGGCCCGCATCTGCTCACGACCATCTTCCGTGATGCGTTCGGGACCCCACGGCGGCATCCAAACCCAGTTCAGGCGCCATTCGTCCACCATGGTGCTGATGGCCCGGGAGACCTGATCTTCGATCTCGTCGGTCAGCGGGCAGGCGGCGGTGGTGAGAGTCATGTCGACCAGCAGTGCGCCGTCGTCGGCGTAGTGCAGCCCGTAGAGCAGGCCGAGGTCAACCACGTTGACGCCGAGCTCCGGATCGATCACGTCCTTGAGGGCCTCTTCGAGATCCTCAATCGGAGTTTGTGCTGCTGTAGTCATGATGTCCTCCAGATCAGGCGCTGGCTGCGGCCTTCTCGTAAGCTACGTAGCCTTCCTCTTCCAGCTTATCTGCCAGCTCGGGGCCACCGGAATCGGCCACGTGGCCATCCACGAACACGTGCACGAAGTCCGGCTTGATGTAGCGGAGAATGCGGGTGTAGTGGGTGATGAGGAGCGTGCCCATGCCGTTGGTGTCCTGAGCGCGGTTGACGCCCTCGGAGACGACGCGCAGAGCATCGACGTCGAGGCCGGAGTCGGTCTCGTCGAGGATGGCGATCTTCGGCTTGAACAGCTCGAGCTGGAGAATCTCGACGCGCTTCTTCTCACCGCCGGAAAAGCCTTCGTTGACGTTACGGGCAGCGAAGGCGGGGTCGATGCGCAGCTGTTCCATGGCGGTCTTGACGTCCTTGGTCCAGTGGCGCAGCGACGGTGCTTCACCGTCGATGGCGGTCTTGGCGGTGCGCAGGAAATTGGTCATGGTGACGCCGGGGATCTCCACCGGGTACTGCATGGCCAAGAACAGGCCTGCCTGAGCGCGCTCATCGGGGCCCATCTCCAGGACATCTTCGCCGTCGAGGGTGATGGATCCACTGGTGACCTCATAGCGGGGGTGGCCTGCGATGGAGGCGGCCAGGGTGGACTTACCGGAGCCGTTGGGGCCCATGATGGCGTGGGTCTCACCGGAGTTGACGGTGAGGGACACGCCCTTCAGGATCTCCTTGGCGCCATTTTCCGTCTCGATCGAGACGTGCAGATCTTTGATCTCCAGGGTTGACATGTGTTCTCCTTGTCGATCCGCGCAGCCAGCGCGGGAAGTGTGGGGGTGTCGAGGACGGTCAGCGGTCGAACATCTTGAGTTCGGATTCCATGACCTGGGTGAGTTCGGCTTCGACGTCGTCGATGCCGATGCGCTGAATGATCTCGTTCAGGAAGCCGCGCACGATGAGTTTGCGGGCTTCCTTCTCGGTGATGCCGCGAGCCATGAGGTAGAAGAGCTGCTCTTCATCGAAGCGACCCGTGGAGGAAGCGTGGCCTGCGCCGTCGATGACACCAGTCTCGATCTCCAGGTTCGGGATCGAATCGGCGCGAGCCCCATCGGTGAGCACGAGGTTCTGGTTCTTCTCGTAGGAGTCGGTGCCTTCAGCCGCCTTTCGGATGAGCACATCGCCCACCCACACGGTGTGAGCGTCACGACCCTGCAGGGCACCCTTGTACAGCACGTTTGAGGTGCAGTTCGGGACTGCATGATCCACGAACAGTCGCTGCTCCAGGTGCTGACCGGCGTCGGCGAAGTAGAGACCATACATCTCGGCCTCGCCTCCGGGCTGCGTGAAGCGAGCTGTCGGGGTCAGACGCACCAGGGAACCGCCATAGCTGATGGCGATGTGCTTGTAGGCGGAGTCCTTCGCCAGCGAAGCCTGCTGCGAGGAAGTCTGGACCGCTCCAGCATCCCAGGCGTGCACGGAGGTGACGTTGATGCTGGCACCTTCCCGCACGTCGTACTCGATGTTCTGAGCCAGCACCGCGTTGCCACGATGGGTGATCAGGAAATCGGCCTTGGCGTTGTCCCCGGCGATGATCAGGATGTGCTGTGCAGCTGGAGTGGCATCCGTCCCGGTGATCTGAATCCGGATCGGCTCCTCGGCTTCGACGCCGTCGCCCAGCGTGATCACGGTAGCTTCCGAGAACGATGCCCAGGCTGCGGCCGAGGTACGGTCTTCCGGCGTCATGGCCTGGCCCAGGCGTGCATCATCGCGGCTCACCGTCTCGACGGTGAGCCCTTCCAACGAGGACACCTCAACGGTCGGAGCGGCACCCTGCAGGCGCTGCTCGTCGCCCTCGGGCAGGTCAAGTCCGCCTAGGCGCTCTAGCGGTGTAAAGCGCCAGTCTTCTTCGCGACCGGTCAGAACCGGGAAGTCGGCCAGGTGGAAACTGGTCGGGCGATCAGCTCGCGAGGTGCCGAACTTCTGCTTCTTCTCTTTCACGGAGTGGTCTGCGTGCTCGGACTGGGTTGCGGCGGCGATTTCTGCGGAAAGCTGCTCGCCTTCTTCGCCCATCCCGGGGATCAAGGGCGCAGCGCCACCGGTCTCAAGGTCGTTGGTCGTCTGGGACACTGTTTAGCCCACCGATCCTTCCATTTGCAGTTCGATCAGCTTGTTCAGCTCGAGGGCGTATTCCATAGGCAATTCGCGCGCAATGGGCTCGATGAAGCCGCGCACGATCATGGCCATGGCCTCATCCTCAGCCAGCCCACGGGACATTAGGTAGAAGAGTTGCTCCTCGGAAACCCGGGACACTGTCGCTTCATGGCCCAGCGTCACATCGTCCTCGCGGATGTCGATGTAGGGGTAGGTGTCGGAGCGGGAAATGGTGTCCACCAAGAGGGCGTCACACACCACCGAGTTGGCGGAGTTCTTCGCGCCTTCGACAACCTGAACCAGACCGCGGTACGCGGAACGGCCGCCCCCACGGGCCACGGATTTTGCCACGATGGAGCTTGAAGTGTTCGGTGCCAGGTGGACCATCTTGGATCCGGTGTCCTGGTGCTGGTCCTGGCCGGCGAAGGCAATGGACAGCGTCTCACCCTTGGCGTGTTCACCGGTGAGGTAGACCGCAGGGTACTTCATGGTGACCTTGGAGCCGATGTTGCCATCGATCCATTCCATGGTGCCACCCTCTTCAACGACGGCACGCTTGGTCACCAGGTTGTAGACGTTGGTTGACCAGTTCTGAATGGTCGTGTAGCGCACACGAGCATTCTTCTTGACGATGATTTCCACGACGGCGGAGTGCAGGGAGTCCGACTGGTAGATCGGTGCGGTGCAACCCTCGATGTAGTGCACGTAGGAATCTTCATCCGCGATGATCAGAGTGCGCTCGAACTGGCCCATGTTCTCCGTGTTGATACGGAAGTAAGCCTGCAGTGGGATCTCAACGTGAACGCCCTTCGGGACGTAAACGAAGGAACCACCGGACCAGACGGCGGTGTTCAATGCGGCGAACTTGTTGTCGCCCACCGGGATCACCGAGCCGAAGAACTCCTGGAAGATCTCCGGGTGTTCCTTCAGGCCGGTATCGGTGTCCAGGAAGATGACTCCCTGCTGCTCCAGATCCTCACGGATCTGGTGGTAAACGACCTCGGACTCGTACTGGGCGGCCACGCCGGCCACGAGACGCTCGCGCTCGGCCTCAGGGATGCCCAGACGCTCATAGGTGTTACGGATGTCTTCAGGAAGGTCTTCCCAGGTGCGAGCCTGGCCCTCGGTGGAGCGCACGAAGTACTTGATGTTGTCGAAGTCAATGCCCGACAGGTCAGCACCCCAGGTCGGCATGGGCTTGCGATCGAAGTACTTCAGGCCCTTCATGCGGGTCTTCAGCATCCACTCGGGTTCGTCTTTCTTACCCGAGATGTCACGCACGACTTCGTCGTTGAGACCACGACGTGCGTTCTCACCAGCAGCGTCGCTGTCGGCCCAGCCGTATTCATAGGCGCCGATGGCATTGAGTTCGGGGTTCTTCTCGAGAATCTCGTGAATCACGCCGGGATCGGCGGTTTCGCGAGCGACTTGATCAGTCATAATCAACCTCTTTGATAACGAACGTAGGTGGTCGGGAAACTGATGGGCGCGCTATTTTTCAGCGCGCTGAGCCGTGTGTGCTATCAGGCTGGCATGGGCACGGCGACCCAGCGGGACGTGTGTCGTGCACACGTGGCCACCTGTGGGGAGGGTGGACAGCCTGCGCACATCCACCTCTAGTAAACGTGCGAAGAGCTCGGTTTCTTCCTCGCAGAACTCGGGGAACTCGCCGGCCATCTCTTGAATCGGGCAGTGACCTTGGCAAATCTGTGCCGCCCGGAGGGTGGTCACCTTGCCGCCACGACCGGCACGACGCGTGGAAGCGGCGAATCCGGCTTCATCGAGAGTGCGAGTGAGGGCACGAATGCGATCCGTGAGATCTGCGTCCTCGGGGACGAGCTCGCTAAACCGCTGCTCCAGCGAGGCGAAGTGCTTGCGCGCCAACGAGCGAATAGCCTCGTCGCCAGAAATTTCCTGGAGGAGGCGCACAGCTTCGGAAGCAAGGTCTAGGTAGTCGTCGCCCAGGTGGGACTGGCCCTGCTGAGTGACGACATATCGACGCGACGGTCGCCCGGCTCCCCTGCTCCCGGCCACGGATTTAACTTCGACGAGGCCATCTTTCTCAAGTGAGTCCAGATGACGCCGAACCGCAGCCGCGGTGAGCTGGAGCTGGTCCCCAATCGTGGCAGCACTGACGGGACCGTGCGTCAAGACCGAGTTGAGTACGTTGTCGCGCGTGCTCTCCCGAGATCCCGACGACGCCCCGGATACCGCAGGCTGCACATGAGGGGAATACATGCCTCCTATCTTCTCTAATTAATCGAGCAGTTCCAAGTAAGGACCACCTATACTGGCTTGTTTCCATGCGGTTGACGAACTACATGGGCGACGTCACGGCTTCACTGTCGCTATCGCTGGCCGGCGAGTAGGTAGCATAAGGGGGTGCTCGGACAACCCACCTCCGCTGATCTGCGCCTACCGGCGCCTGGTACCGCTTTGCTGCATCTCGACGATGTACACAAGTCGGTTCATTCGCGCACGGGCCGGGTGGAAATTCTGCGCGGAGTGAGCTTGACAGCTCGCGCTGGCTGTGTCACCGCGTTGCTGGGTCCCAACGGCGCCGGAAAAACCACCACGCTCAATATCTCCCAAGGTCTTGATCGCCCCAGCCACGGTTCGGTCCGCCTTCTTGGGGAAGATCCCTGGCGGGCTCCGTCCGCGTTGCGTAGCCGGGTGGGTGTCATGCTTCAGGAGGGCGGATTACCGCCGTCGGCTACTCCGGCTCGACTCCTGCGTCACATAGCCGCTTTGTACCGCCACCCCGCAGATATTCGGGCCCTCAGTGAACGCCTCGGGATCGATGACTTCGCCGACCGGACGATCCGTCGACTTTCGGGCGGGCAAAAGCAACGCGTGGCCCTGGCCGCTGCGCTGACCGGCCGCCCCGCAGTGGTTTTCCTGGATGAGCCCAGTGCGGGATTGGACCCGATCTCCCGCAAGATCGTCTTCGACATCATCGAGGAGCTCAAGCAGGCGGGACTGGCGCTCATTCTTACGACCCATTTGCTTGATGATGCTCAGCGTCTCGCTGATGAGGTCATCTTGCTTAAGCACGGTGTTGTTGAACGTGCTGGTTCCGTCGCCGAACTGACGTCGAACGGCGAAAAGAACCCCGTGGAATTCACCATCGATCGGCGACTCACTCCAGACGATGAGGCCACGGTGCCTCAGGGGCTAACCCTGACCGTAGTCGACTCTCAGGTCTCGGCCGGATCTGAGCCCAGGGTCCGTGTATCTGGCGTGCAGGGTACCCGAGATCTAGTGGCCCTGGCGCAATGGTGGCACGAGCGAGGCCTGATGCCTGAACGACTGACCATGTCCGAACGTTCCTTGGAAGATGTCTTCTGGGAGGTGGGACCGTGACGGAAACTCCCCTGACCGATTTCACCCCAGCGGAGGGGCCCAACCAAGCCAGCGCCGGACGCCGGATTATGGCTCAAGGTGCTTACGAAACGCGGACCACGCTCTCGAACGGGGAGCAACTACTGGTCGCGCTGATCCTCCCGATCATGGCCCTCGTGGCACTGTCCGTGACGGGTGTGCTCGACGACGGTCAGGGACATTCCAGCGTCGATGTTGCGGTTCCTGGAATTTTCGCCCTTGCCGTGTTGTCTTCCGGTCTGACGGGCCAGGGCATCGCCACAGGGTTCGACCGTCGCTACGGGGTGCTCACGTACCTGTCGACCACGCCGCTGGGATCCCTGGGGCTTTTGCTCGGCAAGATTCTCGCCGTGATGATGGTGCTGGTCGTGCAGCTCATCGTGCTGGGATCTATAGGCGGATTCTTGGGCTGGTCGCCAGAATGGCGAGGCACGGTTTTCGCACTGATCTTTATCCTCATCGGCGCGGTCGCCTTCACAGGCATCGGACTCTTCATTGCCGGTACCGTGCGTCCAGAAGCAACCCTGGCGCTGACGAACCTACTTTGGGTTGTATTGGGCGCCGCCGGCGGAATCATCTTCCCCATTTCTATGGGCCCGGCCACCTTCATTCTGCACTTGTTGCCCTCGACTGCTCTGGGCAACGGTCTGCGGACGGCATTGATCGATGGGGAACTTGCCCTCACGCCGCTGTTGGTCTTGGTGTTGTGGGGCGCCGTGGCCGTGGCGGGAACAGTACGCTGGTTCAAGTGGCGTTGAGCGCCACGAACCCTTTTTCAAGAAAGCAGTGATTCGCACCGTGAGCAACACACCCGGTCCTCTGAAAGACGCACTGGTGGAACGCCCTAGCCCGTGGCGTCGCGTGATTAACGCCGTGGACCAGACGGCCGATCGGTTCATGCCGCACTCGTTCACAAAACTGACCCTCGGGTTGGCGGTGGCCTCGCTAATCTCCGAGATTGGCATCATCGTTACGGGTGGTGCCGTCCGACTCACTCAGTCCGGTCTCGGTTGCCCTACCTGGCCACGATGCACCCCAGAATCGTTCACCAACACCCCCGAAATGGGTATTCACGGCATCATCGAGTTCGGTAATCGCACGCTGACTTTTGTCCTGGCAGCGATTGCGCTGGCGATGGTCATGGTGCTGTGGAACCGACGCCGTAGTCATCCGCAGGTCTTCTGGATCGCAGTGGGCCTGCTGCTCGGTATTCCGGGGCAGGCCATCATCGGCGGTATTACCGTGTTAACGCAGTTGAATCCCTGGGTCGTGGCCTTCCACTTCCTGCTTTCTACGGTCATGGTCAGTTTCGCGACGCTGATGTTGAACCGGGTTTCGCTCGAAGTCCGAGCTCAACGCGAGGGACGCGTCAACCTCCCTGTGGTTGATGGGGAGACCACCACGTGGAGCCGGGGCCTAGCTTGGGCCATCTTCGTTATCGGCTGGGTGGTGCTGTACTTGGGCACCATTGTTACTGGCACCGGACCACATGGCGGAGACGCGGATGCTCCGCGCCACGGATTCGACCCCCTGATCGTGACCCGGATGCACGCTTTCCCAGTTTACCTCATGGTGGCAGCAACGGTGCTGTTCCTCATCCTGGTGCTACGGATGAACTCTTCGGCGAGCCAACGACGCAGCGCCTGGCTGATGTTCGCCGCGGTCATCCTGCAGGGCGTCATCGGCTATATCCAGCACTTCACTGGGCTTCCTATTGGACTCGTGCTGCTGCACATGCTGGGCTCGGGACTCGTCGTCTGGGCGATGACGCTGGTGTGGGATCGGCAACGATCATCTTATGTAGCAAATCGCGGCACCGGGGACGTGCGGTCTACCCGATAGGGCGCATAAGCAACAGCAAAGACCACCTCGTATCAACGAGGTGGTCTTTTGCTTTGAGTTGAGGAATATCGTGGCGTGGCCACCATCAGTGGGCGGGCAACGTGACCGTGCCTCAGCGGTGCCAATGGGCTGTTCAACGGGTATCCGAGGAGCTTCAGAACGGCCCATCCGTCACCAGGGAAACCCCAGCGATCAAAGGAGAGCGGGAATCTCAGGCGCCGATGCGCATGAGGGGCTCACCGACGAACGGGTCGATGGCTAGTGCGATGAAGAGCAGCGTCAAGTAGGTGATGGAGAGGTGGAAGACCTTCATAGCCTTCTTCTCTGTAAACCCGGGGCGCTGGGCATCGCGGTGGAGCACGTGCGATTCGTAGAGGAACCAGCCACCGGCGACCACTGCGACCGCGGTGTAGGTGATCCCAGCCCAGCCCATGGGCACCAGCAACAGGGAACACGCAATGGTGGCCCACGCGTAGAGCACGACCTGGCTGGAAACGACGCGCGCCGAGGCGACTGCACCCAGCATCGGGACGGACGCATTCTGGTAGTCAGTCTTATACTTCAGCGACAGCGGCCAGTAGTGCGGCGGCGTCCAGAGGAAGATGATGAGGAACAGCACAATGGCCGGCCATTCCACGGTGTCACGCACAGCGGCCCAGGCGATCAACACCGGGAAGCAACCAGCGATCCCGCCCCACACAATGTTCTGCTCGGTGCGGCGCTTGAGGATCAATGAGTAGATCACTACGTAGAAGAAGATGGCCAGAGCGCCCAAAGCGGCAGCCAGCAGGTTTGCGCCAAATCCGAGGATGAACAGCGAGGCGATGCCCATGAGCCAGGAGAAAATGAGTGCTTCACGCGGGGTGACGTCGCCGGTCACCAGCGGACGGTTCTCCGTACGCTTCATCACCTTGTCAATGTCGCGGTCGATGTAGCAGTTGAAAGCACTGGCTGAGCCCGCAGACATCGCACCGCCGATCATGGTGGCGATCATCACCCAGACATCCGGGAACCCACGCTGTGCGAAAATCATCGTCGGCAGCGTCGTCACCAGCAGCAGTTCCATCACGCGTGGCTTCGTCAGGGCGACGTAGGCGGCGAACTTTCGCTTGAATCCGATCTTCTGGACGTGATGACCAACCGGTGCCTCAACCGGGGTCTCATTCAGCGGGGATTCAACAGAGGAAGACATGTACAACTCGCGGGGCAGGTGGCAGGTGAGTAGGCACGACGCGCGTGCCTTATCCAGTGTAGCCGTCTTTCTCGACGATACGTCGAATAACTCGGGTGCTGAAGCCGTTAGAGCGATAAGCTGTTCCCGTACCCGTTCGCAAACATCTCCACAGGAGGAACTTCGTGACGACGTCTTCGACTCCCGAACAGTCCGCTCAGCAGCAGTTGAATCGCTTGGTTCCGGCTCGGGAGTATTCCTACACCGAAGACGAAGCCCGGTTCGTCGACACGTTGCGAGTCCTGGCCGGCGACGCCGTCGAGCGGGCCGGGCACGGTCACCCCGGTACCGCCATCTCCCTGGCTCCGGTGGCCTGGCAGCTGTTCCAGAACCTGATGCACATTGATCCGCAGGACGACGCCTGGGCAGGACGTGACCGTTTCATCCTCTCCCCCGGCCACACCTCGTTGACCCTGTACCTGCAGTTGTTTGCTGCCGGCTACGGTCTGGAAATCGACGATATTGAGGCACTGCGAACCTGGGGCTCACTGACCCCGGGCCACCCCGAATACGGCCACACCAAGGGTGTGGAAATCACCACCGGCCCACTGGGCCAGGGTCTCGCTTCGGCGGTGGGCTTCGCCTACGAGCAGCGGCGGGTCCGCGGTCTGCTCGATCCTGATGCACCGGCGGGAACCTCGCCCTTCGACCACCACGTTTTTGTGATTGCCTCGGATGGAGACCTGCAGGAGGGCGTGACCTCGGAAGCCTCCTCGCTAGCCGGTACTCAGGAACTGGGCAACCTGATTGTCATCTACGACGACAACAAGATCTCCATCGAAGACGACACCAATGTGGCCTTCTCGGAAGACGTAGCCGCACGGTACCGCGCTTACGGCTGGGACGTGCAGGAAGTGGACTGGACCGCTTCTGGCGCCTACGTCGAAGACACTCGCGAGCTCTACGACGCTGTGGTTGCTGCCAAGAAGGAGACTACGCGCCCGTCGCTCATCGTATTGCGCACGGTGATTGGCTGGCCCTCCCCCACCAAACAGAACACCGGGGGCATCCACGGTTCCAAGCTGGGCGCCGAAGAACTCGCTGGTCTGAAGAACGCGCTAGGCTTCGACCCCGAGAAACACTTCGATGTTGACCCCCGGCTGCTGGAGCAAGCCCGTAAGCTGGGCGCCCGTTCCGCGGACTACCGTGCCGCATGGGAGCAGTCCCTGCAGCGCTGGCGAGCCGAGAACCCGGAAAGGGCTGAGCTGTTCGATCGGCTGCGGAACCGCGACCTGCCCGCAGGTTTCGCGGAGGCGTTCCCGAGTTTCGAGGCTGATTTCGGCGACGGCGCGAAGGGTCTGGCCACCCGCGCCGCCTCCGGGAAGGTGTTGAACGCGCTGGCCGGCGTCATGCCGGAACTCTGGGGCGGTTCCGCTGACCTGGCCGGTTCGAATAACACCACCATGGCGGGCGAGCCGTCATTCATCCCCGCCGCGCGTCAGACCGACACTTGGTCGGGCAGCCCCTACGGTCGTACCCTGCACTTCGGTATTCGCGAGCATGCTGCCGCCGCCATCGTGAACGGCATCTCTTTGGGTATGCTGACCCGGGCCTACGCCGGAACGTTCCTGATTTTCTCCGACTACCAGCGACCTGCGGTGCGTCTGGCCGCGCTGATGCAGGTCCCCTCGATCTTCGTGTGGACCCACGACTCGATCGGCTTGGGCGAGGATGGCCCCACTCACCAGCCGGTGGAGCAGCTGGCCAGCCTGCGTGCGATCCCCGGCCTCGATGTCGTGCGTCCTGCCGACGCCAACGAAACCGCCTGGGCCTGGAAGACGATCCTGGAACACACGGACCGCCCGGCTGGACTGGTGCTCTCGCGCCAGAATCTGCCGATCTTCCCGCGCGGCACGGATGGCTTCGCTGAAGCTTCCGGCACTGCTCGTGGCGCTTACGTGCTGCTCGAAGCTCAGGACGCCAGCGGTGCGGCTGTGACTCCGGATGCCGTGGTGATCGCCACCGGATCCGAGGTTCAGCTCGCGATCTCCGCCCGAGAGCAGCTTCAGGCTCAGGGCATCGCCACCCGCGTTGTCTCCGCTCCCTGTCTCGAATGGTTCGACGCACAAGACGCCGACTACCGTGAGTCCGTGCTCGGCGCCGCCGGTACCGCTCGTGTCTCCATCGAAGCCGGCGTCAGCCAGGGCTGGCAGAAATACACAGGTGCCCGCGGCGCCAACGTGTCCCTGGAACACTTCGGTGCTTCCGCCGACTACCAGCGGCTCTTCGACGAATTCGGCATTACCGCTGAGGCTGTTGTGGAGGCTGTACGTGATCTCACTGTCGACAGCACCGATGCTCAGAAGGAGAACTGAACATGACGCAGAATTCCCGGACCCAGGCCCTGCACGATGCGGGCGTGTCCCTGTGGTTGGACGACCTCTCCCGCGACCGCATCACTTCCGGCAACCTGCAGGAGCTCATCGACACCCGCACCATCACGGGCGTGACCACGAACCCGGCGATATTCGCGGCGGCCCTATCTCAGGGCACCAGCTATGACGCGGATATCGCGGAGCTGGCCCAGAAGGGCGCCACCGTAGATGAAGCGGTGGTCCGACTGACGACGGACGACGTGCGCGCCGCCTGCGACGTCATGGCCCCGCTCTACCAGCAGACCGCTGGCGTCGATGGCCGGGTGTCGATCGAGGTTGATCCTCGCCTGGCTCGTGAAACCGAAGCCACCGTAGAGGAGGCCAAGCGTCTGGCGGAGACGGTGGGACGCGAGAATGTGCTGATCAAGATTCCTGCAACCAAGGAAGGCCTCCCCGCGATTTCGGGGGTGATCGCCGCCGGAATCAGTGTCAACGTCACCCTGATTTTTTCGCTCAACCGATACCGTGAAGTGATCAACGCCTGGATGATCGGACTCGAGCGCGCCCGGGACGCCGGATACGACCTGAGCACCATTCACTCCGTGGCGTCCTTCTTCGTCTCCCGAGTGGACACCGAGATCGACCGCCGCCTTGATGAACTTGACCTCGACGCCGACCGTCGGGCCGCCCTGCGCAGCAGGGCCGGTCTGGCCAACGCACGCCTGGCCTACCGGATCTTCACCGACGCCCTGGACACCGAGCGGTGGCGGCTATTGGCGGCAGCAGGAGCTCCAGTCCAGCGCCCGCTGTGGGCCTCGACCGGAACCAAAGACCCGCAGCTGCCCGACACTCTATACGTCGTCGGCCTGGTCGCACCCAACACGGTGAACACCATGCCGGAGAAGACCCTCGAGGCACTGGCGGACCACGGCGAGGTGGTGGGCGACACCGTGCAGGACGGCTACGACGACGCCGATGAGCTTCTCGATGAGCTCGGCCGTCTCGGCATTGACTACCAGGACGTCGTCACCGTGCTGGAGACCGAGGGCCTGCAGAAGTTCGTTGACGCCTGGAACGAACTGCTTGGACGACTGTCCCAGTCACTCGACGCCGCCCGCTAGACCCTGACCTTCCCGCCGAGACCGCAGACCGTTCGACCGATTGAACGACAAAGGACAGACAATGAACTCCCTGGGTATTAACGCCACCGGCGCGGCCGCCGATGCGATCGACCGTCACGTCGCCACCCTGGTCAATGATCGTGTGGCCTCCCGGCTGGGCGAGCAGGACGCCACCCTCTGGGGCGCCGAGGCCGAATCGGAAGCCTCGCGTCGTCTGGGCTGGGTGGACCCGTTTGAAGCAACCCGTGCCATCCTGCCCGAGCTGTTCGAGATGCGCGCGGACCTGCACGCCGAGAACATTCATCGGGTCATCCTCGCCGGAATGGGCGGGTCCTCGCTGGCTCCCGAAGTGATTGCTGCGGCGGCCGGGGCCGAGCTCACGGTGTTGGATTCCACCGATCCAGAGATGATTGGCAACGTGCTGGCCGCCGGAGTCAAGGACGCCGTGCTCGTGGTGGCCTCCAAATCGGGCTCCACGGTGGAGACCGACTCCCAGCGTCGCGCCTTTGCCCGCGCGTGCGAAGACGCCGGCCTGCAACCCAACCGGCACATCATCGTGGTCACGGATCCCGGCTCTCCACTCGATGAGCTGGGCCGCGCTGAAGGGTACCGTGCGGTGTTCCATGCCGACCCGTCCGTGGGTGGACGCTATTCGGCCCTCACCGCGTTCGGAATCGTTCCGACAGCCCTGGCCGGCGTCGACGTCGAGAAGCTCCTCGAGGAGGCCGAAGAAGTCCTCGACCTGCTCCTCACCGACGACACCGACAACATCGGACTGCGGCTCGGCGCGGCCATTGGCGGCACGGCACCGTTGCGAGACAAACTCGTCATCTCCGTGCTTGACCAGGGCCTACCCGGATTCGGTGACTGGGCTGAGCAGCTCATCGCTGAATCCACCGGTAAAAACGACACGGGCCTGCTTCCAGTCGTGGTCGAGACTGGTGCCCCGGAGATCTCCTCGTCGGCTGCCGATCTGCTGCAGGTCGAGATCATTCCAGACGTCGACCACCCGCTGGACGGTCAGACCGAACTCTTCGACGTCGACCCCGCTCAGCGCCAGGCTCCAGAGCACGGAGTCCAGGTCTACGGTCCGTTGGGGGCCCAGTTCTTGCTCTGGGAATTCGCCACAGCGATCGCCGGGCGCCTGCTGCAGGTCAACCCCTTTGACCAGCCGGATGTCGAGTCCGCCAAGGTGGCTGCCCGCGCGCTGCTTGACGCAACCCCGGAGCCGGAGGTGGCCCAGGCCCAGGTCAACGGCATCGAGATCTTCGGTCCCGGGTCCGTGACTGCCCCGGCCCAGGGCGAGCCCGCCGGCACGGTGGCCGCGCTGGCCGACGTCCTCAGCGCCACCCTGGAACTGATTCCGGAACACGGATATCTCAGCGTGCAGGCCTACCTCGACAGGCTCAACAACAGCGAGTTGGCCGCGATGCGCGGCCAACTCGCCAGCGCGACAGATCGTCCGGTGACCTTCGGCTGGGGACCCCGCTTCCTGCACTCGACCGGTCAGTTCCACAAAGGCGGACCGAAGGTCGGTGTCTTCCTCCAGATCACCGGAGACTCATTCGCCGACCTTGAGGTACCGGGCCGACCCTTCAGCTTCGGCCAGCTGATTACCGCCCAAGCCGCCGGTGATGCTCGCGTGCTCAGCGACCACGGAATGACCGTGGTGCGCCTGCACGTGCAAGACCGGCAACGCGGTTTGCAGCAGGTGCTGGAAGCGGCCCAGCGGATTTCTCAGGGCTGAGTAGCGGATTGTAGGCTTGACCGGTGATCAATCCCCTGCGTGACACCGCCGATCGTCGACTCACGAGGATCGCCGGGCCGTCGGCCCTGGTCCTGTTCGGAGTAACCGGCGACCTGGCGCGCAAGAAACTGCTCCCCGCCATTTATGACCTCGCCAACCGCGGGCTCTTACCGCCGGGGTTCTCCCTGGTCGGATTCGGCCGCCGCGACTGGGACGACGACGCCTTCACCGAGCAGGTGCGGTCCTCCGTAGAGGCCTCCGCACGCACCGAATGGAACCAGACCGTATGGGACCAGCTGCGCGGCGGATTCCGCTTCGTCTCCGGTGGGTTCGACGACGCAGCCGCCTACGAAAAACTAGGCGAAGTGCTCACCGAGCTGGAATCCAGCCGCGGCACCGGCGGCAACACCGCGTTTTACTTGTCCATCCCGCCGGACTGGTTCGCCGAGGTCTCCCAACAGCTGGTAGACCACGAGCTCGCTGGCCGTGATCTGGCCAGTGACCGCCCCGCCGCCGACCGCCCCTGGCGCCGGGTTGTCATCGAGAAGCCCTTCGGCCACGATCTGGCCAGTGCCCGCGAACTCAATGACGTCATTGAGCAGGTCTTCGAGCCCGACGCCGTATTCCGGATCGATCACTATCTGGGCAAAGAAACCGTACAGAACCTGCTGGCGCTGCGCTTCGCGAACCGCCTGTTCGAGCCACTTTGGAACTCCCAGCACGTGGACCATGTGCAGATCACCATGGCAGAGAACATCGGTATCGGTGGGCGCGCCGGCTACTACGATGGGGTGGGGGCGGCCCGCGACGTCATCCAGAACCACCTGCTCCAGTTGCTCGCCCTCACTGCCATGGAGGAGCCACTGTCGTACGAGGCGCACCATCTGCGAGCCGAAAAAGAGAAGGCCCTCGCCGCGGTCACCCTGCCAGAGGATCTCAGTCTCGCCTGTGCCCGGGGTCAGTACACCGGAGGGTGGCAGGGCGGCGAAAAGGTCGTGGGCTTCCTCGAAGAGGAGGGGTTCAACCCCGAATCCACCACCGAGACCTACGCCGCGCTGAAGCTCGACATCAAGAACCGGCGCTGGGATGGTGTGCCGTTCTACCTGCGTGCCGGCAAACGACTCGGCCGCCGCGTCACCGAAATCGCCGTCGTCTTCAAAAAGGCACCGAATCTGCTGTTCTCAGAGCACGATGCCGAAAACCTGGGACAAAACACCGTGGTGATCCGCGTCCAGCCGGATGAGGGTGTGACCATCCGCTTCGCTTCCAAGGTGCCGGGCACCCAGCTGGAGATCCGCGACGTCACGATGGACTTCGGCTACGGCCACGCATTCACGGAAGACTCTCCGGAAGCTTATGAGCGACTCATCCTGGATGTGTTGCTCGGCGAACCGCCGCTGTTCCCCCGGCACGAGGAAGTGGAGCTGTCCTGGCGGATTCTGGATCCCTTCGAAGAATACTGGGCTTCCCTACCGGATCAACCGGAACCCTATACCCCCGGTAGTTGGGGTCCCGCCAGCGCCGACGCGCTGCTAGAACGTGACGGACGCGTCTGGAGGAGGCCCTGATGCTTGTGGATCTTCAGAACACCACCACCGCCACGCTGGTCAAGGAAATGGACCGATTGCGTGAAGTCGGCGGCGTAGTCGCCCTGGGACGGGTTCTCACCCTGATTGTCTCGACCGATGCTGACCGCGCCGAATCGGTCATCCAGGCAGCCAACGCCGCCTCCCGCGAGCACCCCTGCCGCGTCATCGTCTACGCCGCCGGTGACCCGAACGCCGTGACCACCCTCGACGCGCAGATTCGGGTGGGCGGCGACGCCGGTGCCTCCGACGTGGTGGTGCTCTATGGTCATGGGGCCAACGCTACTGAATCCGAATCCTTGGTCAGCGCCCTGTTGCTCCCGGACGCTCCCATCGTGGTGTGGTGGACCCATCAGATTCCCGAGGAGCCGGCCGCCTCTCCCCTGGGCCGCATTGCCCACCGGCGCATCATGGATACCAGCGTGGGACACGACGTCGTGGGGTCCCTGCGCATGCTCCGGAAGGGCTACTCGGCCGGGGACACCGACCTGGCGTGGACACGACTCACCGGTTGGCGCATCCAGCTGGCCGCTATTTTCGACGACGTCGACGCCAGCACCGTGCGTTCCGTGACCGTGGAAGGTGCCGTGGACTCCGCCTCCACGATCCTGCTGGCCGCTTGGCTGACCTATCGTTTCCAGGTGCCGGTCACGATGGCTCGCACCCCGGGGCAAGGCATTCGGTCCGTGCGATTCGTGCGCGCCGAAGGCGATATCGTGTTGGCACGCCCCGCCGGTCAAGCAGTCGCGTCGCTGTATCAACAGAACCGTCCGGTGCAGCGGATCTCCCTGCCACGCCGTTCCGCCCAGGACTGCCTGACCGAGGAACTGCGACGCATGGGGCCCGACGACATTTTCGGTGAAGTGCTCCAGCGCGGACTGCCCCGAACCGACCTGAAAGTAGTGGCCCCCAGTGAACGTTGACGTGCAGCAGTTCCCCGATCGTGCCGAGCTCTGCTTCCAGGCAGCGGAGTCTCTCCTCGACGTGGTGACATCCGCCCTCCAGCAACGCGGCATCGCCCATGTGGTGTTGACGGGTGGTTCCACCGGCATCGGTATTCTCACCGCTCTCAGCGAACGTCGGCGGGCCCGCACCGCATTGGACTGGTCGAACGTGCACTTCTGGTTCGGGGATGAACGCTATCTTCCGGAAAACGATGGCGATCGCAATTCGCTGCAGGCCGACCAGAGCGTCCTGAATGAACTGGTGGCCGAAGGACTGATCGGGCAGGCCCAGGTACATCGTGTGGCTGGTCCTGACGCCTCCAAAGACATCGCAGATGCCGCCCGTCGCTACTCCGAGGCGCTGGCCGAGGCGGCCTCGACGAGTCCGGGCCCAGACGCCCGGCTCCCCCGGTTTGATGTGTTGTTGCTCGGGGTGGGTCCTGATGCCCATGTGGCCAGCCTGTTCCCCGATCGTTCCGGCCCCACAGAACTCGGCGCCACCGTCATCCCCGTCGAGAACTCCCCCAAACCACCATCGTTGCGCGTCTCGTTGACCGTGGAGGCCATCAATACCGCGGACCGGGTGTGGTTCGTGGTCGCGGGAGCCGATAAAGCCGATGCTGTCGGATCCGTCAGAGCAGCACAGCAGGCCGGGGAACGTGATGCGCAGCGTCTGCCCGCGAGCCTGGTGCAAGGCCGTCAGGAAACCGTCTGGTGGCTTGACGACGCCGCGGCCGGTCTCTGACAGACATCTCTGATAATCCGCTGAAGGTCACTGAACACGCACAGACCCCGGGACCATAGTGGTCCCGGGGTCTGTCGCGTGGTGGGCGGACGACGAGGCTGAGCCTAGAAGTCTCCCGAGAAGCGCATCATGAGTCCGAGCACGACGATGATGCCGCCCCAGAGCACGCCCAGGGTCACAGTCAGCCGGGTGAGGTTCCGCTCAGCGACGCCGGAGGATCCGAGTGAGGAGGAAACGCCCCCACCGAACATGTCCGACATGCCGCCGCCGCGTCCCTTGTGCAGGAGCACGAGCACGACCAGCAAGAAACTGATCAGGATCAGTGCGATCTGCAGAACTAGCTTGAGAATGTCCACGAAGTATTCTTCCGTCCTTTGCCGACTCAGGTACTGTTGAGGCCGGTCAGTCAGTCAACAGGTGATGCTCGAACCTAACAATGTTAGCAAATTCCGCCTCATCGAGGCTGGCCCCACCCACGAGTGCACCGTCGACGTCACGTCCCCGCAGGATGCTGGCGATGTTGGCAGCCTTCACCGATCCGCCGTAGAGCAGGCGCACCGACTTTGCGGTCTCGGCGTCATACAGTTCTTTAATGCGGGCACGCAGGGCGGCACACATTTCCTGTGCGTCCTCCGGCCCGGCGACTTCACCGGTGCCGATAGCCCACACCGGTTCGTAGGCGATGACCGCTTCGGCCACGTCCTTGGCCTCAATCCCGTTGAGCGCCGCCGTCAGTTGGCTCAGCGTGAACTCAATGTGGTCACCGGTCTGACGCGTCTCGAGCCCCTCACCGATGCAGATGATCGGGGTGAGACCGTGCTTGAGGGCGGCCTGCGTCTTGCGCTGGACGAGGGCGTCGTCCTCACCGTGGATGCTACGCCGCTCCGAATGGCCGACCAACACGTAGCTGCAGCCCAGCTTGGCCAGGAAGGCGCCCGAGATGTCGCCCGTGTACGCGCCGGAATCTTCCGGGGACAGATCCTGGGCTCCGTAGCGCAGGGGAAGCTTGTCCCCCATCACCAGGGTCTGGACGCTGCGCAGATCGGTGAACGGTGGAAAGATCGCCACTTCCACCTCGTCGAAGTCGTGGCGGGCATCGTTCAGTGTCCACGACAGCTTCTGCACCAGGGTCACCGCTTGCTGGTGATCCAGGTTCATCTTCCAGTTACCGGCAATCAGCGGGGTGCGCACGTAGGCGCCATTATTCTTCGTCGTCATTCTGCCTCCAGCTCAGTCCTGCAGCGCCTGTACGCCCGGGAGCTGCTTGCCCTCCAGGTACTCCAGCGAGGCGCCGCCACCCGTGGAGATGTGTCCGAACTGGTCATCCGCGAAGCCCAGTGCGCGCACGGCTGCTGCGGAGTCACCGCCGCCGACCACGCTGAGACCGGACACCTGGGTCAGTGCCTCGGCCACCGTACGAGTGCCGGACGCGAACGCCTCCATTTCGAAGACGCCCATGGGACCGTTCCAGAAGACGGTGGAAGCCGAAGCGATGATCTCCGCGAAAGCGCGTGCGGATTCGGGACCAATATCCAGGCCCAGGGCGTCCACGCCGTGCGTCCCGGATTCCAGCCTATCCACGGGCAGCACGCTGTGATCAGCGTCGGCGGCGAAAGAAGCAGCCATCACGATATCGGTGGGCAATACGATCTGGCAGCCGCCCTGCTTTGCCCGCTCGAGGTATGCCGTGACGACAGGAATCTGATCCTCTTCCAGGAGTGAGGACCCGACGTTGTATCCCTGTGCCTTCAGGAAGGTGAACACCATGCCGCCTCCGATCAAGAGCGTGTCGGCACGGTCCATCAGATTGTCGATGACGGCGAGCTTGTCGGAGACCTTGGAACCACCCAGAGCGACCACGTAGGGACGCTCCGGGGTTTCGGTCAGCCGGTTCAGCACGGTCAGCTCGGTGGCGACCAGCGGGCCTTGTACGGCCGGAAGCAACGCGGCCACATCGAACACGGAGGCGTGCTTGCGATGCACAGCGCCGAAAGCGTCCCCCACGTAGGCGCCTCCTGGAGCGAGCGCCGCCATCTCCGCAGCCAGTTCGGCGCGCGCTGCGTCGTCCTTGGAGGTCTCGCGGGCGTCGAAGCGCACGTTCTCCAACAACAGGATCTCGCCGTCGCTGAGGCCAGCGGCCAGCTGCTGAGCGGAGGGCCCGGTGACGTCTTCGGCCAGGGCGACCTCGCGAGAGGACAGCTCGCGCATGCGGGCGGCCACGGGGGCCAAGGAGTACTGCGGTTCGGGGGCGCCCTTCGGTCGACCCAGGTGGGCCATCACGATGACGCGGGCACCGGCCTCGGCCAAAGCGGTAATGGCGGGCAGCGAAGCACGGATGCGTCCGTCGTCGGTGACGCGCTCTGCATCGAGCGGAACGTTGAGATCAGACCGAATCAACACGGCGCGTCCGGAGACACCGGATGCGATCAGGTCGTCGAGCGTCTGTGCGGGCATACTGGTGTCCTCCATAAGGTGATGTGGGGTCAGAGTACCAAGCGGTGAATCCCTGCTCCATACTAGACAGCCCGGCGCCTCTGCGCGGAGCCGGGCTGTCTTCGTGTCGAGGATCAGAGCTTCTCGGCGACGTATTCCACCAGGTCGATCAGCTGGACGGTGTAACCGTATTCGTTGTCATACCAGCCGATCACCTTGACGGTCTTGCCGATGCTCTTCGTCAACGGCGCGTCAAAGGTACACGCCGCTGGCGAAGTGATGATGTCGGTGGAGACGATCGGATCTTCGGAGTACACCAGGCGACCCTTGAGGCCAGCCGACTCCGAGGCCAGACGGAACGCCTCGTTGATTTCTTCTACCTCAGCGTGGCGCGACAATTCAACCGTCAAGTCAGTGGCGGAACCGGTAACGGTCGGAACGCGCATGGCGAAGCCGTCGAGTTTGCCGCTGAGCTCGGGGATGACCTCGCCGATGGCTTTGGCCGCGCCGGTCGAGGTGGGCACCATATTCTGCGCGGCGGCACGGGCGCGACGACGGTCCTTGGGGTGCGGGTTGTCGTGCAGGTTCTGATCCCCGGTGTAGGCATGGATCGTGGTCATGATGCCGTCGACGATGCCGAAGTTGTCGTGCAGCACCTTCACCAGGGGCGCCAGGCAATTGGTGGTGCAGGACGCCGAGGACACGACGTCCATGCTGGCGCCGTCGTAGGTCTCGTGGTTGATACCCATCACGAAGGTGCCATCAACCTCCTTGCCGGGTGCTGAGAGCACGACCTTGCGGGCTCCAGCTTCGATGTGCTTGTGCGCCTCTGGTCCCTTGTTGAACCGGCCGGTGCACTCGACGACGATGTCGACCTCCAGCTCCGCCCAGGGTAGCTGTGCGGGGTCCTTCTGCTGGAAGAGCGCGATGCTCCGGTCCCCGACTTTCAGGCGTCGCTCTTCCAGTGAAATCTCTCCGGGGTAGCGGCCCAGAATCGTGTCGTACTTGACGAGGTACAGCAGGTCCTCGGGGGCGGCCAGGTCGTTGACGGCGACGAGCTCGAGTTCGGGGTGGCGCTCTTGGATCACACGGAGTGCGTTGCGACCGATGCGACCGAATCCGTTGATGGCGATCTTTGTCATGTGTAAAGCCTTTCCAGCAAGATTCCGGGGTGATACTCAGCGGTGTCCAGCGGTCGGTTGACCGAAGACGATAGGAAGGGAAATACAAGAGGACCGGGTACTGCGACCCAGGTGACAGCGTAGCCGGTCATGAAGCGAGCCCGGCCGACCGCCTGTGGAAAGGAGGTCGGCCGGGCTCGGTGGTCATGGGTGTCAGACCAGCTTCTGAGCGCCGGAGCGAGCTGCTGCGAAGCGCTCGGCCACATCGGCCCAGTTCACGATGTTCCAGATGGCGTCGACATAGTCAGCCTTGACGTTCTGGTAGTCGAGGTAGAAAGCGTGCTCCCACATGTCCAGCTGGAACAGCGGAATGGTCGCGACCGGCACACCGTTCTGCTGGTCGTAGAACTGCTCGATGACCAGGTTCCCCCCCACCGGCTCGTAGGCCAGGATGGCCCAACCGGAGCCCTGGATGCCCAGCGCTGCGGCCTTGAAGTGGGCACGGAACTTGTCGAAGGAGCCAAAGTACTCGTCGATGGCGGCGGCCAGCTCGCCTTCCGGCTTGTCGCCACCCTCCGGGGAGAGGTTCTTCCAGAAGATCGAGTGGTTGGTGTGACCCCCCAGGTTGAAGGCGAGGTCCTTCGACAGCTGGTTGATAGCACCAAAGTCCTCGGCCTCACGAGCAGCGGCGAGCTTTTCGAGAGCGGTATTGGCGCCCTTCACGTAGGTCGCGTGGTGCTTGTCGTGATGTAGCTCCATGATGCGAGCCGAGATGTGCGGCTCGAGTGCTGCGTAGTCGTAGGGCAGTTCGGGCAGAGTAAATTCAGCCACAATTCCTCCTTGTTGAGAATTGATTGATGCCTGTGAAGAGGCGTCTATCCCATACTAGGCACTTGCCCCGGGAGGGTCGTCAAGAGTTCAGCTCTCAGCGACGCTGAATGTCGCGGTGTGACACTGAACTCACTGCGCATTCAGGGCAGATTACTCGTCGTCGAGCAGCTCCGCGGTGACCGCGTCGTCGGTGTTCGGAATGCCCTCTTCCGCGGCACGCTTGTCGGCCATCGCCAGCAGTCGACGAATCCGGCCCGCCACAGCATCTTTCGTCATCGGGGGCTGCGCCAGGCGGCCCAGCTCATCGAGAGAAGCCTGTTTGTGCTCAATGCGCAACTCACCGGCGTACTTGAGGTGGTCAGGGACGTCATCCCCGAGAATCTCCAGCGCGCGAGAAACGCGGGCGCCAGCGGCAACGGCGGCCTGAGCGGACCGGCGCAGATTGGCGTCGTCGAAGTTGGCCAGACGATTCGCTCCGGCGCGCACCTCTTTGCGCGTGCGGCGTTCTTCCCAAATGTTCACGGTGTCCGTGGCCCCCATCCGGCGCAGCATGGTGGCGATGGCGTCGCCGTCACGAATGACCACACGATCCACCTGCCGCACCTCGCGGGCCTTGGCGATGACTCCGAGCCGGCGTGCCGAGCCGACCAAAGCCAGCGCGGCCTCCGGACCGGGGCAAGTGATCTCAAGTGCGGAAGAGCGCCCTGGTTCCGTCAGCGATCCGTGAGCGAGGAACGCTCCGCGCCACACAGCTTCGGCATCGGCCACCGATCCGTTCACCACGGTCGCGGGAAGACCCAGCACCTGGCGTCCACGAGCGTCCACGAGTCCGGTCTGACGCGCCAGGGCAGCACCATCTTTAATCACGCGAATGACATAGCGGGATCCGCGTCGCAGATTGCCACCGGAGACGACCACCATGTCGGAGGTGTTGCCGTATACCTCGGAGATTGCCGTCCGCAGTCGTTTTGCGGCGGCCTCGTAATCGAGTTCAGCCTCGATCACGATCCGATTGTTGACCAGGTACAGTCCGCCCGCGAAGCGCAGGGTCGAAGCGACCTCTGCTCGTCGTTCTGAGCTGCGCAGAGCCTTGACGTGCGCGAGCTCTTCCTTGACGGCGGCGGTCAATGCCATACCTGTGCCTGCTTTCCTTGCGATGGACGTGGACCCAGTTGAATCCGGAGGATCAGTCGAAGCGGTCAAACGCTTCGTGAAGTGCAACAGCCAGTCGTAGTGGATCGTGGACGCCCGGGCTTTGCTTGCTCATCACTCTACTAAAGACAACCTCGGCCTTCAGCGCCTCAGCGGCGGCCCGGAACTCGTCACGCTGGGTGATCACATCCGGGTCGGCGATGATTACGTCGAGCGTGAGATTGGGTGCGTAGCTTTGCAGAACATTGAGGTGGTCGGCCGGAGACATCCCAGTGGTTTCGGAGGTATCCGATTCTAGGTTCATCACCAGGGCGCGACGGGCCGGAGTGGAGCATACCGCATCACGCTGCTGCGGGAGCAACAGGTGCGGAAGCACGGAGGTGTACCAGGAGCCGGGACCGAGTATGACCCAGTCTGCCAGCTCCATCGCCTCAAGTGATTCGGGTGTGGCCGGTGCATCCGCTGGGAAAAGCGAGATATGACTTACCCGACCCTGAGCCGCTGCGGTGGCGAGGGCGACCTGTCCAGAAACGGTTCGGGTCGTGAGTCCGCCGTTGTCATGGTCCGCCAGCACCGTGCCGGAGATCGTCAACGGCACGGTCGACATCGGTAAAACGGATCCGCGAGCACCTAACAAAGCTCCGGCCCAGCGCAACCCATCCACCGGATTGCCCAGCTGTTCCCACAGGGCCACGATCAGGAGATTGCCCAGGGCATGATTGTTCAGGGTTCCTTCCGAATCTGGTCGGGTGCTGAACCGGTACTGGAGGGTGTCGTGCCAGGTGCGGCCCCAGTCTGTGTCGTCGCAGAGGGCAGCCAGTGCCATGCGCAGGTCGCCCGGTGGCAACACGTCCATCTCCTGACGGATGGTCCCGGAGGATCCCCCATCGTCGGCCACCGTCACAATGGCTGTGATTTCACCCGCAATGAGTCGCAGTGCAGACAGGGTCGCGTAGAGCCCGTGCCCGCCTCCCAGTGCGGTGACGGACAAGGCCGGGTCGTAGTGGCTTCTTTGCCGAGTCACCGGGGTCGGAAGTGGGGTCAGCGGCAGCTGCCCGGTGAAATGCAGACTCATTCGCGCCCCAGGTCCCGATGGTGAGTCTTCACCATGACGCGTGGTTGCTGGCCCAGACGGTGGGCCAGTGCTTCGGCGATCGCGACAGAGCGGTGCTTGCCGCCCGTGCAGCCGATGGCGAAGGTAGCGTAGTGCTTGTTCTCGCGACGGTAGCCTTCCAGCACGGGCTGGAGCGCATGCACGTACCGATCAACGAACGTCTCCGCCCCTTCTTGGACCAGAACAAATTCGGAAACAGCAGCATCCTGACCGGTGAGGTGACGCAACTCGGGCACCCAATGAGGATTCGTGATGAATCGGACGTCCGCCAGGAAGTTCGTGTCCTGCGGAATGCCGTACTTGAACCCGAAACTCATCACGTTGAGCCGCAGCACCACCGGGCCGTTCTCGGAGAACAACTCCACCATGGATTTGGCAAGCGCATGGACGTTCATCTCCGTGGTGTCGACGACGAGCTCGGCCTGTTCCTTGAGCTCGGCGAGTACCCGGCGTTCCACAGCGATGCCGTCAGAGATCCGTCCCCCGCTCTGCAGGGGGTGGGGCCGTCGCCCGGATTCGAACCTGCGGACGAGCACATCGTCGGCGGCATCGAGGAACAAAATTCGATATTCGACGCCGTCGGTGGAGAGCTGTGCCAGGGATTCCTGGAGGTCGTAGAAGAATTCTTTGGTGCGTACGTCGACAACCAGTGCCAGCTTAAGCTCGGACTCCGGGCTCTTGCCCAATAATGCGGCGAGGGTGCTGAACAGCTGGGGTGGTAGGTTTTCGACGACGTACCAACCCTGGTCTTCCAAAGCGTGCGCGGCCGTCGTTCGGCCGGCACCGGACATGCCGGTGACGATTAAGACTTCCTTGGTGGGCGGTTTGACCGGTGTCAGCTCTTCAGTCATACCGTCAGCCTACCGACTCTGCCGAGTCCTTGCTCTTCGCCGAGTCTTTGGTGCCGAGATTTTCTCGAATGGCTTGCGCCAATTGAGGTCCGATTCCTTTGACGGCCGTGAGCTCGTCGATGCTTGCTGCACGCAGACGCTTGATCGATCCGAACTGCTTCAGCAAGAGTTTTCGTTTCGCTGGCCCCAACCCAGGGATCTCGTCCAAAGCGGACTGAACCATGGATTTTGAGCGTTTGTCACGGTGGAACGAAATCGCGAAACGGTGGGATTCGTCGCGGATCCGCTGCAGCAGGTAGAGCCCTTCTGAGGTGCGTGGAAGCACCACCGGGAACTCCTCTCCGGGCAGCCACAGCTCTTCGAGGCGCTTCGCCAGGCCGACGACCGGAATATCCGTGACGCCAAGTTCAATGAGGGCCGATTGGGCGGACGAAACCTGCGCGGGCCCACCGTCCACGACGACGAGTGATGGTGGGTAAGAAAATCTCTTCTTCTCGCTGGTGTCGTCCTCGTCGATCTCGCCGCTGACTACTTCGGGGGTTTCTGTTTGCTCCCGGAGATAGCTCTTGAAGCGTCTTGTGAGGACGTCATGCATGGCCGTGGTGTCATCGCGGGCCGCATCACCTGTAACAGCGAATTTTCGGTAAGCAGACTTCTGTGGGAGGCCGTCTTCCACCACGACCATGGAGCCAACCACATTGGTCCCCTGCACATGGGAGATGTCGTAGCACTCGATACGCAGCAGGGGTTCCGGGAGTTCCAGCGCGTCCTGGAGTTCCCGCAGAGCAGCCGAGCGCGTGGTGATATCCCCGGAACGTTTGGTCTTGTGAGATCGGAGGGCCAAATCCGCGTTTTCGGCCACAGTCTCCAACAGAGCTTTTTTGTCACCGCGTCGCGGAACTCGCAAGTCGACTCGGCTCCCCCGCCGTTCGGTAAGCCACTCGGAGAGCTCCTCTGGCTCTGAAGGTAGGGCCGGGACCAAGACCTCTGCTGGAATGCGGGAGACATCGTCGAGATCACCATAGACCTGCTGGATCAGCTGCTGAACGAGCTGTTCACTCGTGGTTTCTTCGACCTTCTCGACCACCCAGCCGCGTTGCCCACGGATTCTTCCGCCGCGAATGTGGAATACCTGGACTGCTGCCTCGAGTTCGTCTTCGGCGAAGGCGAAAACATCCGCTTCGGTATTCTCCGATAGTACGACGGCGTTGCGCTCGAAGACGCGCTTCAATGCGGCGATGTCATCGCGACGGCGTGCAGCATCTTCATAGCGCAGTTCGTCAACGGCCGACTTCATTTCGGCCTCAAGTTCACGCAGGTATCCAGAGACATTTCCCGTCATGAAATTGCAGAAGTCTTCAGCCAGTCGGTAGTGGTCTTCGACAGAAATGCGGCCCACACAGGGCGCCGAGCACTTGTCGATGTAGCCCATCAGACAGGGACGCCCTGACATTTCTGCGCGACGGAAGACTCCAGCCGAGCAAGTACGGACCGGAAAGACGCGGAGCATACGGTCAACGGTCTCCCGAATAGCCTTGGCCGGGTGGAAGGGGCCGAAATATTTCACCCCTTTGCGACGATCGCCGCGCATCACCATCACGCGCGGATACTTTTCATCCATCGTCACCGCGAGGTACGGATATGACTTGTCGTCGCGATACATGATGTTGAATCGCGGCGTGTATTGCTTGATCCAGGTGTATTCAAGCTGGATGGCCTCTAGCTCTGAGCCGACGACGGTCCATTCAACCCCGGCGGCCGTGTGAACCATGGCGCGAGTTTTGGCGTGCAGTGTCTCCGGACGAGCGAAGTATGAGGTCAGTCGTGACCGAAGGTTTTTCGCCTTGCCGACATAGATTACGCGACTTTGATCGTCCTTGAAGCGGTACACACCGGGCCGGGTGGGAATCTCCCCCGTTGCGGGACGGTACGTTGCTGGATCAGCCACTCTGCTCCTGGAATGCTGTGAGGCCCTGTTGGCGCCGCCTAGCGCGAAGAATCGGGATGGGAAGTCGAATTATATTGGTCGACGCGTTCTTGTCCGGTAATCGCGGCGATTGCGTCCATGATCCGTTCCGTGGTTTGTCGGCGGACCGGCAAGGAGTGTTTGCGGCCCAACTGCTCCACCTGGATGGGCTTGCCAATGGTCATCGTGAATTTATGCGGCAGAGCCATGGTCCGCCCTGGGGGCTGCAGACGATCAGTGTCCGCTAGACCCACCGGCACGACAGGAGCACCTGTAGCGAGTGCCAACCAACCAACTCCGGTGCGACCACGATAGAGACGACCGTCGCGGGAGCGGGTGCCTTCCGGATAGATGCCCACCCCGTGACCTGATTCGACGAGCTGAACGAGTTCTTCCAACGCTGCAACGGATGCGGCCTGCTCACCACGTTCAACAGGAATCGAGCCGACAGACTCGAAAAACCCCTTCATCATTCGGCCGCGGATCCCGGTGCGATTGAAGTACTCTGCCTTAGCGAAAAAGTGCACCATGCGCGGGCTCATGGCCTGGATGATCACGGAATCGAAGAACGAAAGGTGATTGGAAGCGACGATGAATCCCCCGGACTCGGGCACGTTCTCGAGACCCGTCACCTCGGGGCGGCAGGTCGTCTTCAACATGGTGCGCACGCTAGTCCGCACGGCGTTGCTAGGAGCCACGTCTGGCCTTTCCTCGCTTCATCTTGTGCAACTACATCCTATCGGCCTCACGCCGAGGATGGTTTCGGTCCGCGCAGCTCAGAGCACTTCGGCGAGGAACTGACCCGTGTAGCTCTCAGCCACCGTGGCTACTTCCTCAGGGGTACCGGTGGTGACGATCGTTCCGCCACCGGAGCCGCCTTCTGGACCTAAGTCGATCACATAGTCGGCCGACTTGATGACATCCAGATTGTGCTCGATGGTGACCACAGTGTTGCCCTTCTCGACAAGGCGATTGAGCACACCGAGCAAGCGACGGATGTCTTCGAAATGCAGCCCGGTGGTGGGCTCATCCAGCACATAGATGCTGCGCCCGTTGGATCGGCGCTGCAGTTCCGTGGCAAGTTTCACGCGCTGGGCCTCGCCACCCGACAGGGTGGTTGCGGGTTGTCCCAGTCGCACGTAGCCGAGACCGACATCCACCAGCGTGTCGAGATACCGGGAGATCTTTGTGTATGCGGAGAAGAACTCCGCTGCTTCCGAGATCGGCATATCGAGTACCTCGGCGATGGTCTTGCCCTTGTACTGAACCTCGAGCGTCTCACGGTTGTAGCGCGACCCCTGGCACACCTCACAGGGCACGTAGACGTCCGGGAGGAAGTTCATCTCGATCTTCAGGGTTCCGTCACCGGAACAGGCCTCACAGCGACCGCCCTTAATGTTGAACGAGAACCGGCCGGCCTGATAACCACGGACTTTCGCTTCCGGGGTGTCCGCGAATAGCTTGCGGATCGCGTCGAAGACTCCGGTGTAGGTGGCCGGGTTGGAGCGTGGGGTGCGCCCGATCGGTGACTGGTCAACGTGAATCACCTTGTCGAGCAGGTCCACACCGGTGACGCGCTTGTGGCGGCCGGGAACATGTCGAGCGCCATTGAGCTGATTGGCGAGAACCTTGTAGAGAATCTCATTGACTAGAGTCGACTTGCCCGAGCCGGACACACCGGTGACGGCCGTGAACACACCTAGCGGGAAATCGACGCTGACGTTTTGGAGATTATTCTCGCGGGCCCCCACCACAGTGAGCTGACGCTGTGGATCAAGGGGACGTCGGGTCTCCGGAACGGCAATGCTGCGGCGTCCGGAAAGGTAATCACCAGTGACGGAGCGTTCGTTGGCTTTGAGTCCTTCCAACGAACCTGAATGGACGATTTCACCGCCCTGTTCGCCGGCGCGGGGACCAATGTCGACGATCCAGTCCGCCTCAGCAATCGTGTCTTCATCGTGCTCAACAACGATCAGAGTGTTGCCCAAGTCCCGCAATCGGATCAGGGTCTCAATCAGGCGGCGGTTGTCACGTTGGTGCAATCCAATGGACGGTTCATCGAGCACGTACAGGACGCCCACCAACCCTGAGCCGATCTGCGTGGCGAGACGAATCCGCTGGGCTTCGCCGCCCGACAAGGTTCCTGCAGGACGTTCGAGATTCAGGTAGTCGAGACCCACGTCGATGAGGAAGCGCAACCGTGCTTTGATTTCCTTGAGGACCTGGTCCGCGATGCGAAGATCGCGATCGGTGAGTTCCAGATCATTCATGAAGGCAATGGCTTCTTCCATGGGAAGACGCGATACCTCGGCAATCGACTTATCGCCCACGAGCACGGAAAGCGCGGTGGGGTTAAGTCGTGCGCCCTTGCAAGCAGGGCAAGGAATCTCGCGCATGTACGCCTCGTAGCGGTCACGTGCGTGATCCGACTCTGTCTCGAGATGCTTGCGCTTGATGTAGTCGATGACACCTTCGAAACCGGTGCTGTACTTTCGTTCGCGGCCAAATCTGTTGCGGTATTGGACCACGACCTTGTAGTCCTTGCCGTGCAAAAGTGCCTTACGGGCTTTAGCGGGCAAATCTTTCCACGGGGTTTTGAGCGAGAAGTCCAGTTCGTCCGCTAGCCCGGCCATCAGGCGCTGCCAGTATTCGGCGGTTGACTTGCCGATGGACCACGGGGCGATGGCCCCGCCTTCCAGAGAGAGGTCTTCGTCCGGAATGACGAGTTCCTCATCCACCTGGAGCTGAGAGCCAATACCCGTGCAGGTTGAGCAAGCGCCAAACGGGTTGTTGAAGGAGAACGAGCGCGGTTCAATCTCGTCAATGGTCTGTTCGTGTCCATTCGGGCAAGACAGGTTCTCCGAGAATGAGCGGTACTTGGGTTGGCCGTCGGCATCAACGGCGTGGAACTCTCCCGCATTGGCACGATCTGGGTCGACGGTGGCTTCGATGTCCACGAAATCCACGACGACGAGCCCCTCGGCCAGCTTCAGCGCCGTCTCAATCGAATCGGTGAGCCGCTGACGGATACCGTCCTTCATTGCCAAACGGTCGATGACCACAGCAATGGTGTGTTTGATCTGCTTCTTCAGCTTCGGCGGATCCGTGAGTTGCACGATCTCGCCGTCGACAATGGCACGGGAAAAGCCTTGCGTAGACAGGCTGGAGAACAGGTCCACGAACTCGCCCTTACGACCGCGCACCACCGGCGCGAGCACCTGGAATCGAGTTTTCGTGGGCAACTCAGAAAGCTGATCAACGATCTGCTGTGGCGACTGGCGTTTCGCAGGTTCCCCGCATTCGGGACAATGCGGTACGCCGATACGCGCCCACAGCAGACGCATATAGTCGAAAACCTCGGTAATCGTGCCGACGGTTGAACGCGGGTTGCGGTTGGTCGATTTTTGGTCGATCGAGACTGCCGGAGACAAGCCCTCGATGAAGTCGACGGCCGGCTTGTCTACCCGGCCCAAAAACATACGCGCATACGACGACAGCGATTCCACATAGCGCCGCTGGCCTTCGGCGAAAATCGTGTCGAAAGCCAATGATGATTTTCCGGAACCGGATAGGCCGGTAAAAACGACCATGGAGTCGCGTGGAATATCTAGGTTGACGTTCTTCAAGTTGTGTTCGCGTGCCCCTTGGACGACGATCCGGTCGTGCGTGGCACTCCCCCGACGACTCGCAGGCGCACCCTCCGGGCGGGAAGCCAGGGCCGCTGAGTCGGTATCAAGTGATGGAGTGGTTGAGACAGTCACAGCGTGATCCTCGCATCGATAAAGAAGTGGAACAACATCTACTGTATGCCAGCAAGACTTCGAACGCACATTCGAGCACGTGCTGTGGTGCTGTCGTTCGCTAACAGCACACCGCCGGACGGAGCGCAGGCCAGCTAGTCAGGGCGGCTGATCCATCTCTACACTGAGTCTCATGTCTTCGTCAGCCCACAGCACCGCCGGTCCCATCACTGTCGTCCAGGATCTTCCTGAAGTAACGATCCGGACACGTTCGGTGTCGTCGATGGACAACAACGTCTATCTGATCACGTCGAAGACCTCGGGAACCCAGGTGCTGATTGATGCTGCGGACGACCCGGCCGCCATCATGGAACTCCTTGCCTCGGCAGCGGTGGACACGCCCTGCCACACCACCCTGGCCGTCATCATCACCACTCACCAGCACTGGGACCATGTGCGTGCGCTGGCCGAGGTGTCCGAACAGACCCAGACCTCAACGGCCGCGGGAACCGCGGACGCGGATGCAATTCAGGAACAAACATCGGTGACGCCGAAGGTGCTGTTGAATCACGGCGACGCCGCCCATTTTGATGGGATCTCGTTAGACATCATCGGGCTTCGGGGCCACACTCCCGGTTCGGTCGCCTTGGCCTTTGTTCCCGACGCCGATGCACCTACCGTGCTGTTCACGGGCGACTCGCTGTTTCCCGGTGGTGTAGGTAATACGCAGAACGATTCAGTGCGGTTCACGCAGCTCTTCGACGATGTCACGTCCCGGATTTTCGACGTCTATGACGACGACACCATCGTGCTGCCCGGCCACGGCGCGAGCACCACGCTCGGCCAAGAACGGCCACACTTAGACGAATGGCGGGCCCGCGGCTGGTAGGTCGCCCGCCAACCACTCTCGTCTCAGATCTGGTAGTCGAGCACTTTCTGACCGACCACGAAGACGCGACGCATTGAGAAGACCGTGAGCGTGGTTCCGTCGGGTGCCTCATAGGGCGGATAAGCCCGCAACATCGCTTCCCGGTATTCCCGTGTGTACTGCTCTTCGAGCCGAGTTCCGTCGCGTTCATCTGCGGCAGCGAGCCCTTGGAGGACGGGGCGCAATGCAGCACCACGAACCCAGGCGTAGACTGGTTCCTCCCCCAGCAGCGACTGCAAATAGGTGGTCTCCCAGACATTGGGGCGTAGTCCGGCGTCGATCAGGGTCTCGGTGTATTCCAACGGCGTGTAGATCGATTCGCGGGTATAGGTGCCGCGCGAGGCGTCCGCGTACTCCGGGCGTCGCGCCAATTCGCTGATCATGGCGTGCGAGGTCGCGGCATAGTTTCCGGGGACCTGCATCCCGAACCATGCCCCCGGCTTCAGGGCCTTGAGCCAGGAGCTCATCAGCTGACGGTGCTGAGGGATCCACTGCAGCATCGCGTTTGAGACGACGACGTCGACCGAATGGTCTGGCATCCATTCTGTGGCGTTGGCGTGCTCGAAACGGAGATTCTTCGGGGCCTGAGGATCATCGGACTGCATCCGGCGGGCGGCCAGAACCATATCTTCCGACGAATCAAATCCGATCACCTCGGCGTCTGGCCAGCGCTCAGCCAGGGTGCGGGTCATGGTGCCGGGTCCACAGCCCAAGTCGATGACCACCTTGGGACTAGGCGCGTCGATCACGGACGTCAGGTCCTTAAACGGGCGGGCGCGGTGGTCGGAGAACTTCGCGTACTGAGCCGGATCCCAGTTGAAATCGTGCATGGGACCACGCTATATCGGTCTTCAGCTACCTGCCGATGACCGCGACACTCGAGGTCACACGGAGTCGCGGTGCCGGATAAGCTGGGTGGCGATGAGACTCCTCGATTATCTTCCCGACGCCGATGAACTCCGCGATGCAGCTTCCAGCGGTAGCGACCTGATCTACGGCCGATTTGTCGAATGGACGCAGTCCCGCGGAATATCGCTCTACCCGGCCCAGGAAGAAGCAATGCTTCACCTGGTGGAAGAGGACAACGTCATCCTGGCAACCCCGACCGGGTCTGGTAAGTCCATGGTGGCGCTCGGCGCCCACTTCCACGCACTGTCTTACGGACGGCGCAGTTACTACACCGCACCCATCAAAGCGCTGGTGTCGGAGAAGTTCTTCGCCCTGGTCGATGTCTTCGGTGCGGATAACGTGGGCATGGTGACGGGCGATTCTTCCGTGAACGGCGATGCTCCGATTATTTGCTGCACTGCCGAGATTCTTGCGAACGGAGCATTGCGGGAAGGATCCGGTCTCGACGTTGGCGCGGTCGTGATGGACGAGTTCCATTTCTATGCGGATCCGCAGCGTGGCTGGGCGTGGCAGGTGCCCTTACTAGAATTGCCTCAGTCACAGTTCCTGCTGATGAGTGCCACACTCGGTGATACCAGCCGGTTCGAGAAAGACCTGACGGAACGTACCGGTCGAGAGACGGTGACCGTTGCCCACGCTGAACGTCCGATTCCGCTGAGTTTTGAGTATTCGGAGGAACCAGTTCAGGACAAGATCGCGGAACTGGTGAGCACGAAGCAGGCACCGGTTTATATTGTGCACTTTTCGCAACTGGACGCTATCGAACGTGCCTCGGCCTTGTCCTCGGTTGATGTGACGACTCGGGCTGAGAAGGACGCGATCGCTGAAAGAATCGCCGGCTTCCCGTTTTCCGCTGGATTCGGAAAGACTCTGAATCGTCTGGTCCGCGCTGGAATTGGTGTGCACCACGCCGGGATGCTGCCGAAATATCGGCGCCTCGTGGAGCGTTTGGCCCAAGATGGCTTGCTTAAAGTGATCTGCGGGACCGACACTCTGGGGGTGGGGATCAACGTGCCCATCCGCACGGTGGTGATCACCGCACTGAGTAAGTTTGATGGCACGCGGACGCGGCACCTCAACGCCCGGGAATTTCATCAAATTGCCGGTCGAGCCGGACGCGCCGGTTTCGATACCTCCGGCACGGTGGTGGTCCAAGCTCCCGAGCACGTCATCGAGAATCTTCAGGCCCAAAAGAAGGCGGCCGCGAAATTCGCCAACATTAAGGATGAGGCGGAGCGCAACAAACGGATCAAGCAGTCGACGAAGTCCAGCCCCAAGAAGACGCCTCCGAAAGGCTTTGTTTCCTGGGGTCAGGCGACCTTCGAGAAACTGGTCCAGGCCACTCCGGAGCCGATGGTCTCCCAACTGAAGGTCAACCACTCCATTCTGTTGAACCTGCTGAGTCGGCCGGGCGACCCGATTCGCGCGGTACGCCGTTTGGTGCGCAACAGCCACGAACCGCCAGCCAAGCAGGCCGGACTGTTGCGGCAGTCATTGGGCATCTTGCGAGAGCTCATGGTCACCGGTGTGGTGGTACGCCGTCCCGAACCTGATGAGTTTGGCCGAATGATCGACGTCACGGTGGATCTCCAGCCGGACTTTGCCCTTAACCAGCCGCTCTCCCCCTTCGCGCTGGCGGCATTCGAGCTCCTCGATCCGGATTCGCCCACCTACGCTCTGGACTTGGTGTCCATTGTGGAAGCCACCTTGGATTCGCCGCGGCAGGTGATTTCGGCTCAGGTGAAGAAGGCGAAAACCGAAGCCATGAGCGCGATGAAGAGCGAGGGCCTGGAGTACACGGAGCGAATGAAGGCACTCGATGAGGTGACCCATCCACGCCCGCTGGCGGAGATGCTGGAGCAACAATTCGAGAACTATCGCCAGGGTGCGCCGTGGCTGTCCGATTTTGAGCTGGATCCAAAATCCGTGGTCCGCGACATGTTCGAACGCGCCATGGGATTCACCGATTACGTTAATTTCTACGGGATCGCTCGCTCCGAGGGTGTGTTGTTGCGTTATCTCACCGACGCCACCAAGGCACTGCGGCAGACCATCCCTCAAGACACTCGGACCGAGACACTGGACCTGATCCAGGAATGGCTCGAGGCCCTGATCAAGCACACCGACTCGTCGCTGCTGGAGGAGTGGGAAGACCTGGTCGCCGGCGACGTTGAAGAGCTGCGCAAAGACTTCGAGACCCTAGCTCCTCCGGCGCCACCGCGACTCACGGACAACGAGCAGGTCTTCACCGTGATGGTGCGCAACGCGATGTTCCGACGCGTGGAGCTGTTCGGCGCCGAACAGGACGCGCGACTGGCCGAACTCGACGATGTTCCGGACCGTGCCCGCGCCTTCACTGCGGACGACTGGGCTGATGCTCTCGACGAATATTTCGGCGAGTACGAGGATATCGACGACTCCCCGACCGCACGCGGTCAGCAGTATTTCCAGGTGAATCGGAAACCAGACCTGACGGACCAGGAACGCGCCGATTCCGGCATAGCGGAGTCACGGTATTGGACGGTGCGCCAGATTCTGGTGGACCCGGAGGGCAACCTTGATTTCGGGATCAACGCCGTAGTGAACCTCGACCGTTCTGATGAGCAGGGCTCCCCCTCGATCCTGGTCCTCTCCGTGGGGGCACCGGGAGCGTAGGCTGAGTCCATGAGTACCGGAAGCACCTCGAACGTGTTGATCTCCACTTTGCGTAGCGGAACAGCGTCGCGCCTCTTTGACGGCACCGTGATCCGTGATCATTTCCTGGAGGTGCCGCTGGATTATGACCAACCGCAGGGGCGGCGTATCACTGTTTTCGCCCGGGAATACACCGCTGACGGTGGTGGCTCCCGTCCGTGGTTGTTGTATCTGCAGGGCGGTCCCGGAGGCAAAGGGGTCCGTTCCGGTCCTTTGTCGGGTTGGATGGCGGAGGCGAGCTCCGAATTCCGGATTCTCATGCTGGACCAACGCGGCACCGGTCGCTCGACCCCGATCACCCGCACCTCACTGCCGAGGGAAGGTGACGGCGGGCAACAAGCCGATTATCTGAGCCATTTCCGTGCGCCGAATATTGTGCGCGACGCCGAGCAGTTCCGTCTGGCTCTGGGCTCCGGACCTTGGACCACCCTGGGGCAGTCCTATGGCGGATTCTGCACGCTGAGCTATCTCTCATTTCACCCCGAGGGGCTGCGGGCGAGCATGATCACCGGTGGGTTGTCGCCGATCACGGGACCGGCCGACCGGGTATACCAGGCCACGTACCGGCGGATGCGGGCGCGGAATCGTGAGTTCTTCGAGCGTTATCCCGAGGATTGGCCGTTCTGGGAACGCATCGTGCGCCTCGGACGACATTCCGAGCAGCGCTTTCCGGATGGTTCCCCGGTCACCGTGGGGCGGTTGCAGATGTTGGGCATGTATCTGGGCGGCAATACCCGGATTGACCAACTGCACTACCTATTGCAGGAAGCCTTTGTTGAGGGCGATGACCGGCTCAGCGACGCGTTTCTCGAACAGGCCCATGGCCTAATCGGGCATCTTTCCCGTCCGCTGTACATGGTGATGCACGAGTCGATCTACGCGCAGCCGGAGGCGGAGCCGACCGACTGGGCGGCCCATCGGGTGCTGGCAGATCATCCGGATTTTGATCCTGAGCGCTCTCGTACTCCCCTGTTGACCGGGGAGATGGTGTTTCCCTGGTACGCGGAACTAGATCCGGGTCTGCAACCCCTGGCCGACGTGGCCGAGCATCTGGCTCAACGCATTGGGTGGGAGCCGCTCTACGATCTGGATCAACTGGCCGTGAACACCGTGCCAGTCGCGGCGGCTGTGTATCGGGATGACGTCTACGTAGATGCCGAATTGTCGGTGGAAACCGCGGCCCGCGTGGCTGGGCTTCAGGTGTGGCAGACAGCGGCGCACCATCACGACGGCCTGGCCGAAGACGGTGCAGGCATCTTCCGACGGCTCTACGACATGGTGTCGTCCCCGTCGGCCTCGTCATCGGAGGAATGACGACGAGCTTGCTTCCAGCGGCGATACGACCAGATGGTCAGCACAATGACGGCAATCCAGGACACCACGACCACGGCGCCGTTGAGGATGGACTGTTCGGCCACGAAATCACCGATCGCCACGAGTGAGATTTGTCCGGGCAGCACGGCCAGGGCCGAAGCGGACAGATAAGCGTGCTGGGATACGCCGAACGCCCCGCTGCCATAATTCACCGGCCAATAGGGAAACCCAGGAAGCAGACGAAGCATGAACACCGTCTGAAAACCAGCATGGCTCAGATTTCGCTCGATGGAGGCGCGGTGTCGACCCAGCAGGCGGCGCGTGGCATCTCGTCCGACGGCGCGGGCCAGCCAATACGCACCCCAGCACCCGATGAGCACGCCAATCAGGGACAGCACACTGCCGATGGCGACGCCGAACAGCAGCCCCGCCACGACAGCCATCACCGTGACCGGTATGGGGGTGATGGCGACGAGGGCATAGAGGCCAATGAACACTAAGCCTTGATCCACCGATGAGCATGCTTGGTACTGGTACGTAATTAAGAACGAAATGCCCGTCTGACCGGGAAGAATGGCACTTGTTCAGGGTTCCGTTCCACCGCGATGAGAGGGCATCTCGCAGATGCAAGTTTCCCACACCCGTTCCGCACTGTCAGCTTCCTTCGACGAGCCGAACCTCATCGGCTCCGCCGGACTGGTCCCGATGATGGAGCTGGCCGCCGAGGCCGGCCTGCACCAGCTGGCCAAGGGGCGATTGACGGTGCCGACCGACAAGGGCGCCAACGCCGGGGCCAAGATCGCGGCCCTGGTGGCCGGCATGTGCGCCGGAGCCGACTCGATCGACGACATGGCCATCCTGCGCCACGGGGCGATGAAACGAATCTTCAACGCCTGCTACGCGCCCTCGACCCTGGGTTCGTTCCTGCGTGCGTTCACCTTCGGGCACGTCCGCCAGCTCGACGCGGTCGCCTCCGGACTGTTGGCCAACCTCTCCGTCAGGGCATCGGTGCTGGGAAGCCCCGGCGCCGGACAGTTCGTCTATGTGGATGTGGACGACACGATCATCGAGGTCCACGGCTATCAGAAGCAGGGCTCCGGGTACGGATACTCGGGCGTGCGTGGACTCAACGCCTTGCTGGCCACGGCGAGCACCGAGACTGCGGCCCCGGTGATCTTGGGTCAGCGTCTGCGTCGCGGAGCGGTGGGCTCCCCACGCGGGGCCTGCCGGTTGATCGCCGACGCGCTGGCCACGCTCAAGCGACTGCCTCCGGACTCTGGCGCCCGGATGTTGGTCCGTGCCGACTCGGCTTTCTACGGGCACGCCACCGTGGCCACCGCGTTGAAAGCCGGTGCCGACGTCTCGGTCACCGTGCGGATGAATCTGGCGGTCAAGGCCGCCATCGCCACCATCGCCGACGATGCCTGGACCGGCATCGAATACCCCGAGGCGATCTACGACGAGACCACCGGCACCTGGGCCTCCAAAGCCGAGGTCGCCGAGGTGTCCTTCACCGCGTTCACCTCGAGAAAGAAAGCCGAACGGATCCCCGGACGGCTGGTGGTGCGCCGCATCCCAGAACTGAACCTCAGGCAGGACGACGGGCAGCCGACGTTGTTCGACACGCACCGGTTCCACGCCTTCTTCACCACCGTGGATCCGGAAGTGTTGGACACGGTGGCCGCGGACCGGACCCACCGGCAACACGCGATCATCGAGCAAGTCAACGCCGACCTGAAAGACAGCGCCCTGGCCCACCTGCCCTCCGGCCACTTCGGGGCCAACAGCGCCTGGCTGGTCTGCGCGGTGATGGCCTACAACCTCACCCGCACCGCCGGGATCCTCGCCGCCGGCACCTTCACCAAAGCCCGCACCGGCACCATCCGGGCCAGACTCGTGAACATCCCGGCCCGAATCGCCTCCAGCGCCCGCAAAATTCGAATCAGACTGCCCGAGGCCTGGCCCTGGCAACAGGGACTCGAACGGCTCTTCACCGCCATCCACCCGCCACCACAATCGGCATAGCCAACCGACCGAACGCTGCGCCCCGGCACGACCGAAGGACCAACAGTGGAACACCACCGGCAGCGAGGCCGGTTACTTCCTCACGCCCAAAATCGATTCACCCGGTGCTTCCGGAATCACACTCCGGCCTGAACCCGCGTCGGTGGATCGAGGCTAAGGGACCTAACCAACCCCACGCCTCGATGGTGGAATGCAGTTGGCTGAGCGAGGGAAGCCGCACGTTGAGAGCGAGCCAGAGCATGACCGCCACCGTGAGGACTAGACCGGTACTACGCAACAACGAGCCCCAGTGTTCCTGCGAGTCCAGCTGAGAGCTGTCCTGCGCAGGAACATCCTGGGGATCGTCAGATGTCGAGTCGGTCATGCTCGAAACTTATCAGACCGTGGGACCCTGCTTTTCCACGATCTCCTTGGACACATTGGCGTCGTGACCGTTGCCGTTGGACTGTGCCTCAGCCCAGCGTGTCTCGTGCGCGGTGCGAATAATGGACGAGTAGCGATCCTTGTTGTCGATTAGGGCGTCGCGCCACTTCTGGCTCAGGCCCTCGGCCTCGCGCGTCCAGCGATCCATCTTGGCTTCGGCGTCCCGGCGCTCGTCGGCCGAAGCCGACTCGTCGAGCTTCGTGTAGCGGTACGCGTACTTCTCGGCGTTCTGCAGGGTGCGCAGGGCCTTGCCCTTCGGGCTAGTCAGGGAGGCGATGACGGTCACGATCAGAATCGCGACGATGACCATCAGCGAGATGTGAGTCGGGATGGTCTGCACCGGCACATCGGAGCCACCGTTGATGAAGAACAGGTTGTTCTCGTGAAGGGCGTGCAAGATCAGCTTCACTCCGATGAAGCCCAGGATGGCGGTGAGGCCGTAGGAGAGGTAGACGAGGCGGTCCAGCAGTCCGTCGATGAGGAAGTACAGCTGGCGCAGACCCATCAGCGAGAACGCCGTTGCGGTGAACACGATGTACGGTTCCTGGGTCAGACCGAAAATAGCCGGGATGGAGTCGAAGGCGAACAGCACATCGGTGGCGCCGATTGCGACCATCACCAGTAGCATCGGGGTGATCAGCCGTTTCCCGTTGATGCGGACGAACAACTTGTCCTCGTGGTACTGGTCGGTCGAAGGAAGCACGCGCTTAGCGGTGCGCACCATGATGTTGTCCGCTTGGTTTTCTTTCTCCTCCGAGGAAGCCAATTCACCCTTGAGCTGCTGGCCGGCGATCAACAGCAATGCGATACCGAAGAGGTAGAACACGTCTGACCACAGCTCAATGATGGCTGCACCCAGCAGGATGAAGACGGTGCGGGAGATCAAAGCGAAGGTGATGCCGAAGAGCAACACCTTCTGCTGGTACTCACGCGGTACCTGGAAGCTCGCCATGATCACGAGGAACACGAAGAGGTTGTCCACCGAGAGGGCCTTCTCGGTGATGTAGCCCGCGTAGTACTCGATCGCGTGCTGGGTGTCGCCGAAGACGAAGAAGACGAGACCGAAGATGAGGGCGATGCCGACATAGATGGCAGACCAGATGGCCGCTTCTTTAATGGTTGGGGTGTGCGCCTTACGCACGTGCGCGAAATAGTCGAAAAGCAGTAGACCCACAATCACCGCAATGGTGATGGTCCACGTTAACGCGTTGATCTCCAAAGGGAGCCTCCTGCGGATAGAACAGACGTCACAAGTCTCTCCCACCGCTGGTGAGCGGCCTCCGCGTCCGGTCTGGTCTCGATACCAGACGTGCTGACGTCCACGGGGTTCGGGGATACTCCCTTGCAATGCTGAAGTCTAGCAGGTCATGCGTGACCTTCACGTTGCATCTGGCGGAGCTCCTTCTTCAACTCGGACACTTCGTCACGCAACCGTGCGGCGAGCTCGAACTGCAGGTCCACGGCCGCCTGGTGCATCTGGGCCGACATCTGGTCGATGAGATCCTGGAGATCCTTCGCTGGCAGGGCCGCCATTTTCGCCACCGTGTCCATCCCCACCTCGTTTTCGGCGGCGGTTCCGGGCACCTCTTCGGCGATCGTTGCGGTGTAACCGCGGCGTCCCGCACCATAGTCGAAACCGGTTTTGACGCCCGCCATGCCCGCGAGGAAATCAGCAGAATCGGCGTCTTCGCGTGCGAGCTGGTCGGTGATATCCGCAATTTTCTTGCGCAGCGGTGTCGGGTCGATGCCGTGATCGCTGTTGTACTTCTGCTGGATTTCCCGACGGCGGTTGGTTTCGTCGATGGCCTGTCGCATGGAATCCGTGATGGTGTCCGCGTACATGTGCACCTGGCCGGACACGTTACGGGCCGCACGGCCGATGGTCTGGATGAGGGACTTCGAGGATCGCAAGAAGCCCTCTTTGTCTGCGTCGAGAATCGACACCAACGACACCTCTGGCAGGTCGAGTCCCTCACGCAACAAGTTGATGCCCACCAACACGTCGAAAACGCCCTTGCGCAGGTCCCGCAGCAACTCGATGCGCTTGAGCGTATCGACGTCGGAGTGCAGGTACTGGACCTTGACCCCATGCTCGAGCAGATAGTCGGTCAGATCCTCGGCCATCCGCTTGGTCAGCGTGGTGACAAGCACCCGCTCGTCCCGCTCGGTGCGGGCAGTGATCTCCTCCATCAGCGAGTCGATCTGCCCCTTGGTGGGCTTGACGATGACCTCGGGGTCGATCAGGCCGGTCGGGCGGATGATCTGCTCTACCACGCCGTCGGCTTGGCCCAGTTCGTAGTTGCCCGGGGTTGCTGAAAGATAAACGGTCTGGCCGATACGTTCCAGAAATTCGTCCCACTTCAGCGGGCGGTTGTCCATCGCCGATGGCAGACGGAATCCGTGGTCCACCAGTGTCCGCTTGCGCGACATATCGCCCTCGTACATGCCGCCGATCTGAGGCACGGTGACGTGTGACTCGTCGATCACGAGGAGGAAATCATCCGGGAAATAATCGAGCAGGCAGTGCGGGGCGGAGCCGGCCTCACGGCCGTCGATGTGGCGTGAGTAGTTCTCGATGCCGTTGCAGTAACCCATCTGCTGCATCATCTCGAGATCATAGGTGGTGCGCATCCGCAGCCGCTGCGCCTCCAGCAGCTTGTCCTGGGACTCCAGTTCTTCTAGCCGGATGCGCAGTTCCTCCTCTATTTCGCCGATGGCGCGGTGCATCCGCTCGTCGCCGGCAACATAATGCGAGGCGGGGAAGATGTACATCTCGTCTTCCTCGCGGACCACCTGTCCGGTGAGCGGATGCAACGTCTGAATGGATTCGACCTCGTCGCCGAAGAACTCGATGCGTACCGCCAGCTCCTCGTACATCGGGATGATCTCGACGGTGTCCCCGCGCACCCGGAAAGTGCCCCGGTGGAAGTCCGTGTCGTTGCGTACGTACTGCATGTTCACGAATTGCCGCAGGAGCTCATCCCGGTCCAGCTCTTGGCCGCGGTGCAACGTGACCATCTGGGCGATGTACTCCTCGGGGGTGCCCAGACCGTAGATGCAGGACACGGTCGACACGACGACGACGTCGCGGCGAGTCAGCAGCGCGTTCGTGGCAGAGTGTCGCAGCCGCTCGACTTCCTCGTTGATGGAGGAATCCTTCTCAATGAAGGTATCCGTCTGCGGCACGTACGCTTCGGGCTGGTAGTAGTCGTAGTAGGAGACGAAATACTCGACGGCGTTGTTGGGCAGCAACTCCCGAAACTCATTGGCCAGCTGGGCGGCCAGGGTCTTGTTCTGCACCATCACCAGGGTGGGACGCTGCAACTTCTCGATGAGCCAGGCGGTGGTTGCCGACTTACCGGTGCCGGTTGCACCCATCAGGACGACGTCCTTCTCGCCGCCCTGCACGCGTTCGGCGAGCTCGGCGATGGCCTTCGGCTGATCGCCCGAGGGCTGGAAGGGCGAGACGACCTCGAAGGGTGCGATCTGTCGGGAGATCTTCTGTGCCAGACTCATACCTCCAGGTTACGCCGGAACGTCTCTCTGCGCAGAGTCCCGGAGTTACTGGTGGCGCAACGGTTCGATGATGGTGCGCCAGAGCTCCTCCGTTTTGGCGCGCAGTTCTTCCACGGTGCCCTCGTTGTGCAAGATCACGTCCGCCACCGCGGCGCGTTCGGCATCACTGGCCTGGGACCGAATACGGGCGCGAGCGTCGTCCTCGGCCATCCCCCGGTGTTCGATCATCCGGCGCACGCGAGCCTCTTCTTCCGCCTGCACCACCAGGACCAACTCGAACCGATCGGCCTGTCCCGTCTCCACCAGCAACGGAATGTCCTCGACGACGATGTCGTCTGCTTGGGCTTGTTCTCGGGCCTCGGCAGATGCTGCACGTACGCGTGGGTGGATAATCGCGTCGAGAGCGGCTCGTTCGTCGTCATCGCCGAAGACGATCGCACCCAGGGCGGGACGGTTCAGGGTGCCGTCCTCGTGGAGGACTCCCCCACCAAAGCGTGCCACTACTTCAGCTAGCCCTTCGGTCCCGGGGGCCACCGCCTGGCGGGCCAACGCATCGGCATCGATCACGATGGCGCCGAGTTCGGCCAGCATGGCGGAGACCGTGGACTTACCCGACGCTATGCCGCCGGTGAGCCCAATGCTGACGGGAGCCACTCTGCTCATGACTGTTGCCCCTTCTGATAGGCATCATTTTCTTCCACAGTGCCATCACCGCGCTGCCAATGCCAGGTTTGCGGTTGATGCGTATCGAAGTCCGGTTCGGTTCCCACCTCGTATTCGGAGCAGATCACGAACTCCTCGGTGGCGCTGGGCTCCTCCTGGGCGCGGCGGTGGAACTCTTCCAGGGGAAGCACCCGCCTCCACTGCCGGGTGCGGATGGGACGCGCGGAGCCGTAGTCTTCGCGAACCGCCTGCAGCAGCGAGAGCATCATGATGAAGGTGAGGATCATCAGCGGTAGCCCGATCACGATGATCACTTCCTGCATGGCATTGAACCCGTTCTCTCCCGCTGTGACGAGGATGACGGTGCACACCGCACCAATGGACACGGTCCAGAACACCCGCTGCCGCTTCGGTCCGGCGTCCTCGTGTCCCGACGCGATCCCGTCCATCACCAGTGCACCGGAGTCCATGGAGGTGACGAAGAAAATCACAATGACGATGAGCGTAAACACCGCAACGAAGCCGAATGCGGGGTAGCCCTGGAGGAACTGGAACAGCGCGGCCTCGATGTTCCCGTCGTCGACGACGGTCTCCACGAGCTCCCCGCTGACCCCAGAAGTAGCGGTGGCCTGGTCCTGCACGATCCCGGAGATGCCCCACACGGACATCCACACGATGACGAAACTGGTGGGCATGCCGATGGTGGCGATCACGAACTCGCGAATGGTACGGCCTCGGGAAATCTTCGCGATAAACATCCCGACGAAGGGCGACCAGGTGACCGCCCAGGCCCAGTAGAAGACGGTCCAGTCTCCGGTCCACTGTCCCGATCCGGAGAAGTCATTGAAGAAGGAGAGCACCGGCAGGTTGTACAGGTAGCGTCCCGCCGTCTCAACGACGCCTCGGAAGGTGTCCATTGTCGCTCCCCACATCAGCACGAACAGCATCAGTGCGACGGCCATGAGGATGTTGAGGTACGACAGCCGATTCACGCCCTTGTCCATACCCAGGAGCACCGAGGTGAGGCCGGCGCCGGTGATCAAGGCGATGGTGAGCGCCTGGATCCAACCCTGCATGGGCACCCCGTAGACATAGGTGAGTCCGGCGTTGATCTGCATGGCGCCCAATCCGATGGACACTGCGATACCGAACACGGTGGCCACAATGGCCATGATGTCGATGGCCTTGCCCCAGGGGCCGTGGATCCGATCGCCGATAAACGGTTGGAATGCCGAAGAAGCCCGCGGAGGGAGGTTTCGCTTGTACGTGAAGTAGGCGAAGGCCAGCCCTGGCACCACTTGAATAGCCCAGAGCTGGAAGCCGAAGTGGAACGTACCGATCGTTGGGGGTACCGCATCATGGTTGATCGGCTCGGCGACGCCGAAAAACATCAGGATCGCTCCGACACCGGCCGCGAAGACCAGCATCGCGGTGGCGCCGAGCGTAAACACCCAGCCGATGTCGTAACGCATCACATCGGCCAGCGCGCCGAACCCAGACTGAACCGGCCCGGGGAAGAATCCCATGGCCAGGGTGAACAGGATCACGATCAACGCCGAGGATAAAGTGGTGGACGACCGCCTACCTTACCCGTGAGTTAACCAACTCCCAACCCGGGTGCACCGCAGGGAGGAAGCTAGACTATCGACGATGTCACAGCACTCCGATTCCACCCTCGTCGATGATTCCCACGCGCGTCGATACAGCGTGCTCCCGGCGGCCCAGCGCCACACTCCGGTGGTGCATGAAATCGAGATTAAACGGTCGCGATTTATTGGCTACCTTTTCCGGGTCGAAGCGGAGGAAGACGTCAGGGAACACGTGAGCGCGCTGCGCAAAGAGCACCATCTGGCCCGACACACCTGTAGCGCATTTCTGCTGGGCCCGGACCGGCGAGTAATGCGTTCCAACGACGACGGCGAACCCGCCGGGACCGCCGGAACACCGATGTTGGAAGCGATCGCCCAGCGCGAGACGGTGCTCGTTAGCGCAGAAGGAACCGGCGCGGAACAGCTGCGAGACGCCTCCGACGTGCTGGCAGTGGTGGTGCGCTACTTCGGCGGGGTGAAACTCGGAGCCGGCGGACTGGTTCGTGCCTATTCTGACGCTGTGTCCCAGACCCTTGACCAGGTCACCTGGACGGTCCGGCAACGGATGCTCTGGTACCGCATTCCTGCACCGCACGCTGTAGCGGGACGCTGGGAGAACGAATTGCGCGCCACTGGGTGGCACCTCGGTGCCACTGACTACGCGGGTGCCTCAGCGTTGTTGACACTAGCCAGTGTCGACGACGACATGGCGGCAGAACGTCTGAAGGCAGACCTCGCAGCCATCACCTCCGGTGCCGGACAGGTCGAGCCCACCCATGTGGAATGGACAGACCTGTGATGGCGTCGCAAACCGAGGTTCAACCCAGCCCCGTCGAACGGCTCCTGATCATGGAGATCGAGACATTTCTCGAGCAACGCCCGGAGTTACGTGAGCTCCCGGTGGCGGTGATTAATGAAGAGACCGGTGCGCTGAGCCAGCATCTGTCAGAGCTGGGTCTCAACGGTCGGCTCATCCTGGATTCTCGCAGTCGAGCCGAGCAGATTAAGGTACCTGATGCCTGGCGGCTCTTCACCGGGCCCGACGAAGTGAGTCTGTCCGGGGTTGGCTGGGTCATTCATTTGCTGGCCCGGCCCCTGGAGGCGCTGGAAGAAACAGCCTGGCATGTGGCCCGTTGGGCTACGTCCGACGTCGTTATGATCAGTGCCGCACGCGAAAAGCACCTGAATCGGAGCATGAACGCGGTGCTGGAACGGTGCTTCCAACGGGTCCATGCAAGCCGCGGGGCCTACAAGTCTCGTGCGCTGATAGCTTCGGCACCGAAGGAATCCCTCACCGAGCACCAGCTACCAGAGCGGATCCCGCGAAGACAACGCGTATCGGTGGCGCCCGTGGGCGAGCTCGAACTGCGTGCCTACGGGATGACTTTCGGTGCGGCACGGCTGGATCCCGGCACCGCACTGTTGCTCACCACACTGCTCTCCTCAGGTCCCGATGGTCGCCGTGACGCGATCGACCAGCTCGACAGTGTGGTTGATCTCGGTTGCGGCAACGGCACGATCACCGCGGCTTTAGGGTTGGCAACCAGCATTCCCCTGCTCTACGCCTGCGATGATTCCGCCTCAGCGGTGCGTTCAACCAGGGACACCGCCGCGGCCAATGGGCTGGACACCGACCGCGTCCAGGTGACTCACGTCGATGGACTGAAACATCACGCCGATGCTTCTCTGTCCGCGATCGTCCTGAATCCGCCCTTCCATGATGGCGGCACCGTGACGACCGATATTGCGCACCATCTCTTCGCCGAGGCTGCCCGCACGTTGAAGCCCGGCGGTCGGTTGTGGTGTGTCTGGAATTCGCATCTGCGCTATCGCGACGAACTGGACCGCGTGGTGGGCCGGACCACGCAGCTGGCCCGCGACCGGCGATTCACTGTCACTGAATCCATTCGCTAACACGCAGGAAGCCCCGCACCGAATCGGTGCGGGGCTTCCTGCTCGGATTAATTCAGCGCGGAGTCACGCTGGAGAACCGAAATGTATCAGTTGCCGGTTAGCTTCTCGCGCAAGGCAGCCAGAGCTTCGTCGGAAGCCAGGGTGCCAGCATCCGTGGCCGGAGCCTCGGAGGAGTAAGAGGTGTTGCCGGCCTCGGCTGCTTCGGTCGATGCCTCGACTTCTTCAGCGGAGTGACGGACAACCTGCTCCTTGTGAGCTTCCCAGCGAGCCTGAGCGTCAGCGTACTGCTGCTCCCAAGCGGCGCGCTCGGTCTCGAAGCCTTCCATCCACTCGTTAGTCTCGGGATCGAAGCCCTCGGGGTACTTGTAGTTGCCCTCGTCGTCGTAGTCGGCAGCCATACCGTACAGCGCCGGGTCGAACTCGGTGCCCTCGGGGTCCACACCCTCGTTGGCCTGCTTGAGCGACAGCGAGATGCGGCGACGATCCAGGTCGATGTCGATGACCTTGACGAAGAGCTCCTCGTTGACCGACACAACCTGCTCGGCGGTGTCGATGTGGCGGGCAGCCAGCTCGGAGATGTGCACGAGGCCCTCGATGCCGTCCTCGACGCGCACGAACGCACCGAAAGGCACCAGCTTGGTGACCTTGCCGGGCACGATCTGGCCCAGAGCGTGGGTCCGGGCGAAGACCTGCCACGGATCCTCCTGGGTGGCCTTCAGCGACAGCGAGACACGCTCGCGGTCCATGTCGACCTCGAGCACCTCGACGGTGACTTCCTGACCGACCTCGACGACCTCGGACGGGTGATCGATGTGCTTCCAGGAGAGTTCGGAGACGTGCACCAGGCCGTCGACGCCACCCAGGTCCACGAAGGCACCGAAGTTGACGATCGAGGAGACCACGCCGTTGCGCACCTGGCCCTTCTCGAGGTTGTTGAGGAAGTTCGAGCGGACCTCGGACTGGGTCTGCTCGAGCCACGCGCGGCGGGACAGCACCACGTTGTTGCGGTTCTTGTCCAGTTCGATGATCTTGGCCTCGAGCTGCTGGCCGATGTACGGGGCCAGGTCGCGGACGCGGCGCATCTCGACCAGCGATGCGGGCAGGAAGCCGCGCAGGCCGATGTCGAGGATGAGGCCACCCTTGACGACCTCGATGACGGTACCGGTGACGACGCCGTCGTCTTCCTTGACCTTCTCGATGTCGCCCCAGGCGCGCTCGTACTGAGCCCGCTTCTTGGAGAGGATCAGGCGCCCTTCCTTGTCCTCCTTGGTGAGGACCAGGGCTTCAACGGAGTCGCCCACGGCAACCACGTCGTCGGGATCGACGTCGTTCTTGATCGACAGTTCACGGGAGGGGATGACACCTTCGGTCTTGTATCCGATGTCGAGAAGAACTTCGTCGCGGTCAACCTTGACGACAGTGCCCGCAACCAGGTCACCATCGTTGAAGTACTTGATGGTCTCGTCAATGGCTGCGAGGAGGTCCTCGGAGGTGCCGATGTCGTTGATGGCAACCTGCGGGACGGTCTTGGTGGTGGTCATGTAGTAGGGACTCCGATGTGGATAGTTTTCGTATACTCAGGGGGCCGAAGCCGGAACGGATCCTGTGATTTCGGTCAGCGAAACCCACTGAACAATCTATGGACATGTGCGCATTCGACGCACCCGACCATCATACGCCAGCAGCCCAACGCGCGCAATGCGTGGCGAGGGTGTGTGCCAGGGGATTCACCGGGTCAGAATCCGAAGTTGCAGAAGGGTTCTTTCACGACGGCGAACATGCGCAGGAACTGCTCTGTGGCCGGTCCGTTGATTAGACCGACCTCGGCCAGCGCTCCCCCGCCGCGGAAGAGTGCGGTGGCCAGATGCGCGACGTCGAGAGTTACCGCATCCACACCATCGTGCTGAGGAGCGTCGATCCGCTCGGCCCGGGCGGATCCGTTGCTGACGTCGAGTCGGTAAAGACCGTCGACGAGTCCCATCGCGTCCTCGACGTCGAGGACCAGGGATCCGTCTTGACCGTAGTCACGGGACTCCAGCGCAGCGACGACGTCGAGCAGCCGCGTCCACACCAGATCGGATTCTGAGGTCGACTTCACCGCCCGCGGATCGATCATCGCTGTGGCCAGAGCGCGCCCCGGGACCTCGCGGTACTTCAGCTCATCGACTAGATCCAGGTTCAGCACGGTGTCCATCAGCCCGGCGAATCCACGTCGGGTGAAGAACTGGAGATCACGGATGACACCGGTGGACACTTCCACGTTCTCCCAGCCCTTGTGGCTGATGACCGCCAGAGCTTCGGGTCCGTCTTCGGTGATGTACACGTACCCCTTGAGCTCGCGGTGTGCCTCGGAGCTACCGCCCCAGAGGTTCACCGCGCCCAGCATGTTCTCCTGAATCGGCCGGGGGCGACGAATCGAACCGGGGGTGACCTCATGCGACTGGCGGTCAAGACGGTCGGCGAGGTCCACGAGCTCGGTCGGGTTCACCTCATAAACCTGACCGACTGTGGTGTTCAGCGCTTCGAGCACCTCGGGACGTAGTTGGATTCCACGACGGCGGTCGATCGTCTGCGTCACTTGGTAGGTGGAGACGCCGAAGCCGAATCGCTCGTAAATTCCGCCCTCGGACACGGTCAGTGCCGCCAGCGGATACCCCTGCTCCTGGGCGCGGGTGAGTTCCTCGGTGATCATCCGGCGCAGGATGCCGCGCCGTCGATGCGTTGGGGCCACGCCCACCGCGGTGATCAGCCAGGCAGGCAGGATCTTCGAGCCCACGTTGAGGGTGGAGGGCAGTCCGCCGATGGTGCCCACGGGTCGCTGCCACCTCGGCAGGAAATCCGGGCGTGGTTCGGCCTCGCGGAAGCCCCGGAACTCGAGCCCCATGTCGCGATTCTGCCGGGCCCAGATGTCGATCAGGTCAGCGGAGCCGGGGTCGACATAGAACCCCAGCTCCACCTGCTGGTGGAGGTGGCGGTACGCTTCGCTGGCTTTGATCTTCTCTGCGCCGTCGGCGTCGTGCGAGCTGGGCTCGATGAAGTCGTCACCGGCGAGGGTGAAGGGGGTGAGGGGCCTGCTCAGGGACATGATCATGTCATCTTTCCGGCGGTGTCGAGGGGTCGAGGGGCTGGGAGTGCCTCAGGATCTGGGAGTGTCTAGTGGGCGGCGTCGTTCCAGGAACGGCCGCGCCCGACCTGGACGTCGAGCGGCACCCGCAATTCGATGGCGCTCGACATCTGCTCGGTCAGAATACGTTCCGCCTGCTCCTCCTCGCCAGGGGCGAGCTCCAGGATGAGTTCATCGTGGATCTGCAGGATCATCCGGCTACGCAGCTGCTGCTCCGTCAGTTCGCGCTGCACTCCGAGCATGGCGAGCTTGATGATGTCTGCTGCGGAACCCTGGATCGGTGCGTTCAGGGCGGCACGCTCGGCCATGTCCCGCAACTGGCGGTTGTCCGAGGTAAGGTCGGGCAGGTACCGGCGTCGGCCCAGCATGGTCTCGGTGAAGCCGTCTTTGCGTGCCTGCTTCACGACGTCGCGTAGGTAGGTCTGCACGGCGCCGAACCGGTCAAAGTAGGCGCTCATCAGCTCGCGGGCCTCGTCTACGGAGATGCGTAGCTGTTTAGAGAGTCCGAAGCTGGAGAGTCCGTAGGCCAGACCGTAGCTCATCGCCTTGACCTTCGAGCGCATCTCGGAGGTGACGTCCTGGGGATCCACATCGAAGACGTTCGCGCCGACGAAACGGTGCAGGTCCTCGCCGTCCTTGAACGCGGTGATCAGGCCCTCGTCTTCGGAAAGGTGGGCCATGATGCGCATTTCGATCTGCGAGTAGTCGGCGGTGAGGAGCTGGGTCTGCTCCCCCGTCGGGAGTGTGCCGGCCGTGAAGACGTCGCGGATCTGGCGTCCGGCCTCGGTGCGCACCGGGATGTTCTGCAGGTTCGGGTTCAGGCTGGAGAGCCGACCGGTGGCCGCCGTCGTCTGGGAGAACGTGGTGTGGATCCGATGATCCTCGGCGACGGCGTCCTTCAGTCCCTGCACGGTCTGCTTGAGCTTGGTCGCATCGCGGTAGAGCATCAGGTTCTGCAAGAAGGCGTGGCCGGTGCGCTCCAGCAGATCGTTGAGCGAGTCGACGTCGGTGGAGTAGCCCGTCTTGGTTTTGCGGGTCTTCGGCATGTCCATTTTCTCGAACAGCACGACCTGCAGCTGCTTGGGCGAACCGAGGTTGACCTGCTCGCCGTCATTGGCGGCCCAGGCCGACTCCTGGGCGGCACCGGCCTGGTCGCTGAATTCCTGCAACAGCTCGTCCAGTCGTGATTCGTCGATGGCGACGCCGGCGAACTCCAGCTCGGCCAGCACGACCGCCAGCGGAATCTCCAGGTTCTGTAACAGCTGCTGTGCGCCGCGCTCGATGACCGCGGGGGTAAACACCTGGGAGAGGCGTCGAATCATCCAGGCGGCACGCACCGCATCATGGGCGCGCTGCTGGGCTTTGCTTTCCTCTTCGGCACCGTCGAGGTCCAACGCCTGTTGGCCCGCGGCCGGGGTCTCCCCCGTGTCGAGGTTCGCATTGAGGTAGCCCTCCACGAGGGCGGACAGCTCGTAGCTGCGCCGGTCCGGTTGCAGAATGTATGCAGAGATGAGGGCGTCGTCCTGGACCCCGTCGATGCTCGCGGTGCTGCCGAACGCCTTAATGATGGACTTTACGTCGTAAACAGCGGTGTCCAGGGCGGGGTCGGCCAGCGCGTCACGCGCTGCCTTGGCCGCGGCACTGTCCGAGGTCAGGTCGACGAACAGCCCGGCATCATCGGCCGCGAAGGACACACCGGTGACCGTGCCATAGTCGCCCGGGACCGGGATCTTGCGCTTGGCCACCATCTCGGGACCGGTGATCTCGGCATACACGCCGAGCAGCTCGCCGCCGTGCTCGGCCAGGAAATCGTTGACCTGCTGCGCGGAATCGGCCACCGTGAAGTCGGGAGTGACATCATCCTGTGCCGGTTCGGTGGTGGTTCCCAGGCGCTCGTCGAAGGTGTCAAAGACGCGCTGCCGGACCCGGTTGAACTCCAGTGCGTCGAAAAGCTCCTCCAGTTGCTCCCGGTCGGGCTGCTCGAGCGTGGTCGCTTCGAGGGTGACAGGCAACTCGAGGTCGCGCACCAAGGCGTTGAGCCGCCGGTTCCGGTGCACGTTATCCATGTGCTCCCGCAGCGACTCCCCCTTCTTGCCCGTGATTTTGTCGGCGTTGGCCAGCACGCCGTCGAGGTCACCGTACTCCTTGAGCCATTTGGCGGCGAAACCGGGGCCGACCCCGGGAATCCCGGGCAGATTATCCGCCGTCTCGCCGACGAGGGCCGCCAGCTCCGGATACTGCGCCGGGGACACCTTGTACTTCTCCTCCACCGCCGCGGCATCCATGAGCGGAATATCGGAGACACCCTTCTTCGGGTAGAGGACCAGCGTGCGGTCGGTGATCAACTGGAAGACATCGCGATCGCCGGACACTACGCGGGTCTCCCAGCCGGCGTCCTCGGAGAGGGTGGCCAGGGTGGCCACGATGTCGTCGGCCTCGAACCCGTCGAGGGTGATGGTCGGGATGCGCAGGGCTTCCATGACTTTCACAATCAGGTCGATCTGACCGTAGAACTCCTGGGGCGTCTCGGACCGGCCGGCCTTGTACTCGGCGTACTCCTCAGAGCGCCGGGTGGGGGTATCCAGGTCGAATGCGACGGCGACATGGGTGGGCTGCTGCTGCCGGATCATGGTCAGCAACATGGTCAGGAAACCGTAGACCGCATTGGTGTGCTGTCCGGTCGCGGTCGCGAAATTCTCCGCTGGCAGCGCGTAGAACGCGCGGAACGCCATCGAATGTCCATCGATAACGAGAAGGCGGTGGGGCGTGGTGTCATTGCTCGGGTCGGTCACGAGTGTAAGCCTAGTAGGTATGGAACAACACAGCACACCCTTCGGCGGGCTTGGGGACGGGATGACCATCGACGACCTGAATTCCCGCTCGCCCCTCTCCCACAAACTCGGCATCATCTTCACCGAACTCACCGTGGAGCGTGTGGTGGCCACGATGCCAGTCGAGGGTAACCAGCAATTCCTCGGACTCCTCCACGGGGGCGCGACACTCGCCCTAGCGGAGACGCTGGGCTCCGTCGCCGCCTTCTTGCACTCCCAGGGGCGCCCGGTGGTCGGCACGGAGCTGGGTGCGAGTCACCTGCGCTCGGCCCGCGAGGGGATCGTCATCGGCACCTGTGAGCCGATTCATCTTGGATCCACTCTCACCACGCACCTGATTACCGTGCGCGATGAGCAGCAGCGGGTGATCTCTAGCTGCCGAATGACGAATATGATTCTCGATCCAGACCGCGCTCGTGGATCCTCGGTTCCCGGGGCGGGCTCGGCCGCCGAGCCGACTGTTTAGTTCGCCGGCCCGCCGGATTCCTGAGCTGCGCGCGACTCCGGTGGTGTGAGCTGAGGGGGCAGCCCGGAGTCCTCGGCGAGCTCGTCAAAGTACCCGGGTCGCATCTCTGTGCCGATCAGGTAGCTGGCACGGGCGATGGCCATGGTGCCCACCGCGGAGGTGCCCAGTTGCAGGAAGATAATCAGTACCAGTTTCAGTACATCCGGAACGGTGGGCTGGTACAGCACGGCGCCCACCACGACCAGGATGATGCCGATACCGCCGGCGGTGCCCACCGCGGAGATGCGCATGAACGGGTCGGTGAAGCGCAGGACGCCCAGCGCCGCCGTCGCGAAGATCAACGCTCCGGCGACGACGACCACCTGGCCGATGATCTGAGATACGGTCAACAGGTCCATCAGCGTTTCCCCCTGGTGAGCGCGCGGGCCAGCGACATCGCGGATAAGAAGCCCACGATCGCGGCGATGAGCACGATGTCGAAGGTGAAGGTCCCGCCCATACGCACCCCGAATATGGCGATCATGCCGACGACGCCGAACATCAGCAGGTCACCGGCCACCGCACGGTCGGATTCCGTGGGGCCGATCAACATCCGGTAGGCGGCCACCAGCGAGACGATCAGGAGCAGGGCGAGGCCGATATCGAGTCCGAGGGTGCTCATGCCCGGTCCCCCTTCCGCCGCAAGGCATGTAGCATGCGTGATTCCATGACCGCGGTGTCGGCGCGCACCTCGTCGGCATCGTCGTTGTAGAGTGAGTGCACGTAGAGGATGCGGGTGCCGTCGTCGTCGATTCTGGTTCCTATCGTGAGGGTGCCCGGGGTCAGGGTGATCAGGGCGGAAAGCACCGTGATCTCGGTGTCGGTCGTGCACCGGGTGGACACCCGCGCAATGCCCGAGCGTGCGTCGATGCCCGGTGTCAGATTGTCCTTGAGCACGGCCCGGTTCGACTCCACCAGGGCTTTGGCGTACCAGAGGGAGAACACGAACAGCCGGAACGGCCAGGTCAGCCAGCTCATCCCGCGATCACCGCCTCAATGTAGGCGCTGGGATCCAACAGGCCGCCAGCGGCGACCTCCGCCCAGCCGAAGAGCAATTGTGCGCCCAGGCCGAAGGTGATGGTGACCAATGTGAGGACCACAGCCGGTGCCGCCAGTGAGGCGTTGATGCGTCGTCGTGGCGTCTCCTCGGCATGGACCGCTGTCTCGGTGTGTGACTGCGTCAGCGTCTGGGTGAGCGGTGCTGCACCCCGCGCCGAGCTACCTGCCGTCTCCGGGGTGAACCGGGATGGCATCACGTCGGGCAGTTCGTCGTCGTTCTTCTTCTCCCAGAACATGCCGGCCCAGATCTTCATCATGGAAACCAGGGTGATCAGCGACACCAGGATCATGCAGACGACGGCGAGAATCTCCCCACGCTCGACGGCGGCCAGCACCAGCATCAGCTTGGCGGCGAAACCGGAGAACGGTGGGATCCCGGCCATGGATAGGGCGGCGATAAAGAACGCGACGGCGATCACCGGTTCGGCGCGGGCCACTCCCCCGAGGTCGCCGATGGTACCGGTTCCGTAACGGACCTCGACCGCCCCTGTGGAGAGGAACAGCGCTGCCTTCACCACCATGTGATGGATGAGGTAGAAAATCCCGGCGGTTAGCCCGAGTTCGGTGAACAGAGCGACGCCGAGCAGGATATAGCCCAGCTGGGACACCATGTGGAACGCCAGAATCGACCGGGTGGTCTTCTCCCCGACGGCGCCGAGCACACCGATCACCATGGACAGGGAGAACAGCACCACGCCGACCCAGAGGAACCGGGTGTCGCCTCCGAAAACAATGGAGTAGATCCGGTAGATCCCGTAGATGGCGACCTTGGTGTGCAGTCCGGAAAACAGCGCGGTAATTGCCGGTGAGGTGGACGGATAGGATCGGGCCAACCAACCGTGCATCGGGACGACGGAGGCTTTGATTCCGAGGGCGAACAGGCAGATGGCTCCAGCCATGGCCACCGTGTCGTCGTGCTGGGCCGCTTCGGCCAGCAGTGCCAGATTGACCGTGCCGGCGGTGCCGTAGAGGAAGCCGACGCCAGCGAGGAAGACGGTGGACGTGAAGAGGTTCACGGTGACGTACAGGCGCGCCCCATCCACACGGCGCAGCGGTGTTTTACGGTTGGCGGAGAGCACGAAGAGCCCGTAAGAAGGCAAGAGCATAACCTCGAGGAACACGAACAGGTTGAACAGGTCCGCGGTCAACAGGGCACCGTTCACCCCGGTGGTCAGCACCAACACCAGGGGCGCGAAGAACATCGAGTTCGCGGCGTAGGAGGCATAGGAGAACCAGGTGCACACCAGCAGCAGAATGCTGGTGAAGGTCAGCATCAGCGCGGTGAACATATCCGCGGCGAACGGGATGGCAATGCCGGTGGGCCAGGGGCCGACGGCGTGGGCGATGGCGCCACCGTTGTCGGTGAAGGCGTAGATCATCACCACGCTGGCCACCAGCGAGAGCGCCTGATAGGCCGTCAGCACCATAGCGTGGATCCGGAGCCGGTTGCCCACCATGACTAGGATGCCGCCGAGCAGCATCGGGATGGCCACGAAGAGCGGCAGTCCGGCCGCCACGGCGTCGAGTGATTCGGGAGTGATCGTCATGATTCGTGGCCTCCCTTGCGTTCCAGTTCTTCTCTGATGATGCGTTCTCGTTCGCGTTGTTCTTCGTGTTGACGGCGGGACTCTTGCTCCTTGAGTTCCAGCACCTGGAGCACGTGGGTCTCCGTGGAGGGCAAGATAGCGTCCGAGGCGGCTTCCTGCACCACGCTGAGGTCGTCTCGGCGCCCGACAGTGAGATCGTCACGTCGTCCGGTGACGGCCAGGACCAGCATGAAGATGGTGATCGAGAACGCGATGACGATGGCGGTGAGCACGAACGCCTGGGGTAGCGGATCGGCCATCACGGAGACGTCCTCGGCGGTGCCGAAGGGTTCTTGACGCCGGTCCGTGCCACCGGCAGCCATCAGAATCAGGTTGCCCGCGTGTCCCAGCAACACGAATCCCAGGATGACTCGCAGCATTTCGCGCTTGGTGAAGAGGTAGACCGCGCCGGCGGTGAGCAGTCCTACGGTGATCGCCAGGGTCATGATTCCCCCTTCCCTGGTGTGTGCTGTTGTTCGGTCGCGGCGTCTCCGCGCTGGCGGTTCGCCGTCATCATCAAGGATTCGTGCCGTGATTGGTTCAGGGCGTCTTGGTAGATCACCGGAATCGCCCCGGTGCGCGGGTTGTCCTCAGGCACGGGTGGAGACGAGGAACCCCATACGCCGTGACGTCCGGGCCGTTCGCGACCGAGCAGGTTGAAAGCGGCGAGAATGACGCCGAGCACCGCCAGGTACACGCCGACGTCGAAAATCAGCGCGCTGTTCAGGTGGATGCCGAACAGTTCGGTGTGCAACGGGGTGAGGAAGGAGCCCTTCACCAGTCCGACGAGTCCGATGCCCGAGCCGGTCACAATGCCGGCGCCGATGAGGGTGAGGTAGGGCCAGCGGATCGGGGCGCTTTCGTCGTCCAGGGCGCCGATGTAGAGCAGCGCGAACGCCGCACCACCGATCAGCGCGGAGATAAATCCGCCGCCGGGTTCGTTGTGTCCACGCACCAGCGTGACGAGGGAGAACACGAACATCAGCGGGGCCGCCACCTTGGTGAACGTGCGGATGTAGACGCTGTTGGGCACCGCGTCGGCGAGCACCGATTTCATATTCACCGGTGTCTGGCGCACCGAGTCCGGATCCCGTGAGGCCAGCAGTGCGGCGACCGCGAGTCCGGCCACGCCCAGCACCGTGAGTTCACCGAGGGTATCCAGGGCACGGAACTCGACCAGAATGGTGTTAACGATGTTGGCGCCGCCGGTGGTTTCCTCGCCGTGCTGTAAGAAGTACAGAGCCGGTTCGGAAATATCGCGGCGACCGGTGAGCGCCCACACGCCGAGCCCGGCAGCAAGACCAGCCCCCACGGCAATCACGGCGGCCGGAATGGCACGGCCGCGTCGCTCGGTGTCGAACCGTGCCGGGAGGCGCTTCAACAGCAGCACCATCACGCACACGGTGAGAATCTCGACGAGCAACTGGGTCAGTGCCACGTCCACGGAGCCCAGCGCGAAGAACCAGAGCGTGACGCCGAAACCGACCACACCCACCACGACGACGGCGGAAATGCGGGTCTTGGCGCGCACCGTGGTGAGCACGCCCGCAGCAACCAGGGTCACCAGCAGCCAGTCCAGGGGTTGCGCGGTCTCTCCCACCACCTCGGGCAGCGGTCCCAGCGCGAACACACCGACGAGGGCGAGCACCGGCAGGCAAGCACACAGGACGATCAAGTGCAGTCCCGGGTTCTGCCCCGGGGTCCAGCCACCGACCCGCACGCCCACCTCGATCATGGCGGTACGAATGTTTTCCACCGCACGCAGCCCGGAAATCTTCATGCCGCGGGGAACGAGCGCTTCCTCGACCCTGCGACGTTGCCAGATGAGCAGCCCGCCGGCCAGGAACACCGATGCCGAGATCAGCAGCGGCGCGTTCACCCCGTGCCACAAGGCCAGATGCACATCGGCGCCGGCGTTGGACACTATCGTTACGGCGTCAGTGGCAAGGGTGTCCAGCAACATCGGGGCGAGGCCCAATACGACGCCGGCGGCGGCCAACATCCAGGGGATGATCCAGAACGTCACCGGGGCTTCGGTCACGACGCGCGGAGCCGACGCGTCCGGCGCCTGGGCGCGCGGCGAGTTGGGGGCCGGACGGTACTTGCCCAGGGCTCCGATCACCAGTCGTCCCGAATAGGTCAGCGTGAACACCGAGGTGACCGCGATCCAGGCGGTCAACAGGACGCCGATTCCGCCGCCCCAAGGAGCATCCAGCGAGGCTTCGAACATCGATTCCTTGGATACGAAGCCCAGCAACGGCGGCAACCCGGCCATAGACGTTGCGCCCAGAATGATGGCGAGGTGTGTGGATCCGGTACGCAACTTTTGGTGTGCCAGCAGCCGCATATCGCGGGTGCCTGCTTCGTGGTCCAGCGTGCCGACTGCCATGAACAACGCTGACTTGAACAGGGCGTGGGCAATGGTGTGCACCACCGCGGCCTGAAGGGCCGTCGCCGTGCCGATGCCGATCAGCATGACGAGTAGGCCCAGCTGGCTCATCGTCGAATACGCCAGCAGTTCCTTCAGATCGTACCGACGCACCGCTGCCACTGCCCCGAAAAGTGCGGTGATTCCGCCGGCCGCAATGAGCAGAATGTTCCAGGTCAAAACCGTTGACAGTGCTGAGGAGAACAGCAGGAGCAGGAAGATGCCCGCCTTCACCATGGCCGCTGCGTGCAGGTAGGCCGACACCGGCGAAATGGCAACCATCGAGTCCGGCAACCAGGCCTGGAATGGGAACTGTGCCGACTTCGTCAGTGCCGCCGTTCCCAGCAGGACGGCGAGCATGGCGGCCAGTACCGGATCCTGCCACATGTCCGAGGCGAGCACCTCGCTGATGCGGGTCGTCCCGGAATCGATGATCATCACACACACCGCGGTCAGCAGGCAGAGACCACCAGCAACCGTGACGAGCAGTGTACGGATGGCAGGCTGACGGGCCAAGGCACCAGATCGAGCAATCAGGAAAAACGACGTCAGTGTCGTCGCTTCCCACGCCACATAGAGCACCACCAGGTCGTCAGCCAGCACCAGTAGCAGCATGGCCAGGGCAAAGAGGCACATCAACAGGTAGAACGAGATGATCTTCTTCGATCCCAGGTACCGCGCCGAATAGAACAGCACGGCGGCGCCGATCACCAGCACGATCATCGAGAACAGGTAGCTCAGCCCGGTCAGATGTAGATGAAGCCCGACGCCGAGGCCAGGAATCCAGGGGTAACTCTCGGTGAGGGAGCCCTCTGCGCCGAACCATTCAGCGCTGAGCAGCGCTGCCGCGCCCGCCAGGGGTACCCACAGCACCCATCCAGCGTTGCGTCCCAGGCCTTTGGCTAGGGGGGCGGCCAGCAGAACCGCTAGGCCGACGATAAGTATTGATACGAGGAGCACTCTTCCGCCTTGTGTCGTCTCGTGTGGACCAGTCCGTGGTGAACCTGTCCCTCACATCATCATCGACGACGAAAACGGACCGGCTCAGCGACACTCAGACCGGCGGAAGGCCAGAGAGCAGGGGTCCCCAAGAGTTGATGTGTCCGTTCGTACCTTCGGGTGGAAGAATCCAGAATTTTGGAACGAACCCATGGCTCGAGCACTGTGGGTGAGACATGAGATCGTTCCTTTCTCTGATGGACCAATGGACAGGGTCAGCGAGATAACAGTATCGCGCCGCTACACACTGTACGTGATGAGACTCTCATCCCTCCACGCCCGTGAGCCAAGTGGGGAAAATATTTCGCGACCCCTCCCAGCTGAGGCGTACATCCACAACGAACAAGAGAGCATCCTCGTGAGTGAGGAGTGCTCCCTTGCGCTGTTTCAGCCGGTGTGCCCGAAGTGGGACTCGAACCCACACATCTTTCGATACCGCATTTTGAGTGCGGCGCGTCTGCCAGTTCCGCCATTCGGGCTGGGGCAACTTGACTATCTTACATGCTCACACGGGGTCCCGCCGAAACCGAGTAGTCTTAGTAAGTCCATCGACGCCGACCGTCTCGAGGAGATCCATGTCCGAACAGAATTCTTTTGACCAGGTCGCCGCGGAGCACGACGTGTCGGGCGAGGCCCCAGCGAAACTTCGAGTACTCGTTGCCGAGGATGAGACCATCATCCGTCTGGACATCGTAGAGACCCTGCAATCACAGGGCTACGACGTCGTCGGGCAGACCGACAACGGCCAGAAAGCCGTTGAGCTGGCAGAGGCGCTCTCCCCCGACCTCATCCTGATGGACATTTCGATGCCGATCATGGACGGGCTTTCTGCCACCGCACTGATCTCTGAGCAGAAAATCGCCCCGGTCGTGATGTTGACGGCGTTCAGCCAGCGCGACCTGATCGAGCAAGCGCGTGAGGCCGGCGTCATGGCGTACCTTGTGAAGCCCTTCAGCGAGAAGGATCTGGTTCCCGCCATCGAGCTTGCCGTGGCGCGTTTCGACGAGCTACGTGCATTAGAAGCCGAAGTCACCGACCTGAACGAGCGTTTTGCGACGCGGAAGCTCGTTGACCGTGCGAAGAACCTGCTGATGACATCCTTGGAAATCACCGAGCCCGAGGCATTCCGCTGGATTCAGAAGACCTCTATGGACCGCCGTCTCACTATGCGTGAAGTCGCACAGACCGTCGTCGACCAGATGGGGGAGTAAAACTTTCCCCTACACTGTGCCGAACACTGTGCCGACTTATCCGTTGCAGCCCCAAGCAGTGGATCCTGGGGTGCAGGGTTCGGCGACGTTGCGGGTTTTTGCTCGCCAGATAACGGCCTGCTGGGTTTCTGCCGCCACGGCCAGGGCAAAAAGGTGGGCCCCCGGTCATATGACCAGGGGCCCACCTTGTTGAGAAACGGGGGTGTCAGAGCGGGGAACGCTCCGGCCAAACACCGAGTGGTTCGCGATACGGCGGCTCAACCGGTTCGGCAATGGTTTCGGGATCGACTCGGGTGTTATTGAGATCGGTCAGGTCGCCGATGCGGTGCACCTTCAGAATGTTGGTGGAACCGGCCTGTCCGGGAGGCGAACCTGCGGCGATCACGACCAGATCGTTGAGATCGGCGAGCCCCTCCTTGAGCAGTTCGCGATCGACCTGCGCCGTCATCTTGTCGGTGGAATCCACGAAGGGAACGATCCGCGGCGTCACACCCCACGACAGGCACAGGATGTTGTGGGTGTGGCGGACATGGGTGAAGGCGTACACCATCTGACGCGGGCGCAGGCGGGACAGACGACGTGCGGAATCTCCGGACTGGGTGAAGCACGCCAGGAACGGCACGTCGAGGCGGTCGGCAATGTCGACGGCGGCGCGGGTAATGGCACCGCCGCGCGTCTTCGGCCGTGAGCCCAGCGGCTGGATGCGCTCGAGCCCGTGGGTCTCAGTGGATTCGATGATCTCCGCCATGGTGCGTACGGTCTCGATCGGGTACTTCCCCACCGAGGTCTCGCCCGAGAGCATGACAGCGTCGGCGCCGTCGAGCACCGCGTTGGCGCAGTCGGAGGCCTCGGCGCGGGTGGGACGCGGGTTGTCGATCATCGACTCCAGCACCTGGGTGGCCACGATGACCGGCTTAGCCCAGCGGCGGGCCAGCTCAATGGCTTCCTTTTGGACCAGCGGCACTTCCTGCAGGGGCAGCTCGACGCCGAGATCGCCGCGGGCCACCATAATCGCGTCGAACGCGTCCACGATCTCGCGCAGGTGCTCCACGGCTTGGGGCTTCTCGAGTTTGGCGATGACCGGGACCTTGCGGCCCTCTTCAGCCATGATTTCGTGCACCCGGGTGATGTCGGCGGCGTCGCGGACGAACGAGAGAGCGACCATGTCCACGCCGGTGCGCAGCGCCCAGCGGAGATCGTCTTCGTCTTTCTCGCTGAGCGCCGGCACGTTCACGGCGACACCGGGCAGGTTGATGCCCTTGTTGTCGGATACCGCACCACCGACCACGGTCTCGGTGACGACAGAATCGTCCGTGACCTCGACGGCGCGTAGGGTGACCTTGCCGTCGTCGACGAGCAGCAGGTCGCCCACTTCGACGTCGCCGGGCAGGCCCTTGAAGGTGGTGGAGCAGATTTTCTGGTCACCCTGGATATCGCGGACCGTGATCGTGAACCGATCCCCCGGCGCCAGCACGTGTGGCCCCTGGGCGAAACGGCCCAATCGGATCTTCGGGCCCTGCAGGTCCGCGAAAATCGCTACAGGACGCTTCAGATCCTCCGATGCCTGACGCACGGTGGCGTAGGTTTCCTCATGCACGGCGTGGTCACCGTGGCTCATGTTCAACCGGGCGACGTCGACCCCGGCTTCGAGCAACGCTCGGGTGGTGTCATAGCCCTGGGTGGCTGGTCCAAATGTGGCAACGATCTTCGCGTGTCTCATACCCTCTACCCTATGTCGGATGGCGCGCCACAGTAACGTGCCGTAGCCGGTTTTTTTGATGTTCGCCCCCGGTTCACGATGGGAGTCAGACCCCCAGCCCGATCGGCTGCGTATTCGCCGGGATCGGTGAGGGCAACGCGGACCAGCCCTCGAGATACTTGTCCACCGCGGCGGCACAGGCGCGTCCCTCCGCAATGGCCCAGACCACCAGGGAGGCACCACGGCCGGCATCGCCCGCCACGAAGATTCCTTCGTGGTCGGTCATGTAAGAAGCGGCACGGGCAATGGTGTTGCGCTGCGTCGTCGTCACCGAGGTTTGTGCGGAGAGCAATTCGGTCTCCACACCGGTGAATCCCAGGGCCAGCAGCACCAGGTCGGCGCGGATCTCGCGCTCGGTGCCGGCCTTGGGAACGCGTCGACCGTCGGGAAGGTACTCGGTTTCGGCGACCTTCAGCGCACGCACGCGTCCGTTCTCGTCACCTAAGAACTCGACGGTGGACGCCAGATAGGTGCGTTCCCCACCCTCTTCATGCGATTCGGCGATCTCGAATAGCTGCGGCGCCATGGGCCAGGGCTGATGCTCCGGGCGCTCGGTGGGCGGCTGGACGCCGATGGCCAGGGTGGTCACGGAGGCCGCACCCTGACGGTGGGCGGTGCCGATGCAGTCCGCACCGGTGTCGCCGCCACCCAGGATGATGACGTGCTTGCCCTCCGCGCTGATCTGATCTGGAACGGTGTCCCCGTTGACCACCCGGTTGGACTGCACCAGGTAGTCCATGGCGACGTGGATGCCGTCGAGCCCGCGGCCCGGAATGGGCAATTCGCGCGGCACGGGCGCACCCGTAGTCACGATGACAGCGTCGTAACGGTTGCGCAGCTCGTCCCAGGCGATGTCGGTACCGATCTCGACCTGGGTACGGAACTGGGTGCCTTCGGCCTCCATCTGGGCCAGGCGCCGGTCGAGAATGTCCTTCTCCATCTTGAAATCCGGGATCCCGTACCGCAACAGTCCCCCGATACGGTCGTCGCGCTCATAGACGACGACGGTGAATCCGGCGCGCGTCAGTTGCTGGGCGGCGGCCAAACCGGCGGGGCCGGAGCCGACGACGGCCACGGTGTGGTGATTCTGCCGGTGTGGGACCACCGGTTCCAGCCAGTCCTGATCGAAGATCTGGTCGGCGATGGAAACCTCGGTCTGCTTGATGGTGACGGCGGGCTGGTTGATGCCCAGCACGCAGGCGGACTCGCAGGGGGCCGGGCAGATGCGCCCGGTGACCTCCGGAAAGTTGTTGGTGGCGTGCAACCGTGCCCCGGCCTCTTCCCATTGGCCGCGGCGCACCAAGTCGTTCCACTCGGGGATCAGGTTCCCCAACGGGCAGCCGGTGTGGCAGAACGGGATGCCGCAGTCCATGCACCGCCCTGCTTGGGTTTTCACGGTCGCCTCGTTGGGCCGGACGTGGACGTCCTTGAAGTCCATAATCCGTACTGGGACGGGACGCGAGGGACGGTCCTGACGTTCGGTGATTTTCAAAAATCCGCGGGGATCAGCCATGAGTAGCCTCCAAGATTCGGTTCCAGACGGCGTCGCCGTTGGGGTCAAGCCCTTCCGCCATCGCATGGTCACGTGCCTCCAACACGGCGGCGAAGTCGCGGGGCAGCAGCTTGGTGATGCGGTTCAGGGTGCCGGAGAGATCCGCGAGTAGCCGCGGCGCCAGCTGTGATGTGGTTTCGGCGGCGTAGCGGGTGAGCAGGTCGGTGACCCGTTCGACGTCGTCGGAGTCGAGGTGGTCGATGACGAGCAGTTCACCGGTGGACACCGCCAGCGGGTTCAGCAGCTCCCGCTTGAAGTCCAAGACATAGGCGGTGCCTCCGGAGAAGCCTGCGCCAAAGTTACGTCCGGTGGGTCCCAGGATCAGCGCGGTGCCCCCGGTCATGTACTCGCAGCCGTGGTCGCCGATGCCCTCGACCACCGCGGTGGCCCCGGAATTGCGCACCAGGAATCGCTCCCCGACCTGACCGGCCAGGAACATCTCACCGGAAGTCGCGCCGTAGCCGATCACATTACCGGCGACGACGTTCTCGCCCGGGTCAAACACAGCAGATTCGTCCGGATGCACCACGATGCGGCCGCCGGAGAGCCCCTTACCCACGTAGTCGTTAGCTTCGCCCGACAGGCGTAGGGTCACCCCGGAGGGCAGGAACGCCCCGAGCGACTGACCGGCCTCACCACGCAGCCGCACGGTGATCACGTCGTCGTCGAGCTCATCATCCAGGCGCGCAGAGGTGACGTGGTATCCGAGCATGGTGCCCACGGCCCGGTCGGTATTGATGACGTCGAGGCTGATCTCGGTGGGTGTGCCGTGCGCGATGGCCGGTTCGGCGTGGTGGATCAGCTGGTGGTCGAAATGCTGGTCCAACTCATGGTTCTGACCGGTGGCCCGGCGCAGCGCGGTGCCCTGATCGGTGAGTGCCACGGCGTCGTACCCCTCCAAAATCGGAGCCAGGTCCAGTCCCTCCGACTTCCAGTGTTGCTTGGCCGCGTCCATGTCAAGCACTTCCAGGTGACCGATGGCTTCGTCCAGGGAACGGAAGCCGAGTTCGGCCAGGTATTCACGTACCTGCTGAGCGATGAACTCGAAGAAGTTGATCACGAATTCGGGCTTGCCGGTGAAGCGACTGCGCAGGGTTGGGTTCTGGGTGGCCACACCGACGGGGCAGGTGTCGAGGTGGCAAACGCGCATCATGATGCATCCTGAAACCACCAGTGGCGCGGTGGCGAAACCGAATTCTTCGGCTCCGAGCAGAGCGGCGATCACGACGTCACGACCGGTTTTCAGCTGCCCATCAACCTGCACGGTCACCCGGTCACGCAACCCGTTGAGCAACAGGGTCTGCTGGGCTTCGGCCAGGCCGAGTTCCCACGGGGCACCGGCGTGCTTGAGCGAATTCAGTGGGGAGGCGCCGGTACCGCCGTCATGCCCGGAAATGAGCACGACGTCGGCCTTGGCCTTGGTGACCCCGGCAGCCACGGTTCCCACGCCGTGCTCGGAAACGAGCTTGACGTGAACCCGCGACGCCGGGTTGGAGCGCTTCAGATCGTAGATCAGTTCCGCGAGGTCCTCGATGGAGTAGATATCGTGGTGTGGCGGCGGCGACACCAGGGTCACCCCTGGGGTGGAATGCCGGGTCTTGGCCACCCATGGATACACCTTGGTGCCCATCAGCTGGCCGCCCTCCCCCGGCTTGGCGCCCTGGGCGAGCTTGATCTGCAGGTCATCTGCCGTCGCCAGGTACAAACTGGTGACCCCGAATCGCCCGGAGGCGATCTGCTTGATAGCGGAGCGACGTTCCGGATCGAGCAGGCGCTCCGGATCTTCGCCCCCCTCACCGGAGTTCGACTTACCGCCGAGTCGGTTCATGGCGATAGCCAGTGTTTCGTGCGCCTCCTGGGAAATCGAGCCATAGCTCATGGCCCCGGTGGAGAAGCGTTTCACGATCTCGGAGACGGGTTCCACTTCGGAGATCGGCACCGCCGGTCGCTGACCTGATTTGAAGGTCAACAGTCCGCGCAGGGTCATCAGGTCGGCGGCCTGGTTGTCTACCAGCTCGGTGTACTGACGGAAAATGTCGTAGCGGCGGGTGCGGGTGGCGTGCTGCAGCCGGAATACGGTCTCGGGGTTGAACAGATGCGGCGGACCTTCGCGGCGCCACTGGTATTCACCTCCGGTCTCGAGTTCGCGGTACGGGTCGATGTCGTTGCCATCCAGTGGATAAGCAGCCCGGTGACGCTGAGCAGCCTCAGCCGCAATCACGTCCAGGCCCACTCCGCCCATTGGCGAGTACGTGCCGGTGAAGTAGCGGTCCACCAGGCGCTGGGACAAGCCCATGGCTTCAAAGGTTTGCGCCCCGGAGTACGAGGAAACCGTGGAGATTCCCATTTTGGACATGATCTTCTGCACGCCCTTGCCGAGCGCTTTGATCAGGTTCTTGACGGCATCCTCGGTGCTGACCCCGGTGATCTCCTCGCGGCGCACCAGGTCCTCAGCCGATTCCATGGCCAGATAGGGGTTCACGGCGGATGCGCCGAATCCGATCAGCACGGCCACGTGGTGGACCTCGCGCACGTCGCCGGCCTCGACGAGCAGGGAGGTCTTGGTCCGGTTGGCAGAGTTGAGCAGGTGGTGGTGCACCGCGGAGGTTAACAGTAGCGACGGGATCGGAGCCCACGCGGCGTTGGAATCGCGGTCGGAGAGCACTACGTACTTCACGCCGCGGTTCACGGCGGCCGAGACTTGCTCGCAGATTTCTTGCAGCCGACGGCGGAGTTCTTCCGCCCCACCATCGGGACGGTACAGCCCGCGGACCTTCAGAGTCTGCTTGGTACCGTGCTCGTCGCGACGGTGCAGAATCCGGGCGACCTGCACATTGTCGAGCACCGGGAAGTCGAGGTTGATCTGTTCGGTGGTCACCTGCTCCGTGGACAACAGGTTGCCCTGGGGCCCGATGCCGGTGCGCATGGAGGTCACGAGTTCCTCACGGATGGCGTCCAGGGGTGGGTTGGTGACCTGGGCGAAGGACTGGGTGAAATAGTCGAAAAGCAGCCGCGGACGCTTCGAGAGCACGGCAATCGGCGTGTCGGTACCCATGGCGCCCAGGGGTTCGGCGCCCGTGCGGGCCATGGGACCCACGAGGATGCGCAGTTCTTCGGTGGTGTACCCGAACGTCCGCTGGCGTAGTTTCACCGACGCCGAGGAGGCGCGCACGTGCTCGCGTTGGGGTAGCGATTCCAAGGGCAGCAGGTTCTTCTCGACCCACTGGGCCCAGGGCCGGCTAGTGGCAACGTCGTTCTTGATCTCCTCGTCCGGGATGATGCGGCCCTGTTCGGTGTCGACGAGGAACATCTGACCGGGCTGCACGCGGCCCTTGCGCACAATCTCGGCCGGGTCGATACGCACGACGCCGACTTCCGAAGCCAACACGACGAGCCCGTCGCGAGTCTCCCAATAGCGGGCCGGCCGCAGGCCGTTGCGGTCGAGCACGGCTCCGGCCACCACGCCGTCGGTGAAGGACACGGCGGCCGGCCCGTCCCAGGGTTCCATGAACATGGAATGGTACTGGTAGAACGCCCGGCGGTCCGGATCCATGGCGGCGTGATTCTCCCACGCCTCCGGGATCATCATCATGATCGCTTGCGGCAGCGGCCGGCCCGAGAGCATCAGCAGCTCGGCGACTTCATCGAACGAGGCGGAATCCGAGGCACCGGGGGTGCAGATCGGGAACAGCGACTCCGGCTCATCTCCCAACAGCGGGGACAGCAGCTGGGACTGCCGGGCCCGCATCCAGTTCCGGTTGCCCTTCACCGTGTTGATTTCACCGTTGTGGGCGATCGTGCGGAACGGCTGGGCCAGCGGCCAGGACGGGAACGTGTTGGTGGAGAACCGAGAGTGCACGATCGCTAGGCGAGTGGCGAAACGCTCATCGGAGAGGTCCTGGTAGAACGGCTCCAGCTGGGCGGTGGTGAGCATGCCCTTGTAGACGATGGTGCTGGTCGACAGCGATGCGAAGTACACCCCGTGCTTGTTCTGGGCCCGCTTGCGCAGTCGGAACACCCGGGCGCTGAGGCTGGCACCAATCGGGGATTCATCCACTCGATCTTCGGTGCCGGGCGCCATCGTCACGAACAACTGCCGCAGAGTGGGCTTGGTGGCCCGCGAACCGGAACCGAGCGTGTCTTCGTCCACGGGTACTTCACGCCAACCGAGCACCTGGAGATCTTCGTCCTGGGCGAGTTCTTCGAGTTCGGCGACGGCGGCAGCACAACTCGGCTCTTCCTGGGGCAGGAAGGCGATGCCGACGGCGTAATGGCCAGGCTCGGGAAGGGTGAAATCGACGACGGCGCGGAAGAAACCGTCCGGCATCTGCAGCAAGATGCCGGCACCGTCACCGGTGCCTTCGTCCGCTCCCACCGCACCGCGGTGCTCGAGGGCACGCAGGGCGGTCAGTGCGTGGTCAACGACCTGATGGGTGGGTCCGCCGCGCAGGGTGGCGATCATCGCTAGCCCGCAATTGTCCTTTTCCGTGGCGGGATCGTAAAGCCCCTGAGCCGGCGGAATCTGAGCGAAGCGGGTGAACGGGTTGAGAGAGTTCTCGGGGTCCGTCATACTGCATCCCTTCTGTGTGAGCTGTGCTCTCCAAAAGGGGACGCCGTTGGCCCCAGCGGTCCGTCCCAAGCCCGAGTATCGGGCCCGGCCACGCACCGGGAAAAATTTTCTGCGCTAAATCTATGTTACCGGATGATGTCGGTGCAACTCAGCCGCGCCGGGGCTGGTCCGTTGTCTCGGACTCGATGGAAGTATCCGTAGCGGTATCGGTATCTGAGGTGATCTCTGCGCCCTCGGGGCCGCGTTCACGACCTGGCACGTAGATCGCGTCGGCGCTGGTGCGCGCCTCTGGGGTCCGCGGACGGGTCACCCACAGGTACACGAGGAACCCTATAGCCAACAGGAACATGGCCAGCGATGTCCACACGTTCAGGCGCTGTTCGATCCCGAAGAAGGTGATCAGTTGGGCGTCGTCGATACGAAGCATCTCGATCCAGGTACGCCCCAGGGTGTACCAGGCGACATAGAGCCAGACCATCATGCCGCGGCGCAGCGCGAAACGGCGGTCCAGCAACAACAGCAGAGCCACACCGACGAGGCTCCAGACCATTTCGTACAGGAACGTGGGGTGGAACAGTGTGTCCGCGGGGAATTCCGCCGGGAAGTTCGGGTGATCTGGGTCCACGGTCAGGCCCCAGGGAGCCTCCGTGGGGCCGCCGAAGAGTTCCTGATTGAAATAGTTGCCGAGTCGGCCGATCGCCTGAGCCAACAGGAGGCCGGGGGCCACCACGTCGGCGAAGGCGGAGAACCGAATCCCGTGAATCCGGCAGGCGATCCACGCGCCCACGGCGCCAAGCGCGATCGCGCCCCAGATACCGAGTCCACCGTTCCAGATGTAGAGAATCTTGAGGGGATCCCCGGTGCCGTCAAAACCGGGCCCGAAATACGCATCCGGTGAGGAAAAGACGTGGTAGAGCCGGGCACCGATGATGCCGAACACCACGGCAATAATGCCGACGTCGATGATCGCACCTTCGTGTCCGCCGCGGTTCTTCCAGCGCCGGCTACCCAGAATAAACGCGGCAACCGCACCGGTGATGAGACAGAGCGCGTACAGCTGGATGGGCCGCGGCCAGAAGGGGATTTCGCTGATCGTGGGGGCAGGAATGGCGGCTATCACCGGGTTCAGCAGGGCGGACGCGGTGGTGGAGAGCATGCTCACCTCTGGGTTGTTGCTGTTCGGTGGGTACCGCGGGCGAGTTCTGCGGCGAGCTCGCCGACCGCGCGGGGTCCGTGGTCTCGCAGGGCGGCGACGAGGGCGGTGCCGACAATCGCTCCGTCGGCGTAGGCGCCGATCTCACGCACGTGCTCCGCTTGTGACACGCCGAGTCCGACGCAGACGCGCGGAGCGCCGGCGTCGTGTGCACGCTGCACCACCCGTTCGGCGGCGGTGGAGACCTCGGAGCGAGCCCCGGTCACGCCCATCACGGAGACGGCGTACACGAAACCGCGGGAGGCTTCCACCACTTTAGTGACCCGCTCATCAGTGGAGCTGGGCGCGGTGAGGAAGATCCGGTCGAGTCCGTAGCGGTCGGAGGCGGCGAACCACTCCTCCGCCTCTTCTGGAACCAGATCCGGGGTGACGATGCCGGCTCCCCCGGCCTCGGCGAGGCGGCGGGCGAAGACGTCCACACCCATCCGGTCCACCAGGTTCCAGTAGGTCATCACCACGACGACGGCGTCGGTGCGCTGCGTGATCGCCGAAATCAAGGTAAACACGTCGTCGACACGGAATCCGGCGGCGAGCACTTCGCTGGTGGCGTGCTGAATGACGGGACCGTCCATCACTGGGTCGGAGTACGGGATGCCGATCTCGATGATGTCGGCACCGTTGTTACCCAACTCCACCGCGGCCTCAATGGAGTCCTGAAGCGTGGGGTATCCGGCGGGCAGATAACCGATCAGGGCCGTGCGCCCGGCGGCGCGGGCGGCTTCGATGGCCTCGGTGCAGCGTGAAGTGGAAGTAGTCATCAGTCCTGTGCTCCTTCGGGGCGGGCGGCGATGGCCTCTTCGTCTTCGCCGTCGGGGGTGGTCTCGTCCGGGAGCATCCCGAAATACTTCGCTGCGGTGGACACGTCTTTATCGCCGCGGCCGGACAGGCTGACGATAATAGTGCGCTGCTCCTCGGCTGGAGTCGATTCTGAGACCAGGCCTGCCTCGTGCCAGCGCTGGGCGATCTTCAGTGCACCGGCCAGGGCATGCGAGGACTCGATGGCTGGCACAATGCCCTCGGTGCGGCTGAGGCGCCGGAAGGCATCCATACATTCGACGTCGTTGATCGGCTCGTACTGGGCGCGGCCGGTGTCGTGCAGGAAGGCATGTTCGGGGCCCACCCCTGGATAGTCCAGGCCCGCGGAGATGGAATGGGAGTCGACGGTCTGGCCGTCCTCGTCCTGCATCAGGTAGGTGCGGGCCCCATGCAACACTCCGGTGCGCCCCTGCGTGATCGGGGCGGCATGGCGTCCGGTGTCCATGCCGTCACCGCCGGCTTCGAAACCGAAAATCTCTACCTCGGCGTCGTCCAAGAACCCATGGAAGAGTCCGATGGCGTTGGAACCGCCACCCACACAAGCGGCGATGGCGTCGGGCAGGCGTCCGGTCTGCTCCAGGATCTGAGCCCGCGCCTCGTCGCCAATGGCCTGGTGGAAATAGCGCACCATAGCGGGGAACGGGTGCGGCCCGGTGACGGTGCCGAGCAGGTAGTGGGTGGTATCCACAGAGGCGACCCAATCCCGCAGGGCCTCGTTGATGGCATCCTTCAAAGTGCGCGCTCCGAACGTCACCGGCACCACGGTGGCGCCGAGCATCTCCATGCGCGCCACGTTCAGCGCCTGGCGGCGCGTGTCTTCCTCGCCCATGTACACGGTGCATTCCATACCAAACAAAGCGGCCGCCGTCGCGGTAGCCACACCATGCTGGCCAGCACCGGTCTCGGCGATCAAACGGGTTTTGCCCATGCGCCGGGCGATCAGCGCCTGACCGATCACATTGTTGATCTTGTGGGAGCCGGTGTGGTTAAGGTCTTCGCGCTTGAGGAAGATCCGAACCCCGGGGCTGTCAGCGGCGAAGCGCGGCACTTCAGTGAGGAGCGACGGCCGGTTCACATAGGAGGTAAACAGTGCGTTCAGCTCCGCGTTGAATTCCGGGTCCTGACGGGCCTCGTTGAAGGTCCGCTCCACTTCCTCGAGGGCGGCGATCAGCGATTCCGGCATCCATCGTCCGCCGTAGGGGCCAAAGTACGGACCCTCGGCATGGCGATAGGTGCCCTCGTGGTCGAGGGACCCTGCTGGACGGTGGTCGCGAGAATCTGTCATGTCACTTCCCTTGCTTGGGGCGACCGGATCAGCTCCGGCCGGTGGAGGGGTCCGGGGTTCAGGGGCGCGAGGCGGCCCGGAAATCCCGGATGGCTGCGGTGGCGTCGCCGTGTTTGACCAGGGCTTCCCCCACCAGCACGGCGTCGGCGCCCCGGGCGGCATAATCGGCCACCTCGCGTTTCGAACGCACACCGGATTCGGCGATCCGCACCACGGAATCATCCAGGTGGGGTGCCAGTACGGAGTAGTGGTCGACGTCGACGTCGAGGGTCTTGAGATTACGCACGTTGACACCGACGATGCGGGCGCCCACGGCCATGGCCCGTTCGATTTCCTCCACGGTGTGGGTTTCCACCAGGGCGTTCATGCCGAGCTCGTGGCTCAGCGCGAGGAAATCACGCAGTTGGGCGTCATCCAGAGCGGCGACGATGAGCAGCACGAGATCGGCACCGTGGGCGCGGGCTTCGTGGAACTGGTACTCATCGACCATGAAGTCTTTACGGAGCACCGGGATGGAGACGGCCGCACGGACGGCGTCAAGGTCGGCTAGCGAACCGCCGAATCGGCGCTGCTCGGTCAGCACGGAAATCGCTGCAGCGCCTCCCGCTTGGTAAGACCGTGCCAGATCCGCCGGTGAGCTGATCTCGGCCAGGGCTCCGGCCGAGGGGCTGGAACGCTTGACCTCGGCGATGATGCGCACTCCGGATGTGTCATCCCGGCCACCCTGCAGGGCGGCGTGGGCATCCAGAGCCGGGATTGCCTCCGAAGCCGCGCGCTGCACCTCGGTCAAAGGCAGGGAGCGACGGCGATCGGCCAGGTCTTCACGGACCCCCTCAACGATACTGTCGAGGACGGTGCCGCTCAGGGATCCTGTGGTCATCAGTGGTGAGACTTCGTCTTCGAACCGCCGACGCCGTAACCCAGCTGGCGCAGCACGAACGCGAGCACGACACCACCGACGGCGATGGCGGCGCCGATACCGACGATCACCATGTTCCACATCAGCATGCCCACACCGGCAACGAGCACGCCGGCGAGCACCAAGAACACCATGGACCAGGCGGCCGGCGAATTGCCGTGGCCGATCGGTTCGGAGTGGGTGGGGTCGTTCAGCACCCGGCCGTCCTCGGTGATGGTGACCTGGTCGGTGTGCACAGATTCCTGCGTCGTCATCGAACTTCCTTTTCCTTCAGTACCTCTGGCCCGGCGCCGCGGCCGACCGTATGCGAGTGCGATCTGCTTCCATTCTGCCATGAACCCCGCTGAGAAGCGGGAAGATCACGTGGGATCTTTGCCCTGTGACAGTTCGTCCCACGCGTCGATCTCCTCCACCCGGGATTGGGCGCGTCGCGCGGCGTCGGGACGGTCCTGACGGGACGGGGTGGTAACCGCCTCGGGGCGTAACACGGTGTCTGTGTCGCTCTCCGAGTCCTCCTCTGCGGGGGCCGCCGTGTCGTAGTCGTACTTGCGGGTGGTCTGCCAGTGGCGCCCGCTGATGATCACGATGACGGCGGCGAGCAGCATCAACAACGATGCGAGGAGCGCCAGCCACGGAGCCCAGGTCATGGTGACCTGTCCCGCCGGGTCGGTCAGCCCGGAAAGTTCCGCCACCCGCGGTTGCGCTGCGTTCACGGGGTTCATGACGACGCCGAGGGTGGAAGCCGCCAGTAATGTAGCCGAGGCGGCCAATAAGACCCCGATGATAACGCGGGCGATCCGCCCGGCAATCGACAGTGCAACGCCACCGGCCATGGCCACCAGCGCCATGGCAGTCACCGCACCGGCCGCTTGCTGGCCGGTGGATTCCACCGCGGTGTCGGGTAGTGCTTCGATGTCGGTGGCGACCAGCCACACCTGAGTGGAGGCCAGCAACGCCATCGCACCGGCGATCAGCACCACGAGCACGGCGCGCCCTCGGGTGATCTTCGGCGTCGGCTGGGTGTCCGGGACCGAAGTGGTCTCGTTCGTCGGGTTCACGCGTCTCCTGAGGATGATGACTGTCCGGTGCTGTCCAGACTGGTCAGCCTGGACGCCGCCACTACGGCTCGTAAGGGAGCGCTGGCTTTGGCCACGGTTTCGGCGGCCTCTGCTTCCGGGTCGGAATCGGCCACGATACCAGCACCGGCCTGAACATAGGCGACGCCGTCCATGAGCGTGGCAGAACGGATATTGATGGCCATGTCCATATTGCCGGCCAGATCGAAGTATCCGATCACCCCAGCATAGGCCCCGCGCTGCTGCGGTTCCCACTGCTCCAGCAACTGCAGGGCGCGCGGCTTTGGCGCTCCGGAAAGCGTGCCGGCTGGGAAGGTCGCCCCGAGCACATCCAGTGCGGTACGCCCGGACTCCATGGTGCCCTCCACGTGGGAGACCAGGTGCATGATGTGGCTGAACCGTTCCACTTCCATGAACTGGGTGACGCGTACGGTCCCCGGAGTGCAGACCTTGGAGAGGTCATTGCGGGAGAGGTCGACGAGCATCAGGTGTTCGGCGCGCTCCTTGTCGTCGTGCAACAGGTCCTTCTCATGTAGCCGGTCGTCTTCCACGCTCGCGCCACGGGGACGCGAGCCGGCAATCGGGTGGGTGACGACGTGTCCGTTATTCACGGTGACCAGGGCTTCCGGGGAAGACCCGACAATTTGGAAGGTGCCGGAACCATCCGGGCGGTCGAACGTGAACAGATACATGTAGGGGCTCGGGTTCATGGCCCGCAGCACCCGGTAGACATCGAGTCCGGAAGCCTCCGTCTCAGTCGAGAAGCGGCGGGAGAGCACGATCTGGAAGATCTCGCCGTCGACAATCGCCTGATGCGCATCATCCAGAGCGTCCAGGAAGCTCTGTTTGGTCCAGGAGTCGTGCACTCGGGAAGTCACGTCGACGTCAAGCCAACCGACAGGGGCCACCGAGACCGGGTCATCCGCACCTCGGGCGAGCTGTTGCGCCATCGAGTGTAGCCGAGCCACCGCATCGTCATAAGCCTGTTCGGCCCCGGATTCCAGCCCGTTGAGATTGATCGCATTGGCGACGAGGGTGACTGTGCCGTCGACCTGATCGTGAATAGCCAGGTCGGTGATCAGGTTCATGGCCAGCAGCGGCAGGTTCACGTCTTGGGGCGGCGGTTCGGGCAGCTTCTCCCAGTGCCGGATGGTCTCCCAGCCCAGGTACCCGGCCAGACCCGACACGAGGTTGGGCAGGTCCGGGGCGACGGCGTTGCGGGCATCCGAGGCCAGGAAGCGTAGCGTGGCGTCGAGGACATCCAGCGGGTCGCCCTCGATGGGCACTCCCGCCGGGGGCGTGCCCTGCCAGACCGTTTCGCCGTCGAGCTCGGTCAGGGTGGCCGCGCTGCCGGCCCCGACGAAGGAGTAGCGCGACCAGACGCCACCCTGGGCAGCGGATTCCATCAGGAAAGTGCCAGGGCGGTCGTTGGCCAGACGCCGGTAGAGCCCGACCGGGGTGATCGCATCTGCCAACACTGTCATCGTGACCGGAATCACTGTGTGTTGGTTCGACAGGGCCTGGAACTCTCCGCGGTGGGGGTGTACGTTTCCGAGATCACGCATGGGGCAGCTCCCGCCCGGTAAAGCAGGTGCGGGTGCCGGTGTGGCAGGCCGGACCATGCTGATTCACCTGCACTAACAGCGCGTCGCCATCGCAATCCAGCGACACTGAGAGAACTTCCTGGATGTGTCCCGACGTATCGCCCTTGCGCCAGTATTCCTGCCGCGACCTGGAATAGTACGTCGCTCGTCCGGTGGCCAGGGTACGGCGTAGCGCCTCATCGTCCATCCAACCGAGCATCAGCACCTCCCCGGTGTCGTGCTGCTGGGCAATGGCGGCAATCAGTCCGGCGTCGTTGCGCTTGAGGCGTTCGGCGATGGCCGGATCGAGCGTAGGTGTTGTCATGATCTCTCTAGTCTAGGGGCGATACCGTGCTGACGCTGGTCATGGCTTCGTGCTACGTTTCGAGGTGTGAAGGACCACGACGACGTCCATCCGGACGATGAAGACCTCGTCCTTGCCTCGCGTGATGCTCTCGTTTCCGCGTTGTTAGCAGCCGGGCCGAATCAGTCCACGCTGTGTGAAGGGTGGCAGACGCAACACCTCGCGGCACATATTCACCTGCGCGAAATGTCCCCACTGGCCGCGGGATTGTTGGTCCGTCCCCTCTCCCGGCCCCTGGGCGGGAAGACGATGGCCTTGGGAGATCGCGCCTCCACCCCGCACGAGTTTTCCGCCCTCGTGGAACGCATTGCCACCGGTCCCCCGGTGGCGGCCCGCGCTCGGGGTTCCCGGGTGCTGACTCGATTGGGTAGCACCGGACCGGCCCGCCGCCTTTCTGAACTGTCGAATCTGCTGGAGTTCTATGTCCACACCGAGGACGTGCGACGCGCACAGCCGCGCTGGGCTCCGCGTCGGCTGTCCGAGGAATACGCGGACGCGCTGTTCCGGCAACTACGTGCGGTGGCCCGGGTGCATTACCGGAAAACGACCCATGGCACCACGCTGGTGCGGACCAACGGTGACAGCATTGAGGTGAATCCGCTGAAAACGCTCGTCCCTGGCGCACGGCGCGCGACCTCTGCGACTGGGGCCGTGGGGTCACGCACCTATATTTCAGGTCCGGCCGGTGAACTGGTGATGCACGCTTTCGGTCGAACCGAGCACGCACTCGTATTGGTGGACGCCGCCTAAGCTCGGCCAGCAGTCTTAGCGCACAGGGTGACCCGCAGCGCGAATAGCGTCCTTGACCTGAGCGATCATATCGTCGGGTCCAAAGTGGAACATCGAGGCGGCGAGCACCGCATCAGCTCCGGCATCGATAGCGGGCGGGAAGTGGTGAGGTTCACCGGCGCCACCGGAGGCAATCAAGGGGACAGTGGTCACCTGACGCACGGCTCGGATCATCTCCAGGTCGAAACCTTCCCGGGTGCCATCGGCGTCGATCGAATTGAGCAGGATTTCCCCGACCCCGCGCTCACAAGCGGTGCGGCACCATTCCAGGGCGTCGATGCCGGTGCCGGTGCGCCCGCCGTGCGTGGTGACCTCGAAGCCGGAAACAACCTCTGGGTTGTTCGTGCGGCGCGCGTCCAGGGAGAGCACCAAGACCTGGGAGCCGAAGCGTTGGGTGATTTCGTCGATCACCTCGGGACGAGCAACGGCAGCCGTGTTAATGGACGCTTTGTCGGCGCCGTAGCGCAACAGGCGGTCCACGTCGTCAGCGGTGCGTACTCCCCCGCCCACGGTCAACGGGATGAAGATCTCCTCGGCGGTTCGGGAGACGACGTCGTAGGTGGTCTGGCGGTCGCCGGAAGAGGCGGTGACGTCGAGGAAGGTGATCTCGTCGGCACCGGCAACGTTGTAGCGGCGTGCCAATTCGACGGGATCTCCGGCGTCGCGCAGTCCGGCGAAATTAACGCCCTTCACCACACGCCCCGCATCGACGTCGAGGCAGGGAATCACTCGGATGGCTACGGTCATTCTGACTCCTTCAGCTAGCGGCGTACAGCGAGGTCACCATCACATGCGGATGGCGTGAATAGCCGAGGCGAGGATGGCCCGTGCCCCCAGCGCATACAACTGATCCATGACCTTGTTCATCTGATCCTTGCGCACCATGGAGCGCACCGCGACCCAGTCTTCGTCCTGAAGCGGAGAGATGGTGGGTGATTCGAGACCCGGGGTCACCGCGCTGGCTTCGTCCAGGTGCTCCCGACGTACGTCGTAGTCGATCATCACGTACCGGCGCGCCACGAGCACACCCTGGAGACGGCGCATCAGCACATCCAGACCTTCCGGGGTCTTACCCGTTTGCCCGATCAGGATCGCTTCCGAGGTCATGATCGCCTCGCCGAAGGTCTCCATGCCCGCGGCCTTCAGGGTGTTACCGGTTTCCACGACATCCGCAATAGCATCGGCCACGCCCAAGGACACCGCCGACTCGACGGCGCCGTCGAGGTGCACAATGCGCTCGGGCTGAATGTGCTGGCCCTTCAGGTAGTCCTCCAGCAATCCGTCGTAGCTGGTGGCGATGCGTTTACCGGCCAGGTCCTCCAGCGAGGTGTACTTCCCGGCGGGAGCGGCAAAGCGGAACGTCGAGCGGGCGAAGCCCAGCGACAGTAGCTCTTCGGCGTCGTCGCCCACCTGGGCGTCCAGGTACAGATCTCGGCCGGTCAGACCAACATCCAGCGATCCGCCTGCCACGTAGACGGCAATGTCGCGGGGGCGCAGATAGAAGAATTCGACCTCGTTCTCCGGGTCGATCATCACCAGCTCTTTGGTGTCACGACGCTGGCGGTATCCGGCTTCTTGCAGGATGTCGCGGGCGGCTTCAGACAGGGCGCCCTTGTTCGGCACGGCAATGCGCAGCATAGATGTGGTTCTCCTGGGATTCAGCGGCGGTCAGATGATTCGATCAGTCACAACGACGTAGCTTGGCTACGTTCTCGCTCAGAGATGTCGGTAGACGTCGTCTAGGGTCAGGCCCTTGGCCAGCATCATCACCTGGGTGTGGTAGAGCAGCTGCGAGATTTCCTCGGCCGCGGCGTCGTCGGACTCATACTCGGCCGCCATCCAGACTTCGGCCGCCTCTTCGACGATCTTCTTGCCGATCCCATGGACCCCGGAGTCCAGTTCGGCAACGGTGCCGCTACCAGCGGGGCGGTTCTGGGCCTTGTCAGCCAGTTCGGCGAAGAGCTCTTCGAAGGTTTTCACTGTCATAGAGTATCCATGTCTGCCCCGGAGTCGGAACTCAAGGCCCCCTGTTAAGATTTACCGCCGCGTGTGAGCTCGACTTGTTCGTTGTCGATCATCACGGTGGCCGCGTCGGCTGTGCTCTCGGAGCGTGCGATCACGAGGATGTTCGGGCTGATCTGACGCCACCCCTCAGGGAGGTCGAGTTGGTTCTGGTCGGGCACCAGATACGCTTCGACGCTGCCGGTGGTGGTGCTGGACCAGAGCCAGGCGACGGGCTGCTCGGACCCTTCGATGGTCGGGCATGTCATGGACGCAGCAGAATCGGGACCGTGGTCGATGATGAAACACAGCTGGTCTGCCGCGATGTCACTTGAATCGGCCTCAACCTCGGTTTCCGTGGTGGCCATCCCGGTGAAGAATCGGACATCGCCATCGGAACCTACCTGGCGCAGGGTGCTGAGATCGAGATCGGAGGCGAACCCCTGGAACCGCTCGAGTAGCTCAGCGTCGTCCTCTGGTGATTCCTGTGAGAAGACGAGATAGTCGTTCATCACGGCCCGTGGCGGCTCATCGGCACAAGCGCTGATCGCGAACAACGACCCTACAAAGACACCGGCCAATGAGGTGGGACCGATCAGACAGTTCCTGCGAACTTCCGGTGCGCTCATACGGCGACTCCTTCATCATTCACGGGACAGGTCCCTGCCCGCCCTCCTCTTAGTCTCCGGACTCGGTGCGCTGTCGACGTTGCAGGGTTGGATCGGGCATGACCGTTTCGACTTCGGGTTTCTCGTTAGCCCGGGCTCGAGCCCAGACGAAGAAACCGACGAGCGTGAATCCGCCGTAGAAGAGGTACATCAGGGCGGAGGCGTAGTAGCCGGCGCTGAAGAGCAATGGCACACCGACAATGTCGACGGCCACCCAGATCAGCCAGAACTCCACCCAGCCTTTTGCCATCCCCCAGGTCGCCAGCAGTGAACCAACAAAGGTCCAGGCGTCGGCCCACACCGGTTCCCATGAGCCCAGTGCTCGAAACACCGGGGTCAGGGCGACGGTACCGATCACCAGGGCCGCAATCAGACCCAGCCGGGTTGGCCAACCGGCCCATTCCGGAGTGATGGCCGTCGATGATGCCCCCTCGGACTGTGATACAGCGCGTTCTCGGCGTGCAACTCGCCATTGACGCCAACCGTAAATGGACACGGCGATGAACATGATCTGGCGGCCCGCCTGGCCCAGCAGGTCCACCGCGCCCTCTGTACCGAACCAACTCGAGAGAAACACAGTCAACAGCAGAACATTACCGATGATGCCGATCGGCCAGGCCCACACTTTTCGGCGCATGCCTCCCAGGGCCGAAGCCAGACCGAAGACGTTGCCGACCACTTCGCGCATCAGCAGTCCGCCACCACCCACCGGGATGGTCCAGTTGAAGAGGTCGATGAGCCAGTTCATCCGCAACTTCCTTGAGCCGCTGCCGCCTGATCACGCAACGCAATCAGGGCTGCATCCGGATCATCAGCCCCATACACGGCCGATCCCGCCACAAAAACATCGGCCCCCGCCTCGGCGGCCGCAGTGATTGTCTGTGCCGAGATCCCACCGTCGACCTGCACGGCCACGGGAACGCCCGCATCATCGGCGGCCTGACGCGCTCGACGGATCTTCGGCAGGACCACCTCGAGGAAGGCCTGACCGCCGAAACCAGGTTCGACCGTCATGAGCAACAGCATGTCCAGCTCGGTGAGCATGTCGAGGTACGGCTCCAGCGCGGTGGCTGGCTTGAGCGCCATCCCGGCCTGGGCACCGCGGGCGCGCAACTCACGGGCCAAACGAATAGGTGCGCCAGAGGCTTCTGCGTGGAAGGTCACTGATTCCGCCCCGGCCTCGGCGTAGCCGGGAGCCCAGCGATCGGCGTCGGAGATCATCAGGTGGATATCCAACGGCAGGCTCGTGGCGCGTCGAATGGCTTCCACGACCGGCAACCCGAGCGTGAGATTGGGCACGAAGTGGTTGTCCATGACATCCACGTGCACTGCATCAGCGCTAGGAATGCGCGCGATCTCCTCACCCAGCTGGGAGAAGTCGGCGGACAGGATCGATGGGTGCAGGTGAACGGAACGCTGTAGCTCAGCCATCGGATGAATCCTCCAGGTCATCAGCAGAGGTCAAGGCTTTACGGAAAAGCGCTAGGAACATGGCATCCGTGGCGTGCAGGTGCGGCCACAGTTGAGCGGTGGTTCCGGTGCCGGTCTCGGGACGCGCTCCCAGCAATTCCAGGGCAAGCGTGGATTCGCCGTCCTCCGTGGTCACCGCGACGCCGGCCAGGGTGGCTTGGGAATCCAGCAGCTCCAAGTCGGGGTGACGACGACGCACATCGTGTACTTGAAGCATGGTTTCGGCCTGGTGCGGTGAGCAGGTCACATAGGCCAGCACGCCACCGGGTCGCAGGGCACCCACTGCTGCCTCGAGCAGTTCGCGTTGCAGGCTGGTCAGCGTGGGTAGGTCGCTGGGCTGCCGACGCCACCGGGATTCTGGGCGCCGCCGCAGGGCACCCAGCCCGGTACACGGCGCATCGAGCAGAATCCGATCAAAGCCATCCGGATAATCAGCACCGATACTCTGCCCTTCACCCGTGCGCACGGTCCAGGAATCGTGCGGTACCGGGGCCAGGGCATTCTCGACGAGCCGGGCACGATGCGGCGCCACCTCGTTCGCCACTAAAGTGGCCCCCTGTTCCGCGGCCAGTGCAGCCAGCAGTGCTGCCTTACCGCCGGGCCCGGCACACAGATCCAACCACACTTCGCCTTCCCGCGTGGTCTCCGTCTCCGGAGACCCAGCGGCACGCGGTGTGGCCACGAGCGCCCGCGCCGTCATCTGGGATCCGACGTCTTGAACACGCACGGTGCCCTCCTTAACGCCGGGGAGCCGAGCGGCATCACCACCGCGGTAGAGGGCCGAGTCCGGCGCCAAGGGTCCGGGCTGGGCCCCCTGCTCTAGCACCGGCTCTAGGTCGCCGAGGCCTGGTAGGGATACCAGGTTAACGATGGGTGCCGTGTTGTTGGCCGCCAGTAGATCGGCGAGCTCGTCAGCCGGGCGGCCATGGCTCACGAGTGCCTGGCGTAGTGCGCGGACGATCCACCGCGGATGCGCGCTACGCACGGCCACAGCGTCATCGGTGTCGCCAGGAGCCACCTCTGCGAGCCAGGTGTCCAGGTCCTTCGCGGAGACTTTGCGCAGCACCGCGTTGACCAGCCCGGACGGCCCTGCGCCGATTTCACTGCGGACCAAGGCCACCGTGGAATCCAATGCGGCGTGAGCGGGAACTCGCATGCTCAGCAACTGGTGGCCACCCAACCGCAAGGCGACGAGCACATCCACGTCGAGGTCCTTCAGCGGTCGGTCCACGCACTCAGTCAGGATCGCATCATAAGTGCCTTGCAGGCGCAGCGCCCCGTAGGTGAGCTCGGTGGCAAACCCGGCGTCACGATGATCGAGTCGATACTGGCGAATCCGATGCGGGAGCACCAGGTTTGCGTAGGCATCATCCCGAGCTACCGCACGCATCACCTCAAACGCCACAAGACGAGACGGATCAGCCGTCCGACGACGTTGCGACGGCGCGTTCGCGGAGAATTGGCGCGGACCACCGCTGGTGCCTCGGTTACGGGTGCGCCCCTGGGCATTGCGTCGCTGTTGGTCACCGCCAGAGCGGTCTCGGCGGTCTGGCCTGCCCGATTGGCCCTGGCGTGGAGACTGGCTCATCCTGTGGCACCTGCTTCGATTCGGGCGTCGTCGGCGAGGCCTCTAGCCCAATCCACCGCGTTCATCATCTTCTTCCCGGCCGGCTGCACCTGGCCCAGCGTCACCGCGCCATCCGCGCACACCAAATGCACGGCTCGCTTTTCTCGTATCAGTGCCCCTGGAGCTAGCCCGTCCACAGACACGTGCGGAGCTGGAGACACCGCGCCGAACTTAATCCGGGCAGACCCACCCGGGCCGAGTAGCGCCCAGGCGCCGGGCTCTGGGGTGGCGCCGTTGATGCGCGCTGCCACTGCACCGGCCGACTCCGTTGGATCGATCGCCCCGTCGTTTAGGCTCAGTTTCGGTGCGAAACTCGGCTCGCCAACCTGAGACCCGGCGACAGCACCTCCAGCGAGGATCTCTCCTGTCGTTCGGGCCAGCAATGCAGCCCCGGAATCGGCGAGGGCGGCCAACACCTCTCCGGAGGAGGCGTCGGGGGCAATGGGGTGCTCGATAGTGGAAAAGACTGGACCGGTATCCAGGCCAGTTTCCAACTGGAACACGGAAGCACCCGTGACGGTTTCCCCCTGGATCACCGCGTGCTGCACTGGGGCCGCACCGCGGTAGGCGGGCAACAGCGAGAAGTGCAGGTTCACCCAGCCCAGCCGAGGAATATTCAGTCCGGATTCCGGCACCAGGCCGCCATAAGCGACGACTACGGCCAGGTCGAGTTCCCAGGCGCGAAGCTGTTCCAGTGCGGCTAGTCCATCCTCACCGCTCAGACGCGAGGCTTTGATCACGGGCAGTCCAAGCGCTTCGGCTCGCGCGGCCACGGGTGATGGCGTCAGTACCCGTTTCCGTCCCACCGGCGCATCCGGGCGGGTCAAAACCCCCACCACATCTATTCCTGCGTCGATCAGCGCGTTGAGCGAAGGCACAGCGGTCTGGGGAGTTCCGGCAAAAAGAACACGAGTACTCATCAGCGACTCCCCTGTCCACGGAGCCCGAAACTAGAAGTCAGACCCGACTCGCGTCCTGCCTGGGTCTGGGCGGTAGCCGCCCCATAGTCCGGTGCCGACATCCGACGACGCGCCTCTTTGCGTTGTTCCCCCACCAGCCGATCCACGAAGAGTTTCCCGTCCAAATGATCCACTTCGTGCTGGAAGCAGCGTGCCAGCAATCCGGTACCCGAGAAACTGATCTCAGCCCCGTCGGCGTCGACGCCCCGAACCGTTGTGGAGAAGGCGCGCGGTGGCTGATAGTGCAATTCAGGTACAGATAAACATCCCTCGCCCGGTTCCTCCGTGAGTTCCTCGGAAAGCTCAAGGGTGGGGTTAATCACCACTCCGCTCTCACGTTCCAGATCAAAGACGAAGATGCGCTGGTTGATACCGATTTGAGGCGCGGCCAAGCCGACGCCCTTCACAGCACGCATGGTCTCGAACATGTCGGCAATCAGCGCATGCAACTTCTCCGTGCCCCAGCGCTCGGCGGGAACAGGATCAGACACGGTGCGCAACACGGGATCAGGAACGGTGCGAATGGACAGAATACTCACCGTCTCACCCTACCGGCTGATTGGTTGACGACGGCGGGGGCGCGATCGGCCGAAGAGCTTGACCGGCACGTTCGGCCTGCTGCCCGTAATCCCAGGCCTGGCGCAGCGACCAGAACCGACGCCAATACTCTGGAAGGACCTGCGGGTTCGCCTGGTACGCAACCACCTCAGTCTCCCCCACAGCCACACCCATCAGGATGGCTGCGTCAGCGTGTGCCCAGGGACCCCAGGTCCCAGCCTCAGGATCGATCAACGATTCTTCGGCTTTCAGCCCGGCCACCAGTTGCATCACGACCTTCGGGTCCAGGGTTTTGACCCGACCATTACGGTCGGTCCCCTTGGTTTTGTAATCGATGAGGCAGGTACGTCCACCAATCGATGCCACCAGATCTAATGTTCCGGCGTATCCCACGCTCTGGTTCCACACCGTGACTTCGGCGGCCAGGGGGCGCACCTCATAGAGGTCCCACCACTCATCGAAACGATCGGCGAAAGCAGACTCGTTGTGCTCAGCTAATGCCGATCGGGCGCCGCTCATGTCATGAGGTTCCCCCAGGGCCCGCAGAGCTACCTGCTCCGCGTACTGATGCACTCGGTCTCCGCGTGCGGCGGCATCGTCTCGGAACCGTTCGGCAGCCGAGCTAGCATGACGTGCCAGAGTCTTCAGCTGTCCCGGAGCATGCACCGCGGTGGGGAGCCGGGGATCATTGATGACCGCCTGGGCAGCCATGTGTCCGGCCCAGCCAGTCAGGTCCGCTGGTTGTTGAGCGATCACCGTCGTGATAGACGGTACCTCCGGGACGCCGCTGAGTGTGCGCGAATACATGCGCCCGAATTCCGTCTGATGCGCCAGCAGTGGTTGAGTCATAGCCAGTATTGTCGCAAAAAATCGAGACTTTCCACCGCCCGAATCTCCACTCGACACACCGGCCTGTACGTCGATTGGACGACGGGCGAGAATCTGTATTAGAGTTGCTACTCGTTGGAATACGGAGATCGAAGTTCTGATCACCGGATGTCCCCCGCGGATGTAGCTCAGTTGGCTAGAGCGCCACCTTGCCAAGGTGGAGGTCGCGAGTTCGAATCTCGTCATCCGCTCGCAGCACCTCAATGGTGGGGTGGCCGAGAGGCGAGGCAGCGGCCTGCAAAGCCGTTTACGCGGGTTCGAATCCCGTCCCCACCTCGCATGAAGCCAAAACAACACTGGTTCTGCACTACTCAAACGATCGGGTCACCGATCGGCATGAGCGCGATTGGCGCAGCGGTAGCGCGCTTCCCTGACACGGAAGAGGTCACTGGTTCGAACCCAGTATCGCGCACAAAGCATTATGTAAAATGCTTTTGCGGATGTAGCTCAGTTGGCTAGAGCGCCACCTTGCCAAGGTGGAGGTCGCGAGTTCGAATCTCGTCATCCGCTCGGATAACCCCGTTGGGATCACCGATATCGGTGAGATCGGCGGGGATTTTTCGTTCCGGCTTACTTCTATCTCGGAAGACAGTGCTGAAATGAAGGCACGCACTCACCGTGACGCCGAGGGTTCTCTGCTAGACGACTTCCTCTATCTGGCCATTCACGTCCCTCCTGGCAATCCCATGCCCCCCGCGCAGCATCACGAAGACACCGGAACGGAGCCGGTTCGTGTCGAATTTCGACCATGCAGGAGATGTAGCGCTCGTGGCTGAGGATTGTGGGAAACTGGTCGGCGCGGCCTTGTCTCGGTTGTGTCCTGACGAGGAACCGGCTTATGGCACGATCGATGCGGCCACGCCGAATCTAGCCCTCGCCGTAGCGCCCGAACATCGCCGGAACGGGCTGGGCACAGCCTTATTGGAAGGCCTATTCCGGAAGCTCACCGAAGCTCGCTACTCTCGCGTGTCGCTGTCCGTGGACACCACCAATCGGCACAACGACTCTAAGAACACATGGGATTTATTACCCATCATGTCGCGAAGTCAGAACGGGTGATGGTCTGGCGACTTCCGCCTTAGCTGTGATCGGCGAGCTGACCTTCGCGAACCAGCGCCGTCATCCTGGAAACCGTGCGGAAGTACTTCTTCATGTATCCGCTGGCCATCATTTCCTCAGTGAAGAGTTGATCGAAGGGCACACCGGAAGCAATCACCGGAACGTCTTTGTCGTAGAGGCGGTCCGCGAACACAACGAAACGAAGAGCCATCGCCTGTTCGGTGATGGTGTGCACGTTGTGCAGAACCAACACATCGATGTCCTTGACCAGTTCCCGATACCGGGACGGGTGTACGCGCGACAGATTGGCGGTCAGGGCTTCAAAATCGTCCTCAGCCACCACACCGGCCGTCGGGAAGTTCTGACCCAGCACGCCCTCCAGTTGCTCATCAGGCAAGGGTGAGGGAGCCTCGACCAGGCCTCGATGGCGGAAGTCCTCACCGTCGACTCGCAGTACCTCGAACTGATCGGCAAGGACCTGGATCTCGCGTTTAAAGTCTTGGGCGGCAAAGCGGCCCTCCCCTAGTGCGCCGGGCAGGGTGTTGGACGTGGCTACTAGTCGTACGCCGGCGTCGGCCAGCTCACGCATCAGACGCGACATCAACACGGTGTCACCCGGATCATCGAGTTCGAACTCATCAATACACACCAGCGTGTAGTCCTTGAGCACGTCGACGGTCTGGCGGAAGGACAACGCACCCACCAGGTTGGTGTACTCAACGAAAGTACCGAAAGCCTTAGGACCGGGAACTGCGTGCCAAAGCGAAGCCAGCAAGTGGGTCTTGCCCACACCGAACCCGCCGTCCAGGTAAAGCCCGGTGGGCTCCGATGAAGCTTTCTTCTTGTTCGACTTCAAAAACCCGAATAGTCCGCCCGATTCCTTCGACTTGCGTCCGTTAATGGATGCCGCGAACCGCTGAAGTCGTTCCACCGCGCCCGCTTGTGAGGGATGAGTCGGATCCGGAATGTACGTATCGAAGGACACTTCCCCGAAACGATAGGACGGGTGGAATCCCGAAAGCAGTTCTTCGGGGGAAACCAGAGGGCTCCGCTCGGCGAGGTGGACGGTCTCGGGCACAGTGCAGTTCCGTTCATCAGTTGAGGGGTAGTGCGCGCCTCAACTCTACAGCGCGGGCGCAGGGTAACGGGAGTTTTCTGCCCGGACAGCCAGACTTGTGGAATGCCGTAGGGGCTGTATGGCGTTGTATGAATCGAATGATGTTTCCCAAAGTGTCTCCGTTGGGAACTATTGCCTAGGCTGGACAGTACTCAGCGGATGCTTCCGACCGGCACCATCCTGACGGCAAACAGGCATCCGAAGCCAACAGAAAGGCAGCGCTTCCATGACGACGCTCAACAATGCAGACCGCGCCCCCATCGAGGACAGCGAGTACGCCCATCCCGAGAAGCTGGTCTCGACCGAATGGGTTGCAGCGCACAAGGACGAGGCCAATGTGGTGATCCTGGAGTCCAACGAAGACACCTTGTTGTACAACACCGGTCACATACCGGGTGCCATCAAGATCGATTGGCACACGGAGCTCAACGATCCGGTGACCCGCGATTTCATCGGTCCCGAAGAATTTGCCCGTGTAGTCGGTTCCAAGGGAATCACCCGCGACACGACCGTGGTGTTTTACGGCGACAAGTCCAACTGGTGGGCTGCCTATGCTTTGTGGGTCTTCACCCTCTACGGCCACCCGGACACACGCCTCATGAACGGCGGACGCGACAAGTGGCTCGCTGAAGAGCGCGAGGTTACCAAAGAGGTCCCTCCTGTCGAAGCAGTCGACTACCCCGTGATCGAGCGGGACGACACCACCGAGCGCGCGTCCCGCGAAGACGCGTTGAACAGCATCGGGAATCTGCCGCTTATCGACGTGCGTTCCTTCCCTGAGTACACCGGTGAGACCACGCATATGGCCGGCTACCCCCAGGAAGGCACTTTGCGTGGCGGTCACATCCCGACCGCTGCCTCCGTTCCGTGGGCCAAGGCCGCCCGAGAAGATGGCACCTTCAAGTCGCGTACTGAGCTCGAGGAAATTTATCGGGACGAGGCCGGTTTAGGGACCGTGGATCAGGTGATCGCGTACTGCCGTATCGGCGAGCGTTCGTCCCACACGTGGTTCGTGCTCCGTCACCTTCTGGGCTATGAATCCGTGCGGAACTACGACGGTTCTTGGACCGAGTGGGGTAACTCGGTGCGCCTGCCGATCGTCGTGGGCGAGCAGCCCGGCGAGGCGCAACAGCGTTAATCAGACACTATGCTGGGGTGCGTGCCATCACGCACCCCAGCAATTTTTCATCGTTAGTGGAGGAACCACCGTGACCGACGCGTCCATTCCTGCGGCACTCGCGAACATCTTTGAAGACTTTCAAGAGGTCCCCGAGGCCGAGCGCCTGGAGCTGCTCTTCGAATTTTCCGAAGAGCTCCCCGAGGTGCCGAGTCGCTACGCCGGTCACGAAGACCAGATGGAACAGGTCACGGAGTGTCAGACCCCGCTGTTCTTGGCGGTCGAGTTTGATGACTCCACCAATCCGGACGATCCTGCCACGACGCTGATCATCTCGGCTCCTGCCGAGGCGCCGACCACACGTGGCTTCGGCTCCGTCATCGTTCAGGGGCTGTCAGGGCTACCTGCGTCTCAGATTCTCGGCGTACCTGACGACGTACCCAACCGTCTTGGTCTCAATCGGGCGCTCACCCCGTTGCGTCTGCGTGGTATGAGCGCCCTCTTGGGACGGATCAAACGCAACATCACGGAGCATCTCGCTGGCGCCTGATCCGTTCCGGTCACTTAGCCTTGATCCACCGATGAGCATGCTTGGTACTGGTACGTAATTAAGAACGAAATGCCCGTCTGACCGGGAAGAATGGCACTTGTTCAGGGTTCCGTTCCACCGCGATGAGAGGGCATCTCGCAGATGCAAGTTTCCCACACCCGTTCCGCACTGTCAGCTTCCTTCGACGAGCCGAACCTCATCGGCTCCGCCGGACTGGTCCCGATGATGGAGCTGGCCGCCGAGGCCGGCCTGCACCAGCTGGCCAAGGGGCGATTGACGGTGCCGACCGACAAGGGCGCCAACGCCGGGGCCAAGATCGCGGCCCTGGTGGCCGGCATGTGCGCCGGAGCCGACTCGATCGACGACATGGCCATCCTGCGCCACGGGGCGATGAAACGAATCTTCAACGCCTGCTACGCGCCCTCGACCCTGGGTTCGTTCCTGCGTGCGTTCACCTTCGGGCACGTCCGCCAGCTCGACGCGGTCGCCTCCGGACTGTTGGCCAACCTCTCCGTCAGGGCATCGGTGCTGGGAAGCCCCGGCGCCGGACAGTTCGTCTATGTGGATGTGGACGACACGATCATCGAGGTCCACGGCTATCAGAAGCAGGGCTCCGGGTACGGATACTCGGGCGTGCGTGGACTCAACGCCTTGCTGGCCACGGCGAGCACCGAGACTGCGGCCCCGGTGATCTTGGGTCAGCGTCTGCGTCGCGGAGCGGTGGGCTCCCCACGCGGGGCCTGCCGGTTGATCGCCGACGCGCTGGCCACGCTCAAGCGACTGCCTCCGGACTCTGGCGCCCGGATGTTGGTCCGTGCCGACTCGGCTTTCTACGGGCACGCCACCGTGGCCACCGCGTTGAAAGCCGGTGCCGACGTCTCGGTCACCGTGCGGATGAATCTGGCGGTCAAGGCCGCCATCGCCACCATCGCCGACGATGCCTGGACCGGCATCGAATACCCCGAGGCGATCTACGACGAGACCACCGGCACCTGGGCCTCCAAAGCCGAGGTCGCCGAGGTGTCCTTCACCGCGTTCACCTCGAGAAAGAAAGCCGAACGGATCCCCGGACGGCTGGTGGTGCGCCGCATCCCAGAACTGAACCTCAGGCAGGACGACGGGCAGCCGACGTTGTTCGACACGCACCGGTTCCACGCCTTCTTCACCACCGTGGATCCGGAAGTGTTGGACACGGTGGCCGCGGACCGGACCCACCGGCAACACGCGATCATCGAGCAAGTCAACGCCGACCTGAAAGACAGCGCCCTGGCCCACCTGCCCTCCGGCCACTTCGGGGCCAACAGCGCCTGGCTGGTCTGCGCGGTGATGGCCTACAACCTCACCCGCACCGCCGGGATCCTCGCCGCCGGCACCTTCACCAAAGCCCGCACCGGCACCATCCGGGCCAGACTCGTGAACATCCCGGCCCGAATCGCCTCCAGCGCCCGCAAAATTCGAATCAGACTGCCCGAGGCCTGGCCCTGGCAACAGGGACTCGAACGGCTCTTCACCGCCATCCACCCGCCACCACAATCGGCATAGCCAACCGACCGAACGCTGCGCCCCGGCACGACCGAAGGACCAACAGTGGAACACCACCGGCAGCGAGGCCGGTTACTTCCTCACGCCCAAAATCGATTCACCCGGTGCTTCCGGAATCACACTCCGGCCTGAACCCGCGTCGGTGGATCGAGGCTTAGACGGACTTCTTCACCACTGAGTAGTTACCCAAGTAATCAGTGGTTTTATGCCATGACCAGGTGTTGAAGCTGCAGGGCTCCACGAACACTTTGTAGTCTTGCTGCTCGTAATTGTGCACAGCCCAGGTGAACTTGTTATTGCATTCGGTGGCATCGGCTCCGGTTACTTCGGCGGCAACCTGTGCAGGTGCAGCAAACGCTACGCCCCCGAGGACGGCCAAAGCGGCTCCAGCTCCAGCGATACGCTGAGTGAACTTCATGATCTCTTCCTCTCCGCCACCGTGGCTCCTCGACGGTTCTCGGTTCACCGTTACCGCAGAGTCTTAGTGAAGCATCCGAGTGGAGTGAAGTGGATGGCAATCGGACATTTAAGCCGACGCGTTGATTGTTACCAGAACTCAAACCACGACTATTCTTCGACAGGACCTCGAAGGGGGGCGGTCTTCGATAGGTATAGTTGTCCCATGCCGGATCAGCGTAGACATCCGGAAACCGTGCGTTTACGAGTTCCATGACTTGCCCGACGAATTGACCATCAGCTTCACTCATCTCCCGTAGCGTACGCCGGTGAAATCAATTCTTGCTGGGATGTCCAACGCATCGAGGATTTGCCGATACTTCTTCATGAGCTTAGGTGACCGAATCGTTCCACTCGGTGCTACTGGCACATCCAGGCTAATTCTCTACACGGAATCGTTCACCCGTTTCCATCCCCCGCCATCGACGTCGATTCACCGGGCTCGATATTCATGGGGCCAAAATCACCGCACCTGACGCTGACCGAAGAAATTTCCCCACTCGTGCTAATCGTCCAATACCCAGAACTCTTCCCATGACCAGTGGTCAAGAAGAAGCTTCCGACAAAGTAGCCGGAGTCTTGTGGGATTCCATCCAACTGCAACGAACTGTTTCCGGGGAAACCCAAGAATCCTTCGACAATAATTCGTTTTGGATGACTGCAAGACAGACGACCACCAGGCTCAGACACAGAAGAGTGTGCTGGCGGAGACCGCAGAAGGACGGCGGCAATCGACACGCAGGTTGCAGAAATCCTATGAAGCGTTCTCATCGCACGTCCACACGTTCATCATAAGATGAACATTTACCATGATGGCTCTCTCAGATTCTTGTCATCGACGAAACGGTGCCCGCGCGGACTTGCACTTCCGATTAACGTGACCTTGCCCGTCGTTTAGTGCGGTAGGTCACCACATATGAGTGCCTACCAGGTTGTCCAATTGCCAGCACGTTCTCAGGCATTCAGCCCGGAGGGACCGCCTCGAGTGGCGACGAGCTGCTCAGAAATCGCGTTCTCTACGGCGTGTAGCGATTCGTAGATCGATTTCTCCTGAGCGGATTCCAAGGACTCGTATTTTTCCTCGAGTAGATCAGTGATTTTGGGCCGACGGGATTCAGGGGAAAGCCGCTCCAACAGTCCAGTGACATGCATCAACGACAGCAACGGCCAGGTGACTAGGTCCAGCGGTTCCTCACGGTTCATCACGACACCCAGCCGCACTTTGAGGTCTAGCTCGTAGAAAGTCTCGTTCTTGAAGTGGCGGGTACGTTTCAGCAGCCCGAAGCGTCTGATCTGCTTCACCTGGATGGCGCCGCGCTCAACCAGGGCCTCGACCACGACCTCTCGTAGTTGGCGGGTAGCCAGTCGGTTCACCCACTGCTCCGCGTCCATGGGTTCGGGGACATCGTTCATCAGCAACAGCACCCGATCCAGCGGATGTTCCAGCGCGTTTTCGGGCTGCCACCCCTCGGGAGCGTCTCCCGCGTCCAGAATCGATGCAGGGTCCTCCGCAATCTCGACACGGTTTTCCGTGACCACGATCCGTCCTCGACGAGCTAGGTCTGCCAGCACCGCTCCGGCGAGCCCCATGTCCACGTCGTGTTCGGTCACACGAAATCGCCCTCCGGAATCCAGCGCCAGGAGCAGAAAATACTCAGGGAGGTTGAACGGACGACCCGTATTCTCGGTGGTGGTCATGGCGCCATTATTCCCCAGCGGCCGACGTTCCGCTCGCAGGATCGCGGTGGAGTTGTTGGCGGACACGCATGATTCGCTGGCCGACCGTGAAAATGGAAGCCGCCGCCAACAAGAAGAGCACCACGGTGAGCACCATCGGGTGCAATCCCAGTCCGGTAAACCCGGTGAACACCAGGGTGGCCACCATACGTTCGGGACGCTCCGCGATTCCGACGTCGGCGTCGAGCCCCATCGCCTCGGCTTTGGCACGCACGTAAGACACGAGCATGCCGGACACCAAGCAAATTCCGGCCGCCGCGGCGATCACCGGGTCATCACCGGCGCCGAAGTACCAGAAGATCAACCCCAGAAACACGCAGGCGTCTTGGACCCGGTCGAAGGTGGAATCCAGGAACGCACCCCAGGGACCGGTCTTGCCCGAGAGCCTGGCCATCACACCGTCGATGAGATCGGAGAACACGAACAGGGTGATCACCACGGTGCCCCAGAAAAGTTCACCCACAGGGTAGAAGATGAGGGCTGCGAGCGACACCCCGGCGGCCCCGATGACGGTGACCATATTGGGGGTAAGGCGCAGGGCCAGCAACAGGCGGGCCACCGGCGTGAAAATCCTAGTGAACAGGGCGCGGGCGTACTTGTTGAGCATGTTCTCAGTCGCCCCGCCCCGGTGCCGGCGCCGAATCACGGTCCGTCTGCTTCCGGTCGAATTCTGCGGCCGCTTCGTCCCACACGGCGTGCAGGGTGGCGTGGAGCTGATCGAGGCTGGCGGTGATGTTCTTGGTCTGAGCGATGATGGGCAGGAAGTTCCCGTCACCATTCCAGCGCGGCACGATGTGCTGGTGCAGGTGCGCGGCAATACCTGCTCCCCCGGCGGTGCCCTGATTCATACCCAAGTTGAACCCGGCAGGTCGACCGGAGGACCGCAACGCGGTCATGCCGATTTGGGTGAGCCGAGCGAATTCCGTTGTCTCTTCGACCGTGAGATCCGTGTAGTCGGGAACGTGACGGTAGGGGCAAACGAGCAGGTGTCCCGGATTGTAGGGGTACACGTTCATCACCACGAAACAGGTTGTCCCGCGGGCAATGATGAGCGAGTCGGTGTCGTCGCGTTGGGGTGCCGCGCAGAACGGACAGGAGTCCCGGTCTTTGACCTGGTGCTGTCCGCGGCTCACATAAGCCAGCCGATGCGGGTTCCACAGGCGGTCGAAACCGTCCGGGGTTCCGGGCAGTTCGAAGTCGTCGACCCGGTGCTCCCCCGGAGCAGACGAGCCAAAAGCATCGTCCGCTGGTGTCATCGGCTCATCGCTCATACTAGGCGGAGGGCTGACGGTCTCGCACGGCGGCCACGATGCGCTCGATGGCGTCGTCCACGGCGACACCATTGTCTTGGCTTCCGTCACGGAATCGGAAGGACACGGCCCCGGCTTCGGCATCCTCGCCACCGGCGATGAGCACGAAGGGAATCTTTTCCTTGGATGCGGTGCGGATCTTCTTCGGGAATCGATCGGAGCTGGTGTCGAGTTCTACCCGGATGCCTTCGGCGCGCAGCTTGTCCACGACCTCACCGAGGTAGTCATTGAATGCCTCGGCCACCGGAATGGCGCGCACCTGCACCGGGGCCAGCCATGCGGGGAATGCTCCGGCGTAGTGCTCGGTGAGCACACCGAGGAAGCGCTCGATGGAGCCGAAGAGGGCGCGGTGGATCATCACCGGACGCTGACGGCTACCGTCTGCGGCCTGGTATTCGAGGTCGAAGCGCTCCGGCAGGTTGAAGTCCAGCTGAATCGTGGACATCTGCCAGGTACGACCGATGGCGTCGCGGGCCTGGACCGAGATCTTCGGACCATAGAACGCCGCACCTCCTGGATCCGGAACCAGATCGAGACCGGAAGCAGTGGCCACTTCCTCCAGGGTGCGGGTGGCTTCATCCCACGCCTCATCGGTACCCACGAATTTCTCGTCGTCCTTGGTGGACAGTTCGAGATAGAAGTCGTTGAGCCCGTAGTCCTTGAGCAAGTCCAGCACGAAGTTCAGGGTGCTGGTCAGCTCGTCCTTCATCTGCTCGCGGGTGCAGTAGATGTGGGCGTCGTCCTGGGTCATCCCGCGCACACGGGTGAGCCCGTGGATGACACCGGACTTCTCGTAGCGGTAGACCGCACCGAACTCGAACAGCCGCAGCGGAAGCTCACGGTAGGAACGTCCACGAGAGCGGAAGATCAGGTTGTGCATAGGGCAGTTCATCGGCTTGAGGTAGTAGTTCTGCCCCTGCCGGGTGATTTCGCCGGTGACGGGATCACGCTGCTCGTCGATGTGCATGGGGGGGAACATGCCATCGGCGTACCAGTCCAGGTGTCCGGAGATCTGGTACAGGTTCTCTTTGGTGATGTGCGGGGTGTAGACGAACTCGTAGCCGGCCTCGGTGTGGCGGCGTCGGGAGTAATCTTCCATCTCATTGCGGATGATGCCGCCCTTGGGGTGGAACACGGGTAGCCCGGAGCCCAGCTCGTCGGGGAAGGAAAAGAGGTCCAGCTCGGAGCCGAGCTTGCGATGGTCACGGCGCTCGGCTTCAGCGATGCGTTCCTGGTGGGCCTTCAGGGCTTCCTTGGTGGGCCAGGCGGTGCCGTAGATGCGCTGCAGCTGCTTGTTCTTCTCATTGCCCAGCCAGTAGGCGGCGGCCGAACGAGTCAGGGAGAAAGCGTTGGAGATCAGCTTGGTGTTGGGCAAGTGGGGGCCGCGGCAGAGGTCGCACCACACGGCGTCACCGGATTTGCGATCCACGTTGTCGTAAATGGTGATCTCACCGGCCCCGACCTCGACCGAGGCACCTTCGCCGGCGTTCTCGGCGTCATTCTTCTTGCCTAGCAGTTCCAGCTTGTAGGGCTCGGCGGACATGGCCTCGCGGGCTTCGTCTTCGGTGACGACCCGGCGGGCGAAGGTCTGGTTCGAGTTGATGATCTTCTGCATCATCTTCTCGATCTTCTTCAGATCCTCCGGGGTGAAGGGGTTCTCGACGTCGAAGTCGAAGTAGAAGCCGTCGGTGATGTAAGGGCCGATGCCGAGCTTGGCTTCCGGCCACAGCTGCTGGACGGCCTGTGCCATGACGTGGGCGGTGGAGTGGCGCAGGACGTTGAGGCCGTCCTCATCGCTGATGTCGACGCCTTCGATCACGGCGCCGTCGTTAAGGATGCGGGAGAGGTCCTGGAGTTCGCCGTCGACGCGCATCACTACGATGGTCTTCTGTTCGGCGAAGAGCTCGCTGCCCGTAGTTCCGATGGCGACCTGACGCTGCTGGTCGTCGACGGTGATGCTGATCTGGTTTTCGGGCAAGGGATGGTCCTCTCCTGGGTTTTCGACGGGGTGCCATACGGAGGACACCACGCGGCCACAGGTCATTCTACGGCAGGTGCACGGGTTAATCGGTGGCGATGTCGATCACCAGGCGCGCCGGGTCATCCAAGGTGAAGACTCGGTAGGCTCGCTCGGTGTCGAGTCCGATGTAGTAACTGGAGGCGGCCTCGAAGGGTAGGTGCGTGGTGACCCCGGTGACGACACTGGTGTTGAGCTCGGTCACGGTGTAGCCATTGGGCAGGGCGACGTCGGTGTCGATCTCCTCGTGCCCGGCGAGTCCGACCGGGTGCACGGCCAGGTAGGCGGGTGCGTCCTGGTCGGCGGGGTGGCCGGAGCCGGGGGCCAGTGCCTCGGTGGTGTATTCGGCGAGGAATCCGGGGTGGCCGCTGCCGGCGTGATCAATGACGACACGGTCGAAGCCGTCGTGGGCGGAGGCGCGCACCCCGGTGGGGAACCACCCGGTGCTGGTGGTGTCGGTGTCCGGGAAGTTGTCGGTGCTCTGCTCACCGGTGGTGAAATCGTCGCCGTCGGGGTCGGTGTCCGTTTCGGTGGCGTCCGGAGCGGCCGAAGTGGTCTCCTCCGTGGTCTCGGAGGGGCTCGGGGCTGCGGTGTCTTCGGTGGTAGGGCTGGCCGTGGCCGACGCGGTGGCCTCGGAGGTGCTGGGGGTCGACTCCTCGGGGTCGTCTGCCCCGGTGCAGGCGCTCAGGGCCAGGGCGGCGGCGGCCAACAGCGCGGTTGCGGCGGTGCGGCTGCGGGTGGGCTGCCACGAGCGGTTCGGGGTGTGCGTCGTCATGTCTCCAGAGTATCCGGTGTGGGCAACATCTCCCAGGTGTCGGGGTGCGGAACGGGGATGGCGGGCAGGCTGCCGCGTTTGACGGGCCAGGAGCCAGTGGCGTGATGGGGAACGTCGTCGGGGGCATGGGCGCGGTCCCGACGCAGCCAAGCGGTCCACTGGTCCCGGGTGGAGTTGAGGTAGTCGGGGTCGGGCAACGTGTGTGGCTGGTGCAGATCCCAGGCACGGATGGCCTGGACGCTGACCGCTCGGGTTCCGGTACGGCGGGTGGTGCCTTCGATGAGCATCAGTCGTGCTGAGAACAGCATTTCCCCGCTCTGATGCTGAGCTTCGGTGAAGAAGGAGGTGTCTACGACCCCGGTGCCATCGTCCACGGAGATGAAGACCACGCGTTTGCCGCTGCGCATCGGCGGGGTCTGGGTGGCCACGCGTACCCCGGCGATCAGCACGCGGGTCTGGCTGCGCAGGGAAAGTAACTGCTCGGCCGGGGTGACGCCGAGAGCGTGTAAATAGGGCTCGTGCGAGTGCATCAGGTGCCCGGTGATGTCCATGGCGGTGAGATCCAGTTCGGAGCGCACCTGCTCGGCCACGGTGGGGTCCGGGAACAACGGGGCCAGTGCGGTGAGTTCGGTATCCGGTAGCTCGAAGCTCAGCTGACCTTCAATGGGCCGGGTGCGCGGTGCGCTGGAGCGCTGATGCGTGAGCTGCAGATGATGCACCAGGTCGGTGCGCGAGGCCCCGCCCGCGGGCAGCAGCCCATCGAGGGCACCCAGTTCGGCCAGCCGCTCCAGGTTGCGTCGACTGGGACGGGCACGGTCACGAATATCGGCCAGGCTGGTGTAAGGCTGTCCGGCCACCACTCGCTGGCGTTCGGCCTCGCTGAGCCCGGAGACGGTGGTCAAGGACAGGCGGATGCCCCACCGGCCGCTCTGCTCGATCTCGGGGTGGGCAGGCACCCATTCCATACGCATCTGCTGGGTGGAGCGGTTGATGTCGACCGGTAGCACCGGGATGCCCAGCCGGCGGGCTTCGGCGACCATGAGTCGTCGCGGGTACATCCCCGGGTCGTGCTCCAGAATCCCGGCGAAGAACGCCTCCGGGTGGTGGGTTTTCAACCAGGCCGAATGGTAGGTGGGCACAGCGAAGGCCGCCCCGTGGGCCTTGCAGAACCCGAAGGATCCGAACGCCTGCAACGTGCTCCAGACCGCGTCGATGACGTCCAGCGGGTAGTCACGCTTCAGAGCCTCGGAGCGGAAGAACTCCTCGACCTGGTGCTCGCCGGAGGAACCGATGGCGCGGCGGAACTCATCGGCGCGGGCCAGCCCGCACCCGGTCATGGTGTCGAAGGTGCGCAAGACCTGTTCGTGGAAGACGGTCACCCCGTGAGTTTCTTCCAGCACCGGGCGCAAATCCGGGTGCGGGTAGTGGGCGACGTCGTCGCCGTGCCGGTAATCGAGGAAGGGCCGCACCATATCGGATTTCATCGGTCCGGGACGGAACAGGGAGATGTCGATAATCAGGTCGTTAAACTCGGTGGGGCCCAGCTTGCCCAGCAGCTCCCGCTGCCCCGGAGATTCGATCTGGAAGCAGCCCAGCGTGTGGGTGGTACGGATCATCTCGAAGGTGGGTTCGTCGTCGAGTCGCACCTGCTCTAAGTCGATGCTCTCCCCCGTGGTGCGCTCAATTTCTTGGATCGTGTAGGCGATGGTCGACTGCATGCGCACCCCCAGCACGTCGAGCTTGAGCAGCCCCATGGGGTCCATGTCGTGCTTATCGAACTGGCTCATCGGCAGCCCGATGCCGGAGGGTTGCACCGGGGTGCGGTCCAGCAGCGTCTGGTCGCTGAGGATCACCCCACAGGGGTGCATGGAAATATGCCGGGGCAACCGGTCCAGGCGCTCGGTGAGGTCTACCAACAAGTCCAGTTGCGCTTCCCCCTGGGCGCGCTGTTGCTGCAGCCGGTCGGAGAATCCCCGCAGCTCCGGCATGCGCTCCATGGCCTCGCGGAAGCTGGAGGCAGAGAACCGCCACAGCTGTTTGGCGATCTCGTCCACTCGCTCGGATTCTAGGCCCAGGGCCAACCCGGCGTCGCGGACGGCGCCACGGGCCCGGTAGCCGTTCTGCATGCTCATCAGGCTGGTGCGCTCGGTGCCGAAGCGTGCGAAGATCGCGTCGTAGACCTCGTGGCGCCGGGCGGATTCCACGTCGATATCAATATCCGGCAGGGTGGAACGGTCTTGGGAGAGGAAACGCTCGAAGATCAGGTCGTGCTCGATCGGGTCCACCGCGGAGATTCGGAGTAGGTGGTTCACCAAGGAGGATGCCCCCGAGCCGCGGGCTGCCACGCGGACGTTCATCTGCTCGATCATGGAGACCACCTCGGCCACGGTGAGGAAATAGCTGGAGAACCCTAGCTTCTGGATGATCCCCAGCTCATGGTCCAGGCGCCCCAGCACGGAAGCCTCCGCGGGGGTGCCGGGGCCGAGGTATGGGTAGCGCTGCCCCATCCCGGCCAGACAGCGTTCGCGCAGTTCCCGGTACGAGTGCTGCTCCAGCCCGATCACGGAGGCCTCCGGCACGCGGGGTTGCCCCCAACCAATATCGCCGGCCGGGTCGATACGGCAGGCCTCAGCGGTGGCGTGCGTGTCGTCCAGCAGTCGTTGAATCTCGTGCGCCCCGTAGCCGGCGTCGTGCACAATCTCGCGGGCCAGTAGGTGCATCGTCTCCGTGGATTTCAGCCACCCTTGGCCGTTAGGCTGCATATCGGCCACGGTGTCGAGGGAACTCAGCGCCCGGACCGCGTCCAGCACATCGGCGGTGGCCGCGCCATCGGGGCTGGCGTAGCGCACCGCATTGGTGAGCACGGCGGGCAGTTCCAGTTCCCGGGCGACCCGGAACATTTTGGCGGCGTGCGCGGCAGAGAGTCGCTGACCGGGGGCGGCCAGGTGGCTCACCACTTCCACCCGCACCCCGCCTAAGGGCAGTGCCTTGCGCCAATGCTTGAGCCGGGTGCGTCCGGCCGCGTAGCGCCGAGATCCCAGCATCCGGCCCACATCAGAATCCGGGCCGATCAGCACGAGCAACCGGGGTGCACCGGGGTCCGGCGCCATGTGCTCGGCCAGCTCGGTCAGGCTCACCCAGGGGCTGCCGCCGGCGGCACCGCCCCGGGTGTGGGCGTGGGCGGCGGAAATCAGTCGAACCAGGGCGTGATAGCCGGCCCCGCCGTCGTGGCCTCGGGCGAGCACCACCACCCGTCCGGCACTCTGTTCTTCGTTCCAGCGCACCGCCACATTCACCCCGACAATCGGGGAGATTCCGGAGGCCAGGCATGCACTCAAGTGTTTGGCCATGCCGTAAAGCCCGTCCCGATCCGTGCACGCCAGCGTCTGGGCACCCTGCGCTGCGGCAGCCTCGACCAGTTCCTGCGGCCAGGACACCCCGTAGTGTGCGGAGAAGGCGCTGGAGACATGCAGGTGCGGGAACGGGGTTGACGCTGTGGCTGGGCTCATGCCGTCTCCCGCAGGGTCAGGGCGCCCGCATCGTGGACGCGGATCAGCCGCCAACGTCCGGAATCCAGGTGGTGGGCGACGTCGATGGTCAGCAGCGGCGCCGTGCGGGCTCGGCTCAGCCGCACCTGCAATCGCCAGACCTCGTGATCGACCAGCCCGGCACCGCGGCCGCGCTCGGCCCGGTACTCCTCGGCCCACCAGCGGCGGCGCTCGTACCAGCGCCGCGGCGGTGCGGCCACCGTGTAACTGCGCCCCTGCACTTCCACGTGCAACGGCATGCCCGTGGTGGTGCAGCTGACGGCGACCGACTGTGTGAACATTCCCATGATGTGTACCCCTCTATGCCGTGATTCCCCTAGACGCAGGCAGCGTCAGGGGTGGCGGTGGGAAGTGTGATCGTTGGGAAGGCCGATCGTCCCCTCCAGTCTAAGGGAACATGCGTACCCCCGCCAGTCGACGAATCTAGAACTAGGGTGTGACACGATAAGTCCGCCCCGTAGACTGGCCAGCATGAGCGAACCGCGTGAGACGACAGACACCCCAGATACCTCAACCGCCCCCGATGCCATCACCACCCTGCTCGACGCCGCCCGCATCACCGCGGTGTTGCCCGGGCCTCACGGCCGGATTCTGGCCACCGTCCAACAACTCAACGGCAAGGGCACCGACTATGTGACCCAGCTCCACGAGCTCACCGCCGACGAAATGGCGTCTCCGGGGACCAGCGTGCAACTGACCCGCTCCGATGAATCCGTCTCTGCGGTCTCCCCCCTCACCACCGAGGATTCCGACGGGCGCGTCTACTTCCTCTCGTCCCGCCCCGCTGCAGAGACCGATCCGAACGCCACCGAGCACTCCCCCGGCGCATCTCTCTGGGTGTTGCCCGGCCGCGGCGAGGCACAGCGTCTGCTCACCCGCCCCTGGGGATTCAACGACCTCCGCGCCTCCGAGCGCCATCTCGTCACCACGTTCCGCGTGCACAGTCAGGCCGAGAACGATTCCCAGCACGCCGAGCTGGTGGAACAGCGCACCACGGCCTCGGTCAGCGGCATCCTGCACACCACCTACCCCTCGCGCTACTGGGATCATGATCTGCCCGCCGGACGCACCGTCTTGGGAGTAGCCGAGCTACCCGCCACCGCGGACCAGGCACCCGAATTCCGGTGGGTCGCGCTGCCACAGGGCCGGCTGCTGGACTGGGACCTCAGCCGCGATGGCTCGTTCGTCGTCGCTACCCTGCAGCAGAACACCGCTGCCAGTGTGGATGCGACCGTGGCTGTGCGCATCGACCTACCCTCAGGGGAGACCACCGAGCTGATCCGTTCCACCCCCGAGACCTCCGTCAGCACCGGGCAGATCAGTCCGGATGGCACCCGCGTGGTGCTGCACCGTCACCAGCGCTGGACGCCGCAGCAGAACCTGCAGGCCAGCACCCATCTGTTCTCCCTCGACAAGCAGAACGCACAGAACGAGACCCGGCTGTGGCCCGAGCTCGACCGCTGGGTCGACCCCATCTGGGTCACCAACCGGCAGCTGGCCGCCACCAGCGATGATCTGGGAGCCGGTGCCATCTGGTACGGCGCCGACGACGATGCTGCGCCGCAGCGGATGACTCCTCAGGTCGACACCTACACCGACACCCCCAACACGTTGGTGACCGCCCGGCATTACTCCGGACTGACCACCCTGCCGCGCACGGATGCGACGCTCGACGACACCAACACCACCCCCATCCGCCTGTATGCCCTGGCCGATGCCATCACGCAGGCCCCGGAGCCAATCGTGCTCACACTAGCGACCGACACCGCCGAGATCCTGCCGCTGGCCCACCCTGGAACCCCGCTGCGCTCCCCCGGTCAGTTGCGTTCCGTCACCGCCACTGCCGAAGACGGCACCGAACTGCGTGCCTGGCTGGTCACCCCCGAGGGCCCCGGCCCGCACCCACTCGCGGTGCTGGTGCACGGTGGACCCTGGGGCTCCTGGAACGCCTGGACCTACCGCTGGAACCCGGGCGCCTTCGTCGAGGCCGGCTACGCGGTGCTGCTGCCGGACCCGGCGATCTCCACCGGCTACGGCCAGTCAATGATCGACCGCGGCCAGCAGCAACTCGGTGGCACCCCCTACACCGACATTCTGGCCCTCACCGACGCTGCTCTCCTCCGCCCGGAAATCGACGAGAGCCGCACAGCCCTTGCAGGTGGCTCCTACGGCGGGTACATGGCGAACTGGATGGCCGGCCACACCGAAGACCGGTTCCGTTGCATCGTTACCCACGCCTCGCTCTGGGACACCACCTCGATGGGCCGCACCACCGACAATGCCGAGTGGGACCGGGCCATGGCGGAACAGTCAGCCGAGTTCTCGCCACATCTCTACGCCGAGCAGATCCAGGTGCCCCTGCTCGTCATCCACGGCAACCAGGACCACCGCGTCCCGATCGGTCAGGCACTGGAGCTCTGGCATGCCCTGCACACCCGGACCCCGCAGTTGCTCGACGACGACGGCGCCACCGTCCACCGTTATCTCTATTACCCGGATGAGGGGCACTGGATCCTCAAGCGCGGCAATGCCGAGTCCTGGTACCGCACCGTACTGGACTTCCTCGACGTCCACGTCCGCGGCGAAACGTCTACCCCGCCGGCCACACTAGGCTGAAGCCGTGGACGAGACGCGACGGGGGAACACCCACCGGGGCAACACCCACAGCAGCACCAGAATCCCGAGTAGCTCCACCAGAGACTGGAACACGACCGCCACGGCTGCTACCTCGGCCCCTGCCGGTAGCGCCAGGGCCACCGGCAGCACCACGAAGGAGTTGCGGGTGGCCAGGGTCATCGTCAGGGTGATCCCCTGCTCGCGAGGCACCCGCGTCAGTCGCGCGAGCACCCAGGCCACCAGCACAGCCAACACCAGGTAGCCCAGCGCCACCGCCGCGATCCCGGGGAGGCTCCCGGCCGCGTCCAGCACAATCCATGCCTGCGACGCCGCCACCAGGAACAACACGACGGCCAACAACGGCACCGGGGCCACTTCCGCACGGGCGCGCACCCGGGCCAGCGCCGGGCGGCGCTGGGCGCACCAGGCCACAGTCGCGCCCAACAGCATCGACCCCAGAATCAGCACGGCAGCCCCAGCCAGGACGCCCGTCGCCGGATTCGCTTCACCGCTACCTGGAATCTCCGGGGCAAACAGCCACAGATACACCGGGATCAGCACCAATTGCGCCATCAGGTTCACCGGGATCAGCGCCGAAGCGGCCGCAGTGTCACCGCCGCTGACATGGGTGAAGGTCATGAACCAGTCGGTGCACGGCGCCACCAGCACCAACAGCAAACCGAAGCGCAGCACCGGATCCTCCGGCCCCAGGTGCACCAGCGCCACGGCGATCAGCGGCATCACGACTGCATTGCCCGCCAGCGCGGCCAGCAGAAAGCGCGGCCGGGCCAGCACACCGGGGAGCTGCGACCACGGGGTCAAGAAGAACACCACGAGTAGCAACACCGCCAGGACCGGCCACACCAGCACCTCAACGAACGGTCCGACGCCCGGTGCCAGCAGACCAACCGCCAGTCCCAGCATCACCGCGCCGAGATACCACCACACTTGGTGACGCTCGACCGACGACGGTGCGCTCATCGAACCCGCGGCGCTCAGCGAACTCACGGCAGCAGCGACTCCTGGGGGTCGCCAGCCACCGGTTCCAGCAATTCGGGACCGTTGTTGCGCACATTACCCACCGCCGGACCCACCTCGTCCAGCCGCCAACCACCAGCCACCGCAAATGCCCGCTCACGCACCCGCTGCACCAGTGCCTCGGCTTCGTCCGCCGAATCCAGCTTCTCCGGGTTCAACCACGCCTCCATCATCTCCGGTCCCATCGGCAGCGGCAGCCGGTCATGCAGCCGCCCCAGCTCCCCCAGTACGCCGTCTTGTTCAGCGTCGTCCGGGGAGGCCCCGGTGAGGATCGTCGTCGACAACACCCAGGCGGGCTCCCCCGTTGCTTCCGCTTCCGGGTCCTTCCACCATTCATACAGTCCGGCGAAGAACATCACGGAGTCGTCTTCCGGGTGCACATAAAAAGGTCGCTTCCGCTGGCTTCCCGAGCCCTTCGTTGGTTTCAGCCATTCGTAATAGCCATCCACGGGCACCGCACACCGCCGGGCCCGCACCGCGGAACGGAAGCTCGGCTTGGTCACCACCGTCTCGGAACGGGCATTAAAGGTCCGCGAGGAGAACGACGGATCCTTCGCCCATCCGGGCAACAATCCCCAGCGAGCTCGGTGCAACTCACGCTGTGGGGTCTCCTCCACCAGGCGTTCCAGCACCACGGCCACATCCGCGGTCGGTGCCACGTTGTAGCTCTCCCGCAGTTCGAAATCCGCTTCCGGGGGCACGGCACCGGCCTGCGCAACCAGGTCGCCCACCGCTCTCGCCATCACAAACCGTCCACACATGGGCCCAGTATGTCAGCACCGGCCCGCCGCAAACACCTCCTGACCAAGACGTAACCTTTGTCACACACGGTCATCGGCGAATGTCCCATTCCCGCTACGCCACTCGGTGTGATGAGATGAAGAGGAACTATGACGGCCACACCGTCAACAGTCCCCCACCAAGGAGGCCCAACCATGTCTCAAACCGTTAAAGGGGTCATCTCCCGCGGCAAGGACCAGCCCGTGGAGATCACCACCATCGTCATCCCCGATCCAGGACCGGGCGAGGCCGTCGTCGACATCTCGACCTGCGGCGTCTGCCACACCGATCTGCACTACGTTCAGGGCGGCATCGGTGACGAGTACCCCTACCTGCTGGGCCACGAGGCCACCGGCATCGTCTCCGCGGTCGGCGACGGCGTCACCGAGGTTGCCGTGGGTGACAAGGTCATTCTCAACTGGCGCGCCGTCTGCGGCGAGTGCCGCGCGTGCCGCAAGGGCGAACCAAAGTACTGCTTCAACACCCACAACGCCACCCAGAAGATGACCCTGGAAGACGGCACCGAGCTGTCTCCAGCCCTGGGGATCGGCGCCTTTGCCGAGAAGACGCTGGTCGCCGCCGGTCAGTGCACCAAGGTCGAGGGCGTCTCCGATGACCAGGATGCTGCCGTGGGCCTGCTCGGCTGCGGCATCATGGCCGGCATTGGCGCGGCCATCAACACCGGCGAGGTCAAGCGCGGCGAGTCCGTGGCCGTCATCGGTTGCGGCGGTGTCGGTACCGCGGCCATCGCGGGAGCGAAGCTGGCCGGGGCCACCACGATCATCGCCGTCGACATCGACCCCCGCAAGTTGGAGAAGGCACTGGAGCTGGGTGCCACCCACACCGTGAACTCCAAAGAGACCGACGCCGTTGAAGCCGTTCAGGCGCTTACGGGCGGTTTTGGTGCCGACGTCGTCATCGACGCCGTCGGCCGCCCGGAGACCTACAAGCAGGCGTTCTACGCCCGCGATCTCGCCGGTCGTGTGGTGCTCGTCGGCGTGCCCACCCCGGAGATGACCCTGGAACTGCCGCTGCTGGATGTGTTCGGCCGCGGCGGATCGCTGAAGTCCTCCTGGTACGGCGATTGCTTGCCTTCCCACGACTTCCAGATGCTCGTGGATCAGTACCGACTGGGTCGACTGGATCTCGACGCGTTCGTCACCGAGACCATCAGCCTGGACGAGATCGACGCCGCATTCGAGAAGATGCACTCCGGTGAGGTGCTGCGTTCGGTGGTGGTGCTCTGATGGCTCGCATCGATCATTTGGTGACCTCCGGCACCTTCTCCCTCGACGGCGGCACCTGGGAGGTGGACAACAACGTGTGGATCGTCGGCGACGACGAACGCTGCGTGGTCATCGACCCGGCGCATGACGCCCAGGCGGTCAAGGACGCCGTCGGCGGTCGCACCGTGGAAGCCATCCTGCTGACCCACGGCCACGACGACCACATCCGCGCCGTTAAGGAGTTCCGCGGACTCGTCGACGCCCCGGTGCTATTGCACCCGGACGATCGGATGCTCTGGGATGCGGTTTATCCAGAGGACGCCCCGGACGGGCAGATCAACGACGGCGACGAGTTCCAGATCGCCGGCGTGACCCTGCACGCCCTGCACACCCCCGGGCACTCCCCCGGTTCGGTCTGCTTCCACGCTCCCGAGCTGGAAGAGGGCGTGGTCTTCACCGGCGACACCCTGTTCCAGGGCGGACCGGGAGCGACCGGCCGTTCCTACTCGAGCTTCGAAACGATCATCGAGTCCATCCAGAACCGGTTGCTCACCCTGCCGCCCACCACCTCGGTGCGCACCGGCCACGGTGACGCCACCACCATCGGGGACGAGGCGCCTCACCTGCAGGAGTGGATCGACCGCGGCCACTAGGCCGTACTCGATACGACACCACGGTGGCCCGGTTTCGACCGGGCCACCGTGTGTTTAACCGCTGCACCTCCCGAACCTCAGGGCACGGGTCGCACCGTCTGCAGCTGCTCGGAACGGCCGAAGAAGCCGCGCTCGTCGTACAGTTCAGCCGAGTTGATGCCGAGACCCTCGGAACCGACGACGGTCGACGTCGCCAATCCTAGCCACGCGCCCACCGGCTCGCGCACCAGGTGCAGCGTGAGGTCCACGTTCGGGAAAACGTAGCCGCCCTTGCCGGCGGGTAGCACAGGTGCCACACCATTGGCCGTATCGGCCAAGGCCATCAGGCTCGCCAATGAGCTGGTAGTCTCGCCCTCGATCAGCTCGACCCCGCTGGCGATCCAGCCGCGACCGTGTCCGGCAGCGTGGTCATGCGCAACACGGGTCTGCACACTGGCGATAAAGCCACCAGGCCACTGCTGAAGCCGATCGTCGGCGACACATTCCTCGACCGGTGTGAGGTTGGACGGCGACGGCAGGATCGCTTCGGGGTCCAGTTTCTGGCACTGCAGACGCCAGGCTCGGGCGCGCAGCACGGTGCGTCCGCCGGATTCCAGGGTGGACTCGACCAGCTCGATGGTCCGACCCGGGCGAATCGTCCGGGTAGTCACCTTCTGTTTGCCTTCGTGGAGCTTGCCGAGGATGTCGAAGCTCAGCCGTCCCGTGACGAAGTCGTCCCGCTTTTCGTGCGCCTCGAGCTCAGCCACCACCAGCCCGGAGACCGGCGCCATGTGTAACTCGTCCTCCTGCCAGGTGCCCTGGGCGTGCCGGGTGGATTCGAAGAGGCTGACCCGCGTCGCCGTTTCTGACGTGTGGGTGTCGGCAGGAGCAGTCCGCCGGAAGTAAGCCGTGTCATCTGTCATGAGCTCATCTTGTCAAAGCCCTGTCGCAGATGTCACATCGTTCACACCTTACGGCCTGCGACACATCGAAAACGACGCAGGAAAAAGGCGCTGGACCTGCAGCATTCTGCAGGTCCAGCGCCTGTCCCACACCCTTGCGGGCGTCAGACTAGATCAAGGCTTAGAAGTCCCAGTCGTCGTCTTCGGTGTTCTCTGCCTTGCCGATCACGTAGGAGGATCCTGACCCGGAGAAGAAGTCATGATTCTCGTCGGCGTTCGGGCTCAGAGAAGACAGGATGGCCGGGTTCACGTTGGTCACCGTGTCCGGGAACATGGCTTCGTAGCCGAGGTTCATCAGCGCCTTGTTGGCGTTGTAGTGCAGGAACTTCTTGACGTCCTCCGCCAGGCCCAGGCGGTCGTAGATGTCATGGGTGTACTGCACTTCGTTTTCGTAGAGCTCGTACATGAGCGTGAAGGTGAAGTCCTTCAGCTCATCGCGACGCTGCTGCGATTCGGTTTCCAGGTTCCGCTGGTACTTGTAACCGATGTAGTAGCCGTGCACCGCTTCGTCACGAATGATCAGACGGATCAGGTCTGCGGTGTTGGTTAGACGGGCCTGCGAGGATAGGTACATCGGCCAGTAGAAGCCCGAGTAGAACAAGAACGATTCCAGCATCACGGAGGCGATCTTGCGCTGCTGCGGATCGTCGCCCTCGTAGTACTTGACGATTTCCCGTGCCTTGGTCTGCAGTTCCTTGTTCTCGCGGGACCACCGGAAGGCTTCGTCGATCTGCTTAGTCGAGGCCAGAGTCGAGAAGATCGACGAGTAAGACTTAGCGTGCACCGATTCCATGAAGGAGATGTTGGTGTACACGGCTTCCTCGTGCTGGTTCAGCGCGTCCGGAATCAGGGAGATGGCGCCGATGGTGCCCTGGATGGTGTCCAGCATTGTCAAGCCGGTAAACACCTTCATGGTGACGTCGCGTTCGTCATCGGTGAAGTTGGACCACGCCTGCAGGTCGTTGGACAGTGGCACCTTCTCGGGCAGCCAGAAGTTGGAGGTCAGGCGCTGCCAGACTTCCAGGTCCTTCTCGTCCTCGATGCGGTTCCAGTTGATGGCGTTGAACTGTTCGAATGGGTTGTTCTGGGCCTCGTCAGCCATGAGCTTCAGCGTCCTTCGTGCGACGTCGGTCAGTGATGTGTGGTTGGTCATTGCAGACAGCATGCCGCCTCCGAACAGTGGAGGCGGCATGCCGTCGTCACAACGTTAGAGCATGCAGGAAACGCAACCCTCGACTTCGGTGCCTTCCAGGGCCATCTGACGGATGCGGATGTAGTACATCGTCTTGATGCCCTTGCGCCAGGCGTAAATCTGAGCCTTGTTCAGATCACGAGTCGTGGCGGTGTCCTTGAAGAACAGCGTCAGCGACAAACCCTGGTCCACGTGCTGCGTAGCGGCAGCGTAGGTATCGATGATCTTCTCGTAGCCGATTTCGTAGGCGTCGTCGTAGTACTCGAGATTCTCATTGGTCAGGTAAGGAGCTGGATAGTAGACACGGCCCAGCTTGCCTTCCTTTCGGATCTCGATCTTCGACGCCACCGGGTGAATCGAGGAGGTGGAGTTATTGATGTAGGAGATGGAGCCCGTCGGCGGGACAGCCTGCAGGTTCTGGTTGTAGATACCGTGCTTCATCACGGATTCCTTCAGTGCCCGCCAGTCATCCTGAGTGGGGATCTCCACCTCGGCCTCGGCGAACAGCTGCGCCACGCGCTCGGTGGCCGGCTTCCATTCCTGCTCGGTGTACTTATCGAAAAACTCCCCCGAGGCGTACTGGGAATCCTCGAATCCTCCGAATTTCTCGCCGGTCTCCTGAGCGATCAGGTTCGAGGCACGGATCGCGTGGTACACGACAGAGTAGAAGTACATGTTCGTGAAGTCGATGCCCTCTTCGGAGCCGTAGTGAACGTGCTCGCGTGCCAGGTACCCGTGCAGGTTCATCTGGCCCAGGCCGATCGCGTGGGAGGAAGCGTTCCCCTTGGCGATGGAGGGAACTGAGACGATATCGGACATGTTCGACACTGCGGTGAGCGCACGGATGGCAGTCTCGATGGACTGGCCAAAGTTGCCCGAATCCATGGTCTTCGCGATGTTCATGGAGCCCAGGTTGCAGGAGATGTCCTTGCCCACGTGATCGTAGTTCAGATCATCACTGAAGGTGGAGGCGTCGGAGACTTGCAGGATTTCGGAGCACAAGTTCGACATCGAGATGCGACCCTTGATCGGGTTGGCCCGGTTCACGGTGTCCTCGAACACGATGTAGGGGTAGCCGGACTCAAACTGGATCTCAGCGAGAGTCTGGAAGAATTCGCGGGCGCTGATCTTGGTCTTCTTGATGCGGGCGTCATCGACCATCTCGTAGTACTTCTCGGTCACCGAAATCTCGGTGAAAGCCTTGCCGTAAACGCGCTCAACGTCGTACGGGCTGAAGAGGTACATATCCTCGTTGCGCTTGGCCAGCTCGAAGGTGATGTCGGGGATGACCACACCCAGTGAGAGGGTCTTGATGCGGATCTTCTCGTCCGCGTTCTCGCGCTTGGTGTCCAGGAACCGGTAGATGTCCGGGTGGTGAGCGTTCAGGTACACCGCGCCGGCACCCTGACGGGCACCGAGCTGGTTGGCGTAGGAGAAGGAGTCTTCCAGAAGCTTCATCACCGGCACGACGCCGGAGGACTGGTTCTCGATCTGCTTGATCGGTGCACCGTGCTCACGCAGGTTAGTCAGGGACAGCGCCACACCGCCGCCGCGCTTGGACAGCTGCAGGGAGGAGTTAATACCGCGTGCGATCGACTCCATGTTGTCCTCGACGCGCAGCAGGAAGCAGGACACAAGCTCGCCGCGCTGCTTCTTGCCCGAGTTCAGGAAGGTCGGAGTCGCCGGCTGGAAGCGGCCCAAGATGATCTCGTCCACCAGATTGGTTGCCAGGGTCTCGTCGCCCTGTGCCAGGTGGAGTGCGACCATGAAGACACGGTCCTCGTAGCGTTCCAGGTAACGCTGGCCGTCGAAGGTCTTCAGCGCATAAGAAGTGTAGAACTTGAAGGCACCCAGGAACGAGGGGAAACGGAACTTGTGTGCGTAGGCGCGCTTCTGCAACTGGTGCAGGAACTCCTGTGAGTACTGCGCCAGGGTCTCGGCCTCGTAGTAGTCGTTGTCGACCAGGTACTTCAGCTTCTCGTCCAGGTCGTGAAAGAAGACCGTGTTGTTGTTGACGTGCTGCAGGAAGTACTGACGTGCGGCCGCGTGATCTGCTTCGAACTGGATCTCGCCATTGGGGCCGTAGAGGTTCAGCATGGCGTTGAGCTCGTGATAGCCGAGGTTCTGCCATGCCTGCGGTAGCTGCTTCGCTGACTGAATCAGTTCCTGTTCAGTGAGTGCTGTTGCCAAAATTGTTCCAATCCTTCGCGAACGCGGTCCACATCTCCAGCGGTGCCCATGAGTTCGAATTTGTATAAGACCGGGACCTGGCATTTTCTAGAGACAATGTCCCCTGCCAGGCAGTAAGCCTCGTAAAAATTTGTGTTGCCCGAAGCGATAACGCCTCGGATCATCTCGCGGTTCCTCGCTACGTTGAGGAACTTGATGACTTGTTTTGGGACCGCCCCCTGACCGTTTCCGCCCCCATACGTGGGAAGCAACAAGACGAAGGGTTCCTGGGCGATCAACGTCGGCTCCCGCGTCTTCAGCGGTAGTCTCGCAGTTTCGTCGGTATCTAGATTCAGTTTGCTAACGAATCGATGGGTGTACTCAGAAACTGACGAGAAGTAAATGAGTCGGGCGTGAGTTTCCTGGAGAACTTGTCCTTCCGGATTCTTCACCATCGATCCGTCAATGACCGAGGTGGTCATGATGGATCCCCTCCTCGGAATGGATCAGGCGACGGAGCTAGCGGCGGTCTCGGCTAGAGCGGCGATCTTGTCCGGGCGGAAGCCCGACCAGTGGTCCGAGTCGGTCATAACGACGGGGGCCTGCATGTAGCCCATCGCCCGCACGCGCTCCAGGGCGTCAGCATCCTGAGACATGTCCACGACGCTGTAGGTGATTCCCTGCTTGTCGAGGGCACGAGCGGTCGCGTTGCACTGGACGCAGGCTGGCTTGCTGTAAACGGTGACGGCCATGATGACTACTCCTGGAATCGTTGATGTGTTTCGAAAGGGCCCGACAGGTGTTGACATCCACGAGTGGAAGTGGCCAACAGAACCCTCAAGCTCTTGTGAAGACCTTTCGGAGTTAATACTACATCTAGGGAAGCAGATCGCAAGCGACCACTAGATGATGTGCTTACATCGATGTGATTTGCCGGACCGGTTTCCACAGTACGTGTGGATGAACACCGTCTTAACGGGCACCTGAGAAGCGCGAGAACACGCGGTTCCAGCCCTTCGATCAAACAGTCGTCCACAACCTGTGGAGCCGCTCAACCAGCAGGTGTGCACGAGAAAATTGATTCTGCGCTGGGCGTGTCTGACCCATATATCGACTTTCACCCCCTTTGGATTGACCCGGTTCGACCATCTTCCTCGTAAGTACGGACACGATAAACTTGACCGCCAAGGTGAGCCTTACCTTGCCTCTACACTGGGGCTACTACTTCGTGTATCTCTCCCAACGACGAAAGCGCAGGACACCGTGACAACAGTGGCTTCGGCGGAGCCTGCAACGCCCGCCATCGGGCCGCCGGCGGAGCGTTGGAGACGTCGACGTGTCGTTGGCTTCTTCGTGCTCGTGGTCGGTTGCCTGATCGCCGCAGCTGCAAGCATCGCTGTCGGAGCGAATATGCACAGCCTCTCCGCCACCTGGCAGGGCCTGGTAGAGCCTTCCTCCTCCGAGATATCCACCATCGTCTGGTCGTCTCGTGCCCCGCGCACCATCTTGGCTGCCGTCGCTGGCGCCGCATTCGGTGTGGCAGGTGCGCTCACCCAAGCGCTCACACGCAATCCTCTAGCCGATCCCGGGATCTTGGGCGTCAACGCCGGCGCAACGTTCACCGTGTCTCTGGGTGTGGGGATCTTCGGGGTTACCGCCGTCTCAGACTACATCTGGTTCGCTTTGATTGGAGCCGCAGGCGCGACCATGTTCGTCTACTTCATCGGTGCCGTGGGCCAGGGAACCGCGAATCCTGTCACCCTGGTGTTGGCCGGTGTCGCTCTGGGCGCAGTGCTCGGTGGATTCAGCACGTTCCTCAGCTTGCTCAACCCGGATACCTTCCGCTCTGTTCGCGCCTGGGGTGTAGGTTCGGTAGCCCGGGCCGATATGCCCGACATCGTCCACATACTGCCGTTTATTGTGGTGGGCCTGGTGCTGGCGCTCTCCCTGACTGGCTCACTCAACTCCTTAGCGTTGGGCGACGACCTCGCAGCCTCCCTCGGTGTGAAAGTCGGCACGGTGCGGGCTTTGGGAGTTTTGGCAGTGACGCTTCTTGCTGGCGCCGCCACCGCCCTCACCGGTGGGCTCGCCTTCGTCGGCTTGATGGTTCCCCATATCGTCCGGTGGTTCACCGGTCCGGATCAACGCTGGATCTTGGCGTATTCCATTCTCGCCGCCCCGGTACTGGTGCTCTTGGCTGACGTCATCGGACGCGTGATCGCACCGCCCCAGGAAATTCAGGTCGGCATCCTCACCGCAGTGATCGGCGCACCGGTGCTGATTGCGCTGGTACGTCGCAGAAAGGCGAGCGGACTATGAGCATCGATTTCGGATACAAAGCCGCATCGCTGAACAACCCGCTGGCCTCCGGTCGCTACCCCGTACGCTCGCTAGTCGTATCCGCGGTGCTCTTCGCCGCGGGAGCTGCCTTGGCGCTGATCTCCGTAACGCTGGGCGACTACCCGCTCACCCTGCACGAAGTCACGGCCACCCTGATGGGTCATGGGGCGAGCTTCCACGAGACGATCGTCATGAAGTGGCGTCTCCCCGTGGCCTTGTCTGCCGTACTCTTCGGTGCACTGTTGGGCTTCGGCGGCGCGATCTTCCAGTCGCTGACCCGTAACCCACTGGGTTCCCCGGATGTGATCGGTTTTGACGCCGGCTCTTACACCGCCGTCGTGATCGCCGTTCTCGTCGTCGGACAGCGCAGCTACTGGACTATGGCCAGCGCTTCGATCGTGGGCGGGTTGCTCACCGCATTCGTGGTGTACCTACTGGCTTATCGCAAAGGAATCCAAGGATTCCGGCTGATCATCGTCGGCATCGGTGTGGCCGCTGTGCTCGGATCGCTCAATTCCTACCTGATTACCCGAGCGAACGTGGAAGACGCCATGGTGGTGGGCTTCTGGGGCGCCGGATCACTCAACAGGGTGCACTGGGAGTCTTTGGTTCCCACCGCGCTGATTGCCCTCGTCGTGGTCCTCGGTATTGCCCTCGTGTCGCCCTCCTTGCAGCGACTGGAACTCGGCGATGACGCGGCCACCACTCTCGGCACCCGACCCAACGTTGCTCGACTCGTATTGTTGGTGCTCGGTGTCGCCACGACGGCGATCGTCACGGCAGCGGCCGGACCGATTGGATTCATCGCCCTCGTCGCACCACAACTTGCCCGCCGACTCACACGTGTCCCCGGCGCGGGGCTTTTGCCCGCTGCCGCCATGGGGGCCGCATTGCTCGGCTTCGCCCACATCGTCTCTCTACTGCTGAGCATGTACGTGGCTTCCGTCCCGGTGGGGCTGGTGACCGTCTCTGTGGGCGGCATCTACCTCATCTGGCTGCTCGTGCGTGAATCTCGCCGTCAGTTCGGCCCGGCCGTCTGACCGAAACTTGTTGGAAGGAACCCAGAACATCATGACCGAGAAGAGCGGACGCCTCGTCGTCGAGGACGCCACGCTGGCCTATGACCAGCGGGTGATTAGCCGGAATCTTTCCACACACATTCCCGACGGCGCATTTACCGCCATCATCGGCCCCAACGGTTGTGGCAAGTCAACGCTGCTGCGCGCGCTCGCCCGCGTCCTGCGGCCCACCGCCGGCACCGTCTGCCTGGATGGTAAAGCCATCCATTCTTACCCGTCCAAGCAGGTCGCCAGAGAGTTGGGGCTACTCCCCCAGACGTCCCTGGCGCCCGATGGCATTCGGGTGGCCGATCTCGTGGCCCGTGGGCGTGCCCCGTATCAGTCCATGATCCAGCAGTGGCGGCCCTCCGACCGTGAGGCCGTGGCGGAAGCGTTATCGGCCACCCGGTTGGAAGACCTCTCCGCCCGCATGGTCGACGAACTCTCTGGCGGTCAGCGGCAACGTGCTTGGGTGGCTATGTTGTTGGCCCAGCAGACCCCCATCATGCTGCTCGATGAGCCGACCACTTACCTCGACATCTCCCATCAGTACGAGTTGCTCGAGCTCCTGCGTGGATTCCATGTCCAGGGCAAGACGGTCATCACCGTTCTTCACGACCTGAACCAGGCGGCCCGCTACGCGAACCATCTCATCGTGATGAAATCTGGCGAGGTGGTGGCCACCGGTCGACCGGGTGAGGTCATCACCGAGACCATGATGCATGACGTCTTTGGTCTGGCCTGCCGCGTGGTTCCCGACCCAGTCACCCAGACACCGATGGTGGTCCCGCTGGATCCACGCAGCGTCGGACTCGAACCGCAGCCCGATGCAACGGGAGCCTAGAACGGTCCGCGCTGACGGGTTAGACCACCTGGAGCAGGCGGTCCAATAGTTGCAGCACCCCGTGATCGGTGTTGGCGGGAATGACGTAGTCGGCGTGGGCGGCCAGATCTGGGTGCGCGTTGGCCACCACACAGGCAACCCCTGCTACCTCAAGAAGCTCGACGTCATTCATAAAGTCGCCGATGGCCAGCACCTCGGACGAGTTCAGTCCTTGAATATCCATGAGCTCTTGGAGTCCACGACCCTTATTGGTGTCGATGTTCATCACATCCACCCAATGCGGCGCCGAATGCACCGTGCGGCAAGCGTCCCCAGACACCGCGCGCAGTTCGTCCGTCATTTCAGCAGCCGCATTGCCCACGTACACCGCCACCTTCATCACATCGGTGGTGACGTCTTTCACATCGGGGACCACCGTGAAGTGTCGGTAGTACGGCATGGCCGCGGCTTGGTGATGAGCCTCAGTCGACTCCATGTACGCCATGTCGCTGCCACAGACCATGACCGCGGCATCGGTGCCCTCAGTCTGCAGCTCACGAACACGGTCAATGAGCTGGTCGACGGCGCTCTGGTCGAGCGTGTGCCGAAACACCACCTCGCCATCCGCCTCAACGATGGCCCCGTTCTCAGCAACGAATGAAAGACCCGATGCCGGGCTAAATAGGTGCTGCAGGGTTGCCAACTGCCGCCCCGAGGACGGCACGAACTTGATGCCCTTCTCGTGAAGCGCCCGAGCCAGGACCCAGAAAGGCCCAGGAACGGAGCCGTCTTCCTCGAGCAGGGTGCCATCCATGTCGCAGGCGACCAACCGCACCGGGGCCAACACCGCAGAATCCTGCAGCAGCGCGGTCCATGGGCGAGGCGAATGTACCTGGTCAGTTTCTATCGAAGTAGTCATCACTTCCAGCATCTCACCTCCGCTCGAATCAAACACCCCGATGACCTCCCGCCCGCTAGCGGTCGACACCGCATAGGATGGTGCAGAATCTCATGTCGACCCAGAGAGAATCAGCATGCCCCACCCTATCGGCTTCGATCGACAGCGCTACATCACCCTGCAATCCGAGCACATCTCGCAGCGTCGCGCCGAGATCGGCGGCCGACTGTACTTGGAGTTGGGCGGCAAACTCTTCGACGACATGCACGCCTCGCGTGTCTTGCCCGGATTTACACCCGACAACAAGATCGCCATGCTGGAGCGCCTCCGAGACGAAGTGGAGATCTTGGTCTGTCTGAACGCCAAGGACCTCCAGCGGCAGAAGGTCCGCGCAGATCTCGGCATCACCTACGAAGACGACGTCCTACGTCTCATTGATGTTTTTCGCGAACGTGGATTCCTCGTTGAGCACGTCATCATCACCCAGCTAGAAGATGACAATCAGATCGCCCACACGTTCCGCCGCAAACTCGAACGCATCGGACTCACCGTGGCGCAGCACCGGGTGATCCCCGGCTATCCGGCGGATTCCGATCGGATCATTTCCGACGACGGCTTCGGCCTCAATGAGCACGCACACGTCACCCGGGATCTGGTCGTCGTCACCGCCCCCGGACCCGGCTCCGGCAAACTCGCCACATGCCTCTCTCAGGTCTACCACGATCACCAGAACGGCATCCGCGCCGGCTACGCCAAGTTCGAGACCTTCCCGATCTGGGACCTCCCACTGGATCATCCGGTCAATCTGGCCTATGAAGCAGCCACGGCCGATCTGGATGACATCAACGTCATCGACCCCTACCACCTGGCCGCTTACGAGAAACAGGTCACGAGCTACAACCGTGACGTCGAAGTTTTCCCACTGCTGCGCTCCATGTTGGAGAAGCTCTACGGTTCCTCGCCCTACCAGTCCCCCACCGACATGGGAGTGAATCTGGTCGGTGCCTGCATTTCCGACGACGACGTCTGTCGCGAAGCCTCGCGCCAGGAAATCATCCGCCGCTACTTCAAGGCACTCGTGGACGAACGACGCGATAATCTCGACCACGAAGTGTCGTCGCGCATCCGTGTGGTCATGACCAAGGTGGGCGCCGAACCCGAAGACCGCGCAGTGGTCCAACCGGCGCGTGCGGTCGCAGAGACCACGGAGGCCCCCGGATCGGCAGTGGAACTTGCTGATGGAACTATCATCACGGGTAAGACCTCGGAGCTACTCGGTTGTTCCGCTGCCATGCTTCTGAATGCGTTGAAGCATTTGGCCGGCATCGACGACCATGTGCATTTGCTCTCCCCGAGCTCAATCGAGCCGATTCAGACGCTGAAGACCAACCACCTCGGTTCCCGGAATCCGCGCCTGCATACCGACGAGGTGCTTATCGCTCTGTCTGTGGAAGCTGCGTCCTCGGAGCAGGCACGTGCCGCCCTTGATCAGCTGCAAAACCTGCAGGACTGTGAAGTGCACACCACGACCATCCTGGGCACCGTGGATGAGGGCATCTTCCGCAACCTCGGAATGTTGGTCACCTCGGATGCCGTCTATCAGCGCAAACAGCTCTATCACAAGCGCTGATGTAGCCCTCGGGCTTCGCCCCAACGACAAAGGCCTCGCTCTGTGAGCGAGGCCTTTGATTTCCTTGAGTGGAGGTAAGGGTGTGTGATCTCAACACATCGTTCACCCATGTCCTGAGACATCCTTCGCTATCCAGGACCACTCAATCGGAGGCTTGGAAGCACCTAGAGATCCTTCACCTAATGTCCACAGACATCGTTCGCCACCCAGTCGGCGGCAGAAGCCCTACAACTACATGCACAGCCCGAGGCGACAACCAGGCACAGTCACCGCAGGCACACCCGCACACGTCCAAAGAACGCCCCGAGCGCAGCAGGGCAAGGCAACACGAACTGCCTGCCTCCTAAGCAGCAACATCGTGCCCCGTCGAAAATTCTGTGAACACGGTGAGCAACAAGAATCTCGCGCGGCACCCGCGTGGCCAGATACGCCGGCGTGAAAGCACTCCAGACTCGAAGCATCTTCGTCCTCGGAAAATCCGCGGGGCCAGCCAAAACGTAGCCAGAAAACACGAATGTCCTGGGACATCGTTTGCACGATGTCCCAGGACATTACATGAGTGGAGGTAAGGGGATTCGAACCCCTGACCTTCTCCATGCCATGGAGACGCGCTACCAACTGCGCCATACCCCCGAAGGTTTTTTCGCTTCCTTCCGGAAGCAACTCATCTAATATACACACTGAATCGAGCGTTGAGCAAATCGACTCTCAGACATTCTGTTCGACGAGTTCCCAACGCCCAAAATCGGCGCCGTTCTGCGTCAGAACGTGTGCGTGGCAATTGTCGAGACGTGACAATTCTGGGTACGTTTCATCCGAAAATCCAGCCAATTGTGCAGCTGCTGCGCGCAGCGCACTTCCGTGCCCAACCACCAGCAGGCTGCGAACTGATGACTGCATCGAAATCCACTCGGTCACGGCCGTGACTACTCTATGACCAGCTTGACGGGGAGTCTCACCGTTTACCGGGCCCGCGTCGCGGTTTGATGCACGCCAGTCACGAAAAATCTCGGGCCACTGCTCGCGAATCTGCGGGAAGGTCAGCCCCTCCCAATCCCCGCCGGCGGTTTCCATGAGGTCGTCCATGACGTGTCGTTCGATCGAGCGGTGCCCCACGACAGCGGAGGCGGTGTCGTATGCACGTTGCAGGGGTGAGACCAACGCAGCATCGAATTCGACATTCGTCCACCGGGCGGCCGCTTCGAGAGCCTGTCTCTGGCCAACTGCGTTCAGCGGAATGTCGCTGCGGCCCTGATACCGGTCTTCGAAATTCCAGTCAGTCTGGCCGTGCCGAAGCAAGACGAGCTTCATGCCGTATTGCCCTCGGTACCGCTCTCCGGAAGGTTGAGTTCGATCCGCGGGCTGTCGTTCCAGAGCCGGTCCAAGGCGTAGAGTGCCCGCTCTTCTTCGTGCTGGACGTGAACGACGAAGTGCCCAAAGTCCAGGAGCACCCAACGCCCGGCGTCGACGCCTTCTCGACGGATCGGCTTGAGATCTTCGTGGTCGCGCAGGGCATCTTCGATGGCCTCAACGACGGACTTCACCTGACGATCCGATTCGGCGGAGGCGAACATGAAGGCGTCGGTGATGCCGATCCGCTCGGCCACGTCGACGGCGGAGATATTCTCTGCGAGCTTGTCCGCGGCGGCGGCCGCCGCGATGATGAGTGATTGCCGGGTGGAGTCAGGAACGGTCACGAATCTCCTTGGTGCTGAAATGTATATTGAACGGAGCTGCCTGGTGGCTAGCGTGACATCAGAATCACTCCGATGATCAGGGTAATGATGCCGATGGCGAAAACGATCGCGGAGACCATCATGTAGGTCCGCTCACGCGACGTCCACTCACGGGTATCCAGTGGGTCGAGTCCGTGGGCCGTCTGCGCGCCAATGGGTTCGTTGCTTGGTGCCTCGGAACGCTCTGCGGTGGCCGAGGTACTGCGGGTCTGCTCGACGTCACTTCGACGGCGAGGGGCCGACGACGTGAGCTCAGGTTCCGGCGCAGGTTCTTCCGCGGGGGCTTCCTCGACAGGTGCCGGCACAGATTCCGGTGCTGGCTCCGAGGGAGCTTGGTCTCCAGCGGGTGCGAAATCGGCGTCGTCAAAGTTTTCCGACTCGTTCCGCTCCGCCAGGGCACGGGCACGTTCGGCCAGAGCCTGTTGCTCTCGCAGCAGTTCTGGATCAATGTCGTGCGGGTTCGACGCGCCGTGTTCCTGAATCTTCTGGTTCAGTGCCGCGGCTTCGCGGGCAATGGCTTCACGCTCGGCGTCAATCGAGTTCAGCATCCCGGTATCGGAGATGCCCATGGCGACCTTGAAGGACTGCGTCGAGGTCACCCCCGACTCGTCCCAGACCGGGGACGCCTCCATTGCGGAATCACTAGCCTGCGAATCTTCCTCGGCAGTCTCCCTCAATTCGGACTCGCCGGTCACGTCGTGACGACGGCGTTCCCGCAGTTCGCGTCGCGTCAATGGACGCTCGCCGGCAACCTGCCCATCGGCTGCTACAGGATCTGCCGCCGGTACCGGTTCTTCTTCGGCTGAGACGATCGGAATGGACGAGGTTGCCATGCGGGCATCTTTAGGATGACTGGTGACGCCGACATCAGCACGACGGGATCGACGTCGTGGGTGGTCAGCGCCAGCGATGACATTCTGCGATGCGGTAGTGGAGGGGGCATCGACCGGTGAATTGGCGGCGCGGCGCGCCCGTGACGACTCTGGCGCTTCCGTGGACTCCGGTTCCGATTCGACGAGCGGGGTGGTCCCCGTGTCTTCTGCCTGTTGCTCGCGACGGCGTCGGAGCTCTCGACGAGAAGGCAGAGCCTCGGAGTGGTCGGACGGGGTCACGGGTTCACCTCACTGCTACGGGACAGGGCGGCAGCCGGGGTGTGAAGAGTTTCAGGCCCCGATGCGCCGACTTCGCTAAGTTTCGGAGTATACAGGCCATACTTGCCGATATACTGAACGACCCCGTCGGGAACCAGGTACCACACGGGTTTCCCCGCCTCCACGCGCCGACGACAGTCGGTGGATGAGATGGCCATGGCAGGAATTTCCATCAGCGAAATGTCCGTCTTGCGCCCGAAGTCGTTGAGCTCGTGACCGGGGCGCGTCACGCCGACGAAATGTGCGAGATCCCAGATGCGGTCGACGTCCTTCCAGGTCATGATCTGTTCCATGGCGTCGGCGCCGGTGATGAAGAACAGTTCCGCGTCGGGTCGCAGCTGAGCGAGATCACGCAGCGTGTCCGCTGTGTAGGTGGGGCCTGGCCGATCAATATCCACACGGGAGACGGTGAATCTCGGGTTCGCGGCCGTGGCGATCACCGTCATCAAGTAGCGATGCTCAGCGGCCGAGACTTGCTGTCCGGATTTTTGCCAGGGTTCGCCGGTGGGGACGAAAACAACCTCGTCGAGGTCGAACTCGCTGGCAACTTCTGAGGCCGCGACGAGGTGTCCGTGATGGATCGGGTCGAAGGTTCCGCCCATGATGCCCAGGCGGAATCGCCGAGCTTCGGCGCGATCAGGTACGTCGCGATGTTTGGTAGCTGCGGCCACTGTGCTCGGTGCGTCGTTGTTCGACAGGTGGATGGCTCAGGCTCAGTGGCCCGAACCGTGCCCTGCAGACCCGCCGTGGTGTTCCACATCCGTGGAGGGGCTCTCGTGGCGCTGGGAGACCGAGCGCAGGGACAGGGTTGCCAGCAGCAGGAACATGAAGATCGCGAAGATCGCCACGCCGAAGACCCACGCGGGGAACGGCAGCTCGTTGACGATGTGGTGGCCGCCCTCGGCCAGAACGGTCATCAGATTCAGCATGATCGGTGATTCTCCCTCGAAATCGGTAAAAGCCATAGCCAGTCTACTGCACGAGTGCACCGTGCCACTTTAGGCGCGGGTCTGACCGTTGCCGCGAAGTACCCATTTGCTGGTGGTCAGTTCTTCCAGACCCATGGGCCCTCGTGCGTGGGTCTTCTGGGTGGAGATGCCCACCTCGGCCCCCAAGCCCAGTTGGCCGCCGTCGGTGAACCGTGAGGAAGCGTTGACGATGACTGCCGCGGCGTCGATGTGATCGATGAAGGTCTCCGCGTTGCTCAGGTTGTTGGTGACGATGACCTCGGTGTGTTTGGTGGACCACGTGTTGATGTGTTCGATGGCCTCATCGAGTGAGGCGACGGTACGCACCGCCATCTCCATCTCGAGGTACTCGGTGCCCCAGTCCTCGTCCGTGGCGGTAGCGGCGTTTGCGCCCTCGGGTAGCCACTGTCGTGCGGCCTCGTCGACGTGCAGCTGAACGCCGGAGCGCACCAGCATGCGCAGCACTTCCCTGCCGGCTTCGACGGCGTCCTGGTGGATCAGCAGCGTTTCGGCCGAGTTGCACACGGAAACGCGATGAGTCTTGGCGTTCTTGACGATATTGACCGCCATGTCCACCGAAGCGGAGGCATCCACGAAGACGTGAACGTTGCCCTCACCAGTTTCGATGACCGGAACCCGGGCGTTCTGCACCACGGACTGAATGAGTCCGCGGCCACCGCGCGGGATGAGTACATCGACGCTGCCTCGCTGGGTCATCAGCGAGGTCGCGCCGTCACGACCGAATTCGTCGATGCCCTGAATGATCGCGGGTAGGAAGCCTTGTTTTTCCGCGGCCTCGCGAAGAACGGCGATCAGCGCAGTGTTGGTCTTGATCGCAGCGGAGCCGCCACGCAGGATCACGGCGTTGCCGGATTTCAGCGCAATGCCCGCGATGTCGACGGTGACGTTGGGACGGGCCTCGTATATCGCGCCCACGGCGCCCAGGGGCACCCGAATTTGCTGCATACGTATGCCGTTGGGAAGGTTCTGTCCCCGCAACACACTCCCCACCGGGTCCGGCAGTGCGGCCAGCTCAATGAGCGCGTCGTTGAGACCCTGCAACCGTTCGGGAGTGAGAGTGAGGCGGTCGATCATCGATTCGGCGAGGCCGGCAGCGCTGGCATCGGCAATATCCTCGGCGTTCTGCTTCAGGATGTACTCCTGATTCGCCAGGATCGTCTCGCCCATCACCCGCAGGGTGGAGTCTTTACGGGCGCGCGAAGCGGTAGCCAGTTCGCGCGCGGCCTCGCGGGCCTGCCGGGACATGGAGAGGATGCGCTGATCAATCTCAGTGAGCTCGATGGTCATGAGTTCAGTCTAGTGCGCGTGGCTGTGCGACGTCGTAGTCGGACGCAATCATCGGCGTGGACGACGACCCGGTCGTATTCTGGCCCGAGTTCGGCACGTAGCTCGGCGGTGGAGCGCCCCACCATGGCAGGCAGTTCCGTCGAAGAGTAGTTCACCAGACCGCGCGCAATGACCTCGCCGGTGGAGTCGGCGATCTCCACGGCGTCGCCGGATTCGAAACGTCCGGAGACACCGGTTATGCCAGCCGGCAGAAGTGAGCGTCCGCGATCCACGACCGCTGCCACCGCGCCGTCGTCGATGGTGATGCGACCGCGGGTTTCGGCCATCAGCCCCAGCCAGGCGGCGCGTGCGGATTTCCGCCGGCCCGAGACGGCGAACCAGGTGCCCACGTCCTCCCCGTCAATGGCCAGTTGGGCGTTGGGGGCCGAGGTGAGCAGCGTGGGGATTCCGGAGCCGGTGGCGATCTCGGCGGCGTCGACTTTGGTCACCATGCCCCCGGTGCCTACTCCGGCGGGTCCGGCGCGCCCAATGGTGACTCCCTCGAGGTCCTGCGGGCCGCGGACCAGGGTGATGCGTCGAGATCCTTCACGGGAGGGTGGGCCGTCGTAAAGCGCGTCCACATCGGAGAGCAGGAGCAACATGTCGGCTTTGATGACATTGGCCACCAGCGCGGCGAGCCGGTCGTTATCACCGAAACGGATCTCCTGGGTGGCCACCGCGTCGTTTTCGTTGACGATGGGGACGATTCCCAGATCCAACAGGCGGTTCAGGGCCCGGAACGCGTTGTTGTACTGGGTGCGCCGCATCAGTTCTTCGGCGGTGAGCAGCACCTGAGCTACGGAGAGCCCGTGCTTCCAGAACGATTCCGAGTACTCGGCCAGCAGCCACCCTTGCCCCACCGCGGCGGCGGCCTGCTGGGTCGCCAGATCTTTGGGACGTCGTTCCAGACCCAGCGGCTTCAGTCCGGCAGCGATGGCCCCGGAGGAGACCAGCACCACTTCGCTGCCCTGCCTGCGCAAATCGGCGATGGTCCGGGTCAACGAGTCGATCGCTTCCTGGCGCACCCCCTCAGATGAGGTGAGCGAGGAGGAACCAATCTTAATGACGATCCGCCGGGCGCGACGGATGGTGCTGCGTCCCTGCACGGGGTTGACGTTATTGGGGTGTTTGGTGCTCACAGCGCCGTGCTGCCTTCTCTCCTGATGCCTCAGTTCTGAGTCTCGGAGTCGTAGTCGGTCCACAAACCACTGCGACGTTCCTCGTCCATCTCCGCACGCACACCAGCACGTGCAGCCTTGAGGTCTTCGTATTCTTTGCGCTTCTCTCCGCGCGTGGGCCGCGACGTTTGCTCCATCCGCAAGTCCGAACCGCGGGGACCAGACAGAACCTCGGATCCGGTGGAGATGGTCGGCTCCCAGTCGAAGACCACGCCGGTCTCGTCGTCGCCGATCACCACAGTGTCCCCGGGACGGGCGCCGTCGGAGAATAGACGATCTTCGACGCCGAGTCGGTGCAGGCGGTCCGCCAAGTAACCCACGGCCTCGTCGTTGGTGAAGTCGGTCTGAGCCACCCACTTCTCGGGCTTGATACCGCGGATCCGGAACAAAGGCTTAAGGTTGCGCTCTTCGCGACGCAGGGTGAACTCTTCGGGACGTCCGCCTTTGCGGCGCACTTTCGGCTCGATGGTGACCACCGGTGAGGCTTCCACCGGTACCTGTCTCGCTCGGGATTCTTCCACGAGCTCACCCATGGCGTACTTGAGCGGGTCCAAGCCCTGGTGAGCAAGTGCGGACACATCGAAAACCCGGTAGCCGCGCTCTTCAAGCTGTTCGCGCACCATGTCGGCCATTTCCGTGCCATCGGGTAAGTCGGTCTTGTTCAGCGCGATCAAGCGAGGGCGCTCGTGCAACGGAATGAGATCCTCGGCCTGCTGTTCCGAGGTGGGTTCCACTGAGTACGCGGCTAGTTCGTTTTCGATCGCTTCCAGATCAGACAAGGGGTCGCGGTCGGTTTCCAAGGAGGCACAGTCCAAAACGTGCACGAGTGCGGCACAGCGTTCGACGTGACGGAGGAACTCGAGCCCGAGGCCCTTCCCCTGTGAGGCGCCGGGAATCAGCCCGGGTACATCGGCCACCGTGTAACGCATTTGCCCGGCCTGCACCACACCGAGGTTCGGGACCAGCGTGGTGAACGGGTAGTCGGCGATCTTGGGTCGCGCAGCAGACAGGGCGGCAATGAGCGAGGACTTTCCAGCCGAGGGGAAGCCAACGAGGGCGATATCGGCGACGGTCTTCAGCTCGAGGACGACGTCGGCGTGTTCGCCGGGGATACCGAGCAGGGCGAAACCGGGTGCTTTGCGCTTGGGAGAGGCCAGGGCGGCATTGCCCAGGCCCCCGACGCCGCCATGGGCCACCACATATTCGGCGCCCTCCCCCACCAGGTCGGCCAGGATGTTGCCGTCGGCGTCCTTGACCACGGTGCCATCAGGCACGGACAGACGTAGGGTTTCACCGTTCTTGCCGTGGCGGTTGTCGCCTCTACCGGGCTCGCCGTTGCCCGCGGTGCGGTGCGGCAGGTGGTGGTAGGACAGCAGCGTGGTGGTCTGGGCATCCACCACGAGGGTGATGTCGCCGCCGTTGCCACCGTTGCCACCATCGGGCCCACCCAGCGGCTTGAACTTTTCACGACGCACGGAGACGCATCCGTGACCGCCGTTACCGGCAGTGGCGTGCAGGGTGACGCGATCGACGAACGCGGCCATCGGAACTCCTGTGGGTCGGGGACTGTTATTAAGACGACAGCGGGGGCGGACCAGCATGGGTCCGCCCCCGCTGGAGCGTAGTAGCTGGGCGCTGATTACTCAGCGGCAGCTGGCACGATGTCGACGACCTTGCGGCCGCGGCGCGAACCGAAAGCCACAGAACCGGCTTCCAGAGCGAAGAGGGTGTCGTCCTTGCCGATGCCGACATTGCGGCCCGGGTGGAACTTGGTGCCGCGCTGGCGCACGAGGATCTCGCCGGCGGAGACGGTCTGACCGCCGTACCGCTTCACGCCGAGGAACTGTGCGTTCGAGTCGCGGCCGTTCTTGCTGGAGCTGCCAGCTTTCTTATGTGCCATGACATACTTCCTTCGTTGTCAGATGTCGCATTCACCACCGCGGCGGTGACTGCAAAAAGCTTACTTGATCTCGGTGACCTTGACGGTGGTCAGCTCAGAACGGTGACCCTGGCGCTTCTTGTAGCCGGTCTTGTTCTTGTACTTCTGGATGACAATCTTCTTGCCACGGGAATGCTCGATAACCTCGGCGCTGACCTTGACCTTGGAAAGATCTTCAGCACCGGAGGTGACCTTGTCCCCATCCACCAGCATCAGAGCGGGAAGCTCAACGGAGCTTCCGGCCTCAGCGGGAACGCGGTCAAGGGTTACGAGGTCTCCCACGGAAACCTTTTCCTGGCGGCCGCCAGCGCGGACAATCGCGTACACCACTTGGGACTCACTTCTCTCGACGTTCAATGTTTACTTACTGTGCATTCTCGAGCACGTTGGTTTGTGACTTCATCCGATGGGACCGGGGCAGACCGCCTGGCCGAATCACGGCCGTAGAGCCGGTCAATTCTCAAGGGGCGAGACGTCACGGTTTCGCGAGTCTCCGGGCACACCAACACTGTCAGCTATCACAGCACCAGTCATCTATAGTACCCACAGCCCGGCGGCATCACCAAATGGCGCGCCCGAGTTCCATGGATGTGTCAGGAATCACGACCGGGTGAGGAAATCTCCTCGGCTTTGACACCTACACCCAGCATGACCGGCGCGGCAGCACCCTGCGGGGCAGCGGATCCGGTAGCCGCCGCGCTGGGAGCCTTCGCGGTGGCCGTGAAGCTGGATCCCTCACCGGCGGACTGAGCGTCATCCGCGCTCTGCACGGTGACGTTCGCGCCGTCCGACGACGCAGCACGACGGCGCCGTGGACGCGTGGTGGATGCGGCGGCACCCAGAGTGCGGGTCTGCTTCTCCTTTTGCTCTTCGGCTTGGTCGAGTGCGGAGTTCAGTTCGTTCAACGTCGCTCCAGCGTCCGGCGTCGAATCGTTGCCCTGGGTCGACTGGTTCTGTGCCGGCAATGAGGCAGACCGACGCGAACGGCGCGACCGCGAGGAACGCTTCTGCGGCACCTCCACGGGCTCTCCCCCGATGGTCAGGGTCTCAGCGGGTTCAGGCGACTCAGGCGACTCGGTCGAGCCCTTGACGTCGTCCTCCCCTGAGGTGGCGAGGTGGCTGGCCGCGGCAATGCTGGCCAGCGCGTTGCGGGTCTGTTCGGCGCGTGCCTCTCGATCTGCCTTCTCCTCCGGAGTTTCCTCCGGCTCATGGGCAACAACGCTCTGGTCCTGAGTCTGCTGCTGATCCTGGCCGTTGGACTGCTGATCCGAAGAACCGCGACGACGACGTCCACGACGAGAACCGGAGGAGGCGGATGAGTTCTCCTGCTGATCCTGATCTTGGGAGTTATGGTGCTCGTTCTGTTGACGCCCACCCTGGTCGTTAGTGCGGTTGTTCTGACGACCGCGGCCCGACTTGTTTGAGCGCGGGTTGCCGTGGGAGTCGTGGCTGCGACGGTGCTCGATGGGCTCATCGTGGATGATGATGCCGCGGCCGTTGCAGTGCTCGCAGGATTCTGAGAAGACCTCGACCAGGCCGGTGCCCATGCGCTTGCGCGTCATCTGCACCAGCCCCAGGGAGGTGACCTCAGCGACCTGGTGCTTGGTGCGGTCCCGTCCCAGGCACTCCACCAGGCGGCGCAGCACGAGGTCGCGGTTGGATTCCAGCACCATGTCGATGAAGTCGATCACGATGATGCCGCCAATATCGCGCAAACGGAGCTGCCGGACGATTTCCTCGGCAGCCTCAAGGTTGTTCTTGGTGACGGTTTCCTCGAGGTTGCCGCCGGAGCCGGTGAATTTGCCCGTGTTGACGTCGACCACGGTCATTGCCTCGGTGCGGTCGATCACCAGTGAACCACCCGAGGGCAGGTTGACCTTGCGCTCCAGTGCTTTGTGTAGCTGCTCATCGAGACGGTTGGCCTCGAAGAGGTCCTGATCGTCGTGGGCGTTCGGCTCCCACTTCTCGAGTCGATCCAGCAGATGCGGTGCCACGTAGGTGACATACGCCTCGATGTTGTCCCAGACGGCGTCGCCCTGCACCACCATGGAAGAGAAATCCTCGTTGAAGACGTCGCGGACGACCTTGATCGTCAAGTCCGGTTCGGCGTAAAGCAGCTCCGGTGCGAGTACCTTCTTGGAGGTGGACTTCGACTCGATGGTCTCCCACTGGGCGCGCAGGCGGTTGATGTCGTGCATCAGTTCATCTTCGGACGTACCTTCGGCGGCGGTACGCACGATGACGCCGGCGTTCTCCGGGAGGTGATCCTTAAGGATCTTCTTCAGCCGGTTGCGCTCGACGTCGGGAAGCTTTCGGGAAATACCGGTCATCGAACCACCGGGGACGTACACCAGATAGCGACCGGGCAGCGAGATCTGGCTGGTCAGGCGCGCACCCTTGTGACCCACCGGGTCCTTGGTGACCTGGACGAGCACAGAGTCGCCCGATTTCAGCGCGTTCTCGATCTTCTTCGCTTTGCCGTCCAGCTGAGCGGCGTCCCAATTGACCTCGCCGGCGTAGAGGACGGCGTTGCGACCGCGACCGATATCAATGAAAGCCGCTTCCATAGAGGGCAGCACGTTCTGCACCTTGCCGAGGTACACGTTGCCAATCAGGGAGTCCTGGGTGGTGTTGGACACGAAGTGCTCGGCGAGTACACCGTCTTCCATCACGGTGATCTGGATGCGGTCTTCGTGCTGCCGCACCATCATCTTCCGGTCCACGGATTCGCGGCGCGCCAGGAACTCTGCCTCGGTGATCACATGACGGCGGCGCTGGCCGCGGTTGTCGCGACGGCGCTGGCGTTTGGCCTCGAGACGAGTGGAGCCCTTCAGGCTGGTCACAGCGTCGGGCCCGGTAGAGGCGGCCTGGCGCGGAGCACGCACGCGGGTCACGGTGTTCTCAGGGTCGCCCTCGGAACCACCATCCAGTTCCATATCGGAATCACCACGGCGGCGACGACGGCGACGACGGGTTACCCCGGAGCCAGAGTTCTGGTCATCACCGTCACGCGAGTCACCGGACCCCTGGTCCTGATCCTCGGCGTCGTGGTCGGAGGAATCCTGTTCGTCGGAATCGGCGGAAGCTTCCGCATCGTGGCGATCGTTGCGGTTCTGGTCGGAGTCGGCGGTGCGGTTGCCGCGGGAACGGCGCCGACGCGACCGGTTCCCGGAGCGGGACGCCCCGTCGCGCTCGTCGTCGGAGTCGTCCGAAGTGTCATCGTCGGCGTCCTGCGGTGCCGGCTTCTGCTTTTTGACGGGCGGAAGGTGCGAGAAATCCGGAGCCTGGAAGAGCAAGTCCATCTCGCTCACGGCCGGCTGCGCGGTGGTGTTCTCGGTGGTTGATTCAGTTGTCTCGTTCGATGGTGTGGCTGCCATGGCAGCGCCTCCTTGCCCCTCGCTGGGCCACACCCCGCAGCCTGGGGCTGTCCGGTTCGCGTGGTCCGTGGATCGGCCGACGCCGGTGCGGCGTCCTTAGGTGCTCGATACACACCGCGAACTCAAAGTCGTGAATGAACTGTCGTGGCAGTCCCCACTGGATGCGGGGCGCTGACCGACAGAACCAACGGCGGCCAGTCCTGGCCCGTCCACCCAGCAGTTGTGAGGGGTCAGCTCGGCCGAAATGCGACCGTGCTGACCGAGCATCCGGGGGTCTTGTTCCTCCACCGGCGCTCCGGGTCTTGTCTGGCGGCTCAGCGGCCGTCCGTAGGATCTCGATGACGGTGTGGTCGCCATCGGGTCGATGACCATTCTCTCACACAAGACGATTCCCCGCTGGAGACGAGGTGGCGCGCGTATGCTGAAGTGGTGACGACGCATGTGAACACCACTGAAGACGAGACCACGAACGCTCCCGGTGACGCCCGGCGTGTCGGGATGGCTTGGACGCTACTGATCACCGGCCTGATCGGCATGGGAGCCACCATCACCCTGGTGTATGAACGGGTGCAATTGTGGATGGATCCGAACCATGTGACCAGCTGCGATATCAACCCCTGGGTGTCCTGTGGCCAGGTAATGCAGAACTGGCAGGCGACACTATTCGGTTTCCCGAACCAGTTCATCGGTATGGTGGCGTTTCCGATCGTGATTACCGTGGCGATGACCCTGTTCGCAGGGGCACGGCTGCCGCGCTGGTACTGGCTGAGCCTGAACTTGGGCGTGGCGCTGGGCTTTATTTTCTGCGTCTGGCTCTGGTCGCAGTCGGTGTTCGTGATTTCCGTGCTGTGCCTGTACTGCATAATCGTCTGGGCCGCCATGATTCCGATGGTGGTGCTGGTGACGGTGCGCAATATGGTGTGTGGTGTGCTGCCGGTGTCGGAGCGGGCGGCGTCGTTGGCTTCCATGCTGGCCTGGCCGGTGATCGTGCTGCTGTACGTCGCCGTCGCCGCCTCGATTCTGCTGCGCTTTTCCAACGCCTTCATCTAATGACTGGGTTAAACCTGTTGCGCCCCTCCGGAAAGGAAGGGGCGCAACTGTCTGTCAGTGGTCAGGATCCGTGGTGGATCAGCCGAACCAGATCTCGATTTCGCGATCGGCCGACAACGTGGAGTCGGAGGCGTGGATCAGGTTCTTCTGCACCTTGCCGGGCCAGTCACGGCCCAGGTCACCGCGAATCGTGCCGGGGGCAGCCACGGTGGGGTCGGTCGTGCCGGCCAGGGAGCGGATGCCCTCGATGACGCGGTCACCTTCGACGATAGCGGCCACGACCGGGCCGGAGGACATGAACTCGAGCAGCGGCTCGTAGAACGGCTTGCCCTGGTGCTCTTCGTAGTGGGCGGCCAAAACCTCGCGGTCGGGGGTGGTCATCGCCAGTTCGACGATGGTGTAACCTTTCCGCTCGATGCGGCTGAGAATCTCGCCGGTCAGGTTGCGCTCGACGCCGTCTGGCTTGATGAGGATCAGGGTGCGTTCGGTGGTGCTCACGAATACCTCGTTCTTCCGTGATGGCAGCCCGGCGTGCACCGGGTGCATCGGTTTGTTCTGGGGACCGGTCTCACTATATCCAACATCGCTTCGGTGACCCGCGGGTCACTCCGGATGCGTGCGTCGATACTCTTCTTCGGCGGCATCACGTACCGCATTTTCGCGATCAAGGGTGCGCCCCTTAATGACGGCGTAGGCCCAGGCCGCAACGAATCCGATGGAAGCCAGGAAGACCATCGGCTCGATGAAACCCAGGGCCAGGAAGAGTACCTGAATGCCCCAGCCGATGCCGTACCCGACGGGGTGGCGCAGCCAGGCGCAGGTGGCGATGCACAGCCCGGCCAAAGACAGGGTTCCGCCCAACGCCCACCACGCCCATTCGGCGTCGCGGTTCAGGTTGAAAATCGTCAGCGCAACGAAGAACAACACAATAGCCTCGAAGGTGAGCACCACCGAGGAGAACATGGTGCGCAGGGAGCGCCGCTTCTTGAGCTGACCGGGCGTCCAATTGCGCTGAGATTTCGTTTCGCGCGCCGGGCGCCAGGATTCCTGGCCGGGTAGTTCCTTTTCGCTCACGCCTCACCCTCCGAGTCCTCATCCGAATCTTCGTCCGTCGCTGGAGGCTCCATGGCTTCCAGCACGGCGAGCTCGGCCGAGACGTCCAGGGGGTCCACCACGACGCCGGCGTCGGCCTGGTCGGGTCCGGGGCCCAACAGGTCACGCAGCTGTCCGATCAGGGTGATCGATCCGGTGACCAGGATTCCGCCGCCAACGCCCTCGGGCTGAGCCGCAGTGATGTTCTGTGCTTGGTCGACCGCCCAGCGCAGCGCGCCGACGACGTCGTCGGAAACGTGGATATCGTCTTCATCCCAGCCGGCGTCCAGCGCGGTCTCCCCCAGTTCCTCGGCGGAAACAGCACGCGGCGAGTCGGAGGCGGTCAGGCAGAGCAGTGCGCCGTCGAATTCTTCTTGCAGTGCCGTAAGGATGCCGAGCGAGTCTTTTTCGGCCAGGATGCCCACCACGAGTACGGTGCGGCTAAAGCCGAAAGCTTCCTGCACCGCGGCGGCGGCGACCCGGATACCTGCGGGGTTGTGGGCGGCGTCAATCACCAGTGGCGGCTTGGTTTTGAGGACCTCGAGCCGACCCGGTGAGGACATCAGCGTCAAGGCTTGCGTCAGCACGTCCTCGCCGAGTTCGGTCTCTCCCCCGCCGATGAACGCTTCGACCGCAGCGACGGCGACCGATAGATTTTCGGCTTGGTGGGCACCGTGCATCGGCAGCATGAGATTCTCGTAGGTACCGGCCAGCCCGGCGAGAGTAACCTGCTGACCACCGACCGCGACGTTTCGCTCGCTGACACCGAACTCGATGTCCTGGAACCGGAAGGCGGCGCCGACTTCGCGCGCCCGATCCAAGAGCACTTGGGCGGCGTCCGGGTCCTGGCGGGACGACACGAGGAAGCCACCGGGCTTGATGATGCCGGACTTCTCCTCGGCGATCTCGCCTTCGGTGTCGCCCAATAGCTCGGTGTGGTCGAGGGAGATAGGGGTGATCACCGATACTTGCGCGTCGGCGACGTTGGTGGCATCGGTCACCCCGCCGAGACCGACCTCGAGGATCATCACGTCCACCGGGGCATCGGCGAAGATGGCAAAGCCCAGCGCCGTGACCGCTTCGAAGTAGGTGAGCCGGTTCTCGCCGGCCTCGATCAACTCAGCGTCAACGAGGGTGACCAGTGGAAGGATCTCGTTCCACACCCGCACGAAAGTTTCTTCCTCGACCGGTTCGCCGTCGAGACAGATCCGCTCCGTGACCGAGACCAGGTGCGGCGAGGTGTAGCGTCCCGTGCGTAGCCCGTGGGCTCGCAACAGTGCCTCGATCATCCGAGCGGTGGAGGTCTTCCCGTTGGTGCCGGTCAGGTGAATGACCGGGGCGGAGCGCTGGGGTTCGCCCAGCAGCTCCATGATCCGGCGCATGGGTTCCATGCGCGGCTCCATGCGGTTTTCCGGGGCCCGGTCCAGTAGGTCTGCGTAGACTTCCGCGGCGGTGGATCGCTCGCCGGTGGTGGTGGGGTCTTCGGCGCTCATGATGTTCCTTCGACTCGGGTCACCGTGACCTGCACGGATTTGGAAGCGTCATCGGTGTGCGAGGCGCGCTTGTCTTCAGCCCCGTTCTCGACGAACTCGACCTCGGTGCTCAGTGTCTCGTCGGCGATAAGGTCGCGGTGAGCGGTGATGGCGGCAATCACCGTCGCGGGACCGGAGATGGTGGTGGTCACACGGTCGGAAACCTCCAGACCGGCGGCCTTGCGCGCGGCTTGCACGGCTCGCACGGTGTCGCGGGCCACGCCTTCAGCGGCGAGAACATCGTCGACGTCTGTAGCCAGCATCAAGAATCCGCCGGGAATCACGGACACTACGTTTTCGCCCTCGGAGGCTGCCGGGTCGACCTGAGTGGCGAGGGCGTATTCGCCTTCGACCAATTCCAGGCCTCCGGCGACGACCGCACCGTCGGCGTCGATGGACCAGTCCCCCGACTTCGCCGCCTTGATTACGGTCTGCACGTTCTTGCCCAGACGCGGACCAGCGGCACGGGCGTTGACGACCAGCTGCTGAGTGATGCCGAAATCTTCCGGCGAGGCTTCGGAGGCATCGAGCAGGTTCACTGACTGCACGTTGAGTTCGTCGGCGATGATGCTGCGGTAGGCGCCCTCGAGTCCGGCGGCGTCGGGAACTACCACGCTGAGCTCACGCAGGGGCAGACGCACGCGTCGCTGGGCGGTTTTACGCAGTGAGGAGCCAGCCGAGGTGATAGTACGCACCAGATCCATGCGCTCCTGCATCCGTTCGGCTTCCGGGCCGCTCGGGAACAGCTCGGCGTCGGGGTAGTCCGTCAGGTGCACGGAGCGGCCTCCGGTGAGCCCGCGCCAGATTTCCTCGGCCACCAACGGCATCAGCGGTGCGGCGGCGCGCACGGTGGCTTCGAGCACAGTGTAGAGCACGTCGAAGGCCACCGGGTCTTCGTCGAAGAAACGCGTGCGGGACCGGCGGATGTACCAGTTGGTGAGCACGTCGACGTAGGTGCGCAGCGCGTCACATGCATCGGAGACCTCGTAGGAGTCCAGCGCGGTCTTCACTTCACGCACCATGGTTCCGGTGGCGGCCAGGATGTACTGGTCCAGCGGGTCATCGGAACTGTAGCGCGTCTGAGCGCGGTAGCCGTCGGGGCGGGTGCCGTTGACGGTGGCCGTGTTGGCGTAGAGGGTGAAGAAATGGAAAGCGTTCCAGACCGGCAGGATCACCTGGCGGGTGGCCTCGCGGATGCCTTCCTCCGTGACGATGAGGTTGCCGCCACGCAGAATCGGGCTGGACATGAGGAACCAGCGCATGGCATCGGAGCCGTCGCGATCCAGGACTTCGGAGACGTCCGGGTAGTTGCGCAGCGACTTCGACATCTTCTGCCCGTCGGATCCCAGCACGATGCCATGAGAGATCACGTTCTTGTAGGCGGGTCGGTCGAAGAGCGCCGTGGAGAGGATGTGCATGGTGTAGAACCAGCCACGGGTCTGTCCGATGTACTCGACAATGAAGTCCGCCGGATGGTGGGGGTCGAACCAGTCCTTGTTCTGCATCGGGTAGTGCACCTGGGCGTACGGCATGGAGCCGGAATCGAACCAGACGTCGAGCACGTCGGGTACGCGACGCATCATGGACGCACCGGTGGGGTCGTCCGGGTTCGGGCGCACCAGCTCGTCGATCCACGGGCGGTGCAGGTCGACCTCGCCGTCGGCGTTGCGCGGCAGGGTGCCGAACGCTTCTTCAATCTCGGCGATAGACCCGTAGACCTCACGACGGGGGAACTCCGGGTTATCGGACTCCCAGACGGGGATCGGGGAACCCCAGTACCGGTTACGGGAGATCGACCAGTCGCGGGCATTCTCGAGCCACCGGCCGAACTGGCCGTCTTTGACGTTCTCGGGGATCCAGTTGATCTCCTGGTTCAGGTCCACCATTCGTTGTTTGAACTCGGTGACCGAGACGTACCAGGAGGTGATCGCACGGTAGATCAGCGGCGTGCGGCAGCGCCAGCAGTGCGGGTAGGAGTGTTCGTAGGAGGCTTCGCGCACCAGCTGACCCTGGGCACGCAGGGCCCGGATAATGGTGCGGTTGGCGTCGAAGACCTGGACTCCGGCGATGTCCTTGAGCACGCCGCCCCCAACGGTCTTGTCGCCAAAGAGCGGCAGGAAGCGCGCGCCTTCGTCCACGGAGAGGACCACGGGGATCCCGTTCGCCTCGGTCACCCGCTGGTCGTCCTCACCGTAGGCGGGAGCCTGGTGCACAATGCCGGTGCCATCGGTGGTGGTCACGTAGTCGTCGGCAAGGAATCGGAAGGCGGCCTCGGTGCCGTACTTCTCGGCGTCGGTGAAATAGTCAAACAGCGGCGCGTAGCGCAGTCCGGCGAGGCTGGCGCCGACGTAGCGCTCGGTCACCGCGGCGACGGCGTCCTCCGCAGACGCGTAGCCCAAGTCGGAGGCGTGGGCGCCGACCAGGTCTTCGGCCAGCAGGAACCGCGTCCCACTCAAGGTCTCGACGCTGGCACCGTTGGGTCCGATCGGAACCACGGCGTAGGTCACTTCGGGGCCGACGGCCAGGGCCAGGTTCGTCGGCAGGGTCCAGGGCGTGGTGGTCCAGCCGAGGGCTCGCACCCCGGTCAGTGATGCGGCGGTCGCTGCATCGATGCCGCCGTCGGGGATCAGCGAGGCATCCTCCGGTGCCCCGAGGATCTCGAAGGCGACCGTCACTGAGGGATCCTGGCGGTTCTGGTAGACGTCGTCGTCCATGCGCAGCTCGTGGTTGGACAGCGGAGTCTCGTCTTTCCAGCAGTAGGGCAGCACCCGGAAGCCCTGGTAGGTCAGCCCCTTCTCGTGCAGGGACTTGAACGCCCACAGCACCGACTCCATGAATTCGGGGTTCAGCGTCTTGTAGTCGTTCTCGAAGTCGACCCAGCGAGCCTGCCGGTTGACGTAGTTTTTCCACTCTTCGGTGTATTTGAGCACGGAGGCCCGGCAGGCGTCGTTGAACTTGTCGATGCCCATGGACTCGATCTGAGCCTTGTCGTTCATACCCAACTGCTTCATGGCTTCAAGTTCGGCGGGCAGACCGTGGGTGTCCCAGCCGAAGCGGCGCTCCACACGGCGTCCCTGCTGGGTCTGGTAACGGGCCACCAGATCCTTCACGTAGCCGGTCAGCAGGTGGCCGTAGTGCGGCAGACCATTGGCGAAGGGCGGGCCGTCATAGAAGACGAACTCATTCGGGCTGCCGTCGGGATTCTCAGCCGGGCGCTGATCGACGGAGGCCAGGAACGTGCCGTCCTCGTCCCAGTAGCGCAGCACGCGCTCTTCGATCTCAGGGAATCGGGGCGTGGCTGGGGTGGAGCCGACGGTGTGGGGATCAGAACTCGCCAGGGGGTACACGGTGCGCCTTCCAGGTTCAGCATCGGCCGTGACGAGGTGTCACGACAGCAACAATGTCCATTGGTGCAAGGACGCAAATACTCGCGCGGTACCACCCTGCTTGTTTCTCCACCTCAAGAGCGGAAAAACCACTTGTGACAGCTGTCTCGGGCTGACCCGGCCGGTTCTACTGAGCGCCGTGATGACGGTGCGGTTCTTCCGGCAGCTCCCCGGTGATAGCCGGTTCATCGCTTCTACGGTGCATTCTATGCCTCCGGGGAGGCCTCGGGCGAATCTGATGACGGCGCGGGCTGATCGAACCATTCCAGCATCGTCCCCAGTACTCCGGCCCCAGCGATCATCCAGAGACGCGGATGCTGGCTCCCCAGGGCGCGCACGCCCTTTTCGATCCAGCGGTCTGCCAGCACAGAGGTGGTCATCCCGAAAGAGGCGACGGCACCGGCTGCCACCGTCAAGATCGCCACACCCTGGATGGTGCGGGAACGATGGGGACCTGTTGCGGGAGCCTCATGATCGCATGTCGCAACCGGAGTTGAGGCATCGCGGGCGCGCGCCACGAGCAGACCGGCCCCCATCGCTGCGGCACCGAGCACGGCCGATACGGCGGCAGTGCGACCCAGAGGCAGTCGTCCCAGTGGAATCGCGGTGGCAACTGCGGTGGTGGCACCCATGAGCACCGCCCCACGGAGTCGCTTCGTCGTCACCGACATCGTCATGGCCTCACTCATGCACCGGCGCCTCGGATCACCTTGTGCTGTGCGGCCTGGGCGACCGGGCGCATCACAATCTGATCCAGGTTAACGTGATGCGGCAGGGACACCGCGTAGAAGCACACGTCAGCCACGTCTTCGGCCGTCAACGGCTTCTCGACACCCGCGTACACGTTGTCCGCAGCCTCCTGGTTGCCGCGCAACCTCTTCACCGAGAATTCTTCGGTGTGCACCATGCCGGGCAGCACTTCGACCACGCGGATGTTGTGCTCGGCTTCCTCGAGACGCAGTGCCCCGGTCAGTCCGTGCGCGCCATGCTTGGCGGCGTTGTAACCACCGCCGCCCTCATACGCGACCACACCGGCGGTCGAGGTCAGATTCAGGATGGTGCCCTTACCGGAGTCCCGCAGCATCGGCAAGAACGCCTGGGTCACCCGCAGGGTCCCGATGACGTTGACCTGAAACATCCATTCCCAGTCGTCCACGGACCCGGCACCCACCGTGTCAGTACCGAGGGCTCCACCGGCAATGTTCAGCAGGGTGTCGGCTCCACCAGCACGCTCGACCGCTTCACGCACCGATTCCACCGCGGTGGCGTCGGTGACATCCGCGGCCAGTGGGACGACGACGCCGTCGTAGCCGGCTGCCTCTTCCACGAGGCTCTCCAGCCGGTCGGCCCGACGAGCCACCGCAAATACGCGCCAACCGTTCTCGGCCAGTTGAAGGGCGGTGGCGCGGCCAATACCGGAGGAGGCTCCGGTGACAATGGCGGAACGGGAACGATCGATGGAAATAGACGCGGCAGGTGCGTCGGTGATGGGTTCAGTCATGTTTCCACCCTAAACGAGCAACTCGGTGGCTGACGAGGTGATTGCGCGACGCCCACACTCACCGGTCTAAGGAGGACACCTGGGCCGGTTCGCCGCGCCTTCTATGGGACAATGTCCACCATGGCTGAACTGAACCAGGGCATAGACGCGCCCGCATCCGTGACCGTTCCCGATCGACCCGGCCTCGAGGGCCTTGAGGACAAGCTCACCGCCCGGTGGCGCTCCGAGGGTACTTACACCTTCGACCCCGAGACCACCCGTGAGAACGTCTACTCCATCGACACTCCCCCGCCCACGGCCTCCGGCTCCCTGCACGTCGGCCACGTCTTCTCATATACGCAGACCGACGTCATGGCACGCTACCAGCGCATGTGCGGCAAGAACGTGTTCTACCCGATGGGTTGGGACGACAACGGCCTACCCACTGAGCGCCGCGTGCAAAACTACTACGGTGTGCGTTGCGACCCCACCAAGCCCTACATCGAGGGATACCGCCCGCCGGAAACTCCCGCCAAGAACCAGCGCGACTGGGATGTGATCTCCCGCCAGAATTTCATCGAGCTGTGTGAAGAACTCGCTGTAGAGGACGAGAAGGTCTTCGAGAACCTCTTCACCCAGTTGGGTCTCTCGGTGGACTGGAACCTCACCTACCGCACCATCGATGACGTCTCCCGGGCCGTCTCACAGCGGGCATTCCTGAAGAATTTCGCGCAGGGAGACGCCTACCTGGCCGAAGCACCCACCATGTGGGATGTCACCTTCCGCACCGCTGTGGCCCAGGCCGAGGTGGAGGATCAGGAGCGCGACGGCGCCTACCACCGCATCTCCTTCCACCGGCACGACGCCGCTGATGAGGCTTCGAGCCGCATCTGGATCGAGACCACCCGACCGGAGCTGCTGGCGTCCTGTGTGGCCCTGGTGGCGCATCCGGATGATGAGCGTTACCAGCCGCTGTTCGGCTCCACCGTGACCTCCCCGCTCTTCGGCGTCGAGGTCGAGGTGAAGGCCCACCCACTGGCTCAACCCGACAAGGGTTCCGGCATCGCCATGATCTGTACCTTCGGGGACTCCACCGACATCACCTGGTGGCGAGAACTCAACCTACCCACGCGCGCGCTGATCGGCCGCGATGGCCGTTTCGCCGCCGAGACCCCGGAGTGGATCACTGATGAGGCCGGTCGGCAGCGCTATGAGCGTCTCGCTGGCGCCACGGTGTTCTCGGCACAAAAAGCCGTCATCGAGATGCTCAACGAGACCGGTGAAACGGAAGGCGAACCGCGCAAGATCACTCACCCGGTGAAGTTCTTCGAGAAAGGCGACAAGCCACTCGAGATCGTGACCTCCCGCCAGTGGTACCTGCGCAACGGTGGTCGCGACGCCGATCGCCGAGCCGCCCTGATCGAGCGCGGCAACGAGTTCACCTGGCACCCGGGGCACATGCAGGCCCGCTACACGAACTGGATTGATGGCCTCAACGGCGACTGGCTGGTTTCGCGTCAGCGGTTCTTCGGTGTGCCGATCCCGGTGTGGTATCCGCTCGACGCTCAAGGGGAACCGGACTACGAGCACCCGATCGTCCCCGACGACGCGGCGCTGCCCATCGACCCGATTGCCCAACCCGCACCCGGGTACACCGCCGATCAGCGTGATGTTCCCGATGGTTTCACGGGCGACCCGGACGTGCTCGATACCTGGGCAACCTCCTCGTTGACGCCCCAGATTGTGGGGCGTTGGTCACGCGATGACGCGTTCTTCGAGAAGGTTTTCCCCTTCGACCTGCGCCCCCAGGGTCACGACATCATCCGCACGTGGCTATTCTCCACCGTGGTGCGCGCCGACGCTCTCAACGGCGCCGCCCCCTGGCGGAACACGGCACTGTCGGGGTGGATCTTGGATCCAGACCGGAAAAAGATGTCGAAGTCCAAGGGCAACGTCGTGGTTCCCTCGGACATTCTCGCTGAGTACGGCTCTGACGCGGTTCGTTACTGGGCGGCTTCCGCCAAGCTCGGTGCCGACACTGCGTACGAAGTGGCCCAGATGAAGATCGGACGCCGCCTAGCCATCAAGCTGCTCAACGCCTCCAAGTTCGTGCTGAATCTGGGTGCCACCGCAGACTCCGTGGTGCGTGACGCCCAGGGCGCGGCCGTGATCACGAACCCGCTCGATCGGTCACTGCTGCGTCAGCTCACCGACGCCGTCCAGCAGGCCACCGCGGCGTTTGATCGCTACGACTATGCTCGGGCACTAAATGTGACCGAGTCCTTCTTCTGGCAGTTCACCGACGACTACGTCGAACTCATCAAGGACCGGGCCTACGGCGGTCATGGTGAGGGCGAGAAGGAATCCGTGGTCGCCACCCTAGCTACCACTCTCGATGCGCTACTACGACTGCTCGCACCATTCCAGCCTTTCGCGACCGAAGAGGTCTGGGGTTGGTGGCGCACCGGTTCGGTCCACCACACGGCCTGGCCCGGTCACGGCGACACCATCGCGGGCATCACCGCTGCCGGCTCCGAGGGTGATCCCGAGGTACTCACCGTGGTGGCTCGGGCGCTGGCAGGTATCCGCAAGGCGAAGTCCAGGGCCAAGGTCAAGCAGCGCACCGCCGTCATGACCGCGACCATCCGCGGTACGGAGTCACGTTTGGCTCAGCTGCGAGGCGGCGTCGCCGACCTGCAGGCGGCTGGCAATGTCGAGCACCTGGAGTACAGCCCCGAGCTCACCGACCCGGAGTCGGATCTTGAGGTGACTGACGTGGAGCTGGCACTGGCCGAGGAGACCCCAGCCTCCTAGTGCCAGCCCTGCCAGAGGGCACGAAAAAGTGGCGGCCGCGATCATGGATCGCGGCCGCCACTGCCGTTAAGACGAGAGGTCAGTCGAACTGCAGGTCGGTGGTCCGAGAACGCTTCAGCTCGTAGAAGTACTCGTAGGAGCCCAGTGCCACAGCACCGTCGAAGATCTTACCGGCGGTCTCTCCGCGCGGGATACGGGTGAGAACCGGACCAAAGAAGGCGGTGTCGTTGAAGGCCACCACCGGGGTTCCGACGTCGTCGCCCACTTTGGAGATCCCTTCCCGATGCGAGGCGCGCAATTCCGTGTCGAGCGCATCGGTGCGTGCGTCATCCAGCAGATCGGCGTCGAGGCCGAGCTCGTTCAGCGCGTTGGCCACGGCAGATTCGAAGTCTTTGTTGCCGTTGTTGTGGATCTCGGTGCCCAGAGCCGTGTAGTAGTCGCCAATCTTGTCCTCGCCGTGACGCTCACGCACCTGCACCACGGAACGTGCGGGAAGCCAGGCCCGGTCCATCAGTTCGCGGTATCCTTCGTCGAGGTCGCGTCCCTCGTTAAGAACCGAGAGAGACATAATGTGCCAGCGCACCGTGATGTTGCGTACCCGCTCGACTTCCTTGATCCACCGGGACGTGATCCAGGCAAAGGGGCAAATCGGGTCGAACCAGAAATCAACGATCTCGGGGTTCTCGGTAGTGGCTTCAGGCATTCGTCCTCCTCGATGATTCGCAGGACCGCGCACGGGAAGGCGCGGCGCGGATGGCATCTGCCACAACCTGGCCTTAGGCGGATTTATTCCGGCGTTTCCGGGCAACTTCCTGAGAGATGAGCGTTGGTTCTTCTTCACCGCGAACGGCTTCGCCGGTGATGACCACCTGGGCAATATCATCCCGAGCGGGCAGATCGAACATGACCGGTTGCAGGACGTCTTCTAGAATGGAACGCAGTCCTCGGGCACCGGTTCCACGATCATTGGCTTGACCGGCGATCGCTTCGAGTGCCGAGCGTTCAAAGACCAACTCCACGCCGTCGAGCATGAACATCTTCTGGTACTGCTTCACCAGTGCATTCTTCGGCTCGGTGAGCACGCGTATCAGCGATTCCTCATCGAGGTAATCGACAGCGGTCACCACGGGAAGTCGACCGATAAACTCGGGGATCAGACCAAACTTGAGCAGATCCTCGGGCTGAACATCTGCATACGAAGGAGTCTCGTTGGAGATGTGGTGCAAGGGAGCACCAAAGCCGATGCCCTTGCGTCCCGCACGAGAACCGATGATCTCGTCCAAGCCCGCGAAAGCACCAGCAACGATGAACAGCACGTTGGTGGTGTCGATCTGCAGGAACTCCTGGTGCGGATGCTTGCGTCCGCCCTGCGGTGGCACAGAGGCAACGGTACCCTCGAGGATCTTCAGCAGCGCCTGCTGCACGCCTTCTCCGGAGACGTCACGGGTAATTGAAGGGTTCTCCGACTTTCGCGAAATCTTGTCGATCTCGTCGATGTAGATGATGCCTTGCTCGGCCTTCTTGACGTCATAATCCGCAGCCTGAATCAACTTCAGCAGAATGTTCTCGACGTCTTCACCGACGTAGCCGGCTTCCGTCAGCGAGGTGGCGTCGGCCACAGCGAAGGGCACGTTGAGTTTCCGGGCCAGAGTCTGTGCCAGATAGGTTTTACCGGAGCCGGTCGGGCCCACCAACAGGATGTTGGACTTACCGACTTCGACGTCGGCGAGGTCTGATTCTTGGCCGAAGGGAGTCTTGGGCGCTTCGCCATTGCGAATGCGCTTGTAGTGGTTGTAGACGGCAACCGAAAGAGCGCGCTTGGCTGCGGTCTGGCCAATAACGTACTGCTCGAGATGCTCGTAGATCTCGTGAGGCTTCGGTAGCTCTACTTCGCCGGATTCGACGACTTCGGTGAGCTCTTCTTCGATGATCTCATTGCAGAGTTCGATGCATTCATCGCAAATGTAAACGCCGGGACCGGCGATCAGCTTACGGACCTGCTTTTGGCTCTTGCCACAGAATGAGCATTTGAGCAGGTCGGCGCTTTCTCCGATGCGTGCCATGCGGGGATCTCCTCAAGACGGGGTACCTCCACAGCATAGTGGGTAGAGGCGGTGAATCGACGAAGGTAACGTCGCCCGGTCATAGCTGTGGCGCACCGAGAAGATTACTCTCGGTGCGCCACGTTGCGCTTAGACCGGCTAATCAGCAGTGTGTCTACTGATCGTGCGGTGGTCAGCTGCGCTGGATCTTGCGCGAAGGAAGGACCTCATCGACCAGACCGTATTCCAACGCCGCGTCTGCGGAGAGGAACTTGTCACGGTCAATGTCGCGGGAGACCTCTTCGGCAGACTTGTTGCTGTGCTTGGCCAGAGTATGCTCCATCCACACACGCATCCGGTTGATTTCTTCAGCATGGATAGCAAGGTCCGTGGCGGTACCACGGTCGCCGCCCATAGCGGGCTGGTGGATCAGCACGCGGGCGTTCGGCAGCGCCAGGCGCTTTCCGGGAGCGCCGGCGGCCAGCAGCACAGCAGCGGCAGAGGCTGCCTGGCCGAGGCACACGGTCTGCACCTCGGGACGGATGAACTGCATCGTGTCGTAAATGGCCGTCATCGCGGTGAAGGAACCACCGGGCGAGTTGATGTAGAGCGTGATGTCGCGCTCGGAGTCCATCGACTCCAGTACCAACAACTGGGCCATGATGTCGTCGGCCGAGGCGTCATCCACCTGGGCGCCGAGGAAAACGATGCGGTCTTCGAAAAGCTTCGCGTAGGGGTCCTGACGCTTGAAACCATAGGGGGTGCGCTCTTCGAACTGGGGAAGAATGTAGCGCGAGCTCGGTGCCGGAATGTCGGCACCGGTCGGCATTCCGGTGGGCATGTGGTTCATGATGTCTCTCCTGAGGGCGACGTCGCGTGGGTCGAGATGGTATGTGGGGTGGCGGAACCGGGCGTCACTGCTGGACGCCGCCACCACCGGTGACGCTGCCGGAACGCTCGGCGATGTGGTCGAAGAATCCGTATTCCAGGCCGTCCTGGGCGGTGAACCACTTGTCGCGTTCGTTATCCTTCAGGATCGTCTCGACGGTCTGTCCGGTCTGCTCAGCAGTCAGCTCAGCCATAACCTGCTTCATGTGCAGGATGAGCTGCGCCTGGATGCGAATGTCGGACTCGGTACCGCCGATGCCGCCCGATGGCTGGTGCATCAGGATACGTGCGTGCGGCGTCGCGTAGCGCTTGCCCTTGGTGCCGGACGACAGCAGGAACTGACCCATGGATGCCGCGAGGCCGGTCGCCACGGTGACGACATCGTTGGGGATGTACTGCATGGTGTCGTAGATGGCCATACCAGCGGTCACCGAACCACCGGGCGAGTTGATGTAGAGGTAGATGTCCTTCTCTGGGTCTTCGGCCGAGAGCAGCAGCATCTGCGAGCAAATGGCGTTGGCATTGTCGTCGCGGACCTCAGAGCCGAGCCAGATGATGCGCTCTTTGAGCAGGCGATTGTAGATGTAGTCTTCGCGCTGCGCCGGGTCTACCGACTGCATGCGAGGTGCGGGGGACGATTCGGTCATGACGTCCTTACCTTCCTTCAACTGGCTGACTGAAACACGTTCGAGCTCGAAGGCACTGCGTGTGGTGCGACTGATCCGAACGATCTGTATTGAGACTACTGTGCGTCGCCGTGGTTCGGCACGCATGTTGCCCGCTGTTCGCTGATGGCGGGACCGATCCTCATCGAACCCATCCCGAAAGCAAACGAGGGGCTCGCTGATCAACGGAGTGTCGATCAGCGAGCCCCTCGCCCGTGAGGCACGGTGTCGAGAACGCGAGGTTCACGGCGTGCCGACGAATTCTCAGGCCTCAGTGCCCTCGTCTTCTGCGGTTTTCTTGGCTGCAGGCTTTTTGGCCGGAGCCTTCTTCGCGGCGGGCTTCTTCGCAGCAGGCTTCTTCTCCTCAGCCTCGTCAGCATCCTCTGCCTTCTCAGCTGCCTTCTTCGCGGGAGCCTTCTTGGCGGGAGCCTTCTTCGCAGCAGGCTTCTTCGCAGGGGCCTTCTTCTCTTCCTTCGGCGCCTCGGCGTCATCGGAGTCGGCAGCCTCGGCAGCGTCCCCTTCCTGCTCGCCGGCGGGCTTCACGAACGAGGTCAGGTCTACAGCGTTGCCGTCGGTGTCGGTGACCTCGGCGAACTCCAGCACCTTGGCCAGAGCCTTGCGACGACGAACCTCGCCCATGATCAGGGGCACCTGGCCTGCCTGATCCAGCATCTGGGCGAACTGGTTCGGGTCCATGCCGTACTGCGAGGCGGAAGAGATGATGTATTCGATCAGCTCGGACTGTTCCACGCCGACCTCTTCGGCGTCAGCCACAGCATCGAGGATGACCTCATTGCGGAAGGCTTCGCGGAAGTTCTCGGTGACCTCTTCGCGGTGATCTGCGGTGTCGTGGTCGTCGCCCTCGGAGTGTCCTCCCTGGGAGAAGTGCTGCTCGACCTGTTCTTCAACGACCGAATCCGGAACAGGAACCTCGATGAGCTTCACGAGCTCCTCGAGCACCTTGTCGCGGGCCTCGACGCCCTGCTCGGTGATGGCCTGCTCGGACGCCTGCTTCTTCAGGTCTTCCTTCAGCTCAGCAATGGTGTCGAATTCGGAGGCCAGCTGTGCGAACTCGTCGTCAGCCTCGGGCAGCTCGCGGTCCTTCACGGCAGAAACGACGACCTTGACGGTGGCCTTCTCACCGGAGTGCTCGCCACCGGACAGGGTGGTTTCAAAGATAGCGTCTTCGCCGGCGGACAGGCCCTCAAGAGCCTCGTCGAGGCCTTCGAGCATGGTACCTGCGCCCACCTGATAGGACAGATCATCGGCCTGATCGACAGTCTCATCGTCGATGGTGGCGGTAAGGGAGATGGTGACAAAGTCATCCTTGCCGGCCGGACGGTCGGTCTCTTTCAGGGTGCCGAAGCGAGAACGCAGGTCGTTGAGCGCCTTCTCCTCGTCCTCAGCGGATGCGGCGGCGGGATCGACGGTGACCTTAAGGCCCTTGTAATCAGGCAGCTCGATGGTCGGGCGCACGTCCACCTCGGCGGTGAACTTCAGCGGAGCCTCGGCGTCGCCTTCAGCACCCGGTGCAGAGGTGATGTCAACCTCAGGACGGTTCAGCGGAGTGATCTCAGCTTCGCGCAGAGCCTCCTGGTAGTACCCGTTGAGGCCTTCGTTGATGGCGGTCTCGATCACGTAACCGCGGCCAATACGCTGGTCGATCAGACGGTTCGGAACCTTGCCCTTGCGGAAGCCTGGGATCTGGACCTGGTTCGCGATGGTCTTGTACGCCTCATCGATACGTGGCTTCAGCTCATCGAAGGGAACCTCGACGTCCAGCTTCACCCGGGTCGGGTTGAGGGTTTCTGCGGTGCTCTTGACCACGTAGGACTCCTGTGGATTGATCTTCTTGGTTCAAGGGCTGTTGATGTGGGATCAACGGCCGTTCTGGTGACCGGACTGCCGATCACCATGATGTCGGGGTGACAGGATTTGAACCTGCGGCCTCACGCTCCCAAAGCGCGCGCTCTACCAAGCTGAGCTACACCCCGTCCGTGGCGGTCGTGCCCTGAATCAATTGCTATGACACGCTCATGGCTCAGACAGACCAAATGGCCTGCACGAACACCGGCCATCGAATATTCTACGCATAGTTCATCCGGATTTCGCATTTTGCGGATCATTGCGCTTGTCGGGTATGCTCGACTTCGCTGCTTGCAGCTACGGGGATGTAGCTCAATGGTAGAGCCCCAGTCTTCCAAACTGGTGGTGCGGGTTCGATTCCCGTCATCCCCTCCGATTAAATAGACCACTTAAAAAGAGCACGTCAGGCCGGGAATTTCTTCCCGGCCTGAGTCGCGTCTTGAGCCCTGAAACCTGCTTTTGTGGCCTGCAGTGGCCTCACTGAACGCCCAGGAACATCAGCAACCGCAACCGCCCGATGATCCTGCGGAGCTTCCGCCGCAGCAACCGCCACTGCCGCCGACGGGGACTCCGACCGGTGACAGCGGCAGTGACACACGACCCTGCAGGCCCGACTGGGCGGGAACATCCGCAGAGCTCTCGTCGTCGTTTTTGCGGAATCGGTTGAACACAGATTCTGCTTCCTGACGCGCTGAGCCCTGAGCGGCAAATTCGGCCAGCTGGGTGAGATGGCTCGGGATGTCGCGACCCAAAGATTGCATGGCTTCGACCCAGAGCTTGCCCGAACGGTACGAGGAGCGCACCAACGGGCCCGACATGCAGGCAGCGACACCCATTCCCTTGGCAACGTCACGCAGGCGCAGGAATTCCTGGGGCTTGACCCAGCGGTCCACGGGATGGTGCAGCGGCGACGGCCGCAGATACTGGGTCACCGTGAGAATGTGGACCCCGGCATCGGCCAGGTCGCGCATCGTGGACTCGATCTCTTCGGTGGTCTCCCCCATGCCCAGGATCAAGTTCGACTTGGTGATCAGGCCGGCGTCCCGGGCTTTGGAAATCGCGTAGAGCGACTTGTCGTAAGAAAATGCGGGGCGGATGGTCTTCATTAGCCGCGGCACGGTCTCTAGGTTGTGCGCGAACACTTCGGGACGGGCCTCGAACACAGCCTCCAGGGGTGCATCCCCACCGCGGAAATCGTCCACGAGCAACTCGACACCGGTGCCGGGAGTGCGCTCATGGATAGCACGGCAGGTTTCGGCGTAGAGCCAGGAGGCGCCGTCTTCGAGATCATCGCGTGCCACGCCCGTCACGGTCACATAGCGCAAACCGAGCTGTTCCACGGAATCCGCGACGCGGTAGGGCTCTTCCCGGTCGTACTCCCCCGGCTTGCCCGTGGCAATGTCGCAGAAACCACAACGGCGGGTGCAGACGGCACCGCCAATGAGGAACGAAGCTTCGCGGTCTTCCCAACACTCGTAGATATTGGGGCAGTTCGCCTCTGCACACACGGTATTGAGCGAGGTTTTGCGCACTTGCTCGCGCATGTTCTGGTATTCGGGACCCACGGTGGCGCGGGTCTTGAGCCACTCGGGGCGTTCCTCGCGCGGAACCTCTTTGTTGCGCGCCTCGATACGCAGCAGCTTGCGGCCCTCGACTTTAGGAAGAGTTGACACGTCGGTTGCTCCTTTATCGGATGCTGGATGCCGTCAATTTCTCGGTGCTGGTGTCGGCCCCGGCGCCACGAGCAAGCAGCGGGGCCAGACGATGTCGCAGAGCTGCCGTCAAGGGCTCGACTAATTCGTCCAAAGTGATGCTGATGCCCTCCTGCGCCAAGGAGGTCACTCCGGCGTCGTTAATTCCGCAGGGGACGATGCCTGAGAATGCTGAGGTGAAATCGGTGTTGACGTTCAAGGAAATTCCGTGCAAGGTGGCCGCACGGCTGATCTTCAAACCGATAGCGCTGATTTTCCGGTCCGTGTTGCGGAGCCAAACTCCAGCACGTCCGTCGATACGCACGACATCGAGGCCGCAATGATCACGCAGGGTGTCCAGCACGGACCCTTCGACAGCGCGAATATAGGCGTGCAGGTCGACGGGCTCAGTGAGCTTCACGATCGGGTAGACAATCAGCTGCCCGGGGCCATGCCAGGTGATGGATCCTGCCCGGTCAGTGTCCACGATCGGGAGATCCGGGTCGGTGATGTCACCGGGGCGAGTATGTCGACCTGCCGTGTAGGTCGCGTTGGATTCGAACACCAGGAAGGTGTCCGGCTCTGTTCCGTCCGCGACACCAGCATGGATGGAACGTTGCCGAATATCGGCATCCTGATATGCCGTGAGTCCACGGTCCAAGAGATTCACCACTCGCACGCCCTCAGGCTAACGCGCTAGAACACCCGATGGTTCCACTCGTGTCATGATGTGACCGTGGCTCCCCGGTAAGGAGCGAGAGGTTTCAGCGCTGGCATACGGTACACCGGTACAGTTTTCGAGCGGCCATGGACGAAATCACGATCGAGTCGCTGGCGCAGACACGGCAGCTCATCCCTTGTCGCTGATACACGTAATAGGCATGCTCAGGCCACGCTTCGGCTAAGTCCACGCCTGGGCGGTGTTCCGGCGCGGTGGTAATAATGCGTCCGTGTTCCACACCAAGCTGCATGAGAAACACTTCGTCATCCCAGAGGGATCGCAACGTGGTCTCATCAACTTCGTTCGCCGGCCGATAAGGGTCAATCCCTGCCCTGAAGAGTCCTTCGGCACGATAAATATTGCCGATCCCGGCTACTCGGGACTGATCCATGAGCACCGTTCCGATGGCGGTACGGGTCGACGAACACTGATGCAAGAAGTCCTCTACTCCAGGTTCGTCCCCCAGCGGGTCCGGCCCCATCGCAGCGACGGTACCGGCCATCTCCGCGGGGGTCTGCACACGGCAAACACTGGCTCCGACGAGGTCAGCCCAACCGTGTTCGGTCACCAACCGAACCCGGGTGGTCGGCCTGGGTTCCGGTGGTCCGGAATAGGAATCACCGTCGTCGTGACCACGGGCGATCTCCTGCTCGCCGATCTTCCGCGGTGCGCCTAATGATGACGCCGCGGTGAACGTCTCATCACCACCCAGCGTCCACGCTCCGTACATCCCCAAATGAACGTTGAGGATGAGTTCGTGGTCGAACGTCAGGAAAAAGTGCTTGCCGTGCGCCCTCGCGGAGACCGGGGTGTGCCCGTCCAAAAGCGCCGCGCCGTCCACGAATCGCCCTTGCGGTGAACTCACCCGGAGTCGCTGCCCGACGAAAGTGTCGGTGAATTGCTGCGCGACGCGATGTATCGTGTGCCCTTCGGGCATTACTTCTCGATTCCGTCCGTTCCCAACTCATGTCCCGCAATGGCTCCGGTGCGCTCGTACTCGTTCATCTGGGCGATCCGGCGGCTGTGACGCTCTTCGTCCGACCAGGTTGCGGTCAGGAACGCGGTGATAATTTCCAAGGCGTCTTCTTGAGAATGCTGGCGCCCGCCCACGGCCACCACCTGCGCGTTGTTGTGCTCGCGAGCCAATTGCGCGGTGCCTACGGACCATGCCAAGGCTGCACGAATGCCCTCAACCTTGTTGGCCGCCATCTGTTCGCCGTTGCCGGACCCACCCAGAACGATGCCCAGTGAATCTGCACCGGCCTCGCGTTCTTTCTTCACAGCCAGTGCCGCGTTGATGCAGAACGAGGGGTAATCATCCAATGCGTTGTACTCCTGCGGGCCGTGATCGACCATGTCGTAACCGGCGTCGCTCAGCTGCTCGATGAGGTATCGGCTCAGGTCAAGCCCGGCATGATCGGTGGCAATATGTACGCGCACAGAGGTCTCCTTCGCTGTGGGTTGGGTCACGCTTCACAGTGGATTGCGTCTAGAGTGGACTGTTATACCCCAGCGTAGCGACTCCCAGGAGGACATGTGTCTGCACCCCAGCCCGCGTCATCGGCCCTGAACATCACCCGCGACGAAGCCACGGCCCGCGCGGCCGCCGTCTCGGTGGACAGTTACCGGGTCGAGCTCGACCTCACCGGCTCGCAGGACACCTTCGGTTCCACCACCACCGTGCGTTTTTCCGCAACGGAAGAGGCGGTTGGAACCTCCACCTTCATCGATTTTGTCTCTTCAGAAGTGACCTCGGTCCTTCTTAACGGCGAGGAGCTAGGTTCGGAAGCATCGGACGGCGTCCGCATCACCGTCGGCCCCCTTGCCGCCGAGAATGAACTCATCGTCGCCGGACGCGGCGTGTACATGAACACCGGTGAGGGTCTGCACCGGTTCATCGATCCCGTGGACGAGGAGACGTATCTCTATACTCAGTTCGAGGTCCCGGATTCCCGCCGGATGTTCGCCGTATTCGAGCAGCCCGACCTGAAGGCCACCTTCCAGTTTGTGGTCGTTGCCCCTCAGCACTGGTCCGTGGTGTCCAACCAGCCGACTCCCGCCCCGCTTCCAATCGATCATGTGAACTTCTCCGTGGCAGATCGGGACTCTGCAGTGCTCTACGAGTTCACCCCGACCCCGCGGATCTCCTCGTACATCACCGCCCTGATCGCGGGCCCCTACCGGTCGGTGCATTCGGATCTGACCAGTTCCGATGGCCGCCGTATTGATCTGGGTGTCTACTGCCGCGCCTCACTGTTCGAGCACCTGGACGCTGAAAACATCTTCACCTTGACTCGACAGGGTTTCGAGTTCTTTGAAGCCCAATTTGGCACCCCCTACCCATTTGAAAAGTACGACCAACTCTTCGTTCCGGAGTTCAATGCCGGCGCCATGGAAAACGCCGGGGCCGTGACGTTCCTGGAGAACTACGTATTCCGCGGCACCGTCACCGAGGCCATGGTCGAGCGGCGGGCGATCACGGTGCTGCACGAACTCGCCCACATGTGGTTCGGTGACCTGGTCACCATGCGCTGGTGGAACGATCTGTGGCTCAATGAGTCCTTCGCGGAGTTCATGTCCACCCTCGCCGCGGCCGAGAACACCCAGTACACCGGGGCCTGGACCACCTTCTCGTCGATGGAGAAGAACTGGGCCTATCGCCAGGACCAGCTCTCCAGCACCCACCCCATCACCGCGGAGATCCGCGACCTCGACGATGTCTTGGTGAATTTTGACGGCATCACCTATGCCAAGGGCGCCTCGGTTCTGCGCCAGCTGGTGGCCTGGGTGGGTCAAGAGAACTTCATGGCCGGTGTACGCGCCTACTTCGACAAGCACGCCTGGTCCAACACCGAACTCTCCGACCTGATGACTGAACTCGAATCCGCCTCAGGGCGCGATCTGACGGACTGGACCCGACTCTGGCTGGAGACCTCGGGCGTCAATGCGCTGCGCACGGAAGTGGACACCGACAGCGACGGACGCATCACCGAGCTGCGGATCGTGCAGACCGCACCCTCCGGCGAACCCGGATTCCCCGGGGACCAGTTGCTGCGACCGCACCGACTCGCCGTGGGCTTCTACCGACAGCAGCCCGGCGCAGACTCTGCCCTGGCGCGGCAGGAGCGATTCGAGCTCGATGTCGACGGCGAGGTGACGGTGGTGACTGAGGCCGCCGGAATCCAGCGTCCGGAAGTGATTCTGATCAACGACGACGACCTCGCATACGCCAAGATCCGCCTGGACGACCAGTCCTGGGAGCGTGCCGCCGCGGACCTGTCCTCGGTCGCGGAGTCGCTGCCTCGCACCCTGCTCTGGGGTGCAGCTTGGGATACCGCACGTGACGGTGAGGCCAGCTCTGCCTGGTTTGTGGATGTCGTCTTGCGCCATATCGGCTCGGAAACAGATTCCTCGGTGGTTCAGACCTTGTTGCGTCAGCTGGCCACAGCGGTATCGCAATTTACGGCGGAGGAACAGATTTCGTCACTGCGTCGGGAGGTGGCCGAGCGACTCTGGACGCTCGCGCAGGAGGCCGAGGCTGGCTCCGATCAGCAGCTTCAGTTCGTCACTGCCTACGCTGCGCAGGCGCGCGGTGACCAGCTGGATGCTGTGCAGGTGCTTTACTCAGGCGACGTCAACAAGGTTCCCGGCCTGGACCTGACCACAGATCTAAAGTGGGAACTGTTGACGTCTTTGGTAGCTGGCGGTCGTGCCGATGAGACTCAGATTGAGAACGCACTGAGCAAGGACGACACCGCTACCGGTGCTCTCGCCGCAGCCAAAGCACGGGCGGCCGTTCCGACCGCCGAGGCCAAGCAGCAGGCATGGGATCAGATCGTCGCCGGAGAGCTATCGAACTCCACCCAACGCAGCGTCGTCCTCGGGTTCAACCGAGTTCACGATCAGGCTCTCTTGCACCCCTACGCCGACGCCTACTTCGCGGAAATCGATCGGCTGTGGGCTTCACGTTCACATGAGATGGCCGAGACGGCAGCCGTCGGGCTCTTTCCAAGTTGGTCGGTGACCACCGAGACGATCCAGGCTGCTGAGGCCGCACAGGAAGCTACCGAGTTCGCTGGACTGCGTCGGGTGTTGTTGGAGGCCACCGATGATCTACACCGGGCGCTCAACGCTCGGCGGTCCTGATCACCGCTGGCTGCGGGTGTCTTGATCCGCAGCTAGCGGTAGAGTGTCATGCGTGGAACATCGCTTTTCTCTGCGCGCAGAATGGACCGGCAACCGGGGCACCGGTACCTCAGGACCCCGGGATTTTGACCGGGACGTCGTCATACAGGCCGAGGACCCAGGTGAGATTCTGGGCTCTGCTGCAAGTGCTTTTCATGGGGACTACCGACGGTGGAACCCGGAGCAGTTGCTACTCGGTGCGCTGGCCGAGTGCCACATTCTGTCCTACCTCTTCGTCGCGATGAGCTCTCAGGTCCGGGTAACGCAAATGAGCTGTCGTGCCGAGCTCATTCTCACCCACACGGCTGAAGGCGGTCAGATCAGTGCAGCAACGCTACGCCCGGAAGTGTGGGTTGACGACGATTCCGTCACGCACGAGCAGCTGGATGCCCTGCACGAAGAAGCCCATCGCCAGTGCTTCATAGCGCGGTCGGTGAATTTCCCGGTGACCATCGAACCACAGCGTCACCTCTCTGGTGGTGGTAAACAGCTTCCGGACTTCAGTTCACGGTTGGGGGCCCCGATTGCGGTCTTGCGCCCGCGTCAGGCTAAGCGCCCCAGCCAGGTGACTGGGCTAGAGAACCGCCCTACAGCTGCGGAAACGGCACTCACTCCCCCTTTTCAGCGCACCAGCACTCCCGCCAAGGATGAGACCCCGGAGCCGACGTCAAAGCCCACCAGTTTCTATGAGCAGATCGGCGGACGTCCCACCTTCGCCAAGCTCTGCCGAGTGTTTTATGAAGGAGTTGCGGAAGATCCGGTGCTACGCGAGATGTATCCGGAGGAAGATCTCGGTCCGGCAGAAGAGCGTTTGTTGCTGTTTCTGGAACAATACTGGGGCGGTCCTGGCACCTATTCCGAGCAACGAGGACATCCCCGGTTGCGCATGCGGCACATGCCGTACCGAGTGGATTTCGACGCACGAGACCGCTGGCTCAAGCACATGCGCGTCGCCGTCGACTCGCTGGAGCTTCCCCCTCTCCAAGAGGAAACTCTGTGGGATTACCTTGAGCGCGCAGCACACGCCATGGTCAACGCCTAGCTGAGCTTCCCCGCTGCCCCCGCATTACAGTGCCACGGCGCGGCGCGTCAGAATGGTGCCCCGCCGGCTCGATAGCCGAGTCCACACGCCCGTCTGGTGAACAGTGGTCGTACCTCCGGGTTCCAGGAACCCGAGGGTGTAGGCGCCCATGGCTGCCCCGGCCGGAAATTGGGCTCGTTCAGCATCTCCGAGCATGCGGCTCCATACCTGCGCCCGAGCCCGTGACACGAGTGATTCTCCCGGGTTGGTCGGCAGGCTCTGAGCAAGTTCTTCGATACCAGCCCGTGCGACGGTGCTGATGTCATCGTCGTCGACGGTGGCCCGTAGCTCCCATCCCTGGCGCGGAGGCGTGATAGCGGTCCATGTCACGCGTAGCTGGCGTGGCGGGAACGAAAACCAAGCGGATTCTTGGGAAACCATGCGCGCCGTACGCTCTGTCACCGCCTCCAGATCGAAGACAACGTCAAGCCCGTCCCAGAATCCGGGGTCCAGACCCGCTTCGGGCTGACCCGGTAGTAGCTGGGCACGCAAGCCCAGTACGAGCGGCACGTCATCTCCCAACCCGGCCGGGTGCATCACCGAAACCCACGTGGCCAGCATGTCGGAGACCACCTGGAACCTCATTCCGGTGGTGCCGATGGTCTTGGTTCTGGAGGCCAATTGCTCTAGATCACGCACTGCTTCGCGATTCGCCAGGGGCAGGCCAGTGTCTCGATTCGGGTGGACTCGCCTGGCTGAGTCATGCGAAAAAACGGGCATACCGCCCATTATGCCCAGTGGCTCACTGAATTTCCTGCCACATTGCCCCGGGCTTAACCAGGGATTCCACCCAAGCGCGATACCGACTAGTAGAATCGAGCAGAATGTCACAGTGACCGACCACCTTGAGGAAACGCCACCTTCATGATGAACACGAACCTCTACCCGGATGACCCGACCGACATCCTGCGCTCCGTGCTACAGCTCGAAGACCACGGGTTGGATGACTCCGGTTTCCGGCGCTTCACAGGCGATACCCCTCCCCAGGCTCGTGGACGAGTCTTCGGCGGCCAGGTCTTGGCTCAGTCCTTGCTGGCGGCATCAATGACGATCGACGATGACCGGTTGCTGCATTCCATGCACAGTTACTTCATCCGTCCCGGCGACGCCAAAGAGCCCATCGACTTCGTGGTGGAGTCCCCTCGTGACGGGCGTTCCTTCTCAGTACGCCGCGTTCAGGCGTGGCAACACGGCAAGGTCATCCTGTCGCTGACTTGCTCCTTCCAGCAACCCAGCCCCGGACTGGAACACCAGGTTCCGATGCCGGAGGGCCTTCCTGGCCCAGAGGATCTGCCCACCGCCGCCGACCTCCTCGGCCACCTGGATGTTCCGGTGGCTCAAGAGTTCGCCCGGGCCCGGCCCTTCGATGTCCGCCACGTGTATCCGGCGATCTACCTGCGCCCCGATGAGCAAAAACGGCCAGAAAACATCGCTTGGATGAAGACGTTCACTCCGATTACTTTCGACGGACCGTTCTCTTCCGCCAACGCTCAAGCCGCCGCGCTGGCCTATGCCTCGGATTACACCTTGTTGGAGCCGATTTTGCGTCAGCATGGGGTCGCCTGGGCAAAACGTGATCTTTCGGTGGCTTCACTCGACCACTCGATGTGGTTCCATCGCCCGGTTGCCGTGGATGAATGGCTTCTCTACGTGCAAGAATCACCCTCGGCACAGTCCGCTCGTGGATTGGGACTCGGCCGGATCTACACCCGCGACGGCATCCTGGTAGCAACCGTGGGCCAGGAAGGAATGGTCCGGCTCCCGGAGTTCGCTGAGCAAAACTGACCTGCGGACTGACGCATTGACGATTGTGGCTCCCCCGGCAGTGCCGAGGGAGCCACAATCATCTCGGGACTGATTGATCAGTCGCGAGTGAGCTTGCGGTGTGTCACGCGGTGCGGACGTGCAGCATCCTGGCCAAGGCGCTCGACCTTGTTCGCCTCGTACGACTCGAAGTTGCCCTCGAACCAGTACCAGTTCGACGGGTTTTCGTCGGTGCCTTCGTAGGCGAGGATGTGGGTAGCCACCCGGTCCAGGAACCAACGATCGTGAGAGATCACCACGGCACAACCAGGGAACTCTAGAAGAGCGTTTTCCAATGAGCCCAAGGTTTCCACGTCGAGGTCGTTGGTGGGCTCATCGAGCAGCAACAGGTTGCCGCCCTCTTTCAGCGTCAGGGCCAAGTTCAGGCGGTTGCGTTCACCACCGGAAAGCACGCCGGCCTTCTTCTGCTGGTCCGGACCCTTGAACCCGAACGCAGAGACATAGGCGCGTGACGGCATTTCCACCTGGCCCACGTTGATGTAGTCGAGTCCGTCCGAGACAACCTCCCAGAGGGACTTCTCCGGGTCGATATTGGCTCGGTTCTGGTCAACGTAGGAAATCTTCACCGATTCGCCGACGGTCAACTCGCCGCCGTCCAGCGGCTCGATGCCAACGATCGTTTTGAACAGTGTCGTCTTACCGACACCGTTGGGACCGATGATGCCGACGATGCCGTTCCGCGGAAGCGAGAAACTGAGTCCGTCGATGAGAACGCGATCGCCGAAGCCCTTTTGAATGTTCGAAGCTTCGATGACCTGAGAACCCAGACGTGGTCCCGGAGGAATCTGAATCTCCTCGAAGTCCAGCTTGCGGGTCTTCTCTGCTTCCGCCGCCATTTCCTCGTAGCGAGCCAGACGGGCCTTGGACTTGGCCTGACGTCCCTTGGCGTTCGAACGTACCCAGTCGAGTTCCTCGGCCAGTCGCTTGGCCATCTTGGCGTCCTTCTTGCCCTGGATCTCCATACGAGCGCGCTTCTTCTCCAAGTAGGTGGAGTAGTTGCCTTCGTAGGGGTACAGGCGGCCGCGGTCGACCTCACAGATCCATTCAGCGACGTGGTCCAGGAAGTAACGGTCGTGAGTCACGGCTAGGACGGCACCGGGATAGCTAGCGAGGTGTCCCTCCAACCACTGCACCGATTCGGCGTCGAGATGGTTAGTGGGTTCATCGAGCAGCAGCAGATCAGGCTTGGAGAGTAGCAGCTTACACAAGGCAACACGACGTCGTTCACCACCCGAGAGGTGAGTCACGGGCGAGTCACCCGGGGGGCACCGCAGTGCATCCATCGCCTGCTCCAGCTGGGAGTCGATGTCCCAGGCGTCCGCGGCGTCGATGTCTTCCTGAAGCTTGCCCATCTCGGCCATGAGCGCGTCGAAATCCGCGTCGGGGTTGGCCATTTCTTCAGAAATCTGGTTGTAACGCTGGATCTTTTCGTAGATCTCGCCGACACCTTCCTGGACGTTGCCCAGGACGGTCTTTTCTTCGTTCAGTGGCGGCTCCTGCATCAGGATCCCCACGGAGTATTCGGGCGACAGTCGTGCTTCGCCGTTCGAGGGCTGGTCCAATCCAGCCATAATTTTCAGAATGGTTGACTTGCCGGCGCCGTTGGGGCCGACCATGCCGATCTTGGCTCCAGGGTAGAACGACATCGTCACGTCATCGAGGATGACCTTGTCGCCGACCTTCTTGCGGGCCTTGACCATCGTGTAAATAAATTCCGCCATATCCATAAGGCTAGTCGGTGGTCGCCGGGTTCTGCATACTCCGCGCCCAGACGACAGGAGATAGGTCTCTCACTGTGCTGAACATCAACACGAAGGACGAGCATCCAACGACCACCGACAGCCGATCGTGCAGGAGGGGTCTGGCTCAGTGTCGAACCAGATCGTGGTCTCCTGCCATCGCGTACATGGCCGCCGCTGCATCATCGTCATGGGGCACGGGATCAGGAACGCGCTGCGGTGTAAGGTCATCCCCGCTTCGAGCAGAAGCCCACGAGGCCGAGGACTCTCCGAAGTCAACACGAGTGGAGTCTTCAGAAGTTTCTGCTCGTGGTGCACGTTGCAGGCTTTCTCCTTCAACACCCGTCCGCACGAAGTCCGTCCAGCCACGTGAGAGATCATGACCGACAGAATCGGCCTCGATCTGAACCGTAGTGCCGGTCTTCGGCACGTCCCCGTCCGGTTCCTTGGTCTTCCAGTTCCGCACCGACAGTTTGCCGGTGACCACCACGGGATGACCTTTTGAGAGACTGCGGCGGGCATTGCGTGCCAGTCCGCGGTAGCAGTTCACCGTGAACCAGCTGGTATTGATATCGATCCAACTCTCGGTCTGGCGGTCGAACCGCCGCTCGGTACTGGCCACGCGAAACTCCACGGCTTCTGTGATGCCATCAGGCAACATCTTGCTCTTGGGGTCGGCTGCCAGATTTCCGCGAATAGTGATGAGTTGATTCATCGCATTCTCCTTTCATCGAGGTCCCTCCAGTACAGGCGGTGAAGGAATCTCACACGCCCGAAGGTCGACAAGGCTGTGGATCGTGGTCACCGACACGGCGCGGGAAGGAATCTGTGGAGGAGGCACGTCTCTGTGCTCAGCGGGTACACTGGTTCATGCTCACGCCCCAGTAGCTCAGCTGGATAGAGCAACGGCCTTCTAATCCGTGGGTCGGGGGTTCGAATCCCTCCTGGGGCACTCGTCAACCTTGCACCCAGTGCAGGGGTTGGTCATCATGAGGAGACCGTGGGGAAGCGAACGAAGTCCGGAACAGCGCAAAGCAAAGAGACCGAAAACGTACCGGCCCCGTCTCTGAATCGGCGCGAATGGATCCATCTGGGGATCGTGCTTGCCGTAGCGGTCTCCGTTTACGTGACACACTCTCTGTTGCGGTTTCGGAACTTCGACGCTAAGGGATACGACCTCGGCATCTTCGACCAAGCGGTCCGACAGTATGCCTTGTTCAACGCCCCGATCGTTCCCATCAAGGGCGTAGATTTCCACTTGCTCGGTGACCACTTCCATCCGATTCTGGCCTTGCTTGCGCCGTTTTATTGGGTCTGGGACGACCCTCGGATGCTCGGGATTGTCATGGCCTTGGCTTTAGCGTCCTGTGCCATTCCGATCTATCTGTTCACTCGACGCCGTGGCTCCCATGTTGCCAGTCTGCTTGCTGCGATCGCTGTGCTGGCCTGGTGGCCCTTCCAAGCCATGGTCAATTGGGAGTTCCACGAAGTCACCCTCGGCGTGCCGGTGATGGGGTGGGTGGTCTGGGCCATCGACGCGCGTCGGCACTGGCTGGCCGCCGGACTGTCATTGATCTTGCTCACTGTGCGCGAAGACATGGGCGTCACGCTGATTGCCATCGCCCTGGTGTTGGCCTTGCGCAAAGCATGGGCACAGACCGCGTTGCTCGTGGTGGCTGGCGTGCTGGGTTATTACTTCGCCACCGAAGTCGTGATTCCCCATTACTCCCCCGATGGTGAGTTTGGATATTGGCAGTTCACCGCCCTCGGCCCCGACATGAGTAGCTCTCTGCTCTATATGATCACCAACCCGTTCGCCGCTTTGGCCGTACTGTTCGACCACCCGCTCAAAGTGGGTCTGTGGTTGCTGCATTTTGTGCCACTCTGGTTCCTGCCCTTCCTTTCCCCGTACACGTTGATGGCGGCACCGCTGTTGCTATCCCGTCTGTTCAACGACCGGTTGAACCTCTGGGCGCCGGTCTACCAATACGACGCCATCATCTCGGTCGTTTTCCTGATGGCGGCCATCGACGGATTGCATCGTGCTGTGGGCTGGTGGGCCAAGCGAGGAAAGACCCGGAGTCGGATGATGACTATCTTTACGGCATCCGTCGTGGGTTGTGCCGTGGTGGGGACTGCTTTCTTCCCGCAGGTCTTCCCGTTCCACCGCACGTTCTCAGGCGAGCTGTGGACCAAGAAGGAGAAGGCAGAGGCCTTCGAGCGCGCCGTCGATCTCATTCCAGACGATGTATGTGTCGAGGCTGCAGATAATGCGATTCCGCATCTGGTGGACCGCACCTATGTCAGCTTGCACGGGGTGATCGGCGATACATTGTCCACGTGGATGATCATCGACACCGATGTGGAAGAACTCGGTGGCTGGGATCCGCTCACCCCGGATGAAGCACTCGTACGTGCCGAGCGACTCGGCTTCGAGGTCGTCACCGAAGACGATCACGGTGTGTGGGTGCTTCAGCGGGATGCGCCGGTGGACCCGGTGTGCTCAAGCTATCTGCCCGGGGACTAAGCTGCCGTCCCCCTGTGCGAGACGCCGGTGGCAGCAACAGCGCGTCCGGCGAGGTGCGCACGGTCCCGGCCAGTGGATCGGAAGCCAAGTCAGAGGTGGACTCAGCGACTCCGATGGTGACGGATGTTTGCCGCACTGTGTCTTGTTCTGGGTGCAGAATATCCTGGATGACACTCACACAAATCCAGATCACCGCAGCCATATGAACGATGATCCCCGAGCCGTACCAGAGTGCGATGAGCACATCGTTGCCGAACTCGCCACCGGACGTGATCCGGGCGGACTCCATCCAGACCCCACCCCAGTGGTAGACCTCGGCAGTCTGCCAGATCCAGAACTGCTTCCAGTTTGGGCGGGCCAGGATCACCAGCGGAATCAACCACATCACGAACTGTGGTGAATACACCTTGCCCAACAACAAGAACGCGGCCACAATGAGCAGGCACAATTGCGCCATCCGGGGCCGTTGCGGGGCAGCCAGTCCGAGCCAGGCGATACCGACACAGCACAATGCGAAGAGCCCGTTGGAGATCAGCGAGAACGCAGAGCCATCGAGACCGGTCCAGGTGAAGGCCAACCACATAGAAGAGAAGGAAACCTCTCGGTCCCCCGAGAATGTATAGAACCGGGACCACTGGTCAAACGCGGTGAGCATGAAGGGCACGTTGACGGCGAGCCACGTAGCGACGCCTACCGCCAGTGAGGAGAAGAAAGTTCCCAGCCGGCGACTTCGCAGACACAGAACCAGGATCGCGCCGAAGAAGAACAACGGATAGAGCTTCATGGCCGTGCCCAACCCGAGCAGGAACCCGGTGAGCAGAGGCTTGTCGGAGCTCCATGCCCAGAGTGCCAGGGCGGCCAGCATCACGGCCCACAAGTCCCAGTTCAGATAGCTGGTCAACATGATGCCCGGGGCAATCGCCACCAACAGCGCATCCTTGGAGTGACCACGGGCGGAGTACGCGGTGGCCACCACGACGATCATCCAGCACAGCAGCGCACCGGCCGCATTAATATCGAAGTACATCAGTGTGCGCTCATGGCCATCACCACTGCCCGGTACCAGCCAAGCGGTCACCCCGGCGACCACGGCGAGTAAGGCCGGATACTCCATCCACTGATCTTCGGGCAACGGTGTGTAGAACGGGAAGTACCCCTCGGCGAGACCGCGCGTCGGGAAGAGCTGTCCGAAATCGGAGTAACACATGTGGATGTGCACATCGGGTGCCGCCCACCCGTTGATGCGGCACCATTGTTTGGTCAGCACCGCAACAATGCCGGCGATGAGGGTAATGCCCAACAGGATCAACACCCAGCGGCGGTCCGGTGCTCCCGGGCGGCTCGTCTGCCTCGATGAACGGATCACTCGGACTCCCTCGTCGTCGTCAATTCACTGGGTGGCTCGCGGCGGCGCATGGCCTGGCGAGCGTCTCTGCGAAACGGGAACAAACAGGCGGTAGCGCGGTCGAAGAGCACCAAGTACACCATACCGGCCACTCCCACCACCAAAATGATGCCGCGCACCAGCAGGATGGGGATCCACTGGGCCACGGACACCTGATCGATCACTCCCACCACGGCCAACGCAACCACCATCAGATACACGGTCCATGACTGCCACTCCATGGTTCCACGCCACACGCGGGTGACCGCATAAATCGGGATGACCCACAGCACATACCAAGGCTGGATGATCGGAGCCAGCAAAATGGTCACGGTCAGCGCCAGGGCCGTTGACACCAGCGGATTGATCACACGACGACGAAGCGCTAGGTAGGCCACCAGCCCCAGGGAGGCCGCAGTTCCCAAGGTGTATACCACGTCTGCTACCGGACGCAGACCGGTGTTCAACACCACATCCACGAGCCAGCCGAACCCCAGCCCCAGCAGGCCAAAGGGGGCATACGGAAACGCAGCATCCCCGGACGTGAGCATGGCGGGGATCCAGCCGAACCAGAGGCCAGATACGGCACCGGCCACCGTCATCACCGCACCGACCACGACCAGACACCACACCCAGGCGGCCGCACGGTGCCGGTAGCGCACCCGCGCCTGGCCGGGCCGATACAGCATCAGCAACCCGGCGAACGGCAACGTCAACACCGTCAGCGGTTTGATAGCGATCGAGACACCGATCAGCACCAGTCCCGCGGTGCTGGCACCCCATCGATCACGACCGGCACCGATAAGCAAGAACCCGGCCAGCAGGAGTCCCGTCATGAGGGAGTCGTTGTGCACGCCGGCCATGAGGTAGAACGCCGTTAGCGGGTTCAGCACCGCCACCCACAGCGCCCATTCCTGGTTCGAGCCGAAACGACGCGCCAGCCGCGGCACCGCCCACCAACACAGCACCAGCCCGGACACGGTAATCAGCCGGAAGATCAGGATCGCCGCTTCCGGAACACCGCCGGTCACCACCCAAATACCCCGGGCCATCAGCAGGAACAATGGCCCATACGGCGATGGCGATTCTGCCCAGATCGAGTCCGCTCCTTGCATGAACCACCCGGACAGCGAAGACACCCCGTGCTCGTAAGGGTTCAGCCCCGTGTGAAGCACCCGTCCCTGCGCCAGATAGGAATACACGTCCCGGGAGAAAATGGGGAACGCCAGCATCAGCGGGGCCATCCAGGCGATCATCGCGTGGCTCAGGTATCGCCGTGCGTGTACGTGCGGTTCCCCCGACACGATCGACGACGGCGGTATCCGTAGCGTCGGCAACCGCAGATCCTGGCCCAGGCGAAGCCACGAGCGAATCAACAGCAAACAGCCCAGCATCATGGCCACCGCGCAGCTGATCACTCCGGAGGTCTCCACTCTCAGCGGGTTCAAGATCGTAGAGTGAGCGAACCAGGAGAGCTGGTTGGACGGCAACCAGCCCACTCCCCAAGAGCCAACCATAATTAACAGCGAGCCGAGCGTTCCGACGGTCACGTGCCGTCGCGGGTGCACGTGACCGGAGGTGCTCAGTCCCAGCATCACCGCTCCCCCGCGGCCTCCACAGCCGCTTTATCTTGCTTCCGAGCGCGACGTCGTACCCACACGCGGCGCAGAGCTGCCCGGACATGCCAGTCTTCCTTGACGATGCGCGACGTGAACGGGTCCAACAACAGAATCCATACGAGGCAGCACCACGAGATCACGGTCGAGAGAACAGCCACCAATCCCTCGATCTCCAGGAACTGCCAGACAAAGAGCTGATCCGCAGCGCCAAAAGCCACGAAGAACGCGACCGTGAAGATCACCCACTTCAGCTGCCAGTTCCCCTGAATCCCGGCCACTGCGAAGAACGGCAGCAGCCACAACAGGTACCAAGGCTGGATGACCGGTGAAAGCACCACGAGAGCCGCGAAGGCCCAGGTCATCCGCCATAACAGGTTCTCGTGCTTGCCACGGAACATCAGCAGCAGCACGATCAGCACCGAGGCAATACGGCCTACAAGTTTGAACGTGTCCAGCACCCAGTAAGTCGGAATCCCCACCGACGAAAGAATCGCGGAGACCATGTTCGTCAAGATGCCCACCGGCGACCACGGCACCGAACCGGTACCCGTACCCGCCATCACGGCCAGCCAACCAAAGCCGTACCCGTTCAGCAGTCCGACAATCACCATCACGACGGCGGCTATGCCCGCGCTCATGCCCCAGAAAACAAACCGGCGCAGCCAGCTCGCTTGAGCACCTGCCCACCACAATGCAATGAACGGCAGAATCACCAGGCTAATGGGTTTGATCCCCACCGAGGCCATCACCAACAGAATGGCAACAACCCCCCGGCCCTGCAGGGCGAACCACACGCCGGCCAGTGCCAGGCCCACCATCAGCGCGTCGTTGTGACCGGAGGCAATAAAACTAATGATGAACAGCGGATTCGCCGCAGAAATCCACTGTGCTCGAGCCGCGTCGGTCCCGAAGTGCTCCGCCAGTTTCGGCACGTAGTACATCATCAGCAGCACGCCGATCAGCGCCACCACTCGGAACAAGAATATTGCCGCATCCGGATTGTCCGGGCCGGTGATCGCCACCACCGCGGCCTCAATCCAGAGGAACATGGGGCCGTAAGGGGTCTCGGACTGTGCCCAGGTGGTGTCGGTGCCCAACTGGAACCAGTTGTTGAGCGTCGAGATTCCGTCCACATACGGGTCCTGGCCGGCCAACACCAGGCGTCCCTGCCCGATATAGGCGAAAATATCGCGGGAAAAAATCGGCAGACACAGCATCTGCGGGGCACACCACAACAGCGTCGCCAGGTTGACCGTGCGCAACGATTTCGGCGGGAAGCGATAGTAGCCCTCGTCCTTGCTCGTGCGACGGCGCATCACCAGCCCGAGTCGGATCCACGCCCAGAACATCAGCCAACAGCCGAAGGTAAACACGATGGTGCCGGTGATGACCCCGGTCTCGGTGGTCCGCCACGGCAGTAGCCAGTCCCAACGATGGATGGGTGAGGCCGAGGCAAGCCACCCGATCGAGAAACTTCCCGCGGTAATGGCACAGGAACCTAAAAAGCCGACGATGAGGGCGATCCACAGCGACGACGACGCGCGCGTGGACACACTGGTCTCACTCGTAGCAGGGGGGCTGGCCATGGCTCGCAGAATATCACCGCGCACACCGTCTACCCTGGAAGCAGAACCGTATTCGCCCCCACTCCATGATGAGCAGGAGATACCCACACATGACATCATCCGCTGTTGAGCCCCGTCCAACGAACCCCGACGAGAACCTCGTCTGGGTTGATTGTGAGATGACCGGCCTGTATCCGGAGGTCGATGCACTGGTTGAAGTCGCGGTGTTGATCACCGATGCCGAGCTCAATGTTCTCGACGAGGGTATCGACATCGTGATCAAGCCCCCGCAGGCTGCGGTGGATCAGATGGTGGACTTTGTGCGCACCATGCACACCAACTCCGGGCTGATCGAGGAATGGGAACAGGGACTGAGCATCGAGGATGCCACCCAGCAGGTACTCGACTACATCAAGAAGCACTGCCCAAACCCGCGCACCGCGCTACTGTCGGGCAACACGATCGGTCAGGACAAGCTGTTCCTCAGCAAGGAGATGCCTGAAGTCATCGAGCACCTGCATTATCGCGTTGTGGATGTCTCCACCATCAAGGAACTCGCCCGGCGGTGGTACCCGGCAGCCAAGCGCCACTCCCCCGAAAAGACCGGCAATCACCGTGCCCTGGGTGACATCATCGACTCCATCAATGAATTGCGTTACTTCCGGGCAGCGGTCATGGTCGATGCTCCCGGACCCACAAATTCTGAGGCGCAGCGCATTCGCGAAAGCGTGGATTTCTACACCCAGTGAAACACCGATTCCGCGGATTGGTTCGTTCTTCAGAATCCGTGTATATTGGTATCCGCTGTCAAAGCGGCGAGACACCGAGAACCACCGCAAGGTGAGAACCGGGGATCGTCTCGCATGGTGGGTATAGCTCAGCTGGTAGAGCGTCTGGTTGTGGTCCAGAAGGTCGCGGGTTCAAGCCCCGTTACTCACCCCACACGGGTCAGGTGTGAACATGCAACCAAGGGTCCGCCCTTGGTTGCGGTTCGCGCTTGGCCCATTTTCTTCGCCTCGACGACCCAGCTCAGGGAGTCGTCGGAGTTCTCTCGCGCAGCGGCGTAGTGGCCCAGGTGCGCGGTGATCCGGTCTTGCTGCTTCTTGAGCAGGTCGGACGGGATGACTCCGGCATAGTGAGCTTGGAGCAGCTTGTGCTGCTCGCCTTCGAGTTGGGTTCTTCGTGTCGCCAGGTCAGTGAGTTCGATAAGGCGTTCAACCTCCTCGATGAGCATCGCCTGCCGGGTGCAATTTCTTCTGCCGCCGTGACGGATGGCGCAGATGAAGTAGGGCTAGGTCGTGCCCTGACTACTCTTGGCGGTGCACATCAGCAGCCGCGACCGGTACTGCCCGCAGAACACGGTGCCCTTCAAGTAGCACTCATGAACTTGCGTCGCATCCGCGGCCGAGCGGTGCGTGCCGAGGAGGGTGTACACCTGATCCCACACCTCGTTGGGGACGAGCGCCTCGTGCACTCCCGCGTTGGTGACGGAGCTCGCCGAAGCAGGGATCCCTGTGACAATAACGTGCCGGGCGCTCAAGCTCTCCCGCTAGCCCTACTACCGATGGCTGGCCGGCCCCATCACCGATAACGAGGTCGTGGAGGCGTACCGCGCGAACGCGCTGGACGAGGCGCACAAGGATGACCCCGAATTCGGGCACCGGCTCCTCTCCGACGATGCCCGTGACGCAGGTGAGGCGATGTCTGACCGGACCGCGTGGCGGATAACCTCCGCAAACGGCTGGTGGTCCGCGTTCGGGAAGAAGCGGGGACGTAACGGAAAGAAGCAGGGTCCGCCGCCGAAGCCCCGAACCAGCTCTGGCTCGTGGACATCACGTAGCACCGGACCGCGGAAGGCAAGCTCTACTGCTGCGCCATCAAGGACGCGTGCTCAGGCAGGATCGTGGGGTAATCGATCGACTCGGGAATGAAGTCCCGCCTGGCCGTTCAGGCGCTCGAGAATGCTGTCGCGATACGCGGCGACGTCGTCGGCTGCATCGTGCACAGCGACAGGGGCAGTCAATTTCAGAGCAGGAAGTTCCTGCGCCCTCTTGCCCTTCACCGCATGGTCGGGAGCCTGGGCAGAGTCGGATCGAACGGGGACTACGCCGTCAGGCGCGCCTAGGTCGTTTGACGCCGATCGAGTTCGAGACCATCATGAACACGACCGTCGCACTGGCGGCGTGACTAGAACCTGCCACCTAACCGTGCAGGCATTCCCTGCGGCGGAACACGGCGTCTCGATCGATCACTGCTTCGCCATCGGTGTTAGTCTGTCCGACCTTCCGCTGTTCGCCGCCGTTGACACGAAGGACCTGCGCGACGTCATCCCCTGGCTCAAGTCGGGGAAAGCTGGCCTCCACTGAGCTTGGGCGTTCATCAGTGCAAACGACCGGTAGCCGATCCCTGAGGTCTGTACACACCTGATTCGCCTGTGGAAAGTTTGGCTGCACAGTGGTCTTGTGACTGCGTACCGGGTCATCGGTTGTCAAGCGTCGCTTCTTCTGCTCAGGTAGCCGCAACCGCCAGTTTGATCGCCGCGGCAAGGTATTGCGCGGACGCGCCGACGCCGCTCTCGGCAACTTGTGCAGGAGTTCCAGCGGCAACGACTGCGCCGCCATCATCGCCGGCGCCGGGTCCGAGGTCGATGACGTAGTCGGCTGCTGCCACCACTCGCATGTCAAGTTCCACCGCGACGACGGTGTTTCCTGCGTCCACGAGGGTTTGCAGATGCGTCACGAGCCGGTCAGCGTCAGCGCAGTGCAGGCCCGAAGTTGGTTCGTCGAGAACATACAAGGTGTCCCCTCGTTGTGCGCGCTGTAGCTCGCTTGCGAGCTTCACGCGTTGTGCCTCACCTCCAGAGAGCTCGGTTGCCGGTTGTCCGAGTCGCAAGTATCCGAGACCCACGTCTGACAGTGCAGCTAGTGAGCGGGTGATGTCGTCTTCACCGTCAAAAAACGGGTGGGCTTCCTCAACGCTCATCGCGAGCACATCAGCGATGGTGCGCTCCCGCCAAGTGATCTCGAGGGTCGAGGCTTTGTACCGGGTCCCGTGACAGTCGGGGCATTCGGTGTACACGGATGGGAGGAAGAGTAGCTCGACCATCACGGACCCTTCGCCCTCACAGGTGGGGCAGCGGCCGCCGGAGACATTGAAGGAGAAACGGCCGGGCTTGTACCCACGCGAGCGAGCCTCGGGCGTCTCAGCGAAGCGTCGACGGACGTGGTCGAACAAGCCCGTATATGTTGCAATGTTCGATCGGGGGGTTCGGCCGATGGGCCGTTGATCGATGTTGACAACCCGCCGGATCCCTTCAAGAGAGCCGTCGAGGACGCCGTCCAGCCGCTCTGGGGTATCGGCAAGGAGCAGCTCGTCGCCGGTCGGTTCGTCCTCCGCCGCAATGCTCTGACCGAGGCGGTCACCGACGAGAGCCGGGAGGGCCTGGCTGACCAAGCTCGACTTGCCGGAACCCGAGACTCCGGTGACCGCGGTGAAAACACCCGTGGGAATGTCGATGGAGACGCCGTGCAGGTTGTTACGAGTCACGTCCTTCAAATGGAGCCACCCGCGCGGGTCGCGAGGGGTGTGCGAGGGCAGTCCATTGCCACCGAAGAGGTAGCCGCGTGTCACTGAGTCCTTGACGTCGGCAAGTCCAGCGGTAGGACCGCTGTAGAGAACGCGGCCGCCACGCTCGCCCGCGCCGGGGCCGATGTCTACGAGCCAGTCCGCGTGCCGCATGACATCGACGGAGTGTTCGACGACGAACAGGCTGTTTCCGCCTCTCTTGAGTCCGTCGAGGATCTTCAAGAGCGCTGTCACGTCTTGTGGGTGGAGGCCTGCGGATGGTTCATCGAGAACATAGACGACGCCGAACAGGTCGGAGCTGAGCTGTGTGGCGAGCCTGATTCGTTGCAACTCGCCACCCGACAGGGTCGGGGTGGTTCGACTTAACGACAGATACCCGAGGCCAAGATCGGTCAGTGGGCGGAGTCGCTCGATCAGCCCGGAAGCGAGCCGGGACGCAGCGGCGCGCTTCTCCGTGGCTGCGCGACGGGAATTGGGATGCGGCACAGCACCATTCGGAACGGTCTCGGCCTGTTGCGCTCCCGCAACAACGTCGGAGAGCATGTCAGCAAGCTCTCGAAGCGGCAACTGCGAGAACTCCGCGATGTCCAGGCCCTCGAACGTGACCGAGAGCGCTTCAGGCTTCAGCCGCTTCCCGTGACAGACCGGGCATAGGGCAGCCTCGAGGTACTGCGCGACACGACGCTTCATCGACGCGCTCTTCGAGTTCGCGAATGTGTCCAACACATACCGGCGGGCTCCGACGAAGGTGCCCGAGTAGCTCGGCTCGACCCCGGCCTTGGTCGCGGCACGAGCCTCAGCAAGAGTCAACCGCGAGTGGACCGGAACGGACGGGGTCTCATCCGTGTAAAGGATCCAGTCCCGGTCTTTTCGTGGCAGATCTTTCCATGGCACGTCAACGTCATAGCCGAGGGCCACCAACACGTCGCGGAGCTGGTGTCCGTGCCATGCCGTCGGCCAGGACGCGATCGCGCGCTCCCGGATCGTGAGCGACGGATCCGGCACCATCCGTTCCTCAGGCACCGCGTAGACACGACCAATGCCGTGACACTCCGGACAGGCCCCCTGCACCGTGTTCGCAGAAAAATCCTCCGCGTAGAGCATCGGCTGCCCATCCGGATAGTCCCCGGCGCGGGAGTACAGCATCCGCACGAGACTGGACACCGTGGTGATGCTTCCCACCGTGGACCGGGTACTGCGTCCTCCACGCTGCTGCTGCAACGCCACGGCCGGCGGCATCCCGGTGATGGAGTCAACATCGGGAACGCCCGCCTGGTCGATCAGACGGCGAGCGTACGGCGCCACCGACTCCAAATACCGACGTTGCGACTCCGCGTACAGCGTCCCAAACGCCAACGATGACTTCCCGGAACCCGACACACCCGTGAACACCACTAACGAGTCCCGCGGAACGGAGAGGTCCACATTCTGCAGGTTGTGTTCCCGAGCACCCGAGACCCGAACCTGCGCGTCGGCGGCGGGTGAAGAATCAGACGAAGTCATGACTGGATCATACTGGCCTGTGAGCAGCTTCGCTTTGTGTCGTCGTTTTCCCTGCGATCGGTGTCGGGTTAGGTGGTGCCGATGACGAGGGTGGTTTCGGTGAAGCGGACCCCTTCGAAGTGGATGCCGTCTCGTTGCGCGACGCTCGTGGTGGGGACGGTGAGCAAAAACCCGTCGAGCTGCGCGAGGGAGTCCGGCAGTCGTGGCAGCCACCCCTCTGCGACCACGCTTCACGTGGGCTCTCCCGGAGCTCGCGGTGGATGCGGGCGTGGTAGCGGCGGATGGACGTGTTGATGGTGCCGAAGAACCGCTCGATCTTCCCGCGGCCCTGGGGGCGAGCGACCTACGAGTGGATGATACGGAGGTGCAGTACGGCTGCTGTGTCGCCGATTCGGTGGCTAATGAAGTCGGGACCGTGGTCCGTGTAGAGCACGACCGGGGATCCCGCAGACGGGTCAGTCCGGCTCAGGCTTGTGCCAGATCGCGTTGGGACGATCCGCGCGACGTCGGAGCAGCAGCTAGTGCTTGTACCGGTACGACGTAGGCCCCTCGAGCGCGAACGTCACCATCTCGGGATCAAGACCGTTCACGATCGACTGCACAACGGAGTACGACGGCGATCGCAGTCCCCGCTCGGCGCAGTGGACGTCGACCTGATGATGAACGGTGGCGAAGGACGGACGCGGTTTGGTGAGGGCGAGCCCTTCAACCAGGTGGACCAGTTCCGGCGCCGTCCGCCGAACACCGCGGTGGGTGCGGGGCCATCGGCTCGCCCTCCTCGCGGGCCTGGTCCGTGAGGAGCCGGTGCCCGAACTCGGGGTCGTCGCGGTGCGAGTCGAACAGTACGTGGGCACGATACGCCTCCACAAGCTCAGCTTCATTGATCGGGTCGGCCAGCCACCGGTAATAGGGCTGGCGGGAGAGCTTGAGAATCCAGCACGTCACCGTCACGGGGATCACGCCCGCGGCGAGCTCTGTCACGAGCGGGCAGTACCTTTTCCCGGCAGATGCGCCTGTGCGAAATACGCTGCTGCACCCCGGAGCACCTCGTTCTCCTGCTCGAGGAGGTGGTTGCGTTTGCTCAGCTCACGGACCTCGTCGCTCTCCGCGCGAGTCACGCCAGGCTGCTCGCCATCCTCGACACGGCCGACGTCATCGCGGAACTCCTTAGGAAAGGGCTTGGGCATGATGACATCCTTCCACGCCAGCCCAACGAGCTAGCCAACTCAGATGTCACCTATCCGTGCAGCAGTCCCATGCGAGGCCCGAGTCCGCAACTGAGAATCCGCGAATTTGGATGAGGAAAAGTGCCACAACGCGGAGGTACATCCCCGCGCCAACGCTGTCGAGAGTGACGAGCGCCCTGCCATCGGGCGTTCTTGTTCGTTCGGGCAGGTGTACCGACGCGCCCCGCGACGCCTGACGACTCAGGAGCGCACTTCCTGGGTTCGTGTGCCTCGGCGGCTGGCTTCGAGGGCTGAGGTGAGCGTTCGAGCATCGTAGCTACCCAGCAACCGTCGGCCGTCTACGAAGAACGTCGGGGTGGCGTGCGCCCCGCTTGCATCGGCGCTTTCGAGATCCCGCTCCACACGGGCACGTTCGGCGGCACTATCGAGGTCAGCCGTGAACTGAGCGACATCCAGGCCCAGCTCTTCGGCGTAGCGGATCAGATCTTCGCGCTCGAGCGCATCTTGCCGCGTGAAGACGAAGTCCAGCCACGGCCAAAACATCCCCTGATTTGATGCCGCCTCCGACGCTCGTGCGGCTATGGGGCCGTGAGGGTGATGCGGCAGCTGGCGAACGACATACCGGAGATCGTCCCCGAACCGGCTGCGAAGGTCCTCCCAGGAACCCGTTGCGTGCGCGCAATAGGGGCATTCGAAGTCGATGTACTCGACGAGCGTGAGCTGGGCGTCCTCTGGTCCGCGGATGTGGTCGACTTCAGGATCAACGGGTGGTGTGAGCACCATCGGCAGATCTGCCGTCTCCTCTCCCCAGCGTTTCGCAGCAACCCGGAAAATCAGCCAACCAAGCGCGGTAGCGAGGACCATCGCGACCAACACGCCGACGGTCGCTTGCCGACCCAGGTCGGACGTCGAGCCGAACGCGAGGCCGATCACCAGGAGCGACACGGTGAACCCGATCGCCGAAAGCGCCGCGCCGCCAAACACGCTGCCCATCCCGACACCCTCGGGTAGCCGACCGGCTCCAAGCTTCACAGCAACGAAGGTGGCGAGACCGATGCCGAGAAGTTTGCCGAGCACGAGACCCACGATGACTCCCCACGTGACGGAGGACTGGAAGGAATCGACGAGCACGCCGCCGCGCAGGTCGACTCCAGCGTTCGCGAGTGCGAAGATCGGGACGATGACGAGCGCGGTCGGCATGCGCAAGACCTCGTGCATGCGTTCATTTACCGAGATACCTCCCGCCAAGCCTCGATCGACTGCGCGGGCCGATGCCGCGCTCGGCGACTGCCAGAAGTCGCGGAATAGCTGACGAGCCGCGACCACCTTGTGCCGACGCGTCGGGTAGGCGGGGATAAGGAGTCCTGCGACCATGCCTGCGAGGGAGGCGTGGACTCCGGAATTTATGGTCGCGAACCAGAGCACAATGACAATCAGCACGTACGGTGTTGCGCTCCATTGCCGCGAACGACCCAGAAGCCACAACCCGGCGAGGCAGGCAACTGCGATCAGCAGCGGAACGAGCCGGATCTCGTCGCTGTAGACAATGCCGATGATGGAGACGGCGAGGAAGTCATCGACGACGGTGAGCGTGAGTAGAAACACCCGCAACTGGCCGGAGAGTTTCGGGCCGACGATCGCGAGGGCACCCAACAGGAAAGCGGTGTCGGTACCGACCACCGCTCCCCATCCACCGAGCCCGTCGCCGCCCGCGGCGGCCACGATCAGGATGTAGAAAGCTGCGGGCACTGCCACGCCAGCGACGCCAGCGATCAACGCGAGACGCGCGCGGCTGGCGTCTCGGAGCGACCCATGCGCGAACTCCTGTCGCACCTCGAGGCCAACGACGAAGAAGAAGACCACCATGAGGCCGTCGTTGATCCAGTGGTGCAGGTTCATGTGCAGTCCGAACCCGCCGACATCGAACCCGATCTCGACGTCCCACAGCCCGAAATAGGCCTCAGAGAGTGGCGAGTTCGCCCAGAGCAAGGCGACCGCTGCGACGACCACCAAGAGCAGAGCCGAACCCGACTCCGTGCGAACCATTCGCCGAATATTGCGCCGTTCCCTCTGCTCACTGGTCATGCGGGAAGCTTATCGGCTTCGACTCTTCGCCGTCGAGTGTGGGTCATGCGAATAACCAGCCGCCGATGAGCAGCATGGGCAAGCGGTAGTTGTCGCGGTTGCGGAAGCCGCGGGCGATGCGTCGGTGGAGCTCGATGACGCCGTTGATGGCTTCGGTACCACCGTTGTTCGCTCCGGCAGTGTCGAAGTAGCCGAGGAACTCGCGCTGGCAGGTTCGTAGCGTCCGGCCGAGACGCGCGACTTCCGGGATCGGGCAGCTCGAGAACGAGGCGAGGACCCGGATGGCGAGCGAGTGTCCTTCGCAGTGGCTGGCCTGGTGGTAGCAGGCTCGCAATTGCTGTGCGCAGTGCCAGGCGACCTCGACAGCGAGGTGGCGTTCGTCGCCTGCGCGGGCGTCTTCGAGTTGGTCGTCGATGGCGTTTTTGTTCTCCCGCATCAGGCCCCTGTGCTGCGAGGAGCCCTGGTCGGCGCATCCCAGGCGGTGTGGATCTTGGAATCCGAGGATCTCAATGTGCGGCGCGAGCGAGGTCTGACCGCCCTCACAGAGATGTACGCACAGACGGACAAGTACTACGGCTTTCTCTGGAGCACGTCGCGGACAAGGGCGTCGGTGCTTCCGCGGGCTACCTTGCCGCCGCACTGCAGGCAGACACCAACGTGACTCCAATGTCATGTGTGTGTCGGCCAGAATCGCGGGTCACCCCCCTCGATTGGGAGACACGCCCTAGCTCTGGGGCTCGCCGAGGCGCGCTTCGGGCCTGAGCTCGGCGCGGAGACCGCCGCCGGTCGCAGCCCGGGCAAGAGCGCGACCCAGCGCAGGTGCCTGCTTAAACAGATTGTGACCGGCCACAAAAAGGACAGAGCCTGCCTCCCACACGGCCACGCCGTCGTCACTCCACGGGAGGTCGGTCACCCAGCAGTGAAGGAAGTCGCGCGGCTCTGGGTGGAGACCGGGCAGCGCCCGTGTCACGTATTCGCGTGCGCGTTCGTCCAGCGATCGAATCGCCGCCGGGTCGATGAAAGTTCCGTCGTCGCGGACGCCGACGGTGTCGCTGAGTCCGACCGAATAGCTGCTGTTGCCCGGTAGCGGCGTCGCGTAGACGCCGACTTCACCGAAGACGCCACTGCTGTCCTGCAGGCATGCGACTCGTGCCGGGGCGGCGACTTTCACGTCGAAGGTCAGCCTGACGTGTGCGGCAAGGCGAACCGGCAGCGACAGGCCGACGCTGCGTGCCAGGCGCGCGGTTTCGCGGCCAGCGCATACGACGACCTTGGAGTAAACAGCCCGGTCGGCGACACTGCGCACCTCGACCGTCCCGTCGGCGCGGGGATCGATGGAGATGACCTCACCGGTGGTGACCGCATCTCCGAGGGCACCCGTGAGTGCCGTGATGGCGGCTCGGGTACGGATCGCGCCGCCCGACTCGTCGAGCACCGCTGGCCCCGAGTACCCAGCAAGCAGCGGCATCCGCTGAGCGACCTCGGCCGCGTCGATCTCGTGCGCTTCCACGCCGCCGACCTGGTCGAGCACCCGCAACCGTTCCAGGGCGCTGTCTCCGATCGCCAGGACACCGTCTGATGAGACCAGCTCGACGTCGAAGTGTTCGGCCCACTCATCCCATACGCCGCGGCTTTCGCGCGCGAAAGCGACGAGTCGCGGGTCGTCGTGGGCATGCCGGAAGATGCGCGACTCGCCTGCGGACTGACCCGTCCCGGGCAGACCAGCCTCGTACAAGCGCACCGGCACGCCCTGCTCACGCAGCGCGTACGCCGTCGACAAACCGACGATCCCGCCCCCGATCACCGCTACCTCGGGTGAACGCGTCGTGGCAACGCCGTGGTCAGTTCCTGTCATCGCGGTTCCCCGATCTGTTGGTGATTAGCAATAGGTTGCAAGAGAAGGGGACGCTGCCACGACGGCAGCGGGCTGTGTTAGCCCGAAGTCACCGCGCGCAGCGTCCCCTCCTGTCTGGGCCAGTACTCCCGGTCTGTGGTGTCAGGCCGGGAGTTTGGAACCCAGGACGTCCAATTTCTCGATCGTCGGTTCGCTGAACAGTTTGCCGGTCTGCTCGCCGAGAGCGGCAGCGACTGCGCCGGACAGGTGCGCGTCGCGGCCGGCATCATCGGGGAACACGTCGAAGATCCCGAATGAGGACGGGCCGAGACGGATCGCAAACCACGCGGTGGTCGCCGGCTCTTCCTCAACAAGCGCACGGCCGCTGTCAAGGAACTCCTTCACGTCGTCCTCCTTGCCGGGCAACGCGTCAAACCTGACCAGCAATCCCTTGGTCACACTCATGATGTCTCCTCTTCCTTTGTTGTGGTGCCCGCGAGTTGGGACACGATCGCTTCGGAAAACGCCGGCAGGTCCTCCGGCGAGCGGCTGGTGATGAGATTCTTGTCGACCACGACCTCCTGGTCGACAACATTCGCGCCGGCATTGCGCAGATCCGTGCGGATGCTCGGGAAGGACGTCAGGGTGCGACCGGTGGCCACGCCGGCCTCGATCAACGTCCACGGTCCGTGACAGATCGCCGCCACGGGCTTGCCGCTTTCGACGAAGTCGCGGACGAAGGAAACGGCGTCCTTGTCGACCCGAAGTTGGTCGGGGTTCACCGTGCCGCCGGGAAGCAACAGGGCGTCGTAGTCGCCCACTGAGGCGTCGGCGATCAACCCGTCGACGGTGAACGTACCCGCTTCATCCAGGTCGTTCTTACGGGCCTTGATCTCGCCGTTGTGGATCGAGAGGACCTCGGTCTGAGCGCCGGCCCGTTCCAGTGCTTCGCGGGGTTGCTCAAGCTCGACGCGTTCGACTCCGTCGGCGGAGAGGATGGCGACTCTCTTGCCCTGTAGCGTCTCGGTCATATCAGTCCGCCTTCTTCTCGGTCGACATGCCGGGCTTGATGAGGACCTTGGTCCAACCCTTGGACCTGGCGTCGAAGTTCTTGTAGGCGTCGGCGGCTTGGTCCAGCGAGATTTCGTGGGAGACGATCCAGGAAGGGGTCGCCTTGCCGGCGGCGATCAAGTCTCGCAGCTGACGGTTGTACCGCTTGACCGGGGCTTGACCGTTGCCCATGGTCTGCCCCTTGAACCAGTGGGTGCCAAAGTCGATGGCCGCCTTGCCCTGCTTGGCGAGGTCATCTTTGGCTCCGGGGTCCTGGGGGACGAACACGCCGACGGTGCCGATTCGTCCGGTGAAGCGCACCGCGTTGATGAGCATGTTCAGCGTGGCGGCGATGTCCTCGTTGCCCTGGGGATCGTGGGCCTGGTAGCCCACGCATTCGCAACCACGGTCAGCTCCGAGCCCCATCGTCTCGTCAAGCACAGCCTGCACCGGGTCGACCTTGGAGTCGTCGATGGCAATCGCACCGATCTGTTCGGCTAGCGCGAGCCGGTCAGGGTGGCGATCGACCACCATCACCTTTGCTGCGCCCTTGATCGTCGCGGACAGGGCGGCCATCAATCCGACCGGACCCGCGCCAGCGATCACAACGCTGTCGCCGGGTACCACGCCGGCCATCTCGGTGGCGTGGTAGCCGGTAGGGAAGATGTCGGAGAGCATGACGTAGTCGTTCTCCTTCTCCTGCGCATCCTCGCCCAGGCGCAGCGCGTTGTGGTCGCCAAAGGGGACCCGAAGTAGCTCCGCTTGGCCTCCGCCGTAGGGGCCCATGTCCGCAAATCCGTATGCCGCACCGGCGGCGGCCGGGTCAGGCTGCGTGGTCAGGCAGTAATTCGTGAGGCCGCGCTCGCAGTTTTTGCAGAACCCGCAGGAAATATTGAAGGGCAGCACGACCCGGTCGCCCACCTTGACCTTCTCCACGCCACTACCGACTTCGATGACCTCCCCCATGTTCTCGTGGCCGAACGTGCGGCCTACTTCGAAGGAGGTGCGCCCCTCGTACATGTGGAGGTCCGAGCCGCAGATGTTGGTCGTCGTGACCCTGACCAGGACATCGGTGGGTCGCTCGATCTTCGCGTCCGGGACGTCTTTCGTGCTGACCTGACGAGGTCCCTCGTACACCACTGCTTTCATTTCTACTCCGATCCGATGGTGTTGCTCGTTGTCTTTCTGGCAAGGCCTCTCCGACGCCGGCCCCATCACTTGCCAGTGAACGCCCCCCAGGAATCACGTGTCAAGGGGCTCGCTTCGAGTTGATGTGTAGCGATCGAGCGGGGATAGTGCCCGGGTCCGCTGCTCGATCCCAGGGCATAGGCTCTGTACACGCTTGCGGTGGTCGCGCCATTCGTCCTTGTGCTCGGTATCAGGCTCTTCGCATTTGAGGGGGTAGATCAGGGTTGGGGCCGAGGGCGGGCGTGGCGGGCCGTGGATAGAGGTCGAGGCCTTCCGATGATGGAAGTTCCTACACTCACCATCCGAAAGACCTAGACCTGTCCCAGCAAAGGTTCTCTGCCCCTGACCTGAGCGCATTCTGCCGAGTCGACGAACTCGGCCTCGAAGCCACCGGCCAGCACCTCAGCTCAGATAGGGCTGTGCTGGAATGCCGACGAGTTCAGCGGGATCCGTGGTGTCACCACTGCGGAGGACAGGCCAGCTCACGAGGCACCAGTGCCCGGCGTCTGGCTTATGAGCCCTTCGGTCACCGGCCCACCACTTTGTGAGTCCGGGTGCGCGGCTATCACTGCCCACATGGCGGGCATTAGTGGCGCGAAGACCTCGCTAGGGCGGCTCATCCACGATCGAAGCTTTCGCACCGGGTGACTCGGTGGGCGTGGGAAGCGATCGTGATCGATCTCCTTTCTATCTCCCCCAGCTGCTGCAGGGTTGGGAGTCGCATGGCGTACCGTTCTGGTACCGGGCCAGCCCGGTTACTGGACATGGTTGAGGGACGATCCAAGCGGTGTTCAAATCATGGCTGGCTCAACGCCCCACCTCGTGGCGGAAACGAGTAGACACGATCGCGATGGATGGATTCTCAGGATTCAAAACTGCTGCTGCTGAGGAGGTGTCCCCTGCAACAGCGGTGATGGACCCCTTACATGTCGTTGAACTTGCCGGTCATGCTTTGGTCGAGTATCGACGCCGGATCCAACGCGAGACGCTGACACGTCGTGGGCGCTCTGGAGATCCGCTCGATGGCGCCCGTCGTACCTTGCATACCGGAGAATCTCTACTGACTGAGAAGCAACGCAACAGGCTGGAGGCACTATTCATTGAGGACCGTCACGATCAACTCGAAACGACGTGGGGGATTTATCAACGATTGATCGCTGCTTATCGGCATCCCGAATCTAAGCATCCAGGCTCGTTGATGAAGAAGCTGATCGTTGATATCACCGCTGGTGGTCCTCAGGCGCTGATAGAGATTCGTCAGTTAGGTCGTACGCTGAAACACCGAGCGGTTGACGTTCTGGCGGATTTTAATCGTCCTGGCACCAGCAACGGGCCTACCGAAACGATCCATGCTCGTCTCAAGCATCTGCGTGGTAGAACTCTGGGATTCAAGAATCTGAGGAACTACATCGCTCAGAGTGTGTTACTAACCGGGGGACTCAGACCCCCAGCTACACGCTTAAATGCAAAGAGCCAGAAAACACCGTCACTGCGTGGATGCCGTACCTCTCAGCAAGCGCCTGGACACTCATCCCGGCCAGGTAGGCGCCGTCGAGGGCGTCCACCTCGGCGGCGGTGAGAAAAGTTTGAGCCGTCTCGACAGTGTTCACAACGGGGCCACGATCGTCCTTCGGAGCGGTACTCTGGGGACGTTGGGAGACCGCGTAGACCCCGCGGTCTAGCCGGTTGACCAGGGTTTTTTGTCTTGCGGGCGAAGTTGCCAGACGTGCTATCCAGGCACCCCGAAGAGAAACGTTGTCCCCGAGCAAGAAGCTCGGGGACAACGTTCTTTGTGTTCATTCAGAGGAATCTGCCATCTCAAGCGCTTCGCTTGTCGAAGCCATCACGGTCGAACGCGGGCGCAAACCTTTGTCTCCAGTACCCGTCCCCTGTAGGGCCGGGTTTCCCTTTGCCACGATTAGTTCCATGACGATAATGGGCCCTTCTAGCGACTCTGGCTATTGGCGACAGCATGGCTTGAAGAGTCCCCTACGAACAACCACGAAATCAGGAGAACGCGGTGCGCACTAGGTCTGAGATTTTCGCCAGGGTCGCCTCATCCATGTCGTCCAGGAACCAGGCCGACGGCTTGAGTAGAGTGTCGGGCTCACGCTCAACCGTGGCCTTCTCGGAAATTCCGAAGGACATCACGCCGTCATCGAGTCGGAAGAACACCAGCACCGGGGTGCTGCGTCCTGTAGCGTAGCCCGGCATCCCGTACCAGATTCGCGGCTTCACCTTCGGCCCGGCGGACAGGATCGTCGCGTGGAGTTGAGCGCCGATCGAGGCGAAGGGTTCGGGCCATCCGGCAATCTTCTTCAGAACGGCCTGCTGATCCTTCTGATCTTTGCTCGATGAGTCTTTCGTGGTCGCGGACATCTCGTCCCGCCCTTCTCTCGCGCCGCATTCGCGGCAGGGTGTACACAACGGACCCCGGGTCTCGGGGCCGGTTGCGCAATCTCCGTCGCAGACGTGTCCTGGCCGGGGCCAGTCCCCTCCGCGAATGTGTCAGACGAGCACTTCGTCATCGACTGCGCGAGGGCACGGTAGGTGCCGTTGCCCAGCCTAGCAAAACGATGGAGTACTGGCGCGTGAGATACTGCTGGCATGGGTGAGCGCAACACCGTGGTTACGGTCTTAATCGTCATTGTCGCTGTCGTCGTAGCCTGGTGGCTGGTTGGCTTTTTGTGGAGTGCACTGTGGGCGGTGGTCCGACTCGTCTTCGTCGCCATTGTCGCGGTGGTGCTCTACGTGCTCATCAAGAGAGCACTCGATCGTTCCTCCGCGCGCGACTGACCAGGCCAGTCCACCGCCCACTCAGGTGCGGTGATGAGAGGGTTTAGTGCACTGCGGAGCCAACCCCTGAGCTTCCTTCCGGTCCATCGGAGTCGTTCAGACGCTTACTCGGGACACGGCCCGTAAGCGTACGGCTGGAGCCGATCACGTCGCCGGCTTTCCAATCTGCCCATCCGGGCCGACCAGCCATGAACTTCTCCACCTCGTCGTGCCCAGCGTTGAGTTGCGGGTCGTTCTCGAGGTAGTGCTTGGTCTCCCTTGCAACCAGCCCGGAGAGGACGATGAGTCCGATCAGGTTCGGCAGGGCCATCAGGCCGTTAGCGATATCGGAGAAGGTCCAGACCGCAACCAGCTCCACGGTGCAGCCAAAGTAGACGACAACCGAGAAGATGACACGGAACGGCATCACACCGCGGCGACCGAAGAGGCGCTCCACATTGCGCTCACCGTAGTAGGACCAGCCGATGATGGTGGTGGAGGCGAACAGCAGCACGCAGATCGACACCAGCCAGAATCCGGAAGTACCCGGGAGCACAGTATTGAATGCCTCGCCGACCATCAGGGCCGGACTGATCTGATTCCCGTCGGCGTCGGGGGTCTGCCAAACGCCGGTCACCACCAGCATGACGCCAGTGAAACTCACCATAATGATGGTGTCGATGAAGGTCTGTGTCATCTGGACCAGGCCCTGCTGAGTCGGGTGGCTGGTCTTGGCTGCCGCCGCGGCCATCGCTGCGGATCCGAGACCGGACTCGTTAGAGAACAGTCCACGTGCCACACCCGTCTGGACGATCAGCATCACGGCGGCGCCGGCGAACCCGCCAACAGCGGACGTTCCGGTAAAGGCGTCAGTGAAAATGGTGACGAAAGCTGCCGGGATGGCGTCGAAGTGGAAGATCAGAACAATGGTCTGAGCCACCAGGTACAGCACCACCATGGCGGGGACGATACTGGCGCTCACACGGCCGATGGACTTGATGCCGCCCACCAGCACAATCAGGGTGAACAGTGCCAACAGCACACCGGTGAGCCAGTGCGGCATCGACCACGTGTTGTTGAGGTTCTCCGCGATGGAATTGCCCTGGGTCATATTGCCAATGCCGAAGCAGGCGATGACGGCGAAGATCGCGAAGGATAAGCCGAGAATCTTCCCGAAGGGCCCCTTGATACCGCGTTCAAGGTAGTACTGCGGTCCGCCCGATTTCTCGCCCTTGGAATCGGTGGTACGGAAGCGGACGGCGAGGAAGCACTCGGCGTATTTGGTGGCCATGCCTAAGATTCCGGTGACCCACATCCAGACCAGAGCACCGGGACCACCGATCGCGATCGCGGTAGAAACACCCACAATGTTGCCGGTGCCGACGGTTGCGGCCATTGCGGTGGCCAGCGCCTGGAACTGGGAGATATCGCCTGCGTCGTCGTCGGCACCCTTGCGCTTCAACACGGCCAGTTTGAGTGCTTTTCCAAGCTTGCGGAACTGCAACCCGCGCAACCGGAAGGTCAAGTACAGACCGGTACCGACCAATAGCGGGATGAGAAAGAACATGCCCCAGATATAAGAGCTCACGTTGTCCAGGTAAGCCTGGACCTGTGGGGAAACCATGATGCCTCCGAGCGTGGAGGGGCCTCGCGGAAACGAGGACCCGGTGTCAGTGATGGTCGTCATACTAACGGGGTCGCATACTCGGGCACAGGACATCCCAGCGTGTCTGCATCACGGCAACAGAATCTTCACCGCGCCGAAATACCGTTGCCCCAGATCACGTTCTATTCGGAGCCGTCGTGGTCGAGGTCATAGCGATCGAGATCATCGACGTCGTCGAAGTCCGATTCTTCTGGCGCGGTGAACTCCTCCGTGGGATGTTCTTCGCCCACCGCGTTCATGTAGTTGAGCCACTGCGGTGCCGCCAGAGTGGATCCCCAAAAGTCCTCGTGCGCGGTGCCGTTGATCGGTACTCCGGCCAGCGATGACAGTTCGGTGTAGCTGCCGACCCAGGATGCGGTGGCCAAGCCGGAGGTGTAGCCAATGAACCAGGTGGAGGACTCATTATTGTTGGTACCGGTCTTGCCCGCCATCGGGAACGAGGCCTCCCCTTCGGCCACACGCTCGGAAGCGATCAGCCCGAGAGTTTCATTGAGTTGGGCCGCGGTGTCGGGGTCGACGGCCTCGGTGCAGTCCTCGGCAGGGACCTCGTAGTTATTTCCTGCGGCGTCGGTGACATCGCTGAGAATCCGAGGGCGGCAGTAGGTGCCGTCGGCGGCGAACGCAGCAAAAGCAGACGCTTGAGTGAGCGGGGAAACCTCTTCCGCACCCAGCACGAAGGACGGGTTGGCAGGGTTCAACGGTTCGCCGTCGTCTGCCCGGTGAATTCCGAGGTCCGTGGTCAACTCGGTGACATCACAGACATCGAGTTCGGCCAGGGTGGCCACGGTGGAGGTGTTGATCGACCAGTAGAGACCGTAGTCGACGGTCATCTCCTTGTTCATATCCTCGATGGCGTTGGAGATGTTCCACCCATCTTCGTCGGGAATCGCCACCTCTCCCCCGGGCTGGCACTGGGCGTCGAAGGTCGCGCCCTGCTCGTACTCATCGCGGGAGGCGTCAACGGTGTCCGTCATGGAGTTCCCGGCGTCGATCCAGGCGGCCGCGACGAACGGCTTGAGGGTGGAGCCTGCCTGGAAACCGTTACCCCCGCCCATGTTCTGGTCCACGTTGAAGTTCAAGGTGGTGGCGCCGGCCTCATCAGCGGTGGAGTAGGTAGTGTTCTGCGCCATGGCCATGATGTTGCCGGTCCCCGGCTGCACGGTCACCAGCGAGGCGCCAGCTCCGGAGGGATCATCGGCGGGTACGGTCCTGGCAACTTCAGCGTCAGCTTCCTGTTGCAACGTGGCATCGAGGGTGGTGGTGATCTCGAGGCCGCCACGGTTCAACAGCGCCTCCCGCTCTTCGACGCTGTCCCCGAAAGCCTCGTCGCCCTGGATGGAACGGACCACGTAGTCGCACACGTACGGTCCGAAAGCGGCCGATTGGCACCCCGAGGAGCGCTGGTGGATATCAAGGTCGAGGTCCTGTGCGGATGCTTCATCACGCTCGGCTTCAGTGATGTAGTCGTTGCGGACCATGGCCTCTAACACCGCGTCCCGGCGTTCCAATGCCCCTTCCGGATTTTCCTCCGGATTGAGGCCGTTCGGGTTCTGGATCAGGCCCGCCAGCAGGGCCGATTGGGCCAGATTCAATTCGGATGCCGGGATCCCCCACAGGTATTGTGAGGCGGCTTCGACGCCGTAGTTGCGGCCGCCCAGCAAGACGATGTTGAGGTATCCGGCCAGGATCTCGTCCTTGCTCATCTCCTCTTCGAGGTCCACGGAGATGCGGGCCTCGTTGAGGCGATCGGCCACCGTGGTGGAGCCGGACATCGCGAGATCTTCTTCGCCGGCCAACTGGTCGGCGTTGAGGATGAGCTGGCTGACGTACTGATGGGTGATGGTGGAGGCACCCTGAGTGGTGTCGCTGGTGAGGTTAGACACCGCAGCGCGTGCGATGCCACGTAGGTCGGTTCCGTTGTGCTCGTAGAAGCGCTCGTCTTCAATCGCGACGACGGCGTGTTGCAGGTCCTCGGCGATCTCGTCGATCTCTACGGGTTGCCGGTTCTCCGCATAGAACGTGGCGATCTCGGTGCCGTCGGAGGCCAGGATGCGTGAAGGCACACCGATAGAGGCCTCCTCGAGTTCAGCCGGGTTCTCCTCCAGAATCTGGTTGCCGCCCTGGGCCATGGTGGCACCGGTGGAAGCCCACGGCAGGAAGAACCCGGCCACCAGCACTCCACACAGGGCACTAATACCGAAAAAGAGCGCGATCTTCCCGTAGATCGGCACGAGGCCGTGCCGTCGCTGGGACGAGGTCATGAGGTACTCCCGACGTCGAGACTTCAGGTGGCCCGTGGTGTGGTGACACAGTGGGGCGCGTTCGGCAGTGGACTGTACCGGGCGCGTCCGAGTACTTCCTGAACACGACCTGAATGTCCCGGTGTGGGTCAGGAATGGGGGCCGACCGGCGCGGGCCGCCGTCCCCCGCGGGCGATCAAGGTCAACAACAGAGACACCACAACGCCAAACAGGATGCACACGACCATCGGCACCGCGGTCTCTTCCCCGCCCAGGCCCACCAGCGGGGTGGCGATACCGCCCAAAATGAACTGCGAGGCACCCATGAGTGCGGCACCTGCACCGCGAGTGGAACGGGCCGTGACGGTAAATGCCAGGGCGGAGGCATTGGACATCACCAGTCCGGCTCCGCCGCTCAGGAGGAAGGCGCAGGCGATGAAGGTGGGGATGCTCAGCGTGTCGATGAATACCAGCAGCGCCATCGCGCTTCCGGCGCTCAGCGCGAGCACATTACCCAGCAGCAGCATGCGCGCCGGACCCGTGCGCGGAGCAACGCGGGCGTTGATGAGGTTGGCCACGATCAGCGCGGCGGCTCCGGCGGCGAAGGACATGCCGTACTGGATCTCGTTCATGCCCAGGATCCGTTGTCCGACGAAGGGCGATGCGGCGACATAAGACATGATGGCCACGAACACCATGGCGAAGGCGCCGACGTGGGCCACATAGAACCGCACACGGACCAGATCCCACATCGGCCGGTACATCGCCCCCAGCCCACCGGTGCGCCGATCGTGGGCGGGCACGGTTTCGGGGACGCCGACAAGAGTAACGAGGAACATCAGGGTTGCGATCACCGCGAGCACCGCCAGCACGCCGCGCCAGCCGAAGAACGTGGCGACCGCACCACCCACCAGGGGTGCGATGAGCGGCGCCACACTGACGACAGTGGAGATGAGGCTCAACGCGCGCACCGCGGTGCCGCCGGAACTCAGATCGACCGCGATGGCTCGGGCCAGCACGATCCCGGCTGCACCGGCGAAGCCCTGCACCACTCGCAGCACCATGAACACTTCGATGTTCGGGGAAAACACCATCAGGATGGAGGTCAGGGCGAACAGCAGCATGGCGGTGAGCAACACCGGCCGGCGCCCCAGCCGGTCCGAGAGCGGCCCGTGGATCAGCTGTCCGCTGGCGATACCGGCCATAAACGCGGTGAGGGTGAGCTGTACCGACGACGCCGGAGCCCCCAGCGAGCTGGCGATATCCGTGAACGACGCCAGGTACATGTCGGTGGCGAAGGGCCCCACAGCAGCGAGGAAGCCCAGCAGGGTCAGTAGTCCCGGTCCCAGGCCCCGCTGACCGGCGTCGTCGGACTTCATCCCGTGATCGGACGTCGGCGTCATGGGGTGAAGCTCTCCTCTCGCCCATCTCATCCGGTGAGATCGGCCCTGCCAAGGTGTCAGCACCCAGGATAGCCTGGGGAGGCACCACTCGCCGCCCGTACTGACACAACTCGACGAAGGAGTCACCTCATGTCCGTGGTCAAGATCAACGTCCTCACCGTTCCGGAAGGACAGGGAGCCGAGTTGGAGCGCCGCTTCGCCGCCCGCCGCAATGACGTCAGCACGGTCACCGGTTTCGTAGGCTTCCAGCTGTTGCGCCCGGTCGAAGGTGAAGACCGCTATTACGTGGTCACCCAGTTCGACACCGAGGAGAACTACCAGGAATGGCTGGCCCACCGCCACAACGCCCAGGGTGAGTCCGGGCCCCGCCCCACCCCGATCTCCACCATGGCCACCACCATGGCGTTTGAAATCGTGGACCTGGAAGCGCTTGCATCCGAGTAAGTCTCCCCGACCCGATACCCTTGAGCTGCCCCGCAGTCACTAGACTGTGGGGCAGCATTGTCACCACCGGCATCCACAGGAGCACCTTGACTATGGCGTATACGCCGCGCATCCGCCCCATCACCATTCACGGTGAGCCCGTACTACACCGCCGTGCCGCGGAGGTGGAGGAGATCGACGAGCACATCCGTGAGCTCGTGGCGGACATGCACCTCACGCAGCAGGCTGCCCGCGGTGTGGGTCTGGCCGCACCGCAAGTGGGTGTGGGACTGCGCATTTTCACTTGGGCTTACGAAGACACGGGCGAGGCGCCGAACCAGGGCGAGGTCATCAACCCGGTGCTCACGCTCTTGGGCAAGGTCTCCCAGGAGTCCCCTGACGCCGACTCCGAATCCGAGGGGTGCTTGTCCGTGCCCGGCTATGGTTTCCCTCTGAAACGCTCGGACCACGTGCGGCTCCAAGGATTCACCGTCGACGGAGAGGAGATCGATTTCGAGGCGCACGGCTGGTTCGCCCGGATCATGCAGCACGAACACGATCATCTCGACGGCTACCTCTACGTCAACCGGCTCAAGGACAAGTGGGCGCGGCGCTGGAAAAAGGCGCTGCGGCGCGAGGGCTGGAATGAGGCGGGGCGGACGTGGATGCCCGGTGTGGACGCGGATCCCTTCGGACACGACGACGTCGACCACGAACACGACGACGTTGATACTGCCAACGCAGAGGAATCGAAATAGCCCACCCTGCCCATTAACTGAACGACCCGGGGTCGGCCACCTTTCTGGTGGCTGGCCCCGGGGTCGTTACCGGTTCAGCTGGGCCATGTCGGCCCATGCCCGTGATTAGGCGCGTGGAAAGTGCGGAACGTCCTCGCCGGCCATCTTCTCGATGACACGGACCACTTGGCAGGAGTAGCCGTACTCGTTGTCGTACCAGACGTACACGATGGCGTGGGTGCCGTTGTTCACGATCGTGGCCAGACCGTCCACCACGCCGGCGCGGTTGGAGCCGACGAAGTCCGAGGAGACGACCTCGGGTGAGTTGATGTAATCGATCTGGGCGCGCAGTTCACCGGTCAGCGACTCGGTGCGCAGCAGCGTGTTCAGATCCTCGGCCGTGGTGGGCTGCTCCAGTTCGAGGTTCAGGATCGCCATCGACACGTTCGGGGTAGGCACGCGGATCGCATTGCCGGAGAGCTTGCCCTTGAGCTCGGGCAGTGCCTTTGCCACGGCTTTGGCAGCACCGGTTTCGGTGAGCACCATGTTCAGACCCGCCGAACGTCCACGGCGCGAACCCTTGTGGAAGTTGTCGGTGAGGTTTTGGTCGTTGGTGTAGGCGTGCACCGTCTCCACGTGGCCGTGATCGATCCCGTAGGCGTCGTTGAGCACCTTCAGCACCGGGGTGATGCCGTTGGTGGTGCACGAAGCCGCCGAGAGAATCGAGTCGGACTCGACAATGTCGCCGTCGTTGACACCGAACACGATGTTCTTGATGTCGCCCTTGCCGGGAGCGGTCAGCAGCACCTTGGAGACACCGGTGGCCTGCAGGTGCTGGCCCAGTCCTTCTTCATCGCGCCAGCGACCGGTGTTGTCCACCACGATGGCGTTGTTGATGCCGTAGGCGGTGTAGTCCACGGTGGTCGGATCAGAGGAGTAGATCACCTGGATGACGGTGCCGTTGGCGGTGATGGTGTTGTTCGCCGCATCCACGGAGAGGGTGCCGTCGAAGGGACCGTGAATGGAATCGCGGCGCAGCAGCGAGGCACGCTTGATCAGGTCGTCGTCGGAGTTCTTGCGCACCACGATGGCGCGCAGGCGCAACGAGGAGCCGCCACCGGCGTGGGAGAGCAGAATGCGGGCGAGCAGACGACCGATGCGACCGAAACCGTAGAGCACGACGTCACGGGTGGAATCCACACCGGCGCCATCGCCGCCGACAACCTCAGTCAGCTCAGTGTTCAGGAACTCGCGCACATCGCCGCCGACAGCTTTAAACTTCTTGTTCAGCAGGGCCAGGTCAATGGAGCTGGCCCCGAGGTTCATCTCAGACAGGGCTTCCACCAGCGGGTAGGTGTCCTCGAGCGGCAGCATCTCCTCGTCAATCTGACGGGCGAATCGGTGTGCCTTGATGATGTCGATCACCGACTGGTGCACCAGCGTGCGCCCGTAGATGGAGGTCACCACGTTATGGTCGCGGTAGAGGGATCCCACCAGGGGGACCATCTTCTCCGCCAGCTCCTCGCGATGGCTCCACGCCTCGAGCTGGCCCTCAGGTGATGCAGTGTTGTCTGCCAAAGGTTTTCCTCCCTGACCGGCGACTCTGCCGATCGGTTCGTCAGCTTGTTCGTCCAGTCTAAACGCCCGGACACGCCGTGACCGCATTCTCTTGAACCGGGACCTGAGCTACCGTGATCCCCAAGGAAACCTTCACGGATCTCACACACGACGACGAGGGATGATTGCCCATGTTGAATAGGTTCGCCGGGACTGGGGGCGCGATCAGCGTCGTCGCTGTCGGCTCCGCACTCGCCTTCGCCCTGGGGTCGCCACTGCTCGGACTGACACTGCTAGCCTTCTCGGTGGCGGGACTGCCGGTGCTGTTGGTCCTGGGGCTGCGCCGTCAGCACACCCAACTGAGTGCAACCCTGTCGGGCGCCAGCTCCGGCGATGCCGCCCGCCTCAGCCTTCCGCCCGGGGGCGAACGTGATGCCACCGCCCAGCTCCGCCTTGTGGTGGCCCAGCTCGCTGCCGAGGAAATCGCTCTGGCCACCGCTCGGGCCCGCCTGGAGGCACGCCTGGATGATCTGGAGAAGCGTCTGCCTTCGGACACCGATGCTTCATGACTTCCTCCGCTGAGCCCCACCCTGGCCTGGACCGCACCGTCGGGCAGCGCCAATCTTTTGGCAAGCACGCCGAACGGCCGGCCCACGCCGCACAGAGCACTCAGAAACTGCTGAACGGAGAGCTGAATCTGCCCCCGCACCCCGTCTGGACGGGCAATCTGCACGATTGGGCTGCGGATCCTTTCGGGGACCGGAACTGGCAATTTCAGTTCCATGCGCTGCGCTGGTTGAACCCGGTGCGCTGGCACGGACTCGACGGCGACGAGGCGGCCCGGGCGTTCTGGTGGGCGACCGTGGAATCGTGGGCCGACGCGAATATTCCCGCCACCCAGGCACCGTCGTCGTTTGCCTGGGTCGACATGGCGGATGGGCTCCGCGCCACGGAGCTCAGCCTGGGCGTGGCCCTGGTCCCCGCGGCACAGGAGGCACGGTACCGTCAGATTCTGCAATATCACCGTGACTGGCTTGCCGATGAACAGCACCTGGTGGGCGGCAACCACGGGCTCTTCCAACATCTGGGACTGCTGCTCACGGCTTCGGTGTTGCGTGATCGCCCCGGACAGGAACTGGCCCGCGACCGGTTAGAGGCGCAGTTGCGGGAAGCGTTCGACACCCAGGGGATCAATGAGGAGGGCTCAGCTGCCTACCATCAGTCCAACCTGGTGTGGTGGACACAGGCGGTGGCCCGACTCCGTGCCGAGGGGCTCGATCTGGGCCCCGATGCCGATCACCGTTTGGAACGCGCCGGGGCCGTACTGGCCCACCTGAGTCTGCCGTTCGGTCAGCTCCCCCAGATCGGGGATTCGGTGCGAGCCAAAGTCCGCACCGGGCTGCATCCGCACACCGATTTCGTGGCGACCCTCGGTAAATCCGGCACCCGGCCGGACCAGCGCGTGCTGCACACAGAACGCGGGCTCACCGTGCTGCGCTCCGGCTGGGGTCGGCGTCGGGCGCTCAACCGGGAGACACATATGGTGGTACGCCACGGTGCCGAGTTGCTGCGGCATTCGCACCAGGACCGGCTCAGCGTCCACTACGCCACCGAGGGATTGCGCTGGCTCGTCGACGGCGGGTTCCACAGCTATCAGCACCATGATCCGGTGCGTGATTTTCTGCGTTCCCGGTCTGCGCACAACGTGCCGATGTTCCCGGACCTGCCTTATCGTTCCCCGGATGAGGTTCCCGTGGTGCGCTGCAGGTTTTCCGACGACGTCGATGAACTGCTCTTGCTCGACGACGGCCACACGGCGGCGATGCTCACGCGTCGCATCGTGTACTGCTCAGGCCCCGACTGCCTGCTGGTGATCGACCACGGGCGCTCGGCCGTGCCCACCGCGCTCATCCAACCTTGGCTGGTGGAGATCGGCGCCACCGTGGAGCAGCACCCAGACCAGAACCGGGTGGTGCTGAGTGGCACGGTGAACGCCCGGCAACCCCGGGTGCATCTGCAGTGGCTACGCCCGGTGAACCTGGACGTGCACCGCGCCGTCGAGGCGGAGAAGACCGAAGCAGGCGACCTGCGCGGCTGGATCGGCACTCGGTGGAAAACCCAGGAACCGTCCACCGTGGTGACCGCGAGCGCCTCCGGCTGGGAAACGACCCTGGCGGTGGCGATCTCCCCGGAACTCGAAGAGCCGCTCGAGATCACCCGTGAGGACACAGAGACCGCGTGCGATCAGGAATTCACGCTGCGGCTGCGGCGCGGGGATCGTAGCTGGATACTCGCCCTAGACGTGACGGGAGCGACGCTGCAGACGCTCACGGGCTGAGGTGGGCGGGATGGAGCGGGCATACGCCGGGTTCTGTCCCGGGGAGCCGTTACCCGCTCCCCGGTGATGGCCATCCATCTAGGCGCGCCGTTGCCGACGCGCTCGAGCGACCAACCCGGATGCTCCGGCGAGCCGCCGTCAAGCACATCCTGTTCGGTCTTGCACCGGATGGGGTTTACCGATCCGATCCAGTCACCTGGACCGCTGGTGGTCTCTTACACCACCCTTTCACCCTCACCCCGTGACGGGGCGGTCTGCTTTCTGTGGCACTGTCCTGCGGGTTACCCCGAGTGGGCGTTACCCACCATCCTGCTCTGTGGTGCCCGGACGTTCCTCGTACCGTCACGATCAACGTGCGGCACGCGGCCATCCGCCGCTCCATCCCGGGAACTAGTCTAACGCCGGCGGCGCATCTTGCTGACGGTACAGTGGAAGCGTGCTGATTCTTCTCCCTCCGTCCGAAGGTAAATCTGCGCCCGCCTCGGGTACTCCGATCGATCTCGACTCCTTGCTGTTGCCGCAGCTCAGCGGAGAACGCCACACCCTGATGGGCACGCTCGAATCGGTATCCGGCACCCCCGGGGCGCTCAAGGTGCTCGGGGTGGGCGCCTCGCTCGCCGCTGAGGTAGAGGCAAATCTTCACCTCACCACGAATCCAGCAGCCCCTGCTCACCAGGTGTATACCGGTGTCCTCTACGACGCCCTGGATTATGCCAGCCTCTCCAGCACCGCCAAGCGCCGGGCCCGGTCCTCCGTGGTCATCTTCTCTGCGCTCTTCGGTGCCACCGGAGTGGCCGACCGGATTCCCGCCTATCGGCTCTCGACGTCGGCGAAACTCCCGGCTATTGGAGGTTTGGGCGCCTGGTGGCGGCCGCGGCTGACCCCGGGGTTGAATCTGTTAGCGTCCCGGTCCGGAGTGATCGTGGACTGCCGGTCCGGCGGCTATGCGGCCCAGTGGAAGGCTCCGGCACCGAAGACCCTGGCTGTCGATGTGTTCCAGATGCGCGACGGCGAGATGAAGGTCGTCTCGCACTGGGCCAAGCACACTCGGGGTCGGGTGGCCCGCGCCCTGCTCCACGCCGATGCGCGCCGGGTGCGCACTCCCAACGCCGTCGTGGAATATCTGAACTGGGTAGGTAGCGCCGAGAACCCCGACGCCGAAGACCGCTGGAGCATCAACCATGTGCCCAGCCAGGGGTCCCGCCCGGGCGTGTTGCGGGTGGTTCTGCCCGAAGAGGCCTAGTCGGCGACGAGTTCGACCTCGAAACCGTCGGGTGACTCCAGGTAAGCGGCGTAGTGACGGCGTCCCCCGGCGTAGGGGTGACGATCCGGGAACATCAGGGTGAAGCCCCGCTGCACGGCATCCTCGGTCAGCGCGTCGACCGCTTCGCGGGGTCCGGCGTAGAAGGCAAGATGATTCATCCCTGGCCGGCGCCGCTCGTGTGCCACCTCCGTGACGTCGGAGCCATGCTCGAGCACGATGTACTCCCCGGCCCCCTGGTAGCTGGTGCCCTCGGACCATTCGCCACTGATCTCATAGCCCAGTTCGGTCAACAGCCAGCCCAGGGTGTCGCGGGCCCGGGCCAGGTCTGGCACCCAGATCTCCACGTGATGCAGTCGTCCGAGTCGGCGCGGTGGTGCTGCGGGCGCGCTGGCCGTGGTGTCCGGCGTGTTCGGCGACGACGCCACGCTGAGTGCTGAATCTGCTTCCACCCATGCGGTGCCCGCTGCCCCGGCGTCCATGGCCTCGTTGGAGAGCAGGTCGGCGTCTTTATTCTTCTCCCGAGGGATCCAATCATAGCTGACCTGATGGGCGGGCAGAACCGCGTGAGCTTCCATCGCCAACCGCTTCATATCGGCGTTCTTGATCTTCCAGCGCCCCGTCATCTGCTCGACCACCAGCTTCGAGTCCAGCCGTGCCCGGACCATGGCGTTCGGATTAAGGTCACGCGCCATGGTCAGCCCGGCAATCAGCCCCGAATATTCGGCGACGTTGTTGGAGGCTATGCCCAAAGGAGCAGCATCGATGGCCAGCAACTCGCCCGAGTTCGGATCGCGAACCAGGGCTCCGTAGCCGGCCACCCCGGGGTTACCGCGGGAGCCGCCGTCGGCTTCTACGATCAGGTGCGTCGGTGCCGTGGCGGCATCGGTAGGAGGGTTCATCGGGCGGTAGCCTGGCCTTTCACATCGGTGTCGTCGTTCAGGGGCGGATCAGCAGCGCGTCGGTTTCGGGGCACCGGGCCACTTCAGTGGGTTCCAGCGCCTGAATGGCTTCGAGCTCAACCGGTGACAGTGCCATACCGGAGGCACCCGAAATGTTGCCTTCCAGTCGTGCAGCACCGATCCCACCGTTACGCTCACGCGCCCGTTCATAGGCAGCTATCAAAGTTTCAGGCAGCAAGGCGGCTAGTTCTGCGCGCTGGGCGAGCAGTGCCTTGCCGCGGCCAGCAACCTCCTGCAGTTCTGCTTGGACGTGTTGCTCCCGCGCATTCACCTGGTCGCGGACGGCGGCGAGGCGGGTGCTGGCCTCAGCCAGCGCGTCCTCGGCTGTTTCGGCGTTCTCCATCGCAGCAAGTTGTTGCTCCTCGTGGTCCTGCAATAGCGACTCGAGGGTTTCCAGTTCATGTCCCATGTTCTGCAGTTCCTTGGCGCCACCCTGTCCGGCGTCGAGGCGCGAGCGGGTCTGGTCGCGTCGGGCCTGGGTGCGTTCGACGCGTTCTTCGGCAGTGGCCAGCTCCGTTCGTGCGGTGTCTGCGGCACCGGAGAGTTCGGTTTCTTCGGCCGCGATCGCATTCGCCTGGGTATTGAGCTCCCGTAATTGCTCGTCCGAGCGCAGGCGCCCCATCTGAGTCCGGGCAGCGTCGGTGTCGGAATCGAGGCGCTGCAGTTCCAGCAGCCGCTGTTGTTCCTCGAGGGTTGCGGTCAATGCCATGGTCTGGTCCTCTCGTCTGCGGGAAATCCGACAATGTCGGCACGATACTGCGTCCGTACTGCGGTCGTACTGTCAGCGTTGTCAGAGCCCATAGCGTCCTTAGCGTCCGGGGGTCAAGATGAAGTCCCACGGGTCGGTGTTCACCGAGGACACCGCGCACTCGACGTCGTACCCGCGATCTGCCAACGCCCGCTGGGTGGCCTCGGCGGCCTCGGGAAGCCATAACCATTCGGAGGCGAAATGGGAGACGTCGATCAGATACGGCCGGTCCCCGGTCAGCCCCGCAGCCTCGCGCGCTTCGGAGGCCGGATGGTGTCGTAGGTCCGCGGTGACATACACGTCTGCCTGGGCCGCGCGGACGGCGTCGAAGAGTGAGTCCCCTGCCCCGCCACACACGGCCACGGTCGACACCAGACCGGTCGGGTCTCCGGCAACGCGGACTCCGCCGGCCACTGAGGGCATCGCAGAGAACACCGCGGTGGCGAATTCCTGTAGCGTCTGGGCCGCGGGAAGTTCTCCCACGCGCCCGATGCCTTCTTCGTCTAGGCCGGCGCCAGCTTGTTGCAACGGTCGAATATCGCGTAAGTCCAGAATCCGGGCAATCACGTCCGACACCCCACCCACCGCAGAGTCGGCGTTGGTGTGGGCGGTCACCAGGGCGCACCCAGATTCGATCAGCGTGTGAATCAACCGCCCTTTGAATCCGGTGGCTGCCACCGAGTTGACGGGCTTGAGCAGCAGTGGGTGGTGGGTGATCAACAGATCAGCTGCGTGATGCACCGCCTCATCGGCCACCGCTTGCACCGGGTCGACCGCCCAGTGGATGCGCCTGATCCGGGCGTCCGGGCGCCCTGCCACCAGCCCAGTCGCGTCCCAGTCTTCACTCAGCGCGGCAGGCCAGAGTTCTTCGAGCACCTCCAGCACCTCAGACAGTCGCGGGGCGCGGGCGTCGTCGGGGCGGTGGATGGTACGCGACGATGATTCGACACTCATAGCTCCCATTCTTGCACTTCCCCGCAGCCACATGCGGTGATCTCAACAGGCCCGTTCAGGAATGTTCTGGGCCGGTCCCGACTTGTACAGGGTGTGAACGTGCTGAATCCACACAGTCCCGAGAAAACCACCGTCGAGTTCGATCTTGCCGGTGGATGTTTCTGGTGTCAGGATGCCATCTACCGCACCGTGCGCGGCGTGAGCTTCGTCGAGTCCGGCTATACCGGCGGCTCCTGGCCGAATCCGAACTACGAAGCCGTGTGTACCGGGCAGACAGGACACGCCGAGGCGGTGCGGGTACGTTTCGACCCGGACATCGTTCCCGCGGAGGTTATTCTCGACATCTTCTTCGCCTCCCACGATCCGACCACCCTGAATCGGCAGGGCTACGACGTCGGCACCCAGTACCGGTCGGCCATGTTCCCGCATGATGACGCACAGGCCCAGCTCTTCCATGACGCCATCGAGCGCGCCCAGCAACTCTGGAATGACCCCATCGTCACCACGATCGAACAACCCGATATCTGGTACCCGGCCGAGGACATCCACCAGGACTTTTACCGGAAACGTCCCGACGTCGGCTATTGCCAGGTCATCATCAATCCGAAACTCGCCCGAGTGCGGCAACATTACTCAGCGTGGCTGGAAACATGACGTTTTCGCACACCACCGCCTAAATTGGAATCCTGGAAGCTTTGTGCCCCAACCCTCTTTTGAAAGGACCTCATTCATGGCCTCTCTGCTCAACAACATCACCGAAGCGGTCGGCAACACCCCGCTCGTCCGCCTGAACCGCGTGGGCCAGGATCTGCCCGGCAACATCGCGGTCAAGGTGGAGTTCTACAACCCGGCCAACTCGGTGAAGGACCGCATTGGTGTGGCGATCGTCGACGCCGCCGAGAAGTCTGGTCAGCTCAAGCCCGGCGGCACCATCGTGGAGGGCACCTCCGGTAACACCGGTATCGCCCTGGCCATGGTGGGCGCGGCCCGCGGCTATCGCGTGGTGTTGACCATGCCCGAGACTATGTCGAATGAGCGCCGGGTCATGCTGCGCGCCTATGGTGCCGAGATTGTCCTGACCCCGGGTGCCGATGGCATGCGTGGCGCCGTCGAGAAGGCGCAGCAGATCGTGGCCGAGTCCGACAACGCGATCTGGGCTCAGCAATTCGCCAACGAGGCCAACGTCGCCGCCCACTACGACACCACCGGCCCCGAAATCTGGGACGCCACCGATGGCGCCGTGGACATTCTCGTGTCCGGCATCGGCACCGGAGGCACCATCACTGGCGCCGGCCGCTACCTGAAAGAGCAGAAGCCCGAGGTCACCGCGGTGGCCGTGGAGCCTGCTGACTCCCCCATCCTCTCCGGTGGCAACCCAGGCCCTCACAAGATCCAGGGCATCGGCGCCAACTTCGTGCCCGAGGTCCTCGACACCGAGGTCTACTCCGAGGTGTACGCCGCAACCCTCGATGAGTCCGTGGCCGCGGCCCGCGATCTGGGCGTGAAGGAAGGCATCCTCGGCGGCATCTCCACCGGTGCGATCATCGCCGCCGCTTTGGACCAGGCCAGCCGCGAGGAAAACCGCGACAAGCTGATCGTCGCCATCGTCCCCGACTTCGGTGAGCGCTATATCTCCACCGTGCTGTACGAAGACATCCGCGGCTGACCGCGGTTCCACACCTGGAATACTGATAACGTGCCCGCTGTTGCACCACAACAGCGGGCACGTTCGCGTACCACCTCAACGGACGCGCTCACATCACCTCATCTGCAGGCAGGCGAAAGGCAAGCATGGGCATCTTCTCGCGCATGAAGGAAGACATCTCAGCGGTGCGCGGGCACGATCCGGCCGCACGCGGCAATTTGGAAGTAGCGCTCGTCTACTCCGGTCTGCACGCGGTGTGGATGCACCGGGTGTCCCATCGCCTCTGGCAAAACGAGAAACTGCGCACTCCGGCGCGGGTGCTCTCCCAGATTTCCCGGTCGTTGACCGGCATTGAGATTCATCCCGGCGCCACGATTGGCCGCCGGTTCGTGATCGACCATGGCATGGGCGTGGTCATCGGTGAAACCGCCGAGATCGGCGATGACGTGATGATCTACCACGGAGTCACCCTGGGCGGTCAGTCCCTGGAGAAGGTCAAGCGCCACCCCACCCTGCGCGACGGCGTGGTGGTGGGTGCCGGGGCGAAGATCCTCGGCCCCGTCGACATCGGCGCTGGCACCGCGGTGGGCGCCAACGCCGTCGTCGTCAAGGACACCCCGTCTGACTCGATCGCCACCGGTGTGCCGGCGACCTTCAGGGCCCGGCGGGGCACGGAGGAAAAGAAGCCTGCCGTTGACCCTGCCGAGTACGTTGACCCGGCGATGTGGATCTAAGGAGATCTGCGCGGGTTTGACCCGGTCTGAGGCTTAGGCCTCGACTTCGGTACGGTCCCCCGACCACAGCGTGTGGAAGGTGCCTTCGCGGTCAACGCGGCGATAAGTGTGGGCGCCGAAGTAGTCACGTAGCCCCTGGGTGAGTGCAGCGGGCAGGCGCTCCTGTCGCAGCCCGTCGTAGTAGCTCAGAGCCGATGAGAACACCGGAATCGGCACGCCCGCGGCCGAAGCTACGCTCACCACACGTCGCAATGCAGGAACGGCTGCACCGATTGCCTCAGCGAAGAACGGCGCGAACAGCAGGTTCGCGGGCTGATCGGCAGACGTGGTGCCGGGTTCCGGGTGGCGGGTGGTGTCACGCCCACCGAAGGCACGCATAATGTCATCCAGCAGGTCCGCCCGAATGATGCAGCCATCACGCCACACCGAAGCGATCGTGCCAATGTCCAACGGCCAGCCGTATTCGGACGCCGCGGCACGCAGCATGTCCAGGCCCTGAGCGTAGGACACCAGCTTCGAGGCATACAGGGCCAGTCGGACGTCTTCTACGAAAGCCCCGACGTCAGCAATCTGGACGTTTTCGGTGCCGGACACCAGCGCAGAGGAAGCCGCATCACGGACCGCGCGCTGCGAGCTCAGCGAACGAGCGAACACCGATTCCGCAATCGCACCGATGGGTGAGCCCACATCCAGCCCGGAAATAGCCGTCCAACGGCCTGTGCCCTTCTGGCCCGCCTCGTCAACGATCACATCCACGAGCGGCTGACCGGTGGCGGCATCAACCTGTTCCAGTACCTCGGCGGTGATCTCGATCAGGTAGCTGGCCAGTTCGGTCTCGTTCCAGGCGCGGAACACCCCGGCCTGTTCTCGTGGCTCCAGGCCACCGACCTGGCGCAACAGGTCGTAGGCCTCGCCGATGACCTGCATGTCGGCGTATTCGATGCCGTTGTGCACCATCTTGACGTAGTGGCCAGCACCGTCGGGGCCGATCCAGGCGCAACAGGGCTCACCCTCAAAATCAGCGGAGATGGATTCCAGCAGCGGGCCAAGTGCCACATAGGATTCCCGCGAACCGCCGGGCATGATGGCCGGACCGTTCAGGGCGCCCTCCTCGCCGCCAGACACGCCGACGCCCACGAAATGCAATCCCTTTTCAGCCAGGGCGGCCTCACGACGGCGCGTGTCCTCGTAGTGAGAGTTACCGGCGTCGATAATGATGTCCCCGTCGTCGAGGAGATCGACCAGCTGATCAATGACGGCGTCCACGGGGGCACCGGCCTTGACCATGATGAGCACGCGGCGCGGGGCCTTGAGGCTATCGACCAGTTCCTTCAGCGACTCGGTGGCAACGAACTCGCCGTCATCACCGTGGGCACTCATAAGATCATGAGTTTTCTGCGCGGTGCGATTATGGAGAGCGACGGTGTATCCGTTGCGTGCGAAGTTCCGGGCGAGATTCGCGCCCATCACGGCGAGTCCGGTCACACCGATGTCTGCTTGAGCACCGCTCATGTTCACTCCTTCGATGAAGACGATCGTCTTCTCTGGGTATCGTTCTGCTGCACTCCAGATTACGCACCCGCGCCCGGTTTGGCACGCCGCCCCACGGTGCGAGGGCACACCTCACACCATCGCGAATCAGTCGCCGACGGCCTCGCGACCGCGCCGCACAATCAACGGATCCGGAGTACCCACGACGTCGTGGTCCTTGCCCTCGTAATCGTACTGGCTCAGGAAGTAGCGCATCGCGTTGAGCCGGGCACGCTTCTTGTCATTGGACTTGATGGTGATCCAGGGCGCGTGGTCCGTGTCCGTGTGCAAGAACATCGCCTCTTTAGCGTCCGTGTAGTCTTCCCAGCGGTCCAGGGACTCGAGGTCCATGGGAGACAGCTTCCACTGGCGCACCGGATCCAGCTGACGGATAGCGAAGCGGGTGCGCTGCTCCGTCTGGGTGACCGAGAACCAGAATTTAGTGAGGTGGATACCATCGTCGACCAACATCTTCTCGAAGAGCGGGGTCTGCTCCATGAATGAGTGGTACTGATCGTCGGTGCAGAATCCCATCACGCGCTCCACGCCGGCACGGTTGTACCAGGAACGGTCGAAGAGCACGATCTCGCCCTCGGTGGGGAAATGATCAATATAGCGCTGGTAATACCATTCACCGCGCTCGCGTTCATTGGGTTTATTGAGTGCCACGGTGCGGGCGGTGCGCGGGTTGAGGTGCTCAGTGAACCGCTTGATAGTGCCGCCCTTACCGGCAGCGTCGCGGCCCTCGAAAACTAGGATCAGCCGTTGGCCGGTGTCCTCGCCCCAGTATTGCAGCTTGAGCAGCTCGATCTGGAGCTTGTACTTTTCCAGCTCGTACTCTTCCCGTGTCAGGCGCGTCTCGTAGGGGTAATCCTCTTGCCAAGTCTCGACCGCTTTGCCCTGAGGATCGATCAGATCCGGGTCCGGGGTGTGACCATCGGCAATGGTGTATCCGCCTTCGCGCATCTTGTCGATGAACTCGCGAAGATTTTCGCGCGGGGAATCCGGACTCAGCAGCTTCATGGGTCTCCTTCACGACAAGCGGGTGCCTCGATGACACCACCCACTATTGTCTCCCACAAATAGACAGTGGGGACAGCATGCGTCAACGCTTCGGTGGACAACGGGGAGACAGCTGGTGAACGATCCCCGCGCTATTTAGCCGTCACCCTCCGTGACGAGCCGCGCCAACAGCGCGATCACCCGGTGGTGATCATCTTCATTCAGAGGCGTGAGCAGCTCACGCTGCAGCACCTCCACCGCGGGAGTCAGCTCCCCGAGCAGTGCGCGCCCCTCATCGCTCAGCCCGATCATCCTTTCCCGCTTATCGCGGCCTTCCTGGCGTTCCACCAGGCCGCGACGCGCCAGGCGTTGAATCACCGACGACGCGGTCGAGCGATCCACCCCGGCACGTACTGCCAAATCTGACTGCTTGGTCGGCTCCCCTGTTTCCAGACTGGTCAAGACGGCGAACTGCACCGAGGTGGTGTCAGTCGAGACGAGCTGACCCCACAGCCGTGAATGCCGTTGCTGGGCTAGGCGAAATACTTGCCCAGGCCGCCCCGGCGCCTCGGCCGCATCTTGAGTGTCACCGAGCGCGAACCAGCGGGGCATCGCCCAATCCAGATCCGCCGACGCGAGTGGTGAACACAAGCGTTCCTGCACCTGACGGACGGCAGGCTGAACGACCCGCACGACCACCGCAGCAGGCGGGCGGGGCTCAATCACCCGTCGCCGGGAATCCAGCGGATGCGGCACCCGTTGCAACCAGCCCTGCGCCTCAAGTCGGCGCATCATTTCGGCGCCGGTGGAGACGTCTAGTCCGGCACGGCCGGCCACGCTGCCCTGATCCCTAATACCCCAGTCGTCTGCCCAGTGGACCACAGCCTCCAGCACTGCGAACTGTGAGGAGGTCAGGTCCGGGTCCACGAGCTCAGCCCAGAGTTCCGCGTGACGCTGCTGCGCCCGGCGCAACAGGTGCCCTACCGCACGACTCAGATCCATCGGCTCCGCCTTCCCCACTCTTTCCTTGCACTTGCCCACACTTCGCGCCGGCCGTGGCGAGATTCTCACCCCCACTGGACGCAGTTGCACCTGAAAGAACAACGTATACCAATGAACCCCATATAACCGACACCTGGCGTGACAATGGAGGAATTAAAACGACTCGCGTCAATCGCTCAGTGGCGTGAGTCACGATCACGGCGTACACTGAATCCTAGTTAGAACGTATACAGAAGGTTATCGATGCAGTACCATCTCGACGGATACACCTACGGCGATCCTGCCATTGCCGCTCCTGCCCCGGGCCACACCGATCAGCAAGGTCCACTGCCCGATCAGGTTGATGTGCTCATCGTTGGGACCGGACCGGCCGGAGCCGTCCTGGCCGCGCAGCTCTCCCATTTCCCTGAAATCACCACGCGCGTGGTCGAACGTCGCCAGTCTGCCTTGCAGCGCGGGCACGCCGACGGCGTGGCCTGCCGCACCGTGGAGATGTTCAACGCATTCGGACTCGCCTCACGACTGCTCGATGAGGCTTACTGGGTCAACGAGACCACATTCTGGGCTCCGAGCGCGCATTATGGAACCGAAATAGAACGCACAGACACGATTCAAGATGTCGCCGATGGGCTCAGCGAGTTCCCGCATGTCATCGTCAACCAGGCACGCATGCAGGAGCTGCTTTTCGACCACGCGGCCCGCTCCCCCTCCCGCCTGCAAGTGGACTACGGATACCACTACCTCTCACAGACCACCGATCGGGACCAGGACTATCCCGTCGAAGTCACGCTCGCGGAAACCGACGAGGACAACCGGCCCACCGGCACCACGCGCACCCTTCGCGCCCGCTACGTGGTCGGCTGCGATGGCGCCCGCTCCGCGGTCCGCGAGTCCATTGGCCGCGCGCTTCAGGGGGACGCGCAAAATCACGCCTGGGGTGTGTTGGACGTGCTGGTCGACACCGATTTCCCGGATATCCGCAAGAAGTCGGTGATCCGCTCCGAACAGGGATCAATCATCATCATTCCCCGCGAGGGTGGTCACCTGGTCCGCTTCTACGTTGATCTGGGCACCGTTGACCCCGCCGATTCCGAGTTCCGTACTCGGACGCAGGTCGACGACGTCATCGCTGTGGCCAACCGCATCATGACCCCCTTCACGGTGTCAGTGGCACACGTGGCCTGGTGGAGTGTCTATGAAGTCGGCCAGCGTCTGGCGGATGGTTTCGACGACGTCGACGGACGGAGCGACGATGCTCCGCGGATCTTCATCGCCGGCGACGCCTGCCACACGCACTCAGCCAAAGCCGGTCAAGGGATGAACGTCTCCATGCAGGACACCTTCAATTTGGGCTGGAAGCTCGCCGCAGTACTGCAGGGACGGGCACCCGGGTCCCTGCTCCACACCTATTCACAGGAACGCCAGGTCACCGCCGCCGAACTCATCGACTACGACACGCGCTGGTCAAAGATGGTCGGTTCTCGTTCCGCCGACACTACCTCCGACGACGCCGTCTCAGCCTCCGATGTCCAGCGCCAGTTCGTAGAGGGCGGCACCTTCACCGCCGGCTTCGCCACCGAATATCAGCCGTCGCTGCTCACCGGGTCCTCGGAGCACCAGCACCTGGCCCCCGGGTACCCGGTCGGCAAGCGTTTCCATTCCGCCCCGGTGATTCGGGTTGAGGATGCCCGTCCGCTGCAGCTAGGCCACACCCACGACGCCGACGGTCGTTTCCGGATCTACCTGTTCGCCGACCGGAATGGGCTCGCCCCCGATTCGGCCGCCCGGAACTGGTGCGAGCGTTTTGACACCGACCCTGTATCCGCACTGAACCAATTCACTCCAGCCGACGCCGAACGCGACGCCGTCTTCGATGTCCGCGCCATCGTTCAGCAGAAGCACCTCGAGGTCGATCCGATCTCGTTCCCCGAGCTGTTGCATCCGCGCAAGGGTCCTTTCCAGGTGGTGGACCACGAGAAGGTGTTCTCGGCCGAGGTCACCAACGGGTTCTTGCTCGGCTCGATTCCGGGACTGTCCGCCACCGAGGACATCTATTCGCTGCGCGGCATCGACCGTGATGCCGGTGCCGTCGTCGTGGTGCGTCCGGACCAATACGTCGCCCAGGTGCTGCCCCTGGATGACTACGCAACGCTCGACGCCTACTTCTCGGGATTCCTGCTGGGTTCCTAAGCGAATAGGCCTCTACCGATCGGGCTGAACCAAAGACCGCGGGGGTACCGTGCCAGTCACTTGGCACGGTACCCCGCGGTGTTCGTGGTGGGTCCTACCGGGATCGAACCGATGACCTACTCGGTGTAAACGAGTACCAACACCCAATGATCATGCGGCATCCGCTGATCCTGTGGCGGTTTTGTGGCGGTCCAACATCACCCGGATCCCCTTCGAGACTTGGTCCAGCTCATCCTCAAAAAGGTGGGCGTACGTGTTCAGGGTCTCGGTCGGTGTCGCGTGTCCGAGCATCCGCTGGACGGACAGCACCGACGCCCCCGACCGGATCGCCCACGACGCCGCCGTATGCCGCAGATCGTACATGCGCAGCCCGGCGGGTAGCCCGGCCCGCTCCACGGCCTTGGTCCAGTACTGGGTATTGAAGTTCGTGACCCGCACCTGGGATCCCCGGGCCGTCGGGAATAGCAGCCCGTCCGGCCCCGCCCGCTCCGCCCGCTCCTGCAGCATGGTCTCCACATCATCCAGTAGCGGCACCTCTCGGGGCTCACCGGTCTTGGTTGACCCGATTACCAGCTTCCCGTCCACTTCGGTCACGGCCCGCTCGACCCGTAGCCGGCGGCGCCTGACGCCAACGTCCCGGCCCCGTAGCTCCCACACCTCCCCCGGCCTCAGCCCGGTCGTCACGTCCAGCCATAGCGCGTCTTGGTAGTGGGCAGACATGGCGCCGTGAAGCGCCCAGAATTCGGCCACCTGCAAGAACAACTGCGGCCGCTTCCTAGCTTTCGGCAACTCAATCCCGGTCGCCGGGGAAGCCGGCAGCATCTTCTCCGCCACACACCAGGAGAAGAGCGCGACGACCCGCCCGAAGTAGGTGTCGATGGTGCGCGCTGACAGGCCCTCAGACTGCATGGCGGCCACCCAGGCACGCAGATCGTCCCGTGTCACCTGGTCGACGAGCCGGTCACCAAAGCGGGGCTGGATGCGCTTCTCCCAGGTGGCCTCTACCTCGTGCCGGGTTTTCGCCTCCCACCCGACCCGTGCTGTCAGCCACCGCTGGCCGGCCTCGGTGACGGTGACGCGTGGCCCGCCCGGGGTGAAGCCCTGTCGCCGCTTGTCGTCTTGCTCCTGGATCCACGCCTGTGCGGCGTCTTTGGTGCGGTGGGACTCTTTGAGCTCCCCGCCGCGCCCGTCGGTCCACACGGCCTGCCAGCGCAGCCCCTTGCCGTACCGGGCAGTGCGCGTCTTATCCCTCCGCAACCACAGGTCAACAACTCGGCTCATGGCTATTCCGCGGTCACTTCGCAGACAGCCTGCTGTTCTGGCCCCGGCTCAGACTTCTGGGTATCGACAACTTCACCCGTGTCATAGTTGGTGATCTCGCAGGCTAGGACGCCGTCAATCTGATCAAGTGTAGTGACGTAAAGCCTACTTGTGGCCCCGGAGTCGAGAAGTCCAACCTGAGTAAGAGGTGGGTCATCGTGAACAGACGGGATAAGGACGCCAGCCTCGTTGATGCCGGGCACAATTCCGGTGATCTGATATTGGCCGTTGATGGGCATTGCATCTGAACCGTCCTCGGGTTCCCACCAGAGCTCATACTCTAGTGATGTTGGCTCAGCCTCCTGAACCACTGGGTTTTCTGTCGGAGTCGAAGTCGGTTCTGGGTCAACTTCTCCCCCGCATCCGGCGAGCAGTAGGGCGGAAACGGTGAGCGCTGTGAGTGTGGTTCGTGTTCTCATTGGGTAGTCTTCTCCCCTGGTAAGTGTGAGTGGTTCGTGTAGTTTAGCTTTCGAGTTCGGCGATGCGTGCTCGCAGCTGCTCGATTTCCGTGTTGCGTGCTTGCAGCCGGTTGGTTAGTTCCCAGATCAGTTCCGCGTCGGACAGCGCCACAACTGGGTGTGCATCCATGATCTGGTCGAGGGTGATGGCTTCCGGGTTCGGGCCCTGCTCCACATCGTCGAGGACGTGCTCAGTCATGCGGAGCGCCCGCTCGAGGCGGCGGCGTGTCGTCGCTGAGCCCGCCGAGTTCCCCTGCTCGATGTTGATGATGGTGCGCCGGTCGACCCCGGACTGGGCGGAGAGGTCATCGAGTGTCAGCTCGAGTCGTGTCCGTGCTTGCCGAACGAGACGCTGCACCGCGCCCGTGCCCGGCCCCTGGCGCCCTTTCATGACAGCACCCCCGAATCCTGCCCGCGTACGAGGCCAGCATGGATGGCAGTAGCTCGAGTTCGTGCGCTACCCCTTGCATGGTGTGGTGCGCCTGAGCGGCTCGCAGGAACCCGCACAGTGGAATGAGGAGCCAGTGCGCGAAGTAGTCCGCTTCTCGCTCCGTAGCCGGCGTGGATTGCTCGTGCCGGTGTGCGGCGTGCCCCAGCTCGTGCGCCAGTGTGGCCGTGTACTGGATTCCAGACAGTGCTGGGTGCAGGGTGATCGTGTGCGTGGCCGAGTTGTATTCCCCCCAGTCCCCCAGGACGGGGTGCGCGCTGGCGATACTGCACCCCAGCCGTTCGGCGACCGTGTCGAGATTCATGCGCCCCAGCCTGACTGAGGGCACGGACACGATTAGTAATCTGGGGCCTGGTCTGGGTCGGGGTCGCCGGGCTTCCTGGTGTGGGCGGCAAGACCATAGTCTTCCCGAGATTCTTGTGGTTCTGATTCATTGGGATCTTCCTGGGTTCGGTTCAGCTCGTGTATCAGTTGGCTCACGAGCTTTCGGTGGCGTGGGCTCAGCTTCCCCAGCGACTCTGCGAGAGTGGCACGCTCGGCAGTGGCAGTTGGACCGCCCGTGCCGTATGCGGCCCGGTGCAGGTCGCGCTCAGGGATGTCGAGTAGCACGCTGAAAGCGTGGAGCGTTTCAGCAGGAACACTCTTTGGGAATGCGCCTCTTCGGTAAAGGCTGATGGTGGATGCAGAGAGTTTGAGGCCGGCGCGTTCCGCGGCTCGATTGAGTGCGTTCACGCCGATGCCCTTCTCAGTCATCGCGTCGTCTATCAGCTTTGCCAGTTCGTCCACGGGTCAACTCTCCATGCATGGTTTCGGTCGCGCAAATTCTTGGTTGCCGAGGGTGGCAACCAATTACAACCCTGTAATTCGCCTACCCCTATATGACTTATAGGCTAATCGACTTGCCGGGAAACTTGCCGACTTGCCATGCCCTGGCAAGGTGTGTAGTGTTATGCCCAACGCTAGATGGAGGTGAAAATGAATCAGCGAATCGCGATGCGAATCAATAAGCAAGGCTTCCGGGACTACTTGGAGGCGTCGGAAATGAGCCAGCGGGAGTTTGCCCGCCGCGCCAAGGTCTCACACACTCTCGTCCAACAGATGCTCACTGATAGCAAGAAGACGCACGTCCGAGTGTCGACGGCGAAAAGCATGGAGAAGGTACTGAAGTGCCCTGGCAACCTTATTTTTTTCCCGGAAGTGTTTACCGTTGTGGCCAACGCCGCATAACTCGCGGTTCGGGGCAAAGGGAAAGGCCCCGCCGAACCACCAGCGGGGCCTTGCGAAACCCGGAGGGCTCCCAATGAACGACTGCTATCAGAAAGGAAAGCCAGTCATGCACATCATACCAACTATCGAACGCACCGGTCAGGGACTCGCCGTTTCATCGGAGACCATCGCCGAGGGTGCAGGTGTCGAGCACCGCGCTGTACTGCAGATGATCGGCAAGAACGTCGATGACCTGGAGACCTTCGGGACGGTCGCATTTGAAATGCGACCGCTCCCAGGGGGCGGGCACCCTGTCCGCGTCGCGCTTCTGAATGAGCAGCAGTCCACCCTACTGATGACCTACCTCCGCAACACGGAGCAGGTGAAGCGCTTCAAGGTCGCCCTCGTCAAGGCGTTCTACGAGATGGCGCAAGCCATACAGTCCCGCCCGGCCGTCGAGCTCACCCGCGCCGATCTGGCCCGCATGGTCCTGGAGTCCGAGGCTGAGAACAATGAGCTACGTCGTGAGGTCGAAGCCGCGGCACCGAAGGCCAACTATGTTGACCAGTTCGTGGCCGACGGCGACAACCTCAAGATCAGCGCCGTCGCCTCACGTCTGGACGTCAAGGAATCCCAGCTGCGTGCCCTGCTCATCGCCTGCGAATGGATCTACCGGGAGACCTCAGAACGCTACTCGGAGAAGCGAAAGGCGAAGGTTCCCCAGTACCGGTACTCGGAGCGCGCGAACCACAAATCCCACTTCAACCGTGTCATGGTGCACGACGCCCCACGATTCAAGGGCGAGGTGGACCACACGCTGAAGGTGACACCACCGGGAGCTCAGGCTATCGGTCGCCTCTTGGATCGGGTGCTCGAAAAGTACGGGGACCTGGATGAGGCGATAGCGGTCATCGACACGGAGCGTTTGCGACGCCGGAGCCTCCAGGCGGTGGTCTGAGATGCCGACCAAGCTGTTGTCCGCGAAGAAGATCGCGGAGGTGCTGGGTGAGAACCCCCAGACCACCCGGAAGCGTCTTCGTCGCGGCGAGATCAAAGGAATCAAGAAGGGCACCGGGTCCCGCGCGCACTGGTTCGCGACCGAGTCCGCCGTGAATCACTTCATCAACCGGAGCGCGGTATGAGCACCTGCAGCTTCATCATCCATGAGGGTGCCCGGTGGGAGCCGGACGAGGTGTGCGATTGGCCGGCGGTGGAGGACTCGGGTCTGTGCGAACGCCACCACCACGACGCCTACATGGCGGACCTTTTGGCTGACGTCTCGGCGGGGCGGTGACCCTCATGCCGTGGCATCAGATCCTCGCCCGTCTCACCATCACCCCGGTCCTGGTCGGCGCCGCCGTGGCCGCCGTGATTGCCACACCACAGGTGCTGATCCACCTGATTGACCACTCTCACCCGGCCCTGACCATCGCCGGTATCACCATCACCCTGGGCCTGACCGCACTGGTAGCCCGGACCGTCTGGAAGGACACCCAATGAGCAAGATCATCAGACTGTCATCCACTAACTACAAGCGCTTGAAGGCCGTGGAGATCACGCCGGAGGGCAATGTGATCACCATCGCTGGCAAGAACGGGGCGGGCAAGTCATCCGTACTCGACAGCATCACCGCAGCACTGGGTGGCGTGGACAAGAAAGCCACGCCGAAGCCAATTCGCGATGGTGAGGATCACGCGGAGATCGTTCTCGAAACCGAGGACCTGATCGTCACACGACGTTTCACCGCATCCGGGTCAACCCTCACCGTGACCAGCCGTGACGGCGCCAAATACCCAAAGGGCCAGCAGAAGCTCAACGACCTGTTAGGCAAGCTGTCCCTGGACCCGCTGGCATTCACCCAGCTCTCCGAAAAGGACCAGCTCGAAACCCTGCTGTCCCTGGTCGATCTGCCTTTCGATCCGGCAGAGCTGGAAGCCGAGCGCAAGCGGATCTACGACCAACGCACCGAGATTGGCCGGCAGAGCAAGGCTATCGGCGACGTGGCCGTAGACGAGGGCCTGCCCACCGAAGAGCAGTCGGCTGTGCAGATCCTCAACCAGATCGAGAATGTTCGTGACCGCAACCGGCAGATCGAGCGTATCGCCGACGAGGTCGTCAGCTACCAGGATGAGCGCCGCAACGTGGTCGCCCAAATCCAGGCACTGCAAGAGCGGCTGGAACTCATTGACCAAGCACAGCGTGACGCTCAGGCGAAAGCGGCGCACCTGGGCGACGTGCAGGACACCACCGACCTGGAAGCCCAGTTAGCCAGCGTGGAGGACACGAACGCGGCGATCCGAGCCAACAACGTGGCACGCGAAAAGGCAGAGCAGAAGGCCGAACTGAAACGCAGTTGGGACGCACTCACATCCACCCTGGACGTACTCAATGAGCGCAAAGCTGACGGCCTCGCCTCCGCTGAGATGCCCGTCCCCGGGCTCGGTTTCGACGAGAACGGCGTCACTTTCGAGGGAATCCCGTTCAAGCAGACCAACACCGCATCCCAGATCCGCGTCAGCCTCGCAATGGCAATGGCACTCAACCCCGGGTTACGGGTCATCCGCATCGCCGAAGGATCGCTGCTCGACGAGGACAACCTCAAGATCGTGGCAGACATGGCCGCCGAGCACGACTACCAGGTGTGGATGGAAGTCGTCGGTAACGGCGACGGCACCGGAATCATCATCGAAGACGGAGAGGTAAAAGCATGACCATCACGACACTCCCCCAGGACCTCGTCTACGGGATGCCCGCACCCGAGTACCACGCAGCCGAAGGGCTCGGATCAACCAGCATCAAGACCCTGTCCGACCCGGACATCAGCATGGCCGAAGCCCGTCACATGATGAGCACGGACGAGCACAAGCGAGTGTACGACGTCGGCACCCTCGGACACGCCCTCATCCTGGAGGGCTCCCTGGATGACCTGGTGGCCCGTATTGACGCCGACAGCTACCGGTCCACCGCCGCGAAGGAAGCCCGAGACCAGGCTTACAACGATGGTCTGATCCCTATCAATAACGCTGAGGTCGAGACCATCCTGACCCCCGTGGAAGCTATGCGTGACGCCGTCATGGCGCACCCTGTCGCGGGACCACTCTTCACCGGGCATCAGCCAGAGGTGTCGCTGTTCTGGGAGCAGGAAGGCGTGCCCTGCAAAGGCCGCCTCGACGCCTACCACCCAGACCGGGGCATGGTCGTGGACCTGAAACTGTTGCGCTCCGCCCGCCCATCGGATGTGCAGAAGCAGATCAGCGACCTCGGCTACTACATCCAGGCCGCCCACTACCTGAACGGGGTGCGGGAAGTCACCGGGTTCACCCCGGACTGGTTGTTCGTGACCGCACAGAAAACGGAGCCGTTCACGGTGTCCGTGCACCGGCTCCACCCGGACGCCCTGGCCGCCGCGCAGCACCGCATCAGCTACGCCCTACACCGGTGGCGCGACGCCACCAGCACAAACACCTGGCCCGGGTACACGGGCATCTACGAGCAAAACCTAACCGCGTGGGAGCGCATCAAGAACGAGGAAATGGAGAACCAGTCATGAGCGAGATTGCAACCCGAGACACCACCGGCCTGGACACCAGCCCTGCCACGATCCTGTCCAGCCCGACCGCTGGAACCGTGCAGCTAGCCGAGTGGGCGCAGGAACTCGACGCAGCCCACCGGCTGGGCACCGCCCTATGCCAGACCGACTTCGTGCCCAAGGATTTTCGGGGCAAACCGGAGGCGGCCGCCGCCGCGATCCTCGCTGGAAAGGCTCTCGGTCTCGACCCGATGAATAGCCTGTCGAACATTTTCGTGGTGCATGGGCGACCTGCGCTCTACGCCCGCACCATGGTCGCTATCGTCCTCTCTGCCGGGCACCAGTTGGTTCGAGCCGAGGCCACCGACAAGTCTGTGACCGTGCAGGCCCGTCGCCGCGGTGACTCCGAGTGGCAAGAGTTCACGTGGACCATCGACCGCGCCAAGAAGGCCGGGTATACCTCCAACGCGAAGTATCAGACTGACCCAATCGCGATGCTTACCGCGAAAGCGCAGGCGGAGGCGTGCCGGACTATCGCCCCGGACGTGCTCACTGGTGTGGCCGCCTATGCGGTGGAAGAGGTGGAGCTGGAGGACATGGGTGAACGCCCGTCACGTCCTGCCCGCACCCCGCGCGCCGTCGAGGCGGCACCCGCGCAGGAGGCGGTGGATGCCCCCGCAACGATCACCCAGGACCAGTGGAACGACCTGAAGAAGGCGGGCGCGGCCGCTGGGAAGGACGCCAAAGAAATGGGCGCGCTGGCAGCCGAAGTCACCGGGATCAAGCTCACCGCGTGGAAGGACATCCCAGCTGACCGGTACGACGACATTCTGCAAGCGGTCAGCGACATCGTGCTGGCCTCCCAGTCCGAGGATGAAGAAGGAGTGGCCTGATCATGGCTCAGATTATTTTTACCGGAAACGTGGGCCGTGATTCGGAACTCCGATGGACGAAGAATAACGACCCAGTGCTTTCGTTCAGCGTCAGCGAGTCTCATTCAAGGAAGCTCGACAACGGCGAGTGGGAAACCTTGCGCCAACAGTGGTTTGACGTCTCCGTTTTCGGCCCGGTCGCCGAAGCTCTAGCGAATCATGTCCTCAAGGGCGCGCGTGTCCGCGTTGCGGGTGATCTGTGGCGCCGCGATTACGAGTCGCAGAACGGCCCCGGGATGAGCCTCGACGTGCGGGCCATCGGCGTGGACCTCATCAAACCGGCACAGCCGCGCAGCACGGGCGGGTGGGAAGACCCCGCTTTCTGACCTGCAGCCCGCACCAGGACCGAGCTGGGCGCCGCGTGCAAGCCGCGGAGCGGGCACCACCCCACCAACATCAGAGCATTCAGGAGACACCTTTGACGATCACCGACATCACCACCACGAGAGCCGAGCAGATCAGCGCGGATAAGCCCGTAGCCGTCCTGTATAGCCAACCGGGCTGTGGTCCGTGCATCGGACTGGAGCGGGCACTGAAGTCCGCTGGGGCCGCGTACAACAAGATCGACATCACCCAGGACGCTGACGCGCTGGCCCGCGTCCGCTCACTCGGCTACAGCGGCACACCCGTCATCGAGATCCATCAGGACGGCCAGCTCATCGACCACTGGCACGGCCTCGACATCCACCGGGTAGCCCAGCACTTCCCGAAAGAGGTGGCGTAATGGGGACCGTCCACGACACTCACGGCCACCAGACCTACCCGCTACCCGGCCCTGGCAACGACCGGGGCAACGCCTACCACTTGCACCGCGCCACCGATGCGGACCAGCGCACCAAGTACCCCGAGGTCGCCGAGCTGGCACGCGGATTCGAGGTCCGGCAATGAACACGTGTAAGCGCTCCTGCTGCTGGACCCCGTACTCATGTGGCCGGCAGAACCAGTGCCCGTGTCATTCCGCTGAGCGGCTGGAGGAATCCCGGCTCGAAAAAGTGTGGCAGCGGGAACAAGAACGACTCGACCAGGAACGGAGAGAACCGTGAGCTATCAGCGTGGAGCAGCACGAGACCGGTGGCCCATCGACGCCCGGGCACGTGTCGAATGGCTCGAGAAAGAGGTGGCACGGCTACGAATCATCGCCCAAGAGCAAGAGCAACGGATCTACCTGCTCACAAGGCCACCAGAACCACACGTCCCCTACCGGGACACCCTCACCCTTGAACAGCGCACGGCTCGCCCGGCCCTGCACGAGGATGACAGCCCCGAAATCTGCGCACTACGCCGGGACGCACTCTACGAAGCCACCCGACCCCGGAGCGCGGTTATCAAGGCGGTGGCGGCATGACTGACCAGGCCACGTTTGACGACCTGCTTGGTGAGGCTGTCTTGCCGGTCCTGACGGTGTGGCGCGGGCATGGCACGACATGCGGGTGGTGCTTGCGCGACTGCGGCGGACAATTCGCAGGCAGCACGCACACCTGGGACGAGAGCGGCCTCCCCATCGACACCAGCGTGTGCATGCCCTGCCGGGATGAGCACGGTCTGAATGCGCACCTGCACGCCATCCGGGACGGCCGCTACAAAATCGGGGACCAGCCATGAGCAGCATCAAGCACACCACCTACTCGACGGGCACGGACACGCTCACCATCACCATGATCGACGGCCGCGTGTACGAGCTCGACGCAGATGACGCCGAACTCATCATCGAGTCCATCGACGCCGCAGAACAAGAACGGGATCACCTGCGATGAAGGGAATCCAGCACAAGCACTGCCCATCCTGTGGCGCCGACTTCACCTGGGCAGACCCGCACTGCAAACAATGCACGTGGCTCACCTGCCGATGCGGGACCACCTGGGACCACACCACCGGACACCACGCGAAAGGAGTCAGGACGTGAAAGAGATGCAATATGATCCGCTGCCACTGTGCAACTGCGAGAGCGTCGCCGAGCCGCACTACCACCAGGGCGGAGTGCCACTGACCTGCTACGGCGACACCCTGGCCGGGTGGAAATCGCTCACCGACGCTGAGTGCGCCGCAGAGTACTGGCGGGCGCGGGCAGACATGTGCAGCACCACCCCCGTATTCACCAGTGGGGCCGAGCTACAGAAATTCATTCAGGTGTGGGAAAGATTCGCCACCCACCCGCACGCGAGAGAGAGCGGATATTTGTGATGAGCCTAGTCAGGGTCAGTAGAGCAATCACCGAAAGGGCCGCTAAGCACTGGTCAGATGGCACCGCGCAGGCTGCATGCACACGCCGTGCACAACAGCTACGCGACGCCGGGAATGAGGTCACCCGCGACGGCAACACCATTACGTGGAGCGTGGATCACGACAGCTACGTCGAAACCACCTCTCTCACATTCATCGACGAAGAAGTGCCCGGCCAGACCGACGCACTCGACATGCTGGAGGAAAAATGACCACCTTCACCCTGGGCCAGCAGATCCGAATCAGCGGGACGGCCGATAAGGTCCGCGACCGGATCACATGGAGGCCTGCGAACAGTGCCCACATATACACCGAAGCACAGGCTGCCTGGGACCAGATCAAATCCGAGCCAGGACGTACCGAGTATGGCCTACTCCGAACCCGTCTCGTCGAGCTGGAAGCACCGGCAGAAACCGGCGTAATTGTGGGGTGGCGGACCATCCAGCAAGGCGTCACCGAGTACTACCACTACGGCGACCCTCCATGCTTCCTGCCCTGCGAGAGCACACAAGTCTGGTTGGTCGCATTCCACCTGCGCCGTAAGCCTGTCATGTGCTTCGACCACCAGGTGGAGGCGATCTAATGCAGGACACACTATTCCCCGCCCTCCTACCCACTCTCCCAGGGTGCACAACAGGCATCGTCGGCAAGCGAGAGCAGGAGGGCAAGCGCACCGAGTGGGACCTGCAATGCCAGGAATGCGGGGCCATCGAGACCACCAACATGCTCGTGCTCATGAAAACGCGCTTTCACCTGTGCGCACCACGCACCCGCACCTGCCCCAACTGCCATGAGGCACGGCACGCGGGCGAACCGAACAGCACCCTACGCATGGGATGCCGAGAAGCACTCACAGGAGGTTACTACTGATGCACACCCGACCAGTCCCCCATCAGATCACCCACAGTCAACTCATCGAAGCCGTGGAAGCGCTCGGGCTTGACCCGAGCACCACACTGGCGATCCGCATGGAAGGGCCACGACAATTCGAGGTCGACGTGCTCCGCCCCGGAGCTGAGCGCACCTACCCCAGCCACTACGACACGCACACGATCTTCATCGTCAAAGACCCCAAGGAGGACCAGTGAGCGACTGGCACTCATTCTTCGCACTCTGGCCCGTCCGCACATCGACCGGCTGGGTCTGGCTGCACTGGGTAGACAGGCGGGCCGTGGATGTCGAATGGGCCGACTACTACGGCGACGGCACCACACTCACCACCAGACACTACGAACACAGGAGGAAGCGGTGATCACCATCAAGCTCGAGATCATCCCCGGAAAAACAACCCTCGGAGAACTGAAACGCACCCTCGACCTCATCGAGTACATCGGGGAAGCCCCCGACAGTCAGCCAGCATTCCAGCCCATCGATAACGACGACACCATCTACGATCTCGTCATCGAAATCCCCGGAGGTGAAGAATGAGCGTCCTCCCATGGGTACGCCTCGACAGCCGCCTCCCATCGAACCCGAAAGTCCTAGAACTGCTCTCCCGCACCGGTGGACACAAGGCCGCATTCGCCTACATTTGCGGACTCTCCTACTGCGGAGACAAGGGCACATTCGGAGATATTCCGAGCGCCGCACTACCCTTCCTGCACGCCACAAAAAGAGAGGCCAACTTACTCGTCAAGGTCGGTCTCTGGACGGCCACCGAAACAGGCTACAAAGTGCACGACTGGGACGACTACCAGCCATCCCGCCAGTACGTCGACAGGGTAAAGAAACAAAGGTCAGAAGCGGCACGCGCCCGCTGGGACAAACAGAAAAAAGACCCCACATAACCCATGCGGGCCGCATACCGGGCCGCAATGCAACCCCGCAATTCGCTACGCACCAATTGATGCACGGTAACGGTAACGATTACTTAACTCACCTTGGTAGACCAAGGTTCCGTTGGTCTCTAATCACCAACATGAGATTTCCTTCGTCGAAATCGTTACGGAACGTAACGGGCGCGAGAACCGCCACGACCGACGAAAAAAGAAACCCCCACACCACACGAAAGGGTGACACCCCGCAATGCCACACCAATGCACACCCGACCAAGCAAACGCCCTCCACTACCACGCACTCGCCCTCCGCCCCGACTGGACCACCAACCAACCCGGACCCACCTGGGCAGCCACGTCCGGAGGCAGCCCCCGAACCATCGACCTCCCCCACGCCGCCAACTACCACCACGCCCACGCCGCCCTCACCGCCTACGCACTCCAAGACGACCCCCGAATGAGAACCCCCAACCTATACGTGAACGACGGCCCCCACTGGGACACCACCAGACCACACCCCGGCGTAGCCCAACCCACAACCCCATGCCCCGACCACCCCTACGACCCCCGCGGAGCAACCGACTGTGGAGGGTGCTGGGCGGACATCAAAGCCGGTGACCGGCCCCTCGACAAACTGGGAGTGCATTTTGTGGTGTCGAATGGTGTAGACGATGAAACACCGTCAAGGACGGACAGAACCGGGGCTGAGAGCGACGGGGAACCGTGGTGAGGGGGATTCCTCGTCCGCAGCTTCAGTAGCCCCACAGAATCGAATCTGACGAATCACCCCAGAAGGGACCGACAATGAAAACGTGCGCCGCATGCGGACGAGAAATGCCCGGATCTAGGAAGAGCGCAAAGTACTGCACCAGCAAATGCAAGAGCAGGGCATCGCTGAAACCAGAGCGATACAGGTTGGCCAGCTACAAAGCAGCTCGGAAGACGGTGAACCTGCCACCACTAGGGAATCAGTTAGTCACGGAAGCTGACCTGCTCGACAGGGACGGCAACGATTGTCAGATCTGCGGGGAACCCTTGTATCCGCCGGTCGAGATGGACCACATCATCCCCGTGAGTGACCCCCGCTCCGCCCATGTAATCGAAAACCTCCGACTGACTCACGCCAAGTGCAACAACGCGCGCCGCAACTCACGGGACCGCTTCTCGCTCACCGGGTCGGTGCTGAAGTGAAGCCCGCCAGAATCGATTCTGTGGCTTCGACGGTGTTGGCGGCTCAGATGACGGAGCGGCAGCTGCAGGGGTCGGTGCAGCAGCTCGCCACACTCCACGGGTGGCGCTGGTATCACGTCACAGACTCACGAAGGACCGTTCCCGGGTTCCCCGACCTGGTCATGGTGCACCCGACACAGCAGCGGGTGATCTGGGCTGAGCTGAAGCGGGCGTCGGGGCGTCTCACCGCCGATCAGAAAGCGTGGATCGCTGACCTGGAAGCCGCCGGCCAGGAGGTCCACGTGTGGCGCCCCACCCACCTGCAGGACGGCACCATAAATGCACTACTCACCACCCGCAAGAGTGCAGGTTAGTGTATGCTTGGGTGTGTAACACCCACCCGGTGAACCACCACCGGAACAACCACCCCGTGAAAGGGAAACCCCAATGAACAATCTTCTGGCCCCCGCCTATTGCCACGACTACACCGAGACCGAGCAGTTCCCTGCTTGCACGTGTGGCGAGACTTTCGATAGTGCCGCCGCACAGTGGGGTCATCAGATGGCGGTGGAGGCATGACCCCCGCACAGATTCGCGCCCTCATCATGGCCGCGATACAGCCCACCCTCGACCGCGCAGACTTTGCGCGGCGGGAATACCTGGCACCAGAACCACAAGGCAAACACCGGAAGGCGGTCGAATCGTGAACTGCATCTTCTGTGAGATCTTGTACGGCACAGAGCCGCACCAGACCGTGTGGAACGGCATCTCCACGCTCGGCATCGTGCCCCTCAGCCCGGTCACCGAGGGGCACGTGATCTTCATGCCCCGCAAGCATGTGCGCGACGCGGCAGAGGACCCGTCCGTCACGGCGGAGGTCATGCACGACGCCTCCACCTACATTGCCCACGCTCGCTCCCAGGGCATCCTCGGTGACGCGAACATCATCACCAGCATCGGGCCAGCTGCCACACAATCCGTCTTCCACCTTCACGTCCACGTTGTACCCCGACAGGAGAACGACGGACTCGCCCTGCCCTGGTACTCGGGCAAAACCTCGAAAGGAAAAACCCCATGACCGAGCACGAGCTGACAGAAGAGAAGATCGCCGAGCTGTGGGACGCGAGCCAAGACAAGTCCACGTTCTTTGATGACCTGGGGAAGCACTCCAAGATTCTGTTTTCGTCTTTCGCCCGCGCCGCCTACGACCTGGGCAAGCAAGCCTCGCAGGCATCGACAACCCCGCCAGATCCGCTGTACCACGAAGTCATTCTCGACGCGGGTGGCAACCCGTGGGCCTGGTGCGATTCCGAGGAGCTGTGGATAGAACCCGGTGGCGGGGGGCATCGGGGCAGCGGAGATTTCAGCCCCGGATGGTCCCCCGCGAAGATCGTCGCAAAGGAGGAGGACTGACATGGCCTGGACAGACGACGAACTACGAGCGGCGATCCACGAGGCGGCGGTGGCAGATGGGTTCTCGGTTTCCATCGACCATCTCAGTCGCGGCGATGTTGTCATGGATGGAGAGGTCACCAGCTTCCGTCGCCTTCTCACCGCCCTGGGGATCGACCACCAGCCGAAACCAGAGCTACCTGACACGCCGGGGTCAGTTATCTATGACGTGGATTTGGGTGAAGGGGTTTCTGCGACAGTCCTTACGCGAGACAGGGAAGGGTACTGGACCGGACTTGATGCCGAAACACACATCCGCCTCACCCTCAAGCCAGAGCGCATCACCTCGTTTGGTGGCGTGCTCGACCTCGACAAAGTGCGGGGTGAGAACGATGCCTGAGTTCCAGGTCACCTGGGAGGGACGCGTAAGGGAGATCTACTTCGTGGAGGCTGAAGGCGCCGAGGAAGCGCGGCGAATCTGGTCAGACTATGCGCCTGACATCAGTGAGTCGCTCGACGGTGAAGTCACAGACGTAGAGGAAGTAGGTGAGCAGGGTGAGTGAGCAGTACACGCCGACAGAGAAACCACCATCCGGATACAAGTGGATGAAGCCAGGAGAGCGATATGGGGCGATTGTAACCATTGAGAGGATTACTACCCGCAAGTGGAAGTGCTTGTGCGACTGCGGAGTAATTTTCGAGACATACGGAACGCACCTCCGCTCAGGGGTAACAAAATCCTGCGGGCACTGGAGGTCAGCGCCCAACCCTGCCTCATATAACGCGGTGCACTTACGCATTGCCAGGGAGCTAGGACCTGCTAGCGGTCGCGACTGCAAGGACTGCGGAAAGCCCGCCAATGATTGGTCATACAGCAGAAGCGGAGTTAGCGAGATTACGGAGCTACGGGGCGACTATCTAGTTGTTTTCAGTACCGATACATCGCAATACGACCCCCGGTGCAAGCGTTGCCACAATCACCTGGATCACAAGTACGGAGGGCATAAATGAATGACTATATCCCGACGACGGGAGAGGTGCGCGACGCTCTCGAGGCTTGGATGTGGACATCGCGCCCATATCGCCCAGAGCTGACGAGCGCTGACCCGAGTGAAGCACTCGACCGCCTCCTCGACCAGGTGCGCCGGGAAGCGAAAGCGGAGGCGCTGTGCGACTTTGCAGACTCAACCCGAATGCCCTTCGTCGTGTTTCGCCGTGATGACGGCTCGCCCGTGTATGTGGGTGATCTGATGCGAGAAGTGGCCGCGAACTACCGCGCCGACCAGCTAGAGCAGGAAGGAAAGAACGATGAGTGACATGCAGGGCAATCCGCACGTGTACGAGGGGCCGCAGATCGCTCCCCCCGAGACGATCAACGACCACTACATCTCGGAGGCTGGCCTAACCGACGAAACCGTGCTGCTATCCGAGCTGGCCCGCAATACCGAAGCCACCCTCGCCCTCGCCTACGAGCAACGCACGGCGAACCTGATCGCGCTGAGCGTCGCCACCTACGCGAACGGCTCGGCTATGTTCCCAGGACAGGCGGACCAGGTGCGCAACGCGATTATTGCCCGCCTCGGACTGAACGGAGAAGACAATGCGTGACCCAATGAAGTACCGCAAGAAGCCTGTGGAGATTGAGGCGATGCAGGTCTTGGACGACATTCGTGTGCACCTGGCGATTTGCCGGTGGGCAGAGAGTGTCACGCCTGAGGGGCAGGTGATCCCAGTTGTGATGAGCAAATTCGATGAGAGGCTATTCATTCACACGCTCGAAGGAACGATGACGGCAAGCCTGGGTGACTGGATCATCCGCGGAGTTCAGGGCGAGTTCTACCCCTGCAAGCCTGACATCTTCGAGGCGACCTATGAGGCGGTGGCCGACCATGACTGACCCAATCCGCACCCTGCTGGCACGGGTGAAAGAACTGGACGAGAAAGCGACCGACGGGCCGTGGGTGATGGACCCTGAGAGCGTTTCAGATAACGGCCTTCACTACCGTCCGGCGCGAGTCTATGCGGAAGGGTGGACGGGATACCCGGTCAATGACGCCTGTGAAATATCCCTGCCGACCAATAATGAGGACGCCGACCTGATCGCCGAGTACAGGCATCTCGCCCCGCAGTTGGCCCGTGCGCTCGAAGCCGTGCTGGAGGTGTGTGGCCACTGGGAGGAGTGGGGGCACGCGGCGATGAGCGAGGCCGAGGGATTACCCGAAGATATGGCGGTCAGAATGCAGGTTGACGCGGGTCGCCTCATAAACCATGCAGCCGTCCTCCGTATGGCAATCACCATGCGCCTGGGAGGCGAGACGTGAGCAACCGGGTACTCGATATGGCTAAAGCGCTTCAGTATTACGGGCTGCGAGGCGAGCAAGCAATCAGGGAATCGATTGACCTTTTCATTCGCTTCGGCAAGACGGCTGAAGCAACCGCAGAGGTACTAAACAGGGCCTCATTCGCTTTCGACCAGGAACTCCACCAGCCCCTCCCCCACCACCAGACCAGCCTGACCAGGCTCAACCACCACGCGAACGGAGGCGACAGTGGGCATCTTCGGGTGGATTGAAGACAACGTGCGAGAAGCCGACTGCCTGATCTTCGGGCACGACTACGGGCCGGACGACCAGCGCACCACGTGTGCCAACTGCGGAAGGAGGCAGAAATGAAGATCCCCGAACTGGCCATCGAGATAGCGACTTGGGCAATCTACGAGATCGAATACCCCGGCGAAACCGTAGATGCAACCACCCTGGAGTGGGAAAACTCAACAGCAAAGGCCCGGGCAGCACTCGAAGCCGCCCTACCGTACCTGCAGAAAAGAGTGACCACAGTAGACGAACTCCGTGCACTACCCCTGGGCAGTGCCGTGATCGACGCTGACGAAATTGTCGCACAAATGAGCCGTAGAGACCCGAACGACTGGTACTCGGAAAGACACTGGTACGCCAACCAACTCGCACTGCCTGCCACCGTCCTTTGGGAGCCCAACCATGAGAACCCGTGACCTGTCCCCCGCCATGATCGGGCAGCGCATCCACGTCCAAGCCGACGGGCTCGACGTGACCGGGGTGCTACAAGACCTCGGCGTGACCACCGAACACGTCGTCTGCGGACCATACCTCGACGGCGTCCACATCACCCTAAGCGACCACGAACTACGACTCACCGGCGACGAGACATGCAGTGTCGTCGGGACACCGGTGCGCGGGGTGGCGGCAGGAGGCCGGGCATGAGCGGCGAGCACGAATTAGGCAGAGTAGCCGTACGCGACGAGGCCGGCACGTTCGCGGTCAGTGACGAAATGTGCGTGCGCCACCTACAACCATGGCCATGCACCAGCGACACAGCGCCCAAACTCTCCGACACTTGGAAATACGTTGACGATGACGGGAATGTGCACCAGCTCCACGGCGATAGCGGAGGTGAGGACTAGTGACCACCAGCAAGAAGTTCGCCGCCGGTCAGACCGTGAACGGGCGCACCATCTGCGGGGCGCGCAAGAAAAACGGCGAGCCCTGCGGCGCCCACCCCGCCCGCGGCGCAACCCGATGCCGACGCCACGGCGGCGCCAGTCCCCAAGCCAAACGCAAAGCCACCGAACGCGTCGTGGAAGCCGAAGTCCGCGAAGTCCTCGGCACCATTGACCCCAGCGCGCCCCAACTCCACCCTGTCGAAACCCTGCTGCAGCTCATCCAGTACAAGCACGCCGAAGTGATCTGGTTACGCTCCGTCGTCCGCGACTTCCGCGAACAAGAACTCGCATGGGGTGTCGTGCAGCACGAGTACGGTATGAGCGCCGAGGGGCCAATAGACAAGAAGGTGGAATCAGCGCAGCAGAACGTCTGGTGGAAGCTACTCAGGGAGGCCGAGAACCAGTTGGCAACCTGGACTGCCGCCGCCGCCAAGGCTGGCATCGACGAGCGGCAGGTGAAGATCCGGGAGGCCGAAGCGCTCGCGTTCGCCGGAGTTATACACAGGATCATTCAACGCCTGCAGCTCACCCCCGAACAGGCCAGCATGATCGCCACCATCGTCCCCGAAGAACTCCGAGCGCTTGAAGGTGCAGCAGTATGACGATTCCGAAGCAGTGCGGCGAAAAGGGATGCACCCGAAACTTCTATGCCAAGGGGTACTGCAGGAAGCACTACCAGAAAGCGCGGTCGGCCGGAGTAATCAGCACCCCGACCACGTGCTCGATAGAAGGATGCGGACAGAACGTTACCGCTCGCGGGTGGTGCAACAAGCACTACTGCAGGTGGAAAGCTACCGGCGACCCCGTGGCTTCCGGGAGGTACATCGATCCGGCAGAGGCAATGCGGTCAAGGGTGAAACGTGAAGGAGACTGCCTCATCTGGACCGGATCGCAGTCAGGGCAAGGGTGGCGAACCGGCGACGGGTACGGAGTGATTTTCACAGGCGGGAAGGCAGTCAAGGTCCACCGGTACGCATGGGAAAAGGAGCGCGGGCCTATCCCGGCGGGAATGGAAATCGACCACAGATGCCACCGTCGCACCTGCGTGAACATTGACCATCTTCGGCTGGTGACGCGGAGCGAGAATATGCAACATCTCCGCCCGGAGCGAAAGAACAGCACGACAGGGCTGCGCGGCGTGACTCGCCACAAGCTAACCGGCAAGTTCGCGGCCGCAGTGCGACATCAAGGGGAAACGCACCACCTCGGGCTATTCGTTACCGCGGAAGAAGCCGGAGAGGCGGCGCGAGCTAAGCGGTTGGAGTTGTTTACCCATAACGACCTGGACCGGGCCCTCGAACAACAGGCCCCGGCATGACCTGCGCTGTCTCCGGGTGCGGGCGCCCCGGCCGCCTCTACATCCGCCACCAAACCAACCTCTGCGGGTGCCGGATAGCGTGGCACGCCCACCTATGCCCACTCCACCGGCTCGCCGCCAGCATCACCCTCAACCAGCAAGGAGCCACCGGATGCGAGTAGACGAAGAAACCCACCAATGCGAGGCCGGGGCCACCAAGTGCGGGCGGCCAGCCCCCTACGGTTACGTGTGCTACCAGTGCATCGACGACACCCAGGCCAGGCTCGACGAGGTCACCCCCGAACAGCGCCTCGACCTGGACCTCATCGCCCGCGGAGAAGCCCGGCCCGCCAATAGGAACAAAGAAGGCGGCGGGGGCGGCATCGAGCGCCGGGATGCGCTCAATATTGCGGTGTGGCAACTCGCCCGGGACATCGGTATCGAATGGCCCCGGATGCTCCCCACCCTGCACCGTGACCCGGACGCCGCGAAGATCCTGCACCGCATCCACCAGGGCGTCAGCACAGCCCACAGGCTCACCGAGGCACAGGACGAGTCCACCCACACGGACGACTACCTGCAATGGCGCATGAGCCAGATTCGGGTCATGCGGGCCGCCGACCTGTCCGCATGGCTCCACCACTACCTCGGCCTCCGGGTGTCCGCGGCACGGATCCGTAAATGGAGGGAGCGGGGGCTGATTGAGCCGCGCATCAAATCACCGAAAGGCGGGTACTCCTGGTACCACCCGGTCGACGTGCTCCGCACCCTCGACAGCATGGAGCGCGAACCCGCTGCCTGAACATACACCACCCTGCACCCATCAGGGTGACGGTTAGTGTAGACTGTGACATAGCGGGTAATTCGCGACCCCGCAAACAGTTGCGAGCGCGTGCCCCCGATCCGCGTTCGACTAACCGGCAGGTCACCAGGTTTTGGCCCTGGCAGTCCAGGTTCGAACCCTGGGCGCGGAGCGAACAGCATTGAGGAGGACGGAGGGCACACGATGTCCGCACCGTCCGTCTGGGAACTCGTCGCCCAGCAATTCGACCCGCCCGCCGTCCGCTGGGAAACCCCTGGCTTCATGGCGCAAGCCCTCGACCCGACCACTAAGCAGACCCCGCTCATGGACCTGTTCGACGAGGTCCTCGTCTGGGCATTCAACACCCCAGACGCCCGCCTCCTGATAACTTGTCCGCCGCAGCAGGGGAAGAGCCAGCGCGTATCCCGAAGATTCCCGATGTGGGTGCTCTCACAACGGCCGGATACGCGCATCACTATCGCATCCTATGAGACGGGCGTGGCCCGCCGGTGGGGCCGTGCAGTCCGCGACGACGTGCGCGAGCACGGTCACCAGGTAGGACTCACTATCCGCGACGACGTATCCAGCCAATCGGAATGGATGCTCGCAGGGTCAGACGGCGGCGTGTTCACTGCTGGTATTGGGTCAGCTCTCACTGGGCGACCCTCTGACTTGATGATCGTCGACGACCCAACCAAGGGGCGCGGAGACGCCGCATCAGAGGTGTACCAGCGGCGCAACTGGGACTGGTGGCGCGAAGTCGCCATGACCCGACTCGCCCCCGGCGCCCCCGCCATTATCACCATGACAAGGTGGGCGCACGACGACCTGGGCGGAATGGTCCTCAAACCGGAGAACGGCGGTGGTGACTGGCGAGTCATCAACGTGCCAGCCATCGCAGACCACAACCCGGACGAAGGTGAGACAGACCCGCTCGGCCGCGCACCCGGCGAATGGCTAGAGACCACCCGGGGCATGACGGCAGCACAGTGGGAGCGGCGACGCCGAGACACCGGGCCGAAGTCATGGGCGTCTCTCTACATGGGTAGGCCTACCCCCGACGAGGGCGGCGTCTTCCCGGCCGATATCCCCACCTACGACACCGCGTTGTGGACTGTCCGCCCAGACGGCACCCACCTGGTGCCAGGCATGGACCGACCCGACCAGGAAATGTGCCTGTCCTTCGACCTGACATTCACTGACGGCAAGCACTCCGACTATGTGGTCGGCCAGGTGTGGTTGCGGATCGGCGCCGACGTCTACCTGGTGGATCAGGTGCGCGGCCGCATGGACTTCAACCGGTCCGTGCGCGCGGTCGAAGAGCTGGCAGCGAAATGGCCGCAGGCGACACAGAAGTTCGTGGAGAACAAAGCGAACGGGCCTGCCGTCATCAACAGCCTGCAACGTTCTATCCCAGGGATCATCCCGGTGGAGCCGGAGGGTGGGAAGGTCGCGCGCGGCCACGCCGTGTCCCCGTTCTTCTACTCGGGGAACGTGCACCTGCCGAACGCGGCACTGGTGCCGAACGTGTCCGACCTCCGGGAAGAGATGTTCAACTTCGGGTCCGGTGGTGGCCATGACGACACGGTGGACGCGATGACGCAGGCGATCAACCAGCTACTCCTCCACCCGCTTACCCGGGGCGGTGGCGACCTGGAAGACCTATTCGACGACGACGATGACTGGCAGATCAGCCCGTACTAAAGACCTGGAGGTGGCATGATGGGACGTCTCACTGACTGGATCCTGGGTAATGACACCACCTCCACCGAGGCCGCAATCCCGGAAGGGAAAACCCTGGTCGATAACGGCACCCTCGAAACCCTGGAGCTGCGCCTCGAGGAAGCGACAGCCGCAACGCTGCGCCGCCTGCAGGCCGAAGACCAGGGGTGGGCGTCCCTTGCCGCCGGCACCGTCGACCGCGGTCAGCTGCTCGCGCAGGCTAACTTGGTGCGCGCGTTCTCCACCATGAACCCGCTGATGAAGCGGGGCAAGGTGGTGCGGGCCGGGTACGTGGTGGGTGATGGGATCACCATCGCCGCCCGTGACAAAGGCGAGGACGAAGGCCACCAGAATGTGGCCGCCGTGGTGGAGGCGTTCATCGGTGATGAGCGTAACCAGGAGTCCGTGTTCGGGCATGATGCTCACCTGGCCCGCGAGAACGACCTGTTCGATGATGGGAACGTGTTCTACGGGCACTGGGTGAACCCGATGACCGGGGCCGTGCAGGTGCGACAGATCATGTTCGACCAGGTCACCCGCATCTACAAGAAACCCGGCGACGACCTCGTGCCGTGGTTCTACCTGCGCGAATGGACGGAGCAACTACCCGGCGACTCGCAGCCCGTCCAGAAGGCCGCCTGGTATCCGGCACTGTCTCACCAGCCAGTGAACGAGATCCGCACCCTGGAGGGAAAGCCGATCCTGTGGCCGGGCAAACGGTACCCGGGGTACGGGACTGGTGCGGCCGTCTACCACCTGAAGGTCAACGCCGCCGGACGTGAACGCACCTGGGGTGTCGGTGATGGTGCCGCCGCCATGCCGTGGGCGCGCGCTTACAAGGAGTTCCTGGAGGACTGGACCCGCCTGATGCGGGCGCTGTCCCGGATTGCCTGGCACATGCAGGACAAGGGCGGGAAATCCCAGATGGCGCGGGCCGCCGCTGACGCTTACCAGGGTCAGGCCGGTGGCACCGCTTACGGGACGATGGAGCTGCAGGCCCCCTCCACCCAGGGCGCCCGGTTCGACGCGAACTCCGGTCGTCCGGTGGCGTCCATGGTGGCCTCTGCGCTGGGTGTGACGGTCACGATCCTCACCGCAGACCCGGGCCAAGAGGGCGCCCGCGCTGTGGCTGAGACCTTGGACCGGCCCCAGCGTTTGGAGATGCAGGCCCGCCAACAGGTGCACGCCAAATACTTGCGTGCCGCGTGCGCGTTCGCTGTGGAGGCCGCCGTACGGGCACCCCGCGGGCCGTTGAAGGGCCGTATCGAGCAACGCGACGACCGGCAGGTCTCCGTTTTCGTTGACAAGACAGACCCGGCCGTGGAGATCACCATGGCTGAGCTGGAAGACATCAACACCGACGGCATGATGGAAGCGATCAGCAAGGCTGACGCAACCAACAAGCTCCCGCCGTTGGAGACGCTGAAGCTGATCCTCGCCGCATTCGGGTACGAAGACCCCACCGGGATCCTTGACCAGGTGACCGACGACGACGGCAACTGGGTGGACCCCTACGCCACCGCAGCAGGGGCTGCCGGCCAGTCCGCGGCTGACCTGCTCCGGCGAGGCGGCGACCCGTCCACCATCCTGTAAGGCGGTGACCCGTGACGATCACCCCTGATCTGGTGCGCCTGGTACGTGCCTCCCGCGACCGCACCGTGGCCCTCACCGACCAGCAGGTCGTGGACCTCACCCGGGCGTGGATAGAGTCCTGGGACACGCTGGCCCCTGAGTTCGAGGACGCCCTGGCCCGGCTGCTCAGCACCGCGGACGGCGCCATCCCCGCCAGCGTGTTGGCACGTGACCAGCGGCTCACGCAGGCGCTCACCCGATCACGGCAGGCGTTGGACGAGCTGGAAGTCTACACAGGCACACGGGTCACCGTGGACGTTGGAGACGCTGTCCTGGACGCCGTGAACACCCGGTACACGTCCCTGCAGTCTCAGCTTCCACCGGAGGCGCCCGGCGCACTGTTGGGTCGCCTGGATGACGAAGCCCTGGACGCCATCGTGGCTCGCACCACACAACAGATCACCTCCGCCGCCGTGGGCCTCTCCGCTTCCGCTGCAGCCGCCGTCCGTGCCGAACTCATCCGGGGGATCACGGTGGGGTCAAACCCCAACGTGGTGGCACGCCGGATGCTACGCCGCACCGAAGGAGCCTTCAACGGTGGCCTAGTCCGGGCAACCCGCATCGCACGCACAGAGATGTTGACAGCTCACCGCATCGCCGACCAAGACACGGCGCTGAAGAATCGCAATCTCATCACGGCGCGGATCTGGCTCTCAACACTGGATGCGCGGACTTGCTCGAGTTGCCTCGCCCAACACGGCACCGAATGGCCGGTCGACGCCTACGGGCCCGAGGATCATCCACAAGGGCGTTGCGTCTTCGTGGACAAGACGAAGAGCTGGGCGGAACTCGGGTTCACTGGCATTGAGGAACCGGACATGGACCTCGCTGCTGAGAGAGATGACTGGTGGGAAAACCTGACCCCGGAAGCACAGGATCGAACGCTTGGTAAGGCACGCGCCGACCTTCTCCGTAACGGGGACATCAGCTGGTCGGATATGTCAACGCTGAGACGAAACCCGGAGTGGATGGATCACTATATCGAGACCCCGCTCAAAGACCTGCAGGACTAGTCCCCGATCCGCCCGCATGACTCGCAACGAAAACCCGATGGCGGGTTGTTCTGGCAATGCTCACAGAGACCCGTCCCATGGACCAGGTACTCCAATGGGACTTTGAACAATTGGCAGAAGGCAACAAGTTCCGCCGCGCTGACAGATTTCCGTAGTCCACGCTCCAAATTCGCCAAAGTCGTGCGCAGCATCTTGTATCCCGCCTGAGTCAAGGTATCTGCTACGTATTGGCCACTCAGGTTGTCCCTCTCTCGGAGAGATACGATCCGAGCGGCAATGTCGGCTGTCAAAGAATCTTCCGGCTGTAGTGTATCCATGTCATCCAGTATGACATGCGAGCTAGTCGCCGTCGAGCATGTGCCGCCGGTAATTCTCGGCCGGTGAGAACACCAGCTCACCGCAGATCCGGCATTCCAGAGTCATCGCCCCGCCGAACCTTTTCAGATCCACGCCGACGACACGGTACTGGTGCCCATCAGGGGTGCACCCCTCGCCCGCCGCGTTCGTCTCCATCAGACCAGCCTATAGCCTCATCGGATATACTTGGACCTACAACAACGGCCCACGCAGAGGGTGCAACCTCAGCGCGGGCCTAACCGCCACAACTGACTTAGGAGTTGCTTTGGCTACCACAAAGCGTACCTGCTCAATTGAAGGATGCGAAAAGCCTCACCGTGCACGCGGATACTGCGCCACCCACTACACGAGGTGGGCAAAGAATGGCGCAGACGGAATAGAGAAACCGCTCAAATCTCTGGGCGCACCTATCGCCACACGACTACTCAAGTCGCACCTGAAGCTAGACAACGGGTGCTGGCAATGGACTGGAGCAACTAACCGCGAGGGCTACGGAATAATCAGTGTCAACAACACTGGACGCCTCGCCCACAGGATCTCCTACGAGGAGCAAGTCGGCCCCATCCCTCACGGTCTCACATTGGATCATCTCTGCCGAAACGTGCAGTGCATCAACCCCGAGCATCTGGAGCCCGTCGCCGCTGGCGTGAACGCGATGCGAGGCGAAGGGCCAGCCGCGCAAAACGCCCGTAAGACTCACTGCCCAAAGGGCCATGGGTACACCCCGGCCAACACCTATATCCAGAAACAAGGTTGGCGAGTCTGCCGTGAATGCCATCGCATGAGGTATCGCAGCGAATAACCGATAACGAACGAAAGGCCCTGCTACGGCGGGGCCTTCTCTATGCCCGGAGGAGTGCTATGCAGACCACAGTCAGAGAGGTCACCGGGACCGTCTCACAGTCCAGCCCCGGCCGCATCAAGGTGCGGATTATCGACGAAGGCCAGGGGTCGACGGGTTTCTACTCCGCCGCCGTACTCGAGCAGGCGGCCCAGGACCGGGCATTCTCCCGGGGCACCCAAATGCACCTGGATCACTCCACGGCGGCCGACACTATGGAACGTCCAGAAGGGTCACTGCGAAACCTGGTCGGAGTTCTCACAGAGGATGCCCGCTACGAGGACGGTGCTCTCATTGCCGAGGCGAGAGTCGGATCTCAGTGGCGCTCGTTCATTGATGACTTCGGCGAGTTCATCGGTGTGTCCATTAGTGCCGTCGCTGAGGTTTCCGAGAGCGAGAACGGCCGCGTCATTGAACGCATCATCCCTGACCCATTCAATCGCGCAGACTTCGTCACCGTCGCAGGACGGGGCGGGCGCGTAGAAGCCGTCCTGGAGGCCGCACAGCGCATCCAGGAACAGAATCCCCCGCCAGTCCCGGCTGGGGCACCCCGAGAAGAGGAGGAGGCCATTATGGCTGACACCAACATCACCGAGGCCCTGAACCGGGCCGAGGAGGCCAACAGCCGGGCCGCCGCGCTGGAGGCCACCAACAAGGAACTGGCCGCCGAACGCGACCAGCTGGCAGCAGAGAACAAGACGCTACGGGAGGCCGCCGAGAAGGCCGCCCTGGAAGCACGTCAGGAGCAGGCCCGCAACGCGGTGCGTGAGGCTTTCGGGAAGGACGCCCCCGCGTTCTACCTGGCCGCCGCTGACCGTGCAGCCGAGTCCGCTGACTACGACCACGCCGCATTCACCGAGCAGGTCACTGAGGCGGCCGCCGTCGCCGCCCAGGACGCGGGCACCCCCAACCTCGGAGGCGGTAGCACCGCAACCGAGTCCAAGACTGTCACCAGCGAGGACATCCTCGCCGAGCTCGGAGAGAAGGCCTGACCATGGCAACGAACCAGCGCTACACCCACTTTGAACACATCACCGTGGTCGCTCCACGCGACATCGAATCCGGTGAACCGGTCCGTGTCGGTCAGATCGCCGGCGTCGCCCAGACCACGGCAGTCGAGGGCGAACGAGTCACGATCTGGCTCAACGGCTCCTACGACCTGGAGGTTTCCGGCGCCCTCACCGAGGGGCAGGCCGTCTACGTGGCCGCCAACAACACCCTGACCGCCACCGCAGGCGACAACTTCTTCGGCGTCGCCGCGGCCCCCAAGGGCACCGGCACCGGGGTGGCAGAGGTCGCCCCCGCAGGAATCATCACCCCCACCCCCGCCGGGTCCGGCGCCTGACAGAGAGAGGAACACTTCAATGAGCACCATTGATCTGGCGCGCGAAGGATTCCGCGCCGCACCCACCGAAAACGAGCGGGTACTGGAAGCGGTGAAGCTCTTCAAGGAGGGCAAGGCCGCACAGAACTTCACCGCCCGCGCCCGACTGCTGGAGGCATTCACCACCAGCGACTTCACCGCCCTGCTAGCCAAGGGTTTCACCCTGCAGGCCCTGGCCATCGCCCAGAACATCACCAACGAGTTCGAGCCCGTCCTGTTCGACATGAAGGTCAACGACTTCAACGACCACAAGCTGGTCGACCTGTGGTCCGGGGACGCGTTCGAGGAAGTCAAGGAGGGCGAGGAGTACAAGGCTGGCACCCTGCAGTACATCGAGAAGCTGCTCCACCGTGCCAAGAAGCATGGCCGCACCTACGGCCTGACCTTCGAGCTGCGCATCAACGGACTGTTCTCTCAGCTCGCGGATTTCCCCCGCTACCTGGCGAACGGTTCGGTGCGCGGACAGAAGAACGCCGTCACCGGGCTGCTCCTCACCCAGGCGGGCGCCTGGCAGTCATCCTTCTTCCAGGAAGTGGAGAACGTGGCCCTGTCCCGTGAGTCTCTGCTGGCCGCTGTGAAGAAGGTGCGGGAGCGGAAGAACCACCGCGGTGATCGTGTGGGCGGCGACCAGCTGGTCCTCGTTTACGGTGACGGCCTCGTCGACACCGTGGACGCCCTGCTGAACCCGACCACGGAGGAGGTGCGCCGCCCGGGCGCCAATGACGAGACCATCGTCACCACCCAGGCGAACCCGCTGAATGGGAAGATCGCACACCGCCTGCAGTCTGACACCCTGGCCGACCGTCTCGGTAACCAGAACGCGTGGGCTCTGCTGAAGTCGAACACGTCTGATCTGCCGTCCCTGATCCGCACCCAGGTGGAAGGCCTGGAAGGCCTGGACATCCGGGTGAAGAAGGACCAGGGCTCCTACGTGGGCGGTGGCGAGGTCCCCGTCGACCAGGGGTCCTTCAACGACGACACCATCTGGTGGCGCGGCCGTGACATCTGGGGTATTGACCCCGGTTTCAAGGAAGGCACGTACGCCTCCAACGGCGGCTGACCCCCTTCTATCTCATAACTGAATACGCGCGTGGGGCGCTGGTCATATAGCGGGCCAGCGCCCTTCGTGCGCCCCAAAGACTCTCTTGGAGGTGGTGGCCGTGGATTATGCGACCGAGCTACGCCTGATCCGGGCGAACCTGGGTGAGAACCCGGCCGACGAGTCCACTCACCTGATTGACGACGACACCCTCAAGATCTGGTTGGACGAGCGGGACGGGTCCTCGAACTGGGCGACCCATAAGGCGCTTCTCACGATTGCCATGTCTGAGGCGCTGCTGTCGAAGAAGATCACCACTCAGGACCTCAGTACCGACGGGCCTGCCGTGGCCGCGTCGCTGATGAAGCTCGCGGACTATTACAAGGCTCAGGCTGATACGGAGGCGGGCGAAACCTACTTCGCCGCTTACGTGGCAGACGAGGTGGGGCGGCGCCGTGAGGCTGAGGAGCGGCGCGTGTACGGGGGCATCGAATGGTTCTGAACCTGCCTGTGATCCCCGAAGGTTGGGCCGCTCACCACCGTCCGGTCGCCAACTCCACCATGACCGGCATCTGCACGCTGACTGGCCCTGCCGGCGGGTACGACTACGAGACCGGGGAGCTCGCCCCAGGCGAAACCCTGGTAGCGGATGTGCCGTGCCGGGTGCAGGAGCTTAAACGGGAGGCCCGAGCCGACGCCGCCGGGCAGCTCGTGGACACCCGCCAGTACCTGGTCACTCTCCCCCTCGACCAGGTGCCCAATCTGACGATCACGGACGCCGGCCCGGTGGTCACTGTCACCGGATACGCCGACGGCCACGACGGCGACCCTCACCTTCTCGGGCGCCCGCTCCGGGTGCTCAACGTGCAGCACGGGACCCTCCTGTGGGAGCGGGACCTCACTTGCGTGGACGACCTCACCAACAGCTAGGAGGCCTCGTGTCTGGTTCTGAGATCCGCGCCCACGCTGGCACATTCCGTGCCCGGGGCCAGCAAGCGGTCGCACGAATCAAGGCCGTGACGATCAAAACCGTGGCGGACACGAAATCTGATGCGCGCCGCCGCGCCCCCGTGGACACCGGGTTTCACCGGTCCGCAATCACCGGCACCACCAGCGCTACCACCACCACCGTCACAGGAACCGTGACAGCCGGGGCCGATTACGCCGTCTACCTCGAGCACGGCACGTCCCGGATGGCGCCCCGCCCCAGCATCCGCCCCGCCCAGGAATCCATGACCCCGGCCTGGCTGGCAGCACTCGAACAGATCGGCGGTGAATGAGCATGCCGGTCCGGTCCGCAGACCTATACACGCACATCGACACGATCCTCCGCGCCGCTGTCGGCACCCGCGCCATCGTCTACCTGGGACACGTCCCCGACAGCCACCCCACCATCCCCGACAGTAACGGGCTCCCCCGCCCCTACCTGGTCGTGTGGCCCTCACCTGGCACCGCCATCGACGACGAACCCGTGGCCGGCGGCCCCGACCTGACCGGGCAGCACGTGCGATTCACGATCACAGCGGTCGCCCACGACCCGACCACCGTGCTCCGGGTACTCGACGACATACGCCCCCAACTCACCGGGTGCCCTGTGGGTGACGGCATCATCCGCCCAGACGTGGAGCAGCAGAACAGTGTCCGCCCCCTGGTCGATCCGGACATACGGCCAGCCCGCCACTACATGCCCACCGACTGGTGGACCCAAATCACACGACTCTAAGGAGCCAACCATGTCTCAGCACACCCAGGACGGCTACGTGCGCGCCTACCGGAAGAACGACCCAAATCGTGAGGTGTTCCGGTGGCCCGCCCACCTCGTCGCCATGAACCCCAACCTCGAACTTGCCCCATCCGCGAAAGCGAAAAAGGCCACCACCACGCAGCGGGTGGAGGAACCAACACCGAACAACATTCCTAAGAAGGAGGCCAAGTAATGGCTACCACTCTCGCCCAACTCCCCCCGCGCAGCCTCGCCGAACAGAACCGTCGCGTCGTGCTCATCACCGAACCCGTCGCCAACCTGCAGGGGCTCACCCCCGAGCAGCTGAACGGCGCGTCCGTGATTGACGCGTCCTGCCGTACCACCCAGGCCAACACCCGGATCAGCGCCACCGGCTCCGAGACGATCAACGAAGCCGCCATCTGTGAGGAAGCGAACACTCAGACGTTCGGCGCCTCCAACTACGAAGGCACCATCGAGTCCTTCCGGTTCTTCGACGTCGACGAGCCGGGCCGAGCTGACCCGGAAGGCGACGCCGTCTTCCAGGCCCTCAAGGTGAAGGGAACCCCGGCTGTCTGGGTGGAGCGCCATAGCAACAAGAAGTGGGACGAGCCATTCGCCGCAGGTGACGAATACACCGCCTACCGGATCGAGGTCGACAACTGGCAGAAGTCCGCCGACCAGGTGGCTGGCTACATCAAGGCCACCCACCCGGTGACCGTCAAGGAGGCCGAGCAGAACGGTGTGGTCGCCGCCGGCACCGGTGGTGGTCAGGGCTGACCCTGACCCCTCAAGACCGGGTGGCCGCACCGTTTCATGGGGTGCGGTGCGGCCACCCCCACAACCCCATCCCGCCCCATGATCACGTTAGGAGCACCCCGTGACTGACACGCCTGAAACCACCGAGACTCACACCCCGGACCCGGACACTTTCGACATCGCAGACTGGCTCACCCCGGTCGGGGAGAAGAAGCACCGGCGCCGCGAAACAGTGACCGTGCAACGCCACGACCCGGCACTGGTAGCCGAAATCCAGGAGCTGAAAGACGAGTGGGCTCGCCGCGAACTCCACAACAAGGCGGCGAACGATGACGACGTCAAGGCTGACCTGGCCGTCGGTGAGGCCAGCACGGTCGACGTGTCCGACCTGGAGGCCCGCGGAGCCGAACTATCAGAACGCATCAAAGCCACCAGCGTCACCCTCACCGTGTACGCCAGCCTTGGCCCCGAAATCGACAAGGCCGGTGTGGGCGTCAAAAACGGTGACCCGCTCCGGGACTACCGGATCCTCGCCGACGCCGTCGAATTCCCAGGCGGGGTGAAACTCACCGCCGACCAGTGGGCAGCCTTCCACAACACCATCGGTGAAGGCCAAATGATCAAGATCATGAACGCCTGGTCCACCGCCACCTACAGCAAGCCCGAGGTCACCGCGCCTTTCTCGCGACGGTCCTGACCAAAGAGCACGCCGCCACCACCCGGGCACTCATCCGCACCGCCATCCAATGGCAGCGGCCCCCGTCCGCCTGGGTCGGTGGTGACGGGTCATGGACCCCACAAGATCACCTGCTCACACACGCCTGGACCATCTACCAAGACCTGCTCTGCCCCGACTGTGGGCAACCAAGGGAGACCTGCTCCACCACCAGCTATCAGGTCGAGACCCGGGTGTGTGGTGTCACCCAAGCCCTGGGCCAGTGGCGGGAGCAGACCAAGGACATCCCGCACGGCACCCAGGCGTACCCGGTGCCCGCCACCAGCGCACAGGACAGTGCCACGGTGGCGTCCGCGCCTGACTGGTGGCTCGAAAAACAGGGGCTCTCCCCAACCGAATAACAACACCTGGAGGTGGTCATGGCCGAGAACACGGTGCGCGCCAAATTTGAGGCGGACGCCTCCGGGTACATCAAGGCGATGGGTGAGGCCGAGAAGGCCACCAACAAGCTGGGCGACGCCGCCGACAAGACCGGCCAATCCACGAAGAAGCTAGGCGACGACGCGAACAAGTCCACCTCCGGGTGGACCCGCATGGGACAGGCCATCCGCGACAATTCCGCGGACATGCAGACCGTGGGCACCGGGCTCACCGTGGTCGGCGCCGGGATCACCGCGGTCGCTGGAGCCAGCGCAAAATTCGCGATGGACTGGCAGTCCGACTGGGCCGGGGTGCAGAAAACCAACGACGGCACCGCAGCCCAAATGGAACAGCTCGAGGGCGACCTCCGCGAACTCGCGCGCACCCTTCCCGCCACCCACACCGAGATCGCGGCCACCGCCGAAGCGGCCGGTCAGCTCGGTGTCGGCGTGGACGATGTGGCGTCCTTCTCCCGGGTCATGATCGACCTGGGCGAGACCACGAACCTCTCCGCTGACGAGGCAGCCACCGCCCTGGCCCGGTTCTCCAACGTCATGGGAACGGCCTTCTCCGACGCTGACCGGCTCGGCTCCACCATCGTCGGCCTGGGTAACAACTTCGCCACCACGGAGAAAGAAATCGTGGACATGGCGCAGCGCATCGCACCGGTGGGCCGGATCCTCAACATGACCGAGGCTGACACCCTGGCCATGGCAACCGCCATGTCGTCGGTGGGCATCAACGCTGAAGCTGGTGGTACCGCCATTTCCATGGTGATGCGGAAGATTGACGCCGCCGTCCGCGAGGGCGGGGACAGCCTGATCGGGTGGGCTGACGCCGCCGGTGTCAGTGCCGAAGATTTCGCCGCTAAGTGGCAGGAGCGCCCCGCTGAGGCCATGCAGATTCTCTCCCAGGGACTGGGTGAGACTGCGGCCGCTGGTGGCGACGTGAACGCCATCCTGGGCGACCTGGGCGTGAGGGGCATCCGCGAATCCGCGACCATGCTGTCCCTCGCTTCTGCTTCTGGTGTGCTCACCGACGCGCTCGCCATGGGCTCGGAGGAATGGGCCAACAACACGGCGCTGGCCGCTGAGGCCGAGCTCCGGTATGAGACCGCCGAGTCGAAGATCGCTATCGCCTGGAACAACATCAAGGACGCCGCCATCAACGCGGGCTCTGTGATCCTCCCGGTGATCGCTGACGTGGCGGACACTATCGCCGACGTTGCCGGTTGGTTCGCTGACCTGCCCGCCCCAGTCACTGGTGCTATCACCGCCCTGTCCGGTGTGGCAGGTGTCGGCCTCGCCGCCGCTGGCGGGCTCCTGCTGGTGGCACCCCGCGTCATGGACACCGTAGACGCGTTCGGTCGACTCCTCCCCAAGATCGCCAAGGCGAACCAACGTTTCCCCCGCACCGCCGGGTTCATCAAAAACCTGGGTATTGCCGCGGGTGTGGCCGCGATCGCTATCGCCGGGCTCCGAATCCTCGACGAGGTTATCTCGGATAAGAACGGCGACACCGTCCAAACGATCACCAACCGTCTACTGGAAATGTCACAGGCCGCCGACGAGATCAACCTCGACAACCTTTTCGGTAACTACGACGAGTACCTTGGTGTATCCACCGGCGTGGACACCATCGGTGAGGCTATCGACCGGGTCATGAATAAGGACTGGATAGACGGTCTCGACGGCTGGGCGGCCGGGATTATCGGTGTTGAATCCGAGATGCAGGTTTTGGAGGGGCGTTTCGCTGATATTGGTACCGCCATGGCTGACATGTTCGCCGGTGGTCAAACAGAACAAGCGTCCGAGATGTTCCGCGAGCTGGCCGGAGCTTTCGAGGAGGCAGGCTATAGCGCCGAGGACGCCCTGAACGCCATGCCCGCGTACCGTGACGCGATCCTCAACACCGCGAACGCGGCCGGGGAGAGCCTGACCCAACAGGAGCTCTTGGCCGTAGCCATGGGCGAGGTCGCAATTGCTGGCCCAGAGGCGGGCGACGGGGCCGAGGCTGCTGCCGGTGGCATGGATGACCTGGGTGACTCGGCGGAGGACGCCGCCGCATCCCTGGATGACATTATCGCCGCACTCACCCTGCTCGGCCAGATCAACCGCAGTGAGATGCAGGCCACCGCCGACTTTGAGGCGTCCATGGACGGGCTCACCGAGTCCCTGAAAGAAAACGGAAACACCCTGGACGTGACCACCGAGAAGGGGCGCGCCAACCAGGCCGCCTTCCTCGACCTGGCGGACTCCGGGTGGGCTCTCGCCACCGCGCAGGCTGAGGCCGGAGCCACCAACCATGAGCTGCAGGGCACCCTCCAGGACACCTACGACACCCTCGTCACCACCGCCGAGGGCATGGGCATGACCGGGGACCAGGCCGCCGAACTCGCCGGGCAAATCCTCGGCATCCCGCCCGGCGTGGACATCGAATCGTGGATGTCTACGGCGGCCATGGAGATCGCCACCGCCACCGGTACCGCGGTCGATGAGATCACCGACTGGAAGAAAGTCGACGTAGTGGTCACCGAGGACGGGACCGCGGGTGAAGTACAAGAGCAGATCAACCAGGTGACCGGCAAGACCGAGCTGGTGGTGGTCGACGACAACGGCACCACGCACCGGGTCCAGGAGCGTATCGAGAACATCAACGGCGTGAACCGGACCGTGCTCGTCGACGACAACGGCACCGTGTGGGGTGTGCAGAAGGACATTGACGGCATCAAGGACGGCAAGGCCACCGTGCACGCCGACGCGAACACGGCACAGGCTGAATCCCAGCTGAACCACACGGCTCGTGACCGCACATCGACGATCACTCAGACGGTGCGTCAGAACCTGTTGAAGACCACACTGAATATTCCGGCACCCTCGGGTGGGCGCGGGATCCTCCGCCCCGAGTTCAACCGCGCCACCGGTGGCCGCCTGCCCCGCCGCGCTACCGGCGGCCGTCTCCCCTATACGGGCCTGGGAACAGACATGATCCTGGGAATCGGCTCCCACGGCCTGCCCACCGCGCGAGTTGATGACGGCGAATGGGTGATCCGGGAAGAGAATGCCCGGAAATACGACCGCGCACTGGATCTGATCAACCAAGACCACCCAGCCATCCAGCACCTGGCCGCTTACGAGTCCGGGGGCAGTGTTGGCCGGCAGTGGTCGGCGGCGCAAGCTGTGGCCTCGTATTCGAGCGGGGCGAGCATTGACTACGACAGGCTCGGCAAGGTCATCGCCTCTAATGGCGGCAGTGTCTTGAACGTCACCATGCAGGTGCCGCAGGGTGCTGGCGTCGGAGAGATCGTGTCAGCATTCGATCATGCCCAGCGCAAGGCGGGAAGGGCTTAGTAATGCACATTAGATTCGCCGGTATTGAGATTGGGTGCGAACGCGACGACAGCCTGTATATCGCGGATTATGAGCCCCCGACGATGGAGTTTGACACGGATCGTACAGCTCGGTTGGGGCGGTCGGGTGTCGCTGCTGGTCGAGATTTTGCGCGCTCTGCTGTCTGGAATTTCGGGCTGTCGATCCGAGAGGGGTCAACGGCGGAGGTGTTGGCGTCTGCTGAGCATCTGGAGCGGGCGTGGCGGGAGGATTTGTCAGGGCCGGGTGAGCTGGTGGCCCTGGAGTATTCCACTGACCATGGCGGCACTTGGTATCGGGTCTATGGTCGTCCGGGTCGTTTTACTGGGCCTCGGGCTGATTGGCAGGCTGCGTTGGGTCGCGGCCAGATTGACCTGCAATTCGAGCAATTAGACCCGCTGCATTATCGGTCGTCGGAGTCTACGACCCGCGTGAATGTGGTGGCTGCTTCGTCCACGGATGGCTGGTTGACCCCGTTTGAGTTCCCACTGGTGTCCACAGTGTCGGGCGAGCCTCGTGCCGGATCGGTTGTGAACGCCGGTGACCGTCCGGCTGTGGTGCGAGTCCGTTTCCAGGGCCCGTGCACGAATCCGCGTGTGTGGGCTGATGGGTTTGAGGCGGGCTATCGGGGCAGTCTCGCTCATGACCAGTCGGTGACTTTGGATGGTCGGGAGATGACGGCGATTCTTCGTGGTGGTGGTCGCTCGCCTCGGCATGTTGCGGGCTCTGTGACTCGTAAGACCCGCTTGTCGAAGCTCACTGTCCCGCCTGGTACGTCGAATCTATGGTTTGAGGCTGACGACACCACGGGCACCAGCTATGTCGATGTTTTTTGGCGTGATGCTTTCACGTCCATGCAATAGGAGGAATAAATGTCTGATCGTGCTGTGTGGGCGTTGGATACCCCGGGTGTGCGTCATGCCGCTGCTGATGCTCGTGCCCTGACGTATGTGGCTACGGGTGGAGTGTCGGGTCTGGTGGCGTCGGGTGGTGGCGGTCTGGTTCGTACCCCGGGTGATTCGACGTCGGTTCGGATTTTGCCGTGCTCGGTGGTGGCCGTGTCGCGCTATCCGGGGCACGTGAATCAGTCGTATAGCTTCCGGGTGCCGTCTGCTGTGGATGTGCAGATCCGGGCCGCTGGGTCTGGTGGTGGTCGTACTGATGCGGTGATCTTGCGGGTGCGTGATCGGGCTGTGTCGGGTGAGACGATCCCAGAAGACCCGAACAGTGTGGACTACTGGGAACCGCAGGTATTGGAAGGCGTGCCCAGTTCCACTGGCTACACGGAGGACGGCATCGCTGCGTGGCGGTCGATCACCTACCCGTTCGTGTTGCTCGGCATCGTGAACGTCGCCGCGAATCAGTCCGCGATCAACACGGTGGACGTTCTCGCCTGGCCTATCGCGGCCCGCAAGGACACGCACCAGCAGATCCTCAACGTCGTGGCACGGGACCACATTGGCCAAAATACGGCGTTCCAGGATATTGGTCCGCGCCTCTATTTCGACGTGCCACCGTGGGCGACTCATGCCACGATCACCGCCATTGTCATGGGTGCTTACAACTCGGGTGTGTCGTCGTCGGGTCTGCTCTCTGGCCTGTCGATGGGTCAATCTCTGCAGCAGACGAACTGGGACATCGACATCAACACGAATGCCCAGTCTGGTATTTACGTTCGCTCGACACTGGTTGTCACTGGTGAAGTGAATGTGTCGGCTGCCCGTCGTGGCACTGTGCAAGATTTCCGTCTGCGTGCCACGAACAACGGCACCGGGTCGAATTTTGGCATCAACTCCGGTTCGGCTGTGCACCTGCGCGTGGATTTCGAAGAGAACATCGATTTGGGTTGGTGATCTGGTGCGCGTCATTGCTGTGGATGCTCGTGGTGGTGGCGTCCTCGACTGGGAGGTGCCTGCTACCCAGGTGTCTCTGACTCGGTCACTGAACACCTCGTGCATGATCGACGTGACGGTCCCGGCGTCGTATCACGCTCGCAAGGACTCCGCTGGCGACCCAGTGCTCTTGAAGTACGGCACGATCTTGGTTGTCGAGGAGGACAATGGGCGGCTGACTCCGGCGCTGATGTCGTCGGACTCGCTGGCCGAGGACTTCCAGGCGGGCGCACTCGGGCTCTCCACGCTCTCGAAGGATGAGCCGTGGACCCGATCACCTCAGCAGTGGGTAGGCTACGACGCGTTGCGTGCTTGGCGGTTCATCTGGAACCGGGTCATCGAGCGCTCTGGTGTCCCCCGGCTGCACATCACAGGGGACGAGACTGCCGGTGTGGGTGTTGGTAAGGCGGCGTCGGCGATGTGGCAGCGCGTCCAGGGCCAGATCGCTCAAGCTCAGGTGTTCTTGGACCGGCGCGATAACCGGGTGGACGTGTGGGAACAGCGCCTAGTGCAGCGCACCCTGGAGCTCGCTAAGGCTGGCGGTCGGAAGACTGTCGGCGAGGTCTCTACGTCAAATGGCTGGCCTGCGACCAGTGAGGGGCGCACGAATGGCATCCATATTCAGACGGGAGCGTCGGGGGCTGTGCGTGTCTTCTATTGGGCATGGGAGGGCATTGGAGCTGGGTCGTGGACTCAGCGATCCACGGAGAGGGTGCTTACTGCTGGTGACCGGTATTTGGCGACTCTGGGGTCCAGGGATCGGGCGAAGGAACTGTACCCGACCTACGAGCAACGGAAGAACGATCTGGAGAACTGGCTGGAAGAACACCACCCTGACGCCGGACCTGAACCGTACGAGCTGAACGCGTGGTCGTCCCGTGACCTCTCCGCGAATCTGGAGGAGATCAGGGATTTGGGCGGGTTCGACTGGTGGGAGACCGCAACCTGGGATGACCAGGACCGGCTGGTCCCTGAGATTCGCGCCGTCCGTAAAGCCGGGACCGTGCGCAGTGGTCTGCTGTTCGAGCTGGGCGTGAACATCCACTCGCACCCCGAGCTGTCTCGAGGGGATATTGCCACCCATGTCACCGCTATGGGTGCTGGTGAGGGTGAGTCCACGTTGATGGCGGATCGGGAGTGGTCGCACCGTCGTCTGGTCCGGAAGTCTCGCACCGTCTCCGAGTCCTCGCATGGCACACAGCAGTTGGTGGACCGGGCCGCAGACCGCGAGCTTGCTAAAGCTAAGGCCGCGCTGGAGTTCCAGTTTACTTCCCTGGTGGTCACCGACTCCCCTGGTGCTCCGATTGATCAGATCGGCCTGGGTGACCTGATTGATATTCGTGGCGAACTGTCTGACGGATCTGACTTGGAACAGCGCGTCCGGGTCATGGAAATTACGCGCACCTGGGATGGCGGCAACCCGGGCACAAGCATTGAAATTGAGGTGGAGCCAGCATGAGCGAACTGTCCCCGCGTGAGAAGCGGTCCATTGACGAGCTGTATGGCATCCTGGCTGGGTATCGTCGTGAGATTGACCGGATCGCACGGGCGCAGGACACTCGTCTGACCACGCTGGGTCCGAATGACGCGATCAACTTCGTGGACGGTGAGGGTAAGCCGGTGGCCCGGATCGGCGGGTCTGGCGCGTATGGGTACAGCAGTGACCTGGTGCAGTACTTGGATGGTCCTATCCCTGACGCACCGGGTGAGCCGCTGATTGAGGGCGGGGCGGGCGTGATCCGGGTGACTCTGGGTGATGGTGCTGAGCCTGCTGATGCGCGCCTGTGTCGTGTGCATGCTTCTTTGGAGGCTGATTTCGTCCCGTCGTACGCGACCGTCGTCGGCTCGCTGATCCCTGGCACTTCAACAGTCGCAATCAGCATCCAGGCGGGCACCTGGCACTGCTGTGTCCAGTGGCTCACCCTGTCTGGCAAAGAGTCCGAGGTGTCGCCGGTGGTGTCCGTAGAGGTGGACCCCATGGTGGACATGTCTGACCTGGACGACGCGCGCGCTGAGGCTGACCAGAAGTGGGCTGAGTTCGCCGTCCGTGAGCAGGAATACCAGGACGCCATTGCCGACGCGAAGGCGCGGATCAAGGCCGCCGAAGACCTCTTCGAGTCCATGCCGGAGCCACTGGAGCTGGAGACCGCCGTCCAGCGGGCCAGGGATGCCGTCGAAGCGCTGGGGGACGTGACTCAGCAGCTGGAGACTGCTGAGACGACGATCGAGACGAACGCGCAGGAGGCAGCCGAGAACCTGGGCGCGCTGGAGCACATGGTCACCGGCGACCCTGGGTATCTTGAAACGCTATGGTCGCGGCTGACCGTCACCGAGCGGCTACAGGCAGTGGAGGCTTTCATTGGTGGCGCGATGATCGGTGACAATGAGATCACGGTTGGCAAGATCCAGGCGACCCGTGAGCTGATCACAAAAATCTTCAGCGCGGACATCGGGCTCGTCAATGAGTTGATCGTCCAGGGCAACCTGTTCGCCAATCACGTGACCGCACTGAACGCGGCACTACAGAACCTGAGCGTCACGGAGAAGGCGAATTTTGTTGACGCTTTTGCTGACACGTTTTGGGCAAATGATTTTGTGGCGCGCGTGGCAACAATGTCGCGGGCGATTGTGGCCGCACCTAATTTGCTTCCCGGCGTAGATTTCACCCAGGCTTCTGACCGCATCAGCATTGCATCTGGACGTTTCGTCTACACGAGTTTCTGGGGAGGGTTCCTTTTCAGGGGGGCAGGCACTGAGGCTTTCCCAGAAAGGTTCACGCTATCAGCGGGGGAGACCTACCGGATAAAAATTGAGTCGATGGCTCAGTCCGCGGGTGCGCTCTACCGCTTCCGGGTACTGAGCCAGGACAGTGGCGGTGTGGTGCATTCTATGACCGGCGAGTCAGGCGGGTGGGGTGACTGGGTAGGCGCTGAGGGAACGTTTTCGGTACCTGCCACAGGGGTATATTATGCGCAGTTGCAGATGTGGCTTGGCCACGGCGCCCAGCCTCCTTCGAGCTCTCAGACGGAGCAAGTTTTTCGGTCACCCAGTATCAGGTCGTTAGCGGACGGCCAATTCCTGGTGGATGGCACTGTGCAGGCGCGTAAGCTCCAGGCCGACGAGATCTGGGCCAACTCCACCTGGCAGAACGAGGCCTACTTCGGGTCATCCGATGCCACCTATCAGACCCGGGTCAACGGTCAGGGGCTCGAAGTCCTCCGCACCGACGACTCGGGAGAGAATATACCCGCCGTCGCCCTCGGTGGCGGGGAGCTGGGGCTTAATTTCTGGGACGCGGACGGCAATTCGACCGGCTCGATCACTCACGACGGGCAGATCAGTGGCGAGGTCGTCTCGTCAAGGGAAGGGTATCTGCTCGGCGGGCAAGACCTGCTCGGGGATCTGGCCGACAGCCGCAATGACGGGGCGGTCCTAGACACGCTCTCCCGGTCTGAGGTGTCTTACGGGTATCGCAATATGGCAAACCTCAGCCTGTCAAGCTCAAACGCGGTGATATTCATGGAAGGTGAGGCGCGCCACGTCGCTAAGGGGCGGTCCTACCTCATCAATATTGGGCCCTTCTCGGTCAATGAGGACGTGTCAATGTTCCTGGACCTGAAAGCCACCCTTGATGGGTCTGCGCCCGTGCTCGCGTCCCCCACTATTGGTATCTTGCGCGTATCCAGCAGGTCCTTTCAAGGGTCGATTAGGTACACGCCTGAGTCTGATGGGATTCTCCGCGTCGGCCTGCAGCTCCGCCGCTCTGGCACTGGCATCAGCTTCCCGAGCAGCTTCGCGGAGGTCAGGATGTCAATTTTCGACATGGGGCTCGCCTCCAGCGGCACTGGAATGCCTCGCAACTCTTACTCGGGCAACCCAGATGCGGTCGGCCTGACAAGGGACTACCACACCTCCTGGACCCCCACCTGGTACCAGACCTACCAGAACGGGGCACAATACACCTGGCCGATACCCCTGCAGGGCAGGCACCCCAGTGGAACTATTTACAGCTCACAGGTGGGCGGCTACACCTCGGCCCTCTCTGTCGGTGGAGTGGCCGCTGGAGAGAACGGGCGCACCATCGCGCAAGCACTCTCCGGGGCTGAACTGATAACCGGGACTCTCACCGTGACACTGAGGGCGTCACCGGCAGCGAGCGGTGGAAACATTCGCCCGTACTGGCACACCAACAACACCAGTCCAGCCACTTTCAATGCGGCACCACCTGTCGCAAACCGGGTAGGGCCATCGGCGGGAATCCCGGTTAGTTCCGGATCCCGTGCAATGTTCAACCTGCCGCAAGCCTGCCTGGACGCGATTAAAAATGGCACCTTCCGGGGCTTCAGCTTCCACCCAACCGGGTCGCAGCAACCATATTTCGCACTGGAGGGTGTGGACGCCAAAATCACGGACCAGCCGATCCTACGACTGCGCTACCACCGATAAGAAAGGACTGGCATGTCTGAGTTACTGAAAATCTTCGAGATCCAAACCGACGAGCAACTACGCCACCGAACCCAGGGTGCGGTGATCGAGCATGCCCTGTCGATCACCGCAGGGCCCGCACCCGAGCCCACCGTCACGGTGACCGAGGATGAGGACGGGGAGCAGGTGGAGACCGTCACCGCCCCGCCCCGCGACCCGGCCCGGAATTACGCCCGGTTCGTGCTCGACTCCCCCACTACGGTGCGGCCTGAAATGGTAGAGCGAGTCATCGCAAACCCGACCGTCCTCGCCGCAATCGACTACACCGGGGGCACCTGGGACACCTCCACCGTGGCCGATGATGACATCCGGTACGTGGTCCACTCGGCCTGGGATGACGTGGCGGAGGTGCTGGGCTAATGGCACACGAACACGGGCAGAACGCGCACGCGACCATCCTCCCCGACAAGCCGGGAACGCTCTTCCGGGGTGGGGTGATTCGCTTCTCTGGTAATAGGCCGGAGCTGCACGTCAACTCCTCGCATCAGTCGATCGGGATCATCCCATCCTCGGTACGCATCAATAACACTGGTGACCTTGAATTTAGGATGGATCGGTCCCTGCCAGTGGTCACCCTCTGGGCATCCGCCGACGAAACCCTAGTGGCCCGGAAAATCGCTGGAGGCATCTCCGGGGGTGGCAGTACATGCATCGTCCGCCTCTCCCGAGCCGACATGGGCATCGGCGAGAAGCTAAACCTCAACCTGCCCGGTCACTACGGCCGAGTGAAAGGCCCGACCTCCAATATCTGGGTCGGCGTTGTGAGCTACTGGGACGGTAAATCATGACCCAATCACACATCCGCCGCGCCGCAGGGTATGGGTGGCCACGCAGAGCATGGGCGCGACTCCATGAACCCCGGATCATCTCAGCGGTCTACGGCGGCGCCTACACCATCATGACCATTCTCGGCGCAATCAGTGTCGTCCACCCACCCGGCACCATCAACCATGTCGCCGGGGGTGTTCTCATGACGATCATCGCCGGGTGCTGTGCACTCGGCGGGCTCATCGGAATCATCACCGTCGCTAACGGGGCCTACTGGGCGGAGAGGACCGCAGTCGGTGTCAGCCTGCTCGGACTGGGCGGGTACTGGCTCATGGCCGCATACCTTGCCGTCACCGCCGAGGGGAACCGGTGGATGCAACTCATGGCACTCACGCTGGCAGTCCTATTCATTGCAGTCCGACTGCACTGGGTGAACGCCAGACCCTACAACCCGCGCCGGATGCCGACCGTTTAGGAGGTCCCCCGTGGATCTCGCGCAGATCATCACTCCCATCGTCACCCTCATCGGCGGCGGCATCGGCATCCGCTTCTACGACTCCTGGAAAGAAGCCAGGCAAGGCAAGAAGCTCGAAGCCCAGGCCATCGCCACCGAGCGCGACCGGCTCCGGCGAGAGTTACGCGAGGTGTACCGCCGCAAGCAGCGCTGGATCACCGCACTGAGTAGCACGCAAGCCGCCTGGAATTACTACGCGATCCAGCACGGCACCCCGCCACCGACTTTCCCACCGACACCCGACGACGACCCCCGCTAAGCCGGGGGTTTCGCATTTAAGGAGCAGTCATGACTGAGCACGACATCACTGACGAAGACCTCTTCGGCGTCCCTGACATCGATGAGGACGACATCGACGAAGCCGACAGGGTATCTAACGCGGTCCCTCTCGACGCGACAGAGCAACCCATCGACGACGATGCCGAATACGAGGAGGCGGACACCGATGAGTAAGTGGTCTTCCCCCTTCCCTAGCGGTTGTCGCTTCACATCAGCCTTTGGCGCCCGGTGGGGAACCCTGCACGCTGGCACTGACTACGGGCCACCCTCCCCCGGACAGGCTGGTGTGACCGTGCACGCCGTCCACGCCGGGACCGTGGCCGCTATTGGTCGCGGCCGGGGTCGCGCTGGCGACCGCATCCCCTACCACTCCGGCCGATTCGTATGGCTCGACATTGGCACCCACGGCGGCGACCGGATGCGAATCTACTATGGCCACCTGGCACGCATCGATGTGAAAGCCGGTGACACTGTAGTGGCCGGCCAGCAGATCGGCATCATGGGCGGATCTGGTGCGAACGGCGAGAACGACTTCGCAATCCATGGTCACATCGGTGTCGCACAGAATCACGGGCGACCGATTGCGGCAGCCGGTAAGCGTGGCGCGCCGGGCTGGATTAACCCGGCCGCCTGGTTGGCTTCCAAGGGCATCACCGTCGGCACGGACACTCCGGTAAAGCCAGAATCCAACACCTCAACAGCCTCCACCTCGAAGCCAAAGCCGAAGCCGAAGCCAGCCACCGGAAAGCACGTCCGGAATGAGACGAGCATCCGGCAGATCTGCATCAAAGCCGGACACGGGAACACCCGCAACAGCACGTTCCTGCTCATCCAGCGATACCAGCACCGGCAGGTGCGCCCATTCACCCTCGTCCACGACAGCGTGTGGGGGGCAAAGACCGACGCTCACTACCGGTGGACGCTCGTGCTCCAGCGCCGCATGAACGACTGGGCCGGGACGAAGATCCCCGAGGACGGCGACTACCGGGCACTCACTCATGCCCGCGTACTCGACCTCCAGCGACGCAACCACGGCGGCGCCTACAAGGGCAAGCTCGACGGCAAAGCTGGGCCCGTGTTCTGCCGCATGCTCGGCATCGCCAACTACCCCAACTAAGGAGAAATCATGACTCAGGCCATCATCCGTGACACCATCCCCGGTGCATACCGGAAAGCCATCTATGCCGGATACGCCGTCCTCGGTGTGATCATAGGCGCAATCCAGGTGGGGTACGCATCCGCAGAACTCGGGCAGCCCACGTGGCTCACTGTCGCCTTGTCGGTGTACGCCTTCGTTGGCGGCGCGGTAGGCATCACCGCCACCACCTACACGCCACGCGCTGAAGATACCGACACCCTCGCCGACGTCGAAGACGGCTCTGTGGACTTCGCCCGCCACGAGGACGAGTGACCACCCACCACCGCGCAAAGAACCCGCCCCGCTCACTGTCATGACGACGGTGGGCGGGGCGGGCTTTTTCTGTGCCCGGATACACTCGCCCCATGTACTACCCCGATTGGATCCCTGACCACGGCACAGTCACCAGGGGCCAGTACCGCCGCTACCCGTACGCGCGCGCCACACTCCCCGACGGCACCACCAGAGATGGCAAAGTCACCGCCTGGACCAGTAATCGCGTCTACTTCCGATGGACCAACAACACCGGCACCGACGTCCAGCAGCTCTGGATGGACGCCGAACACGTCACCCGAATCAAACGGGCGGAAGCGGATGTGCAGGATCCATATGACGACGTGGATTGGTATCTGGGGCAGGGGTGGTGAGCCTTCTTCTTGTGGCGGTTTTGTGGCGGTTGGGCCGCAACAGGAGACAACAAGATGCACCACCATGCACCATTTGAGTGCATCCTAGCGACCCTCCCCAGTCAGCAGAAAACCCCCTACCTCCCTTATAAACAAAGGGAAGCAGGGGGTTCAGGTGCCGTGGGTCCTACCGGGATCGAACCGATGACCTACTCGGTGTAAACGAGTTGCTCTACCAGCTGAGCTAAAGACCCATGTCGCCGTGGCGACCCCAGCTATCTTACCCGACGTCGGGACGTTTTGCTGACAACATCGCGTCGACGTGTTGCTCAACCGTACGCGGGCGAGCGGGTTCTCCCACCACACGGGTAATTTCGACACCATCTGTGGTGATCAACACGCTGGTGCGGCAAGGCCGACCGGTCTCGGAATCGAAACAGCCCAGTCGCTGTGCCGCTGCGCCGTGCGGCCAGAAATCCGAGAGCAACGGGGTGGTGATCTGGTGCTCGTCGGCGACGGCCCGCAACACGGGGGCGGCGTCCGGGGCGATCACCCGCACGCCGATGCGCTCAGGAGAGCACAGTTGCGCCAGCTGATCGATCCACCGCAACTCGACGGTGCACACCGGGGTGAACGCCCCGGGGAGAAAGACCAGCCAGATCCCGTTCAGAGATCCTGCCTCAGCGTCGGCCGCCGCACCTTCCGGCGATGCCGCCGGCGGCCAGGCCCACGGTTGACCGAATTGGTCACGCAACCGCGGTTCGGTGGGTGCGGGGACCTCGGTCACCGCTTGGTGCGGGTTTCCAGGCGTGTGGCCTGCCAGTCCTGGCTTACCCCGGCCGTGGTGGTGGGATTGAAACCTGCAGTACCGGCGGCCTCGGTGATGTCTGCTTGGTTGACGTGGCCGGGCTGAGAATTGCGCGGGGTGAGCAACCACACGGGGCCGCCGTCAAGCGAACGCTGGGAATCCACCAAGGCATCCGTCAACTCAGTGACATCACCGTCGTCGGAACGCCACCACAGGATGACGGCGTCCACCGGCTCTTGGTCCTCTTCGGTCAGCAGCTCTTCGCCCAGAGCATCTTCCAGTGCGTCGCGGAAATCGTAGTCGACGTCGGAATCGTAGCCGAGTTCCTGCACGAGGTCTCCGCTGGACAGTCCCAGCTTCGCCGCCACACCCTCATCGGGAGATTCCTGGGCGGACTGGGCGGACTCTGTCTGGTTCACAACGCTCCTTCTAGATCTTGAAGCGCCCTGAAAACTGGCCCCAGGACGCACTGCGATACCGGTGTGTCTCTACCATAATGGCACTGGTGCGCCTTGTGGTGCACTTCACCGATTTAGTCCACTGCTTTCCGTGACATTAACGTCATATGTTTTCCACCGGCGCCGACGCGGTAGTCTCGAGATGGAAACACCCCATTGTGGTGTGTGGTGGCGTGCCAGGAAAATCCCCCGCGCCGCCGTGACACCCCGATCCGATGCGGACATCAACCGCCGATAGAGAGGTCACCGTGAGCGCTGCCGAAGAGAGCTCCCAGATTCTGAGTGGTCTGACGAACCAGCTTCCCGACAAGGATCCTCAGGAGACTGGTGAGTGGATCGAGTCCTTCGATGGACTCATCGACGCCCGCGGCACCGAGCGTGCCGAATACATCATGCGCCAACTGCTCCAGCGGGCCGGCACGAAGTCTGTAGCCGTCCCGATGGTCACCACCACTGACTATGTGAATACCATTCCCGCCGATCAGGAAACCGAGTACCCCGGTGACGAGGAACTCGAGCGCCGCTACCGCAACTACCTGCGGTGGAACGCTGCCATGATTGTCCAGCGCGCCCAGCGTGACGGTGTCGGCGTCGGCGGCCACATCTCCTCCTACGCCGGTCAGGCCACCCTCTACGAAGTGGGCCTCAACCACTTCTTCCGCGGCCAGGATCACCCCGGCGGCGGCGACCAGATTTTCTTCCAGGGCCACTCTTCACCCGGCAACTACGCCCGTGCCTTCCTCGAAGGTCGCCTCTCCGAAGACGAGCTCGACGGATTCCGCCAGGAGAAGTCGAAGGGCGACAACGGCCTGCCCTCCTACCCGCACCCCCGTATGATGACGGACTTCTGGCAGTTCCCCACCGTCTCCATGGGTCTGGGCCCGCTCAACGCCATCCACCAGGCGCAGTTCAACCGCTACCTGCACAACCGCGGCATCAAGGACACCTCCGACCAGCACGTGTGGGCGTTCCTTGGCGACGGCGAAATGGATGAGCCCGAATCGCGTGGCGCCTTGCACATCGCCGCCAATGACAAGCTCGACAACCTGACCTTCGTGATCAACTGCAACCTGCAGCGACTCGACGGCCCGGTGCGCGGTAACGGCAAGATCATCCAGGAGCTGGAAGCCTACTTCCGTGGCGCCGGCTGGAACGTCATCAAGGTGCTGTGGGGCCGCGAATGGGACGCGCTGCTGGACCAGGACAACGAGGGCGAGCTCGTGCGCATCATGAACGAGACCCTCGACGGTGACTACCAGACCTACAAGGCAGAGTCCGGTGGCTTCGTCCGCGAGCACTTCTTCGGTCGTTCCTCCGTCACCAAGGAAATGGTCTCCGAAATGTCGGACGACGAGATCTGGGGCCTGAAGCGCGGCGGTCACGACTACAAGAAGGTCTACGCCGCTTATAAGGCAGCCACCGAATACAAGGGCAAGCCCACCGTGATTCTGGCGCAGACCGTTAAGGGTTACGGTCTCGGCAAGTCCTTCGAAGGTAAGAACGCTACCCACCAGATGAAGAAGCTGTCGATCGAGGACATTAAGGTGTTCCGCGATCGTCACCGTATTCCGATCACCGATGAGCAGATCGAAGCGGATCCGTACAACGTACCGTACTACCACCCGGGCCCCGACGCCCCGGAGATCAAGTACATGATGGAGCGCCGCGGCGAGCTCGGCGGATTCCTCCCCGAGCGCCGGGAGACTTTCGATCACCTCCCGTTGCCGGACGAGAACGCCTACAAGCAGGCGCGCAAGGGTTCGGGCAAGCAGCAGGCCGCTACGACCATGGCCTTCGTCCGGTTGCTCAAGGACCTGATGCGGGACAAGAACATCGGCAAGCGCATCGTGCCCATCATCCCGGATGAGGCCCGCACCTTCGGCATGGACTCGTTCTTCCCGACGGCGAAGATCTACAACCCGAAGGGGCAGAACTACCTGGCCGTGGACCGCGACCTGTTCCTCTCCTACAAGGAGTCGCCGCAGGGTCAGCTCTACCACGTGGGCATCAACGAGGCCGGAGCCACCGCAGCGCTGACCGCGGTCGGCTCGTCCTACGCTACGCACGGCGAGATGATGATCCCGGTCTACATCTTCTACTCGATGTTCGGCTTCCAGCGCACCGGTGACGGCTTCTGGGCCGCCGCCGACCAGCTGGCCCGTGGCTTCGTCATCGGTGCCACCGCCGGTCGCACCACCCTGGCCGGCGAAGGCACCCAGCACATGGACGGCCACTCGCCCGTGTTGGCCGGCACCAACCCCGCCGTGAAGCACTACGATCCCGCTTTCTCTTACGAGATCGCTCACATCATGCGCCACGGTCTGCAGGAGATGTACGGCAAGCAGGAGGACGGAACCTCCGGCAAGGACGTGCTCTACTACCTCACCGTTTACAACGAGCCCATCATCCACCCAGATGAGCCGGAGAACCTCGACGTCGACGGACTTCTCAACGGCCTGTACCGGTACTCCGCCTCCGATCAGGAAGGCCCCAAGGTCCAGCTCATGGGGTCCGGCGTCTCTCTTCCGTGGGTCATCGAGGCCGCCGAGATCCTCGCCGAGGACTGGAACGTCTCCGCTGACGTCTGGTCGGCCACGAGCTGGAACGAGCTCCGCCGTGAAGCCGTAGCCGCTGAGCGCGAGGCCTTCATGCACCCGGACCGTGAGAAGCGGGTTCCGTTCGTGACCCGCCAGTTGGCCGACGCCGAGGGCCCGATCGTGGCCACCACCGACTACGCCACGCTCCTCCCCGACCAGATTCGTCCCTACGTGCCCAACCGGTTCGCCACCCTGGGTGCCGACGAGTTCGGCTTCTCCGACACGCGCGCTGCAGCACGCCGGTACTTCGGCATCGACTCCCACTCCGTGGTGGTTCGTGCGCTGCAGCTGCTCGAGGATGAAGGCACCATCGAGGCCGGAACCGCCGCCAAGGCGTTCCAGCAGTACCGCATCGACGACGTCAACGCGGGAACCTCCGGAACCGCTGGCGGAGACGCCTGATCCTTCAGCGACACAGGGCCGGGGTGCGCAGTGCGCACCCCGGCCTCTGCTTTATGCTCAACACATGCCCGAGTCACGTTCGCCAGCCGCCCCGCGCCCTCTGTCACCGGAGGCGCTGAGCAGACTAACGGCGAATTTGGGCTCGCTGAAGACCGCCACCATGCAGCGACTCGATGGCACGCTGCCCTGGTACCGTTCCCTGCCCGCCGATCAGCGGTCCGCACTCAGCGACATCGCACAACAGGGATTGCAATCCTTCGTGGAATGGCTGGCGAACCCCACGCCTATCAACATGAACATGGTGCTCTCCCGGGTCTTCGGTGAGGCACCTTCCGAGCTGTCTCGTTACGTCTCACTGCACCGAGCCCTGCAGTTGATGCGCACCGTGCTCGACGTCGTGGAAAACCAAGCCCCCGCGCTGGTCCATGAACGCGATCGCGGCACCGTGCGCGAGGCAGTCCTGTTCTACTCCCGCGAGATCGCCTTCGCGCTGGCCGAAGTTTACGCCCGTGCCGCAGAAACCCGCGGCGCGTGGGACTCTCGGTTGGAAGCCCTGTTGCTGGACACCGTCCTACGCGGTGAGGACCCCGACGAGATTCGTTCCCGAGCCGCCGCCGTCGGATGGAAGAACACCTGTGGACACCTCGTCATCGCCGGTCCCACCCCAGATGAGGACCAGCCCACCCTGCTCGCGTCCATCCGGCGCGTGGCCACCCGCGGCCGCTACCAAGTGCTCATCGGTGTGCACTCCGAACGGCTCGTGCTCGTCGTCGGTTCCGTGACCGATGCAACCGAGACCGCCGAACGTTTCATCCGCTGCTTCGCGCCCGGTCCCGTAGTCTATGGCTCCGTGGTTCCTGACCTGGTCGATGCCCACTCCTCCGCCAAGGAAACCCTGGCTGGCCTTGCTGCTGCCCCCGCCTGGCCGCGCACGCCACGGCCCGTGCCTGCCTCGGATTTGCTGCCCGAACGTGCGCTGCGCGGAGATCCCACCGCCGTGCAGGCGCTGTGCACCGGCGTGTACCAGCCGCTGCTCGATGCCGGAAACTCGCTCTTGGAGACCGTCGACACCTATTGCGATCTGGGCCATTCGCTGGAAGGCACGGCCCGGGAGATGTTCATCCACGCCAACACGGTCCGCTATCGGCTGCGTCGGGTTGCGGAGCTCACCGGCTGGGATCCGCTCGCGCCTCGAGATGCCTATGTCCTACAAATCGCGCTGACAGTCGGTAGACTGCAGGAGGACGATGCTTCGGCATAAACAAGCCGAATACAGGACATTGTTGTCAGCGCGTGACCTTTCGGCGCTGCACTACGTTTGTAGAAACCCTACAATCTAGAGTGCGCAGGTTGGTGTCTCCGCCTGACGAACAGCGACGCCGGATTTTGGGAGAGTAAGAAGCATGCTTGCGATTGTGTGCCCGGGACAGGGATCTCAGACCCCAGGAATGCTCGCCCCGTGGTTAGACCTCGAGGGCGCAGCGGACAGCCTGACGGCGTGGTCCGACGCCACCGGCATCGACCTCGTCACCCACGGCACCGAATCCGACGCGGACACTATCAAGGACACCGCCGTCGCGCAGCCCCTGATCGTGGCCGCCGGATTACTCTCCGCACAAGCGCTCAACATCGACCAGCTGGAGCCCACACGCTGGATCACCGCCGGCCACTCTGTCGGCGAAATCACAGCTACCGCCCTGGCCGGGGTGCTCAGCCCCGCCGCCGCCCTGGACTTCGTCCGGGTCCGAGCCACCGGGATGGCCTCCGCCGCTGCAGCAGCCGAAACCGGCATGGCAGCCGTGCTCGGCGGCGATGCCAAGGATGTACAGTCAAAGCTCGACTCCTTCGGGCTCACCCCCGCCAACATCAACGGAGGCGGCCAGATCGTAGCCGCAGGATCTCTCGAGCGCCTCAATGACCTCGCCGCAGATCCGCCCGCCAAGGCCCGCGTCATCCTGCTCAAGGTGGCAGGTGCCTTCCACACCGAATACATGGCCCCTGCGGTCGATGCGCTACGGACCACGGCTTCGGCTCTGGAGCCCCAAAACCCCCACGTGACCTTGTTGTCCAACCGTGATGGTGCCACCGTTACCGATGGAACCGATGCCCTCGAGCGGCTGGTTTCGCAGGTGACTTCCCCGGTGCGTTGGGATCTCTGCATGCAATCACTCACCGAGGCCAACGTGACCGGCATCCTTGAGCTGCTGCCTGGAGGCACCCTGAAGGGACTCGCCAAGCGGGCGATGCGCGGCGTTCCGTCCGTGGCCATCACCTCACCCGAAGATCTCGACGCCGCCCGCGACTTCATCGCCGAACACACCAGCTGACGCCACCAGCACCACAGTCACTGCACCATCGATTAGAGGACACACATTGAGCACAGTCACGTTGAACCAGTCGGAACCCATCGCGGGTAGCCGCATTATCAGCGTCGGCGCCGGGCGCCCTGATCGGCTGGTCCCCAACGATGATCTCGTCGCTGCCATCGATTCTTCCGATGAATGGATCCGCCAGCGCACCGGGATCGTCACCCGTCAGCGCGCCGACGCCGACACGTCCCTGATCGATCTCGCGGTGACGGCAGGTCGACAGGCGTTAGAACGCGCCGGCCTGAGCGCTTCCGACCTCGGCGCGGTGCTCGTCTCCACCGTGACGTTTCCGTTCGCCACCCCCTCCGCGGCAGCTAAGGTTGCCCACCTTTTGGGCGCCTCCCCCGCTCCGGCCTACGACATCTCCGCCGCCTGCGCCGGCTATTGCTACGGCGTGGCCCAGGCCGATGCCCTGGTGCGTTCCGGTGTGGCCCGTTACGTGCTGGTGATCGGCGCCGAGAAGCTCTCCGACGTGGTCGACCCCACCGATCGCAGCATCTCGTTTCTGCTGGGTGACGGCGCCGGCGCCGTCGTCGTGGGCCCCGCCGATGAGCCCGGTATCGGCCGCTCGGTCTGGGGTTCGGAGGGTGAACGCTGGGACACCATCTCCATGACGCGCTCCCAGCTGGATATGCGCGATGCCCTGGAACAGGCACGCACCTCCGGTGACACTTCCGCTCTAGTGGACCCCGAAAACAAGCTGTGGCCCACCCTGCGTCAGGATGGCCCGAGCGTCTTCCGTTGGGCCGTCTGGTCCATGGCCAAAGTCGCACAGCAAGCTCTCGACGCCGCCGGTGTCACTTCCGAGGACCTCAGCGCGTTCATCCCGCATCAGGCCAACATGCGCATCATCGACGAATTTTCCAAGCAGCTGAAGCTGCCCGAAAACGTCGTGGTCGCTCGAGACATTGCCGATGCGGGCAATACTTCTGCAGCATCCATCCCGCTGGCCATGCACCGGTTGCTCGAAGAGCACCCGGAACTCTCCGGCACCCTGGCACTGCAGATTGGTTTTGGCGCCGGGCTGGTCTACGGCGCCCAGGTGGTACGGCTCCCTTGAGCCGGCCTCTGCAACAGACCCGGGAAACCTCCCGAACACCCCATATCGACACCATCGAAGGAGCCACACATGGCAAGCAAGGAAGAAATCCTCTCCGGCCTGGCCGAGATCGTCAATGAAGAGACCGGACTGGAGACCGCTGAGATCCAGACCGAGAAGTCCTTCACCGAGGACCTGGACATCGACTCGATCTCGATGATGACCATCGTCGTCAACGCCGAAGAGCGCTTCGACGTCAAGATCCCGGATGAGGAAGTCAAGAACCTCAAGACCGTGGGCGACGCCGTCGACTACATCTCCAACGCACAGGCCTGATACGGCCTCCCTCGCCTTCGGGCGACGGTGAATCGATCCCATCGTGGTGCCGCCTGCGTCACCCGTACGCGGCACCACGGGGCCTGATTCGTTCCACCTTGACCACCGCTCCCGCTGATCCGGAGCACCACGCAGGATTGAAGGCAGATCTGCATGACTCGCAAAGCCGTCATTACCGGTCTCGGCGCCACCACCCCGATCGGCGCTGACGTCCCCACCTTCTGGCAAAACGCGCTCCAGGGCGTTTCGGGTGCCCGTCCGTTGGAACAGGAATGGGTGGCCGAGTACGAGCTTCCCGTCAAATTCGCCGCGCAGCTCGCGGAAGCCCCCGGTGAGAAACTCTCTCGGGTTGAGCTCAAGCGCATGGACCCCACCACCCAGTACGGCGTGATTGCCGCTCGTGAGGCCTGGGCCGACGCCGGCCTCAGCGAAGACGCCGTGGAAGCAGAACGACTGACGGTCTCGTTCGGCACCGGCATCGGTGGCGTGTGGACGCTGCTCGATGGCTGGGACACCCTCCGGAACAAGGGGCCTCGTCGTGTGCTCCCCATGACCGTGCCTATGCTCATGCCTAACGGGCCTGCTGCAGCTATCTCGCTGGATCTCGGTGCCCGCGGTGGAGCACGCACTCCTGTCTCTGCATGCGCCTCCGGCACCGAAGCTCTGGATATGGCCCGTCGCCTCATCGAAAACGGTGAAGCCGATGTGGTGATCTCCGGCGGCACCGAAGCGGCCATCCACCCGCTGCCGATCGCTGCCTTTGCCGCCATGCAGGCGCTGTCCAAGCGTAACGACGACCCTCAAGCAGCATCGCGCCCCTACGACAAAGACCGCGACGGTTTCGTGCTCGGCGAGGGCGCCGGCGCGTTGATCATCGAGTCCGAGGAACACGCTCGGGCCCGCGGCGCCCGGATCTACGGTGAGCTCGCCGGTACCGCAGTTACTTCCGACTCTTTCCATATCACCGCACCCGATGACGAGGGTCTAGGCGCCGCCCGGGCTCTGCGTCAGGCGCTGAGCGTCGCCGGTGCTGAACCCACCGACGTAGTCCATGTGAACGCTCACGCCACCTCCACCCCGGTCGGTGACCGTCCGGAGTACGTGGCAATGAAGAGCGTCTTCGGCGATCACGTGGACAACATCGCCGTCTCGGCTACCAAGTCGCAGACAGGTCACCTCCTGGGGGCATCCGGTGCCATCGAGTCGATCCTCACAGTGCTGGCTCTGCACGAAGGCAAGGCTCCGTTGACCATCAACTTGGACCACCAGGACCCGGAGATCCCGCTGGACGTCGTCACGGGTACCCCGCGCGCACTTCCCGAGGGACAGAAGGTCGCCATCAGCAATTCATTCGGATTTGGCGGTCACAACTCGGTGGCCGTGTTCCGGAGCGTCTGACTCTCGATTTCGCATACAGAGGCGGGGCGGATCAGGTTGTGTTTGCTGATCCGCCCCGCCTCTGTCTATCGGGTGTGCCGAGGTCGCTGTCGTTGAGGGAGACGCGAAATCTAGACGACTAGCCGACCTGGTGCAACCAGCGCACGGGGGCGCCGTCGGCAGCCTGGCGGAAGGGTTCTAGTTCGTCGTCCCATGCTTCTCCCAACGCCAAGCTCAGTTCATGGAAGATGGCGGAAGGATCGCCGGCACCCTGCTCATAGGCAAAGCGAATGCGGTCTTCAGACACCATGATGTTGCCGCCAACGTCCGTGGTGGCCTGGAAGATGCCGAGCTCGGGGGTGTGTGACCACCGGGAGCCATCGCAGCCTGCGCTAGCTTCTTCGGTGATCTCGTACCGAAGGTGGGCCCAGCCGCGCAACGAGGACGCGAGCTGCGCACCACTGCCGGGCGCGGCAATCCAGTGGATTTCGGCACGATACGTACCCGGGGCCGCCGGCTGGAGCGACCACTCCAACTGGTCCTGGGCACCAAGAACAGCGCTGACCGCCCACTCGATATGTGGGCACAGCGCTGCAGGGGCTGAGTGGATGTATAGGATTCCACGAGCCATTGCGTCAGACATATGATCCTCCCTCAACTGCGCGGTATGTCTTCCCCAACATCCCCGCATTGATCAGGAGGTCTTACGTTCATCACCATTATGCACGATAGCTGGCAGCAACGCACCACGAGGCACGCACCTGCCGATGTCCGTGTTCGATTCAGGTCCTCTGTGCTTCAGGCTCGTGGATGCGCTTGGGTATACCCGCGTCGTAAACGCTCAATCGACACATGGGTATAGAGCTGTGTGGTCTGCAACGAGGAATGTCCTAGAATTTCCTGCACCGAACGCAGATCCGCCCCGCCGTCGAGTAGATGGGTGGCCGCGGTATGCCGGAAAACGTGCGGCCCCCGGGCCGAGGTATCTCCGAGCTCCGCCAAGACATCATTGACGACGTCCCGCACTTGACGAACACCGATACGTCCGCCTCGTTTTCCTAAGAACAGCGCATCCGGCGGAGTATGTTCGGCGCGGACCAGTAGCGGGCGGCCGCGTTCCGTCCACGAGGTCACGGCATTGACTGCTGGCCGGTTGATGGGCACCACACGTTCTTTGTCGCCTTTACCGATGACCGTAACCTTGCCATCGACTGAGTCAACACTCGAGAGATTCATTCCGACAAGTTCAGCGACACGGATGCCCGAGGCGTAAAGCAGTTCAAGCATGGCCAAATCGCGCAGGGCAAGGGCGGCCCGTATCTGGTCCTCCCCCTCGTCCTGCCCCTCCTGCGGAACAGACGTAGCCCGTGCGGCGGTGGCATCAAGTATGCGAGTCGTCTGAGCGGTCGTCAGTGTCGGAGGCAAGCGACTTTCTTTCCGCGGCGTCATCAGTTTGGCGGATGGATCCGTGTCAATGAGCCCTTCTCGACGCGCCCAGCGCAGGAATCCGCGTACACTGGCAGTCTTCCGTGCCACGGTGGCACGTGAGACTCCTCGTCGATTCAACTCGGCCAGCCATCCACGCAGGTCCTGAAGTGTCAGCGAACCAAGTTGTGGCTCAGGAGCTTCGTTCTTGGTTGCCAGATCAGGGGTAGCAATATCCAGCAACAGGCCGCGGACGTCACTCCGATAGGCACGAACAGTCTGTTCCGATCGATGCTGTTCGTGCCGCAAGTACGCGACGAAATCTTCGATCCACTCTTCGTCACGTAACGCCAGGAGCGGCGCCGACTGATCCGGCTGTGTCATCTTTTCAGTGTGTCATGTTGACGAGGCGAAGGCGGCTCAACACCGCTTCAGGCCACCATCTTGCGCCACCCACTGGCGACTTTCTCGCTGCGTCCAGCCCGTTGCAGACGGACCAGTTGGCGCATCACCTCCCCCGCCGAACTACCCGTGATCGAACAGAGCTTATCTATGGTGGTACCTGATCGTACCGGCAGGGCTTCAAAAATCATCCGAGCTTGATCAGAGAGCCCATCGAGCACCGAACCTGACTCGTCGGTCCCGTGCGGTTCCACAGCAACTGGAAGATCCTCGTCCCAACCCACCAGGTCGGCTAAGTCGCTCTCATCAGCGATCAATTGCGCCGGAGTCTCTCGCAAGAGACGGTGGCAGCCCGTTGACGAAGCCGAATCGACAGGACCGGGCACCGCACCCACTTCCCTCCCTAATTCCAGTGCATGACCGGCCGTATTTTGCGCACCGGAGCGCCAGCGAGCTTCAACGACCAGCGTTGCCGTCGACAAGGACGCCAGGAGTCGATTCCGATGGAGAAAGCGATAGCGGTTCGGCCTGAATCCCGGTGGTAGTTCGGACAACACGGTGCCGTGCTCAACAATCTGTTCCAAAAGACGATGATTACCCGCGGGATAGAACTGATCCAGGCCGCCGGCGAGCACAGCAAGCGTTGGCATATTTTCTCCTGTGCCATGGTCTAGTGCGGCGCGGTGGGCTGCCGCATCGATTCCATAGGCGCCGCCGGAGGCCACACAGAAGTGATGGGCGGCCAGCCATCGCACAAAGCGTTCCGTCGCGTGGGTGCCGTAGTTCGTCGCTTCCCGGCTTCCCACGATGGCAATGGTCTTTGTCGACGAGGGAACCTCAGGCCGACCGATCCACCAGAGCCCCAATGGTTTCTGGGGTCCTAAATCATCGAGTGCTACGGGCCATTCTGGGTCTTCTGGGATGAGTAGTCCGCCACCCATCGAGGTGATTCGATCCAGGGCTCGTTCCGGATTGACGTACGATTTCTTCCGTTGCCATCTGCCGAGGGCATCCCGGAATTTTCCTCCATGTTCCCCCAATGACTGCCACTCCGCTCCTGAGGGATGATCATTTCTGAGAATGACATCGAGGGTTCTCGCCGGTCCCCAGCGGTCTACCAGAACCGAACCATAAGTATCAGCTGGTTCAATCACCTGGGTCAGTGCGGCGCGGGCGATGCGGATGGGTTTATCGTTGCCTGCCTGGGTCATGATCCGTTCCTCAGTCGTTCGCGTTGCATTCGTAGATTCATGGCCGTATCAATTTCATCTGCGTCTGGCCAGTCACGACCGTCTAGGTCTGCCAGGGTCCACGCGAGCCGGAGTACACGTGCGTATCCGCGCGCCGTCATCTCACCACGATCCAATGCGCCGTCCAGCGCGGTCAACGCCTTCGGTTGGAGTCTCAGTCTCGGGTGTTTGAGCAGCGTGCCCGTCAGTTCCATGTTGCTCTCGACGCCGAGCGGAGTCAGCCGTTCTCGTTGCCGGTCCACCGCTTGTTGGACCCGTGCAAGCACGTGGGCTGAGGTTTCTCCGGCAACTGGTCCCGTCACCTCACTGGCAGTGACTCGTGGAACGACGACCTGAATATCGATCCTGTCGAGCAATGGTCCGGAGAGTCGTGAGGTATACCGTCGGCGTTGTAGTGACGTGCAATTGCACCGGCGCCCGGTTCCGTCGTCCCAGCCGCATGGGCATGGATTGCTGGCGAGAACCAACTGGAATGAAGCGGGATAGGTCACCGAGCTAATGGAACGGTGCAATTCGACGTGTCGCGATTCCAATGGCTGTCGTAATGCGTCCAAGACACGACGGTCGAACTCTGGCGCTTCGTCCAGGAAAAGCACGCCGCCGTGTGCCAGCGACACGGCTCCCGGCCGAGCCATCCCGCTGCCACCCCCAATGATCGATGCCATTGTCGAAGAATGGTGGGGCGCTTGGAAAGGTGCCGTGCGCACCAAAGACGAGACGCTTCCTCCGGGCGACGCAACAGACCGCAATGCAGTAGCTTCCAATGCCGTACGGTCGGATAGTTCAGGAAGGATACTTGGGAGACGCTCGGCGAGCATGGTTTTCCCTGCTCCAGGTGGCCCTTCCAGCATCAGATGGTGTCCCCCGGCTGCGGCTATTTCTAAGGCGAATCGTGCTTCGTGCTGGCCAACTACGTCGGATAAATCCAGAGTAGGGCGCGGCACAACGCTATCGACCATCGCCGGTCGTTTTATCTCGTCTGTCTTAACGGTGGCACGAGCGAATCCGCCGAACGCGCGAATCACTTCAGAGAGATGTCGGAATGCCTGTACGTGTGCTCCCGGAACCATGCGCGCTTCTCGTGCAGATTCTTCCGAGACGATGATCTCGGTGAACCCGTGCGCAACACTCGTCATCACAGCCGGCAGGATTCCAGGTGCGTGGCGCAATGCGCCGTCCAAGCCCAACGCGGCGAGAAAAACGGGGCGTGATTCGCCTTCGACGCGGCAATCGGCTGCCAGCGCTGCCATAGCGATACCCAGGTCGAACACGGACCCGCGCTTATGCAAACTCGCTGGAATGAGGTTCACCGTAAGGTGGCGACGGGTCAGTTCCTGGCCGGAATTGCGTGCAGCCGACCTGATCCTATCTTTGGCTTCTTGCAATGATTGATCCGGTAGTCCCAAAAGGGTAAACCCTGGCAATGACTGCCCAATGTCGGCCTCGATTTCCACGATCGACCCTGACATCCCGGTCAGCGCCACGGAGTGGGCTCTACCGAGACGAGTGGGTTGGTCGTCGATAATGACCGTGCTGATGTCCCCGAGCAGGCTCTCATCCATGACCCACGTCCCGTCGGATCTCAATTACGGAACCACTGGGTGTGTCCAGAGTCAAGGCAATGACATCGACTCGACGACGCGCCCGAAGCCAAGCGGGCCGCTGAGTGTGCACCCAGCAAAGGAGCAAGCGCTCTATCCGGCGAAGTTTTTCCGGTGTCACCGATTCTGCGGGATGACCGTAGTCGTGACTACGCCGGGTCTTGACCTCCACGGCCACCACGGCGCCGCTCTCGACACAGATCAAGTCAAGCTCGCCGTCGTGGCCACGCCAATTTCGGGCAAGAACCAGATATCCCCGCGAGCGCAGGACCCCTACAGCCCATTCCTCGCCGTCTCGCCCCAGACGCTGCCGGGCTATTCCCGATGTAGATCCGGTTGATGTGAACGCTGTTGTTGTTTTCATCGCTACCTCCGCATTCAGTCTCGAATGCGGGAAGCGAACTCTACCGATCTGCTATTGCGGGTTGGGGAAGTAGATCCGTCTACGTCATCGTGTGGAGGAGTCGGCTCTCATCAGGACTGCGGCGTTGACGGACCGTCAGGAAGAGACAGATCGTTCAGGTCCGTCCCAGCGCTGAGCTCTTCGACGTTGATGTCCTTGAAGCTCAGCACTTTCGCCCGCTTGATAAACCGGGAGGTGCGATAAATGTCCCAGACCCAAGCGTCTTCCATTTCGATCTCAAAGTACACGTCCGAGGCTTCGGCGTGAGTCGTGACTTTGACCTCGTTGGCGAGGTAGAAACGACGGTCTGTTTCAACGACGTAGCGGAACAGGGTCACGACATCCCGATACTCGCGATACAGTGTCAGTTCTTGTCCGGCCTCGTAGTCTTCGAGGTCGTCGCCGTTCATATCACTCATGATCTACAGCAAAGCTCCTTGGTTGGGGTTGTGGCCCCCGGTCAGGTTCCAGCTCCGACGATGGTACGAGGTGGGACCGTAGGTGAGCAACGCGTCACGATGAACGGCGGCACCGTATCCTTTGTTCTTCTTCCACCCGAATTCTGGATGTTGTTCGTCGAGTTCGGCCATCAACCGGTCTCTTGCCACTTTGGCGAAAATGGCTGCGGCGGCCACGGATGCGCACTGGGCATCGGCCTTGATCTGAAGATGAATGTGCTGCGGCAATGCAGGCATGTCCTGGACAAGTTGGTGCGGGGCACGGCTCAACCAGTTATCGCGCCCGTCGAGCAACAAGACGTCGGGGACTCGGCCGAGGCTGTTCACCAGTTGGGTCCAGGAACGACGAGCGGCCAGAGCTAACCCAGCGGAGATCCCATACTCATCGATTTCCTCTGCCGAGGCGTGATCTGCTGTAACCGCATCGCACCATTCCACGATTTTCGGTTCCAGCCCTTCGCGCCGAGTCGCCGAGAGCGCTTTGGAATCCCTGAGGCCTCCCATCGCTTTGGTGTCGAGGCTCACGGTGACGGCAGCGACACCAACAGTCACCGGACCGGCAAGGGCTCCACGGCCGACCTCGTCCATTCCGGCGATCACGAGTGGACCCACCCCGCCCGCAAAACCGGCCAGGATTTCCTTCTCGACTTTTAGATCGGCGAGCAGCACCGTCATGGAGCCTCTGGGTCCGGGACGTCGGCGAAGACGTCACTGTTCGATCCAGCACTCCCCCAGCGGTTCAGAGGCCAGGCGATCACTTCGGCGCGCCCGGTTACGTCGTCAAGGCTCACGAAACCTTCGCCGGGACCATTCTGATGCGCACGCGAGTCCCCGGAGGCATCGCGGTGATCCCCCATCACCCACAAGTGTCCTTCCGGCACGGTGATGTCAAAGTCCGTCTCGGAACCGACCACGCCCGGGTACAAGTAGGCTTCCTCATCCAAGATCTGGCCATTAACGACGAGTGCTTGTGTTTCTTCGTCGACGGTGACATGGTCGCCAGGCGTCCCGATGATTCGCTTGACGACATGCTGTTCTGACGAGTCTGGAGCGAGCCCAATCAGCTGGAGGGCATCGTGAAGAACATTGGAGTTGTCCTCCGCTGGCGGTAGCCACCCCTGAGTATCTTCAAAAACCACCACGTCGCCACGTTCCAGATCCCACACTCCGGGGACCATCAAGTTCACGAAAATGCGATCATTCACCTGCAGCGTCTGCTCCATCGATCCCGAGGGGATCACGAAGGCGCGGAACAGGAAGGTCTTGAACAGGAACGAAACGACGAGTGCAATGACGATAACGATGAGCAGTTCACGCACCATGGACCAGATTCGCCGGCCGAAACTGACCGGACGTTCATGGTGGTCGGAATCTGCCGGACCGCTCTGCGGTGCAGCAATATCATCGGATCGTTCAGAAGCGGAGGCAGACATCATCCCCACTCTACCTGGTGGAGAGGTAGCGTCCTCGAATCTTGGACTCTGGAATCATCCCACCTCCGGCGGATCCAAGAAGCGCCCTCGAGTCCTCGGAGGCATGACGATTATCTCCGAGCACGAAAACTCGGCCTTCAGGCACCGTCACGGTAAATCTATCCATGGAAGCACGGCCTGGAGGCGCTGGTTCGGCGAGGTACGGCTCCGACAAGGGTTCTCCATTGACGCGTAGCTGGCCGTTGGCTGTGCAGCATTCGACGGCGTCACCACCGACTCCGATCACGCGCTTCACCATGGCATGCGGATCTGCACGCAGGCCCAGGTCTTCTAGCATGTCATCGAGGAAGCGTTGCAGTGCCGTACGACTTTGGTACGGCGCGAAGCTTCCGGATGAGTCAAAAACCACGACATCACCACGTTGAACGTTGTCGTTGTCGTAGGCGTGCGGATCGATCTCGATCCGGTCACCAACCACCAGCCCAGGCTGCATGGACTCGGAAGGGATGGTGTAGGTATTCACATACTCTTCGCGGGTGATGAATACGACAGCCACGCCAATCACGAGTGCTACGGCCGCGCAACTGATCCAGAATCCGGTTCGCCGCCACCACGCACGAGGCTCCGCCTCCCGAACGGGAGACGGAGCCTGAGCAGAAGAATCGCGGTGTTTCACAATCCTCCGGTGATCTTACGACGCAATCAGCCGTTGACGCGCTTCTCGCGGATGCGAGCAGCCTTGCCGTGACGATCACGCATGTAGTAGAGCTTCGCGCGACGCACGTCACCGCGGGTGACGAGCTCGATCTTCTCGATCACCGGGGAGTGAACCGGGAAGACACGCTCAACGCCAACACCGAACGACACCTTACGCACGGCGAAGGTCTCGCGGACGCCCGAGCCCTGGCGGCCCAGGACGTAGCCCTGGAAGACCTGAACACGGGAGGTCTTACCCTCGATGATGTTCACGTGGACTTTTACCGTGTCACCAGGGCGGAAGTCCGGAACGTCGTTACGCAGCGAAGCTGAATCCAGCTGATCCAAAATGTTCATGGAACTGTACTCCTAGCAGATGCCGCAGGTCACCCACATGGTCAACGGGCCCTTAAGCGGGTAATCCGTGGTGGAAGTCTCGATAAGGGACGGTCTCATCCGCCCATACCGTTCGTCCGCCTACAGCATGTGCTCCCCTGCGGCAGAACACCCACCCGGCAGACAACTTCTCCATTATGCCAGAAACCGGTGTCCGGCTTCCAGGTGGACGCGTCACTTCATCGATCTCGTCCCGTAAATCAGCTCAGCAGGTCGGGGCGCCGCTGCTGCGTTCGCATGAGCTGTTGTTCGTGTCGCCAGACAGCAATCTTGCCGTGGTCGCCCGACAGCAGGATTTCTGGGACCTGAGCACCGCGCCACTGAGATGGTTTCGTGTACACCGGGTATTCAAGGAGACCATCGGAATGGGACTCCTCGACCAATGAGTCCGGGTTTCCCACCACTCCGGGGACGAGTCGGCCTACGGCCTCGATCATGGCAAGAGCGGCCACTTCTCCCCCGTTGAGGACGTAATCTCCGAGTGACACCAATTCCACATCGCACACGGAAGGTGCCCATTCGAAGAACCGCTCGTCGATACCTTCGTAGCGACCACAGGCAAAGATGAGATGGTCATCCTGGGAAAGTCGTTGCGCATGGCCCTGGCTGAAAACCGCCCCCGACGGCGTCGGCACCAGGAGGCGAGGACGTGAATCGACCTCTTCAAGGATGTGCTCGATCGCCAACGCCCACGGCTCTGGTTTCATGACCATGCCGGCTCCGCCACCGTAGGGCGTGTCGTCCACGGTGCGATGCCGGTCGAAGGTGAAATCCCGCAGGTCATGCACCCGGATATCGAGAAGGCCATCAGTTCGCGCTTTACCGATGAGAGAAATGTCCAGCGCAGACAGGTACTCCGGAAAGATCGAGATGATGTCGATCCTCATCGTGTGGCCTCCGGCTCATCCTCGTCGGATTCTTGGAAGAGCTCCAGCAATCCGTCCGGCGGAGTCACGTAGACGATCCGCGATTCCTCGTCGATCTCGGGAACGATTTCTTCGACGAACGGTATCAGCGCGGTCTCGCCCGAGGTCAGCGCGATTTCGAGCAGGTCCTGGGCGTCGCCCGTGATCAGTCCGGTCACCCGGCCCAGTGGCACCTCCCCCGCGTCGGGATGACGAACGGTGAAATCAAGCAGGTCGTCCTCGTACCAGCCGTCGTCTTCTGTGACTGTGGCTGGTGCAGCGAATAGTTGGGCATTGCGGTGCAGTTCGGCCGCGTTCCGATCAGAAAACTCTTCGAACCCGAGGACCAGGATGTGCTTGTTCCACCGAGCTCGCGAGACGGTCACGGTGCTGCGCGTTCCGGGAGAGCCCTCGCGTACCGACAACACTGCACCGGGCACGAACCGTTCTTCGGGCATATCCGTGAAGACTTGCACGGTGACATCGCCTTTGATGCCGTGCGGTTTTCCAATGCGTGCCACACGAACAAGTTCATCCTCGGACGTTGAACCGCCGGCGTTGGCTGAGTCGGCCATGAAGGAATCCTCTCTCGGGAAGGTGAGCACCACGCTAGCGCATGCTGGTGGCAGACATGACGATGGCCCGCGATGATTGCTCATCACGGGCCATGATCGCCAAGCTGATGTGGGTTAGCGCCGACGATCAGTGTCGACAACGTCCACGCGAACGGGATGCCCAGCCAGGCTGTCCACCACCGTACGCAATGCCGAAGCGGTACGACCCTTGCGGCCAATCACACGGCCGAGGTCATCCGGGTGCACACGCACTTCCAGGAGCTCGCCTCGCCGATTGTTCCGCAGGTCCACCTGGACTTCCTCCGGTGAATCTACGATTCCACGGACTAGGTGCTCCAGCGCTTCTTGAAGCATGGTCACTCGGACTTCTCTTCAGTCTCGCCCTCAGCGGCAGCCTCGTCAGAAGCCGGAGCTTCTTCAGCGGCCGGTGCTTCTTCGGCCTTCGGGGTGATGGCCTCGGGAAGGATCACGGAGCCCTTTTCGGGAGCCACGAACTCTTCCTTGCCCTTGGGCTGCTGCAGGGTGCCTTCGGCGCCCGGCAGGCCCTTGAACTTCTGCCAGTCACCGGTGACCTTCAGCAGTGCCAGCACCTGCTCGGTCGGCTGAGCGCCGACGGAGAGCCAGTACTGAGCACGATCAGACTTGATGTTGATGTAGGAGGGGTTCTCGGTCGGGTGGTAGTGCCCGATCTCCTCGATGTTGCGACCATCGCGCTTGGCACGAGAATCGGCAACGACGACGCGGTAGTGAGGTGCACGGATCTTGCCCATGCGCTTCAGACGAATCTTTACGGCCACTGGTGTGGTGCTCCTGGTTCTTGTTGGGGTGCAGCCCGCGAGCCTACCGTGGGGTTGGTGGCTCAAACCGGCCGCGCTACAGAATTACTGCCAGAGGATAGAGGGTCGTCCGCACAGCAATTCAGTACCGTCCTATTGTGCCAGATGCCCGCATTCGATGCGAACCCGACACACTCACGCGGCGGGCGCGTCAGCTTTCAGGCGCAGCAGGGTGTTCCACGGGTCCCGGGTTTCGATTCCGTCCGCGGTCGGCTCGACCACAAAGCCGGCGGTGCGAAGGCGATCTTCAACGGCGCCCAGCCCTTCACCGGCGGGAAGCGTGATGTCCACACGCCCCAGCCCCAGGGTGTTGCGGCGCGGGCCTGCGCCGGTGGAGTTCCAGGTATTCATGGCCATGTGGTGGTGGTACCCGCCGGCAGAAACGAAGAGCGCCTGGGTGCCCAGACCCGCGGTCTTGTCGAATCCGAGCACGTCTACGTAGAACTTCTCGGCGGTGGCAACATCGCCCACCTGCAGGTGCACGTGACCGATTTCTGCCGTCGACTGCTCGAGGTTCTGGAAGCGCTCTTCCGTGAGGTGGGTGTTCAGGTACTGGTCCCAGGCCAGGTGCTCGGTCACCATGTGCACTTCCGACCCGTTCCACAGCCACTGATCGCGTGGACGATCCCAATACAGTTCAATGCCGTTGTTTTCCGGATCCTGGAAGTAGAAGGCTTCCGAAACGTGGTGGTCCGAGCTCCCGACGAAACGACTCGCGTCGTGACGCAACGCCTTGTAGACGACGGCCGCTAGGTCGGCCTGCGTGTCGAAGAGGAATGCCGTGTGGAACAGGCCAGCCTCGTTGCGATTCGGCAGCTTCAGACCGCGGGCCTCATCAATGGCCAGCAACGGCTGACCGGCGCGACCAAGCACCACGTCCGGTCCATTCTGAGCGACGACCGTCAGCCCCAGGGCCTGCTCGTAATAATCCTGAAGGCTAGGGACGTCTTCACTCTTGAGAGTAACGATGCCCATGGAGAGTCCTGTGGGCAGAGAATCGATGTCTTGTGCACGGTTCATAATGAGTGTTTCCTGATCGCCTAGAGCGGATGTCATATTCTTCAGATTTGAACTATCTTGACATGTACAACTGTGGCCCTCGACGATTCATTCCCGATCTTCATAACATTCTTGAAAAGAATAAGGGACGCCCTCGGTCCGAGAGCGTCCCACACAGCACTACGGGAACGTTCTAGCCTACTTCAGGTACTTATCAAAGCCTTTGGGAAGATTGAGATCCGACATGTCGAACCCTCCCTGCTGATCTGCGCCCTGGCCGAAAGAGCTTCCGCTCAGCGGATTCTGACGAGGCCGGTTCCGGCGTTCCTCCATGGCTTTCATTTCTGCTGCTGCCTTGGCAGGATTCCCTGACTTAGGTTTGTTTTTGTTCTTCCCCTTGGCGTTTTTGCGCTTGGATCCCCCGTGACCGGCACCGGGCATGCCCGGCATTCCTGGCATCCCTCCCCCGCCGGAGGCCATCTTCTTCATCATCTTCTGTGCCTGGCCGAAACGCTCGAGCAAACCGTTGACTTCGGACACATGAACACCGGAACCCCGTGCGATACGGGCCCGGCGCGAACCGTTGATGATTTTCGGCGCGTTGCGCTCATGCGGAGTCATGGACCGGATGATCGCCTCGATGCGATCAATCTGGCTGTCATCGAACTGCTCGAGCTGCTGACGCATGCCGGCTGCACCCGGCATCATCATCAGCATCTTCTTCATCGAGCCCATCTTTTTGAGCTGCTGCATCTGGTTCAGGAAGTCGTCCAGGGTGAAGTCTTCCTGGTCGACGAACTTCTGCGCCATCTTCTGCGCTTCGTCTTTGTCCCAGCTCTTCTCGGCCTGCTCGATGAGGCTGAGCACGTCACCCATATCGAGGATGCGCGATGCCATCCGGTCCGGGTGGAAAACTTCGAAGTCGTTCAGCTGCTCACCGGTGGAGGCGAACATGATTGGCTTGCCGGTGACATTGACGACAGACAGGGCGGCACCACCGCGGGCGTCGCCGTCAAGCTTGGAGAGCACGACACCGGTAAATCCAACGCCCTCGTTGAAGGCCTGAGCCGTAGCGACAGCGTCTTGACCGATCATGGCGTCAATGACGAAGAGGACTTCGTCGGGGTTGATCGCAGCGCGAATATCGCTGGCCTGCTGCATCAGCTCGGCATCCACACCGGTACGGCCGGCGGTGTCCACGATCACGATGTCATGCTGCTTGCGTGTCGCTTCCGCAATGCCATCGCGTGAGACCTGGACGGGATCACCGGTCGGCGCTTCCGCTTCCGAAGACACGCCAGGGTGCGGCGCGAACACCGGCACACCAGCCCGCTCGCCGTTGATCTCCAGCTGTCGCACGGCGTTGGGGCGTTGCAGGTCGGCCGCCACCAACATGGGCGTGTGGCCCTGATCCTTCAGGTGCTTGGACAGCTTGCCAGCCAGAGTCGTTTTACCCGCACCTTGCAGACCCACCAGCATGATCACGGTCGGCGGAGTCTTCGCCAGGGTCAGTCGACGGGTCTCACCGCCAAGAATGCGCTCGAGTTCCGAATTGACGATCTTGACGACCTGCTGGCCCGGGTTCAGTGCCTCGGACACCTCGGCGCCGAGAGCACGTTCCTTCACATGGGAGATGAAGTCACGCACGGCCGGCACGGCGACGTCGGCGTCAAGAAGCGCTCGCCGAATCTCCCGTGCCGTGGCATCAATATCGGCCTCGGACAGGCGACCTTTACCCTTCAGATTCCGGAAGGTCGATGTCAATCGGTCGGTCAAGGAGTTGAACACAGTATGAGTTCTTTCGTCGTGGTTCGGGCCCAGCAGCGCACACTGGCGGATCTGGCGTGCTTTCGCGACTGGTGCCTCGGATGCAGTCTGCCCTTAAGCCTAGCAACTCGATTGCGCCGAGCCGATTCCAGCTCCAACCGCCGAATCTGGGTGATGACACACGCGATGGCTGGTCGATTCGTCGACCAGCCATCGCCGTAGTGCTGTAGCACTGATTCAGAGTTGCATCAGCTCACGGGTTGCTTGTCGCCCTGTTCGTACCCGGCGATGGTCGACTGGCCCTCGTCGTCACCGATGACGGTGGTCTCGGTACCTTCGGAGAACAGAGTGTAGGCGGATTCACGGTGTTCGGAGTAGTCCACACCGCGGATCTCGTCCTGGGTCGAGACGCGCAGTCCCATGGTGTACTTCAGCGCCAGGCCCACGATGGTGGTCATCACCGCGGCGAAGGCGACAGCCACGATCACGGAAAGCACCTCCGCAGCCAGCAGTCGCATGTCGCCGCCGTAGAAGAGACCGCCGCGGCCGTCTTCCTGCATGACCCCGAAGAAGCCGATCATCACGGTGCCGACGATACCGGCTACCAGGTGAACGCCCACGACGTCGAGCGAGTCATCGAAGCCCAGCTTGTACTTGAGCTGGACGGCAGCACCGGCGAGCACACCGGCAATGAGGCCGATCGCAATGGCGCCGAGCGGTTCCACGAAAGCGCAGGCCGGGGTGATGGCCACCAGACCCGCGACCAGGCCCGAGGCGGAGCCCAGAGCGGTCGGACGGCCGATGCGGATGATCTCCACGATGATCCAGCCCAACATCGCCGCGCCGGGAGCCACGAGGGTGTTGACCCAGATCTGACCGGCTTCGGCAGCATCAGTGGCCGCACCGCCGTTGAACCCGAACCAACCGAACCACAGAATGCCGGCGCCGAGCAGGACGAAGGGCAGGTTATGGGGACGGTGCCCCGGGTCGGTTCCGAAGCCCTGGCGCTTGCCCATGAGCAGGGCCAATACGAGGGCCGAAACGCCTGCGGAGATGTGCACCACGAGACCGCCAGCGTAGTCGACCGCTTCACCGAAGATGGAGCCGATGGCGCCGTCGGGACCCATCAGTCCACCACCCCAGACCATGAAGGCCAGCGGGCAGTACACCAGGGTGGTCCACAGCGGGACGAAGACACACCAGGTGCTGAATTTGGCCCGGTCCGCGACTGCGCCCGAGATCAGGGCGACGGAGATGATGGCGAACGTGGCGCCGAATCCGACACCGATCATCGCAGACGGGTCGCTCATCATCCCGCGCAGGCCGAAGTCCGAGAAGGGGTTGGCAAAGATGCCGCCGAAACCGAGGCCGCCGTCTTCGGCTCCGGTCATGTTGAAGCCCCACAGCACCCAGACGATGCCGACGATCGCGATCGAGACGAAGCTCATCATGATCATGTTGAGTGCGGCTTTAGCCCGTGTCATGCCGCCGTAGAAGAAAGCGAGCCCGGGAGTCATCAACAGCACCAGGGCTGCAGTGACCATCGTCCAGACGTCGACTGCGCTCAGCTCCATCGTTTCCATGGTTGTCCTCTCACCATTGCCGCGGGCCCTCCGCGGCTGATGGTTAAACACTGAGGGCACCGTGTTTCACGGTGCCCTCAGTGGTGTTTCCATCGGGTGACGGTCACCACGTCTGTGTTAACAGCACGTTACGCGACGCTGGATGGTCGCTGTTACTCGCTCAGCAGCGCATCGACGAAAGCCTCGACCTCGAACGGAGCCAGATCGTCGGCGCCTTCGCCGAGACCAATCAGCTTGACAGGGACGCCTAGCTGCCGCTGAATAGGCACCACGATGCCGCCCTTGGCCGTCCCGTCGAGCTTGGTGAGCACGATGCCGGTGATATTGACCGCCTCGGCGAAGACCTTGGCCTGGCTCAGCCCGTTCTGCCCGGTGGTGGCGTCCAGCACCAGCAGCACTTCGCCGACCGGGGCCTGCTTCTCCACGACGCGCTTGATCTTGCCTAGCTCGTCCATCAGGTTCGCTTTGTTCTGCAAGCGACCTGCGGTGTCGATGAGCACGACGTCAGTCTCGCGCTCGATACCGGTCTTCACCGCTTCGAAGGCCACCGAGGCCGGGTCGGCCTGCTCCACGTCCGAGCGCACGGTGTCCACGCCGACGCGCGCACCCCAAGTGGCCAGCTGCTCGGCGGCCGCGGCGCGGAAGGTATCGGCAGCGCCGAGCACCACTTCCCGTTGCTCGGCCACCAGCACTCGGGCGATCTTGCCCACGGTGGTGGTCTTCCCCACGCCGTTGACGCCGACCACCATCATGACGGCCGGAATGCCGTCGGTCGGGGTAGCAGTCAGGCGACGATCCAGGCCGGGGTCGACGATCTTGATGAGCTCTTCGCGCAGCATCGCCCGCACCGCTTCTGGGTCCTTGGTGCCTTCCACGGTGACGCGTTCACGCAAGCGGTCCACCAGCTCCAGGGTGGGTTCGGTGCCCAGGTCAGCTACGAGCAGGCTCTCTTCGACTTCGTCCCAGACGTCGTCGTCGATGGAGTCGCTGGACAGCAGGGCAAGCAGGCCCTGGGAGAAGACATTATTGGACTTGGCCAACCGCGAGCGCAGCCGCGCCAAACGTCCAGCGACTGGAGCCGGGCTCTCGACGGCGGGAGCTGCCGGCTCCTCCTCAACAACGGGAGCTTCCTCGACCGGCGCCGGGTGGTGATCGGCGACGAGTTCATCCGTCGGCGTGGTCAGGTGCGGATGGTCGACGGGCAACACTCCCCCGTCGGAGTCTGCAATGGTCGCGCGGCCGACGTCCGAATCAGGATCCAGGTCGTCGGCATCGCGATCGGTGAGGTACGGGGTCTTGGGCTTCTGCGGCCGATCCAGCAGGATGGCCAGCACGAGGCCGACCAGGACCGGAACGAGCACGGCGATAATGATGATGATCTCCACGTCTTCATCTTGACACATTGATTCCGCCCACGGGGATTCTGCTGGTCGCATAGTGCTTGATTCGCCCCTGTCGTCGCACGAAATCGTTGAGATAATCGGGGGCATGCGCCGCTCTGCCGAAACAACTCACCGTGTGACCATCCCTCGTGAGATCAAAGTGCTCATCGGCTGCGCGTTCATCATCGCCATCGGGTTCGGCATCATCGCCCCCGTTCTGCCGCAATACGCCCAGTCCTTTGGGGTCGGCGCATTCGCAGTCTCGGCGGTGGTATCGGCTTTCGGGCTGGCGCGCCTGGTGTTCGCCCCCGTGTCGGGACGTGCGACCAGCCGGTTCGGGGAGACCCCGGTGTACATGATCGGTGTGACCATCGTGGCGATCTCCATGTTCTTGATCGCCTCGGCACAAACCTACTGGCAGTTGCTGGTCTTCCGAGGCTTGGGCGGTTTGGGTTCCACCCTGTTCACCGTTTCGGCCATGTCCTTCCTGGCCCGTAAATCGCCGCCGTCGATTCGCGGGCGGGTCTCAGGTGCCTATGCCTCGGCTTTTCTGATCGGCAATATCGCCGGACCCGTCGTCGGTGGGCTGTTGGCCACCTGGGGACCGCGTGTGCCGTTCATCATTTATGGCACCGCACTGCTCGTCGCGGCGGGGCTGGTGTTCGTGCTGTTGCGGGAATCTCGCCTGGCCGACCGGCGTACCCCGGACACCCGAACGGCGATGCCCGTCGCGGAGGCCTGGGGCCATGGCGCCTACCGGGCCTCACTCGGTTCGTTCTTGGCCAATGGCTGGGCCACCTTTGGAGTGCGTAACTCGATCACGCCCTTGTTTGCCGCCAGCGCCTTCGTCGGTTCGGGGTTCATCCTCAACGGCCCTCAGACGGCAGCAGCTGCGCTCGCGGTGTTTGCCGCTGGAAACATCGTCGCCATCACTTTCTCGTCGCGGCTCTCCGACCGTTACGGACGGCGCCCGCTCATCATTCCCGGACTGATGATCGCCGGTGTGGCCACGGCCGCCATCGGGTTCTCCCCCGACGCCTGGTGGTTCTTGGCCCTGTGCATTGCTGCGGGGATGGGGACCGGGATGCTCAATGCACCGCAACAAGCCGCCATCGCGGATTTGGTCGGGCAGAACCGCAAGGCGGGCTCGGTGATGTCGACCGCGCAGATGTCCTCGGATCTCGGGGCGATTGTGGGACCGTTGCTGGTCGGATTCCTGGTCGACGTCGCGAACTATGAACTGGCGTTCGCCATTACCGGTGCGGTGCTCGTCATGGCCGGAATCGGCTGGCTGTTGGCGCCGGAAACGAACAATCCGGTGGTTCCGGGTGGCCCCAGGACGGGTGCGTTGCCGAAGATCACGCCTGCGGACTCTGGGTCTGCCGAGCAGAGCCATCGAGACGTTGGCTGATCACCTTGGTGACACCGTCGCCGCGCATGGACACCCCATAGAGGGCGTCTGCCACCTCCATGGTGCGCTTCTGATGGGTGATGATGATCAGCTGTGAGTCCTGCTGTAGCTCCCGGAAGATGGTGAGCAGGCGCGAAAGGTTGGTGTCATCCAGGGCGGCTTCAACCTCATCCATCACGTAGAACGGTGACGGCCGGGCCTTAAAGATTGACACGAGCATAGCTACCGCGGCCAGTGAGCGTTCACCACCAGAAAGCAGCGACAGCCGTTTGACCTTCTTGCCTGCCGGACGTGCTTCCACCTCGATGCCGGTCTCCAACAGGTTGTCGGGCTCGGTAAGAGAGAGCTTGCCCTCTCCGCCCGGGAACAGGGTGGCGAAGACGTGCTGGAATTGGGCGGCGGTGTCGTTGAAAGCGGATTCGAAGACCCGCAGCACCGTGGCGTCGACGTCGGCGATGATCTGCAGCAGGTCCTTGCGCGACTGTTCCAGATCGGCCAGCTGTTTGGAGAGGTACTGGTGCCGCTCCTCCACTGCGGCGTACTCTTCCAGGGCCAACGGGTTGACCTTGCCCAGTGCGGTCAGTTGGCGTTGAGCCCGGCGCAATCGCTGAGCCTGTTCCTCACGGTCGAACGGCATCGTCTCGACGCCGGCCTCGGGAGCCGAGTCCTCGTCCTCCGCTTCAGGCGGGTTCACCGGAACAGGTAGTTCGGGCCCGAAGTTCTCGATCAGGTAGTCGGCCGTGTAGCCGAGTTCATCCAGGGCACGCTGGTGGAGCTGCTCGAGCTTGAGTTGCTGTTCCTGCAGCGCCATCTCGCGGGCGTGGACCTCGTCTTTGGCCGTGCTGACATCCTTGCGTGCGGCCTCTGCCTCCTGCAGTGCCGTCTTGCGCAGGCCGTCCAATTCCGCGCGCTGTTCTTCGAGGCCACGCCGGTCATCTTCGGCGCGCTGGACGGAGGCCTGTATCTTCTGCGTGGCCTCGGAAATGGCCGCTCGCAGGGCACCCAACCGGTCCAGACTGCGACGACGCCGGGCTTCTGCGCGCTGTTCCTCTTGTTGCGCGAGCCTGGCTGCCTGGACTCGACGCCGTGCCTGCTCCGTCCGTTGCACGGCCTGCTGGTGGGTGGCCTCGGCGGTACGCAGCGCCAGGCGTGATTCGGTCTCCTCGGTACGCGCCTGCGAGGCAGCTTTCTCTGCGGTGTCTTTGTCTGCGGAGGACACCTCGGTAGCGCCGCCCGCCTCACCGGACGCCGTCTGTGCGGCCTGTGCGGCCTCGAGCCGTTCCTGGGAAACGACCAGCTTCTTCTCTGCTTCCGCCAGCGACTCTTCCAGGCCTTTTCGCTGTTCCTGTAGCCGTTGCCACGATTGCTGTGCCTGCGACAGACCCCGCTGGATAGAGCTGTGCCGCTCTTGGGCCGCGGCTCGTTCGGTTCGTTCCTGATGGAGCCGCTCCGAGAGGCCCTTCTCGTGGGACACCGCCTGAGCTAGCTCCTTGGCCAATTCGTCCCGACGGGACTGCGTGGTCTGAACCGTGGCCGCGGTTTGCTCAGCAGCCTCGGCCGCCGCTTCGGCCGCGGCGCGGGTTTCGAGCGCGGAGGCGACGTCGTGACCACGTACGGAGACATCGCTGTGTCCCACCACGTGTCCCTGAGGAGTGACCAGCCTTCGGACAGATTCCTCACCAGCATGCATAGTCCACCATTGACGCGCCGTCTCGACGTCGTCAACGAACACCACATCGGCGAGGACGTGGTGCAAGGCATGGATCAGGCACTGCGGTGCGCCGTCTTGGACTCGCACGATGTCTCCGACCGAGTGCATCCCCGTGGTGAGAACGCGTCCTGCTCCTGCCGCGAGAGGTCGGTCGGCTCCCCCAAAGATCACCCGAGCGTCGCCGCCCCGGCCAGACACCAGGGCGTCGATGACCTGTTCCGTGCTGACGGCGTCTTCGGACCACAGCTGCTCCAGGCCCTCACCGAGTGCCACCGTGACCGCCCGCTCCCAGCCCGACTCCACCGCCAGTAACGGCGACAGGTCGGCCACACCGAGCGGTTCCAGCAGTGAGAGCGCCGAGCCAGGGGCAGGGCGGAGACCCTCCTGCAGCACGTCACGGCGAGTGGTCGCAGAGCTATGAGCGGAGCGCGCTTCCGACACCAACCGGTCCTGAGCGGCGAGTTGCTCCCGCAACGCGGTCACCTGTTGCTGGGCTGCCAGAGCTTCCTCTTCGACGCCGGTGACTGAGTCGGTTTCGCCGTCGGGTTGGTCCCAGGCAGCCAACTGCTGTTGAAAGTCTTCGACCGTGGCAGCCACATGGTCCAGGTCGGCGTCGGTTCGATCGAGCTGGCTTGTTAACGCGTTGACCTGGGCGAGCGCCGTATCGACCGCACCCTGTGCGACTGCGACGGCTTGGCGCCGGTCTGCGGCTTGCTGAAGAAGCTGGGTGTATGTCTCGGCGGCGATGCGTGCCGCGCGTTCTGCTTGTTGGCGACGTTGCGTGGACTCTTCGAGTGCCCTCTGAGCGGTTTCCACCGCGGACAGTGCCGTAGCCTGTTCACGTTCGGATTGTTCTGCCTGCGCCTCAGCCGTGTCCGGGTCAGGTCCCGTCCGAGCCGGTTGCGGAGCAGCCGCCGCGGTGAGCCGCTCGGTATTGAGCGCTTCCAGGGAACGGTAGCGTTCAGCGAGGTTCGACAGCGCGTACCAATGATCGCGTGCTGCCGCGGCTGCTTCGGCAGCGGTGCCGGATTGTTCCGCCAGACGGGCACTCTCGGCCTCCGCCTGTTCTTGCTTGCGGGTGGCGCTGGCGAGTCGTTCTCCGATCGCGTCATCGTGTGCGGTGACGTCGTCAACGATCTGTGTCTGGGTGACGACCTCATCGGCCAACAGCCGAGCACGAGCATCGCGGACATCAAATTGGATCCGCTGAGCTTTGCGTGCCGTGGCGGCCTGGCGCGACAACGGTCCCAGCTGACGACGCACTTCCTCGGTGAGGTCGCGTACCCGGTCTAGGTTGCTGCGCATCGAATCCAGCTTGCGCACGGAACGCTCTTTGCGCCGTCGGTGTTTGAGAATGCCGGAGGCTTCCTCAATGAACCCGCGGCGCTCTTCCGGGGTCGCTTGCAGGATGCGGTCAAGCTGCCCCTGCCCGACGATGACGTGCATCTCGCGGCCCAGCCCCGAGTCGGAGAGCAGTTCCTGGATGTCCAGGAGACGACAGCTGTTGCCGTTGATCGCGTACTCGGAACCGCCGGAGCGGAAGAGGGTCCGCGAAATGGTGACCTCGGAATACTCAATCGGCAGAGCGCCATCAGAGTTGTCAATGGTCAGCGAGACTTGGGCTCGTCCGAGCGCCGATCGTCCTGAGGTGCCGGCGAAGATGACGTCCTCCATCTTCCCGCCGCGCAGATTCTTGGCCCCCTGCTCCCCCATCACCCAGGCCAGAGCGTCCACCACATTGGACTTTCCGGAACCGTTGGGACCCACGACGGCGGTGACGCCCGGCTCGAACTCAAAGGTCGTCGCCGAGGCAAACGACTTGAATCCGCGAATCGTCAGGGTCTTCAGGTACATGGTGTTGGCGCCATCATCGGTCGTGAAGTGATTAAAAGGGAACGCACCCGAGCATACCGCTCGGGTGCGTTCAGCTCAGCGTGTGGTCAGTTACCCAGCCCGTCATCGAACTCAGCTTCGCGCTTGCCGGTGCCCAGCAGTTCGCGAATGGCCGAGAGCGTTCGGCGGGCGGCGTTGCCATCACCGTAGGGGTTCACGGCGTTCGACATCCGCTCATAGGCGGCGGAGTCGGTCAGCAACTCGGTCACTTCGTTGTAGACCCGCTCCTCATCGGTGCCGATCAAACGCACGGTCCCCGCAGTCACAGCCTCGGGACGCTCGGTGTTCTCGCGCATCACCAGCACGGGCTTGCCCAGGCCAGGAGCCTCCTCCTGAACTCCACCGGAGTCGGTCAGCACCACGTTCGCCAGCGAGATCAGGTGGGTGAACTGGCCGTAAGCTACCGGCTCGGTCACCACCACATTAGTCTTGCCCTCGAGGAACGGCAGGATCGCTTCGCGCACCACCGGATTCTTGTGAGCGGGAAGAACAAACAGGACGTCCGGGTGCGTCTCCGACAAGCGAGCCAGAGCACGACCCACGCCGCGCATTGCGTCACCCTGGTTCTCACGACGGTGGGTGGTCACCAGCACCAGCTTCTGTCCACCCTCAACAGCTTTTTGTACGTTCTGCAAGGCCTCGTCTTCGAACGGAACCTTCTTGTCGACGACGTCGAGCAATGCATCGATCACGGTATTACCGGAAACGTAGACGTCATCCTCGTTCACCGCTTCCCGTAGCAGGTTTGCTTTGGACACCGAGGTGGGGGCCAAATGCAGCGAGGAGATCTGCGATGTCATCTTGCGGTTGGCTTCTTCAGGGAAGGGCGAGAAGATGTTGAAGCTACGGAGCCCGGCCTCTACGTGGACCACCGGAATCCCCCGGTTGAAGGCGGCGATGGCTCCGGCCGTCGACGTCGTGGTGTCGCCCTGGACCACAACGGCGTCGGGCTGTTCCTGTTCCAGGATGGCGTCGAGTCCATCAATGGTCTTGGCCATCACCATGTTCAAAGTCTGGCGCGGCTGGATGATGTTGAGATCATGGTCCGGCTCAATACCGAAGAGCTCATTAACCTGGTCCAGCATTTCACGGTGCTGGCCCGTGACGGTGACGACGCAATCAAAATCGTCCGCGTCCTGCAGGGCCTTGATGATCGGAGCAACCTTAATCGCTTCCGGACGGGTCCCGTAGACGGGCATGATCTTCTTCACAGCACTCCTCAGTTTGGATGACGACGGTCTCGTGAACGGTCTCGTGACTTGGGTCAGGCTTGCATTGTCATCCTATTCTGTATCATCGAGCCACGCTGAATCTTCGGCAGATTCTCAGACGCACCGTCTAGTCTGTCTCAGTGGCTTGGTCTCAGATTGGTAAACTCACATAGATCGTGCGACACATGGAGAGTGCGGTCAACGATCACGATCGATTCCGCGAGGTCTCCTGCAGTCTCGCTCGAGTAAAGGCGAAAGGTGTCCTGGATGACGGACGGCAGTTCTGCGTTGGCTAAGGGCGATGGCCTACGCGAAGTCAGCGTCGATCGATCCCAGCTGCGTCGCGTTGGTGCACGGCCAGGTTACTTCCGCTACCTCAAACAGCTCTGGACCTTTCGAAGCTTCATTCTCTTTGATTCCAAAGCCCGCATCGCTGGAAAGTCGAGCACGGACGTGCTCGGCAGGTTCTGGATGTTGCTCAACCCCATCCTCAACGGCGCCACGTACTACTTCGTCTTTGGTTTCATCCTCGGAACCGGTCGCGGCATCCCCAATTTCATCGCCTATTTGATTATCGGCGTTTTCATGTTCCGGTACACTACCTCGGCCGTCACGTCCGGGTCGAAGGCCATCACAGGGAACCGAAACGTCGTCAAGGCGTTCAGCTTCCCTCGTGCAACACTGCCCATTGCGGTGAATGTTCGCGAGCTGTTGGCAAACATCCCCACCTTCATGATGATGTTCGCTCTGGTGCTCATCATCCCTCCGCTGGAACCCATCTCCTGGAAATGGTTCATGTTCCTGCCAATTCTGGCATTGCAGTTCCTCATGAACCTGGGACTCGGCCTGATTCTGGCGCGGCTGGTGGCACAGTGGAACGACATCTCACATCTCATCAGCTTCGCTACACGCGCCTGGCTCTACATGTCCTGTGTGTTCTTTAGCGCGGACCGTTTCGCCGACCACCCCGCGCTGCTCACCGTCATGCACGCAAACCCCATGTTTTGCGTTCTTGATATGACCCGCGACGTGCTTCTCTACGACACCTGGCCAGGATATGAACGCTGGATCGTTCTGGGCGCATGGTCGCTCGGCCTTACCATCATCGGAAGCATCGTCTTCTGGCGCGCCGAGGAAAGCTACGGACGGGAGTTCTGATGTCGAGTGAAACTGTAGACACAGTCACAGAACCTGTAATCGAGGACCACCAAACGGAACGGGAACCTGCCACTCCCCTCGTCGTCGTCGACAATGCTTCCATGCGGTACGCCGTGCGCTCTGCATCCGCTTCTTCATCCTCCAAGGGAGGTCTGCGGAAGCGTCTTCGCCGCAGCAGCGGTAACGTGACCAACGAAGTCGAGGCCTTGCGCCCCTTGTCCTTCGTTGTCCACCAAGGCGAATCGATAGGCATCATCGGCACCAACGGTTCCGGCAAATCGACGCTGATGAACATGATCACCGGCAAGCTCCCACCGACCACGGGATCGATCTATGCCCGATCCACGCCCACGCTGCTGGGCGTCAATGCCGCTCTCGTCAAAACCATCTCTGGCCACGACAACATCACCCTGGGTTGCCTGGCCATGGGGATGACCCATGCCGAAGTTGAAGAGAAGCGTCAAAGTATTGTTGAGCTCTCCGGATTGCAACGCGCCCTACACCTGCCGCTTCGTGCATACTCCTCGGGAATGGCCTCACGACTGCAGTTCGCAATTGCCACCAGCGTCGATCCCGAGATCTTGATCATCGATGAAGCGTTGAACACGGGCGACGCTCAATTCAAGGACCGCACACGGGCCAGAATCGACGAACTCCGACAAAACGCCGGCTGCGTATTCCTCGTCAGCCATTCACTGAAGACCATCAAGTCCATTAGCACCAGGGTCTTGTGGATCGAACAAGGCGACCTCATCCAAGATGGGGATCCGAAACTGACCGTGGCGAAATACGTGAAGTACACTCGCATGCTTATGCGTGACCAACACGACGAGGCACAAGCGTACCTGCGGTTGCTGAAGAAAAACCTCGTCAAGACCCAGGTCCAATGGACCTAGCGCGAACTACGCTCAAAAACGACAACGCCGCACCCTTCGTTAGGTAGCCTCTGTGCCCACTTCAACGTCCACAACGACCCCGTCAGCAAGTAGCAAGCCTACTGTTGCCTCCGGCTCGTCCTTCCGACTCGAGTTGCAGGGTCTTCGGGCCCTAGCTGTCGGGCTGGTGTTGCTTCACCACCTGTGGCCAGCAAGGATGACCGGCGGATTCGTGGGTGTTGACGTCTTTTTCGTCATCTCCGGTTTCCTCATTGTGGGGCACCTCTTCAAAGAGCTGCTCAAGACCGGCACCATCCGTTTGGGTCAATTCTGGGCCCGGCGTGTGAGGCGATTGTTGCCCCTCGCGTTCCTGGTGCTAGCGGTTACTTTGGGACTCTTGTTCCTGTTCATGCCGCAGACAACATGGGACCCGAATCTCAGGCAGCTTCTTGGCGCTACGTTTTACGCGCTGAACTGGGTTCTTGCTATCGATGCCGTTGATTACTCGGCTCAAGACAACGACCAGACCATGGTCCTGCACTATTGGTCGCTCTCCGTCGAGGAACAGTTCTATCTCGTTCTGCCGATTCTGCTCCTGACCGCCGTATTCATTTGGGCCAAGGTCAAAAAGAAGAAGGCTTCTGCCGAGACGGCCGTAGCGTTGCGGATCGTGTTGATCGTTACCTTGGCGATCCTGGGTGCAGCTTCGCTGATATTCTCCATCATCTACACGAACTACAGCCCCTCTCAGGCCTACTTCGTGACCCCCACGCGATTCTGGGAATTCTGCGTCGGCGGGCTGCTCGCCTTGCTGGCCCCTTCGCCTCAGCGATCCCCTGTGTTGAGCAACCTACTCGGCTGGGGTGGACTAGCCATGGTCATTTTCTCCGCCTTCTGGCTTACCGGAGCGTCTCTGTTCCCCGGATATGTTGCCCTGGTGCCGGTGATTGGCACGGCTCTGTTTATTCGTTATGGGACGATGACTCGCGGCGTCGGGGTCTACTGGTGGGCCAGCCGTCCGGCGTTCGTGCGTCTAGGTGATTGGTCCTACGCGATCTATCTGTGGCATTGGCCATTGATCGTGCTGGCCTCGACTACCATGGATTCCTTCCTCTGGTACCACAAGATCGTCCTGGCTCTGATCGCCATTTTCCTCTCCGCACTGTCGCAGAAGTTCGTCGAGGATCCGATTCGTTTTGCACCGGCGCTGAAGCCCAGCAGACGCAGCTTCGCCATGATGGCGGTCGGTATGGCCGTGATCAGCGCATTTGCAATCGTCACGCCACGTGTCATCCCGGGCACGCAGGCCCAAGAATATTCGGCGACCGGCGAATGCACGGGAGCGAACGCCATGCTGAACGACTGCTCCGATGAGGAGATTTTCACCTCGCACATTCTGGTCCCGCCGGCCGACGTGGTCGAGCAAAGCACGGATGACCCGCTTTCCGAATGCAATATTCCCCCAGGCGATGTTCCCCCCACCCACTGTGAGTTGGGAGCACCAGCGGAAGAGAGCACCCGTACCGCTGCGATCATCGGTGATTCACATGCAAGGATGTGGTTGCCGCTGTTGGATGACTACGGCAAGGCTCACGAATGGACGATCAAGACCTATACCAAGAGTGGGTGCACACCGCTGGACTTGAATCGGCCCGAGGAAACAGACACAGCCGCGTCAGAAGAGGCTCAGGCTTGTACCGACTTCGTCGCTAACTCCGCGGAAGAGATTGCAGCGGACGAATCGATTGATGTCGTCTTTACGGCGGCTTCCCGCGTAAACCGCACGTACTACGATGCTGCGAACAATTCGGGAACCGACGTGACTGACGAAGGCTTCGACAACTTGTGGCAACGGTGGAAGGACGCTGGAAAAGACGTCGTCGTCTTCAAGGAGACACCGCATTTCGGTGATGTTGAAATCGACATTCCTCAGTGCATCGAATCCAATCCAGAATCGGCGGATGAGGACTGTTCCGAGACGGTGGAGAACACCAGCGAACGTCGTGCAAACCTCACCGCTGCTGCAGAGTCTTCCGACGCCGTCGCCGCCACGTTCGACCCGAATCCCGGACTGTGCCGGGAGGGCCGCTGCTACGGGCTGGTCGGGGGCATGGTGGCCTACTATGACCACCACCATCTTGCCTCGGATTTCGTGAGAACCTACATCGACGATTTCGAAGCGGAGCTCGAAGAGCAGGGCGTCGCGAACTAATTCATACAGCGAGGGGCGCGTCCGTATTCCTGCCGCGCCCACGCTGTACGGGCTGACAAAGACGATTAGAGCTCTGCGTACGCGTCCAGAAACGCTTGGACGACGATCGACCAGTTTCGATGCTCAGAGACCCAGTCTCGGCCGGCCCGGCCCAATTGCTCACGCAAAGCAGGGTTTTCCAGCAGACGCAGAATGGCCTCAGTCAGGTCATGCTTAGAGTTATGCCGCACGACTAGAGCGCGTTCATTATCACCAGCGATCTCCTTCAGCGGCGAAACATCCGAGACAACAATCGCTTTCTCCATAGCCAGGGCTTCAAACGGCTTCAACGGAGTCACTGTGCTCGTGGCACCGGTCTTCTTGCGCGGATAGACCAGGACGTCCATACGACGATACTCGTCGACTACCTGAGCATGCGGAACGCGACCCGTAAGAGTAACGATGTCTCCGACATCGTGTTTCTCCACCAGCTGCTCGATCACCGGGCGCCGTTGTCCATCGCCGACCAGTCGGAACCGCGTTGTCAAGCCTCGTGCCTTGAGCGCCGCTGCGGAATGAACAATCTTGTCGATACCTTCATAGTCCACAAAGCTTCCAACATACCCAACCGTCAGTTCGTTAGGGGCATCACCGACGCTCGGCGAAGGTGCGAAATGAGTGACGTCGACGGCGTTCGGGGCGACTCGCATCCGTTCCGGATCGGCACCACGAGAAATAGATAGCTCTCGCACAGCGTCGTTCATCACGATCACCTGATCTGCGTGCCGCACGGCTAGAACTTCACCAAAGGTCGCGAACGGGCTGCGCCTGAGCAGACTCTGTTGCTTTTCGCGATCCTCATAGACGAGTTCCCACAGACCTGACACCTCATAGACCACTTTGAGTCCAAGCCTATGCGCGGCGATGATGGCTGGAAGAGCAATCAAATAGGTCGACCGCACGTGAACCTTGGTCGCGCCTTGCTCCTGCAGGAACCGTTCATAGGGCTCAACGAAGCTGAGCATGTGCTGCGCCTCGCCTAGTTCACGGGGGAAGCCTGCATCAGGTAGCCGGTGGTACTCGACGCCGTCTTCTACATCGACATTGGGACCATCACTGACCCAGCCGAAACCTGGGCGTGTCACTGCAACGATGTTGACGTCCCGCTGACGCAACGCTTGGAGAATACCGTGTGCACGGACGGCATAGCCCCCGGACTGTAACGGTGCCGAGCCATGAAGGATGCAAACAATCTTCTCTTCGGCTTCTGCCTTCGATCTTGCCGCCGAGGGAACGGACTCTTCCAACAGGTTCCTGAGCTCCAGCGCCGCCGTAGCCTCGCGAAGAAAGTATTCCTCCGCTCCGAGACCTGGCGAGTCTCCCCCGGCGAGCTGGTCGAGAACTGACGCGTAGTCTTGATCGTTGAAACTCTGTGCGACGCTATGCGCACGCAAGAAATTGCCAGCCGAAGACCGAGTCGCAAGCATGAGCGTCGAAGCACGTTCACTGTCTGTCCCGGCTAACAGGGAGGACTCCATGGTAGCTATCAAAACCTTGGTCCGAAGATCCTGCGGCATTCGCCAGAGCCAGTCCAGTGCGATCGCGTAAGTGTCGAAACGGTTCAGGTCTGTGGTGCGACCAGTGAGGCCTTCGTTCTTGATCCAAGACAAGGCGTTGTACTCCAGCTTGGAGGGCTCCGGCATGGGTCGACGCTGGAAATTCAGCCCGTCACGCAACAAGAACCCAAGTTCAATCAGGATCTCGGCTGCACCGGTCGTGTCCGCAGGCAGAACGGTGGCTACCGATGATGCACAAGTAAGCTCCACCGCAGATCGTGGATCATTGGTCTGACGGCTGCCGTCGTCGACACTAAGCAAGAACTGCGGAGCCCACGCTCCGTCGGGGAGGGCGACGGGGCCATCCTCCTGGAGAGACTCGGTATCGAACGAGGCAGCGTCCGCGGTCAGGGCCAAAACGGGTGCTCCCAGTATCTGCCCCAGTTGGCGTCCTGATGCCAATTCATCACGGTGGTCCGCGTCGACGACAATCACCAGCTTGTGCAATTCATCGGCATGCTTATCAAGACGCTTGAGCATAGCCCTGAGACCGACCGCAGACCCCAGCGACGAAGCTAAATCGAGTTTCAGGTCTCGTGGAGCGAATGCTTCAAGACTCTTCGTCAACGCCTCGACAAGACCCGTCGCCTTAGCATCGGTCACGATGATCGATTCGTGCGTGGACAGGATATCTGTGACGGGGTGTTCCGAAAGCTCCTCAACGATCTCACGTTGCGCATCGCTGATATCTTCCATGAGCCGTTGAAGACCACGGACGCGACGCAGAATCCGTGCAGCGGTGTTCACCAAACCACGAGCATGAGCAGTCAGACTCAGCTCCAGCAATGTTGCAGGGTCCTTGATCCCAACATGCGAGCGTATGACAATAAGCGCATCGAGGATAGAAGCAAATTCAACGTGTGAGTCCAGAACAAATTCCGCGGATTCGAAATGGTTCGCACCGGACCGATCTTCCGTTGCTAACGCCTTCAGATAGGCTTCGTACCACTGCGACTCGTCGTTCATTAGGATTCACCAGCCTCAACATTGGTGGCGTTCGACGACTTATTGTGCCGTTCCCAAAATTCCAGTGCTTCCTCGCTGGTCCACTCGTGCTCGCCATACATACGACCCAGCCGCGTCACGATCTCTTCTGCTTCGGCACGGTCATTGGGCGCTACTGACTCCAGCTTCTTCAGATACCAGCCCGTGAAGAATGGTTCCAGACGCGACTGTTTGTAGTCTTCTAAAAGCCCCACTTCTGTAAGCCAAGCGGCTCGTGCTGATTCCAGCGGAAGATACTTCTGGAAAAACTTCACACCGACCGTGTTCACCACCGAAGATTCGACCTCGCCGTAGTACGTATGGATCGCGTCATTGAGCAATCCCACGCGCTGGGCGTAGTAGAACATCTGCTGGAAGAAGAAGGAGTCCTGTCCAACGGCGCCAACGGGCTGCTCGAGGCCAAGACTGCGCAGCCACGAGGTCCGCGATACCGTTGCCTGAATACTCATCGGGGTGAATCCCAGGTCTGCCAATGAACGTGGCCCGGTAGTGACCACGCCGTCGGCACTTTCGACCCGTTTCGTCATGATCCCCACATAATTGGTCAAGGTGTGACCGGAGCGCCAACGCGTCATATTACCCAGGGCAAAGTCCACGTCTTTGGTGTACATCGTGTTCAACAACCGGGCGTAGCCATCATTGATCGCCTCATTGTCCGGGTCGAGGTACGTGACGAACTCGGCAGTCGCCAATTCCAGTCCCTTGTTCCGTGGACGCGAAGCGCTACCAGAGCCGCCCTGAGGGAAGTGGTAGGTGACGACATGCGGTGCTTCGTGGCGTATGCGCTCGATCGTTTCCAGCGTCACAGCATCGTTGGAGCCATCATCAACGAGGATGATCTCCATTTGTTCAAACACGGAACTCCGACGGAGGCTGGAGAAGCACTTGTGATAAAGGTGTCGCCCGTTGTTGTAAATCGGCACCACGACCGACAAGATCGGACGCGCTGAATCCGGTGCCGAGTCGTAACGAGAGATGAAGCCTTCGGTGCGCCGACACATTCCCATGTTGTCGACTGTGTACGCCGGCTGAACGACAGCGTCGTCCGCTGTTTCGCCTACATATTCTGCACTGAGGTCGCGGTCGATTGGAGCAACTGTGTAGCGATGGACAAGTGTGTTTGCCTCTTCGTGGCTGACACAAACCTTACTCACCTGACGTGCATCTGTGTAACGGAAGGCATTGACGAGATCTTCGATATGGGTGGTGGCGTAGCGGTACTTCGAAGACACATTGACCACGATGTCGGATTCCTCGCGCAGTGTTGCCACTGCGGCTTCGTCCTCGGCGTCCACCGACCGCGAGATCTCTGCGTAGGTTTGACGACCCAAATCCTCTGCGAGAGTGTCGTCGCCTCCGGAGACAATCAATCCAACGGTGGGACTCAAACGATCTTCGCTAAGCCCGACGGATTTGAGGATCCTCTGTACGCGCATCAAAGCGAGATCATTCGAGAATACGCTCCGCACTCCGTCGGCCTGAGCCTTGCGCAGCCAGTCTTCGTTTATTGACTCGAGCGTCGCCAACACATCGCGATAGGAATTAACCAGATGCACGTGTGGATACCGTGAGTTCAATCCAGCGTTGTAGTTACTCAGCACAAACGTGCTCTGAGCCTGAAGCTCGATGGCCCGATTCGCGTACATCGTCATTGAGCTATGGACAGAGTTGAGGTTGATGGCAATGTCGGAGACCCGCTGAATATTCAATAGCTGAGTGTGGTCGATCGCCGGCAAAATATGCTGATTCAACCGCTCCGGGAACCGATAGCGGTCCAGTCCAGAATCCGAATTACGGTCGAAAATCATCAACTCGTAACCGTCAGCAGCCGCCACCGCGTCCAACAATTCACGACCCCAGCGAGAACGTTCACGGTACTTTTTCGTGAACCACGATCCTGCAAACGGAACCACCGTTGAGCGAGTCCGCTGTCGAGAACCAATCGGAGAATGATGCAACGGGTTCACACCAAATGGAAGTACCTCAATATGAGTCGCTTGCGGACAGTCCCGCTCATACTTCGGTAGCGATTCCTTGGCACTGGTGAAAACCACATCGGCGGCTTGGGCAAACTGCAAAAACTTGCTGTAGTTCGGTGGATCTTCCTTTGAGTAGAAGACCACCGGGACGTCAGCCTGGCGAAAATGCGGGATGATCGTGTCGAGCAGGTGGAACCGAAGCTCACCGTTTGCTTGGGCCACGCCGCGCCAGGATTCATTATCGATTCCTCGCCACGTAGAAACCACGAGAAGAACATCGATCGAACCGACGGTGTCATAGTTGGTCGGCGTGATCGGAACAAAGTCCGCGAGCCCTTCGAAGCTCTTGTACAAAAAGAGATCGCTGATGATACCGATGCGTGCCTTCAACGGCCGATTGGCAATGCCTCGCGAGTAACCAGGATCCTGAGCAGCACGCTGCAGCAGGCTCGCCATAGAGTATTCAACGTTGCCTTCCAGAAGGGCATCCTGCGACCGATCCGTGAGCCCGACCTGAGCGAGTGCCGAACGAAATTCGCCGTCGCTCATTTCGAGTGCACGCGAGTAGATGTCCAGTCGTTCATCTAGCGCACGGTGGTTCCGACTCAACTCAGCCAGTCGCGTCGTCAACGTGTTGATGCTCCGCGACGACTTCCGCGATGGTAAAGGCATCTGTAGCTACCGATCTTCACTCTGCGTCATGGGAACCATCGCTGTATTGCCTACTTCTTGCCCTGCTGACGAACGATATCTTTCATAGCGCGGTATCCGCTGCGTACACCGGGAATTTTGTTTCCGACCTTCCTGACGGCCGCCTTTGCCCGCTTCACAGTGTTCTTGTTAGACGCTGCATTCCGGTCCTGATCATTGGCGCGCAAGAAACTTGCGGCCATCAAATGCATCGGACCTCGACTGCGAAGCACCTCTGTGAGGATGGCGTTCTCGTTCCGCAGCTCTCGTTCCGCGCTCAAGGCACGCTTGAGTTCATTCTGCAGTTTCTTCTGCCGCCGAACTTCGGCCTGTAGCTTCTCGAGCAACACCTCTGTTGAAACGGGTGACTGTTCAGATGACACGATTCTTAGCTTCCCTTTCCAACAGCGATAAATTGGTTGCCACTACGACAGTCATGGCCGACGAAGCACCCTTGCGCACGTCTCCGTGCTAAGCGTAGGGGCGATGGTGACTCAACGCCACTGACCGCGCGTGTCGATCACACGCTTGCCTTCAGCCAAGTGCTTCATTCCGGCGAAGGCCTGGTGATCAACCAATAGCACAATGATGTCAGCCTCGGCGATAGCCTCTTCAGCTGTCCGGAATTCAATGTTCGGCGAAGCGCTGAGGCGTGCAGGCAGTTCCTCTACGTGTGGTTCAACGGCCAGCACTCGGCTGTCTTGGAATTCTTCGGCCAGACGTAGGGCAATATTCAGGGCCGGCGATTCACGCAGATCATCAATATTCGGCTTAAAGGCCAGTCCCAGCGCTGCGACAACCGGTGCACGGCCGGTCTCTTTGGCTACGTCGTAAGCTTCCGCCTTGACCTGGCGAACCACCCATTCCGGCTTAGCGTCGTTGATCTCGCGGGCGTTACGGATGATGGTCGCAGTGTCGGGGGCAGCAGCCACGATGAACCATGGATCGACTGCAATGCAGTGTCCGCCCACGCCCGGACCAGGCTGAAGAATGTTCACTCGAGGATGATGGTTGGCCAGCTCAATAAGCTCCCAAACGTCGATATCCAGTTCCTGGCAGATCATCGACAGTTCGTTGGCGAAAGCAATGTTCACGTCACGGAAAGAATTCTCAACCAACTTCGACATTTCAGCCGTACGGGTATCGGTGAGCAGGAGTTCGGCCTTGCAGAAGCGAGCGTATAGATCACGCGCACGCTCAGCGGCTTCCCGAGTCGACCCGCCCACAATACGGTCATTGGAGACCAGCTCAGTCATGACCTTGCCAGGCAGGACACGTTCGGGGCAGTGAGCGAACATCAGGTGTCCACCCTCACGCAGGTCCTCACGCTCCTCGTAGATGACCTCTGCAAGGCGTTCGGTGGCCCCGGGAGGAGAAGTCGATTCAAGGATAACCAGCTCGTCCCCCTGCAACTGAGGAGCAATGGCGCGGCCAGCGGCCTCGATGTACGAGAGATCAGCGGACTTGTCGTCGTTGAAGGGGGTCGGTACCGCGACGATGTAAGCATCAGCCTGTGGGGTCTCCGTCGAAGCAGTCAACTGTCCCGACTTGACGTTCCGCTCAACAAACTCGCCCAGATCAGGCTCAACGAACGGAACGGTTCCAGCGTTGATCGCGTCGACGGTCTTCTGATTGACGTCGACTCCGAACACGCGAGTGCCGTGCTCGGCGAGGATGGCTGCCGTCGGCAGGCCGATGTAGCCGAGGCCAATTACCGCGACGCTATCAATGTTCGACATAGAATCGTTCCTTGCGTTTTCGGGTTCCGGTCTTGTTTAGGACCGAAGATTGAGGTTTGCGACGATACCCGCGCCCCTGCTTTCCATCGACCAAGTATAGGGCACCTGTCGAGAAGTTCCGTGGACCCAGATACGGGATGTTGATAGTCAAGTTTGGTCTCGATATCCCGCAGGTTCACCGCTGGTCACGCACAATATCTTGATATATGCGGTCGTATTTTTCCGCATTGGCTGACCACGTTCGCTCGGCGAGAACCCATTCGCGCCCGGCGGCCCCCAATTCGGCGGCGCTCTCAGGACTCTCTAGTAGCTCGTTGATCACCGACGCCCATTCAGCGGGCTGCTCAGGAGTCACCAGCCAGCCAGTTTTACCGTCGTGAACAAGTTCAGCAAGTGCCGGCAGATTCGACGCCAAGACCGGACGCGCTGAAGCCGATGCTTCCAAGGGTTTCATGGGCGTTACTGCACGAGTCACGCTGGTGTCCCGACGAGGCACTACGAACATGTCGAGGGCCTGGTGGTAAAGGTGCGCTTGGGACCGATCAACGCGCCCCGGAGTAATCATCCGGTCCAGAACGCCAAGCTCAGCAGCCCTTTCCTTGAGCCGAGGCAACTCGGCGCCGTCCCCCACGAGCAGGAAACGTAGTTGTGGCCGCGACCTTGCGAGTAGTGCGACCGCTTCCACCACAGTGTCGAGACCTTCGTACCCGACAATGGAGCTGACGGTACCGACGTATTCCAGCGAAGGTTCGAGACCGAGTGACACGCGGGCGTCATGGCGTGATCCAGGCTCTTCCAGGAAAGCACCGCCGATGGCATTCGGGCACATCTCAATCCGGTTCTCGTCTACCCCCGCTTCGATCAATCGAGACTTCATACCGGTGCCGAGCGTCACGACGGCGTCTGCTTGACGAGAAACCTCATCCTCACGTTCCACAAAAAGCCGGTAGCGTTCGGATTCAAGCGCTTCTTTGCCGCGCGATGACGCCCAAGTATCTGCGAGTTGTCCGCGAACCTCGTAGACCCATGGAATGCCGACAGCCTGGGCGACGGCCTGAACGATCACTGCGTTCGTCCAGTGCGTCGTGGTGTGGAGCAATGACGGCCGAACCGACTGGACCAGCTCAAGAAGCATCTCGGCCTGTTGCTGAATCCGAGCGTCAAAGCCGGGTTTCAGCCGACGAGGCAACAGGCGGAGATAGGTTATGCCGTCGACCACGCTGTGGTGAGGGGCAACCACCGACCCTGTTTGGACGGGCCATCCAAGTCTCGTCACAGCCGAAACTGACCACCCTCGGTCCTTCAAAGAACGAAGTATCGAGTGGGACCGCTGCGCATAGCCAGAACCGGTCTGCGGCAGAGAGTTGGTCAAGACATGGAGAACGTGCCCAGACAACGGGCTGTAGTCTTCGACCTGAAGCAGACTAGGACGTGCCCCCTGGTAGCTTCGCAATTCCGACGCCAGTCGGTCGAGCTGATCGCTCGATGCCTCCGCGCCCAATATTCTTACGGCTTCTGACATGTTTCCGCGGTACCAAGCCAGTCGCGCCCGAGCCGGTGCGAGACCCGCAGTGCCAGGGCGCACACGGTCAAGAATCCACTGTGCGGTGTCAGGCTGACCGTCATTGATCAGAATATCGGCCCACCTCGCTAAGCTTCGGCCGGAAGCACGATTGTCTACCGCATCCAGCGCCATGTCTCGCAACTCGTTTGACCGTCCTGATGCAGCCAATGAGAGACCGCGAATCAGATTGAGCTTCCCTCCTCGGACTTTAGTGCCCAGGGAACTGAGTGGCCCACGTACCTTCTGGGGAAGGCGACGGGATACCTGCAGCGCCAATAGCATCGGGTCGTCCGTGAGATGGTCGGTGATCGTGGTAGCCACCAACTGTGCATTGGTCCGTATTTCCGAGCCTCGGGATGCGTCATCCGACATGGTCTTCAATCCCCGATTCTGCGTCTCATCAATGACATCGACCATGTGCTTGCCGAGCACGGGAAGCGAAGCATATTGCTCAACCCATTGAGCGCCAGACGGGGACCACGGAGTCGACGTCGTGTCCCGTGCCATGCGAACCCAGGCTGCGGAAATGTCCTTAGCGTTCGCGACGACTACCTCGGCGTTGCCATAGTCTTTGAGAATTTCGGCTGCTTCACCGGTCACGATCCCCGTTAGATGCTTACCGGTGGAAATCAGCTCATACGTCTTGGATGGGATGGTCCAACCAAAGCTCTCCCAATCCGGGCGCAAGGCAACCACGCACGTGTCTGCCCATGCGTAGTGTTCGCCCACGCCAGATGCTGCGACACTAGGAAGCATTTCAACCGGGTTGCCGAATGACTCATTGATTTCTTGGAGTCGTTGGACTTGTGTGCCATCGCCGACGAATCTGACCCGAATTCCCGGTTCAATCTGGCGGGCCATTGCAGCGGCTTCGACGAGAGTCTCCAGCCCTTGCGATTCGCCGTGATTACCCAGGTAGAGAACGTTCAAGTCGCCTTCGTTGCGCACATGCTGAATCGTATCGGGCCATTCATGAGTCTGGCGTAGACCATTGCCAATATGCACGACGGGGTCGATGCCGCGCTCACGCAGTCGCTCACCGAATCCTCGAGTGACTGTGACCACGGTGTCGGCTTGCTCCTGGATTCCGGTCACCAGATGGGCCAGCAATGTAGACAAAGCGCCTGCTTTGACCCCGGAATCGAAGACCAAATCCGGCCAGGCATCGCGCATTTCCACGACCAAAGCACTGCCACGCATTTTTGACAGGACCCATGCGGGGACCACGAGTGGCAAGGCAGGAAGGGTGACCACGAGAACATCTGGACGCTTCGCGCCCAGCGCGACCGGAATCGTGGCCAATGATTGGACCACCGAAGCGAGAAAGCGACCATCACGACTACCCGTCAGGCCGGCAAGGCTCGGAACACGAATGATCCTCTCCCCCGCTGGGCCCCACTGAAGCCTGGCGGCGTTGCTGGGGGTATCGTCCGTCAGCCACCGCGGATCCCCTACCGGGGCTACGACGTCAACATCATGACCTGCCGCACGCAGCTGGGCGACGAAAGTTTCCCAGCGACGACGTGGCGGAGTGTTCTCCGGCAGGTAAGAGTGGGTGATGAGCTGAATATGCACCGGCTCAGCTATCCTCACCGCTAGACTCAGGTGCCCCGCCAACCGAGGGTTCAGAAGACGGAGCGGATGCGTCGTCGGAGGCCTCTGCCGACGGTACCGCTTCCGCTCCCTCTGCCTCATCATCTTCCAACAACCCCTCGGCTTCGAGGAAGGCTCCCAGATCGTCGTTGCGGAACGCTTCTTGCAGTCGAGGCATGACATTCTCGTCCTGCCAGATCACCGAGGCGCCGCCGGACGTTGTTCCCGGGCCGGCGTTAGGGATAGTGAACATTTCGATGTTGTTGGCGCGGAGGTCCCGCAGTGAGATGCCATAGTCCACGATGGTCGAGGCATCGAGGCTTTCGTCCACCGTGATAAACGGGGTGAACATGCTCACGACATCATTGACCTTCTGCGGATCAGTAAGGGTATCTGCGTTCAACAGCTGCCTAATGATCGCCGTGAGGAACAGCTGCTGGTTTTTGACACGCTGGTAGTCACCGTCGAGGAATGCCTTACGCTCGCGTACGAAACGCAGTGCGTCTGTGCCCTCAAGCCGAATGGTCCCTTCTGGGTAGAAGGCAGGATTGGACTGACCGGAAGAGAAGGGGATCGAGTTCTCGACTTCGACACCACCCAGCGCCGTCGTCAGTTCTCTGAAGCCGTCGAAATCGACGATAGCAAGGTGGTCAATGTCGGCGCCGACGAGTTCTTCCACGGTATCGATCACTAAGGGGTACCCTCCGTAGTCGAGAGCGGCGTTGACCTTCGTTTCGCCGTATCCCGGGATATTTACCCAGAGGTCGCGCATGATCGACATGACGTAGGCAGATTCGCGGTCTTCCGGGATATGCACCAACATCATGGTGTCCGAGCGCTCGCCACCACCTTCATCTGAGTTTTCGGCATCACCGCGCGAGTCGGATCCTAGAAGCAAGATGTTCAGAACGCCATCTTCCAGCGGCTCGTGGTCGGGAATAATTCCTGACTCCACGGTCTGGCGTCCTTCATTGAACTCGGTGGTGAGGCGGTTGGCGTACAGGGAAACGGCTCCGACTCCGACAAGCACTAGAGCCAGCACAGACGAGAGTAGCGTCAACCAAACGCTTTTCCGCGGAGGTCGAATCCGCCGGAGGCGGCGGAACCGACGTGGCGCGGAGTGCGATGCACGTGACAAACTCAGGTCCCTTCAACGAATACGGAGCGTCGTCCAGGCATGCTCGCACGCCAATTATCCCGACGGAAAAAGTATACGCACACAGTACGAACGCACTCTGTCAGAAACCCGAGCGTCACCACGAGATTCCTTGGTCAAGGAATCGGCTGGCACACCGGGCAGTAATGGCTCGAGCGGTTCATAAAGGCACTGCGAACGATGGTGCTATTGCACCGCCGGCAATTCTCTCCCGCACGGCCATAGACGTTCAAGCTACGGGCGAAGTATCCGGATTCACCGTTGACGTTCACATAGAGGGAGTCGAAGCTGGTTCCTCCCTGGTCTAATGCCTCAGTCATGACTTCATGAGCCGCTGCATAGATGGCGGAAACTTCGTCATGACTCATGGAGTTGACCGGCGTCGCGAAGTGCAGACCGGCCCGCCACAGGGCCTCATCCGCGTAAATATTGCCGATTCCTGCCGCGACCGACTGGTCCAGCAGGATCCGCTTGATCTCAGTGCGGCGACGCTGGGCATGTGCAAATACCTCATCAAGGCTAAAGAGTCGGTCCAAAGGATCACGCCCGATATGCACGATGGTGGAAGGAATAGTCTCGCCGGGTGCATCATCCACAGCAATGAGACGGTCCACATAGAGTCCGCCGAAAATTCGTTGATCAACGAATCGCAGTTCATCGGCACCGTCATCCAAAACGAATCGGCACCGCAAGTGCCGCTGATCCGGAATATCGCTACGAGACACGAGCATCTGCCCGCTCATACCGAGGTGAACGACCATGGCCGTTCCCTCACCAGAGCCAGTCTTCATCGGTAGCCAAAGGTACTTTCCACGACGCTGGGCGGAGTCTATACATGCCCCGGTAACTTGCTCGATGAAATCCTGTGGGCCCTGCCCGTGGCGTCTTAAGGTTCGAGCATCGAGAATCTCGAGGTCAGTGATCCGTCGACCGACGGCCCAGCTCTGCAGTCCCCTTCGCACTACTTCGACTTCAGGCAACTCCGGCATGATCGAGTTCCTTGATGGCGGGCCAACTGGCGCGAGCGGCTTCCCGCTCTGCTTCCTTCTTGGAACCACCTTGGGCTGTCGCGTAGGAAATGCCTTGGACAACGAGAGTCGCGGTGAATGAACGCGCGTGGTCCGGTCCAGTGGAATCGATCTGATAGACCGGATCGCCTAGACCGTTGTTCTCCGCTACCATGCGGACCAGTGTTTTCCAGTCTTTGCCAGCTCCCATGACATCGTCGTCGTCTAGGAGCGGGATGATGTGCTGTGCGACGATCTGCTCGGCGCGTGCGAATCCGCCCTCGATATAGGCAGCGCCGATCAACGCTTCGAGGGTGTCAGCCAAGATGGAGTCTTTGTCCGCACCGTTGGTACGGATCTCTCCCTGACCGAGGCGGATATGTTGACCGATGCCGATGCGTCGGGCCGCTGTGGCCAAGGCGAAAGTCGAAACGACTGAGGCGCGTAGTTTGGCCAGTGAGCTTTCGGCTCCGTCGGGGAACGTGCGATACAAGTGGTCAGTGACCAGTACACCCAGGACGGAATCGCCTAAGAATTCGAGTCGTTCGTTGGTGGGGATGCCTCCATGCTCGAACGAATAGGAGCGGTGGGTTAAAGCAAGACAAAGCATCTCGGCGCCAATATGGACTCCGAGATGCTTCGTCACTTCTTGAGTTGTCCGCTCGGCATCGAAATTCGATGCACGTTTACGAGTCAAGGTGTGCCTCAGGCGTCAGCGACTTTGCGGCCCTTGTACTCGTAGAACAGCGGGGTACCGGCCGAGTCGGTCACCAACTGAGCCTGGTGCGGCAGACGGTAGCTGACGCGACCGTTCTCAACCGACTTGATCAGGGTGGGGGCCGAAGCCTTCCACTGCGAACGGCGCGAACGCGTGTTGGAACGGGACATCTTCCGCTTTGGAACAGCCACGATTATCTCTCTTCTGTCTCGTGATCGAAGGTCTTTTCTTCCAGTCCAGTGTCGTCGGTATCCTGCTCGGACGCAAACGCAGCCAATGCCGCCCAACGCGGATCCACCTGCTCGTGATGATGCCCCTCAGGAGCTTCATCCAAACGGATGCCGCATTGTCCGCACAGCCCTTGGCAGTCGTCCCGGCACACCGGCTGGAACGGGAGCGAGGGCACCACGGAGTCGCGGACCACAGGCTCGACATCTACGGTGTCGCGCTGAACCAGTGGCTGGTCCTCTTCATCGCCCTCAGGCTCGTAGAGGAACAGCTCCTGCACGGGAACCACGAGGGTCTCATGCAAGGGATCCAGGCAACGGGAGCACTCTCCGTTGGCGTCAGCGGTGACCTGGCCGGACACAAGGATTCCCTCATGCACCGATTCCAGTCGCAATTCAACGTCAACATCAGCGCCCTGCTGAATGCCGAACAAAGGAACAGACAACGCGTCCGGTGCGGGCCAAGTGCCCTCCACCGAGCGCATGTTCCCGGGACTCTGGACCAGGTCATTAACGGAGAGGATCCACGGGTTGGCAGTCGTCGACGTGGACGTCGATCGTGTCGATGGCATCGTCGGGACTCCTTTCCGTATCAGTCTTCGTTGTTGCCCGAGTCCGCACGCCACACAACACCGATCAGATGAAAGGGCATCGGGGCGCGCTGGATCGATTGAACCAAGCATCCAGTGTATCGCCCAGGATGCACTGAACCAAATAGACGCGCGAGGATAGGCTACGGAGTTAGCGTGCCAACCGGCGTGCCACCGAGCGCGGCACAAATTCAGAGATGTCCCCGCCCAAACCTGAGATCTCCTTCAACAGCGAACTGGAGACGTGCGCATACCGCCCATCCGTCGGCAGGAAAATCGTCTCAATGCCAGTAAGGTGCCTATTGAAGGTCGCCATGGGCATTTCGTAGTCGACATCGAGCGGATTGCGAATCCCCTTGATGAGGGCATTGGCGCCCTGGTCGCGGCAGAACTCTGCGATCAGCCCATCTTCCAGTGCCATCACGGTGATGCCTTGCAAGTAGGACACCGTCTCGGAAATCATCGTCATGCGATCTTCCAAGGAGAATCGGTAAGTCTTGTTGACGTTGGTAGACACCGCGACGATGATCTCGTCAAAGAGCGAGGACGCCCGGGCGATGATCTCCACGTGGCCGTTGTGGACGGGGTCGAATGAACCGGGACAAACTGCTCGACGCATGGGACAACCTACTATGAAGACTATGGATTCCTTGACTCGACCCTACCCCACCGGACCCTGGAAAAGTGCGGCCGAATCAGCCGGGTTGCTCCGTGAAGGGGTACCGGCACCGACCATCTTTGAAGAGATGACGAGTTTGGCGGTTCGGCACCATGCGGTGAACCTTGGACAAGGGTTCCCCGATACTGATGGACCCGAGTGGATCCGCCAGCGCGCCGCCGAACTAGTGATGAGCCCCGGAGCCACGAACGCCAACCAGTACGCACTGGGCACCGGATTGATCGAGCTGCGCAGGGCGATCAGCGAGCACCAACAGCGCCACTATGGGTTGGATTACTCCCCCGAAGATCAGGTACTGATCACTACCGGGGCCACCGAAGGTATTGCCGCGGCTCTTTTGGCCCTGGTGAAACCCGGCGACGAAGTCATCACCTTTGAGCCGTTCTACGACTCGTATGCAGCCATGATCGCGTTACGGGGTGCAACCCAGGTAGTTGTGCCCATGAATGCGCCGGAATTCCTACCCGGCCCGGCGGCTTTGGAGGCCGCCATCACTCCGCGCACCTCAATGATCATCATCAATACGCCACACAATCCCACTGGATCGATACTGACGGCTCAGTTGCGGGATGCGCTCCTGGAAATCGCACACCGCCATGACCTCTGGGTGCTCTCGGACGAGGTCTACGAGCATCTCGTCTATGACGGCGCCCACCTGCCGATGGCCAGCGGTAGTACAGCATCCGACGGCACTGAGGTGGCTAGCTCGAAAGTCGTGACGGTGTCATCGGCGGGCAAAGCCTTTTCACTCACAGGGTGGAAAATCGGCTGGGTCCTGGGTGCACCTGAAGTGGTCGCTGCGATCCGTGCCGTCAAGCAGTTCCTCACGTATTCGTCGGGTCCGGCGTACCAGCATGCAATTGCCCACGCCCTGCGAGAGGGTGATGACTACCTCCGGGAGCAGCGGGACGGCTTTCGGCATCGTCGCGATGAGCTTGTGGCAGCGCTTCGTGATGCGGGGCTAGACCCTGTGGTTCCAGCATCCGGGTACTTTGCTGTTGTGGATCTGGAGCCGTGGGGGCGCAACGATGCCACGGAAGCGGCACGGTGGTTAGCCGAGTCCGTCGGGATTGTTGGAATCCCCGTGACCGCATTGTGCCGCCCTTGGCTCAGCGATGCTCCCCTGCAATCGTGGATGCGCTTTGCCTTCTGCAAGCAACCCAGCGTGATCGCGGCAGCTCGCCAAGCCCTCAACACACGCATTCGATAGAAACACCACCCCACGTTCAGCACAGGAGGCGGCATGGAGTATTGGCACCAGTATCTTCAACGACGGATCGACGGTGAGGAACCAGATGTCCCATGGTTCCTGCACGACAAGATAGAGTGTGCCCGGTTCTGCCAGACCCATTCCCTACCTGTGGTGAATATTCTGCGAGATTTCGAGACCCCTGCCGAGATCAATCTCTCCGGATTGCCCTTGGAGTTCGTGCTGAAACCGACACAGCTACATTCAGCGCAGGGAGTCATGGTCCTCTCGGAGCACCCGGAGGGTTTTCACGAGGCGTTTCATGATGAGGTCCTCACTGAGGACGAGATCAGAGAGCGCCAGCAAGAGTTTTTCGACCGTCCGGAGCTTAACCAGAAGCATCTCAGTGGCAACCGTTTGATCGTCGAGGAGAAGGTCGTCGATGCTGACGGCTACGACATTCCCCGTGATTTCAAGGTCTACGCTTTCGGCGGGAGGGTCGAGCTCATTCTGGTGATAGATCGCAACACACGGCCACATACGGTGCAGTGGTTCGATCGGAAACTGACTCCGATCGGCGGAGACCGGATCAGCTACAACCCACGAAAAGTGGACATCGGTGACTTCGATCTGTCCGAGATCGGACCGGAAATTATTCGAGTCGGTGAGGCCGCCTCCAGCGCGGTGCCGACCCCGTTCTGCCGCATCGACTTGTACCGGAGTGTGCAGGGTTTAGTCATCGGAGAGATCACGCTAACGCCTGGCGGCTTGTACTTCGGACAGAGCTACACCTTGTCGCGTACCTATGAGCGCAACCTGGCTCAACAGTGGCGCGACGCAGAAAAAGCGCAATCGAGCTGAGGTCAGGTGGTCTCGGATGATTCCTCCACCGCGGGCTTCCAGCGCAGCCCCGGTAATCGCAAGACCGTTACGGGGTTCGAATCATGCCCCGGTGGCGGACCAGAAAGTAATACGTATGCTGCGCGGTCTGGCACGGCTATATCACGACTATGAACTCGCCAGCTTGCCGCGTGAGATTCCACTTGAATTTCGACGACTAGCGAGTCCTCCTCGGTTCCTTGCGAAACGCACAGTAGGCTATCGTCCTCAGCGAAGAAACGCAGGTAAAGCATCTGTTGCACTGGTCGAAGGTTTCCTTGAATGGGAATCTCAACCTGCAAAGTCCCTATGTTAAAAGGAACATGGTGGCACGCGTGGACAGCCGCAAGCGCAATACCAGTTTTCAGCCCTCCACCAATAGATTCATTGACAGTACTAACAGCTTGTTCACAACGCACGATCCGTGGTGGTGCCAGCAGTTTCAGCCCTTCGTACTCCGACCAGGCATGGCCGGTGAGCCGGAGCCGGGTCGCCTCCGCCGGCGCGGTGACAAGCAGCGTCATCCGCCGCGGCTGGTCCTGTTTGGCCCGTAGGTAGAGGTACTCACCGAACAACGACGAATGGTGGGGCCAATCCGGAACCTCAATCCTGTTACCTGCGCTGTCGGCGAAGATCAGTTCCAACACTCCCGCCCTAGCATTATTGCTTGGCCCCCAGGTGACCAGGTCAATCTGGTAGGTCTCGCCCGCGGTCACCACCTGCTCCATCGCCAAATCCGTGACCGGCATCGAACTGTCGGTGTTTTCCATCGGGCTCACTCCCCTTCATCGTCGGGCTGGCTGTTCATCGTCCCGTGGACGGAGGAAGTACAGTCGAGTCTCCCCATAGTCACGCTGTTCGATCACGTCCAGCCTTTGGGGCCATTGGGGTTCAGCACTCCGTGTGGATCGCTCCAACACCAGCAGTCCACGTTCATCCAACACCGCATCCATCAACTCCAGGCTGCGATTCAACTGTTCACCGTCGAGATCGTAAGGTGGGTCGGCAAGGATTAGGTCCCATTGGCCCGGTGTCAACTGCTGTAACGCGGTATCAACAGACGCGTTCTGTACTCGCACGGCGGTGCGTCCGAGCTTGCTGTTCAGTGTCTCTGCATTGCGCTTGCACACCCCGGCGGCCTTACCGTGCTTTTCTACGCTGAGCACTTCGCCCGCACCCCGTGAGGCGGCTTCGCAACCAAGCGCAGCCGAGCCAGCGTAAAGATCGAGCACCGCGGTTCCCTCCAGCCAACCTCGGGATTCCAACCATGAGAACAGGGCTTCTTTGGTACGGTCCGTCGTTGGCCGAGTTCCAGTACCGGGGACCGAGACGAGTGGGAGGCCTCCCGCCACGCCTGAAACGATGCGAGACACGATGCGAATCTCCTTGGGTCGTGGGTGACGGAGTGTAGAACTTCACCATACGTCAGAACATGGATCAGGTCTTCTCAAGATATCCGGAGGTCGCCCCGTGCGCCGCCTCCCACGCGGCAATCTCACCTGCCAGCGCCGGGTAAGCCTGTAGCTGGGGGTCGTGTTCACGAGCCTTCGTGATCCATGCCGCGCATAGCTGGATGAGGGAGGCGTGACGCAGAACTTTCAGCACCAGCAACCGGGAGCCAAATCCGTGCTGGCTGGATCCCAACACGTCCCCTTCACCTCTGGCCATTACATCTGCTTCTGCAATACGCATGCCGTCCTGCGTCTCAGCCAATACGTCGAGACGATCCAGAGCGGTGTGACCGTCGGGAAGCCGAGTGGCTAGCAGACACACGGCAGGGGCCTGCCCTCGTCCCACGCGACCACGAAGCTGATGCAGGGTCGACAGTCCAAAGGCGTCGGCATCCAGCACCGCCATGACCGTAGCGTTGGGAACGTCGACTCCGACTTCGATGACGGTTGTTGCTACCAAGATGTCGATTTCGCCGCGCACAAACCGCCCCATCACCTCGTCTTGGGTCGGTTGGTCTAATTGACCGTGCAAAGCTGCGACACGGGTACCCTGCAAGACCGGGATCTGCGGAATCCGTTCCACCATGTCTTCCACGGCTGCCGCATGCTCCGGTGCAGTCAGACTCAGCCTCAGGCCGCTGGAGTCAGTGTTGGCATCCGTAGCGGACAGACCTGGGGTGATCTTGGGGCATACGACGAACGCCTGGTGTCCGGCCTGTATTTGCTCGGCGATAATCTCCCAAACACGGCCGATAATCCTCGGGCCGTGATCCATCCGCGCCACGTGAGTAGCCACTGGTTTTCTCCCGGAGGGTAGTCCGTCCAACACGGTGACATCGAGATCACCGAAGACGGTCATGGCGACCGATCTCGGTATGGGTGTGGCGGACATGACCAACATGTGAGTGCCAGGATTGGATTGGCGCAACGCCTCGCGTTGGTCGACGCCGAAGCGATGCTGTTCGTCGATGACGACGAGCCCGAGTTGGGCGAAGCTGACGCGGTCAGAGAGCAGCGCGTGCGTACCAATGACGATTCCAGCTTGTCCCGAGGCAATCTTGAGCATCGCTTCGTGTCTGGCTTGTGTCGACATCGACCCGGTGAGTAGAACGACGTCCGTGGCCGGACCCGTCCAACTGGTGAGCTGCCCCGCAGTGGCCAATACATCCAGCGTCGAGACAATGGATCGATAATGCTGGGCGGCCAGCACTTCCGTCGGGGCGATGAGTGCGGCCTGCCCGCCGCCGTCCGCCACTTGGGCCATCGCCCGCAACGCAACCAACGTTTTTCCCGAACCAACCTCTCCCTGGAGCAATCGCGACATGGGTTGAGTCGAGTCGAGTCCCTTACTGATGGCGGTGCCAGCCGCCGTCTGTCCCTCCGTGAGCGTAAAAGGAAGCCGATCGTCCAGTAACGCCGCCATTCCGTCCTCGCGACGCGGATACGGTGTAGAGGCCGACCGGGTAGCATTGCGCTCGCGTCGCTGAGACAGTACACCTTGCAAAATGAGCGCCTCGTGGAGCGCAAAACGGGTTTTCGCCCGGTACGCATCCGATACCTGACGCGGGCGATGTATGTCGCGGAGGGCCTGGTCCAGTCCCGGCAACGGTTCCAAGGAGTCCGAGGCCTCGCGAAGCAGATCGTCGGGTATTGGGTCTTCAACTGCGTCCCAGTTGATGGCGTCCAGCACGGTATCCACACAGGTGCGAATGGTCCACGACGCTAGCTTCGCAGTGGCCGGATACACCGGAATTGGAGATAGATCCTGATCGCTAGGGTTTTCGGCAGCGTCGAGCACGGTGAAATCGGGGTTGTTGAGAGTCAATGCGCCCCGATACAGGGCAGTCTTGCCGTGGAACATGGCACGGGTGCCGGATGATAGGCGGCGATCAGCGTCGTAACCGTTGAAGAACGCCATAGATAGCGTTCCACCGGAGTGACCATCGATGTCATCCGAGACGACCACATCGACCAGGAAACCCCGACGCGACTGCATGCGGCGTTTGGTAGTGGACACGACACGAGCGACGATCGTGACCTGTTCCCCCACGGGAAGTTGATGAATGGGTGTCAGCTCACCGAGTTCCACCCAGCGACGAGGAAAGTGCTCCAGCAATTCCCCGGTGGTGGTGATCTTGAGCTGTTCCTGCAAACGTGTAGCTGTGCGACCGCCCAGAATGCCACTGAGCGGTTGGTGAAGTACTGAGCCCGGTTGGGCCGCGATGAGGGAGCTCACGAGTCCCGGTGAGAGTGGGTGGTCGCGTGGGGGTGCCCACCCGCGGAAAGATCAGTGACGTCGAGGTTTTCCGGTTGCCCGGCCCGCCGGACGAGTTCCAGGGCTGTTTCCACGTTGGGAACATGGGCGTGGATCCGCCAACGCACCCGCCCTTCGGTGTCAGCGTCCGTGGAAATCGGAGACATAATGACCGAATCCCCGATTTCGTCCAGCCCGAAGCGCAGGGTCGCAGCGTCCAACGGTGACAGCACCATGGAACACATCACTTCATGGCCTTCATGATCGGGTAGGTGCGAATGCAGGTGCGGTGCCTGGATATCCGTGCCGTGCAGTCCTTCGAGCAGGCCTTCTTCACAGGGACGGCCGGTGACGGCGCTACGCAGTGCGTCGAGTACGAGCAGCAAACCGATGGCACCTGCGTCAACGACTTTGGCTTGAGTTAGCGCCGCCAGCTCATTCTCGGTTGCCACCACGGCTGTTCGGGCCGTCACAACGAGGTGCTCACAACACTGGGCGAGGACTCGTCGAGAATTGAGGTGATCGGAAGATTGGTCATCCAGAGAATCCAGGAACTCCCGTGCCTCGTCAGCGCACCGAGTCAGGACCGATAGCAGCGTGCCTTCCTGTGGGTCAGACAGTGCCGACCATGCAGCCGTGCGGGCACGGTCTAGTCCCTGGGCGAGCAACGGCGCGGTGAGCCGTGGCGACTCTCGCATGGGCTCCGATAGCCCGGTAAGCGCTACCGCCATCAGCGTGCCCGAGTTACCTCGCGCTTGGTCCAGGGCGGCGCGTCCGGCGTGCGCTAGTGCGTCTCCCACGGTGCGGACGGCGGGATCGTCCACATTCAGCCCGGAGCGGGCCGCCGCGACGGTCGTGTAGAGGTTGGTGCCGGTGTCACCGTCCGGCACCGGGAAAATATTGATCGCGTTGAGTCGGTCGGAGCTGTTGGCCAGTGCGGACTCCGCTTGAACGAGCCATTCCAAGATCACCGGTGCCCCAGTACCGACGGCATGAGGTTCCTGCGACTCGGTGCGCGGGTGATCTGCTGGAGGATTCACGATTAGCTCAGGGGTTCCGGTCTCATAGACAAGTGATTTGGACAACGGTCCTACCCTACTGAGAAAGACTTCTCATCGCCATTCTTACCGGACGGCAACCAGACATCGTTAGGCTGGAGTCATGCAACCTTCCTCGGGCGCGTTCGCGCTTCGCCCACTCTCGTCAGGCCCTCGTCCACGTCGCCGTCGCATCACCACGGCTGTGTTCGGAACCGGGTTTGCGATCGTCGGTTTGGGTCTGTCCGGGTGTGCCAGCAACATGGTTTCCGGAATCGAGACCGCGGAAGATGCAACCAACCCTGTCTGCGCAGAAGCAATGGTTGCCCTTCCTGAAACGGTAGCCGGCTTCGACCGGGCGCGCACTGATGCGCAGTCCACGGGCGCATGGGGTGATCCAGCGGCTGTCGTGTTGCGTTGCGGTGTGGACGTTCCGGGGCCCACCACGGAGCACTGCGTCAACGCGAATGGTGTTGACTGGATCGCCATGGAGGAAGGCGAGAATTGGCGTCTCACCAGCTACGGTCGGGACCCTGCCGTTGAGGTGCTCTTTGATGCCTCTCGTGCCGCTTCGTCGTCGGTGATGGTTGATCTCGCGTCGGCGGTAGAGAGGATTCCGGCAGAGCGGGAATGCACCGCCCAGCCCGATGCGACGCAGGCACCCATCCCAAGCACCAACGGCTGAATCGGTCGGGATAGTCGGCTACGCCGACTACAGTGCGATCAGCGCAACCCGGTCCCGCGCTCGACGCCTAGCTCAATGAGTTCGTGAATCAGCTCAGGGTAGCTCAGACCGGTGCGGTCCCACATCGCCGGGTACATGCTGATAGGGGTGAAGCCGGGCATGGTGTTAATCTCGTTGATCACCCATTGGCCATCCGGAGTGTAGAAGAAGTCCACCCGCGACAGTCCGGACGCATCAACAGCCTGGAATCCGCGCACCGCAAGGCGACGCACTTCGTCGATGGCATCCTCGGGAATCCGGGCGGGACAGCTGAGTTCGGCTGCGGCATCATCTTGATACTTGGCGGCAAAATCATAGAACTGGTGGCCCGACGTTTCGTCGAGCACTTCGATTTCCCCGGGGTACGAAGCACGAGGATCGTCCGTTTCATGCCCGTCCAGGACCGCGCATTCGATTTCGCGTCCAAGGATTCCTGCCTCGACGACGACCTTGGGGTCAAATCTGCGGGCTTCCTCGATGGCGTCCTCGAGCAGGGCCGGGTCGGTGACTCGGGTGATGCCCAGGGAAGAACCACCACGAGCCGGTTTCACGAACACCGGGAAGGCAAGGTTTCGGATCTCGTCCAGTTTCTGGTCTCGACGCTGATACCAATCGCGATTCGTAATGGTGACCCAGTCGCCCACAGTTAGACCAGCCGCTTGGAAAGCCAACTTCATGTAGTGCTTGTCCATACCGACCGCGCTCGCCAACACTCCGGCGCCCACGTAGGGAATCCCGAGTGTTTCGAAGAGCCCCTGAACGGTGCCGTCTTCGCCGAAAGGACCGTGCAACAGCGGAAAGACGACATCGACCTCGCTGAGCACTTCGTGGGTGACCGTGTCGACGAGTTGGATCCCTGTTGAGGCGCGGTGGAGCGCCACCGGGTGCTCCGGTTCCTGCACCTCAGGCAACTCTGCACCAAGCGGGCTACCGGAGGCTGCCTCGGCTTCTGGGATGGCCGTTTGTCCAATCAGTCGGGATACGGTCCAGGTATCGGGAGTTTCCCGGACGGCCGACCAGGTTCCGTTGCGCGTGATCCCAACAGGGATGGCTTCGTATGCATTGCGGTCAAGGGCGTTGAGAACGCCGACTGCGGTGACACAAGACACCGGATGCTCCGCGGAACGGCCGCCAAAGAGAACAAGTACGCGGCGACGAGTCGTGGGGGCTGAGGTCATGAGGAGGCCTCCGATTTCAGATCACGGGCGAGGAGCAGGGTGGCCAGGGATTCTACGTCCAAGGCACCGGAGACGACGGCGTTCATCGCCTCGCTGATGGGCATTTCTACACGCATGCGGTGCGCAAGTTCGACGACGGCCGAGACAGATTTGACGCCTTCGGCCGTCTGACGCATGACCGAGTTCAGTTCGTCTGCTCGATAGCCTTCGCCCATAAAACGACCGGCGGTGCGGTTACGTGACAGCGGCGAGGCACAGGTGGCGACCAAGTCGCCCAACCCGGCGAGCCCCGCCATGGTTTCTTGTCGAGCCCCTAGAGCTGCAGCAAGCCTGGTGGTCTCGGCCAATCCGCGGGTAATGATGGACGCCTTCGAGTTGTCTCCGAATCCGCGCCCGTCACAGAGTCCAACAGCCAAGGCGATGACGTTCTTGACCACTCCGCCAATTTCGACCCCGGTGACGTCGGTGTTGCGGTAGGGGCGGAAATAAGAGCAGTTCGTGAGCTTCGCGATCTTTGCGGCAGTCTGTTCACTTGCAGATGCCACCACCGTGGCCGTCGGTTCGCGACGGGCAATCTCCATGGCCAGGTTCGGACCGGAAACCACGGCAAAGTTCTCCGGATCTAGGTCCAGTTCCGAAGCACAGATCTCAGAAATCCGCTCATCGGTTCCCCGCTCGAGTCCCTTCACCAGGGAAACGATGACGGTGTCTTCGCCGAGGGCATCCTTCAGCGCATGCAGTTGCTCGCGGACATGTTGAGCCGGAACGGCCAGCACGATCACTTCCGCGCCTTCGACCGCCGCTTTCAAATCTGTGGTGGCACGAATACTTTCGGGGAGGTCGATCTCGTCTAAGTACTCGGGATTGACGTGTCGCTCATTGATGGCGGCCGCCACGTCGTCGCGGCGCGCCCAGAGCATCACGGCGAGATCGTGGTCACCACGTTCGACGGCTGCATCGGCAATCACCTTGGCAAAGGTGGTTCCCCAAGAACCGGAACCCAACACGGTGATGTTCGCAGGCAGTTCACGCGCTCCAACGGCGCTGGGCTGAGCTGGTTGTGAGCTCATCAGAGGGCTTCTCCATGCGGGCGACGTTTATTGAGCGTAGGATCCCAGATCCCGTCTGGCGCCTTTTCCTCGCGCAGAATCTCCACACGTTCGGTGATCGCGCGCATCATGCGTTCGGTGGCCGACACCAGGACTTTGCGCGTCAGTGGACCGTTGCGCAGATCGTCCAGCTCTACAGCGGGACCGATGGCAATACGTGACGTCTTCCGCGGGAACGGGGACGGTTTCTTTGCCTTGCGCGGTAAAAACTCGTGCACACCCCACTGCCCCGCGGGGATCACAGGAGCACCGGTCTTCAGGGCCAAACGCGCTGCGCCGGTACGGGCCGCCATGGGCCAGCCCTGCGGATCACGAGTAATAGTGCCTTCAGGGTAGATGATGACAACCCCACCATCCGAGACCACTTTCTCCGCGACCTCGAGGGATTCCGCACCGCCCTTGGCGCGGTCGACGGGCACTTGCTGCATCCCAGTAAGGATCTTTCCCAGCACCGGCGCGTCGAAGAGTTCACGCTTGGCGAGGAAGTGAGGCAAGTAGCCGGCCCGGTACACCATGTGAGCCAACGTGAGTGGGTCGAGCTCGGAAATGTGGTTGGCAACCAGGATGAACCCGGAGTCGGGAAGGTACTCGCGGCCCGACCATTCTTTGTTCATCGACAGGTTCAGTGTCGGCAGAACGATGGAGGCGGCGCCGGCGAACCCGGCTCGCAGCAGAAATGTCTCAGTCACGCTATAACTGTAGGGCAGACCCGGCCGAGCAAAAACTTGGCACACCGGCTCCGCACGGATCAAATGAGCTGTAGTGACGCCTGCTGATCAGAGAGCGACACGTCGGCGCCGAGGCCTTCGAGCTTCTCCATGAACTTTTCGTAACCACGGTTGATGATCTCGATGCCGGTCGCACGCGAGGTCCCCTTGGCCGCCAAGGCCGCAACAAGGTGAGAGAATCCGCCACGCAGATCCGGGATATCGAAGTCGGCGCCATGCAACTTCGTCGGTCCTGAAATCACAGCTGAGTGCAGGAAGTTCCGCTGACCGAACCGGCACGGCACCGATCCCAAGCACTCACGGTGCAACTGGATGGAAGCGCCCATACGCACCAGCGCGTCCGTAAAGCCGAACCGGTTCTCATACACGGTCTCGTGCACAATGGAGACACCCTGTGCCTGGGTGAGAGCTACGACCAGCGGCTGCTGCCAATCGGTCATGAACCCGGGATGGACGTCCGTCTCCAAGACCAGCGAGTTCAGCGCGTCGCCACCATGCCAGAAACGGATGCCATCGTCGTGGACGGAGAACTCACCGCCAATCTTGCGGTACACGTTGAGGAACGCCGTCAGATCACGCTGCATGGCACCTTCGACGAAAATATCGCCCTGGGTGACCAAAGCGGCTGATGCCCAGGAAGCGGACTCGTTGCGGTCCGGAATGGCGAGGTGGTTGTAACCACTGAGCTTCTTGACGCCTTCGATACGGATCGTGCGGTCTGTCTGCACCGTAATGATCGCGCCCATCTTCTGGAGCACGTGGATCAGGTCGTGAATCTCTGGTTCGACGGCGGCGCCCTTAAGCTCCGTAATGCCCTCGGCACGCACCGCGGTCAGCAGTACCTGCTCGGTCGCTCCGACCGAAGGATAAGGCAACTCGAGCTTGGCTCCGTAGAGCCCCTTAGGAGCAGAGATGTGAATTCCGCCCGGACGCTTTTCGACGACGGCGCCAAAGTTGCGAAGGACGGTCAGGTGGTAATCAATCGGACGGTCACCGATCTTGCAGCCGCCGAGGTCAGGGATGAATGCTTCACCCACGGAATGCATCAACGGGCCACAGAACAAGATCGGAATGCGAGAATCGCCAGCAAAAGCATCGATCTCAGACGATCCAGCCGTCTTGGCTTCACGAGGGTCGAGCGTCATTGATCCGTCTTCGGAATCGCGTTCGACCTTGACCCCGTGAAGCTGCAACAGCCCAGTGACGACATCAACGTCCTTGATCTCTGGAACGTTGCGCAACACGGAAGTTCCCGACCCCAAAAGTGCGGCAACCATGGCCTTAGGCACCAGGTTCTTCGCGCCGCGTACGCTGACACGTCCTTCGAGCGGCTTACCGCCGTTGATGGTCAGCAGTTCTCCCATAGGATTCGAAACCTCCGTGGCTGGTGCAGTCTTCCCTGGCGTCCTGAGCGATCGAAACGACCCCTCACCGCGCACATGTAGAGAACAGCATACGCCGAGAAGATGACAAAGTTCTGAGAATTAGTCCGCCGTGCGTGCCGGGAGTGTCGTGGGTTTGAACGCCGGACGGCGTGCTTCGTATTCTCGAATTCGCTCTTCGTCACGCAGCGTCAGGCTGATGTCATCGAGGCCTTCCATGAGCCGCCAACGCGTGTAATCGTCGATAGTGAAGGTCGTAGAGATGGATCCACACTCGACCAGGCGGTGCTCAAGGTCCACCGTAATTTCGGTGCCCGGATTGTTTTCGAGCTCCTTCCAAATGAGCTCGATGTCGCCCTGGTCAACCTGCGCGGCCACCAGTCCCTGCTTGCCCGCATTTCCGTAGAAGATGTCGGCGAAACGTGCGGCAATCACGACCTTGAAGCCGTAGTCACGCAGTGCCCACACCGCGTGCTCACGGGAAGATCCGGTGCCGAAGTCCGGTCCTGCCACCAGAACCGACCCTCGACTATAGGGCTCCTGGTTGAGGATGAAGTCCGGGTTCTTCCGCCAACCTGCGAACAGGGCATCATCGAATCCGGTCTTGGTGATCCGCTTCAAGTAGACAGCTGGGATGATCTGGTCCGTGTCCACGTTGGACTGCTTCAGTGGAACGCCGATACCGGTGTGTGTGCTGATCTTTTCCATGACTCTTTCTCAGCTCCTCAAGCGTCCTGCAGTACTGCGGCATCCGATGTGAGGTCGGACGGTGATGACAGCGTTCCCCGGATCGCCGTTGCGGCGGCAACAACGGGAGACACCAAGTGAGTGCGACCGCCCTTGCCCTGTCGCCCTTCGAAATTGCGGTTCGATGTTGATGCGCACCGCTCCCCTGGCGCGAGCTGGTCCGGGTTCATACCCAAGCACATCGAGCAACCAGCGAATCGCCAGTCGGCACCAAATTCTTTGAAAATCCTGTCCAGACCTTCTTCCTCAGCCTGCATGCGCACGCGATGCGATCCCGGGACAACCATCATGCGGACATTTTCGGCCTTCGTCTGTCCTTCGAGAATGGCTGCAGCCTGTCGCAGATCCTCGATACGAGAGTTCGTGCACGAGCCCAAGAACACCGTGTCAACAGGAATCTCTTTCATCGGTGTACCTGCGGTGAGATCCATGTACTGCAGTGCGCGCTCGGCAGCGGCCCGTTCATTCGGATCTTCGAAGGATGCCGGGTCCGGCACGTTAGCCGAGAGGGAGACACCCTGGCCGGGGTTAGTCCCCCAGGTCACGAACGGCTCGAGGTCATCAGCGTTCAGGAAGACTTCCTGATCGAAGGTGGCGCCCTCATCCGTCTTCAAGGTACGCCAGTAATTCACAGCATCGTCCCAGTCCTGGCCCTCAGGGGCATGCGGACGGCCCTGAACGTAGTCAAAGGTGATCTCGTCAGGAGCGATCATGCCAGCGCGAGCACCTGCCTCGATCGACATGTTGCAGATCGTCATCCGAGCTTCCATGGACAGGGAGCGAATAGCGGATCCGCGGTACTCGAGCACATAGCCCTGACCGCCACCGGTGCCGATCTTGGCAATGACAGCCAGAATGATGTCCTTGGAGGTGACGCCTTCCTTCAGCGTCCCTTCCACGTTGATGGCCATGGTCTTGAACGGCTTCAACGGCAAAGTTTGGGTGGCCATCACATGCTCCACCTCAGAGGTGCCGATACCGAAAGCCAAAGCACCGAAGGCACCATGGGTCGAGGTATGCGAGTCACCGCAGACCACCGTCATGCCAGGCTGAGTGAGACCAAGCTGTGGGCCTACGACGTGCACGATGCCCTGCTCACGGTCGCCCAGGGAGTGCAAGCGGATGTTGAATTCTTCGGCGTTCGTGCGCAGCGCGTCCACCTGCTTACGCGAGGTGGGATCCGCGATGAGCTTGTTGATGTCCATCGTTGGAGTGTTGTGGTCCTCGGTGCCGATGGTAAGGTCACGGCGACGCACCTGACGGTCCGCCAGCCGCAACCCTTCGAAGGCCTGCGGTGAGGTCACTTCGTGAATCAGGTGCAGGTCAATGTATAGCAGGTCAGGCGTCTGGACGTCGCCGTTGCGCTCACCACGAACGACAACGTGGTCGTCCCACACCTTTTCTGCGAGTGTACGCGGGCGGTCCCACGTCGTGATGGTCGTTCCGTATTCCGATTGCTGATCACTCATGGCGATCTCGCCTGCCTTCCGATACCAGTAACCACCCGTCCCCCTTCTGGCCGGGCCCTGATGCTCACTACAATCGCACCGCGAGAACAAGGGGGCAAAACAGTCACCAATTCATCTCATATATTGAGATGATACTATCGAATAGTGGAACACAGTAGCTCTCGACCCCCGATCTCACACATCCCTCGTGAAAACGAAGCCGTCGATCCCACATACTCCCCGTCGGGCGTCGGCGTCGTCGATAAGTCAATGATGATCCTGCACGCTCTGGAGCGCGGCCCGGCATCGCTGGCGCAGTTGGTCGAGTCGACGGGGATTGCACGGCCCACGCTGCATCGCCTTGCAGCTGCCCTCATTCACCATCGACTCATCAGCCGGGACTACCAATCGCACTACGTTCTCGGTGGCCGCCTCACCGAGTTGGCTTCAGCAGTCGGCGAGGACAGGATGACGGCCGCGGCCGTGCCGGTTCTTGCATGGCTGCGAGACAGCACTGGAGAATCTGCTCAGTTGTTCCGTCGCCATGCCGACACGAGAGTCTGCGTCGCGAGCGCTGAACGACCAGTGGGGCTGCGAGATTCGATTCCGGTCGGGACTCGCTTCTCCATGAAAGCCGGCTCCGCCGCTCAGGTACTCCTGGCCTGGGAGGACCAAGAACGTCTGCTCGAGGGCCTAGATCAGGCGATCTTCACCCCGGCCACTTTGGCAGGCGTGCGCCGACGGGGCTGGGCACAGTCCATGGGTGAGCGCGAGACGGGTGTCGGTTCTGTTTCCGCACCGGTGCGAGGAACCAACAACAAAGTCATTGCAGCAGTGTCGATCTCCGGACCGATCGAGCGCCTGACACGCTCCCCTGGCCGGCATCATTCAGCAACAGTGCTACGCGCGGCTCATCGGCTGACGGAAATGGTGCGCTCCATCGAGAATGGCTGACCCGCTTGCGGGTCAGCCAGGTTACTCGGAAAAATGATCCCAACCCCCCGTGTCGCCAGCGACTACGTTGGCTTCCACATCATCCGCGCGAAGAGCCCGAAGGGTGCCACAGCGTGACCACCCGCTGGGCACTGGAGCATCGTGGGGTATCGCCCCGAGCAAGCCATAGTCTTCGCCGCCTTCCTTGACCCACTCTTCAGCGCTAGCGCCAACAGCCTCGGCGATAGGCCGTAACTCAGCCGAACGTGCGCTCACCCAAGATTCATCCAAGAATGCGCGAAATCCGTTGGCCTGGGCCAGCTTATGGCTGTCGCGCGTGAGTCCATCGGAAACATCCATCATGCAGTCGACTGCGCCATGTACCGCTGGCCCTTGGGTCAGCGGCGGCCTCGGCCGCATTTGCGCTCGGACTGCACGAACCATCAACCGAACCAGATGCCTCGGATGAGGACTCTGACGAAGAATGTGTTCCAGGTCTTTCCGTGGCGTCTCTAGAACGCACAAGCCAGCGGCGGCCCATCCGACATGGCCTGTGTGGATGAGCACGGCTTCTTCTGGGTTTCGGAGCATATTCGTGCTGCGACGAAGTATGGGGTCGCGGGTTCCCGTCTCCCCCATGACTGTGACAGCCATCGTAAGATCGGATCCTGATCCAAGATCACCGCCTGCCAACCGGCATCCGGGACCGTGAAGTACTCGGATCGCCGTCAGCATCCCACGTGCCAGATTTTCGACCCACTGGATCTTTGTTTCTGGAGGCATCGTAAGGGCCATGAAGAGCGCGGTGCTGGTCCCACCCATTGCATTGATATCGGACAGGTTCTGGGCCGCTGCCTTCCACCCTGTGGAGAAGCCATTGTCGCGAACACCGCTCGGCCAGACCAGGCGAAAATCACGATCAAGGCTCATCGCGTCAGTACTGACGACGACCCGACCACTCTTTACCGGAAGTACGGCTGCGTCATCTCCAGGGCCTATCGTGCCTTCGGGCCAGGGACGCTCGGCGGCCTCGATAATCCGCTGAATCGCCTCGAGAACCGCATGCTCGCCGAGATCTCCCACACGTTGTGTCACTGGGTGCCGAACCTATTTCAGATGAGTTGTTGCGACCCACCCCGTGCCGACCGAGGTCGTCACATAAGACCAGTACGGCACACGCGCATGTACCTGGATTCGTGCGCCGTTCGCCAGGACCGCACGATCGCCGAAAGAGCTGTGAGCGCCGACCTTAAGCGTGGTCCGACGGTTCGTTGTCGTGGTTGAAATCACCGATCCTGGGGACACTTTGGAGGCCGTGACCTGCGAGGTCGGCATCCATCCCCGGCCAATCGGTGTGATCACTTCCGACCAACTTCCTGAAGTTCCGCGAACTCCGACCGCCTCGGCTCGACCAATCCGGCCGATAGATGCTGCCGAGGAGCTGGGAGAGCGCTTGATCATCACCGTGGCGGATGCCCAGCGAGCGACATGGAGGTGCGAAGTGGCAATCCAGCCGGTACCTGCATCCGTCGTGACGTATGACCATGCTCCGAAGCGGCTGAGTACTTCGACGCGTGCTTGGTCCGGTACCGTGGCTCTGAAGGCGAATTTGCTATTCGCACCCACTCGCATGGTGGTGCTGCGCTTGGTGTACCGGGTCTCCATAACAGCACCCAATGTGACTTGCCACTGGGACAATTGCTTCGTGGGCAGCCAACCGGTTCCGATGGGAGTCTGAACCCGAGACCAGGACCCATTAGTGCCGATCCGAGTCACGATCTCACCGCGACCGATCCACCCCAAAGTTGAAGCGCCAACACCAGTACCGTTTTTGACACCCTGCGTTGAGCGTAGCCACATTTGCTCGTGCACGGCATCACCCGGGCCATGCTCGCGCTCGGCGGCGGCGATGCGGTTGGCGACATTAGTGCGCATGGAGGAAAGCTTCGGGTACAGGTAGCGCCCTGGACACGCCGTCGAGTTGGTGTCGCGGTGGCCAAGAATCACAGGCACCGTCACCTTGGTTCCGCTAGGGTACTTGGCTGAGGACCCCGGCGTCGCACGCGACGTCAGCTGCGTGTTGGAATTCGCTTTCAGACCGTGCCGATAGCCCTGCCAGGCCAGCACCTTCTGCAGTGCCTCAACCATGGCTGCAGGAGGCTGGGCCACATCGAAGTTGCCCATGGCAGAAATACCGATGGTATTCGTGTTGAATCCGCCGGCCTGGGCGCCGACCGGCAAGGAGGTCAGGGCACCGCGACGTCCTTCATAGATGGTGCCGTATCGGTCCACCAAGAACTGATAGCCGATGTCGCCCCAGTTCAGGGTCCGCGCGTGATACGAGTAAATGGCGCGAATCTGCTGGTAGGCCTGGGCTGCAGAGTAGTTGTTGGTGCCCGCTGTGTGATGGATGTACATCGCATCCAGCTTCGGTGACTGAGCGCTATCAACTGCCCACGATTCGTTAGCACCCCACTGACTGCGCGTCACGATCGCTGGCTTGAGCACATTCGCATTGGACGAGGCCTGGATGGCCCGTGTCATTCCGGATTCTTCCGGCGTGATGGAACTGGCCAAACGGATCGAGGCAGATGCGTCCACCCCTGTGGTTGCTGGCGCCACGGAAGAACTGAGCTCGGCTTCCACGGGCTCTTCTTCCAACGCTGGTGAGGCCGGAGCCAGTTCACCATCGGTCGGGGACTCCCCCGGGTCAATGACGGTGACTTCCAAACCGCCGGGGACGTCACCGCTTTCCGTGAGCACGCGCGCCTGGATGGCGTTGGCTCCATTGGTGATCAGTGGCTCCGTGCCCTGTTTGGTGACGGTGACCCCAGATTCGCGGTCGATGGGGTGGATCTCTAGCTCGTTCCAGTCCGACCACTGGTCACCTTCGCGCACGCGGACTGAGGCTTCGACCACATTCTCAGTGGTGGAGGCGTTCCAGGTGAGCCCGGCCGCGATGAAATCAATGGTCTCGGTCGGAGCGGTGAGCGCTGCGAGTTGCTCTTCGTCGTCGGGCAGCGCCGTTTCGGCCAGTTCCTGATCGGCGGCGTCGCGCTCGTCGACCGGGGCAGGCGCCGGAGCCGAGAGTGCCTGCGGCTCGGCTGCGGACTGATCTTCCGTGACCTCGCTGGGCACTTCGGTGCTCGGCTCACCCGTGGCCTCCGCATCTGTGGACGCGGCGTCTTCCGCGGGCTCTGACGTCTCCGGTGAAGCTTCCGCGCTGGACTCGGCGGGTTCCGAGGATTCTACAGATTCGACAGCCTCGGGAGGAGCCGATGCCGATACTGAATCCTGAGGTTGCGCGTCCAGTGGCAGCGCCTCGGGGTCGACCTCGGTGAAGGAGATCGATTCCTCGTCTTGTCCGGTGGGGGTAACCGCTTCCGTTTCCTCCGACGTTGTGGTCGATGCCGGGGTGGTCTGCGTCGGCGGATCGGAGGAGACCACGGCGGGAAGGCCAAGGCCGGCGATCAGTGTCAGGGAGACGGCAGGGGCGAGGAATCCGAGTGCGAAGTTCGGCATGGTGGCCTCAATGTGTCAGAGAGTGATGAGCTGGGGCGTCCGGCAGGATAAAACTGCAAGTGAGAAGTGTCTCAACGCCACCACGAGTATAAAGGAGCCGTTGAAGATCGTCACAACCTCATCTGTTCTATCGCACAAAACAAACGAGGCTCCGGGATGAACCCGGAGCCTCGTTCTCACTGTGACCCCAGCGGGATTCGAACCCGCGTTACCGCCGTGAGAGGGCGGCGTACTAGGCCGCTATACGATGGGGCCAGTGGCCTTGTCGGACAGAAGTCCGATCAAGCAACCCCGCAAGCTTATCACTTGTCGGGATGATCCTCCAAATTGGAGTTTCGCTGGGGTACCAGGACTCGAACCTAGAATGACGGTACCAGAAACCGTTGTGTTGCCAATTACACCATACCCCAAGGGCTGTCCGGATCGCTCCGGCAACAGGTAAAGACTATACACGAGTCTCGGCGCCGATGACAAAACGCCGAATTTCGCGCAGATCAGTGATCCGGTGCACGCCTGGTGGCGCGGTTGCATGGTCCAGTCGATCGCCTGCTGCGGTCGCGCTGACGGCGCTGACGGAGGCGGCTGCACGCAGCGATTTTGGTTGGGGCCGCTCGACCAACACCGAGGTGAGCCCGGTCTCGAGTGCGCCCTGCCCGTCGGCAATGGGATTGTCCCCTACCATCATCACGTCGTTGGGTGCACAGTTCAGCAGCCGACATCCTTCCAGGAAGGGGGCCGGGTCGGGTTTGGGAGCACCAGCGGTATCGGTGCCAACGACGATGTCCCACGACAGCCCCACCTCGGCCAGTTTTCCCCGCTGATAATGCTCCACGTTATTGGACACCGCCCCATAGGGCACCTCGTGCTCGTCGAGCCATGTCAGGGTCGGTGCGACATCGTCGAAGAGCGCCCAGCGAGCCCGTACGTTGCGTTCGTAGGTCTCACCCCACAACTGCTCATCCGGAGCGGTATTTCGTCCGAGCACGTCCATGGCGCCTCGCACGCGGGCCAGGCGCTGACCGAGGAAATCCAGTTCACCGGCGACGTAGCGGTCGTAGTGACCGTCGAGGTCGCGGGCGAAGTACCGGGTGGCCTCGGCCAGCGTGGCCGGGTCGAACGACATCAGATCCTGGCCTGTCTGCCGCGCTATCGTCTCCTGAAAGGTGACCGTCTGTGCGGAAGCAAGATCGATCAGGGTGTCGTCGATGTCGAACAGCACACCGCGAATCATGACGCTACGGCGTTCAGGCGGTCGCCGCGGCAGCGTCGGCCTGCTCCTGGGCGAAACGCTGGAGGCGGGCCAAGGTTGATTCCTTGCCCAGAATCTCGAGTGATTCGAAGAGCGGCGGAGAGACTTTGCGCCCGGAGACGGCGGTGCGCACCGGTCCGAAAGCCTGGCGCGGTTTCAGCTCCAGCCCCTCGATCAGGGCTGTGCGCAGCGCGGCTTCAATGCCCTCGATGGTCCAGTCCTCGAGTCCGGCCAGTGCCTCGGTGGCGACGGTCAGCGCTTCCTGCAGGTTCGCGGGCATGCCCTTGAGCGCACCCTGCTCCGTCTCGATCTCGGCATCATCGCGGAACAGGAAGGCCAGCATCTCAGCGCCCTCCCCCAACAGGTGAACGCGTTCCTGGACCAGAGGGGCAGCGGCGGTGAGGATGCGCTGTTCGTCGTCGGTGATCGGGTCGGCAATGAGCCCGGCATCGTGCAGGTACGGCACGAGCCGCTGGCGGAAGTCGTCGCCGTCGAGCAGGCGAACGTGAGTCGAGTTGATGGCGGTGGCCTTCTTCTCGTCGAACCGGGCCGGATTGGCCAGCACGTCGTGGATATCGAAGTTCTCGATGAACTGCTCGCGAGTGAAGATATCCTCGTCCGCCGAGAGTGACCAACCCAACAGCGCCAGGTAATTGATCAGGCCCTCGGGGATGAATCCCTTCTCGCGGTGCAGGAACAGGTTCGATTCCGGATCACGTTTGGAGAGTTTCTTGTTCCCCTGTCCCATCACATAGGGCAAGTGTCCAAATTCGGGCATGTAGCGGGCCACTCCGACGGCGTGAAGGGCGCGATAGAGCGCAATCTGACGCGGGGTGGACGAGAGCAGGTCTTCGCCGCGCAGCACGTGGGTGATCTCCATCAGCGCGTCATCGACCGGGTTGACCAGGGTGTAGAGCGGGGAGCCATCGGCGCGGACGACCACGAAGTCCGGAACGGAGCCGGCTTTGAAGGTGATCTCGCCGCGGACGGTGTCAGTGAAGGTGATGTCATCGTCGGGCATCCGCAGACGCAAGACCGGCTCGCGGCCCTCGGCGCGGTAGGCGGCGCGCTGGTCGTCGGTGAGGTCGCGGTCGAAGTTGTCGTACCCCAGTTTCGGATCACGATCGGCGGCACGGTGGCGGGCTTCGACTTCTTCCGGGGTAGAGAAGGACTCGTAGATGTAGCCGGCTTCGCGCAGCTTGGAGATCACATCCTGGTAGATCCCGGCGCGCTGGGACTGGCGATACGGCTCGTGCGGTCCGCCGACCTCGACGCCTTCATCCCAGTCGATGCCGAGCCAGCGCAGCGCGTCGAGCAGCTGTAGGTAGGACTCCTCGGAGTCGCGCTTGGCGTCGGTGTCTTCGATGCGGAAGATCATCTTGCCGCCGGTGTGGCGTGCCCAGCCCCAGTTGAACAGGGCGGTGCGGATCAACCCGACGTGCGGGGTGCCCGTGGGCGAGGGGCAGAAGCGGACGCGCACGTCGGCATCGGCCGGGACGGCGGGGATATCGGCAGGGATGGGGCGTGAATTCTGACTCATGATGCTGTCAGTCTAGTCCCCGCGAGGCTAGCGTCGCAGTACCGTGGCCAGTGAGCCGATGCCTTCCACCGCGACCTCGATGCGAGCACCGGCGTCGACGATGCCGACCCCGGCGGGTGTACCGGTGAGAATGACGTCACCGGGCAGCAGGGTGAAGGCTTCGGACACGGTGGCCACCAGCTCGGCGACGTCGAAAATCATGTCGGCGGTGGTGCCGTCCTGACGCAGTTCGCCGTCGACGTGGGAGGTGATGCGCACATCATCGGTGTCGAGTTCGGTCTCGATCCAGGGTCCCAACGGGCAGGAACCGTCGAAACCTTTGGCACGCGCCCACTGATTGTCGTTGCGCTGGGCGTCGCGGGCCGTAAGATCGTTCGCCACGGTATAGCCGAAGATGACGTCCTTGACGCGTTCGCGCGGTACATCCTTGCAGATAGTGCCGATGACGACGGCGAGCTCGGCTTCGTAGGATATTTCCTCGGACCAGCTGGGCAGGGTGACCGGATCGCCGTGTCCGACCACCGAGGTGTTGGGCTTAAGGAACATCAAAGGACGGGCCGGGACCTCGTTGCCGAGTTCCTGGGCGTGGTCGGCCCAGTTGCGTCCGATACCCACGATCTTGGAGCGTGGAATGATGGGGGCCACCAGACGCACGTCGCCGACCGTATGGGTCTGGTTGGTCGGTTGCACGCCCTGATAGAACGGGTCCCCCTGGAGCACGGTGAGGGTGAGGTCCTCCACGGCCTTGGAGTCATCATTTTCGACGACGCCGTAGGCGGGCTGGTCGTGGGCCACGAAGCGGGCAATCCGCATATCAGTGCCTTTCGGGTGGGGGTTTGAGGAATCAGACGAGGCGGTGCATCCACTGGTGGCGGTCTTCACCGCGACCGGTCTGCAGGTCAAGCAGTTCCTTGCGGATTTTGAGGGTGGTGGCGTCATCCCCGGAGGGTGATTCGATGATCTCCTCGCCATCCTGCACCGCACCGATGGGGGTGATGACGGCTGCGGTGCCGCAGGCGAATACCTCGGTGATCTCACCGGAGGCGACCCCGGTTTTCCACTCGTCGAGGGTGATACGGCGTTCTTCCACGGTGTGGCCGTGATCGCGGGCGATCTGCAGTACCGAGGAACGCGTGACGCCCTCCAGGATGGTGCCGGTGAGTTCCGGGGTGACCAGGCGGCCGTCGGCGAAAACGAAGAACACGTTCATCCCGCCGAGTTCCTCGATCGAGTTGTCATGCAACGGGTCCAGGAACAGCACCTGGTCGTGGCCGCGGGCGGCCGCTTCCAGCTGGGGCGCCAGCGAGGCGGCGTAGTTGCCCCCGCACTTGGCGACCCCGGTGCCGCCGACCCCGGCACGGGCGTAGTCACGGGAGACCCAGATGGAGACCGGCTTCAGCTCGCCGCCGAAGTAGTTACCGGCGGGCGAAGCGATCACCCGGAAGGACACGGTGCGCGAGGGCCGCACCCCCAGGAACTCTTCCGTGGCGATCATGAACGGGCGCAAGTACAAAGACTCGCCGTCGCCGTCGGGAACCCACTGGTGGTCGTGGGCGACCAGCAGTCTGATGGCTTCCAGGAACGCCTCTTCGGGCAGCTGCGGCAGCGCCAGACGACGGGCGGAACGGTTCAGTCGGGCGGCGTTGGCCTCGGGGCGGAACGTCCAGATGGAGCCATCCGCATGCCGGTAGGCTTTGAGCCCCTCGAAGATCTCCTGACCGTAGTGCAACACGGCCGAGGCCGGGGACATGCTGATCGGCCCGAAGGGCTCGAGCCGGGCGTTGTGCCAGTGACCCTGAATGTTGAGGAAGTCCCCGGAGGCGACGGCCGCGGCTTGGGCGTCCAGGTCCGCCGTCCAGTCAATCGTCACCATGTGATCCGTGAAGTGGTCCCCGAATCCGGGGTTGCTGAGAATCTCGTGACGGGCCTCGTCTCCCAGCGGGGACGGATGGGCCTGGATCTCGAAGTCGATGGTCACGATGTGCCTTTCCTCATCAGGGTCAGTCGTGGTCGAACTGGCCGATACGGTGCGAGTGGGTGCGCCTACGCCAGGGCGGCGGCGATGTCGTCTCCGACCTGCGCGGTGCTGCGAGCCGAGGGACCGGCGGCGTGGGCGGCGACGTCATCCCACACCGCGCGGTGAATGCGTGCAGCAGCGCCGGGACGGCCGTAGCGTTCCAGCAGCAACGCTCCGGAGAGGATTGCAGCGGTGGGATCGGCCTTCTGCTGACCGGCAATATCGGGTGCGGAGCCGTGAACGGGCTCGAACATCGACGGCGCGGTGCCGTGAATGTTGATGTTTCCCGAGGCGGCCATGCCGATGCCACCGGTGACGGCAGCGGCGAGGTCGGTGATGATGTCGCCGAACATGTTGTCGGTGACGATCACATCGAAGCGCCCCGGGTCGGTGGTCATGAAGATGGTCGCTGCGTCTACGTGCAGGTAGTCGTGGGTGACCTGCGGGAACTCGGCGGCCACCTGGTGGACGATCCGGTTCCAGAGTCGGCCGGCGAACAGCAGCACGTTGTGCTTGTGCACCAGGGTGACGTGTTTGCGTTCCCGGGTGGCGGCAAACTCAAAGGCGGCCCTCACGACCCGCTCCACGCCGTAGGCAGTGTTGACGGACGATTCGGTGGCGATTTCCTGTTCAGTCCCCTGACGCACCACGCCGCCGTTGCCTACGTAGAGGCCTTCGGTGCCTTCGCGGAAGACGACGAAGTCGATGGTCCCCGGCTCGGCCAGCGGAGAACGCACCCCAGGGTAGAGGACGGCGGGGCGGATGTTGACGCCGTGGTCGAAGGTAAACCGCAGCTTCAGCAGCACGTCGCGCTCCAGGATCCCGGAGGGGATGCGGGTGTCGTCGGGGGCCGCGCCGACAGCGCCGAAGAGGATGGCGTCGTGGCCGCGGAGCCGTTCGATAGTCTCGTCGTTGAGGGTTTCACCGGTCTCGAGCCAGTGGGCTGCGCCCAGCGGGTATTCGGTGGCGGTGATCTCGGCGTCGCCCTCGGCAGCGGAGGCCGCTCGCATGACTTTCAGGGCTTCTGCGGTAACTTCCGGGCCGATGCCGTCGCCGCCGATGACGGCGAGATTCAATGCGGAATGTGAGCTGGAAGACATTGTTGCAGTCTACCCTTTCTGTGGGGGTCTATTCGGTGGGCTCTTCGTAGCGCGGGAACACCGGTTCCGGCTTTGGCAGTGCCGCTCCGGGAACCAGGGAATCATTCCATGCTGCAAAGGAGCGAGCGCCGTCACCCGAGGCGTTCGTTGCCCCGGCGTCGCCGTCGGCATCGATTCCCAGCAGGTCCAGCAGGCGTCCCGCGGCGGTGGGCAGCACCGGTTGCACCAGCAGGGCGATTCGACGCACGGTTTCCAGGGTCACCCAGAGCACGGTTTCCATACGCGCAGTGTCGGTTTTCCGCAGCACCCAGGGCTGTTGGTCGGCGAAGTAGGCGTTGGCCTTGGCCAGCACGCTCCAGGTGTGCTCGAGCGCGCCGTGGAAGTCCTGGATCTCGTAGGCGGCCCGGGAGTGCTCCAGCAGCGCCTCGACGGCGTCCAGGAGCCCCTGGTCGGCCTCCGTCAGCTCGCCGGGAGTGGGCACGGCCGCGTTGCAGTTCTTGGCCACCATGGACAGGGAACGCTGGGCGAGGTTACCCAGGTTGTTCGCCAGATCCGCGTTGTGCCGGCCCACGACAGCCTCATGCGAATAGGAGCCATCGGCGCCGAAGCTGAACTCGCGCAGCAGGAAGTAGCGCACGGTGTCGAGTCCGTACTGGTTGACCCATTCCTCGGGTCCGACGACGTTGCCCAGCGACTTCGACATCTTCTCGCCACGGTTGTTGAGGAACCCGTGGATGATGACCCGACGCGGTAACTCAATACCGGCCGACATCAAGAACGCGGGCCAGAACACACAGTGGAAGCGGGAGATGTCCTTGCCGATGACGTGCAGGTCGGCGGGCCAGCGCTGGGTGTAGGACTCGTTCGGGAACCCGGAACCGGTGAGGTAGTTACTCAGTGCGTCCACCCATACGTACATCACGTGATGGGCGGACGGCGTCATGCCGGTGCTGGATTCGGGCACGTCGATGCCCCAGTCGAAGGAGGTCCGGGAGATGGACAGGTCCTCCAAACCGGATTCGACGAAGCGGATGACCTCGTTGAACCGGTATCGGGGTGCGGCGAATTCCGGGTGGGTCCGGTAGAGCTCCAGGAGCTTGTCCTGGTAGGCCGAGAGCCGGAAGAAGTATGATTCCTCCTCGGTCCAGGTGACCTCGGTGCCGGTCTCGACGGCGGTGCGGGTGCCGTCCTCGCCTACCTCGGTTTCGTCTTCGGTGAAGAACCGCTCGTCGCGCACCGAATACCAACCGGCGTACCGGTCCAGGTAAATGTCCCCGTTAGCCTCCATCCGCCGCCACAGCTCCTGGGCGGTGACGTGGTGGTCGGGGTCGGTGGTCTGGATGAACCGGTCGTAGGAGATGCCCAGCACCTCGTCGTCGATCCGCTTGAACTGGGCCGAATTGCGCGCGGCCAGCTCGGCAACGGTGATTCCGAGCTTCTCGGCGGTCTGCTGCATTTTCTGACCGTGCTCGTCGGTGCCGGTCAGAAAATAGGTGTCGTAACCGTCCAGGCGCTTGAACCGGGCCATCGCGTCGGCGCCGATGTACTCATAGGCGTGACCAATATGCGGCTCGCCATTGGGATAGGCGATCGCGGTGGTCACATAGTAGCGGCGGTCGGGCGTGGAGCTCATCGGCCGGTGTCCTCCAGGTTGATTTCGGCGACCATGGACGCTTCGATGCTGGTGGCCAGCGCCTCGGTGGTGCCCTCCGGAAGGTCAGAGTCCAGGGTGAGCACGGCCAGTGCCTCATCCGCCGAGTCCGAACGGGAGACATCCATGCCGGCGATGTTGACCTGGGCGTCACCCAGGCGTGCACCGATCAGGCCGATCACGCCGGGGCGGTCGGCGTAGTTGAACACCAGCAAATGGTCGGTGAGGGCCACTTCGAAGTCGTAGCCGTTAATGCCCACGAGCTTCTGCATCTGCTTCGGTCCGGTCAGCGTGCCGGTGACGGCGGCCTGAGTGCCGTCGGCAGCGACGCCCTGCACCGTGATGGTGTTGCGGTAGGCGGGCGACTCGGGGGTGGTGGTCAGGCGCACGTCCACGCCGCGCTGCTCAGCCAGCAGGGGCGCGTTGACGTAGGAGACCTGCCCGGAGACGACGTCAGTGAAGACACCCTTCAGTGCGGCCAGGCGCAGCGAGTCGACATTGAGTTCGGCGAGCTCACCGGCGACGACGACCTCAACAGCCGCCAGGGACTTCTGGTGCAGCAGCGAGGTGAGCACTCGGCCCAGCTTCTCCACGAGCGGGATGCCGGGGCGCACGTAGGGGTCGATGGCTCCGCCGGCCACGTTGACGGCGTCGGGAACGAGTTCCCCGGCCAGCGCCAGGCGCACGGAGTTGGCGACCGAGATGCCAGCTTTCTCCTGGGCCTCGGCGGTGGAGGCGCCCAGGTGAGGGGTGACCACGGCGTTGTCGTAGCCGAAGAAGTCCAGGTCCACGGCGGGCTCCTTGACGAACACGTCAACAGCGGCGCCACCGATGGTCTTGGCCTCCAGGGCGCGGCCCAGTGCGTCTTCGTCGATGAGTCCACCGCGGGCCACGTTGATCACGTAGGCGGTGTCCTTCATCCGGGCGAACTGGTCATCGGAGATCATGCCCAGCGTTTCGGGGGTGCGCGGCATGTGGATGGTCACGAAGTCGGCGGTCTCCAGTAGCTCGTCCAGACCCAGTAGCTGGGCGCCGATCTGCTGTGCACGGGCGGCAGTGACGTAGGGGTCGTAGGCAACAACTTTCATGCCGAACGCCTTCATGCGCTCAGCCACCAGGGCGCCGATGCGGCCCAGGCCGATAATGCCGAGGGTCTTTTCGTAGAGCTCGACACCGGTGTACTTAGAGCGCTTCCACTCCCCTGCCTTGAGCGCGCCGTTGGCGGGGGCGATGTTGCGGGCCACACCGAGGATATGGCCGCAGGTGAGTTCGGCGGCGGAGATGACGTTGGAGGTGGGCGCATTGACCACCATGACGCCGGCGTCGGTGGCCGCGCGGGTGTCCACGTTATCGAGACCCACACCAGCGCGGGCGATGATCTTCAGATCGGGGGCCGCGGCAATGGCCTCAGCGTCCATCTGGGTGGCCGAGCGGATCAGCACGGCATCGGCCCCGGGGAGGTCAGCGAGCAGACGAGCACGGTCGGCGCCGTCGGTGGAGCGGATCTCGAAATCAGGTCCGAGGGCATCCACGGTTGCGGGCGACAGTTCTTCAGCGATCAGGACAACGGGTTTTGACACGGTCAATACTTTCCACTCGTCTGCAGGGGTGAGCCCACACGGAGGATTCTTCGGAGGGCCGATTCGATTTTAGAACGACGACGGTGCCGGTGCACACCGATGCCGTCAGGTGAAGCTGTGAAATGGACAACGGCGGGACCCACCTGGGTGGGGTCCCGCCGTCCTCGATCAGGGGTATCGGGCCGGCGTCGGCCCGTCACCGCGCGTCGGTGTTGATCAGCGCGCGGCGGTGCCCTCGGTGTAGTCGTCGTCGGAGTCCTTCAGCCAGGAGAACATCTGACGCAGTTCGCGACCGGTCTTCTCGATCGGGTGAGCCTCTTCTTCAGCGCGCAGCTTCTTGAACTCCTCGGCGCCGGAGGCCTGATCGTCCATGAAGCGCTGGGCGAAGGTGCCGTCCTGGATGTCGGCGAGCACGGCCTTCATGTTCTCCTTCACCTGCGGGGTGATGACGCGCGGGCCGGAGACGTAGTCACCGAACTCGGCGGTGTCGGAGATGGACCAGCGCTGCTTGGCCAGGCCGCCCTCGACCATCAGGTCCACGATGAGCTTGAGCTCGTGCAGCACCTCGAAGTAGGCGATCTCCGGCTGGTATCCGGCCTCGGTGAGCACCTCGAAGCCCGCCTGCACCAGGTGGGAGGCGCCGCCGCAGAGCACAGCCTGCTCACCGAACAGGTCGGTTTCGGTTTCCTCGGTGAAGGTGGTCTCCAGCACGCCGGCGCGGGTGCCGCCGATGCCTGCGGCGTAAGCCAGGGCGAGATCCTTGGCCTGACCGGACTCGTTCTTCTCGACGGCGATCAGGGCGGGGACGCCACGACCGGCTTCGTACTCGCGGCGCACCACGTGGCCGGGGCCCTTCGGAGCCACCATGGCGACGTCCACACCGGAGGGAGCCTCAATGTAGCCGAAGCGGATGTTGAAGCCGTGGGCGAAGAAGATGGCGTCGCCGTCCTTGAGGTTCGGGGCGATGTCCTCGTTGTACACCTTGGCCTGGACCTGGTCCGGAACCAGGATCATGATCAGGTCTGCTTCGGTAGCTGCTTCGGCAACGGTGACCACGCGCAGGCCTTCGGCCTCGGCCTTGGCGCGGGACTTCGAGCCTTCGGCCAGACCGATGCGCACGTCCACACCGGAATCGCGCAGGCTCAGGGCGTGGGCGTGGCCCTGTGAGCCGTAGCCGATCACAGCGACCTTGCGGCCCTGGATCAGCGAGAGGTCGGCATCGGCGTCATAGTACTTCTTGGTCACGGATGTTCTCCTTTAGTGATGTTGCGGGTCTAGGGGGGTCAGGGGTGTTCAGTGCTTGCTGAGCGCGCGATCGGTCATCGACTTGGCGCCGCGGCCGACGGCGATGGTGCCGGAGCGGACCAGTTCACGCACGCCGAAGGGTTCGAGCACCTCGAGCAGGGCGTGGAGCTTGTCCAGGGAGCCGGTGGCCTCGATGGTGATCGCATCCGTGGAAACGTCCACCACGGAGGCGCGAAACAGCTCCACTGCCTGCACCACGGAGGCGCGGGTGGCGGCATCAGAGCGAACCTTGACCAACATGTGGTCGCGCTGCACGGAGGCGTCCGGAGTGAGCTCCACGATCTTGATCACGTTGATCAGCTTGTTCAGCTGCTTGGTGACCTGCTCGAGCAGATCGCCCTCGGCGTCGACGACGACGGTGATCCGGGACAGCCCCGGGGTCTCCGACGGTCCCACGGCCAGGGAGTCGATGTTAAACGCGCGACGGGCGAACAGGCTGGCCACACGGGTCAGCACACCGGGCACGTCTTCTACCAGCACAGAGAGTGTGTGTCGTGACATGGTCTCAGTCCTCCTCTGCCCACTCAGGCGTCATGTCTCGGGCCACTTGGATGTCGTCGTTGGACACGCCCGAGGGCACCATCGGCCACACCATCGAATCACGCGAGACGACGAAATCGACGATGACCGGACGGTCGTTGATCGACATGGCCTCGGCGATCACAGCGTCCAGGTCCTCTTCGCGCTCGCAGCGCAGGCCCACGCAACCGTAGGCGTCAGCGAGTTTGACGAAGTCCGGGACCCGGGCGGTGTCGTGGCCGGTGTTGAGATCGGTATTGGAATAGCGGGCGTCGTAGAACAGGGTCTGCCACTGACGCACCATGCCCAGCGAGGAGTTATTGATGACGGCCACCTTGATGGGGATCTGGTTGATCACGCAGGTGGCGAGCTCCTGGTTGGTCATCTGGAAGCAGCCGTCGCCGTCGATGGCCCAGACCACGCGGTCAGGCTCGCCCACCTTGGCACCCATGGCGGCCGGGACGGCGAAGCCCATGGTGCCCAGTCCGGCGGAGTTCAGCCACTGGTGGGGACGTTCGTATTTGACGAACTGCGAGGCCCACATCTGGTGCTGGCCCACCCCGGCCACATACGTAGCCTCGGGACCGGAGGCCTCTGAAATGCGCTTGATGACTTCCTGCGGAGCCATCAGCCCGTCCTCGGTGGGCGTGTAACCCATCGGGTAGGTCTCGCGGATGCGGTTCAGAATCCGCCACCACTCGGTGAGATCCGGACCCTCGGTCGTCTTGCGCGTTTCACGCACAGCTTCGGTCAACTCGGGGATGATCTCCTTCACGGAGCCCACGATCGGCACATCGGCAGTACGGTTCTTGGAGATTTCGGCCGGGTCGATGTCCGCGTGGATCACCTTCGCGTTCGGGGCGAAGCTGACCAGCTGTCCGGTCACGCGGTCGTCGAAGCGGGCCCCGAGCGTGATCAGCAGGTCAGACATCTGCAGTGCGGAGACGGCCGAGACGGCGCCATGCATGCCGGGCATGCCCAGGTGTTGGGGGTGCGAGTCCGGGAACACGCCGCGAGCGGTCAGAGTGGTGACCACCGGAGCGTTGATTTTTTCGGCCAGTTCGCGCAACTCGATGGAGGCGTGACCTCGGGACACACCACCGCCGACGTAGAGCACGGGGCGCTCTGCTTCCTGGATCAGCTTGGCGGCCTCGCGCACCTGCTTAGCGTGGCCACGCAGTACGGGGCGGTAGCCGGGCAGGTCGATCTTCGGCGGCCAGGAGAAGTCCATCAGACCTTCCTGGGCATCCTTGGTGACATCCACCAGTACCGGACCGGGCCGACCGGTGGTGGAGATGTAGAACGCCTCGGCCAGGGCCTGCGGCACGTCCTGGGCGCGAGTCACCAGACGGGAGTGTTTGGTGATCGGCATGGTGATGCCCACGATGTCGGCTTCCTGGAAGGCGTCGGTGCCGATCATCTGGGATCCGACCTGACCGGTGATGAACACCACCGCCTGGGAGTCCATGTGCGCGTCGGCGATCGCCGTCACCAGGTTGGTCGCCCCCGGGCCGGAGGTCGCAATGGCCACACCGGGGCGTCCGGTGGCCAAGTAGTAGCCCTGGGCTGCGTGACCGGCGCCTTGCTCGTGACGGACCAGGACGTGGCGGATCTTCTTCGAGTCCATCAGCGGATCGTAGGTCGGCAGAATGGCGCCGCCGGGAAGACCGAAGACGTCGGTGACTCCCATTTCTTCCAGCGAGCGGACGATCGCCGCGGAGCCCTTCATCGAGGTCGGTTCCACCATGTTGTTCGGCCCGGGTACTAGGGATTCGGCGGATTCGGTCTGATCGCGCTTATCGCGACCACTGTGGGCGGGCATCACCGCTGGGGTGATCCGTGTTCCAGAACTCATTGGCTGTGCCTCGGTTGATTCGTGATCTGCATTCGTGCCACCCCGGCGGGTTCCGGGGCGTCCGCCCTCTGTGGCGGAGGATTCCGTCTACTGATGTGTGGCCAGCTCATTCGGATATCCAACAAAAAAACCCCGAAAGTCGGCTGGTGTGCCTGCTCGGGGTTTAGCGCATGGCGGCGAGTTCTTCGCCCGTGCTGAGTGTTTAACTCAGGCCATGCGCTCGATAACGACGACGCGTTCCGTGTTGGACATGCTTACATCATGTCCAAACTTCCCGCCCCTGTCAACGAGACTGAGCCACGTGTTCATCATAAGACCCCGCGAGCCTCAGCTGTGCTGTGAGACTCGCGGGGTCATCATGATCTGCTAGACCGGGGTCGTAACCTTAGCCGCAGTAGGCGCCTTCGGCGGCGGAGTGCACGAGCTGGCCGTATTTGCCCAGCACGCCGGTGGTGAACTTCGGCTGAATCGGCGTCGAGTTTTCACGACGGCGCTCCAGCTCGGCCTCGTCCACATCCAGCTCGATGGACCGACCTCCGATGTCGACACGGATGATGTCGCCGTCCTCGACCAACCCGATGGGTCCACCTACGGCGGCCTCGGGGGCAATATGACCGATACACAGGCCGGTGGTACCCCCGGAGAAGCGACCATCGGTGAGCAGCAAGACATCCTTGCCCAGACCCGCGCCCTTGATGGCACCGGTGATGGCGAGCATTTCGCGCATACCCGGACCACCCTTGGGTCCTTCATAGCGGATCACCACAACGTCACCAGCCTTCAGTTTGCCCTCGGAGAGCGCATCCATCGCGGCGCGTTCGCGTTCAAAGACGCGCGCCGTGCCCTCGAAGACATCGGCGTCGAATCCGGCCGACTTCACCACAGCACCTTCCGGCGCCAGGGTGCCGTGCAGCACCGTGAGACCACCACTAGGGTGCAGCGCATTATCCATCTTGCGCAGCACCTTGCCGTCCAGTTCCGGAGGGTTGACGTCGGCCAGGTTCTCGGCCACGGTCTTGCCGGTCACGGTCAACGCATCGCCGTGGAGCACACCCGCGTCCAGCAGGGCCTTCATGACCACCGGCACGCCGCCGATCTTGTCGAGATCGGTCATCACGTACTGGCCGAAGGGCTTCATGTCCGCCAGGTGCGGAACCTTGTCGCCGATCCGGTTGAAGTCGGAGAGACGCAGATCCACTCCGGCCTCGCGAGCAATCGCCAGCAGGTGCAGCACCGCATTGGAGGAACCACCAAAGGCCATCATCACAGCGATGGCGTTCTCGAACGCCTTCTTCGTGAGGATGTCGCGGGCGGTGATCCCCTTGCGCAGCAGATTCACCACAGCCTGACCGGCAGCACGTGCGTCGGCGTCGCGACGACGATCGGCCGAGGGCGGGGAAGCCGAGCCGGGGATGGACATGCCCAGGGCCTCGCCCACGGACGCCATCGAGTTAGCGGTGTACATCCCGCCGCAAGCCCCTTCGCCCGGGCAGATGGCACGTTCAATCCTGTCCAAGTCTTCCTGGCTCATCGTTCCGCGCGCGCAGGCCCCCACGCCTTCGAACGCGTCGATGAGAGTGACCTGACGCTCCACCCCGTCAGACAGGGTGGCGTAGCCGGGCATAGTCGATCCGGCGTAGACGAAGACACTGGCCAGGTCGAGTCGCGCCGCGGCCATGAGCATGCCGGGCAGGGACTTGTCACAACCAGCCAACAGTACGGAACCGTCGAGGCGCTCGGCCATCATCACGGTCTCGACGGAGTCGGCGATGACCTCGCGCGACACCAGCGAGTAGTGCATGCCGTCGTGACCCATCGAGATGCCGTCGGACACCGAGATGGTGCCGAACTGCAAGGGGTATCCCCCACCGGCGTGCACGCCGTTTTTCGCTGCATCAGCCAGTCGGTCTAGCGACAGGTTGCAAGGGGTGATCTCGTTCCAGGACGAGGCGATGCCGATCTGCGGCTTGGCAAAATCGTCGTCGCCCATGCCCACGGCGCGCAGCATGCCGCGTGCGGGAGCACGTTCCATGCCGTCGGTGACGTCGCGAGAACGAGGCTTGATATCGATCGTAGGATTTTGGCCCGTGGTGCCGGCGGCTGCTGCGTCGGGAGCCTCAGGCCCTGCTGATTCATCGGTGCGAGAGCTCATTGGCTCATCATACGACCGCGTTATCAAATGCGACCCTTCGTAACGAAGATGTCTCCTCAATCACGATCCACATGCCAAAAATCTGTACGTTCTCCGGTCACAATTGAGAAACGTTGTGATCGGGGTAACCTGAGCACCCCGTGCGCCACCGTAGACTGGTCGCCATGGACAACGAAGACCTCAAGAAGACGTTGCGCGAGTTTTTCGATTCTCGGATTTTCAACTACGGCGACTACAACGTCGTCTACGCGAACACTTCCGGATCCTCAGACCCGCTGCTGATCGGCTATCGGCGACAGCCCCTGGAAATGGTGCTCTGCCCCGTGCCTTCGGACACCCTCGATCCCGATCGGCCCACCACCGAGACCCCGACCTGGTCCAATACCACCATCGAACTGTCCAACGTGGCGACTCTGGCCGACACAGGTTCGGGATACCAGGTCGAATCCGTCACGGGGTATCGCGTGTGGTTCGACGTCCAGCCCAAGCCCCGGATTCCGGTGACATGGAATACCTCGCACGACGTCGACGATCAACTGCAGGTGGAGCAGACATCCGACGCCGAAGACTTCGAGCGCTTCATGACGTTGTTCATGGACACCCTAGACTCGTTCTACACCCCCTCGGACCCGTCTTCTGCGCAATAACTGCACTGCGGATCCGTCGGAACATCCGCTGCTCATGTGCCAGACCGGTGGAGCGTGTCCGACGCCACGTCCCATCGATTTCGCATCCAGGAAAATCCTCTGGTAGAGTCTTTCTTCGTTGCACAGCACGCCACACAGTGGAAATCGTCAGCAACGGTCTGCGCCTCTAGCTCAACTGGCAGAGCACTTGACTCTTAATCAATAGGTTCCGGGTTCGAGTCCCGGGGGGCGCACAGATCATCATTTTCGGCCTCGTCACCTCGTTGTGACGAGGCCGAAGCTGTATCCAGCCGCCATTTTTGCCGCCGCGAACGTCCACGCGACACCTCATTTTCTCATTTCTTATATGGTGACTGTCGCCATGGTGGCCCGTGACGCCGCTCACTGATAGTTTGGTCGCGAAACAATAACTATCGCAATAGGTACAGGCAAAGGTATTTCGCCATGACTGCAGTTACAGACCGTGGTTCTCAGGACCTGCGGAACCGCATCGAAAACTCACCGATGGGCCTTTATCAGTGGGTCATCATCGGTATCTGCACCTTCCTCAACGCGCTCGACGGCTACGATGTCCTGGCCATGGCCTTCACCGCCACCCCGGTCACCGAAGAATTCGGTTTGAGCGCCTCCGTGCTCGGCCTGTTGCTCAGCGCAGGGTTGGTGGGCATGGCGGTCGGCTCTCTGACATTGGGCCCGGTCGCCGATCGCATCGGTCGACGAAACATGACCATTCTGTCCCTGGTGGTGAACGCGGCCGGCCTCTTCCTTTCCGCCACGGCGTCCAATGCCACTGAGCTCGGCATCTGGAGGATCGTCACCGGCCTGGGCATCGGCGGGATCCTCGTCGGAACCAACGTGCTCTCTGCCGAGTACGCCAACCGAAAAAGGCGCGGGTTGGCCGTAAGCATCTACGCTGCCGGCTACGGCGTGGGCGCCTCCCTGGGCGGAACGGCGGCCGTGTGGATCATGGCTGAGCACGGATGGCGTTCCGTGTACACCCTGGGCGGGGTGCTCACCGTGTTCTCTCTCGTGCTCGTCATCGCGCTGATGCCGGAATCTGCGTCCTACCTCTACGCCCGCCGCCCGAATCGGGCCCTGGAAAAGATCAATGCCATCGCCCGGCGCATCGGCCAAGAACCCGTTCGCGAACTGACCACGACGGGAACCAGTCTCGCACCGAACGGTGCTGACGACCCCGACCATGGGACCGCCGCCGTAAAGAGCGGTGGACGCGGCATCGGTGCTCTGCTCAACGCACGCAACCGCCGGACCACGTTGCTGATCTGGTTGGCTTTCTTCGCCATCATGTTTGGTTTCTACTTCGTCAACTCGTGGACCCCACGACTGCTCAACGAGTCCGGGCTCACGCAAGAGCAAGGCGTGATTGGCGGCATCATGTTGACCTTGGGCGGGACCATCGGCTCACTGCTGTTCGGCGTTCTGACGGCGCGCTGGTCCACCCGGTCGACCCTGTTTTGGTTCACCGTCGGCGCTTCGGTGGCGATCGTGCTCTTCATCTCCTCCACCGCCGTCGTGTCACTCGTGCTCGCGCTGGGCATTGTGGTCGGCATGCTGATCAATGGCTGCATTGCCGGACTCTATGTACTCACCCCGCAGTCTTACCCTGCCGCGGTCCGTAGCACCGGTTCTGGTTGGGCGATCGGTATTGGTCGGGCCGGCGCGATCCTCGCTCCCATCGTGACGGGATCCCTGCTCGACGGTGGGTGGACGCCCCAGGAGGTGTACATCAGCGTGGCCGTGGCCGTACTCGTTGGCTCACTCGCCTTGTGGCTTATGCGCGGCGTGGACACCGAAGCCAACCGACCGCCAGAGCGAAACGCCTAACCTGGTCCGCTACCAAACGTCGGGCCGGGAACGCCTAACCCGGCCCGACGTCGCTGACGATCAGCTAGGACAAGATCGGAATCAGCACGCTCACCAACAGCAGCACCAGCACCCCGCGCACGATGGAACGGCGCAGCGAGTCGTATGCGGCGGCAGCCTTGCTGACGGGCTTGATCTGCTCGGGTGTCACTGCTGGTACCTCCTTCTGCGTTTCGCGTCGTGTAATCGAGCCTCAACAGGGGGTCAGGCGGCTGAGCTACGGCGGATGGCATCTTCAGCGGCGACCCAACTCAGTAGGGCGCACTTGATCCGTGCCGGGAACTGCGCCACGCCGTGCAACGCCACCGCGTCACCCAGGGTGTCTTCGTCGGGTTCACCTCGGCCGCGTGAACCCATCATCTCGCGAAACACCGCGAGCGTGGACTCAAAATCAACAACACTCTCACCGCGCATCAATTCCGTGAGCATGGAGGCCGAGGCCATCGAGATCGCGCAACCGTCTCCGGTCCACTCGACTTGTTCCACCCGCCCGTCGACGACGCGGACCTGCAACGTAATCCGGTCACCACACAAGGGATTGTGTTGCTTGGACCGGGCCTCGTACTCCCCCGGCTCCTCGGTCAGTTCGGCGTCACCGACCCGGCGCTGGGCGTGGTCAAGAATGAGGTCCTGGTAGAGTGCTTCGAACGCACTCATCGGGCCACTCCAAAGAATCCGCGCACATCCGCCAGGGCATTCAGCGCGGCGTCAATGTCCGCTTCGGTGTTGTACAGGTAGCTGGTGGCTCGCGTGGAGGCGGTCACCCCCAGGAATCCATGCAGGGGCTCGGCGCAGTGGTGCCCCACCCGAATAGCGATGCCGCGAGCGTCCAGGAACTGGCCGACGTCGTGGGGATGGACCCCCTCCACCGTGAAAGCTACAGCACCGGTGCGTTCAACACCGGAATCCAGCGCCGGTCCCAGCAGACGCACGCCAGGCAGTGATTCGATGCCCTCCATCAGACGGAGCCCCAAAGCTACCTCCCACGCAGCGACCCTGTCCATTCCGACGGCGTCTAGATAGTCGATAGCCGCGGCCAACCCGACGGCCTGAGCGACCCGCTGGGTACCGGCCTCGAACCGCTGCGGAGCGGGCAAAAACTCGGCGCGATCCATGGTCACGGTGGTAATCATCGAGCCACCGAAGAGCACCGGAGGCATCGCGTCGAGTAATTCCGCTCGACCGTAGAGCACGCCGATACCGGTGGGGGCGAGCATCTTGTGCCCGGAAAATGCGGCGAAGTCGACACCGAGACGGTGCACGTCGAGTTTCAGGTGTGGCGCGGACTGGCAGGCATCCAGCACGGTGAGCGCGCCAGCTTCCCTGGCCAAGGCGACGATGGCGACGACATCATTGACCAGTCCCAGCACGTTCGACACGTGGGTAAAAGCAACCAGTCGGGTCTTCGGGCCGATGAGCTCCGCGGCAGCATCCAAGTCCAGGCGCGCGTCAGCGGTAAGAGGAATGTAGCGGAAGGTGGCACCGGTGCGAGCAGCGAGCTCCTGCCACGGGATCAGGTTGGAGTGGTGCTCCATGCCGGTGGCCACGATCTCATCGCCGGGCTGCAGGCGGAACCGGTCGGCTTCGGGACCGGGTTGGGCGCCAGCGGTGGCGTTCGACATCGAGTAGGCCACCAGATTTAGCGCTTCGGTGGCGTTGGAGGTCCACACCACTTCTCGTTCGTCGGCGCCGATAAAGTCGGCAACCCGGCGGCGCGCGGCCTCGAACCGATCGGTGGCCTCCACCGCGAGCGTATGGGCACCACGATGCACGGCCGCGTTGGCGTTGCGGTAAAAGTTGTGTTCGGCGTCGAGCACCTGTTGCGGTTTCTGCGAGGTGGCACCGGAATCCAGATAGACCAGCCGGTTCCCCTCAGCATCGGGGCTCAGTAATGGGAAGTCGGCACGGATACGCTCAGCTTCCTCACTCGTCAGCGGTGCATTGTGCTCCAAGTTCTGCGTCACGCAGCCTGCTCCTCCACGGTATTGGCGGTGCTTGAATAGCGGTTTTCTCCGCCTTTCAGCCTAATCGACCCAGCTGGATGCGCGTGGCCGCGGTGACATCTGCCGACGTCTGGTTGCCAGCGTCCGGCACCAGGTGCCACAGTGTTGCCATGACTGAGACTCACCCGGCACGCCTGTCCCCCGGCGATACTGCCCCCGCCTTCACACTGACGAACCAGCAGGGCGAGGAGGTCTCGCTGGCCGATTATGCCGGTCAGCGCGTGATCGTCTATTTCTACCCGGCCGCTTCCACGCCGGGATGCACCAAGCAAGCCTGTGATTTTCGCGACAACATCGCCGCCTTCGCGTCCGAGGGTATCGCCGTGCTCGGTGTTTCTCCGGATGGGCAGAAGAAGCTGGCGAATTTCGCCGAAAAGGAACAGCTCACCTTCCCGTTGCTCTCCGATGCCGATCATGCCGTTTCCGAGCAGTACGGCGCCTGGGGCGAGAAGAAGAACTACGGCCGGGTGTACGAGGGCCTGATCCGCTCCACCATCGTGGTGGACGCGTCCGGCACGGTGGAGTTGGCCCAGTACAACGTGAAAGCCACCGGGCACGTGGCGAAGCTGCGCCGCGATCTGGGTCTGAGCTCCGACTGAGCACCCTCCCTCTGATGTAGAATGGTCTCCGATCCGCCGCGCCCGGTTCCGGGTGTGCGGGTGGATCAATGCGGGCGTGGCGGAATTGGCAGACGCGCTGGATTTAGGTTCCAGTGTCTTACGACGTGAGGGTTCAAGTCCCTCCGCCCGCACTCGAGTGATGGCCCTGCCCTCAAGACCGCTGTGAAAGGACCGCCATGGCCGTGAGCCGACGTTCTTTCCTCGGTTCCTTGGCGGGTTTCGGCGCCGCTACCCTGATCGGCTCTCTGAACGGGCTACCCCGATGGTCACCCCGGCCAGCGTCTCTTGTCGCCGACTCGACCTCTGCATCCGGATCGACATCAGCGGGGCGTACTTTACGTCTGGGTGTCCCGGCTTCCCCTTTGACCTTGGATCCCTCGCTGGCCACCGATGTGGAGAGCCACCGGGTGATGCGGCAGATGTACGACAATCTCGTAGATGTGGATTTGGACACCGGTGACCCAATTCCCGGGCTCGCCACCGGTTGGGAGGCTTCACGCAATCACCGCGAGGTGACCTTCGAGCTACGCGATGATGTGGTGTTCCACGATGGCACACAGCTGACCGCCGAGGTGGTGGTGGCCAATGTGGAACGCTGGGCCACCACACCGGAACGCGTGGGACCCTCTGCCCTACAGCACCGGTTGCCGCTGAGTTTCGCCACCGTGTTCGGGGGGTTCCTTGGCGAGCCAGGCTGTGTTTTCGAGGAAGCGGTCGCCGAGGATGAAATCACGGTGCGGCTCGTGTTCACCGAACCGGTCTTCGGTGTGGTGCGGGCCCTCACCGATCCTGCCTTCGCCATCACTTCCCCCGATTCCTGGGCCGCTTCTGACGCGGCCCGAGGAGCATCCGGAACCCTAGTGGCGCTGGCCGGCACCGGCGCCTATCGTCTGGACAACGACGAGGTCCCCGCCGGTACGGTGCGCCTGGTGCGCGACCGAAACGCCACCGGCAGCTCCGCCGCCGGGTCATCCGGTTCCGCCGACGCACCGAATACCGATGAGGACTCCAGCCCCGACGTCGTGGAACTGGTGGCGGCGTCCGCAGCTCAGGAGCGTCTCATCGGGCTGCGGACCGGCCAGTTGGATCTTTTCGACACCGTGGATCCTGGTTCCCTGCGTGCCCTGGTTCAATCGGGGGCCCAAGTGCTACAGCGCGATCCGCTCTCGGTGCTGTACCTCGGATTCAATCTGCAGCATCCTGTGCTGTCCTCGCTTCGTGTCCGGCGCGCGGTTGCCCTGTCGGTGAATCGGTCCCTGTTGGTGGAGCAGACCATGCTCTCGGGTAGCTCCGCGGCGCACCATTTCATTCCGCCGGCGCTGGCGTCCGCCCCGGAGGGGATGCAACGATACGACTACAACCTTGCCGAGGCCGCCCGCGAACTAGAGGTCTCCGGTTACGACGGCGAGGACCTCGTGTTCACCTACCCGGTGGATGCGTCTCGGCCTTATCTGGCAGACCCTCAGCGGGTTTTCTCCTTGATCAGCGAAGATATGGCGAGCATCGGACTGCGCATCGTGCCGGATCCGGTGCCGTGGGACGACGGCTACCTCGCCCATGTCTCCCGGGCGGGCGGTAGCTCCTCGTCGTCGCGGGCTTTCCATTTGCTGGGGCGCAATTGCACGTACCGCGATCCCTTGCACGTACTGACCTCGATTTTCGACACGGCGTCTGGTGAGTTCGGCTACACCAACCCGACGGTCGAGAACCGGCTGGCCCGGGCCCGAACGGCCACCGATGGCACCGCACGTCAGGGCCTGATCGATGCGATCACCCGCTCCATTGCCACGGATCTGCCCGCCCTCCCGTTGGCCTTCCCGATTTCCGCGCTGGCCACCGGGCCGAGCGTGAACTACTACCCGATCTCGCCGGTCTTGGATGAGCATTTCGCCCGTGTGCAACTGTCGTCGTAGATGTCGCTGGTCATCCTTGGCCGGTCTCGAGTAGTAGAGTTTGGGATGAAGGCGGCCCGTCGCCATGCTCGATGTGCCCGCGAACTGGAATCACTGATCAGGAGATGTGAACGTGCCACAGCAAACCGACTCCCCGATGTACGACGTCGTTCTCGTGGGAGGTGGCATCATGTCGGCCACATTGGGCACGCTGCTCGCCGAGCTGGAGCGCACCTGGTCGATCGCACTGTACGAGAACCTCAATCAGGCCGGTCAGGAATCCTCTGATCCCTGGAACAACGCCGGTACTGGCCACGCCGCCCTGTGTGAGCTCAACTACGCCCCGCAGAACGCCGACGGCACCGTGGATCCGAACAAGGCGATCGGCATCAACGAGCAGTACCACGTGACACGCCAGTTCTGGAGCCACCTGGTCAACAACGGTGTGCTCCAAGATCCCAAGACCTTCATCAACCCGCTACCGCACATGAGCTTCGTGTGGGGCGATGATCACGCCGACTACCTGAAGGCCCGCTACGAGGCGATGAGCCCGCAGCCGCTGTTCCAGGCTATGGAGCACACCGAGGATCCGGAGACGATCCGCGGCTGGGCACCGCTGTTGATCGACGGCCGCCACGACGGCAAGCGCCTGGCTGCTTCACGTTTCGCCGGCGGCACCGACGTCGACTTTGGTTCGCTCACTCGTCAGCTCACCACCCACCTGACCAATCACGGGGTGGATGTGAAGTTCGGGCACAAGGTGACCGGGCTTTCCCGTGGCTCCGACGGTCGCTGGGATCTTTCCGTGAAGAGCAAGGCTGCCGGCTCCTCCTTCACCGCTCGCGCCCGATTCGTCTTCATTGGCGCCGGCGGTGGCGCCCTGCATCTGCTCCAGGCGTCCGGCATTTCGGAGGCCAAGGGCTTCGGTGGGTTCCCCGTGTCCGGACAGTTCTTGCGGTGCACCAACGAAGAGATCATCAACCAGCACCATGCCAAGGTCTACGGCCAAGCTTCGGTGGGTGCCCCGCCCATGTCGGTGCCGCACCTGGATACCCGTTTCGTCGATGGCAGGCGCTCCCTGATGTTCGGTCCCTACGCTGGCTTCTCCACCAACTTCCTGAAGACGGGTTCGTTCCTGGATCTGCCGCTGTCGGTGCGCACGCACAACCTGCTGCCCATGCTCAACGTGGCCAAGGACAACCTGGGTCTGGTGAAGTACTTGGTTTCTGAGGTGGCCAAGACCCGGGAGAAGAAGATCGACACCATGCGCGATTTCTTCCCCGAGGCCGAGGGCTCGGATTGGGAGCTCATCACCGCCGGACAGCGCGTCCAGGTGATGAAGAAGGACCCGAAGAAGGGTGGCATTCTGCAGTTCGGTACCGAGGTGGTCAGCGCTGCCGACGGTTCCATTGCCGGCCTGCTGGGCGCCTCCCCCGGCGCTTCGACGGCCGCACCGATCATGCTCGGCCTGCTGGAGCGCTGTTTCCCCGCCAAGATCGGCGGCTGGGAGGCCAAGCTGCGCGAAATAGTCCCGTCCTACGGGCGCAAACTCAACGATGACCCAACCCTGCTGGATGAGGTCACTCAGGCTACCGATGCGGCCCTGCAGCTGAACTGACGCGGCTGAACCGTCCGGCCTAGGCCAGGGGCGGCCCCACCACGGTGAGGTGGGAGCCGCCGCCGGTCAAGGACACCTCCACACGGTGAGCGATCTGGTGCTTCATCGCTTCCACATGGCTCACCAGCCCGATAGTGCGCCCGGAGGCCTGTAGCCCGTCAAGCACCTCCATAACCTGTTCCAGGGTCTGGGCGTCCAGCGAACCGAAACCCTCATCCACGAAGAGGGTGTCCATGGTGATACCACCAGCCTCGGCCTGCACCGTATCGGCCAGGCCCAGGGCCAACGCCAGGGACGCCATGAAACCCTCCCCACCGGAGAGGGTGCTGGGGTGTCGCAGCGTGTCATTGACGTGGTCGCGGATGCGCAAATCGAGCCCGGCCCGACGCCCGGACACCGCCGTGTCGTCGTGCTCAATGGTGTAGCGTCCCTGGGTCATGCCCGCCAGCCGTTCCGAGGCAGCCAGCGCGACTTTCTCCAAGCGCCCGGCCAGCACGTAGCTGCCCAGCCGCATCTTGTAGGAGTTTTCGCCCTCGCCACGCACCAGCTTCAGCAGCTCGTCGATTTCTCGGAATCGGGCCAGCTGATCGGCGGAGCGCTCCACAATCCCGCGCATCCGGTCCATCTCCTCGCGGTGCTGGTCGCGCGTGGTCCGCACCGAGCCGAGTTCGGTGGCGGCCTGGGACAGTTGATGTTCGGCCATTTCTAGTGCTGTGGCGGCCTGGGCTAGATCTTCGTCTGTCGGTGCTGGCTCGTCGCGTTCCAGGCTCGCCCGACCGGCTACCACATCAGGCTGTTCGGCTAGCTCAGCCAGGGCGGCCGCTTCGTTACGCCAGGCCTCCAGCTGCTGTTGATCGGCGGTCGCCTCCTGAGTGGTCAGGGCAGCGGCTCGGGCCTGGTCGACGTCGTCGAATCCCTGGCTATCGGAATCCTCGGGGTCGATACCTGCGGACAGTTGGGCTTCTAGGCGGCGCCGGGATTCATCCTCAGTCTCTCTGGCGTGCTCAAGTTGTTGTAGCGCTTCGATCAGCCCCTCGATTTCTGCGATGCGGTCCGCAACCGCAGACTGACGCGACTGCCAGTCGTCATCCGTGAGCTGCTGATCCTCTGGCGTGACCTGATTTCCCAGCGCGGTGGTTTCCTCGGTGAGTGCTTCGAGCGTGCTGCGCTCACCGGCCAGCTTCTCCCGATCCGCCGTGAGTCGAGCTTGAGCGGATTCGATTTTCTGCACCACGTGTTGGCGCAATTCATCGATCTCGCGGCGTTGACGTTGCGTGGCTTCAGCCGCCGTGATTTTCTCCTGGACGGTGACGACCTGCGCATCGGCCTGTGCCACCGAGAGGCCACCGGCCTGCGCCTGGGCGGCGTCACGTCGGGCACGCACCGTGCCAACGGCTTCCTCGGCGGTGGTGCGTTCCCGGACCGCGGCGTCGCGCAGACCTTCGGCTTCTTGAAGCTTCTCCGGAGAGATTTGTTCCAGCTCGGCGGTGGACGCAGGTGCCGGGTGCTCCGGCGAACCGCACACCGCGCAGGGCTGGTCGTCCATGAGCTCCACAGCCAACAGTGAAGCCGCACGGTCCAGGCGCTGCTGCACCAGGTCTTGCCAGGTCTGTGTCGCCGCCTGAGCGCGATCAATCACGGCACGCAGCTGCTCTTCCTTTTCGGTCAGCTTCGTGGCTTCCGCGGCGGCACGCCGGGCCGCTTGTGCGATGTCGTCGGCACGATTCTTTTCTTCTCGCAAGTGCTCCAGCGAGACCGATGCCGCATCCAACTTCTCCAGGTGTTCTTCGTGCTGTTGGCGCTCGGAGGTGAGTGCGGTCATGGACTCCTGGGTTTTTTCGCAGCCGGCTTCTCGTGCCTCAATGTCTTTTCGGACGGTCTCGCTGCGGCTGCGTAGGCGGAGCAGTTTTTGCTGGTCGGTGCGTGCCTGTTCCAGGCGCTGCTGCTGCCGGTATCCCGCGGCAAGAGCTTCGCGCCAACGACTGGTTGGCGATTGCTCGGTGGACGTGTCGGGGTTCCACGCCATCACCTCAGGCGTCGCGTCCAGGTGCTGGCTGAGATCGTTCGTCGATTCCTGCAGGTGCTTGCGCTGCTCGGTGGCACGTTGCGCTGTAGCGGCCGCCTCCAGCACCTTCTGGGCTGCGGTGTGGCGCTGTAGTCGTTGCCGACATTGGTCGACCGCCTCGTTGGATTCTAGGTGACGTTGCTGGCGATGCTGCCAGGCCTGAGCGGCCTGCTGGGTGCGTCGGCGTGTGGTCAACGCATCGAGCCGCTGGCGGGCGGCGGTGCTGCGCTGCTTCACCTGCAACTGTGCTGCCTCAGCCAGGTCGACGCTCAGGCGCAAGGCTGATTCCACCTGCTCCAACAGTGCGTCATCGGTCAATGCTTCAACATGTAGAGCGGCCTCGGCCTGGGGCGCCGCCGTATCATCAGACTCGCCGCCGTCGGTGGTGTCGCCTTCGTCATTGATCAGCTCGGCGAGGGCGACGCGCAGGCGCTGGCGGATCTCGTCTAGGGTTTCGGAGTCGCGCTGTACTTTGTCGCCGTGGGCCCGTGCCTGCTCACGCAACCACTCCTCCACAGCGTCGAAGCGCTGCGTGTCGAAGAGTTTGCGTAGCAGGATTTCGCGATCTTTCGACCCGGCATTCAAAAACGCGGCGAACTCGCCCTGCGGCAGGAGCACGACCCGCATGAATTGCTCGGCGGTGAGTCCCAGCACTTCGGAAAGCAGGTGCCCGGTCTCGTCGTTACGGCGGGAGCGCTCTATCCAATCGCCGTCGACCCATTCGCGCAGGTGCACCCCGGCCTGTTCGGTGGTGGTGCCGTCAGACCCTGTGCGTTTGCGCTTGGCGGGGCGCTGATGAGCCGGCCAGCGCAGGATCTCGAAGCGGCGCTGGGAGACGGTGACCTCCAGCAACACCTCGGGACGGGTGCCGGGGGCGGCCAGGGTGGAGTGCAGGGAGTCCAGTTTTCGCTGGCCGGGCACGGAGCCGTAAAGGGCGTAGCAGATGGAGGCCAACACGGTGGATTTACCGGCTCCGGTGGGGCCGTCGAGCAGGAACAGCCCGGCCTGATCGAGGTCGGCGAAATCGATGGTCTCGCGTTCGGCGAAGGGACCGATGGCTTGGATTTCCAGGCGGTGTAGTCTCATCGGCGGGCCTCCGCTTCCTGGATGCGGCCGTGTTCCAGGGCCTCGCTGAAAAGCGCGGTCTCCGCCTCGGAGGCGGGTCGCGCGCGTACGTGCTCCACGAAATCGGTGCACATCTGCACATCGGAGACAGCGTCGTCGAGTTTCTGCGCATAGGAGGTGACCATCGGTCTGGGTCCGCGCGGGGCGAGGATGAAATTCAGCAACCCCGGGAAGCGTTGCTTCAGCCGGGTGTAGGCCTGAGGTGGGCGCTCGGCGTCGGTGACGGTGATCTGGCACCAGGCGTCCTCGGCGTCGGCGTAGGCCGGGTTGTGCAGCAGATCCTCGATGTCCGATTCCAGCACTTTCAGCGCCCGGCCCACCGGCCACTGCACCGGGTCGATGCTCTCGATTCCTTCCGCGCCGATGGTGAGGATCCATCCGCCTTTCGCCTGGCGCGCCTCGGAGAAGGAGTAGCGCAACGGGGAGCCGGAGTAACGCACCGTCTCGGTGATGCTCTGACGCCCGTGGAGATGTCCCAGCGCGACGTAGTCCACTCCGTCGAACACCGAGGCGGCGACCTGTCCGAGCCCGCCCTGCATCTGCTCGGCGCCGATGTCTCGCTCGGAATCGCTGCCGGAGGCGCCGGCGGCGAAAACGTGAGCCATCACGATGCTGGTGAGAGGTCCGCGTTCGGACTGTTGTTGCTCCAGATCAGCCCGGATGCGGGTCATGGCTTCGGTGAGCACCCCGGTGTGATGGGAGGGGGTTTGCCAGGAGGTGCTGATCAGCCGCGGTTCCAGATAGGGGATCCCGTAGATCAGCGCCGTCGCCCCGTCGATCTCCACGCAGACGGGATCCTGTACCGTGTCGGCCCGGGTGCGCACGTGCACCCCGGCAGCATCCATCAACCGGCCGCCGAAACCCAGGCGGGTGGCGGAATCGTGATTGCCCGAGGTGATGACGACGATCGCCCCGGCCTCCCGGATCCGGGCCAGGGCGTCGTCGAAGACCTCGACGGCGTCGGAGGCGGGCAAGGCACGGTCGTAGACGTCGCCGCTGATCAGCAGCACGTCGATCTGTTCGGTGCGGATGGTGTCGATGAGGGCGGCGATGAACTCACGCTGAGTGTCGAGCATCCCGGTGCCGTGGAAGGATCGGCCGAGGTGCCAGTCGGAGGTGTGCAACAGACGCATGCCTCCAGCTTAGGCAGAACTCGGACATTGAAGATGGTAAGGGCGCGGGTTCGTCGGTGTGACTCCCACTCGGACTGACCAGCATGTGTCTTGATCGTGATGTGTCCACCGGCCCCGCCGCCTCGAAAGGACTCTGAGAGTGGGACTGACATCGCGGTGTCTGGCGAGGAGGATGGGATCATAAGGCCTCCGGTGTGGCCCAGCACTAGGACTGAACCGCTGTTTCCCGCTCGTGATCTGCCCACCGGATACAGGGGCCTTACATGGAGGTGATCCAGCCGGACGGACATGACCTCATAGGAGCCTGGTGGTCCCGGCCTCGTCAATGTCTTGTCTGCCCGTCCGGCCGGAGCCTTCCCAAGGTTGAACACAACGAGAAAGGCAGTTCCATCATGGCAAGTTCCGCACTGGATGTATACGCCGGGGTTGATACCCATGCCGAGACACACCACGTAGCCGTGATCGACGGGTTGGGACGCCGACTCGGTGACACCGAGTTCCCCACCACGGTTCTCGGTTACCAGCAGCTCTTGGCTTTCGTGGGTGAGTTCGGGACGGTCCAACGTATCGGTGTGGAGGGAACTGCCTCGTATGGGGCCGGGCTCACCGCCTATCTGCGGGCCGAGCGGATCGTGGTGCGAGAAGTCATCCGCCCCAGCCGGGCAGCCCGCCGCAACGGCAAGTCCGACCCCATCGATGCTTATGCGGCGGCCCGGAGCGTCGCAGCTAACGACGACCTGCCGATCCCGAAGCTGCTGGATGGCGAGGTCGAGCAGATCAGGGTCACACTCCGAGCCCGCAGCAGTGCCATTAAGGCCCGCAACGTGGCCATGGTCCAGATCAAGGACTTCCTCACCACCGCACCAGCCCGGGTACGAGAGGCTTACCGGTACTTGTCTGATGAGGAACTCATCGAGGTACTGGCCGCTAGTCGTCCGCAATCAGATCAGACGCTGAAGCGGGTGTTGCGTCGATTGGCGCGGCGCTATGAATACCTCGGTGAGGAAATTGATCAGGCGGTCGAGGAGCTGGAGGTGCTGACGGTTCGGGTGGCTCCGGAGCTCACTCAGGCTCGAGCGATCGGTACGATCACCGCGGCCCAGTTACTTGTCACTGCCGGGGCTAATCCGGAACGGGTCAAGTCCAAGGCTGCTTTCGCAGCATTGTGTGGTGTGAGTCCGATCTCGGCTTCTTCCGGTAAGACACAGCGTCACCGCCTCAACCGAGGCGGGGATCGGCAAGCGAATTGGGCGTTGCACCGGATCGTGATGGTCAGGATGGGCAACGATGAACGTACTCGTCGCTATGTTGAACGCCGCACCGCTGAGGGAAAGGGAACCAGGGAGATCATGCGATGTCTGAAGAGATATGTGGCTAACGAGGTCTACACATTGATTCTTGACCCTGATCAAGTCCCGCCCTCAGACGACCTTCGCCCACTGCGGCATCAGCAACATTTGACCCTGACACAGGTCGCTGATCACTTCGATACTTCGCCGGGGAAGATCTCCCGGATCGAACGCGGCCAAAGCCGAGATGATCACTTCACAAAGCAGTACCGAAAGTACCTCCTACAAACGCTTTGACACCATATAGGAGCATCACGATAAGGGTCACGTCGCCGAGCTGGGGATTAAGCTGGGGAGATGACCGAATCTTCCCAGCCTGCTCCCCTGTCCGCTGAGTTTGCCGTGCGGGCCGAATCGCTTGTGCGTGCCGCTGCCGGAACGGACGCCGGGCTCAGCGTGTATTTCCTTGACGGGCTGTTGGAGTGGATCGAGTGGGCGAATCAGGGGTATGAATCCGACCCGACTGCCTGTGTCTGGTTGGGTGGACTGCGCTGGTGGCGGGCCCAGCGGGGGACGTTGCCGGACGGTGCTCCCCCGGTGCCGCCGCGGTGGATCGACGAGCAATCGGTGCTGGAGACCGTCTTCGGCGGAGACGCGGAGCGGAATCTGCGGGCGCTGGATTCGGATCAGATGCCGACCCTGCGCGATCCGGCCCACCCCGGAGACGACGGACCTCGAGCATTGTCCCGCAGCGCGATCTATGCGCTGGTCCCCGGGCTGGAAGATCACCTGATCGTCTCGCTGGCGCGTCAAGGAGCAGCCCTGACGCAGGGCGAGCCTGCGGCGTGGGAGGCGTCCTGTGCGGCGGCGGTGATCATAGCCGACCTGCTGTATTCCGCTCACGACGGTGACAGCACCGACGCACTGGTACACGCCGTCCACCGGGCGGTGGATGTGCTGGAGGCAGAGCCGGCCGCGCCGGTGCGTGCGCTACTGACGACGGCGCTCGAGAAGGCACAGACAACGTCAGACCTGGATACTGTGGCCTGGCCCGACGAACTGGTCGGTTCCAGCGCTCCCGTGGTGCTGGCCGCAGCCGCGTATGCCTCTGCTGTCGGTGCAGAGCGTCTCGAAGAACACCCGGAAGATCCGGAGAGCGTGTCAGTGCTGGTGCGCCAGCTGCACGCCACTCAGGGGCGGGAATCGATCATCGTCGAAGGCGCCGCAGCCCCGGATCTCGTGTCGGTCGCCGTTGAACGCTGGGTGGCGTCGATGACCTAGACGGCGGAGGCGGCCGGCCAGTTCATGTCCAGCATCTGCAACAATTCAGGCTCGGAGAGGATGCTCAGCTGCTGGCCACGGTCCCGCCGGGCCAGGGCGTCGCGCATTTTGCGGTGACCGATCGCCTTGCTGGTCCCTCGCGACGCACCGGTGCTGTGCAGGTGCTCGGGGCGGAAACCGTCACCGACGACCAGCACCGTGGTGGCGGCCGTGACCCGGTTCGCGGTGCTCGCACCATAGTGGGCCACTTTGTGTTTGGCTTCCTGACGCGGCATGCCCAGGTTACCGGTGAACACCACCAGTTGCCCGTGCAGCGGGTGGGCGGGGTCGGCGTCGGGATTCGGTTGCGGGTTGGTGCCCTCATCGGGCCAGCGCATCAGATCCGGGAGCCGGGTGCCCCGGGGCAGAGCCACGGTGGCGTCGAAGTAGTCGGACATTCCCCGAGCCTGCATGGTGGGTCGCGATTCGTTCTGTCCGGCGGGATGGGCGGCCAGGGTCCGCAGCGACAGCCCCGCGGCACCCAGCACGGTCGCCAGGTCGCGATGACCTGTAGCGGGCACCTGCGTCGTCTCGTCGGTGGCCTGGCGGCGCCCAATGTCCTGAACAATGGCAGCGCAAGCCTGGGCGTCGGCGAGCGCGTCGTGGTGATGGTCTAGGGTGAACCCAGCCTCTGCGGAGGCCGACGGCAGCGCGTAGGAGGTCAGCGAGTAGGACTTGCGGGCCAGCATCAGGGTGCAGCCGAAGTGCATTTCGGGCACATCCGCACCAGAAACCTCGAGGGCGGATTCGATGACGCCGACGTCGAAACCGGCGTTATGGGCGACCACGGCGTCGTCGCCAATAAAATCCTGTAGCTCGGCGAACATCTCTCCGAAGCGCGGCTGGTCGGCCACCTGGTCTTCGGTGATCCCGTGGATACGCACATTGCGCGGGTCGAAGCGGTCAAAACCGGCGGGTGGGCGCATCAGCCACGATGCGGTCTCGGCGACGAGTCCGTCGCGCACGCGCACCACGCCGACCGCACACGGTGAACCCCGGAAACCGTTGGCGGTTTCGAAGTCGATGGCGGTGAAATCCAGTCCAGGAACCTGGGTGAGGCGCACCGCTCAGAGCACCTCGACTAGATGGGGCAACAGGGCTCGGAAGGCGTGGCCGCGGTGAGAGATGGCGTTCTTCTCCGCTGAGCTCAGCTCGGCGCAGGAGCGGTCCATGCCCTCGGGCTGCAGGATCGGGTCGTAGCCGAAGCCGCCCTCGCCCTGGGGCGCCCGCAGCAGGCTGCCGTTCAGGTAACCCCGCTCCACGTGCTCGGCGCCGTCCGGGGTGGCCAGCGCGGCAGCACAGACGAAAGCGGCAGCGCGGTGCGCATCGGGCACGTCCCCGAGCTGGGCCAAGAGGAGCTGGAGGTTCGCGGTGTCGTCCCCGTGTCGTCCGGACCAGCGGGCGGAAAAGATCCCGGGGGCTCCGCCGAGCACCTCGACGGCGAGACCGGAATCATCGGCAACGGAGATCAGCCCGGTGTGCTGGGCGACGGCGTGAGCTTTCTTGAGGGCGTTGGCCTCGAAGGTCACTCCGTCCTCGACGACGTCGGGTGCCCCGGCGGTGGCGGCGTCGATGACCTGGGTGTCAACGTCGAGCCCGGGCACGGACCCGCGCAGCAGCTCCCGCAGCTCGCGCAGCTTGCCCTGGTTGGTGGTGGCGAGGACGACTTTCGGTTCGGGTGCGCCCGTGGTCATAGGCTCACTCCGGCCTGGGCGAGGGCTTCGTTCTGGAGCCGGGTCAGTTCAGCGGTGCCCTGTATGGCCAGGTCGAGCAGTCCATCGAGCTCGGCACGGCGGAAGGGCGCACCTTCGGCGGTGCCCTGGACCTCAATGAACTCGCCGGTGCCCGTGGTGACCACGTTCATGTCGGTTTCGGCGCGCGAGTCTTCCTCGTAAGGCAGATCGAGCATGACGGCGCCGTCGATGATGCCCACCGAGATAGCCGCCACCGAACCGGAGAGCGGATTAACAGCGGCGGGCACGATGCCCCGCGAGCGCGCCCAGTCCAGCGACTGCGCCAGTGCGACGTAGGCACCGGTGATGGCGGCGGTGCGGGTGCCGCCGTCGGCCTGGAGCACATCGCAGTCCAACACGATGGTGTTTTCGCCGAGTTTGGCGGTGTCGATGACGGCACGCAGGGAGCGCCCGATCAGTCGGGAGATTTCGTGGGTGCGTCCACCGAGTTTGCCCTTGACGGATTCGCGCTGGTTTCGGGAATTCGTGGCGCGCGGCAGCATCGCGTACTCGGCGGTGACCCAACCGGTGCCCTGGCCCTTGAGCCACCGGGGCACGCCCTCGGTGAAGGAGGCCGTGCACAGCACCTTGGTGGAACCGAATTCGATCAGCGCGGACCCTTCGGCCGGCTCGGACCAGCCGGGGGTGATGGTGACGGGCCGCAGCTGGTCGAGGGCGCGCCCATCGGCGCGGGTGACGGCGGTGCTCATGGTTCGGGATCTCTCCTCGTGGTTCTGGGTGGGGCTGTCCGCGAGCGGCGGACTCACACCCGGTAGGTTACACCGGAGACGGCGACGGCGAGGTCGCCGGCGAAGGTCTCGCGGGCTTCGACGGCGGTGGCCATCGGGTCGTTCCACACCGGCAGGTGGGTGAGCAGCAGGCGGCGTACCCCGGCCTCGGTGGCGGTGGCCCCGGCGCGTTTACCGGTCAAGTGCACGCCGTCGATGGCGTCGTCGCGCCCCTCGTGGAAGCCAGCCTCGCAGAGGAACAGGTCGGCGTCGCGGGCGGCCTCCACCAGTCCGTCGCAGGTATCGGTGTCACCGGAGTAAGTCAGCACCGTGGTGGTGTGCTGGTCTGCAGCCTCTCCCCTCACTCCGGGCTCTCCCGGTTCCACGGCCTCCACGCGCAGGGCGAAAGCTTCCTCGATGGGATGGCGCACCGGGTAGGGGGTGATGGTCAGCGGCCCCACGGTCACCGGCTCCCTGGGCGTCCAGGTCTGGAAGTCGAAGTCCGGGTGCATGCCCGGGTCCGGGTCAAGCCCGTAGGCGGTGGCCAGTCGATCAGCGGTGCCGGAGGGACCGAACACGGGAATGTGAATGCCCTTCCAGCCTTCCGGATCCCAGCGCACCGCGACATGCAACCCGCACAGGTCCATGAAGTGGTCCGGGTGCAGGTGGCTCAGCGCGATAGCGTCGATGTCGGGCAACATCATGTAGCGCTGGAGCGTACCCAGGGCGCCGTTACCCAAATCCAACAGCACCCGCCACGTTTTCGGCGTCACCCCGTCAGTGTCAACACCCTCCGCGGTCACCAGATAGCAGGAGGCGGGTGAGCCCGGGCCGGGGAACGAGCCCGAGGCTCCGATGATGGTCAGCTGCATCGTGGGGTTCCTCCCTGGTCCGGTGCCGCCGTGACCCGTCGGCGGGTTCGGTTGCTGGCTGTCCTGGTCACTGTACTGCGCCCGTGCTGGCTCATGCCCAACGTTGCGTCACCGGGCGTCCGGGACGGGAACCACAGACAAGGTGCCAGTGGGCAGCTCTTCGGCTACCCGGTTCACGTGATGCACCCCGGAGACTTCGGGGCCGAGGAAGCGCCGGGCCAGCAGCTCGAACTGATCGGCGTCGCCGGTGGCCATGAACCGGTGCCGTTGCAGCGCTGTCTCACCGGGCTCCCGCTCGACCCCGGAATCGACATTCTCCAGGTCGTGGCGCACTAGCTCGCGGTACACGTCCTGCGCGGTCTCCTCCGCGGAGGACACCAGGGTGACGCTCTCCCCCATCACATAGGAGATCACGCCGGTCAGCAAAGGGTAGTGAGTGCAACCGAGCACCAGAGTATCGACGCCAGCTGCTTTCAGCGGAGCCAGGTACTCCTCGGCCAGGGTGCGCAGTTCGGGGCCGGAGGTGATCCCGGCCTCCACGAACTCCACGAAACGCGGGCACGCCACCGAGGTGATCTCCAACGACGGTGCGGCCGCAAACGTGTCCTCGTAGGCCCGCGATCCCACGGTGGCTTCGGTGCCGATGACGCCGATGCGACCGTTACGGGTTGCCGCCACCGCCCGGCGCACCGCCGGCTGGATGACCTCCACCACCGGAATTCCGTAGCGCTGGGTGTAGCGTTCCCGGGCGTCGCGTAGCACAGCGGCCGAGGCCGAGTTGCAGGCAATAACCAGCAGCTTCACCCCGGCATCCACCAGTTCATCCATCACTTCCAGAGCCAGTCGGCGCACCGTGGCAATGGATTTCGGGCCGTAAGGGCTGTTGACCGTATCCCCTACGTAGACGATGGATTCCTGCGGTAGCTGGTCGATCACGGCACGGGCTACAGTGAGTCCGCCCACCCCGGAGTCGAAGATCCCGATCGGTGCGCCCGAGTTCGCGGCGGTGGTCATGGGCGGTCCTCTTTCTCGCCGTGGTCATCATCGGCAGCACCCAGCTGGTCGGGCAGATCCGCCAGCAATGCGGTCATCAGCGTCTCCTGCAACCAGGAGGTGAAGTTGTACAGCAGCGCCATATAGGCGTCCACCGAGTCGGCGTTGGCGACATCCGAGATCTCGTGCACCCGCGCTGCGTCGTCATCGGTCTCAATCTCCAGGCGGGTGGCCAACACCAGGCGCACGGCGTTCAGGGCCCGACCAAACGACTCGGCCGCGGCAAGATCCAGCACCAGGTGTCGCGATTCCACGGCGGCGATGGCACGCTGCAGGTCCTCCAGTTTCGCCTGCAGCACGGCATCTTCGGTCAGTGCCCGAAACTCTTGGGCCTCCGCCTCACTGGCCGCATCCGGGGTGCCGGTGGGCAACAGTCGTAACGTCGCTGCTTCACTCGGCGCGGCGCGGCGATTCTCCCCGGTGCCCGCCGAAATACCCGACACCAGAGCCCAGAAGTCACTGTCTGTCGCGATGTCGGCGTCACCAGCGTCTCCGGTACCAGCCTCGGTATCGGGCTCAGCCTCGGCGCCAGCCTGATCGGTCTCGGCGTCAGAGCGGGTTTCATCTTCGCGACGACGCAACAGGGTGATGACGTCGTCGAAGAGCTGGCGTAGCAGCCGCTGTTCGCCGCTCTCAAACGTGGCCAGGTAGCCACGCGGAGTGGAGGTAAATCCTCGTGCCATGAAGTCAGTGTCAGCTTTCGTGTCTCGGTGTCATTCAGGCTGTTCCAGGGTGGCCCACAGCCCGTAGCCGTGCATAGCCTCCACATGCCGCTCGGCCTCTTCCCGCGTTCCGGAAGCGACCACCGCCTTGCCCTGGTGGTGCACCTGCAACATCAGCTCATCGGCGCGCGCCGCAGAGAATCCGAAATGGCGCCGGAACACGTAGGAGACGTAGGACATCAAGTTCACCGGGTCGTTCCAGACAATCACGATCCACGGCTTCTCCAGGCGGGTACGATCCTCGGGCCGCACCAAGGTGTCGGTTCCTGTTTCAGTAGATTCCGCCCCGTCCACCGACACTCGCAAGATCGGCGTGGCCTCGGGGTTCGCGCCCGCATCAGGCAGGCTCGTCGTCGAAGGACACATATGCGCATTCTAACGCTCTTAAGACGTACCGCATCTCGGCATCCGGCGGACACACCGAGTATCGTGGCCAGGGTGACCGATCAGACACATCAGCTTCGCGGGCAGCGACCCACTTCGTTGTTCACTGACCACTACGAGCTCACCATGCTGCAGGCGGCCCTGCGCTCGGGTGCAGCCCACCGCCGTTCCGTCTTCGAGGTGTTCACCCGTCGACTGCCCGAAGGACGCCGCTACGGTGTCCTCGCTGGCACAGGGCGCCTTTTAGAGGGCCTGGCCGATTTCCGGTTCGCCGACGACGAATTGGCTTTCCTGGACCGTCAAGGCGTGGTGGATGACACCACCCTGGCCTGGCTGGCCGATTTCCGGTTCAGCGGCAATATCTATGGTTATGCCGAGGGCGAGGCCTACTTCCCGCAATCCCCGGTACTCCAGGTCGAATCGAGTTTCGCCGAGGCCTGCATTCTGGAGACCTACATTCTGTCCATCCTCAACTATGACTCCGCGGTGGCATCCGCCGCCTCGCGCATGACCTCGGCCGCCGGAGACCGGGCCTGCGTGGAAATGGGGTCGCGACGCATCAACGAAGAAGCCGCGGTAGCTGCTGCCCGTGCCGCCATCATTGCCGGATTCACCGCCACTTCTAACCTCGAGGCCGGCATCCGCTATGGCATCCCCACTCTGGGCACCGCCGCGCACTCCTTCACCCTGCTGCACGATTCCGAGCGGGACGCATTCCAGGCGCAGGTCGATGCCCTCGGCGCCGACACCACTCTGCTCGTCGACACCTACGAGGTGGAACAAGGGGTTCGCACCGCGGTTGAGGTGGCCGGGCGAGCGTTGCGTAATGTTCGCCTCGATTCCGGGGACCTGGTGGAGCAAGCCCACTGGGTGCGCCAGTTACTGGATGAGCTGGGCAACCAGGACACTGGGATCATGGTCACCTCAGACCTGGATGAGTTCGCCATCGCCTACCTGAAGTCCGCCCCCGTGAACACGTACGGGGTGGGGACGCGGTTGGTCACCGGTTCGGCCGCCCCCACCGCTTCCATGGTCTATAAGCTGGTGTCACGGCAGAACGACGACGGCGAATGGATCGACGTCGCGAAGGCGTCTACCGGCAAAGCCAGCTACGGCGGCCGCAAACACGCTGCTCGCCGACTCAACGCCCATGGCATCGCCACCGCCGAACTCGTCGGTGTTAATCAGCCCCCCGCCACCGACGCCAACGACCGAGCTCTGATGCACGAATTTGTCCGTGACGGCCAGATTGTGTCAGGCTGGACCGGCCCCGAAGCCGTGACCCGAGCAGCCCAACGCCATCGTGATTCGCTGGCCGAACTGCCCAATGTGGTCCGAAGGTTACAACCGGGCGAAGCCGCGCTCTCCACCTTTGTGGATGGAATGGGCTAAGCTGGCCTGCGCCCCTGAAAACCGGGGGCAGCAAGCTCAATCACTCGCCACGACGCTCAATGAAAAAGGACACCGACCATGCGTGCTTTGGTGATCGTAGACGTCCAGAACGACTTCTGCGAAGGCGGCTCACTGGCCGTCCCCGGCGGCGCGAACATTGCCGCCCGTATCTCCGAGTTCCTCGAAGAGCACTCCGGAGAATATGCTGCTGTTGTCGCCACTCGCGACTGGCATGTTGACCCGGGTCCGCACTTCGCTGCGGCTTCGGATGCTGAACCCGACTTTGAAGAGACCTGGCCGGTGCACTGCCTGGCAGGAACTACCGGCGCTGAACTGCACCCCAACCTGGACGAAGAGTACCTCGACGCCCAATTCCTCAAGGGCCGCTACGACGCCTCCTACTCTGCTTTCGACGGGCAGCTAGGAGACCCGGATACCATCCACCCCAACGCCCCCGAGGGCACCGTCGGCCCCTATGGCGCCACCGCCGCTGGTGCCGCCGCCATCGAGGACGATGCACTCACGCTGGATGAATGGCTCTCCGAGCGGGACATCGATGCCATCACTGTTGTCGGCATTGCCACCGACCACTGCGTACAAGCCACCGTGCTCGATGCCGTGGATGCTGGCTACCAGACGAAGGTGATGACGAACCTCATCGTGGGCGTCAGCGAGGAAAACTCAAACGCTGCGCTGGACGAGATGGAAGACGCTGGCGCCCAGTTGTGCCACTGGGTCCACGCCGTCGGCTGATAGACACAGATAGAAGCGGGGCTCGAGATCTTTGCTCTCGAGCCCCGCTTCTATCTGTGTCTAAATGTGTGTCGTTCTTAGCTTCGCCCGACAAACCAGCCCTGCAGGGTGCTGAGCCGTTTCTCCAGTTGGTCCTGACTGGCTTGAGCCACCGCGGGCCCGCCGCTGACTTCGCGGAGCCGATTGTGGATCACCCCGTGCGGGGTGCCAGTACGTGCCGACCACGCGGCCACCGACTTCGATAATTCCGAGCGCAGTTCTTTCATTCGACGGTGCGAAACCACGGACTGCGCTGCTTCCTGCTCCGAGGCTTGACCGTTGACCTGCGGGGTCTGTGGGCGGCGCTTGAGCTGCTCGGCCTGACGCTGACGCAGCAGGGTGGAAACCTGGTCCGCATCGAGCAGTCCAGGGATCCCCAAGAAGTCCAATTCATCCTCGGAACCCACCGCACCACCGGTGCCAAATTCAGCACCGTCGTAGAGCACCTTATCGAAGGACGCCGAGGATTCCAGGGCTTGGAATTTCTCGCGCAACAGACTGTCCGAGGCGGAGTCTTCACGATTGGCCGCGGCCAACTCATCTTCCTCCGGCGCGTTGGAGAGATCCTCCATGGTCTCCGGGTCCACCCCACCCACCGGGGCATCCAGTGCGTGGTTGCGTTCGGCCTCCATCTCGTTGGCCAACAGCATCAGTTGGGGCACCGAAGGCAAAAACACGCTGGCCGTCTCACCGCGCTTACGCGAACGCACGAAACGGCCGATCGCCTGCGCAAAGAACAGCGGTGTCGAGGTCGAGGTGGCGTACACACCCACGCACAGGCGGGGCACGTCCACGCCTTCGGACACCATGCGCACGGCGACCATCCACCGGGAGTCGCTCTCCGCGAACGTCTCAATCTTCTCCGAGGCGCCGGCATCATCCGACAGCACCGTGGTCACCGGTTCCCCGGTGATAACTTCCAGTTGGGCGGCGTACGCGCGGGCGTCCTCGTGGTCGGTGGCGATCACCAGTCCGCCAGCATCGGAGACATTACGCCGCACTTCGGTGAGTCGACGGTCGGCCGCCCGAAGCACCGAGGGGATCCACTCCCCCTCCGGATTCAGCGCAGTGCGCCAGGCGGCCCCCGTGATGGCTTTGGTTGCGGCCTCACCGAGCTGGGCTTCCATCACCTCACCGGCGGAGGATTTCCAGCGCATCTGACCGGAGTAGGCCATGAACAGCACCGGGCGCACCACGTGGTCACGCAGCGCAGGCCCGTAACCGTAGGTGTAGTCGGCCCGGCTGCGCCGGATGCCGTCGCGCTCTTCAACATAGTCGACAAAGGGAATCGATGCCGTATCCGAGCGGAACGGAGTACCTGTCAGAGCGAGCCTTCGGGCGGCCGGTTCGAAGGCCTCCCTGATGCCGTCGCCCCAGCTCAGCGCATCGCCGCCGTGGTGGATCTCATCGAGGATGACCAGGGTGTTTGCCGCTTCGGTGCGATTTCGATGCAAGATCGGCTTATTCGCCACCTGAGCGTAGGTGAGAGCCACGCCGAGGTACTCGTCGCCGTGGCGACCGTCGGAGTTCTTGAAGTTAGGGTCGATCGCCAGCCCCACGCGAGCGGCAGAATCAGCCCACTGCTTCTTCAGGTGATCGGTGGGTGCCACCACGGTGATCCGGCTAATCACGCCGGATTCTTTGAGCATTTTGGCCACGCGTAGCGCGAAGGTGGTCTTACCTGCGCCGGGGGTTGCCACGGTGAGGAAGTCCCGATGTGGTGCCGAAAAGTACCGTTCCAGGGCCTCCTGCTGCCACTGACGAAGCTTCGTTGCCGTACCCCAGGCGGCGCGTTCGGGCATCGCTGGGGGCAGATTCTCGCCGATCTGGAACAGTGCATCCGACACGGGTGCAGGACACCTCCTCTATCGCCGCGTACGCGCGGCGAGCAAACCCGCACCTGCGGGGACAGTCACTTTGGTCTGGGAATTCAGGCGGTCGAGTTAGGACTTGCCACGGCCGAACCAGCCGCGTCCTTTGCCGCCGGATCCCGAGGAGCCTTCGTCGCCAGAACTGAAACCTTCGTAGATCTCTTTGCACTCGGGGCACACGGGGAACCGCTGGGGATCCCTGCCCGGCGTCCAGACCTTGCCACACAGGGCGATCACGGGCTCGCCGGTCATGGCGGACTCCATGATCTTTTCCTTGCGCACGTAGTGTGCGAAGCGCTCGTGGTCGCCTGGTTCTATTTCCTGGAGCTGCTCCTCACGTTCCAGGACGCTGGATCCGGCTCCGCTCGGAGAGCCGGGCTGACCGTAGGGATCCTGCTGGGAGGCGTGAACGGAAGACGTCATGGTGGCCATTCTACTCCTTCAGTCGGCTGGCTACTGGCTGGACACGTAGCGCAGCACTTGCTGGTAGGTCTTGTCGCTGGTGCTGTCATACCAGACGGCTCCGAGCTTCATGCCGATCCACAGCACGATCACCCCGTTGACCAGGCCCACCGCCAAGGCGATGAGGTTCCACAGGGTATCCCCGTTGACCAGGGCCACGATGGAGAGCACCACGGCTGGCAGGGTGACCACCACGGTGGCGAGCAGGGACACCATCTGCACCATGGCGGTGCGCATCATCGAACCCTGCGGTGTGGCAAACGGGCTCGCCCCGGGGGCTGGCACCGGGTACACGAATCGCGCTGAAATGAGCGCGGAGAGTCCGGCACCGCCCAGCAACAGCGTCATGCCCAGGCCCAAGGCTGCAGGCAGCAGGTTCCACGCCCCGGTCACGGCTGCACCGATCACGGTGGCGCCGATGGTGGCCGGCACCGCCCAGATCAGCAGCGCCGAGACGCGACCGCGTCGGTCGTCTTGACCGGTGACTCCGGTGGTGATGTGCATGGACAGAGCAGCGCCGTCATAGGAGAGGTCCGCCTGAATCGCGAATCCCAACAGCAAGCCGACCAAGGGGCCGATCAGGAGCACGATCACGGAGCTGCCCGATTGCGCGCCCAGGAATATCAACACGACCACTATGAGCGGCACCATGATGAGGCTCGCCGAATAGCGCGGGTCCTTGAGCCAGTAAATGATCGACCGCGCCGCAATCGCACCGGCGGGGGTGGCCGGGAAACGGGCGAACAGCCCCGTGCCGCGAGTGCTACGGCTGCTCGTGCCGGAGCTTGGTGCGCGATCGATGCTGCGCCGCACGGCCGTCGCCCACAGCCAGATGGCACCGAGGACCCAGACGAGGCTGACTCCCAACTGGGCCGCTGCCAGTCTAAGGTCGCCCTGCGATGCCGTCCAGGCGGACCCGGTGAAGCTACCCAGCGGCGTCCACACCAGCACGCCCAGTACGCCCGGCAACTGCTCGATCAGGCCCGGAATGCTCTCGACCGCTGTTCCGAAAATAACGCCGGCGAGCATGAGCGGGATGAACGCAATCAGCGACAGCGTCTCGCGGACCCGACGTCGACCGGTCATCGCGCTCAGCAGACCGGTGACCCCGTGGGCAAGGCAGATACAGAACACCGTTCCCAGCAGTGCACCCACGAGGGCGGTCAGCATCACCACCACGTTGTCGCGCCAAGGCAGGATCATTGCGATACTCGCTAACAGCGTGAACGCACCGGTCACCGTGGTCAGCGCTCCCAGCCCCAGCCCGGTGATCAAGACGGGTGTCTGAATGCCATAGGTGACAAAGTTTCGCGGCTCCATGGATTGGTCCATACCCGAGGCAAACAGGGGCACCACCAACCATGCGAGCACCAGGACGGCGCCGATCAGGACGACGACGGTGCCGCGCAGTTCGGTGTCGACGGAGCCGAGCGCGGTCATCCCAAGAATCATCGCGAACAGGAGGCCCAGGGCGTAGACGACGCCGATCAGCGTCATCACCAGCACCATAGTCGAGCGTTTCCATCCGGCGATCGTCAGCCGGAAGCGCAGAGAGATCAGGTGCGCAACCACGTGAGCCCCTCTCCAGGGCCGTCTCCGCCCACCAGCTCGACGAACGTCTCGTCCAGGGAGCGCTCACCGCGTACCTCGTCCACCGTACCGGCGGCCAGGACGTTACCCTGCGCGATGATCGCGACGTGGTCGCACATCCGCTGCACGAGGTCCATCACGTGCGAGGAGACGATGACGGTGCCGCCGGAAGATACGTATTGCTGGAGGATCTGGCGAATGTTCGACGCCGAGACCGGGTCGACTGCTTCGAAAGGCTCGTCGAGCACCAGCACCTTCGGCGCGTGGATCATGGCTGCGGCCAAGGCGATTTTCTTCGTCATACCGGCCGAGTAATCCACCACAGGTTTGCCGGCGTCCTCGTTGAGGTCCATGACCCGCAAGAGGTCACGGGTACGCTCGGCCACCAACTCACGGTCCATGCCGCGCAGCAGCCCGGAGTAGGTCACCAGTTGCTCACCGCTGAGCCGGTCGAAAAGGCGCACACCGTCGGCGAGAACGCCCATGATGCGTTTGGCAGCGCCGGGCTGTTCCCACACCTCGATACCGTGCACCCACACTTTGCCGTGGTCCGGGCGCAAGAGCCCCGTCATCATCGACATCGCGGTGGTCTTGCCGGCTCCGTTCGGCCCGACCAGTCCGTAGAACGATCCGGCGGGGATGTCCAGGTCGATGCCGTTGACGGCGATCTTGGGGCCAAATTGTTTGCCTAGCTGCCGGACGACGAAAGCGTGCTGGTCGTCGCTCGGAGCGACCGGCTGCGGTGACGAAGGCTGGGGTGAAGATGCGTCGGCCACGGTCGAAGTGTCCTTTCCATGAGCGGTCACGGACCCCGTTCTCGACAGCGGCGCAGATCCGGGACGTGCCCCAGCATAGGCACACTGATTAGAACAGGGCCATCGCCAATTGGCGGCGCGAGGCGGCGACCCGCGGATCATTTTCGCCCACCACGGCGTAGAGATCCACCAGATGAGCGCGAGCTGACTCCCGGGATTCGTCGCGATGAGATGCGATGAATCTCACCAACCGGGCGAAGGCGTCCTCCACATGTCCGCCGAGCAGATCCAGGTCGGCCACGTCTATCTGTGCCTGGACGTCTTCCGGGTTTTCGGCCGCATGAGCACGCACGGCCTGGGGGTCCATGGCCTGGGTACGCTGGATCAATTGAACACGGGAAATCCCGTTCTTCGCCAGGTCGTCACCGGGGTTTTCCTTCAGCGCTTGCTGATACGCGGCCAGGGCACCCTCGTAATCCCGCTCGCCCAGTGCCGTCTCAGCCTGAGCGTGCAGTGGCGGCAGCGCCGGTTCGTTTGATTCCTCCGCTGGCCCGGCAGCGAACGGGGCCACCGTACCGGAGAGACCATTCTGTACGGCGATCTTCTGGACTTCGTCCAAGACAGCGGAGATCTGTTCGGCCGGGGCCGGCTGGTTCAGCAATGGAATAGCTTGCCCACCGACCACGGCAACGACGACCGGACCGGCCGGCACACCGAAGATCTGCAGCAGCGCGGGGTCGGCTTCCGTATCGGCCTGGGCCAGCACGAGGCGTCCCTGGCGGGCGTCAACGGCCGGGACGAGGGCCTGATCGATTTGGGCCGAAGCCGGATTCGACGGAGCAGCCAGGTGGATCAGCACCGGAACCTGCGCACCCAGCTGCAACACTTGCTGCAGCTCGGCCTCGCTGGCGATGCGCGTGACCCAGGTTGAGCCTCCGGAAGCACCCGACTCCGGTGCGCTGGCGCTGTTGGCCAGGGCGGAGAGATCCACGGCGCCACGTTGCTGTGGCGTTGCGGCAGGCTGGGAACGATCTGGCTGCTCGGTCATCATCACTCCTCCCCCGGCACGCGGCCGGGATGCTGATCCGGGTTCACCCCCGGGACGGGACGTTTCGTACTTAGTCTATGTACTCCACGGAGGCGATATCGTCGCTCATCGCCACGAGCCGAACCTGCGCGTCCTCGTCCTCAGCAGAGGGCACCAGCACGGCGACCGATTCGCGATAAATCTCCACGACTTCGCCCTCGTGGTTGCGCGAATCCTCACCAGCCAGCTCAGCGGACAGCTCGCTGACCTCGATGCCCGCGCCTTCCTCGTTCGGTGACATCCGGGTCTCAGCGTTCAGCGAGCCGATCACCAACGCCGAGCCATCGGGCATGCGCACCGACGTGTAGCCGTTCTGCACGGGAGTACGACTGTATTCGGCGGTGGCTTCCTCCAGCGATTCCTGGCGCTCGGTCTGGAAGGTGTGCAGAGCATCAATGGTGACGTTCTCCCCCACCTGGTCACCGAAGTCGTCGTCGGGGTCCGAAAGGTAGTCACCCAGCCCCTGTAGAGCAGCCTGAGGACTCATCGCTAGGCCGGTGTCATCGGTGACGTTGATCTGCTCAATTCCGGAGTCCATCACGGAAGACACCGGGAATTCGGTGCCCTGAATCATCGCCGCGGTGTAAGCCACCTTGTACTGACTGCGGGCATCCTCCTGACGCAACAGCACCAGCTGTGGAATCTGGTCATCCTCGCCACCGACGACAGCCACCAGGTTGCGAGGGAACTCCTCGGAGGCATCCGACCACGCGGCCAGCACCGGCTCGGCGGGCAGCGCAGCCACAGCGCGCGTCTCATCATCGATGGCGCGGTTGCGATAATTGTCTTTGCGGGCCTGAAGTGCCTGAGACATCATGCGCGAGGACAACACGTCAGCATCTTGTTCTTCATCGCCGCGGGCTACCGTGGCACCTACACGTGTAAGAATCTGCTCGAGCTGCTGCTCGACGACGACAGGGTACTCATCGGAACCAGCCTCTTCGGCGTCGGAGCCGGCATCCGGGGCCTCGCTGATATCGCTGTCGGTGCTCGCGGCGGGTTCCGAGGCGTCTTCCGCGGTGTCGGCCGTTGCCGGGCCCACGCCGCCCCAAAGCAGACCGGCTGACAGTCCCACGGTTCCCAGACCAGCTACGACCCGTTTCAGGAACGGAGACTCCGGACGGTCTTTGCCATTCTGTTCCTGCTCCGGCTCGTCCACGGCTTCTCCCCCATCCACATCATCATCGATGTCGGTGGTGTCATCAGGTTCTACGGTCTCGTCAGATTCGTCACTGGCTTTTTCATCAGTCGGCTCGGGTTCGACATGAGGTTCGACATCGTTGGCGGCAGGAGCGGGGGCTGCGACCGCGGTGGTCGCGGTGGCCGGGCCGACGGCATCTCGACCGGCCACGCGACGGCCCGAAGGCCGCTTCCGCTTGCGCTGGAAGACGACTGCCAGCCAGACCAGCACCAGCACGCCGAGCAACACCAGCAGGGAGCCGATCACGTACAGCGGCACGATCCAGGGCGAATTGCCTTCCTGGTTCACCCACGTCACCGAGAAGTCCGTGGGAGCCGATTCGGTGCCGTCGGCCACCACAAGTAGCGCCCATTCGCCTTCGGCTGGCGTGGACCAGCGCTGAGTGATAGTGCCTTCAGCTTCTTGAATGTCTACCCAGAGATCCGAGCTCACGGGGCTGGGCACGGTGGACTCACCCTCGGTGTGTTCCACCGTCACTACGGGGCTCTCGCCGCGAGGTACATCGGTGTTCACACCGGTGATCGTGTTGTGGGCGGCGTCGCCCACCCATGCCTCGATATCGCGGGTCTGACCGAGCATCAAGGTGTAGTCGCCCTCGCCCGTCAGGCTGTACTCGATGTTCTCGTCATCAACCTCGGTGATTCCGCCGGTAATGATCGTCAGCGGAGCCTCTCCAGGGGCCCCCTCGCCCTCGGTTGCCACGCCTGCGGTCACCTGCTCCGGTGGAGCCCAAACGGTCTGCAGGCCCAGGGCAGCGAAGATCGCGCCAAGACCGAGCAGTATCGCGATGACTCCTGAGAATGCTTTCACGCAGAACCTTCTTGAATCGAGAACGAGGTGACAGAAACCGGTGAACCGGACGGGCACTCATTGTACCGAGAATGGTCACTTTTCGATAACGGACGGTCTCTACGACGCCGCGGACACGGGCACTGCCGGTCCGAGAAGGCGCTGACGTACGCTGTGTTTGTGGCAGACAACGACGACGTATCCGGCGAATCGACCCCCGCACCGACCTTTCCCCGTGGCGCGGATCGCGTGCGCGCTCTTCGGCGGCGACTCAGTGGGTTCCGCGTTCCGGGTGCGCGCCCACGGCATCAGTTCAGCATTCCGGAATCCACCGATCAGCCGGTCACCCGCGACACCATGACCGCCGAAGCGACGTCGTCCAGCGTCGACATTGTCATGCAGCACCCTATTCGTACCGGGTTCCTCTTGGCCGTGGGCATCGGTCTGGCGCTGTTCTTGTACATGGTGCTTACCGTGAACTCATCGCTGCTGGCCTGGATCGGGGCGGCGCTGTTTATCGCCCTTGGGCTGGATCCGATCGTGCGTAAGGTTGAGAGCTGGGGCGCCCCGCGCGGCGTCGGTGTCCTCGGCGCCCTGGCCATCTTCGGCGGAATTCTGGGATTGTTCTTTTCCCAGCTCATCCCGATCGTCGCCCAGCAGACCACCCAGTTCATCAACGACCTACCCGATCTCGTCGACCAGTTCATTGGCTCGGAGTTCTTCCAGGATCTCGACGCCCGCTATGACGTTCAGGATTGGGTCAACACCGAACTGAATCGGTTCGTTTCCGATACGTCCAATGTCACCAACCTCTTCGGTGGCATCTTCGGTGTGGGCACTGCGATCATCACCACCGGGTTCAGCGCTCTCGTGATTTTCGTGCTCACCCTGTACTTCCTGGTCTCGTTGCCGACCATGAAACAGTGGATGTACCACCTGGTCCCCCGCAGCCGCCGGACTCGCGTGGAAACCCTCTCGGAGCGGATCACCACCTCCGTGGGCCACTACGTCATCGGACAGTCCATCGTCGCCGTGCTCAACGGCTGCGTTGCCTTCATCGCCGTCTCCATTGCCGGAATCCCGTTTGCCACACTGATGGCATTCTTTGCCGGCCTGATGGCGTTCATCCCGCTGGTCGGGGCCATGATCGGCGGGATTATCATCAGTCTCATCAGCCTGGCTGTTGGCTGGCAGGCCACACTGATCTTCGCCGCCATCTACTTCATCTACTTGCAGGTCGAGGCTTACTTCGTCTCCCCGCGCGTGATGTCTCGTGCGGTGGCCGTCCCCAGTTCCGTGGCGGTTATTGCCGTCATCGCTGGCGGCACCATGCTGGGGGTTCTCGGAGCTCTGATAGCTATCCCCACCGCTGCGGCGGTGCTCTTGATACTTCGAGAAGTATTGCTGCCGTATCAGGATTCGCGATAGCCGCAGGTAACCGCTCAACGGCGATCTTGACGCCGGTTCTCCCAGCATTTCAGATGCCAGTGCCGGCGTTCTTCACCGGCGGCTTCGTCCCCGAAGAGATGGTCACTGCGCCAGGCCACCAGATGTGCCTGGCCAGTGATGATTGTACGGAAACAGCCCGGGCAGGTGTAATCCTTCACGGCACGCCAGGCCGGGATCTGACGCACGTGCCAGTCCCCATCGGCGGCAGATTCGTGGTGGTATCCGGGATCCATTCCCAGACGCAGATTCAACCCGTCAGGCATTCCCGGACGCGAGGCCCCCTGGCCACGATCCGGAGAGGCCCCGCGACGTCGTGACGACGACGAACGGCGGGGACGGTTGGAACGGGGCATGCCACCATTTTCGCATACCGACTTCCCCCACCCTCGGCCTCGGCAGACTCGGAGAGGACCGATACCGGGTAAACTCTCCGGTGTGCGATTGGTGATAGCAGACTGTTCAGTGACTTATCGAGGCCGACTCAACGCCCATCTTCCACGGGCAAGTCGCCTGTTGATGATCAAGGCAGACGGCGCTGTCCTAGTGCACTCCGACGGCGGTTCCTACAAGCCGCTGAACTGGATGAGCCCTCCGGCCACCTTGCGCGAAACTGAACCCGATGAAGCATTATCTGGACAAGGCGTCCAGTCGGTCTGGACCGTCTCCGCACAGAAAACCGATGACCAACTGATCATCCATCTTTTCGCAACCCATCATGATTCTTCCCACGAACTGGGACAGGACCCGGGACTGATCAAGGACGGTGTGGAAGCCGACCTGCAGCGATTGCTGGCCGAGCAGATCACCACCCTGGGTGATGGCTACAGCTTGGTCCGCCGCGAGTACATGACCGCTATTGGTCCGGTCGATATTGTGGCCCGGAATGCCGAAGGCGCCACCGTGGCCGTGGAGCTGAAACGGCGCGGTGACATCGACGGCGTGGAGCAGCTCACCCGCTATGTCGAGCTGCTGAATCGCGATCCCCTGCTGGCGCCCGTCCAAGGGGTGTTCGCCGCACAGCAGATCAAACCGCAGGCCCGCACTCTTGCCGAGGACCGCGGTTTCCGGTGCGTGACGCTGGACTACGATGCGCTTCGCGGTGTTGACGACGCCGATGCTCGACTCTTCTGACGCAGTAGCGGGCTAGTCTTCTGACGTAGTTGCGGGCTAGGAGCGCACGTTGCTCAACGACGAAGCCGCCGGGCGAGGGACCATCCACGTTCCCTCACCCAGCGGCTTCTGTCCTCACCCAGCGGCTTCTGTGTAGTTGTGTGTTGAGTGTCCGAGGTCGTCCGACACCGGCTGACCGAGTCAGAAGAAACGACGCCGTTGCCGTCGGATCGGTTCATCCCGCCAGATACCGATTCCGATGGACGGGCCAGACTCCAACCACGTAGCCAATTCGGAGACGTTGATCTCGTCCATGAGCAGTTCCTGCGCCTTCGCACCGTCTTCTAAACGCACGCGGACCCAGCCTTCTTTACGCGCTGGTCCGAGACGCTTAATGTCCAAACGATGGCGTGGAGCCGTCCAGCGGGGCAACGGACTCACGGAGAATACTGTCATCAGTTCTACCGTGGTCTCGTTGTAGCAGACGATCACGCGGGCACCTTGCCCCTGTGAATCGATCTGATCCGGGGAAGCCACGAATCTGGCCTTAAACGTACCAGGGGTCCGTAGGAGCGTACGTCTCCTCCACCAGAGCACTGCGCCCACGATCAGGACGATCAGCGCCACGATGGCGAGGATACTCAGTACGGTTCCTACGAACCACCCGGACGTCATGTCAGGCTACAGACCCGTGTGAGGCTTCACCCTCCAGCGTTGCAGCACCGGCAGCAATCACCACGCGGTTATTGTCCACGGAGAAGAACCCGCCTTCTGCGCGCACGGTTACGGCCGTTCCGTCTCCGGACTCGACCACAACTTCACCGTCGCCGAGAACGGCGAGCAACGGGGTGTGACCAGGAAGAATCCCAATCTCACCTTCGATGGTGCGTGCCGAAACGGATCGAGCCGGGCCAGACCATACGAAACGGTCCTCAGCGACGATCTCTACTTCGAGTTCGTTGGCAGCCATGAATCAGGATTCCTTCTGGATGCGTGCCCACTCGCGCTCAACATCGTCCAGGCCGCCGACGTTGTAGAACGCCTGCTCCGCGACGTGGTCCAGGTCACCATCGCAAATGGCCTTGAAGCCCTCAACGGTGTCCTTGATCGGCACGGTGGAACCTTCAACGCCAGTGAACTGCTTGGCGGTGTAGGTGTTCTGCGACAGGAACTGCTCGATGCGACGGGCGCGGGAGACGACGATCTTGTCTTCTTCGGAGAGCTCGTCGACGCCAAGGATCGCGATGATGTCCTGCAGTTCCTTGTTCTTCTGCAGGATCTGCTTCACGCGAATGGCAGTGTCGTAGTGCTCCTGGCCCACATACTGCGGGTCGAGGATGCGCGAGGTCGAAGCCAGCGGATCCACAGCCGGGTACAGACCACGGGAGGCCAGCGAACGGGTCAGGTTCGTGGTGGCGTCGAGGTGGGCGAACACGTTAGCCGGAGCCGGGTCGGTGTAGTCGTCCGCGGGGACGTACACGGCCTGCATCGAGGTGATGGAGTGACCACGAGTCGAGGTGATGCGCTCCTGAAGAACGCCCATCTCGTCGGCGAGGTTCGGCTGGTAACCCACTGCAGAAGGCATGCGGCCCAGCAGGGTCGATACCTCGGAACCAGCCTGTGAGAAGCGGAAGATGTTGTCGATGAACAACAGCACGTCCTGCTTCTGCACATCACGGAAGTACTCCGCCATAGTCAGACCGGTCAGGGCCACGCGCAGACGGGTGCCCGGCGGCTCATCCATCTGGCCGAACACCAGGGCGGTGTCCTTGAGCACGTTGGCTTCTTCCATCTCGACCCAGAGGTCGTTACCCTCACGGGTCCGCTCGCCGACACCGGCGAAGACTGAAGTACCACCGAAGTTACGGGCCACGCGGGTGATCATTTCCTGGATGAGCACGGTCTTGCCCACACCGGCACCACCGAAGAGGCCGATCTTTCCGCCCTGGATGTAGGGCGTCAGCAGGTCGATCACCTTGATGCCGGTCTCCAGCATCTCGGTCGAGCCTTCGAGGTCAGCGAAGTTCGGAGCCGGGCGGTGAATAGGCCAACGCTCGTTGACTTCCAGCGAGGAGGTCTCAACGTCCAGGGCCTCGCCCAGCACGTTGAAGATGTGGCCCTTGACGACATCGCCGACGGGAACCGAAATCGGAGCGCCAGAGTCGGTCACAGCAGCACCGCGGACCAGGCCGTCGGTGGACTGCAGCGAGATAGCGCGAACCAGGTTGTCACCCAGGTGCTGTGCAGTCTCGAAGGTGATGGTGCGGGTCTCACCGTTGACGGAAAGTTCAGCGGTCAGAGCGTTATAGATCTCCGGCATGGCGTCGCTGGGGAATTCAGCGTCAATCACCGGACCAGTCACGCGGGCAATACGCCCCACAGCGCCGGTGGCGGAACCGGTGCCGGATTCGTTAATGGTGGCAGTCATCTTTCTCACTTCGTTTGATGTGGATGGCGGTTGATGTGAGCTTCTCAGCCCGAAGCGTCAGGACGCGCTCAAAGCATCCGCACCCGCGATGAGCTCGGTGAGCTCCTGGGTGATGGATGCCTGACGAGCGTTGTTCATCAGCAGCGTGTATTCCTTGATCAGATCGGAGGCGTTGTCGCCGGCAGACTTCATTGCCCGCTGACGGTTGGCCAACTCCGATGCGGCTGCCTGCAGCATGGCCGAGAAGATGCGCGACTCGATGTACTTCGGCAGCAGCGCATCCAGCACCTGGTCGGGATCCGGCTCGTACTGGTAGAGCGGAAGCAGCTCGGTCGTCTCGGTGACTTCCTCCTCGACTACCTCCAATGGAAGTAGACGGACAACGGCAGGCACCTGCGTGACCAGCGAACGGAATTCGGTGAAGACCACGTGGATCTCATCGACTCCGCCCTCATCGGTGTCCTTGAGGAAGGCGTCAACCAACGTCTCGCCGACTTCGCGGGCCACCTGGAATTCCGGGTTGTCCGTGTTGCCGGTCCAGACCTGCTTGTACTCCCGGCTCCGGAAGTCGAAGTAGCTCTGTGCCTTGCGGCCCATCAAGTAGACCTCAGGCTCTTTGCCCTCTTCGCGCAGCTTTTCCAGCAGCCCTTCGGCGTGACGGAGAATATTGGCCGAGTACGCGCCGGCCATGCCACGGTCCGAAGACATGATCAGTACGGCCGACCGACGCGGGTTCTCCACCTCGGAGGTGAGGACATGCTCGATGTCCTGCTGCGACGACACGGCCGAGACGGCACGCGTAATCGCGTTAGCGTAGGGCAACGACGCGCTCACGCGGGCACGAGCCTTGGTGATTCGAGACGTCGCGATGAGCTCCATCGCCTTGAAGATCTTCTGCATCGACGTGGTCGAATTGATCTTCTGGCGATACACCCGAATATCGGCTGCTCCCATGGTTGTCCTTTCCTTCGTCCAGAACGGCGGCGACTTGTCGTGAACCGGTCAGCCGCCACCGTCGGGCGTCAGCGCTTCTGCTTGACGATCTTCTCCTGGGTGACATTCTCGGCCTCAAGAGCATCGTGCTCTTCGTGGCCTGCATGCACCAGGTGATCATCGCCTTCGGCCAGGAAATTCTTCTTGAAGGAAGTGATCTCGTTCTCGAGAGCTTCCAGAGTCGAATCTTCCAGCTTGCCGGTATCGGCGATCGACGCCAGCACAATGTCCTTGCGGCGCAGGTGATCCAGGAAGTCGCGCTCGAAGCGCAGAACATCCGAGACCGGCACATCGTCGAGGTGGCCCTTCGAACCAGCCCAGATCGACACGACCTGCTCCTCAACGGGGTACGGAGTGTACTGGGGCTGCTTCAGCAGCTCCATCAGACGCTCACCGCGAGCCAGCTGACGACGGGTCGCCGGATCCAGGTCGGAAGCGAACATGGAGAACGCCTGCATGTCGCGGTACTGAGCCAGGTCCAGCTTCAACGTACCGGAGACCTTCTTCATGGCCTTCACCTGTGCAGCACCACCCACACGGGACACGGAGATACCCACGTCGACAGCCGGACGCTGGTTGGCGTTGAAGAGGTCGGACTGCAGGAAGATCTGACCGTCCGTAATGGAGATGACGTTGGTCGGAATATAGGCGGATACGTCGTTGGCCTTGGTCTCGATGATCGGCAGACCGGTCATCGAACCGCCGCCGAGGTCATCGGAGAGCTTCGCGCAACGCTCGAGCAACCGGGAGTGCAAGTAGAACACGTCGCCGGGGTATGCCTCGCGGCCCGGAGGACGACGCAGAAGCAGCGAGACCGCACGGTAAGCCTCTGCCTGCTTGGACAGGTCGTCGAAGATGATCAGAACGTGCTTGCCGCCGTACATCCAGTGCTGGCCGATAGCCGAGCCTGCGTAGGGCGCCAAGTACTTGAAGCCGGCCGGGTCGGACGCGGGCGAAGCCACAATGGTGGTGTACTCCAGGGCGCCGTGCTCTTCAAGGGTGGAACGCACCGAGGCGATGGTGGAAGCCTTCTGGCCCACAGCGACGTACACGCAGCGAACCTGCTTGGAAGCATCGCCAGACTCCCAGTTGGCCTTCTGGTTCAGGATGGTGTCGACAGCGATGGCAGTCTTACCGGTCTGACGGTCACCAATGATCAGCTGGCGCTGTCCGCGACCGATCGGAATCATGGCGTCGATAGCCTTCATCCCGGTCTGCAGCGGCTCTTCAACCGACTTGCGCTGGGTCACGCCGGGAGCCTGCAGCTCCAGTGCGCGACGTCCTTCGGCTTCGATGGGGCCAAGGTTGTCCAGCGGCGCACCCAGAGGGTCGACCACGCGACCCATGAATCCGTCGCCCACCGGCACGGAAAGAACCTCTCCGGTGCGGCGTACTTCCATGCCTTCTTCGATGCCCTGGAATTCACCCAGAACCACGACGCCGATTTCACGGGGGTCGAGGTTCTGAGCAAGCCCGAACACGCCGTTCTCGAACGTCAGCAGCTCGTTGGCCATGACCGAGGGCAAACCCTCGACACGGGCGATACCGTCTGCTGCGGAGACGACGTAGCCGACCTCGACACGCTCGGTGCCAGAGGGTTCGTACGACGCCGCGAAGTCGTTCAAGGCATTGCGGACATCATCAGCGTTGATGGTCAAGTCGGCCATCTGCAGTCCCTGCTCTCTTCAGTGTTGATCATCGTGGATCACGATGACCGTAAATGTGTACTAGTTCGAGTGCCGGTCGTCAGCCGGCCATCTTCCGTTGCAAATCGTTCAGTCGAGTAGCGATCGAGGAGTCGACGACGTCATCGCCAACCTGCACCCGAATACCACCAACCAGCTCGGGGTCGACGTTCACGTTGAGTGTGAGATCCCGGCCAAATGCCGAGGACAGCCCACGCTCGAGACGCTCCAGCTGTGCTTTATCGAGCGGCCGCGCGACAGTAACATCAGCGATCCAGCGACGCTGGCGATCGGAGATCACGTCAGCAAAGCGGCGGACGAGGTCGACCGGCTTAGCTCCGCGTGGGTGCTCCGTTGCCTGGCGAACCAAGAGCTGGGCTTCCGGGCTTGCGGACGCGGGCAGCAGACGCACAGCAAGATCGCCACGTGCGCTAGCGGGTGCCTGTTGCTCCGTCAGTGCACGCTGAACGTCGTGGGAGGACTCCACAGCGGTACGGAAACCCAGCAGCTCAGCTACCAGATTCTTCAACCCGTCAAGACCGCCACGCTCAGCGGCACCGGCCGCAGCCAGCACAGCCAGGTGCTCCAGTGCATCGCCGAGGTCGCGCTCGTGAGACCACCGGGCAGCGACAGCTGCCTCCAGTACCTGACGAGTGGCGTCACTCACGTGCGCCCCGAAAACCTTTGCCGCCAGAGCACGGCGCTTCGCCGGTTCCCACGTGGGGTCCGTCAGTGAACGCCGCAACGAACCGTTGTCGTCAATCACTGCCAACGCTGCAAAGAGCTGCTCGGACAGTTCGATGCCTCCGGTGGACAGCGCCTGTTCGGCCTCAGTCTTGACCTGTGCCAATGAATCGCGTGATGCTCCAGCCATTACTCAGATGCACCTGCACTCGAAGCGGTGGACTGTCCTGCCTGATCGCGCTCGAGATCTGCCAGGAACCGATCAACAACACGGCGCGAACGCTCGTCGTCATCGAGGGATTCGCCGACGATCTTGGCAGCGAGAGAACTGGCCAGCGTGCCGATCTCGGTACGCAAAGAGGACACAGCCTGGTTGCGCTCCGCAGCAATCTGAACCGATGCCTGTTCGGTGATGCGAGCCGCCTCTTCGGACGCGCGCTCACGTGCCTCAGCAACGATCTGGGCCGCTTCAGTGCGAGCTTCCTCGCGCACCTGGCTGGCCTCAGCGCGAGCGTCCTGCAACTGCTGCTGGTAATCAGCCTTCATTGCATTAGCTTCAGCCTGAGCGGCCTCGGCACGCTCCAGTCCGCCCTCGATGGCATCGACGCGGTCCTGGTAGGACTTCTCAAGTGCCGGTACGACGAACTTGACCACGATGAACATCAGCACAGCGAAGCCGGTCGCCGTGACAAGCACTTCCCACCAGTTGGGGATCAGTGGGTTGGCGCCCTCGGCGGCTGCAATGACCATTTCAGACCTGATCATGAATCAACCATCCTTTAGGTGAATTTCCAGTCATGGGTGGCCGAGCGAACTCGACCGTGGATGGCCGTTGTGTCAGGCGCCGATAACGAAGGCGAACACCAGGCCAAGGATGGCCAGTGCTTCTGCCAGAGCGAAGCCCAGCAGGGCGATCGGCTGCAGGATGCGCTGTGCCTCAGGCTGACGTGCAACGCCGTTGATGTAAGCAGCGAAGATCAGACCCACGCCGATGGCGGAGCCGATGGATGCCAGGCCGTAGCCGATCATGTTCAGTGAACCGTGCAGTTCCATGGTGTTCCTTTCAAGATGCCGATGTTCGGCAGGTTGCGGAGGTATTCCCGGCAGATTCCGGAGGGTACCGGCCCGAGAAGATTGGTGGGTGTTGAACTCACCTTCGCCGATCTGCAAGCAGAGCGACAGAGCTTTTCAGTTGTATCGAGGCCCAATGCACCGCAGGGGTGACACCCGGCTTCGGAAACTAGTGGTCGTTGGCCGCTAGAGCACCCTGAATGTAGATCGCAGTCAACAGGGTGAAGACGAAAGCCTGGAGGTACATGATCAGCAGTTCCAGGAAGTACAGGGCCACCGAGCCGATGATCACGAGCACACCGGTTCCCTGCATGGCAAGGCTTCCAGATTCGGTGATCAGGTAGGCGGCGCCCGAGCCAGCCAGCATCACGATCATGTGGCCCGAGAGCATGGTGGCCATCAGACGCAGGGAATGCGTAAGCGGACGGACGATGAAATTCGAGATGATCTCCAGCGGCACCAGCAGCGGGAGGATCCAGCCGGGAACACCGGAAGGTACAACAGCCAGCTTGAAGTACTTGATGCCATGGTGACGGACACCGACGCCGATCCAGATGATGTAGACGATCACGGCCAGGGCGTAGGCAGCGCCGGCATGAGAGAAGCTCGGCAGCTGAAGGAACGGAATCGCTCCGAAGAGGTTGTTCAGAAGGACGAAGAAGAACAGTCCGAAGAGCAACGGCACCCAGGCCTTGAATTGCTTCTCACCGATGATGTCCCGGGCGATGGAGTTACGCACGAATGCGTAGCCTGACTCAGCCAACCACTGAATCTTGCCGGGAACGAGGCTGGGCTTGCGCATCGCGATCATGAAGAACGCGGAGATGAGGATCACCGAGAGGATGATCATCAGCATCTGCTTACCGAAACCGGTGCCCCATTCGGCTGCCCACGGAATGATTTCCGGAAGATGGGTTTCGCTGATCGTGGGGGCGGAGAAGCCACCGTCGGTGGTGGAGCTGGCGAGCAGGAGCGGAAGCACGCTTTTCCTCTCTACAGTCTTCGCGACTCTTCCCCTCATCATGAGCAGGAGGTAGCGAGCAAGCTGGCACGGATGAACCAAAGCCTCGACGATGTCGTATTTGATCCTCGTTCACCCTACCAAACACTGGGGCTCCACGTTGTCTTGAGACCAGTTTCGTCAGGAAGATTTTCCTATTTGTTTCGGATCTGAAGGTTATTGAGGGTCACCAATGGATCCGAAGTATCGCGCGGTGCGCGGATCACGAGGATTCGATCGCAGAGAACCAGGTTGGTTCTTTTCTACACATTGTAGAGCTGATGGCGCGTTCGCGCGAACGCAAGCACTTCCCCGGCTTGCCACGCCACGATGGCGACGATCGCTCCAATGGCCGCCGGAACGGTTTCGAGCCAGCCTGGTGCCGAAATCATGGTGAGAGCCATGCCAAAGAGCACAATCTTCAGGATGAACAACCCCATCGCCAGGGGAACAGCGGCGTTGCGGTGCTGTCGCCAGACGGCGGCAATTCCCACAAGGGTCAGTGACGACAACACGATGATGGCCAGACCACCCACGGCCACGGAGGCAACGGCCGCACCGCCCTGGAGGACGGCAAAAACGATGGCGGTGATGGCTACCCCCGCCAGGCTCCAGATTGCTGCGTCACGCAGGATGCCCCACCAGCCGTGCTTATTGTCTTTCACGGGTCACTCTCCGTTGTTCCGTCTTGGTCACAGACGCTTGTTCAGCATCCAACAGCTGGGCCGTTTTGGCGGCTCGGGCGGCGCGTAACTGCCGCAATTTTCGGTAGTACAGCCGGCGCACGATCCACGGCCACAGGGTCAACACGAGCATGGCCACCAACGCGACACCGATGACGATGAGCACCACGTCGGATCGGAAGTAGTTCAGAGCAACCACACCGTAGGCGACCACAAAAGCCCACAGGTATAGCAGCAACACCGCCTGACGATGGGTGTAGCCGCCGTCGACGAGTTTGTGGTGAATGTGCCCGCGGTCCGCAGAGAACGGACTACTGCGTCGTGCGGTGCGGCGGATCACCGCCATCAGCAGATCGAGCAGCGGCAACAGCATGACGGCCAGGGGCAACAGAATCGGCATATAGGCAGGCACGTTCCGGAAACGGAACCCGGCCAGGGCACCCACATCAGCGGTGACTGCGACGGCCGCGGTAGCCATCAGCAGACCGATAAGCAGGGCGCCCACCTCACCCATGAAGATACGCGCGGGTTGGAAGTTATGCGGCAAGAATCCGGCGCAGGCACCCACCAATAGTGCCATCAGCATGGTGGCCATATTGGAGTAGTCGTAGGCATTGATCGTGCGGGTGAGCAGATAGCTGTACAGGAAGAAGGCCGAGCCGCCGATCACCGCAACACCAGCGGCGAGTCCGTCGAGACCGTCGATAAAGTTGAAGGCGTTCATGGTCAGCACCACCACGAACACGGTAAGAATGATTTGCGCGGCTTCATTCCCGACGGGAATCCACCCCACGGGCATAGCTTCGACGCGGATTCCGCCCAGGGCCACCATGAGCCCGGCGCTGACCTGGCCGGCCAGTTTCATGGTCCAGTGCAAATCCCAGAGGTCATCGGCGACGCCGACCACGATGATGATCAGCAGCGCCACCAGCAATCCGCGAATGGGATCCGGGTTCATGAAGATGCCGTCAAGAAAGGGAATGGTTCCGGCGATACAAAGCCCGCCCAACACCGCGGCCGCCATCGCCACTCCCCCGAGTTTAGGGATCGGCTCGCGGTGCATATCGCGTTTCCGCCGCGGGGTGTAGACCCGGCCGCGAACGCCGATCACCCGCACGGCAGGCGTGATGACGAAGCTCATCAGAGCTGCCATCAGCATCAGGAGGAGATAGACCTTCATGCGGTAGGCGTACCCTCGTCGTCCTCGCAGGGCTCGTCGTCGCAGAGATCCAGGACCTCGGGGACCACTTCGCGGATCCGTTCGATGCTGATCGCACCGGAGCGCACCACGCGCGGGGGCGCCACGGTGCAGTCGATGATGGTGGAGGAGGCTGAGTCGGAGCGTTCGCCGCCGTCGAGGTAGACCTCCACGGATTCGGCGAGTGCTTCGCGGGCTTGTTCGGCGTTGTGCGCGGCTTCTTGGCCGTGACGATTCGCCGAGGAGACCGCCAGCGGACCAGTCTGTTCCAGGAGCGTGCGGGCAATCTCGTCGTCAGGAACGCGCAGCGCGACGGTACCCCGGGTCTCCCCCAGATCCCAGGTGAGTGAGGGTTGCGCAACCACGATGAGGGTCAGTCCACCGGGCCAGAAAGCCTCGGCCAGCGCGCGGGTCTGTTCGGTGACGTCAATGGCCAGACCATCCAGCACCCGCGGGTGGGCGATCAGCACCGGCGGTGGCATGGTGCGTCCGCGGCCCTTAGCAGCAAGGAGCACGGCAACAGCCTGCGGGGAAAATGCGTCGGCACCAATGCCGTAGACGGTGTCGGTAGGGAGCACCACGCATCCGCGACGGCCCACCGCTTCGACAGCGGCAGCGATGCCTTCGGCGCGGGTGGTCTCATCGGTGCAGTCAAACAGCTCGCTCACGGCTCTATTCTTACACCTCAACAGGGCCTGGTCGTGGAACGACGAGGTCAGCACGGCGGGCAGACAGGAACCGTGGCCGGTCGGCAAGGTCGAGGTGCACGGTGACCGCGTCCCAGAATCCTGAGGTTTGCAAGGCCTCGACAAGTGCCGTTGCGTGGGTTTCATCGTGTTCCATCAGGAACAGTCCCCCAGGGCGCAGCAGTCGAGCGGCGGCGTCGGCGATGCGCAGCGGAATCAGTGTTCCGTCAGGGCTACCACCGTAGAGGGCCAGGGCCGGGTCGGCCTGGGCTTCGAGCTGGGTGACCGGCTGCCGCTCGGGAACGTAGGGCGGATTGCTGACGACAGCGTCCACGGTGCCCAGCAGGGGAACTAGCCGCGGGAGAGACTCCGGTGCTGTGGCGTCGCCGAGATGTACCTCGACGTCCCAACGATCCAGATTCCGTCGAGCCAGTGTGTGAGCGTGCGGGTCGATCTCGACGGCATGGACCTGGATCGACCGCTGACCTGCATGGGTGCGCAGTCCGTGGACGAGGGCGGCGGCGAGGGCGCCGGTGCCCGTACACAGGTCGATCACGATGAGCTCATCATCATACGGCTCTGCTGCCATGCGCTTCAGTGCTTCCTCGGCCAGCAGCTCGGTTTCCGGGCGCGGGATGAACACGCCGCTAGCGACGTCGAGCTCTACCCCCGCGAATGCCACGCGCCCCAGGATCAGCTGTAATGGCACCCGCTGCTCACGCTGTGACAGCAGTGAATTTAAGCTCGCGGTTTCGTCGTCGGTGAGCGTGTGCCCCAGTGCCAAGAGTACCTCGAGCCGCCCGAGTTCAATGTTGAGAACATGGGCGGCGAGCACCCGGGCGTCGTAGCGCGGTGAATCAACACCGGCCGTCGAGAGGCGGGCCGTTGCCTGGGACAGAATCCGCCCCAGATCACTCGCCAAGAGCGGCCAGCCGATCGGCTTCGTCCATCTGGATGCAGGATTCGATCACCGGTCCAAGTCCGCCGTCGAGCACGTGGTCCAAGTTGTAGGCCTTGTAGCCGGTGCGGTGATCGGCAATCCGGTTTTCCGGGTAGTTGTAGGTGCGGATGCGTTCGGAACGGTCCATGGTGCGCACCTGCGAGGCGCGCGTGGCGGCGTTTTCGGCGTCGATCTGTTCCTGCTGGTGCGCCAGCAGTCGGGACCGCAGGACGCGCATGGCGGCTTCGCGGTTCTGGATCTGCGATTTCTCGTTCTGCATGGACACCACGATGCCGGTGGGCACGTGGGTGATGCGCACCGCCGAGTCGGTGGTGTTCACCGACTGTCCGCCGGGTCCAGAGGAACGGTAGACGTCGATCTTGAGGTCGTTCTGACTAATCTCGATCTCATCGGGAGCGTCGACTTCGGGGAAGACGAGCACTCCCGCGGCCGAGGTGTGGATCCGGCCCTGGGATTCGGTGACGGGCACCCGCTGGACGCGATGGACACCGCCTTCGAATTTCAAGTGGGCGTAGACCCCTTCGGCCGGGTCGGAGGAGGACCCCTTGACCGCGACATGAACGTCTTTGTAGCCGCCCAGATCGGATTCGGTGGAGGAGATAATCTCGGTTTTCCAACCCTTGGATTCGGCAAAGCGAAGGTACATCCGGAGTAGGTCACCGGCGAACAGCGCCGCTTCCTCTCCCCCTTCACCGCCCTTGATCTCCAGGATGGCGTCGCGGGCGTCGTCGGGATCGCGCGGGATGAGCAGCCGGCGCAGGCGCTCTTCGGCCTCGGTCAGTTGTTCCTTCAGACGCGGTACTTCGGCGGCGAATTCCTCGTCGTCGGCGGCCAGCTCTTCGGCGGTCTCGAGGTCGTCGGAGAGTTGGTTCCAGCGGTGGTGGGCGGCGACGATGCCGTTGAGCTCGGCGAAGCGTCGTCCGAGTTTCCGGGAGCGTGCTTGGTCACCGTGCACCTCCGGGTCGGCGAGGGCCTTGGTGATCTCGGCGTGTTCTTCAAGGAGCGAGTCGACGGATTCGAACATCCTGGGTTCCTTCGGGGGTCAGGGCAGACAACGAGCCTGCGGGAAGAGGATACACAGAGACCACCGCGCCCTCCACACGAGGTTGTGCGGAAGGCGCGGTGGTCGTCGTCGTGCTAGTCGTCGCCCTTGGAACCCAGGGTCGTCTTAGAGACGAGCATCAAGAACTCTGCGTTGGACTGGGTGTCCTTGAGCTTGTGCGTGAGCGTTTCGAGGGCCTGCTGGGTGTCCAGACCGGAAAGCACGCGGCGCAGCTTCCACATGATCTTGATCTCTTCTGCGGAGAGCAGGTTTTCCTCGCGACGGGTGCCCGAGGCGTTGACGTCGACCGCCGGGAAGATGCGGCGTTCGGCGAGCTGACGCGACAGACGCAGCTCCATGTTGCCGGTGCCCTTGAACTCTTCGAAGATCACCTCGTCCATGCGCGATCCGGTTTCCACCAGTGCCGTGGCGAGAATGGTCAGCGAACCGCCGTTCTCGATGTTGCGGGCAGCACCGAAAAAGCGCTTTGGCGGGTACAGCGCCGAGGAGTCGACACCACCGGAGAGAATACGACCGGAGGCCGGGGCGGCTAGGTTGTAGGCGCGGCCCAGACGGGTCATGGAGTCGAGTAGCACGACGACGTCATGGCCCATCTCCACCAGGCGCTTGGCACGCTCGATGGCGAGCTCGGCGACGGTGGTGTGGTCTTCGGCCGGACGGTCGAAGGTGGAGGCGATCACTTCGCCGCGCACAGAGCGCTGCATGTCGGTGACTTCCTCGGGACGTTCGTCCACGAGGACCATCATGAGCTTCACCTCGGGGTTGTTCGTGGTGATGGCGTTGGCGATGGACTGCAGCACCATGGTCTTACCGGCCTTCGGCGGGGACACGATCAGACCGCGCTGGCCCTTGCCGATCGGCGAGACCAGGTCGATGATACGAGGTCCCATGGCCTTGGGATCGGTTTCCAGGCGCAGGCGCTCCTGCGGGTACAGTGGCACCAGTTTGGAGAACTCGACGCGGGGACCGGATTCGCCGGCGGGCTGGCCGTTGACGGTGTCCAGCTTGACCAGGGCGTTGAACTTCTGACGGTTAGTGCCCTTGCCGCCACCGGAGAATTCTTCACCTTCGCGGGGAGCCCGGATGGCACCAACGACGGCGTCGCCCTTGCGCAGGCCGTACTTTTTGACGAGTGACAGCGAGACGTACACGTCCTTGGGACCGGGCAGGTAGCCGGAGGTGCGGACGAACGCGTAGTTGTCGAGGACGTCGAGAATACCGGCGACGGGGACGAGCACGTCGTCCTCGCTCAGCTCGGTCTCGTCGACCTCGGGCCCACCTCGGCGGTTGGTGCGACGGTTGTTACGGTCATTACGGTTGCGGTTGCGACGGTTGCGGCGCGATCCGCGATCCTGGCGATCGTCGTCGCCGTCTTGATCCCGGTTGTCCCGATTGCCGCGCTGATCGCGGTTGTCGTTATCCCGGTTTCCGTCCTTGGAATCTTTGTTGTCGCGGTTGTCACGTCCACCACGATTGTCGCGGTTGCCACGGTTGTTATCGCGATTATTGTCGCGTCGCCCCTCGTCCGGACGGTCGTTCTTCTGCGAACGATCCGAAGACTCGGAGCCCTCAGACTGCTGCTCCTGCTGGTTATCCGAGCGGTCGCTGGTCTGCTTGTCGTCGCGTCCGCCGCGGCCACGGCCACCGCGGGAGCGACGGCGGTTGCCTTCCTGTTCATCCTGGGAGCCGGATTCCTGAGCGGAAGAGGACTGCTCGGATGACGCGTTCTGATCAGACTTTTCAGCATGCTCGGACTTCTCGGACTTCTCTGCGGAGTTGTCGTTGGCGTCCTGCCCGGTGCTGGACTGATCGGCGGAGGCCTGAGAGTCGGCGCGGCGTGAGCGGGACCGGCGGGCCGGGGCTGCCGGTGTGGCGTCGTCGCCACCCCGGTTGGCAGCGTCGTCGTTCTTCTGCGCGGGCTTCTCGGACGATCCGGACTCGGAGTCACGGCTGGCCACGGCACCGCCGCGCTGGTGGTTGGAGATGGCTGCGACCAGATCGGCCTTGCGCATCCTTGATCCGCCGGTGATGCCGAGCTGTGAGGCCAGTGCCTGCAGCTGTGCCAGCTTCAGGCCGGCGAGGCCGCCACCTGCGGAAGTCGTGTTTTCTTTGGTTTCGGTCACGAAGGTTCCTTCTCCCTCGTCAGGCAGGGCGCGCTGACAGAATGGCGTCCTGCTGGTGTGCATTCGCGTTCGTTGCACGACTGTGCGCACGGTGGCGCGAACGAATGTGCATGTTCATTCCCATGAAAGGGCTACTTCTGGCACGTGCCCGTGCCAACCGAATGTCGCGCAACGATCTGCGTCATCATTCGGGGGAACTACCTCAAGAAGAGAGGAGCTGATCCGCAATTAGAAAGGAAGTGTGGCTTCCTCAGCGGAACACCTCCACCTTAGCACCTTCTGTGGCCACCGGCAGAATCTCCACCGTCCACCGTTGTGTCGAGGATTGGATGTGCGCAGAAATCGTGTCTCGCACGGATGTCGCCTCGATGGGTGAAACGGCCAACGCCATGACGGTGGGCCCGGCGCCGGAGACGACGGCGGCCGTACCTTCGGCACGCAACGCATTCATCAGGGCCAGGGATTCCGGCATGGCCGGCTCGCGGAAGTCCTGGTGGAGCAGGTCGCGGGTGGCGGGAAGCAACACCGAGGGGTCCTGGGACAGTGCGTGTGTCAGCAGTGCGGCCCTACCGGCATTGGCCGCGGCCTGCGAGTGATTCACCTGCTGCGGCAACAGTCCACGGGCCGTTTCGGTGCTCAGTGGCAACTCGGGGATGGCGACCACCGGGGTGATGGACGCATGCGGTGCAATGCGCACGGTGCGGTAGTGGTCCGCGTCGTCGGCCCAAGAGACCGCCAGTCCCCCGGTGAGCGCGGGAGCCACGTTGTCAGGGTGACCTTCCAGGCTCGCCGTGTACTGCAATAACTCGTCGGCGCTGGCCTGCTCTTCGGCGGGAAGCAACGCGTTGGCGATGAGCACCGCCGTGACATAAGCGGCCGCCGACGAGCCCAGACCCCGGGAATGCGGGATCCGGTTGTGCGCGGTGAGCGTCAACCCGGGGACGTCCCAGCCGAACCGTGCCAGGTGGGTGCGTACCTGGGAGATCACTAGATGGCGGCCGTCGGTGGGCAGAGTATTCGCGCCCTCACCGGTAATCTCGGCGCGGAAGCCCTTTTCAACGGTGCGCGCTTCGACGTCGTCGAAGAGGCTGAGCGCCAACCCCATGGTGTCGAAACCGGGGCCCAGGTTGGCCGAGGTGGCGGGTACCCTGACCCGGACCGTGGTACCCGGTTCCAGCATGCGCAGTCGGGGCATCACAGGCCCAAAGCGTCGGCGACGGACACGACGTCGAAGGGTACCTGCTTCGGGGTGATGTCGGACCCGTCGGCACTCTTCAGCGCCCACTGGGGGTCCTTGAGGCCGTGACCGGTCACCGTGATCACCCAGCGCTTACCTGCGGGAACGTTGCCCAGGCCATGGTGCTTGATCAGTCCGGCCACACCGGCGGCCGACGCCGGCTCCACGAACACGCCTTCCTTGGACGACAGCCAGCGGTGAGCGTCGAGGATCTCCTCATCGGTGACGGAGTCGATCTGGCCGCCAGAGGCGTCACGGGCGGCTTCGGCCTGCTCCCAGGAGGCGGGGTTACCGATGCGAATAGCGGTTGCGACCGTCTCAGGTTCGGTCACCGGGTGGCCCTTGACGATGGGGGCGGCACCTTCGGCTTGGAAGCCCCACATGATGGGGGTCTTGGTGGCCACAGCGGGCAGTTCCTCATCCGAAGTGCCCGGGTGCGGGTTCACATAGGGTGCCGCGTACTCCTGGTAGCCCTTCCAGTACGCGGTGATGTTGCCCGCGTTGCCCACGGGCAGCAGGTGATAGTCCGGGGCGTCGCCCAAGAAGTCCACCACCTCGAAGGCGCCGGTCTTCTGACCTTCGATGCGGGCCGGGTTCACGGAATTCACCAGGAACACCGGGTAGTTTTCGGAGAGCTTGCGGGCGACCTCGAGGCAGTTGTCGAAGTTGCCGTCGACCTGCAGCAGTTCCGCGCCGTGAGCGATGGCCTGAGAGAGCTTACCCATGGCGATCTTGCCGTCCGGCACCAGCACCGCGCAGGTCAGCCCGGCTTGGGTGGCGTAGGCGGCGGCGGAGGCCGAGGTATTGCCGGTGGAGGCGCAGACCACGGCTTTGGCGCCCTGTTCGACCGCTGCGGTGATCGCCATCGTCATGCCGCGGTCCTTGAAGGACCCAGTGGGGTTCATGCCCTCGAATTTAAGCCAGACGTCGCCCTCGACGAGTGCCGAGAGCTTTGGTGCGTTGATGAGCGGGGTGCCGCCCTCACCGAGGGTCACCACGCGGGTGTTCTCGGTGACGGGCAGACGATCGCTGTATTCGTGGATGACTCCACGCCACTGGTGTGCCACGGTTGATCAGTTTCCTTCCACGCGCAGGACGGAGGTCACGGCAGAGACCACGTCCAGCTCTTCGATCGCGGCGACGGTGTCTGCCAGCCGCTGTTCCAATCCTCGGTGTGTGATGAAGCGCAGCACCGCCTGCGGGGTCTCCCCCGCCGCTGCGGCACGTTCGGCTTCGAGCGGGGTGAGCTCGGCCGGGGCCTGTTGCATGGTCTCGATGGAGACGCCCTGCTCGGCGAACAGGCTGGCCACGGTGGCCAGCACGCCGGGCTGATCTGCGGCGTGCACCACGATCATGTAGCTGGTGGTGGTGTGGCCGATCTCGAGTGCGTCCAGGCTCGTCTTGGGGGTGTGGGGGCGTCCCGGTCCCCCGTGCTGCAGTCGCTTGGCGATGGAGACGACGTCACCCATCACCGCACTTGCGGTGGCCTCGCCGCCGGCGCCCGCCCCGTAGAACATGAGCTCCCCGGCGTTCTCGGCCTCGACGAACACCGCGTTGTAGGCCCCGCGGACAGCGGCCAGGGGGTGTTCGCGCGGCAGCAAGGTGGGGTGCACACGCAGGACCACACCGTCGTCGCCGTTGGTGCTGACGCGTTCGGCGATGGCCAGCAGCTTGATGACGAACCCGGCGGCAGCAGCGGCTTCGTTGTCTTCTGCGGTGATGGTCGTGATGCCCTGGCAGTCGACCTGGTCCAAGGTAAAGGGTGCCTGGAATGCGAGCGAGGCAAGAATGGCGACTTTGGCGGCAGCGTCGTGTCCGGCGATGTCGGCGGTTGGGTCCGCTTCGGCGTAGCCCAGGCGCTGGGCCTCGGCCAGGGCGTCACCGAAGGAGATTCCGGTGGTGTCCATCTGGTCGAGGATGTAGTTAGTGGTGCCATTGGCAATACCCATGACGCGGGTGACGCGGTCACCGGAGAGCGAGTCCCGCAGCGGGCGCAGAATCGGGATGGCACCGCAGACGGAGGCTTCGAAGCTCAGTTGCACGCCTTGATCCGCGGCGGCGGTGAAGAGCTCGGTTCCGTGGGTGGCCAACAGGGCTTTGTTGCCGGTGACCACAGCAGCACCGCGGTTGATGGCGGCCAGGATGAGCTCACGGGCCGGGTCAATGCCACCCATGAGCTCGATGACGATGTCGGCTCGGGAGATCAGTTCTTCCGCGTCGGTGGTGTAGAGCTCGGACGGCAACTGGTAGTCACGCTGAGCGGCGGTGTTGCGGACGAAGACCCCGGCGAGGTTCAGGCGGGCGCCGATGCGCTCAGTGAGCAGCTCGGAGTCTTCGGTCAGAATGCGTGCGACCTGTGATCCAACGGTGCCGCCGCCCAGCAAGGCAACGTTGAGCACGGGGGTGTCGTGGTGGGAGACGGTGGTCATGATCCTCCGTTGTCGGTCGTGGTCGGGGTGGATGCGGGTACGTTGGCGAGGCCGACTTCGCGGGCAAACAGATCCGCTTCGGATTCCCGGCGGATGATCAATCGGGGGCCGCTATGGGACACCGCCACGATGGCGGGTCGGGGCAGCATGTTGTAGTTGGAACTCATCACGTGGGTGTATGCGCCGGTAGCGGGAACGGCCAGCAGGTCGCCACGGCCCACATCATCGGGCAGGTAGCCGTCGCGAACCACGATGTCACCTGATTCGCAGTGCTTGCCCACCACTCGCGACAGCGTAGCCGACGCCTCGGAGACGCGCGAGGCCAACATGGCGGTGTAGTCGGCGTCGTAGAGCACCGGTCGCGGGTTGTCACTCATCCCGCCGTCGACGGCAACATAGCGGCGCGAGTGGTCGTCGTCCACTTGCACGGTCTTGGTCACACCCACGGTGTAGAGGGTGAATCCTGCCGGACCGGAAATCGCACGGCCGGGCTCGATGGAGACCCGTGGGCAGTCGATGCCCAGACGGTCGACCACCGCACGCATCAGTGCGGCCAGCGTCTGAGCGATTTCTTCCGGGTGACGCGGGGTATCGGCCGGGGTGTACGCGATGCCGTGACCGCCACCGAGGTCAAGTTCCTTCACAACGATGCCAGCGTCGTTCCGAATCTCTGCGATAAAGGTCAGGAGTTTCTCTGCCGCGGCCCCAAAACCAGCCGCCTCAAAGATCTGCGAGCCGATGTGGCAATGCAACCCGAGGAATTCAATCGACGCAGATTCAGCCGCGAACCGCACGGCTTCCAGCGCCGGTGGGTCCTCACCGTTACGCCCAGTGGCCATGGAGAGACCAAATTTCTGGTCTTCGTGTGCGGTGGCGATGTAGTCGTGGGTGTGGGCGTGAACACCGGGGGTGAGCCGCAGCATCACCGGAGCCTGTTGCCCCGTCTCACCGGCCAGTTCTGCGACACGGTTGAGTTCGTCGAGAGAGTCGACGACGATGCGTCCGACCCCCACCTCGAGAGCACGGTGGATTTCGGCATCGGACTTGTTGTTCCCGTGCAGTCCGATGTCTGCGGGATCAACGCCGCCGCGCAGTGCCAGCGCCAGCTCGCCACCGGAAGCGGTGTCAACCCGCAGGCCCTCTTCCCGTGCCCAGCGCGCCACGTCGACCGTGAGCAATGACTTGGAGGCGTAGTAGACGTCGACTCCGCCGCAGAGCTGGTCGAACGCGGCGTTGAACGCAGTACGAAACGCCCGGGCCCGAGCGTGGAAGTCGTCTTCGTCGAGCACCAGCAGCGGGGTGCCGTAGTCCTCGGCGAGTTTCGCCACAGAAACACCGTGCACGGTAACGACACCGTCGCCCCCGCGTTCCACGCCGTCAGCCCACATCACCGGGTCGATGTGATGAGCGTCAGAGACCGACTCCGGGTAGGGAAGCCACGCTGGCGCCAGTGCGGAGCGCGTCATCACATCTTCTCCGGCGCATCGACACCCAGCAGGGCCAGCCCGTTGGCCAGCACCTGGCTGGTGGCTTCGTTCAGCCACAGGCGGGCCACGTTCACCGGGCCGGGCTGTTCACCTTGCAATGGGGTGATGCGACACGCGGCATACCAGGAGTGGTAGGCGCCAGCGATGACTTCGAGGTGGCGTGCCACGCGGTGTGGTTCGCGCATCGATGCAGCCATGGCCACGATCGAGGGGAACTCCCCCAGGTGGGCCAGCAGTGCCGACTCGGTGTCGTGGGTCAACGTGGTGGCATCGAAGTCAAACAGCTCCCGGGTGATCTCGTGTGCTTCCGCGGTGCGGGAGGCGTTGCGCGACCGAGCGTGGGCGTATTGGACGTAGTAGACCGGGTTGTCGTTGGACCGCGAGCGCAGCAGCTCCGGATCAATAGCCATCGGCGAGTCGGCGGGGAATCGCGCTAACGAGTAGCGCAGCGCGTCTTTGCCCAGCCATTCGATGAGGTCCTTGAGCTCGATGATGTTGCCGGCGCGCTTGGAGAGCTTCGCTCCGTTGACGGAGATCAGCTGGCCGATGAGGATCTCGATGTTTTTCTCGGGGTCGTCACCAGCGCAAGCCGCGATGGCCTTGAGACGGCCCACGTAGCCGTGGTGGTCGGCTCCGAGCAGGTAGATCTTCCGGTCGAAGCCGCGGTCCTTCTTCGACAGGTAGTAGGCGGCATCGGCGGCAAAGTAGGTGGGCTCGCCGTTGGCGCGGATCAGCACTCGATCCTTGTCGTCACCGAAGTCGGTCGTGCGCAACCACACGGCGTCGTCCTGGTCCAGGATGTGGCCTTGCTCGCGCAGCCGATCCACAGCAGTGCCGATGGCGCCGGAGGTGTGCAACTCGGTTTCGGAGAACCAGACGTCAAAGTCCACACCGAAGTCATCGAGGGTGGTCTCGATGTCGGCCAGCTGCAGTCTGTAGGCGTGCTCGCGCAGCACCGGCAAAGCGTCGGCTTCCGGCAGGTCACGGACCTCTGGATGCTCGGCGACGATCCTGTCTGCCAGGTCCTGAACGTACTGGCCGGGGTACCCGCCCTCGGGCACGTCGTGTCCGTGCAGGCGGGCATAGACGGAGGCGGCGAAAGTATTCATCTGACTGCCGGCGTCGTTGATGTAGTACTCGGTGGTCAGCGTGGCACCCGAGGCGCGCAGCAGGCGGGCGATGGCGTCGCCCAGGGCGGCCCAGCGGGTGTGTCCGATGTGCAATGGACCGGTGGGATTGGCTGAGACGAACTCCATATTCACTGTCTCGCCGCGCAAGGTGTCGTTGGTGCCGAACGCCGCACCGGCCTCGACGATGGTCCGGGCCAGCTGTCCGGCAGCGCCGGCGGCCAGTGTGATGTTGATGAACCCGGGCCCGGCAATGTCCACGGATTCGATTCCTTCCTGGGCGGTCAGACGCTCGGCCAGTGCACCAGCGAAGTCTCGCGGGTTCATTCCGGCCCGCTTGCCCAGCTGCAGTGCAATGTTGGTGGCCCAGTCGCCGTGGTCGCGGTTCTTGGGTCGCTCCACCTTCACCGTTGCGGGTACCTCGACGGTGATATCACCGGCGGAAACGGCGTCTTGAAGGCAGGCCACGATCACTGCGGAAAGTTCTTCTGGAGTCACCCGCCCCAGTCTAGTCACCCGAAGCGTTGTCACTACATTTCACGACACCTCGTGACAGCCGTCATGCCGCTGGTGTGGATCCGCGCGTCTGCAATGGGAGCGAAAGTGCGATAGAGTATTCAGGTCCCACCGGGACCCCCGCCTCCATAGCTCAGGGGATAGAGCGTCTGCCTCCGGAGCAGAAGGCCGTAGGTTCGAATCCTACTGGGGGCACCACCTCTCTTGCGTCTGGCGTTCTGTTTTTCGCTCCCCGCTTCTGCTACGCCGAATCCCGCTATGCTGTGAGCATGGCCACACCTGTTTCTGGTACCAGCACCTCCAGCATCGTCGAAGCCTCTCATGTGGCCTGGGATGACTGGGTTTCCGCCCTCGACCATCATGGCGCTCGGGATAAACCCCACGCCGAGATCGCACAGCTGGCGCAACACATGATCACCGGCGATGATCCCGATACCCATCTGAGCATTCCCGAGGATGCGAAAATTCACAGCAGCCCGGGTTGGTGGGCTCAAGGCGTCACGGTCGCGTATGAACAGCACATCGGTCGCCGAGCTCCGGGGCAGCGTGCCGACGGAACCTTCGAAGCATCTGCATCCAGGACGTTGCCTGTCCTTCGCGAAGCACTGTTGCCCGAGATACTGAGCTGGTTGGATACGTTATTGGAATCCCCCGAATTTCCCAGCGCCCCGGCTGGTGAACCCCGCGTCTCCTCCACTGAGAAACGCGACAACTGGCGTGTCTCCCTCAACGACGGCACCGCTGTCCTGGTGAGCGTTGAACCCCGCCCCGCGAAACAGGGTGACCGGGCCGCCGTGGTGGTCGCCCACTCCAAGATTGCCGACGCGGAGGCACTCGACACGTGGAAATCCCTGTGGAAACGATCCCTGGCTGAATTCGACCCCCTCCTGGGCGGCTCTCAAGGCTGACGTACCTCCCCCGCTCGTCGATACAGTGGGCTCACCGGTCGCCGTTCGGCGATCGCGAGTCAGTAGCTGAGGTTCCCTGACTCACTGATGACCCCTACAGACGCGAAGGAGGATCTCCGTGGGCTTTCGCACACAGAATCCAAGCACCGGCGTGATTGAGCGCGAGTTCGACAACGCCACCGACGAGCAAATCGAGCAGGCACTGACCACCACCGAGCAGGCCTATCGCGCGTGGTCGGCTCGGCCCATGTCCGAGCGGGGAACTATCCTGCAGCGGGTCGCCGATCTCTTTGACGAACGCGCAGAGGACCTGGCCGCCATCGCCACCCGCGAGATGGGAAAACCGCTGCGCGAAGCCGTCGGCGAGGTCAAGTACGTGGCCCAGATCTTCCGCTACTACGCCACCGAAGGCGAAGAGCTCAGCAAAGACCAAGAGCTGCGCAATATCGACGGCACCCGGTGTCTGATTCAGCGTCGTCCGGTCGGCGGGTTGCTGGGCATTATGCCCTGGAACTTCCCGTACTACCAGGTGGCCCGATTCGCCGCGCCGAACCTGATGCTGGGCAACACCATCATCCTCAAGCACGCTGAAATCTGCGCGGCCTCCGCGCTCGCGATCGCCGAGCTGCTCCACGAAGCAGGAGTGCCTGAGGGCGTCTACCAGAACGTCTTCGCCACCCATGAGCAAGTCTCCACCATCATCGCCGCGCCTCAGATCCAGGGGGTGTCGCTGACCGGGTCCGAGCGGGCCGGCGCCATTGTGGCCGAACAGGCCGGCAGGCATCTCAAGAAGGTCGTACTGGAACTCGGTGGCTCCGACCCATACATCATCCTCAGCTCGGACGATGTGGCCAAGTCCGCGAAGACCGCGCTGCGTACCCGGCTCTCCAACGCCGGCCAGGCCTGCACCTCCAATAAGCGGATGATCGTGATGGAGGATATCTACGACGAGTTCGTCGAATCACTCGTTGCCGAAGCCGAAGTACTGACCGCCGGTGATCCTGCCGCCTCGGAACGTGGCACCTATCCCCCGGTCTCATCGGAGTCGGCCGTAGAAGGGCTGCTGAGCCAGATCGCCGACGCCGCACAGAACGGCGCCACGATCCGCGTGGGCGGACAGCGCGAGGCACGAGATGGGTACTACGTCCAGCCGACGGTGATTACCGACATCACTCCGGCTGCACGCGCCTACCAGGAGGAGCTCTTCGGTCCGGTGGCCATGGTCTACAAGGTGTCTTCGGAAGAAGAAGCACTCACACTGGCCAACGACTCTGCGTACGGTCTGGGCGGCTCGGTGTTTTCCACGGACGTCGAGCAAGCCACACGACTGGCAGAGCAGCTGGAGGTTGGCATGTCTCATGTAAACGGGTACAACACCTCCGGGGCCGACTTGCCCTTCGGCGGGGTCAAGCGCTCCGGCTATGGGCGCGAGTTGGGCCCGCTGGGCATGGACGAATTCGTGAACAAGCGGTTGTTCACCATCCGCGAGTCCTGACCTTCGGTAGACCCGAAACGCATCGGCCCGGTCGGTGCGCTGCTGAGAAGCAGTGCACCGACCGGGCCGATTTCGCGGTGGAGCGATGTTCTTCCCTGTTGATCAGGGAATCAGCACGGACATACCCTCGTCCTTGCCAGCCATGGCTGCCTTACGGCGAGCGCGCATAGCCCGCAGCGGAGGCAGAATGAGTGCCGCCGCCGAGATGGCGAAAAGCACCAGGGCAATCGGCGAACCGAGGAATGCCTCCCATCCGCCACCGATGAGCGTTCGACGCAGGTTGGATTCAGCCAGCGGGCCCAAGATGAGTCCCAGCACAGCCGGGCCGGGCGGGAATCCGAAGCGGAGCATGAACAGTCCAACCAGGCCCATGATCAGCATCACCATCACGTCGAAGACAGAGTTGTTGATCGAGAAGGTGCCCACGATACAGAACACGAGGATGATCACCCACAGGTACTGGTTCTTCAGTTCCAACAGCTTCACCATCGACTTCATGCGCACCAGGGACACCACCAGCGACAACACGGTCGCGATCAGCAGAATCATGGCCAGCGAGTAAACCAACGAGGGATCGTTCGCGAACAGTGCCGGTCCGGGCTGGATGCCCCAGATCATCATGGATCCGATCAGCACCGCCATCACGGAGTCACCGGGAATACCCAGCGCCATCGTCGTCGTCACCGAGCCACCAATGGTGGCGGTGGAGGAGGTATCCCCCGCCGTAAGCCCTTCAATAGAACCCTTACCGAACTCATGCTTGTTTTTGGACACGCGCTTGGCGTTGTCCCAGGCGATGATGCCGGCAATGTCACCACCGACGGCGGGCACGAGACCCACCACGGAGCCGGTACCAGCACCGACACCCATCGGCTTGAGTATCCGGCGGAAGGTAGCTCCATCAGGGAACCAGCGGCCCAACTGCTGAATCGGCTTGACCTGCTTTTCGTTGCGTCGATGCGTGATCATCTGGTTGAGCACCTCGGCCAGACCAAACAGACCAATAATCACCGGAATGAACGGAACCCCGCCGTTGAGCTCAAGGATGCCCAGGGTGAAACGCTGGTCACCGGTGATCGGATCACGCCCTACGGTGGCGAGGAACAATCCAAACATGCCGGCGATCAGGCCCTTAGTGATGCGTCCGGACGACACACCAATCATCATGGTCAGGCCGAAGACCACCAGAGCGAAAAGCTCCGGTGGACCGAATTCACGAGCCAGGCCGGCGATCGGGATCGCGAACAGGGCCAACAGGATCGTGCCGGAAACCATGCCGAACGCCGAGCCGAAGGCAGAGACGGTCATCGCTAGGCCGGCCTGACCGTTCTTCGCCATCGGGTAGCCATCAAAAGTGGTGGAAATCGATGACGGCGTGCCCGGGGTGTTGATCAGAATGGCGGGTACCCGGTCACCGAACTGGGCGGCCACGTAGATGGTCAGCAACACGGCCAGGCCCTGCAGCGGTTCCATGGTCAGGGTGAACCCGGAGGCCAGAGCGACCGCCATGGTGGCGGTCACGCCGGGGAAGGCACCCACCAGCATGCCGACGAGCATGCCCAAGCCGATGTAGATCAACGTGTCCCAGCGCAACACCACGGAGGCGCCGTCCAGCACCGAATTCGCCAGTACCAGCTGCGAGCTGGCGGCGTGGAAGAAATCGGGGAGCATCCCCGTCATGAGTGGCTCGATCATAGCGGAACCCCCAAGAAAGTAATGAACAGCAGATGCAACACGGCTCCGATAATGATCGGAAATACCACCAGTGCCCGCCAGCCGCGCAACCCGTAGAGGGCCACGAGCAGGGCGGTCGCAGCGATGGTGATCAGCCAGAATTGCAGCACGTTAAACAGCAAGACGTATCCGACCAGCACCGCGCCGGAGATCAGCAGGCGGCTCATGCCCCACCAGGTCATGTGATCAGGAATGTCCGCGGGCCGTACACCGCGCATCACGTTGGTCAGGATGAGCAGCCCGCCCATCACGATCATCGCGGCAGCGAGCATCGTCGGCCAGAATTGCGGTCCCAGTTCGCCGCGGTTGTGTGCCTGGATATTGCCGGTCATCACCAGCACCCAGATGCCCACGCCCACGGCGGCGGCCACCGGGATCAGCTCACGGAGCCGATAGGGGAGATTCTTCAGCAGAGGTTCCGCCTCCGGATGCCGAAGTTCTGCCAGCGTCGTCCCCTCCTCGGAGGGGACGACGTCGGCGTCAGCATCTCGGACGACGGACTCGCGGGGCGAGTCAGTCATCGTCTTCTCGCTTTCACTCGGTGGACTGTGCCAATTCGATCCAGCGGCCGTGACGCTCTTCTTCTTCCTGGATGAAGGTCTCGAATTCCTCGGCGGAGGTGCCCAGCGGGATGAGGTTGGAACTTTCGATCACGTCGGTGTAGGCGGGATCCTGCGCGGCAGCCTGGATGGCTTCGCTGAGCACCGTCACGACGTCCTCGGGCGTACCTGCAGGAACCACAATTCCGGTGAAGGAAGCGTTCTGCAGGTCTACGCCCTCTTCAGCGGCGGTGGGCACGTCAGGTAGCTCTTCCAGCCGCTCCTCGGTGAGCACGGCGAGGTAGCGCATTTCGCCACCGTCGACCTGGGCCTTCTGGGAGCCCACGGCGTCGATGGAGAAGTCCACGTCACCGGCCGCAGCAGCAGCAATGGAGGGAGCCGAACCGTCGAAGGGGACGTTGGTCAGCTCAATGTCTGCCAATTCCTGCAGACCCTGGGCCGGGTTGTCCCACACCGAGCCCACACCGGGAGATGAGTACGTGACCTCGCCCGGACGCTCCTTGGCATCGTCGATAAGATCCTGCAGCGTCTCATACGGGCTGTCCGTGCGCACGGCAATGGCGCCCGGGCCGGAGATGATCTGCGAGAGGAACTCATAGTCATCCGGAGAGATGTCGTAGTCCATGAACTGCAGAGTGGCAACCTCTGCCCCGACCATGGACATGTTGTAGCCGTCCGGTTCCTGTTCCTTCAGCCAGTTGTAGCCGACGGAGCCATTGGCACCCGGACGGTTCTCGACGACGACGTTGACGCCGAGCTCGTCCTCGAGCAGTGGGGCGATGGTGCGGGCCGAGAGGTCACCGGAGCCACCGGCCTGCCATGGCACGATCAGGCGCAGATCCTTCGTGGGAAATTCGGAGTCTTCTCCCCCACCGCCGTTATTGCTGGCGCAGGCGCTCAGAGCCAGGCCGGCGCTGGCTGCCAGAGCGATGGTGGTGATCAGGGACCGGCCCCGGCGCGATGTGCGATTCAACATGACGTTCCTCCAAGAAAGGGCGATGTGATGTGTGGGTGTGTTGTCGCGTGTCTGACCCCGCCTACGCCGTGCCATCGGTATGAATGAACATCCAATACAACCGGTTGCAAACGTGAGCTGAGTCACAACATGATGATGAACCAGCTTGCCACGACCACCCGGGTCAGGCCACACAATTGCCAAAAGTTGCCAAGCATGACCGATTGTGACGGCCGCCACTCCGCGCTGTTCCCGGCGGAATGGACAGATCCTGGCAACGCATGGCAATATCCACTCAACTGAGTTAGGCGCGTCACACCGCCACCACCACCGCTCGCCCGGGAAGGGTCACCGGAGATGACACGCACAGCCGATCAGGATCCCTCCGCAGCCGAACGGGTACTGTTGCGCGATGTCGCCGACGCCGCCGGGGTGGCGCTGTCCACGGCGTCTCGGGCCTTCACCCAGCCGGACCGGGTGAACTTTCAGACCGTCGAGCACATTATGGCCGTCGCCGCCCGGTTGGGATATCGCCGCGAACCTGCACGGGTGACGCCGGCCCGCACCATGTCGCGCACCCTGTATCTGCTCGTGCAGGACAGCGCTAATCCGTTCTTCACGGATCTGGTCAAAGGCGTGGTCCGTCAAGCCAAGGCCGCTGGCTATCTGGCTGTCGTTGGTGACGCCGAAGAAACTCCGGCCATGGAGCAGGTCCTCATCGAGCGGGTATCGCGTGCCGTCGACGGCATCATTACCTCGGCACGGTCCACTTCGGATACAGAAATGCGCGAACTGGCTCGTCACCAACCCCTGGTGATGTTCAACCGGGAGGTGGTCGGTGTCAGTTCGGTCATCGCCGGTACCTCCGAAAGTTCGCATCAGCTCATCGAGCACCTGCACGCCTTGGGACACCGTCGCGTGGTGTACTGCGCCGGGCCGAACAATAGCTGGACCAATCTACAACGCTGGCGTGCACTGCATCACGCAGCGCGGAAACTAGGTATGACGATCATCCGCACCGGACCTTTCTCTCCCAACTACGATCAGGGGCCAGTGGCCGGAGAGATCGCCGCTGCGCACCGTCCCACCGCGATCGTGGCGTTCAATGATCAACTGGCGATTGGGATGATCCGCCACTTCGTGCGCCGCGGGGTACAGGTACCCGAGGACCTCTCCATTACCGGCTACGACAACACCTACGGGGCGAGCTTCGTACATTCGGGGTTGACCTGCTTGGACGCCCCCGTTGAGGAGGCTGGTCGGGCCGCGGTGGATTTGTTGTTGACCCAGATCGGCGGGGACACCCGGCCCCGCACCATCCGGCTCCCTTCCCCCTTGCGGGTGCGTGGCTCCACCGGACCAGCTCCAGCGGGCTGAACGACGTTGACGACGCGCCACACTCGGTAGAATCGGGGTCATCATGTCCGATTCCGCAGCCCAGCCGAACCACGGCTCCGCCCCCGCCCCGTCGCGCAGCATCACCTTTCCCGAGCATCTGCCCGTCTCTGCTCGGCGTGACGACATCATCGCCGCCTTGGCCGAGCACCAGGTGATCATCGTGGCCGGCGAGACCGGATCGGGCAAGACCACCCAGTTGCCCAAAATGTGTCTGGCCTTGGGCCTGGACGAACACGGGATCATCGGACACACCCAGCCGCGCCGCATCGCCGCCCGCTCGGTGGCCGAACGCATCGCCGAGGAGCTCGGTGAGGACATCGGATCCACCGTGGGATACCAGGTGCGTTTTACCGCCGAAACGTCCGAGGACACCCGGGTCAAGGTGATGACCGACGGCATTCTGCTGGCCGAGATCCCGCATGATCCGCTGCTAAAGCGCTACTCGGTGATCATCATCGACGAGGCCCACGAGCGCAGCCTCAACATCGACTTCCTCCTGGGCTATCTCAAGCGGATCCTGCCGCAACGCCCGGACCTGAAAGTCATTGTCACCTCGGCCACGATCGACCCAGAATCGTTCGCCGCGCACTTCGCCACCGGCGTGGATGCGGAAGGCGAACCGGAGCCGGCGCCCATTATCGAAGTCTCCGGGCGAACCTTTCCGGTGGAGATCCGGTACCGGCCGCTCACTGAGTCTGATTCTCCTCACGGTGACGACGACGCTGCAGAGCGTGGCGGCGGCCACGACGAGGAATCCCGCGATCCGGTGGACGCCGTGGGTGACGCCGTCGAGGAGCTCGCCGCCGAACCGGATGGCGACATTCTGGTGTTCTTCCCGGGCGAGCGCGAAATCCGCGATGCGGCCGAAGCGCTGGCGCCGCGGCTGGCAGCACATCCGCGCCTGTCCACCACCGAGATTCTGCCCCTGTACGGTCGGCTGTCGATGGCCGAGCAGCACCGGGTGTTCCGTCGCGGAGGCAAGCGACGGATCGTGTTGGCCACCAATGTGGCGGAAACTTCGCTGACCGTTCCCGGCATCAAATATGTCGTCGACACCGGCACCGCCCGCATTTCCCGGTACTCCCACCGCACGAAGGTGCAGCGGCTGCCCATCGAACGCATCTCCCAGGCCAGCGCGGCTCAGCGTTCCGGGCGGTCCGGGCGTACCAGCGACGGCATTGCCATCCGCCTGTACTCTCAAGAGGATTTCGAGGCGCGCGCCGAGTTCACCGATCCGGAGATTCTGCGCACCAACCTGGCCGCCGTCATCCTGCAGATGCTGCACCTGGGGGTGGCGAAAACCCCGAAAGACATCGCCGACTTCCCCTTTCTACAGCCCCCGGACACCCGCCAAATCACCGACGGCGCCACGCTGCTCACCGAACTGGGCGCGCTGAACTCGGGAGCACCCGGGTCAGGGTCCCAAGGCACCATCACCTCCCTGGGCCGTTCCCTGGCCCGGCTACCCGTGGATCCGCGACTGGGCCGAATGATCTTGGCCGCCCACGAGCTGGGCTGCACCCGCGAGGTCATGATCCTCGCCGCCGCGCTGACCATTCAGGATCCCCGCGAGCGTCCCACCGAACACCGGGCCCAGGCCGATGAGCTCCACGCCCGGTTCCGAGACGATGCCTCGGATTTCTCCTCGGTCTTGAATCTGTGGTCGTATCTGCGCACCCAGCAGAAGGAGCTCTCCGGCAACCAGTTCCGCAAGATGTGCCGGGCCGAGTTCATCAACTACCTGCGGGTGCGCGAATGGCAGGACCTGGTGCAGCAGTTGCGCCAGTTGGCCTCACAGATCGGCATCAAGGTCTCCCCCGGCCCCCTCGACGCGGTGGCGATGCACGAACCAGTGCACCGGGCGCTGCTCACCGGACTGCTCTCCCACATTGGCTCCTGGGATGAGCGCAAACGGGAATACCAGGGAGCCCGCGGCACCCGGTTCGCAGTGTTCCCCGGCTCCGGGCTGTTCAAGAAGCGCCACGCCTTTGTGATGGCCGCCGAGCTGGTCGAAACCTCCCGGTTGTGGGCCCGCATGGTGGCCGCGATCGAACCGGAATGGATCGAACAGGCCGCTGGCTCCCTGGCCAAGCACAGCTACTCCGAACCACACTGGTCTCGTCGTCAGGGCGCCGCCATGGCCCGCGAGCGCGTCACCGTCCTGGGGGTGACCATCGCGGTGGACCGGCTGGTGCGTTTCTCCCGTGTTGACCGCACCGAGGCTCGCGCTATGTTCATCCAGCACGCACTGGTGGAGGGTGACTGGCAGAGTCGACACCATTTCGTGGCGCGCAATGAACAGGCGCTACGCGAGGTAGAGGAGTTGGAAACCCGACTGCGCCGTCGGGACCTGCGCATCAGCGACGAGGACCTGTTCCGGTTCTACGACGAGCGGGTTCCGGCCTCCGTGGTCTCACAGCGTCACTTCGATTCCTGGTGGAAGAAGGAACGCCACCGGAATCCTGAGTTGCTGGATCTGGATCCGAAGGCACTCATCCAGGCCGAGCCAGAAGACCTCGACACCGATCTCTTTCCGACCGTGTTCACCCATCCCACCGGCTCGGGTGACGTGGAGCTCGCACTGGACTACGCGTTCAATCCCAGCGTGACCACGGAAGGATCCGGCACCGACGGGGTGACGGTCACCATCCCGGTGGTGTTGCTCAACCAGATGGACCCGCAGCGCTTCGCTTGGCTGATCCCGGGCCTGCGCGTCGAACTGGTCACCGCACTCATCCGTGCCCTGCCCAAGGCGGTCCGCAAACAGGTGGTGCCCGCTCCCGACGTCGCCGCGCGCGCCGTGGCGATACTCGACGCCGAGTTCGACCCGGCCCATGATGAGCTGCTTGCGTCGCTGAGCACCGTACTGCGCCGACTGAAATCGGTGGTGATCAGTGAAGATCAGTGGAATCCGGCGGCGGTGCCGGAGCATCTGCGGATGACCTACCGCGTGGTGGATGATCGTTCCGCGGTGGTCGGCGTGGGCGAGAATCTCGAAGACCTGCAGGCCCGGCTTTCCAGTGCCAACCGCACCGCCATTGCCGCATCCCTGGCCGAGGCGGGCCTGGCGACGCGCGACGGCACCCGTGGCCCAGCTCAGTCTTCCGCGCCCCGGCCGACCCCGGGCGCTGCGGCTCAGCGCGGCGCACAAAAGCGGAGCAAGGGCAACACCAACAGCAGAGCCGACGCGCCCGCCTATACTCCGCGGCACGGGCTGACCTCCTGGGACGTGGGCGATCTCTCGCGCAGCGTGAAAACGTCGGTCCCCGCCGGCTCCGGCTCCCAGGAAATCACCGGCTACCCGGCGCTGCGCGCGGAAACCCTCGAGGATGGTTCCCCGGCGGCGGGGCTGATCATCACCCGCACCACGGGCGAGCAGCGCCAGGTGCACCGCCGCGGGGTGACCGCTCTGCTGCGGGCCACCGTGCCGAATCCACAGCGGTACGTGCTGGATCACCTCAACCACCAGGAGAAGCTCACCTTTTCCCAGAGCCCGCACAGCTCCATCGATTCGTTGATTGCGGACTGCACCACGGCAGCTATCGACGCGCTGTTGCCCGCTGATGATGCGCTACCGTTCACGGAACGGGACTTCTCGGCCCTAGGTGAGCAGGTCCGGGCCGAGCTGATCGAGAAGGTCTTCGCGGTCACCCGCGTCGTCGAGCAGTCCTTGCGGCTGGCAGCTCAGGTGCGCAAACGGGTGAAGGCCACGCGCTCGCTATCGCTGGCGGCGGCAGTGTCGGATCTGCGTGCTCAGGTGGATCAGCTGATCTATCCGGGATTCGTGGCGGAGACGGGCTGGCGGCATCTACAGCATCTGCCCCGGTACTTACAGGCCATGCTCACCCGGTTGGACCGGCTGGATGCCGGCGGTCAGTTGCAGCGCGACGGGCTGAACATGCAGGTGGTCCAGGGGCTGGAAGATCAATTCGACGACGCCGTCGCCGCCGTGCCCGAGTCCATCCCGGTGCCGAACGAGCTTGCCGAGGTGCGCTGGCTCATCGAGGAGCTACGGGTCAGCTTCTTCGCCCAGGATCTGGGCACCGCCGTCTCGGTGTCAGAAAAACGGGTACGCCAGGCCCTGCAGGGGGCCCGGCGTAGCTGACCGGCTCAGCCTGCGGGCTTAGGCCTGCGGGACGGTGGCTTCGTGGCCCTCCGCCCGCAGTTGGGCGCGCAGTTTCTCGGCGGCGGCGTCCAGATCAGCCGGGTCCGGGTGGTTGTCCACGGTGTCCAGGTCGAAGTCGGACAGGGAGTTCGAGGGCCAAACGTGCACGTGCAGGTGCGGCACCTCGTAGCCAGCCACCATCAGGCCGGCACGAGCCGCACCGAAAGCGGTGCGCTGGGCCGCACCGATGGTGTGCGCCACCGTCATCAGGTGCTGCACCAGCTCGGGGCTGGCGTCGGTCCAGAGGTCAATCTCCTCGCGCGGCACCACCAGGGTGTGTCCGGCCGTGAGCGGGCCGATGGAGAGGAACGCCACGCAGGTCTCGTCTTTCCAGACGAACCGGCCCGGCAGGTCGCCGTCGATGATGCGGGTGAACACGGTGGGCATGAGGTACCTCCTGGATCGTGTCTTCGGTGATCGCTCTCAGTGTCTCAAATCCGGTGCCGGTGCGTCAGGGTTGGTTGATGGTGGCAGGCTGGGAGTCATCGCCGGTGGCGACCGGACGCCCCGAGGTGTTGCACCAGGCCGACCAGGACCCCGGATACAGTGCGGCCTCAATGCCGGCCAGGTTCAGGGCCAGAATCTCTGCGGCGGCGGTGACACCGGAACCGCAGTAGGACACCACCGGGGTGGATTCGTCCACGTTCAGCCGGGCGAAATGCTCGCGCAATTCCTCGGCGGGGCGGAACCTGCCCTCAGGCGTCATCAGTTCAGCGAGCGGCACCGAGACGGCGCTGGGAATGTGGCCTGCGACCGGGTCCATGGGCTCGGATTCGCCGCGGAACCGATCAGCAGTGCGTGCGTCCATCACCACACCGGTCTCCGCCACGGCCTCCACTTCGTCGGTGTCAACCACCGGCATCTTGCCCCAGGAGGTGTGAGCATCGCCCAGCACAGGAAGCACCTCACCGGCCTGCTGCGGCAGATCGGCGTCGCGCCAGGCGGCCAAACCGCCGTCAAGCACGTAGACCTTATCGAAGCCGGCGTGGCGCAGCAGCCACCAGGCCCGCGGTGCGGCCGCAGAGAAGACGTCGTCGTAGACCACCACGGTGTCGCCGTCGTTGATCCCGAGCATGCGGGCCGAATCCGTGAAGCGCACCGGGTCCGGCAGCGGGTGCCGTCCCAGGGTGGGGGCGCCGTGACCGGAGAGCTGGCCCGACATCGAGACGAACACCGCGCCCGGAATATGACCCTGCCGGTACTGCTCGTGGCCCTGTCCCGGGGCCTGCACCGACCAGCGCACGTCCAGAATCACCAGGTGGCCGGGCTCCGGGACGGCCTCGGACGCCGCGAAACCGGTGGCCGGCTGCGCGGCGGGCTCACCGGGAGGGGCCATCCCCAGCCAGCCGGCCAGGGTGTGGGCATCGATCAGCACCGCCGGCGGCTTGCTGCGCCGCCGTCCGCTCGTCGAACTCACCTCGTCCATGTCTTCTCCCCCTCGGTCAGCACTGTCAGTTCCGCGCCATAGCGCTGCGCGAAAGCCTCCACCTGCTTCAGGTAAACCCCACGGCCGACGCCGCTGAGCAGCGCATCGTGGATCGGGATTACCTGGCGGGGGCGGACGGCGATGATGAAGTCCAGGGTCTCGGCGAGCCGGGCCCAGGGCGCGCTGACCGGGACCAGCAACGTGTCCAGCCCGGTCAGTTCCGGCACCACATAGGCGTCGCCGGGGTGATAGAGCCGCTCGTCGATGAGGTAGCCGAGGTTGGCCACCACCGGAATCTGGGGGTGGATGACGGCGTGCTGACCGCCGAGCACCCGAATGCGGAATCCAGCTCGCTCCAGCTCGTCGCCGGGTTCGGCCACCAGCAGCTGGGCGGAGAGCTCGTTTTCGCTCGCCGCACCCAGTGCGCTGATCACCGCGGGCGGGGCGGTGAGCGTGGCCTCCGGGTGGTCATTCAGCCACTGCAACACCGGCGCCGCATCAAGGTGGTCTGCGTGCTCGTGAGTCACCAGCACATGCTCGGCGCCGTCTAGGGCCACGGAGAGGTCGGTGAACGTCCCGGGGTCGATGACCAGGGTTCGCCCATCACGGTGCAGGCTGATACAAGCGTGCCCGTGCTTGGTGATGTGCAGGGGCGACGACGTCGAAGGTGGAAGCACTCCCCTACATTATCGCGAGATTCCCGATCGTGAAACGTCTCTGACTGGTAGCCTGGTGGTCGACCAAACAGAAGGGGCCACACCACCGATGACCACAGGTTCCGGCGAGCGTTCGGCCATCACCGGCCGCGTGACCCGCCAGAAGAAAGCCATCCTCGCGGGGCTGGAGTCGTCCACCGATTTCCTGACCGCCCAAGAGCTGCATGGTTTGCTCCGCGAGCGCGGCGATTCCGTGTCGCTGGCCACCGTGTATCGGGTGCTGCAGCAGATGGTCGCGGCCGGCGAGGTGGACATTCTCCCTCAGGACGACGGCGAAGCTCTGTTCCGCCAGTGCGCTTCCACGGGGCATCACCATCATCTGGTGTGCCGCCGTTGTGGAGCCACCGTGGAAATCGAAGCCCCGACCGTGGAGCACTGGGCCTCACGGGTGGCCGATGAGCACGGCTACACCGAGGTCGAACACACCCTGGAAATCTACGGGCTTTGCCCCGCCTGCGCGGCCCTGCCCCGGGACTCCTCGAACTAGCAGTTCTCGTGCGGCGGGTCCACCAACGCCGAGGCCGGTGAGTGCAGCGCCCCCAGCCCGTACACCGTCTCCAGGTGCTCGCGGGTCAAGACCTGTTCAGGGGGGCCGGAGGCCACCACGGAGCCGTTGAGCAACAGCACATGATCGGCCGCTGCCGCTTCATCCAAGTCATGGGTGGTGAGCACCACTGAGTGGCCATGCTCGGTTTCGGTGTGCACGACGTCGTCGATAATTCGCTTGGAGACGATATCCAGCCCGGTCATCGGTTCATCCAGCATCAGAATCTCGTGCCCCTGGGCCACTCCCTGAGCCACGTACACGCGCTGCCGCTGCCCGCCGGAAAGCTCTTCTAAATGCCGGTGCGCCAGGTCCTCAATATTCATCAGCACCATCGCATCCTTCACGGCCTTGCGGTCGTCCGCGCCGAAAGGTTTGAACCAGCCGCGGGTGGAGAAACGCCCCATGCGCACCACATCGCGCACGGTGAGCGGCGTGCCCACCGGGTACACCACGGACTGCATCACGTAGGAGATCCGGGGGCGCATCTGCTCCACGGAGGCTCCCAGCACCTGAATCCGTCCCGCCGACGGCTCCAGAATGCCGGCAATCGCCTGCAGCAGGGTGGACTTACCGGAGCCGTTGGGGCCGATTACCGCGGTCACCCCACCAGCGGGCAGGGTGAAGGAGCTGGAGTCCAGGGCCAGGTGGCTACCGTGCATCAAAACGATGTCTTCGGCCTGCACTAGGTGCTGCGTGCTCATGAGACTACCTCTCCGTGAGTCGGATTTTCGCGCTGGTCCACCGGTTGCGCCACCGGGGAACGGTCGCTCAAGAGACGGCGTCCACCAGCACCGTTCGAAAAGCGACGACGGCGCACCAGCCGCACCACCTCGCGCACCGCCAGCACCACGAAGAACAGCACCACCGGCACCAGCGACATCGATGCCGAGGCGGCGGTACCCGCGTAGAAGCTGATCAGCAACCCTACCCACACGGCGAGCAGGCCGATAGCCACCGAGACGGCGATCATGATGGGCACGGTGCGCGACACCAGCGCCGCAGTGGCCGCCGGGCCCACGAGCAAACCAAAGACCAACAGGGTGCCCACCGCCTGGTAGGAGCCGATCACCGCGGTGGCGATGAGCATCAACAGCATCCAGTGAGTGAACTGCGGGCGCATCCCCAGCGACTGGGATTTTGCTGGCGAGAACGACAACACCATCAGCGGCCGGTAGAGCAACAGCGACAACACCACCACGATTCCGGCGAACACCGCCTGAATCGCGATGTCGTCCCAGCTGACCCCCAGGGCATCACCGAAGAGTATGGAGGTCAGCGAACCGGTGTAGGAATCTGCCTTCGAGATGATCACCACGCCCAGGGCCATCATGCCGACGAAAAGCAAACCAATGGAGGTGTCCTCCTTCAGCGAGGTGGACCGGTAGATCAGCTCCATCCCCGCCACCATCACCAGCGCGGCAATACCCGCGCCGAGGTACGGGGAGAAATCGAACAGCACCGCCGCCGCGAGCCCGGGCACCACACCGTGAACGAACGCGTCACCGAAGAAGCTCATGCCGCGCAGCACCAGCCACACCCCGACGATCGAGCACATCAGGGCCGCGATCATTCCGCCCCACAGCGCGCGCTGTTGGAAGCCGAGGGTGAAGGGCTCGATGAGCCAGGTGATCAGATCCATCGAGCCTCAGTCCTGTGCCGCGCCGAGGGCCTCGGCCAGGGTGCGTGCGTTGTATTCCATGGCTTCCGCGTAGGTCTCTGCCTCGGAGCCGGGCTCGCCCAGGCCACCTTCATAGAGCTGGACCAGCGGCACCTCCCCGCCACTCTCGTCGGCCAGGGTTTCGATCAGCCGGTTGGAGGTCTGCACTGAGGTGATCAGCGCGTCCACGCCCTCGGCATCAATCTCTGCCGAGAGCCGGGCCAGGTCCTGAGACGACGGCTCGCCGTCAGTGGAGCCACCGGGCACAACGACGGCAGTGATCTCCAGGCCGTAGGCGTCAGCGAAGTAGTTGTAAGCAGCGTGGTCGGTCATCAGCGTGCGCTGATCTTCCGGTATCTCGCTGAACATCTCGATGATCGATTCGTGGGTCTCCATGAGCTGCGCGGAGGTCTCGGTGGCACAGTCGCGGTAGGTGTCATCGCCGGTAGCCTCGGCCAGCTCGTCGCCGATCAGCTCGGCGGCGGTGGCCATCCGGGACACATCCATCCAGACGTGAGGATCCGTGCCCGAATGGTTGTGCCCCACCTCGCCTTCGTCCTCGTCCTCGTCCTCGTCCTCGTCCTCGTGGCGATGGTCGTCTTCATCGTGGCTATGACCGTCATGGGACGCGAAGGGTAGCGGATCCAGCTGCGGAGCTACCTCCACCACGTTCACGCCATCCTCCACGGCGGTATCCAACGCGGACACCATGCTGGCCTCGAGTCCGAGACCGTTGGCCACCACCAGCGGCGCCTGCGACATCTCGGCGATTTCCGAGGAGCTGGGCGCGAAGACGTGAGGGTCGTCGCCGGGGCCCATCAGCGTCTGGGTCTGGGTGTCCGCGCATTCGGTGATCTCGGAGGTGATCGAGCCCAGCTGCGTTATTGTCGCGTAGGCCACGGTCTCGCCTTCGGCTTCGCTGCCAGCATCACTGGAACCCCCGCCACACCCCGCCAGCAGCAGGGCACCGATCGTGGCACCTCCGAGGGTGATTCCCCACCGTGGACGAGAGATGGTCATGACGTCAGCTCCTGTACGAACGAATCGGCCCGCGGTACCTCCGCGGGCCGATCCTAAGCTATCACACTGCGAACGGTTCTCAATAACGCCTGCGGGGCGCGTTGGCTTGCGTCGCATCGTGGATTTCGCCGACCAGGATTTCCAGGACGTCCTCCAAGAAGAGCACGCCCACGGTCTGGCCGTCGGCCGAAATCACCCGAGCCATATGCGATCCGGTGCGCTGCATCAAACTCAGCGCGTCCTCGATCTCCTCGGAGGCATCCACATTGGCCATCGAGCGCACCTTGGTCAGCGGAATCGGTTCCCGGCTGCGTTCCGCCGAGATCGTCATCACGTCTTTCAGGTGCAGATAGCCCAGGTAGGTCCCATCGTCGTTCTCCAGCACAAACCGGGAGAACCCGGTCTTGCGCACGGCTTCTTCGAAGTCGGCCGGGGTGCCACCCGCAGGCAAGGTGATCACCTCAGAGTCGGGGACCATCACCGACCCGGCGGTGTGGGCGGTGAATTCCAGGGCGCCGGCCAAGAGACCCGAACTGTCCTCCACGAGACCGGTCCGCGTGGACTCGGCCACAATGGACTGGACCTCCTCGAGAGTAAAGCTGGAATTCACTTCGTCCTTGGGTTCCACGCGCATGGCCCGCAGCACAATGTTGGCCATCCAGTTCATAAACCAGATCACCGGGCGCAGCGCCTTCTCCAACCACACCAGCGGCGGAGCCAGCAACATCACGGCTTTATCGGCCATGGAGACGGCGGCGTTCTTGGGCACCATCTCTCCGAAAGTCACATGCAGGAAGGTCACGATCAGCAGGGCGAGCACGAACGCGGTGATATCCGCCGCGGCTGCCGGAATGCCGATGGCCTCCAGCGGAATCACAAACAGGTGGTGAATCGCCGGTTCGGAGATGTTCAGAATCAGCAGGGAGCAGACGGTGATGCCGAGCTGACAGATCGCCAGCATCTGGGAGACATGCTCCATGGCGAACAGGGCGGTCTTCGCCCGCTTGTGGCCAGCCTCAGCACGCGGCTCGATCTGCGAACGGCGCGCCCCCATGACGGCGAACTCGCCGCCCACGAAGAACGCGTTGCCTATCAGCAGCACGACCAGCCAGATCAGTCCCATCAGATCGGAGCTCATCGGGCGACCTCCTTGCTGCCGTGATCACCGTGGGCGTCGTCGGAGTCCGGGCCGGAGTCCGGGATGAACTTCACCCGGTCAATACGCCGACCGTCCATCCGCTCCACCCGCAGCCGACCACCATCGACGTCGACCACGTCACCGACCGAGGCCACCCGACCCAGCTGGGCCATGATGTAGCCGCCGACGGTTTCGTAGGATCCGTCTTCGGGGATGGTCAGACCAGAAATCTGCGTGCCCACTTCATCCGGACGCAACAACGCCGGGAAGTACCACTTGCCGGACGCCGTCTGAAGCACCCCGGGGGTAATGCGGTCGTGCTCGTCGGACACCTCGCCTACGATTTCCTCCACAAGATCCTCCAGTGTCACCACACCGGCGGTGCCACCGTATTCGTCTTCCACCACGGCCATCTGCAGGCTGGCCTGGCGTAGTTCGGTGAGCAGCTGATCCAAGTGCACGGTTTCGGGGACGCGGGCGACGTCGGTCATGATCGCTGCCGCCATCACCTCTCCGCGCTTCTCACGCGGCACGGCCACGGCCTTCTTGACGTGCAAGACGCCGCGGATGTCGTCTGATGAGTCATTGATCACCGGGAAACGGGAGTACCCGGTGCGGCGAGCCACTTCCAGGACGGCGTCGATGTTGTCGCCGGTTTCCACGGTCTCCATGCGGATACGCGGTGTCATCACGTCGGCGGCCGAGCGCTCGGAGAACCGCAGCGTACGGTCAACGAACGTCGCCGTCTTGACATCCAGCGTGCCCATTTCGGCCGAGCGTCGCACCAACGAGGACAGCTCCTCCGGGGTACGCGCTCCGGAGATCTCTTCCTTGGCTTCCAGGCCCATGGTGTGCAGGACTCGGTTGGAGAAGCCGTTGAGCAGGAAGATCGCGGGCTTGAACACGGCGGTGAAGACCAGCTGCGGACGGGCCAGGGCGCGACCCACCGACATCGCACGGGCGATGGCCAGGTTCTTGGGGATCAGCTCGCCGATCAGCATCGACAGGAAGGTCGCCACGATCATGGCGATCACCAGCGATACGGACGACGCCGCAACACCAGTGAGGCCAGCATTCTCCAGCGGCCCGGCGAGCAGCCGCCCCAGGGAGGGCTCCATCATGTAGCCGGTGAGCAACACGGTCAGGGTGATACCAAGCTGACACGCGGAGAGCTGAGTGGAAAGGGTCTTCAAGCACTTGAGCAGGGGCTCAGCACCTTTATCCCCGTCATCCACGAGGCGCTGGACGGTCGGAACGTCCAGCGCGATCATGGAGAATTCGACGGCAACGAAGAACCCGTTACCGAATATCAGCAGGAGGCCGACGGCGAGGAGTATCCATTCCACCGTCACCACCTGCCTTGGCTAGAAAGATACAAGCAGGGGCAACTAGAGGGCTCCGTTCCCGCAGCGGAAGCGCTGCGGCCATGTGCGGAGGCACCAGATCGGTGTCTATGCATAGCAGAATGATACACGCCGGATCCGGGGGGTGATCACCAGGATTGCACCACGGGGCGACCCTCTTCGTATCCGGCCGCCGATTGGACGCCGACGACGGCACGATCCCGGAATTCCGAGAGGTTGGTTGCACCGGCGTAGGTCATCGAGGAGCGCAACCCGGCGGTGATGCCGTCCAGCAGGTCCTCCACCGAGGGACGCTGCGGGTCCAGATACATCTTGGAGGAGGAAATCCCTTCTTCGAACAGTGCCTTGCGGGCCCGGTCGTAGGCGCCCTCGCTGCGGGTACGGTTCTGTACCGCGCGGGCCGAAGCCATCCCGAAATTCTCCTTGTATCGGCGCCCATCACTGTCGGTGAACAAGTCGCCGGGTGACTCATAGGTACCGGCGAACCAGGAGCCAATCATCACCTGGGAGGCGCCAGCGGCCAGGGCCAGGGCGACGTCGCGGGGGTACCGCACTCCCCCGTCCGCCCACACGTGCTTGCCGAGTTCGGCTGCGGCTTGGGCACATTCATAGACGGCCGAGAACTGGGGACGTCCCACCGCCGTCATCATGCGGGTGGTGCACATGGCGCCCGGGCCGACACCGACCTTCAGAATGTCGGCACCGGCCTCCACCAGATCTCGGACGCCATCCGCCGAGACCACGTTCCCGGCCACGATCGGCACGGGCAGATCCCGGACCGTGCGCAGCGCTTCCAGCATTTTCGCCTGGTGGCCGTGAGCTGTGTCGACCACGAGCACGTCGACGCCGCCGGAAACCAGGGCCTCAGCCTTACCGCGCACGTCACCATTGATGCCGACCGCCGCAGCCACCCGCAGCGCTCCGGCCTGATCCAGCGTGGGCTCGAAGATGCCCGAACGCAAGACCCCACCCGGGGTGAGCACACCCACCAGGTTTTCGCCGTCCAGCACCGGCACATAGGTGGCCTGGGCAGCGTGGAAGCGTTCGTACAGGGTCTCAAAGACCGACTCTTCGCCCGCACCGCCGTCGAGCTCTGACACCTCGAGGGTGAGAGCTGGCTGTCGCATCACGGAGGCGATGGACGCAAAATGATCCAGTTCTTCACAGTCTTTGACGCGTACGACACCCACCAGCGTCGCTCCGGTCTCGGTCTGGCGCACGATGCACACCGAATCGTGATTGCGCTTAGAGGAAAGGTGGTGAACATCCAGCACCCGGTCGTCTTCACTCAGGGTCAGCGGGGTCTCCACGACGGCGTGTCGGGACTTCACCCAGGAGGTCACATCCTGGATCAGCTCCACGGGAACATCCTGAGGAAGCACGGCGAGCCCCCCGCGCCGGGCCATCGTCTCGGCCATGCGTCGTCCCGTCACGCCGTTCATGTTGGCGGCAACAAGCGGGATCGTCGAGCCGGTGCCGTCGTCAGCGGAGATGTCGACGTCCATGCGGCTGGTCAGTTCGGACCGCGACGGTACAAGGAAAACATCCGAATAGGTGAGATCGGTCATCGGCTGAGTCAAGAACTTCATGTCTTCATCCTGTCATCTCTGGCGCTCGGAGGAACCGTTCGATCAGCGACCTTCGAGGGTTCGAAGTTTTTTCGCGTCCACCCCGATGTTATGTGGAGATTCGGCGCAAAACATCACTATGCTGGAGGGAGCCGTTCTCCGGGTGACTCACGAGTCAGGTGGAGAACACCATAGAGGTTGAGGGCCTCCACTTCCGGCTTGATGGTTCGCCCTCGCCACCAGATCGACATCCTGATTACGGAAGAGGCGTTTCACCGTGCCAGAACTTACGTCCGCTCAGCTCTCCGAGGAATTCCCCGGAAACGAATGGCTTGTTGCGGATATCTATGACAAATACAAAGCGGACAAGTCCTCGGTAGACCCCAAGTGGGCTGAGATCTTTGCCCGCCTGGAAGGTGCCTCGTCCTCGACGACGAACGGCGCAAAGCCAGCACCGTCGGCCGGTACCAGCTCCCCTTCCGCGTCGAAAGAGTCTGCCCCAGCACAGGCGTCGGCGCCCAAGGCCGCCGCTCCGAGCGAGCAGAGCGCACAGAAGGCCTCCGCTGAGCCAGTCGAAAAGGCTGCACCCAAGGTGAAGAAGTCCACGACCGCCTCCGAGGCTATTCCCTCCGAGCCGGCCAAGTCCTCCAAAAAGAAGAAGCCGACCGCCGAGGACAAGCCGGCCGAGGACAAGGTCACCCCGTTGCGCGGTATGGCACGGGCCGTGGCCAAGAACATGGATGCCTCGCTGACGGTCCCGACGGCAACCACCGTCCGTGACCTGCCTGCCAAGGCGCTGATCGACAACCGGGTCGTCATCAACAACCACCTGGCTCGTTCCCGCGGTGGCAAGGTGTCGTTCACCCACCTGATCGGTTACGCACTGATCCGTGCCCTGGTGAAGCACCCCGAGATGAACAATCTCTATCGCCTGGACGGCAACAAGCCGACCATGGTGGAGCCGGCGCACATCAACTTCGGCCTGGCCATCGACCTGCCCCAGCCCGATGGCTCGCGCACCCTGGTCGCCCCGAACATCAAGGGCGCAGAGTCTCTGGACTTCCGCGAGTTCTGGCAGGCCTATGAAGACCTCGTGAAAAAGGCCCGTAACAACAAGCTAGGCCTGGACGACTACGCCGGGACCACCGTCACGCTCACCAACCCCGGCGGCATCGGCACCGTGCACTCAGTGGCCCGCCTATCTGAGGGCCAGGCCGCGATCATCGGTGTCGGTGCCCTAACCTACCCGGCCGAGTTCCAGGGTTCTTCCGAGAAGACGCTGGCCCGCCTGGCGATTTCCAAGACCATCACCCTGACCTCCACCTACGATCACCGCGTGATCCAGGGCGCTTCCTCCGGTGAATTCCTGAAGGAAGTTCACCAGTTACTGCTAGGGGCCGACGGTTTCTACGAGGAGATCTTCGAGTCCCTGCGTATTCCGTATGAGCCGGTACGCTGGAAACCCGATGTGCAGGTCAACCCGGAAGACCAGATCGGCAAGGTAGCACGGATCCAGCAGATGATCCACGCCTACCGCGTGCGTGGTCACCTGATCGCGGATGTGGACCCGCTGGAATACTCCATGCGCAAGCACCCAGATCTGGATATCCTCTCGCACGGCCTGACCCTGTGGGACCTGGATCGCGAATGGCCCACGGGCGGATTCGGCGGCAAGTCCGCCCTGCCGCTGCGCGACATCCTCGGAGTGCTGCGCGATGCCTACTGCCGCAACACCGGCATCGAGTACATGCATCTCAACTCGCCTGAGGAGCGCCAGTGGTTCCAGGATGAGTTGGAGCACCCCTACGCCAAACCGACCCGCGAAGAGCAGCTGCGTATTCTCGGCCGCCTGAACGCTGCCGAGGCCTTCGAGACCTTCCTGCAGACGAAGTTCGTCGGCCAGAAGCGCTTCTCCCTGGAGGGTGGCGAATCCCTGATCGCTCTGCTAGACGCTGCCATTTCCGGCGCCGCCGATGACGGACTCGACGAGGTCGCCATTGGTATGGCTCACCGCGGTCGCCTCAACGTGCTGACTAACATCGCTGGAAAGACCTATTCCCAGGTATTCCGCGAATTTGCCGGCACCGGCAGCCGCGACGTCAACCAGGGCTCCGGCGACGTGAAGTACCACCTCGGCACCGAGGGAACCTTCGTTTCTGACCACGGCAACTCCACCAAGGTGTCCCTGGCAGCGAACCCCTCGCACCTGGAAGCCGTAAACCCCGTGCTCGAGGGCATCGTACGTGCCAAGCAGGACCGCCTCGACCGAGGCGCCGATTCCGTGGGCTCCTTCTCGGTGATGCCCGTCCTGGTGCACGGCGACGCCGCCTTCGCAGGCCAGGGTGTCGTAGCCGAAACCCTGAACCTCTCGCAGCTACGCGGTTACCGCACCGGCGGTACTCTGCACGTGATCGTGAACAACCAGGTCGGCTTCACCACCCCGCCGTCGTCGGCTCGTTCCTCGACGTACTCCACCGACGTCGCGCGGACCATCCAGGCCCCGATCTTCCACGTCAACGGCGATGACCCGGAGTCCGTGGTACGTGTGGCCCAGCTGGCCTATCAGTACCGTCAGCGCTTCCACAAGGACGTCGTCATCGACCTCATCTGCTACCGCCGTCGCGGTCACAACGAGGGCGACGATCCGTCGATGACGCAGCCGCGTATGTACAACCTCATCGAACAGAAGCGCTCCGTGCGCAAGCTCTACGTGGAATCGCTCGTCGGCCGTGGTGACATCACCCAGGAAGAAGCCGACGACGCCATGAAGGACTACCAGGCACGCCTGGAGCGTGCCTTCGCGGAGATGAACGAGGCCGAAACCTCGCCCATCCCCACCGTGGGCTCCGCTCACGGCTCGAGGGAGTCCGACGAGCAGTACGTCCCGGAGACCACCGCGATCACGGAGGAGACCCTCCAGCGCATCGGCGAGGCCCACCTGGATATCCCGGAGGACTTCACCGTTCACCCCAAGCTCAAAGCGCTGCTGGAGCGCCGAGCGAAAATGGCCGTCAACGGCGACATTGACTGGGGCTTCGCGGAGCTGGCAGCCTTCGGTTCGTTGCTGATGGAGGGCAAGTCCGTCCGTCTGACGGGTCAGGACTCGCAGCGCGGCACCTTCGTGCAGCGCCACGCCGTGTACCACGACCGCATTAACGGCGACGAGTGGACCCCCATCTCCAACCTGGCTGCGGATCAGGCCAAGCTGTGGATCTACAACTCGCTGCTGTCTGAGTACGCCGCGCTCGGTTTCGAATACGGCTACTCGGTGGAGCGCCCCGATGCGCTCGTGGCTTGGGAGGCTCAGTTCGGCGACTTCGTCAATGGCGCCCAGATCATCATCGACGAGTTCATCTCCTCGGCCGAACAAAAGTGGAACCAACACTCCTCCGTGGTGCTGCTGCTGCCGCACGGCTACGAAGGTCAGGGACCAGACCACTCCTCCGCCCGCATCGAACGCTTCCTGCAGATGTGTGCCGAGGACAACATGCGCGTGGCGCAACCGTCGTTCGGTGCCAACCACTTCCACCTGTTGCGTGAGCAGGCCTACTCGACCCCGCGTCGCCCTCTGGTGGTGTTCACCCCGAAGCAGCTGCTGCGCCTGAAGGCTGCGGCTTCCTCGGTGGCGGACTTCACCCAGGTTGGCTTCCGGAAGGTGGTCGGAGACGACAAGATCGGCTCCTCCGCCAAGAAGGTCATGCTGGTCTCGGGCCGTCTCTACTACGACCTGCTGGCACGCCGCGAGAAGCTGGAAGACACCTCGACCGCCATCGTCCGCGTCGAGCAGCTCTACCCGCTGCCGCTGGAGGAGATCACCCAGCAACTCAACCAGTACCCCGACGCCGAGGTGATGTGGGTGCAGGATGAGCCGGCCAACCAGGGCCCATGGCCCTTCATGGCCCTCAACCTGCTGCCGGAACTGGACCGTAAGGTCAAGCTGGTCTCCCGCGCTGCTTCGGCCTCACCGGCCGCTGGCATGAAGCCGCGGCACGACCACGAGCTGGACGTGTTGCTGACGGAGGCCTTCGGACGCTGATCAGCTTCTGGGGCTCGCCCTCCCTGATACGCCGCGGCCCGGTTGCGATTCGCGACCGGGCCGCGGCGCGTGTTCACCCGAAGACAGCCCACCGACTACAGTGGAACCCACGATGATCGAGAAAGGCTCAAACTGTGGAGATTCGTAGAATTCGCATCGCCTCGATCGGCGCGGAAACCCTGGCCGGCGTCGGCGATTCGCGCGCCCTGGGGTGGCTGGGACGCGTCCTGGCCCGCACCGTGACCCCAGAAGTGGAGATCGAGAGCTATGTTCTCGCTTCCCCCGGCGACACCACAGAAGCCCTCTCCCACCGGTGGGAAACCGAAGCGCTGAGCCGTTTTAGTGCCAATACCGACAATCGACTTGTGGTCGCCTTGCCCGAACACGACGCCGATCTCGAAGGTTCCTCCGCCCGGGCACGGCTCAACCTCGCGAACATCCTCGACCGCGCTGGCCAGCAGGGCATTTCCGTGTTGGTCGTGGGACCGCCTCCAGGGTTGGACGAAGAGCGCAACCGCCGTTTGGACGCCCTGAACTCGGCATACCACGACGTCGCCGAACGACGCGACGTCCCCTATGTCGACACCTTCACCCCATTGCTCGGACACGAGCAGTGGCGCAGTGACCTGGCCGGCGGCCAGGGACGTCCCGGTCAGTCCGGTTACGGGTTGCTGGCGTGGTTGGTCCTACATCGCGGCTGGTACCCGTGGTTGGGCATCGCGGAGCCGACGAGCTAACCCAGCAGTGATACCCTGGTATCCGGCCGAAACACGGATGTGAGGGAAGGAGACCCGCAATGAGCAAGCGTGGACGCAAGCGCAAGGACCGCCGCAAGAACAAGGCGAACTCCGGGAAGCGCCCCAACTCCTGAGTCTTTGACCAGGATATGACAGCACGAGGCCCTGTGAACAACGTCGTTGTTCACAGGGCCTCGTTGCGTTCCGGGCCAGGCACTGGACCAGGCGTCAGTGACCGGCCTTGACCCGAATCTCGCTAATGCGGGTGATGATTGAGGTCTTCAGCTGATCCGGGGCCTTTTCGCTGCAGCTACGCTTCACCACGGAGCGGATGATGCACTCCAGGTCATGCTCGGCGTTGCAGTCGGTGCACTCGGTCAGGTGCAGACGCACTTCCTCGATATCGTCGTGGCTCAAGGCCCCGTCAAGGTACTCGTAGATCCGCTGGACGCGGGCGTCGTGGCAGTCCCCGATCTTTTGACAGTCCTGATCGTCTTTCATCGGAGCTGCTCCTTGTGTCTCGCTCATCGTGCTCCTCAAGCCTTCTTCGCGCCGGTGTCGTCGCCGCGGCGGGTGCGCGTGCCCGCCGTGCTAGCTGCTTTACCCTGTACCCGGATGCCGCGTTCGGTGGCGTAGTCCGTGAGTAGATCCCTCAGCAGTTTGCGTCCACGGTGCAAGCGCGACATGACCGTTCCGATCGGCACACCCAAGATCTCCGCGATCTCCTTGTAGGCGAAGCCCTCGACGTCGGCGAAATACACCGCCAAGCGGAATTCTTCCGGGATCGCCTGCAGTGCGTTCTTGACGTCACTATCGGGCAAGCGGTCCAAAGCCTCGGTTTCCGCCGACCGCAACCCCGAAGAGGTGTGCTCGGCGGCCTGTGCCATCTGCCAGTCCTCCACCGTGTCGGTGTTGGTCTGCTGCGGCTGACGTTGACGCTTCCGATACAGGTTGATGTAGGTGTTCGTGAGGATCCGGTACAGCCAGGCTTTCAAATTGGTGCCCGGCTTGTACTGGTGGAACGAGGAGTACGCCTTCGTGTACGCCTCCTGTACCAGATCCTCGGCGTCAGAGGGATTCCGCGTCATCCGCAGTCCCGCAGCGTAGAGTTGGTCAACATACTGCAGGGCGTCACGCTCGAAGCGCTCGCGCCTCTGGGCGTCCGATTCGGTTCCCGCGTCAACGCGTGAGCCGTCGGCGCCGGCTGTCAGGTCAGTGGTCTCGTGAGTGTCCATCACCGACCAGTCTAGCCAGCTCTGTGACCTAGCTCGTTGTTCCGGGGCAAGTACGGTCATGCGTCCCTCCTTCTCACCGGACATAGCGCGATACTCCACCCGGATATTCCGCGCTAGTCAAGGTATCTTGGAGATGTCTTCGCCACCACACCGCAACCGGGAGGTCCCGCAGCCGATGACCACGATGCGCCACACCGATACGCCGGTCCTCGATCCCTGGCCCGCGCCCACCCCTACCCAGCCCGTCGACGCCACGGTGCATATCCCCGGTTCGAAGTCCCTGACGAATCGCTATCTAGTGCTGGCCGCGCTCTCGGATCGTCCCAGCACCGTGCACGGGGTGTTGGATTCCCGGGACTCTCGGCTGATGATCGAAGCCCTCCGCACCTTAGGGGCGGCCATCGAGCCTGACGCGGATCATCCCGACACGGTGCAGGTCACCCCCATGCCTGAGGGCCACGCTGAGACCGCCATAGAACGGACGGTGGACTGCGGTCTGGCCGGCACCGTGATGAGGTTCCTTCCCCCTGTGGCCGCGCTAACCGGCTACACCGTAACCATCGACGGCGACCCGGAGGCACGCGTGCGGCCCATGGCGCCCGTGCTCGAGGGTCTGGTGCAAGCCGGGGCTCACGTGGAGCGCCTCGACGGTGTGTCAGGCACCCCCACCCAGTTGCCGTTGCGTGTGCGCGGCAACGGATTCGTGAACGGCGGCGAGGTCACCATCGACGCCGGTGGCTCCTCTCAGTTCATCTCCGCGCTGCTGCTGGCCGGGGCCCGGTTCCGCCACGGGCTGCACCTGCGGCACACCGGTGAGCACACGCCCAGCCCCGAACACGTGGGGATGACCGTATCCGTGCTGCGTCAGGCCGGCGTCGTCGTCGATGACACCACACCGGGCCAGTGGGTCATCGCACCGGGACCGATCAGCGGCGGTGAGTGGACCGTGGAGCCCGATCTCTCCAATGCCGGCCCCTACCTCTGCGCTGCCGTGGCCACCGGCGGCACGGTGCGCATTCCACACTGGCCCGCCCACACCACCCAGATTGGTGACCGCTGGCGGGAGATTCTGCCCCGTTTCGGTGCCACCGTCACGTTCACTCCAGACCCGGGAACCGAGCACGGCACCCTCACCGTCGCCGGGTCCCGGGATGAGTCCGGAGTTCCTGTCGTCACCGGCGGCGGGGAGATTTCCGACACCGCCGAGCTGGCCCCCACCGTGGCTGCTCTGGCAGCACTGGCGCAGGGAGAAACTCACCTGACGAAGATCGGCCACCTGCGCGGTCACGAGACGGACCGGCTCTCCGCCCTCACCGCCGAAATCCGGCGGCTCGGCGGGACCATCGAGGAACACCCTGACCGGCTCGACATCACCGGCGCAGGACCCGCCGGACTCACGGCAGCCCAGATGCAGACCTACCACGATCACCGCATGGCGACCTTTGCCGCCGTGATCGGCCTGGTGGTCCCCGGGGTGAGCATCGAGAACGTGGGGACCACATCCAAGACTATGCCCCGTTTCCCCCAGGCCTGGTCGACGATGGCGGAAACTGCTGAGACCTCGGCACCGACCACGGTGATTCACGGATGACGCCGGGCCGACGCGGCGGGATCGACCCGAACGCCTGGGACGAATCCCGCATTCGCGACCGCCCCAGCAAGCGTGGCTCCCGCCCGCGCACCAAAGAGCGTCCGCGCCACGAGGACGCCATCATTGGTCGCGTCACCACGGTGGACCGTGGTCGCTACCGGGTACGCTTGCCCGACGGCGTGATGGTCACCGCCATGCGCGCTAAAGAACTGCGCCGCACCCCCGTCGTCACCGGCGACCTCGTCGCCCTGGTGGGAGACCTCTCCGGCAACGAAGGCAGTCTCGCCCGCATGGTCCGCGTGGAGGACCGCGCCACGGTGCTGCGCCGCTCCGCCGACGACACCGATTCCTACGAGCGCGTGGTGGTGGCCAATGTGGACATACTGGTGATCATGGTCGCCGCCGCCAACCCGGAACCACGCACCGGTTTCATCGATCGCGCCCTCGTCGCGGCTTATGATGCCGGGATCACGCCCTTACTGTGCATCACTAAAACCGATTTGCGTGACCCCAGCGAACTCATCGCCCACTACGCGGATGTGGACTTGGAGATCCTCACCTCCCAGTCCGCTGATGAGCACGACGACGCGCTGCTCGACAACGCGCTGCTCGCACGGATCCTGGACCGCCTTCACGGCCACGTCAGCGCCCTGGTGGGCCCCTCCGGCGTCGGCAAATCTACGCTGATCAACGCGCTCACCGGCGCGGATCGTGCCACCGGTCACGTCAACGCCGTTACCGGCCGCGGCCGACACACCTCCTCTTCTGCGCTGGCACTGCCGCTCTCGGACGACGACGCCACCTGGCTCATTGACACCCCCGGCATCCGTTCCTTTGGGCTCGGCCTCGTCGATCCCGACCACCTGGTGGAAGCCTTCGACGAACTGGCACCGGCTATCGCCGACTGTCCCAAAGGGTGCGAACACACCGAGGCCTCCCCCGGATGCGCCCTCGACGCCTGGGTGGCGGGCGGCCAGGCCGGTTCGTCCGGTGCCGCCCGGCTCGCCTCATTGCGGCGCCTGCTCGGCAACCGCGGCACCAACGACCACGACGAACGTCCCACGGCAGACCCGCCGCACCAAGAGTCCGGCGGCACCGCACTCGGCGGGTAGCCTAGACGCATGACTCCACTCGAGAACTTCCAGCGCGGCTACCGGGACGATCTGCATCTGGCTCTGGCCATGGCCGATGCGGTCGATGCCGTCACCATGTCCCGTTTCAACGCCGTCGATCTGAAGGTCTCCACCAAACCGGATCTCACCCCGGTCTCCGACGCCGACCGCTCGGCCGAAGACCTCATCCGCGGTCAGCTCTCCCGTGCCCGCCCCCGCGACGCCATCTTCGGTGAAGAGTTCGGCACCTCGGGTTCGGGTTCCCGACGCTGGGTGATCGATCCCATCGATGGCACCAAGAACTTCGTCCGCGGCGTGCCCGTCTGGGCCACCCTGATCTCCTTGCTCGACGACGGCGTCCCCGTGCTCGGTGTGGTCTCCGCTCCGGCCCTGCACCGGCGTTGGTGGGCTATGAACGGCGCCGGCGCCTACACCGGCCGGTCGCTGGCCCATGCCAAGCGCATTCACGCCTCGAATGTTTCCCGGCTCGAGGACGCTTCCCTGTCGTTCTCCTCCCTCGAAGGGTGGCGCGAACGCGGCAATATCCGCGAATTCCTTCAACTGACCTCGGATGTGTGGCGCACCCGGGCCTACGGTGACTTTTGGTCCTACATGATGGTGGCCGAAGGCGCCATCGACATCGCCTGCGAGCCGGAGCTCGAGCTCTACGACATGGCCGCGCTCGTCCCGATTGTCACCGAGGCAGGTGGGCGTTTCACGTCGCTCGAAGGCGAGCCCGGCCCCTTCGGCGGCAACGCGCTGGCCACCAACGATCTGCTGCACTCCGAGGTGCTGGAGCGTCTCAATCCTGCCCTGCGCGGGCAGCACGTGGCCCAGTAACCCACAGCGCACCTCGAGACCATGGCTCGCGTTTCCTCGCGTACGCTGCTCGCCGTTGCGCTCGGCGGGGTGCTGGGCGGTGGCCTGCGTCTGGCCGCCATGGAAATGTTCCCCCTCGGACAGGAGCCCCTGAGCACCTGGCTGGCGCTGACGGGAGAATTTCTCACACTCACCGTGATCAATCTGGTGGGCTCGTTCGCCCTGGGCTGGGTCTCCGGTATTGCGTCCCATGCGGCCTGGCCCGAATGGGCACGCGTCGGACTCAGCACGGGCGTCTTGGGCTCGTTCACCACGCTCTCGGCGCTCACGACGGCGTGGCTCGCCGCCCTCGCCGTGCTCAGCACGTCCTCCGCAGCCACCGGGGCGTCCCTCGCTACGGCCGGTGCACTCGGGCTCGCGGTGCTGTTCGGATCCACCATGCTCGGTGCTCTGCTGGCCGCGGCAGGCATCCGTTCGGCAGACGGCCGCACAGGAAAGGAAAAATGATTCTGGTGCTCTTGATGTTCGCCGGTTGCTGTGCCCTCGGTGCGGCGCTGCGCTACGTGGCCGATACATTACTGTCCTCGCACGGTATCCTGCTCGTCAACGTTCTCGGCTCATTGATCGCCGGTGCCGTCTTCGCTGCGGTATGGGGTGCAGGTGCGTCAGAATCGACAACTATGTTCCTTGCCACGGGGCTGGCCGGATCACTGACGACGTTCTCCACCGTCTCGCTGGCCGCGGGCAAGGCCCTCCTCGAACGTCGCTACCGCACCACACTGAGCACCCTGTTGCTTCACTACGGCGCGAGCCTCACGGCCGCCACACTCGGGTATCTCGCTATCGCTTGGCTGACGTCGACTGCTATGTGACTTGTTCTCCCCGAAGAACGCCGGTACAAAGTCAAGCACCCGTATCAGGAACCGACTGACGTTTCGTGCTCGGACAAGGAAAAAGCCCGGAAACGCGAGGGTTCCGGGCTTAATCTGTGGAGATGGGGGGAATCGAACCCCCGTCCGATGTGGCTTTAGCAGGGCTTCTCCGGGCGCAGTCTGCGTCGGAGTTTTTCGGCCTTGGCTGTCATGCAGACAAGCAGCCAGTCCAGGCCTATCCGGATTTAGGTCTCTATTGCTTCCCCCGGCAAGGGCAATAGACAGTGGCTATCTAATCGACGCCAGGTTCCGGGACGATAGCAATCCCGGGCTGACGGACTCGTTCGCTGTATCAGGCAGCGAGAGCGAAGTCAGTGCGCTTAGATTCGGCACTTATTAGTTTGCAGAGGACGTTTACGAGATGACTCTACATTCTCGGCCCGCTTCTCCTGCGGCAACTCACATCGTCGAAACCGATCATCCCCGTGTTGAGTTATCAAACAACCCCTGCTCTAGGAGCAGGACATCTTAGGTTATCAGACGCGCGCGCTCCGGCCAAGGGCTGATGGTGGCCCTCAGTGTCAGCGACGGAATGCAGAATCGCCCCGCCGGTTGGCCACGCGCATTGCGCGCTGTGCCTCGCGAGAGTCCTGCTTTTCGCGCAGCGTCTGGCGCTTGTCGTAGTCCCGCTTACCTTCGGCCACCGCAATTTCGACCTTAACTCGCCCATTCACAAAGTACAGCTGCAGCGGCACAATCGTGATGCCGGATTCTTGAACCTGGCGTGAGAGCTTATTGAGTTCCTGTCGGTGCAACAGCAACTTGCGACGCCGCCGGGAAGCGTGGTTGGTCCACGACCCGTTCAAGTACTCCGGAATGTAGACCTGCTCCAAGTAGAGCTCGTCGCGATAGAAGGTCGCGAACCCGTCGACCAGTGAGGCATGGCCTTCACGTAGCGACTTCACCTCGGTACCCATCAACGAGATCCCTGCTTCGTAGGTGTCACCTATGGTGTAGTTGTGACGCGCCTTGCGATTGGTGGCAATGACCACGCGCTCGTCACGCGCCGGCTTCTTACCAGCTGACTTTTTCGCCATGGCTCGCCCCTTCCTCGAAACTCAATAGACGCAAACATCTATTTTACCGTCCATGTCAAGGTCGAGGCGCGGCGACGGCGCCAGACGTTGCTGGACTAGAGCAGACCCGCAGGATTGACGGCCGTACCGTTGACGATCGTCTCGAAGTGCAGGTGGCAACCAGTCGAGTTACCGGTGGTCCCGGTGTAGCCGATGATGTCGCCCTGGTTCACCTTCTGCCCCGGGCTGACCACGTAGCGGGTCATGTGGTGGTACTTGGTGGCCAGAGCCTTGCCGTTCACCACACCGTGAGAAATGACCACACGGCGCCCGGAGGTCCACACGGCCCAGTCAGCGTTCCACACGGTGCCGGAGGCTGCGGCGCGGATCGGCAAGCCACAACCGCCGCCGTAGTCGATTCCGGTGTGAACGTACCCACCGCGGCCACCGTAGTCGTAGGTGCCGGCCGGAGTGGGACGCCAGCCGAAGCCGGAGGTCTGGTACGTATTCAGTGGGCGGATCAGCCCCCAAGACGACGAGGATGACGACGACTGCGCGCTCTGTGTCACGCGTCGATCGGCCTCCGCCGATGCCTCGCTGGCCTTGGTGGCATTGGCCCGCGCCTGACGAGCCGCTTCCTTCTGGCGCTCGTTGGCAGCGGCCCGCGCTGCCGCAGCTTCGGCTTCCCGTGCCTTGCGTTCAGCCTCCTCGGCTTCCCGACGACGTCGCTCAGCCTCTTCCACGGCTTTCTTGTGCTCAGCCTGCAGATCAGCGTGATCGGACTGCTGAGCCACCAACTCGCGCTGGCGCTCGGCAATCTCCGCGTTCACCTTGTCCTGCTGCTCTTGGTTCCGGTCAATCTGCGCTTGGATCCTGGGACGTTCAGCTTCCAGTTCCTCGGTCAGCTGCTGCGTGGTGGAGACCATCTGGTCCAGCTCGCGCTTGGCTGCGGCAGCTTCATCTCGAGCTTGCTCCTCACGCGCCAGGGCAGCTTCCGCCTCGGCTTTCAGCTCGCGGATTTCTTCCTCCACCGCGGCCAGGCGAGCCTCGGCGTTGCGATCGGTGGAGTTCTGTTGTGACACCGTGGAGAGCTTGCTGTCCTGAATGCGCAGCGCCTGTTGTGCCAGCCCCATGGCTTCCGGCAAGGACGAATCGTCCAGGCCCAGAATGAACGACAAGTTTTGCGATACGCCGCCCTGTTTGTAAGCCTGGCTGGCGATCTGTCCGATCTCGTCATACGATTCGGCGATCTGCTGCTCGGCCGCCTCGATCTCGGCTTGGATTTCAGAACGCTGAGACTCGGCACGCGCGACGCGCTCGTTCAGGGACGCCACTTCGGCCGCGGCTGCCTGAACCCGTCCCTCAGCATCCGTCACAGCTTGCTGGGCGGCAGGTAACTGCGCCTGGAGATTATTGAGCTCTGTAACCTTCTCGGCGATATCGGCGTCCAGCCCTTCCAAGGATGCGTTCAAGTCACCCTGGTTCGACTGCAGGCCCGACTTCTGGTCGTCCAGCTCCCCCAGCGCGTCAGAGAGCTGCGACTGCTGCCGTTCGGACTGTTGCAGTTGCCGTTCCAGCTCGTCGACGGCGTCCTGACCGTTGGCGGGCGCGATCAGGCCGAGACTCAGTACGGCTATCAGTCCAGTGCTGATCACCGCTCGAGGGAGACGTCCTCGCATCATTTGCTCCTAGCATGGCGAAAGGGGGAAGAGTAGGGGCTCATGGGCACAGAAGGACTAGACCCTCAAGTACCGCCTTAAAGTTAACATCGACGAGACTGCTGCCAGGACCACCGCGATGATCAACAGCAACGGGATGATCAGCAAGGCATCAACGCCGGAGATAAACCCGGTGCCGGGATACTGCTGGGTCAACCAGTCCCCCACGAAGAAGTGAGCCACCGCCCAGGTCGCCACGGACGCCATCGCCGCACCGATCAGTGCTGCAATTACTCCCTCGGCCAGGAACGGAAGCTGAATCATGGTCTTGGAGGCACCGACCAGGCGCATGATTCCGGTTTCGCGCCGACGTGAGAAGGCGGACAGCCGGATGGTCGTGGCAATGAGCAGAATGGCACAGACCAGCATGACGATGGCCACCGCCACAGCCACCACCGAAGCAATGTTCATCAGGGTAAAGAGCGTCTCCAGCAACTCCCGCTGATCAGAAACCACTTCCACGCCGGGCATTCCGGAGAACATTTCGTTGACGACTTCGTACTGCTCAGGGTTGATCAGCGCCACTCGGAAAGATTCCGGTAGCTGTTCCGCGGTGACGGTGTCAGACATCGTCGAGTTGGAGAACTGTTCGCGGAAGATATCGAGCGCCATTTCCTGGGACTCATATTCATACGAGTCGACGTAGGCCGAAGCCGTCGGAGAATCAAGCAGGTCTTGAATGGCGGTGCGCTGCTCATCGGTCACGGCACCCGCAGCACAGCTGGCCGCGCCTGACGTTTCCGTACATAGGAAGATCGCGACCTCAACGCGGTCATACCAGTACCCCTTCATCTGGTTGATCTGCAGCTGGAGCAGACCGGCGGTGCCCACGAAGGAGAGTGAAATGAAGGTCACAAGGATGACCGAAACCACCATGGAGAGGTTCCGGCGAATTCCGGAGAACGTCTCCCCCAGGATGAAAGCGAGCCTCATCGAGTTGCCTCCCCTTCCTGATCCACAGCGTCGTGGTCCGTGCTCGGAGCCGTATCAGCCGCCGGGGTGCGCCGCCCTCCCAGTGCGCCACTTCGCCGCAGGTCGAGAAGCCCTGTCGGCGGTGATACCGGGCGTTGATCTTGCGGTTGCTCGGTGAGCAAGGTTGCAGCTCCCGGCTCGCCCTGAAGTGCACTGACCACCGGAGTGGTCTCGAACAGGGTCACGCCCGACTGCGCGTCGAGCACCACCGCGTCGGTTTCGGGAGCAATAAACGGGCCATACTGGCCTTCGGCTTCGTCACGCACGATCACACCGTCGGACAGCTCGACCACGCGACGGCGCATCGCGTTGACGATGTCGTCATCGTGCGTGGCCATCACCACGGTGGTGCCGTTCTGATTGATGCGGTCCAGGACGTCCATGATGCCCCGGGACGTCTCCGGGTCCAGGTTTCCGGTGGGCTCGTCGGCCAGCAAAATGGCCGGACGGTTCACGACGGCGCGTGCGATGGCAACGCGCTGCTGCTCACCACCGGAGAGCTCGTGCGGCATACGCTTTTCTTTGCCGGCGAGTCCCACCATCTCCAACACGTCGGGAACCGCCTGGTTGATCAACGCCCGGCGCCGGCCCAGCACCTGCATGGCGAAGGCAACATTAGCAAACACAGTCTTATTGGGAAGCAAGCGGAAGTCCTGGAAGACGACGCCGATACTGCGTCGAAGTCGTGGCACCCGCCAGCTGGGAAGGCGGGCCACATTCCGGCCGGTCACATAGACCGCACCGTGGCTGGCGCGCTCTTCACGCAACACCAGACGGATGAAGGTGGATTTACCGGATCCGGATGCGCCGACGAGAAAGACGAACTCGCCGCGCTCAAATTCTACGGTCACGTCGTCCAGAGCTGCACGCGAGGTCCGGTCGTAGACCTTCGTGACCTGTTCGAATCGAATCATGCCTGTCCACCTGCCCGGGCTCGCAAAGAACCCTCCGGCATGTGGGCAAACTCGGGGAAGTGAGCATACCGGTAGTTCCACGATAGTCACGACTCTGTAACGAACGTGGGACCTCGCCGCCTTCATTCTGCGCGTGTCGAGGGCTTTTAGCCGCGACGACGGGGCATCACTGTCTGCGGCGATGCCCCGTCGTCAATGATTTTCGCCAGTATGCCTGACGGTACAGGATTAGCGCTCCAGCAGAACCGCGTCTCCCTGACCGCCGCCACCGCACAGGGAGATAGCAGACTTACCTTCTCCGCGTCGGGACAATTCCAGGGCCGCATGGAGCACCAGCCGCGCGCCTGAGGCACCCACCGGATGCCCAAGGGCGATTGCCCCGCCGTGGATGTTCGTCTGCTCTACCGGGTAGTCCAGGTCGTTGAGCGACTGGATCGCGACCGCACCGAAGGCCTCGTTGATCTCAATGAAATCCAGTTCGTCCACGGTCCAGCCATTGCGCTTGACCGCTTCCTGGATGGCTCGAGAGGGCTGGGAATGCAGCGAGGTGTCCGGGCCAGCGACCTGCCCGTATCCTGCGACGGTCGCCAGAATCGTCAGGTTGTTCCGTTTGGCGTAGTCGCGTGATGTCACCACTAGGGCGGCTGCGCCGTCTGACAGTGGCGACGAGTTACCCGCGGTAATGGTTCCGTCCTTCGCGAAGGCCGGGCGCAAACCGCTCAGTGACTCGACTGTGGTGTCGGGACGAACACCTTCATCCTGCGCGACCACCACGGGATCGCCCTTGCGCTGCGGAATCTCCATCGGCGCAATCTCGTCGGCAAAAATGTCTTCGGACTGCGCCTGCGCTGCCCGCTGGTGCGAACCGGCAGCGATCTGATCCTGGTCGGCGCGTCCGATCTTGCGCTCACCGTTTCCGCCCTCGGTGAGATCCCCCATGGAGACCTCCGTGACCGTGTCCCGCAGGGCGTCATGCGCCACTGCATCCACCATGGTCACCGGACCGTACTTGTGCCCCTTCCGAGAATCTGGCAGCAGGTGCGGCGCGTTGGTCATGGACTCTTGTCCACCTACGACGGCGACGTCGATCTCGCCCAGACGAATGCGACGCGTCGCTTCGATGACGGCGGTGGCACCCGACAGACACACCTTGTTGATCGTGATGGCCGGAACGTCATAACCGATGCCCGCTGCCAACGCCGATTGGCGCGCTGGGTTTTGGCCGCATCCTGCCTGCACGACCTGTCCCATGATCACGGCGTCAATATCGTTCGCGTCGACGCCGGAACGCCGCACGGCATGGTAAATGGCGTGGGCGCCCAGCTCGACGGCGGACAGGGAGGCCTGCGCGCCGAGAAGCCTCGTGAACGGGGTGCGGGCGCCGGCGACGATGACGGCGTCGCGGTCGTTGTGCTGCACGGTCAACCTCCAGAAGGTGATCAGAATTACATTGGACGACGAGTCTCAGTATAATGTCCTGACACACTTCTGTATAAGTCGTATCGACGGTGCTCAGCCTTCTTCGGATCCGGCCCCGTCGTCCTCCGCCAGTGCTGCAAGCCCGTCAATGGACGTGGCCAGGGCCGCGGAAGTGTATGAACGCGCCCTTTCAAAACGGGTTTCATCGGTCAGCTGGGTCCAGTCGTAGGTATGCCGCACGAGGGTCGTGTCGTCGTCGATGCGCTCCAGCTCCCAGCGAAAGAAGTGTCCACGTGGCTCCGAGCCAGGTACCGCCGGCTTCCACGCGAGCACCCGGCCCTCATCAAACTCGGTGACCAGGTTCTCGCGGGAATCACCGTTCGTGAGTCGCGCAGTGAAGACCTGCCCGCTGGCGGTGATCCGCTGTCCCTGGTCGGCATGGTCTACGTTGCCGTTGCCATCGATACGAGAGTGCTGGGCGGGGTCCGCGAGAATCTTGAAAATGTCCGACGCCGCAGCTCGGATGTTTTTCTCGGCAGAAACGATACGGTTCTCAGTCATGAGGCCAGTGTGTCATTCTCCGGCTGTTCGTGAAACCACCGGAGTCACACTGGATCAGTTCTCTTCGTTGCCGCGGCCTTCAGCCCGCCAGCGAATGCCTGCGTCGATGAAGCCGTCGATCGCACCATCGAAAACTGATGAGGGGTTACCCTCTTCATGGTTCGTCCGCAAATCCTTGACCATCTGGTAGGGGTTCAGCACGTAGGAGCGCATCTGGTCGCCCCACGATGCCTTCACGTCGCCAGCCATTTCCTTCTTCTTGGCGTCTTCTTCTTGTTTACGCAGCAGGAGGAGTCGCGACTGCATCACACGCAACGCAGCGGCACGGTTCTGGATCTGGGATTTTTCGTTCTGCATCGACACGACGATTCCGGTAGGAATGTGCGTCATGCGCACGGCCGAGTCGGTGGTGTTCACGGACTGACCGCCGGGGCCCGAAGACCGGAAGACGTCAACCTTGAGCTCAGATTCGGGAATCTCAACCGAGTCGTCTGATTCGATGAGCGGCACGACTTCGACCGCTGCGAACGAGGTCTGACGACGCCCCTGGTTATCGAAAGGCGAGATGCGCACCAGACGGTGAGTACCAGCCTCAACAGAGAGAGTGCCGAAGGCGAAAGGAGCATTGACCTCGAAGGTGGCCGACTTCAGTCCAGCCTCTTCGGCGTAGGAGGTATCCATGACCTTCGTGGACCAGCCACGCTGCTCGGCCCAGCGCAGGTACATGCGCATCAGCATCTCCGCGAAGTCCGCGGCATCGACACCACCAGCACCGGCACGAATAGTAATCACTGCATCACGCGGGTCATACTCACCGCTGAGCAACGTCACGACCTCGAGTTCGGACAGCGACTTCTTAATCGATTCCAGCTCGGTCTTTGCGTCGTCCAAGAGCGACGGCTCGTTCTCTTCGGCTGCCAAGTCGATCATGACCTCGAGGTCGTCAATGCGCGATTCAAGGCGGGTGATCCGCTCGAGATCAGACTGCCGGTGGGACAACTTCGAGGTGACTTTCTGCGCCGCATCGGGGTCGTCCCAGAGATTGGGGGCTCCCGCTTGTTCGGACAGCTCGGCGATCTCAGCGCGAATCCCCTCTACATCGGAGACATCCTCAATTGAGGACAGTGTAGAGCGGAGTTCGGAGATCTCTTGTGAAAAGTCAATGTCAGCCATGGCCTTCCTAGACTACGGCATCCCACCGCCTGCCGCTCATCGTGCGCAACAACGGCCCGACCGTATCAACGCTCCAGACTTGTGCGAGCCGAGGACTCTGCTTGAACGGTAATACCGTCTGGCATGAACCAACTCACCACCGGCGGTCGTGCCGTCGAACGCAGGTGCACGGTGACTGTGTCCCCAGCAGAGGCAACCACGACGGATTCCACCCCCAGGCTCTCGAAGCGGGAATAGGCGCCGGTTTCCTGAAGGTGAGAGGTGACTGATTCTTGAGCGGCACTTAGGGTCAGCACTGGGATCAGCTCGGCGCTGTTGACTTCAGCGGTGAATTCGGTTGCGGCCGCGGAACTCGCACCGTCGGCAGCCAACAAGAGCTTGCGGGCTTCCAGATTGATTGCCGAGATCGCCAGCATGGTCACAGCAAACATCAACGACACCACACACAATCCGATGATGAGCACACTCGTCTGCCCATCGTCTTTACGCAGTTGCTCTTCGAAGCGCATCATTCAAATTCTCCGATACGTTCATATGCCGATGAAGACACCCGAGCCACCGTCGTCTCGTTACTCAAGATGGTTGGAACCAGAGGAAGATCTACACGAATTTCCACGGTCGCCGACACCACACTCCCTGATTCGTCACACGAAGCCGGGGCACAATCCATCGATAATTCGACATTCGCCAGGTCAAACCCGTAGTCGGTTGTGGTGACTTCAAGAGCGTGTCCTGCACGAATCCGACCGGTTTCTTCATCAGGTGCGTTCTTCATTGCCGACGCGGCCTGATCAGCGGCAGCCAGAGACGCGTATCCAGCTGACTGAATTTGCCCGGCCAGAATCATGAAGTAGAGGACCGGTATCAAGAGGACGACGGCGAGTACGGTGAACTCGACAGTCGCCGAACCAGAATCATCACACAGCGACCGTCGCGCTTTACTGGTATCGATACGCATGCCCCGTCGCTTCCAGGATTACGGGACCGCTGATGAACCCGACCATGGGCAATTGGTGCCTCACAATCACCGTGACCATTTCCGCCCCGCCGTCCCCGGAACTGATTGACGTGCTGACGTCGAGGTCTTGTGACCGCGGGACGGCACTCGTCATCAGACTTTTCGCCCGTTCCGCCCCATCTTGGGCAGATCGGTCGGCCAAAGACGCATGGCGGGCACCGGCCGAGGCCGCATCCACCATCGCGTTATAGGTGTAGATCACTACCCCGAACTGCATGATGGCCGCGAAAAGGATGGCCAACAGGGCCATGATCATGGCCGATTCCGCAACGGCGGCACCACGCTCGCCCTCGGGGGTGTCAGCTCGTGTGGGCTTCGTCATACAACTACGGCGCACCGTTAGCCAGTGGTGACCTGGCTAATCGCCTGGTTGAACAGATCTGCGAGCGCTGGACCGGCCAGGGCGAGCAACCCCGCGACGAGAATCGCAGACATCAAAGTGATCATCACCCAACCTGGCACATCACCGCGATCATCTTGCAGCCGGTCATGGACCGCAGAAGTGACTACAGGCTGAAGTGCTTCACGTTCGTTATTCATGTGTTTCCTCTCCATAGGTGAATGCCACCGGCTGTGGCGTTCAGGTGATCCCGTAAATCAGACGTTAATGTTCAGCAATGTCAAACCCGGGAACACAGCGAACACCACCGTGAGTGGCAGAAGCCCGAAGACCACAGGTGCCATCATGCTGATTTCTTTCTTTCCAGCTGTCTCCATCAGTTCTCGTCGAGAAAGTTCGCGGACATCTTTCGCTTGTGCCCTCATGACTTCGGCGAGCGGGGTTCCTCGTTCCAATGCCACGATAATGCCCTCAACGAACCGCTCGACAGCGGGAATCTGCACTCGCGCGGCGCAGGCACGCAGAGCAGATGGCAGGCTTGCGCCTGCATGGACGTCTTGCAGTGTCTGGTTAAATTCGCCTGCAAGATCTCCTCTCGTCAGATGCGCAACTCGTTGCAAGGCACCAAGGATCGAATCGCCGGCCGATACGGACAGAGCGATGACATCAGCAATCGTCGGAAATTCGGAGACGATTCTGCGATGCCGGGCTTTGATCTGCATCGATAGGACATTGTCTCGAAGTGCGAATCCAAGAGCTGCGCATCCCACGACGAGGACCACCCCGAGAAGTGGGTGGAGAGACCCGCGCAATGCGAGGACAACACTGCCGACGATGCCGATGCAAGCACCGAGCACAAGCATCACGAGTTGCTGGACTCGGTAGTCGACGACAGAAGCAGATAGGCCGGCTGTACGCAGACGTCGCTCCAACACATCATTGCCTATGTTGTAACGCTCAAGATGCTGGACCGCAGCTTCTATCGCGGGACGTCCGAGTCGCCCCACGGCCCCCATGGGTGTTCGGCTAGGCCGCTGGATCAGTTTCGAGGCGGGAACGTGGCCACGAAGTTGAGACTCAACGCGGGCTAAAAGCGAAGGTTTCCAGCCGAGCGGGAAGCCCGCCACGATCATCGCCAGCCCCAAGCCCAAGAGGCTTCCGACGCATATCGAGAGGACGACCATTAGAGAACCCTCCGCTCTGCAGGCAAAGCACCGAGGCGCAGCATGAGTCGGTAGCACACCACGGATACGCCAATACCTACCGCAAGTAGCAACAGCCCCTGTACAGACTGATAAGCCTGCATGGCTTGTTGCTGGGTTGCCAGTAGCAGGAGCACGATCCACGGCGCCGCCACGGCGAGCTTGGCACCGTTCACGGTCCACGACTGCCGCGTTTCCAGCTCGGCGCGCGTACGGGCATCTTCGCGAAGAAACTCAGACAGTGTCCCTAGTAGTTGGCCGACATCGGCGCCACCAACTTCACGTGTAATCTTCAGCGCAACGACAAGTCGGTCTGCGATTGGATCGGCCATTCGAAATCGCAATTGGTCCAAAGCATCGCCGAATCTCATCCCCGAACGATAGTCATCGGCAAATTCTGCCAATGCTGGCCGTAATTGTTCAGGACCAGTGACCGAGAGCTGACTCATCGCTTCAGGAAGGCTCAGCCCGGCGCGGATTGCTGAACGCAGGTGGTCCAAAGCATCCGGCCAGACGTCTCGAAGAAGCACCCGCCGTTTGTTGGCTTGCCAGCGAAGAATCAGTACCGGCAAAAGACTCGCGAAAAATCCAAAGCAAAGTCCCACAGGAAGTGCACGGGTCAGAAGACTGACGAAGGTGAAGACGAAGACGCCTAATACCGTGGAAATTGCGACAACACCGACCGGAGTCAGCCGTTCCACGCCCGACTGTGCAATCAGTTGGCGGAGCTTTGTGTCCTTCTTCTGCTTGGAGGCGTCCTGGTCGACCGGGGAAGTCCAAAAGGACCACCAAATCAGCACCAGCCCCAGCCCCAACAGGAGCCCCACCAAAAGCGCCATTAGAAACCACCGACCAAGATTCGTTGGTCGACGCCATGCGACTCGAACTTGGGGTTCTCAAGAATTCCTGAGGGGTTGAACTCAAGGTGCCCATCGACTTCGTGAAAAACGGAAGCCGTCTCGATTACGCCGTTCTCGACACGACTACCGACGGCAAGAATTTCCGCGATCCTACGCCGTCCTGATCGATCACGTTGGCAATGTACGACCAAATCCACGCATGAGGCGACGGTAGGAACGACAAAGTCCCTCGTAATGTTCTCACCGGCCAGAAGTGGCAGAGTACAAATCTTTGTCAGAGCGTCCTGGGCCGAGTTTGCGTGCACGGTACACATTCCGGCCAGTCCCGCGTTCAGCGCAATGAGCAGATCCAAAGCCTCGGCTTCACGCACTTCGCCGACAATAATCCGGTCTGGTCTCATTCGAAGCGCTTCCTTCACCAAACGACGGAGCGGAATCTCTCCGTTCCCTTCGAGGTTCGGCTGGCGGCATTGAAGATTGACCACATCCCTTAGGGGGATTTTCAGCTCAAAGATCTCTTCAACGCTGATGACGCGTTCACGAGCACCGATCGACGCGGAGAGACAGTTGAGCAGAGTGGTTTTTCCAGCCTGGGTCGCCCCGGACACAAGAATGTTCAGGCCTGCGTCGACGGCAGCGTCCAAATAGCGCGCAGCAACAGGAGGCAAGGATCCAGTGGAGACCAAGTCATCGAGTCGGTGAGCCGCAATGATGTACTTTCGAATATTGACTGCCCAATGTCTACGGGTGATGTCCGGAATCGCCACATGGAGTCGTGATCCGTCGGGAAGCGATGCATCAACAAATGGCGACGATAGATCCAGACGCTTCCCGGACTGTTTCAACATTCTCTCGACCAGGTCTCTTACCTGCTGGTCGGTGAGCCGTACGTTCGTGAGTTCCGAAGCACCATTCCGCGCGCAAAAAACTGCTGAAGGGGTGTTCCACCAAATCTCTTCAACGGTGTCATCATCCAAAAGTGGCTGCAGAGGACCGAATCCGGCCACCGCGTCGAAAACGAGGCGTCTAGCTTCGTCACGATCCGGCAAGACGGGCAAGTTGCTCATCAGAGAACGGGAGTCATAATCCCGGGTGGCATCGTCCACCAACACCCGAACCGACTCCGGATCCTGCTGAGGGTCTAGACCCCGGCGGCGAACCAACTCGCGCACCTCAGTCTCTAGCAACTTCACAGCGTCCATCAGTCGTCTTTCCTTCGTCGGGCGTTTTGGTCCGCCTGTCATGCAATGGTTCGAGCGATCTCAGACTACAAGTGCTGGACACCGAAAGTAATCCCTACCTAACTTTTCTGTGGATAACTCCTTCATGGAAGCGTCATGAAACTCACCGGCCGCGAGTTATCCACACTCCCCATATCCATCAGCCCCGGAGCGACAGATTATCTGGTCGGATAGAAGAGAAAGTGCCCCCGAAGATTGGGAAGATCAACGTGCGTGTAGTCCTTTTCGGCCTGCCCAAATCAGTTCACCGAGACTGGGAGCTCTCGCATGTGCCGCTCGACGGTGGCAAGGGAATTGCCGAAATCATCGTTCAGAAACTGCCCCGAGAATATCGAGCAGCCAGCTTAATGTTTCGCGATCGCCCCCTGGAATCTTGGGAGCGGAAAAGTTTGGATTCTCTCCGTTCTGCGTCTCAAACACTCGAAGTAGTCGTCATACCGACGTTTTTCTCGAACGACGACTCACCAAGCGCCGCCACACAATCGATTCAGTTACGCACAACCAGGGGACCTGATAGCGGCCGGCTTATTCCTCTACCTCGTGGAACTTTCACGCTCGGGCGGGGGAACACCCATCTACAGATCCACGACCCGTATCTGCCGACCACGCCCGCCACCGTTTCCCACTCTCGCCACGGTGTGCATTTCACTCGATCGCCAGAAGACCAGCGTCATGCGCCCGTTTCTTTGCGGGCCGACACAGACACTCCGAGGTGGGGGCGTTCACAGTTCAGGGTGGGCCTCAGCGAATCGGCGCCTGTCCCCCTCACCTCTGAACCGCCACCGCTCACTATTTCGACCAACGCAGAACCATCAAAGCCGAACATCGCCCTTCAAACCGTGACGGCATTGAGCCCACTCCTGATTGGAACGGTAATGGTCGTTGTCACTGGGCACTGGTTCTTCATGCTTTTCAGCCTGGTCTCAGTGCTCATGGCTGTAACAATGATCCTCCAGTATCGACGAAACCGAGCGCGCTTTCTCGCATCAATTCGACAAGAGCTGCAGGAACTGGTGGGCCAATTTCGGAACTCCGCACCGTCGGCTACTGACCTTGTTCTAGCATCGCGTATTCGTAGTTCTGACCCACTTGGCATCAGCAATCTACCGACCCCGTGCGTCCTTAGCTGGGGCGACGGCCGAGTCGTGGTTCAAACGGAACGAGACGTTGATCCTAAGTGGAGTCCGGATCTCACCACAACAATTCCACTCGTTACGTCGTTGACAGCATCAAAGATCAACATCGTCGGAGATCCTGCTGAGACACTCCCCCTAGCGCGGTGGATTGATATCCAGTTGCAGCGGTTCCATGCGAACCGGCAGTCAACGACTTCTTCTCCAGCGCCTGAGATTATTCGGTACACGGACGAAGAATGGGAAAATACACCTCGGGAGTCTGAGCCGGAGGTCATCGCTTTCTGCACGGACCGTCGTCTCACCGTCCAAAGCATGTATGCAGATAATGTGCGGTTCGATGGCATCAGTCAGGGAACTCATGAGCAGCTTAATTACGTCGTTGGCCATTCCGGTTCGCGGCTCCCCGCAGAGACGGCCTCATTGTTCGACGAGGAAGCCCCCTTCCGCGAGAGCCACGAGCATCTTCGTGCATCGCTCGGAACGAGGTCACGTGCTCTCGAGCTCGACCTCGTTGAGGACGGACCACATCTGCTGATTGTAGGGACCACCGGCTCAGGAAAGTCAGAGTTGTTGCTAAGCCTTCTCGCTCATCTCACGCATGATTATCCGCCAGCAGATTTAGGGCTGCTCCTCTTAGATTTCAAAGGTGGAGCAACGTTCGCTCCGCTAGTGAGTCTCCCCCACACCATGACGCTCGAAACGAATCTGCACGGCGCAGACTCCCTACGCAGCTTTTCGGCAATCTCGGCAGAACTTACCCGTAGAGAAGAACTGTTCCTTACGGCGAAGGTCCCCGACTACACCACTTTTCGTCGGCAGAATCCCGACCATGTCCTTCCACGCATCGTGGTCGCCATCGACGAACTTCGCATTCTTGTCGAGGAGCTTCCCACCGCCATTGGCCAACTAGCGCGCCTTGCCGCAACAGGTCGGTCCCTGGGGTTTCATCTGATTCTCGCCACACAACGGGCACTAGGGACGGTCACTTCGGAGATTCGGTCGAACATCGGCTCAATCATCTGCTTGAGAACGTCTACCGAGCAAGAGTCATGGGACCTACTCGGGTCAGCTCACGCCTCGGCCATTCCACCGGAATTGCCAGGACGGGCTTTCTTCCGCTCCGGTGCTGCATCGCCCCACGAGTTCCACTCGGATCAGCCGATGTGTCCAGACGCCGAGCCTGTGCTGACGCCTGCCACGCAAGGCACACATTCGATGAACCCGCCGTTTCTTCCACGACGGTGGCACGACGTTGTGGAATACATTGCTCGGCGCAGTTCCTCGGCGGGCCATCGAAAGCCGAATCCGATTCTCACACCGGAACTACCAGAACTATATATGCCGACATTCAATTTCCAGAAGCAGGGAAGCGTCTTGGGCCTACTCGACGACCCAACGCACCATCGTCAGGTTCCTGTGTTCTCGGCTTTCGATCACGCCGATACAACAGCATGGATCGGCGTCGAGTCAGAATCGATAAGAGACGTCTGTCGACGGATCGCGGTTTCGGAATCACATAGCTCAACACGCCAGGTGTTCGTCTTCGACGGGTCTGAATATCTAGTCGGTCATCCGGTGGTGAGCCCCATCCTCGATCGGACCGCCGACAATGACGAGATCGATCAGAAACTAGATACCCTCGAGGAGGCCCTAGATAAGGAACAGCCCGTCACACTGTGTATCACCTCATGGGGATACTGGGCAGATCGTCGTAGCGGATCGACCTTCGTCACGTTCGAGGAGCGAATCTTGCGCCTCCTGCGCGACTTCCGATCCCGTATCCGATTCTTTGTTTTCGGCAATCGTGAGCTCGCCGGCGGACGACTGATCGCACATATCGATCGACGCTTCTATCTTCCTCTCGGCACGACGCCCGAACAACGCCTCGTGTGGCCAACGCTGTTGAAGATACCTAAAGTGCCGCTGCGTGCTGTCATGGTTACCCCAGAGACCGTCGCCGCAGGTCTCGCCGTCCAGCTCGCAACACTGCCCGCGTCACCGACGGCGACGACGTCGCAGCATCCGAAAGACCCAGGAGGTAGCAACCAACGCCAATGAAACAGCGGACGCAAACACGAAGCCAGCATGTGGACTCACCACATCGATGAAGATGCCTGCCATCGGAGACCCGAGTGCAGCTCCGGCCGTCATCGCAGAGCCGTAGAAGCCCATGGCCTCGCCGCGGCGCTCTTCGGAAACCAAATGCGACAGCATGGATGAAGCCGACGCCAGCGTCGGAGCGGTGAAGAAGCCTGACCCGAGCGAAATGATCGCCATGACCCAGACGTCTTCTGCAAACGCCATGGGGAAAGTGAAAACGGCGAAGAGAGCCATCATGAGCATCGGTGAAATGTTCTTGCGCAGCGCACCGTAGAGAATCCCGCCGACTGCGGACGCGCCACACCAAAACGCGAACACGATACCGACTTTAGAAGCTTGTCCCACGGACTCCAGCTGCGCCACCATCGACACTTCTGTAGCAACCATCAGTAGACCCGCTGCAAATGAAACCAGCAAGACCGCGAGCGCGGATCCGCTAACCCAGGAGAACTGACGGCGCACACGGGCAGTAACGGTGACTTTCTCGGCGTCGGCCTGTGTTGTGAGCGCGCTGATGATCGGGATGGAACCCGTCGTTGCTGGAAGCTCCGTTGCCGTGAGATCGACATGGGCTGGAGCTGAGTGAACCGCATCGGCCACTGCGCGTTCTTGTTCCTCGGCTTCGGTGAAATCACCGGGGCGAGACGGCACATATCGCTGAGACGAGCGCGTCGGAGGATTGAACCACATCAAATACGCCCCGGCTGCTGACCCGGAGACACCAATGATGACGAGACCCCACGCCGAAGACCACAGCGTGGCCGTCAGCGCCCCCATGGCTGGGCCAGCCATGAAGACCATCTCGGTGAAGATCGAGTCAAGAGCGAAGGCGGTTTGTCGATCCTGACCTCGCGTCATCACGCCCAACGACTGACGCACGATGGAGAAGATCGGTAGTGAGAACACGCCGCCGATGAACACCGCCACCAGCAAAGCCGGGTAAGGCAACCACGGTGCAATAGCCCAGACGAAGGCTTCAGCGACCACCGAGGGAATCAGCGCGCGGCGCAGACCGACGCGATCCACCTGTCTACCTCGCCACGGCGCGCCTACCGCGATACCCAGCGTCAATGAGGCTGCAGCGAGACCTGCGAGCCCGTACCCCAACCCCATGGTCACCGCAATGTGTAGCGTCAGGACCACGCCAAGCGCTGAATGAGGAAGTCTCGCGATCAAGCCGACCACCAAGAGTCGCCGGATGCGCTGATCCCGAAGCAAGCGAATATAGGAGTGAAAATCCATGGTGACCTCAAATACGACCGAACAAATCCAGGTCATGGACCTACCGGAACGAAACGTGCTGTAGCCGTCGATGATGACGACGGCCATGCGAGCCTGACATGGCGTTGCTGCGTTCCATCTTAGATGGATTTCGGCGCCAGACTGACCATGGAATAATCGCGGCGTGAACGCAGTTGCATCCCATGACAGTTCAGATTTGAAATAAGGAGAAGTCATGCAGTTCGGCGTGTTTACCATCGGCGACGTCACCGCAGATCCGAACAACGGTAGCGTCCCCACGGAGAATCAGCGCATTAAGGACACCGTGGCTATTGCTCGGCACGCAGAAGCCGCCGGATTCGACGTCTTCGCCACGGGCCAGCACCACAATCCTCCTTTCGTTGCCCCGGGCAACCCTCCGACGTTGCTGGCCTATTTGGCCGCCCAAACCTCTTCTCTTCAACTCTCTACGGCTACCACTCTCATCACCACGATGGATCCGGTGCGCTTGGCCGAGGACTACGCCTACCTGCAGCACTTGGCGGACGGTCGCATTGACCTAACGATGGGCCGCGGAAACACCGGTCCGGTCTACCCGTGGTTTGGCCGCGACATACGCCAGGGAATTCAGTTGGCAGTCGAGAACTACGCGCTGTTGCACCAGCTATGGCGTGAGAAGGAAGTCGATTGGCAGGGCCGATTCCGCACACCGCTGCAGCAGTTCACCGCGACCCCACGCCCGCTGGACGACGTTGCGCCATTCGTGTGGCACGGTTCCATCCGGTCACCCGAAATTGCGGAGCAGGCGGCGTACTACGGTGACGGCTTCTTCCACAACAACATTTTCTGGAACAAGGAACACGTTATCCAGATGGTGGAGCTTTACCGCCAGCGCTACGCCTACTACGGGCATGGACAGCCACACCAGGCCTACGTTGCGTTGGGCGGACAGGCGTTCATGCGCAAAAACTCCCAGGACGCCGTCAACGAATTCCGTCCCTACTTCGACAACGCACCCGTCTACGGCCATGGCCCGTCCCTAGAGAAGTTCTCCGAGATGACGCCGCTGACCGTGGGCTCCCCTCAGCAGGTGATCGAGCGCACTCTGAGCTTCCGCGATTGGGTCGGCGATTACCAGCGTCAAATGTTCCTCATTGACCACGCAGGCTTGCCGTTGAAGACGGTCCTGGAACAGATCGACATCTTCGGCGAAGAGGTACTGCCGGTGTTGCGTAAGGAGTTCGCGGCGTTGAAGCCGGACGACGTGCCCGAGGCGCCCACTCACGAATTCCTGCGCCAGCGCCACGCGCGCGGCGAAGATCCCGTCCCCGGCGGTCGTCCCGACTCGCCGGCCGGCATTGAACGCGCACAGCGCGAAGCAGCAGAGAAGAACGAAGGAGAATGACAATGAACATCGCGGTGATCTCCGCGGGATCGGGCAACCCCTCGTCCACCGGCATGCTCGCTGACCGCCTCCAGTCCGCCACTGAAGAGTACCTGTCGGGCAACGGCACACAGGTGAACATCCGGCGCATTGAACTGCGCGAACTGGCGCTCGACATTGCCGAGGGACATGTTTCAACGTCCCGTTCGGAAAAGCTCGACCGGGCACTGCGTCAGGTTGAGACGGCCGATGCGCTGATTGCGGTGACACCCACCTATAAGGGGTCCTACGCTGGCCTTTTCAAGGCGTTTATCGACTTGCTCGATGATGACGCCATGCAGGCGATGCCCGTGCTATTGGGCGCCACCGGTGGAACAGCGCGTCACTCGCTGATGATCGACTTCGCGATGCGTCCGCTGTTCACCTACCTCAAGGCACAAATCGCCCCCTTGGCCGTTTTCGCGGCTACTGACGATTGGGGTCTCAACACCGGGCAGTTCGACGATGGTGAGATAGTGTTGAGCAAGCGGATTACCGAGGCCGGGCGACAATTCGGCGAAATGCTGACGTCGTCGCCAGCTCAACGGCGTCCGAAAAAGCAACCAACCGATGCGCAGACTCCCTTTGAGGTGACACCATTTGAACAGCTACTCGCCGGACGATAAATCGGCGTCACGACCCAGTCAGGTGCGCTCCGTAGAAGGGGCGTGGCGCACCTACTGGGTCACTACAGCTCGGTTGATGACACGCCTTGAGTCAACTCTCAAATCTGAACTCGATCTCCATCTGGGCGATTACAACCTCATGTTGTTGCTCACCGAGTCGGAGACAGGGTGCATGCGCATGGGAGAACTCGCCGAAGCAATGGTGTTTTCTCCGTCGCGGTTGACCTATCAGGTGAAAATCCTGGAGAACCGCGGCCTCGTCCGCCGTGAGCGCAGTGATACCGACGCTCGATCATGGATCGCCTCACTCACCAAAGAAGGACGGCGCACTTTCCGCAAGGCCGCCATTTTGCACGTCCGTGACATCGAAACGTTCTTCACGGCGAAGATTAGCGACGAAGAAGCACAGATCATCGATACGGTCTTCTCTCGTGTTCAGGATCAGCTTCTCTCGGAGTCGTGAGTCTCCGGCTTCACTTGGTGACGCGGGTATTACCCGAGTGAGATCTCCACGGAGTCTGCCCGTTCTGACAACGACGTGACCTGAGATAGCAACTGCTGCAACGTCGCAAGCATCAACCGATGACCCGTCGCATCAGTGCCGTCTTCAGGTGTTGCGATGATGTTGAGCTCCGGCCCGCTTCCTCCGCCGTTGACCAGGCCCCCCGATTTCAGCCGCGTGGCAACGCCCCGACCAGGAGCCAGGGCCAAACGTTGCAATCCTGGCACCAGGGACACGATGTCGTGAAGGTCGGCGGCCAAAGTCTCATCTTGGTAGGACGGCACCCAATTTCGCTGTTGCGCCAGCGACCAGACCGCCGGGCGACGAACCACAAAGGTGAGTTCTTGACCAGGGTCGATGACGACCAGGTCAGACCCCTCATCCACGGCTGACAGGCACGCACGTGGCATCCATGTCGCAACTGGGCGTGCTTCAGTGTGCCAAGCGGTCAATGCCGGAACCGAGGTGAATACCGGCATTGCTCGACGACCGTCGGCAGCTTGCAAGGTGACCAAAGCGACATCTGCTTGTTTGTCCCCGTGGACATGCACGCCATCCTCAGCGGCGACCTCGTGAGTCGACTCCTCGGCCAGGGTCGGAACCACGGCGGCGAACACCCGAACATTCGATAAAGCAGCGACCACTTCGGCCTCATCCGCTACGCCGGACATGAAGCGTTCGGACGCCTCAATCCAAGCTGCCGAAGCCAGTCCGTCATCCTTGTCGAACGCGTGGAGCGGGTTGGCCGATCCGTCGATTCCCGTGCCGGAGAAATCACGACCTTCCCAAGCTTGCCCGGCAGAGTCCGCGGGACGACCATCCTCGGATCGATGCTGGCGCGCCAGGTTCTTCTGGATCGCAGCTTGAATGTGGCCGGGAAGCTCGCGTGATGTCACTGCTCGGCGCCTCCGCCGACGCCAGGTACCTGTTCGGCAATAGCCAGGGCCGCCTGCAGGGTGAACTTACCCGCATAGAGCGCCTTGCCCACGATGGCGCCTTCCACGCCCTGCGGCACCATCGTCGTCAGCGCGCGAATGTCATCGAGGGAGGAAATTCCTCCCGATGCGACCACAGGCTTGTCAGTAAAAGTGCTGATCTTCGCAAGCAGGTCCGTGTTGGGTCCAGTCAATGTACCGTCCTTAGTCACGTCTGTGACCACGTAACGGGCGCAGCCGGCGTCCTCAAGGCGCTGGAGCACTTCCCAGATGTTTCCACCTTCAGTGGTCCAGCCTCGACCTGCGAGTGTTTCGCCCCGCACGTCGAGACCGACCGCGATCTGGTCACCGAACCGAGCGATCGCCTTCGCGGTCCACTCCGGATTCTCCAAAGCAGCGGTTCCCAGATTCACTCGAGTTGCACCGAGCTCAAGAGCATTTTCCAACGAAGCATCGTCACGAATACCCCCCGACAGTTCCACCTTGATGCCCAGCTCACGGACTACCTCTTGGACAATCTTGCGGTTGTCGCCAGTACCGAAAGCGGCGTCCAAGTCGACCAAATGCAGCCATTCTGCTCCCGCGTTCTGCCAGGACAGGGCAGCTTCCAGAGGAGCCCCGTAACCGGTGGCAGAATCCGCCTCGCCTTGAACGAGGCGAACGGCTTGCCCGTTCTGTACGTCTACCGCAGGCAAAAGCTCCAGCCGGGTACGAGGTGTTTCGCTCATCTAAATACTCCTGATCAATTTTCTCGAAAAGTCATGAAGCCGCCCAGAGCGCGGCCTAATCATCAGGCTTCGCCTGGAACCAATACAAAGCCAGCGACGATCGCTAGAATCCCGCAGACGGCTAACCCGAAGAAGAACCATGCTGGTAGCTCCTGTCGATACGCTGACCATGCCCCGCCGAGCATAAGTCCACCAATGCCGATGAGCACAACAGTCCACCATGGCATTAGAGAGAACCCAACCAGTTCTGTAGCAGCCGCATGCCGGCGTCGCCGGACTTCTCCGGGTGGAACTGGGTCGCTGAAAGCGGGCCGTTTTCCACGGCTGCCACGAAGTCGGCACCATGATGCGACCAGGTGACCTTCGGCGGAGCCATCGAAGCAATCGTCTGATCGAACGTCCAGTTCTGGACGGCGTAGGAGTGCACAAAGTAAAAACGCTCGTCTTCGAGCCCGCGGAAAAGAACTGAATCCTCCGCCGGCCGGACACTGTTCCAGCCCATATGTGGCAAAACCGGGGCGGGCAGTGCCTCCACCACGCCTGGCCACTCCCCCATGCCCTCGGTTTCGACGCCATGTTCGACACCGCGTTCGAAGAGGACTTGATGCCCAACGCAGATTCCCAGCACGGGGCGACCACCGGCAATACGACGCCCGATCCAGCGAAGCGCCCCGACGTTCTTGAGCGAATGCATGACGGCGCCGAACGCACCCACACCGGGCACCACGAGCCCATCAGCGTTCATCACCGTGTCGGGATCTGCAGTGAGGCTGACGCGTGCACCTGCACGTTCCAAGGCACGTACAGCCGATCGTACGTTGCCAGAGCCGTAATCGAGGACAGCCACAGAAGGTCCGGTAGCGAGGCCGCTCACAGGGCACCCTTCGTCGACGGCACATCAGTGACACGAGGGTCGTCTTCGGCAGCCACGCGCAGAGCGCGAGCAAACGCCTTGAACTGAGACTCGACAATGTGGTGCGGGTCCCGGCCACGGACCACGTCCATGTGCAAGCAAATGGAAGCGTGGAAGGTTATCGACTCGAAGATGTGACGCGTCATCGAGCCAGTGAAGTGACCGCCGATCAGGTGGTACTGCTGCCCATCAGGCTCACCTTCGTGCACCAGGTAAGGGCGCCCAGAAAGATCTACGACCGCGCGGGCCAGCGCTTCGTCCAATGGCACTGAGGCTTCACCGAACCGACGGATACCCTTCTTGTCACCCAAAGCGACCTTCAGCACTTCACCGAGGGTGATAGCAACATCCTCGACGGTGTGGTGGACGTCAATGTGCGTATCGCCGGATGCTTTCACCACCAGGTTCATCTGCGAATGTTTCGCCAAGGCGGTCAACATGTGATCGAAAAACGGCACGGAGGTGGAAATGTCCGACGTGCCGGTTCCATCCAGGTCCAACTCGACGAATACGTTGGATTCTGACGTTGTGCGTTGCATGCGCGCACGACGGCTGGAAATCAGTTCAGCAACCATGAAGAGGGCGCTCCTTGAGTTCAAGGCCGACTGGGACTGTCCAGCCGACGCCAATAAGTCTACTGTGCAAGCTCCGGAGCGTCCTCGAGAATACGCCTCATCGCGTCAAGAAACGCCGAGGTCTCTTCAGCTGTGCCTGCAGTCACACGCAAGTGGTTGGCAATACCGACATCTCGCACCAAGACCCCGAAAGCAAGTAGCCTTTGCCAGACTTCGCTGGCGTTCGACAGCCCACCAAAGAACACGAAGTTTGAATCGGAAACTGCAGGACGCAATCCCAGCTCCCGAAGCCCATCCACGATTCGATCACGTTGGACCTTAATTTCCTCAACCGTTGCCAACAGCGAGTCAACGTGGGCCAACGCGGCGTTAGCCGTCGCTTGAGACATAGAAGACAAGTGATACGGAAGTCTCACGAGCCGAATGGCGTCAGTCACTTCTGGCGCCGCCGCGAGGTAACCGAGACGGGCGCCGGCCAACGCGAAAGCCTTCGACATAGTACGCGTCACGATCAATCGGGGACGTCCGGGGAGCAGAGTAAGTGCGGAACGCGTACCCTCCAATGCGAACTCGGCGTAGGCCTCATCCACAACAACCATGGACTGGCATGCGTCGGAAGCCTCGTAAACGGCCTCGATCACGTCCAGCCCCAATGCCGTTCCGGTTGGATTATTGGGAGAGCACAGGATCACGATGTTAGGCGCGTGTTCTTCGACCTGCACTGAGGCAGATGTTGCTGTAAGCGTGTAATCATCATTCCGAATTCCGGCGATGTATCTGGTGCTCACGCCTTCAGCGAGCAAGGGATACATCGAGTAAGTCGGTGGAAAACTCAGAACACTTCTGCCTGGTCCACCAAAAGCCTGCAGAATCTGCTGAAGAATCTCGTTAGATCCATTCGCTGCCCAGATCTGCCGCTCAGTCAGACCCTCGCCAAGATAAGCCGCCAAACGTCTACGGAGTTCCGTGAATTCCCGGTCCGGATAGCGATTCAACGAACGTGCCGACTGAAGCGCTTCAGCTCCGATCGATTCGACCACGTCTGTTGGAACCGGATGCGTGTTTTCATTCGTGTTGAGCATTACCGGCACATCTAGTTGTGGTGCCCCATAGGGAGTCATGCCACGCAGGTTCTCACGCAAAGGTAGAGCCGCTAGAGCATCAGCGTTGAAATCGTTCGAGTTTGGAGTCACGCACACAGTCTAGATCCGACGTTGACCTTCAGTTCCCCGGTGACGCGGGAACGAAGAGCGTATCGCCGACATTAATATCCGATCCTGCGAGCTGGTTCAGGTCACCGATGCGCTGAACAATCTCAGCGCGGGGTGCATCGAGATCAACCTGTCCCGCGATCCCCCAGAGGGTGTCGCCGTATCCGACAGTGTATTCGATTGCACCCGAGGGCAGACCGGAGTTCGACGCGTTCGCTGAAGAACCGAACAGATCCCCGATCAGGGCCGCTGCAACGATCAGGGCCATCAGAATAATGAGGGGAAGTGTTCGTAGAACAAATCGACCGCGTCGAGTCAGGCAAATGCCGCTGCTTCCTTGGTTTTGCGTAGCGATGCTCATGATCCCACTGTCCTCTCTTTTCGAACGGCCCACTTCTTTCGACTCGATCGACCGTTCTAAGTTCGTACATCTTTTCTAGCACAGCCTTTCGACCGGATGCAAGATATTCCTCGTACAGATCTTTGAACTTGTTCGAAGAATGCTGTAGCCTTGAAGTACGGATCGCCTTGACCCTGCGAATCGGTCACCGGATGTCCCGGCGTCTTGACTGCGAAACAGAGTCCATCAGCGGCCATGGACACGATAAGAACGGAGAGCCCCATGAGTTCATCGACTCCAGACGGTCACGAGCAGAACTTCGCGGTATACAGCGTTAAGAAGCTGACGCAGCGGCAGCGACAAGTGCTCAATTACCTACGACGAGCCATCGCGAAGACTGGCTATCCACCGTCGATGCGTGAGATCGGCAAGGGGACGGAGTTGCTGTCTCTCTCATCCGTGACGTACCAGCTCAAGAAGCTCACCGAGTACGGGTACATCCGCCGAGATCCTCGTATCCCCCGGGCCATCGAGATTCTTCGCGATGAAGACGGAAATCTCCTGGGCAATGAGTCAGATTCGGCCCAGGAGATTGACACCGATGAGTTGCAGCTCCCCTTTAGCCGCGAAATCGACTCTCACAACGTCATGGTTCCCTTGGTGGGGCGCATTGCCGCCGGCGGGCCAGTGTTGGCTGATCAGCATATCGAAGATGTCATCGCCCTCCCCAAGTTGCTAACTGGTGATGGGGACCTGTTCATGCTCAAAGTCACCGGAGACTCGATGGTGGATGCCGCTATCTGCCATGGCGACTGGGTCGTGGTACGCAAGCAGAACAGCGCCACCAACGGCGACATCGTCGCCGCCTTACTCGATGAAGAAGCAACGGTGAAGACTTTCCGCCAGCGCGATGGCCATACCTGGTTGCTGCCTCAGAACACCGCGTACGAGCCCATCTTGGGCGACCACGCCACCATCATGGGAAAAGTTGTGTCCGTCCTTCGATCCATCTGACGCTATCGGCGATATAGCCCGCCGATAGAACGACAGGGGCCCAACGACGTTTTCGTCGTTGGGCCCCTGTCGCGTCGTGATCGCTCACCGTATTTAGACCTTCGCGAGGCGACCGAGGGCACCGAGCACAGTGTCCTGTTCCGTCGTGTACCAAAAGTCCGGCAGGGCTGACCGGATATACTTTCCATAGCGGGCATGATGAAGCCGCGAGTCAAGGATCGCCACGACACCTCGGTCATTAGCCGACCGGATGAGTCGACCCACGCCCTGAGCGAGTCGGACCGCAGCATGAGTCGCTGAGACTTGGATGAAACCGTTGCCCCCGCGCTGCGCAACGTCTCGTGTACGAGCCTCGGACAGTGGGTCATCAGGACGTGGGAACGGCAGTCTGTCCACCACCACCAGACGGCAGGAGCGTCCGGGGACGTCCACGCCTTGCCAGAGGGACATCGTGCCGAAAAGGCAGGTATCCTCCTCTTCCGCGAATTGTTTGATCAATGCGGACAGCGTGGAGTCGCCCTGGCAGAGAATCTGTGGATTTGGCCCCAACCGCCGACGCAACTCATGAGCCGCGTCCTCGGCCGCCCGGCGCGAAGAGAAGAGACACAATGCTCCACCCTGAGAAGCTCGCAACAACGCCTCTAGTTCGTCGTACGTCGCCGGCGAGGTGAGGCGACTTGGTTTAGGCAGTTTCTCAGCCACGTAGAGAATGCCTTGCTTGGCGTATTCGAAGGGGCTACCCACGTCAATGCCCGTCCACTCCGGTCCACCGGACCCCGAGAATCCTAGATCTCCAGCGATGGGCCCGAATGAGTCCCCGACCGTCAACGTTGCCGACGTAAGAATCGTCGTCGTGTCTTGCAGAAGGTTCTCACGCAGCCTTCCGGACACCGACAGAGGAGCCACGTAGACGGTAGGAGACGTATTCTCGTCGCCGGCGATCCACCCCACGCCAGGCTCAAATCGTCCAGGGCGGGACACCCATGCGACCTGACGGTTGTTTCCGTTTTGGCCGGCATCCAGAACACGTTCGGCTGTCTCAAGTACCTCTTGTAGCTTCGTGCGGACGACATGGCGGCCCGAGGAGTCATCGCTCGTCGACGAGGCATCTGTGGATTCTTTCCCCGTGGTCTTGAGCTGGCTCAATCCCTCACGAGCGGCTGCTCGCACTGACTCGAGAGCTTGTGTCTGAACCTCGTTGGGTCCCATTGGCATCCACCCCGATGGTGCGGAGATGAAGGCAGCTTCCAAAGCATCTGCCGCAGCACCGAGGTCCTCGAGCACGACTGACGCTTGTCGACGGCCGGCGGTCACGGCTGCGCGGACAGATGCAGAGGAAATCTGACCCGTCACTGCGTTCGTAACACGATCCGCCAATTCATGGGCCTCGTCTACGATTACAGCTTCGAATTCGGGAAGAACTTGCAACCCTTCGAAAGCGGCAATGGCGAGCATGGCATGATTCGTGACTACCACGTCTGCTTCGCCGGCCTGTTGACGGGCTCGTTCCGAGAAGCATTCTTCAGCGAAGGGACAACGCTGAGCGCCGATACACTCTACCGCAGACACAGACACCTGCCGCCAGGCGTTATCGTCAACCCCAGGGTCTAGGTCGTCCCGATCCCCTGTCTCTGTATCTTCCGCCCACTCGCGCAGGCGCACGAGTTGCTTTCCGAGGTCGGTACGGGGCGCTGCCGGTGCGTGATCGGCTCCGTCAAGAAGCGTTGGTTCCGGCTCGTCGGCAGGGAATCCACCGTTCAGCTTATGCAGGCACACGTAATTTGCCCGCCCCTTGAGGAGGGCGATGTCCATGGGCCGTGGGAGTTCCTCTTTCAGCGCCTCAAGAAGACGTGGAGCATCTCGACGAATGATCTGAGATTGCAGTGCCAACGTCGCCGTGGCAACCACGACCGGCAGATCTGCTTCTACCGCATGGGACAGAGCCGGAACCAGGTAGGCCAAGGACTTCCCGGTTCCAGTTCCGGCTTGCACGAGCAGGTGCTTTCCGGTGTCGAGAGAGCGCGCAACTTCCAAGGCCATTTGTCGTTGGCCTTCTCGACGTTGTCCCCCGGTCCGTTCAATAGCTTGTTCCAGCCAGGCGGCAGCCCGCCGCTCTGCTGGGCTCAGCGTTGCGACGGGCTGCTCAGAGTCAGAAGACACGGTGGTGCTAGACGACATACTGCGCGAATTCTTCCTTGTCTTCTTCGCGTACCAACACGGTCAAACGAGTCCCCTCGGGCTGGTATTGCTCAGACAAGATCTCGACGTCGGAACCGTGCAGCCGCGAGACCACGTCGCCATCAGTGAACGGAATCAAAAGATCCAGCTCCAAGGTGGGACGCGGAATCGTGTCCGCAATCATGGCTTCGAGATCCTCGATCCCTTCCCCTGTGTGTGCCGAGACCAACACGGTGTCACGGTGGGCCCGGCGCACCCGCGCAATGGTCATCGGGTCCGCGGCATCAGCCTTGTTGAGGACTATGATCTCTGGAATTCGACGTGCGTCGATCTCATTGAGAACCTCGTGAACGGCAGCAATCTGCGATTCCGGGTCTGGATGAGAAACGTCCACAACATGGAGGATCACGTCGGCCTCGCCCACTTCTTCCAGCGTGGAGCGGAAAGCTTCCACCAGCTGAGTTGGAAGGTTACGAACGAAGCCGACCGTATCGGACAGGGTATAGCCGAGACCATCCGGTGTGACCGCTTTGCGCACCGTCGGATCGAGGGTGGCGAACAATGCGTTCTCCACCAGCACTCCGGCGCGGGTGAGCCGATTGAGCAGAGATGATTTACCGGCGTTCGTATATCCCGCGATGGCGACCGATGGCACCTTGTTGCGTCGGCGATTGGCTCGCTTGGTTTCCCGCGCAGGCGCCATAGCGGCGATTTCGCGCCGCAGCTTCGCCATCCGGTTACGGATGCGACGTCGATCGAGTTCGATCTTCGTCTCACCAGGACCGCGTGAACCGATACCTTCACCGGCTGCCGCACGGCCACCGGCCTGGCGCGACATCGAGTCACCCCAACCACGCAGCCGCGGAAGCAAGTACTCCAGCTGTGCAAGCTCAACCTGTGCCTTGCCCTCGCGTGATTGGGCGTGCTGGGCGAAAATATCGAGAATCAACGCTGTACGGTCAATGACTTTAACCCGCACCACATCTTCCAAGGCTCGTCGCTGAGAAGGCGCCAACTCAGCATCGACCACCACAGTATCTGCGCCGGTATCGCTGACAACGTCGGCCAGTTCCTGAGCTTTGCCTTTGCCAAGGTAGGTAGCAGGGTCGGGCGAGTGTCGTCGCTGGATAACTCCATCCAGCACCGTTGAACCCGCGGTCTCGGCCAGTGCCGCAAGCTCATGCAGTGAGTTCTCGGCATCATCAGCGCTGCCTTCGGTCCACAATCCGGCCAACACAACGCGTTCGAGTCGAACCTTCCGGTATTCGACCTCGGACATGTCGTCCAACTCGGTGGAGAGTCCCTCCACGCGGCGCAGAGCGTGGCGTGCTGCGAGATCGAGCTGGTCGCCGTCGTCTTCGGTGTGCCTACTTTCGCCGGCGTCGAGAGCCAGGGCTCGGGATTTTTGGGCACTAATCAGTGAGTCGCCAGATGCCGATGGGCTCGCGGTTGCGTGGGCAGCATCCGAGGCGAGAATCCTGTCGATGAGGCTCTTGGCTTCGTCGTCGCGCCGCTGGTCATTGTTGTCAGGCTGCTCACCTGACGCTGAGGAATGGGTCATGGTCTCCTTGGAGAAGTGGGTCGTTAAAGAATAGTCGGTTTCTGGGTGCGGTGTCCGGGGCATGAATTCTCCCTGGTGGTCTGGAAAGACTCAGGTCGTCGCGATTTCACCGCCGGGTTCGGTCCTTGTCCCGAACACAGTTCTTCCCCGTCGATTCTCCTGGCAACGAACCGAGCCAAGAATCAAAGACTTTTACATTGCGCCGAATGCGCGTGGGGTGTGGATCTACCTGACGCTCTGAATCAAGCTGGGCATGAATAACGGCGCTTAGATACGCCGGAGCTCCTCGATTGAAATCGGGCTCAAAGGTAAGTAATCCACATGCCGACTAGTATAGCACCCACTCTGTACACAACTTGGGGGCCCATCCACCAGGATGGGCCCCCAAGTCACACCATGTGCCATTCAGGCTTGGGTCGCGCTGATCATGGCTGTGTTATCAGGAGGCAGGGATTTGCAATTCCTGGCCGACGTAGATCAGTGCAGGATCAGCAACGACATCGGCGTTCACCTGGTACAGGTCGTTCCAGTCGGAGATGCCCCAAGCGTCGGCGATCTTGCTGATGGTGTCACCGGACTGCACCGTGTAGATCTCCCCGGATGCGGCAACGTCTGCCTGTGCCGGTGCGTGCTTCTGAGCCGGTGCCGATTTCTCCACCGGAGCTGACTGCTCAGCAGCTTCCTGGCCCGAGGACTGCGAGGTCTCCACCTGAGCTTCCTGCTGTGTCGGAGCCTGCTGCTCGCTGGCTTCAGCCGCTGCCGGCGTACCCGAGGGCTCGCCGGAGAGGCCCAACTGTGCCGAGCAAGAAGGCCATGCTCCCCAGCCCTGCATCTGCCGCAGCTGCTCTGCTCGCTGAATCTGTTCTTCCTTGGACGCATCCGAAGGCAGTCCGGAGCCACCCACGGCTTCCCATGACTGCTGGCTGAACTGGAGACCGCCATAATAGCCGTTGCCGGTATTGATGGACCAGTCGCCGCCGGACTCGCACTCGGCCAGGCGATCCCAGTCGGACGCCGTATCTGCGGAGGCTGCCGGCGCCACAGCCATGAATCCGGCCCCGGCCAGACCCAAAGTGGCCAATCCACCCATGACGTTCTTCAGTACCTTGTTGTTCTTCTGCATGAAACCTAAGATCCTGTCACCTGAACGCTCAGGCTTCCCGAAGCCGTCAACGCGTCGCCGTCCAACAATCCGTATTGAGACTGTTCATTCGGAGCCCTCGGCGGACGGCACTGCAGGTGCCGGGACCCATACGTTGGTTTTCTCGGCCGAATCGTCTGAAGACGTAGGAGCCGCATGCGTCAAAGCGCATTGACCAACGCCTGCCAGCAAACTCGAAAGCGCGAGACGATGCAAATCGAAATTTCGGGCAAATTCAGCCGAGATTGGCTAGTTCACGCGGCAGAATGGCCCGTTATCGTTTTGTTATAAAAATCGCTGTGAATTCAATGGGCATGACCATGATGTTGAGGTCTTGTCCTACGATGGTCGGGTGAATGAAACTTCTGGGCATTACTTCCGTTCCCCCTCTGACCAGGAACGACGTCGTACCATCACTGTGACATTGGCCGGGCGTAGCGTTGAAGTTCTCACGGCCAACGGCATCTTTTCACCGGAGGGTGTGGACAAGGGAACAGCTGCGTTGCTGTCCGCGGTTCCGGCACCACCCGAACAAGGCGAATTCTTGGATATTGGCTGTGGATGGGGGCCACTGGCACTGACCCTGGGCATGATGAGCCCGAACGCTCAAGTCACTGCCGTGGAGGTCAACGAGCGCGCCGCACAGCTGTGTCGTGACAACGCAGAAGCCCTGGGAGTACCCAATATCGCCGTTTCCTCCCCCGAGGATGTGGACCCGCTTCGCTCTTACGATCTGATCTGGTCGAACCCACCGATCCGCATTGGCAAGAAGGCACTGCACGAGCTCTTGGAGCTGTGGCTACCGAGGCTCAACGACCACGGCGAAGCTTGGCTGGTGGTGCAGAAGAATCTCGGGGCAGACTCGCTGATGCCATGGATCCAGACCATGCTCAACGATCAAGCTCATATTCTGGAGAGTCGTTTCACCGTAGAGCGTGCGGATACCATCAAAGGCTTCCGCATCCTCCGGGTGATTCGCCACCCGCGCGCCTGAGCTGAGGTACTGGGTTCAGTTCACCGTACCGCTGTAAACTAGCTCCGCGGGCCCGGAGAGAATGACGTCTTCAGCGCCGTCTTCATTGCGCACGAAATCGACTTGAACCGTCCCACCTGGGACGTCTACCCGCCACGAGTCCGCGCCTTCCGCACCGGCCCAGACACGCACTGCCGCTGCAGCAGCACACGCGCCGGTGCCGCAGGACATCGTTTCGCCAACTCCGCGTTCGTGAACGCGCATGCGCACATGACCGATACCGTCGGAGACCAACGGCTCCTGAGGCACGACGAATTCAACGTTGGTACCATTCGGCGGAACTGGTTCGACTTGAGGCTTCTCGTGCAGATTGACCTGGTCGAGATCCTCTTGCGGGGAAAGAGCCACCACCGTGTGTGGGTTGCCCATCGAGATACTCAGAGCTGGCCGTGGCTCCGGCAAGCCGGAAGCCCTGACCAGCGAGTCTGAGGCACTTTCGAGCGCCATCTCGGGATCGATGAAGGACCACGGACCCATCGAGATGGAGTACCCGGTCTCGGTTCGATGTACCGTGCGCACTCCCGCCCGAGTGCCGATCACAACATGGCCGCCGACGGGAAGATCGATCGTCCCGGTTTCCGCGAGAAAATGCACGAATACGCGCACGCCATTACCGCACATTTCGGCGATCGAACCGTCGCCGTTGCGGTAGTCCATAAACCAGACAGCTTCGGGAGCAGCGCCGAGAAGTTCCCGCCCCTCGGGCAGTTCGCTGGAGGGCACGGCTCGGATCAAACCATCGGCACCGATGCCCAGGTGGCGATCGCACAGGGCGCTGACATGTGCTGGCGTCAGTTCCAGATCGCCATCGGAATCGCGCAATAGAACAAAGTCATTCCCGGTGCCATGTCCTTTCATGAAGGACATGCCGTTCAGCTGACGCAGCGACGGGGTTAAGTGGTCCGATTCGGTCTCTGCTGGGGGATGCGACATGGGTTTAGTCTACCGATCCGCAATCACTTGTAGGGCCTTGTTCACTAGCCGAGGATCGTCATAGTCGATCCAGTGCACGCGGGGATCGGCACGGAACCACGTCAGTTGGCGTTTGGCGAAACGTCGAGTCGCGACAATCGTCTCCTCCACACCTTCTTCGACGGTCAGTTCACCGCTAAGTACACGTTGCATCTGCGGATAACCGATAGCCCGTGATGCCGTGGGTGCCGTGTTGAGACCATGAGCGGTGAGAGCACGAACCTCGTCGAGGAAGCCGGCCTCCATCATGGTGTTCACCCGTGCGCCAATGCGTTCGTACAAAGTGTCTCGGTCGATACTCAAGCCGATCTGCACGACCGGTGGAATCTCCTCAGCATAGGTCCGCTGGGGCATAAAGGAAGTGAAAGGTTCACCCGTCACGAGGTACACCTCGAGCGCCCGAATCAATCGGCGGTCGTCGTTGATTCGCTGCGCAGACTCAGGATCGACGCGCGCCAATTCGGCGCGAATAGTGTCGCTCCCCTCGAATTCGAGGCGTTGCACAAGCTGGGAACGCACCGTGGGGTCCGTCGGCGGGAATCTGATCCGATCAATCGCGGCACGCACATACAGACCGGATCCCCCGGTCAGAATGGGTGTTCGCTCCCGCGCTCGCAGTTGTCCGAAGCAGTCACGAGCCCAGGTTTGAAACTGAGCAACGGAAGCCACCTCGTCCAGGTTCAGAACATCAATGAGGTGATGCGGCACGGAGTCGCGTTCGACCTGCGTGGCTTTGGCTGTCCCAATGTCCAGGCCCCGATAGAACTGCATCGCGTCCGCGTTGACGACCTCTCCGTGAAGTCGCTCAGCCAGGTCCAGACTCAGCCGGGTCTTCCCGGAAGCGGTGGCGCCCACCAGGACGACGATAGGCTTCCGGGCACTTCCCGCATCGGCGGAGTCGATCTCAGCCCCCCACTCGCAGGGTGGGCATCCCCAAGTTCACCCCGGGTGCAGTACTATCACCAGCCGGCGTGGGAGTTCCACAGCTTTCTGCCTGCGTACGGTCCCAGGCATCCCCGGCCCGTGAACGGCGCAGTTGGTACTGCCCCGGCTCCGGATCGGCAATCAGGTGGTAAGGGTGGGAAGCGGTGACCGGTACGGTCACGAAGTCCCCAGGGCGCGGCTGCTGCTCTCCTGCGGGCACGGAGAAGTGCACCAGTCGATTGTCTGGGGCTCGTCCCGAAAGGCGGCCGGTTTCCTCACTCTTGGTACCGGGAGTATTAGTGACCAGGATTTCCTGCTCGACTCCGACACGAGTCGCGCTTTCTTCAGCACTAATACGGTCCTGTAGCGCGGTGAGGCGTTCGAAACGCTCTTGCACCACATCCTTCGGAACCTGGTGGTCCATGGTGGCGGCGGGAGTGCCCGGGCGGATCGAGTATTGGAAGGTGAATGCGGAGGAGAACCGAGATGCTTCAACCACGCGCAGCGTCTCAGCAAAATCCTCTTCGGTCTCCCCGGGGAATCCCACGATGATGTCGGTGGTTACAGCAGCGTGAGGAATCCGCTCACGTACTTTGTCCAAGATGCCAAGGAACTTCTTGGAGCGGTAGGACCGACGCATCGACTTTAAGATCGTGTCCGACCCGGATTGCAAGGGCATGTGCAGCTGGGGCATCACATTCGGCGTTTCCGCCATCGCATCAATAACATCATCGGTGAATGAGGCAGGGTGCGGGCTGGTGAAACGCACCCGCTCCAGCCCTTCGATGTCGCCGCACGCACGCAGTAGTTTGGCGAACGCACCGCGATCGCCGAATTCCACGCCGTAGGTGTTGACGTTCTGCCCGAGTAACGTCACCTCGACTGCGCCGGCGTCGACCAGTGCCTGGACCTCTGCCAGAATCTCACCGGGGCGGCGGTCTTTTTCCTTGCCACGCAACGAGGGAACGATGCAGAACGTGCAGGTGTTGTTGCAACCAACAGAGATGGAGACCCAACCAGAATAAGTTGAATCCCGCTTGGTTGGCAGGGTCGAGGGGAAGACTTCAAGAGACTCCAGTAGCTCGACTTCGGCCCGCTCATTGTGGCGTGATCGCTCCAGCAGTACCGGAAGAGACCCAATGTTGTGGGTACCGAAGACCACGTCCACCCAGGGTGCCTTTTCGACGATAACGTCTTGATCCTTCTGGGCTAGGCAGCCACCTACCGCGATCTGCATGCCGGGGTGCTTTTCTTTCACCTGTCGGAGGTTGCCCAGGTTTCCATACAACCGATTGTCAGCGTTCTCGCGCACCGCGCAGGTGTTGAACACCACCAGGTCCGGTTCTTGGTTCACCGCGGCCGCGACATAGCCGGAGTCTTCGAGCAGCCCAGAAATGCGTTCGGAATCGTGGACGTTCATCTGACATCCAAACGTCCGGACTTCGTAGGAACGGAGGGGCTGTATCGAGTCCTGGAGAGTGGTCACCCCACTATTCTAGGCCCTCATCATTCTCGATCTGGACAGTCATCAGCTCTTTGACAACGTCGAATCCCAACCCCGGAGAGTATCCCTTACGGGCCAGCATCGAGACGAGACGTCGAACAATCTTGTCCCGTTCGGCTCGCTCCTCAGGTCCGGACCCGGTCGGAATGCGTTGAGTTCGAAGCTTCTTCTCGATAAGTCTTTCGGCCGCTTCGCGCTCGTCTTCATCGCTCACGGTGTCCAGAGCCTGTTCCGCTTCATCACCGTCGATTCCTTTGGCCCGTAGCTCGCGCCGCAGGGCGCCACGTGCCAGGCCCTTGCCCTGATGCCGAGAACGCACCCACATGCGGGCGAACTCCTCATCATTGATGAGGTTCACGTCTTCGAACCTGTCGAGCACAGCAGTAGCGACCTGTTCTGGGACGTTTTTCGCAGCTAACTTTTCCGCCAGCTGTTGGCGGGATTTCGGAGCCGCGGTGAGCTGCCGAAGCAGAATGGACCTGGCGACCTCTTCCGGGTCAGGCTCGGCGTCGCCGACGGCCGTCTCCAGAAGAGGTTCCTCAGGTCCTCGCGCGGTCATTTCTTTGCGTCACCCGGGACGGCTTTGAGAACCGGCTCCCCGTCAGCATCTGCCTCGGTGACCCCGATACCCAGCTTCTGCTTGATACGATCCTCTATCTCCACCGCGAGATCGGGATTGTCTTTGAGGAACTTACGCGCGTTCTCTTTACCCTGGCCCAGTTGGTCACCGTCGTAGGTGAACCATGCGCCGGACTTGCGCACAATACCGTGTTCGACACCCATGTCGATCAGCCCACCCTCGCGGGAGATGCCCTCGCCGTACAGGATGTCGAACTCTGCTTGCTTGAATGGCGGAGCCATCTTGTTCTTGACGATCTTGGCGCGTGTACGGTTACCTACCGGGTTACCGGCTTCTTTCAGCGTTTCGATGCGCCGAACGTCAACACGCACCGAAGCGTAGAATTTCAAGGCCTTACCACCGGTGGTCGTCTCGGGGGAACCGAAGAATACACCGATCTTTTCGCGGAGCTGGTTGATGAAGATCGCGGTCGTCTTAGTCTGCGACAGGCGGCCGGTAATCTTACGCAACGCCTGAGACATTAGTCGCGCCTGCAGACCCACGTGACTATCACCCATCTCGCCTTCGATTTCCGCGCGGGGAACCAGCGCGGCCACCGAGTCGATGACGATGATGTCGAGTGCGCCTGAGCCAACGAGCATGTCCATGATTTCCAGTGCCTGCTCACCGGTGTCCGGCTGGGAGACCAGTAGCGCATCCGTGTCGACGCCCAGCTTCTTGGCGTATTCGGGGTCGAGTGCGTGCTCGGCGTCGATGAACGCCGCAATTCCACCGTTCCGCTGAGCGTTAGCGACAGCATGCAGCGCCACGGTGGTCTTACCCGAGGATTCCGGGCCGTAGATCTCCACGACGCGCCCACGGGGGAACCCGCCAATTCCCAGTGCAATGTCCATGGCGACAGAGCCCGAGGAGATGGTCTCGATCGGCGCGCGAGCGTCGTCGCCCAGGCGCATCACGGAGCCCTTGCCGTAGTTCTTGTCGATCTGGGCGAGAGCGGCTTCCAGAGCCTTCTCACGATCAGTGGCTGCTGCCATCTCTTCTCCTTGGTTGGGGCCGACGCTTCGGACGGTCAGTCAGTGAACTGCACGAATAAGTCGAGTCTACGGACCGTGACGGACACGTTAGGCCGCCAGCACCGGTCTCGTGGATAACGACCTTGGATTCGTTGTATTTCATGCTCTGTGTAGGAGTTTACTGAACTCGAACACCTCTTCTAGCATTTCGACGCGCGTGTCGTATCTCTGTTCTGAGATAGGAGCTAGGACCAACCCGGAGTATCGCGCGGTGCGATGTCTCGACCCCAGCGACGTGCTGCGGGAATCTGATGCAGATCGCAGACGGCGGCCCACACTTCGCGCGGGTCGACACCATGAGCCAGTGCGTCTTGCGCGGTCTCGTGCAGGGTCGGCAGGACCAGGGAGCTGGCGATGACTTCTGCGTTGGCTTCACCGAATTCGTCGTTCATCAGCGTCCAGAAGGCCGAGCGTTTCATCTTCACCCCTCAAGGGTATCGATCTCAACAGCGAAGGCCGCAACCGGGACCTCCGGTTGCGGCCTTCGCTGGATCGACGAGGATCAGTGGCTGCCAGCCAGCTGACCGAAATCGTCGGGCAGTTCCTTCGCAAGCTGCGCGTAGCGGTGCGTCATCTCAGCCGGCACTGTGTCGGGGACGTCTGGCATATGCAGCGCCTCCTCCATAGCCATGCGGTCGGCGACTTCGCGCAACATGGTTGACTGCGGGATACTCAGTGCTTCGCAGATTGCGGCAAGCAATTCGGATGAGGCTTCCTTCTGGCCGCGCTCCACTTCGGAAAGGTACCCGAGGGAGACACGGGCCTTGTGGGAGACTTCCCGCAAGGTTCGTCCTTGACGCTGGCGCACGTCGCGGAGCACATCTCCGATCTCCTGGCGTAGTACAGGCATGGCATGCTCCTTAGCGTGGGACGGGCTGGGTTCGGATTCTCCGGCTGCCAACCAACGGGTCACGCCATTGATGGTCACCGGTTCTCTCATCATGTCTACTGTCTTCTCCTGTGCGGGGACGATGTATGGGCTGAAGGGATTCCGTCCACTACTGGACGAGATCCGTTGCTGTTCACAACGCACCTCTCGGGTTCTTTGTTCCCTCAGGGCGAGGACTGCGCCCGATTCACAGCTAATGTCCAGCAACTCTGGCGTTTCTCACTATTCTAGTGCCGCAGAACTCATTCGCCTATGCCCGAAGGGCCGTGCACGACGTCAACGATTAATCGCAGTGCGGCATCCACACTGGCCTGCCGGATAGTTTCGCGGTCGCCTTCGAAACGGAACAAGGTGGCGCGTTGGACCTCGTCCGTTGCCACCGCGATCCAGACGGTGCCGACCGGTTGGCCTTGGTGCGGTTGCGGACCGGCCACGCCCGTGGTGGCCACGCCAAGGTTCGCACCGAGGCGGCGTCGAGCGCCGTCGGCCATCTGCAAACTGACCTGTTCATCCACGGCACCGTGGGAGTCCAACCGGGCGGTGTTCACACCGAGTACGTCGGCTTTGATGTCGTTCTGGTAGGCGATCACTCCCCCGCGCAACACCCGGGAGGCTCCACTGATATCAGCGACGCGGGCTGCAACGGCGCCGGCGGTCAGCGATTCGGCGGTGGCGAGCGTGAGACTGTGAGCACTCAACAGCTCGACGACGTCAGCTGCGGTCGTCACGGGTCCCATCTTCGGTCGAGTTCAGCAGAGAAGTCTTGCGCAGTTGAACCGCTTTGACGATGTAGTCGATGCCAGTGGCGACGGTAACGATGAGCGCCAGGATGATGATGCTCCAGCCCACCCAGGGCCACCAGGATCCCACCAGCGGGGCCAACGGTATCAGCAACAGTCCGATGCCCGCGGTCTGGAGCACGGTCTTGAGTTTTCCGCCGGCGGAGGCGGGCATGACCCCGTAGCGCAGCACGATGAAGCGCATCAGGGTGATACCCCATTCGCGCACCAGGATGACGATGGTGATCCACCACCAGATCTCGTCCAAGAGGGAGAGCACGATCCAGGCCGCACCGGTGAGGAGCTTATCGGCGATCGGGTCGGCGATCTTACCGAAGGAGGTCACCAGCCCCCGTTTGCGGGCGATGTCGCCGTCGAGCTTGTCCGTGTACATGGCGGCGGCAAACACCACAAAAGCGAGCCAGCGGTAGAGCAGGGACTCCTCGCCGAAGGTTCCACCCAGCACGAGTAGCCATACCAGCAGCGGAACCATGAGGATCCGCACCATGGTCAGCACATTGGGCAGGTTCCAAAGGGGATGATAGCCCCGCGCTCGATCTAACGACCCGTCAGCTGCCATGCGTCTTCGGACTCTCCCTCGTCGTCATCGTGGTAGTCCACGACTTGCGTGTATTGATCGTAGTGCTGTCCGACCAGATCCTGGCCCCAGTCACGGGTGGCCTGATCGTCGGTGGCGTCCGTGTCGTCGGCTGGTGAGTCTGAGGGCACAGAATCGGCGACCATGCGCTGTTCGCTCGCGCTCAGTGCGGCACCGGTCGCTCCGGGTATCGAGGGCTCAGCGGCGGCAGCGTTGGCCGGCGCACCGCCTGCGGGCTTATCGCCACGGATGGTGGCCAGCACCTCGCCGAGGTCATCCGGCTGAACGAGCACGTCGCGGGCCTTGGAGCCTTCAGAGGGTCCGACCACCCCGCGGGATTCCATCAGGTCCATCAGGCGCCCGGCCTTGGCGAAGCCCACTCGGAGCTTGCGCTGCAACATGGAGGTGGAACCGAATTGCGAGGTGACCACCAGCTCGACCGCCTGCAGCAGGACTTCCAGATCGTCGCCGATGTCCTCGTCGATGACCTTCTCGGCCTTCTCAGGAACAACGTCCTCGCGGTACTGCGCCGTCATCTGGGTCTTCACGTGCTCGACGATCGCCTGGACCTCGGACTCATTGACCCAGGCACCCTGAACACGCATCGGCTTGGACTTGCCCATCGGCAGGAACAGTGCGTCGCCCTGGCCGAGCAGCTTCTCGGCGCCGGGCTGGTCGAGAACCACGCGCGAGTCGGTGACGGAGGAGGTCGCAAAGGCCATACGCGAGGGCACGTTGGCCTTGATGAGACCGGTGACCACGTCCACCGAGGGGCGCTGGGTGGCCAGCACCAGGTGGATGCCGGCGGCACGCGCCAACTGGGTGATACGCACGATGGCGTCTTCGACGTCGCGCGGGGCGACCATCATCAGATCGGCAAGCTCATCGACGATCACGAGCAGGTACGGGTAGGGCTTCAGCTGGCGTTTGGAGTCCGGCGGCAGCGTAACCTTGCCGGCGCGGATGGCCTTGTTGAAGTCGTCGACGTGTTTGTACCCGAAAGCTGCGAGGTCGTCGTAGCGGGTGTCCATCTCCTTCACCACCCACTGCAACGCTTCGGCCGCCTTCTTGGGACTGGTGATGATCGGGGTGACCAGGTGGGGCACGCCTTCGTAGGCGGTGAGTTCCACGCGCTTGGGGTCGACCATGATCATCCGCACCTCATCAGGAGTGGCCCGCATCAGGATGGAGGTGATCATGGAGTTCACGAACGAGGACTTACCGGCACCAGTGGCACCGGCGACGAGCATGTGCGGCATCTTGGCCAGGTTGGCCATGACGAAGCCGCCCTCGACGTCCTTACCCACGCCCATCACCATGGGGTGGTCGGTCTTGCGCGCGGCTGGAGAACGCAACACGTCACCGAGCGCGACCACTTCTTTGTCGGTATTCGGGATCTCGACACCAATAGCGGACTTGCCCGGGATGGGACTGAGAATACGCACATCAGTGGAGGCCACGGCGTAGGAGATGTTCTTCTCCAGGTTGGTGACCTTCTCGACCTTGGTGCCCGGGGCGACCGAGATCTCGTAGCGGGTGACCGTCGGTCCACGGGAGAATCCGGTGACTTCGGCGTCGACCTTGAACTGGTGCAGGGTCTCTGTGAGGGCTGCGACGACGCGATCGTTGGCTTCGGATCGCTCCTTGGCGGGCGGGCCCAGCGGGAGCAAGTCCATCTTTGGCAGCGTGTAGGTGACGTCGCCGTCGAGGTGGAGTTGTTCGGAACGGGTGGGCAGCGGCGGCAGGTCGGGGCTGACTTGGGCCACCGGGTTGGAAGCCACCGGGGCGACGGTGCTGAGTGGGACGGTGGCGTTCGGATCGTCCATGGCGTCGGCGTCGGCTGCGTCGTGGGTAGCGTTCTCCCCCACGCCGGCCTGGGCGCGGGCCTGCTGCAGTGCACGATCGGCGGCGGTGGGACGCTTGACCCCGGCGGGAACGGTGGGCTCTGTTTTCGTCCGAGCGGGCACATTCTCAGGGGGCGCTTCGCTATCGAAGATGCCGTCCACATCGACCAGGTCAGTGCGGGCCTCATCACGGTCGTGGATCACCGGGGTGGCGTACGCTTCGTCGGCGCTCGCGGAGTCTTCGGCATCACCGTCTACCGTGTCGGGATCATCGGAACCGAAGAACTTCCACCGCTTCTTGCCGCTGCCCGAGGCCGACCTCTTCTTGGTTTTGCGCCCGGTATTGGTTGCGGCCTCGTCGTCGCCGTAGAGGTAGGACTGGTCGTGGTCAGAGCCCCCGGCTTCCGGGGCAGTATCGGCGTGGGTGGAACGCTCGGCGTGGGGTTGCTGACCGGTGAGCCAGGCATAGAGACCGGCGAGTCGCTCGGGGATGCGGCCCACGGGCGTGGCGGTGAGCACGAGCAGACCAAAGAAAAGGAGCACACTCATGATGACCCAGACCGGCCCAGGAGTGATCAGCGCGACCAACGGGTCGGTGACCAAGTATCCGAGCACTCCTCCCGAGGCGAGCATGCCGGAGAGGTCACCGGCGACAGGTGGGTTTCCGTGCGTGAGCTGAGCCAGGCCGGAGCCGGCCGCGGTAATAATGAGCAAGCCGATAATAATACGGCCGTTGGCGCGGTGCTCCTGCGGGGTGCGGAAGCAGCGCACGGCCACCATGACCATCAACACGGGGACGATCAGGGCCATCCAGCCGAAGGTTCCGGCGGCGATGCCGTGGACGATTTCGCCGTAGCCGGGCGTTTCGCGCAGTCCCCACCATTCAACGGTGGCGATGAGGATGGCCAACACGAGTAGCACGAAGCCGGTGCCGTCGCGGCGATCCTCGGGAGCGACTTTCGCGTCGGGGCCGAGTTTGCGCACGGTGGCACCGATGGGGGTCACCAAACCGATCCAGGTCCCGCGCAGGGCGCGCAGGGGCCAGGCCATAGTGGGTTCGGAGGATTCGAAGGCCTCCTGTTGCTTCGCCTTCGTCGTGGTCGAGCCTTTTTTGGCCGTGCCGCTGCGGGACTTGGCCGAGGTCGAACGCGTCGAAGACGGCGAGCGAGTGGGGGAAGTTCGGGTCGCCATACCCGAAAGAATACCGTGAATCCGCCATTTTTCGTTGATTCAACACAGAACCGGGCTCGGAATCGTGCGGTTCCGAGCCCTTTTCCGGTGACGAGGTCGCTTCGTCGAGAGACTTTAGTAGCTGGAATAGCCGTCCTCAGTGAGCTCGTGCTTTTCTTCGCCGGTGATGGCGGGATTGAAGATGGACACCAGGATCATGTCCTCGGTTTCGCCACCACGTAGTTCGTGTGGATCGTGTTCGTTGAGCACGTAGATGGTGCCGGGTGTGATGTCGTGGACCGTGCCGTCCTTCTCCACCACGGACCCGGAGCCACCGATGCAATAGCAGGCTTCGAGGTGGTTGCGGTACTGCAGCTTGGAGGAGCTACCGGCACGCACCACGGTGTGGGCGACGGCGAAGCCCATCTGGTCAGCATCCACCAGGAGACGGTCGGAGGTACCTCCGCCCCATTCCACGGTCTGGGCTTCCTCACGCGTACGTGTAAACATCGTGTTCCTTTCTCGAAGTGCGACAGAGACAGGTCCACCGTAAGAAGATGAGCCCCTGAAAGTCAGGGGCTCATCAACGGGTTTTCGTTATTCCAATGGTTCGGTTCAGGCTTCCAGAACCACCGGCACGATCATCGGGCGGCGGCGCAGCTTGCGGTTAACCCAGGAGCCGATGGCGCGGCGCACCACCTGTTGCAGCTGGTGGGTGGTGTGCTGTTTACCGGAGGCTGCCGCTTCTTCCAGGGCCTTGATGATCTTGGGTTTCACCGAGTCAAACACCTTGTCGTCCTCGGCCACACCGCGGGCGTGGATGTCGGGACCGGAGACGATCTTGCCGGTCTGGCGGTTGATCACGGTGATCACGGAAATGAAGCCTTCCTCGCCCAGCACCCTACGGTCCTTGAGATCGGATTCGGTGATGGCGCCAATGGAGGAGCCGTCAACGTAGACATAGCCGCATTCGACGTCGCCCACAATTTCGGCCACGCCATCGCGCAGGTCCACCACGGTGCCGTCGGCGGTGAGCAGCACGTTCTCGGAGGGCACCCCGGTGGCTTCGGCAATGCGGCCGTTGGCGATGAGGTGACGGACTTCGCCGTGCACGGGCATCACGTTGCGGGGGCGAACGATGTTGTAGCAGTACATCAGCTCGCCTTGGGAGGCGTGGCCTGAGACGTGCACGTTGGCGTTGCCCTTGTGGACGACTTCGGCGCCCAGGCCCATCAGCCCGTTGATCACCCGGTACACCGAGTTTTCGTTGCCGGGGATCAGCGAGGAGGCTAGTACCACGAGGTCGCCGGTTTCGATCTGGACCTGGTGATCGCCGTTGGCCATCCGCGACAGGGCCGCCATGGGCTCGCCCTGGGAACCGGTGCACATCAGCACCACTTCGTCGTCGCGGTAGTTTCCGATTTTCTTGACGTCCACGAGGATGCCTTCGGGGACGTTGAGGTAGCCGAGCTTGGCCGCGATCGACATGTTGCGGACCATGGAGCGACCAACGAAGGCCACTTTGCGTCCGTTGAGGGCGGCGGCGTCGAGCACCTGCTGCACACGGTGGACGTGCGAGGAGAAGGAGGCCACGATGATCCGCTTGGTGGCGCGGGTGAAGTAGGTCTCCAGGGTGGTGCCGATGTTCTTTTCCGTCATGGTGAACCCGGGGACTTCGGCGTTCGTCGAGTCCGTCATGAACAGGTCCACGCCTTCTTCACCCAGCCGGGCGAAGTGGCGCAGATCGGTGATGCGTCCGTCGAGGGGCAGCTGGTCCATTTTGAAGTCACCGGTGTGCAGGATGGTCCCGGCCTCGGTGCGGATGGCCACGGCCAGCGCGTCGGGGATGGAGTGGTTGACGGCCACGAATTCGCATTCGAACGGACCGAAACGCTCGACGTCGTTTTCCTTGACCGCCAGCGTCAGCGGCTTGATCCGGTGCTCCTCCAGCTTGGCCTCGATCAGGGCCAGGGTGAGGGTGGAGCCGATCAGCGGGATGTCCTGCTTCATGCGCAACAGGTACGGCACGGCGCCGATGTGGTCCTCGTGACCATGGGTGAGCACGATACCGACGACGTCGTCGAGACGGTCGCGAATGTACTCGAAATCGGGCAGGATCAGGTCAACGCCCGGCTGAGCCTCTTCGGGAAAGAGCACCCCGCAGTCGACGATGAGGATCTTGCCGTCGATCTCGAAGGTGGTCATGTTGCGGCCCACCTCGCCAATACCGCCCAGAGGAACGATGCGGCAGGTCCCGTCGCGCAGGGCCGGAGGCGTGGTGAGCGTGTTAGATGGGGTCATGGTGCGGGTGGTCCTTTCGGAAGGAGATCACACCGTGACGCCGCCCTCCTGGAGGTCGGCGCGGATCACGGCTTGTTCGGCCTCGGTGGCCTGTGTCAGCGGAAGCCGCACCACCGAGTTCGGCAGGATGCCCTGCCAGTGAAGAATGGTTTTCGCTGCGACGGCGCCTTGAACGTGGCTCATCACGGCGCGCTGGATCGGGTCCAGCTCGAAGTGCACTGCGCGGGCGGTGCTCAGGTCTTGGGCGTGCATGGCATCGACCAGGCGGCGGTAACCGGCGGTGGCCACATGGGCGGTCACCGAGACCACGCCCACGGCACCGGCGGCCATCAGCGGCAGGGTGAGTCCGTCGTCGCCGGAGTACACCAGCAGGTCGGTCTCGGCCAGCACCCGGGTGGTGGACTGGTAGTCAGCCTTGGCGTCCTTGAGTGCGACGACGTTGGGATGCTGGGCCAAAGCGATGATGGTCTCGGAGTGGATCGGCATCACGGAGCGGCCGGGGATGTCGTACACCATCATCGGCAGGTCGGTGGCCGAGGCGACGGTTTCAAAGTGCGCTCGAATGCCGGCCTGGTTGGGCTTGTTGTAGTACGGGGTGACGAGCAACAGTCCGTCGGCACCGGCCTGTTCAGCGCGGCGCGAGAGCTCGATCGAGTGGGCGGTGTCGTTAGTACCGGTGCCCGCGATGATGGTCGCACGGTCCCCCACGGCTTCCTTCACCGCGGAGAACATGCGCACGTTCTCGTCGTCGGTGAGCGTGGAGATTTCACCGGTGGTGCCGGTGACGACGATGCCGTCGGCACCCTCGTTCACCAGGTGTTCGGCCAGTTTCTGCGCGCTGTCCGTATCCAGCTGACCTTCGTCGTTGAAGGGGGTGACCATGGCGGGCACGACCGTGCCGAAGAGGAATGAAGTCGCAGAAGTCATAACACCAGCCTACCTGCGAGAATGGTCGGTGGCACTTCCTGGGCCCGACGACGCGCGGGACGTGCTCTACGCCACCGATCCGAGTGCTGACGGAAGGACCTTCGACGATGCGGTCGACCCCGATCTTCTCCCCCACCCGGATCACCGGCATCGATGCTGCGCGCGGGGTGGCCCTGCTCGGGATGATCAGCGTGCACCTGATGTCCTTGACCCAAGTGAGCTCGGATGGAACCACCATGGAGCCTACGCTGGTGGGTCGGCTGTTCACCGGGACGGCCTCCGCCCTGTTCGCGGTGGTGGCAGGAATCTCGCTGTCGCTGTGGTCATCGTCGCGCGCCCCGGCTCAGGCGCGCCGCGGTATGTGGATGCGCGCTCTGATTCTGGTGCTTCTGGGGCTGGCCTGCGGGCACCTGGATACTTCCATCGCCGTGATCCTTTGCCACTACGGCCTCTTGTTTTTGGCGGCGTCGGCGTTCATTACTCTGAGCACCCGGCAGCTGTCCCTGGTGGCCAGTGCCTGGTTGCTGGTCTCTCCGCTGGTCGCGGCGGGGTTGGCTCGGTTCATGCAAGCGCAGCTGGGCGTGAACGAGTACGTGGATAGCTGGCGGTTGTGGCATACCCCGAATTTCGGGGATCTTCTCGTCCAGCCGGGCTTGTTGATGTGGGATCTGCTGTTCACCGGTTACTACCCGGTGCTGCAGTGGACCGGGTATCTGTTACTCGGGCTGGCGCTGGGGCGGTTGCGTCTGGACCGGCTACGCACCGGGGCCTTGCTGACCACAGGTGGCGGGCTGGCGGCCCTGGCCAGCTGGTGGGTGTCGGCGCTGTTGTTCCGTTCGACGGCGCTACGTGATCAGGTGATGGAACGCACCGGTGTGGAGCCTGAAGCACTCGATGCTGCCCTGCAGACCGGCAGCGGAATGATCGACGAGTACACGGTGGGAGCGGCGTCCTGGTTTGCCGCGGCCACACCGCATTCGGGCGCGCCTTTGGATCTGGTGCGTTCCGCCGGGGCGGCGGTAGCGATCGTGGGTCTCTGCCTGCTGGCCACCACGGTGGCCCGCGGAGTCCTGCGCTGGCCCCTGTTACCGCTGATCGGCGCCGGTGCACTACCGCTGACCCTGTATGTGGGACACCTGGTGGCGCTGCATCTGTTGAGTGACGCCACCGAGACCTGGTCGGAGCCACGACTGGCCGCCGTCTATCTGGTCTCCGCACTGGTGATCGGGCTGGTCTTCGCCTTGCTGCGTCGGCGCGGTCCGCTCGAGTGGGTGCTGCACGAATTGTCCTCGGGCGAGGTGTCTCCCGCGCGACGCTAGCTGGCGGCGAGGAAACGCCGAATCGCTTCCCGCATCGCACTGCGGGCACGACGGCGGTCGCCGGAGGCGTCATAGGCGAGGCTGAGCCGGAACCAGCTGCGCCAGTCCTCGGGGGCGGCTTCAGCCTCGGCGCGGTAGAGCTCGAACTGCCGGTCAGCCTCGGCGCGGTCGATGCGCCCACCCGGTGAGCGCGGCAGGGTGTCTTCGGGCAGCCCGCCTTCGGATTCCAGCACCTGGGCCATGCGTTCGGAACGCAGGCCGAAGAGGATCTCGCGGGTGATCAGCCAAATGCTGATGCCCACGATGATGATGACGGACACCCCGATGACCGCGGCGATCACCGATCCGGATCGGATGAAGCCGATCGCCGACCACAGCGCCAGCACGGCAAAGAGCAGGAGCAGCATGGAGAGCAGAATGGTGCCGATTTTCGCGCGCATCAGGACTTTCTTCGAAGGTGCTTAGCCAGCAGAGTTTAGGACAGGTCGAGGTAGCCGTCGAGGCCGTAAGTGAGCCCGGGGCGTGAGGCCACGGTGCGCAGCCCCAGCAACACGCCGGGCATATAAGCGGAACGGTCGAAGGCGTCGTGACGGAGCACCAGTTGTTGTCCGGGGGTACCAAGCAACACCTCTTGGTGGGCTTCGAGCCCGGCCAGGCGCACGGCGTGCACGCGCACCCCATCCACCAGCGCCCCACGGGACCCGTCCGGGTCATGTTCGGTGGCATCCGGGCTGGCCGGGAGCTGAGCGGCGGCACGGGCGGCACCGATCAGTCCGGCGGTACGCACCGCCGTGCCGGAGGGGGCGTCCACCTTGTTGGGGTGATGCATTTCGATGATTTCGACGGAGTCGAAATAGCGTGCGGCCTTCGCGGCGAATTCGCTGGCCAGCACCGATCCGATGGAGAAGTTTGGCGCGATGAGTACCCCCACCTCCGGATGCTCGGCCAGCTGAGCTTCCAGCACGGCGCGGCGTTCGTCGCTCCAACCGGAGGTGCCAACGACGACGTGCAGTCCGTGATCCACGGCATAACGCACCACCTCGGGCGAGACCGACGGCACGGTCAGATCGAGCACATGGCTGGCACCGGAGTCCCCGATGGCGTCGAGACTGTCGCGCGAGGACAGCGTGGCGACCAGCTCGAGATCATCGGCGCCGTTCACGGCGTTGACAGCGTAGCGGCCCATCTTGCCGGTCGCGCCGACCAGGGCAACACGGAGGGAGGAGGTTTCTGCCGGAGAGGTCATGGCTCTACCCTACCGTTGCTCGCGGCCGTTCTCGGGCCCGACCACCACTGTGGCGCGCTCGGAGCTGGCCAACCGGGTAGCCACCCGCTGGACATCGTCGGCGCCAACGGCGCGGATGCGTTCCAGGGCACCATCGAGGTCGGTGTATTCCCCCGTGACCAACTCGGCGCGTCCCAGTCGCGACATGCGCGATCCGGTATCTTCCAGCCCCAACACCAGGGAACCGCAGATTTGGCCGTGGGCGCGGTCGAGTTCGTCGGCGGAGATCGTCTGAGCAGCCATGGCGTCCAGCTCGGCCACCATCACCTCGGCCACGGTTTCGGTGTTGCGCGGGTGACATCCGGCGTAGAGCCCGAAGTAGCCGGCGTCCGAATAACCAGCGGCAAAAGCGTAGGTGGCGTAGGCCAGTCCGCGCCGTTCGCGCACCTCTTGGAAGAGCCGGGAACTCATTCCCCCACCCAAGGCCGTGTTCATGACGGACAGGGCGAAGCGGTCGTCATCGAGGGTGTGGAAGCCGCGGCCGCCCACGATCACGGATGCCTGTTCTACGGGCTTGTGCACCGTGATGGTCCCGGGCAGCAGCCCCGGTTCCTGGGCTTGGGTGGAGCGTCTCGGCGCCGGTGCATCAGAGGTGGCGGTGGCGAACCAGCCGGCGGAATCGAGTGCAGCGGTGACCAGTCTGACCACGTCGTCATGCTCGAGACCACCGGCAGCGGTGACGACGAGCTCCTCGGGGCGGTACCAGTGTCGGTAGTGGTCATAGACGTGGTCGCGGGTGACCGCGTTGATGGTGTCTGCGGTGCCGCCGATGGGACGACCCAGCGGGTGCTCGTGCAGCAGGCGTTCAGCGAGGATCTCGTGGCTAAGGTTTCCCGGATCGTCGGCGTCCATGGCGAGTTCTTCGAGGATCACGCCGCGTTCGAGGTTCATCTCCTCCGGATCCAGGGTAGCGGAGGTGACCATATCAGAGATGACATCGATCGCCATCGGCAGGTCCTCATCCAGCACCCGAGCGTGGTAGCAGGTGGATTCCTTGGCCGTGGCCGCATTGGCTTCCCCGCCCACCCGGTCAAAGGCGCTGGCGATATCCATGGCGCTGCGGCGTGGGGTGCCTTTGAAGAGGAGGTGTTCGAGGAAGTGAGTGGACCCGTAGCCTTCCGGGGATTCGTCGCGTGATCCCACCGCGATCCAAAAGCCGATGCTGACGGAGCGTTGGGTGGGCATCGCTTCGGTGAGCACGCGCACGCCACCGGGGAGCACGGAGCGGCGCACGAGGTTTCCATTGCCGCCGTCAAAAACGGTGCCGGTAAAGTCTACGGGGATCTGCTTGGTCGTCATTGTGCCCATTATGGCAAGGAGCGAGGGGTCAGCGGGAATCGGTGTGGTTTCGGCGAGGGAAACACCGCGGCCCCCGCTTCAGCCGGTGAGGGCTGAGACGGGGGCCGCGGTTGGGCTCACCTGAAGGGGTCAGGATCTGTATCAGGCGTCGTCGCCGTCGTTGTCCTCGGCCTCGGTGCCGTCGATGTCTTCACCGACGATGACGGGTACCAGGGAGAGCTTGCCGCGGTCGTCGATCTTGGAGATCTCGATCTGCAGCTTCTGGCCTACACCAATGACGTCTTCTACGTCGTCCACCCGCTTGCCTTCATTGAGCTTGCGCAGCTCGGAGATGTGCAACAGGCCATCCTTGCCCGGGGTCAGCGACACGAAGGCGCCGAAGCTGGTCAGCTTCACCACGGTTCCGAGGTAGCGCTCGCCGACCTCGGGAACCTGCGGGTTGGCGATGGCGTTGATCGCACTGCGGGCGGCCTCGGCAGCGGAGCCCTCGGTGGCGCCGATGAGCACGGTGCCGTCGTCCTCGATGGAGATGTCGGCGCCCGTGTCTTCTTGGATCTGGTTGATCATCTTGCCCTTGGGGCCGATGACCTCACCGATCTTGTCGACCGGGATCTTCACGGAGATGATCCGGGGCGCGGTCGGGCTCATCTCATCCGGGCCGTCGATCACGGAGGTGATCACGGACAGGATGTGCAGACGGGCTTCGCGGGCCTGGGTCAGCGCGGCGGCCAGCACGGAGGCGGGGATGCCGTCGAGCTTGGTGTCGAGCTGGATAGCGGTGACGAATTCCGAGGTACCGGCGACCTTGAAGTCCATGTCGCCGAAGGCATCTTCGGCGCCCAGGATGTCGGTCAGGGCGGCGTAGCGGGTCTCGCCGTCGACGGTGTCAGACACCAGGCCCATGGCGATCCCGGCGACCGGTGCCTTCAGGGGCACACCGGCGTTGAGCAGCGACAGAGTCGAAGCGCAGACGGAGCCCATGGAGGTCGAGCCGTTGGAGCCCAGTGCCTCGGAGACCTGACGGATGGCGTAGGGGAACTCCTCGCGAGTGGGCAGCACGGGCACGATGGCGCGCTCTGCCAGGGCGCCGTGGCCGATTTCGCGACGCTTCGGTGAACCGACGCGGCCGGTTTCGCCCACGGAGTAGGGCGGGAAGTTGTAGTGGTGGATGTAGCGCTTGGTCTTCTCTGGTGCGAGCGAGTCGATCTGCTGCTCCAGCTTCAGCATGTTCAGCGTGGTGACACCCATGATCTGAGTCTCGCCCCGTTCGAAGATGGCGGAGCCGTGCACGCGCGGCAGCACCTCAACCTCGGAGGTCAACTTGCGGATGTCGGTCAGACCGCGGCCGTCGATGCGCACCTGCTCAGTGAGGATGCGTTGGCGCACGACCTGCTTGGTGACGGAGCCGTAAGCCTTGACGACCTCGTTGCGACGATCTTCGAACTGAGTGCCCTCGCCGGCCAGTGCTTCCACGACCTCCTGGTGGTACTCGTCCGAGGCGGCTTCGCGCTCCTGTTTGTCGGCGATGGTGAAGATCTCGCGCAGGCGCTCGGAGGCGTAGTCCTGAACGGCCTCGAAGACGTCGTCCTCGTAGTCGAGGAAGAACGGCACGTCGACCGGCGCCTTGTTCACGCGGTTGGCTAGATCAGCCTGAGCCTCGCACAGGGCCTTGATGAACGGCTTGGCCGCTTCCAGCCCCTCGGCGACAATCTCCTCGGTGGGAGCCTGGGCGCCCTGTTCCTTGACCAGCGACCAGGCGTTCGGGGTGGCCTCAGCTTCGACCATCATCACGGCAATGTCGTCGCCGGCCACACGACCGGCCACGGCCATGTTGAACACGGCGTTCTCCAGCTGGGAGTGCTTCGGGAACGCAACCCACTGGCGTTCGCCCTGACCGTTGTCGATCAGCGCCACGCGCACGCCACCGACCGGGCCGGAGAACGGCATGCCGGAGAGTTGGGTGGACATCGAAGCGGCGTTGATAGCCACGGTGTCGTAGATCTCGTCGGGGGCGATCGAGGTGACGGTGACGACGACCTGGACCTCGTTGCGGATGCCCTTGGCGAAGGCCGGGCGCAGCGGACGGTCGATCAGGCGGCAGGTCAACACGGCGTCGGTGGTCGGGCGACCCTCGCGGCGGAAGAACGAGCCGGGGATGCGGCCGGCGGCGTACATGCGCTCTTCGACGTCAACGGTCAGCGGGAAGAAGTCGAAGCCTTCGCGCGGGGACTTGCCCACCGAGGTGGCCGAGAGCATCGAGGTCTCTTCGTCGATGTAGACCATGGCCGCACCGGCGGCCTGCTGTGCCAGACGACCGGTTTCGAAGCGCACGGTGCGCTGGCCGTAGGGGCCGTTGTCGATGATGGCTTCAGCGAACTTAATTTCTGGACCCTCCATGGGTCTCCTTTCGGGTGGTCGCCCGGGAGACTGCGGTGCCGTGGTCGGTCTTCGATCGAAGCTCTCGCACGCTGTGGTTCGCCCTGGTCGGGCGCCACCTTGCGAGAGCCACTGTCGAGGACCGGGATCACGGGCGAACGGGCAGCCCGGGCGAGGTTCTCTTGGTGTTGCTATTCGGGTGTTGCACTCGGTGCGATGCACGCTCCGACAACGGAGCGCACCGTTCACCATTGTGGCCTATCCACGGGGGACAGACCAGAGGCGGTGGCCTCTAGGAGTCCACCGCCTCTGCAGGTCTCAACGACGCAGGCCGAGACGCTCGATCAGCGCACGGTAGCGTTCGATGTCGACACGCTGCAGGTAACCCAGCATGCGACGACGGCGACCCACCAGGGCCATCAGGCCGCGACGGGTGTGGTGGTCGTGCTTGTGGTCCTTCAGGTGCTCGGTCAGATCCGAGATACGACGGGACAGTACAGCAACCTGCACCTCCGGAGAGCCGGTATCGCCCTCATGCGTCGCGTACTCTTTGATGATCTCCTGCTTCACGGCGGGGTCAAGTGCCACGCTGAACTCCTTTGAGAGTTGTACCGCGATCATGAATGACGCTCCGGAGAGCGCCGGTGCCCTGCCACCGCGGACTGCAGCGGGCACCAAGGATTCAGCTTACCAGGTCTGACCGCCAGGCGCTGGTGATGTAGGGCAGCTGGAGCACCGAATCTGTGGCGTGGCCCAGGTGTTCCAGCAGGTACCAATCCAGGTTCGCCCGCATCTTCTCGCGAGTGGTTTCGGTGGCCCGCAGGTGGTAGGACCGGGTGGCCATCAGCGCGTGCAGGCCCGGCACGGTGACGGAGTCTTCCCAATGCCAACCGGTGCGCTGTGGTGGGCTGAACCCGGGGCCCAGCTGCGGCGGGGCCTCCACGGGGTGCACGTCCCCGGCGTGCATGATGCGACTCAGCCGGTGCACCCAGGGCACGGAGGTGTCCAGTTGGTGTTCGACGATGCCCAGCACTCCCCCGGGCGCCAAGACTTCGGCCAGCCGCTGAGTGCCGAGTTCCGGGATGATCCAGTGCCAGGCCTGACCGCAGGTGACCAAATCAATACTGTGTTCGGCGACGACGTCACGGTGGGCGGGCAGGTCCTCGACACGGGCTTCGATGGTGGTGAGGAGAGGGTGTCGACGTCGCAACACCCCGAGCATCTCGGCGGCTGGCTCCAGTGCGGTCACCTCGTATCCAGCCTGGACCAACTGGTCGGTGAGCAGTCCCGTTCCGGCCCCGACGTCGAGGGCGCGTCGGGAACCGGTGTCGGGCGCGAGCACCTCAATGACTTCTGCCGGGTAGCCCGGGCGTACCGAGTGGTAGATCTCCGCGGCGGAGGCCCCGGCTGCGAACGCGCCACCCAGTCGATGACGCTGGTGCGCGTCGAGTCGGGGCAGGCGCTGGGGTCGTGGCGGGGGTGGCTGGGTCATCACCCGGTGGTGGCGAAGTCGGAATCGACAGCGGGCATATCTCCGCGCAGGATCAGCCGGGCCATGGTCACATCGCGGTCCATCTGGGCCACCAGTTTCTCGATCCCTTCGAAGGCGACCATGCCGCGCAAGCGGGCCACAAACTCGACGGTGACCTGCTGGCCGTAGAGGTTGAAATCGCTGATAGCTTCTTCGGGCCGGTCCATCACGTGGGCTTCGACGACCCGCTCGATGTCATCGAAGGTCGGGTTGGACCCCACCGAAATAGCAGCCGGCCAGCGGCGTTCGGCGTCGTCGATGAGCCAGCCGGCGTACACGCCATCGGCCGGAATCAGCCCCTGGGTTTCGGTGGAGAGGTTCGCGGTGGGGAATCCCAGTTCGCGGCCGCGGGCGTGGCCGTGTACCACTTCTCCGTGCACGGCGTGCTGACGTCCGAGCACCTCGGCAGCGGCAGCGACCCGGCCCAGGGTGAGACTTTCGCGTACCCACGTGGAGGACCAGCGGCGTTCGTCACCGACATCGTCGATGGCGATGACGTCGAATCCGTGGGCGGCGCCGAGTTCTCGCATAGTGGCGAAGTCGCCGGAGTTGTTCCGGCCGAACCGCACATCGTGGCCGACGATCACCACGGAGGCGTTGAGGGTCTCCACCAGGGCGCTGCGGACAAATTCTTCGGGGGTCTGCTGGGCGAAGTCAAGGGTGTAGTGCACGACGACGGTGGCGTCGAGGTTGCGTTGGGCCAACAGGTCCAGGCGCTGTGGCAGGGACACGATCGGCACGAGCGGTTCTTCGGGCCGGTGCACAAGGCGCGGGTGCGGGTCGAAGGTCAGCGCCACGGCCTGTTCTCCCCGGGCGCGGGCGGTGGCGACCACCTGGTCGAGCACCGCCTGATGGCCGCGGTGGACACCGTCAAAATTGCCGAGGGTGACCACCGAGGCTGGCTGTGGGGTGGGGACGGCTGCTAGGCCTTGCCAATACTGCACGCGGTTCCTCTCACGAATTCTTGTCTCGGCTGCACCGTCGTCACGATGTGCACGGTTTTTACGGTACCGTCCCGGCGGGCTCAGTCGCGTCCGGTGACCGCAGTGTCGTGGGCTCCGGTTTCTGCGCCGGGGCGATGAGCGAGTAACCAGATCAGACCAATGATGGGCAACACCATCGGCACGTAGCCGTAGCCTTCACCGAAGTGACTCCACACGGTGGACTCCGGGAAGTGTTCGGGGGCGACGAATGAATAGGCGCCGATGGCGATGACACCCACCAGCTCTATGAGCACCGCCACGAGTGCGGTCCACCACGCGCGCACTCCGGGGACGGCCAGGGCAACGGTGGCGACAATGTAGACGACGGCGGCGAAGGCCGAGAGCAGATAGGGTTCCGGGGCTGCCGAAAAATCGGAGGCCAGCTGGTACCCGGCGCGGACGGATGCGGAGAGCGCGAAGATACCGTACACGGCGATGATGACGCGCCCGAGCCCGGAATTTCGTCGGCCCTTCGGTGGGGCCACCGGGTTCGTTTCGGCCGTCGCGTCCGTCATCTTCTGCCTCTCACCCAAACCAGATCACCTGCATTCTCTGAATCATCACCAGTACGGTGGGGCCGATCGCTCCCAGCACGAGATTAGACCATCGGGTCTTGTCGGTGACGGCCCACGCGAAGGCGATCACCGGCAGCATCAGCGCCGTGAGGATGTAGCCCCAGAATTCCCACAATGGTCCAGCAATGGGGGTGGACGTAGTGGAGCGCACCAGTGCGGCAACCGAGTAGACCACCAGGAACAGTTCGACCGCACCGACCGAGATAATGGAGGCGTCGTCGGGGAAGGTGCGGATGGTCGTCATGATGACGCAGATGACGAAGGACAGGATGCACATAACCGCCCCCGTCCAGAACCAGGCGTCGTAGATCACGAGGGGGTGCCCTTCTCCGGCAGTTGTCCGGGTCCGTCTGCGGCGGCGAAGACGATGCTGGGCTTGGCCACCGCGGTGTCACGGAACGTGGAGTTCTCGATGAGCGCGATCACGACGCCGTCTCGGGTGCGAGCAGCCACGGTCCCCGCATCCTCGCTGGGAGTTATACGGCGCCCAAACTGCAGGTCAGCAGCTTCGTCATCGGTGAGGGTGCGCACGGGGAAGAGCCCGGAGGCGGCCTCGGAGAGTTCGATGTAGGCGAAGGTGTCGGCAAGCTGATCCACCGTGACGGCGTCATCAACGTAGAACGGGCCGACCCGGGTGCGGCGCAGCATGGTGAGGTGTCCACCGGTGTCCAGCGCCTCGCCTAGATCTCGGGCCAGGGCACGGATATAGGTGCCGGAAGAACAGCTCACGGTGACGTCGAGGTCCACGGTTTTACCGTCTTCGGCTCTGCGGTAGTCGGTGAGTTCGAAGGAGTCGATCCTCACCGGGCGGGCTTGCAGTTCGACGTCTTCGCCGGCGCGCACACGGTCATAGGCACGGCGACCGTCCACCTTGATCGCGGACACCGAGGAGGGAATCTGCAGGATATCGCCGGTGAGTTCGCTGATCTGTTCCTGCACCCGTTCCTCGGTGACAGCGTTGGCCAGGCGTGAGCGGACGATCTCGCCGTCGGCGTCATCGGTGGTGGTGGAGGCGCCCAGCCGGATGGTGGCTTGATAGGTCTTGTCCGTGCCGGTAATGGCGGTGAGCAGCCGGGTGGCCTTGTTGAACCCGATGACCAGCAGTCCGGTGGCCATCGGGTCCAAGGTGCCGGCGTGGCCAACCTTGCGAGTGCCGGCGAGACGGCGGGTTTTGCCCACTACGTCGTGAGACGTCCATCCGGCGGGCTTGTCGATCAGGGCCAGTCCCGATACTTCGCTCCCCGGTGCCCCGTTCGGACGCTGCTGAGTCATCGGTCAGTGCTCCCGGGTGTCCTCGGCGGATTCGGATTCCTCATCGTCCTTGCGGTAGGGATCTTCGTCCCCGGCGTAGCGGGCTCCGGTGGAGGCAGCAGCGATTTCGGCGTCCCGTTCCCGTGCCGCACGCAGCACGTCTTCGAGATGCGCTGCGGCTTCCGGAACCGTGTCGGGAATGAACTCGAGCGTGGGTACCAGACGGATGGTGAGCCCGCGGCCGACTTCTCGGCGCAGGATCCCACGGTTGGCTTCCATGCCCTCTCGAGCTTCTTCAACCACCGTGTCGTCGCCGAGCACGGTGTAGTACACGGAGGCGTGCTGCAGGTCGTTGGTGACGCGGACCTCGGTGATGGTCACCGGTTCCACCCGGTCGTCTTTGACTGCTTTGCGCATCGCCTCGGCGATGAGCACTTTGATGCGCTGGGCCAAGCGGGCCGCGCGTGCTGGATCGGCCATGGTCTGGCGTCCTCTCTGGTTTGAATGTAGGTGGGTGGGGAGACGATCGGCCGTGGCCGACAAGGCTCAGCCTCGCCGGCCACGGCCGTTCTCCGTTACAGGGTCCGCACCGCCGGTGCGGTGGTGCGGGCAGGCATCATTAGACGCGCGGCTTCTCCTGCATCTCGTAGGTTTCGATGATATCGCCGTCCTTGATGTCGTTGAACTTGCCCAGGCCGATACCACACTCGTAGCCCTCGCGGACCTCGGTGGCGTCGTCCTTGAACCGGCGCAGCGACTCGATCTTGAGATCGTTGGCCACCACGGCACCGTCTCGCACCAGGCGTGCCGAGGCGTTGCGGCGGACAATCCCGGACATGACGAGCGAACCGGCGATGCTGCCCCACTTCGAAGAACGGAACACTTCGCGGACCTCGGCGGTGCCCAGCTGGACCTCTTCGTATTCCGGCTTGAGCATGCCCTTCAGGGCGGACTCGATATCGTCGATGGCGTCGTAGATGACCGAGTAGAAGCGCATGTCTACGCCTTCTTCGTCGGCGTACTCGTTGACGCGCTCGGCCGGGCGGACGTTGAACCCGATGATGATCGCGTTGTCCACGGTCGCCAAGTTGACGTCGTTCTGGGTGATGGCACCCACGCCACGGTGGATGACGCGCAGCTGCACGTCGTCCTCGCCGATGTCGATCTTCATCAGCGAATCTTCCAGGGCCTCCACGGCACCGGAGACGTCGCCCTTGATAATCAGGTTCAGCGTGTCAATCTTGCCCTCGGCCACGGCCTGGTCGAACTCTTCCAGGGTGATCCGCTTGCGACGACGCGCCAGGGTGGCGTTGCGCTCGGCGGCTTCACGCTTCTCAGCGATCTGACGCGCGGTGCGGTCATCTTCGGTCACCAGGAACAGGTCACCTGCGCGCGGCACGGTGGAGAGTCCGAGGACCTGCACGGGGCGCGACGGCAGCGCCTCGGAGACCGTGTCGCCGTTCTCGTCGAACATGGCACGTACACGGCCGTGGGCGGTGCCCGCCACCATGTTATCGCCGACCCGGAGGGTACCGGACTGCACGAGCACGGTTGCCACGGCGCCGCGGCCCTTGTCGAGGTTCGCCTCGATCGCCACGCCGCGCGCGTCCTTGTCTGGGTTGGCGCGCAGCTCCAGTGCGGCATCCGCGGTGAGCATGACAGCTTCGAGCAGATCGTCGATGTGCATGTTTTGGCGTGCAGAGACGTCGACGAACATGGTGTCACCACCGTATTCCTCGGGCACCAGACCGTATTCGGTGAGCTGTCCACGGATCTTGTCCGGGGACGCTTCCGGCTTATCGATCTTGTTGACCGCGACGACGATCGGCACACCGGCCGCCTTGGCGTGGTTCAGGGCTTCCACCGTCTGCGGCATGACGCCGTCGTCGGCAGCAACCACGAGCACAGCGATATCGGTGACCTTGGCACCACGGGCGCGCATGGCGGTGAACGCCTCGTGACCGGGGGTGTCAATGAAGGTCAGGCGACGTTCCTTGCCCTCGTGCTCCAGGCTGACCTGGTAGGCACCGATGTGCTGGGTAATGCCGCCGGCTTCGCCCTCGATGACGTGGGTGGAGCGGATAGCGTCGAGCAGTCGGGTCTTACCGTGGTCGACGTGACCCATGACGGTCACCACAGCCGGGCGCTTCGCCAGATCATCGGCGCTCTCGCCTTCAGCTTCGGCTTCGAGGTCGATGTCGAAGGAGTCCAGGATCTCGCGATCCTCATCCTCGGGCGAGACGATCTCGATCTTGTAGCCCAGTTCCTCGCCGAGCACCTGGAAGGTGCCCTCGTCGAGCGACTGGTTCGCTGTGGCCATCTCACCGAGGTGGAAGAGCACGGTCACCAGGGCCGCCGGATCCGCCTTGATCTTGTCTGCCAGATCAGCCAGCGAGGAGCCACGGCGCAGACGCACCACGGTGCCGCCGTCGCCCTTGGGGACCTTGACGCCGCCTACCACTGGTGCTTGTTGCTGCTCCAGCTCCTGGCGCTTTGCGCGCTTCGACTTGCGCTGCTTGCGCGAGCCGCCTCCGCGGCCGAAAGCGCCCTGGGTGCCACCGCGACCGCCGCGACCACCGCGAGGTGCGCCGCCACCGGGTCCACCGGTGCTGGGGCCGCCGCCGGCTGCGCCGCCACCACGACCGCGACCACCGGCTCCACGTCCGCCACCGGCGGGTGCGGGCCGAGAGATCTGGCCGGGCATCATGGACGGGTTAGGACGAGGACCGCCGCCCTGTCCCCCCGCGCCACCAGGACGAGGCGCCCCGGCCGTGCCGCGGCTACCGCCGGGGCGCGGTGCGGGACGATCGCCGTCGTTGCGGCTGGGCTTCATGCCCTGCTTCGGTGCGAACGGGTTATTGCCCGGACGCGGTCCACCACCGCGGCCACCCGAGGGACGGGGACCGCCGGAGCGCTCGTCGGAGCTGTGCTTCGGAGTGAACGGGTTGTTGCCCGGACGTCCGCCGCCACCTCGGCCATTGGGCTTCGATGCAGGTGCGGCCGGACCCGGCTTGGGCGCAGCGGCTCCCGGCTTCGGAGCGTTCGATGCAGCCGGCTTCTCGGGTGCGGACGAGGCCGGAGTCGGTGCGGCCGGAGTCTGCTTGGCTTGTGGAGCCGCAGCGGGCTTCTCGGCCGGGGCAGCATCCTTGCTGGGCGCCGACGAGGCACCGGGCTTGGGAGCTGCGGGGGAAGGCTTCTGGGCAGCGGGTGCGGCCGGCTTCTTGCCAGCGGGCTTCGGAGCGCTGGGCTTGCCCGCGGCAGGCTTCTTTGCATCGCCCTTTGCGGGGGCGTCGGCGTAGGCCGCCTTCAGTTTTTTAACCACCGGGGGTTCGATGGTCGAGGAGGCTGAGGAGACGAACTCTCCAATGTCTTGGAGCTTCGACAGCGCCTCCTTCGAGGTGATACCAAGCTGCTTAGCAACTTCGTGGACGCGTAGCTTCGCCACGGTTCTCCTGTTCTGGTCCGAACCGTGACGCATGCACGAATTAGCTCGCGCACACCTCCGGCGTCAGACCGTTGATGGGTGTGATGTTCATCGTTGGGCACTCATCGCGTGCTCACCGGGTATCCATCAGATCTCTGACCCGCTTTCATGGTTTGTCTGTTGTCGTCCTGATTCGTCTCGCCTCACAAGACGCTCGGCTGCTCGGTTCAGCTGCTCGCGGAGGTCCGTGGTGTCTACGGGCCCTTTGAAGGCGCGTGCGAAACCGCGTCGCGACTCAGCCAGATCCCAACATCGAGGGTCTCGATGCAACCAGGCCCCTCGGCCCGGCAGGCGACGGTGTTCGTCGAGGGTCACGGATCGGGTATCCGCATCACCGACGAGCACCACTCGAATCAGGTGGTACTGGTCCTCTCTCTGGCGACAGCCGATGCAGGTGCGCACCGGACTACGATCGCGCATTCCACACCCGCTTCACAGATATCGTCGGGCGCATCGAACGTCGCCACAGTGATGGACCGCCTACTAGTCTAGCCTTTTCTGCCCGTCGATGTGAGTCGGACGTGACACTCCTCATGCGATCAGGGTGACGTGAAGGCTTAACTCAGCGGGATTCTGCCTGCGATTCACCGACGATATCGATGCGCCAGCCGGTCAGCTTCGCCGCCAGGCGTGCATTCTGGCCTTCTTTGCCGATGGCCAAGGACAGCTGGTAGTCGGGCACGATCACCCGGGCCGTGCGCGTGGCTTCATCGGCGCGCGGCACGGAAGCCACCTTGGCCGGGGACAGCGCGTTGGCGATGAAGGTCGCCGGATCCTCGGAGTAATCGACAATGTCGATCTTCTCGTCGTTCAGTTCCGTCATCACCGCACGCACACGAGCGCCCATTTCACCGATGCAAGCGCCCTTGGCGTTGACGCCGGGCTGGGTGGCGCGCACGGCGATCTTGGTGCGGTGTCCGGCCTCGCGAGCCAGCGCCATCACCTCGACGGAACCGTCGGCAATTTCAGGCACCTCAAGTTCAAAGAGCTTGCGCACCAGGTAGGGGTGGGAGCGGGACAGGGTGATGGAGGGGCCCTTCATGCCCCGCTGCACCGAGACCACGTAGGAGCGCAGCCGCCGGCCGTGGGTGTAATCCTCGCCGGGCACCTGCTCCTGGGGCGGCAGCACGGCCTCGACGGAGCCGAGGTTGACCATCACCATGTGCGGGTTCTTGCCCTGCTGGATCACCCCCGAGATCAACTCGTCCTGCTTGTCGCGGAATTCACCAAGAATCTGGTTGTCTTCGACGTCGCGCAGCTTCTGCAGGATGACCTGACGGGCAGTGGACGCGGCGACGCGGCCAAACCCGGAGGGGGTGTCGTCGAATTCGCCGATCTCGGTACCGTCTTCATCGATCTCGGCGGCCCAGATGGTGACCTTGCCGGTTTTGCGATCGACCTCGGCGCGGGCCTTGCTCAAGGCGCCGGGCGACTTCTGATAGGCCAGATAGATGGCCTGCTCGATGGTGGGCAGCAGCTGATCCAGCGGAATTTCCCGCTCTTTCTCCAGCATGCGCAGCGCGCTGATGTCAATGTCCACCGTGTGCCTCCCGTTTCTTTCCCTGTATTCGCTTGTGGGTGCTGGGCCGTGGGCTGTCGATCTCGTTGCCGAATTTCCAGCCCCAACCTCGCTGTCAGGACAGCATCAGGCTCCGGTGATCGACCGGCCGTGGGTCAACTCTACCTGGACGACGGCGCTAGACAGTATCGCGTAGGAGTGGCGTTTCGGTGCGGACTCCTTGGCGGGCATGCCTTTCTTGGCGCCGGGGCGGATTTCGGCGAAGTCGATACCCTCGTCATCGGCGGCGATGATGCGCCCCCAGACGGCCTCGTCGTCGTCGCCAATGGTCACTTCCACGACGCGGCCGACGTTGCGAGCCCAGTGGTGCGGGCTGGTCAGCGGGCGGGTGACTCCCGGGGAGCTGACTTCCAGCTGGTAGGCGTCGCGGCCCAGCTCGGGCAGGTCGTCGATCGCATCCAGGGCGTGGGAGACCGCTTCGGTGGCGGTCTGCAGGGTGTCCATGTCAACGCCCTCGGTTCCTTCGCGCAGGTCGACGATCACGGTCAGCACCTGGGACGGTCCCGAACCGGTGACCCGCACCTCCTCGAGCCACAGCCCGGTGGTGTCCAGGGCGCCCAGCACCAGCCGCTCCAATGCGGTGCGCTCGTCTTCGGGGCGTGCGGAGTCCGGCAGGCTCCTCGGTGCAGGCTGTGCAGACATGTCGGCTCCTTCTGGAGTGGGAAACGGATGACTCTCGGCTACCAGGGTACTCAGGACAGGCCCAGAACATGACACAATACACAGGCGTGAGCACCAGCACGCCAAATTCACCGGAGAACCCCAGCGCGGGTCCAGCCTCGACGAGGTCGCAGCCGCGTCGCGTGTGGTCTCGGTGGCTGGTGGTGGGACTGGGGTTACTACTGGCCGCAGGATTTCTGGTGGCGTTGTGGGGACTCGCATCCGGTGTGGTTCGGGCCCTGGTGGGCGAGCACTCCCCCGGGCAAACTCCGATCGTCTCGGATGCCGGCGGAAACCTGGCGCCGGGTACCGGATGGGTGCAAGAGAATCGCGAGCAGCGCGGTGCGGCCTTGGTGGCGGAGTACCGGCGTCTGGCCGCGGCTGGCGAGACTCCCCCGGCGGTGTCCACACTGAGCGAGGCGGTGGCGGGCACGGAAGCACTGTCCTGTGAGTCCTCCACCCTCTCGGCGGTGCAGACCGCTATGGCATCGACCCGCGCCCTGGGCCAGTTGAGCGAGACCGCCGAAGCGCGCGCTGCCGCTGCCGGCGACGCCGAATTCGCGGAACAAACCGCCCAAGGCACGTATACGATGTGGCGGGCACTGCAGCAGTGGGTGCCGACCGAGTGCTGGGATGAGGCGGGCACCGCGTTCCAGGTTACGGAGGCTCCGGCCTCTGAGTTGACGCGGCTGTTGCCCGCGCTGACCGATCAGTGGACCCGGGTGTGGGTGGATGCGGATTCCGAGAAGGTCGAGACCGTGGCCCGCAACGGTTTGTGGCAGGCCACGGTGCTCGAGGAGCTCAGCGCAGGGAGCGCAGCTGATCGTCGATGATCTCGGCGGCGTCGGCGACGGCGACGTTGCGGCGCTCACCGGTGGCACGGACCTTGAGTTCCACCTCACCGTCGGCGAGGCCGCGGCCCACGACCACGGTCAGCGGGACGCCGAGGAGTTCGGAGTCGGAGAACTTCACGCCGGCGGAGACCTTCTTGCGGTCGTCCAGGAGCACTTCCAGTCCGCGTGACTCGAGCTCAGAGCTGAGCTTTTCAGCTGCTGCCAAAATCTCGTCGCCCTTACCGGTAGCCACGATGTGCACTTCGGCCGGGGCCACGGCGACAGGCCAGGCCAGGCCGTGCTCGTCGTGGTGGGCCTCGGCCAGGGCAGCGACCGCGCGGGTGACACCGATGCCGTAGGAGCCCATGGTGACGACGACCTGCTTGCCGTTTTCGTCCAACACCTTCAGGTCCAATGCTTCGGCGTATTTGCGGCCGAGCTGGAAGATGTGACCCATTTCCATGCCGCGGCGGGTCTGTAGCGGTCCGGAACCGTCGGGGGCCGGGTCGCCGTCACGCACCTCGGTGGCTTCAACGACGCCGTCCCAGGTGAAGTCACGTTCGGCCACCAGGCCGAAGACGTGCTGCTGGGCGGAGTTGGCGCCAGTGATCCAGGCGGTACCGGCCACAATGCGCGGGTCCACGAAGAACGGCAGCCGGGTCTGGGATTCTTCGCCAAAGAACGCTCGAGCGGTGCCGCTGCTGAAATCGGTGGGGCCGATGTACCCCTTGACCAGTCCCGGGTGCTTGCGCAGGTCCTCTTCAGTGGCCGGTTCCAGTGTCGGTTCGCCGTTGACCTGGAGCAGCTCGGCCACGCTGGCTTCGAGGCGCTTCAGGTCGACGTCGCGATCTCCGGGCACACCGACGACGAACTGGCGGCGTTCTCCGCCGTCGACGACCGCGGTGAGCACCACGCACTTGAGCGTGTCTGCAGCTTCCCATGCCCGGTCCTCGCGGGGCAGCAACTGGTTGGAGACGTCCACCAGAGTGGCGATGGTGGTGGAATCCGGGGTGTCCTTGACCTCGGCCGCCGGAGCGTTGGTGTAGTCCAGCGGTTCGGGGACCACGGTGGTCACGGCCTCAACGTTGGCGCGGAATCCGCCGGCGGACTCAACGAAGGTGTCCTCGCCCACCGGCGAGGGGTGCAGAAATTCTTCAGACTGGGAGCCGCCCATGGCACCCGCGGTGGCCTGCACGGGCACGACCTCGAGACCTAGCCGGGCGAAGATCTTCAGATAGGCGCTGCGGTGGGCGGCGTAGGCCTCGTCGAGACCGGCCTCATCCACGGTGAAGGAGTAGGAATCCTTCATGATGAATTCGCGCATGCGCAACAGACCCGCCCGCGGACGAGCTTCGTCACGGTACTTGGTCTGAATCTGGTACAGGTAGGCCGGCAGGTCCTTGTAGGAGGAGTAGTGGTCCTTCACCAGCAGGGTGAACATTTCCTCGTGGGTGGGGGCCAGTAGGTAGTCGGCGTCCTTACGGTCTCGCAGACGGAAGAGGTTGTCCCCGTAGTCGTCCCAGCGTCCGGTGGTCTCGTAAGGTTCGCGCGGCAACAGGGCCGGGAAGAGCACTTCCTGGCCGCCGATGGCGTTCATTTCCTCGCGCACGATCTGCTCGACCTTGTTCTTCACCCGCAGCCCCAGCGGCAGCCAGGTGTAGATTCCCGGGGCGGCGCGCCGGATGTACCCGGCTCGGACCAGCAACTTGTGGCTGGCGACCTCGGCCTCTGCGGGATCATCACGCAGGGTGCGCAGGAAGAGGGTGGACATGCGCAGCGGCATTTCGGCTCCGTTCGAACTGGGGCGACAGGGTGGGATGCCCGGCGCAAGACGGCGCTTCGGACAGCCTGCTCCAGCTTACCGTCTGAGCGCGGTTCAGCTCTCCTCGAGGCGGAGGGACTCGCTGAGCTGATCGATGAACGTGAGCCCGACCCCGACGTCGGATGGTTCGGAGCTGAGGTAGCTGTACACCTGGTCACCGTCGCGGACCAGCACGGTGGAGATGTCCATGGACGGTAATTGGGCGCTGCCCTGTTCTTCCTCGTCATCCTCGGATTCGGCAGGGACGATCGAGTTGAGCAGTTCGAGGGCTTCATCGGTGTGGTGACTGAGCTCGGTGACTTCGGTGTCGGCGCGCAACTGGGTGCCATTGCCGAGGGTGACGTCCACGGTGTCGCAGCGGATCGCGACGTCACGCTGGTTCAGCACATACTCGGATGCTGCCTCCGGGGAGTCGAAGGTCATCACGGTGAGCTGCTCGATGATATAGCTACCGGGCTGGGAGGCATCCACAGTAGTGCCAGCCGCGGCGAGCGTGGCTCCGGCCTCTTCAAGGGGGCCGGGGGTTTCTTCCTCGCTCGGTTCGGCCGTGTCGGCGCCGTCTTCGTGTGATCCGGAGCCGACCAGGGTGGCCAAGCACTCGGCGGGCTCTGCTGACTCCACATCGCTCCACTGCTGGCGCAACACTTGCTGGGCCAACACGGCATCACCGGTGAGGATCTCGGTGTCCTCGCCCAGAAGGTCCAAGAGCGCCTGCGCGAGATGCTCTTCGGTAAGGTCCTCCGGGTCGGTCGCCGACGGGGTTTCTTCCGCACTGGTCGCGGTGGTGGACGCGGTGGGCTCGGGAGTCTCCTCGGTGCCGGGGGCACCCTCGCGGCAGCCGGTCAACAGCAGCGCGCCGAGCATCAGGGTGCCGGCCAATCGCACCATGTGTGAGGCGTCATGAGCGGTCATGGGTCTCCTTCATCGGCGGGTCACGACTCCAGACGTTCGCGCAGTCGCTCGATGAGCTCCACGGCGGCGTCGGTGTCGGTGTCAGCGTCCCCGGTGTCAACGTAGAGGTCGGTGCCGGCGGGCACGTACACCGCGAGAGTGGGGTCCAGGTCCAACGACGGGGTCGCGGCGGTTCCGGACGGGGCATCGGTCACGGCCTCGGTTGCACCATCGGTGGCGGAGTCCTCCGGCGCCTCCGTCAGCTCTTCATCCATGACCAGGGAGGTTTCGGTGGTGACGACCAGCCCCGCGGCCGGGGCGCAGTCTTCGGGACTCACGCCGGAGCTTTCGATCATGTCGTCGGAGTCCTGGGGCGCTGCCAGTGCGGACTCGCCGGCCAAGGTGGTGGACTGCTCCCCCAGTTCGGCCAGCAGCGCCTCCTCGAATTCCACGGACACGGAATCGGCCGTGAAATCGGGAGCGGTGGAGGCGGCGTGACTGGGCCCTTCCCGCGACGGCGCCTCGGACGGGCTCGGCTCGGGTTCTTCTTCCGGGGCACCACAACCGGTCGAGAGCAAGAGGGCAACGGCGACGACGGCGCCGCGCAACGGGAGTGCGCTGAGGCGTGCTCGCATGGGTATTCCTTCGACGCGATGACCTGTCGGGCGCGCCACTCGCTCCCGACACCGTTGCCAGTGTACCGCCAGGATCACCCGCCGGCTCAGAACAGCACGGTGGCGAAATCGCCGACCGTTTCGAATCCGACCCGTTGATAAGTGCGGATGGCCGGCTTGTTGTAGTCGTTGACGTAGAGGCTCACCCGCGGCGACATGGTGAGCGCGTGGGCGGCGGTGGCGGCCACCGCGGCGGCTGCTTGGCCCTGGCCGCGGGCCCAGGGAGCCAGCCAAACCCCTTGCAGTTGGATGCAGGCGCGAGTGAAGACACCGATGTCGGCTTTGAACCGCACTCGTCCCGCCGTTTCACCGGGGGTTTCGTCAATGTCGACGAGGCAGTGCCCACGGGAGATCAGTGACTCCACCCGGCTGCGGTACATCACGGGTCCGTCGTCGAGGGGCGAGTATCCGAGCTCTTCGGTGAACATGGCCACGGAAGCCGGAAGCACGCGGGAGAACTCGTCCAATCGCGCCGGTCGAACCCGCGGGTTGAGCGGACCGGTCGGCTGGGTGTCCAGCATCATCAGCGGCTGGTGTTCGCGGACGTCCCGAGCCTGTTGCGGACCTTCTTGCAGGGCGGACCAGATGCTCATCACGGATTCCCGGGGACCGAAAATTGAGCCCAATCGGCGGCCGAGCACGCGCACGGCGAGTCCGATCAATTCGCCGGCTAACCAGTCGGAACCGACGGGGACCACGTTGGAGCCCACCCAGCAGGCGCTGAGCAGTTCACCGGGACGGTCAAGATCGTCAATCCCCAGGAACACTCCGCGATGCAGGGCGCGCAACGGTCCGGCCAGTCGTCCGGTATCGAGAATGGCCTGGACGTAACAATGAGCAACAGGATCGCTGGCGCACAGCCGCCCGAGCGCTTCGGTGTCGGCGTCCGTGAGCAGACGCACCGTGTCTTGGGTGCGCAACCGGATCGCAGCGTCGACTTCGGCGGTCCAGTGCACCCCGTGCGGCATCACACTCATCGGCGTCCTCCTTCAGCAGCAGTCTGGCTCACTGATACGACACAAACCAGGGTTTGGGGACAATGTCCATCGTCTCTGACGGCGTAAAGGTGGGGTTGTCCTCGTCAATAAAGTTCTTCCACCCAATTCGCACATGCGGGGCCAGGTCCTTCGTTAGGGTGCGATAGGTGTCCATTTTCTGACCGGGAGTGCCGTGACCATCCGCGTGGACCAGCAACGCCAGTCCCGGGCGCTCCGCCACTTTTTCGCGGTCGACAATCATCCGCAGCTGGAACTGATGCAGGATCACCAGTTTCTCGGGCAGATTGTTTTCGGCCACCAGTGTGGCCAGCCATTCGGTCGTCGCATTGACCTCATCGGCCTGCACCTGTCCGATTTGAGCCATATGCCGTTGGCCAGGTTGCAGTCGCCATTCGGGATCCAGCGCCAGGCCCACGTGGGGTTCCAGCAACAAGTCCTCGAAGTGTTTCGCCTGGGTGAGGAAATCCGAGAGTCCGGGCTGGAGGTCGAGGATGACGTAGATGTCGCTCTCGGCCGCGGCTTCGACCCACTCACGCAACACGTCCATGTCCACCGCGGAAGTGTATTCACCGGTAGGTCCTTCGGATGCGGTGGCGACCGTGGAGATGATCTCGAAGGCGGGCATCACCGGCTCGCGGCTGGTTCCCTCGTAGGATGCCGCCAGTTCCTGGGCGCGGGTGATGGATTCTTCCAGGTCCTGCTCGCCCAGCAACCCCAAGGAAGGGATTCCCGGTGAACCATAAAGGGCCACGAATCGCCGTCCCGGGAACAGCCGGGTGCCGCCACCGGGCAGCTCGGGTTTCGGTGTGGAGGTGGGTGACGGCGACGCCGCGGCGCTCACCGAAGCGGACGCGCTGCCCGAAGCGGACGGACTTCCCGAGGCGTTGGAACCTCCCGATCCGCATGCCGCCAGCACCCATGTCGCGCCCACCCCTGTCAGGCCGGTCAGAACGGCACGACGGGTCGGGAACGAGACGGGGCGTGAAGTAGCATCGAAGGGGTCAGGCATAGGGGCCACTCTAACGACGAGCTAGAACAGCTGAACAGGTTTGACGATGTCCGCCACGATCAGTATGGCGCCCATCACCATCAGCCCAGCAGCCACAATGTAGGTCAGCGGCAGCAGTCGCGCAATATCGAACGGACCGGGGTCCTTCTGACCGCGCAGTTTGGCCCACGTCCGGCGGATTTTCTCCCACAGCGCCCCCGCCACATGCCCGCCATCAAGGGGCAACAACGGGATGAGGTTGAACACCATCAGTGCAATGTTCACGGAGGCGATCAGCGACAAGAGCATCGCCGCCCGGTCGGCTACCGAAACCGTTTCTTGTGCGGCCGCCTCACCGGCGATCCGGCCGACCCCCACCACGGACATGGGACCGTTGGGGTCTCGTTCGCCGTCGGTGGCAATCACGACGACGGTGTCCCACAGCCGCACGGGCAGGGCCACCACCACGCGCGCAGTGGCTTCCAGCTGCTGACCCAGCACGGGAAACGTCTCGGTGACCGGTTGCGTCTGGTTCTCCACGAGAGATCCCATGCCGATGAAGCCGACGTGGTGGGTGATGATGTTGTCGTCATCGTCGTATTGGACACGTCCCAACGAATCGAGTTGCGGGCGTGCCGTGAGTTGCGGGGTGATCGTGGTGGTGTGCTCGGTCCCGTCCCGCAGGTAGGTGATCTCGGTAACCTGATCCGCGCGCTCCTGGATGCCGGCCGTGAGCGACTCCCAGTCGACGACCGGTTCCCCGTTGAACGAGGTAATCTCGTCTCCCGGCTTCAACCCCGCCGCGTACGCCGGTGAAGGAGGATCCTCGTCGGTGCATTCCTCAGCACCGGCTTCGGCACGCTCTGTCTGTTCTTGGGCGCTCATCGCACAGCGGAACACTTCCGAGACCGTGGTGGTGGGGGTGGATACGCCCACGCTGGTCACCAGGATAGCGGTGAGCACGGTGCCGATCACCAGGTTCATGAACGGCCCGCCCAGCATGATGATGATGCGTTTCCACACGGGCAGGGAGATGAACATCCGGTGCTCGTCACCCTCGCGCAGCTCGGCGGCCGCGACTTCACGGGCGTCCTGGGACATTTGCTGCAGCAACCCGGTGGAGGCGTTACGCGGTTGCTCCCCCTGGTCGGGGTGGGCCGGCGGGTACATGCCGATCATGGCCACGTAGCCACCCAGCGGTATTGCTTTAATCCCGTACTCGGTGTCTCCACGTTTGAACGAGAACAGGGTCTTGCCGAAACCGACCATGTATTGGGTGACCCGCACCCCAAAAAGTTTGGCGGGAACGAGGTGCCCGATTTCGTGAAGGGCGATCGAGAGGATGATGCCAACGGCGACGACGAGCACACCGATCACAAAGGCCACGGCAGAGAAAGTCACCGCACCATTATGCAGGTATGCGCTGTGTGTCGGCTGAATCGACCGGAACCACGTAGAGTAGTGAGAACATCGACCGACGGTGACGAGGAGGTCACGACAATCATGATCCTGCGTGAGGTCCGTTCTACGGATGTCGACGAGTTTTTCCTGCAGCAGCAGGACGAGCAGGCGAATGTGATGGCCGCCTTCGCGCCGCGCAATCCCCGAGATCGAGGCGTCTTCGATTTCCACTGGTCAGCGCTGTTGCGTGACGAGAATTCGCTCGTGTACACCATTGAGCACGACGGACACGTGGCCGGAGCGTTGGTGTGCGCAGGACTCAATGATGTGCCCGAGTTGTCGTTCTGGACCGCTCGACAGTTTTGGGGTCAGGGCATCACCACGGCTGCGGTCGATGAGTTCCTGGCCGGTTTCGAGCCGCGCCCGGTCCGCGCCCATGTGCCGGTTGACAATATCGGTTCGCAGAAGGTCCTCACCCGCCGCGGATTCGCCGTCGTCGACGAAGTCAAGACTTTTTCGAATGCTCGCGCCGAGGTCGTGACCGAGCTCGTTCTGGAGCTGAGCGCCTAATCGTTCCGGTCGCCCTGGCGTCCGTACTTTTCCCGGTGCTCAATCGAGAACGGTGAGAAGTTCCACGGCGTCGTCAATGAACGCGTCGACCTGACCCTCTTCATATCCCTCGCTACCCTGCACCGAGCGGAACGAGACCACCCGCAGATCCGTCACCGACACTGAAGATTCGTCGGTGAGGTGCCCCCGCAGTTTCCGGCACAGGGTGTCGACATCCTGCTGGTGATAGCTGGTGGACTCTTCGTTACTGGGGCGGCGGAAGCGTTCGCCGTCGGGACGATCCAGGCGCAACATCAGCCGCCGGATCAGCTCGTCCAGGTACGTATTCCAGGTCTCCATGCCCTGCTTTTGGATGAGCTCATCGCGCTCGGTGCGCAGGAAGGCGTCCTCCAGCCGGTCCAGCACCTGGTCCACCTGGTGAGCGGTGTACCCGCCTTTGACGGCGTCAAACGAGGTGGAGCGCACCTCGGCGGCCGTCATGGTTCCGTCACCGTGGTAAGCGTGGCGGGCACGGCGAATGAACTCGTCAACCTGCTTGGGATCGTAGCCGTAGTTCTTGCGCGAGGTCGTCGAGAACGGGTTGGCCTCACCGGGGTTCGCGGACAGTGGTGCGCGCTTGGACCCGCGCTTGGCAGCGCTTCGGGCTTTCGCGTTCATGATCGATCAGCTCCCTTGATGCCGTTCTGTGGTGCGAGGGCGGTGGTGCGTGCGCTCATGGCATCAGCACCACGAAGACGGTGTAAGCGACAGGGGCGGCGAACACCAGCGAGTCGAGGCGGTCCATCGCGCCTCCGTGTCCCGGTAGCGAGTTGCCCATGTCCTTAATGTCCAGTTCACGTTTGACCATGGACTCCGAGAAATCGCCGGCCGTCGCGGCAAAAACAATGGCGAAGCCCAGCAACGCGCCGATCCACCAGGGCTCGTGCAGGGCCCAGTGGAAGCAACCGGCGCCCACGCCCATGGCTGCCACCAGCGATCCCATCAACCCTTCCCAGGACTTCTTCGGGCTCACTTTCGGCGCCATGGGGTGCTTGCCAAACAACACTCCGACCACGTAACCACCAGTGTCATTGGCGACGACGATCAGCAGCAGGGAGGCCACCATCAGGCTGCCCTGGGGTTCGTGCAACAGCACCACACCGAAGGACAGCAGGAACGGCACCCACAGCAGGATCAGCATGGCGGAAAGTACCGTACCCACGGGGGTGGTGGAGCTCTCGACGACACACCAGTACAGCGCCAGCAACATGGTGCCGAAAAGGGCGAACATCATCGCGTCGATGCCACCAAAGTACGCTGTTAGCGGCATGGCCGCCGAGGCTACCCACAGGGGGGCCAGCGGAACATCGATACCGCGGGGCCGTAGCGCCCGTGCGATCTCCCAGGTCCCCATGAGCAGCAACACCACAATCAGCACCACGAGCACCAGGTGTACGTAAAGCAAACCTACAATGGCAGTGCCCAGCAGGATCACGCCGGTGATGATCGCGGCGGGAAGGTTCCGTCCCGCGCGGGATTTCTTCGGTTCTTCCGCGGCCGGAAGCTCCAGTGGTGAGTCCAGTGCCGCCTGGGCGCCTTCGTCCGTGAGGTCAATGCCGATAGCGGCGCGTCCGCCGCGCGGATCAATGGCGGCCCCGCTGCCCGTGCCCGGAATCCGGCTCACCAGCGGCGCGGCCGCCACTGCGGCCGGTAGCTGTTCTGGTGGTACTGGTGGTTCCCCTACGGTCGAGGACGCTGCGGCAGCCGCCTGGGCAGCCTCGAGCGCCCGGCGTTCTTTACGGGACTGCGGGATGATCATTCCCGTGTCCGGATCACGCACGGGATCCGGGAACCCTTCAAGCTCGGTAATCACCGGCCCAGATGCGGTCTCGGGGTGTGACGACGACGTCGTCTCCTCACGAGGAGACGACGTCGCGGTGTCTGCTGGGTCTGACATATCAAATGGCCAGGTCAGAGATCTATTCGCAAGCGAACAGATCAGACCTCCATCAGTTCCTGTTCCTTGTTCTTTGCCATCTCGTCGATAGAGTCGGTGAAGCGGCGGGTCAGAGCGTCAAGCTCCTTTTCCGCGCGTGCGCCTTCGTCCTCGCCAATCTCTCCGTCCTTAACGAGCTTGTCGAGGGTTTCCTTGGTCTTGCGGCGGGTGTTGCGCACCGAGACCTTGTGATCCTCGGCTTTGGTCTTCACCAGCTTCACGTATTCCTTGCGGCGCTCCTCGGTCAGCTCAGGCATCACCACGCGGATGACTTTCCCGTCGTTGGAGGGGTTAGCGCCGACCTCGGAGTCGGACAGGGCCTTCTCGATGTTGCGCAGCGCCGAGACGTCATAGGGGGCGATCATCAGCGTGCGGGCATCCTGAGTGGTGAAGGACGCCAGCTGCTGCAACGGAGTGTAGGTGCCGTAGTAATCGACCATGACCTTGGAGAACAGCCCCGGGTTGGCGCGGCCCGTGCGGACCCCGGCGAAATCTTCTCGCGTGGCTTCCAGGGTGCGTTCCATCTGCTGTTCGGCTTCGACCAGATTCTCTGCGGTCACGATGTCTCCTTCGACGTTGATGGGTCTGTTGTCAATCCTAGGCTACGGCGCGGGCATTGCGGGCCAGCGCTCGCCGCCGCGTCAGACAGTGACGGTGGTACCGATGCGCTCACCGCGCAGCGCTCGAGTGACGTTGCCGTCGCCTTCCATGCCGAACACCATCATCGGCAGGTCGTTGTCCTTGCACATGGTCATGGCGGTCAGATCCATGACGCGGATGTTCTTCAGCAGCGCATCGTCGTAGGTGAGCCGGTCGTATTTCTCGGCCGTGGGGTCCTTCTTCGGGTCTGCGGTGTAGACGCCGTCCACCCCGGACTTGGCCATTAGCACCTCGTCGGCACCGATTTCTAGGGCGCGCTGCGCGGCCACCGTATCGGTAGAGAAGTACGGCAGACCCGTGCCGGCACCGAAAATGACCACGCGATTCTTCTGCATGTGGCGAATCGCACGCAGCGGAATGTAAGGCTCGGCAACCTGCTCCATCGAGATGGCCGACTGCACACGGGTGTCGACGCCGGCCTGTAGCAAAAAGTCCTGGAGGGCCAGGCAGTTCATGACTGTGCCGAGCATGCCCATGTAGTCGGCGCGACGACGGTCCATGCCGTTCTCAGACAGTTCGGCGCCGCGGAAGAAGTTGCCACCACCGACGACGACCGCCACCTCGATGGTGTTTTTCACGGCGGCAATTTGTTCGGCAACGAAACGCACGGTTGCTGGGTCAATTCCGACTTTGCCACCGCCGAAGACCTCACCGGAGAGCTTCAGCAGTACCCGACGGCGTCCCGACGGGGCGGTGGAGTTGTAGCGTTGTTGGGCGTCCGGGCCATCTTGAAGGCCGCCGGGAGTATTGATGGTCGGGGTGGAGGATGTTTCCGGTGCATGCTGATCCGGCATGGGCGTCTCCTAGACATCGAACGCGCGCGAGGTGGTGCGCAGAAGCGGACGGGTGTGGCGCCGAATTCGTGGTTCGGCAGAGAAAAAGGGGGTGACCACCATGTGGTGATCACCCCCTCCTTCAGGTGTTCATCGTCGATGGACGACGACGGACGTTGTGGTGCAGTCTACTGGGATCAGCTACCGACGCGGAAGCGAGCGAACTTCACGCCCTTGGTTCCGGCCTGCTCGAGGACCTTGCCCACGGAGACCTTCGGGTCCTTTGCGAAGCCCTGGTCCTCCAGCACGATCTCCTTGAAGAAGCCGGTCAGGCGTCCTTCGATGATCTTCTGCATGGCCTGCTCCGGCTTGCCCTCGGCGCGCGCGGTCTCCTCGGCGATGCGGCGTTCGTTGGCCACAACGTCCTCGGCAACCTCGTCGCGGGACAGGTAGGTCGGGGCCATGGCAGCAATGTGAACGGCGACGTCGTGAGCCGCGGTCTGCGCTTCAGCCGAGTCCGAATCCACAGCCATGAGCACGCCCACCTGAGCCGGCAGGTCCTTGGAGGTCTTGTGCAGGTAGGCATCCACGAAGGGGCCTTCCACACGAGCCACGCGGCGCACGACGACCTTCTCGCCCATCAGGGCGCCTTCTTCGGTGACGTGGTCACCCAGGGTGCGGCCGTTGTACTCGGCAGCCAGCAGGGCGTCGACATCGGCAGCCTTGGAGGCGGCGGCGACCTCGAGCACGGTGTTGCCCAGGTTGATGAACTTGTCGGCCTTGGCCACGAAGTCGGTCTCGCAGTTGATCTCGATCATCACGCCGGCGCCATCGGCGACGGTCGCGGCGATGAGGCCTTCAGCGGCCGAACGACCTTCGCGCTTGGTGGCGCCCTTGAGGCCCTTCACGCGAATGATCTCGATGGCCTTCTCGGCATCACCGTTGGCCTCGTCCAGAGCCTTCTTGACGTCCATCATGCCGGCACCGGTGCGCTCACGCAGTGCCTTAATGTCAGCAGCGGTGTAGTTCGCCATTGCTGTTAACACATCCTTCAGTTACGCGGGGTCTCCGCAGTGATGTTGGTCAGTGATCGTAGAGGTCTTACTCGGACTTCTCGGCTTCGGCGGCCGGCTCGGACTGCTCTGCAGCCTCTGCGGTCTCGCCTTCAGCAGCGGACTGCTGTGCCTGAGCTTCGTTGTGCTGCTCGAGGAGCTCGCGCTCCCACTCAGCCATGGGCTCTTCGGTGGTGCCCTGTCCGCCGGACTTGCCCTGATTGCGGGCGATGAGGCCATCGGCCACAGCGTCGGCGATCACGCGGGTCAGCAGGGACACGGAGCGAATAGCGTCGTCGTTACCCGGGATCGGGTAGGTGACTTCGTCCGGGTCGCAGTTGGTGTCGAGGATGGCGACGATCGGGATACCCAGCTTCTCCGCCTCGTCGACGGCCAGGTGCTCCTTCTTGGTGTCCACGATCCACACGGCCGAAGGCGTGCGGGTCATGTTGCGGATACCGCCGAGGTTAGCCTGCAGCTTCTCCAGTTCGCGGTGCAGCAGCAGCAGTTCCTTCTTGGTGTACTGCGAACCTGCGACGTCCTCGAAGTCAATAGCTTCCAGTTCCTTCATGCGGTTCACGCGCTTGGAAACGGTCTGGAAGTTGGTCAGCATACCGCCGAGCCAGCGGTGGTTCACGTAGGGCATGCCCACGCGAGTAGCCTGCTCTGCGATGGCTTCCTGAGCCTGCTTCTTAGTGCCGACGAACAGGATCGAACCGCCGTGAGCGACGGTCTCCTTGATGAACTCGTAGGCGCGGTCCACGTAAGACAGGGACTGCTGCAGGTCGATGATGTAGATGCCGTTGCGCTCGGTGAAGATGAAGCGCTTCATCTTCGGGTTCCAACGACGGGTCTGGTGGCCGAAATGGACGCCGGAATCCAGCATCTGGCGCATTGTCACGACTGGCATGTCGCTCCTTCTGTGCAGGCGAGACGCCGGGCACCGCAGACCGCGGTGCACAGGGCGTGGCACACTGCTTATCGTAGTTTCTCGGTTGTTTGGCAGACCTTCTGGTGACGGTTGCCCCTGGCAGAGCAATGGCGGTTGCCACTCTGCGGCCGATGACCGACGCGGAAAACGTCCGCGGCGGACCGATGGCCGCACGTCGAAGAGCGTTTGCCCTTCACTTGCTGTGCGCGTAGTCAGCTCCGTGGTTTCTTCGCGCCGAGGCACGACGATTGGACACAGAGCTGCTCGCACCAGCATACCCCATCTTGACCTCCGCCTTGAACGGCTCTGACTCCTCCACAACCGTTGCGACGACCGTCCCAGTCGTCCCATTTCCACATGTGCCGGATTGCTCCGCGGCACTGACGTGGATCGGGAATCACGATGTCACTATGACTGCTCCCCCATTAGAATCACCACGCACCACATTTCACGGTACATGGGTGATCGCCGTTACTGCCCTCGTACTGGCTTGTGGCACGCTGATTGCCTTCGGCGCTCACGGCCATGCGATCACTTCTGTGCGTCATGCAGTGCCGGCAACAAGCACCGCTGGCGCAAACTGGACGCCGCCCGTAGAAGGGGCGAACGCGTCATCGGTCGTGCGCGAGTTCCACGGGCCATCGACTCCCTGGGGTGCTGGCCATCGCGGAATCGACCTGTCCGCGTCTTCGGAGGTGGTGGCACCCGACGGTGGTACGGTCCGTTTTGTGGGCACGGTGGTCGATCGCCCGGTGTTGACCATCGAGCACGACAACGGGATGTTGTCCTCGTTTGAACCAGTGGCTACGGAGTTAAGCTTCGGGGATGTCGTCCGGCGGGGACAGGTCCTCGGCTCGCTGAGCGGCGAACAGCACTGCGAGATGTCGTGCGTGCACTGGGGCGTGCGCATCCCAGACGGTTGGACAATCGGGTCGACCGTGCGTGATCGCTACATCGACCCTGGACTGCTATTGGGCTGGTCGGGACCGTCGGTGTTGTGGCCGCTGCAGGGGTCCCCGTTCCGGTAGTAGCTGGCTCGTCGAAGTGAAGTGCTCGTCAGTTGGACTGGCGGCGTGGACGGAGTGACCGACGAGCCGCCACAGATTCGGCGACTCGCAGTAGTTCTTCGGCAGATCGCTCCCACGTAAACAGGGAGGCCTGTTCGACAGCGGCCCGAGATGCATCGGCAAAGGCCGTGGGATCTTCCCAGCGTCGCACCGCCGCGGCCAGTTTTTCTCCGGCTTGACGTTGCTCTTCCAGTTCGATGAATTGAGCTGCTCCGGCTTCGCCACCGATCTCCCGGAAAATTTCGAGATCGGAGACGATCACCGGGGTCCCTTCGGCCATCGCTTCGGCCAACGGCAGCCCGAACCCTTCGGCACGCGACATCGTGACCAGTGCAGTGCAGGAACGGAGTAAGCCCCGGTACTCTTCTTCGCTGGTACCGCGGTGGAACACCAGCGCATCCGAGGCAACACCCAGCTCATCCGCCAGTTCCAAGAGCTCAGATTCACGATTCGCTGTGATCCTGGAGAGGAGATGAAGCCGGTAGCCGGACAGGTGCGGCATGGCTGCGATCAGAGACTCCACGTTTTTGTAATCCATGAAGGAGCCCATGTAGACCAGTGACTTCTCAGGTGTTCGGTCGGGCTCGCGTGGCTCGGCGGTGGGCTGGGGCGCGTTGGAGACCACGGTGATCGGCCTACGGGTGAGACGGTGATGTCGCATCAGTCGCTGGGTCGTGCGGGAGACGGTAACAACGTCGTCGGCCCGGTCCAATAGCAGCCGCTGTGGCCAGTACGCCAAGTGGTAGAGCCGCCAGAGTCCACGCACCGGCAGGGGCAAGTCTCGAGGTGGGGTGCGGTGCTGGTAGTAGATCAGGTCGTGCAGAGTCAGAATGAGGCCGAAGCGTCGACCGGCCGATCCCATGGTCTGCATCGGGGAGAAAACCACATCGGGGGAAAAAGCGTTTAACTGCTGAGCGACCATGGGCTCACGGGCCGAGGTCGGGGCAGAGACTTTGACCCAGGGCACGCCCGCCGGAAGCATCGGCAACTGTGCCTCGTCGTGGATGATCATCGTGACATCGGCCCGCCTCGCAGTGGCTTCGATGAGGGAGGCACCGTACCGGGAAATTCCATCATGGAAGTCCGTTCGCGTGTATCGGGCATCCATGAATAGTCGCAACGATCGACCCTGAATCACGGACCGGGCTCCTCTCCTCCAGCACGGGTGGTTCCATCGAGAACTCTATCTGTCTCACCCTGTTCCAGGTTTCGTTCCAGGTAAACCACCAAGGGAGCCACCTCTGATGAGGCGACTCCCCTGTATTCATGCGGTAGGGCGTGCGGGACTTGAACCCGCGACCCAAGGATTATGAGTCCTCTGCTCTGACCAACTGAGCTAACGCCCCCTGCGCTGCCGTCGAAACGGCAACCCGTCCATCATACTGTCAGTTCAACGCGCGGATTTCATTGGCGGAAGCTCCACGGTAAATGCGCTCGAAGATGTCGATGGTTTTCGATTCTGCGTGCTGCTGTACTTTTTCGTGGGATTTCTCCCCCATGGACTGACGGACAGCCGGGTCGGCGCCGAGCACCGCTTCCAGCTTCTGTGCCAGATCTGCGGAGTCGCCGGGTGTGAACAGGTACCCGTTTTCGCCGTTGTCGACCAGGTGTGGCAGGGCCAACGCGTCGGCAAGAACCACCGGCTTCGAGGCGCTCATTGCTTCCAAGCTCACCAACGACTGCAACTCGGCGGTACCGGGCTGACAGAACACGTCGGCGCACAGGTACGCCTCACGCAGCTCAGCTTCCGTCACGTGGCCGCGGAAAGCGACTCGGTCGGTGATACCCAGTTCCTCGGCAAGGGAGCGCAAGGCGTCCCGCTGTTCGCCGTCGCCGACGATTTCGGCACGAACCTGCAGATCAGGATCAGTGAGCGGAAGAGCGCGCAACAAGACGTCGATGTTTTTCTCGACCGCCAAGCGGCCGACGAACAATACGGTGGGCTGCTGATGCTTGATCAGCTTCTCCTCTGGTTTCAGTTCGTATTTTGCTGAATCAATGCCGTTGGACACCGCCAGGACATCCTCTAGCCCCGCGTTTTCCATCATGGTACGTGCGGCCAGTTCGGTGGGAGTGGTCACCACGGCGGTCTGGCCCATGAGCCGTCCCATGTCGCGCCAAGAATTGCGGGAGACGATATTGAGGAACCACTGCGGGAACGGCAAGAACGGCTCAAGGTTTTCCGGCATGAAGTGGTTGGTCGAAATGACGCGAATACGACGCTTCGTGGCTTGTTTGATAGCAGCTTCGCCGATCATGTAGTGGCACTGCACGTGCACCACATCGAGTTGAATTTCGTCCAGAATCCGCCCGATGGCACGGGCTGCGCCGCGTTTACTCACCAGGCGGTAATACTCGTGTGTGGGGGCAGGTACGGACCGCACCCGGTGCACCGTGGCCACATCGGTGTGCTCGACCGTGTTCGGACCGGATTCATTGCGGGGGGCGACCACGTGGACTTCATGTCCGCGCGCGTGCAACGCGGTGGCCAGCCGATGACAGAACGTTGCCGCGCCGTTGACATGCGGAGGATAAGTGTCCGCCGCGATCAGTACCTTCAAGGGTGCGCGGTCAGCGTCGGTCACGTCGAGCTGCTCCTTCTCGAGCTAGGGCGCGGTTTGTTTCGGGGATTCGGGTTGAGCCGCTTGGTCCCACTCGACCTTGCGCTTGATCACATCGGGGTGGTCCCTGGCCAACACCAGAACTCCCCCCGATGCTACGGCAGCAGCCACGACCATTCCAGCCAACACGAAGAGAGATACCCCATCTTGTAACTCGCCGAGCACGAAGATTCCGATAACGACGGCGACCAGCGGGTCCACCACGGTGAGACCCGCTACCACCAGATCGGGTGGACCATGCTGATGCGCCCGCTGCACGAAGTAGCTACCCAGTAGTGCGGCAGTAATCAGCACCGCCAGCTGTAGCCACGGGATGCCCATGAATCCACCGGCGTCCCGATCGAGCACGTGCAAAATGGCCAATCGGGTGGAGACGGCGACGAAGGCGAACAGCACACCTGCGCCCATGATGTAGAGGAAAGCCGAGGGGTGGGACCGAAGAATTGCCGCCGTGATCGCGAACACGAAGATGACTGCGATGGCGATCCAATTCGTCAGGTTCTCCTGGTCCAAGAGGGGGCGGTGATTCTCCCGTGTCGCCGCAATCGCGAGAGCGACGAACCCTGCGGAGCCACCCACACAGCAGGCGATGGCGATGATGGTGGACCGGTTCAACTTCAGGGCAGCAATTCGAGCGTGCAGCACGGTGGTGATCACCACCGCGACCGCGCCGATGGGTTGCACGACCGTCAGGGGCGCGGTGGCCAAGGCATAAACGTTGAGCGCCATGCCCAGCAGCAACAGCAACCCACCCACCAGCCAGCGCCCCTGTCGCACCAACTTGATGTAATCCAAGGGGCGTAGAACCGTCACCCCGGCGTATTGACGAACTCCCGATGATTGTCGTTCGGAGCCAACCGCCAGGCACACCGCTCCAAGCAGTGCGGCCACCACGGCCCAAATGATCATGATGCTCCGGTTTCTGCGGCGATGCTGTTTTCAGGTCGGCCCTGCTGATGTTTAAAGGTCCAGGCCTGTCGTTCGCGCGGGTTAATTCCGGCGGCGCGGAGCTCACGGTGCTTGCGCAACGAGCGGAGCGTGTAGTCGATCGCAGCACCCCAGTGCCCAAGGCAGCCCGGGATCAAGAAGACATAAGCCACCACATGCCAGAACGTGGAATCCATGTCCGCTACCTGGGCCAAGAGCAGGAAGGGGATTCCGGCCATGAGCATCGCGGTGCGGATCTTCCCCAGCGCAGTGACTTCCAGCTCCGGAGAACCGAGGAAAAGTACGGCGTTGAGCACGAAGAGCAGCAGATCCGGGATGAGCAGGGTGAGAACCAACCAGCTGGGGGCCACCCCGGTGATCACCACGGTGATGGCGACGACGACAATCGAAATCCGGTCGGCTAGCGGGTCAAGCCATTTCCCGACCGTCGAAATCTGGTTGAACCTGCGTGCGACGTAGCCGTCCACCCAGTCGGTGCTGAACAACACCGCCAGGGTAATGAAGGCTCCCAGGTACTGACCGGTGAAGGTCTGCCAGACGAAGAGCGGAACCAGACAGAACCGCACCAGGGTGATGATGTTCGGCGCGGTGAGCCATCGGTCCGATACCCGGTAGTCGATATCGGTTCTGGTGCCGGCGCCAATCAGCTTCATCCCGTCACTCCCGAGGGGTGGTGTGAGTCGACGAGCGGGCGGCGACTCACTTCTTGTCTGTGAGCTTCTTCAAGAATACCGCCAGGGCGGTGGACGACGCCCCGAGCAGTGCGATCGGCTGCCAACGGTCCTTCACGTAGTCGCTGGCGTCGCCCACCTTTTCACCGGCGCGAACCGCCCCGGTGTAGGGCGAGACCGGAGAGGTGCCGGCGTCCTCTCGACGACGACCGGTAGCGGCCGCAGTGAAGGCAGCAAACTGGGCCTTGACGTCGGTCTTCTCTTCAAGGCCCGAGCGGATATCACCCAAGTGACGACGGCGCAGTTCAGCGCGGTGGCGCAGTTCCTCGGAAGAAGGCTTGATGGAGGCCACCGTGGTGGGCGCCTCACCGCGCTTACGGGCGGCCTTCTCTTCCTTGCGGGCCTGCTTGGTGAGTTCCTTCTCGCGCAGCTTCTCCTGCTTCTTGCGCTCGGCCTTCTCGGCTTCGAGGCGGTCGAATTCCACCGGGTCGAAGGCGTTGCCCTCGGCGAGGTAGCCCAGGTCATGCTTGAATCCGCGGATAGTCTCCTGTGGCACCAGCGGCATCTGGCCCTTGAGGATGAGTGCTCCAATGCCGATGAAGATCAGGCTGACCACCAGAGCGCCAGCGGCGACCATCAGCGACCAGAACCAGAGGTTTCCGGTGTCGGCGAACGCACCGATGAGGGCCACGACCAGCGCGATCAGCACGATAGCCAGCAGGAACAGCCCCAGCACGGCCAGGCCGATGCCGACGCCGAGACCCATGCCCTTGGACTTGACGTGGTTGACGGCCAGCGCGGACTCGTCCTTAAGCTGTTTCGGCACCAGTCGCAGGCCCGTGGCGGTCAGATCGAGCATGGAGCTGGACCGCGTCTGATCCGTCACACGCACGCGTCCGCGTTGCGACGAGTGCTGCGCTGATGCGTCAGCGGCCGCATGAGTACCGGGATTTGCCATTCGGAACTACCTCTTTAACATCTCGGACGGTGGTCTTGTCGCCTACAAAAGTATCACCGGCCCCAGCGCCCCGCGTAGTTCACATCAACGCCGCTCCCCCGGTTCTTCTCACCACCATCTCATCTGATGTTCACATGTTTCTCATCCGTCAGCGTCAGGATGTGCACATTAGCCTGACGGCGCTGGGACGCCGTCGGTCCACCCACCACCGGAAGCCGAGCCTCATGACACCGTTCCTCACGCCTCCACCGGGCCCCGCTGCATCCACCACTCCACAGCGTTCGGATGTGGCGGGACTATTGGCCACCGCCGCGTTCGCCGCCGCACTGCTATCGCCGCTGCGCCACTACGTGGGTCCGCAGAAGAAGGTCCAGCGCGACAAAAACAAGCACGATTCATTTCCGATCTCCACCTATCCGATGTTCTCGGCCGATCGAGCCGGGCGCATCGTCGTCCCCCATGTGGTGGGTGAGACGGCCGACGGCGAGCGCATTAACCTCTCCTACCGGCTCTACGGCACCGGTGGCCTGAACCAGGTACGCAAGCAGGTGGCTCGCGCGGTACGTCAAGGCCATGCCGACACGGTCGCCCAGAACTACGCGGATGCGCTGCACCGCTACGGCAACCCGGAGGAGATTTCCGAGGTTCTGGTGGTGCGCAGCCGCTTCATCTTCTCCGATTATTTCGCCGGTGACCGCCGTCCCTTCGCCGAGAACGTCCACGCACGCTGTGCCCCCGGTGGCACGGCCACGCTGTGCTCCCCCGGCATACTCGCTCGCCCCGATTCCGATACCTCGATGAAGGACCGCTGATGCTGAACACCATGATTTCTCTGTTGCGACCCATCGCCGATGCTTCCCGGCCGGCCGTGCTCCGAATCGGGGTGGGCGCCTACTCGGTGACCCAGCAGGTGCGCCGTCGGAAAATGTTCCGTAGCCTACACCGCCAGGACCCGAAGCGTTTCAAACCGGTCGGTGTCGTCTCCGTGTTGAAACGCCCGTTGCCTCCGCGCGTTGCCGATGCCGTGTTGGATCTGTCGCTGGTCACTAATGTGCTTGCGACGGCCGGGGTGGCCCACCGCATCACCGGCCCCGCCAACGCCGCCCTGCAGTGGTGGACCCTGACCTACCGCAACTCCTGGGGCATGATCTTCCATCACGACAACATGATGCTGCTGCATCAGAGCGTGCTGGGCGTGACCCGTTCGGCGGATTCGCTCTCGGTGGATGCCCTGCTGCGCGACGGCGAACTACTGCCCGAACGCAGCGGACGCACCTACGGTGCGGTGGCGCCGGCCATGAATGTGGCGACCTGTGCGATCTACCTCATTTCGGGCGTGGCCAAGGTCCGCTCCCCCCGCGGTTGGAAGTGGGCGTCCGGAGATACCCTGCGTGATCAGATTGCCGCCGATGCGCTCCGCAAAGAAGTCTTCGGTTCCACTCCCCCGGAAACCGCGCGGCATGTGGAGACCTCGGGTACCCCGTTTGGAGTGCTTGCGGCGGTATCCCTGGCCGTGGAACTCGGGGCCCCCGCGGCGCTGGCGCACCCTCGCCTCGGGCAACTTTTTGCCGTCGGCGCCTGGGGAATGCACTGGGGCATTCGCCGGATGATGGGCATCAAATTTTCCTACAACACCTCAGGGGTGGCGTACCTGTCGTTCTTCCCGTGGGGCCTGCCCTCATCGGATTCTCATGCACATCTCACGGGCTCGTCATCTTGACGTGGTCTTCTACTTCTTGACACCGCACCCCCTCGGTCTGACCCGAAAGGATCCGCCATGACTGCTTCTCTGACTTCCTCCATCGCTTCCCTCCCCGCCCCACTGAGCGCCGAGGAAGTGCTCCGCTCGGCTTCCCCGCTGAACCAGCTGTCGATCGTCCGCCAGCCGGTGCCGGCCCGGGTCCAGGGTTCCTACACCACCCGCTTCGCCGCGGCTGATCTGGCGGCCCGCCCCGATGCCTTCCATCTGCTCTCCGGCAATGGGATGCGGCCGATGACCGGCGACGTCGTGGTGGCCCGCGTGGTCGAGATCGGTAACCACAAGCGCGTGGAGACCACGGAGTCACGTAAAGCCATCCTGTTCGAGAACTCGATCATCATGCTGGCCTACGGTCACCGATACGCCGCCGACCAGTTCCTGGCACACGTGCCGGACTCGCTGCAGCCCTGCCACCTGGTCGCCGCCGGTGGAATTGCCGGACTGGTCACCGAATCCCACGCCGATATGGAAGAGCCCACGCTGATCGAGCCGCTGGGTCTGCTGGCCGATGAGCACGGTGTGGTCAACGTGGCGCGTTCAGCCCCATTGCACTTCGACGACGCCGCCGCACTGGAGCGCCTGCGCGTCTCGCGGCCCGAGGTGATCGCGGTCCTGGGCACCTCGATGAACTCCGGGAAGTCCACGGCGGCCGCCTGCCTGGTGAACGGTCTTACCGCCTCGGATCGTCGGGTCGCCGCGGGCAAGATCACCGGGACCGGGGCCGGTAATGATCCCATGCGCTACCACGACGCCGGGGCGCAGAAGGTGCTGGACTTCACCGATTTCGGCTACCCCACCACCTTCAAGACCTCGATGCCCGAGGTTCGCAGCCTCACCGTGAACCTGATCGACCGCCTGGCCGACAGCGCTTCCGGGTCCATGGACGTGGTGATCGTGGAGATCGCCGATGGTGTCTACCAGGAGGAAACCGCTGCCCTGCTGCGTGACCCCCTGTTCCACGAGGTCGTCGACCAGGTGGTCTTCACCGCTTCGGACGCACTGGGTGCCCAGGCGGGTGTGCAGGCACTGCAGAACGTCGGGCTCTCCGTGGCTGCTGCTTCCGGTGTGATGACGTCGTCGCCGCTGGCCACCCGCGAGGCCGGCCAGGTGCTCTCCAGTGCCGGTGTGCCGGTCATCAACACCATGGAACTGACTGACCCCGAGGTGGCCACCCGGCTGCTGCTGAACGAACAGGCCTGATGATGGCTGTCACCACGCACCCTTCCACCCGCTCGAATGACTCCCGTGACCCCGCCATGCCGCGGGTCTGGAAGGGGCGTCGTCGCCTGCTGCTGTTGCAGTTGGTCGGCTGCGGTGTGGCACAGGCGGTGGCAGGACTGGCGATGGCATTGCTCGTGGAGACGCTGCTCTCGGCGGCCTCCGCGGAGCCTGGCACCGATCCCGCCCACGCCCTGCCGACCTGGATGCTGGTGGCGGGTCTCGTCGGTTCGGTGCTCGGTATCGGCATCATCCGCTGGATCGAGCGCATCGTGGCCGAGGAACTGGGGCAGGACTACGTGTTCGAGCAGCGACGTCGTCTGGTGACCGCGGCTTTCGGGGGTGCCGGGAACCGCTCGCTAGGCGTGATCGTCACCCGGGCCTCCAACGACCTCACCGCGGTGCGCACCTGGATCTCTCGCGGGCTGGTCCCGCTGCTCACCGGGCTTCCGCTGATCCTGGTGGTGCTGGGGGCGCTGACTTTCTCTCATCTGGTGATCGCCGCCGCGGTGGCCCTGCCACTGCTGTTGATGGCCGCCCTGCTGCCCTGGCTGGCACGGATGGCTCGCGAGCGGGCCCGCACCGTGCGCCGGATGCGCGGGCGGATGTCCGCGCGCATCGCCGACGCGGTGAAAGCCGGCGACTCGGTGATCCTGGCCGGCGCGGTGCGTCGCGAGCTCAACGCCGTGGACCGCGACTCCCGCAAGGTGGTGGATGCTGCCGTGCAGCGCTCCTATGTAACCGGTCTGATCCGGGCGCTGACGGTGACGGCAGCCTCACTGAGCACCGTGGCCGTGGTGTTGCTGTCCACCTTCGGTTGGATCGATACCGCCTCGGTGGCTTCCGTGATGACCCTGCTGGGTGTCATGTCCACCCCGCTGACTGATCTGGGTCAGGTGGTTGAGTACCGGCAGAACTTCCGGGCCGCGCGTCGGGTGATCGCCCCGGTGTTGCATCAAGCGCAGGAGCTGACAGCAGCCGAAGCCGAACGCGAGCGCCGATGGGAAGAGGTCGCTGCCGAAGCCGAGGCACAGCCCGGCAACACTCCCGCCGGCGTCGACGTCGTGGGGGCCACCATTGCGCACCGGGACACTCGCGTTCGGCTGTCTGCTTTGCATGCGGCCCCCGGCTCGGTGGTGCAGCTGCAGGCCACGGACCCGCTGCGTCGTCGTCAGGCCCTGGATGCGATGTTGATGGCCGCGGAGGACTCTCCGGCCACAGTGCGCATTGCCGGGGCGGAGTACCCGTTGGCTCCGCTGCGTGAGCGCCGCCATCTGGTGGGCGTGGCCGCCCGCCACCTGCCGCTGGAGCGGGGTTCGGTGCGCCGACTGGCCGCCTATCGCACCCCGGAGGCCAGTGATGGCGAGATCCGGTGGATGCTGGATCGGATGGGTCTGCTCGAGACCGTGGAGGATCATCCGCGGGATCTGGGGCGCCGGTTGAAGAACGACGGTGCCCCCTGGACGGCGCAGCAGGTAGCACGATTGAAAGTGGCTCGGGCATTTTTAGGCCAGCCCCCGCTGGTGGTGCTGGACGAGGTGGACCAGGATCTGAACACCGATGGGCTGCGCCAGCTGGCCGGTCTCATCGACCGCCACCCCGGGGTGGTGCTGGTGTCGTCGTCGAACCCGCAGGCCCTGTTGCGGTACAGCCGCCGTGCCGAGGCTGGTGCAGTGCTCTGGGACGTTGACGCCGAACCGGTCACCGCAGAACTGCCGGTGCTTCACGCCTCGGGTTGATAGTTCCGTTCCTCCACCAACCGGTAGCCAATACCACGCACGGTGGAGAAGCGTGAGGCACCGAGTTTGGTGCGCAGGTACCGCACATACACGTCGACGACATTGGAGCTGCCCTCGAAGTCGTCTCCCCACACCCGCGACAGCAGCTGGTCGCGGGTGAGTGCTTGTCCGGGGTGGCGCAAGAACGTCTCGGCCAGGGTGAACTCGCGCGGGGAGAGCTCCACGACCGTCTCGTCCAGGGTCACGAGATGGCGCACCGGATCGATCACCAGATCCGCGTGGCGCAAGGTCTCCGCGTCCTGAGCGGTACCGCCATTGCTGTTGCTCCCGTGAGACCAGGAACCACCAGCACCCGAGGCCGAGTCGTCGTCACCCATGCCCTCGTGCGCCTTGAGCCGCAGCCGGATCCGGGCCACCAGCTCGGGGAAGCGGAACGGCTTGGGCACGTAGTCGTCCGCCCCGGAGGTGAGCCCGGTGACGGTATCTGCGCCCGAGGTGCGCGCGGTGAGGATGATGACCGGCAGCTGCGGGAAGCGTGCCCGGATCTTCTTGAGCACCTCGAACCCATCGATGTCAGGCAGCCCGAGATCGAGGATGACCAGCTGATATCCCTCACCGGAGCGCGGATCGTAGACCTCCCGGACGCCGTCGGCTCCGGTGGACACCACGGTCGGCTCGAACCCCTCGGCCATCAGTCCCTTCGACACGAAGTCGCTGATGCGGTGTTCGTCCTCGATGATCAGAATGCGCTGGGCGGTCACGGGTGTCCTCCTGTGATGGCGGTCGGTCCGGGGGGCGAATCGAGATGAGACTGCTGGTCGGTCAGGGGCAGATGCATGATGAAGGTGGAGCCGGTGCCGGGCGTGGAGCGCACCGAGACGGTGCCGCCGTGGGCGCGGGCGATCTCCACCACGATGTTCAGGCCCAGCCCGGAGCCTTCGGCACGCGAGGAGTTTCCGCCGCGGCCGAAGCGCTCGAAGATGCGCTGGGCGTCCTCGGCGGTCACCCCGATTCCGCGGTCGGTCACCCAGAGACTCAGCCAGCGCCCGTTGGCCGGGGTGGGTGCGGGGGCTTGTCCGGGCAGGGTGACCTCCGGAGAGTCGGCGACGACGTGCACCGGTCCGCCGATATTCTCCACCCGCGAGCCGATCCACACCTCGGTGTCAGGCTCGGAGTATTTGACGGCGTTGTTGGCCAGCTGCAGCCAGGCCTGGGTGATGCGCTGCTCATCGAGCTCGTGGACGACCTCGGCCACCGATTCCACCATCCAGGCGCGCGGGCCCAGTCGCTCGGCTTTCTCGACGACGGCATAGGTGAGGGTGGCCACGTCCAGCGGGCGCGGGGTGACGAAGTCGGGCCGATTCGATTTGGCCAGGGTCACCAGGTCCTCGGTGAGGCGGGTGACCCGGTCGAGCTCGTCAAGGGAGATATCGCGGACCTGCGCTACATCGGCCGGATCGTTGGGATCCATCAGCTCCAGATTACCCTGCACGATGGTGATCGGAGTGCGCAGCTCATGCCCGACGTCGTCGAGCAACTGCCGCTGCGAGGCGAAGCTGCTGGAGAGCCGGTCCAGCATGGCGTTGAAGTCTTCGGCCAGTCGGGCAACATCATCACCACCACCGATCGGCACCCGGCGGTCGAGATCCTCATCTCCAGAGATTTCGGCCGTCGTCGACTGCAGCACCCGCAGCGGAGCCAGCAGCCGCCCCACCACCAGAGATCCGATGAGTCCGGCGACGATCATCACCCCGAGTCCGGTGGCAGCGTAGGTGAGGAACGTGTTGTCCAGTGCGCGCAATGCAGCGCGTTGGTCCTCCGCCACCACCATGACCGAGGGCTCTGCGTCGTCGGGGAAGGAGATGGGAATGATCGCCACACGATAGTCCGTGGTGGAGGTAGTGATCGTTTCGAGCACCACTTCGGCGCGGGAGTCCGGGCCCACGCGGTTCATCAGCTGGGCTACCAGTTCGCGGTCGTCCTCGAGGCGCAACGGCACCGAGGAGTTAGCTGTCCACACGACGCCCGAGGAGTTCATGCCGAGCATGCCTTCCGTGGCGCGGGGGAGGTGCCGCAGCATGGCCACGTACACCATCTGGTCCGACTCCACGAACGGCTCACCGGTGCCCGGGTCCACCCCCTCTTGGGCGAGGATGCGCACCTCGTCGACCGTACGCGTGAGCGAGTCATCAATGCGCTGCTGATAGTCGGTGCGTTGCAGACCGTAGGAGATGAGGCCGGTCACGGTCAATGCGGCCACGGTGAGCACCACGAGGGTAATCACCACGCGGGTGCGCACGGTGAACCGACCCCAGGCGCTGGTCGATCGTCGAGTGGAAGTTGCGCTCACACCCCCACCTTAGCGAGCGCGTCAGTCGTCATCGTCATCATCCCAGTCGTCATCGTCCCAGTCGTCATCATCATCGTCATCATCCCAGTCGTCATCGTCCCAGTCGTCATCATCATCGTCATCCCAGGTTTGCGTCTGGGCACGAGACGGCGCCGGTTCGGGCACGGCGCGCGGCGCGGACGGCGCCTTGGTGGCCGGAGGTGGGGCGGCACTGGTGGTGGCGGCAGGAGTCGTGGCCGTCTTCGAGGCGGAGGCACTGGCCGAGGACGACGCGGTCTCGGATGCTGATTCCGTGGCGGAGGCGGATTCGGATTCCGACTCACTGGCCATCGACGACGGCTGGTTTCCCGTGTCCGTGGGCTCGTCACTCACCGAGACCGAGGGGCCCAGGTCCACGGTGCCCGGGCTGGCGGTCGACAGCGTCACGATGATCACCACGGCGGCGACGATCACCGCTACCACGCTGGCAATGCTCACCCACGGAAAGGCCCGAGAAACGGCAGAATTTCGACTCATGGCCTCAGTGTGCCGGACCTCAATGAGACCTGGATGAGAGCGGGCGCATCACGGTGACCACGCCATCGCCGGACCCAGCACCACCGCCATGGTGACGGACACGATCAGGACGGCAAGCACTGCCAGGGCATGCACTTTCAAGTCGTCGTGCAAAACCGCCGCAAATTCGCGAAGGATCGCGCTCGGAACACTTGGTAACTGCTGGTCACCACCGTGATCGGGTTATGTTCCGAGGCCAACAGCGCGCGGGAGTAGATGAGATTTTCTCGGGTGGTGCGTGATTCCGTTGGGGGCTGTGTCTGCGTCTCAGGCACACCAAGTTCGTCTCGCAAGGACTCGGCCATCGCCTCGCCCTCACTGCGTGGTTCATCCGCACCCTGCCCGCCGCTCGGAATGAGCACGGGTGCCGGAGTGAATAACCGCTGAATCTCGACGCTGCAGAGACATAGGCCACCACCAAGACCGCGAACGTATGCACGCCATAGCCGATGATGTACCAAGGGGCAGCCCGGACCGCTCTAGCGGAGCCAGCCGGTTATGAGTTCCAGGAAGCAAAATGAGCCCGATTCCGGCCAGAAGAGCCGAGCAGGTTGAACAACAGCAGCACTCCGAGAGCGATGCCGACCAGCACCATGAACGGTACCGGATCACCCACGCGATACCGCCACGCGCTGATCCCCGCACCCGCGAGCACCAGCCCCAGCACGATCACGCCATAGACCTCGAAACCTCGGGGGTCCGTGACGGTTCGCCAGAGCCTGACAGCGGCGATGAGCAGCCCGACGATCGTGACCACGACGCTCACGATGATGACGGGCATCCCGCCTCCTTCACCGACTTCATCAGCCGACCTTGCTTTGTAGCCTATGCGCTAGAAGTGCGGGCACCCTCGAGGCGGTTTGTCAGCCACCGAGTGAAGCGGTCCGTGATGGCGACCGGATCCACCAGCAGCTTCGGGATGTTCGCCGCGTTACCCGGCTCAATCCGCACGTGCAGCAGCGCCGGGCCCGGCTCGGAGAGCAGCTGAGTGAACTCAGTCTTCAGTCCTTCGCCATCCACGGCGCGGCCGACTCGCCAGCCGGCGGCCTCGGCCAGGGCCCCCAGATCCAGACGGGAAGCATAGGTGGGCAGACCGGCTGTCGACCCGTACACCTGGTTGTCGAGCACGATGAGAAGCAACTTCTCTGGAGCCAGGAATCCACCGGTGGGCAGCACATTGGGATTCATCAGCAGGGAGCCGTCTCCTTCGACTGCCACGACCTTGGCCACGTCCGTATCGCGCACGGCCCAGGACAGGCCGGTGGCAATGGAGCCCACCAGACCCATCGAGTCCAACACCGGGAAATGGTTGCCTCGGTCCTCTACCGATGCCATCTCACGGCTGGTGGCCGCACAGGTCAGCACCACCGGCAGGTCCGGGGTGAGGTCGTTGATGATGCGCAGCGCTTCGATCCGCTTCATGATCAAGCCACCTTCCCATCGGTATTCCAGAACGATGCCAAGACGACCACGGGCCGGAACGTCATGCGCGCGTGCACACCCGCCTCGGCAATCACGTCTTCCCAGTCTTCGACGCCGGACCGGCGGTCTAAGTGCAGGGTATGAATGCCGGCCGCTTCCAACCAGGCAGGCACGGGCTGGCTGACGGAGTGGATCATCGAGTTGTACTCTCCCAAGCTGCCGCGGGTGTTCGCCACGATCAGCAGTGGCAGATGGTAGGAGACGCTGAAGGTCGTCAGCGCGGTGAGTGCGTTGCCGAATCCGTTGTCCTGCATCACGACCGCACCGAACTGACCGGCCAGAGGCAAAGCACCGACCAGACCGACCGCTTCTTCTTCCCGCGAGAGCGGAGTAACTCGCGGCGACGAACCAGCGGCGCCGCCGTCGGCTTCCACCAGTGAATCGATCACCGGAGCCACCGTCACCGAAGGCACATAGCCCACCAGGTCAGCTCCGGACCTCCACACACCTCTCGCGACCGCTTCGGCGTAGCTCGTCTCAGCCATCCGCATTCTCCTCTATCTGGAAGTTAACAACCACATCATAAACATCAGTACACTCGAAGCGGAAGACTTCTCTCCCCCACCGCACCGATCTCCTCTGGACGTGACCATGACCGCAGAGCACCCGCGCACCACCGGCACCCCATCCCAGCAGCCCAGAGCCTCCGTGACACCCCGACGGCAGCGAGCGGTGAGGCAGGACGCATTACGCAACAAGGCGGAGCTGGTACGCGCCGTCGGTGAGCTACTCATCTCTGATCCAGAAGGGGCCCTCATGCCCGCCGTGGCCGAGCGCGCCAGCCTGTCCTTGACCACCGCGTACCGGTATTTCCCGACGATGGATCATCTCCACCGCGAATTTATGCTCTCGGTCATCCGTCGCTTGCAGGAGGAAACGTCCCTGCTCACCAGCACAGGCACCGCCCGGTTTGAAGAGATCCTGCAGCACTGGGTGCGTATTGTGTCGCACTATGGACGGGCCATGGTCATCGTGCGCTCCCGGGAAGGCTTTTTGACACGGTATCTCCAGGGTGAGGCGCACACCTTAGCCATCGCTCAAGTGTGGGGCGAGGCCCTTCGCGGCATGCTCGCGGAACGGGAGATCTCACCGTCCCAATTTCCCAGCGCACTCACCCTATTCAATACCCTGGTGAACTCGCGGGAGATTCTCGATTTGCGCACCGCCACTGGGCTGAGCGACCGCCAGCTAGTCCAGCACTTCAGTACGCTCTACCAGGCCGCTCTCGAAGGCATCAGGAACCCTGTGACCTGAATCGAGTCTTCATCTTCTCCTCGTAGTCTTGCTGTGCCGACGCCGCGGTCAGGGCACCAGCGACCTCACTGGGCGGGAGCACGATCAGACCGTCAGCGTCACCGATAATCACGTCCCCACCGCGACATACCAACGAACCGCAGGCCACCGATTCCCCCACGGTTCCGGGCCCGCTCTTGTACGGCCCGGCGGGACTGACGCCTCGCGCATACACGGGCAGCCCGAGCTCCGCCAGCTCCTCGGCGTCTCGAATGGAGCCGTCCACCACCAATCCCGCCAGTCCATGGATCACCGCAGCTTCGGCGATCAAGGCGCCGATAATGGCTCGAGTCACCTCCCCCATGGCGTTGATGACCATGACGTCTCCGGGTCGGATCTCTTCAAGAGCTCGATGCACAGCCAAGTTATCCCCCTCGCGACACCACACCGGAAGAATCGAACCGAACATGAGCGGCTTCGGAGTGATCGGACGGATCCGCGGATCCATCATCCCCATGCGCCCACGCGTATCGCCGATGAGAGCAACGGGAAATTTCGCCAGCTGCTCCACCTGCCCCAAGTCCGCGGTCCGATCAAATGCTGCAACCCGAATCGAGGAGGCATCAAGATCCATGAACATGGCAATTCCTTAAGTGGTAGTTGAGTGTCAGAATGTCACTCTGATTAGACTACCCGCCCCGCTCGGTCCGGGATACAGCTGAGGCTCCGCGAGGTGGTCAGTGATTCAGTCTTGCCCTACACGGTCGACTCCTTCTCCACCGTGTTGTAGTAGGCATACCCCAGTATCCCGACCGAAATGGCCGAGATAATGCTCGGTTGCGCGAACACCTCATAAGCGCGGTCGATCCAGACACCCTGTCCCAGCAATAGTCCGGCGAGTTGCGTCAGCACGATGGCAAAAGCCATGAGTAGGAACGCCACGATAGCGACAGTGCACAGGGGCAGAAGCACTTTTTTCGAGGCAGTTTTCATCTCAGTCATTCCATCGGTACAGTGCGATTCCCAGCGCAATGAGCACGCCGAGCACAAAGAACGGAAGCACGTAGTAGACCACGAGTGGTATGAATGTATTTTCAGGTCGCGCCTCGGTAATACCGCCGGCAACGAAGATCGACCCCTTGGTCGGAGGAGAGGCACCTTCGGTCGAGGCGAAGACCAGAATTGCGATCACGGCGAGCAGTGGATCAACTCCGGCGCCACGAGGGTGAAGAGAGACACTTAGCCCACAGCGCTGAGCGTGGCGGTATGAAGTTTTCTATCACTCAATAGAGTGACTCGGATCATTGCGTGGATGCTCACACCAGCTGTCAAGCACGATTCAGCAGTTCTTGGGCGCGTCCTTGCCTCGTCGAGGACTCTGAGAAAACGAACGGGAACACACTCAAACGCCCAGTGATTTCACGCCTCCACACACCGAAAGGCACCCAGGGTCGAAGCCGCTGGCAATCAAGGTCGCACGCTTGATCGAGCACTAGACCTGCTCGAGTGCGTGGCTTCGTCGCGAGAGACTACCTAGCGTCCATTCCACGGGATACACGCTAGGCCCACGAGTACTTCCCCTGTCACACACCTTCGTGGTTCAGGATCGGCTCGCCCTGATTGCACCCAGCATTTTGAGCGACATCACCCACCACACCGGACTGACGTCGTCGGTGTTCGTCCGCACCGGCGATGAACGCGTTTTGATCGCCCGTTGCGAGTCACCCAGCCCCCTGAGCTACCAGGTCCCGTAGGTCAATTGCTGAGCCTGTTCCTCGGCGGCGGAAAAGTGCTCCTTGCGCATGCTCCCGAAGACGACCAGGAGTGTCTCCCGGGCTCATACGAACCCTTCGGTCTTGCGGACGGACGCGTCCAGACGGCCGACACACTGCGCGCGGATTTACAGTCCGCGCGGGACACCGGATACTTCGTGAGCCAGTCAGAGCGCCACCGTGGCACCGTGGCACCGTGGCACCGTGAGGATTACCGCACCGGTCCGATCGGTGGAGGGAGACGTCATTGCCTCCATCAATCTCGTTGCCCATGACGGCACGATTGACGCCGTCGCCATCAGCAATCACCAGACGATTCTCATGCAGGCAAGTCGACGCCTCGCGGACCAAATCTGCCGCGCAGCGAAAGCAATCACGCCGATTTCACATATCCGGAGAACCGGTGGTAGAGTCTTATCCGTTGCTTTCCCCCGTAGCTCAATTGGCAGAGCATTCGACTGTTAATCGAAGGGTTGCTGGTTCGAGTCCAGCCGGGGGAGCTCCTGAAAGCCCTCGTCCCGCTTAGCGGGGCGGGGGCGTTTCTCATTAATGATGCGTTCGCCGAGCAAGTCCCCGAGAGAGATCTCAAACTCCGCCGCGATGATCATGAGCTGCTCGAGAGTGAACTGAATCCTCCCTCGCAAGCGAGCCGACACCTGCCCCTGGGCAATGCCTAGAAGCTGAGCAATATCAGCCTGCCGATAGCCCAGGCGAGCCATCCACGCCTTGACCTCCCGAGCAGCGGTAATAGTTGCTGTCGAATGCACGTCTGGAACAAGATCTGTCATGCGACCAGCCTATCGTCCTGAAGCGAGAAAAAACAGCCTGAACCGATAATTCCGCGCAACACGCGATATAGAGCCTTGCGGAGATATTTGCTGAGCAATTACGGTAGAGCCATGAGCTACATTCGCCAGCTAAGAGCAAATATCGTCGCAGAGCTTTCCAAGAATGAGATGAGTCAGACCGAAGCCGGTCGGCTTCTTGGGCTACCACAGGCGTCCTTTGCAGGGCGTTTGAAAGGACGGACGCCCTTTCGGATTCATGAACTTCTTATACTTGCCCACGCCTTGGACGTTAGCGTTGATGCCCTCCTGCACGGCGTGGAGGAAGAGTGGCAGGCCGATCAAACCGATGATCTGGCGGTGAGCTGACCATGGGGACCTTGGTGATCGAATCCAACGACCCTACGGCAGCACAACAGCTTACGCCTGAAGCAGCCCGTGAGCTGACGGACCAGATTCGAACCGGGTTGGAGGGCGTCTTCCACCTGATTAAAGCTGCTTACCGCGGCCGGGCTTGGGTGTCGCTTGGTTTCTCATCGTGGGATGAGTACGTGCACCGCGAGTTTGGGAATCTGTACTTGCGTCCGCCTCTGGAAGAGCGCCAAGAAGTTGTCCGTTCTCTTCGCGAAGCCGGGATGAGTGTCCGTTCAATCGCATCAGCAACACAGCTCAGCAAAAACACGGTACACCGTGAAATTCATGAGTCAACTGTCCCAAATGGGACAGTTGGAGGAGCGTCCACGCAACAGCCCAAAACCATCCTCGGACAAGATGGAAAGCACCGGCCCTCAACCCAGCCGAAGCGTAAGGCCCAGCCGGTCGACGAGAACCATGGATCGTTCGAAGAAGAAGTGATTGAGCCACTGCCGGGTCAGGTCTCGGTGGATGACGTGCTGGACATGCCGGCCGCTGATCTCGGTGTCGCACCATTGGACATCGACCAGCTCGCTGATCACGACCGAGAGCAGGTCGAGCGAGCTATCCGCGAGTTCCACGGCACGGGGTCTGCCGCGCTGCCAATGACGATCAAACTCGCCTCAAAAATGTCCGCGCTGGTCTCCCCCGTTACCGGGCAAGCCGTAGTCAGTGGCGAACGGATCGAAGCACTGGCCTTCGATGTGTCCCGCGGGGTCCGCACCCTCTCCTACGTCGTCCGGTCCATGGAAGCCCCACTCACGGAGCAGAAAACCGCTGGTCATTCCCTGACGGAGATGACCACGAACTTGCAGGACGCGATTGATGACCTCGGGCGGATTCTCAACGCTCTGGAAGGACAGAAGTAATGACGCACCAGCACGACACCCTGGCGAACGACGGCCTGATTGAAGACGCCGAAGTCCTGGAACAAGAAGGTGCCCCACGAAGCAGTGACGAATCGTGGGACACCAGTGGAAAGACAGGAATCTTTGCGGGGATCACTGTTTCCGGCTCAGACACTACCACGCACCCTCACTCGGCTGCACGCGGCGCGAAGAGGGTCAACCCCGATGATGGGCGCTTTATCCGCTTCGTCGTGGCCGGTGTCGTCATTGCGGGGGTGGTGGCGTTCGCAATCAGTTTCGCCGCTCTCTACGAGGTCGCGGAATGGTTGGGACTGCCCCCGTTTATGTGGTGGGCGGTACCGGTGTTCATTGACTTGGCGATCCTCGTTTACGCAGCATCCGTGCTCGTGCACAAAGCCCGCGGGGAACGCACGTGGCCGTCCTGGGCGGCGTTGGGGATCTTCACCACGCTCAGCGTATTCGCTAACGCCGCGCACGCGTGGAGCCATACCCATGAACAATCCTGGCAAGGCTTCGTCGGGGCGATCATCGCGGGCATGGTGCCCGTGGCGATTTTCGTGGCTACCGAGCAGCTGTCTCGGGTTGCGGTGGAAGATCCCGCCTCACGGCGTGCCGAGATGCACCAGCAGTCCCTGATGGATCAAGCCCAGGTTGAACAGGCCCAGCTACGGCAGCGCCTGGAATTCGAACAGGCCCAACTGGCGCGACAGATGCAGTGGGAACGCGAGGAAGAAGACCGAGCCCGGGAGCTGGAACGGGAACGTCACGCCACCGAGCTGGAGAAGGTCCGGGCACGACGAGAACTGGAAGTGAAGGCCGTAACTGAGCCCGAGACGAAGCCCCAATCCAGGCTCACTGGACAGGGACTACACCTGGTCAATGACCACCACCAACAAACCACCCATGAGCACAAGCCAAGTGGTGGTTCTGGGCGGGCCACGGGACCCGATGCGGCCACCGAGTTCATCCGTGAACACACCCAGAACGGGGTGGAAGTAACAGCGGAGATGATCGCGGAACAGTTCGAAGTCTCCGACCGTACGGGGCGGCGGTGGTTGCAAAAGCTGCGCACTGACCAGCCGGAGCTATTCGAGACACCTGGTGAGAACCATGACAACAACGACGGAGAGATCCAGGATGCGCAAGCCAGCAACCAGTGATCCCACGACTCACGGGAATGAGCGGCAGTGGACCGCGACTCCGGTCCGGGCGGTTCCTCGCCCGGGTGCAGGATGCGCAGTGATCTACCGGCTCGTCCCGCCCTTGGATGGGTACCAGCACGGGGTGACGGATTTCATGCAGCTTCCCGGATCCAGGATGAATGCTCCCGACCACGCGATGGTGCTCTCCGGTGTCGGGTACGTGATCACACAAGAAGGTGAGGACCAATGAGTATTCAGGCCATCAATTGGGCCCGTCAGGTCGGGGGCACCGGTGTGCTGCGGGCACCGGAGATCCTTGTGTTGTGGCAACTGGCCGACATGGCTGATGAGGCATGGTCGTGCTGGCCGTCCCAGAGCTCCCTTGCCAGGGATACGAATCAGTCACTGCGCACCATCAACACGCAGATCGGGCGGCTGAAGACACTGGGACTATTACGAGTCGAAAGCCGCCACGGGACTGGCGGTGGCCGGATCGGGATGCGCTACTACCTGCAAGAAGAAGCCCTGTTCTCCCTGTCCGAGGCCGCCGAAGAGGACGCCACTACTGAGACGCAGGCCAGCGAAAACAATCCGAACGCAGAAACTGCGTATCGCGAGAACGAGCGACATGCAGAATCTGCGCACCGTGAGAACAACCTAAACGCAGAATTTGCGTACCGCACAAACAAGCCACATGCAAAATCTGCGCACCGCGAGAATGAAGGACACGCAGAATCTGCGGTTAGGTCACCTAAACGCAGAATCGCGTATGACCTAAACGCAGATTCGCGTTTTGGGCACTATAAGGAACGCGCGCGGATTAACCCTCATGAATCATCATCTGTCGACGAACGAGCTCACCAGGCACCGGGACCGGTTGAGCGGATCGATGATGACGATGATGATCGGATCTTTCATCGAGGAGTGGACCTCACCACCCTCGCTGAACAACTCGGGGTCGACACCGACGATCACGTTTTAGCCGCCCGGGTGGTCAACGTGGTCCTGGACCGAGCGACCACCGTCGTCAAAGCCCCGGCCCGCTACGTGGCCCGCGCCGTTGAGACCGACCGTGTCGGGCTGGTCGCTGAAGCACGAGCCACCCTGACCCCGTCTCAGCCCGACACCGCTCAGGGGTCCGGTCCTTCCGTGCCGGTCACGGAGCCGGTGGTACACACCGATGCCGTGCCGTGCACGAACCCCGATCACTGGGGCTCCGGCTACAACCTCACGAATTGCCCGGCGTGCCGGGGAGAGGCAAAGACCGGGCAGAAGTTTCTTCACGTGGACGACCTCACCGAGGACCAGATCGACCGGCTTCCCGAGCGGTTCAGGGACTGGGCGCGCTCGGTGCGAGGCGTAAACGCCTGAGCCGGGGGTCGAGGAAAGGAATGCGGGGATGAACTACCAAGACACGACCCACCATGACTCAATGCCGGGGAAGAATGCAGTGACGGAGCCGTTGGATGGTCAGGTGCTCGCCGAAGCGATTCAACGCACCCGCCCAGCCGTGGTGAACGCCCTGGGTGATCAGCGGCGAGAAGGCGATGTTGAAGACGTGCTGCAGGCCACCTGGGAATCGGCGTGGCGGGCACGAGGCTCGTTCGACCCGGCCAAGGGATCGAGCTTGCACGCTTGGGTGGTTGTGATCGCGAAACGTCGCGCGATTGATGTGCTGCGTTCCCGATCTCGGGACCTCGATGTCCAGCACCGGGCAGAACAGGAATCTACCTCCCGGGTGGCTTCGATGCTCTCGATCACGCAAGACGATCACGCGGAAGAGACGATGATGAGCCTGGAAACCAGGCAAACCCTCATCGAGATCCTGTCCGTGGTGAATCAGGTGATCATCAATCGCGAATCCACGGCCCGAGGATTATCACTGCTGATGGTCTTCGGTGACGATGTGGAGCTGGCGTCCCGCGCGCTGGGGGTGTCGATGGACCGGCTCCGTCAGGCACGCCGGGAGTTGGTGCGGTGCTGCCAGGTCGTGGTGAAGGCCCAGGAAGCCGTTCGGCAGGACCGGCCGGCCACCATGCGGCACCTCATCGAGTGCCTGCCACAGGGCGAAGAGTCGGGGAACTGGGCGGGACAGATCGGGCTGTTAGTGGCACGAGCCGGTGGCCAGCTGGGCAACGTCACCCCTGCGGATGTGATGGCGGTGACCGGATTCAGCTTCAATACGTCCCGCCAGTACCTGGCCCAGACGCAGCACCTGCTGCGCGTCGCGGCCACCGTATTCAACCACCAGAAAACCGCCGCCCAAACAGCCGATGGGAAGAAGCCATGAACGACGACCACCAGATCAATCACAGCCAGCAAACCCCGCTGTGGGAGGAGACCATGAGCGGATATGACGCCCCGGTGCAGTACGTGATGGCGTCGAAACCAAAGTGGCGGACACGCGTCAGGGGCTGGTTCAGCACCAAGAAGAACTCCTGGGCGGCTCACACGATTGACGCGCCTCTGCCCGAGAGGGTCGAGAACCGGCTGCCCAGCTGGGCCCGGACGGTGAGCGGGCGGGTCCTGGTCGGCGCGGCAGCGGTGGCCGTGATCCTGGGGTGGGGTGTGGTCGCGGTGACACTAGTCAGCTGACACACCCGATGGGCTGCTAGCCGCGAACTGGTCACGAATCGAACAAAGCGCCCGGGATCCGGGTGCGGTAAGGACTTTCGCGATGTTGGATGGACTCTCTGATCTCAGTGGCCTGTCACAGATCAATCTCGTCGCCCGGTACTTTCTGGGATCGGCTCTGCTGATCTTGGTGGCTGGCGGCGCGATCGGTGTCGTGGTGTGGATCGGTGGGAAAGCAAAGCAGTCATCTTCAGCGGCTACCCGAGGCATGAACACCCTGTGGGTGTCACTGACCGGTGCTGTCGTGCTGGGCAGCGTGGGTGGAGTGATCCAGTTCAGCACCAGCATGGGCACCTCCGAGCTGATGCCGGAAGCCGCTCAGCCCCGCGAGATCGTGATCGAGCGCGAAGCCGCGTTGACGAGCTGCACCGATCGCGTCACCAAAACCTGGGGAGCAACAGACGGCGCGACCCCAGAGGACCGTGAAGATGCGCTCTACCAGATCGCAGGCGATGAAGCATTCAACGAGTTCGATCTGGGAGCCCGAGATGGGGTGACCGGAATCCCAGGCTTCGGCCCCGGTGTCATCCAGTCCATTAGTTGGTATCCGCAAGGCAACGATTGCTCCCAGAACAACCTCCGCGCCGCTGCCGGGACCGAGGTGTCGGTCGTTGTTCAAGGCAGCGGTTCCCAAACCGTGGAAGTGCGTTGAGGCCGCGGCGAGTCCTAGATGACTTCTGATCATCGCTGTTGGTGGTCAGCCCAAAGGATCCGGCAACACCGGGTTGTCGGTCAGTACGAAAGGAACAAAGCAATGCAACTCACGTCGGTAGTGGCATCGGTAACCCCGGAGAGCATCTCCCCCACGTTCAATGCTCCGTGGATGGGTTTCTTGGGAAGTATCGCTGGCTGGGCTGGAGGTACGGCCCTGGTGGTGCTCGTGATCGTTCTCGTGGTCGGTGCCGTCGTGTGGATCGCCAGCAAGCTGGGATCGTCTGGGCGAGGTCAAGACGCCGGTATCAGCATCATTCTCTGGGGACTGCTCGCGGCCGGGATCGTCGGCGCGATCGGTGGCCTGGTGGGGTGGGCGGCAGGATTGCCGCTCATTTGATCGGCACGGGTGTCTTGAGGAATCGAACGTGAGGAGGTGATGACATGAATTTCGGGTCGGACTGGCTGCGCGACTTCATGAACGACGGCATCGTCGGGCTGGCGTTGGCTGCCTGGGAATTCCTGCGTAGCTCCTTTGAAGCCGGTGCTGTCACAGCCGAGTGGTGGGCAGTGCTGGTGGGTGGCACGATCATCGTCGACGTCGACGGCGCTCAGACAGTGATCGATCACCCAGGCATGCTCAACGTCGTCGTTATCGCGATGATCCCTCTCCTGGTCATCTTCGTTGCCATCCAGGTGATCTGGTCACTGTTCCGGTCCTCTGTTGAAGGCGTGGTCCGAGCCTTCCTCGTGGCCCTCGTGTCGGTGCCCACCGTCTACATCACCACCGGGATCGGGTGGATGCTGATGATCGCCACCGATCAAATGACCCAATGGATACTCGAAATTGGTGGAGATGATGAAACCTCCGCGGCCGGTGGAATCCTGGCGCTGTTCGGGCTCTTCTACGACCCGTCCTCGGGCGAAATCATCATGGATGAGAACTTCATGCTCTGGGAAATGGCCGCGAATCGAGGCGAACCAGGCCAGATCATCGTCCCCTTAATCGCGATGTCCATCATTTTCGTGGTGGGCCTGATCTTGCAGCTGATGATGATCTTCCGGCTGGTCGCGATTCTCATTCTGTTGACCTTCGGCCCTGTGGCGATCTATTCACTGGCACTTGAGCCTGCGAAAGCAGTTGCCACCCGGTGGGTGTCCGTGATCGTAGCGCTACTGATAGCCAAACCTGTGGCGGCGATCATCGTGAAGTTCGGACTCGTCGCCTCGGCTATAGGCAATGACTGGACTCAGCTCGCGGCAGGGATCGTGCTGGTACTGATCGCGGCGGCGATGCCGATCGTGATGCTGACCTTCATCGCCTTCGCCACTGGCGGCGCATCGGACCCGATGGAACGAGCAGCTGCCGGGATGGGACGATCCGCAGCCAGGCAAGGAAACCGTGCGGTCGCGGGAAGTGCACGGCGCGCTACGAGTATGACGCGAGCAGCTATCAAACGCTGAGATCACAGTCAGCACAACAACACGCAGGAAGGACCTAAACGATGGCGCAGCACACACAGACCCCCGCCGCAGAGGCTTCGGAATGGGATGGGGCACATTTCGCTAAAGAGCAATCCTCCGGGGTGGTGATGGGGCTGAACCTGCGCCAAGTGATTATCGCTGGAACTGGTTTAGGGCTGGGAATGGTGTTCATCGTCGCCGGTGGCGCTCCGACCGGATTGATTATGGCCGTGATCGTCGTATTGATCGCGGGAGCGCTGGCGCTCTTGAAAGTACAGGGCGTCCCGGTCGCGGATTGGCTCGTGGCCCTGATCCGTCATGGTGCCCAAGGCGCACGAGGGCAACTCTCCTATGTGCAGCCAGACTCCTTCGATGAGGCCGGTGCACCTTCCGCTGGCGTGCTATCCCCTTCGGACGAGGTGGAGGACGCGCAGCGTCGTGACAAGAAAGGCCGGATTCTTCCTGGTCGGGGTTGGCGTTTCCAACTACCAGGTGAAGCCGGAGAGCTCCTGGCCTATGAGCTGCCTGGCGGTGCTGGTTTCTGCTACGACCCGCGCACCGGTGAGGGCCTGGTGTCGGCGAAGATCATGACCTCGAAGGGGTTCGCGTTGGAATCCTTTGATTCCCAAGAAGAACGCACCGGGCACTGGCGAGATGGGCTGACCGCGGTCGCTAATCTCCCTGGGGTGTTGCGGATGCAGTGCAGTGATCAGACCACCCTGATTTCTGGGTCCAGGATCCAGCGGTTCTATGAGTCCCGTGTTGAAGATACCTTGACTTCGGGAGGGAAGGCCGGTGCTGAGGTCGACCCGTTCTTGCACGCCGGGTTAGAGGACTTGATGACTGAAGCCCAGGACATGCCGGTCCACGAGATGTGGCTGACCGTGGTGCTATCGAAGGAGAAACTCGGGAAACGTATCAAAGTCCTGGGTGGAGGGCTCTCTGGATTCATGGAGATCGCGCTGAAGCTGATGTCCACCATTGAAGGAGTGCTACCACCGTCTGGAACCCAGGTCGTTTCCTGGCACTCCCCGCGTTCGTTAGCAGGGCTTTCACGTTCGGCGTTCGACCCAGATTCTTCGGTCATGATTTCTGAACGCTCCGCCTCCTGGGTCGGGGCCTCCCCGGCGCAAGCGGGACCTATGGCGTTGGACGTGTTCGTGGATCACTTGGCCACGGATGGTTATCTGCACCGGGTGTATAAGGTCTCTGAGTTCCCTCAGCGGCAGGCCCGGTTGGGGTTCCTCGACGCTTTCGTCTTCTCCGGAGAGTTCCGCCACACGGTGTCCGTGTATTACCTTCCTGGTGATTTGAGGAAGGCCAAGGCCCGAGTGGGCGGCCGCAAAGCGACATGGACGACCTCGGACCGGCTGCTGACAAAAATGGATCGTCCTCCCTCGCTGGAACACCAGCGGGAATGGGACGACATCGAGGCAGAAGAAGCCGAGCTCGTCGACGGGCATGCCCCGTTGGATATTGCCGCGTTTGTGGTGGTAACCGGTAAAGACGAGCTCGAGTTGGAAGCGAACTGTGCCGATCTTCTGGGCCGGGCGGTTCAAGCCAGCTGCGAATTGCGTGTCCTCTACGCCGAACAAGGATCGGGCATGCTCGCCGCTGGTCTGCCGTTCGGATGGATCAAACGCTAAACCGAGCCCACGAAGAGTCAGAAAGTAGGTGTGGATCCGAATGCGAAGCACGAAGCATCAGACCACGACAAGTTTCGGGTTCACGGAGAATACTCGTGCAGCCCGACGTGAGTTGGTGAAGCAGACGCGCACGGCCCTGAAGCAGCGGGCTGAAGCGAAAAAGGCAGACGCCAACGATGACGAGTTTGGGCTGCCGAAGCAGGCCTGGTCGTCCGGAGGCGAGGCTCGCCCGAAATCTCTGCGCGGGACTCGACCGTTGGTCGTCAGGGGAATCCCGACGACCGCACACACGGCCGCGACAGCATACCCCTACGTCGCGGGTCCTTCGCTGGGCCCTGAAGGGGTGTACATCGGCCGTGACCTCAACGGCGGTGGCGCATTCACATTCGACCCGTGGGAACTCTACAAGCGCGGTGTCATCTCGGGCATGTCGATGATGCTCTTCGGTCAGATCGGTACAGGAAAGTCGACGTTGGCGAAGTCTTTGGCCGTGCGCCAGGTCCTGATCGGACGGAAACTTGCGGTGCCCTCAGATAAGAAGGGCGAGTGGACGAGAGTCATCCGCGCACTGGGCGGGGTGGTAATTCAAGTCGGGCCCGGGGCGAGGAACCGGTTGAACCCGTTGGATGAAGGTCACCGCCCGGGACGAAACCCGAAAGGGGAACCGATGGGTGATGACGAGTGGGCGATGATCGTGCGCACCCGTCGCATGGCGATTCTTGGCACGCTAGTGAAGATCCTGATCGGCAACCACGACATGGATTCAGAACAACGCTACGCACTGTCTCTGGGATTGGACCGGGCTGTAGAGGGCGCTGGCCTGCGGGGTCGGGAAGTGGTGATCCCTGATGTGATCCACGAGTTAGCGCAGGCCAGTGAAAACGAGCATAAGGACGAGGTCCGCAAAGCCGCCGGCCACCTCGAGTTGACGCTGCACCGGATCACCAGCGGGGACCTGGCGGGAATGTTTGATGGGGAATCCACGGTGACGTTCGACCCGAACGCCCCGGCAGTTTCTATCGATTCTTCCGCGCTGGCTGGGGCTAGTCCCGAAGCGGTGCGCGTGGTGAATGCGTGTGCGGGTGCCTGGACCGAGGCGATGGTGACCAACAGTGACTACGGTCAGCGGCTGGTGATCTATGAAGAAGGATGGGACAACATCTCGTCGGAGGCTGACCTGCAGCGGATGGTTGAGTCCTGGAAACTGGCGCGAGCCTATGGGTTGTTCAACATTTTGGTGATGCACAAGATCAGTGACCTGGACATGGCCGGGGATCAGAAATCCCGGATGGCTGCCATGGCGAGGTCTCTGCTGGCAGATTCTGATGTGAAGGTCATCTACCGTCAGGACGCTTCCGCGTTGAAAGTCACCATGGAGGAACTCGATCTCTCTGACCGGGAACGGTCGCTCATTAAGTCCCTTGATAAAGGTGTGGGGCTGTGGCGGCTGCGTGATTCGAGTTTCGAGGTCGCCAATGACCGGTCCCGGGCCGAGGCGCCGTTGTTCGACACCGACGAGCGGATGCGCACCCTCGACATCACAGTCGACTCGATGATGCTGGCCCGGCAGGCACGGGGCTGAGGGAAAGAGGACCCATGAGTGAGAACAATAGTGGCAATCAGGAACGGCTGATCCTCATCGGCCTGGGCGTGGCAGCCGTGTATGGGCTGTTCGTGCTCACGGGCATGGGAGTCACCCGGGCCGTGTGCGGGCCAGGCGGGTCCCCAGACTCTTTGTTTGGGCCGTTGGGTTTCTTCACCAGCGGTGATACCACCGTGTTCGGAACCGTGGACGGGTGCTCAGCTCCGACCGCAGCGGTCGTGACCGTCCTCGTCGGAGTGCTCGTGGTCGTGGCCGTGTTGGTGGGGGTCGGGTTCTGGGCGCGGGCCCGGTGGAAGCAATCTGATCGAGCGTTCTTGAAGGATCTGCGCCGTCGTGAAGGCATCGCACGCTCCCCGGAGGTGCGCCGGACTGTGGGGACTCGATCCGTGAGCAAACGCGTGGGGAAAGTCCGTCCGTCGTTGAAGAATCCGAAGCCAGGTCAGGGTGCGCTGAAACTCGGGTTATCTGAAGGTTCCCGGGTGTGGGCGTCGCTGGAGGAATCGGTGTGCCTGATTGGTCCTCCTCGTTCTGGTAAGGGCCTCCACCTGCTGGTGGGGGCGATTCTGGATGCGCCTGGCCCGGTGATCACCACCTCGTCGCGGGCCGACAACTTGGCGATGACATGGGATCTGCGCAAGGAAAAGGGGCCGGTGGCGCTGTTCGATCCACAGGGCTTGACCGGGAGGGCGACCACGTTGAAGTGGTCCCCGATCACTGGCTGTGAACGTCCGATGGTCGCTAACCAGCGGGCCACTTCCTTGATCGGGGCCTCCGGGCTGGGAGCATCTTCGGGGAATCAGGAGTGGCGGGCCCCAGCGACGACGATCATGGAATGCCTGCTACACGCGGCCGCTCTCGGACGCCGGACGGTCGATGACCTGATGCGGTGGGGCAATAATCCGATGGAAGCCAAAGAAGTGGTGCGGATCCTGAATGATCACCCTGGGGCGGCGTCGAACTGGAACTTGGTGCTGCAGGGCATCATTGAGGGCGACCCGAAGCTGTTGCAGAACAAATGGTTTGGTGTTGAGGGCGCGGTCAAAGGGCTAGCGGTACCGGAGGTGCGGGCGGTGTTGAATCCGGCCCGGGTGGATGAGACTTTCGATATTGATCGGTTCCTCACCGAGAACGGCACCCTCTACATAGTTGGGACCAAAACCGGTGGTTCTTCGGCCGGGCCGTTCCTGATCGCGATGATGGACGCAATCACGGAGCGCGCCCGTGAGCTGGCGGCCAAATCACCGGGCAACCGGTTGGATCCTCCCCTGTCACTGGTGCTGGATGAGATCGCCAACATCTCCGGGGCATGGCCAGGACTCACCCAGTTGATGGCCGACGGTGGTGGCGTGGGGATCAGCGTGTTCGCCGTGTTCCAGTCGCTGGCCCAGGCTCGTAACGAGTGGGGAGAACAGCAAGCCACCGCGTTGTTTGATTCTGCGACCGTGAAAATTCAACTCGGCGGGGCATCCAACGTCTCGGATTTGGAGACCTTCTCGAAACTGGCAGGCTCCAGGGAGATCACCCGGTTCTCAAAGTCTCGTTCCCGAGATTCGGTCTCCACCTCCGAACAAGTCGCGGAGCTGCAAGTGCTAAACATTTCTGATCTGCGACGTCTGCCGTTTGGGTGGGGCATTCTCTTCAACCGCAATGGTCGACCGATCGTGATGCAGATGACGAAATGGCCGGACCGTGCTGATGCCAAACAAATCAAAATAGCAGCCGGTGCGTACAACAAGGCGCTGCTCGCGGAACTGTTGGGTGGAGCTGAGGTATTGTCCTCGGGACCCTCCACCACGGATGTGGATGTGAGTGCTGGTCACGGTAGCGGACTGCCGGTTCCGGTTCGGTGATGAAACCATGTCGAGACTGTCGCTGCATCGTACCGGCTCCTCCAGTTACCGGGAGTATCTACGGTCACCGCAATGGGGCTTCCGACGAGTCCGGTGGTTTCGTGATCAGCGCAAGCGAGGCTTCGAGCCAGCCTGCCAGGTCTGCGGGATCACCCTCACCGATGCTGGAACCCTGGACCTCCACCACGTCTCCTATGAAGGGGTCGGGCGAGATTCATCCACAGGCCAGTGGCGGGCACAGGAAACGGACGAGGATCTCATGTCACTGTGTAGGCAACACCACCGAGACCTTCACCGGATCATGGATGGACGCAAAGAGTTCTTCGGGTGGGATCGCCGCCGAGCAACCGTGGTGATCATCGCCCGGATGATTCGACGACACCGAAAAAGAACATGATCCGGAGGGGACGACACGAACAATGAACGAAAACACCGACTGGAATGAAGTCATTCACGGAGATTGGACCGATCCCAGATCACCACTGGGCACGTGCGGGATCTGTCAACGCTCCCAACCATTGTCCTTCCACGCGACCTCGGTTGACATCGCGGACCGTGCACACTGTCGAACTACCAGCGAAACCGAATCCGGGGTGTGGTTGTGCACGATGTGTGAAGACGCCGTGCATCGGTGGATGAACGCTCACCCCGGTCCAGGATCAGCGGAGACAGCGGTGAATGCGATGTTCGTCAGACTCTCGAAAGCATTGTTCGCTCCCCCACGACGGTATCGACGCAAGAAACAATGACCAGGCGAACAAGGAGCATCACGTCATGGCAACCAGAACCCGGAAGTTCCTCGATAAACAACGCAGCATCCCCCTGAACGGGCAACCGCTCGAACCCGACTGGCTGGTCCTACTGACCGTGGGCCAGAAGGCGGTGCTCAACGGAATGTCTGAGACGACGCCCTTCTTGGATGCAGTGATGTGGCAGGGCATCAACCCGCGCGGCGTGCAACCGCGTCCGGCCTCGTTGAACAACCATCTGATGCGGCAGTGGGTTGATGCTGAAACCGACACGGCCACCGAGTTCCTGCGTGAACAGTGGGGAATGATTCGAGCCCCGGAAACCCGGGAAGAGGCCCGCAGGATGCTCTCGACCCCGGATTGCTTCACGGCCGGGCTCGGCAGCCACCGGCTCACCGCCGAACACTATCTGATCCACGACGAGACAGATGCCTGGGCAGTGGAACACTGCCGGGATTGCGTTCGAGCCCTACTCTGGCGATTCCCTTTGGTCACCGGACGCCCCCGGACGTGGCAATTCTACGATCATGAAGCAGGACAGGAGCACACCCCATCATGAGCAACCCGTGGGTGGATGACGAAGACCTCGACGTCGAGACAGACAATGTAGACGCGCCGGAGAGTAGCCAGGAGCAGAGCCCCGGGAAGGGGACCCCGCTGCCACACATGGACCCGAAAATCGCCGCAGAGCTCTTAGCGGAGGGGCCACCACAATGGTTTGGTGTCAGGTGGCGAGAAATAGCCCCAGAGGACCAATGGCAAGCCTGGAACGGATTACGTCGGTGGGTGGACTGGCTCGTGCACGAGTACCGAGTCAGCCAGCAAGAGGTCCCCTCCTGCTGGTATCACCACCCCGACATCACCGCGGAGCTCTACGCTGCAATGTGTATGGAGTACAAGGTCTGGGAAGAAGAATCCCCGAACCTGTCCCCCATGATGTTCTGGCACCCGAATCTGCAACAGATGCTCTACCGGGTAAGGGCCATGACGGAGAAGGCCGGTTGCGCGAACAAAGGCCGACATCAAGAGCCCACCGGATACAAAGCAGGCGTAGGAGCCTTCGAGCGCGATTACGACGAATCAGACTGGTGCGTGCATGCCTCAACGATCCGCCGCTCTGAGCTGATCGACCGACCCAAGACCGGCGTCCGGTACGTGCGCGCAGCGGCAGTGAGCGTGCAAGGCGAACGCCTCGCTGAATCTTCTCCGATTGGTCTGAGAGCAGATACTTCGCTCCCCGAGGCTCACGTGGGCTTAGAGTTCGGGTCCATGTCCACCGGGAAGGCGCAACTGTCCGCGACTGTCATCGGGACACCCGATGACGCGGGACTGGTGTGGGAGCAATCAACAGATGGTAAGAGATGGAAGAAGATCACTGAAAAAGAAAACCCGAGTGAGCGGGCATCGGGACAGCTTTCAAAGTCCGGGGCCCCAGGAAGGTAAAGGCAAAACCTTCTGGCCTCTCAACGCTTGCCGGGTAGGCTCGTGACACTAAAGGATTACAACCTATGAATCACTGTCTGTAGCATCAACGTCTGTATTCGGGATATCCGACGGGAAATCGGAGATCCGAGCAAGAAACTGCGCTGATACAAACCACGGATTGTCGCCATGACCAACCATTTCGATCAGGACGGCGTCACCGTCCCGTTGGAGAACACGGAACACTTCGCCGACTTCGAAGATTATGCCCTGGGCGTCCTCGTGCGAGCTTGAGACCTTATAGACGTTGCCGGCAAGTTCGTCCATATTCCCACGGCTCCCCCATTTCTCGAGAAGCTGCTCCGCCTTTTGCTTTACGACCGGGGTGACCCGCAGGACGCCAGCCATGGCAGCACCTCCCGCGACGAACGAAAGAACACCGGCAACGCCCACCATTTTCATGGCGGCTTCAGGACCTCCGACACGCTTGATCAAGGTAGTGACCGTTTGATATCCGCCCAGGTTACTCAACCTCTACCTCTTCCATCAGCTCTGCACCCATCTTATCCAGGCCGGACCGTAAGCGAACGGTAGCATCTGATCCATGGACAAGCGATACCAAGTATTCATCAGCTCTACCTTCGTTGACCTCACCGAAGAGAGACGCGAAGTGATGCAGGCGCTGCTAGAAATGGACTGCATGCCGTCCGGCATGGAACTGTTCCCCGCAGCAAATGAAGACCAATGGACGCTGATAAAGGGCGTCATTGAGCAGAGCGACTACTACCTTGTGATCCTCGGTGGCCGATACGGGTCAATGACCGCGGAGGGAATTAGCTACACCGAGAAGGAATACGACTACGCCGTAGCGCGCGGCATCCCTGTCATGGGATTTGTCGTCGCCGATCCCGAAGGGATCCCGGTCAAGAAGACCGACAAGAACGAAGCAGCTGCTAGGAAACTCGACGACTTTCGCGCGAAAGTCCAGACTCGAATGACGAAAGACTGGCGCGACGGACCGGATCTCGCAGGCAAGGTGGTTCTTGGGCTCACGCACTTGATCAAGAAGCATCCCCGGCCCGGCTGGGTGCGGGGCAACGAAGCAATGACGCCAGAAACCAAGGTCAAAATCGCGGAACTAGAAGCGAAAATTGCTCAGTTCGAGAAGAAGGAAATTGAAACCGATGCGACGACAGCGTCGCAGATCGACAAAGCGTTCGCCCACGGAAGCGAACACACCGACATTTTACTGAAGCACAAAGGGTTCCGCTCGTACCAAGCTGAGGAAGAGGACGGTCTCCTTAACTACACCTGGGACGAAATCTTCGAGGTACTCGGACCGTTCATGATCGACGAGGCTCCAGAGCCAGCCTTGCGCCAAACCTTCGACAATCACATGCTCAACGACATCCAGAACGCATCCGACGACGAAGGCTGGGAGACACGCTGGAGCCGCGAGTCGGCAGAGATTACAGACAGGTCGTGGGGTGCGATACTTGTTCAGCTACGGGCACTGAAACTTATAACCAACGGCACTAAAAAGCGCACCGCGAGTGACAAAGCCGTCTACTGGAAACTCACGCCAGCCGGAGACGACTACCTGGTCACGCTCAGGGCTGTACCCAGTGAGGCGATACAGAAGCTCGATTGATAACCAACCCGTCACCCATTTCATCATTCGGTCGCCCGCCCTAGATCTCGGACTCCAATTCCGTAGAAGGTAGGTCGAATCGAAACGCGCACGACAAGGCGGTGCGCCAAAACCCTTGAATAGTCATGAATGACAGTGTTACGAAGGTGTATTACAACACTACAAAAGGAGTTGCCGTGGCCGTATTGAACATCGAAGTCGACGATCACATCCGCGTACAGCTACAGGAATTAGCCGACAATCAGGGCGTCTCGCTGAGCGAGTACGTCCGCGAACTGCTGATGGAGTCGGTCGTCCCTGTATACGAGCAGGAGGTGAAGCGTGGCGACGAGCCGCCGGCCGAGAGCATGCGCATCGCCGACCGGCAGGTGCTCGCGTTATTGCACCGGATCCTGGCGCGAGTGCTGCCGGAGGACTCCAACGACGTCGACGGCGATCTCGACTACCAGCTCATGCGCGCCAAGATCCTTGAACAGGGCTACACCGGCGAGTACTGGTATGAGACAGCAGGATTCAGCACCGAATTGTCGATGCGGGACTGTCGACGGGTCAAGGACATCCTGGACATGTTCCGAATCTGCACTTTCAGCATCGACCACCTTCGCGACGAAGGCGTGGAACTCGACGGCCGACTCGTCCACGAGCTCCAGTTCAGCGGCTTCGACCACAACGATGCGCTCGAGGGCCAAATGGCGAGCTATGTCAGCTTCCTCATGCGCGACGGCGAACTGTGGACCGAGCTACAGCCCCAGATCGAGAGCAATGACAACGGGAACTCACACTCGCTGATGCTCGACACCTACCTGCGTATGCTCGCCGAGTACCGACGGATTAAGGACGGCCGCAAACGAGGCTCCAGCCGTCACGACTACCTGCTGAGTAAGGACGAGCTCGCGCGGATCTCCGAGGCACGCATCCACCCTGCCAATCGCCGCGCGGCCGAGGACTGAAACATGCCAAGATCGCGCGTCACACTCCCTGAGCAGGACTACCTCGCCCGGATCGGAGAGATTGCCTACACCGTCTCGTATCTTGAATGGACGATCCTCGGCGACCTGCAACGACTCGAGGGGCAACTCCCTAACGATTTCGTTCTGAGTAGGCTGGAGCCGATGATGACGTCGCAAATCGCGTCGGCGGTGAAGAGCGCGTCGAAGGTGACAGCCGAAGACGCGGTGAAGGATTACTTGGTCGCCGTTTATAACGCCCTCTTTGTCGCAGCGGACCTCCGCAACGACGTCCTCCATGCTCGCCCCGCCACCCACCCCGATCAAGGTCAGCGCCTAAACCGTGCCGAGGTGCGAGACCGGAAGACCACGGGCAAGCGCTTCTGGATCGACAACGAGTGGTTGGACACTGCGATCACCGAACTCAACGAGCAGCTGTCCGCGGTATCGCAGGTGCGACCGCCGGTCACGCCCGTCACCGCGGAGGCACGATGACCGAGGGAGAAGATCCGGCCGTGCCGGACTCCAAACGCCGGAAGTTCGACCGCAACCTCATGGAGACCGGCCACCGGCTCGCCCATCGCGTCGTCGAACCCGTACCCTTCTGCTGGTTCTGTGACCGCACTGCTGGGACGAGGTCTAAGGAGCACATCTTCCCGCAGTGGCTCCTCCGGCACCACGACGCGATGGACGAACGGGTCCACCCCACCAGGATCAGTCTCCCGTTAGGTGGTGCAGTCGTGTCCGAACGCGGTGAGCGCCCGCTTCGCGCGCACGTCAACGGCGAGGTGTGCGCCGACTGCAACAACGGCTGGATGTCTGCTCTCGAGGCCGCGGCCATGCCAATCCTCACCCAAGAGCCTCGGCAGGGGGCAATCCCCAGCGACGATGTCGGCGTCATCACTCGATGGTTTGCCAAGACCGCGGTCAACCTCAACGTAACGCAGCCGTTCCGGCTGCTCGTCGAGGCGCAGTCACGCCACGGTCTGGCGACCGGCATTCCCTCCGGGTTCGCAGTCCACCTCTTCCGTTCGGCCAAACAGAACGGCGTATTCGACTGGGTGCAGAAATCGCCGGAGATGGCGCTCTGTCCGCAGGACCAGCAAGGCGACATACTAAAAATCATGGAGCTCACACTCGTCACTCATATTCGGATCGCAGACCTCGTCGGAGTCGTCGTCTACGCCCCGAAACCGCTGCGCCCGGAGGATGTCGTGCTTCCCGACGCTACCAGGATCTATCCCCCGTCTGGACGGAGGACAACGTGGGAGACCGTACCCCTACTCACGGACTACCTCGACGGTATCGCAATCGTCGAGATGAAGGATGCCGGCTCCGCAGGAGCCTGTCCACCCGATGAAGCGAGCACCTGACTGTTCAGCGAACGGTCATTATTTGAATCTGAACTGCGTTGCCGCTAGTACGCTGCAAGGGCGCAATGAGTATTCGAAAGCTCTTTCAACAACCAAACGTATAGAGACTACAAACTGAACAGGTTCTCTGAACGGAACTGATGAGCTAGTAGGGGGGACGATTGGAATGGTGAATCGGGGAGAAGTGACAGTCATGGAGAATCTGGTCGAAAACCAGACCGACCTTAGGGCCTCGCATTCAGTCTGCGGTCGAGAACTCCTCGATTAGCCGTCAAACGCATCCACACGGTTCAGCGCACGCCACACGCTGGACCGACTCACGCCCAGCGCGGCCGCGATTTCGTTGAGACTATGCCCCTGCGCCTGCAGGTCCGCCGCCGCGCGTCTGCGTTGCTCTGACATCACTGTGGGGCGTCCACCCACTCGGCCCTGTGCGCGGGCGTGAGCCAGCCCCCTACGGGTGTTCTCGCGGATCGTGTCAACGCGGAGTTGGACGAAGACGGCCACGACACCGAAGAGCGCCCGGCCCATCGGGGTTGTGGTGTCGATCTCGGGCTCTGTGAGAGATCTCAGGTGTACGCCTTTCTCCCCCAGCTCGTGGACGAGCTGCAAGGCCATGACCTCGCCGCCGGCCAGACGATCCAAGGCCCGGACCACGAGGGTGTCACCCTGGCGTAGATAGTCCTGGCAGGCGACCCACTGCGGGCGGTCCCTTACCCTGGAGGATTCACCGTGGTCGGTGAACACACGCACGGCTCCAGCAGCGCGGAGCTCAGCTACTTGGGCGGCCGGGTTCTGCTCGCTTGTGCTCACGCGGGCGTATCCAACGATGGCGGTCATACCGAAAACGGTACGGCATAGGTTATGACATCAAGAAGGTTTCGGAACAGGGTTGTGAACGCGGAAGCGCCCGGCGTGTCGGACACGACGCCACCGGGCGCTGCAGCGTTGTCAGAAACGGCCGTTATCGGGCACTCACTCGCGCTCCAAGCGTGCCATTCCCCAGAAGGCGACAAAATAGACGACAGCGGTTGCCGCCCAGAAAACGCTTGCGGTCAACAAGTCATACTCCAGCGGGCCAGGGTCAAATAATCCGATTGTCGCAATGATTGCCAACCCGATGCCCCCTTGCACGCCTGCCAAGGTACGAATGTGTTTCAGCTGCCTTTCCTGCGCTGCGGCTGTCTCCCCGAGCCTGAGTGGCTTCCGTCCGACACGCGGTAGAACTGCCCAGGCGGCCAGGAGTAGCCCAGCACTAGGCACGCCAAGCATCACCAGAGGGAGGATAGAATACATGCTCAACCCGCCCGCAAAGACCGCTACGATCGGCAGCGCTACGAGCAGCGCGCACCAGACCCAGACGAATACCTGGACTCTCTTAAGCTCTGAATCTTTCAGCGCGTTCAGTTTGTCATCCATGTGCTAGATGCATTCCTCTCAGAATCGGCCGTTTTCGGAGAAAGCCTGGATGCTTCCGTCCGGCACCGTTCGGACCGCATTGCGACCGCGCTCCGGAAACGAAAGGGAATTGGGTGAAGCTGGTTCGGAACCTACTCGGACTTGTCGGCTGTTGCAATGATATGTGCCTCAATTGCCTTCATTGATGAGATATTGGTCTGGAGCGTAGGCCGCGATGCAACCCTAATAGGTGCTCCTGATCGCACAGAGATAGAGCTCGCCTTCATCGGTGTGATGCTGAGAAATATCGGTCAACCACAGTCGGCTCACGACATCCGCTTTGAACTCTTGCCAGGTCCGCCCATCCTCGTCAACTACGGCACAGAGGTCATCGTGGACGGGTGGGGCAGCCCCTTCCCGTTCGTGCCCCTCCCGTTGCTGAGGGCCGAGAACCAGGTATTGGTCAGACACAGCCGTCATGCGGTGCGCACGGCTATAGTCTGGCCGCCGGCTGGAGCGTCATCGGCGAGGTACCGGCGCCCAAATTCGGGGTCACCGCGATGGGCATCGACAAGCGCGCTGGCCCGATGCGCCTCGGCGAGATCGGCCTCAGGGAGCGGTGTGGCCAACCACCAAGGGTAGTGCTGGCGAGAGAGATTCGAGACCCGACATGGTCCCGCCACGGGGATCCCGTCGGCGGCGAGCCATCTCACGTGAGGGAAGAGCCTTTTGACGGCAGGTTCACCTGTGACAGATAGGTGGCGCCCCGACGAAGTACTTCGTTCCCTTGCTCCAGCAATCGGGTCCGCCCTCGCAACTCTCGCAACTCCGCTGGTCAAGTCCCTTGTAGTGGTGTAACGGCTGATTCCTTCGTTGGGGTTGTCAGGCGCTGAGCTCGAGGGCGGTGTCGGATTCGGTGTTCACCTCGTTTCCGGTGTCGTCGACGGGGGTGAGGCGGCAGCGGGCCAACACCTCGAGGCCGAGGTAGCGGCGGCCTTCGGCCCATTCATCGGTCTGCTCGGCCAGCACCGCCCCGACCAGGCGCACAATGGCCGCCCGGTTGGGGAAGATCCCCACCGCGTCGGTGCGGCGGCGGATCTCGCGGTTAAGCCGCTCCGCGGGGTTATTCGACCAGATCTGGGTCCAGACGTCCTTCGGGAAGGTCGTGAAGGCCAGGATGTCGGCCCGGGCGGCGTCGAGGTGCTCGGCGACGGCGGGGAGCTTCTCGGTCACGTAGTCCAGCAACCGGTCGAACTGGGCGTGAACCGCGCCGGCGTCGGGCTGGTCGTAGACGCTGTGCAGCATCGCCTTCACGGCCGGCCACATTGACTTCGGGGTGATGCCCATCAGGTTCGCCGCATAGTGGGTCCGGCAGCGCTGCAACACGGCCCCGGGCAGGTTGGCGGCGATCGCGTCCTTGAGCCCGGCGTGCGCATCGGAAGTGACCAGTCGGACCCCGGCCAGTCCCCGGGCGACCAGGTCGGCGAAGAACTCGTTCCACGCCGACCCCGTCTCGGAAGTGGCCACCCGCAGCCCGAGGACCTCACGGTGGCCGTCACCGTTGACGCCGGTGGCCAGCAGCACCACGGCTTTGACGACCCGGCCGTGCTCGCGCACCTTCATGCTCAGCGCGTCCGCGGCCACGAACGTGAACGGGCCGGCCTCGCTGAGGGGCCGGTGGCGGAAGGCCTCGACCTGCTCATCCAGGTCCGCCGCCATCCGGCTCACCTGCGACTTCGACAGGGCGTTGATGCCCAGCGTCTTCACCAGCTTGTCCATCCGGCGGGTGGAGACCCCGGCGAGGTAGCAGTCGGCGACCACGGTGATCAGCGCCGACTCGGCCCGCTTGCGCCGCTCCAGCAACCACTCGGGGAAGTAGGTGCCGGAGCGCAGCTTGGGGATGGCCACGTCGATGGTCCCGACCCGGGTGTCCAGGTCGCGGTGGCGGTAGCCGTTGCGCTGCGTTGAGCGGCCCGGAATGGGTTTGCCCCATTCGGCGCCGACCACCGCGTCGGCGTCGGCGCAGAGCAGGGAGTTGATCACGGTCTGCAGCAGCGAACGCATCAGATCCGGGGAGGCTTCGGACAGGGCTTCGCCGAGCAGACCGGCAGGGTCGACAATATGAGGAGCGGTCACCGTGGTGACTCCTTTCGAGGATTCTGTGGAAGGTTGACTCGAAGGATCACACGGTGGCCGCGTCCACGTCCGGAAGAACGTGCTGGTCAGTCGTGCGTTACACCACTCTATGGGGCTCTACTTTCGTCGAAACCATCGGCATCGAGCGCCGACACCATGAACTCCTCGGCACGGAGACGGATCGCCATAGACAGCACGATTTTATTCGCGAAGTTGACTCCTTCGTCAGCGGTCAACGCTATCTCGGCCTGTGCATAAATCCTGTCAAGCACAGATTCGCCCCCGCCCAGGGTCCGCCGGAGAGACCGGGAAAAACTTCATCAAAGATGCGGTCCAGCTCTGACTGCGTGGTTGTTCGCGTGCTCTCTTTCAGGTGAATCAGCGACGTGAGGGTGAGATAGTCGGCGTCTTTATTTCCGCGCCTGTGCGATGTTCGGCGGGGCGCTGTCAAGCAGCACGCCCGGGCACTCTTCGACGGTCGAGCCAGGGATGTAACACGTCTCGTTCGTCCGTTCTAAAATTAGTCCATGCGTACTGAACTTGCAGAGGAGCCGGAAGCCCACCGGTCGCTGGCCGCGCACGCGCGGCGTGACCAGATCATCCAAGCGGCGGCCGAGGTCGTGGCTGAGGTGGGGTACGCGAGCACGTCCACCGCACGCATCGCCGAGCGGGCCGGGATCAGTAAAGGGGTCATCACCTATCACTTCGAGAGCAAGGACGAGATCCTGCGGTCCGTCTCGCTTCGCTTCCTCGATCGCTGCAGTCAGGAGGTGGCGGCGCGCATCGAGTCAGCGACAACTGCTCACGAGCAGGTGCACGGCTGGATCCGAACAGAGCTAATGTTCTTCGCGGCCCATCGGGTCGAGTCCACCGCGATGTTCGACATCATGGCGAACCATCGTGATCCCGGTTTCTCCCGCGCCTTCGACGGTGAAGTCACCGCCGAGACCCAGCGGTTGGCCAAGATCCTGCGCCGGGGTCAGCAGCTGGCGGAGTTCCGTCCCCTTGACGCTGAGACCGTGGCGCACATCATCCTGCGGTGCCGAGACGGCCTGCTGGACTCCTGGGGCCAAGATGCGGAGGGGGATCTGAGCAGCCGGATCGACACGCTCCTCGATTTCATCGACCATGCCATCTCAGTCCGGTCGTGACAGGAGGGCGAGCTCCCCGCCTATCCCAACGAGGGAGCTGCCCGACGATCTCCCGGCCAGCCGACTGAAGGGACGGACCTCATGAAGGCTGTCAAACTCACCACTTTCACGATCCTGATGGTGTCGATCGCGGGGCTCCTGTTCGTCGTGGCGGCGAACCCACTGTTCAGCTTCGAACCTTTCGAGAGCGCAACAGTCAATTCGCACATCAACTACCAGCTCAGTGCGCTGCCCGTGGCGGCGCTGGCGGCGGTCGTGACGTTCCTGTTCGCAGGCAGAACGATTCTCCGCTACCTGAACTTCAACCGGGAAGGCGTGATGCGGCCGTTCTTCAGCAAGAAAGGAGAGGACGGCAGGTGGGAGACCGATGGGCGGGCGATCGGCCTCATCATGGTCGCCATCATCGGTGTGGTCACGTTCTTCCAACTGCTGCCGGGTGGCTTTTCGTTCCACTGGGTGCACCTGCTGTTCGTGATTCCCCTGGCAGCCACCAATGCGGTCGTCGAGGAGACCATCTACCGGCTCTCGTTCGTCTCCGTTGGCGCGCGCGACTCGGACTGTCTGGTACGGCATCATCATGCGGTCAGTGGTGTTCGGCGGTATGCATTACTGGGGTGCGATGCCAAACGGATTGGTCGGGGCACTCTTGTCAGCCTTTCTGGGCTTCTTCCTGGCCAAATCCATCCAGGAAACCAAAGGCATCTTCTGGGCGTTCACGATTCACTTCCTGCTGGACGTGGCGATCCTCGTCTTCCTTCTCAACGGCGCATGACCGCGCGGTCCTTGGCGAACTGCACCACTAGTCGGGCGAACGGTGGTGGTGAGCGAGATCATCTGACTCGACCGGCGGTCGCCGCCCGCCTGCCCTGTTAGACACCCTCACATGTAGGAGCGTCCTACACCCCAACCCCGGCCCGTAGTATTGACCCATGGGCGACGACACCGAACCCGACGACACCAACGAGCCCGCCCCGCGGCGGCCGTACCCGTCCCCGTACGGTGCCCAGTTCGCTAGGAGCTTCGGTGACCTCACCGGCTTCGGTCAGTTCCGTCAGGACATCCTTGACGCCATGCAGCCGAACCTGCCTGACCTGTCCCAGCTGTTCGCTGCCAACCACAAGCACCTTCTGGAACAACTCCAGCCCACCGTCGGGCAGCAGCTGCAATCGATGCTTTCCGACGCCGCATTGCGGGCCTGGCAAAGTCCCCCGGACCGTTCACGGCCACGCTCAACCCGTACCCCGCGAAAGTTCCTCACCGCCAACGCCACCGAGGTCACTACCCTGGCGCAGTTCACCAAGGCCGTGGCCCAACTGTCCGCCAAGCATTCCGACCACGAACTGGTGTGGCGCGGGCAGGGCAACGCCGACTGGGCTGTGCGCTCCACCCTGTCCCGAGCGGTGTCTCCCAACGGCGCTACTGAAGACGAACTCATCGAAGCTGAAACCGACATCGTCAACGACGCACTCGGGTGGGGCCTGCACCCGATGGACTTCCCAGCTGCTCCCTTGCACGTGCTGGCCGAACTGCAGCACGCCGGCGCGCCCACCCGGCTGCTCGACGTCACCCAGGTTCCCGAGATCGCCGCGTGGTTCGCCGTGGAGAACCCCGCACACGACGAGCACGACGCTCTGCTCATCGCCTGGGGGCAGCACCCCCGCGGCAAGAAGGGCGTCGCCAAGAACGAGCAGTCCACCAGCGAACTACTGAACCTCGATGGCGGCCACCAGCTGCCTTGGCGTGAGTGGAACGTTGAGGAGCGGCGTGACCGCGGGTGGGGTACCGGCGAGCGCGCTCACGTCTGGTTCCCACCCCATCCCAGCCTTCGCATGCGAGTTCAACATGGCGGGTTCATGATCGAATCCGGGCCCATCTTCACGGAGCCTGTCGTTGAAGTCATCAACGCCGAGCTCACCCGAACCACCGACGAAGATCACGACTGGCGGCGCAGCGAACTGGAACGAGCAACCTCCGTCATCGGGCTGCCCTCCCCCATCAATCGGGTCACCAAAGCCACCGACACTCCCCTGGTTCCGATCTTCACGATCGTCATCGCCAGTGAGGTCAAGGAAGTCATCCGCGCACACCTCGCCACCCGCGGGCTGAAGTCCAAAACCATGTACCCGGACCTGCCCGGGCTGGTCACCAACGTGCGACGCAACTACCCCACCGGGTGAGAACAGGGCTGCTGACACCTGCCGAACCGTGACCTCACCGGACCCAGTCAGCCACCTGGCCCATGACTGCCTCAGGGTTGGGAGCGGTGGCGTACACCGGCACCTCCAGGTAGTTCTCATCGTCGATCGGCAGCCCCTCGAGCGGGTGTTCCCGCAACCGGACAACCCGGTGCCCTGACGCAAGCAGGTCAACCGTCTTGGCCGTGTCGAGCTCTGCCTTGTTCGCATGCCAGTACGCCCCGTCGTACTCGACCACCAGCGTTCGGCCATCGTCGAGTTCGATCAGTACGTCCACCACCCATTGCGAGCGCCGGCCCGGCGCCGCCCGGGGAACCTTCGCGCCCGAGGACACCCGCCCAGCGAACACGTCCTTGGCGGCCGTCATGTGATCGAGCTCGACCTGCGACTTGCCGTGCACCCGACAGTCGGGACATCCCGAACCTGACGAACGTGAAGCCAACGACGCCGACCACACGTGGGAGGTATCCACGCTGCACACCCACAGCGGGTCAAACGCCGTCTGCCCAGAGGGCCGCACATGGAACGCTGACACTGGGTTCTCCGGTGACCATTCAGCGGCCAGCTCCGGAAAATGCCAGCCCAAGGAGTCCAAGATCGTTCGACACTCCGGGCATCGCAACCTCGGCTGATACGCACGGTCCTTCGGGGAGTCTTGCCACTCGTGACCACACCGCGGGTCACGCCACCACATGACTCGCTTCGACCTGGGCGACAACCTCTGCACCGTCCACTTCCCGTTCTTCGACGGGTGGAACTGCTCAGCAACCTCCGGCAGGTGACCCCCATGCGGATCCTCCTCCACCGCGGCCACCGTTTCAGCACGCGTCGTTGCAGCACGACACGACGGGCACCCCGACTTCAAGAACGTGTACGGGTTCACCCGGGGGTGGTGCCCCTCCGGACAACGAAACCGCACACCCGTGCCCACGAACGTACCCGCCACCGTCACCTCAGCAGGGTCGTACTCATCATCCGCCCAGGCCGCCACCAACTCCGGCACATCCGAACACAGAGTCACCTGCCACCGCTCATACTCCCGCGACCATTCCTCACGCTCCCGAGCAGTGCACTCCGGACATCGAGACCCACCCCCGATGTACAAGATCTTCTCCCGGAACCGGGCACCACACGGACACACCCACGACACCTCCCGGCGGGCACGCACCGACGCCGTCGCAAACCACACCGGGTCGTTCAACTCGTGATCCCACAACTGAACCGTCCTAGGTTTGATGCCGCTTCCTTTTGAGTTGAGAGGATGGCGTCATGCCTAAGAAGATTGATCCCGCGCTCCGTGAGCGTGCTGTTCGGCTGGTGTTGGAGCATCGGGCGGAGTACCCATCGACGGCGAAAGCGATCGCGGCGGTCGCCCGCCAGGTCGGGGTGGGGACTGAATCACTGCGCCGGTGGGTGGTTCAGGCTGAGATTGATGCTGGTGATCGTGAGGGTCAAACCAGTGAAGAGCATGCTGAGATTCGCCGGTTGAAAGCAGAGAATCGGCGGCTGCGTGAGGATGTTGCGATTTTGAAGTCCGCGGCGACTTTCTTCGCGGGGGAGCTCGACCCCCGCAACCGCTCTTGATGGGATTTATTGACCAGATGCGAGCCGAGGGGCATGCAGTCGAGTCGATCATTCGCGTCCTGCGTCAGCAGGGTGTGAAGATCGCTGCGCGCACCTACCGGTCGTGGAAGGCCGGCCGGGTCAGTTCCCGGACGGTGACGGACGCTCTGGTCGTGGATGCGGTCCGGGACGCTGCATGGACGACGGTGAAGCGTGCTGATGGGACCGAGTACCGGCGTCTGGCCCCGGAAGGGCTCTATGGGCGGAAGAAGATGACCGCACTGATCCGCCGTACGAGCCTGCCGGAGGCCTCTCGTGGCGCCGTGGACCGGGCCATGCGGGTCCTTGGCCTCGAGGGCGTCACTCGGGCGAAAGCGATTCGCACGACGATCCCGTCGAAGGACGGTGTTCGTGCCGGGGACTTGCTCAACCGTGACTTCACCGCTCCGCACCCGGATCACACATGGGTCATGGACTTCACCTACGTCCGCTCCTGGGCCGGATGGGTCTATGTCGCGTTCATTGTTGACGTGTACTCCCAGCGCATCGTTGCCTGGCACGCGCAAACCAGCAAACAGGTCGATCTGGTGATGATCCCCTTGCGGATGGCGCTCTGGGAGCGGGCCCGGCAAGGCCGGCCCGTGCAGCCAGAACAGTTACGAGCGCATTCCGATGCCGGGTCTCAATACACCGCGGTTGCTTACACCGAGAAGCTCACCTTGGACGGGATTGCCCCGTCGATCGGGTCCGTTGGGGATGCGTACGATAACGCGCTCATGGAGACGATCAACGGGCTCTATAAGGCCGAGTGTGTACGCACGACCGTGTTCCATGACGGGGCGTACAAGACGATCTCTGACGTTGAATACGCCACGGCCGGCTGGGTCGATTGGTACAACCACCGCAGGCTCCACGGTAGCCTCGGAATGGTCAGCCCCGAAGAATACGAGGCGACCTACTACGCAGCCCTGACACCAGAGCTGCTCCCCGCATAAAAGCGGCAGAAAACCTAGGACGGTTCACCTTCACATATGGTAACTACCGCCACAACCTCATAATCCGAACCACAAGAAACCCCTCCCAATGCGATGCGCACCATACCCTCCCGCAAAAGTTTGCTCCCGATTTCGCCAGAGCAGGATTTGTGGGTAATGATTCAATTCATCACCCGAAGTACTTGGTGTGGTGGGAGAAGTCAGATCACCGCAGCAAAGCAAGCGCTGTAAACACCAGCTGGAGTAATTGGTGGAGTACCCGGAAAAGAACTGTTCCAAGCAAAAAGAGTGTTCTCAACAAGAGAACTGCGGTCTTGAAGCAGTATCCACCTCGTTGCCCCTGAGTAACTCGTTAGGAAAAGAACCACATGAACATGGATGAACCCGATGAGCACAACTTCTGGACGAATATTGACGCGAGCGACTACCAGGACCGTTGGATTATCTCAGGAAAGGGAACGACCCGCGACATGTGGGTAGGTCTAGCATGGGAAGGCATCGATCCGGATAGACCCTTTACACTTCCAGATGGCACTGATTTTTTGGATCTCCTCAGCGAAGGCCGTTTCAGCTCGATCGCTGACAAGGTCTGGCTTCAAGCCGATAAAAAGGGACGAATGGAGGACGTTCTTTGGACGTGCACCATGTCCTACACGGCTATTTCAACCCGACTCGTGAAAGCGCTCAAGAAGTTCACTCCCGAGGGAATACAGAGTTGGCCGCTGGAAGTCAGGTCCAAACGCGGTGAGAAGCTCTCTGACGATTATCACCTGATCGTCATCAGTCCCACTGCCAGTGATGATTCACCTGTGCGCTCCTTCCCATACAAGGACTTACCCAGCGCAAGTTTCGATGTCACCTCCGAGGTCTTCGACCACCTCAAGGAACAAGGGATTACCGGGTTCTCCGCAGAACATGGACTCGACTACATCAAGACCGCCCGTGAAAATGAGGAAACAGAACGGGACTGGGAACGCAAGAAAGCCACCGGCGACTTGACCGACTACGAACGAGAACTCCTCGAAGAAGAACGTCAACTCATTGCTGAAGCAGAAGCCTACGACCGCGAAAACCCACGACCCTAAACAACCGGCACAACCAAGACCCATCCATTGACCACAGCACGAGTCATAGTGAGCCACCCTCTCCAGAGCGACGGATAGCAGATAGGGTGGTGTTTCATGGCGAAAAAGCTCCCAAAAACCAACGTGCCATTCGACTCCCGGCGAAACATTTCTAGGTGGCTCTCGTCTTCGCAGATAGAAGCGGCTTTTCTCGCCGACGATCTGATGTACTCGTTTGGCTTCATCGACCAGTACCTACCCGGTTTGGACCCGATTCTTGCGCAGCGGGCAGAACTGGGGGAACTGTCGTGGTTCGGTGGACCAGCCATCGAACCCCTCAGCGAATGGCCTCGCACTGATCAGGGCGAGCCTTTGGCTCATATCGCGACGATCTTCCTCCCTGAAGTCCAGGCGATGATCGAGTCCGATGACCTCAGCGAGGAGGATTGGCCGGAGCCAGGAGCACGGCTACCCGAGAGCGGTTATCTCGAAGTGTTTCACCATCTGGAGACCTATGGGAACCCGGAGGACGACGGCACACAAGGCTGGCTAGTCAGACATGTGCCCTGGGCGGTCGACGCCGACAGTTTCCCGGCGTTAGTGTCCCCGCCTGACGATCTTGATACACCATCGGAGGTCTGTCAGGCCGTGTGGGTGCACGGTGGATTCAGCGTTCCGCGAGCCGTCGACTTCACTGACGATAGCGATGAACGCTTCGAGGCGGCGGAGCGAGTGGAAAGCGAGCTGTATGCCACGTGGATGTTCAACCGTACCCTTGGTAAGAAGGTGAAGGAGCCGCTCATCCCGTTTAGTCATCTCTATGGTCATAGCGACTCCGGGACTGAGTATGCGCTCGATATTCTCCAAGAGGTCCGCCCGTTGCGCCGGGACGGCGACCGCCACATCCTCCTGTTGAGTGTGGAAAGCTGGACTTTCTTTGATGGCTGGTTTGGAGACGCGGGCAACTTCGAGGTGTGGATACGCGAGTCAGACCTGCGTGACGGCAGCTTTGATCAGTCGTGGTGCATGATCCGTACCGACTAGACCTCACGTAACCGACGTCAGGGCTTCCGCCGAGGAAGTCATCGAGGCCCCCAGACCATTTGCCTTGGGGGCCTCGACCTGAGTCGGGAAAAACCAACGATCTAGGTCCCTCGACCACCGGTCTCCAACAAACAAAGCGAAACCAGGCCGGAGGCAGCTTCACCCCATTCGAAAACTCAGTTGGCACGACTAGTTGTGTTGACCCGGACGAGTGTCCCCGCCATGGCTGCGAGATCTTCGATCCGCAATCTCTGGGAGTAAGTCTGCGCCCAAGGAACATCGCCCTTAGAAAACACATCACTTCAGCACGGTCCCGTCCGTGATCAGCTGGTGTAACCGGCAGGGCATGAAGAACGTCTGCGTGATGCTCCTATAGTTGTCAACTCGCGATTTCTCCGGTCCTCGGGTCGGTCTTGACGAGGTGGTAAACCTCTCGGATCACGTAGCGTTTTAGGCAGCGGATGATCTCGCGCTTGGATTTGCCCTCAGCAGTTCGGCGTGCGACGTAGGCGATTGTGGGTTCGTGGAATCTCATCCTGACGATTACGGTGCGGCAAAATCGCAGCATTGAGCTGTCTGTGCCCGCCTTGGTTGATGCGATGTTTGCCACTGGTCATCCCTGAGCCTGCCGGGATGGGGCTGATGCCTGCCAGTTTCGCGAACGCAGCTTCGTTTCTGATGCGCTCAGGGTTATCGCCGGCAACGATCAGGATCTCCGCGGCGGTGTCGACCCCGATGCCGAATCTCTCCAGCAGGTGCGGTGCTCGCTGGGCCACGAGGTCCTTGATCATCTCCTCCAGTTCAATGATTTCGTCATTGAGCGTCATCCAGCGCTTGGCAATCGAACGCAGTACGTGGCGGTTAGCATCCTCCGGGGTGTTCAGTCCGCGTGGGCGTAGCCCAGCACAGTGACGAGCGATCATCTTCTGGGTCTTCCCTGCTGTTTCACGGCGCAGGTCTTCTGATGCGTGGATGAGCATCGCCTTGAGCGTGATCATTGCCCCGGTCCTGTCCTTGAGCGCGGTATCGTGGGCAACCTTCAGCTGCCGGATCATCTCCACCGCACCGTCGGCAGACTTCGGCGTAGCGGTGGCGAAGCCTGCCAGCACCGCCCGGGCAGCGTTCTCAGCATCCAGCGTGTCGGATTTGCCATTCAGCCGCCTTAACCGTCGATCCGGTCGGGAAACCTCAATGACTTTGTGATCATTCCGCCTCAAGAACGAGGTCAGCCCAGCACCATAAGGGGCCGGTGCCCTCAATTCCGAAAGCGATAATCTTGCCAAACCCGGCCGCCCACTCCAGCAGTTGTTTATAGCCTGCGACATCCGTGGCGATCGTTAGTGTAGCTAGAATCCCGCCGATGGAATCCATCACAGCAGCCACGTGGATGTACTTGTGGGTGTCGACCCCGAAGACGACATGCCCGAAACGGGCGGTCTCTACGGTGTCCATAGCTTCTGTTCCTCCTGCCGATGAGCGTGGGAGTCACGCTGTCGCCGGCGGGTGGACAGGACTGTCACGAGGACGCTTCGTTGACTTGCTTGGCTCCAGGCTCCTATTAGGTCACTCCTGGTCGGCGGCAGCGTGTTCTTGCCTGCCCGGCCGGAAGCTCGACAGTACAACGCCAAGGCACCCTGCGGGCCAATCATAAGCATGGGTCAGAGTACTGCGGCCGGGACTCCCCGATTCTTGCGGAACCCGGTGGAAACAGGCTGACAGTCATACGAGTCCCCGCGCGACCCCACAGATGCCACGACCTCGGACTCTGCCAGGGTCTCGCCATAGCGAATCGATCGGAATTGAACGCCTCGGTCCGAGTGGTGGACAAGCCCGGATACGTCTTCGCCGGCCCGGTATTTCGCCGCCAGAGCCATCGTGAGTGCGTCTCTGGCCAGTGATTCCCGCATATGGTTCGTCACCTGCCAGCCGACGATCTCCCGGTGGAAGACGTCAAGGATGAACGTCGTGTACACCCACCCAGCAGACGTCGGAACATAGGTGATATCCGCGACCCACAAGCAGTTGGGTGCCGGTGCTGCGAACTCACGTTCGACGAGATCATCCGGACACTCCTCGGCACATGCTGAAGCCGTCTTCGGCCGCTTCCTCCTGCGTCGGATTCCGTCGATGCCTAGCTGGCGCATCAACCGCTCCACTGTGCAGCGGGCCACCGGACCGAACTGGTCGGCGTAGTCGCGGTTGATTGCCTTCCACATCTTCCGCACTCCGTAACAGGAGTAGTTCGCTTCATGCACATCCTGGATGACCACTATCAGTGCCTGGTCCCGTCGGGCCCGGGCTGATGGTTGACGCTTCTTGTACGCGTAATACGAGCTCACAGCAATCCGTGCAGCAGTCCCGGACAGGGCGCGCACGATTGGCTCGACTCCGAACTCGTGACGGTGATCGTCGATGAAGCTAACGATCACTTCGATGGGCGGTCGAGCTCCGCCGCGAAGAAAGCCGATGCTCTCTTCAGGATCTCGTTGGCCCTCTTTGCTTCGGCCAACTCAGCCCGTAGTCGGCGGTTCTCAGCCTCAAGATCAACCGACTCGGCCGGTGTGGCTTTGCCGGAGTCCTTGTGCTTACGTACCCAGACTCGCAGGGTCTCTTTGCTCAGGCCGAGTTCGTTCGCGACGCGGGTGATGGCTCCGTTCGCGGTGTCCGGGTCGGTCTGGGCATGCAGGACGAGCTCGACGGCACGAGCCTTGAGTTCGTCGGTGTATTTCACTGGCAAGAGAGAATCTCCTTCTTCCAATCTCCCTGCCTCTATTATCCCCGGAGCGATTCAGTTTCTGCTACTTCGATTTCGGTGACGGTTGCGCCATTGGTTCCTTCCTCGTCGACCTGCAGCTGGGCCTGATGCCCCACGGCATCGATCCAGAGATCTGATTCCATGATCCCGTCCAGCACGGGGACCCGAAGATCGACCTCCGTCAGCTTCTCGCTCTCAAACGCCTCCGAAATCTCACTCCAGTGGGCCGCTGTGATGCTCTCAGGAGATGTGCCGGGTGCTGGCAACACGATGTCCATGGCGAATCCATCGGTGTAGCGCAACCGGATTACTTGGCCGATCTCCGAATCTTGGTACTGAGCTTCCACCATGTGCGTCATCGAGTCGGTTTCGACGGTGCTGCCGTCGAGCAGACTGAAATCCGTGGGCCGCGTATTGTTCGGGTCGAGGGGATTCTCCCACCTTGCCTCCATCAGGAGGGCGTTTTGGATTACCGCGAAAGTGCGAACATCTGGCTCGATCGCAGACTCTTCGATCAGTCCCCCGGTATGGCGGTTCACCCATTCGTCCAAGGCGCCCTTCGCGGCCGGAGTCGTAAAGTCTGCGTCGCCAACACCGGCGTCGTACCAGCGACTCAGAGTGTTCAAGAACTCTTCCTTCACTCCCCCGCCCTCGCGGACGGTCACCTGGTTCGCTAGATGCAGCAGGGGCACCTCGGGTAGTTCGTCCTCCTGGACCGCGCTCGGGTCACCATCGAACTTGCGCACTGATTCCTGCAGTGCGCTGAGTGCCCGGGTGCGGTCCTCACCGGTAGCTCCTAGCCATGTGTCCAATTCTTCCGCGGCTGCGTCGTTGGCCCCTTCGGCCAGCATGCCGAACGCCATCATCAGGGAGGCTGGTGAGACCACCGCATTGTCAGTGCCTTGGCTGAGGTAGCGCTGGGCTTCGACACCGATTCTGGTGCTTGCTGCCACGACGTCATCGACCGCGATGGCATCACGTAGTGACGCGGGCTCGTACTCAACGTTCCCCAGCACCGCGCTCTTCATGGCCTCAGTGTAGGGGTGGGCACACCACGGGCCTACGCTCAGACAGGCTCTCATCTGGTTCTCACGCGTGGTCGTTACGCTGATGCCATGAGCCGATTCATACCGGTCGGCACCCGTCGATCACCCCAGGAGTGATGAGTGATGAAGAACAAGAACACCGCCACCATCCGCCGTTTCGCCACCACCACCGGCGCGGCACTCGCCGCCGTGGCCCTGTTGGCTGCGTGCACCACCGAAGAAGGCTCCGGTGACACCGTCTCCCAGCCTCCGATCGACACCCCTTCCGCGACCGTTACCGATTCGGGCGCCGCTGACACCACGGAGTCGACCGACAGCACCGACCAGGCTTCGGCCGCAGCATCGGATGACGCTGGCAACGGTGACGCTGCTGCTCAGGGTGACGATCCAGTCTTCGGCGTGATCGACGCCGTGCTGGCCGAGTACGCCGACGGCATCATCGTTGATATCGACCGTGAAGACCGCGGCGACCGCTATGACATCGACGTCGTGGTCGGCAATGAGATCATCGAGCTCGAGGTCACCGTTGACGGCGAGATCCGCGAGGACGAGCGCGAGGGCGACGATGACGACATCCGTGAAGCCCAGCAGGCCACGGTGACCGCTGCCGACGCAATTCGTGAGGCACTGAACCAGCACGAGGGTTCCGTCCTCGACGAGGCTCAGTTGGATGAGGACGATGACCGCCTGGTGTGGGACATCGATCTGGACGACGAAAACGGAAATGACTTGGCCGAGCTGGAGATCCCTGCTAACTGACGCTGAACGTCAGTGCCACACGCGCCCTGTGCTCAGCGACCTGAGCGCAGGGCGCGTCGTCGTTGTTCGAGCTCCATGAGTTCTTCGTTGATCTTGGTGAAGGTCTCCGAATCCGCTTCGGCGCCGAGGCGCTGCAGCTGGCCCATCAGGTCGGCCTTGCGGTGGGTGATCTGCAGCTCGAAGAGGCGGTTCATGATGTCGCGGCAGTAGCGCGCCAGGTCTTCTTCGGTGCGTGCCGGCAACGACGTCACGGCCAGCTCCGCGACCAGGGACGCCAGCGGCTGCGGCACCTCATCCACCACCTTGTCGACCCAGTTCGTGGGGGTCGCCCCGGCAGATCCGGCCGCCATCACCCCGGAGTGGATCGCGGCGAATGCGGGCACCTTGAACTGCGAGGTGTAGAACGCCTGCCACTGCTCGGCCGAAAGCTGAGTGGGCTGCTGGAGCACGACTTCCAGTGCTTCCTTTTCCATGCGCGACACCGGGTCATTCAGATCGGGCCGGAAGGAAGATCGCTGCGACTGCTCCGCGCCTTCCGCACTTTGTTGGTCCTGTTGGGATCCTCGCCCCTGCTGTTGGTGCCCCGGGGTGTTCCCGGAGCGTTGCGAGGCCTGCACGGCCCGCGTGACGATGCCGGGATCCATGCCCAGCCACCCGGCCAGCTCGCGGGTGTAGCCAGCACGGATCACCGAATCGCGAATGTCAGCCACGATCGGGGCGGCATAGCGCAACCCCTGGGTACGGCCCTCCACCGTGTTCAGGTTGTGGTTCTTGAGCCCTGCCCGGATTGCGAATTCGAACAGCGGGCGCCGCGATTCAATAAGATCCCGGACTGCCTGGTCCCCCTTTTCGAGGCGCACGTCGCAGGGGTCCTTTCCGGAGGGTTCCACCGCGACATAGGTGCGAGCCAGGAACCGGTGGTCCTCCTCAAAGGCACGCAATGCTGCCTTTTGACCGGCGGCGTCGCCGTCGAAGGTGAAGATGACTTCTCCCCCGCTGCCGTCGTCGGAAATCAGCCGTCGTACGATCTTGATGTGCTCCGCACCAAAAGCGGTGCCGCACGTGGCCACCGCGGTGGTGATCCCGGACAAGTGGGCCGCCATCACGTCGGTGTAGCCCTCCACGACGACGAGTTGCCGGGACTTGGCCACATCGCGTTTCGCGAGATCCAGCCCGTAGAGCACCTGGGATTTCTTGTAGAGCGCCGTTTCCGGGGTGTTGAGGTACTTGGGGCCCTGGTCATCGTCGTGCAGGCGCCGGGCACCGAAGCCAATGGTGGAGCCGGTCATATCTCGAATCGGCCAGGTGAGCCGGCCGCGGAAGCGGTCATAAAGCCCGCGGTTACCTTCGGAGAACAACCCAGTAGCGCGCAGTTCGTCGTCGTTGAACCCCTTGCGGCGCAGGTGATTCAGCAGCTTGTCCCATCCCTGCGGAGCGTATCCCACACCGAAGTGGCTGGCGTCTTCGCGGGTGAAGCCTCGCTCCTTGAGGAAGGTCCGCCCGATCTCGGCGTCGGGCGCGCCCAGGTTGGTGTGGAAGAACTCATCGGCCAGCTTATTGGCCTCCAGCAGTCGCTGCCGCTGGCCCACCTGGTGCTTGTCCGGCCCGGTACCGCCGTCTTCGTAACGCAGCTCGATACCGGCTTTCGCTGCCAACCGTTCCACGGTCTCGGTGAAGCTGGTGTGCTCGAGGTTCATCAGGAAGCTGATGACGTCACCGGATTCCTCGCAGCCGAAGCAGTGGTAAGTGCCCACCGAAGGCCGGATGTGGAAGGAAGGGGTGCGCTCGTCGTGGAACGGGCAGAGCCCTTTGAACGAGCCGACGCCGGCGGTGCGCAGGGTGACGTACTCCTCGACGATCTCCTTGAGATCGGTGCTCTCGCGCACCTTGTCGATGTCCTCCCGCTTGATCAGTCCCGCCATGACCTCCAGTCTAGATCCAACAGGCGCGACGACGTGCTGCGACCGTGTCAGCCTGTGGAGGAAAACATCGCGCTGTGCCACGGTGGTGTCATGACCGTTGCATCGGAGTTACTCCATACCGCACGTAAACTCACCGAGGACGCCACGCGTGTGGTGGTGTTGTCGGGCGCCGGGATGAGCGCCGAGTCGGGGGTTCCGACGTTCCGTGACGCTCAGACGGGACTGTGGGAGCGGTACTCCCCCGAACAGCTGGCCACCGAGGAGGCGTTTCGGGCAGAGCCGGATCTGGTGTGGTCCTGGTACCTATGGCGGGCCCGGATGGTGAGAGCCTGCGAGCCGAACGCAGGGCATCGGGCGCTCGGCGTCGCACAGCACCGATGCGCGGAGCGGGGCGGCTCACTGCAGGTCGTGACCCAAAACGTGGACGATCTCCACGAGCGCGGCGGGGCCGAGGTACTGGCCCATGTACACGGCTCGCTGTTCGAGTATCGGTGCGCCGATTGTGGTGCGCCCGCGGAGTTCGACCCGGGCACCGCGGAGGCTGGACACATGGGGTCGGAAGAGGACCTGCAGCAGATAATGCAGACTCCTCCACCGATCTGTAGTCAATGTGCTCACGGAACCTTGCGTCCCGGAATCGTGTGGTTCGGAGAGATGTTGCCGATGGACGCTTTCAGTTCGGCGCAGACGGCGGTGGAACAGTGCGATCTGGCCCTCGTAGTGGGCACGTCGGGACTCGTTCAGCCCGCTGCGTCGCTGCCCTATCTGGCGCTGGGATCCGGAGCCGCCGTCGTCGAGATCAACCCGGAGGCCACCCCACTCAGTGATGACGCAACGGTGACGCTGCGGGGTACAGCAGCCGAGTTGTTGCCCGAGTTGCTCCTGGATTCCAGCGGCGCTTTGTCGTGAATACTGCACAGCACCCTTGACGCCTGCCCTCGGGTTTGATTCACTCAAGACTAAGTGAGTTATCTCACATTTGAAAGGTATTCGCTGTTCATTCCCGTCGCTCCGAAAGGGGACACCATGTCTGCGATCTCAACCCCGCTGTTCTACGGCGGTCAGGAACACACCACAGAAAAAACACTGGATGTCAGAAACCCCGCCCGTCCCTCGGAGACCGTGGGTACCGCTGCGGCTGCCTCGCGAGAGCAGGCGTTGGCAGCAGTGGCAGCAGCCAAGGCAGCGTTCCCCGCCTGGGCAGCAACGTCGGCCCAAGACCGCGCGCAAGCTCTGCAGGCCGCTGCTGGCACCATCATGGAAAACGCGGAGGAAGACGCCAGGATCTTGTCGTCCGAGAACGGCAAGGTCGTCGGCGAATCCACTTTCGATCTGATGGGACTGCAACAGCGCACCGAGCTGGCCTGTGGGCTGGTCGATGACGTGGATGCCGTCGAGATCCTGCCCGGGCCTCCCACCGAGGTGCGGGTGAGCCACCAGCCGATGGGCGTCGTCACGATCATCGTGCCGTTCAACTGGCCGCTAGCGATCCTCGGTGCCTCCCTGCCCTACGCGCTGATGGCCGGTAACTCCGTCGTCGTGAAGCCGCCACCCTCCACCCCACTAGCGATGACCCGGGTGCTGCAACGCTACGCCCAAAAGCTGCCCGACGGTGTGCTGAACATCGTGACCGGTGAGGACGCCGAGATCGGTGAGGCACTGGTGTCCAACCCCGACGTGGCCAAGGTGTGCTTCACCGGATCCATCCGTGGCGGTAAGCGCATCATGACCATGGCCGCGGAGACCCTGACCAATGTGACTCTCGAACTCGGTGGCAACGACGGGGTGCTCATCCTGGACGACGCCGAGTTCACCGAGCACGGCATGGACCTGCTGTTCATGGGGATTTTCGGCACCACGGGCCAGGTCTGCATGAATGCCAAGCGCATCTACGTGCACTCCTCGAAGAAGGACGAGCTGATCGCGGAGCTCACCCGTCGGCTGGAGCAGGTGAAGATCGGTCCGGCGACCGATCCGGACACCACTATGGGCCCATTCCACCAGAAGGCTCAGCTGGAATTCGTCACCGAACTCGTTGAAGAGGCACGTGCTGCCGGCGCCGAGGTGCGGGAATTCGGCGAGCTGCCGGGCGGCGAATGGTCGGAGGGGTACTTCATGCGCCCCTCGCTGATTCTCGACCCGGACCCGCAGCTGCGGGTGGTGACGGAGGAACAGTTCGGCCCGACGATTCCGATCATCACCTTCGACGATGTCGAAGAGGGCATCGCCATGGTCAACGACAGCCCTTACGGCCTCTGCAACAGCGTGTGGACCGCCAACGAGGATCGGGCGGTGGAGGTCGGCAGCCGGCTCCAGTCCGGCTACGTCTTCCACAATACGCACGGCCCCGCACTGTTGGATCAGCGCGCGCCCTTCGGCGGGGTGAAGCAGTCCGGGATCGGTCGCGAGATGGGCACGATCGGGCTGCGCGAGTTCCAGGAGCCGCACGCCCTCGGACTGCTCAAGGGCTGATGCTCGCCTCGGCAGGACCCGAAACCGCTTAGCCTCGATCCACCGACGCGGGTTCAGGCCGGAGTGTGATTCCGGAAGCACCGGGTGAATCGATTTTGGGCGTGAGGAAGTAACCGGCCTCGCTGCCGGTGGTGTTCCACTGTTGGTCCTTCGGTCGTGCCGGGGCGCAGCGTTCGGTCGGTTGGCTATGCCGATTGTGGTGGCGGGTGGATGGCGGTGAAGAGCCGTTCGAGTCCCTGTTGCCAGGGCCAGGCCTCGGGCAGTCTGATTCGAATTTTGCGGGCGCTGGAGGCGATTCGGGCCGGGATGTTCACGAGTCTGGCCCGGATGGTGCCGGTGCGGGCTTTGGTGAAGGTGCCGGCGGCGAGGATCCCGGCGGTGCGGGTGAGGTTGTAGGCCATCACCGCGCAGACCAGCCAGGCGCTGTTGGCCCCGAAGTGGCCGGAGGGCAGGTGGGCCAGGGCGCTGTCTTTCAGGTCGGCGTTGACTTGCTCGATGATCGCGTGTTGCCGGTGGGTCCGGTCCGCGGCCACCGTGTCCAACACTTCCGGATCCACGGTGGTGAAGAAGGCGTGGAACCGGTGCGTGTCGAACAACGTCGGCTGCCCGTCGTCCTGCCTGAGGTTCAGTTCTGGGATGCGGCGCACCACCAGCCGTCCGGGGATCCGTTCGGCTTTCTTTCTCGAGGTGAACGCGGTGAAGGACACCTCGGCGACCTCGGCTTTGGAGGCCCAGGTGCCGGTGGTCTCGTCGTAGATCGCCTCGGGGTATTCGATGCCGGTCCAGGCATCGTCGGCGATGGTGGCGATGGCGGCCTTGACCGCCAGATTCATCCGCACGGTGACCGAGACGTCGGCACCGGCTTTCAACGCGGTGGCCACGGTGGCGTGCCCGTAGAAAGCCGAGTCGGCACGGACCAACATCCGGGCGCCAGAGTCCGGAGGCAGTCGCTTGAGCGTGGCCAGCGCGTCGGCGATCAACCGGCAGGCCCCGCGTGGGGAGCCCACCGCTCCGCGACGCAGACGCTGACCCAAGATCACCGGGGCCGCAGTCTCGGTGCTCGCCGTGGCCAGCAAGGCGTTGAGTCCACGCACGCCCGAGTATCCGTACCCGGAGCCCTGCTTCTGATAGCCGTGGACCTCGATGATCGTGTCGTCCACATCCACATAGACGAACTGTCCGGCGCCGGGGCTTCCCAGCACCGATGCCCTGACGGAGAGGTTGGCCAACAGTCCGGAGGCGACCGCGTCGAGCTGGCGGACGTGCCCGAAGGTGAACGCACGCAGGAACGAACCCAGGGTCGAGGGCGCGTAGCAGGCGTTGAAGATTCGTTTCATCGCCCCGTGGCGCAGGATGGCCATGTCGTCGATCGAGTCGGCTCCGGCGCACATGCCGGCCACCAGGGCCGCGATCTTGGCCCCGGCGTTGGCGCCCTTGTCGGTCGGCACCGTCAATCGCCCCTTGGCCAGCTGGTGCAGGCCGGCCTCGGCGGCCAGCTCCATCATCGGGACCAGTCCGGCGGAGCCGATGAGGTTCGGCTCGTCGAAGGAAGCTGACAGTGCGGAACGGGTGTGGGAAACTTGCATCTGCGAGATGCCCTCTCATCGCGGTGGAACGGAACCCTGAACAAGTGCCATTCTTCCCGGTCAGACGGGCATTTCGTTCTTAATTACGTACCAGTACCAAGCATGCTCATCGGTGGATCAAGGCTTAGACTGCGCCGCCCGGATACCGCTTACCCTGCACGAGGGTGGTGTGCCATTCCAGGGCGGCGTAGTCGGTCAGCGATGCCACCTGATCAATCACGGCGCGCATTCTTCCGGCGTCGTCAGCTGCGTGCTTCCAATCGGAGGCATACATCGGCTCCAGATACTCCCCCTCGGTGTGGGCTAAGAATTCGACGAGCTCGGTGAGCAGCTGGCGCTGGCGTTCATAGAGCGGGCGGCGGTCTTCGGAGGACATGACATAGGCCGCCGCGATGCCCTTCATGGTGGCAATCTCGATAGCGGTCTGCGGCGGGACGACCACGTTGGCGTTGTGCCGGGTGAGCGGGTCGTTGCCGTAGACCTCGCGAGTGGCATCAAAAGCGGCGGTGCAGAAGCGACCGATGAGCTGGGACGTCATGTCCTTCAGCGCGGCGCGGGCGGCACGGGAGCCATCGGCGTTGGTCACCCACACCCGGGTGGATTCCAGGCGGGTGAGGGCGGCTTCGATCTCGGCCGGGTCGGTGTCGGGCAGGTACCAGGTGCGGGTGGTCTCGATCGCCTGGGCCCGGTGTTCGGTGCCAGTGAGCCACTGCAACTGGAAGTGTCCGGAGACGATGCCGTCCTCGACGTCGTGCACGGAGTAAGAAATGTCATCGGCCAGGTCCATGACCTGGGCTTCCATGGACTGACGGTGGGCGGAGACGCCGTGGCGGAACCAGTCGAACACTTCGGCGTCGTCGGCGTAGACCCCAAATTTCTTGGAACGGGTGCCATCGGCCTTCAGCGGAGCGTCTTCGCGCAACCACGGGTACTTGCACGCGGCGTCGAGGGAGGCGCGCGTCAGGTTGAGCCCGGCCGAGGAGCCGTCATCGAAGGTTTTCTTGGTCTCCAGTCGGGCCAGTAGCCGTAGCGTCTGGGCGTTGCCCTCGAAGCCGCCCATCGTCTCGGCAATCGCATCAAGTGCTTTCTCGCCGTTGTGACCGAAGGGCGGGTGCCCAAGATCATGGGAGAGGCACGCGGTGTCGACCACGTCGGGGTCGCAGCCGAGGGAGCGTCCGAGTTCGCGACCCACCTGGGCGACCTCGAGCGAGTGAGTGAGCCGGGTCCGAGTGAAGTCGTCGTCGCCGGGTGAGACGACCTGGGTTTTGGCGCCGAGCCGGCGCAGCGCCGAGGAGTGCAGCACCCGGGCCCGGTCGCGCTCGAAGTCGGACCGGTACGAGGACTTGGGTGGCTCGGGGAGCCAGCGGGCACGGTCCCAGGCGCCGTAACCAGGGGTGTCGGCGGGGCGTCCGGCGTAGGGAGGGCGTCCCTCGGGGCCGAACAGGGTCTGCTGCACCGCGGCTGGCTGCCGCTGCCCAGAGCGCTCAGCCACCGGAGACGTCCAGTTCGGCTGCCTTGATGAGTTCGCGCTGGCGCTCGTTGAGCTCCTGGGAGTCTAACCAGCCCTGCGGCAGGTGCGGGCGTTTGGGAGAACCGGCTCGACCGCGGGGTCCTTCGACGTCGGCGCCCGGGTACGGGGTGTCACAGTCGAGCTGGCTGAGCAGGTCCTCGAGCATGGCCAGGTCCATCACTTGGGCGAGGGAAGCGCGCAGTTCGCCGCCGACCGGGTAGCCCTTGAAGTACCAGGCGACGTGCTTGCGGATATCGCGCAGTGCTTTGGCTTCATCGCCGCCAAAGGTGTCGACCAACAGCTCGGCATGGCGGTAGAAGGAATCGGCCACGTCGCCGAGGCTGGGACGGTAGCGCTCGGTGGAGCCGGTGAAGGCATTCTGCAGGTCGCCAAACAGCCAGGGGCGGCCCTGGCAGCCACGGCCGATGACTACGCCGTTGACCCCGGTGTGCTCCACCATGGCGATCGCGTGCTCGGCGGACCAGATGTCGCCGTTGCCCAGCACGGGCACCTCGGCGGGGAGGCTTTCGCGCAGCCGGGCGATGGAGTCCCAGTTGGCCTGGCCGGAGTAGTGCTGCTGCATGGTGCGCCCGTGCAGGGCGACGGCGGCGACCCCAAGATCGACGGCGCGCCGTCCGGCCTCGAGGTAAGTGAGGTGGTCCTCGTCGATACCGCGGCGCATCTTCACGGTGACCGGGATGTTCTTCTTCGAGGCTTCGCGCACGGTGGCGGCGACGATAGACGCGAAGAGATCAATTTTCCAGGGCAGGGCGGAGCCGCCGCCGTTCTTGGTGACCTTCGGGACCGGGCAGCCGAAGTTCAGATCGATGTGGTCGGCGTGGTCTTCTTCAACCAGCATCCGCACCGCGTCACGAGTGGTCACCGGGTCCACCGAGTAGACCTGCACGGAACGCGGGGTCTCGTCCGGGTCATGGTGAATGATGCGCATCGATTCCGGGTTGCGCTCCACCAGCGCGCGAGCGGTGACCATCTCGGAAACGTAGAGGCCTCCCCCGTATTCGCGGCACAGGCGGCGGAAAGCGGTGTTGGTGATCCCGGCCATCGGCGCCAACACCACGGGTACATCAATGGTCAGCGGGCCCAGTTGCAGCGGGGGCAACGAGATGGTGGAGGCGCGGGCTTTGGGATGCAGGGATCCCTCATCAGAGGGTGCACCGATCACCCGGTTGCGGGCGTGCCGAACACCGGGTGCGGGAGTCTGGGATGGCGCAGCGGGCGCCGGGTTCTGGGAAAGAGCAGTCATACTACCTTTGATTATCCCAGAAACCCGGCGCGTCTCCTACCTGCGTGGTTCTGCTTGTGGACCCAGGCTCAGCCGAAGCGGATCTCTACGCGCCGGTTCGCGGCGTAGGACCCCGGATCGTCCTCGGACTCCGTCTCTGCCGGCTGGGTGTCACCGAATCCTTCGACCTCCAGTTCCAGGTCAGGGCGGGCTTCGGCCAGGGCATCGGCGACCGCTTGGGCGCGGTTCTCTGAGAGTCCCTGGTTGTCCACCTCGTGGCCCTCGGGCATGGGGCGAGAATCGGTGTGTCCGTGAACCTGCACGCTGGCGCCGTCGGGAATCTCCTCGGTGAGCTCCGCGATCCGCTTTTCCGCCGTATCGGAGAGGTCCCAGAGCATGGCGGAGAACAGGATGTCGGCCTCGAGCACGATCACGTCTTCCTCGTCGGGCTCGGCCTCGCCGAGCGAGGTCACGGACTCCTCCACAGCGAACCGGGTGATGGAATCATCCACGCTAAACCGGGTGATCGACTGGGAGATGATCTTGTCGGTCACCTCCCAGTCGACGTCGTGCATGGCAGCCTCGGAGTCGTCGGTGGTGGCGGCGAGCGCGAACGGTGCCGAGGTGAGGGTCAGTCCGATCACCATGACGGCGCTGGCGAGGCCCGCTGTCGCGGTGCGTGGTAGCTGGTGGTGGCGGCGCATCAGTTCTCCTCCTCCGTCGTCTCCTCTGTGGATGCCGACTCAGACGAAGATCCGGACGACTCTCCCTCGCGCTCGATCTGCACGTCCTCGAATTCTGGAGCCGCGGAGACGGCAACGTTGATCGTGTCGATGTCGTCCTGCGGCGCGGCGAAGGTGGCCTGATAGACCTGGGTGTCTCCGGAGTTCAGCCGGGTCACGAGGTGACTCGAATTCCACACATCCCCCGATTCCCACTCCGGTCCGGCACGCAGGATGTCGTACCGCTTCAGGTTCTCGCGGTCGAACAGCGCCGGGGCGACGGCAGAGTGATCGCTGCTGTGCAAACGCCACAAGTTGTAAGAATCGCCGCCCTCGAATTCCGGGGTGTAGGTCAGGGTCAGTTCCATGGTCTCGCCGCGCACCTTCAGGCTATGGAACCCGACGGTGATGGTGCCATCGATGTCGCCGTGAGGGATGTTGTAGGTGACGGTCTCGACCGCGTCCTCAGCGGTGATCTGCGTTCCCGATGCGTTGTTCTCGCCGTCGGATGATCCGGCGTCGTCGCCTTGATCAGCGTCCTCGGTGGCATCGTCCTCGGGTGCGCCCGTGGTCTCGGCGGTCACTGCAGCCTGTTCGGTGTTGTCCTCGCCCTCGGTGAATCCGGCGGTGGAACCGTCGGTGGAGCAGGCGGTCAGGGCCAGACCTCCGGCGAGCACCAGGGCGGTCAGGCTACGAACGGGCAGGGTACGGGTGGATTCGTGACGGGTCTTCATGATGGTCTCCTCCTGATGGGGGCAGGTCTCAGTTGTCTTCGATCTCGATGTCGGGTTCGTGTTCGTAGCCGGCCGGGGTGACCGTGATGACCACCCGGCGGTTCAGCTGACGGCCGTCCTCGGTGTCGTTGGACGCGCGCGGGTGGTCCTCGCCCAGCCCTTCGGCGGTGATGGAGGACTTGTTGACGTCGGTGTTCGCCACCAGCCAGTCCACCACCGACTGCGCGCGCTGCTCGGAGAGCTCCTGGTTGTCTTCATAGGCTCTGGTCGCCAGGTTGTCGGTGTGGCCCTCCACCGTGATGGTCACGTCTTCACCCTGGTCGGCGATGTCTTCGGCGATCGCGGTCAGCTCCGATTCGGCACCCGAGCGCAGTTCATGAGCGTCGCTGTCGAAGAGCACATCGCCCTCGGTGGTGTAGTACACCTCGCCGTCGCGTTCGGCAGCATCGGTGTTCTCGGTTCCATCCAACACTCGGCCGGAGAGGCTCTCGCCGGAGACGGAGGTCCCGGGAACGGAGATACCCGCGATGCTGTAGCCGTTGAGGGTGTACCCGGGAACGGGGCCCGCATCCGTCATCGCCGTGGCAGTAGTCTGCACAGCGTTCGTCTTCACACTCGAGGTGATGACACTGCGCGTGATCGCGGGGCGAGTGACCGCGGGAATGACACGACCTGCGAGGGCTTCCCCCTCGTCCAGCTGGCACACCTGCTCGGCTCGGGCGCCATCGGTCTGGACCGCGTCGACGGAGATGGCTTCCTGAACGAGTTCTTTGTTCGTGCCGCCGCCGGGGAGATCGACGGCAGGAATCGTGCGCTCCGGAACGGTGTACCCGGGAATGTAGGAACCGGAGATCTCCACGGCCGGCAGGCAACCTCCCGGGGCGTCGTATTCGATGACGCAGCCGCTCTGTCCGACGCGTTCGGGCACGATGACCGCGGGGGCACCAGGGATCTCGAGGTCACCCTCATCCGTCTCGACCGTCTCAGCGGGTACGGCCTCAGCGACCTCTTCTTCCTCGAGAACCACGTCCTCGAGCCACGTAACGGTGGCCGTTTCGGACTCTTCGGCCTCTTCGCAGACCTCGAACACCATCGGCTCATCGATCTCCGCCACGATGGCGCCGTCATGATCGGCACCGGAGACAGCGGCCGAGGCGCTGGGTTCGGAGGTGGCCGGCACCGCGGAACTCTCGGAGGCGCTGGCGGCGTCGTCGGTGAATCCGGCCTGAGGATCCGCAGAACAGCCAGCTACCACCACGCCGGTGAGGGTCATCGTCCCGAGGAGCAGGGCCAGTGGTCTGCGACGGTGGGGCGGGGTGCGGGTCAGCATGATCAGCTCCTCCAGATCTGTTGCGGTGGGGTGAGTTCACTCGTAAGTCGTGGACGTGGGGCGAAAAGTTGCACGGTGTCGAAGAAAATTTCTCGCAGTCGGCCCGAGAGCGGATTACTCGACGACGCGCACCGGGTGTCGCGTCTCAAGTTCCTGGCCGTTGGGGGTCTGGGCGCGCAGCACCACCAGGGTGGTGCCGGGCGAGGTTGCCGTCACCGTGGCTTCACGATCGTCGGTGCGGTAGCTGCCGCTGGGCAGCGTCCACACCCAGCTGTCCACGCCGGTGGCCTCGGCGGTGAAGGTCGCGGCCTCCCCCACGCTCACTTCGGAAGGACCGGAGATGGATATGGAGACGCCATCGACCGACGAAACCGGCTCGTCATCGCTCAGGCTCATCCCCACCAGCACCCCGATGACGAGGGCCAGCGCGGTGAGGGCTGCGCCGATGCCCGCCAGCAGGCCCCATCGGCGGGGCGGCGCGGGCTGGTCCGCGGGCACGATCGGCGTAGTCGGTGTGGTCCGCGTCTCGGGTTCCGGAGGCGGAGACAGTGCGTCCTCCAGCTCAGCAAGCCAGGCGAGAATGGTCTGTGGTCGCCGTGCCGGTTTGGCTTGCATGCCGTGGCGGAGAAACCGGGAGAAGGCTGAGGGCAGCTGGGCGCCCTCGCTCAGCCAGGCCAGCAGTGCGGTGGCCGCCCAAATATCGGCGCGGGTATCAACCACTCCAGGACCGGCCTGTTCCGGGGGACGGAACCCGGAGGTGCCACCGGAGACGGTCAGGCCGGAGTTCAGGGCGAGATCCTTGCACATCCCCAGGTCGGCCAGCAGCAGGCGCTCCTCGGCGGTGACCGTCTTCGCTGGTCGATCCGTCGCCTCGGTCAACCGGGGTGATGCGGGTGCGGGCAGGGTCGGGTTCGGTTCCGGGACGCTGCTGGTCAGCAGCAGGTTCCGGGGGCTGAGGTCGCGGTGCACGAGCTGAGCACGGTGCACCGCGTCCAGGGCCGCCGCCAGCGGTCGGGCCACGGCCAGCAAGTCTTCGGCCTCCGCCGTCCAGCCGGTGGCGCGCAGCTGGTCTACCCGCTCGGCGAGACTACCCCGGTCGGCATGTTCGAGCACCAGATACGGCTGCTGGCGCGGTGATTCGCCGATGTCGTGCACGGAGACGACGTGCGGGCCGACCACTTTGCGCAAGCTGCGACCCTCTCCGATGAACCGTTCCCGCACCTCCGGATTCAGCGAGTGGTTTTCGGCCAGGAGCTTCACCACCACGGTGTCGTCCAACAGCGTGTCCACGGCACGGTGCACGGTGGCGAAGGAACCGACACCGATGACTTCCTCCAGCCGGTACCGGTCCAGCCCCGCCGTCATGCGCCTGCGCCGTCGTCGTCACCGCGCAGTCCCGCGGCCACCAGGGCGCGTCCACGGTTGATCTGCGCCTTCACGGTGCCCACGGGGCGGTCCAGCCGCTCGGCGATCTCGGTGTAGGAATGCCCCTGCAGATCGCGCAGCACCACGGGCTCTCGGTACAGATCCGGCAGTGCGTCGAGGGCCTGTTGCACGGTGACGCGGGTCGCAATCACCGAGCTCATCCGCGCCGCTGGGGAGAGCTCCTCGGTCAAGGGCGCGGTGGAGCGCTGCCGGCGCAGATGGTCCACCACTCGGCGCCGCACAATGCTGTGCACCCAGGTGGTGACCTTGGACTGTCCGGTGTAGGAACCCAGCGATGCGGCGATGGAGATCAGTGCTTCCTGGCTGACATCATCCACCGCACTCTGGTCCAGCAGCGCTCCGCCGGCGAAGCGGCGCACCACCCCGGTGGCGTCGAGGGTTTCCAGAAAGGTCTCGGCGGCCAGCGGGTCCGCGGGACGGTCGCGGGCGTGCCGGGCGAGGAGGGCGAGCGCGTCGTCGGCGGCTCCCGCGTCGACGGCTTCGCGGCTCAACCGGCGGGCGGCGTCGACGTCGTTCTTGACCAACGCGCGCTCGAGTGCCTTCACACGCCCCTCCACACCGGGTCCGTGGCAGATCCGCTGCGGCAGGATCCGCCGTCGTCATCTTCCAGTGGAAAAGTGTAGCCAAGAATCCGCGCTGTGGGGATGGTCTAGGCGCGTGTGACGGACCGGCGGGCGACCAGGCTTTCCTCGATCAGCGACATGCCCACCGATTCCGATCCTTCCTCCACCTCGACGCCGTGGTCATGACGACGACGTTGCAACACTCCGGCGATCACGGACACGGCGAGCGCGCCCACGAACCACAGCAGCAGGAAGACGACCGCGTGGCCGACGCCGTAGCCGCCACCGGCGATCAGCGAGCGGACCCCGTTGACCGCGTGGGTCATGGGCACCCAAGAATGCACCGCCTGGAAGAAAGGAGCCGCCGTCTGCACGGGATAGGTGGCTCCGGCCGCTGCCAACTGCAGCACCAGCAAGATCAGACCCACGAACCGACCCGGACTGCCCAATAGGGCGACCAGCGCCTGGTTGATGGCCACGAAGGTCAGGCTGATCAGCAGCATCAGCACCAACAGACCCCACGGTTGGGCGGGCTCAATGTTGAGGCCAGCGCGCAGCATCGCCCACACCAGCAGCGCTTGGACCACGCCCATGATCACGCCGGGCAGCAGACTCACGGGGCCGATGAGCCAGGAGCGCATCCGCGAATACACGGCCCGGGCGCGCAGCGCGGGGAACATCATGTAGAAGCTCAGCCCGCCGATCCACAGGGCCAGCGGCACGAAGTACGCAGCCATGCCGTAGCCCATCCGCGGCACCTCGTTGGCTCGGTTCATGGAGGCGGACACCGGATCAGCGGCCACCCCGGAGAGATGGTCGGCGTCGGTGGAGCCGTAGGCGGGAATCTCCTCGGCACCCGAGACCAGCCCGTCCTCGAGTTCGTTGGCTCCTGAGGACAGCTGCCCCAGGCCCGAGGCGAGATCATGGGCTCCGCCCTCCGCCGTGCCCAGGGAGTCGGCGAGGGTGGCGCTGCCCTCGGCCAGCCGCTGCGCGCCGGCATCGAGTTGACCGACGCCGTCGGCGAGATCGCCTGCGCCCTGGGCCAAGGTGGAGGTGTTGGCGGCGAGCTCGGAGGCGCCCTCGGCCAATCGGGTCGACGCGGTATCTGCCGAGTCCGCGCCGTCGCGCAGCTGGGAGGTGCCCTGGGCGAGCGCAGATGCTCCCGAGCGTAGCTGTGCTGTGCCGGCGGCCAGCTGGGTGGAGCCGTCATCAGCCGCGGCGATGGCGTCCGTCAGGGTGGTGAGGCGCTGCCGGACGGGGTCGACTAGCTCGTCTAGGTTCGTGGAGCCGGTGTTCAGCGATTCCACCCCCTGGCTCACCTCATCGACACCGGAGGAGATGGTGGAGGCGCTGTTGACGACCTGGCCGGTGGCTTCACGGGCCCCGGCCAACCCGGTGCCCGAGGTGTCGGTGCCGAGCAACTCGCCCACCCCGGTGTCGACGGTGTCGAGCCCGTTGGAGATCTGCTCGGCCGAGGCGATCACCGCGGCGCGCTCCCCCTCGGACAGGGAGTCCCAGTTCTGCAGCCCGGCGACCACCTCGTCGGCGGTGGAGGAGAGCGTGGAGGTCTGATTCTTGACCTGCTGGGCAGCCGAGGAGGCGGCGTCGATGCGCTCGGCGGCCTGGGCACTGCTCGAGGTCACCGTCTCCACGTCCTCGCGGATGCGACGGTGCCCCTCGACCAGCTCGCTGCCGGTGGCGGCGAACGACTGCGCCTCGCCCACGAACGCATCCAGGGTGTCAGGCAGTCCAGACACCGAGGAGTTGAGCTCGGCGAGTCCGGACGACAACTGCTGTGCGGCGTCATCGGCGTCCTGGACGCCGCTGGAGAGGGTGCGCGCTCCGTCGTCGGCGTCGTGCACACCGTCGGCGAGCGTCGAGAGTCCACCGGAGAGCTCACGCGCTCCGCTGCTCAGTGTCTGAGCTCCCTCATCCAGTGCGGCGCTGCCGGACGCCAGCTGCTGGGCGCCCTCATGAGCGCTGCTCGCTCCGGTGGCCAGCTCGGCAGCCCCGGAGGCCAGGGTGGTCGCCCCCGAACCCAGATCATTGAGACCGACCACCAGCTCGACAGAACCGGCTTCCGCATCGGAGGCGCCATCCGAGAGTTCAGTCGCACCATCGGCGGCCTCGGACACCTGATCATGGATGGTGGTGAATCCGACGTAGATGTTGTCGAGGTACTCCTGGGAGACCTGCGAGCGTACCGTGTCGGCCACGACACGCCCGACGCTGTTGGCCATGTTGCCGGCGATGACGTTGGTGCCGTCGTTGGTGGTGACCTCCAGCTTCGTCGACAGGGCATCCTGCGGATCGTCGGCGCCGAGCGAGGCGGCCGCGGCAGAGAAGGCCTCCGGGATGGTCAGCACTGCGTAGACATCCGCTTCTTCCAGCGCGCGTTCGGCCTCATCGGCGCTCATCTGCGTCCAGTCGAAGTTCTGGTTCTCCTCGGAGTCCAGCAGCTCCTGGGTGAGATCGTCGCCCAGGGTCAGCGTGGTGGCGTCGTCGTCTGCGGCACTGGGCTGGGTGGCCGGGACGTCGAGATTCACCACGGCCGCCGGGATCTGGTCGAGGCGATCCATCGGGTCCTCGTTGGCCCAGGTCAGCGCGCCGGCATAGATCAGCGGGACCAGAGAGATCCCAGTAAGGACCACCAAGGTCTTAATCCACACGGAGGCAGGAATAGCGCGGATTCTCTCCAGCATCAGCGGTCCTCTCGGTTCTGATCGGAAGCGGGGGCAGCCGGCAGCTCATCGTGATCGGAGGTGCCGGTCGCACTCATCAGCAGCTCGCTAAGCACCGCCATCTCCTCCTCGATCGCCGCGGCGACCTGGTCATGGGTGACGTCGGCCTCGTGCAGCGACTGCAGCCAGGAGCGGGCCTGCCACACGGTGCCGGTGGCGAGAAAGCCGGCCCGCTGACGAGCAGTCACCCGCCCCGTCGCGCTGCCGAACGTGGGGGCCAGTGGGGAATGGTGCAACAGCCGCTCGGTAATGAGCTCCGTGATCTCCTCGGTCAGCGATGCCGGGGAAGCTTCCAGAGCGGTCAGGTAGTACGGGCGGTCGGAGACGAGCTCGGTGAGCAGCGTGCGAATGGTGCGGGTCATGAAATCCTGCCAGGACGTTCCTGGAACCTGGCACCCAACCCGCTCGAACATCGTCGTCATCCGGGTCATCGCCGAGGCGCGCAGTAGCTCGGGGACGTCCGCGAACTGCTTGTAGAACGTCGGGCGGGACACCCCGGCGCGGCGGACGATGGCGGTGATGGTGATCCCCTCCAGCCCCGTGCCCTCGGCGATGAGCTCATCCACGGCCGCGATCATGGCCAGCCGGGAGCGCCGCAGCCGCACGTCGACGACGTCTTCTGCGCCGCCCGGGGCCGTCTCGATCAACTCCACCACACCGTCACACCTTTACATTCGTAAGTCATTTACAGGTGTAAATTATAAACCCGCTCCCCTGTGTGCGCAAATGCGCCAGTGCGCCGGGAATACTCTTCAGATTTGAAAGGTTGGAGTGAGCATGACTGAGACCACCAAGAAGCTGGGGTTCCTGAACTTCGGCCACTGGAACCACGTCCCCGGCTCCCGCACACCCGATGCTGCCGCCACGCTGAGTGACCAGATCGAGATGACGGTTGCCGCTGAGAAGGTCGGCCTCGACGGCGCGTGGATCCGGTCGCATCATTTCCAAGACATGCTCTCCGCCCCGTTCCCGACGCTGGCTGCGATGGCCGCACGCACCTCGACCATCCACCTGGGGACCGGAGTCATCGATCTGCGCTAGCGCATGCCCGGGTTGTAGCACCCGTTGTCAGCGTCGGCGCGCTTTACAGCACAACGCTGACGGCAATCCTGGCTGGTTTTCGATGAAGGCGGCTCTTCCTGCGCTGAGCGTCGGTGCGATGATCGCGCAACCCGGCGGTGCTCCACCCTCATAGAGGCGCATCAAGTACTTCGCGCAGCTGATCGACGGTGGGCGAACCAGCCAGCCCGGCAGGAGTGCGGAACACTCGACAGGCGAGCCCCACCGGCGTGTGCTCGTCGGCGAAGGGGTCGGAACCGTCAATGAGGACGGTCGGGGACCCGTGGAACCCGAGGCGGGCGGCGTCCTCGGCAGTCTCGACTCGCTGATGCACGACACGGACGTCCGATCGGCCGTCGAGGGCCTCGGTGAGCCGCCGGTCGAGCACCTCCCAGTTCGGGCACCCGTCGAAGTACTGCAACGTGATCTCCATGATCCACTCCTCTCAGGCTCTGTCCGCGCGGACCGCGGCCGGTGACGCCGTCTCAGGCGACGCGGCCGCCGCTTGGCTCTTGCGGGCACGCGCGGCGCGCAGCCCGTTGGCGATGACGATGACCTCGGCGACCTCGTGGACGAGCACGACTGCGGCCAGGCCGAGCACGCCGGTGATGGCCAGCGGCAGCAGCACGGTGATGATCGCCAGGGACAACACGATGTTCTGGTTCATGATCGCCCGGCCGCGGCGGGCGTGCCGCAGCGCCTGCGGGATCAGGCCGAGGTCGTGTCCGGTGAAGGCGACGTCGGCGGACTCTATCGCGGCGTCGGAGCCGGTCGCGCCCATCGCGATGCCCACGGTCGCCCCGGCCAGGGCGGGGGCGTCGTTGATGCCGTCGCCGATCATCGCGGTGGGTGACTGCTCGGAGAGCTGGGCCACGATGCGGGCCTTGTCCTCCGGCCGCAGCTCGGCGTGCACGTCGCCGATCCCGGCGATCTGCGCCAGGGCGTGGGCGGTGCGGGCGTTGTCTCCGGTGAGCATGCTCACCTCGACGCCCTGGCTCTTCAGCGTGCGCACGACGTCGGGGACCTCGGGGCGCAGCTCGTCGCGGACGCCGATCGCCCCGGCCAGGCGGCCGTCGACGGTGACGAGCACGCAGGTCTGGCCCTCGGCCTCCAGGTCCTCGACCCGGGCCTTGAGCGGTCCGGCGTCGATCCAGCGGGGGCTGCCCACGCTCACCCGGAGGCCGTCGACGGTGCCGCCGATGCCGTGGCCGGCCTCCTCCGTCACCTCTTGCGCGGCGGGGGCTCCCTGGCCCGCGGCGGCGATGGCGGCGGCGAGAGGGTGCGTCGAGTGCTGCTCCACCGCCGCGGCCCAGGCGAGCACCTGCGCGTCGTCGAAGCAGTCGGCGGCGACTACGGCGGTGACCTCGGGCCGGTTGCGGGTCAGGGTGCCGGTCTTGTCCACGGCGAGGTGGCGGATGCCGCCGAGGCGCTCGAAGGCGGCACCGCTCTTGATGACGACGCCGAACTTCGTCGCAGCCCCGATCGCGGACACCACGGTGACGGGCACCGCGATCGCCAGCGCGCACGGGCTGGCCGCGACGAGCACGACCAGGGCGCGGGTGATCCAGGTCTCCGGGTCGCCGAGCAGCGAGCCGAGCACGCCGACCAGGACGGCGAGGACCATCACGCCGGGCACCAGCGGACGGGCGATCCGGTCGGCGATGCGCGCGCGTTCGCCCTTCTCGGCCTGGGCCTGCTCGACCAGCTCCACGATGGTGGTCAGCGAGTTGTCGGTGCCCGCCGCGGTCGCCTCGACCTCCAGGACCCCGGCGGTGTTGATCGCGCCCGCCGACACTGCGTCATCGGGGGCGACCTCGACCGGGATCGACTCGCCGGTGATCGCCGAGGTGTCCAAGCTGGAGCGACCGGACCGGACAGTCCCGTCGGTCGCGACCCGCTCGCCGGGGCGGACCAGCAGCACGTCGCCGACGGCGATCTCCTTGGCCGGGACTTCGACCGAGGCATCGTCGCGCAGCACGGTCGCGGTCTCCGGCACAAGCTTCAGCAGCGCGCGCAGGCCCCCGCGGGCGCGGTCCATCGCCTTGTCCTCCAGGGCCTCGGCGATCGAGTAGAGGAACGCCAGCGCGGCGGCCTCCCCGACGTAGCCGAGGATCACCGCGCCGACGGCGCTGATCGTCATCAGCAGCGCGATCCCCAGCTTCCGCTTGACGAACAGGTTCCGCAGAGCGCCGGGCACGAACGTGTACGCGCCCAGCAGCAGGCCCGCCCAGAACGCGACCAGCGCCGCGACATGCAGCCCCGACCACTCCAGCACCAGGCCGGTGCCGAACGCGACGCCGGAGAGGATCGGCACCACCAGTCCCGGATCGCGCCACCACGGGCGCTCGGCCTCCTCGGCCTCCTCGGCCTCTTCGGCGGCGCTGGTGGTCGGCTCGTCGCAGCCGCAGGCGGCGCTCACGAGGCGTCCCCTGAACCGGTCGCGGCGCAGCAGCCGGGCACCGAGCAGTGCGGGTCGATGCACGGCGCGCTCTCGTCCACCGCGAGCGTGACGTCCACCAGCGCCGTCAGCGCCCCGGCCAGGTGCGGGTCGGCGATCTCGTAGCGGGTCTGGCGGCCCTCGGGCTCGGCGACCACGATCCCGCAGTCGCGCAGGCACGTCAGGTGGTTGGACACGTTCGAGCGCGTCAGCCCCAGCTCGCGCGACAGCACGGCAGGGTGGCTCGGACCGTCGAGCAGGGACATCAGGATCTTGGAGCGCGTCGGGTCGGCCATGGCCCGGCCAAGCCGGTTCATCACGTCGAGGCGCGAAGCAATAGTCAGCATGCGCTGAACTATACAGTGCACGCTGACCAATGGTCCAGATGCAGGGGCTGCCGCACGCGCTCCGCGCGCTTGCCCTCGGGAATCGCGGTCACCTCTTGCGCCAGCTCGGCCACGTCGGCATCCCGCGGCCCCTCCAGGTCTCCACCAAACCTGCGACCCAGCGGGTGGACGCGAAAAGCCCGTAGCCGGATCCGACGTGGCCGAGCTGGCGACGATGACTGGAGCCACTCGAACTACTGACCCCGGTCAGTAGTCGAACGATTGCCGCAGCCGCCGGTCGAGCGACGTCGGTGCCGCGGCAGTCGCCGGAGGACGATCGCCGCTGTGACGGCCACCCCGACTGCGATCCCGGCACCGATGAGCCAAGGGTTGCCGAGGAAACCTCCGATACCTGCAAGGGCTCCGCCCGCGGCGAGGAGAGGCAGGCCGCAGCAGATCAGCAGCGGAAGCGCGCAGCATGCCAACAGGAGCAAGCCCGTCCCAGCACCGACAAGCACGCCCGCGCGATGCGAGTCGTGGCCCTTATCGCCGCTCATCGTCTGTTCCTCTCCCAGCTGAGCGTTCCCCCCGATTGTCTGCGTGCGCGTTCACGCGCAGCACGACAGGAGCGACGGATCGGTGGTGAAGGCCTTGGCGGCGATCCGGATGCCCTCGGCCATGGTCAGGTAGGGGGCCCAGGCGTCGGCGACCTCGGCGACGGTCTTGCCGAGCACGTGGACCCCGGCGGCGGCGAGCTCGCCGGCGTCCTTGGCGACGGCGGTGATGCCGAGGATCTTCCCCGTGTCGGCGTCCACGACGATCTTGACGAAGCCGCGGGTGTCGCGGTTGACCAGGGCGCGGGGCACGTGGTGCAGGGGCAGGACGCGGCAGTCGCAGCGGATCCCGGCGGCGACGACGTCCTTCTCGGTCATCCCGACCGCGCCGATCGCCGGGCCGGTGAACGTGACCCTCGGCAGCCGGGCGTAGTCCACGGCCCGGTCGGCGTCGGCGAACGCGTTCTCGGCGACGAGGGTGCCGTGCTGGGCGGCGACGTAGACGAATTCGGGGTGGCCGGTCACGTCGCCCGCGGCCCAGATCCGCGGGTGGGAGGACTGCATCCGGTCGGAGACGACCACCTCGCCGAGGTCCCCGGTCTTGACCCCGACCGCGTCGAGGCCGAGCCCGTCGGTGGCCGGTCGTCGTCCGAGGGCGAGGAGCACCTGGTCGGCGCGGAACTCCTCCCGGCCGCCGGCGACGTCCGCGGTGACGACGGCCTGCCCGGTCGCGGCGTCGCGGGACACCCGCGTCGGCAGCGCGCGGCGGACCACCCGGATGCCCTCGTCGGCGAACACCTCCTGCAGCGTCCTGGACACCTCCGGCTCCTCCTTCGACGCGAGCCGGGACCGGGCCAGCACGGTGACCTGGGAGCCGAGCCGGGCGAACAGCTGCGCCTGCTCCAGGGCGACGTAGCCGCCGCCGAGCACGAGCAGGGACTCAGGGAGTTCGGTCAGCTCCATCGCCGTGGTCGAGGTCAGGTACCCGGTCTCGTCCAGGCCGTCGATCGGCGGGGCCCACGGCCGAGAGCCAGTCGCGACCAGGTAGTGCGCGGCCTCGATCGTCTCGGTGCTGCCGTCGTCCTCGGCGACCTGGAGGACCGGCGCGTCGGGGGTGCCGGCGAACGCGGCGTCCCCGCGGCGGACGGCCCACCCGTAGGAGTCGGCGACGTCGGCGTACTTCTCGCCCCGCAGCGACTCGACCAGCGCCTGCTTCCCGGCGATCAGGGCGGGCATGTCCACCGGCCCCGCCGTCGTCTCGATCCCCGGGAACCGGTCGGCGGCGTCGGCCGCGGAGTGCCATGCGTCGGCCGCGGCGATCAGGGCCTTCGACGGCACGCAGCCGGTGTTCACGCAGGTGCCGCCGAGCGTCCCGCGCTCGATCATCACCACCGACTTGCCGAGCGTGGTCGCGCGGATCGCGGCGGCGAACGCACCGCCGCCCGATCCGATGATGGCGAGGTCGTACTTCGTGGGCATCGCAGCTCCTGTCAATACTTGGACTTCCGGTCTATCTCAGCCATACTGGACGTTCCAGTGCAGGGGAAGGTCAAGAGGACTTCTGCCGAAAGAACAGGGGGCCTGCGATGCGCATCGGGGAACTCGCCGAGCGGGCGGGAACGACGGCGAAGACGCTGCGGTTCTACGAGGAGCAGGGCCTGCTGCCCCCGGCCGAGCGCACGCCGTCCGGATACCGCGACTACGCGCCCGAGACGGCCGCCCGGATCGACTTCGTCCACCGCGGCCAGGCCGCGGGCCTCACCCTCGCCCAGATCCGCCAGATCCTCGAAATCCGCGACGGCGGCGCTGCTCCCTGCGAGCACGTGCGCGACCTCCTCGACGCGCGCCTCGCCGAGATCGAGCAGCAGATCGCCCAGCTCACAGCGCTCCGAGACACCATCGCCGAGCTCAGGCACGACGCCGCGCAGCCCGACCCCGACTCGTGCAGCGCGGACCAGGTCTGCCGATACCTGTAAACGGCAGAGCCGTTCGCGCCAACGCCACAACCCCGACATGCGCTACGAGAACCCGCTCTACTTCGCTGAAGAGGCGGCCACCACCGATTTGATCGCCGACGGACGGCTCGAGCTGGGCGTTTCACGCGGTTCACCCGAAGCCGCACGCGACGGCCAGCACCAGTTCGGCTACGATCTGGAGCCGGGCCAGACCTGGTCCCAGCTCGCCCAGCAGCGAGGTCAGCGCATCCGCGAAGCCCTGTCCGGTGCCCCGGTGGCGCACGCCGACCCGTCCTCGGGATGGGCGCCGCACGGGGTGGAGCGCCTGAGCGTGCAGCCCCAGGCCCCGGGGTTGCTGAATCGCCTGTGGTGGGGCTCCGGATCCACCTCCTCCGGAGTCGTTGCCGGGCAACAGGGGTACAACCTGCTGTCCTCGACTCTGCTCTTGCAGGACGACGGACGCCCCTTCCACGTGCAACAGGCCGATCAGATCGCCCGCTATCACCAGGCCTACGCCGAGTCCGGGTTCTCCACCGGAGGCTCCACCGCCGTCACTCGATCGATGTTCCCGATCCGGACCCCCGAAGACGAGATGCGCTTCGGACGACGGCGCGAGCTTTCCGATTCCTCGGGATACCTGGACGGCAGCCCGGCACGGTCCGGCCCCACCTACACCGGCACCGTGGAGCAGCTCGCGGAGATGCTCAGCCAGGATGAGGCCGTGAAGGCAGCGGACTGGGTGCTTTTCGCCAATCCGAACCAGCTCGGAGTGGAGTTTAACCGCCACCTCTTCGAGGGGTGGGTCGAGGTGTTCCGGCTGTTGGGCTGGAAGTAGTTGCCTGCGCACTCCACCCCCGCTCCTTATCGTGTCCTATCGAACATCCACGATGGTGGTGCACACCTCACACCTGAACGGAAGGACACGACATGAAGGGCGGAGGCGGAGGCGGCGGGTGTTTCGGCATCATCGTCGCGCTGGTACTCATCGGCTTGGTGGTCCAGTACTGGTACATCGTGGTCGGGCTGATCGTCATCGGACTGGCAATCTGGGGGCTAGTGACCTGGGGCGCGGCCTCAAGCGAGAACGACTCCCGGCGCTACGCCTGGCACAAACTGGACCAGCGGTTCACCGCGCTTTGCACCCACATCGAGCGACACGAGTCCGACCCACAGCGCGCCTTGACCACCCCGGGCTGGCTGGATGAGTCGAATCCACTGGTTCGTTCCTATGCCACCGCCGTGGCGCAGGCGCAGCATCAGCGCGAACAGCTGATCGCAGACGGTGGCGGTCCACGCCGTAACAGCACCTCGTCGGCACCGAACCGAGTCTCCACAGCCCAGCTGCGCGACTTCAGGCTCATCGTCAACCAGCTCGCCGCGTCCTTCGAGGAAATCGACCAGGCACTGCGCCTCACCGGATGGGCTCACCATGATCACGCGGCCGCACCGCATCCACAGTTTCTGTTGGATCAGCGCTGGGGCCAGCCGGCCCTGCTGCCCTCACGGGTGATTCTCGACGGCGCCCACGGGCATGACAACGTGCGCCGATTCATCGAGGAGTCCTATCCGATCACCCGCGCCGACGCCCTTGACGCCCTCAGCTCGCGCGGAACCGGACGCCTACCCGGTGGCCGCAGCCTGCCCACCCTGCTGGCAGAACATGCCACCGAAGATGCCGATGGATTCCTGTGGCCGCACTGGGTCGACGTCGCGTCCTGGGGCGTGCATCGCACTTTCGGCCCCGACGCCGACCTCAGCGTGCATCAGGCGTCCCCGGTGGAACTCGCGAACGCGATCTGGGTGATGCTCGGCGAGGCGAGCATGACCGAGCAAGAGATCGCCGCCGGTCTGCTGGAGCACCTCGACCTCACCGGGTTTCCCGACGGCGTTCCACCCACCGAGCGATTCGCGGAGTCCCTGTCACGACGCACCGCGCAGTGGGACCGCCTGGTCGCCAGTGCGGTGCACACCGGCATGCTGACCGAGCGGCTACAGCGCCGTCTGGACGGCAGACTCGGCCGAGGCCGGAGTAGCTGGCCGGGCACTTACAGGAACAACGCCAGCTAATACAGCGTTGATAACCTGAGACAAACATCTGCACACCCACGGCACCGCCGTGAGAGAAGGGACGGCACAGGAGAGCATGGAACTCTGGCTCATCCCGCTCCTCATCTCCCTCGCCGTGCTCCTCGGATGGGGGTCGGTCACCTCGATGAACCGCAGAAAGCTCACGGATCGGCAGCAGCGCTGGCGCGCCCTCGACCAGCGTTTCGACCGGGTCACCGTGGACTCCACTCAGGTCGAAACCGACCCGCACCGGGCGCTGGCCGCCCCCGGCTGGCTGGACAGGTCCAATCCCCTGGTCCGCGGTTTCTCCAGCACCCTGAAACGCGCCCAGCAGCGTCGCGCCGAACTGGAACGAAACACCCCGGCCGCCACCGCCGGCCAGCAGAAGAAAATACAGAAAGCGCTCGAAGCTCCCGCCGACTCTGCGTCCCGGCTCGCGCCTTCGGAGACCGACCTTGAACGCTATGAGCTGGTGGTCGAGCAGCTCGAAGACGCCTACGCCGAGACGGACCGCGCCGTGCGGATGACCGGGTGGACCCGCCCCGGTGACGACCGACTGCCCCACGCCCAGTTCATGCTGGACCACCGCTGGGGTCGGCCCGCCGTCTTCCCGCCGGTGCCGGCCCTGGATGATGTCTCGGGCGTTCCCGCCCTGAAGTCCTTTCTGGACGCGATCTTCCCGGTCCACCGCGACGCCGTCATACAGGCGGTCAAGCAGCGCGGCGGGTACACCGCCGGAAAACGAGCCGAAAAAGCACTTGAGCAGCTGATCGTCACCCGACGCTACCGCGCCGACCAGCACGGCATCCTCTGGCCCGCCGCCATCACGGTGGAGCACTGGGGCACCTTCCGCACCTTCGGCCGCAGCGCAGACCTTGCACTCCACGAAGCACCGGCCATCGAGGTGGCGAACGCGGCCTGGGTGATTCTCGACGACGAACGCGGGCTCACCGAAGACGAACTGCTCGAGCAACTCAAGCAGCGCATGGACATCAGCTCCCGCGGTGCCGCGACCTGGACGCAGGGACTCAACGACGGTCTGAACAAGTCCATCCACCGAGGCATCGAGAGCCTGCCCGAAGGCATGCAGAAGATCCTGGGCGATTCCGTCCCGCAGAATCTCTTCGGTGGCTCGGGGCGCCGCAAAGTAGAGCACCAGCTACAGGATGGCATTCGCGAGGGTTTGGTCTCGGGGCGCCTACAGCGTCAGGCCAACGGGCGCATCGTCCGGCTGCGCACCGACTGGCCCTCCACCTACCGCTGAGCCGGTCAGCGAGCAGCCGTCAGAGCCGCTCAATAATGGTGACGTTGGCCTGACCGCCGCCTTCACACATCGTCTGCAGTCCGAATCGTCCGCCGATGGACTCGAGGGTGTGCAACAGCGTGGTCATCAGCCGCGCACCGGTAGCACCGATCGGATGCCCCAAGGCGATCGCTCCCCCATGGGGGTTGACCTTCTGCGGGTCCGGCTGCAGCTCCTGCTGCCACGCCAGCACCACCGCGGCGAAGGCCTCATTGATCTCTATCGTGTCAAAGTCGTTGATCGACATCCCCTTCTTTTCCAGGGCGTACCGGGTTGCCCGGATCGGGGCGGTCAGCATGGCCACCGGGTCGTCGCCGCGCGCCGAAATATGGTGAATCCGGGCGCGAGCCCTCAACCCATGTTCCTCAACCGCCCGCTCCGACGCGATGGCGAGCACCGCGGCCCCGTCGGAAATCTGCGACGCCGAGGCCGCCGTATGCACTCCGCCGGGGCGGATGGGCTCCAGTTGCGCCATCTTCTCCGGGTTCGGTTCGCGCGGACCTTCATCGACGCGGAGCTCGCCGACCGGCACGATCTCGTCACGGAACACCCCCGCCGCCTGCGCAGCCAAGGCACGACGGTGCGATTCCATCGCGAAGGCCTCGGCTTGATCGCGGGTGATGCCCCAGCGCTCCGCAATAATCTCTACACCGCGGAACTGCGAAATCTCCTGGTCACCGTAGCGTTCGTCCCACGATGTTGACCCAGTGAACGGGGTGGGGAATCCCTGATCTTTCATGATGACGTTGGCCGCGCCCAGGGGCACGGTGGACATCGCCTGCACGCCGCCGGCCACCACCAGATCCGCGGTCCCAGACATCACCGCCTGCGCCGCATAGTGCACCGCCTGCTGGCCAGATCCGCACTGCCGATCAATGGTGGTGCCGGGCACCCCCTCAGACCCACCCGCGGCGAGCCAGGCGTTGCGTGCGATGTCGAAGGACTGCGGGCCGATCTGATCGATGCAGCCCAGAATCACCTCGTCGTAGTCGTCGGTGTGGACGCCGAGACGCTCGATCAGCGCCCGGATCGGCGTCGCTGCCAAATCCAGCGGATGAACCTGGGAGAGGCCGCCCTTGCGGCGACCCACCGGGGTCCGCACCGCTTCGACGATGTACGCTGCCTGGCTCATAGCGACTCCTTCAGTGAAAAGAAGTGGAAAGTAGTGAAAAGTAGTGAAAGGTGGACTGTGATCCACACTACTCCGCGTCACTAGTTTCGCGCGATGCCTCGTCGGGCGGGGCGGTTCTCGTCATTTAGGTGCAGGATTCTAAACGTGTCATTCCGTGAGGCGATCATGGAATCAGAGTTTGTTCACCATCACTCGTTCACCTACTCACACGCCAAATTTTCGCCGCGTGGAGGCATCATGTTCTGTCGTCGTGGGGCACTCGCGGCCCTCTCTATCGGCTTTCTCGCACTCACCGCCTGCTCGTCTGATGCAGCGGACGAGACCACTCCAGCAAACGCCCCGTCCGCCGAGACCGTTCAGGAACCGGAAACACCTTCTCCCACCCCACCGGCCCGTAACGACCGCGGGGACCTGATCAAGGAGATTGACGAACCCGCTGGGGTGGGAAATATCGACGCTGAGTCGCCCACGATTTCCTTCACCGTCGACAGCGTTGAAGAAACGGAATGCACCGATCCCCTCTGGACGCCCGGTGATTTAGCAGCAGAAGGCAACAGGCTCATTGCCGTAGACATCACAGCCATCACGCAGCCTGCTTCGGGAGAGCATCAGGATTCGTGGGATGAGCTTTACGGTGAAATCGACCTGACCAATGAATGGATCTCGTTTGGCGCCGATGGTCAGCGGATGAACGACGCACAAAGCTTTGCCACCATGATGTGCCTGTCGTCGTCCGAACAACTCCCCAGCCAGATCGGCCCTGGAGAATCGGTGCAGGGCGTGGTCGTTCTGGAGGTATCCGACCGGGCCGGTGAGATCGCATTCCGCCCCTGGTGGCTCGACGGCGGCTGGACCTGGAGCTATGACCTGGACGGACCGGAAGGCCTCGGCGCCTGAATATCGTCATCCGGTGACGGCACAGGATGCGCGTCATCCTGGGCCACGGCTTTGGCAACGACGACGGCGATGCCGGTGGTGATCGGGATCGCCAGCACCAGCCCGATCGAGCCGATCAGAATCCGCACCACCTCTTCGACCATCTCCCCGGAGGTCAGGGTCTCCAGCAGAGAGCGGTCGTACAGCGAAATCACCATCAGCGCCGGCATCGCCGCCCCCGCGTAGGCGAACGCGATGGTGTACACGGTGGAGGCGATGTGGTCACGACCGATGCGCATCCCCGCAGCAAACAGCTCGCGTGAGGACGTCCTCGGGTTCGCCGCCTGGAGCTCCCACACCGCCGAAGACTGGGTGATGGTCACATCGTTGAGCACCCCGAGTCCGGCAATCAGCAGGCCACACAGCACGATGCCCGACAGCCGGACCTCCGGCACCACGGACGCCAGAATATAGGAGTATTCCTCCCCCAGGCCCACGAGATAGGCAGCTTCCGTCCCCCACAGGGCCAGCAGCGCGGTCAACCCCAGCCCGAGCAAGGTGCCGAGCAGCGCCGTCGTCGTACGTAACGAGAAACCGTGGGCAAAGTAGAGCACCACCACCATGATCAGGCAGCAGCCCACCAGGCCCACCCATAGCGGCGGTCCACCCTCCAGCAGAGCCGGAATCATGAATCCGAAGATGACGCCGAAGGATAGCACCAGCCCGATGATCGAGCGCAGGCCCCGCCACCGGGCCACCGCCAACACGACGAGCGCGTAGAGTCCGGCCAGCAACGCCACCGGCACGGTGCGCTGGAAGTCGACGAACACCGCTTCCTCGTACCCGTCGATCTCGGAGAGCCCGTTTAGGATAATCACGCGCAGCCGGTCGCCGGGTTCCACGTCCATGGAGGCGGTGATGTCCGGAGGAATTTCGACATAGGCCTGCTCGTGGCTGTCCGCGGGCAGATCCGCGCTGTCGTCCACATCGACGACGGCGTAGATGCAGGACAGCTCCGTGCCGTCGGGCATCTGGGTGGTGGTGCCCTGGGAGGTATCCAGCACCCCGGTCTGGCCGGTGCAGTCCCGGGGCAGCGTGTCGGTGACGGTGGAGTTGACCATGCTGAATCCCTCGGCGGTGCCGTACGGATTATCCAGCGAGAGCTCCTGGTACGACCCGGAGGGCCAGAGCACGAACATCGCCCCGATGAGCAGCACGGTCAGCGGGGCCAGGATGGCGGTGAGCGCCACGGTGACCCGACGCCGGGACGATCGACTCCCGCCGAGCAGCCGGTCGGCTGAGGGCCCGGCGGGCAACCCGTGCCCGTGGCCCTCATGACCCTGCTGTTCCGGCGCCTCAGGCATCGGTGGCGAGGATCCTCGTGGTGAGCGTTTCCCGGGCGTGACCGGTGTGAATCAGTCCGTCGATGATCGGCAGCAGCGGGACCATCGACTCATCCACTTCCAGCTCCACCGGGTGCTGCGTGGTGAGCATGGCCAGCAAACCAGCGAGGGCGAACTGCGCCTCGGTCTCGGAAAGGTCCGGGTTCCAGCCCAGCAGCACCTCGGTGATGTGTTCGTCGTCGCGCATCGCCGAGTAGGACACCGCAAAGGAGAGAATCCGCCCACCGGCGGCCTGGGGTCTGTCACGCAGCACCACCGCACCGCCGGCACCGGTCTCGGGCGCGAGCAGGAGTTGCTGGATTCGACCCAGGCTCACCTGCGCCGGATCCCACTCGTGGGTGGCCTCGTAGAAACGCTGCACCATGCCGGTCAGCTCCACCGAACCGGTGGCCAGGTCCTGCAACTGGAGCCCGTCCTCGGTGAATTCAGGAACGGCCAGGGATCCGGGACCCACCACCACGCGCCGCGAGGTCTGGATGGGGGCGAAACCCTGGGCGGTGAGGAAGCCCTCTGTGCCCCGGGACGGCTCGGCGAACCTCGTTTTCAGCGCGGACGGAACATCGACCGACGTCGCGCCGATCTCCTCGCGCAGTGCGGTCAGCAGCGTAGTGGCGATCCCACGACGGCGTTCCGACGCGGCAGTCTCCACATAGAACCAGAGCCGCTGAGGGTGCACCGCCGAGGCCGACACGACGGCGGCAGCCACCGGCACCCCGGCGTCCTCGGCCACCAGACAGCGGGTGAAAGGGGTGTCCGATGCCGCCCGCAACAGCGCCCGGTCCTGATGCTGCTGCGGGTTCTCGGCGTCGCCGAAAATTTCCAACAAGCGCAGGTCGTCGCCGTCCTGCCACGGGCGCAGCGTGATGCTCATCGGCTCAGGCGCTCCGCCAGCCAGCTACGCACCTGGGTCAGCCCCACGCGCTCCTGGTTCATGGTGTCGCGCTCACGAATCGTCACCGCCTGGTCTTCCAGGGTGTCGAAGTCGACGGTGATGCAGAACGGCGTACCGATCTCGTCCTGGCGGCGGTAGCGGCGTCCGATCGCACCGGACTCGTCGTAGTCGATATTCCAGTTCTTGCGCAGTTCGGAGGCCAGGTTCTGGGCGGTCGGCGCCAGCTCTTCCTTCTTGGACAGCGGCAGCACAGCGGCCTTCACCGGAGCCAGGCGCGGATCCAGCTTCAGCACGGTACGCACGTCGACGCCGCCCTTGGTGTTGGGCGCCTCGTCCTCGGCGTAGGCATCCACCAAAAACGCCATCATGGAGCGGGTCAGACCGAAGCTGGGCTCGATGACGTACGGGGTGTAGCGTTCCCCGGAGCCCTGGTCGAAGTACTGCATCTTCGTGCCCGAGTGCTGAGTGTGCTGACCCAAGTCGTAGTCGGTGCGGTTGGCGATACCCATGAGCTCGCCCCACTCGGAGCCCTGGAACCCGAACTGATACTCCAGGTCGATGGTGCCGTCGGAGTAGTGGGCGCGTTCCTCGGCGGGGACGTCGAACTTGCGCAGGTGGTCCGGGTTGATGCCCAGGTCCACAAACCAGTTCCAGCAGTCTTCCACCCAGGTGTCGAAGTGGGTGCCGGCCTCGTCCGGGTGCACGAAGTATTCGATCTCCATCTGCTCGAATTCGCGGGTGCGGAAGATGAAGTTACCGGGGGTGATCTCGTTGCGGAACGCCTTACCAATCTGGCCGATGCCGAACGGCGGCTTCTTGCGGGCGGCGTTGACCACGTTGAGGAAGTTTACGAAGATGCCCTGGGCGGTTTCCGGGCGCATGTAGTGCAGGCCCTCTTCGTTATCCACTGGGCCCAGGTAGGTCTTGACGAGCCCGGAGAACAGCTGCGGTTCGGTCCACTGGCCTCGGGTGCCGCAGTCGGGGCAGACGACGTCGTCCATGGTCTCCGGCCAGCTGCCCTTCTTCGCCTGGTAGGCCTCCTGCAGGTGGTCCTGGCGGTGGCGGTGATGACAGGAGGTGCACTCGATCAGCGGGTCGGTGAAGGTCTCCACGTGACCGGAGGCCTTCCACACATCGCGCGGCAGAATGATGGAAGAATCCAGCCCCACCATGTCTGCGCGGGAGCGGACGAAAGTATTCCACCACTGCTGCTTGATGTTTTCCTTCAGCTCCACACCTAAGGGCCCATAATCCCAGGCCGAGCGCGAACCGCCGTAGATTTCACCGGCCTGGAACACGAATCCCCGGCGCTTGGCCAGAGAGATCACCTGGTCGAGAGTGGACGGTGCAGCCATAGGTCTATCACTTCCGTGGGGTCGAAGGTGGGGTGACGGCGGAGTCGACGTCACCGCCCCAGTCTACGTGGCCACACCGGTTTTGCTCATCTCGATCCGGAGGCGGCGTGCCTGCGACAATGGGACCATGAGCGATGAAACGCAACCGGTCCCGATCCGCGATGACATGATCCGCCTGGGCCAGGCCCTGAAGCTGGCGAATGTGGTGGAAGATGGCGTGCATGCCCGGCACGTGATCGAGCACGGTGAGGTCTCCGTGAACGACGAGGTGGAGACCCGCCGCGGGCGCCAGTTGCACCCTGGCGACGTGATCGTATTCGGTGAGGAACGTCTCCTGATCACCCACGACGGCGAAGACTGACCGGCCGACCACGAAACAACAGCAGCAGGGGCCGCCGGAGGATCAACTCCGGCGGCCCCTGCTGTGCTCCGGTGGAGCGGGTGCGTCAGCGAGCGGGTCTTACTCCGCTCAGTGGGCGCTGCGGCGTCGCACGAGGAACAGGGTGACGCCGGTGCCGAGGATCAGCAGCGCGCCGAGGGCCAGACCGGTGATGTCCGCACCGGTGGCGGCCAGAGCGCCGCCGCCATCCTGGCCGGCAGTCTTTGCGTCGCTGGTGTTGTCTGCACCGTCAGTGTTGTCGGTGCCACCGGCGTTGTCAGTGTTGTCGGTGTTGTTGTCGGTGTTGTTGTCGGTGTTGTCGTCCGAACCAACCGAACCGCCGCCGGAACCGCCCGAGCCGCCGGTGCCCGGGGTCGGGGTGACGGTGCCGTCGCCTGCCCCACTGCCACCGGTGTTGTCGGCGTCGTCGGTGGAACCCACCAGCTCGACGGTGCGGGTCACTACGGTGCCAGTGGTGGCATCGGTGAAGCGCAGCACGTGGGTGCCGGCGCCCAGCTGTGCCTCGGCCAGGTTCAGCGAAACGGCAGCCGAAGCGGAGTCGGCATCCACCGCCACAGTGCCCAGCAACTGGTAGGTGTCATCCGCCAGCGGCTCGTGAGCATCGTCACCGGGGTAGGCGGCGATCTCGGCGGTCAGTTGGCCGGCCTCGGGGGCGCCGAAGGACTGCACGCCCAGATCGGCCAAGGTCAGGCTCAGTTCGCCGTCGACGGAAATTTCATCAGCCAGCTCGGTCAGCTGCACGGCCTGCTTGTTATAGCGCGGGCCGACCTCGCCGCCGAGACCGTCCTGCACGTAGTTGTGGAACGCATCGGTGTCGATCAGTCCGGTGTCGCGGTGGTTCTGACCGTTGGCCAGGGCGCGGAAGTTGTCGCCACCGGCCGCCAGGAAGGACGGCAGAGCGACGGTGAACACGTCGTCGTCGAGCACCGGAACGTCGTTGACCCAGATCTGGTCGATGTTCGATCCGCGAGTGTCGTGGCCCACGGTGTCGTCCCCGGAGGTGCGCACCTCGGTGGTGTAGGTGTAGCGCACGTTCTCCGACAGGCCCAACTGCAGGAACGGACGGCCCGGGACTTCCCCGGAGGCCGAAGTCTGCCACTGCTGCTCCAAGGTCTCGCGCAGTTGCGCACCAGTGATGTCCACCAAGAACAGGGTGTTAGCAAACGGGTTCACACCCACGGCCTGAGCCACGGTGAGTGTGGCCGGAACCTGAAGCGACTGGTTGCCGCGCAGACCGCCCGGGAACTCGTCACGCAGACCACCGGGGTTGACGATGCCGAAGTCAACCTCGCCGGCGCCGGTTTCGGTCTCGTTCGCGGCGTACAGCCAGGCGTCGGCCACCAGGTGACCCATGGTGGACTCCAGGTCGCGCTGGTCGAAGTTCATTCCGCCCTCGTCCTCGCGGATGCCGGTGGTCACGTAATCCTGAATGGTGCCCATCTCGACGCTGCCCACCTCATCGGCCACGGCCTCGGCGTCGTCGATAATAGAGCTGAGCTCGGCCAGCATCGGGTTCGCGGCAATCTCCGCCTCGAACTGAGCGTACTCGTCCTCGCTCTCGGGCACCACGGAGGCAATGTTCTCGGCCGTGTAGCCGAGGACCTCGCCGTCGGCGGAGATCTCCAGGTCGACGGCGCCGAGGGTGTCGGCGTACTCACCGGACTGCATCACCGGGCGGGTACGCTCCGCGTCACCGGGGACCGGGGCGTCGATGATGTACTCCTGGTGGGTGTGACCGGTGAAGATGACGTCCACAGCGGCGTGAGTGTCGGTGACGATCGGGGCGTTGAGCGGATCAGCCTGATTCACTCCCTCGTGGTAAGCGGCGACGATGATGTCAGCCTCACCGTTGGCGTCGTCGCCGTCGGAGAGTGCCTCAGCGTAGCGGTTCACGTGCTCCACCGGATCCGCGAACGACAGATCGGCAATGCCAGCGGGGCTGACCAGTGTGGTGGTCTCAGGGGTGACGGCCCCGATGACGGCGACGGTGTGGCCGGACTCGGTCTCCAGTAGCGTGTAGGGCTCGTAGGCCGGTTCGCCGTCGGCTTCCAGCACGTTGGCGCCCAGCTGCGGGAACGCGGAGCGCTCCACGATGCGGGCGTCCAGGTCTTCGCGGCCCTGATCGAACTCGTGGTTACCCAGGGCGGAGGCCTGCAGGCCCAGCACGTTCAGGAAGTCCAAGGTCGGGTTGTCGTCGCTGGCGGAGGAAACGAACAGGGTGCCGCCCACGTTGTCACCGGCGGAGACCAGCAGCGAGTTAGGGTTGGCCTCGCGCTCGGCCTCGATGTTCTTCGCCATCGCCAGACCGTCGTCGTTGAGTCGACCGTGGAAATCGTTGAAATTCAGCAGGGTCAGCGTGGCGGTTTCGCCGGCGGCATCGTCAGGGGTGCCGGGCTGTTCGGTGGTATCGGCCAGCGCGGTGGCCGGAGTGACGACCAGCGCCAGCACCATCAGCGGGGCGGCAGCGCCCGCGCGGTGACGGAATGAAGACATGGGTGGGCTCCTTCACGGTGAGTCAATGACTCGCTCACCCTAGGGAGCCATCATGGCCGGAAGGTGAACCGGTGATGACGCGTCCCTGACCGCTGGACTTACTCTCCGGCGTGGGGGCTCTGCTCGAGGAACCGCGCGACGTCCTGAATTTCGTTGGGGTGGATGCCATGCCCGACGCCGGAATACTCTTCCGCGGTGAGCTCTACATGGTCGCTGAGCCAGCTGCGGGCGTAGTCCACCTGCTCGACCGGGATGATGGGATCCTGCGGGTCCCGGCCCCAGAACACCTTCGGACGGGCAAAGGCGACCTCGTCGTCGTGAAACAACGAGCGCAGGGCATCATCCACGGGGTAGCGGATAGCGGGGCTGTCGGGGTCAATATTGATGACGAACCCGGAGAGCCCCACGATGCGGTCATATGCGGTGGGTTCCATGCGTAGCAGCGAGGTAGCCATCACCATGCCCATGGAGAATCCGAGCAGACTGACGGAACGGAACTGCGAGCGCTGTGCGGCCACCCATGACTGCAGGTCTACCGTGGCTTGGTACACGAGTGCGGGGTCGGATCCCATGTCTTGAGCGAGCGGGAACCAGGTGTACCCCTGCACGACGCCGCCGAATTCCATGGCCATCGGGGCGCGCACCGAGGCGACCGTGTAACGCTGCGGAAGGTACTGGGACAGCGGGAACAGATCGTGTTCGTTGGCGCCGTACCCGTGGAGGAACACGAGGAGATCGGTGCCCTCGCGTTCGTGTTCGGGTCGGGACCAGCGCACGGTGGGGTTCCAGGATTCAGCCATACCCACCAGTGTAAAGGCCGGGCGCCTGCCGGCTTGACCCGGCGCATGGTCTCTCCCACCGATTCCCCGGCCGACTCCACCGAGGCTGTCCCGAACGACCCGCCCGCAGATCAGCGTCACCATCGACCTGCGCACCATGGTCCACCACGCATCGCTGGCCGATCGGGGGGTTACCCGAAAGTTGGCAAGACGACAGATAATGACAGAATGGAAGGATGAATGCTCTTCTCACTCCACACCCGTGGCGCCGGTACGTCGCCATCGGAGACTCTTTCACCGAGGGCATCGGCGACCCCCAGCCCCTCGACGATCATCCCGAATACCACCGAGGCTGGGCCGACCGCGTGGCCGAGGAACTGGCCCGAACCGTACCCGCCGATCAGGACTTCTCTTACGCCAACCTCGCTATCCGCGGCCGGCTGCTAGGCCAGATTCGCGACGAGCAAGTGGAACCGGCACTCGCACTACAGCCCGACCTGATCTCCATCTGCGCCGGCGGGAACGACGTGCTACGCCCCTCCGGTGATCCCGATGTCATCGCCACCGAGCTAGATGCGGTGGTCGAGCGCCTGACCGGCAGTGGCGCCACCGTCGTCGTGTTCAACGGCCCCGATATCCGAGACACCCCGGTGATGGGGCGGATTCGTGGCAAAGTGGCCATCTACAACGAAAATGTGCGGGCGGTGGCGGCCCGGCACGACGCCGTCGTCGCCGATATGTGGGCACTGCGTGAGCTGACGCGACCGGAGATGTGGGCCGAGGACCGGCTGCATTTTTCGGCCACCGGTCATCACACCATCGCTTCCATGGTTCTCGACACCCTGAACGTGCCGCACCAGCTTTCCCCGTTGGAGCCGAAACCCCCGGTTGAACGAACCTGGCGTCAGGCACGTACCGCCGACGCGATCTGGGCGAAGGACCACCTGTTGCCGTGGGTGCTGCGACGATTGCGCGGCCAATCTTCCGGCGACCACACGACGGCGAAGCGCCCGACGGCGGCACCCATGTTCGGTGCCCCGATGCCTCAGGGCAGCGACCCGCACGAAGAGCCGACCGACGATCACGGCGAGTCCGCTCGCTGACGTCCCCTGACGCTACACGAGCCGCGACAATTACAGACTCAGGGTCTCGACCAGTTCGTCAAAAAGCTGCTCCAGGTCTGTGAGGAACCCGTCGTGACCGATCGGTGAGTCGATCATGAACACCGGAACGTCCCCGGGCAACTGCGCCGCCAGCTGATCCGACTGTTCCGGTAGGTAGAGCCGGTCCGACGTCACCGCTGCGATGAACGGCGTCGCCGTCACCCGGCTCAACGCTGCCGCTTCTCCCCCGCGGTTGCGGCCGACGTCGTGTGACATCAGCGCTTCCGTGAGCGCAAGGTAGCTGTTCGCGTCGAACCGCTTGGCCAAGCTGATCGCCTTGTAATCCAGGTACGACTCAACCTGGTAGCGGCCGTTGCGACGGGTCGGCGACCCGAAAGGGTCCTCCCCGGGCTGGGCCGCGCGGCCGAACCGCGCCTCCAGCTCCGCTTCCGACCGGTAGGTGATATGCGCGATACGACGGGCGATCCCCAGACCACCGGAGGGAACGTGGTCGGCGTCGTAGTAGTCACCGCCGTGGAAGTTCGGATCCAACCGGATGGCCTCCACCTGCGCCTGAGCGAAAGCGATCTGTTCGGCGGTGGAGTGCGCACCGGCCGCGAACACCCCGAAACCACGCACCCGGTCCGGATAGGTGGCGGCCCATTCCAGAGCCCGGGCGCCGCCCATCGAACCGCCCAGCACGGCATGCCAGACCCGGATTCCGAGGGCATCCGCCAATCGGGCCTCGGCGTGCACGGCGTCGCGGATGGTGACAAACGGGAAGCGCGATCCCCAGGCCCGACCGTCATCGTCGAGACTCGAAGGACCGGTGGAACCGTCGCAACCGCCGAGCATGTTCGCCGACACCACGAACCACTTTTCGGTGTCGATGGGGCGGCCCGGACCGACCAGGCCCTCCCACCAGCCGGGTTCGTCCGAGGCGTCGGAGGCGGCGACATGGGAATTACCGGTGAGCGCGTGCTCGATCAGGATGGCATTGCTACCGTCGCTGTTGAGCTCGCCCCAGGTCTCATAGGCCAGCCGGATCTGCGGGAGCTGGCCGCCGGTCTCGAAATCGAAGCGGCCGAGATCGGCGTAGCGGAGTCCGCCCTGCAGGTCTAGTGCCACCGCACTGTTGTCAGCGGTGTTGGTGGTGCTGCTGGTGTCACTGCCGGGCATCGGGTCCACTCCGATGGTCATGTGTTCCTGCTTCTTTCGCCGTCTGGTCTGGGATATTGGTCACTCTCGAATCGGACCCTCAGGCCTTAACGGCCGCGGTAAATCCGGCCTCGAGATCGGCCAGAATATCGTCGACATGCTCCAGCCCCACCGAGAGTCGCACCAGCCCCGGGCCCACCCCGGCGGCGCGCCGCTCATCCTCGGTGAGCTGAGAATGGGTGGTGGACGCCGGGTGAATCACCAGCGAACGGGTGTCGCCGACGTTCGCCACGTGCTGGTGGAGCTGCAGCGCCTCCACGAAAGCCTGCCCGGCCGCCACTCCGCCGTCGATCTCGAATGCCACCACGGAACCGGCACCCCGCAACAGTTGCGATGCCCGCTCGTGCCACCGGCTCGACGGCAGACCGGCGTAGGCTACCGAATGCATCTGGGGGTGAGCCTCAAGATATTCGGCAACCCGTTGGGCGTTGGCGACATGACGTTCCATACGCAGGCTGAGCGTCTCCAATCCGAGGTTGAGAATGAACGCGTTGAACGGGCTGGCCGACGTGCCCAGGTCACGCAGCAGCTGCGTGCGGATCTTCAGGATGTACGCGACGTTGGCGCCCAGTGCGCCGTCGGCCCCGAAATCACGACCGAACACGATGCCGTTGTAGGACTCATCCGGTTCATTGAAACCGGGGAACCGTTCCGGATCGGCGGTCCAGTCGAAGTTGCCAGAGTCCACAATCACGCCGCCCAGGGCGGCTGCGTGCCCGCCCAGGAACTTGGTGGCCGAATGCACGACGACGTCGGCCCCGTGGTCAAAGGGTCGCACCAGGTACGGGGTGGTCAGGGTGGAGTCGACGATGAGCGGCACCCCGGCGTCGTGCGCCACCTGAGCCACCCCGGCAATGTCGAGCACATCGGCGCGCGGATTGCCCAACACTTCACCGAACAGCGCCTTCGTCGTCGGCTGAACGGCCGAACGCCACTCGTTCAGATCGTCCGGATCCTGCACGAACGTGGTGGTGATACCCAGTCGGGTCAGGGTGTGTTTGAACAGGTTCTGGGTGCCGCCGTACAGCGAAGCCGAAACCACAATATGGTCCCCGGCCCCGGCCACGTTGAGGATCGCCAGGGTAGTGGCCGACTGCCCCGAGGAGAGCAATACCGCGCCCACCCCACCTTCGAGCGCGGCGATCTTGTTCTCGACGGAGTCGGTGGTCGGGTTGGTCAGGCGCGTGTAGATGGGGCCGAGCTCCTGCAGGGCGAAACGTCCCGCGGCAGATTCGGTGGACGGGAAGCTGAACGACGTCGTCTGGTAGATCGGCAGCTGGGTGGCTCCCGTGGTGGGGTCGTTGGTGATCCCGGCGTGGATCTGTTGGGTCTCGAACGACCAGTCTGCTGAAGGGGACATGATGGCGGCTCCTGTTCTGTCAGGGCCATCACCATCGCCGCTCCGAGGCCGAAGAGGCGGTCCGCGATGGCCCGCGCTTGCGGTCGAGGGGTTCCTCGATCGCCTGGTCCTCACCCGGGGCACCCCACCGCGGTTGGAGGGTTGCCGATCAGCTAGCCGGGGCTTGTCGCTGACACTCGTGACCTGGATGTCATTGTGCCAGAATGCACCGCCGGTTTCATCTCGCCGGCGGTCACGGGCGAGACGCGGCGTCATCTGCAGGGGCGGGTTCGGGGTTGATACCGTATTTCCGAGAAACCGGACAAACCCGGCAAACCCGACGACGCGCGGGGCACCGGGGTCGGTGACAGTGCTGAAGGAAAGAGGGGCGGGGAACCGATCATGACGAACACACCCGCCGCGCACCAACCCGCCGATTCCTGGGAGATCCCATGGGAACGGATCGTTCAGGGGCTGCCCGCGGCCCGCCTGGTGCCGCAACTGACCGGGCTGGCCGGATGTGAGTTGGCCGAGCAGGCTGAGCTCACCGCGCCAGGAACAGACTCCGGGGCCGGAACGGCGGGCATCCGAGTCGTGATTTCCGCGCCGCCCGGTAGCGGCAAGACCACGGTGGTGCCACCGGCGCTGGCTGCAGTGTCGGCGGGCCGCGTCGTCGTCACGCAACCGCGCCGGATGGCCGCCCGAGCTGCCGCGCGTCGTCTCGTCTCTCTCAGCGGTGCGCAGTTGGGCCGCGAGGTCGGCTACACGGTGCGCGGGGACCGACACGTTTCGGCTGCCACGCGGGTGGAGTTCGTGACGACCGGGGTGCTGCTGCGTCGGCTGATCGCGGACCCGGAAGCCAGCGGAATCGGCGCCATCGTGCTCGACGAGGTCCACGAGCGTCACCTGGACACCGATCTGACCTTCGCCTTGGTGGAACAGCTGGGTCAGCTGCGCCCGGAGCTGCATGTGGTGGTGATGTCGGCAACCCTCGACGTCGGACACTGGGCGGAGTTGCTGGGTGCACGGGTGCTTGAGGTGGCCACCGAACCGCATCCGCTGCAGGAGATCTGGGCACCCTGGGGAACGCAGGCGCAGCGCAGTCTGGATGCCCGCGGAGTCGCACCCGGTTTTCTGGATCATGTGGCCGACGTCGTCGTCGAATATCAGCATCTGCACCAGTACCCGCATACCCCCGTTGGTCCCGATCGCCCCGGTGACACCCTGGTGTTTTTGCCCGGCGCCCGTGAGATCGACCGGGTGGCGGCCCGGCTGGGTAGCGACCCGCGCCTGGCGCCCGATACCGCGGTGCTGCCTCTGCTGGGGTCGATGCCGGCCCGGGAACAGGACCGGATTCTGGCCCGCAGTACCGACACTGCCTCGCAGTTTCCCCGGCGCATCGTGTTGGCCACCAATGTGGCGGAATCGGCGCTGACCGTGCCCGGGGTGCGGCTGGTGGTGGACGCCGGTCTGGAACGGGCCTTGCGGGAGGATTCCCGGCGCGGGGTATCTGGGCTGATCACCCTCGGCGCGTCCAAATCCGCCATGGTGCAGCGCGGTGGGCGTGCCGCCCGCGAGGCGCCCGGCACGGTGGTGCGCTGCCTGAGCGAGGCCGAATACGCGGCACGGCCGGCCCACACTGCGCCCGAAATCCGCACCGCAGGACGCAACGAGCTCGGCCGGGCACTACTCGACGTCGCCTGTTGGGGAGCCCCGCGCGGTGCTGGCCTGCGGCTGCCGGACCCGTTTCCGACGGCGGCCGCCGATCGAGCCGAGCAGCGCCTGCAAGAACTGGGCGCGGTCCACGACGACGGCACCCCGACGGAGCTGGGTGCGCGGATGTCCCGACTGCCGGTGGACCCCCATCTGGGCCGGGCCCTGCTCGACGGGGCAGAGCTGTGGGACGCCCGGGTGGCGGCCGAGGCAGTGGCCACCCTGGCCGCGGACACGCGTGCCCCGGGGGCCGATCTGATGGCGCGCTACCGGCAGCTGCGCTCGGATCCGGGCTGGCGTCATGACGTCGATCGGCTGGCCCGGGCCGCGGTGGTGGCGGAGGACCTCGCCCCGCAGTCGACGGGACACGACGACGCCGGAGGACCTCTCGACCAGCATCACCTTCACCACGACGCACTCGGTCTGATCACCGCGCTGGCCTACCCGCAGCAGATCGCCCGACGCCGGGACGCCGAATACCTGCTCGCGTCCGGCACCGCGGCCCGGTTGCCGGCGTCGTCGTCGCTGATCGGGGCCGAATGGATTGCGGTGGCCGAGCTGAGCCTGCACGGCGACCATGCGGTGATTCGCGCCGCCGTCGAGCTGGATCCCGAACACGCTGAGTTAGCGGCGGGCCCTCTGCTCGTGGACGAGACAGTGGCCCGCTTGGACGCTGCCTCCGATACTCACCGCCGGGTCACCGCCCGCCGAATCCGCCGTCTGGGCGCCATCGAACTCAGTTCCACCCCGGTGCCGCCACAGCCCGAACACGCCCGATCCGCCGTCGTCGCCGAATGGCGCGAGACCGGGGTGCTCGCCCTGGTGCAGCGCGCCGGAGCATCGGTGGCCACCCTGCGGAATCGGCTGGGCTTCCTGCATCGCGTGTACGGCGCCCCCTGGCCCGAGGTGACCGACGCCGCACTCACCGCCACCGTGGAGGACTGGCTCGGCCCGGAAATCGACCAGCTCGCCGCCGGTGCCGCCGAACGCTCACTGGACCTCCATTCCGCGCTGCGCCGGCTGCTCCCCTGGCCCGAGGCCGCCCGGTTCGACGAGCTCGCCCCGCTCCGGCTGACGGTGCCCTCGGGCTCGCAGATCACCTTAGACTGGCCGGCCCCCGAAGACCACCCCTCTCAGAACAATCCCGACGCCGACACGCCGGCCCCACCGGTTCTCGCGGTGAAACTGCAGGAGTGCTTCGGCTGGCGCACCGGGCCCACCGTGGCCGAGGGCCGGGTTCCCGTGCTGTTGCACCTGCTCTCCCCTGCCGGACGACCCCTGGCGGTCACCTCGGATCTGAACTCATTTTGGGAGAACGCCTATCCGGCCGTGCGAGCGGAAAACCGTGCCCGCTACGCCAAACATCCCTGGCCGGAAGACCCGTGGACCGCCGTCGCCACCCCGCGCACGAACAGTGCGATGCGGAGAATACCTCCTAGTTGACGCCCGTTAAACGCTGAGCCTGGACTCATGAGACCCGCCCCACTGGACGTGGCACGATGAGATCATGATGCGTTTAGACCATGTTTCCTACGCTGTCGGACCCGAGGGGCTGGACGCCACCGTGGAGCGCATCAGCTCCGCGCTGGGGATCGACCGCGTCAAGGGCGGGGTACATCCGCGTTTCGGCACCCGCAACGCCCTGTTCCCGATGACCAACCGGCAGTACTTGGAGATCGTTGAGGTCCTCGACCATCCCGCGGCTGATTCGGCGCCGTTCGGTCAGGCCGTGCGCGCCCGCAAGGAAATGGGCGGCGGCTGGATGGGCTGGGTCGTCGCCGTCGACGATTTGGCACCGTTCGAGGAGCGCCTGGGCCGCGGCGCCGTGCCCGCACAGCGGAAGTTCCCGGATGGTCGCGAGCTGACCTGGCGGCAGATCGGCATCAAGGGCCTCATTGCGGACCCGCAGCTGCCCTACATTCTGCGCTGGGACGACGGCACCGAGGATCTGCATCCTTCCCAGGCGGCTGCACCGGAAGGCTCCATCGAGCAGATCACCATCGGCGGTTCCCGGGATCGGGTACGCGACTGGCTGGGTCTGGATCAGCCCGAGAAGTCGGTGCAGGATGTGGACGTGGAGTTCGTGGCACCGTCGGGTACCCCGGGCATCATGGAGGTCACCTTCACCACGCCGCGCGGCAGCGTCACGCTCTAGCCTCCAAACCAGCCCAGCCGCAGCAGCAGCGGATACCCGGCGAACCCGGCGACGTCGAGCAGCAGGTGGGCGTACACGAACGGCATCACCCGGCGGTAGCGCAGATACACGACGGCGAACACCACCCCCATGATCAGGTTGCCGACGCCGGGACCGATCCCCTGGTACAAGTGGTACGAGGCGCGCACCAGAGCCGACACCGCCACCGCGGCCACCAGCCCCGCCGCTGGCCCGGGTCGGAAGGCGCCCGTCGCCGTCGTGTGGAAGGTCTTCGGCCTCGCAGTCGGGGTGCCCCGCAACTGTTGTAGGTATCCGATCCGGTCCAGCAACCACGCCAGCACGATCACTTCCTCGAGCAGACTGTGCCGCAGCGCCGAGAGCACCAGCACGGGCGTGGTCCACCAGTATTCGTTCATCGCTGATCCGACCAGCGCGGTTGTCAGCCCGAGCGTGCGGCCGAGCGCGTACACCCCGAGCGTGCCCGCCCCCATCACCACGAACAGGGTGACGCCCAGCCCGGCGTCCGTCCAGAACCGCCGAAAATCCAACCCAAAAGTGCGGAACGGATTGCGCCCGTAGATCCACACCAGGTGACACACCAGCAGCACCGGCACCAGCGAAAACCCGATGGAGAGCAACTGGCGGATCAGGTCAAACAGTTCCTCGTTCGCCAGCGAAGGGTTCAGGGTGGTGGTCTGATCCCTCAGCGGGGCCGTCATCGCGTTCTGCATCAGATCGACGACGGCGTACACCCCGGAACGGCCCAGTGACAGGGCAAGCACAATGATGATCTCCCACCACACCACCGCACGCGAGGGGTAGCGGAGGGTGTCGGCCGGGTGCGGGGCGGATTCGGTGGCGGTCACGTCCCCAGTCTAGGTCTGTGCGCGATACGGTGGTGCCATGGTCAGATGCGCCACGACGGCGGAAGCCGCGCTCGCTGCCCGTGCCTCCCACTGTGCGCAGCCCCAGTCCGACCGACCCGACCCGGGGCTCGACGTCGATTGGTCCCGCAGCTTGGTGGAGGAGGGCGGCCAACACCATCTGGTGCTGATCCCCGACACGGAGACGGAGATCAACACCGGGACGAAGACCAGAACCGGGACGAACGCTGCACCCGGTACTCCCACGGTGGTGGCGCGCATGTCTCGCACCGCCGACGCCGCCGCCCAGCTGACCCGCACCACCGAACTATTGCGCGCCCTGCACGCCCTGAATCTGCCCTGGGAGCTCCCGCTCCCTCTGGCCGGACCGGTGTTCGCGGATACCGGCACAGATTTCGGCACCGACCCTTCTGATTCACACCGCGCCGCCGTCGTCGTGCAACATTATGTTCCCGGTCAGGCCCACCCGCCGCACTGTGGTCGCCCCGAGGAATTGCGTGAGATCTGCCGGGTTCTTGCCACTGTCGACACCACTTCGCTTCACCCTCATTTGGCGCAGCCCTTCGCCTTTCGCGGTCCCTGGACGCCGACCAAGATCGCCGCCTTGGTCGAGTTGCCGCAGCGCCTGGAGCAGCGTGATTCCTCGGTACCCTGGCCCGATTTCTTCCCGGCCTGTACCCGGCACACGTTCGAGGACACTGCGCGCAGGATCATCCGCACGGTGCACGAGTGGACGGAGCGCCCGGTGGTCGCACCCTCGCTGGTCCATGGGGATCTGGCCGGGCACAATATGCGCTGGCTGCCGATTCCGGGGGAAGACCGGTGGCGGCTGAACGGGATTCTGGACTGGGACTTGGCCTGCCTGTGGGATCCTGCCCTGAATCCGGCGTATCTGAGCCTGTGGCACGGTGAGGAGAAGTTGAGGCAACTGTGTCTCGACGACGACGAACACCACCGGGCCCGGGTGTGGTTGGCCGCGATGGCGCTGGAGTCGCTCTATGACGCCGGACTCAGGCTGGAGCAGATCGCGCCGAAAAAGTGGAGGCGCCTGCTGAACCGCGCCCTGCCCCGGCTGGAGCGCGCGGCCGAACTACTCGGCTAAGCTCAACCGATGCATCACCCGGCCACCCGATGCATTGCTCGGCGCAGGGCGGACGCTTTGAGCTCGACCTCGTCGGCTTCGGTCTCCGGGTCCGAATCCAGCACGATCGCGCCGCCGGCCCCGATGGTCCACCTCCCACCCAAACGCACGGCGGTGCGGATGACAATCGAGAGTTCCACCGCGCCGTCGGCACTGAAGAACCCCAGCGCACCGGAGTACACCCCGCGTGCGGCGGCTTCGAGTTCGTGGAGAATCTGCACGCTGCGCACCTTGGGCGCCCCGGTCATCGACCCACCCGGGAACAGCGCACGCACGACGTCGACGGCGTCCACCCCGGGTTCGGCCACCGCCTCAATGGTGCTCACCAACTGGTGCACAGAGGCGTAGGTTTCCACTGCCATCAGCTCGGTGACCTCCACGGATCCCGGCACGCTCACCCGCCCCAGGTCGTTGCGCAGCAGGTCCACGATCATCAGGTTTTCCGCGAACGTCTTCGGGTCCGTGCGCAAAAATTCCACCTGAGCGGCGTCCTCGTCGGGGGTGTCCCCGCGGGGTGCGGTGCCCTTGATCGGCTTGGTCGAGTACACCGTGTTCCGCCCGCGCAGCAGCCGCTCAGGAGACGCCGAAACGACGGCGAGCTCTGCATCCGCCTCGATCAATCCCGCATACGGGGTGGGGTGATGCTCGATCAGGTCCTCGAACAAATCGGCCGGATCGATCCCCGTGCTCGCCTGCACATCGGCGGTGAAGGTGTTGGTCAGGCACAGCTCATAGGACTCCCCGGCCACCAGCGCGTCGTGGCAGCGCCGGATCTTGTCGAGGTATTCGGGTCGGTCGTCGCGCCAGGCGCCCGGAATCATCGGCGCTGCTCCTGGGTCTGTTTCCGGCTCCGTTCCGGGGGTGTATGGCAGCTGAGGTCCAGGTTCCGTTCCCAGGACGTCCAGCACCCGGCGCTGGTACTCACCGAGTTCTTCCTGCGCCTGGGCGGGATCGGTGCTGGCCACGCACACCGTCAGCACACGGTCTCGATGGTCGACGACGACGAACCGCTCCGGCCACACCCACCATGATGCCGGCGGTGCTGGCTGCTCTGCCGGTGCTTTCGGTCCGGCTTCCGGGTCCGATCCGACGGGCGGCTGAGGTACCTCAACGCCCAGCAACCGCATGCCCAGCTCATAGCCGAACCAGCCCACCGCTCCGCCGCGGAACGGCAGATCCTCGGCCCCCACCGTATGCCGGATGGCCCGTAGACCTTCCTGTAGCCTCACCATGGGGTCAGCACTGGCGGGCAGCACAGCCATGTCAGCAATATCAGACAACTCGACCCGTTCGATCCGACCCCGCCCGGAGGCGTCGCCCAGCATCGACCACCGTGCCTGATCCGCATCGGGCAACGCGGAATCCAACCAGAACGAGCCGTGACCGCGCTCGAGCACCCCGCGGTAGACCGCCCGGGACGCCTGCCGCGGGCTCAGTCCGAAGTCGTCGAGCGCCCAGCGCGCGGTGGCCACATGTAGGGTGGATCCGGACCGTTGCTCCACGGCGTCCAAGAATCGCTCCAGCACCAGTGCGCCGTGCTCACACGCCACCGATTCGGGATGGAACTGCACCCCGTACCAGGGCGCTCCCTCTATTTCGAACCCCTGTATCACGCCGTCTTCGCTGCGGGCGGTCACGTGCAGTCGAGGGTCCGGGTTCTCCCCCGGTTCAATGGCCAGCGAGTGGTACCGGGTCACGGTGGTGCCCTGGGGCATCCCGGCGAAAATCCCGGTGTCGGTATGCTGGATCGGCGAGAGCCACCCGTGGCGCGGCCGCGGTGCCGCGACCACCTCGTAGCCAAACCGGCGGGCCAGCCCCTGGTGCCCCAGGCACACGCCCAGCATCGGCAGCGCGTCACAGTCAGAACCACCAGAACCAGCCGGACCGCCCCGCTCCAATACAGCGTCGATGAGAGCGCCAGATGCAGCAAAATAGTCAGGGTCGTCCGGGTGTCCGGGCCCGGGCGAAATCACCACCCCGGCCACCTCCCCGGAAGCCAACAGCTCCAGGGCGGTTTCGCCGTCGTCGGCGCTCACCACACGTACCTCGCGATCGGTGCGCTCGCGCAAGAGCTGCACCAGGTTAAACGTGTAGGAATCGCGGTTGTCGAGAACCAGGATCACACCGGCCGCCACCAGGTCTCGGCGATGTGCTGCCACAAGATGAGTCGGTCGTCGTCCACCCGCATCCATGCCCCGTTGAGCTGGGTGACCGGGGTGATGCCGTGCAGGGCGTTGAGGTACCAGAGTTCCTGCACCACCGAGGTGTCGATCCCCTCCGGGCAGCGCACCACTCGGGTGAAGGGTACGCCGGGCCGACCTGATTCGGCCTCGCCCACCAACAGTCCCACCGTGGTCGAGTCCAGCACCCGCTCGGACGTGCACACATGCAGATCGGCACCGTTCCACCCGACCACGGCACCGTTGGCCGCTTCCAGCAAACGCCCGGCCTCGGTCACATACAGGGCGTCATCGGCCCCATGGGTCACCACGGCGTGACGGTCTTCGGCGGTAATCACGGGGTCCGCCCCTTTGAGTTGGGGGAAACGACGACGATCGGCCACCGCGCTCAGTCGGGTGTGGGCGCGCAGTGGTGGGGCCGGCCGCACCTCAACGCTCAGCTCCACCCGTGCGTCCTCCGCGCGTCGGGCTTCCACCAGAGGGAACCACGACCCTTCGCGCGGCACGGTCGCGAGCAACTCATCCCAGACGGCATCGGCCGAAGGGGGTGGTGTCGTGTTGGGGAATGCGGTCTCGACGGCGCGCTGGAATCGCTGGCGGTGGCGGTCCAGAGCGCGGGCGTGTCCGTCGCGGATCAGCAGGGAGTCGATCACCCGGTCCGCTGACGAGGCGTGGTCCTGCGGGTGAGAAGTCATACCTCCACTCTACCCACCCGGGAAACAGCGAGGCCTCCCGTGATGCAAGGGACTGAACAAGCATCAAGGGAGGCCTCACGAAGCGGAAACCGCTCCGAAATCTACGCAGCCACCGGGTTACCAGCGCGTCGCGACGTTGAAAAACCTACCAGAGCCGAGCCTGCCGATTCGAACGTTTTCTCCGCCGCCCTTGGGCAGCCTCGCGCCCCAGTCCGTCACATTTTTCCCGCCCTCGTCTCCTCGAATCCGCAACTTCGGCATCCTGCCGCAGATGAACAACACGTGAACTCATCCGGCACAAGAAGTGACTTTTGAGTAGCCGACCCTTGAATATGACGAACTATGACGCGCCAGCCATCGAGGACACCCCGCACCAGACATTCCACGCACTCCATACCGCGCGAGTAGCACACGCACCCTCACCTGACCAGCGCATTTTTTCGAACGTATCGACCCCGAATTTGACGCTTAACAATGTTTGCGCGGTACGACACACTTTTTCATCATCAACCGCGTGGAGAGCATTCGCACCCGAGATCCAGCCGCTCACCGCTGGCTCCCCTCTCCGCGGCGTTGATGTCCATTGTCTGAGCGAAAGAGGGACCGATGGCCTCGCACTCCGAGAAACCTATGAAGCACTGGTCACCCCGAGAGGCCTGGCGTGGCCTGTACAAGCCGGTCTTCATTCCGGCGGTGCTCGTCATCACCGCGGCTCTGGGCTGGGCTACCTGGTATGGAGCGACCTACGGCGACGACGCCGCGGAAGCGTTCGTGGCGCTACGCGACGCGATCGGTTCCTCGGTGGGCTGGTGGTACGTGCTCATCGCCACCGGGTTCGTCGTGTTCGCCATCTGGGCCGGAGTGTCCAAAGCCGGACAGATCAAACTGGGTCGCGACGACGAACAGCCCGAATTTTCACGGCTGACCTGGTTCGCGATGCTCTTCTCCGCCGGCATGGGCATCGGCCTGGTGTTTTGGGGCGTGGCCGAACCGATGAATCACATGATGAGCCCTCCTGACATGGCCGGCGTCGAGCCCGGGACCGCCGAAGCGGCAGCCACCGCCATCGGACAGACCTTCTACCACTGGGGGCTGCACGCCTGGGCGATCTACGTCGTCGTCGGGCTCGGCCTGGCCTACATGACCTTCCGCCGCGGTCGCCCACTGGCACTGCGCTGGCTGCTCGAGCCGATTTTCGGGCGCAAGCTCATCGAGTCCTGGGTGGGTCACGTCATCGACGTCGTCGCCATTGTCGGCACCCTCTTCGGTGTGGCCACGTCCCTGGGTCAGGGTGTGCTGCAGATCGAGGCGGGCCTGGAGTTCCTCGGCTGGGTCGAGTCCTCCCCAGCATTCCTGATCACCCTGGTCGCCTGCATTACCGCGCTGGCCACCCTCTCGGTCATCTCCGGGCTCTACGCCGGACTGAAGTGGCTGTCCAATATCAACATGATGTTCGCCGCAGTCCTCGCGCTCTTCGTCTTACTGGCCGGGCCCACACTTTTCTTGTTGCAGTCACTGGTCCAGAACACCGGTGAGTACGCGATGGCACTGCCCCAGCTGATGTTCGCCTCCGGCGCCGGCGCCGAAGACGGCTGGACCGTGGGCTGGACCATCTACTACTGGGGCTGGTGGATGAGCTGGGCACCGTTCGTCGGGATGTTCATCGCGCGGATCTCGCGCGGCCGCACCATCCGCGAATTCGTGGCCGGGGTACTGCTGGCACCGACGATTATCGGGATGATCTGGTTTACCATTTTCGGCAGCACGGGCATGTACCGTCAGCTCAGTCAGGGCGACATGGTCGACGCCGAGGGCGCCGTGAACACCAACACGAGCCTGTTCCACTTACTCGAAACCCTGCCCTGGTCCACCATCAGCTCGGTGCTGGCGATCATCGTCATCGTGTTGTTCTTCGTCACCTCGTCGGACTCCGGATCGCTGGTGGTCGATATCCTCTCCTACGGCGGTAAGACCGAGACGCACCGGATCACCCGGCTGTTCTGGTCGCTGATGGAGGGCATCGTCGCCACGGTGTTGTTGGTGGTCGGCGGCTCCGCAGCACTGACCGTGCTTCAGGTGAGTTCGATTGCCGCCGCACTGCCCCTATCGATCGTGATGGTGCTGGCCGTGGTGGCGATGATTCGGATGTTCCGCTACGAAACGGCGACCATGCCGAAGTACATCCGCATCCGCCAGCAGCCCTCCAAGGCCGCACTGGTCGATACCGCTCGCGAGGTGGCCGGTCATGCCGATGGGCCGGACCTGGAGCGCAGCCTCCGGGACATCCTCACCACCCAGGCGCGCTCGTTCCGACACAATTTCACCTCGGCCTCGGCCACCCTGGGCGGACTCACCCACACCGCCGGTCGTCCTCAGGCACCAGTGCAGTACGAAACCGATGAGCTGGTGCTGGCCATGCACGAAGTACCAGCCCACGCCACCACGGTAAACCCGGAGACCGGCACGCTGAACTGGGTGGAACCGGCTACCTTCAAGGATCCGATCAGCGAGGAAGCCTTCGATACTCCGGAGTATTCCGAATCCGCGACAGGCTGGGAACACGAATCCGAGCAGCTCTTCGATGAGGTGCTGGGCCGCGAGCCCAAGTCAGGTCCAGCGGTGGGTGACGGCAGCTAGGGCGAGCATGCGCTGGGCCACCTCGGCGAAGCTTTCCGGCGGCAGGCTGTGGGTCGGACCGGTCACGGTCAGCGTGGCCTCCACCCGCCCGTCATGCAGTCGCAGCGGGACCGCCACCGCGGTGATGTGTTGTTCCCACTCTTCGTTCGAGGCCGCCCAGCCCTGGGCACGCACCGCCTCCAGTTCGGCACGCAGCGCCTCCGGGTCGGTGATGGTGCGCTCGGTGTGCGGCTCGAGCACATCGGACAGTGCTGCCTCGGCGGCGGCCTCGTCGTGCGCCAGCAGCACCTTGCCGGAACTGGTGGCGTGACCGGGGGTGCGCAGCCCCACGTAATGCCGCGGCGCCAGCAGTCCACCACCCACCGCCTGAGAGACATTGACGGCGAACACCTCATCGAGGATCGCCACATTGGCAGTAAGTTTCAATGCCGCGGAGACCTCGTCACAGAGTTTCTGCGCGGTGTCGGAGAGGTCCATGCGACGGGTCACCGCCGAGGCAAACCGCACCAGCGCGAATCCCAGACTGTAGGCGCCCGAGCTCGAGCTCTTTTCCACCAGCCCATGATCGGCCAGTGAGGAAAGAATGCGCGACGCCGTGGACTTGTGCACCTCCAACCGCTCGGCGATGGCCCCCACCGTAGAGGGTCCCTGTGTGAGCGCCTCCATGATCTCGACCGCCCGGTCTACCGACTGGATTCCCATCATGCACCTCATTTTCTGCCCGAGAAACTCTTGACGTGACCTCAGTAACTCCGATTGAATAGTTGCACTATATGAACTAGTTGCACAATATGCAACACTCCGGGATCGCACTGCAGGAGGCATCATGCCGGAAACCACCCCCGCCGACCCGTCGGCTCGCATCGTCGTCATCGGCGCCGGCGTCGTTGGCGCCGCCCTGGCCGATGAGCTCATCACCCGTGGCGCCCAGAACGTCACCCTGGTGGATCAGGGACCGCTCTATCACACAGGTGGATCGTCATCGCACGCCCCCGGCTTCGTCTTCCAGACCAGCCCCTCACGCACCATGTGTCAGCTCGCGCAACGCACCATGAACAAGCTCGACGGGCTCGAGCTGGACGGCAAGCCGCTGTCCGCTCGAGTCGGCGGGCTGGAACTGGCCAGCACCCCGGGGCAGCTTCAGGAAATCAAGCGTCGCTACGGATTCGCCCGCGCCTGGGGCGTGCCCGCGAAGCTACTCACCCCCGAGCAGACCGTGGAACTGTGGCCCGGCCTCGACGTCACCCAGATTCTCGGCGCATTGCACACCCCCACCGACGGCGTGGTCTACTCGGCCCGCGCGGTGGAGTTCCAGGCCCGTCGCGCCGAAGCCGGCGGTGCCACCGTGATGGGGCTGACCCGCGTGGTCGAGGTCGAGACCGAGGACGGCCGCGTCACCGGTGTGCTGGTCGAGGACGCCACCACGGGTGAAGATCGGCGCACGATACCGGCTGACATCGTCGTCGCCGCCGGTGGCATCTGGGGTCACCCCCTGGCGAAGCTGGGTGGAATGCGCCTGCCCATGCACCCCATGGAGCATGGCTTCGCTTGGACTGCTCCTGTTCCTGAACTGCCGGGCACCGCCCCCGACGGCACACCTCTGGCCGACAACGAGCCGGGCCGGCCCATCATCCGGCACCAGGGCTCCGGACTGTACTTCCGCGAGTTCGGCAACCGCATCGGTATCGGGGCCTACGAGCACCGCCCGATCCCGTTGGCCCCGGAGGATTTGACGGACACCCCCGAATTGCTGTCCACCGGACAGGAACCGGCCAAACGTGCTTTCACCCAGGAGGACTTCGAGTTCTGCCGGGCGGAAACAGCTCGCTTCTTCCCCGCTATCAAGGATCTCCCGCTGGAGGACGAGTTCAACGGTGTTTTCTCGTTCACTCCCGACGGCGGACCCATGCTCGGCCCCTCTTCCACTGTGGAGGGGTTCTGGGCAGCCCAGGCCATCTGGGTTACCCAATCCGCCGGGTGCGCCGAGGTGGTGGCTGAGTGGATCCTCACCGGCCACCCCGGCATCGACACCCACGGTCTGGACCTCAACCGCTTCGACCCCGACCTGCTCAGCGATGAGTGGATCCGCGGCAAGGCGTCCGAGAGCTATGACGAGGTCTACGACGTCCACTTCCCACACCAAGACACCACCATCACTCGCGGCCTGAAGACCAGCCCGTTCCACACCCGCATCCAGGACGCCGGCGGCGTGTTCAGCGAGGCCAACGGCTGGGAGCGCGCCCTGTGGCATCAGCAGAACGCTTCCCTCTTCAGCGACCCGGAGTTCCTCTCCCGCGCACCCAAGGCGTTCGGTGCGTCAGCGCAGGCCCCGTCGGCGCTCGATGATGCTGCCGTCAGCAATGACATCGACGCTCCTGTGCCGGTCGCGGTTCCTCGACGTGACGCCTGGGATCAGGTGAACTGGTCCCCCATCGCCGCGGCCGAGGCCTGGGCGACCCGCAACCGCGTGGCGATGTACGACATGTCGTCGCTGACGCGCTACCGGGTGAAGGGTGCTGGCGCCACGGCCTGGCTCGAAGGCCTGACCAGCAACAAGATCGGCAAGACCGTCGGTGCGGTCACCTATGCGTTGATGCTCGACCAGCGCGGTGGCATCCTCTCCGATGTCACTGTGGCCCGTCTCGACGACGAAGAGTACTTCATCGGCGCCAACGGTCCGCTGGATTTGGACCGGCTCACCGGGCTGCTACCCGCTTCCGGCACCGTGCATATCGAGGACATCACCACCAGCACCTGCTGCATCGGACTGTGGGGCCCACACGCCCGCGACGTCCTGGAACCACTCACCGAGGGCGACGTCAGCCACGAGGGTTTGAAGTACTTTCGCTCGGCCAAGATTCGAGTGGCCGGCGTTCCGGTGCTGGCGCTGCGCGTCAGCTACGTGGGCGAACTCGGCTGGGAGCTCTACACACAGGCAGCTCACGGTCTGCGGCTCTGGGACCAGATCGCAGCCGCCGGCGCCCCCTACGGCATCATCCCCGCCGGACGAGCCGCGTTCAGCAGCCTGCGCCTGGAGAAGGGCTACCGTTCCTTCGGTACGGACATGACTCGCGAGGACACCCCGGAGGATGCCGGACTCGGATTCGCCGTCCGCATGGAGAAGGAAGGCGGCTTCATCGGCCAGGATGCCCTACGCGAGCGTTCCACGAACGGACGCCGCCTGGTCGCGTTCGGGGCTCGCCTCGACGCCGGTCGCCCGGAGGCCGGAGCCGCGGTGCTGGCAGCGGGCACCGATAAGGTGATCGGTTGGGTGACCAGCGCCGATTTCGGCTACGTCACCGGGCAGGTCATCGGTCTTGCCTGGGTGCCCGTGGAATATGCAGAGGTCGGCACCGCCCTGTCCATCCTGCGCTTCGGCACGGAAATCCAGGCCGAGGTGCTGGCTGAGCCGGTCTACGACGCAGGCATGGCGCGCATCCGCCGCTAAGCGAGTCGCCTGGCACCTTGCCCTGAAGGGGCTTCCCTCGTGACCACCACGAGGGAAGCCCCTTTTTCGTCCGTTCTGCGTGTTTCGTGTACTTCCTGCACGTCTTGTGTCCCCTCTGCCCTGGACGATGCTTCGATGGGCGGTGTGCCCCCGACACACAAACGCGCTCCCTTCGAAAAATGAAGGGAGCGCGTTTGGCGAATTTGATTTAGGCGTCGATCACCAGGTCCGTGGTCGCCGTCGAGCAGCAGGGCAGGAACTTGCCGGCATCGATCTCACGGGCACGAATGCCGCCCTGGTGGTTCATGTCCACTTCCCCGGAGACCTTGACTATCTTGCACGAACCGCACATGCCGTCCATGCAGTTGGAACCGATCCGGATCCCGGCCTGCTTCGCCGCGCCCAGAATCGGCTCGTTCCGGTTAATCCGCACATTGAGCCGCGTGCGCAGAAACGACATCACCAGCTCGCCTTCGCCCACCGTCTGGAAAGCGTCGGGGTCTGTGTCCTCCGGAGCCTCGGACACCACCGGCGCGACGGAGGCTTCCTCCGCCGTCGCCGAGAGCGTGCTGGTCTCCACACTCAAGATCTCGGTCTCTTCGATGGGCTCGCCGAGACCGCCCGAATCGTAGTCCGGACCATAAAGATCCACCGGCTCCGCGTTCGGCGCGTAATAGCCTTCCCCGGTGGCGGCGACGTCCTCGGCGATCTCACCGGCGAGCGCGACTTCCTCCACGTACTCCTGGAGCGCGTCTTTGCCGCCGGAGAAGAACTCCACGTGGATCGAGGTCTCATCGACGCCGACCTTGCGCAGCAGATCTTCTGCCACCGTCAGATACCCTTCGGGACCACAGGCATACACCTGGCGCCCGTTGGCGTCCGGGGCGACCTCATTGATCATCTCCGCGGTCAGGCGACCGACCATGCCCTCCCAGTTTCCCGGAATACTGCGATCCCCCAGCGAGTAGTAGACACGGATGCGCCAGTCCACCGAGGAGATGTATTCCAGCTCGCGGGAGAACGCGAAAGCGCCCGGTTCGGCCCCGTGATACAGCACGATGACGTCGGCGCTGCCGGGCAGCGAGTGGATCGTCCGGACCATCGACATGATGGGGGTGATCCCCGAGCCGGCCGCCAAAAACAGGTAGCGGGCGCGGCGATCGGCGTCCGGCAGGTGGAACGCGCCCACCGGTCCGAGCATGTCGAGAATCATCCCCGGGCGCACATGATCGTGCACCCAGGGTGAGACCTCGCCTTCGGCTTCGCGCTTGACAGTGATGGCGAAGGTCCACGGTTCCGTCGGTGCGCTCGACAGTGAATAGCTGCGGTCCACTGGTTCGGTGTGCTCACCATGCACCGGAAACGCAATATTCAGGTACTGCCCGGAACGAAACGCCAGCGGCGCCCCGTCCAGTCGGCGGAACACCAGGGTCAGCATGTCGCCTACTTCGGCGACCGCTTCCACACATTCGGCTTGGAACTCCTGCGGGTGCCATGGACCCAGGGCCCGCGCGGCTCCGGCCGGTTCCGCCGAGGCCTGGAGCACCCGGTTCCAGGGCATCTCCAGGCCGCGGATGTGGATGTTCTCCGAGATGGGTGTGTAGGTGCTCACCGTCGCTGTCATGCGAGGTGCTCCTTCATGCGCTGCACGTACCAGTTGATGAATGCCTCGACCTGGTATTCGCTCTTCATGTACGGTCCGGGCTCGTAGGCGGGGCTGCACGCGCCGCGCTGGCACAGCTCCACGAAGTCCTTGTCCTGAATATTCGTCTGCTTCCAGGTGTGGGTGAGCTCGTCCAGGTCGTAGTCGACCCCCTCGACGGCGTCATCGGCCACCAGCCAGGTGGTGCGCACCAAGGTCTGCCCCGGGCTCACCGGAAAGGCGGAGAAGGTGATGATGTGGTCCCCGAGGAAGTGGAACCAGCTGTTCGGCTGCAGGTGCATCGAGCACCGCCCCAGCCGGAAGTCACGCAGATCGCCCAACAGTTTCTTGGACAGACGACGCCCCGATGCGGAGAAGGATTCGCCGTCGCCATCGAGGGGCTCACGGGAGATGCGGAAACCCTGAACGCGGGTGTCCAGCTCTTCGATCACTTCGTAGGGCAGACCGTAGCGTTCGCAACGCCAGCGCAGGTCCGATTCGGCGGTCAGGTTCCGCTGCCAGACGTCGGCCAGGTGGGTGGGCACGGTCTCTTCGGTCAGTCCCCAGGTGGGGAACAGCGAGCAGGCCAGCTCCGGGTGCCCATCACAGTGGTAGCACTCGCGGTTGTTTTCCATGACCAGCTTCCAGTTGCCCTCTTCGATGAGTTGCTGCTGGTAGGCGACCTTGGTCTTGGAGATCTCGTGGGGGCCGAGGTAGGGCTCGAAGATCTTGGCAACTTCGTCGAAATCCTCTGGTGGTTCGGCGGCCATGCTGACGAAGATCAGGCCTGCGACGACGCGGGAGTGGGCGCGCTTGAGCGCGAAGCATCCCTTGTTGAAGTCCACTTCGCCTGGTGCGGAGGCGTGGACCAGATTGCCCTCTTGGTCGTAGGTCCAGGAGTGGTAGCCGCAGACCATGTTGCCGGTGGTGCCCGAGCTCTCGGTGAGCACCCGGGCGCCGCGGTGGCGGCAGACGTTGTGCAGCACGTTCACGCCGCCCTCGTCATTGTGGAGCACGATCAGCGAGTACGGGCCGAAGTCGACGGTGATGTAATCCCCGGGCTCGGGCACCTCGGCCAGCGAGCCGGCGAACACCCAGTGCTTCCCGAAAATGCCCTCCATATCGGCGGCGAAAATATCCGGGTCGGTATAGAAGGGCGCGTCAAGGGAGTATCCGAGACGGCGCTGCTCGAACAGCGCGAGGATCTCGTCAAGACGCTCTTCGCTCATCGACCCGGTCAGGCGACCACGGGTGGCTGGTTTATTCACGGTAGACGTCATGGGTGACTCCCATCTGAAGGGCCGGTGCAAGGGTGCCCGTGGGGCAACGAGCATCGCGGAATGGGTGCGATGATCAACCATCGTATGGATCGCCAATACGTCAGCACCAGCGCAAATTCTTCACCGTTATCGTGCGCCTTTTTTGCACGATTTCCGCGGTGTTTCAACGGTGTTGCGAGTTGATGCGGATCCAGGGGCACCCCGAGTAAAAAACCAGCCGATTTCGCACAACTGTGATGCTTGACACGCGCGATCCTCGGGGAAAGACTCATCGTGCATCCACCCTTGTCGACACCACGACGAGGCACCATCGATCAGAGGAGCACACGGTGAGCAACCGCGCAGTCAGCTACATCAAGCCCGGGGTCGTCGACGTCATCGATACCCCCTATCCGGAGTTCGAGCTGAAGGACGGTCCTGGCGTCAACCCGGCTAACGTCGGTCGGCAGGTTCATCACGGCGTCATCCTGCGCACCGTTGCCACCAATATTTGTGGTTCGGATCAGCACATGGTCCGCGGTCGCACCACCGCACCGGAGGGACTGGTGCTGGGCCATGAGATCACCGGCGAGGTGGTCGAGGTGGGACGCGACGTCGAGTTCATCAAGGTCGGCGATTTGGTGTCCGTCCCGTTCAACATTGCCTGCGGACGCTGCCGCAACTGCAAGGAGGGCCAGACCGGCATCTGCTTGAATGTGAACCCGGATCGCCCCGGATCTGCCTATGGGTACGTGGATATGGGTGGCTGGGTCGGCGGCCAGGCCGAGTACGTGTTGGTGCCCTACGCGGACTGGAACGTGCTGAAGTTCCCCGACCGCGATCAGGCCATGGAGAAGATCCTGGACCTGACGATGCTTTCGGATATTTTCCCTACCGGATTCCACGGCGCGGTCGGTGCCGGGGTCACCGTGGGTTCCACCGTCTACGTGGCCGGCGCCGGACCGGTCGGCCTGGCCGCCGCCACCTCGGCACAGCTGCTCGGTGCCTCCGTCGTGATCGTCGGTGACCTCAACAAGGACCGGTTGGCGCAGGCGCGCAGCTTCGGCTGCGAGACAGTCGATGTGTCCCTGGGCGACCCTGGCGGTCAGATCGAGCAGATTCTCGGGGTACCGGAAGTCGACTGCGGCATCGACGCCGTCGGGTTCGAAGCCCGCGGCCACGGCTCAGACGCCCAGACCGAGCAACCGGCCACCGTGCTGAACTCGCTCATGGAGATCACCCGCGCCGGCGGCAGCCTGGGTATTCCTGGACTCTATGTGACCGGTGACCCCGGTGCCGAAGATGAAGCCGCTCGCCGGGGCTCGCTGTCCATGCGGTTCGGCCTCGGCTTCGCCAAATCGCACACCTTCGTCACTGGCCAGTGCCCGGTGATGAAGTATCACCGCGGCCTCATGCACGCCATCCTCTCGGACAAGGTCAGCATCGCCAAGAACGTCAAGGCCACCCCCATCTCGCTCGACGAGGCACCACAGGGTTATGCCCAGTTCGACGAGGGCGCGGCCCGGAAGTTCGTGATCGATCCGCACGGGCTGATCCCGCGCAGCTAACCCCGACCTCATCCCGGATACATCCCGCCGGGGCACCCCTCATTCGACAGCCGAATCCTGGTAGCACGCTGCTTTAGCTTGCAGTGTCTCCAGCGCCTCGGCGAACAGTGCGTGAGAGCGGGTGCCCCGGCGGAGCACTGCCAGAATGCGTCGATGCGGGGCCGACTCCGGCGCCAGGCGCACCCGCACCGCATCGGAATCCGGGCTCAACCGCATCAGCCGCGGAATGAACGCCACGCCCAGCCCGTGGCCGACGAGCGCCTCCTGAGATCCCCAGTCGGAGACCTGGTGCACCACCTGCGGTATCACGCCAGTGGCGGTAAATCCGGTGACGAACAGCGCCCGGTACGGCGTACCGGGGCGATCCGTAATCCAGGACTCCCCCGCCAGCTCTTTCAGCTCAATGAAGTCGCGCCCAGCGAGACGGTGGTCGCGCGGCAGCAGCACATCCAGCGGGTCATCGACCAGGGTGATCTGCTCCAGACGCTGATCATTGACCTGCGGAGTGGCCTGCATGGCCACCACGACGGCGACGTCGAGCCGGTCGGCCACCAGCAGCTCCAGGCACCGTTGCGGATCCGCCTCCACGATGTGGACGTCCAACGTCGAATACTTCGCCTTCAGATCCGCCGCCGTCGGTGACAGCAGTGAACCGGTGGCGGTTGAGAATCCGCCCAGACGCAACAGGGTCGGCACGGCCTCGGCGCTGCGCTCGCGCAGTTCGGCGTGGATCCCTTCCCAGAGCGCCACCAACTCATCGGCTCGCTCCACGAGTGCCGCACCGGCTGGGGTGAGCCTCAGCCCGCGCCCGTCCTTTTCCACCAGGCGCACCCCGAGTGCGCGCTGGTATTCGCGTAGCTGCGTGGACACTGCCGAGGGCGAATAACCCAGCGCATCCGCAGTGGCGCCGAGCGTGCCGGCAACGGCGAAGGTGCGCAGCACCACGAGACGATGATCGAGCATTGGATTCTCCTCCGTGACGACCCCTCAGACGACACAACTCCATCATCGGCCTCACAGGTCAGAAAGTGCACTTGCCACGAGTGTGAGCTAGCTCATACTATATTAATTACAGCTGATATATCAGAATGTGTCTAGTGATACATTCACAGCGTTCCTCAGGAGGCCCGCACCATGTCAACCCTGCTTCGCTCCGCATCCGCGGCGTCATCGTCCACGTCCAGCAATGAGTTCGTCCTGACGTTCTCGTGCCCCCAGCGTCCGGGGATCGTCCACGCCCTTACCGGCGCCCTCGTCGAGCATGACGGCGACATCATTGAACTCAAGCAGTTCGACGACCCGCGGGCGAACCACTATTTCCTGCGTCTGCATTTCTCGGTAGCCGATGCCTCCGTGGCCGGCCCCGACGGTCCCTTGCGGGCAGAACTCGCCCAGTTGGCCGAGTCCTACGGCGCCGCATGGAGCCTCACCGCCCATGGCGCCCCGCAGCGGGTGCTCATCATGGTCTCGAAGTTCGGCCACTGCCTCAACGACCTGCTGTACCGCGCCCGGGTGGGCGAACTGCCGGTGGAGATCGGCGCCGTCGTCTCCAACCACCCAGACCACCGCGGGCTGGTTGAATGGCACGGCATCCCCTTCTTCCACGTCCCTGTGACCCCCGCAACCAAACCCGACGCCGAGGCGAAACTGCTGGAGCTGGTGGACCGGTTCGATATCGACCTGGTCATTCTCGCCCGCTACATGCAGATCCTCTCGGATGAGCTGACCACCGCCCTGACCGGCCGTGCCATCAACATCCACCACTCGTTCCTGCCCTCGTTCAAGGGCGCGAAGCCCTACCACCAGGCCTATGATCGCGGCGTGAAGACCGTGGGCGCGACCGCCCACTACGTTAACGACGAGCTGGACGAGGGGCCGATCATCGCCCAGCAGGTGCTCCAGGTGGATCACACCTACGGGCCCGAGGATCTGGTGGCAGTCGGTCGCGATACCGAGTGCAAGGCACTGGCCAACGCGGTGAAGTGGCACTGCGAGCGCCGCGTGTTCCTCAGCGGGAACCGCACGGTAGTGCTGACCTGAACAGGTCCATACTGGCTGCCTGTGATCAGGGTCTCGTCAAAGTCGAGGATCATCAGTAACGTGGACCTATGGATGCATCGAAGACTCTTGGCTCATTCGACCACATCACCCACGACGATCTGAAGGCCATGGCGGCGGCCACGGGACCGGTAGTCTCGCTCTTCGCTCCCACCGCCCCGGCACACCACCAACCCCAGGACACGGGCATCCGCCTGAAGTCTCTGACCACCTCCGCTGTGCGAGCGCTCCTCGAGCAGGGCACCGATGAGGCTACTGCCAAACGCATCGTGGCCCCACTCGAGGCGCTCGCCACCGACGGCGCGTTTTTGCGCAGCCAATCCGAAAGCATTGCGGCGTTCGCGGCCGACGGCGTGCACTTCGTCTACCGACTGGGACTGCCGCTGGACGAGCACGTCGCCGTCAACGACCACTTCGTGTTGCGCCCGATCGCCTCGGCGCTCACACAATCGCACGCGTTCTACGTGCTCGCGCTGTCGCGCAACAAGGTGCGCCTGTTCAATGCCACCGAAGACACCATCCACCCGATCGACCTTGGTGACACAGTCCCCAGTAGTATCGACGACGTCATCGATCCCGAAGAGCGGCAGAAGCACCTGCAGCATCGTTCCACCGGCGGCGGCAAGGCGATGTTCCACGGTCACGGCTCGGGCGACGAGATCGACCAGATCGACAAGGAAAAATTCGTCAAGGCGGTCGGCGACGGCCTGGGCACACTCCTCGGCAAGGCCCGTAGCCAACCCATGGTGCTGGCCGCGGTGAGTGAGGCACATCCGTTGATGAAACGGCTCAGTGCCTACCCGGTGCTACTCGACGATTTCATCTCCGGCAATCACGACGCCACCGGGCCCGCCGAACTCCACGCTGCCGCCTGGAAGATCGCCCGCGCCTGGTTCGAGAAGAACGACGACGCTGCCTACGACCGGTTTGCGGCCGCGCACGGCACCGGCAACGGCATCGCCCAGCCCGACGAGATCAGCGAAGCCGCCCAACAGGGCCGGGTAGACACGCTGTTCATCAACCCCTCGTTGGGTGCCTCCGAGGGCAACGGCGACGTCGACCGGGCGATCCTGGACACCCTGAATAGTTCCGGCAACCTCGTCATCATCTCTGACGGCCGCATCGAGAACGTCGGGGCACTGCTGAGGTTCTAACGCGGTTCGGTGAACCGTAACCGCAGACGCGCTGCGCCGAGCTGTCCCTAGACGGCTCGGCGCAGTTGGTCTGCTCCCAGCATCTTGCGCCGCACCAGCGAGGAGAGTTGCTCAGCCAGGAAAACCACCACCAGGATCATGATGATGATCGTGAACGCGGTGTCGAACTGGCGCAGGTTGAATGCCGGCGTGAGTTCCATACCGATGCCGCCGGCCCCCACCATACCCAGGATGGTGGCACCGCGGATGGACTTCTCCACGCAATACAGGCTCGTCGCGGTGAATGAGGCAAACGACGCCGGCAACACCGCGGCCACCACGACGGCGACGCCGCTGGCACCGGTGGAGCGCAGCGCATCAATCGGGCCACGCTCTACCTCTTCGATGCGTTCGGCGAAGAACCGCCCGGCAAAGCCCAGCACGTCCACGGCGATCGCCAGGATCCCGGCTAGCGGCCCCAGACCCACTGCCATCACGAAGATCAGCGCCCACACCAGATCGGGCACCGAGCGCAGCACAGTGAGCACGAAACGCACCGTGAATCCCAACGCCGGGAATGGGGTGGTGTTCTGTGCCGCCAGCAAGGCAGCAGGAATGCTGAGGATCACGCCGATACCGGTGCCGATGATCGCGATCTCCAGCGTCTCCAGCATGGCCTCGGCCAGGTTCGGGAACCGCTCAATATTCGGCGGGAATGCCCCGGTGATGAACCCCCAGATGTTCTCCGGCCCCTGAGCTATGCGTGACCCAGAGATATCCAACCTCCGGATTCCGTTGACAGCGAGCCCGAGCAGTAGCAACCCGATCAGTAGCGATGTCCACTTCGGCCAGCGCCAGCGAGGCGGCATCTCCGCGGTAGGATCCGCCCGGGCGCCCGCCCGCTCGGTCGCGCTCGGGGTGGTCTGGACGGTCATGGTCGGACTCCTTGGGCATGGTCGGCGTCGTCGTCGCTGGTGTATAGCCCCTCCAGCTCGGCGTCGGCCACCAGGTTCATTCTCGTATCCAGCTCGATGCGACCATCCCGCAGGGCCACCACACGGTCGCCATAAGCGCGAGCCAGTTCAAGCTGGTGCAGGGTACAGATCAGGGTGATGCCGTGCTCGGCGACGATCTGCCAGAGCATATCCATCACCACACGTCCGGCGCGGGGATCCAGGGCCGCCACCGGCTCATCAGCCAGCACCAGTTCAGGACGCTGCATGAGCATCCGGGCGATCGCTACGCGCTGCTGTTGGCCACCGGAGAGTTGCTCGGCGCGGCGCCCGGCCACATCAGCCAGACCCACCCGTTCCAGGGCGGCCATGGCCTCGTCGCGCTCCTCGGCACGGGCAGTAGCGGCGAACCAGTTGCGTGGCGCCCGCACCCGCCCCAAAGACCCGTGAATCACGTTGGTCAGCACGGAGAGTTCACGCACCAGGTTGATCTTCTGGTGCACCACCCCCACCCGGCGGCGCAGGCGGGTGATCTCCGACGTCGACGCCGTCGTCACCTCGGTGCCCAGCACCCGGGCGGTCCCGGCGGTGGGTGCCACGAGTCGGGTCAGGCATTTCTGCAAGGTGGATTTTCCGGAGCCGTTGGCACCGAGCAGCACGACGGTCTCCCCCGCGCGCACCGAAAGGTCGATGCCGTCCAGTGCGCGCATTCCGTGGGGAAACTCTTTGCTCAGCCCGGCGAGGTGGACCACGGTGGATCCCAGGTCGTCAGGCTGAGGCATTACTGCTCGTCCTCGTCCGGCAGGTCGGCGTACTGGGAGAATCCGGCCGCTTCAAAAGCACGACGGGTCGGATCGTAGTCGGAGTCGGCAGCCTCCACGAACTCGGACTCGAGGTACTTGTCGTTCTCACCGGTCTGCACGATGGCCTCCAGCAGCACATCCTGGTTCTCCACGAGGGCGTCCTGCAGATACCCTGCACAGTCTTCACCCAGGCCGGTGCGAGCGATGAACAGGTCGTTCGGCAGGTCCGGGCCTTCTTCGAGCACCTCGACGGCGTCCTCGCCCATCATCTCCTGGATCGTCTCCAGATCGGAGATGCCGGTTCCCAGTGCGTCGCCGTCGCCGGTAGCGAAAGCTTCGATGTGGGTGTCGGAAAGCGGCACGACATCGACGTCACCGACGTTCGGGTCCAGTCCGGCGGTCACGAGCATCTCCAGGGGACCCAGGTGGCCGGAGGTGGAGCCGACTTCTTTGGTGATCAAGGTGCCGCCCTCCAGGTCCTCTACGGATTCCAGGTCGGAGTCGGCGCGCTTGAAGATAGCGGCCTTGTAGTTCTCGCGGGTCACCCCGGCCAGCGGCAGAGCGTCGGCTTCTTCCTTGAGCACCACGTACTCGGCGGGGCCGGTGAGCAACACGTCGAGATCGTCATACTGCAGGGCGGTGGCAGCAGCCGTACGGGACGCCATGGGCTCGAATTCGACCTCGAGACCGGTGACCTCCTCCAGAGCCACGCGGAAGTCTTCAAATTCCAGCACCAGGGTTTCCAGACCCTCGACGCCGGTGTCGGAGAAGCGCAGGGGTTCGAACTCGGAGCAGACGGCGGCGGCGCTGTCGGCACCGACTTGATCGGTCGTCCCTTCTGCGTCCTCGGAGGAGGAGGCGTCGCCTCCACAGGCGGTGAGCAGCAGGGCCGCGGCAGCGGCGGAGGAGACAGCAAGCAGTCGTCGTGACATCGGTAAGACCTCTTCAAGGTGAGTTTCAGGTGTGAGTGATGGTTCGGTGAACGCACCACCACCTCCACCCTCACGAAGCCACCTTGCCGCCAGGTAAACCCGGACTAAACGAAACTGCGGGCGGATCTCAACGCGGTATGAAATCTGCCCAAACGTTCGGCAAAGCCCGGCGGAGCCGATGCTCCGCCGGGCTTTACTCGCGGCAATGAGTGCTGATCAGGAGACGCCGAGCTTCTCCATCACAATTTCGCGCACGCGTCCGGCATCGGCCTGGCCGCGGGTCGCTTTCATTACGGGGCCGATGAGAGCGCCGATGGCCTGGACCTTGCCGGCCTTGACCTTCTCGACCACGTCCGGGTTATCCGCCATGGCGGCTTCAATCGCCTCGGTGAGGGCGCCGTCGTCGGACACGACCGCCAGGGAACGGGCTTCCACGATCTGCTGAGGAGTGCCCTCGCCGTCGGCCACGTGGCCGAGGACCTGCTTGGCGATTTTGTCGTTGATGGTCTTGGATGAGATCAGCTCCTCGATCTCGACAACATCGGCCGGGGTGACGCCGAGCTCAGCGATCTCCTTCTCGGCCAGGTTCGCCAGACGGGCGATCTCGCCCATCCACCATTTCCTGGCCGCACCGGCGGTGGTGCCGGCGTCAACCGTGGCAGCGATCTCGGTGAGTACGCCGGCATTGACGACATCGCGGAATTCCTCATCGGAAAAGCCCCACTCGGCCTTGAGCCGCTTGTTGCGCACCGCCGGCAGCTCCGGCAGCTCGGCGCGGACGCGCTCGACCCACTCGCGGTCGATGTGCAGCGGCACCAGGTCTGGCTCCGGGAAATAGCGATAGTCATCGGCGTCGGACTTCGGACGACCCGAGGTGGTGGTGCGGGTGTCCTCATGCCAGTGCCGGGTCTCCTGGGTGATGGATTCACCACTGGCCAGCAGGGCGGCCTGGCGCTGGATCTCAAAGGTCACGGCGTGGGCGACTGCGCGGGTGGAGTTGACGTTCTTCGTCTCGGTGCGGGTGCCGAAGACCTCAGCGCCCTTGGGCATCAGCGAGACGTTGGCGTCGCAACGCACGTTGCCGCGCTCCATGCGGGCATCGGAGATGTCGAGCGCCTTGACGATGTCGCGGATGGCGGTGACGTAGGCGCGCGCCAGTTCGGGCGCGCGTTCACCGGCGCCGACAATCGGCTTAGTGACGATCTCGATCAGCGGGACCCCGGCCCGGTTGTAGTCCACCAGCGAGGAGGCTGCGCCCTGGATACGACCGGTGCCGCCTTGGTGGGTCAGCTTGCCGGCGTCTTCCTCCATGTGGGCGCGCTCAATCTCCACGCGGAAGACCTCGCCGTCTTCCAGTTCCAGGTCGAGATAGCCCTCGAAGGCGATGGGCTCGTCGTACTGGGAGGTCTGGAAGTTCTTCGGGGTGTCCGGGTAGAAGTAGTTCTTCCGGGCGAAACGGCAGGACTCAGCGATCTGGCAGTTCAGAGCCAGGCCGAGGCGGATGGCGTACTCCACCGCGGTGCCGTTGACGACCGGAAGCACACCGGGAAGACCCAGGTCGACCTCGGTGACGTTGGTGTTCGGCTCATCACCGAAGGCGTTGGGCGCCGACGAGAACATCTTGGTGGCGGTGTTCAGCTCGACGTGCACTTCGAAGCCCAGAACCGGGTCGAATTGCGCCATGGCGTCGTCGTAGCTCATGATCTCGGTGGTCATCAGTGCTGGCCTCCTGCGATGGTCAGTGCGGCGGCGGGCACCTCGGGCGCCTGCGTGTGAATCGGGGAACCCAACTGGTCGGTGACCAGTGCTTCCAGGGCGCCGGCCACCCGGTACATGCGGGCGTCTTCAGTGGCGGGTGCCATGAACTGCACACCGACGGGGAGTCCGTCGACCACACCGGACGGCACCGCGATGCCGGGCACACCGGCCAGGTTGGCGGGGATGGTGGTGACGTCGTTGAGATACAGGGTCACGGGGTCGTCAATCTGTTCGCCGAAGCGGAAAGGCAGTCGCGGCGAAGCCGGGGAGACCAGCACATCGACCTGCTCGAAGGCGGCGGCAAAGTCCTGCTGTACCAGGGTGCGGACCTTTTGCGCGGAGCCGTAGTAGGCGTCGTAGTAGCCGGCGGAGAGGGCGTAGGTGCCCAGGATGATCCGCCGCTTGACCTCGTCACCGAAACCGGCGGCGCGGGTGGCGGACATGACCTGCTCGATGGTGCCCCCGCCCTCAGGAACGACGCGCTGGCCGTAGCGCACGCCGTCGAACTTGGCGAGGTTGGAGGAGACTTCCGAGGGCATGATCAGGTAGTAGGCGCCCAAGGCGTAGCGGAAGTGCGGGCAGGAGACCTCGACGATCTCGGCACCGGCGGCGCGCAGGATCTCGAGGTTGTCCTTGAAGATCCGCTGCACGGATTCCTGGTAGCCCTCCCCCTGCAGTTCGGCGATGACGCCGACGCGCAGCCCGGTGAGGTCACGGCTCTCGGCTGCCTCCAGCAGCCCGGTGAGGTCCTGTGGCAGCGAGGTGGAATCTTTGGGGTCATGCCCGCCGATGAGCTCCTGGAGCGCGGCAGTATCGGCGACGGTGCGCGCGGCCGGACCGATCTGGTCCAGGGATGAGGCCATGGCGATCAGCCCGTACCGGGAGACCGCACCGTAGGTGGGCTTCGCGCCCACGGTGCCAGTGTAGGCGCCGGGTTCGCGGATAGAGCCGCCGGTGTCGGAGCCCAGAGCCAGCGGGGCCATGTAGGCAGAGACGGCGGCAGCCGAGCCACCACCGGAGCCGCCGGGCACCCGCTCGGGGTCCCAGGGGTTACGGGTGTTGCCGTACGCGGAGTATTCGGTGGAGCCGCCCATGGCGAACTCATCGAGGTTGGTCTTGCCCAGAATCGGCAGCTTCGCAGCCCGGATCTTCTCCACGACGGTGGCGTCGTAGGGGCTCATCCAGCCCTCGAGCATTTTGGAAGCCGCAGTGGTGGGCTGCCCGGTGGTGACGATGTTGTCCTTCACCGCGATGGGCACACCGGCCAGCGGGTGCAGCGCCTCGGCTTCAGCACCTCCCGCGGCGCGGATCGCATCCACCTCGGCGGCGGTGGCCAGGGCTTCGTCCGCGGAGACGTGCAGAAACGCGTGCACCCCGGTGGGTGCGCCGTCGTCGCCGATCACGCCGTCTACTTCGGCGATGCGGTCGAGGTGAGCCTGGGTGAGCTGCACCGAGGTGATCTCACCGGAGCGCAGCTTCTCGGCCATCTGCAGGGCCGTGAGTCGAATCAGATCTGACATCTCGATCACTCTCCATCCAGGATTGCAGGAACCTTGAACTGGCCGTTTTCGGCGTCGGGCGCCATGGCCAGCGCCTGCTCCTGGGTGAGCAGCCCCCGCGGAACGTCGTCGCGGAATACATTGGTCAGCGGCATCGGGTGCGAGGTGGGCTCGACGTCGTCACCGGCTACCTGCGACACGGCAGCCACCGAGTCGAGGATGACGGCGAGCTCGCCGGAGAGCTGATCCAGCTCGGCCTCGCTCATGTCGATGCGAGCCAGCTGTGCCAAATGCACCACGTTCTCGCGAGTGATCTCAGACATACGACTCCTTCAAGTCAAACGGCAGGGAGAATTCTCGTCGGCGTCCAGTCTAGTCGCGCGGCGCGAGCGGATGCACGAACGCGAGGAACGTCTCGTCGCGTTCGCCGGGTTCCAGCCAGCCGCGCTCCCCCAGCGACCAGTCACGGTCGGGCCGGCGTTCAAATCCACAGGCGCGGTAGAGCTGGTGAGCATCGGTCATCGAGGCCATGGTGGTGATGACGATGGCGGAGCAGCCCAGTGCCCGGGCGTGGTTTTCGGCAGTGGCCACCAGAGCGCGGCCAACCCCGCGGCGCTGGAACGCGGGCGCAACACCCAGCATCCGGAATTCAAACTCGCCAGGGTGTGCGACTTCGGCCATGTCCATCTCCCCGGTGAGCAACACGGTGGAACCGGCCACCGCGCCGTCAAGCTCGGCCACGACGAGGCGCCCCGGACCCTGGGCTCGGGCGGGAACGTCCAGGAGTTGGGCGACGTAGTCGTCGTCGGCGGGGATGTGCCCGGCTTCCACATAGGAGGCGTAGGTCAGGGCGGCGATGGCCTCAAAATCGGCTTCGGCGGCGTCCCTTACGGTGACGCCGCCGAAGCGCAGATCCAGTGGCTGGTGACTGGTCTGATGGTTCATTCCGCCAGGTTACTCCACCGTGGCGTCGTTCGCGGAAGCGTACTCCTCTGCGGTGAGCAGCGGGCCCACCTCGGACACCTCCACGGTGAATAGCCAACCGGAGCCGTAAGGTTGCTCGTTGATAGAGGCAGGGTTGTCGACGGCGTCATCGTTGATGGACGCGACGGTGCCGGTGACCGGAGAATACAGATCCGAGACGGACTTGGTGGACTCGATCTCGCCGCAGGTCTCGCCCGCGGTCACGGTGTCACCCACTTCGGGCAGGTCGACGTAGACAATTTCGCCGAGCTGATCGGTGGCCACCGCAGTAACGCCGACCTTCACGGTGCCTTCGGTGGCGTCCACCCACTCATGTTCGGCTGAGTAGTGCAGGGATGAAGGAACAACGGGCATAGTGATTCTCCTCACAAATGATGCTGGTGATTAACGAGTGTAGAAGGGGAGCTGGACCACGCGGAACGGGTGGGCCTTGCCCCGGATGTCCACGGTGAGCTCGGTGTCGGGCTCGACCCCGGCGGCCGCCTCGGTGGAGACGTAACCGAGGGCGATCGGGTACCCCAGAGTGGGCGAGGGCAACCCGGAGGTTACCTCGCCGGCGGACTCACCGTTGATCAGGATCGCACTGCCCGGACGGGCCGCGCGCCGCTCCAGGCCTTGGAGTCCGATGAGGCGCCACGCGCTGGGTTGGTCTCGTAGCGGCTCGAGCGCTGACCGACCCGGGAAGTCCTCGGTTTTCTTGAAGGACACCACGGGTCCCAGTCCGGCGTCGAAGGGGGTGCGGTCGCGGCTGAGCTCGTTGCCGTACAGCGGCATGCCTGCTTCCAGGCGCAACGAGTCGCGCGCGGCCAGCCCACACGGGATGAGCTGATCGGCTTCACCGACGGCGAGCAGCGCATCCCACAGCTGAGACGGCACGGCCTCGGCGTCGGCGCCAGCCTCGGTAGCCCGCGGGTGGGCCGGGTCGAGGATGAGCTCGAATCCATCCTCACCGGTGTAGCCGGTGCGGGCCACCAGCACGGGGAAGGTGACGTCGGAGGGTTCGCCGGCCGCATTCACGGAGACAGCAAGGTCCAGCTCGAGGGCCGCGTAATAGCGCAGCTCGGCCAGGGCCTGATGGTCCGCCTCGGACGTGAGCAACCGGGCAACGATCTGCTCGGAGGCCGGGCCCTGCACCGCCAGCAGCGAGGTGCGGGCGGTGGCGTCGTCGAGGGTAACGTCGAAGTTCCCGGAATCCACGAGTACGCGCTGCAGCTCGGCGGTGACAGCCTCAGCGTTGCCGGCGTTAGGAACCACCAGGTAGCGGTCCTCGGCCAGGCGGTAGACGATGAGATCGTCGATGATGCCGCCGTCCTCGTCGAGCGACAGCGAATACTTGGCCTTGCCGACCTTGATAACGGCGAGGTTGCCGGCCAGCACCGAGTTCAGCCCGGTAGCGGCGTCGGGTCCGGTCACCCACACTTCACCCATGTGGGAGAGGTCGAAGAGCCCGGCTGCGGTGCGCACGGCTTCGTGCTCGGCAAGCTCGGAGGCGTAACGCAGCGGCATGTCCCAGCCACCGAAGTCGGTGAAACGCGCGCCCGCGGCTTCGTGGGCGGCGTGCAGCGCGGTGCGGCGCAGTTCGGTCGTCATGGTCAGTTCTCCTCGTCTTCGGCGGACACAGTCTCGAAGGCTTCCGGCGGCGGGCAGGCACACACCAGGTTGCGGTCGCCTGCAGCTTGGTTCACGCGTCCGACCGGGGCGAAGTACTTGTCCTGGCGCAGGCTGGCCACCGGGAAGGCGCCCTGCTCGCGGGTGTAGGGGCGGTCCCAGTCGCTGGTGATCACCGCGGCCGCGGTGTGCGGGGCGCGGCGCAGCGGGGACTCTTCCATGGCGTGGGCGCCGTCGATGACCTGCTGGATCTCGTCGCGGATCACGGCCATGGCCTCGATGAAGCGCTCCATCTCGGCCAGGTCCTCAGACTCGGTGGGCTCCACCATCAACGTGCCGGCCACCGGGAACGCCATGGTGGGGGCGTGGAATCCGAAGTCGATGAGGCGCTTGGCGACGTCGTCCACGGTGACGCCGGACTGCGCGGAGAGCTCCCGCAGGTCCAGGATGCACTCATGGGCGACCAGCCCGGCCGCACCGGTGTAGAGGATCGGGTAGTGCTCGGAGAGCCGGCGCGCCAGGTAGTTGGCATTCAGGATGGCGGTGCCGGTGGCCTTGGTCAGGCCTTCCCCACCCATGAGCGCAATGTAGGCCCAGGAGATCGGCAGCACGCCCGCCGAACCAAACACGGTGGCGGTCACGGGGGCACCCAGGCGGGTGGCGGCGTCGTCCTGACCGGTGGCGTCACCGGGCAGGTACGGCAACAGGTGCTCGCCTACGCCGATCGGACCCACGCCCGGGCCACCGCCGCCGTGCGGGATGCAGAAGGTCTTGTGCAGGTTCAGGTGGGACACATCACCGCCGAACTCGCCGGGCTGGGCCAGTCCGACCAGGGCGTTGAGGTTTGCACCGTCGATGTACACCTGGCCGCCGGCGGCGTGGATCTTGTCGCACACCTGGCGCACATCACCCTCGTACACGCCGTGCGTGGAGGGGTAGGTGATCATGATCGCGGCCAATTCCGCACCGTGCTTGTCGATCTTCGCGTCGAGATCCTCAGCGTCGATGGTGCCGTCTTCGGCGGTTTTGACGACGACGACGGACATCCCGGCCAACACAGCCGAGGCAGCATTGGTGCCGTGGGCCGAAGCCGGGATCAGGCAGATGGTGCGCTGGCGGTCGCCGTTGGCGTCGTGGTAGCGGCGGATCGCCAGCAGACCGGCGTATTCGCCCTGGGAGCCGGCGTTGGGCTGCACCGAGATCCCGGCGTAACCGGTGATCGCCACCAGCTTGGCTTCCAGATCGTCGATCAGCTCGCGCCAGCCCTGCGCCTGGGATGCCGGAACGTAGGGGTGGATAGACGCGAACTCGGGCCAGGTAATGGATTCCATCTCCACGGCGGAGTTCAGCTTCATGGTGCATGAGCCCAGCGGGATCATGGTGCGGTCCAGGGCGAGGTCACGGTCCGAGAGGGTGCGCAGGTAGCGCATCATCTGGGTCTCGGAGGTGATGGAGTGAAAGATCGGGTGGGTGAGGTAGTCCGAGGTGCGGCGCAACGCCTCCGGAATCGCGGAAGACTCGCCGTCGGACTCCCCTGCCGCCAGCTCCACACCGAAGACGTCGGCCAGCGTGGACAGGTGCGCCTCGGTGGTGGTTTCGTCCGCGGAGATGCCGATGCGGTCTGCGGCGAAGCGGCGCACGTTGATGCCGGCGGCTTCGGCGTCGTCGAAGACCTGCTGTGCGGAGGTCTCATCCTTCAGCTCGACGACGATCGTGTCAAAGAAGCTCTGCGAGGCCAGCGTGTATCCGCCCGTGGTCAGCGTGGCGGCCAGACGGCTGACCTGTCGGTGGGCGTGCTGTGCGATCCGCTTCAGGCCGGAGGGGCCGTGGTACACGGCGTAGAGTCCGGCGCAGATGGCCAGCAGTGCCTGGGCGGTGCAGATGTTGGAGGTGGCCTTCTCGCGGCGGATGTGCTGCTCGCGTGTCTGCAGGGCCAGGCGATAAGCCGGACGGCCCACGTCATCGGTGGAGACACCCACCAAGCGACCGGGCATGGAGCGCTCCAGGCCCTTGGACACAGCCATGTAGGCGGCGTGCGGGCCACCATAGAACAGCGGCACACCGAAGCGCTGGGTGGAGCCCACCGCAATATCGGCGCCCTGCTCCCCCGGTGCCTGAATCAGGGTCAGGGCCAGCAGGTCGGCGATCACGGTGATCATGCCGCCGAGTCCCTTCACCTGGGCGAAGAGTGCGGTGTGGTCCACCAGGGAGCCGTCATTGGCGGGCTGCTGGACGACGATGCCGCACAGTCCCACGTCGTTGATCTCGGTCAGCAGCTCGTCGCTGAGCCCGACAGACAGATCGACCACGCGGGTCTGGGCTTCCACCGCCCGGGAGCGGGTCTCGATGACGGCGAGGTTCTGTGGGAACGTGTTGGCGTCCACCAGGATCAGCCCATCGGCCTTGCGCTTGTTGGCGCGGCGCATCATCAGCACGGCTTCAGCAGCGGCGGAGGCTTCATCGAGCAGGGAGGCGTTGGCGATGGGCAGGGCGGTCAGGTCCATCACCATGGTTTGGAAGTTCAGCAGGGCTTCGAGGCGCCCCTGGGAGATTTCCGGCTGGTACGGAGTGTACGCCGTGTACCACGCCGGGTTTTCCACCACATTGCGACGGATCACGGCGGGCGTGACGGTGTCGTAGAAGCCCTGCCCGATCATCTGGGTGCGCTGGATGTTGCGGGAGGCCATCCGGCGCAGCTCGCCGAGGACCTCGGTCTCATTCGCGGCCGGCAGGTCCAGGGGTGTGCTCTGGCGGATGGACTTCGGAATGGCGGTGTCGATGAGCGCCTCGAGGCTGTCGTAGCCGAGGGTCTGCAACATCATGGTCGCGTCATCGGGTGTGGGACCGATATGGCGGTCGGTGAACGGGGCCGAAGGCACGGTCTGAGTCATGATCGAAACTCTCCAGGGATCTGTCGGATCGGTTGCAACGGTGCGTACGACGACGAGGCCACGCCGTCTCAGCGAGTCACTGATCCTCCCCACCCTGTTGAATAACCTGAGAGTTTGACCGGGTCGCGTGTTTACGCAGGACCGGCTTGCACCGTCGGTGAGTCGTGTCCGTTTCCGAACGCAACTGCTTTTCAGAGGTGCCTCGTGATGGCGGTACGGAGACCTGAGAGTTTCCCGGGGAGGGGTTGCTCCTTCGGTGCCCGCCCCTGGTGTGGTGCGGAGCTCTCCCACCATCCGTCAGCGGCGCGGTTGTCGAATGTGAGGTTCGACAACCCCTTCCAGAGTACCCGAAATCCGGGTGCGTGGTCTCTCAGGCGTGCGGATGGCCGGGTGCGTGCGGCATCTCGGCCAACGGACGACCAATGTCCCCGGCGATCATCCAATCGGGAGTCTCGCTCGATTCCGGCCACTGAGGGCGGCGTACGGGCACACCGGCTTCTTCAGCAATGAGTGCCCCGGCCGCCCAGTCATACTCCTGCGTCCCGTACTCGGCATAAGCGTCCAAGGTGCCGTCGGCCACCATGCACAAATCCAGCGCCGCCGAGCCGATCCGGCGCAAGTCTCCGAATTCTGCCAGCAACTCCGAGAGGACCCCGATCTGGAAGCGGCGCCGTTCCGCGTCGTAGCCGAATCCGCTGGCCAACAGTCGACCGGACCGTCCCAGAATCGGCCCGCTCAAAAGCTGCGGCTCAGCCGGGTGGCTGGCAATGCCCACCATCTCATCGGCGCCTGGAGTCTCGGCGATACCGAACGCGCCGTTGCCCCGAGAGGCGTACCAGATCCGTCCCAGGGCTGGAGCGACGACGGCGCCGGCCAGCCAGTCCCCGTCCGGTCCAGCAACGGCCACGGACGTGCAATAGTGCGGGACTCCCCGAATGAAGTTCGTGGTCCCGTCCAGGGGGTCGATCGACCATCGATAACCGGTCGGATTCTCCGGACGCGTCGAGCCGTATTCCTCGCCGTAGATTTCGTCGTTCGGCCGGTATCCGGTAATAACCCTGCGCACGCTCTCTTCGGCCTGGCGGTCGAAATCTGTCACCCAGTCCGAGCCCGACGACTTGGTCTCCGCGCCCAGGTCAGATTGCTGCAGGGGCAGCACCGTACGCGGTCGCGACGCGAGCACGTCGGCCCCGGCGCGCGCCGCGGCCCGCGCCACCGTCAGCAGCGTGGACAGTGCCGGTGTGTTGGCAGTTGGGGCGTCGGAAGACGGAGTCATGGCTGAGTTCCTCCAGAACAGGGCGAAAACGGGCAGGATGTGCAATATCGCCATCCACTTCGTGGCTCAGTCTACTGATCTCAAGGCATCCAGTTCGGAGTGACCGTTGAGCGCAGATAGCTGGTGTACCAGCGAATGCCTAGATGGAAGGCATTCTGACGTCGTCGAACGCCTACCTGAAGACAGGTTCCGGCGTGGCACAAGCTGGTTCTGAGGCTGCTGCGAATTCTGGCCGGTGGATCAAGCTCACCAAAGATTCCTCACAGAATCTGAAACTCGGCACTGCGATGAAAGGCTCCTCAGACGGACTCAGTCGAGCCATCGTGACCGGAGACAAGGGCAAGATCACGAATATTCTCGAATACGTGAATCCCAGTTCCGCAGGACCTATCCTCACCAACCCGGCGATTCTTTCTGGGGCCGCAGGAATCATGGCGCAGTTTGCCATGCAACAAACGATGGACGAGATCACCGACTATCTACAGACCATCGACGAGAAGGTTGACGATATTCTGCGGGCTCAGAAGGACGCCCAGATTTCTCAACTGATCGGTGTCGGCTCGACCGTGGACAGTGTCATGACGCAGCGCGAACACACGAATCGTGTGTCGGATGTCATGTGGTCCAAGGTCCAAGGTGCTTCAGAGACGGTTGCAACGGTCCAGGGATATGCGTTGCGCCAACTCGATGCTTTAGCCGAGAAGCTAGAAAAGAAACAACACCGCGTCGGAGAATTAGCGGATGTCGCAAGTACAGCGACCGGTTCCGTTGAAGAATGGCTGGCCATTCTTGCTCGTTGCTTTCAACTCTACGATGCCCTAGCCATCTTGGAACTAGACCGAGTCATGGATGCAGAACCGGCAGAGCTTGAAAGCTACCGCAAGGGACTCAAAGCCGCACGGGATCGACGTCGCACACAGATCGCTGGCACCACCGGCAAATTGCTCGCCCGAATCGACGCGGTTGCGAAGACAGCGAACGACAAGACCTTATTGCGTCCGTTCAAAGCCGGTGGCGCCGTTCGTTCCAGCAACGAGGTCGCAACCGACATCATCATCTTTAACGAACGCATCGGAATCGATTCATCCCGCGACGACATCGCGGCGAAGCGATGGGTGGCAGCCGTCGCCGAGGCACGTGATAAGACCTTCGAAACAGGCAGCGAGGGCGTTGATGCCGTTCGTCGCTTCGGAGTCAGAACCTTCGGGAGTGCGAAGGCGGCAAAAGGTCGCTTGAATCGAGCCATCTCAGACCGGATCGCACAACGTCGGTCGGACAAAGAAGACGGGAAATCAACCGATCTGGATTTAGAGCCCGGGCAGTAAGCAACGCAGTTGTCGCAATTCTTGCGACAACTGGCGAGTGCGCTTCAAAGCGTTGCAGTCGTTGAGAAACTGAACTTGTAAGAAATCCTGACAGGTTGCTTCGCTCACAACCGTCTATACCGACCCTTCGTCCACGCCACTAGGACCGTTCTTCAGCAACGCGGTGAAACCGTCTTCGTCGAGCACGGTGAGTCCCAGCGATTCTGCTTTGTCGAGCTTGGAACCGGCGTTCTCACCAGCGACCACGAAGTCGGTCTTCTTCGACACCGACCCCGAGGCTTTACCGCCGCGGGAGATGATCGCTTCCTTCGCCGAGTCGCGGGTGTAGTTCTGCAACGACCCCGTGACCACGACGGTCAGTCCCTCGAGCGTCTTGGCGACGGATTCATCCATCTCGTCTTCCATCCGGACCCCGGCCGCGGCCCAGCGCTCAACGGTGGTGCGATTGACCTCGTCACGGAACCATTCGGACACGGCGTCGGCGATCGTCGGGCCCACGCCGTCGACGTCGGACAGTCGCTGGCGGCCGTTCTCCGCATCCAGGGCGGTGGCCTGCAGCTGCGGCAGGGAGCCGAAGGCACCGGCGAGCGCGCGAGCGGCGGTGGGGCCCACGTGGCGGATGGACAGTGCCACCAGCACGCGCCACAGCGGCTGGGACTTGGCCTTCTCCAGCTCGTCGAAGAGCTTCACCGTATTGGCGGTGGGCTTTGAAGGGGTCTTAGCGGTGGCCTTGGTGTAGAAGTACGGCACCAGCTCCCATTTTCCGGTGCCCTGGCCTTTGCTACGCTTCTCCCGCCAGACGCGCACTTCCGCGAGGCGCTGCTTGAGCTCCTCGTCGCCGTCAGCGGCCAGGTCGAAGAGCTGCGCATCGGCGGTGATGACGCCCTCACCAGCGGGCTGGACGTGTCCATGATTCTCGGCTGGGTCCTCTCCCGGGCCGTTAGTGAGCCAGGTAGCGGCTTCCTCCCCCAGCGCCTCGATGTCGAAGGCGCCGCGGGATCCTGCGTGCTCGATGCGCCCGGTGAGCTGCGCCGGGCAGCGGTGGGCGTTGAGGCAGCGAAGGTCGACGTCGCCTTCTTTGGCTGGCGCCAACGGTTCACCACATGACGGACAGTGGGTGGGCATCACGAAGTCGCGCAGTTCGCCGTCGCGTTCATGCTGTTCGCGCAGGGGCAGCACCGGTCCCACGATTTCGGGGATGACGTCTCCGGCTTTGCGCAGCACGACGGTGTCGCCGATCTTGACGTTCTTAGCCCGCACCACGTCCTGGTTGTGCAGAGTAGCCATCGAGACCGTAGACCCGGCCACCAGCACGGGCTCCATCACGGCGTACGGCGTCACTCGCCCGGTCCGTCCGACGTTGACCTTGATGTCGAGCAGCCGGGTGTGCACTTCTTCCGGCGGGTACTTGTAGGCGACCGCCCAGCGTGGGGTGCGGGAGGTGTGACCGAGCTGGGCCTGGAGGCCGAAATCGTCGACCTTGATGACGATGCCGTCGATCTCGTGGATCAGGTCGTGGCGCTGCTCTCCGCGCTCAGCAATGAAGTTCAAGAGCTTGGCCAGTGGCGCTGAGGATTCCGGCTCGATGTCGGTGTCGCCGGGCACCAACAAGCTGTAGGGGCTGGTGGGCAGCCCCCAGGCGGCCAGCTGTTCGTACGCCTCGTGTTGAGAGCCGACGCTCAGCCCCTGCTGAGCGCCAATGCCGTGGACGAACATGGTGAGCGGTCGCTGAGCGGTTTGCTCCGGGTCCTTCTGTCGCAGGGAGCCAGCCGCAGCATTGCGCGGGTTGGCGAAGGGCGGCAGCCCGGCTTCGGCGCGCTGGGCGTTGAAGTCGCGGAAGTCCTGGGTGCGCATGAAAATCTCACCGCGCACTTCCACCTCGGCGGGGATGTCTTCCCCGGTGAGGGTGGTGGGGATGTCTTTGATGGTGAGCACGTTGTGGGTGACGTCTTCACCGGTGACGCCGTCTCCACGGGTGGCGGCGCGCACGAGTTCACCGTCGCGGTAGAGGAGATTGATCGCGAGCCCGTCGATTTTGACTTCGGCCAACCAACTGGGCTTCACGCCAGGGCGGATCTGCTGCAGGGAGCCGGCGGCACGATGGAACCAGGTGCGCAGCTCGTCCAGGGAGAAGACGTCCTCCAGCGAGTACATCCGAGCCAAGTGTTCCACGGGGGCGAACGCGGAGGACACATCGCCGCCGACTTCTTGGGTGGGCGAATCGTTGGAGACGATCTCCGGGTGCAGCGCCTCGAGGTCTTCGAGACGGCGGAAGAGGTTGTCGAATTCGGCGTCGGAAATCTCCGGGGCGTCATTCTGGTAGTACGCGGTGCGATGGTGGCGGACCTCTTCCATCAGCTGCTCGTAATTTTCGCGCAACTGCTGGTCGGGAATGTCCTGCTCGCGGGGTGTGGAGATCGACTCGTTCGTGTTCTCGGTGCTCACCCGTCCCAGCTTAGCGCGGATGTCTCGACGGTGATCCGCGGCAAAGTCGCGTCATCCTCGTCGATCGTGGTCTACTGAACCACGACCTCGCACCACCACCGCCAGGAGTCCACCATGTCCTCCCCAGACCAACCCGCACAGACTGCGCAGGAGACCGCTACCGCAGCGGCGCGCTGGAACCGTTTCGACAGCAGCTGGACCATCAGCTTGTTTGGCACGGCGGTGGGGGCCGGAATCCTGTTCCTCCCGATGAACGCTGGGCTGGGAGGATTCTGGCCGCTGTTGGTGGCGACCCTGCTGATCGGTCCGATGACGTATTTCTCCCACCGCGGGCTGTCACGGATGGTGGTGGCCTCGCCGAATCCGGATCAGGACATTACCGGGGTGGTCCGCGATTATTTCGGCGAGAATGCCGGACGTCTGGTCACCGTGTTGTACTTTTTGGCCATCTACCCGATTGTGTTGATCTACGGGGTCGGGATCACCAACACGGTGGACTCGCTGATGGTGAATCAGCTGGGGATGGAGCCGTGGCCACGCTGGCTGTTGGCGGCCGTGCTGGTGCTGGCCATGTCCGTCGTCATGTTGGCCGGGCAGCGGGTGATGCTGGTGGTCACCCAGTGGATCGTCTACCCGCTGATCGTGGTGCTCTTTGCCGTCACCCTGCTGTTGATCCCCTTCTGGAGCTTCGATGGGTTCGGGGCGTTCCCGGCGATCGGAGATTTCTCCATGGCGCTGTGGCTGATGCTTCCGGTCCTGATCTTCTCGTTCAACCATTCCCCGGCCATCTCGCAATTCTCGGTGGCACTGCGGTCCCGCTACGGTCACGCCGCCGCTGACAAAGCATCCTCCGTTCTGAGGGTGACCGCGGTGATGCTGGTGCTGTTCACCATGGGGTTTGTGTGGTCGTGCGTGCTGGCGCTGGGTCCAGATGGCTTGCAGGCGGCGAAAGACGCCAACATCCCGGTGCTCTCTCATCTGGCCAATGAGATGGGCATCCCGCTGATCGCGTGGTTGGGTCCTGCGGTGGCCATCACTGCTATCGCTTCCTCGTTCTTCGGCCACTGGCTAGGTGCGGCCGAAGGCGCTGCGGGCGTCGTGACCACCATGGTGGACCGCCGCGGCAGGTTCACGGAACGCGGCGTGCGCATCGGGGTGAGCGTGTTCTTGATCGTCACGACCTGGCTGGCCGGGGTGCTGAATCCCAGCATCCTCTCGCTCATCGAATCACTCGCCGGGCCGGTCATTGCAGCGGTGCTGTACCTGATGCCGATGTACGCCATTCATAAGGTGCCTGCGCTAAAGCGCTTCCGTGGTGCGGCGTCGAACGTGTTTGTGGTGATCGCCGGAATCGTGGCGGTGGGCGGTATCCTGCTCAGCTTCTTCAGCTGAGAATCTCGACGATGATCACGGTGATGTTATCGCGGCCGCCGGCCTCGTTGGCCTGATCCACCAGGTCGTGAGCGATCGCGTCGAGGTCGTCACCGGAGGATATGGCCCAGGCGAGGTCGTCGTCGGAGACTTCGTTGGTCAGCCCATCCGAGCACAGCAGGAACCGATCACCGGGTTCGGGACGTAGCACGGCCACGTCGGCAGCGATGTGGGGGCTGGTGCCTACGGCCCGGGTGATCACGTTGCGATCAGGGTGGGTCCGGGCTTCTTCGGCGGTGATGATGCCGCGGTTGACGAGTTCCTGCACCGCAGAGTGATCCTCGGTGATCTGCACCATCTGATCCGCGGCAGCCTGGTACCAATAGGCGCGGGAGTCACCGATATTGGCGACGGCGAGCGCGTGCTCTCCGGCGGGGTCGTCGTGCCGGATGCCCGCCAGCATGGTCAGGGTGGTCCCGGCTCGACCTTGTCCGGCTACCAGCACCGAGGTATTAGCAGAGCCGATCATCGAGCGCAGCGCCTCCAGGTCCATGTGCTGGGGTGGGTCGGCCGCGATCATGTCTTGGCGCATTTCGCGCAGCGCCTGCACGCAGCTGCTGGAGGCTACTTCCCCGGCGTCGTGTCCGCCCATGCCGTCGGCCACAGCGAAGAGGTCGTCCATAACGAGCAGGGAGTCTTCGTTGAGCTCGCGACGCAGGCCCACATCGGTGGCAGCACCGGCGCGATACCGATAAATCTGCGAGGTCATCAGTCGACCTGCAACCCTTCGCCGGAGCCACGCAGCAGCATGGAGGGACGGATCTCTCCGAATCCGCGCACGCTGCGCGGGGGCTGCGGGATGAGCAGATAGCGCTCGTCTTGGCTCAGGGTGTTTGCAGTCAGCTGGTCTACTAGCACGGTGCCGGGGTCGGCGATGGAGGTCAGCCGTGCGGCAAGGTTCACGGTGGGCCCGTAAATATCCCCCAGGCGGGAGAGCACTCGACCCCAGACCAGCGACACTCGAGCGGACGGCAGCACCGGATCTTCGGACATCGACTTAGCCAGAGCCAGGGAGATTTCGGCGCCGGCTTCGGGGGTCTCCGCGTTGAAGAGCACTTCGTCGCCCACGGTCTTCACCAGGCGGCCGCCGCCCACCGAGATGATCTCGGCGCACTTGGACTCGAAACGCTGCACCATCTGGGCCAGGGTGCGCTCGGACATCTGGCGCGACAGGGAGGTGTAGGAGACCATATCGGCGAATCCGACGGCGCGGGCCAGGGGCAGCGGGGCGTCGTCTTCGGTACCGTCGCGCCCGGCTTCGGAGGCATCCAGGCCAGCCTGGACACGCACCGTCAGTCGCTGCAGTGCGGCATTGAGCTGGCGCCGGTAAGAGTAGGTGAGCACTTCCTCCATGGTCTCCATGACCTGGGGAATCAGCTTCACTACCTCCCGGCGGGCCTCCGGGTCGCTGAAACGCTGGGAGCTGATCTTGTCTTCGACCAGCGCCTCGATCTGCCAGACGACCATGCGGTCGGTCATCTGTCCGATGGAGCGGGCCACCGAAATGGCAGTTTCCTCATTGAGGACGTCGCGGCGCACCAGGTCGATCACGCCGGACATGGCGTCAACGTCCTGATCAGTGAACACGCGCTCGTGCTCACCGACGTTCGGGAAGCCCAGGGCGCGCCAGAGTTTGCGGGCCGAGACCAGGGAGACGCCGAGCCGGTTGGCCAGGTCGCGGCGGGTCAGCAGGCGCGGGCCGCCGATGAGCTCCTCGTCCAGCACTCGGATGGCCTGAGTCCAGGTGGCCGGGTCCTCGGCCTGAGCCAGTTCTTCAGCGACCTTGCGAATGTCGGCCGGCTGAGGATCGACGTCGGGTGAGCTCGCCCCGGGTGGGGTGGTCGGCACCACGGGCAGCGGAGCCGTCGGATGCGGGTCGCGCGGCACGGCTACGTCGTCTGCGTCGTCGTGTGACTCGGTCATCGTCTCACCCCCGGATCAGAGCTGTGGTCGTGGAAATTTTGATATGAAGCGGGGCCGTTCGGCGCGACTCCTGGGTAACCATATCCGTAGCGGGCCCGCACGGAGTAGAGCTCAGCTTCGAGCAGCTGGGTGAATCGTTGAATTTCGGGGAGGTTGCGCAGCGTCCACACGTGGCCGGAATAGGACCACAGTTGCAGGTCCCCCCGGCGAGCCCACCGTTGGCGCCGGCTCTGGCGCATCTGCACGCGCTCGATCGCTTCCAGGGTCAGCCAGCGACGTTGTACCCTGAGCCACCCGATACGCTGCGACACTCGAAGCGTGGTCAGGTAAGTGACCCGGGTCAGCCAACGCCACAGCGGGCGCACGGCACCGAAGAACAGCAGCAGCCCCAGCACAAGATAACCGGTGATCTGCCAGGCACCGCGGTAATCACTCACCCAAAACGGCAGATCAGGACGGGAGAGGTACCCCTGCCAGATGCCCGCGGCCAAACAGAGCACGATTAACCAGATGGCCGGCTTCAACAGCCCGCGGGCGTGCGTCCGGGTGCGCACACGGACCTGCTCGCCCGGCTGCAGACGATGCGCCATGGTCACTCCCCTGCCCTGTGCCCTTCGTTCTGGTCATACATATTGGTCTTGCGCGCGGCGCCCTCCACCCGGTCCGACACTACTGGCGGATGCTGCGGCCGGAGGTGGACCACGTCGGCAGCTGATACCTCGTAGGTCTCACCCGTCACTATCTTTCCACGAATTCCGGCACTTTCGTCGATGGTCGCCGAGGATTTCGACGCGTTGTCGAATTCGGGGGCACTCACCTGCTCGACCTCGATCAGCAGCGTCCCCGACTCCCCCAAACCGGAAGCGGCCCCCACCAGCGTCACGCCACCGGGCAACTCGGCGCGCACGCGCTGGCCCAGCGTGTGCATCACCGGACGCACCCGCGCCACCGGGTTAGGGCTGCGAGCGAGATGATCGACGGCGTCCAGCACGGTGCCACGTAAGGTTTCAGCCAGGCTCGGCGAGTCCGGCACCTCGCCCGGTGCCATCCAGTCGCTGAGCGCCACGGCCAGTTCGCTAGGGCGGTGGCCCGCGCTGAAATCCCGGTTCAGTCCGATCCCCAGCACCACCCCGCTGGCATCACGGGTGACCTGGGCGAGAATGCCGGCGAGCTTGCGCCCGGTGCCGTCATCGTCGTAAATCATCACGTCATTAGGCCATTTCACGGAGGCGGGCACACCCCAGCCGCGCACCACCTCCACCACGGCGGCGGCAACACTCAAGGTGATCCAGGGCCAGCGCTGCGCCGGCAGCGGTGGGTCTCGGCGGGCGGGACGCAGCAGGGTGGACACGGCCACCGATTGTCCGGGTTGGGCTTCCCAGTTCCGCCCGTTGCGCCCGCGGCCTGCGCGCTGATCATCCGTACCGGCGGCCGCGCCATGGTCCAGGTCGGTGCTGTGGTCCAGGACGACGTCCTGTGTTGAGGAGACATGGTCAATCCAGGTGAGTCCGGTGCGGGAGGGCATCATTTCTCCAGCCTAGCGAGGCTTGCTCCACGAAGCCTGACTCGACGCGAGCGCACGAAATCTGGAGGTTTCCTACAACTGCGACCCAGCAGACTGGCAGTAGACTGAGTGATCGTTAGTGCGAACCGTCTAAATCCGTGCGCGCACGGAATGGAGTTGATGTGAGTAGCGACAGCAGCCGGCAGGATCTCGACGCCACCCCGGACCTGACCACCACAGCGGGCAAGCTGGAGGATCTCTACCGTCGGCGCGAGGCCGCCGAGGTTCCCGCCGGTCAGGCCGCCGTGGACCGGCAGCATGACCGCGGCAAGAACACCGCCCGCGAGCGCATCTCGATGCTCCTCGATGAGGGCTCTTTCGTGGAGTTCGACCAGTTGGCCGTGCACCGTTCCACCGCCTTCGGCATGGACGCCAAGCACCCTCTGGGCGACGGCGTGGTTTCCGGGTACGGCACCATCGACGGCCGCCTCGTCGCCATCTACTCTCAGGACTTCACCGTGTTCGGCGGCTCGCTGTCCAAGGTCAACGGCGAGAAGATCGTCAAAGTCCAGGAGTTCGCCGCCTGCAACGGCTGCCCGGTGATTGGTATCAACGACGGCGGCGGCGCCCGCATCCAGGAGGGCGTGGCCTCGTTGGCGATGTTCGCCGACATTTTCCGCAACAACGTGATGGCCTCTGGAGTCGTCCCTCAGATCTCGATCATCATGGGACCTTGTGCCGGCGGTGCTGCATATTCACCGGCTCTGACCGACTTCGTCATCATGGTGGATCAGACCTCCCACATGTTCATCACCGGGCCAGACGTGATCAAGACCGTCACCGGTGAAGATGTCGACATGGAGACCCTGGGCGGGGCAACCTCCCACAACTCCACCACCGGTACTGCTTCGTACCTGGCAGCCTCCGAAATGGACGCCTTCGAGTACGTGCGCGATCTGCTGGAGTTCCTGCCCTCGAACAACCTCTCTGACCCGCCCGTCGACGACTTTGTCGAAGAACTCGACATCACGGTCGATGACCTGGAGTTGGACCGCATCGTGCCCGATTCGGCGAACCAGCCCTACGACATGCTCACCATCATCGAGATGATCGTCGACGACGGCCACTTCATGCAGACCCAGGAGCTCTACGCCCCCAATGTGGTGTGCGGGCTGGGCCGGGTCGAGGGCCGCACCGTGGGAGTCGTGGCGAACCAGCCCATGCAGTTTGCCGGCACCTTGGACATCGCGGCCTCAGAGAAGGCCGCGCGCTTCGTCCGGTTCTGCGACGCCTTCAATATCCCGATCCTCACCCTCGTCGATGTGCCGGGGTTCCTGCCCGGCACCGACCAGGAGTTCAACGGGATCATCCGCCGCGGCGCCAAACTCATTTATGCCTACGCCGAGGCCACTGTCCCGAAAATCACCGTCATCACCCGCAAGGCCTATGGCGGCGCCTACATCGTGATGGGCTCGAAGAAGCTCGGCGCCGACGTGAACCTGGCCTGGCCCACCGCCCAGATCGGTGTGATGGGTGCCCAGGGTGCCGTGAACATCCTTTACCGGCGCGAGCTCAAAGCAGTCGGTGAGGACGGCGGCGATGTCGAAGCCCGACGCGCCCAGATCGTCGAAGATTACGAAGCAGAGCTGCTCAACCCCTACCAGGCAGCCGAGCTGGGCTACATCGATCAGGTGATCGCCCCTTCGGAAACCCGCACCCAGGTGGTCCGGGCCCTGCGCGCCACCCGAAACAAGCGTGAATCGCGCCCGGCCCGCAAGCACGGAAACATCCCGCTGTGATGTCTGCCACGTCCGCCGAAGCCGAGTCCACCGGGATCCGCATCACCGGGTCCCGACTCACCGAAGAAGAGACCGCCGCACTCCTGTTGGTGGTGCAGTCGCTGCAGTCCGAGGCTCGTACTTCGACCGACGACGACGCCGATCCTTTAGCACAGGCCAGCCGACGCCGCCGGATGTCCACCTGGGCCGGTTCCGAGGTGCGCACCTGGCGCTCCGCTGCCGGGCTGCGCTGAGACTTACGGCGTTGCGGGTTTACCGATCGCCCCTCCGGGCGCCTCCGCGGTGGTGTCACCGGCGGTGCGCGAGCTGAGCCGCCGCGACAGCTTCGTGGCCACCCATCCGAGCAGGAAGTTGAGCAGGATGAACAGGATCGCGGCCACCGTGATGGACTGCAAAATATTTCCGTAGCCGGAGCCCAGCTGACGGGCGTAGCGCAGCAGCTCGGAGAAGCCGATCAGGTATCCCAGTGCCGAGTCCTTCAGGATGATGACGAACTGAGAGATCAACGACGGCAACATCGCGATCACCGCTTGCGGCACTTCCACGGTGCGCAGCGACAGGGTATTGGTCATACCAATCGCCATCGCCGCCTCACGCTGGCCGCGGGGCAGGGACTTCACACCGGAGCGCACGAGCTCGGCAATCACCGAGCCGTTGTACAGCGTCAGGGCGGTAATCACGGAAAAGTACGGAGCATTCCGCGGATCGATGAGTCCCGTGGGGGCAATGATCTGCGAGTAAAACGATAAGAAGAACACCATCAGGATCAGCACGGGCACGGCGCGGAAGAATTCCACGATCACCATGGCGAACCCACGGAACGGTGCATACGGGGCCAGCCGCAGGAAGCCAAAGGCCAGGCCGAAAATCAGCGAAGTCACCACCGCAATAGCCGCCGCCTGCAGCGTGAACTGCAGGCCCAGTAGCAAGTAGTTGGTCCAGGCGTTGCCGTTGATGGCGTTGAGCCACAGGTGCGGGCGTAGCTGACCTTGATCCCACAGGCGCCACAGCACCAGAGCGATCAGCGCGGCGACGACGATGACCGCGACGATGTTCGTGATCAGAATCCGCCGGCGGGCTTTAGGGCCCGGGGCGTCGAAGAGAACGGTCTGCTGGCTCAATTCTGCACCGCCAATCGGTTGGACAGCCAGGTGGTGAGCAACCCGATCGGGATCACGATCAGGCAGAACCCGATGGCGATCGTCAGGAAGATGTAGATCATCAGGTTCGGGTTGGATTCGATCATCGCCCGCATCACCGCAGAAATATCCGTGACGGAGGCGGCGACGGCGACCGTGGTGTTCTTGGTCAGCGCGATCAGGGTGTTTCCGATCGGGGTGATGGCCCCACGCAGCGCCTGCGGCAGGATCACCAGGCGAGCCGCGGGAAGGAAACTCAGCCCGATAGACCGGGCTGCTTCAGCTTGTCCGAGCGGGACGGTGTTCACCCCGGAACGGATCGCCTCACAGAAGAAGGGCGCGTGGTAGATCGTCAGGCTGATCGTGGCCAGGATGAAGAAGTTGAGGTTGAAATCGGAGGAGAACTGGATGCTCAGCTGCCCCCAGACCACCAGGATGCCGATCACCATAATGGCGGTCAGCGGGGTGTTGCGCACCACGTTCACGTAGGCGGTGCCGATCCACTGCAAGGAAGGAACCGGGGAGATGCGGAACAGGGCCAGGATGACGCCGAGGATGAACGCGGCGATTGCTGAGAAGAACGCCAGCCGAATGTTCGTCCAGAAGCCCTCCATGATGGGGTAGGTCTCAAACAGACTGAGGAACCCGTCCACGACGGTTCACCTCCTCTTCACAGGGTCTAGAGGCGCGGGCAAGGATGATGTGTGCGAGCCAGCACCCGCGGCGGCGACGATTCTTGCCGCCGCCACGGGTCACTGCAGCTCACCAGCTGAAGGCGATCAGGAGCAGGACTGCAGCTCGATGTCCGTGTTCAGCTCTTCGTTGGCTTCGTATTCAACACCCTCGGTATTCGCCGCCAGCAGGTCATTGATCGTGCCGTTGTCGAACAGGGTCTGGATCGCGGCGTTGACCTCCTCGCACACCTCCGTTGACTCCGGGGGCAGACCCACACCGTAGAGCTCTTCGGTGAAGGGGTTGCCGACCACCTTGAACTCACCGGCGTACTCATCGGTGGCGGCCAGGCCGGCCAGGATGATGTCGTCGGTGGTCACAGCGTCGACCTGACCGGACTGCAGGTAGGTGAGACACTCGGCGTAGCCGTTCTGCTCCACCAGGTTCACGTCATCCGCGTAGCGTTCCTGTACGTTCTGTGCCGGGGTCGAGCCGGTCACTGAGCAGAGATTACGACCGTTGAGGTCATCCGGGCCGTTGATTTCGGTGTCGTCGGCGCGGACCAGGATGTCCTGACCGGCCACGAAGTACGGTCCGGCGAAATCGACGCGCTCGGCACGCTCTTCGGTGATCGAGTAGGTCGCGAAGATCATGTCGACCTGACCGTTTTCCAGCAGGTTCTCACGCTGCGGGGTCTCGGCTTCAGCCCATTCGATGTCAGATTCTTCGTAGCCCATCTCGGACAGCACGGCCTTGGCGACGTCGACGTCGAAGCCGGTGGGATCGTTGTTTCCTTCGCGGAAGCCCAGACCGGGCTGGTCGTACTTGATGCCGACAGTGATCGAGCCGGCGCCGCCGTTCTCGCCGCCTTCATCGGAATCTTCGGTCTGAGCGGGAGAACAGCCCACGAGGGCGAGTGCGGCCACGGCTGCCATGGCGAGGGTGGTCTTCAAGGGAGTGCGCATCGTATGCCTTTCGATTGCGTGGGTGATGAATGAGCGGTTGCTCGGTGTGTGAGTCAGTGAGCCAGAATCTTGCCGAGGAAGTCCTTGGCGCGATCGGTCTTCGGGTTCGTGAAGAAATCTTCCGGAGTGGTGTCTTCGAGGATTTTGCCGTCGGACATGAAGATCAGTCGGTCGCCGGCTTTGCGCGCGAAGCCCATCTCGTGGGTGACGACGACCATGGTCATCCCGCCCTTAGCCAGGTCGACCATCACGTCAAGCACTTCTTGGACCATTTCCGGGTCCAGTGCGGAGGTCGGCTCGTCGAAGAGCAACACCTTGGGCTTCATGGCCAAGGCGCGGGCGATCGCGACGCGCTGCTGCTGACCACCGGAGAGCTGGGCTGGCATTTTCTTGGCCTGGTGGCCCACTCCGACGCGGTCGAGTAGCTCCATAGCTTCTTTTTCGGCCTGCTTTTTCTTCACACCGCGGACTTTGATGGGTCCGAGGGTGACGTTCTCCAGGATCGACTTGTGCGAGAACAAGTTGAAGGACTGGAACACCATGCCCACATCGGCGCGCAGTCGGGCGAGTTCTTTGCCTTCTTCGGGTAGGGCCTTACCGTCGACTTCGATGGTGCCGCCGGGATCGATGGTCTCCAGGCGGTTGATGGTGCGGCACAGCGTGGACTTGCCGGAGCCAGAGGGGCCGATGACAATAGCAACCTGGCCTTGCGGAATGTCGAGGTTGATATCTGTCAGCGCAGCGAAGCTGCCGAAGTGCTTATTTACTTCGTGCAGACGCACCAGGGGCGACGCGTTGGGCGGTGTGTTCTGGGTGTGCTCTTGGGCGGAAGAAACACTCATCATGCCCCCAGTCCTTAACAAGTTCGATTATCTGCAGAGACGCGGCTCACGCGCCTCTGTGGTACACATCACTTTTACCCTAAACGTCACACCAGCACCATGTCCAGGTGACTCCAAGGTTCGTGGATCAGTCTGCACGACCGATGTTTCCGCGAGGCTACGTCGCCGGGTCGGCGCTGTTTCCTGTGCTGTTTCCGTTGTTGTTTCGGCTGCAGGCTCGGCTGCTAGCTCGGTCACCGCTTCGGTGAACTACTGGCATGCGACGGTCTTGGATATCGACCCGTAGGATGTGACCATGACCGAGAATCACACTGAGGCACAGCACGGATCTGCTTCCCCTCGCCCCCTGTCAGACATTGATCATCGCGCGAACCGTTACTTCGCCGACTTGCTGGAATTGGACCCGGTTGCCGCGACCGAGCTGGGCCGCCCCGGCCACGAGACCGAGTACCCTGACTACTCGCCAGCCGGAACCGAGGCTGTGGATCGGGTCAATGCGGAGCTGCTGGCCGACCTGGATCTGATCACCCCGGTGGACTCGGTCGATTTGGTCACTTTGGCCGCCCTGCGTGAACGCGTTGGGCTGGCCCGTGAAATTCATGCCACCGGCCGCACCGAACTCAACAACATCGCCTCCCCAGCTCAGGGCATCCGCATGGTGTTCGACATGATGCCGGATGAGACCGAAGAGCACTGGCAGCACTTGGCCGGCCGTCTGGCCAACCTCCCCAGCGCCCTGGTCGGCTACCAGGAATCGCTGCGTTCTTCGGCGCGGCAAGGCCAGATCGCTGCAGTGCGCCAGGTCGACATCGTGATCGAGCAGTCCGAAGCCCACGGCGCCGACGGTGGCTTCTTCCCCACCCTGGTGCAGCGCGCCGCGGCCAACAGCAACGTCAATGAGGCTCTGTGCGCCGAGGTGGAGAAACATGCCGAGGCCGCAGCTCAGGCCTATCGCGATTTCGCCGAGTTCTTGCGCGCCGAGCTGCGCCCCGAGGCCCCCACCGAGGACGCCGTGGGCATCGAAGCGTATCGTCTCGCCTCCCGCGATTTCCTTGGCGCCACCGTGGATCTCGAGGACACCTACGCCTGGGGCATCGAGGAGCTGTCCCGCATCGTCGCGGAACAGGAGCAGGTCGCCCAGCAGATCTCCCCCGGCGCCACCATTGAGGAAGCCAAGAAGCTACTCAACGAGGACCCGGCCCGTCAGTTGCACGGCACCGAGGCGTTGCGTGAGTGGATGCAGCAGCGTTCGGACGAGGCGCTGGCCGCCATGAAGCAGTATTTCGAGATCCCAGCGGAGATCGACCGGATCGAGTGCATGATCGCCCCCACGCAGGAAGGCGGCATCTACTACACCGGCCCGTCCGAGGATTTCTCGCGCCCGGGGCGGATGTGGTGGTCGGTGCCGGCCGGTGAGGATTCTTTCACCACCTGGGCCGAAACCACCACGGTGTATCACGAGGGCGTTCCGGGCCACCATCTGCAGGTGGGAACCTCGATGACCGCGGCCGACGAGCTCAACGACTGGCGCCGCACCGGCTGCTGGACTTCCGGACACGGCGAGGGCTGGGCCCTGTACGCGGAGCGGCTGATGGACGAGTTCGGCTACCTCTCCGATGCCGGTGACCGCCTGGGCATGCTCGATATGCAGCGCATGCGCGCCGCACGCGTCGTCTTCGACATCGGCGTGCACTGCGGGTTCACCCCGCCAGAGGAAGTCGGCGAGGCACACTGGACCCCGGAGAACGGCTACGCCTTCTTGAGCCGCCACCTGGACATCTCCGAAGGCCAGCGGAAATTCGAATTCACCCGCTACCTGGGCTGGCCCGGCCAGGCGCCCTCCTACAAGGTCGGTCAGCGCATCTGGGAACAGATCCGCGCCGAGCACCAGCAACGCGCCGAGCAGAACGGCGTCGAGTTCGATCTGAAGGCGTTTCACACCCGGGCGCTGCGCTTGGGCTCAATGGGACTCGACACCCTGCGCGAGGCCCTGGCATGAGTCGTCCGTTCCGCCTGGTGCTGGCCTCGGCGTCGTCAGCCCGGGCCGAGATGCTGCACCGGGCCGGGATCCCGTTCATGACCATGGTCTCGGACGTCGACGAAGAGGCGGTGGCCGCAGAATTAGGCTCGCCGGATCCAGAGACACTGGCCGGCGAGCTCGCCCGGGCGAAGGCCCTCGACGTCGTCGCCACGCTCCTGACCGACGTCGATGACGCACCTGAGGATCACACCGGAGATCACGCAGGCACCGCAGCAACACCCTCGCAGAACGAGCCCGCCCTGCTGGTGCTGGGCTGCGATTCGGTGTTCGAGTTCGACGGCGAAGCCCACGGCAAACCCGGCACCGCCGACGTGGCGCTGAAACGCTGGAGGGCCCAGGCCGGCGGCACCGGCACTCTGCACACCGGGCATACCGTGATCGAGGTTCCCGATGCCGAGGGCGCACTGCCGGACCCGACCCGGCAGCGCCGACGCACGGTCTCGGCCCAGGTGAGTTTCGCTGATGCCAGTGAGGCAGAGATCCAGGACTACGTGGCCACCGGGGAACCGTTGGGTTGCGCCGGTGGCTTCACCCTGGAGGCCCGCGGGGCCGCCCTGGTGCGCCGGGTGGAGGGTGATCCGAATGCGGTGCTGGGCCTGTCCGTGCTGGCCCTGCGCGAAATGCTGAACGAGCTGGGATACTCGCTCACTTCCGTCTGGGCGGACTAACCGCGCCCTGACAGCGGGTCAACTGTAGGATTCCTACAAGAGATGGACCGATTCGGGCATGTTCCGCGCGTCATCCTGTAGGAATCCCACGTCTGGTGGCATACCCTTTTCAGGGTGACCCACCGAGCCCAGCGGGGTGCCCAGCGGCTCCGGGGAGGTCACCGAAGACCCCGTTGCTGCCCCGTTGGCGGCAACCGAGCACGTTCAAGGAGCCGACCTGCATGACCGCCATCACCGGTGAGCCGATGAATCTCCGCCCGTTTTCGCGGGTGCTGATCGCCAACCGAGGCGAGATCGCGGTCCGGGTCATCCGCGCCGCTCACGATGAGGGTCTGGAGGCGGTAGCGGTGTACGCCGACGCCGACCGTGATGCCCTGCATGTGCGTTTGGCCGACGATGCCTACGCCCTGGGCGGGGTGACCGCCACCGATTCGTACCTCGTGGTGGACAAGATCCTGAAGGCCGCCCGCGATTCCGGTGCCGACGCCGTGCACCCCGGCTACGGGTTCCTTTCCGAAAACGCTGATTTCGCTCAGGCGGTACTCGATGCCGGGCTGGTGTGGATCGGCCCGCCGCCATCGGCCATCTCACAGCTGGGTGACAAGGTCTCGGCCCGGCACCTGGCCCAGCAGGTCGGTGCTCCCCTGGCTCCGGGCACCCCCGATCCGGTGTCCAGCGCGGATGAAGTGCTGGCTTTCGCCGACGAATTCGGACTCCCCCTGGCCATCAAAGCCGCTCATGGTGGCGGTGGTCGCGGTATTAAGGTGGCACGCGAGCGTGCCGAGATTCCGGAACTCTACGAATCGGCCGTGCGCGAGGCCACCGCGGCGTTCGGACGCGGCGAGTGCTTTGTGGAGCGCTTCCTGGATGCACCGCGCCATGTGGAAACCCAGTGTCTGGCCGACGCTGCGGGCAACGTCGTCGTCGTCTCCACCCGCGACTGCTCCCTGCAGCGGCGCAACCAAAAGCTCGTGGAGGAAGCACCTGCCCCGTTCCTGACCACCGAGCAGAACGAGCGCCTTTATTCGTCCTCCGTGGAGCTGCTGCGTGCCGCCGGTTACATCGGCGCCGGCACCTGCGAGTTCTTGGTGGGCCAGGACGGCACCATCTCCTTCCTCGAGGTCAACACACGCCTGCAGGTAGAGCACCCGGTCTCCGAGGAAGTCACCGGGCTGGACCTGGTGCGCGAACAGTTCCGCATCGCCCGCGGTGAGACCCTGGGCTACGACCACCCCGAGGTGCGCGGACACTCCTTCGAGTTCCGCCTCAACGGCGAGGACCCGGGTCGCAACTTCATGCCCGCACCGGGCACCCTGACCAGTTTCCGCCTGCCGGGTGGCCCCGGCGTGCGCGTGGACACCGGCGTCGAGGAGGGCGAGACCATTTCGGGCGCCTTCGACTCGATGGTGGCCAAGCTCATCGTCACCGGCGCTGACCGCGAGCAGGCGTTGCGTCGATCCCGGCGCGCCCTGGCCGAGATGCAGATCGCAGGCATGGCCACCGTGCTGCCATTCCACCGCGCCGTGGTCACCGATCCTGCTTTTGCGCCCGAGGTGCACGGCTCAGACGAGCCCTTCAGCGTGCACACTCGCTGGATCGAAACCGAATTCGCCACCGAGCTGGCCCCCTACGCGGGTCCTGTTGGCGGCGCCGAGGCCGCGGGTGGCGCTGAGTCCGACGATGACGAACGCCGCACCGTGACCGTGGAAGTCAACGGTAAGCGCGTCGAGGTGTCTTTGCCCGGCGGCTACGGTGCAGTACCATCAATCTCCGGTGGTGTGGCCTCAAAACCAGGGTCGCGCCGTCGCCGTTCCCGCAGTTCAGCCCGAGGTGCCACCGCGTCCGGGGCCAGCGGGGACACGCTGACCTCGCCGATGCAGGGCACCATCGTCAAGGTGGCCGCCCACGTGGGTGACACCGTGGCCGAAGGAGACCTGATTGTGGTGCTCGAGGCCATGAAGATGGAACAGCCACTGACGGCCCACAAAGCCGGCACCATCACGGAGCTCGCCGCCGACGCCGGGGCCACAGTCACCGCCGGCGCCGTCATCGCCGTCATCGGCGACTAAATTAATCACACCTGTTCAGGAGAAACCTGCATGTCCGCAGACACCACCACCGTCGAGGGCTCCCGCCCCGACGACGGCACCGCCGAGCTCGGAGTGCCCCGCCGCCGCGTCGTGATCGCCTCACTGGTCGGCACCTCGATTGAGTTTTATGACTTCTACATTTACGCCACAGCCGCCGTGTCTGTCTTCCCGCTGATCTTCTTCGCGGGCGCAGCCGATGGCAACGAATCCACCGCACTGCTGGCCTCGATGGCGACGTTCGGTGCCGCCTTCGTTGCACGGCCGCTGGGATCCATCATCTTCGGTCACTTCGGCGACGTCATCGGGCGCAAGGTCACCCTGATCGGCTCGCTGCTGACCATGGGCATCGCCACCTTCCTCATTGGCTGCCTGCCCACCTACTTCCAAATCGGGCTGTGGGCGCCAGTCATGCTCACCATCCTGCGCTTCTGCCAGGGCCTGGGCTTGGGTGGCGAATGGTCCGGTGCGGCGCTGCTCGCCACCGAAACCGCGAAGGAAGGTAAGCGCGCCTGGGCCGCCATGTGGCCCCAGCTGGGTGCGCCCATCGGCTTCATGCTGGCCAACGGGTTGTTCCTGATTCTGGTGGTGGCGTTCGGTTACAACTCCGTGGAGCACGGCGCCGACCACGTGTTTATCGACTGGGTGTGGCGCCTGCCGTTCTTGCTGTCCGCCGTCATGGTGGCTGTGGGAATGTGGGTGCGCGTCCGACTCGAGGAGACCCCGGTCTTCCAGCGCGCCATCGACAATGACCAGCGGGTGAAAGCCCCCATTAGCGAGGTCTTCAAGCGCAACTGGTGGGAGCTGATTCTCGGCACCTTCATCATGTACGCCACCTACGTGCTGTTCTACCTGATGACCACCTGGATCCTCTCCTACGCCATCGGTCGCCGCGAAAGCGGTGGCCTGGGCGAGTCCTACAATGAGTTCTTGGTGCTGCAACTGATCGGCATCCTCTTCTTTGCCGCTTTCGTTCCCGTCTCGGGCCTGTTGGCGGACCGCTTCGGACGACGTCCCACCCTGATCGTGATTTCCGCGCTGATCGTGGTGTTCGGCCTGACCTTCGGCTGGTGGCTCTCCCCCGAGAACATGATCACCGATGACGGCATTTCGGCCATGCGCATGGTCGCGTTCCTCATGGTCGGCATGGCGTTGATGGGGCTGACCTTCGGGCCCATGTCCGCCGTGTTGCCGGAGCTGTTCCCGACGAACACCCGCTACACCGGATCCGGCGTCGCCTACAACGTTTCCTCGATTCTGGGTGCCGCGCTGACCCCGTTCATCGCCGCGTGGCTGGTGCAGAGCTTCGACGTGTCCTACGTGGGGTACTACCTCTCCGCTGCGGCCGTGCTGACCACGCTCGCGCTGATCCTGGCCCCGGAAACTAAGACCCGCAACCTTGACGAGGTCACCATTCGCTGATCTGGGCTGGTCTGATCTGGATTGATCTGACAACGACCGGGCGGTGCTGATCGCTGTCCCTTCACTGGAGGGCAGCGATCAGCACCGCCCGCAGTTGTTCCAGCTGCTGTTGCAGGCGCTCCCGGGAAGTCTCACCGATACCCAACACGACGCCGGACATGGCGGGCTGCGCCGAGGTCCCCCGGCTCCAGTAATCCCCCAGCCCCTGCACGCCGAGCCCGGCTGCCCGTGCCGCGCTGATGACGCGGGCCTCTTGGGTGGCGTCGTCGAGTGTCAACACCGCGTGCAGCCCCCCGGCCATCGGCAGCACGGTGACCGAAGACGGCATGGAGGCATCCTCGAAAACCTGGAGCACCACATCACGACGACGCCGGTACTCCCTGCGCATCCGTGCGGTGTGGCGGCGCAGTCCGCCCTGGGCCATGAACGTGCTCATCGCATCCTGCACAATTCCCGACACCGGGGTGCCCGCCTGCGCCGTCAACGACGTCACCGCCTGACGCACATCCGTCGGAACCACCACATAACCCAACCCCAGCCCGGGGGTGACCAGTTTCGCGAAGGAGCCCAGGGTGGCCACCCGTCCGGTGGTGTCGGAGGCGGCCAGAGAGGGCAGTGGGTCACCCACATAGCGCAGTTCGGAATCGTAGTCGTCCTCCACCACCAGGGCGTTGTTGTGCTGGGCCCAGCGGATCAGGTCACGACGGCGCCCGGCCGACATGGATGATCCCAGCGGATACTGGTGTGACGGGGTGACGATCACCATCGCGGGGGCGTGGGTGCCGGTGGGAAGCGCGTCCACCCGCAGTCCGTCGTCGTCCACAGGCAGGGGCAGTACGCGGTGACCCATGGAGGCGGGGACCTGGTGCAGCGAGGGATAACCAGGGTCCTCCACGGCGACCGTCAGCGGCCCCGAGTGACGAGCGCTGGCCGCCGTGATCAGCAGGCGCAGCCCATCGCGGGCGCCCGCGGTCACCACCAGCGCTTCAGGATCGACCGCCATGGCCCGCACGGAACGCAGGTGCTCGGCAATCTGCCGCCGCAGCGTCATTGACCCAGAGCCCACGTATCCGAGGCTGGGCTGGGCCGCGGCGGCACGCCAGGCCGCCCGCCAGGCGGTGGAGGTCAGCACCGAGACGTCGGGGCGCCCGGGGCGCAGCGGCGCCACACGAGTGGTCCCCATCGGTGATTCCCTGCGGACGTCCCGGTGCCACGCCCGCGCGGACTCTGTCAGCTCCGTGGTGATCGGTTCACGCCCCGAAGCAGGTGCAGGTGCCGGCGCCAGACGCGGATGCACCACGGTGCCGCCGGGGGTGGATTGCAGATAGCCTTCCTCGCCCAGCTGCTCATAGGCCGCACTCACCGAACCGCGGGACACCCCGAGTTCCTGGGCCAGCGCCCGGGTGGAGGGCATCCGGTCCCCGGGGCGCAGCCGATCGGCGTGAATCAGGGCACGGACCTGCTCAGCCAGCTGGCGCGGCAAACCGGGTGCGGTGCGGTCGATGCTCAGCGGCAGCTCGAACGACGGGGCAAAGCGGGCCACCGGGCCTCCTCGGGCAGACAAACTGGTCCACAAAAACTATCAGAATCTGGCCCTATCTTTGGTCCACACACTCGGATCACAATGGGACCCATGACAGAAACCATCACCACTGATCAGACCGACCACACCAACCGGAACCACCAGAACACCCCGGATGATGCCGCCCAGCTGGGCCGCGGCCTCGCCGAAATGCTCAAGGGCGGCGTCATTATGGACGTTGTCACCGCAGAACAGGCTCGCATTGCTGAGGACGCCGGCGCCGTCGCCGTCATGGCATTGGAGCGCGTTCCCGCCGACATTCGCGCCGAGGGCGGAGTGGCCCGCATGTCGGACCCGGACCTCATCGAGTCCATCATCAACGCGGTGTCCATCCCGGTGATGGCCAAGGCACGCATCGGCCACTTCGTGGAGGCGCAGATCCTGGAATCCCTTTCCGTCGACTTCATCGATGAGTCCGAGGTGCTCTCGCCCGCCGACTACGTGCACCACATCAACAAGACCCGGTTCCGCGTACCGTTCGTGTGCGGCGCCACCAACCTGGGTGAGGCGCTGCGCCGCATTGGCGAGGGCGCGGCCATGATCCGATCCAAGGGCGAGGCTGGCACCGGAGACGTCTCCGAGGCCACCCGTCACATCCGCACCATCACCTCCGAAATCGCCCAGCTCCAAGCCACCGCCCTGCGCGATCCCGACGCCCTCTACGTGGCGGCGAAGGAACTGGCGGCACCGCTGCATCTGGTGCAGGAGGTGGCGCGCACCGGCAAGCTGCCCGTGGTGCTGTTCACCGCCGGCGGTGTCGCCACGCCCGCCGACGCCGCGATGATGATGCAGCTCGGCGCCGACGGCGTGTTCGTGGGCTCGGGCATCTTCAAGTCCGGTGACCCCGCAGCCCGCGCTGCTGCCATTGTGAAGGCCACGGCTCAGTTCGACGACGCCGACGCCATCACGGAAGCGTCCCGCGGTCTGGGCGAGGCCATGGTTGGGATCAATGTGGCGGATCTGCCGGCTCCGCATCGTTTGGCTGAGCGCGGTTGGTGAACCGGATCGGCGTCCTCGCCCTGCAAGGCGGGGTGATCGAGCACCGGCGCATGCTGGAGTCCCTCGGTGCGACGACCGTGGCGATCCGCGGGCCGAAGGATCTGACCGGTGGGCCGGGCGCGCAGCAGCCGCAGTTGGACGGACTGGTGATCCCCGGCGGGGAGTCCACCGCCCTGTCTCGGCTGATCGACATCGTGGGGCTGCGCGCCCCGCTGCGAAGCCTGATCGCGTCCGGGCTGCCGGTGCTCGGCACGTGCGCGGGCATGGTGCTGTTGGCCGACGACGTCGAGAATCCGGCGGCGGGACTGGTACCGCTGGGCGGACTGGCGGTCCAGGTGCGCCGCAATGCCTTCGGTCCGCAACTGGATTCGATGCGCGCCGTCGTCGAGTGGACCCCGTCCCCTACCGATGACGCGCAGCCAACGGATCCGCGCCCACGGCAGGTGACGGCGTCGTTTATTCGCGCCCCCGAGGTGGTGCGACACGCCGCACACGTGCAGGTCATGTCCCGGCTACGCGACGGCGGCCGGGTGATCGGGGTGCGCCAGGGGCACATCACCGCTGTCGCGTTCCACCCAGAACTCACCGGCGACACGACGGTGCACCGGGACTTTCTGCACCAGGTCGCCCGCCCCTCCCCGGTCAGCCGCGCACGTGCAGGCGTCGAGCCGCCTCGGCCATCGATCCCGACAGCGACGGGTACACGGTGAAGGTGTTCGCCAGGTCATCCACGTGCAGTTTGTGGGTGACGGCGAGCGCCAGCGCGTAGATCAACTCGGAGGCACGCGGGGCCACGATGACGCCGCCCACCACCGTGCCGGAACCCTTGCGGGCGAAGATCTTGACAAATCCCTCGGAGACGTCGGCCATCTTGGCGCGCGGGTTGGTGGTCAGATCCATCTTGATCTCATCCACCTGGTACTGGTCGCTGCGAGTCTGCGCGTCGGTCAGTCCCACGGTGGCAATCTCCGGTGAGGTGAAAATATTCGAAGCCACCAGGTGCTGTTTGATCGGCTGCACAGCGTCACCCATCAGGTGCGCCACCGCGACACGTCCCTGCATGGCGGCCACGGAAGCCAGCGCGAACACACCGGTGCAGTCGCCGGCCGCGTAGATCCCGGGCACCGAGGTCCGCGAGACGGAATCGGTGGCAATGTGACCGGATTCGGTAAGCTGCACGCCGACTTCTTCTAGCCCGATGTTCTGCGTGTTCGGGACTCCACCGACGGCGAGCAGGCAGTGGCTGCCCTCGAGGATCTCCCCGGTGGACAGCTCCACCTGCACCCCGTTCTCGGTGCGGGTCACCGCATTGGCGCGGGTGCGGGAGACGACGTTGACGCCGTTGCGGGTGAACACGTCCTCCAGCACGCGGGCGGCGTCGGGGTCCTCGTTCGGCAGCACCTGATCGCGCGAGGACACCAGGGACACCTTCGCGCCCAGCAGGTTGTATGCGGAGGCGAACTCAGCACCGGTCACGCCGGAGCCGACCACGATCATGTGCTCGGGCAACTCGGTGAGGTTATAGACCTGTTTCCAGTTGAAGATCCGCTGCCCGTCGGGCATGGCGGTGGGCAGTTCACGCGGTGAGGCGCCGGTGGCCAGCAGGATCGCGTCCGAGGTGACGGTTTCGGTACCCTCGGGTGTGGTCACGGAGACGGTCTTGTCCGACGTGAGCTTCGCCTCGCCGATGATGATCTTGACGCCGCGGCGCTCCAAGGCGGTACGAATATCCCGCGACTGGTCGGAAGCCAGCTGGAGCAGGCGCCGATCGATCGCCTGGATGTCGGTCTGGATGGCCTCGGTGTCCAGCTGGACGCCAAGCGCGGGGGCTTTCATCACGCGACGGCGAGAGTCGGCCGTGGCGATGAGGGTCTTGGAGGGCACGACGTCGGTGAGCACCGCAGCGCCACCGAGTCCGGCGCGTTCCACCACGGTGACGGTGGCACCGAGTTTGGCCGCCACCAGGGCAGCTTCGTAGCCGCCCGGCCCGCCGCCGACGATGGTGAGAGAGGGACGCTGAACATTTTCGAGAGGGCTCACGTCACCATTGTCCTGGCGGGGTGGCCTAAATCCAAAACCCACCGCCGGTGAGTAGGGTGGTGTGCGTGAGTGATGAACGCTTTTTGACCGGCCACCACCCCGGATTCCCCCAGGCCCGCGAGGCCGCTCAAGCCGTGCGCGACTCCACCGGCGTGGACCGCCACCGTATTGCCGTCGTGCTGGGATCGGGGTGGGGCCAGGCCGCCGACCGCCTCGGCGAGACCGTAGCCACCGTGCCCACCGCCGAGTTGCCTGGATTCAACGCTCCGTCGGTACCCGGCCACCGGCCCACCCTGCGCTCGGTGCGGTTGCCCGATGGCTCTCACGCGCTGGTATTCGGGTCGCGCACCCACTACTACGAATCCCGCGACGTCGACGCCGTGGCGCACACCGTGCGCACCGCTGCTGCGGCGGGGGCCGAGACCGTGGTGCTGACGAACGGCTGCGGCGGCATCAACCCGGTACTCACCCCAGGCACCCCGGTGCTGATCAGCGACCACGTCAACCTGACCGGCGACACCCCGCTGCGCGGCCCCGAGTTCGTGGACATGACGGACCTGTACTCGCCGCGGATCCGTCAGATCGCCCGCGATGTCGACCCCGAGCTGACCGAGGGCGTCTACGTGCAGTTCGCTGGCCCCCAGTATGAAACACCGGCCGAGGTGCGCTACGCCCGGACCATCGGCGGGGACCTGGTAGGCATGTCCACCGCGCTCGACGCCGTGGCCGCCCGGCACGCGGGACTGGAGGTGTTTGGGATCTCCCTGGTCACCAACCTGGCCGCCGGGGTGTCGGATCAGCCACTCTCCCACACCGAGGTACTGCAGGCCGGCACCGAGGCGGGTCCGCGCATTGCGGCTCTGCTCGCCGAGATCATCCATCGAATCTGAGCCGATGACTCCCGATTTCGCTGCGCCGACCGACCCGGCACTGATCCACGCTGCCCGTGCCTGGATGGACATCGACCCGAACCCCGAGCACGCGCGCATCCTGGAGGACGAGATCTCCCGCGGCGACGGCAAAGCACTGCGCGAGCGGTTCGCGGGCACTCTGAGCTTCGGCACCGCCGGGCTGCGCGCTGAGCTCGGCCCGGGTCCGCGCCGGATGAATCGCGTGGTGGTGCGCCGCACGGCCGCTGGCATCGCCGATTATCTCCTCGCCGCCCTGAACACGCCTCCGCACACATCCCCGCACGCCCGCGAGCACACTCCCCCACGGATCGTGATCGGCTACGACGCCCGCCACGGTTCGGCGGATTTTGCCGAAGACTCGGCCGCCGTCGTCACCGCCGCCGGGTGCGAAGCATTGCTGTTCCCGGGGCCGCTGCCCACCCCGGTGCTGGCCGCCGCGGTCCGCCGCTTGGACGCCGACGCGGGCATCATGGTCACCGCCAGCCACAACCCGCCGCGGGACAACGGCTACAAGGTGTATCTGGGCGCCCGGATGACCGACGAGCACGGTCGCGGCGTGCAGATCACCGCCCCCTCCGATGCCGAGATCACGGCCCATATTGCCCGCCACGCCGCGACGATGCCGGAGCTGGCCGCCTCGGGCTGGACGGTGCTCGACGACGCCGTCGTCACCGACTACCTCCACGAGGTCCTCACCGCGCTGCCCTTGAACGCGCCGACCACCGACCGCGCCGGACTGCGTCTGGTGTCCACCGCCCTGCACGGGGTCGGCGGTGCGGTGCTCGCCGAGGCCCTGCAGCGGGCCGGATTCACCGACCATCACGTCGTCGTCGAGCAACAACAGCCCGACCCGGATTTCCCCACCGTGGCCTTCCCGAACCCCGAGGAGCCCGGCGCCATGGACGCAGCCCTCGAGCTGGCCGCGCACCTGGGCGCCGATCTGATCATCGCCCATGACCCCGACGCCGACCGACTCGCCGTCGGTATCCCCGATTCCGCCACCAGCACTCCCGAGCACCGCAGATACCGGATGCTCACTGGCGACGAAGTCGGGCTACTGCTCGGCCATCGGTTGCTGCCGGAACTACAGCGCACCCACACCACCGCGGCGTCATCGATCGTTTCCTCCAGCATGCTCGAGCGGCTACTCGCCGGCACCGACGTCGAACACCACCGCACCCTCACCGGGTTCAAATGGATCGCCCGCACACCGGCCCTGGGTTACGGCTACGAGGAGGCGCTCGGGTACTGCGTGGCGCCCGAGGTGGTCCGCGACAAGGACGGTATCGCCGCGGCCCTGCTCATCGCCGACACCGCCGCCGCACTCGCCGCCCGGGGCAGCACACTGGGCGAGGAACTGGACGGACTCCAAGCCCAGGTCGGCCCCACCGCCACCGGGCAGATCTCCCTGCGGGTCACCGATCTGAGCCAGATCGGCACCCTGATGACCCGACTGCGCGCTACCGCCCCCGCCACGCTCGCCGGCGCCCCGGTGCTCGACGTCATCGATTTCCTGCCGGACACCGACGCTCTCACGTTTCAGCTCGACGGCGCCCGGGTGATGGTGCGGCCCTCGGGCACCGAGCCAAAACTGAAGTGCTACCTGGAGGCCGTGGCCGGCACCGTACCGGACGCCCACCACCGGCTCCAGAAACTCACCGCCGCGGTGCGCGAGATGATCGACGACGCCGGTAGGCTGGAAGCATGACTGCGCCCTCCGCGAGCCTCGCCTCCGTGATCGACCACACCCTGCTCGCCCCCACTGCCCTGCGCGAAGACATCCTGCGTCTGTGTGTCGAAGCCGATCAGGTCTCCGCGGCCAGCGTCTGTGTGAACCCGATCTGGGTAGCGACCGCCTCCGCCGCACTGCAGGATTCCACGGTGCCGGTCTGCGCCGTTGTCGGTTTCCCCTTCGGATCCACCCCCTCCGCGGTCAAAGCCGCCGAAGCCTCGGCTGCCGTGGCAGACGGTGCCACCGAGATCGACATGGTCATCCACCACGCCTCCGCCGTCGCCGGTGATCAGGCCGCACTCATGGCCGATATCTCCGCCGTGGTGCAGGCCGCCGGGGAAAACGTCGTCGTGAAGGTCATTCTGGAAACCGGCGCACTCGACGACGACGCCATCGTGCTGGCCTGCCAGGCCGCCGAGGCCGCGGGCGCGCATTTCGTGAAGACTTCCACCGGTTTTGTTGGCACCGGCGCCACCGTCGACGCCGTGGCACTGATGCGCCACACCGTCGGTGATCGCCTCGGGGTGAAAGCGTCCGGCGGTATTCGCAACCGTGCCACCGCCCTGGCCATGCTCGATGCCGGCGCCACACGTCTGGGAGCTTCCTCCACTCTTGCTATCCTGGAAGAAGACTCCGAGTCAGACTCATCTGACGCTCACTCACCGAAGGGAACGAGGTAGACCGTGATTCGTGACGGAAAGGCCATCAACCACTCCGCTGAAGGCGGCTTCTGGGGCAACATCCTGGTGACCCTGGTGCTGTTCCTGGTGTTCTGCGGATCCCTGTTCGCCATGGGTTACTGGGACCTGGGCGCGGCCTGGGGCAACGCCTGGGCACCCGGCCTGATCGCTCTGGGCCTGGCCGTGGTCACCTTTATCGTTCCGAAGAACCTGCTCGGCCGCGGTGACACCCTCGAGAAGAACGACATCCACCGCGTCCAGACCGCCCCGGCTTCCACCCACCACTGAGGTACCCGGGTCGTTCACACGATTTTCTGAACCTGCCCCATCCCTCACCGCTGAATGACACCACAGCCCCCATCGACTTCCCCGCGGACCGGATCCACCGCCCGCAATACCGGGGTCGATGTGTTGCGAATCGTCTCCATCGTGGCGGTGGTGGTGGGGCATGTTTACGCCTCCGATCTGGAGTGGCGGCGCTATCTGGAGATCTGGCGCATGCCGCTGTTCTTCTTCCTCTCCGGGTTCTTCTTCACCCGCGGGCGCACGTTCGCCTTTGAAGCCCGACAACGGTGGCGCACCCTGGCGGTACCGTACCTGGCGTGGGGCGTGCTGATGAGCCTCGCCGCCTGGCGTTGGAACTCCGATGATCCTGCCCAGTTCTGGGAGCTCATGGCGCGCGGCTGGTACGGCGGCTCCTGGCAGGACCCGCCGTGGTGGGCATTCTGGTTCATTTCGGTGCTGTTTTTCACCACCCTGTTGCGCCGCTGGCTGGAGCGCTACCCCAGTTGGGTGGCTTGGGCCGTGTCGATGGTCGGTCTGGGTCTGGCGCAGATCACCGGCGGTGACGATTACCCGGCCGGCCCCATGGGGCTCTTGCCGTTGGGCATCGGCCTTGCCCTACCGTGCATGTTCTACATTCTGTGCGGGGAGTACCTCCGCTACGAGGTCTTAGCCCGCTATGCATCGATTCCGGGGACCCGTCTGGAACATCACGACGGCGCCCGCCGGCTCGGCCCGCACCAGCTGGCCAGCCTCGGTATCGTGCTCGTACTTCTCGGCGGACTCGCCGTCGCCGCCGGAATCCCCTCACACAACATCAAATTCTCTGGCTTCGGACTGTTCCTGATCACCCCGATCGTGGGCGTCGTGATGGCCACCGGCATGCTGTTGATATTCGGCACCTGGGTGAACATGGCGCTCGGCTGGGCCCGCCCCGCGGTCAACGCGTTGGTGCGCACCGGCACCGTGGTCGTGTTGGCCCACGGCTACATCATCATCAAGCTGGCCCAGTTCAATGTGGATGAGAACTTCTCGCGATTCGCCCTGACCGTGCTGATTTCCTGGGCGCTGGGCCTGCTCATCAACGCCACTCCCCTGTCGCCGCTGCTCTCGGGAGTACCCGCCCCCGAATGGTGGAAACGACGTCGCGCCGCGGCCGCTTCCTCGTCCGGTGATGCCGCCTCAGGTTCTGCGCCGACGTCCTAGCCAGCCTGCAGCTGACGTCGCACTGCCGCACGCAGCGGGATCGCCGCCGCAACCCTGTATGAGTACGAGGTCGACACCCATCTGTTCATCGACAACTCCACGGAGGATTACCGCCCCGACGTCCCCGACACCGTGACCGAACGCCTCCTAGACGCGCTCCGGGATCTCTAACGGGCTGCGGAACCTCTCAGCGGCAGCCTTCAGGACGACGACGCGACCGGCTCCGGGGCGAAAATCCGTTGCAAGAGTTCCTGTGCCCAGGCGAGCAGTTCGCCGTCGACCAGGTCCTTGCCCATCACCCCGGCAGTTTTGGGCCGCGGCACCAGGATGGCTTTCAGCGCTGGCTTCACGGAGGCGCCCGGGTACATCCGGGCCAGGCGCATCTCGCGCGATTCCGGCAGTTCTGCCGGACCGAACTTCACGTTCTTTCCCAGCAGCATCACTTCGTGCACCCCGAGCGCGCGTGCCTGGTTGCGGAAGCGGGCCACGGCCACCAGGTGCTGGGCGGGTTCGGGCAGCTCTCCGTACCGGTCGGTCCACTCCTCCACCACGGCATCCACTTCGGCGTCGTCCTTGGCCTGGGCCAGGTTCCGGTAGGCTTCCAGACGCAACCGCTCCCCCGGCACGAAGTCGTGCGGCAGATGCGCGTTCACCGGCAGCTCCACCTTCACCTCGGCGGCCCCGGTCTCCTCTTCGCCCTTGAAGTCGGCCACGGCCTCACCCACCATGCGTAGGTACAGATCGAAACCCACCCCGGCAATGTGCCCGGATTGCTCTCCGCCCAGCAGGTTGCCCGCCCCGCGGATCTCCAGATCCTTCATGGCCAGCTGCATCCCGGACCCCAGCTCGTTGTGCTCGGCCACCGCTTTCAGCCGTTCCAGCGCGGTCTCCCCCAACGGCCGCTCCGGGTTGTACAGGAAGTAGGCGTACGCCCGGTCGCGGCCACGTCCCACGCGTCCACGCAGCTGATGCAGCTGGGAGAGGCCGTAGTTGTTCGCGTTCTCGATGATCAGGGTGTTCGCGTTGGCGATGTCCAGCCCGGTTTCAATGATGGTGGTGGAGACCAGCACGTCAAAGCGCTTCTCCCAGAAATCCACCATGATCTGCTCCAGCCGCGACTCCGACATCTTGCCGTGCGCCACCTCGACCCGGGCCTCGGGCACCAGCTCGCGAATGCGCGCGGCCACCGAATCGATCGACGACACCCGGTTGTGCACGTAGAACACCTGGCCCTCGCGCATCAGCTCACGACGCACCGCGGCGGTCACCTGCTGATCGGTGTACCCGCCCACATAGGTCAGCACCGGGTGCCGTTCCTCCGGTGGGGTGGCCAGGGTGGAGGTCTCACGAATCCCGGTCAGCGACATCTCCAGGGTGCGCGGAATCGGGGTGGCCGACATCGCCAGCACATCCACATTGGTGCGCATCTTCTTCAGCGCCTCTTTATGTTCGACGCCGAAACGCTGTTCCTCATCGACGACGACGAGACCGAGATCTTTGAATTCGATCTCCGAGGAGAGCAGACGGTGGGTGCCGATCACGACGTCGACTGTGCCGTCGGCCAGGCCCTGCAGGATCTCGCGGGACTCCTTGGCGTTCTGGAACCGCGAGAGGGTCTTGACCCGCACCGGGAATCCGGCGAAGCGCTCGGTGAAGGTGCTGGTGTGCTGGCGGGCCAGCAGCGTCGTCGGCACCAACACCGCCACCTGTTTGCCGTCCTGCACTGCTTTAAAGGCAGCACGAACCGCCACTTCGGTCTTGCCGAAGCCGACGTCGCCGGACACCAACCGGTCCATCGGCACCTCGGACTCCATGTCCTTCTTGACCTCATTCACCGTGGTCAGCTGGTCCGGGGTCTCGATGAACGGGAAGGACTCCTCCAGCTCGGATTGCCACGGGGTGTCAGTGCCGAAGGCATGCCCGCGGGACGCCATCCGCGCGGAATACAGCTGAATGAGCTCCCCGGCGATCTGGCGGGTGGCCTTGCGCGCCTTGGATTTCGTGGCGGCCCAGTCCGAACCACCCATTTTCGACAGGCTCGGCGCCTCTCCCCCCACGTACTGGGAGACCTGGTCAAGCTGATCTGTGGGCACGAACAGGCGGTCTTTCGGCCCACCGCGTTTCGAGGCGGCGTATTCGAGCACCAGGTACTCGCGGTAGCCTTCCCCGCCGGCCGACACCGAGCCGGCTACCTTTCGGCGCTGCAGCTCCACAAATCGGGCGATGCCGTGCTGGGCATGCACCACATAGTCGCCTTCTTGCAGAGCCAGCGGATCAACAGCATTGCGCCGCTTCCGAGCGAGGGAGCGCTTGGCCCCGCGCTCGGCGCTGACGTGGTTGCGGCCGAACAGGTCCTGCTCGGTGACCACGCCGAAGCGCCCGTCGGGATAGGTGAAGCCGCGTCCGGTGACGGCCGTGATCAGCAGCACCTGAGAGGCCGGCAGTCCTGAGCCCGTCTCCAGCCGGTCCACCAGCGAGGCGGTGATCCCGGCCTCGAGCATCATCTCCGCGATGCGCCGGGCGGATCCGGTGCCGTCGGTGGCCACCACCACGCACCACTGCTGTTCCATGCGCTGACGCACCAGGTCGATCATCGGCTGCACGTCGCCGGTGAACTGTATCGGGGCCCGGAAGCCGGTGGTCAGCGAGTCGACTTCGGGCAACAGCTCCGCATCGGTCTCCAGGGAGCTCAGCTGCCACCAACCCTGATCCCGCAGATGCGCCAGGGCGCGCGCCTCCGCCAGGCTGGCGAAACCGCCGGCCTGCTGCTGGTGGTCGATCGGCACGGACCCACCACCGGCTGCCGAGGCCCAGGCCGCCTCCAAAAATTCTTCGTTGGTGCGCAGCAGATCATCAGCACGATGCCGCACTCTCTCGGGTTCGACGACGACGCTGAGCGAGCCCGCCGGCAACAGGTCCAACAACGGCACCATCTCGGCCACCAGCGGAGCCAGCGATTCCATGCCCTTCACGGCGATGCCCTCGGCCATCCGCTCCAGCATGTCCACGGATCCGGGCATCTGCGCCTGCAGCGCACGCGCTTTGTCCCGCACCGCAGGCGTCAGCAGCAGCTCCCGGCACGGCGGGGCGAACAGTCGGGTGGGGGTGGCGGACCCGTCGTCGGAGGTGTCGGTGAGCGAGCGCTGATCGGCCACCGAGAAGTACCGCATCTGCTCAATCTCATCGCCGAAGAACTCGATGCGCAGCGGGTGCGGCTCGGTGGGCGGAAAGACATCCAACAGCCCACCGCGCACGGCGAACTCTCCGCGGCGGGACACCATGTCCACGCGAGAGTACGCAGCATCGGAAAGCCGGGCGACGATGTCATCGAAGTCGTGTTCTTCCCCCACGGCCACGCTCACCGGCTGCAGGTCCCCCAGTCCGGTCACCAGCGGCTGCAGCACCGAGCGCACCGGGGCGGTGATCACCCGCAACGGGGGCTGGCCGTCGGCCTCGGGGTGCGCCAGACGTCGTAGCACGGCCAGTCGGTGACCCACCGTATCCGAGCGTGGGGACAGCCGTTCGTGGGGTAGGGTCTCCCAGGACGGGAAATGCGCGACCGCCGAGGGGTCCATCCACGCGCCCAGCGTGGTGGTGAGGTCCTCGGCTTCGCGTGCGGTGGCGGTGATGAGTAGGACCACCGGATGTTCCCCGGCAGCACTCTCCAGCGCATCAGCGAGCAGGGCAGCGACGGCGGGGCGAGCCCCATCGGGCAACGCCAGCGCCAGATCAGCGGTACGATCGGACCGCCCGGCGCCCGCCCGGGCGGCCGACACCGCCGTATCCCGACTCAACAGGGACAACAGGGGTGCCAGGGGTGATGGGGCTGAGCTCACACAGATTCCTTTGCCTTCACGATGACGCGGCCTCCAGCATATCGACTCTGCGCCGCCTGGCAGAACCGGATTCGATGTCGCGTCCCGTAGACTCTTTCCGAGTAACCCACCGCACGGCGCGGGGGCGCGCACCCGTCCCCGCGAGAACAGGAGCCCTTGCCATGGCTTTCACTGAATCCACCGAGCTACCCTTCCCCGTGGAAGAGGTTTTCGCCGTCCTCACCGACGAGGCGTTCAACCGCTCGGTCTCCGAGACGCTCGGCGGCGAGCTGACGGAGTTTTCGGCCACCCAGGGCGGCGACGGCGCCACCCTCGTGTCGATGACCCGCACCGTTCCTGCGGCCAAGCTGCCGGAGATGGCGAAGCGGTTCGTCAAGGGCCAGATTTCAGTGCAGCAACAGGATCAGTGGTCGACGGCGTCGGCTGAGGGCGCCCGTACCGCGAGCATGACCGTCACCGTTCCGGCCGGCAAGGTCACCGCGGATGTCACCCAGGTGCTGGAGCCCACGGAGAAAGGCACCCGCATCACCGTCTCTGGTTCGGTGACCTGCGGCATTCCGTTCGCGGGGGCAAAGATCGCCCAGTTCGCGGAGCCTCAGGTAGGCCGCGTGGTGAATCGTCAGGCCCGCGAAGTCAAAGCGTGGATCCAGTCCCGCTGATCAGTGGAAGCGGTTCTGGGCCGCTGCCATACCGTCTTCGATGAGGGATTCGACGGCGTCAGCGCAGCGGTCCAGGTGCAGCGGAAGTTCCTTGCGCTCGGTCGTGCCGAAAGGCCGCAATACATAGTCGGCCACATCCATGCGTCCCGGAGGGCGGCCGATGCCGGCGCGCACACGCACATAGTCTCGGGTACCCAGGGATTGGCTGATGGATTTCAGCCCGTTATGCCCTCCTTCACCACCGCCGCGTTTCAGGCGGATGGTGTCGAAGTCGATGTCGAGTTCGTCGTGGACGACGATGAGATGCTCCGGGGTCAGGGAGAAGAAGCGCACCAGCGCGCTGACCGGTTTCCCGGAGAGGTTCATGTAGCTGGCGGGTTTGGCCAGGATGATTTTGGGGGTCCCGGGGCGCAGCCGCGTTTCGACGATGGCGGCGCCGGCCTTGTGGCGGCTCCAGCGCTCCCCGCGACGGGAGGCGAGCTCGTCAACCACCATGTGGCCGATATTGTGCCGGGTTCCCGCGTATTGATCACCGGGGTTGCCCAACCCCACCACCAGCCAGGGGCCGGTGGTGGGGTTGGACTCTGCGGTGGTGTTCACTGTTGGCTAGCCGCAGATCACTCGCTGTCGGACTCGGCCGACTCGCCGGACTCTTCGCCTTCAGCAGCCTTGCCCTCGGCAACCTCTTCGCCTTCAGCGGCGTCGGCGTCCTCGGTCTCTTCGCCAAGATCCTGCTCGACAACCTCGTTGACGGTGACGATGACGTGATCCTCTTCCAGGAGCACCTCGCCTTCGCCGTCGACAACGACGTCGGTGGTGTGCAGGTGCTCGCCGGGTTCGCGACCCTCGACGGAGACGGTGACGCGCTCAGGCAGCTTCAGTGCATCGGCTTCGACCGGCACGGTGACTTCCTCGAGGTTGTGAATCGCGCCCGGCGCGACCTCGCCTTCGACCTCAACGTAGACGTCGACGGTGACCTTCTCGCCCTTGCGCACGATGAGCAGGTCGATGTGGTCGATGGTGTCCTTCAGCGGATCACGCTGGACGTCCTTCGGCAGGGCCATCGTCTCTTCGCCGCCATTGACCAGGGTCAGCAGGGCGTTGGGGTTACGCACGGCGAGGAAGGTTTCCTGGCCGGGCATCAGGATGTGCTTCGGCTCGGTGCCGTGGCCGTAGATCACGGCGGGAATCTTGCCTTCGCGACGGGCGCGGCGGGATGCACCCTTACCGAAGTCGTCGCGGGTCTCCACCTGCAGTTTGATGCGGTCGCTCATAGTTGTCCTCCTGTGGTTTTGGTTCCAGGCAGGAAAGTCAGGACAGGCCAGGATCCGCGAGGCGTTTCGCTGGCAGCCTCGTCGATCACGGAGCGTGACGCTCCCTCGCCTGGGCAACAGCGACTATTTTAGCACTTCCGCTCAGGCGTTGCCGTCGAAGAGACTCGTCACGGAGCCGTCCTCGAAGACCTCCTTGATGGCACGGGCGATCAGCGGGGCGATCGACAGTACGGTGAGGTTATTGAAACGCTTGCCGGCCGGGATCGGCAGGGTGTTGGTGACGACGACCTCGCGGGCCCCGCATTCGGCCAGGCGCTGGGCGGCCGGGTCGGAGAACACCGCGTGAGTCGCGGCGATGATGACGTCCTTGGCGCCGGCTTCCTTGAGCACGCGCACGGCTCCGGCAATCGTGCCGCCGGTGTCGATCATGTCGTCGATGAGCACGCAGGTGCGGCCTTCGACCTGACCGACGACGGTCTTGGACTCGGCCTGGTTCGGAACGGTCAGGTCACGCGACTTGTGCACGAACGCCAGTGGCACGCCACCGAGACGGTCCGCCCACTGCTCGGCCACGCGCACGCGCCCGGTGTCCGGGGAGACCACGGTGACGTCGGAGTTGCCCACCCGACCGCGGATGTAGTCGGCCAGCAGCGGAATGGCGAAGAGGTGGTCCACCGGTCCGTCGAAGAAGCCCTGAATCTGGGCGGTGTGCAGGTCCACGCTCATCACGCGGTCAGCACCGGTGGCCTTGTACAGATCGGCCACCATGCGGGCAGAGATCGGCTCGCGGCCGCGACCTTTCTTATCCTGGCGGGCGTAAGGGTAGAACGGGGACACCACGGTAATCCGGCGAGCGGAGGCACGCTTGGCGGCGTCGATGAGCAGCAACTGCTCCATCAGCCAGTTGTTCAGCGGGGCCGGGTGCGACTGCAGGATAAAGACGTCCTTGCCGCGCACGGATTCCCCGGGGCGCACGTAGATCTCACCGTTGGCGAAGTCGTAGGCGCTCAGCGGCAGTAGCTCGGTGCCCAGCGCCTCGGCGATCTCCTCCGCCAACTCGGGGTGCGCACGTCCGGAGGCGACGACCAGCTTCTTGTTGACGTGATGGCTGAGTTCGCTCATCGGGTTCTCCTCAGTGACGGTGATTCGGTGCGGCGGTTGAGATCAGGAGGCGGGAGCGGCAGGGCCGGCAGCCTCAGCAGCGGCGGTACCGGGGCGGTTTTCGCGCACCCAGTTTTCCATGTTGCGCTGCTGGGCAACGGTCAAGGCCAGTGCCCCGGCCGGAACGTTCTTGCGGACCACGGCTCCAGCGCCGGTGTAGGCGCCGTCGCCGATTTCTACGGGTGCGGTGAACACCGTGTTGGAGCCGGTGCGCACATGGGATCCGATCACGGTGCGGTGCTTGTTCACGCCATCGTAGTTAGCGGTGATGTTGCCGCAGCCAATGTTGGTGTACTCCCCGATTTCGGCGTCGCCGGCGTAGCCGAGGTGCGAGAGCTTGGAACCGCGCCCGATGGTGACCTTCTTGGTCTCGTAGAACGCGCCGATCTTGCCTTCCTCGCCCAGTACGGTGCCCGGGCGCAGATAAGTGAAAGGGCCGACAGTGGTGTCGTCACCAATGACCGCATCGGTGGCGTCGGTGCGCTTGACGGTGGCGCCGGCACCGACGGTCACATCGGTGAGGGTGGTGTCAGGGCCGATCACGGAGCCCACGCCCACGGTGGTGGCACCGTGTAGCTGGGTGCCGGGCTTGAGCACGACGTCGGGGCTCAGGCTGACCTGGACGTCGATCCAGGTGGAGGCCGGGTCGATGATGGTCACCCCGGCGCGCATCCAGTGATCGGTGAGGCGGTTATTCAGTTCGCGACCCAGTTCGGCCAGCTGGCGGCGATCGTTCGCGCCCTCAACCTCCCACTGGTCGGCCGTCATCAGGGACGCAACCCGGCCGCCTTCGGCGCGGGCCAGGCCGAGCACGTCAGTGAGGTACTTCTCGCCCTGAACGTTGTCGGTGGACACCTGTGCCAGGGTGCGGCGCAGCACGCGAGCGTCAAACGCATAGATACCGGAGTTCACCTCGGTCAGCGCCAGCACGGAAGCATCGCCGGTATCCTGCTGAATCTTCAGCGCGTCCTTATGCTCCACGATCCGTTCCACCAACCCAGCGTCGTCGCGCACAATGCGACCGTAGCCGGTGGGGTCGGGCAACGAGGCGGTGAGCACGGTGACCGCGTTGGCGTCACGCTGGTGCGTGGAGACCAGCTCGGTGAGCGTCTCGGACGTGAGCAACGGAACATCACCATAGGTGACGACGACGGTGCCATCCAGGTCCTCGGGAAGCGCATCCAGCCCCTGCTCGACGGCGCGGCCGGTGCCCGGGATGTCATCTTGGTCGGCAATAACCAGGTCCGGAACCAGTTCGATCAGATGGGCGGCCACCCGGTCGCGCTCGTGGCGCACCACGGCCACCAGGTGCTGAGGGTTCAAGGTCTGCGCTGCGGCCAGTGCGTGTCCAACCAGGGACCGACCCCCAATAGGATGCATCACTTTAGGGGTGGTGGATTTCATCCGGGTGCCCTGGCCAGCGGCCAGAACGATGACTGCCGAGGGGGCAGAGGTCTCCGTGGGGTATACGGACTCGGTCACAGACGGTCACTTCCTTGATCCGGTACTGCATGACGTTCCGCCCATAGGATTCGAACCTATACTGCACAGCTCCAAAGGCTGGCGTGCTGCCGTTACACCAGGGCGGACCGTGCCGTCGCCTCCGACGGCACCCGCCTATTGTTCCATATCTGCGAGGTCGATTCACGCTGGGGAAGAACCGAGCTCTTCTTCCAGATCGGCGGCGATCGACATCGTCACCTGCTCGTACAGCAGTCGACCCTTGTCTGCGGTGGCACCGGTGGGCGCGGAGAGACACCCGGAAACGGGGGTACGCTCGGCCACCACGGGCAACCGGTCGAAGCGCGGCAGCTCGGCGGCCGGGTGATCCACCGCCCGCTCCAGGTCCACCAGTTCGGGCTGCAGGTGCAGCATCAGCGCGGTCTCCAGCACCCCGCCGTGCTCAATATCCCAGCCCGGGAAACCGTCGGGGTACACCTCGGCCAGCGTCTGCTCGGTGACATAGTCCCAATAGGAGAGCAATAGGACCGCGGGCGCGCCGGCCTTCGACGTCGTGAATCCTCCCTCGCGCAGGGCCAGATCAATACCCTCGTAGAGGAACTGGTAATTCTCATAGTGCCCATTGAGCAGCACCAGTCGGGTGACCCCCTGGCGCAGATAGGAGCTCACGATGCTGCGGGTGATGCCGATCAGAGTGGCGGCATCCAGCGAGATCGTGCCGGGCAGATGGTCTCCCCCGCCGGATTTCTGCTGGGACTTGTAGCCGTAGTTTATGGGGGCGGCGACCTTGGCACCCGTGCGCTCGGCCACGCCGCGGGCCATGTGGCCGGACAGAATTTCGTCGGAAGCCATCGGCAGGTGCGGCCCGTGCTGCTCGAAAGCTCCCACCGGCACGATCACGGTAGCCCCGGGCTGCTGCAACCACTGCCCGTACTGGTGGGCGTCCAGGTAACGAAGGTCGACGGTGCTCATAGAGATCTCCTCACGGTTCGTGATGCTCTTCACAGCGTACTGCCTTTGCAGCAGAAACAACAGTGATGCACTGAACGCAACTATGACAACAGCAACTTAAGATACGGGTTGCCGTATCTTAAGTTATGCCTACACTGATCTCATGCGTTATGTCTTGGGACGTTCTCACTCGCCCCACTCATCCCGTTCTTCTCGATTTTCGGCTCGGCTGACTGATCGACATCGTCGACTCCGCGGCCTGCTGGCCCTTGGTGCGGGTGCAGCACTGGTGCTCACCGCCTGCTCCTCGGAGGCCTCCCCCGGCGGGTCTGGAGGCGCAGACGATGCTGCGGGAAAGGGCGCGCTGAACGTCTACGCCACCACCGGGTATCTGGCGGATGCGGTATCCGTGATCGCCCCGGACGCCGAAGTCACTACCATGGTCGGCCCCGGCGGCGATCCGCACACCTACCAGCCCTCCACCCAGGACATCCAAACCCTTCAGAACGCGGATCTGGTGCTCTGGAACGGGCTGCACCTCGAAGCCCAGATGGAGGGCCAGCTGCGCAGCCTGGGTGATGCTCAGGTCGCCGTCGGCGAGCAGATCGACGCGGAATTGCTGCTGCCGTGGCCGGATGCCGACGAGGAGGGCGAGCCGATGCGCGACCCGCACATCTGGAACAGCCCCGAAGCGTGGTCGCAAGCAGTGGAAGTGATCGCCGAGACCTTCAGCGAGCACGACCCGGAGCGCGCGGACGACTACCAGCAGCGCGCCGAGGGATATCTCTCCGAGATTCAGGCGGCCGCAGACGAAGCGGCAGACGCCACCGCCTCGATCCCGGCGCCGCGGATTCTGGTGACCGGCCACGACGCGTTCAACTACTACGGCGACACCTACGACCTCGAGGTGCACGCCACCGATTTCATCTCCTCCGATGCCGCGCTCAGCGCCGGGGAGCTCTCGGAGCTGGCCGATCTGATCGCCGAGCACGAGGTGCCGGTCATCTTCTACGACAACCAGGCCAGCCCGCAGGCCATCACCTCCCTGCGTGAGGCGGTGCAGTCTCGGGGGTGGGACGTGGCCGTCTCGGAGGAGGAGCTGTTCGCAGATTCCCTCGGCGCGGGGGACAATGTCAACACCTATCTGAAGGTGTTCCGTCACAACACCGAGGCCATCGTGAACGCATTGGGAGACGAGCACAGTGCCGACTAAGCACAGTAGCAACGGCGACATCGCCTGCAGCACCCGCCACCTGAGCGTCGCCTACCGCGATGAGGCGGTGGTGCGGGCCGTTGATCTCGACATTCCCGCCGGCGTGGTGATGGGAGTGGTCGGCCCCAACGGCGCGGGCAAATCCACCCTGATCTCCGCCATGCTGGGACTCGTCCGGCCGCTGACCGGTTCGGTGCGATTTTTCGGCGAACCCCTGAACCGGGTGCGCTCCCGAGTGGGCTACATGCCGCAGTCGACGTCGGTGGATTGGGATTTCCCCACCACCGTGTTCGACGTCGTGCTGATGGGCACCTACGGTCAGCTGGGCTGGTTCCGCCGCCCCGGACGCACCCAGCGCGAGGCGGCGCACTCCGCCCTGGAGCAGACCGGGATCACGAACCTGGCGGACCGTCAGATCGGCCAGCTCTCCGGCGGACAGCGTCAGCGGGTGTTCCTGGCCCGGACGCTGGCCCAGAATCCGGACTTGTTCTTCATGGACGAGCCGTTCCAGGGGGTGGATGCGCGCAGCCAGCAGGCCATTGTCGATGTGCTGCATACTCTGCGAGACCAGGGCAAGACCGTGGTGATGGTCCACCATGATCTAGCTACCGTGCCGGAATACTGCGATCAGGTCACCCTGCTGAATCGCTCGGTGGTGGCCTCCGGTCCCGTAGATATCGCGTTCTCTCCTGAATCGATCCGCGCCACATATGACCCTGCCGTTCAGCTCCCTGGAGCCACCGGATGAGTGTGCTCGATTTCTGGTCCGATCACACCTACCGCGTGGTGTTCCTCGGAACCGCGGTCATTGGCGTCGTCGCCGGATGCCTCGGCGCGTTCGCGTACCTGCGCAAACAGTCGCTGATGTCGGATGTCATCTCGCACGCGGCGTTTCCCGGAACCCTGGTTGCCTTCCTCGCCGCCGTGTTGGTGCTCGGCGTCGATGGACGAAATATGGGGCTACTGGTGATGGGCGCCATGGTGGTGGGTGCGGCCGCCGTCGGGTTCGCGCACCTGATCACTGCGATCTCCCCGATCCGGGTGGACACCGCGATGGCGATCTCCCTGACTCTATTCTTCGGTGCGGGAATGCTGATGATGCGCGTCATCTCCAATTCGGGTCTGGAGGGTATCGGCGGTATCCAGGACTATCTGTTCGGCAACGCCTCGGTCATGACCCGAGCCGATCTGACCACCTCCTGGGTGGTGGGCGGTATCGCGCTGGTCACTCTGGCGCTGTGCTGGAAGGAATTCGCGCTACGTAGCTTCGATCCCCACCACGCCGAGGTGCTCGGATTCCGCGGGAAGGTCATCGACGCGGTGATGTTCACCTCCGTGGTGGTGGCCACCGTGATCGGCGTCAAGGCGGTGGGCCTGGTGCTGATGGTCGCGTTCGTGGTCACTCCCCCAGCGGCCGCTCGCCAGTGGACCCGGAAACTGGGGCCGATGGTGGTGCTGTCCGGGATCTTCGGCGGGCTGGGATCCAGCCTGGGTGCTTATCTCTCCATCGCGATCGGCGATGTGCCCACCGGACCGGTGATCGTGCTGGTGCTGTTCGCCGTCTTCGTCGTCTCCCTGGTCTGCTCCCCGCAACGCAGTGTGGTGGCTGCCGCGATGCGTCGGGTACGCACGCGGCGGCGACTGCGCGCCGAGCTGCTGGCCGAGAACCGTGAGCAGGTGCGCGCATGAGCTTCCTGATCGGCGTGATCCTGTTGGCGGTTGGCACAGCGCTCGCCTGTGCGTTGCCCGGGGCCTTCGTGGTGCTGCGGCGGAATTCGATGCTGGTGGATGCGATCGGCCACGCAGTGTTCCCCGGTATCGTTGTCGGCTACTGGTTCACCCAGGACCTGAGCTCGCCCTGGTTGTTGCTGGCGGCGGCCCTGTCGGGGTTGATCGTGGTGCTGGGTTCCGAACTCCTTGAGCGCACCGGGCTGGTGGCCGGTGATGCTCCACAGGGGCTGATCTTCCCTGCGCTCTTCTCGATCGGCATCCTGATGGTTTCGACGCATTTCTCGAACCTGCACTTGGACACTCACACCGTGTTGGTGGGAGACCTGAACCTGGCCGCCTTCGATCAGCTGGTGATCGGCGGCACCGTGCTTGGGCCCACGCATCTGTATGTGATGTTGGGCGTGCTGGCACTGAACGTCGCCTTTATCGCGCTGTGCTATCCGGCGCTGAAACTGACGACGTTCAACCAGTCCTACGCCGCCAGCCTCGGGCTGCGCACCGTGGCACTGAACACGACCCTGATGTTCCTGGTGGCACTGACCGTGACCGCTGCCTTCTACGCGGTAGGAGCGATTCTGGTGCTCGCCCTGATCGTGGTGCCCGCGGCTACCGCCGCGCTGCTGGCGCACCGGATGTCCACGATGATCGCCTTGACGCTCAGCTTCGCCGCGGGCGGTTCTTTCCTCGGATTCTGGCTCGCCTACGTGCTCAATGCCGCCACCAGTGCCGGTATTGCAGTCTTTCTGGGGCTCATGTTCACGGCGGTGCTACTTGTGAGGCACCTCCTCGGAGCTCAACGACGGCGCCAGGCCGGACACCAGCTGATCCGAGACTCTGCTGATCAGGCAGTCCAGCGTTCAGAGGTCCACACCCCATGACCTACAGCCTTCGCTTCGGCCCCAATGTGTCGCGAATCCCCCTCACGCCCAACGCCGAACTGTACACCCTGCACTGAGGCCCGCTTCGGGAGGAAAATGCGGAAATTTACCTCCCTCACTCGCTGGTTGAGGTTCTGCGAGAGTGGGCCGTGGCCTGCAACGACATCGCCTTCAGCGACCAGCGCTATGTCGACGACGAGCTCGAAGCGGTTCTGAAGCGCCTCTTTGAGAAGTGAGGACCGCTGGTCAGTGAGCACCTGCCATCCAGAATAGATCTCGACGTGGACGACGACATGTAGGGAGAGTGCCCCCGAGCCAGTTCACCACGGGGGTGGTGCAGTCCAGAGTTAGACCGGCACCGTCCAGACCGAGTCGGTGGCGGCCTGTCCCAATGGGAGGGTCACCCCGGAGTCGACGAGCAGAATCTGGCGGGACCCGGAGAACGGTTGAGCCTCGCGTGCCTCAACGACTGCGCCGATCTGGACTCCCTGGGCGGCGAAAAACTGCAGCAGCTCCGGGTCATCGTCTGAGATCCGCTCAATCCGGGCGCGCTGACCCAACGGCAGGTCGGTGAGCACCTCGGCGACCACGTGGTCAATGCTGCCGTCGGCGGCCGGGATCGGATCACCATGCGGGTCGCGGCTGGGATGTCCCAAGTGCTCGTCGATACGCTCGATCATCAGGTCGGAGACGGCATGTTCTAAGCTCTCGGCCTCGTCGTGCACCTCATCCCACTGGTAGCCCAGCACGGTCACGAGGAACGTCTCGATCAGGCGGTGGCGCCGCACCATGGCCAGCGCCAGCAGGTCCCCGGCCGGGGTCAGACGCAGCTGCCCGTAGCGTTCGTATTCGACCAGGCCCTGCTCGGCGAGCTTGCGCATCGCATCCGACGCCGAAGACAGGGTGACGCCGGCCCGCCCGGCAATCAGGGACGGGGTGACCGGCTCATCCGACCACTCGCACAGCGTCCAGATGGATTTCAGATAATTCTGGGTGCTGGTCGATAGCTCTGAGACCGATCGTCCTGCAAATTCTGGCATGGCTCCACCCTATCCCAGCGCCCGGGGCGGACTCAGCGACTCACGTCCACCACGGTACGACCGCGCACTCCCCCGGCAAGAATGCGTTCTGAGGCGTCGATAACCTCGCTCAGTCCGATCGTCTCCGTGAGCGAATCCAGTACGGCGACGTCGAGTTCCTCGGCCAGGCGGTCCCAGGCCCGCTGGCGTAACGCCAGGGGTGCGTCCACCGAGTTGGCACCCAGCAACCGTACCCCGCGCAGGATGAACGGCAGCACCGTGGTGGGCAAATCCGGTCCGGCCGCCAGCCCACAGCAGGCCACTGCTCCGCCGTAGCGGGTCTGGGCCAGGGCATTGCCCAGCGTGGTCGAGCCCACGGAATCCACAGCACCGGCCCAGCGTTGGGACTGCAACGGTTTCTCGGTAGGCGAGGTGTCCGAGAGTTCGTCGCGGTGGATGATCTCGGTGGCGCCGAGGGAGCGCAGGAATTCCCCTTCAGAATCCACCCGTCCAGTGGAGGCGGTCACCTGGAATCCGCGTCCGGCTAACAGAGACACCGCCACAGAACCCACACCACCGGCTGCACCGGTGACCAGGATCGGACCGTGTTCGGGCACCATCCCGGCGTCCTCAAGGGCCAGCACACACAGCATGGCGGTGAATCCAGCGGTGCCGATCGCCGCGGCGTGTTTTGCGGTGAACGCCTCCGGCACCCGCACGGCTGCTTCCGCGGGCACCCGGGTTGCCTCGGCGTAGCCACCGTGACGGGACTCGCCGGCACCGGCACCGTTAAGCACCACGGTGTCGCCGACGGAAAGCCCGGTAGCGCCCGGATCACGCACGGTACCCACCGCGTCGATGCCGGGGACCAGAGGCCAGCTGCGCACGATGCCACGGCCGGACAACGCCATGCCGTCCTTGAAATTCAGGGAGGACCAGTCGACGTCGATCACCGCATCGGTATCGGCGGCACCGGGGGCCTCCGCGCCGAGGATGGTCTGGTCGTCGAGGTCGTCGGAGAGCACGGGTGCGGCACCCTTCTCCGGAATCAGCAGGGCACGCATGGTTCCCCTTTCAGTGGGTCGATTCTTCGTCACCTTCAGACTACGGAGCGAACCCGTGCCGACACTAGGGGCGGCGGACCAGCCGAATCTCGCTCAACCCTGCCCACTCGCCGTCAAGCGACTCTCGCGCGCCGTCTGGGGTGAAACCATGGTCGCGGTAGAAGTCCAGGGTTGACTGGTCCTGTTCGATCACCCACACCAGCGCCTCACGGCCCTGCAACACCGTTTCCAAGAGCAGCGCGCGCAGCCCCGGAGCCCCAGCCCCGGGCGCCGCGGGTGCATCGTGTTTCCGCAGCACGTAGAGCATCCCCATCTCGATGCCCACGCCAGCGTCGGCGTCCTCGGGCAGAGTCGGGGTGGCACCAGCGATGCCGATGATCTGGGGGCCGAAGGTGCCCTCCAGTTCGGCCACGTGGAACTCAGCACCGGCGTCAACGCCGCGCTGCCACCAGGCAATATCCTCATCAAGGCGGGCCTCGGCGCGGCGGAAAAACTCCTCGTCGCGTAGGTCCGCGTAGACCTCACGCCAGCAGGCGAGCTTCAGTTCTTGCGCGGCAGGAATGTCATCGCGGGTGGCCTTCCGAATGCGAGCGGTCGTCACGGGGTGCTCCTTCGAGAATGGTTCAGGTGCTCTATCGTGGCAGCTACAGTAGCGAGGAGAGGAACTCCTGGGTGCGCGGGTGTTGCGGGTTCTCTATCACCGTGGTGGGTTCACCGGATTCCACGACGACGCCGCCGTCCATGAACACCACCGTATCGGCAACCTCTCGTGCGAAGCCCATTTCGTGGGTGACCACCAGCATGGTCATCCCATCTTCGGCCAGCTGCTTCATCACGCGCAGCACCTCGCCCACCAGCTCCGGATCCAGAGCGGACGTGGGCTCGTCGAAGAGCATCAGTTTCGGTTCCATCGCCACGGCCCGGGCGATGGCCACCCGCTGCTGCTGCCCGCCGGAGAGCTGGTTCGGGTAAGAGCCGGCTTTGTCGGCCAGACCGACCTGCTCGAGCAGCCGATGGGCGCGGGCCTTGGCCTCGCGCGGAGTGATGCCAGCCACGTGGATCGGGGCCTCGATGATGTTCTCCAGCACCGTGCGGTGCGGGAACAGGTTGAACTGTTGGAACACCATGCCGATCCCCGCGCGCTGCCGGGCGGCTTCCTTCTCGGAAATTTCGTACAACACGCCGTTGCGCTCCCGGTATCCGATCAGATCGCCGTCGACGTAGAGCCGTCCGGCGGTGATCTTCTCCAGGTGGTTCACGCAGCGCAGCAGGGTGGACTTGCCAGATCCAGAGGGCCCGATCAGACAGGTCACGGTGCCAGGGGCGATCTGCAGGTCAATCCCCTTCAGCACGGGAACCGCACCGTAGCTCTTGTGCAGGTCACGGGCGTCTACCATCAGGTTCGTCATCTCAGTTCCCCTTTCGGTAGGGCTGGTTATCCGCCACGGTCATATTCGCCGGGATCGACCCCTCGGCGTCGGCCAGCGCCGCCAGCTGGCGGCCGGTGAGTTCGCGGGTGACGCCGCGGTCGTAGTGCTTCTCCAGGTAGTGCTGACCGATCATGAGCACCGAGGTGACGGCGAGGTACCAGGTGGCAGCCACCAGCAGCATGGGGACCGGGTCGAACAGCGCATTGGCGATGTCCATGGAGCGTCCGTAGAGCTCCAAGGAGTAAGGCACGGCGACGACGAGCGAGGTGGTCTTCAGCATCGAGATGACCTCATTGCCGGTGGGCGGGATGATGATCTTCATCGCCTGCGGTAGCACGGTGCGGCGCATCGTCAGCGACCAACTCATGCCGAGCGCTTTGGAGGCTTCCATCTGCCCGGTAGGCACCGCCTGAATACCGGAGCGCACGATTTCTGCCATGTACGCGGCCTCGTTCAGGGCCAGCCCGATGACGGCGAGGAAGAACATATTGCTCAGCAGCGCCTGCAGGTCGATTTCGGTGAAGCCAAGGTTCAGCGATTGGTACAGCGAGCCCATCAGCCCCCAGAACACCAGCTGCACGTAGACGGGAGTGCCGCGGAATACCCAGAGGTACACCCAGGCGACAGCGCGCAATACCGGGTTCGGTGACATGCGCATCACGGCCAGCACCACCCCGAGCACCACGCCGATCACCATCGACAGCACCGTCAGCGCCAGGGTGTGTAGCGCAGCAGTGGCGATGCGGGTGTCCAGCAGGTACTGCCGGTACACATCCCAGCCGTAGTTATCGTTGTTCAGCGCACCGATGATGAACCAGGCGGCCAGTGCCAACACCACGGCGGCAGCGATCCACCGTCCGGGGTGGCGCAGCGGCTTGGCTTGGATGGGCGCAGCAGACGGGCGTGCAGTGTCGGTCGGGGTCATGATGAACTCTCCCTGGTTGCAGGGGTGCGGTCGGCGGATGAGTAGGGCTCTTCATTGATGAGTGCCTGGTCGATCAGGCCCTCATCGATATTCCATTGGCCCAGCACCTCTGCGTAGGTGCCGGTGTCGATGAGATGCTGCATGGCGGCAGCGAGCGCCTCGGTGAGCTCGGAATCCTTCGGTACGGCGAACCCGTAGGGCGCCGCCTGGAACATCTCCCCGGTGGCCATGATCTTCCCGTCGGCGCGCTCGGCCGCCCAGGCCGTGATCGGTGAGTCGGCGGAGAAGGCATCAGCCCGGCCCAGCACTAACGCGGTGGCCGCGGTATCCGAGGTGTCGTAGGACAGAATCTCGATCCCGGGGCGGCCGGCTTCCCGGCACGCCTCGGATTTCGGACGCAGGTCATCGGTCTCGGAGACAGTGTTTCGCTGGACTGCCACGGTGAGCCCGCAGGCGTCGTCGGGATCGATCGTTCCGTGCTCGGAATCGGTGGCCTGGGCCCACTGAATACCGGCGTAGAGGGAGTTCACGAAGTCGAAGTTAGTGCGGCGCTCCTCAGTATCGGTGAAACCGGAACCACCGATGTCGATGGTGCCTGAGGACACCGCCGGCAGGATCATCGCGAAATCCTGCTCAACGGGGCGCAGTTCGAGCCCCATCGCCCCGGCGAGCGCCGTGGCCAGGTCGATTTCCAGGCCGACGATCTCGCCGTGGGAGTCCTTGAACTCGAAGGGCGCAAAGGGCGGGTTGGTGCCCATGGTCAGGTAGCCACGCTCGGCGATATCCTCGGGAACGAGTGCCGCCACGTCGGCCGATTCCTCGACCTCCACGGGCTGCCAGCCCTCAGGATGACCCTGCTCTTCATTGGTCACGCAGCCGCTGAGCACACATGCGCCCACGAGGGCCACAGCGCTCAGCCGCACGGCGCGCGCCACGGGGCGAAGGGAAGAAAGCATGAGGAGCAGTCTACCGCTGTCGGTCTCGCCCCGAGGCGCACTGGCCGCGCGTCAGGACGAATCAGCCAATTGCTTCGTTGGCCAGCGATTCCAGCTCTTGAGCCACCCAGGGCAGGCTCAGTGGGCTTTGCATGCGTAGCGCCCAGGCCACGGCGGCGAAGGTGGAACCCGCTTCGGGTTCCAATACCGCGCAGCGTCCCTCCTTCACCGCAGGCACCGCCTGGAACAGCGGGTTGTCGAGGAACCAGTCTGCACTCTCTTCCGCAGGGCTCAGGGTCACCAACAGCACATCGGCGTCAACGTTCCCGATGAGCTCATCACTGACAGTGACTTTATCCGGGAAATTCTGCGCGCTGGCGGGTAGCTCGAAGCCGAGCTCAGTCAGCACGGCACCGCCGAGCACACGGCACCGGCCGTCCGTGATGCACTGAGACAGTCGGACATGATCCGGGATGGTGTGGTGATCCTCGTCGACCCACTGAATCTGCGCCATCCGGAACTCGCGGCAAACACCGACTTCACCGCCCTGCACCACCCAGAGTCCTTCGGGGTGGCGATCATGCAGTCTCCCTCATGCTGGTACGCCCATCGCGACCAGACAGAGGGTGATCTGGTGGGCACGAAGCCGGTTCCCGTGCTGATCCAAGAGTTTCTCGACGGCAAAGAAACCGTACTGGACCAGCTCCGGCTCTACCAAGAGTGCGGCATGTGGGAGTTCGGCCCGCCGCCGGCGCGCGTCTGGTAGATCCTGGGCAACCGGTGGCTGAACCAGGTACTCACACTGCGTGGCGCTGACACCGTCTACCTGGAATTCGCGGGCGGTTACGACGCCGCTTGGTGGCACGGCACCTGGGCTGATGCCCTGATCTGGGCGTTCCCTCCGGCAGAATCCTGACGCTGGTCGGTTCGGTTCAGCTATGTTCAGAGTCCAGGAACCGGAGAATTTCGGCGGTCACCTCGTCGGCCCGCTCGGAGAAGAGTCCGTGCCGGGTACCCGCCCAAAGGCGTAGCTGCGCTCCGGGGATCCGGCCCGCGATACGTTCGGCGTTGACCACCGGCGCCATCTCGTCGTCGGTGCCGTGCAGCACCAGGGTAGGCGCCGTGATCTCCGGTAGCACCTCCCAGGCGTCGTGCAGGTCGCTGACTTTCAGGTGTGCCGCGCGTTCCGGTCCCGTCATGCTCGCATCCCCCAGAAGCGTGCTCGACTCCGGTGTCCCGCCCCAGGCCGGGGTGTAGAACAACTCGAAAAGCATCTGCAACCGCGTGGCAGCATCGGCGCGACCGAGCCGGGCCCGCAGCTCATTGCTGCGCTCCACCGCATGCTCGCCGCCGGGCGTGGTGCAGGCCAGAAGCAATGCGCTCACCCTCGCCGGCTCCCGGGCTGCCAGGAACTGAGCGATCCGCCCGCCCATGGACGTTCCGTAGACAACAGCCTGATCGGCACCCACATGATCGAGCACGGCCCGCGCGTCGTCGGCGAAACTGCGGGTGGTCCACGGCCCGATCTCACCACGGCTCTCGCCCGTACCGCGATAGTCGAAGGTCACGGTGCGGAACCGGTCGTGGAACCGCTCCCGTAGCCCGTTCCACCATCGGTGCGAATTCGCCTGCCCGGGAAGCAGCAGCAGCGTCGGACCGTCGCCCGGGCCGTCCTGTTGCACCGCGAGAGTGAAACCATCAAGTGTGGTTAGAGTGGTGTTCAGTGTCATGAAGCAGGGTCTCCTGTGGATCATCCAGGGGTGCTTTCGCACTGTATCGCACGACCACCGGTGAAGGAGCCTCCATCATGGAACCCGCCTCGGATCAGCAAGTCCCAGCGTGGCTTGAGTCGCTAAATATTCCGGGCATTGCCGACCTCCATGTTCACTTCATGCCCGACAATGTGCTGCGAAAGGTGTGGCAGTTCTTTGACGCCGTGGATCGCCCTGGAGTCCCTCCGTGGTCCATCACCTACCGCACCGACGAAGCTGAACGGGTGCGTACCCTGCGCGGCATCGGGGTAAAGCACTTCGGCACCCTTAATTACGCCCACCGAAGGGGAATGGCAGCCTGGCTGAACGACTATTCCACCCGTTTCGCAGCAGAGCATCCCGAAGCCATCCACTCAGCCACCTTCTTCCCGGAGCCCGAGGTCGTCGAGGTGGTGGAGCAAGCGTTGGAGGACGGCGCACGACTGTTCAAGGTCCATATACAGGTCGGCGACTTCTCGCCGGTAGACCCACTGCTCGACCCTGTGTGGCAGCATCTCGAAAAGCGGGGTACCCCGGTGGTCATCCACTGCGGCCACGGGCCGAACCGCGGCCGGTTCACCGGTGTGGAACCGGTGCAGGAGCTGCTCCAACGGCATCCGGAACTAACACTGGTGATCGCCCACGCCGGACTGCCAGACTACGCATCATTTTTCGATTTGGTCCGCCACTACCCGAACGTGCACTTGGACACCACGATGGTGGGCACCGACTACATGGAGTCGATCGCTCCGCTGCCGACCGATTTCCCGGACCACATCGCCGCCATTGCCGATCGGATCGTGCTCGGCACGGATTTCCCGAACATCCCCTACCCCTATGCGCACCAGCTCCAGGTCATCAACCGGTGGGGACTAGGGCGGGAGGCGCTCGCCGACCTTCTCTGGCACACCCCGCGCCAACTGGTCGGGCTCGGGGACTCGGAGCCCTCAGGTACCGGGACGTGAAAGTCGGGTGAAGGTCCGGTCGTGATACACCATCGGATCCGCGCTCTCACCGGACACAATCTCTAGGACCTCCGCAGCCACCAGGGTCGAGGACCCCACCGGCACCTGCTGAAGAGTGCGACAGCGCAGTGCCGCTCGCACGCCCGGCAGATACGGCTCTCCTGTATCCAGCACGGTCCATCCTTGCTCAGCGGTAAAACGCTCGCCGCCGGTAACGCTGAAGTGCTGAGCAATGTCCTGATGTCGGTGGTCCAGCAGGTGCACCAGGTAACTGTTGCTGCGGATGATGGCACCGGCGCTACCCGTCGCCCGGGTGACCGAGAACGACAGCGCGAGCGGATCCACACTCACCGAGGCCACGCTGGAGGCGGTGAGGCCGACTGGTCCATCCGGTGTGGCCGCAGTGATGAGCGCAATACCGGCCGGATGCTCACGGAAGGCGTTCTTGAAAGCGGTCAAGACGTCGACCTTCGCCTCGACAGGGCGGCTCATGCGTACTCTCCCTGTGGGGGCAGTGCGGTAATGAGCGGATGATCCTTGGGAATCACGCCCATCTTCGCCGCACCACCCGGCGACCCCAAATCCGAGAAGAACTCCACATTGGCACCATAGTAATCTTCCCACTCCTCAGGAAGATCATCCTCATAGTAGATCGCCTCCACCGGGCACACCGGCTCACAGGCACCACAATCCACACACTCATCCGGGTGGATATACAGCATCCGCTCACCCTCATAAATGCAATCCACCGGGCACTCATCAATACACGCCCGATCCTTCACATCCACACACGGCAGAGCAATCACATACGTCACGAGACGGGACCTCCAGGGAGAAAGAACGACTACCCACACTGTAGAACCTCAAGTATGGTTGAGGTCAAAGCCCGGAAGGTATGCAAGGTGTCACAACAGGCAGACGACGCTACTGAACTATCAACGATCGACCACCACCCCGACGAGCTGATGACCGTCGGGGACATGAGCAAGCGCACCGGAGTTGCCGTCTCCGCGCTGCACTACTACGAGCGTATGGGTCTCATCACTTCATTCCGCACCGCCGGAAATCAACGCCGTTTCCCGCGGCACATGCTGCGTCGCGTCGCGCTAGTCTCCGTGGCCAAGCGGCTCGGCATTCCCCTGTCGGATCTGCAGGAAGCCTTCGCCGACGTCCCGCTCACGGGGACCCCGAGCCACGAAGACTGGCAAAAAGCATCACGGCGCTGGAAACGCGTGCTGGAGCAACGTCGCCAGGGCATCGAACGTCTCGAGAAGGAACTCACCGGCTGCATCGGTTGCGGTTGCCTGTCCATGAAAGCGTGCACGCTGCTCAATCCCGACGACGAGCTCGGCGATACCGGAGCGGGTGCTCGCCGCGTCCCCTTGGAGTGACGTCGCGTCTAGCAAGACGCCGCTCCACCCGTCAATTCGTGACGTCGGCATGGGCGAGAGAATCCGGCATTGATCGATGAGTGCCCGTACTTTACGCGCCCCAAGGATGTGTGACCGTCCTAGTTGCCAGGCGGGATAGGGCGACGCTTAGGCTTGCCACATTCCACCACCCACACGGTCCGACCGACGAGTCGCAGACTCCGGAATGAGGGCGACAAATCACCATGAGCCACGACTTCACACTGACCATCAGCAGGATTCCCTTCGACGAGGACTATCGCCCCGCCGAGGGCACCCGACTGACCACGAACTTCGCGAATTTGGCGCGCGGTGAACACCGTCAGCAGAACATGCGCAACACCCTGCAGATGATCAATTCCCGCTTCAACCACCTGGCGAACTGGGACAACCCGACCGGCGACAGGTACACATTGGAGATCGAGATCGTCACCATCGACATTGACGTGGATGGTCAGGGCAAGACGTTCCCGGCGATCGAGCTGCTGCAGACCACCATCGTGGATCATCACACCCAGCAACGCATCGCCGGCGTCACCGGGAACAGCCTGTCGTCCTATGTCCGCGACTACGACTTCAGCGTGCGCCTTCCCGCCTACAACATCAATACCGAACGACGGGAGGTTCCGGAGGACTTCGGTCTCCTCCACGGAGAGTTGTTCAAGTTCGTCATCGACTCGGATACTTACCGCGAGGCGTTCGCCAAGCCACCGGTGATCTGTCTCAGCGTCTCCACCAGCAAAACCTACCGGCGCACCACCAACGTTCACCCGATTCTGGGTGTGGAGTACCTCCACGATGACGACTCGCTGACGGACCAGTATTTCAACCGCATGGGGCTCCAGGCGCGCTACTTCATGCCCACCGGCAGCGTGGCTCCCTTGGCCTTCTATGCAGGCGAAGGTTTACTCACGGACTACACCAACCTTGAGTTGATCAGCGTGGTCAGCGCCATGGAGTCGTTCCAGAAGATTTACCGCCCGGAGATCTACAACGCGAATTCGCCCGCGGGTGCGCACTTTCAACCGAGCCTGGAGAACCCGGACTGCTCGTTCACCCAGATCGAATACGACCGCCGTGAGCGCAGTCAGCTGGCTCAGCGCCAAGGACTCTTCACCCAAAAGCACTTCATCGAACCCTACAAACCCGTTCTGGAACGTTGGACCGCCGATCGCGGGCAGCGTGCCGTCGCGAGACAAGGTTGATCGCCATGAATTCTCTATTGCCCACCTCCACCGCCGGCAGCCTACCGAAGCCAAGTTGGTTGGCCGAACCAGGCCAGCTCTGGTCGGCCTGGCGATGGCAGGATGACGAACTGCTCGAAAGCAAGCGTGACGCCCTGCGCCTGTCCCTGCACGAACAAGAATCCGCGGGCATCGACCTGGTCAGCGACGGCGAACAGACCCGCCAGCATTTCGTCACCACCTTCATCGAGCACCTGGACGGGGTCGACTTTGAGACCCGGCAGACTGTGCGCATCCGCGACCGCTACGATGCCAGCGTCCCCACCGTGGTCGGTGCGGTGTCCCGCGAGAAGCCGGTGTTCGTCGAGGACGCCGCCTTCGCCCGCCAGCACACAGACCGTCAACTTAAGTGGGCGCTCCCCGGGCCCATGACGATGATCGACACGCTGTACGACAGCTACTACGGCAGCCGCGAGAAACTGGCCTGGGAGTTTGCCGGCATCCTGAATCAGGAAGCCAAAGAACTCGAAGCTGCCGGCGTCGACATCGTCCAGTTCGACGAGCCAGCGTTCAATGTGTTCTTCGATGAGGTCAACGACTGGGGCGTCGCCGCTCTGGAGCGCGCCGTGGAGGGTCTGCGCTGCGAGACGGCGGTGCACATCTGTTACGGCTACGGCATCGAAGCGAATATCGAGTGGAAGAAGACCCTGGGCTCAGCATGGCTGCAGTACGAGCGGTTCTTCCCGCTCCTGCAGCGCTCAAGTCTCGACATCGTTTCGTTGGAGTGCCAACACTCCCGGGTGCCGATGGATCTCATCGAGCTGATCCGAGGCAAGAAGGTGATGGTGGGTGCGATCGACGTCGCCACCAACGAGGTCGAAACACCTGAAGAAGTCGCCGACGTGCTCAGAAATGCCCTGCGCTTCGTCGACGCCGACAAGCTCTACCCGTCGACCAACTGCGGAATGGCACCGCTCTCCCGCGAGGTCGCCCGGGGCAAGCTCAACGCCCTCAGCGCCGGCGCCGCTCTCGTCCGCGAGGAATTCCTGACTCCAGCGATCTAGGGATGGTGGGTGTCAAAACGCGAGTCCGAGCGCCAGCGCGATGATGCCCAGCGCCGGTATCGCGCCCTGTTTGGGGGCTGCGGAGGCCATCGTGCGGTTGGACAGCAGCAACACCAGAGCTGCCGCGACCATGGATCCGGCACCAGTGAACACCAGAGTCGCTCCGATCGCGGTCTGTCCAGCTGTCATGAAAATGGTCCCGAGGAATACGGCGATGGCCAGGAAAAGGTTATAGAAGCCCTGGTTGTACGCCAACGCCTTGGTGACTTCCACCTGGTCAGCGGTGTGGCCGAATGTGGCCTGCGCACGACGAAGGCGACCCTGGTTTCGCCTCAGCGGCGCTCTTAGACTTCAGCTATGACTTTCGTCGTCGTTGACGCCGACGAAAATTAGCTGGAAAAGCCGGATAAGTCGGTTTAGCCCGCCAGCTCAGACAGCTCCAGCCAGCGTTCCTCTAGCTCTTCTTGTTGCCGGTTGAGCGCGCCGAGTTCTTCGGTGAGCTTTCCCAGTCCCTCAAAGTCCGACTGGTCGTGTTCGGCCATCGAGACGTGGTGCGATTGGATCTGGTCGCCGAGTTTCTCCAATTTTCGCTCGATCGCTTGGATCTCCTTCTGCGCTGCCCGACGCTCAGCACCAGTTGGCCCGGAGGCCTTGGTGGCCGATGGAGCGGAAGCGGTCGAGGAGTTTCCTGACGGAGCCGCGGTACCGCCGCTTGCCTGCGCGTCTCGCAACCGCAGATACTCATCCACACCGCCGGGCACGTGCCGAAGTCGGCCGCCAAGAATCGCGTACTGCTGGTCGGTGACGCGCTCCAGGAGGTACCGGTCGTGGGATACCACCAGCAGCGTGCCCGGCCAGGAGTCCAGGACATCCTCCATGGCGGCGAGCATATCGGCGTCGACATCGTTGGTAGGCTCACCCAGCAGCTAGATGGCAGATGCAAGAGGAGCACCTGTCTGTCATGGAGACTCGACTACCCACCCGACCACCGGCTTCCGAGATCAAGGCTCTCATATACACGCGAGCCTCGATGGATCGTCACTACCTCATGCGCTCGACCGACGATCAGGAGACGGACTGCCGCGCCTGGTGCGCGCAGCAGACGTGGAATGTCGGCAGGGTCATCACCGATGCCAATCGATCTGCATCGAAGTGGCGCACCCGCGAGCGTGAGGGGTTCGAGGAGGCTCTCCACCTGATCGCCTCCAAGAAGTATGACGCGTTCGTGACGTGGGAGCCCTCCCGCGCCGGACGTGAGCTACTGGCGTACGTGCAACTGCGTGCGGCTTGTCAGGAAGCCGGTGTGCTCTACCTGACGAAGGGCCGGGTCTATGACTTTTCCCGCCATGACGACAGCTTCATGATGGGGCTGGAGTTCCTCACTGCGGAGAAGGACGCCGCGGTGATCCGGGACCGGCAGCTGCGCACTGTGCGGCTCAACGCGCAGAAGGGTCGCCCACACGGTCGGCTCCCCTACGGGTACCGCAGGGTGTATGACGAGCAGACGCGTGCGCTGGTTCGTCAGGAGATCGACCCGGGAAAGGCCTCGATCATCATCACGGCCGTCGATGAGATTCTGGACGGGGTCTCGATCAACAACATCGTGACTCGCCTGAATCGCGCGGGGGTGCCGACCCCGATGAAGCCGACGTCCGACCAGTCGCGAGGTTGGATGAGCTCAACCCTGCGCCAACTCATCAAGAGTCCAACGATTGCGGGCCTGCGCATGTATCAGGGCGAGGTCATCGGTGAAGCGGACTGGCCGGCGATCGTTCCGGTCGAAAAGTGGGAGAAGGTCAACCAGATCCTTGCGGACCGGGCTCGCCGTACTCGGTACGTGGAGGAAGGCAACCATAGTCACCCCAGGTGGCTGCTGTCATTCATTGCCAGGTGCGGCTTCTGTTCGCACCCCTTGGTGCGCATTCATGGTGCCGTGGATCGCAAGCGGACTGGGATGCCTCGAGACAACTACATCTGCGGGAAAGTGGGGTGCCGGAAGGTCAGTATCGACATTCCCTACACGGACGCTTACGTCACCGGCGCACTACTTGGTTGGCTGTCCAAGCCTGAGAGCCTAGCGGTCATTCTGGGCCCGGACGACAACTGGAACGAGCGGGTCCGCGAAGCCCAGGACCATGTCGCAGCACTGCGCAGGCGCCTCGCCGACGCAGCGGGCGAGTATGCACAGGGCCGGATCAGCATGACGATGCTGGCCGATGTCGAGGAACGCCTCAAGCCCGAGATCGAACGTGCCGCGAAAGCCGCCGTTCCCCCGGTCGCCGACAGGCAACTCCTCGCACTGATCCAGACGAAGGATCTGGATGCCGCATGGGAAGCTCTCGACCTGGTCGAGAAGCGCCGCATGCTCAAGATGCTGCTCGACATCCGGATCGAGAAGGCCAAGACCATGGGCGGCCGCTTTGATCCGGCACGGATCAAGATCACTCCTCGGTTCTCGGTTCCCGAGACATATCAATGGAGGCGACCAGAATCGTCCTGACCGCTGCGCCCTGACGGTCAGTCGGCGGTAGGAACGACGCGCCGAGCTCTCGCCCCAGCTCCTGGAGCCGCGAGAGCTCGGCGCTCGTCTGCTGAGCTGCGGTACTCATCGCAGTTCCCCGGTGCGCGGATCGGCGCCTGCGAAGAAGGCGTCCTCGGCGGCGCGGCGTTCGGCGACTCGTGCGGCGACGTACTCGACGAAGTCGGCATCGCGGTCGGCGACGAACACGTCCTCGACCGGGTCGGCGGGGTCCTCGCCGGGCCAGGTCGTCTGCCTGGTTGGCCGGTCGCGGTCCAGGCGGGTACCGGAGGCGGCGACCCATTCGCGCAGCCTGGCGCGGGCGTCGGCGAAGTCGCGATGCCACCCGAACGGGGCACTGCCGTTCTGCTCGGGGTGGTAGGCACACAGCCAGTGCAGATGCAGCGCTGAGAGCTCCCAGACGAGTTCGTCGTGGCGGTGCCAGAACGGTGGGATGACGCTGGCGGGCAGCCCGTAGGTGCGGCGTGTCGTCTCGACCCACCGGTTCAGGGCGTACCACTCCTTTTCGAGTTCGTCGGCGCGCAGCAGGTACCAGTTCACTGGGTGCGGCGGGCCGGGGTCCTCCTCGTCCTCGTCTTCGAGCATCCCCTCGTCGTCGAGGTCGAGCTCGTCCTCGGGCAGCTCCTCCACGGCGGGCTCACCGGGGGTCTCGTGGTCGCGGTCGTCGGTCATGATCGGGACTCCTCGGTGCTCACAGGCCCATGTCCGGCGACTGCCGGTCGGGCCGGTACTCGGGCGCGGCGAACGCGGCAGGCGTCTGCTGCTGCGCCACCTGCCGTTCCGGCTGCTCGGGAACACCGGAACCGGCGGACTGCTGGGCTGCGTCACGTTCGACGGTGGGTCGCTGGGCCTGTTCGCGGCGCGGGGTGCGGTCGACCTCGTAGGTGGTGCGGGCCATGTCGTGACCGAGCGCGGTCGCGACGAACCGCTGCTTCGTCTCGCCGGTGCTCTTGGACTGGTAGTCCTCCATGCGCCCCTCGGCGATGAAGAAGTCGTTCTTGGCGAGTTGCTTGTAGGCGCGCACGGCGACGCCCTTGTAGGCGACGAGGTCGTGGTAGGTGTTCGGCAGACGGGTGTAGGTGCCGTCGTCCTCGTAGTCCCAATGACGCTGCTCGACCTTCGCGTAGAACGCCGCTTTGCCCTTCTGAGTGGTGCCCAGCGTCGGCTCGGACTTGATGCGTCCCTTGAAGGACTCGCGGACATCCGCGCCCTGCTCGGGCTGGGTCTCGGGGCCGGTTCCTGGGTTCTCGTGCTCGGCCATCGTGCTGCTCCTGTCTTCCTGATGCGGCCACCTGTCGTGGCGGCCGTCGTGACAGGCAGGTGCACACGAGCTGTCCCGGACCTACCGAGGCGGGTCGGGGCGGCGCAGCAGCGCCTCGATCTCGGCCCGGTCGGTCTTGAGCTGGTCGGCGTCGGCGCGAGCGGGCCAGGCGCGCAGATCGGTGACGATCGGCGGGGCCGCACGCAGCAGGGTCACCGCGGTGCCGAACGGGAGGGTCCGCAACCGGTCGGGCGGGAAGATCGCGACCCTGCGCACGGAGCGCTGGTTCTGGCGAGTGCCGTGATCACCGAGGGTGATCGAGTCGGTGTACTCATCACGTTCACCGATCAACGTGGACAGGTCTTGAAGGTCTTTGCTGTTCGAAGCCCCGCCGAGAAGAATCTTCACGATGGAGGCGTCCCAGATCGCGCCGGCCTGGTTCTCCGACCACTTGTCGCGCGCCTGCGCGAGAGACTGGAGCACGGGCAAACAGGTGATTCCGGTGCCACCGCCCTCGGCCATCAGCGTCGGCAACGACGGCAGCGGGGCGAGGTTGCCGATCTCATCCAACGCCAGCAGCAGTGGCGGGTCGAGACGGGCTCCGGGTGAGCGTGCCGCGATCCGCCGGGCGGTCTCCACGAGATCCTCCACCAACGCGGCGACCAGTGCTGCGGAGGCTCCGGCTCCAGCACCGGTCGCGAGGAGGAACAGGGTGCCCCGATCACGGATGAACGCTTCGGGGTCGAACTCCTCCCCGGGGCCGGGGCTGACGGCATCGAGCACCCGCGGGTCAGCGAGAGCACCGAGGGCCAGAGAGACGCCCTGCCAGATCGAATCGCGGGTCCTGGGGTCGGCGTCGATCATGGATTCCAGCGAGTCCGCCCACCCCGTGGCCGCGTCCGGGCTGTTGGTGAGGATCGCGACGGCCTCCGCCGCAGCCGAGGGGTCCAGGGTCCAGCGGAACAGCTCCGCCGGGGAACGCCCATCAAGAGCAGCGGCGTGCAGCAGAGCCTGCAGCGCAGTCCTCGTCTTGCCTTCCCAGAATCCGCCAGACTCCACCCCGCCGGCAGACAGGCCGGTGGCCGAGGCGAGGCCGGTAGCGCGGATCATCGCGGTGAGAGGGTCGGCGCAGCCACGCACGGGCGACCAGCGCATCCCCGCCGGGACGCCCTCGGCCAGGTGCTGGGGGTCGAACACTGCGACCGGGCCGTGCTTCTCTCTCGCGCGCAGGGTCGCGGTGAGGTTGTCCGGGCGGGTGCTGGTGGCGATCACCGCCCCCGGCGCGTCGAGGATCGCGGGGATTACCACGTGCAGGCCCTTGCCGGAGCGGGGTGGTCCGATGAGCAGGATCGAGTCCTCGACGCTGGCCCACACCTCCCGGCCCCGGCACATCCCGAGTCGGTAGCCGACATCCGCCGGGGTCGGCTTGGAGAGAGAGGGTCGCAAGTTCCCGGCGCGGGTGAGCAGCGCCGTAGGTGAGGCGACCGTGGCCACCTCGTGGCGGGTCGCGACTCCGGCGGTTGTGTGCGGGTCGACCTCGGTCTTGCGGGCGTGACGGCGCAGCCGCGTCCACACCCAGCAGCCGCCGGCGACCAGCCCGGCCAGCAGCACGACGGTCACGGCCCAGTAGGCGACCGCGCTCATCCCTGGCGCGTCGAGCGCGGCGGCAGGATCACCGGGCCGGAACAGCACCGAGATGCCGGAGGCGGGCCCAGCGGCGGGCTGGTCGGTGCCGGTGAGGAACGCGGCCACCGATCCGGCGCCGCGCAGGATCAGGGCGAGGCCGAACAGTCCGACCAGCCCGATCATCGCGGCGTTGGTCAGCTCGTCGCCGAAGCTGCCGCTCTGGCGGCCCTGCGGGACGCTCATCGCAGCCTGCGCGCCACGACCGTGCCGGAGACGCGCCCGACCAGCAGCACCTCTCCGGCATCCCCGACCCGTCGCGGATCGAGCAGCCCCCGTGCAGTGCCGTCGCCGGCCGCGTCGGTGTCGGAGACGAGCACGGTGCAGGCGATGTCCTCCCCGGCGACGAACCCCTCCCCGGTGACCTCGATCAGCGCCGGCACCGCCTTGGGCCGTCTCGTCTTTGGGGCCGGCTCGGGTGCAGGGTCGGCGCGGCGTGGTTGTGCGGCGACGAGTTCGGTGAAGCTCGTGCCGTCGGCCTCGTGCACCTCCACCCGCACCGGCACCGCACGCTCCTGGCTGGCGTGGTCGATGATCTGCGGGAACGCGGCCCGCGACCACGGCCGCTGGTCGTCGTCGGGCGGATACACGGTGCCGTCGATCATCACGGTCATCGACCCGTCGGCGTGGATATCGAGGATCACGGTGCGCATCGACACCGGCACCGGCTCAGGGAGATTCGCATGTCGTCTCATGCCGGCCAGGTGCACAATCCCGTACCCGCACCGTTCATCCTGGCTGCTGCTGGCGCAGCTGCCGGGCCTCGTCCAGCACACGACGGCAGGGTTCCCTCACCCATACGCCGCTGTTAGTATCTGCGTATGGATGCAGATAAGCAGATGTGCGGCATGGATCCCGCGTCGGAATACGTCGATCTCGCCGCGGAGGTCTTGGGACTGTTGTCCGATCCGACGCGGATCAGGATCGTGCTGGCCCTGCGCCAGGCCGACGAGTTGCCGGTGAACGCGCTGGCGGAACTGGTCGGGAAGAAGCCCTCGGGGGTGTCGCAGCATCTGGCCCGACTACGGATGGCGCGGATGGTCACGACCCGGCAGGAGGGCACGAGCGTGCTCTACCGCCTCACCGACGAACACGCGGTCGCCCTGGTGGTCGAGGCGATCAAGCAGGCCGAGCACGCGGTCGCGAACGGGCAGATCCCGCCCCACCACCACGCACCCCGGCAGTAGTAGCCCGTTCGTCGCACAAACTCTCGTTCGTTAGGCCTCGTCTCATGCTTGCTGTCCTGCGCAATCCCACCTACGCGAAACTGTTCAGCGCGCAGGTCATCGCGCTGCTGGGCACGGGCCTGCTCACCGTCGCGCTCGGACTGCTCGCCTTCGAAATCGCCGGCGGCGACGCCGGCGTGGTGATGGGTGTGGCGATGACGATCAAGATGGTGGCCTACGTCGCCGTCTCCCCCCTCACGACGGCACTCACCACCCGTCTCAAGAGAAAGCCACTACTCATCGGGACCGATCTCATCCGGGCTGGGGTCGCGCTCTCGCTGCCGTTCGTGACCGAGGTGTGGCAGATCTATGTGCTGATCTTCCTGTTGCAGTCCGCATCGGCGACGTTCACGCCCGCGTTTCAGGCCGTGATCCCGTCCGTGCTCCCGGACGAGGGACAGTACACACGTGCCCTGTCGCTGTCGCGGCTCGCCTACGACTTGGAGTCGCTGGTGAGCCCGATGCTCGCCGCCGCCTTACTGACGGTCGTCAGCTTCCACAATCTCTTCGCTGGCACCGTGGTCGGGTTCCTTGCCTCTGCGACCCTGGTGCTTGTCTCCCGCTTTCCTCGCTTCGAGGCTCCCGCTCCGGCGCCGTTCTTCGATCGCCTCACCCGCGGCGCCCGTGCGTTCTGGGCCAGCCGGGAGCTGCAGGGCCTGATGGCGCTGAACCTCGTCGTGGCGACGACCACGGCGATGGTGATCGTCAACACCACTGTCCTCGTCCTGGGCGATCTGGGCCGCACCCAGTCCGATGCTGCGCTCCTGCTCGCCGCCTACGGAGGCGGCTCCATGATCGTGGCCCTGACCATGCCCAAGCTCTTGGAAGCCGTCTCGGACCGGCGAGTCATGCTCACCGGCGGCATCGCCCTGCCCGTCCTTCTCCTGGCCGGAGCCGGGGTGCTCGCCTGGACCGATGGCACGCCCCAGTGGGTCGGGCTGCTGAGCGTGTGGGCGCTGATGGGGGCGGCAACCTCCACGATCCTCACCCCCTCCGCCAGGCTGCTGCGGCGAGGCAGCACGGAAGAGAATCGGGCCGCGGTGTTCGCCGCGCAGTTCTCCCTGTCCCACGCCTGCTTCCTCATCACGTACCCCCTCGCCGGTGTTCTCGGCGCCGCTATCGGCCTTCCCGCCGTGGCTCTCGTCCTCGTCGGTATCGGCATTCTCGGCGCGGTCCTCGCCACCACTGCTTGGAGCGCTACGTCCCGCACTCTCGTGCAAGCTCACAAGCGATGAGCACAGGGAGCGCTCATGCCCTCCACGACCGCTTCGACAAAGATCGATCCGATCGCTCGTACGGTTGCATCTGTAACGAACATGCGACCCCACAGTCAAGGTCAGAACGTCTGGAGATCCGCGGAATCACGCGGATTCTTACCCTACGCGGGGTTGGTTTTTTCCGGGATCGGACATGCGGCTGGTGGTGTCGAAGAGCTCGTACTCGGCCGGGTGGAGCTGGTGCTGGACGACGAAGGAGCGTTCCTTGATCCGCCACAGCCCTTGTCCGGTGCCCAGCGTCGGCAGCAGCTCGCGCTCGGTGCCGGTCAGTCCAAGGGTCTTCGCGGTCGTGCCCAGCTGGTCGGATTCCTGCCGGTAGATGATGCGGGACTCCGCATTGGCGAGCAGGGAGTTCGCGAGCGAGCGCATGGCCGAGCCCTGGTCGCCGACGTTTTCCAGGTCGGTGAGCTTGTGGAAGATGAGCATGTTGCTGATCCCGTACGCCCTCGCCAGCCGCCAGTGCGCATCCATGCGCTTGAGCAACGCGGGTTCGGACATGAGGCGCCAGGCTTCGTCGTAGATGCACCAGCGCTGCCCGCCGTTCGGGTCCAGCAGCGCCGATTCCATCCACGCGCTGGAGCACGTCATCAACACCGACACCAGCGTGGAGTTCTCGGTGACTCGCGACAGGTCCAGGGACACCATCGGCAGGGTCGGGTCGAACACCTCCGTCGACGGGCCGTCGAACAGGCCGGAGAGGTCCCCAGCCACCAGTCGTCGCAGCGCGTGTCCGACCATGCGGCCGTCCTCGGCCAGCCGCCCGTCAGGGTCGTGGGAGGGAGACAGGAGGTGGTCGACGATCATCGGCAGGATCGGCACCTCGTTCTCCCGTACCGTTTCGGCGAGGGCGGTGTCGATCGCGGTGTGCTCCAGCGGCGACATGGGCCTGGCCAGCACGGTCTCGGTGAGCGCGCCGATCAGGTCGCGGCGGCGGGAGGCGACCGTCGTCTCCCACTCCGCATCGCTGAGCCCGGAGGGGCGGTAGCCCTCGTCGAGGGGGTTGAGGCGGGTGGGCAGGCCGTGGCCGAGCTGGATCGCCCGCCCGCCGACGGCGCGGGCGATCTCAGTGTGCTCGCCTTTCGGGTCACCGGGAACGTAGACCCGCCGCCCGAACGGCAGGCTGCGCGTGTACAGGCTCTTGGCGAGGGAGGATTTGCCGCTGCCGACGATCCCTGCGACCACGACGTTCGGGGCGGTGATGACCCCGGTCTGATACAGCACCCACGGGTCGTAGACGAACGAGCCCCCGGAGTAGAGGTCCTGGCCGACGAACACGCCCGCCGAGCCCAGGCCGCCCTCGGCGAGGAACGGGTACTGGGCCGACAGGGTCGCGGAGGTGTCCTGGTGGCGGGGCAGCCGGAACCGGCCCGGCGTCCGCAACGTTTGCTTGCCGGGCTCCCCGGCGGCGGGCAAATACCGAGTGGCCTTGCGCTCGGCCCGCTCGACCTCGGCCTTGGCTTTCGCTTCCGCGACCTCGCGGCGACGCTGCTCGGCCTGCAACCGGGCCGCGGCCTGGCGGCGCTGCGCCCGCAGCCGTCGCCGCTCGGTGGCCGGGGCGACCAGCACGGAGGTATGTAGGCGTTCCTTCTCGCTCACAGTCCCAACCCCCGCCCCTGACCTCTGCTGGACCCGGCGGGGTGCGGGTCGAACCACGACCCTGCCGGCTGCGCGACCCGCGCCTGCCTCCCCGCGCGCAGGGAACGCCGCGTCGTGTGCTTCGGAACGGTGGTGGGGTGTTCGATGGCGGTGACGGCACCGGTCAGGCGGGTCGTGGTCTCCTCCAGTGCGGTGCCGGCCTGATGGAGCTCGTCACCGATCTGCAGCCCGGTATCCCATGCGAGGGCCGGGGCGCCGGGGAGGGTGTGGGCGACGGCGATCCGGTCGATCGCCTCCCGCATCGCCGTGGCCGCATCGCGCAGGTCGCCCAGCAGTGTGGCGGTGCCGGGACCCGTGGCCTGCAGTTCACTGTCCGCGGCGAGGTGGCGCAGGTTGCGGGCGGCCTCGGTGGCGAACGCGGCGGGATAGTAGACGGCGGACATGATGGCCTCCCAGGCACGAGAACGACGGGGATGTGGTGCAGGTGCACCCCACCCGCCCGGTCACGGACATGCCGGTGCCGCCGACCCCACAGGGCGGCGGCACCACGGGAGGTAGTCGGGTCAGAGGCCGAGGCCGCGGTCACGCTTGACCGCCGCGACGCCCGGATGCTCGAACCAGGACCCCTCGCTCACCGGCCCACGCCCGGCGGCACTGCCCGCTTCTCGTCCGGTGGCGCGTACCCCGCGATCAGAGAGCGCCGCAGCGGCAGCACCCGCCGCGCCCATCGCAGTCCCGGCCGAGGCGGCACCGCCGGCACTGCCCATGTCGGGGTCCATGGTCGGTGCGGGGGTGTCGGTGTCGAGGCTGTCCTCGGGCGCGATCTGGTGGTGGCGGTAGAGGGCGACGTGGCCGAGGTCCGGGTTGTAGGTCAGCGTGTACTCTCCCGTGCGTGCTTCCTTGTCCAGCGCCCCGATCGGTGGGGTGTCGTAGACGTAGCCGTTGAGCATGGCCGCGTCCGTGGTCTCCTCGCCGTAGTCGAAGCCGGCCAGGTGCTCGATCGCGGCGTCCGGGCCGTCACAGTCGATCAGCCACAGCACCGCATCGGCTTCACCGCCCTGGAGGAAGACGATGTTCACCCACCGCGACACCGGCCCCTGAACCCTGGTCATCTCCGTCTCGGCGGGTGCGGGCGGGGCGGGGTGCCAGGCGATGCGACCGGCAGCCTGCGAGGCACGGTTAAGCCCCTCCTCGACACGGTCCAGGGCGGCAGCGGCCTCGGAGAGCTCCCCGGCGGCCAGGCGGGCATCACGGATACCGGCGGCGGGGTCTCCGGCATCGTCGAAGGCGCGCCCGTCATGGCGGGCGTGGCGGGTGGCGAGCTGCTGGATCGACTGCTGCATCGAGCGCACCCCGGCCAGCAGGTCCCCAATCACCCCGTAGGCGTCCTCGGGGTGGGTGAAGTCGCGGCTGGCGTGCGCCAGGCCGCGCAGCGCCTGCGATGCCTCCTCGGCGTCGGCGACGGGATCGTAGAATGTAGGCACGGTTCCTCCCCTTGACTGTGGTGATCGAGAGGTACGCATTCAGAGCACGAACCAGCCGGAGGAGCACATGAGCGGTGAGGATAGGGCCAGCGATCAGCTCGCAGCGAGGCACACTCAGACCCTGCGACTGTTCAAACGCCGAGCGGAAGAGCTCTTCTCGTGCGAGCTCGCACGTCGTGACGATGCGATGAACCTGGGGCAACAGCTGCACATGAACTTCGTTGTCGATCAAGCCACAGGCCAGTCGTCTCTGGCAGGCATTCGCCAGGTCATTCCTCCCAAAGAGCAGGTGGCTTACGCACTCACACTGATCCGTCCACTCACGCTCACGAAGAAGGGCGACCGGCTCGCATGGGTAACGGTTCTTGCCGCGTTGGAGTACTTTCGGCCGGCGGACGCCACCAATGTCTCTGAGCATTTGACACAGTTGCGTGAGAACTGGGCGCAGTACCCGCCTCGCCGAATGCGGATTATGCAGGCCCCGATCGACCCAGAAGCAGCCGGGGTTCGTGTCAATGCCTGGGACAACGAGATCGCACGTATGTTCCTCTACGGTGACCTCGTCCATGGCGATGACAACGCCGAATTGCTGGACGCGCTCGGAGATGATCAGGTTGTCTTCTCCGCCGGTGCGATGGCGTCGGACGGCTTCATGTTGGTGAACAACACGTATCAGGTCATGCACTGGCTCCGACCAGATATCGCCCCAAACGACGCGCACTTCTCCCAACTCCTAGCACAGGAGAAGCCCCCGAAGGACAACTGAGCCGGCTCATACGGGCCGGGTCAGGGGCAAGGCCGCGGCTGTGAACGCGGCGGCCTGCTGGCCGACGAGGCGGCGGGTTTCGCAGGAGGCCTGGATGGCGGCCTGCTCGACCGCGGCGACCGCGGCGTCCAGTTCCTCGATGGTGGGCGCCGAGACGGCGACCAGACCGGTCACGCGCAGCACGCCGTGCCCGGCGGTGAGGTCAGCTTCCTGCTGGAGCACGTCGGTGTATTCGGCGGTCTGGGCGGCGTCCTCGATCTGTCCGATCCGGCGGCGCTGCGCGGCATCGGAGATGTGCTCGACCTTCTTCTTGCGGATGTCACGGGCAGCCTGATCGGTGCGCAGCGGGGTGTAGAGCAGCGACAGGGATCGCCCGATCCCTGAGGAGAGCACCAGCGGGGCGAGGAACCCCGGATACACCATCGAGCGGGGCCACTCGCTGATCCAGAGCACGACGTGGTAGCCGGTATCGGTGCGCAGCCTCGTCCAGGTCTCGGTCACCGCGACCGGGCCGGCGGTGGCCAGCGACTGGCCGATCTCCCCGTGCCGCTCCAGGGTCGCGGCGACGGCCGGGTCGTAGGCGCTGCGCAGGATCACGGCGATCTGCCCCGGGCTCAGCCACCCGGCAGGGGTCAGGTCCGCCGAGCGCAGCGCCGCGGTCAGTGTGCTCATCTCCTGGCGCAGCACCGCGGCCGCGCCCCGCAGCCCGCCGCCGGCGGTCCGGATCTGCCGGGCCGCCGTCTTCATATCCAGGCTGAGGCTGATCGTGGTGGCGTGACGCTCCCCGGCGGGCCCGGCGCGCTCGATCAGCTCGGCATACGTCCTCGATGCGAAGGAGTCGTCCTGGCTGCCGTGGGCGGCCCACCATTCGGCCAGGCCCGTGCCCGAGTCCGGCAGGGTGCGCTCCAGCACCTGCACGGTCGCGATCCGCCCGGACCGGCAGACGCTGGCCAGCACCCGCCCCCAGGAGGAGACCCGGCGGGCCTGCTCGCCGGGATCGAGGAGCACGAACGCGGGATGGCGGATCTCGCACACCACCGTCAGCGTCGCCTGGTGAGGGTCGTGGATCATGCCCGCCCCGCTCTGCGGGTCGACGTGCTCGCGCAGCCGCGCCATGTCACCGGGCAGCGCGAGCGTGCCCGCCGGCCTCGGAGCGACGATGCGGCGCCGGTAGGCCAACTGTCCGCCGGTGGTCCGCCACAGCCACCAGGCGGCCACGGGCACCCATTCCACGACCGGGCGCCCGGCGACGGGCATCCAGGTCAGCACGATCGAGGACACCCAGATCGGGGCGGTGTAGGCGATGAGCATCCCGCCGGCGTAGAACGCGCCCACCAGGGACAGCACTCCGACGGCGAGGGTCGCCAGCTGGGTCGCGGACAATCCCAGCAAGATGCCGCGGCGAGTCAATCTGCTGAATTTCACCGGCACCAGGTCGGTGCCCGTACGCGCTTCTTCGGCGCTGTGCTTGTTGCTCACGAGGATCACTCCTTCCCACCGGTCGGCGGCTTACTGGGCCCGTCGTCGGGCTTCGGGCCGGTCGGCAGGTTCGGCTGCGGGGTGCTGCGCGGCGGTGCCTGCGCGCCCGGCCCACTCCCACCGCTCTCACCGTTCCCGCTGGTGTTGGTGTTGCCGGTGTTCTGGTTGGCGCCGTCGGTGGCGGCCTCGGCCTGGGCGCCGATCTGCTTGCCGGCCTCGGGGCCGGCCGTCGCGGCCTTCTTCGCGACCTCCGCGCCGATGACCACCGCCGCGACCGGTCCCGCGGCAGCTCCCGCACCGGCCGCCGAACCGCCGGCGCCCGCACCGCCCGCACCTGCTCCGGCATCTGCTCCGCCGCCTGGTGGTGGCGGCGTGCCCCCACCGCCGCCGCCACCGCCGGGTGGGTTTCCGCCTCCGGGTGGGGGCGGTTCGTCACCCCCGCCCCCACCTCCTCCGCCGCCGTTGCCGTTGGTGTCGAGGATCTTCTTCGGGCCTTCGCCTTGCGGTGTGCCGGGCACCGGGACGGGTCGGTTCATGGCGTTCTTGGCTTCTTGTTCCGATCCCATGGTGTTGTAGAGGTCGAAGCCGAGGAACGCGATGACCCGGTAGACCATGTAGGGGGCGAAGGCGGCGATCGCGAGCATGACGATGCCGGTGATTGGCTCGGTGATCGCCGTCAGGTCCGCCTCGATGGGGGTTGCCATCTGGGTGATCGCGATGAGGAACACCACCACGAGCACCAGCTTGGAGATGATGAGGGCGAGTACGAACGCCGCCCACTTCCCGATCCACCCGCGGGTGGCATCCCACGCCGCACCAGCGAACGCGAGCGGGGCGAGCACGATCGCGATCAGCAGCAGAGCCTTGCGGATCAGCAGCGAGAACCACACGATCGCGACCGCGGCGACCATGAGCCCGCCGAGGAAGATCGTCACGATCGCCCCGACACCGGGGGCGGAGATGTTGATGGCGGTCAGTCCGGCGGCCAGCAGGATGATCTTGTCGCCCATCGTGGCCGTGGTCTCGCCGGCGGCTTGGATGATCCCGATGGTCAACTGGTCGGTGATCTCCAGCGCGAGCGCGGCCAGGGTGATGACCACGAAGGAGCCGAGCACGGCCTTGCCGGCCCCGAGGGCGGCGCGGGACAGCGCGGTGGGGTCGCGGCGGATCAGGCCGAGGATGAGCTGGAAGCAGAAGAAGATCAGCACGATGAACACGCCGATCCCGAACAGCAGGTTGTACACCGACACGTACCCCTCTTGGGTGACGTCGACCAGCGTGGTCGTGTCAAACACTGTCCACATGGCCTCGATCAGCCAGCCCGCCGCCCCGCCGACGGCCTGCGCGAACCAGTCGAACGGGGCGGCGATCAGCGACGCGGCCGCTTCACCGGCGGAGTCGCAGACCGTGGAGATGACGGGAACATCGCACAGCGCCATCACAGACCTCCCTCACACAGATAGGCGGGTTCAGACGGCCTGGCCGACGCCCCAGAAGAAATTGATCAGCGTGACCGCGGCACCGCAGATCACCGCCGCACCGCAGGAGATCAAGACGCCGATCTTGCCGCGGCCGGCCAGGTGGGGGTTGCTGGAGTTGGAGCCGAAGCCCCACACGATCGCCGAGACGATCAGCGCGAGGACGGACAGGATGAGGCCGACGGTCATGACGGCACCGACGATGGTGCGCAGCTGGTCGATGCCGGGCAGCCCCGAGTCGTTGGGGTCGATGTCGATCTGCATCGGGAGCATCGCCAAGCGGGCGAGGGTCCAGGTGGCGAGGGTCGTGATGGTCATGGCAGGGCGCTCCTTCGACAGATGAGACAGAGGTGTTCTCTCGACCAGGTGCACCCGACCCCGCCAGACACGCAGCAGCGCCCGCCCCCACAAGACCGGGGGCGGGCGCAGCAGCTTCAGCGCAGGGGTTCAGAGTTGTTGGCCGATGCCGATCAACCAGTTCATCCACGTGACCCCGGCGCCGGCGAGGATCGCCGCCCCGAGGGCGACGAGCACGCCGGTGCGGGCCTTGCCGGCGGCGGCGTAGTTCCCGGACGCAGACGCGATCGCCCAGACGATGCCGGAAATAATGAGCATCAGCACCGCGATGATGAGCACGAACGTCAACAGGGCGCCGATGACCTCTTCCAGGTCGCCGATGCCGCCCAGGCCCTCGAAATCGGGGAACACGTCCATCAGGCCCCACCACCCGAATCGGCGAGGGTGACGTGGAGGTGGTCTTGATGCCTCGTGGTGATATCGGTGCCGCGCGTGTAGTCGCGCCAGCCCTCGTCGTCACGGGCGAGGGACCAGATCTTGTCCTGCCAGATGAGGTAGTCGACTCCGAGGGTCTCGGCGTGGTCTTTCATCCAGTTCGTGACTTCCCAGCCCGCCTCGATCTGCGCGGGCGTGGGCATCTGCCCGATGGCGTTGCCGAACGCGATATCGCAGGCCCGACCCAGCGGGTGCTCCGAGACCGTGCCCGGCCGTGGCGAGTAGCACGACCAGGTCGTCTCGGGGAACGCCGCGATCGTCTGCTGATACAGGTGCAGGGTGCGGCGGGTGATCTGCCCGTTACTGGTCGGGTCGTCGACCAGCTCATCCGGGTCACCGGCCGGGGCAGGGTCAGGCTCCCCACCAGGCCCATTGCTGTCGGGGTCGCAGTCGCCGGCCGGTGGGCCGGTCTCGGCCTCGGGCAGGTCCGCGGCGTCGTGGGCGTTCAGCCAGGCGGCGGGGTCGGTGTGCTCACCGCCGGTGCCCCCGACATAGACCTCAAGGTGCAGGTGCGGGCCGGTGGACTGGCCCGAGGAGCCGACGTCGGCGATGTGCTGCCCGGCCCGCACCCTATCGCCGGCCTCGACGTGGATGCCGTCGGCCCAGGAATGGATGTACCCGGTGGCGACCTGCTCGCCGCCGACCTGATGTTCGATGACGACCTTCCCGCCCCACGCATCGGTGTACTCGGCGACGGTGACCGTGCCGTCGGCGGCGGCGAGGATGGGCGTGCCGTCCGGGGCGGCGAAGTCGCTGCCGGTGTGGAAGGACTGCTCCCCGGTGATCGGGTGGGTGCGCGGCCCGTACGGGTCGGTCGCCGTCCACGTGTCCTCGGGCAGAGGGAACACCACCCGCGAAGACTCCGCCGCCCCGGCCACAGCAGGCACCACACCAGGGTCAGTTTCGACGTTCGTGCCTGTGGTGCCGAGGAGGGTGTCGAGGATCGTGACGGCGACGGGGCTGTAGTTCTCGTACCGGTCGGGGAACGCCGAGACCTCCACGGCTTGGGCGGCCTCGCCTTTGCCCATGTCTTGCCAGCCGGGGATGTCCAGCAGCCCGCGCGGCGAGGGATGGTTCGGGCCGTCCGGGCCGCCGAAGAACGCTCGCGCCTGATACTCGGGGGCCATCAGCTCTGGGACCGACCCCCACCCGGCCTGCGGGCGCATCTGGAACAACCCCAGGCTGTCGTTGTCGCTGCCATCGCCATCGTTCGGGTAGTCCGCTGACTCCGGGTAGACGCTCGTGTTCGACAGCTGCCGCAGGGTCGACTCGGTCAGTGCGGCCATCAGCGCGATCTGGAGTCCGTCACGGTTCACGCCCTCGACGCCGGAGCCGGTCTCGATGATCGTGGCCGCGTGCGTGAGTTGCTTCTTGTTCAGCGTGAACGACTCCCCATCGCGCGTTTCGACGGCGAGCTCGTCGGGCACCTCGCCGACTTGCAGTCCGCCGCCGGGCACGGTGCAGGCCCAGGTCGCGGCGGGGTTCATCAGCAGCCCGATCCCGACCATCGACAGGAACGGTGCTACCAGCGCCAGTGCGAGCAGTCCGATAGCGAGCTTCTTGAGCACCACGCCCCTCCTTTCTCCCCAGACCTCTCGGGTCAGCGCAGGGGGTTGTCCAGCTCGGACAGCCGCAGCAGATGACAGGTGTCGTAGGCGGGCTCGCAGACCACGAACACGGTGAACGCCACCTCGTGCGCGGAGTCGACGGGTTCGTCGTTCAACACCCCGGCACGGTGGCGGACGCCTTCGATCGTGATCGCCGTCGTCCCCTCCACCAGCTGCCCCGGCTGCGCCTGCTCCTGCGCGGTCGCCCACGCTCCGGGCACGAACGCATCGGTGATCTCCAGGTGCTGGGTGGTGGCGTACTGGCGCAGCTCGACCCATGCCTCCCGCGTGGGCAGATAGGCGGCGATATCGGAGGCGAGGCCGGCCTGCTCGGTGCCGGTCGGGTCGGCGACCTCCATCAGCACGCTCGTGTAGTCCAGCGGCATCAGCCCCGACCCGGTATCCCAGGCGAACACCGCCGTCGCGACGTTGCGGGCGAACTCCTCCGGGTCCCCGGACCCGACCACCGCAGCGATCCGCCCCGGCCGTGGCGTGCCGGACTCGACCGGACTCGACGACGCGCCCGGCTCGGGGTCACGGTCGTGGGGTGGGCTGGTGTCGGGGCCGAGGATCAGGCCGTAGATCCCGATGCCGGCCAGGAGCACGATCACCAGGCCGGCGGCGAGCAGGACGATCAGGCGGGTGCGCGGGCGGGAGTCAGCGAAAGTCTTCATGCCGCCCAGGTGCACGCACCCGGTCACAGAGCACGCAGATGCTGCCGAGAGACGCTCTCGCCTGATTCGGCATCAGCGCCGGGGCCGGTGTCCTCGTCGGTGCGGGGCTCCTCGGTTGTCGTCTCGACGTCGTGGCCGGTGGTGTCGAGGGAGATGCGCAGGCGGGCGGCGAAGGCGCTGGTGCCGTCGGCGACGTCGAGGAAGATGCCGGCCTGCTCCTCGGTGAGGTCGCGGGCGAGCTCGTCCACGTCGTAGTGGGTCCACCATTCCGCCAGGGAGGTCCAGGTCTGCACGAACGCCGTCACCGGCCACCGCCCCGGCACCACCGCCGGCCGGGCCGAGGTGTGCGTGCGGGGCTTGGTGCGTCCAGCGGCGGTGACACGGGCGACGGCCTCTTGGGCCATCGCGCGCAGCGACGCCTGGCGAGAGGCGTCCGCTTGCTCGACCTGGCCGCGCAGGCGCTGATAGGCGGGGTCGACCGGCCCGCCGGCCTCGATCCCCGCCAGCTCCGTCGTCGCCTGCTCGCGCAGCGCCTCGGGATTCTCGGGGTTCTCGGCCATGGCCTGGATCGCCGAGATCTTCTCCAGCGTCGTGTACGAGGCGCGGCCGGTGACCATCCGCGCGGCCTGCGCGCGGCTCCTCCCACCGACACCCCCTGACGGGGGTGCCAATTTGGCACCCCCGTCAGCACCGGGCTGATTCTCCGCCGAGAAGCGGGTTACGACATCGCGGCGCTGGGCGTCCTCGGTCATGAGCTGCTTGAGCTCGCGGTACAGGGCGGCGGCCTCCAGCTGGTTGAGCGGCTTGCGGTGCGCATTCTCGTCCTGCTCGGCCAGCAGATGCCCCAACCGGGTCGAGACACCCGATCGCACCCACACGCTGACCGTGCGCCAGTGCAGCAGCCGGATCGCTTCCAGCCGGCGTCGCCCGCACACCAGCACCCCTTCGGGGGTGACCGTGATCGGTTGCAACAGGCCGTGCTCGCGGATCGAGTCAGCCAGAGCCTGGATATCGCCGAGGTCGGCGCGATGACGGGCACCGACCTGAATCGACTCCACGGTGCGTTGCAGTTCGATACTCATCACCACTCACCCCTCTCAGTCCTCTCTTCGTGGTCCCCGGTTACTTCCGGGCCTGTCGTGGGGCGGCCAGGCAGATGGTGAGCACGAGATCGTCATCGCGCAGCAGCATCGGGATCGTCTCGCCGATCAGCAGCCGCAGCAGCACCCCGCGGCCCGCGCTGGTCGCCGCCAGCGCCGGGTGCGGGTTGCCCAGCAGCGCCTTGAGCAGCCCGGTCCAGGACCGGCCCGGCAGATCCAGCAGCGCGCGGGCGTGCTGGTCACGTCGCAGGGTCTCGAACGCGGTATGCCGCGCCCCGGCCTTCGCCAGCGCCCCGCAGATGTGCTCCACCGACGCCCGCGCGGTCGCGGGCTCCCAGCCGAGCATCGTCACCAGCGCGATGGCGTCCTCAGCCGCCGACGACGCCGACATCGCCACCCCCACCACACCACCACCGCCACCGTCACCGTCTCCGGCGTCTCCGGTGCCGTCGGGATCGGGTTCGGGGTCGGTGACCTGGAACGCGGGGTGATACTCCGACAGCGGCGTCTCCCTGTCGGAGATTCGCTCGGCGTCGTGGAACGCGGAGATGTGCGGGCGGCGGGCCTGATGGGTCGAGCACAGCAGCCCCTGGGCGCGCTCCTCGGCGATGCAGGTGATCCGCACCGCGTGCGTGACCACGCCCCACGGGTCGATCGCCTCCCGGGCGGAGCGGGTGCGCATCACATCGAACGCGGCGCTGGCGGCCTCCCACGGGTCCAACGAGTGCTTGCGCGCCAGCGCGGCGTACTTCTGCGCCGCATACTGCATCAGCTCGCCGGCGACCGGGTCCCGCGCCCATGCCCCGGGCCCGGCCGCGTGGAGCCGGGCCAGCAGGGCACGCAGCCCGGCGCTGGTCGTGTAGTTCTCAGGCCCCCGCTGCGGGGAACCTGTGTGAGTCGTGGTCGTCATGGGTTCGGCACCTCCTGGCAGGCAGGTGCACTCGCCTTCTCCGACACCTGGTGCTCGGCGTTCGGCGCCGGGCATGGTCGTGGTCATGGCCGGTCACCTCAGTTCATTCCGACCGGGCCGCGCCCGGCCCCGTCACGGCTCGTACTGCGGCCGAACGCCGAGATCGGGGGCAGCTCACGCTCCTTTGCACCCAGGCGCGTGACGCCGCGGGCGAGGCCGTCGTGGGCCTTGTGTGCGAGGTTCGCCTCGAAGTCGATCGCCAGGCGTGAGATCTGCCCGGTGCCTCTCGCCATCAGGTCCGAGGTGCGTACCCAGTCAACCCCGCGCGCCTTGCGCAGTGCCGGATCAACATCCGCAGTCTCAGTCTTGGCACCGGTTGTGCGGGTGACGTCGGCGGCTTGGATCGCCTCCGGAGCACCCGGTGTCTCCGCCCGGTCAGGGCGGGTCGTCTCCGGCGGGGGCGTGTCCTGCCTGCCGGGGTTGTTCTGCTCGTAGGGGTTCATGATTTCTGCTCCTTCTCCTCATCTGATTCGTTGTGGTGCTCGGGCACTGCCGAGGTCTCCTGGTCTGCGGCGGGCGCGGGATCGGTGCGGGGGAACCAGCGGCCGACGGTCGAGGCGTGCACGCCGAGTTCGCGCGCGATCGCCTTGTTCGACCAGCCCCGCCCCCGCAGCACTGCCGCCCGTTCCCGCCGCCCAGCACCTGCCAACGTTGGCGGGTCGGGCTCAGCCGATGGGGTTTCGGCCACCGCCTCCAGCACGGGCACATCCGATCGGTCAGGCTCTGTCTGCTCGCCCAGCACCTTGGCGGCCGGGGCCGGCGGTGTCGCTACCGCGATGCCCGTGGCCGAACGTGGCCGCTCGGGAAGCTCCGGCAGAAGGAGCGGTGCGGCCTGTGCCTGCGCGCCAGCGGTCTCGGAGACCTCCAGCGCCGATCCTGACTCCGGGGTGGGGGTGATCGGCGTGGGGACCGGGGTTCTGGTGGAGCGGGTCAGGACCGTCGTCAGATGCGTGGAGGCCAGCAGCACGAGCGGCGGGACCGCGGCGACGATGGCCGCGAGCAGGCCCGGCACGGAGGCGTCAGCGGCGACGAGGGCGTGCGCGGCGTTCGCGCTCACCGACATCAGCGCCCCGGCGATCAGCAGCACCCACGGGTACCAGGCCGCCCGATGCCCGTCGAGGGCGACGACCGCGACGGTCGCGACCACGATCAGCCCGTCCACCAAGAGCGGCCAGATCCACGCCTGGTTCCTGGTGATGCCCGAGCGCACCGCGAGATCGGCCAGAGCGACGAAGCTCAGCCAGAACGCGCCGCCGCCGATCAGCACCGTCCCCGACGCGGCCGCGACCACCGCCCATCGCCGCCCCGACAGCCCGCCCATCACAGCCCCCGGCCCGCCCGCGTCGCAGCCGGCACCGGCCCGAATCTCTCCGGCACGGACTCGGCCCGGGTCGAGGTGCCGACACCGGTGGTGATGGTGCGGTAGGCGGACTCGACGGTGCGAGTGATCTCCCGCTGCCCGAAATCCGGCTGCTCCACGCTCGCAAACGCATCCAGCGCCTCGGAGACCGGCACATTGCCCTCGGCGAGGCGGCAGGCGGCCCAGAACAGCTTGAGATTGCGATCCGTGGACTGCCCGCTCAGCCAGGACGCCATCCGACCCGCATCCACCATCGCCCCTGCATCCGAGATCGGGCCGGTCTTCGGGCGGGGCCGGGGCGGGGTGAGAAACTCCCGCAGGCGCTGCGCATCCAGCGCCCGCCCGTCGGTGGGGGCGAACGAGGTGGGGCGGTAGAGCACGCTCTCGCCGTCGATCTGGCGGCGCGAGGGCGGGACGATGATGTAGCCGCGATCCCCACGGAAATCCACCCCGGCACGGCCGGCCTGCCACGACGGCTGTTCACTGTCGGCGGCCGGGAAGTAGATGTGCAGGCCGCCGGTCGGTGAGCGCACCATCGTCTCCCAGCCATGCACCAGCCCCTCCCGCCGCGCGGCGCGGATCGCGTCGAAGCCGTTGACGCCGTGCACATCGACATCCACCACGGAGACGCCCGAGGCTCGGCCGGTGGGCATGCCGATGTTCGCCGCCGGGAACCTGCGCCACCAGGCCTCCACCTGCGCCGGGTCGGTGGTGGCGTCGTGGAAGCCGCGTCGGGTGATCGGCTGCTTGCCCTCCGGCGCGCACGGGAACACCGGCACCCCGGACTGCGCGAACACCATCGCGGCCCGCCCCAGCGGCCAGGACGCATCCATCTGCCGGACCGCCCGAGTAAACCTGCTCTCGGACATCACAGCCCCCGCCCCAACACGACCGCAGCGGCCCGCTCCGGCGCCGGCAACGGCGCCACTTGCCGACCGGGCGTGTCCTGCCGTGGGCTCTTCGGGGCCGGGCCGTCGCGTTCCAGCCCGGGCGGTGTGCCGTCGGGCACCTGGTTCGTGTCGAGGCCGTCGAGGATGCTGAGCGCGGTCTTGCGGATGCGCTCACCGGCGGCCTGCACGACCTCGACCGGGTTCTTCCCGTCGACGTTCGCCGCCCACCCGGCCACGTACGGGATCGTGTAGCCCGTGGTGTCCATGCCGTGGGCGGCGCCGATCATCAGCGCCACCGATTCGGCCTCGACCTCACCGATCCCGCGATGCTGCCGCGCCTCCTCCTGGTCCGGCCCATGCATCAGCACATGCCCGAGCTCGTGGGCGAGAGTCTTCACCTGCGCGGCGTCGTCCATGTTCGTGCGCACGGCGACTTGCCGGGTCGAGTAGTTCGTCAGCCCGTTCGCGCCGCCGATCATGCCCTCGTGCGGCACCCACAGCAGCTCGAACCCCTCCGCCGTGACCTGCTCCGCCAGACCCTCGCGCAGACCTTCGGGGGCTTCGCCAGCGAGCAGCCGTGGCGCTGGCCGTTCGGGGATCGGATCGCCGCTGGTCTGGGAGGCGTCCCAGACGTAGGCCGGGCGCACGCCGACCATGCGGGAGCGCACGACCTCACCGGGCTTCGGCTTCTCACCCCGGTTCAGACGCCGCCAGGAGTCCGGATCGGCCGGGTTCGTCGAGGCGAACCTGCCAGTGACCGGGGCGAGGATCTGATACCCGGCCTGGCCCTTCTCGACCTGTCGGCCCAGCTGCTGCCACTGCTTGTATCCCGCGACCAGGGTGGGGAACGGTTCGGGCACCCCGCCGGCCTCGAATGCGGCCTGGTGCTGCTCCCAGATCAGGCAGACGTTGTTGAAGCTCCGCGACCGGAACCGGGCAGCGAACCGCATCGCATCGGCCCAGTCCTCACCGGTGACCAGCCGTTCGACGGCACCGGTGAGCTTCTCGTGGAGCTCGTCGAGCTTCGCTTCCCGCTGTTGGCGGGCTTCCTCCCTCGTCGCCATCGTCGGCCTCCTCTCGGCAGGCCAGCCGCGAGGTCGCGGCTGGCCTTGCACCAGCGAGGTGAGCCAGGAGCTTCCGGCGAGTCAGACGGTCAGCGAACGGAACAGTCGGTAGGTTGGCCGTCAGGACACGGGCGGCACCTGACGTGGACCTACTGGCGTATCAGCCTCAGAGCCTGCGTAGGGCTGGAAGCAGCTGAGTCCGGTCGGACGCCGGACGAAGTGATGATTTCCCGGACGACTCTGCTGCTATCTATCCGCGACAACCGGGCGCATGGAGCGGTAGCGACTCGGGCTGAGCCCGACGTGCTCGATGAATGCCTCCGTCGCCCGTGAACGGCTGGACCAGCCGACGCAACGACCTACTGCTGCGACAGAAAGATCGGACTCGCGCAGCAGCCTGGCCATCTCCTGCACGCGAAGCATCGTCAGATACGCGATCGGGGTCTTCCCGAAGGCATCGACGAACACACGGGTCAATTGCTGCGGGGAGAGCCGCACCCTCTCGGACAGCTCGTGGAGTGTCCACCTATAGGCGACGTTTTCATGCAGTGCCTCCCGTGCCAGCAGCGCCTCCGGACGGAGAGGGGCTAACCTGCGACTGCGCGGCAGCACTGGACGCGCGCGTGCACGCTGCAATGGTGTCAGCCTCGCAGGCGAGACCCGGATGAATGGTCCGAGCACATCCATGACAGCGAACCAGAGTGCCTGGAGTCGGTTGAATCTCTCTCGGAACCGTCTCTCAACGCTGAGCGCGACCATCTCATCAATCCACGGCACAACCATCCCGGCCCGATCTCTGCCGAGTCGCAGGATCTGCGCTGGTTCAGAGTAGATCTTCTCCGCGAAACCGGGGGCGTCAAGCCGATCGTGCAGCACCGCAGAGTGCTGCCAGAAGAACTGATCGAGAGCGAAATCGGTATCGACACGGATCGACGTCACCGACACTTGGCACTCGGGCTCGCAGCTGAACAATACGTTCGGGCCGAGAAGGATCGCATCGCCCACGCTGACCGGCTGACGACCGAACTCGCTGAACATGATTGCCGAGCCCGACCTAATGAACAAGATGTTGAGGCAGTCGTAAACCACCGGGCCGACAGGCCGGTGGACGGCAAGCGTCTGGGCGACCAGCGGGCTACGCCAATGTGCATCACAGGAGTGCCTCGCTGCCTCTGGCGTGGCCGCGCACTCTTGCTGGCTCTTGTCTGATCCGCTCACTAATCTCGAACGCCTGTGGAGCCGGACGAGCTCGCCAGTTCCGAACCAACAGCAATAGCGCATGATCGCTGTGGGGCGGGAGTCGGTTTCGTACCAGTCTTCGCTGCCTTCGTCGATGCGGCAAGGCAGTCCACGGTTCTGATGAGCCGAGGGGTCACTACTCTCCGACGCGCATCGACAAAACCCAGCGGATCGCCCCGCAGCATCGGTGCACCACAAGGCACACCTCGGACGCTCCAACCATCGTTTGCAGCACTTGCGCGATGCAGCTCACACGATCGCCTCCCTCCTTGCGGAATACCTGACAGGGGTATAGCGTTGACTTGTACACGTACCCGGTAGGGGTACTACCGACATACAAGGAGGATACCTGATGGCTTCGAACGATTACCAGGTGACGGGCATGACCTGCGGCCACTGCGAGATGTCGATCCGCGAGGAGGTCAGCGAGATCCCCGGCGTCCAGGACATCCAAGTCAGCGCGCAGACCGGCAAGCTCAACGTCACCGCCGAGGGTGAGATCGACGACGCCAAGGTCCTCGCGGCGGTCGAGGAGGCCGGCTACTCGGCGGTGCGCGTCTGATGAAGGCCGGAGGACGGCTCGCGCTCTACGGGGCCGGGTTGGTGGTGGCGTTCGGCGGGGCCTTCGGCCTCGCCGGCGCCGTCATTCCCGATAGCTTCGCAGCAGCATGGGCAGAAGGAAGTAACGTGAACGCACACGGTGAAGGGCACGGCGACGCTGCGCAGGAAACCGCGGAGCCCGCTCTGAACGGGGTCTCCGCAAGCGCGGACGGCTTCGTGCTCTCTCCGGTCCAGGCCCCCACGGCCGCAGGCGAGGATGGAGACCTGAGCTTCCAGATCCTCGACGAGTCCGGCGAACCGGTGACCGAGTACACCACCGCGCACGAGAAGGACCTGCATCTGATCGCCGTGCGCACCGACGGCGCCGGTTTCCAGCACGTGCACCCCGAACTCGACACGAGCACAGGCACCTGGTCGGTGCCGTGGACCTGGGACGAGGCGGGCACCTACCGCGTGTACGCCGACTTCACACCCGCGGGCGAGGAAGCCGAAGGCATCACTCTCACCCGCGCAATCGAGGTCGCGGGCGACTTCACCCCTGTCGAGACCGAGGCGCAGACCACCGACGAGGTCGACGGATACACCGTCTCCCTCAACGGCGACCTCACTGCGGGCACCTCAAGCGAGCTCACCATCTCGGTCGAGCGTGACGGTCAGCCGGTGACCACGCTGGAGCCTTACCTGGGCGCGTTCGGCCACCTGGTGGCGCTGCGCGAGGGTGACCTCGCCTACCTGCACGTCCACGCCGAGGGCGACGAGCCCCAGGCCGGGGACACGGCCGGACCCGAGATCCGATTCGCAGCGGAGGCCCCGACCGCCGACCGTTACCTGCTCTACCTGGACTTCCAGGTCGACGGGCAGGTGCACACCGCCGAGTTCGTGATCGACGCCGAGCACGGTGACGGCTCGAAGACAGACGATTCGCATTCCGACGGCCACTGACCCGCAGGGCCTGGCGTCGCACGAGAGCTGAGAAAGAAGGAAGAGGATGAGCACATCAGCGCCCCCAACGGGTGGGCCGGACATCGAGTTGGAGATCGGCGGGATGACCTGCGCCTCCTGCGCGAACCGGATCGAGAAGAAGCTGAACAAGCTCGATGGCGTCGCGGCCACCGTCAACTACGCCACTGAGAAGGCTAAGGTCACCGTGCCTGCCGGCTACGATCCGTCACTGCTGGTCGCCGAGGTCGAGAAGACCGGGTACACGGCCGCACTGCCCAAGCCCAAGGACACTACGGCGAACATGTCGGAGACCGAGGCCGGGGAGGAGGAAGACAGTGAGCTCACCTCGCTGCGGCATCGGCTGATCGGCGCGATCGTGCTCACTGTTCCCGTGATCGCGATGGCGATGATCCCCGCGCTGCAGTTCACGTATTGGCAGTGGGCCTCACTCGCCCTGGCCGCACCGGTGATCATCTGGGGAGCTTGGCCGTTCCACAAGGCGGCGTGGACGAACCTCAAGCACGGTGCGGCGACGATGGACACGCTCATCTCGATGGGTACCTCCGTCGCGCTGCTGTGGTCGCTCTATGCGCTCTTCCTCGGCACTGCCGGCACTCCCGGCATGACGCACCCCTTCGAGTTCACGATCGCTCCGTCGGATGGCGCGGCGAACATTTATCTCGAAGTCGGCGCGGGCGTGACGATGTTCATCCTCGCCGGCCGCTACTTCGAGAAGCGATCCAAGCGCCAGGCCGGGGCCGCGCTGCGCGCCCTCCTGGAGTTGGGCGCGAAGGAAGTCGCCGTACTCCGCGACGGCGTAGAGGTGAAGATCCCCACCTCTGAGCTGGCGGTCGGCGACGAGTTCATCGTCCGTCCAGGCGAGAAGATCGCCACCGACGGTCTCGTGACCTCCGGCTCCTCCGCGGTGGACGCCTCGATGCTCACCGGCGAGTCCGTGCCGGTCGAGGTCCGCGAGGGCGACTCGGTCACCGGTGCCACCGTCAACGCCGGCGGCCGCCTGGTCGTGCGGGCGACTCGTGTGGGTTCGGACACACAGCTCGCACAGATGGCGAAGCTCGTCGAGGACGCGCAGACCGGCAAGGCCGAGGTGCAGCGTCTGGCCGATCGTATCTCCGGCATCTTCGTGCCGATCGTCATCGTCGTCGCGTTCATCACCCTCGGCGCCTGGCTGGGAGGCGGGTTCCCCGTCGCCGCCGCGTTCACCGCAGCGGTCGCTGTGCTCGTCATCGCCTGCCCCTGCGCGCTGGGTCTGGCGACCCCGACCGCGTTGCTCGTCGGCACCGGGCGCGGTGCGCAGATGGGCGTCCTCATCAAGGGCCCGGAGGTGCTGGAGTCCACTCGCAAGGTCGACACCGTCGTGCTCGATAAGACCGGCACCGTCACCAGCGGCAAGATGACTCTGACCGACGTGATCACTGAGCCCGGTGTGGATCGTACGGAGCTGCTGCGTTTCGCCGGTGCACTGGAAGACTCTTCGGAGCATCCGATTGCGCAGGCGATCGCCAAGGGCGCGACCCAGGAAGTCGGCCAGCTGCCTACTCCAGAGGACTTCGCCAATGTCGAGGGCAAGGGCGTGCAGGGCATCGTCGAGGGGACCCCGGTCGTCGTCGGCCGCGAGTCTCTGCTGGCGGACTGGTCGCAGAAGCTCTCTCCGGAGGTCGCACAGGCGAAGGCCCAGGCCGAGGGCGAGGGCAAGACGGTCGTCGCGATCGGCTGGGACGGTGCTGCGCGCGGCATCCTCGTCGTCGCCGACACCGTCAAGCCCACGAGCGCCGAGGCGATCCGCGGGCTCAAGGAGATCGGCCTGACCCCGGTGCTGCTCACCGGTGACAACGAGGCCGTGGCCCGCCAGATCGCGTCCGAGGTCGGCATCGACGAGGTCATCGCCGAAGTGCTACCCAAGGACAAGGTCGACGTCGTCACTCGCCTCCAGGAAGAGGGCAAGATCGTCGCGATGGTCGGCGACGGCGTCAACGACGCCCCCGCGCTCGCGCAGGCTGATCTGGGCCTGGCGATGGGCACCGGCACGGACGTCGCGATCGAGGCCTCCGACATCACGCTCGTGCGCGGTGACCTGCGGGCCGCCGTCGACGCGATCCGCCTGTCCAGGAAGACCCTGTCGACGATCAAGACCAACCTGTTCTGGGCATTCGCCTACAACACCGCCGCGATCCCGGTCGCTGCGCTCGGCATGCTCAACCCCATGCTCGCAGGTGCGGCGATGGCGTTCTCCAGCGTCTTCGTCGTCGGCAACAGCCTCCGCCTGCGCGGGTTCACGAGCGTCGCCTCGAAGTGACGTACGAGAACCCACCCATCCACACGAATCCAATAACGAAGGAACACCAGAGAATGAGCAGCTGCTGCAGCACGAACGAGACCAACCCGGCCGTGGAGAACGGTGGACGCGAGAACCTTCTTGGCGGGGGCGCCGATGACATGACCACCTGCCCGGTCATGGTCGGCACCCCGGTCAGCAAGAAGACCGCCGAGGCCGCCGGCCTCTACCGCGACTTCGAGGATGAGCGCTACTACTTCTGCTGCGCTGGTTGTGGGCCTGCGTTCGATTCGGACCCGGCCAAGTACGCCGCCAACATGGCGTAATCCACCAGCGTGCGGGGTGCCGCGGCACCGCTGCGGCACCCCGCCACCTGATCGGAGCGAACCGACATGACCACTACGACTCCCACCACCGAAACCCACCTCGACACCTGCCCCGCAGGAGGCGACGGCGACGCGTCCGTCCACGGATACATCAGCGATAAGACGAAGTACCGCAATCGTCTGCGGCGCCTCGAAGGCCAAATCCGCGGCATCGATCGGATGGTCGACGAGGACCGCTACTGCATCGACATCCTCACCCAGATCTCCGCAGTCACCAGGGCACTCGAAAATGTCGCCCTCGGCCTGCTCGACGATCACCTCAAGCATTGTGTCCTCGACGCCGCACTCGCCGGCGGACCAGTGAGCGAGCAGAGGCTCGGCGAGGCGTCCGAGGCCATCGCCCGCCTCGTGCGCTCCTGACGCCGGCGCATCAGTTCGATCACGACCAGCAGTTCAGGAGTTCTTCTATGACCCCACAGCACGTTCTCATCCTCGGCTCGGGAGCAGCCGGGGCCGCAGCCGCCCGCACTCTCGCCTCACGCGACGATGTCCGGGTGACGCTGGTGACCCGCACCGGGGAGACGCCCTATACGCGGATGCTCATCAAGGGAATCGCGTTCGGTCCGACACCGCCGGAGATGATCAAGCTCCCGCTGCCTCAGATCGAGGTCATCGCCGACACCGTGCTCAAAGTCGATACCTCGGCGAAGCAGGTCCAGCTGACCTCCGGCGCACAGGTCTCCTACGACGCGCTCATCGTCGCGACCGGGAGTATGCCTCGCTCCCTGCCCGCTGACGTGTTCGGCGGCGAAGACGCCGGACAAGGGCGGGTCACCGCTCTTCACTCCGTGGAGGATGCCCTGGGCATCCGAAAGCTGCTGACCGGACTGGGGCGACCCGCGCGGGTAGCGATCTACGGCGGTGGAATCATCGCAGCCGAGACAGCCTCGTCTCTGCAAGCCGACGGACGCATGGTCACGCTGGTCTCCCGCAGTTCAGTTCCCGGCGTCGGAGCGTTTGGGGCGCCCGTGGCTGAGCGCCTCGCCGCCGACCATGCCGCCAAGGTGCAGGCCCGATTCGGTCGCACTCTCCAGCATGTCGACGAAACAGAATCCGGTGTCACCATCACCCTCAACGACGGAAATCCCGTCGTGGCTGACTTCCTTCTCCTCGCGCTCGGCACGACGCCCGCAGCCCCGTCACCGTGGACGAACGGTATCGACGTCGACGATCACCTCCGCGCCGCGGCAGAACACGTCTACGCAGCCGGAGGTGTGGCCACGCACCACGACGAGGCACTGGGCGCCTGGCGCATCGACCATTGGGAAGACGCCGCCGCACAGGGTGCGCATGCCGCGCAGGCCGCATTGCACGACCTCGGCATTAGCGACGATCCGGGCGCCTACCTGCCACGCAGCCCTTACATGGCAATGGTCTACGGTCAGATGATCTCCGGAGTCGGGTACACAGCCGGCGCAGACGCCCACCTGGAAGCCGGTGAGGAGTTCATCGTCCGCCACGAGACCGACGGCATCGTCGTCGGCGTCACTGGCATCGACGCAGTCGGCACCGTCTACCAGTGGGGGCAGCAGCTCCACGGCGTGCGGGCATAGGCGATGGCGGGAGACTGTATTAGGCAGATCCCACGGCGGGGCTTCGTGCTCTCGCTGGCAGCGACCATTCTCATGATGGCCGCTGCCAGCGCGCCGTCCTTGTTCTACCCCCAGATCGCCGAACGGCTCGGACTCATCCCCGTCGCCACCACACTCGTGTTCGCGGTCTACACCTTCACCCTCCTGGCCGCGCTGCTCTACCTCGGACCACTCTCCGACCACGTCGGCCGACGTCCGGTCGTGGCCGCCGGTTCTTTGGCGCTGGCGCTGAGCGTGGCCATGTTCTGGTTCGCCGGTAGCCTCGCGGCGCTCCTGGTCGCCCGAGCCTTGCAAGGGCTCGCAGCGGGTCTGCTGATCCCGGCGCTGTCGGCGATGATGATCGACTTCGAGTCCCCGTCGCATCGGAACATCGCAGCCCTGTGGAACACGATCGGCCCGATGATTGGCCTTGGGGCCGGGGCTCTCGGTGCTGCGCTTCTCCTCGATCTCACCTCCGAACCGACAACTGCCGTCTTCGGGTCGCTCGTGCTTGCCTTCCTCATCGTGGCAACGGTCGTGTGGAGCACACCGGAACTGGCCCCGAAGACCCGGATACGACGTGGCGACCTCCGTCCGCGGTTCACCGTGCCACCGCACCTGCGCCGCATGTTCACCGCCGGAGTGCCCGTGATCATCGCCGGGTGGGCGACCAACGGGCTTTTCCTCGCGCTCGGAGCCGACCTCGTCGGCAGTGAGCTTGGGGGCTCCACGCACACCCAAGCTGGGATCGTCATCTTCGCACTGGCGATCTCCGGAGTCACCGCCTCGTCCGTCCTACAGCGGCGTTCCGCCCGCACCATCAGCCTGTATGCGACCAGTGCCCTGGCGTTCGGCACCGCAGTGAGCATCGGCGCCCTCGCACTCGGTTCCTACTCAGCCTATGTCGCCTCGGTCGCGATCGTCGGTTCCGGGTTCGGCACAGCGTTCCTCGGGGTACTGCGCACACTCATGCCCCACACGGCATCGTCGGAACGCGCCGCCGTGATGGCTGTGATCTACACAGTTGCCTACCTGGCATTCGGCGTGCCCACCATCGTCGCCGGATTGCTCGTGCCGGTGCTCACCCTGTCGGGGACGATGACGATCCTCGGTGCGATCATCATCGCCCTCAGCCTCGTCGCCACCGTCCTGCGCCTGCGCATCCCGCACCCGGCCGCAGGCCCGGCAGAGACTGACGACTTCCCCGAGCCTCCCACCGGCTCTCACCGCCGATCCGCACCCGACCGAGAGGAGCAGCCATGACCTACGTGATCGCGCTTCCCTGCGTGGACGTCAAGGACCGCGCCTGCATCGACGAATGTCCTGTCGACTGCATCTACGAGGGCGAACGCTCGCTCTACATCCACCCCGACGAATGCGTCGACTGCGGAGCCTGCGAACCGGTCTGCCCCGTCGAGGCCATCTACTACGAAGACGACCTGCCCGACGAATGGTCTGACTACTACAAGGCCAACGTCGAGTTCTTCGACGAGTTGGGTTCTCCCGGAGGAGCCGCGAAGATCGGACCGACGGGCTTCGACCATCCCCTCATCGCCGCATTGCCCATCCAACACGAGCAGACCCTCTGAGAAGGGGCTTCCGATTGATCCATACCGACACAACACACAAGCCTTGACTAGTACCCCCTAGGGGTATATGGTAGGCATATTGATGAAAGGAAATGACATGCAGAGGAGACTGCGAACAGGACTGGCAGCGGGAGCGCTCGGAGTGGCGCTCGTGCTCGCCGGTTGCGCCAGCGGAGCAGACGACGACCAGCAGACCGACCCTTCGGCTACTGAGGAGCATCAGGGCCACGGCGGCAACAACGCAGAAAGCGGTGATGAGGAGATGGAGCACCCGATGGACGGCGGACCGGCACCCGAGGGTATCGCCGAAGCCAGTGAGCCCACCTACCCTGTCGGTACCGAGGTGCAGCTCACGGCCGACCACATGGAAGGCATGGAAGGGGCTACAGCAACGATTTCCGGCGCATTCGACACGTACACGTACTCCGTGAACTACACGCCCGCAGGTGGCGGCGACCCCGTCACTGATCACAAGTGGGTCGTGCAGGAAGAAATTGAGGATGCCGGCGACGAGCTTCTGGCCGACGGCACAGAGGTGACTCTGCTCGCCGAGCACATGGAAGGCATGGAAGGCGTAAAGGCCACCATCGCTTCGTCCACCGATGAGACGGTCTACATGGTCGACTACGAGACGGACGGCATGAAGATGACGAACCACAAGTGGGTCGTCGAGAGCGAGATCCAACCAGCGTCCTGAGCCGACGTTCGCTTGCCCGGCCACCGGGTGAGCGGCAATCGGCCTGGCTCGATGACGGAGGAGAGGAATCATGACGGACCCGAACTCACACCAGCACCACGGCCACGAAACCGATACACCCGCCCACGGCGAGCATCACCACGGGTCTGTGTCCGCGCACGCCTCGGCGGATGCGCACGGCACGCGCGAGGGTCAGCACACCGGGCATCAGGGCCACGCCATGGACCACGGGCAGCACTCAGGCCACACGGGCCTCGACGAGCACGGCGGCCACGATGAGCATGCCCAGCACGGTGGGCACGGAGATCACAGCGGCCATGGCGGGCACGGGGACCACGTTGGCCAGTTCCGCCGGCTGTTTTGGATCAACCTCGTCATCGCCATCCCCGCGGTTGCCCTCTCACCGATGTTCGCCATGCTGCTGGGCTACGAGGTCCCCGGCTGGGCGGGCTGGGTCGCCGCGGCACTGGGCACCGTCATGTACGTCTGGGGCGGCAGGCCCTTCCTCACCGGTGCCGTCAGCGAGTTGAAGTCCCGCAAGCCCGGGATGATGCTGCTCATCGCTCTGGCGATCACGGTGGCCTTCTTCGCCTCCTGGGCCGCCACGCTCGGGCTCGTCCATCACGAGCTCGAATTCTGGTGGGAACTGGCGCTGCTGATCGTCATCATGCTGCTGGGCCATTGGATCGAGATGCGCTCCCTGGCCCAGACCACCTCGGCGCTCGACTCGTTGGCGGCACTGCTGCCAGACGAGGCCGAGCGCGTCGAGGGCGAGAACGTCGTCAAGGTGGCCCCAGCCGACCTCGACGTGGGCGACGTGGTCATCGTGCGCCCCGGCGGCAGCGTCCCGGCCGACGGAACCATCGTCGACGGCCGCGCCGACATGGACGAGTCCATGATCACCGGCGAGTCCCGCCCGGTCTCTCGCGGCGAGGGCCAGACCGTCACCGCCGGCACCGTCGCCACCGACTCCGGCCTGCGGGTGGAGATTACCGCCACCGGTGACGACACCGCCCTGGCCGGCATCAACCGGCTCGTCGCCGAGGCGCAGAACTCATCCTCCCGCGCCCAGCGGATCGCCGACAAGGCCGCGGCCTGGCTGTTCTGGTTCGCTCTTGGCGCGGCGCTGGTCACTGCGGTCGTCTGGACGCTCATCGGCATGCCCGACGAGGCCGTCGTGCGCACCATCACCGTGCTCGTCATCGCCTGCCCCCACGCCCTCGGCCTGGCGATCCCGCTGGTCGTCTCCATCGCCACCGAGCGAGCCGCCCGCGGAGGCGTCCTAGTGAAGGACCGCCTGGCGCTGGAGTCCATGCGGCAGGTCGACGCGGTGCTGTTCGACAAGACCGGCACGCTGACCAAGGGCGAGCCCACCGTCACCGGCGTCGAGCCGACCGGCGAACTCGACGCCGACCAGGTCCTCGCCCTCGCTGCCTCGGCCGAGGCCGACAGCGAGCACCCGCTCGCCAAGGCCATCGTCACCGCCGCCAAGGACAAGGGCCTTGCCCTCCAGCAGGCCAGCGGCTTCTCATCCTCGCCCGCCGTCGGCGTCACCGCGACCGTCTCCGGCCAGAAGGTCCGCGTCGGCGGGCCCCGGCTGCTCGAGGAGACCGGTCAGCACGAGGTCGGCACGGCCGAGGCATGGCGCTCCGAGGGCGCGATCATTCTGCACGTTCTCCGCGGCGGCCAGGTGGTCGGCGGGCTGAGGCTCGCCGACGAGGTCCGGCCAGAATCCCGCGACGCCGTCGACGCCCTCCACGCCCTCGGTGTCGAGGTCGTCATGATCACCGGCGATGCCGAGGCGGTCGCGAACGAGGTCGGACGGGAGCTCGGCATCGACCGCGTCTTCGCCGGCGTGCGCCCGGAGGACAAGTCCGCGAAGGTCTCCCAGCTGCAGGAAGAGGGCAAGAGGGTCGCGATGGTCGGCGACGGCGTCAACGACGCCCCGGCTCTGGCGCAGGCCGATGTCGGCATCGCGATCGGCGCGGGCACCGATGTCGCCATCGCCTCGGCCGGGGTGATCCTGGCCAGTTCCGACCCACGCAGCGTGCTCTCGATCATCCAGCTGTCGCGACGCGCATACGGCAAGATGAAGCAGAACCTGTGGTGGGCCGCCGGCTACAACCTTCTTTCGGTGCCGTTGGCGGCCGGTATCCTGGCACCGGTGGGATTCGTCCTGCCAATGTCGATCGGCGCGATCCTGATGTCAGCCTCCACCGTGGTTGTCGCGCTCAACGCCCAGCTGCTGCGGCGCATCGACCTCACACCCGAAGCCAGCACGCGTTCCGTCCTGGAGCGCCAGAAGTAAGGACATGCCCATGTCTGTCGATACCGATTCCCACCAGCACGGCTACATCAGCGACAAGGAGCGCTATCTCGGCCGCATGAAGCGCATCGAAGGACAGGCGCGTGGGATCGCGAAGATGATCGATGAGGAGAAGTACTGCATCGACATCCTCACCCAGGTCTCCGCTCTGACCCGTGCCCTCCAGGGGGTTGCGACTGGTCTGCTCGACGACCATCTCAAGCACTGCGTGCTTGATGCCGCCAAGCTCAGCGACGAGGCGGCCGTCGAGAAGATCCAGGAAGCCACCGACGCCATCAACCGGCTCGTTCGCTCCTGAACCCGGACCCCGATCACCGCGTTCCAGGACACGGCGGGCACAAACCCTCAGGATGCCAGCGCGCTTGATCCTTGCCGACGCGCCGTCCGCCCGCGACGCGCTCACCTTCGCTAAGCGGGCCGCGCAGGCCGGTGCCCATGGCGTGCGCTTGCAGGCCGCGGCCGGGCTGCTGCGCATGAGCGCAGCCGCGCTAACGCCCCGTGGTCCGCTCGACCGCACTCCTACGATCCTCGTCCTTCGCACGCTCCGCTCCGACCCTCAGCTGCAGTGCGACGTCACCGTGGAAACGTTGACCGCGACCGCCGTCCCTCTTACCCTGGCGTTGCCGGAAACCGCGCTGGCACCCGCCTGGACCAGCGTCGAACCCCCGCAACACGGGTGGAGACTTATTGCGGATGTGTCCAGCCTGACGCTGATGCGCAGCGCCCGTGCCGGCATCGAGGCCGTCGCCCAAGCACTTCCCGACAAACCCGGCGACGATGTCGTCCGCAAGATCCGGGGCACGGTTTGGGGCACCCCGGACACGGCACTCGCATCGCTGCCACAAGGCGTTGCGTTCGCCGCCTACGTCTTCGGGTTCCTCAGCCGAGGAAACGGGGCCACGATCTCAACCGCCGGCCGTTGGACGCGGTTGACCCTCCCGACTGGACACGTGCTCCTGCGCGGACCCGTCGCCTCTGGCCTCACCCCGATCCGCCGCACCCGGCCACGCGTTTCCGAGTCCGTCACATCGATTGAATAACCCTTGATACCCTATAGGGGTATGGGGTAGTATTGATGACTATGAAAAAGGTTGAGCACGTGCACGCCACGTATGACACACCGCATCTGAATGCGGCGGTCGGAGTCTTCGCGTTGCTGGCGAATCCGGTGAGTGTGAAGATGATCCTCGCCATTCGCGACATCGAGGTCTCTGCCAATCACCTGGCGGACATCGTCGACCTTCCCGTCGACCAGACCTCCCACGAGCTTCACCGCCTGGAGTCGGCCGGGATCGTGAGTCGGCAGCGACGCGAGTCCGGCGACTTCTACCTATTGAACGGTGTGCATGCCGGGGCGCTGGCTGAGGCTGCGATCTTCCATGCCGAACATCAGCAGCAGGAACGCACTCGTGCGGGTTCTCCCACCTCGAACTCGCGACCGAACTGACAGAGGAGGCATCATGCCCCGTTTTTCCCGATTGACCCCTGAGACCGCAGTGGGGGCCTCACGAGACTTGCTCGGCGATCTCGTCGAGCGGCACGGCCAGGTCGGAGACATGGTCTCGACGATGGCGCACTCCCCGGCGGTGCTCGGCGGCTATCTGCAGCTGAGCAAAGCCATGCGTCGCGCCAAGCTCGACCGTAAGGTCAGCGAGCTCGTTTCGATCGCCGTGCAGTCGAAGCAGGGATGCGGAATGTGCCTGGCCTCGCACATCAGCGCGGCACGATCGCTCGGGGTCAGCGATGACGAGATCGCACTCGCCCAGCAGGGTACGGCGATGACCGGCCCGGTCGCGGCGATGATCGCGCTCGGCCTCCAGGTCTACCGTGAGCCTACGTCGATCACCGACGAGCAGATTGACGAGCTTCGGGGATACGGGTACAGCGACCGTGAGATCTCTGATGTCGTCGGGGTCGTGTCGCTGAACATTCTCACCGGCGCCTTCAACCTGGTTGCTGGCCTCACGCCGGGCGACTGACTTCGCCGGCGACTTGGTGCCTTGGCCGAGAGGATAGGCAGCGGTCTGCAAAACCGTTTACACGGGTTCGAATCCCGTAGGCACCTCCACTTCCCGCTGAGCCCAATAGGACACACGTCGTTGGAGGCGAGTGATGGAGAGCCAGCACATCTTCAACGGTGACATGACACGCGCCGCGCGCATCCTCGTGAAGGTGAGCGCCCAATATATCGCCCGTGAAGCCAACGTGACCAAGGAAGAGTTGCGCGACTTCGAGAAGGGGCGACACGACTTGTCGTAGAAGAAGCAGGAGCGTGTGCGGGCCGCCCTCGAAGAATTGGGGCAGAGTTTCTGCCTGACGGACCCAACGGCGGCTACGGCATCCGTCTGAAGTTCGGCCGTTCCAGGATCTACTCACTTGAACGTTGCGAGGGCGAGGGCGGGCCGCGGCTCACAACAGAGTCTGATCGTCGGACCCAGGCCCATGTGCCCTTCTCGGAACCGGATTCAAACCTACCTTTTCACCTGGAAGATCGCACCACGGCCTCACTGCGCATCCTGGTGCCGTTGCGCCTGGGCCGGCTTTGGCCGTCACACCTTGCCTCTGTTCCAGGAATGGAAGCGTGGGCACGCTGAGCTCATCGAATACAGTCGCCCGACGGACCCGATCTGGGCCCTGCGCGACGGGGGCGATCGATGCCGCACTCATCCGCTCTTCTTCACCCAAACGTGCCATTGGTCCGGGTTTGGAGCGGTTACCGCTGTTCACCGAACGCCTGGTTGCATCGGTGACGAGTACCGACTCGCGTGCCCGGCAGGAGTCGGTGACCCTAGCCGATCTCGCTGACGGGCCGGTGGCGGTCTGCGCGACCGCTCCGACGGCCACCGGGGAGCTGTGGAGTACGACTGCTCGCATGCCGCGCACGATCTCGGTGGCGAACACGGACGAGTGGTTAACCCGCATCGCTGTCGGCGACGCCATCGGCATCACTGCAGAGGCGACAACGCACAATCACCGCGCGCCGGAGGTGGTCTATCTGCCCATCGAGGATGCCCCACGGGTGACCGTGGCGCTGACCTGGCCAGGGCAGAGGAGGAGCCACCCGCAGGTAGGGGTCTTCGCCACCTGCGCACAGGACTACTTCACCCGACTCATCGACATCGGCTCCCCACCCCGCCTGCTCTCCACCGGGGCCGATGGTCAGCTGACGTAGCTCCCCACTGCAGCTATGCGACCGACCATCCCCCAGGTAGCCCATCCTCGGGTGCGACGGGACCCCTGAGTTTCATTCCGTGTCGGAGCAACAGATCACACTCGACAATATCGCTCTAGCGCGATATGATCGCCCTATGACGATGATTCAAGAGGAGGGGGCAACCCTCGACGAAGTGGCGACAGTAGCGTACGCCCACCTGTTCCAGGCATTTGCGGAGCCGACGAGGTTAGCGATCGTGCAGCACCTCGCCTCCGGGGAGCACCGGGTCCGGGACCTGGTCGAGCACATGGGCCTGGCCCAGTCCACGGTGAGCAAGCATGTCGGCTTCCTCGTCGAGTGCGGCCTGGCGACGATGCGCCCGGAAGGGCGCTCCACCTGGTACTCGCTGGCACAGTCCGAGCTCCTGCGTACCCTCATCGCCGCTGCCGAACGCCTCCTCGATGCCACCGGCACGCAGGCCCTGCTCTGCACGCACCTGCGACTCCCACATACCCACCACGCGACAGATACGGACAAGAAGTAGACATGGGCGCAGGACACAATCACGGCCCCGCCGCCAGCGAGACCGGTCACCCCGGAGATTTCCGCAAGAAACTCTGGATCGCATTCTCGATCACCGCGACGATCGTCGTCGCCCAGGCCATCGGCTCGATCATCACCGGCAGCCTCGCACTGCTGACCGACACCGCCCATGCCATTACCGATGCCTCCGGGCTGCTGGTCGCACTGATCGCCGCGACGCTGATGCTCAAGCCCGCCAACTCCAAGCGCACCTGGGGGTTCCGGCGTATCGAAGTGATCGCAGCCCTCGGACAGTCGGCACTGCTGCTGGCGGTGGGCACCTACGCCGCCATCGAAGGCATCCGGCGACTGTTCGAGCCGCCGGAGGTGCCCGCAAGCGAACTGCTGATATTCGGCATCATCGGCCTGGTCGCGAACATCATCGCCATCACCATCCTCGCCTCCAGCCGCGGTTCGAACTTCAACATGCGTGCCGCGTTCCTCGAAGTTCTCAATGATGCCCTCGGGTCGCTCGGAGTGATCATCGCGGCGATCGTCATCGCCACGACCGGGTTCATGCAGGCCGATGCCATCGCCGGACTGCTTATCGCCACATTGATCGTGCCTCGCGCGTTCAAGCTCATGCGCGAGACCACCGGCGTCCTTATGGAGTTCACTCCCAAGGGCCTCGACCTCGACAAGGTGCGTTCGCACATCCTCGAACTTGACCATGTCAAAGATGTCCATGACCTGCACGCCTCCACTGTGGCGACCGGCCTGCCGACCCTGACCGCCCACGTCGTCGTCGACGACGAGTGTTTCACCGACGGTCATGCCGCGCAGACGCTCCACGAGATCAAAGATTGCGTCGCAGGACACTTCGAGGTCTCCATCCATCACTCGACCTTCCAGATCGAGACCGAGCACATTGCCGAACATGAACCGGAAATCAGCAAGCACGACTGAACGCAGTGCCCCCTCCCGGGCTCGTTCCGGGGGCTTCCGCGTCACGCAGGTAGGCACTACCCCTATGGGGTAGTATGGCCAATTGGCACCACGGCAGACACGGCAAGGAATCCCATGAAAAACTTCAGGCCATTCCCGAAGTACGGCGGAACGAAAACCGCTGCAATCACCGTCGTGGTCGGCGCTTTCCTGCTCACCGGATGCACGGCCGCCAACGACTCACCCTCAGCCTCCTCGGCCAGCGGAGCCGAGATCCTTGCCGAGAACGGTCTCGATGGCCTCGACGTGCGTGAGCTGGTCGAAACGCTCGATGCGATCCCGCTGGACGAACGCACGGAGACCTTGACCACGTCGATCACTGCGGAGGCGGTCACGCTCACCGATCAGCACGAACACACGGCAGAGGTGCGGTTGCCAAGTAACGAGATCTACGTATCCGTCGCCCCGTATCGGTCGCAGACCCATGATTGCTACTACCACAGCCCGACCGGATGCCTGGGTGAGCTGCGCAACGCAGACGTGGCCGTCACGGTGACGGATGCGACGACCGGCGAGACGATCGTCGACGAGGAGATGAGAACCCTCGACAACGGCTTCGTCGGGATCTGGCTGCCCCGAGGCATCGAGACGTCGATCTCGATCACCCACGACGGCCAGACCGCCACCTCCAAACTTTCGAGCGTCGACGACGATGCGCAAACCTGCTTGACCACGATGCGACTGGCCTGAAACCAGCACCACGGGAATACCCCCAGGGGGTAGGGTGTTGTGGTGTGCGTGCGGTCTATCGCACGCAACGTGTAACAGGAAGGAAATCAGTCCCATGAGCGAAGTCACCACCGTCGACACCCAGACCTTCGATGAGGTTGTGCTCCAGAGCGACGTTCCCGTTCTCGTGGACTTCTGGGCAGCCTGGTGCGGCCCGTGCCGTGCAATCGCGCCGGTCCTGGACCAGATTGCTGCCGAGCAGGATGGAAAGCTTCTCATCGCCAAGCTCAATGTCGACGAGAACCCCGACATCGCCTCGCGCTACAACATCAGTTCGATCCCTGCGATGAAGGTCTTCGACAAGGGTGAGATCGTGCGCGAGATCATCGGGGCGATGCCGAAGCCGCAGATCGAGCAGCGCCTCGACGGTATTATCTGAGGCTCGGCCGTCGAACTGTTCCCGAACTCCGCCGATCGTTGCGCGGCAGTTGACGATCGCCCAAATCAGCGTGGTTCCATACGTAGTCCAAGACTGCGCAGGGCAAGGAGCGCTTGAAGTGGCAGGACCCCGTTACCCAACGCGGTGTTCTGCTGATTTGCAGTCAGATCACCCATCGGGTCGGTGATCCATCCGACTGGCAGACCTATAAGCCATTCCACGAACTCCGGCGACGAACGTGGCCCTCTGTCCTCGTTCAGAACTGCGGGGGCAGGGGCGCCGCGTCGGGTGATGTGCTCCCATCGTGCGACGGCGTCGGCGTATCGCCCCCAGCGACGAAGATGCTGTCGACTAGCGCGAACAGGGTCTCCGCTGCGTTCGAGTTGATGGTCGAGCCGCCCGGTCCGTTAAGTGCGAGGTCGATTATCTGATGACTCAGTGCGATAGTGCCGCCGCGGGCTCTGACCGTCTCCATCGTCTCTCCGCCCCGAGAGGAGTCCGTTGCTAGCGGCGTCCGGAACAGCGCCCCTGCGGTAGGCGACGATGAAGATACGGAAGCGATGGTGATCAGCGCCGGAAAGTGAAGCCGGTAGGCCGATCCATCGTGCGTCATACCGCAAGTCGGCCAGGTCTCCGAGTACGGCGCCTGCCGTCCGAAGAGGTCGGGCTGATGCGTCCCCCAGACCGCACGGGTCGGATGCCAAGTCGCAAACGGTTGCATGGCCAGCGGCTGTAGGATCACGGTCAACGGGTCCACTTGATACCCCTTCGCGGGTCGGGTAGCGGGGGCCGAGAGCAACCCCTTACGTTCTCGATCACGACGCACGCGGGTTGCAGCTCCTCGATTGCGCGTGCCATGCACGACCAGAGCCCCGAGCGAGTACCTGGCGCGATGCCTGCACCCTTGCCGACGATTGAGACGCCCTGGCAGGGGAAGCCGCTTATCACGATTTCGACCGGCGGTACGGTACTCCAGTCTATGACGGAGATGTCGCCGAGGTTTGGGGCATCCGACCAATTGTGAGAGAAGACTTGCGCGACCGAGGTGTTGATCTCGGAGAACCAGACCGTATCCCCCACCAGTGGCGTGTTCGACGGCAAGGTCGAGCCCTCCGTACCCGCTGAAGGTCGAGCCAATTCGCGGCGAGGAAACGGGGGGAAGTGCGACGTGCAGACACAAGTTGCTCCGGGTGATTGGCTTTCCCGGTGCTGAGCGGTTGCCTGCCCTACCGGTCTGGTTGCTGCCAGGTAAGCGAGTCCGTCTCCGGCGCCGAACTTCTCCAGCGCTTCCCACTCACCTCCCTGTCACCTGCGCGACCCTTACCGGGCTTCCCACGGCATAATTTTTGGCTCGGCGTTCTCTCGTCGCCAGCCTGATCACCTACCGCTCAGAGTTGGTCCACACCTCTTGCAGATCGAGGTAAAGCGAGCATTATTCGCTCGCATCTGATGCGAGCGTCACCAGTTCGGAGGTGCCCTCCGAGCCGGAACGGCCCAACGCACCTGAACCGTGAGAGCCCGCACCGGCCGTCCCGGTGTGGGCGGAGAGGAGGCCATCATGGCCGACGGGATCACGCTCGCCCTCACTCCTGCCGAACGCAGCGCGGTCGCCCACGAGCTGCGCAGATACGGCAACTACCGACGAGAAATCGGTGACGACCTGTGGGACTCCGCGATCACCCCGGAGCCCGGCGAGCCTGACCCGCCGGGCATCACCCCGAAGGTCGAGCAGATGGTGGAATCTCATCTCGCGTTCGCCGAACGGTGCGAGTCGCTGGCTGCCGCCTTCGAGAGCGACGAGCCCGTGGTGTCGCTCGACCGATCCGCGATCGATGTCATCAGGATGGCCTTGGAGGAAGGCTTCATCGATGAGTTCCCACCGGAGATTGCACGCACAGCCATGCTGTGTCGCCTCGAAAGCCGGAGCGGAAGCAACACCTCCGAGCAGAACCTGGGCACGACAGGCGAGGCCGTGATCATTCCGGCCGAGCCGCAACCCCTCGCAACCGAGAGGTTCGCGGTTGCGCTCGCACAGCGCATGGACGAGGTCAACACCGCGCTCAGCGCCCAGCTTGCGGAGTTGCGCCAGAACCTGGAGATGCTGAGCAAGCGCGTCCTGGCGCAACAGCGCGAGATCAAGCAGTTGCGCGAACAGAACGGGAACCGCAGACGATCCCCGAGCCCCTTCGGCGCCCTCGATGCCAGCGGCCCATCCCGGCGCGGGCACCGGCCCGGCCCCGGACGCGCCCTGTAGCCCGCGACTCGGCCACAGTCCTACTCGATTCCGGAACCGCTCATGGACGCCGGCATGGAATGCGTCCCGGCCACCAGTCTTCTTCGATACTGACTCGGCGTCATCCCAGTTGCCTGCCCGAACGCCTCGGTGGCCCGGTTCCGGGAACACCACCCCACCTGACGACCGGCCTGCGCGATCGAAAGGTCAGTCTCGCGCAGCAGACGGGCCATCTCCTCGACCCGCAGCATCGTCAAATACGCCCGCGGAGTCTTGCCGTAGGCGTCCACGAACACGCGGGAGAGTTGCTTCCGGGACAGATGCACCATCCCCGCCAGTTCATCCAACGTCCATGGCTGAGCGATCGCGGCCGCGAGAGCGTCACGGACGGCCACGGCCTCTGTCCGGGTAGGGGCGAAGCGACGAACGCGCGGATGTACCGGGGCGCTTCTCGCCCGTTGCGACGGCGAGACCCGACGGTCGGTGATGCGGATGTGCGGCGCAATGCGGTCCATGATCGCGAACCAGAGCGCCTGCATTCGATGGAACCGCATCCCGTGGCCATCGAGACTGAGGGTGACCATCTCATCCAGCCACGGCATCAACAACCCGGTATGGTGCTCGCCGAGACGGATGATCTGCGCCGGCTCAGTGAATGTCTCCTTCACAAATCTCGGCGCATCCAGCCGGTCGTACAGGACGCCCGCGTACTGCCAGAACGCCTGATCGATCACATAGTCGGTATCTGCGTAGATCGTCGTCACGGTGACGTGCCCCTCGGGTTGAGAGCCGCACAGCAAGTTCGGGCCGAGGAGAATTACGTCACCCGGGCGCACCGGCTTCGATCCGAACTCGCTGAACAAGACCGCACTGCCATCGCGGACGACGATAATCTTCACGCAGTCATAGGCGAGCGGTCCGACGGGCCGGTGCACGGTCTGGGTCCGCGCGAGCAGGACCTGATAGTCCGGCAACGCCCCGCCATCACCGCTCACCATCGATCCCGGCGAAACCCGACCGGCGGTCGCGTCCCGCAGAGCGCGGTCGAAGCCTGCCCGATCATGGAGCCGCCGGTCAGGATCGACAGCACCGGCACCCCGTCCGCCTCGTCACGCTGTTGCTCTGATCGCAAGGAGTGTCTCGGGTGGCGTCTCGCCCCTTGGAAACGAGGATGGTCCCGCTTAGGCCTGAGGTCGCGCCACGTTCCGCTTAGCCGGTCGTGGTGGGCGATGACGAAGACACCGAGCACAATCTGGATGGGTGTGGCGTTCAGAGTCCCTGGTAGATGCTGGGGCCCATGACCGCGTAGACGACGATCGTGTAGATGACGCAGAGGACGAACACGATCGCTGAGACGATGAGCCCGGTGACGGCGAGTTTGCGCGGGCCGCCCGCGCACTTGCGCATGCCGACCGCGGCGACGATCGCGCCGCCGGCGACGAGGATGGCGGCGAAGTGGGGGGTGACGATGCCGAGCACGATCGAGCATGCGGCGACGATCAGGGCGGTGAGGCCGTAGCCGCGGCTACCGTTCCTGCGGTGCTCGGGGGTGGGGTCTTCGACGGGCGCGGGTGCCGTCGTGTCGCCGGTCTCCTGCCAGAATCGGGGGTTCGACCCTGTGGCGCGCTGGTCGGGGGTCTGGGGCTGGTGGGGCGTGGACATGATCGGCCTTTCTGAGGATTCGGATGCGAGAACGTGTGCGCTCTCGCGGACGGTGAGTGGAGTGTTCAGGTGCGGGTGTCGCCGCGTTCGAGCACGGCGGTGTTCGCTGCGGTGAGGACGGCGGACAGGGCGAGCGCGGCGCCGATGATGAGCGCGATAACCGGGCCGGTGACTTCTCCGGTGTCGGCGAAGGTGGACGTGCCGAGCTGGGTGGCTCTGCTGACGGTGGCGTAGGGGCTGATGAAGATGGCCGGTGTGAGCTTGAGCACGAGCAGGAACGCGGAGAAGCCCGCGCCGACGAAGGCAACCGCGACGGGTGCGGCGAAGGAGCGCATGAGCATCGAGAGCCAGGACTGCAGCACGGCGACTGGGAAGCAGGCCACGATGATGGCGACCGCGGCGATCAGGTATTCGCCGGGCAGGAAGCCGGGCAGGTGGAAGACGAGCTTGCCGAGCACGATGGTGGTCGCCACCGCGAGCGCCTGCATGATCGCGGCGAGCATCCCGATAACTGCGGCTTTCGCGAGGACGATGCGCAGCGATGAGGTCGGCCCGCTCATGAGGGCGTTCCAGTTGCCGCCGCGGTGCTCGGCCCGCCAGACCAGGGAGGCGAGGATCGCGATCCCGACCGCGAGTGGAAACAGCCCGTAGAACACGATCGAGCGCATCCAGAGCGTGTGCCAGCCGTCTTCGAGCGGGCGCCCGTCGATGAGGGTCATGATCGACCCGGAGACGACGAGGAGGATGGGGAGCAGGACGACGACGGCCCAGCTCAAGGAACGCTTGAGCTTGATGAGCTCGGCACCGATGGCTTTCACGTCAGGCCTCCTTTCGATCGAACCGGCGGGTGAGGATCAGGAACGCGGCGGCCGCGACGACGCCGAGCGCGGCGATGCTCGGGTAGGCGGGTGTGATCGCGACGAGGGTGCCGTCGACGTAGCCGGATGCGGTGGAGAGGGCGTAGTAGCCCCAGGGGGTGAGGTGGGAGATCCACGCGGGAACGGCGGTGCTGAACAGGGCGAGGATCGTGCCGAGCAGGCCGATGCCGATGCCGACGAGCTGGTTCTCCACCCGTGCGGCGATCAGCGTGTGCAGGGCGAGCAGCACGAGGTTGACCGCGAGCAGCGCCGCGGTGAATCCGATCCATCGCCCGGTCGGGAACGGGGCCGTGATGCCGAGCAGCAGCCCTGCGCCCGCGATCAGCCCGCTGGTGACGACGGTGACCCCGGCGACGAGGAGGCCGAGGGCGAGGAGCTTCGCTCGGCACAGCCCGCCGGGGGTGACGCCGGAGGTGGCCGACATCAGCCAGCCGTTGCCCTGGTGCTCGATGTCGACCTGCCGGCTGGCGATCACCGCGAGCAGCAGCGGCGCGGCCAGCGTGATGCCCGACCCCGTGCCGCCGATGAGCGTGTTCCAGGAATCCTGCGTCGCGCGATCGAAGTCCGGGCTGCCCAGCGAGCTGAACAGGCCGATACCGAGCATGATGACACCCAGTACCGTGATGAGCAGTCCGACGTGCAGGTGGCGCATCTTCGCGAACTCGTTGACGAACGCGGTCCTCATCATCGGCCGCTCCTTCCTGTGGGAGCAGTGCGCACAACTGCGGGCTGGGTCGCCGGGTTCGGAATGATGACCGGGCGAAGTGAGCGCACGATGACGATGACGAGGGCAACGAGTCCGGCGGCGACCGGCAGTCCGACGAGGACGCGGCGACGAGCCCGCCGCTGGCGCGTCGGACGCTTCTTCTCCCGACGGGCCTTCGCCGTGAGCGCGCGGCCGGCGGCCTTCAAATGCTTCGTCTTCTTCTGGATCACAGTCCGCCTCCTTCGGTGAGACTCATGAAGATCTGCTCCAAGGTCTGTTCGTCGCGGCGCACCCCGTAAACGCCGATCCCCTCGCCGACTAGCGCGGCAACAACACCGGCCGTCGTGCGGTCGTCGGCACCCGGCAGGCGCAGCGTCGAGTTCTCCAAAGTCGTGTCGTAGTGCCGGGCGAAGAGCTGCTGTGCCCGACTCGGGTGTGTGCAGTCGATGAGAACGTCCGGAGTCGCGGCGGAGAAGAGCTGGTCGCGGGTGCCCTGGAAGATCATCCGGCCCTGACTGAGGATGCCCAGCATGGTGGCGGTCTTGTCGATCTCCCCGAGCAGGTGCGAGGACACCATGACGGTGATCCCGCCCTCCGCGAGACGCCGCAGCAGATCGCGGATCTCCTCGATCCCGGCGGGGTCCAGGCCGTTGGTCGGCTCGTCCAAGATCAGCAGCCTCGGCTGACGAGCCAGTGCCATCGCGATCCCGAGGCGCTGCTTCATGCCGAGAGAGAACTCGCGGACCTTTTTATCCATCTGGTTCTGCATCCGCACCGTGCGCACCGCGAAGTCGATCTGCTGATCGCTCAGCCCGAGCAGCCGCTGGGTGATGCGCATGTTCTCCCGGCCGGTGAGGTGCCCGTAGCCCGGCGGCGACTCAATCAAGGACCCGATCTGCCCCAGCAGCTCCCGACGGGTGCCGCGGTTCATCGGGCGGCCCAGGATCTGCGCCTGCCCGCTGGTCGGGCGGATCAGCGAGAGCAGCATCTTCATCGTCGTGGACTTGCCCGACCCGTTCGGGCCGAGGAACCCGTAGACGCAGCCTTCCGGGATGCGCAGGTCGAGGTCGTGGACGACAGTGCGGGAGCCGTAGGACTTGGTGAGCTTCTCGGTGGAGACGACGAGTGACATGACATCCACTCTCGCCAGAATCACGCGAGGAATCGTCTGCCTGGACGACGATCTTTCGCTACGCGTTCCGCTTACCCGCGGGCCGGTCGCGTACTCGATCCGCTTACGTGTCAGTGCGGACGAGCCCGCTCTGATACGCCATCACGACCGCTTGCACGCGGTCGCGCAGGCCGAGCTTCGCGAGGATGCGACCGACATGCACCCTCGCCGTGCTCTCGGCGATCACCAGACGCTCGGCGATCTCGCCGTTCGACAGGCCCTGAGCGATCAGTTCCAGCACCTCGCGCTCTCGCGCCGTCAACTCGGAGACGCCCGCTCCATCCCAGGCACGAGCGTGAGGCGGGTCGGGCCGCTGCTCGGCAAAACGATCCAGCAGGCGGCGGGTGGTGCTCGGCGCGACCACCGCGTCACCATCATGGACGTGCCGGATCGCCGCGACGAGCTCTTCGAGCGGGGCGTCCTTCAGCAGGAACCCGGAGGCGCCGGCCTGGATCGCGTCATAGGCGTACTCGTCCAGATCGAACGTCGTCAGCACCAGCACCCGCGGGCCGTCGTTCTCACGGATGCGCCGGGTCGCCTCCACCCCGTCCATGCGGGGCATCCGCACATCCATCAGCACCACGTCCGCCTCGACCGTGCGCAACAGCTCGAGCGCGGTGTCGCCGTCGTCGGCGTCGCCGACGACCTCGAACTCCGGGCGGGTGCTCAGCACCATCCGGAACCCAGCCCGATACATTTCCTGGTCATCGACCAGCACCAGCCGGATCGTCATCCCGCACCACCTCCCAGGGGCAACGTCGCATGGACCTCGTAGCCGCCGCCCGGACGCGGCCCGGCGCGCAGCGAGCCTCCATAGGCATCAACGCGCTCGCGCATCCCGACCAGGCCGTGCCCTCCACCTGCCCCAGCCGCCACGGCGGCGGGCTCGCGACCGTCGTCGGTGACGGTGAGCTCCACCGCGTCAGGTCGGTACGTTACGGACACCTTCGCCAGGCTCAACAGCGGCCCGCCGTGCTTGCGCGCATTCGTCAGCGCTTCCTGCACGATTCGGAACGCCGCAAGATCGAGACCCGACGGCAACTGCACCGGCACGCCCGCGGTCGACACATCGACCCGCAGCCCCGTCGCACGCACCTCCGCCACGAGCCGATCCACCTCGCCGAGGCCGGGCTGCGGCGAGCGTCCGGTGGGGTCGGCGGTGCGGAGCACCCCGAGCATCCGCCGCATCTCGTTCATCGCGTCGCGGCCGGTATCGCGCACCCGCTCCATCGCGGCGCCCGCCTGCTCGGGGTCTGCCGTCGCCCTCTGCGCGGCGCCGTCGGCCATCACCACCATCGTGCCCAGGCTGTGCGAGACGATGTCGTGGATCTCCCGGGCGATCCGTGTCCGCTCCTCAGCGGCCGCGATCACCGCCTGCGCATCCCGCTCCCGCGTCAACTGCTCGGCACGTGCCTGCAGCGCCTCGAACCGTTCACGTCGTCCACGGAGAAGGCGTCCCACGAGCGCAACGAGAACGTAGGCGAGCATCAGCATCCCGATCTCACCGACGCGCGCACGGTCATCCTGCACCACCGGGACGCCGGCGAGCACCGCCCATCCTGCCGTCAGCACGACAGCCGGGATCAGCAGTCTCCAGGCTCCCCACGAACCGATCGCGTACAGCATGAGCCCCAGCATGACCACCGAGGCCGGCGCGAGCCCGATACCGATGGCGACCTGCACCGCCGCCGCGGTGAACATGCCAGCAAAAACCCACGGGAGCGACCGGCACCGGAGCGGATAGAGCACGCACATCGCAAGCGACAGCACCAGCGCGGTCCCGAACATCAGCGGCGTAAACTCACCGCCTACCAGCATGACGACGAGGAACATCAAGTCGTAGGCGAACACCAGCACCGCAACGGCCACATCGATGAGACGTCGATGCGCCCTCATCCAGCCCTGAGACGCAGACGCATCGCGACTACCGTCGAGAGTCGTCCTGTCCACCATGCTGTCCAAGGCTAGCGTTCATAGCTGGACATCAGAGGCGACGAGACCACGCCACCGACATGACACCACTCTCGGTGCGGTGGTGGGGCACGCCGGGGTGGCGTACCTGCCTGATGTGACGGTCTCGATCCGGGTGACGACGGCAGGGCAGGGCTACCGGTATCTGTAAAGCAGCGTGGCCGTCGGTGACGGTGCCCGGGTGGTCGCTACCGCGCTGAGGCGCTATTACAAGGAGTCCGGGACCCCGCCGTCACTGTGAGCGCGGGGTCGCCTTGGAGCGCTTGCTCACCTGCTCGGTGTGACGGTCTCGATGCGGGTGATGAGCGCGGGCGACGGGTACAAGTATCTGCTGCGCACGATCGCTGCCGCCGACGGTGACCGCTCCCTCTCAACCCCGCTGACGAGGTATTACACGGAGGAGGGAACACCACCGGGTTCTTGGATGGGGTCGGCTCTGCACGGCCTCGGCGACGGGCAGATCGCTCTCGGCGATGAGGTCTCGGAGCCGCAGTTGCAGTTGCTGATCGGGATGGGCCGCGACCCTGTCAGCGGCGATCCGCTCGGACGGGCTTTCCCGAGGTATGTCTCGGTCGCGGAGCGGATTGAGAAGCGCGTCGCCGATCTCGACCCCGGCCTGGGGATGGGTGAGCGTGCCGAGCAGATCAGCCAGATCGAGGCCAAGGAGACCGAGCGGGGCAACCGCCGTGCGGTCGCGGGCTTCGACTACACGTTCTCGGTGCCGAAGTCCGTTTCGGTGCTGTGGGGCGTGGCCGACGCCGGCACGCAGGCTCTGATCGCCCAGGCGCATCACGACGCGATCGCCGAGGTCGTGGACTTCATGGAGCGCGAGGTCGCCGCGACCCGCACCGGCTACACCGCCGCGGACGGCGCGGTTGCCCAGGTCGACGTGACCGGGCTGATCGCCACGGCGTTCGATCACTACGACAGCCGCTCCGGGGACCCGCAGCTGCACACCCACGTCGTGATCTCCAACAAGGTCCAGACCGCGTTGGACGGACGCTGGCGGTCGCTGGACGGGCGGCCCATGCACGCGGCGGTCGTCGCGCTCTCGGAGCATTACAACGCGGTCCTGGCCGACCGCCTCACCGGCACGCTCGGCGTGGAGTGGGAGGCACGGGATCGGGGCCGGGACCGCAACCCGGCGTGGGAGATCACCGGGGTCAGCGAGGAGCTGGTCGAGGAGTTCTCCTCCCGCGCCCGCGATATCGACGCCGAAACCGACCGGCTCATCGCCGCCTACACCGCCGAGCACGGCCGCCGGCCCTCCGCACGGACGATCGTGCGCCTGCGCGCCCAGGCCACTCTCGCCACCCGGCCCGAGAAGCAGGTCCATTCCCTGGCCGACCTGACCGCTGGCTGGCGCGACCGGGCCGGCCAACTGCTGGGTGAGGACGCGACCGGCTGGGCCGGCAGCCTTCTCGCCGAGGCGCAGCAGGTGCGGCCGTTGCGGGCAGATGATGTGCCATTGGAGGTGATCTCCGAGCTCGGGCAGGCGGTGGTCGAGGTCGTCGGCGAGAAACGCTCGACCTGGCGGCGATGGAACCTGCACTCCGAAGCGAGCCGGCAGTCGATGGCATGGCGATTCGCGACCGCCAGCGACCGGGAGGCGATCGTGGGGATGATCGCCGATGCCGCCGAGCAGGCCTCACTGCGGCTGACGCCGCCCGAGCTCGCCACCAGCCCGGCCGCGTTCCGCCGCCCAGACGGCACCAGCGTGTTCCGGCCCCGCCACTCGACCGTGTTCTCCTCCACGGTGCTGCTGGAGGCCGAAGACCGTCTCCTGGAACGCTCCCGCACCCTGACCGGCCCGACCGTCGAGGTCGAGACGGTCGAGAAGATCACCGCGAAGCCCGACCAGGAAGGGCGCCTGCTCGGCGACGACCAGGCCGCAGCGCTCACCCAGATCGCGGTCTCCGGCCGTGTTCTCGACGTGCTGGTCGGCCCGGCAGGTGCCGGGAAGACCACCGCCATGTCGGCATTGCGGCGGGCATGGGAGAAGCAGCACGGCCACGGGACCGTGGTCGGGCTGGCTCCCTCTGCCGTGGCGGCGCAGGTCCTCGGCGATGATCTCGGGATCGCGACCGAGAACACGGCGAAGTGGTGGCAGAACCACCTTCTCCGCGGGGAGACGTTCCAGGCCGGGCAGCTCGTCATCATCGACGAAGCCAGCCTCGCGGGCACTCTGTCGCTGGAGCGCATCACCGGCCTCGCAGCCGAGACGGGCGCGAAAGTGCTGCTGGTCGGCGACTACGGACAGCTCCAATCCGTCGATGCGGGCGGGAGCTTCGGGATGCTCGTGGCCGACCGCGACGACGCCCCCGAGCTCGTGGACGTGCACCGCTTCGTCCACGAATGGGAGAAGACCGCCTCCCTCGATCTGCGCCACGGCCGCACCCGCGTGATCGACACCTACGCAGGTCACGGCCGCATCAGCGACGGCGATGCCGAGGACATGATCGATGCCGCCTACACCGCTTGGCGTGCCGACCGCGACGCCAGACGGGCCTCGGTGCTGATCGCCGAGACCCGTGAAGACGTGACCGCGCTCAACGCGAGGGCCCGCGCCGATCTCATCCTGGCCGGGAAGATCAAACCCGGCCGGGAGGTCGCACTGGCCGAGGGCACGTCCGCTGGCGTCGGGGACACGGTCATCACCCGCCGCAACGATCGACGCCTGCGCACCGGCACAGGCCGGGGATGGGTGCGCAACGGCGAACGGTGGCAGATCACCGACGTGCGCGATGACGGGTCGATCACGATCCGCAAGCCCGGACGCCGCACCGGGTCGATCGTGCTGCCGGCCGACTACGTGGCCGAGCACGTCGATCTGGGATACGCGGTCACCGCGCACCGGGCGCAGGGCATCACCGTCGACACCGCCCACGTTCTGATCGAGCCGTCCTCGACACGTGAGAACTTCTATGTCGCAATGACCCGCGGCAAGGAATCTAATCGCGCCTACGTCGTCCTCGACCGACCCGACGACCACGCCGCACCACACCCCTCGGACAACGAGGAAGCCACCGGGCGGAGCGTGTTGTTCGGGGTGCTGCAGCACTCGGGAGCCGAGCTCTCCGCGCACGAGACGATCACCGCCGAGCAGGACCAGTGGGGCTCGATCGCCCAGCTCGCCGCCGAGTACGAAACCATCGCCGCAGCCGCCCAACACGACCGCTGGGCCGCCCTCATCCGCGACTCGGGCCTGACCGAAGAACAGGCCGACGCCACGCTGGGCTCGGTCGCGTTCGGAGCGCTGACCGCCGAGCTGCGCCGCGCCGAGGCCAACCACCACGACGTCGATACGCTCTTCCCGCGCCTGGTGGCTGCTCGCGGCTTCGATGACGCCGAGGACATCGCCAAGGTCATGCACTACCGCCTCGCCCGCGCCACCGCCCAGCCGGCCGGGTCGGGGCGCACGAGAAAGACCCCGCGGCTGATCGCCGGCCTCATCCCGCACGCGCAAGGCCCGATCGCCGCAGACATGCGCGAAGCGCTGACCGAGCGCCGCGAGCTGATCGAGACCCGCGCCGACGCGATCCTCGACACCGCCCGCCAGACCGGCGAACCGTGGACCCAGCCGCTCGGCGACCCGCCGTCCGGTGACCGCGAACAGGCACGCTGGCGACGTGACGCCCGGACCATCGCGGCCTACCGCGACCGCTATCAAATCAGCGACGACACCCCACTCGGCCCGGCACCCCAGAGCGCGGCGCAGAAGATTGACCGCGCCCGCGCAGCGGCAGCCATACGTCGGGTAGCTGCGGATACTCCTCAGACCGGAGACTCTGTCGCCCAACGTTCTGTCAGCGTCAGGAGGCAAGAACGATCCCTGTGACATCTGGTGACACTCACGCCAGAGGACCTCTTGGCTACAGCCGAAGAGGATAGGATGTGACTCAACCGCATGGCTGCGGCACGCGTAGCTATGACAGCAACTTCGACCTCATGGGCACCTCCGTTGAGCGTCTTCAGCTATCCACGGAGGTAACTGTCGGCAATGGCTACGAAGCTCCCAGTTCCTGAGACGATCCTTGAACTCGTCGTAGATCACACCGACAGTCTCTTACCATCTGCAACGTTTTGCGCCGGTTTCGAAGATGGAACATGGCGCTCCGATGACCTCAGCGTCGATCTGATCAATTGGGCAGCAGATTGGATTCTTCCTACGCAAGAACTGGAAGGGTACAACCACGCTACTGGCACAGCACTGCTCGGGAAGGCTCTCAGTCGTGTCTACGCCACCATTGACTTTGAGAGAAGAGGAGAAATTGGTGAACTCCTCCTTCACATGATTCTGCGCAAGTTCTATGGAAGTTCGAGACTTATATCCCGGATCTACTTCAAAGACGCTGCCAACGACACTGTCAAAGGTTTCGACTGTGCCCACATTGTCGATACAGGAGCCTCCGGGGAACTGGAACTCTGGCTTGGCGAATCGAAGCTCTATAAAGACAGCTACGGTGCAGCCAGCGCAATATATGATGAGCTGAAGCTACATCTCAGTCGCGACTACCTGCGGTACGAATTTGCCGCCATAACCGACAAGATTCCTGACGACTATCCTCACCGGGACAAGATCACCGCGCTGTTGTCTCGAAAGACCTCGTTGGACAGAACATTCAAGAGTGTCGTAGTTCCTATCTTCATTTCCTATGACAGCGAAGCTGCGGGCAGGCACAAGGAGAGCACTGAGGAGTACCTCGCTGATCTACGAACCGAGGTCATGAACAACTGGAAGAGTCTGCGAGACAGGTACGAGAACTGGACACTTCCTCGTCAGATCAGGGCACACGTGTTTTTCTTCCCAATGGACACCAAGGCCGAACTCACGTCCGCTTTCGATGGGAGGTTGAAAGCATGGCAGGCTCTCACGCAGAACTGACATCTCTGCTACGCGGTGAGGTTGACGACGCGTTTGAGATCCTATCCGATATTGCTGCTTTCACTTCAATTAATGGCATCGGATCTGAAAGCACGGATCTTGTAATTCGAGCGCTTGAGAAAATCAGTAGGACGGGACCCGAGGGCGAAATCCTTCGAAGTTTAGCAATGCTGCACGGACTGTACCCCTATGCCGTTCAAGGTGCAGACCATGACTCTCTTCGGGATGCGGTCATCATGGAAATGAACCGACCCAACCCAGCCTCTGAGACCGTCTTCCACCGCATTCAGTCTCAAGTATTTCACCGCCTGGTTGAAGGAGAGAATGTAATTCTCTCGGCGCCAACCAGCTTTGGAAAGAGTGTGGTTATAGATGCACTAGTTCAAACTGGCAGGTACAAGAACCTGGTACTCGTGGTTCCTACAATCGCACTTCTGGATGAGACCCGCCGACGCCTCTCCCAATTTCGTGAGTACAAGATTGTCACCCACCCGAACCAGGAGTTGAGTGAACGCAACATCCTGGTCATGACACAGGAGCGGTTGCTCGCGGTTCCTCAACTCCCTGCGGTTGATTTCTTCTTCATTGACGAGTTCTACAAGCTTGCGGAGGAGAGCGAAGGCACTCTAGAACAACGCGCATCAATGTTGAATCAGGCATTCTTGCGACTCGCTAAGACTGGCGCCCAGTTTTACTTTGCGGGTCCAGTCGTGGAGGGCCTCGCATCAGTCCTCCCTTCTAACCTTCGTGCTTCTTTCATCAGAACTGATTTCTCCACCGTTGCTGCTGACACCAGAAAACTCAAGGCTTCAAACGACGAAGAACGCCTCGCGATAGTAGCCGAACTGATTGGTTCGTCCTGTGACCCCACATTGGTATATTGCCAAAGCCCAGCAAAGACGCGAAAGGTTTTGGAAGCGCTGATCGAACAGCGGTCAAGTGGCGCGACCGTTAGTCGGGGCTTACCGGAAGTAGCCGAGTGGATCGAAGAGAACTACCATCCGGATTGGATTGTCTCAAGAGCGCTGCGACGTGGAGTGGGTGTGCATCATGGACGCCTTCCTCGTTGGCTCGCACAAAAGATGGTACAGGGATTCGAAGACGGTGATCTTGACACGCTTGTCTGCACGAACTCTCTGATCGAAGGAGTCAATACCCGAGCAAAACGCATCATAATTCTTGATCGCAAAGTTGCTAATAGGGCATACAACTACTTCACATTCGCCAACATACGTGGCCGTGTTGGCAGAATGTTTAAGCATTTCGTGGGTGAGATCGTGCTCTTTCATGATGCCCCGACGAGAGAGTTTCCCGAGATTGACATTCCTGGAGTCAGCCAAAGCGATATTGCCCCGAGTTCACTACTCGTGCAGATCGACGAAGGAGATTGGAGCGACGAGACCAGGGAGCGGGTGTCACCTGTATTAGAAGAGTCGGGCCTTAGCCTGAAGGTTCTGCGCTCGATAAAGGGTGTGGAACCGGAAGCTGCAACCGAGCTTGCGAAGCATATTCGCACGCTGCCCACGTCACGGCTTCAGCCGCTGCAGTGGTCTACTTCCTACCCAAAATGGGCGGAGCTTCGGGCAGTCTGCGAACTGATATGGAACTACATTCCTCCTTCGTATCATCGTGGGCACGGCGCATACAGCGCGCAGCAACTCGCTTATCAAGTCAATCAAGCGTCTCTCGTTGAAGGCCGAATGAAGGACATTATCGCGGGGTTTGTTGAGAACGAACATGATCAATCTTCCAGCGTTGACGAGAAGATTGAGGCGGCGTTCGATTTCGTGCGGTACTGGCTAGACCACAATTTTCCCACTGCGTTGAGGGCGCTCGATGTAGTCGTGAGCGAGATTCTTGAGGAGCGCGGATTGGAATCTGGGTCATTCGACGGTTTCGCGGCCCGAGTTGAGAGCATGTTCTCCGCTCCGCATCTCACTACGTTGGAGGAGTACGGCCTGCCTCTTGAGATATCGCGACAGTTGGTACGCGGACTTGGGAACTCCCGAAGTCTCGATGAGATGCTTGAAGCAATTCAGGCGTTGCGTGGCACAGAGAGAATACCGCTTACTAGTTTTGAACGTTCGCTTCTCGGAGAAGTAGTGGCAACGATTTAGTTTCCGCTGCACTCAACCCATCAACCGAGTGAAGGGCACCTCTGCCGGGATGACTGCGCTCCACAGAGACGGCTTCTCGCCCGTGTGGTCTCGACGTTTTCAGCGTGGCGATCCTAGAACTGACGAATTGTCGGCAACCCGAAAGAAGCGGGCTCCTGAGTCTCGAACGGCCGATAGGCTGCCTGGCGGTTCAGCAGCCGGCCTGGATCATCCAGCGAATCCAGCAGGGCGGTCACGTCCGCGGTATCGGTGATGATCTCGGCGCGTCCGCGCTTGATGAGCTCATGCGGCCCCACACTCGCCGCCGACGTGACCGGGCCGGGGACCGCTCCGACGGCGCGGCTATGCCGGTGGGCTTCTGTTGCCACCAGCAGCGATCCCGACCGGAAGCCTGCCTCTGGGATCACCGTCGCGCCCGAGAGCGCACCCAGCAGACGGGCGCGGGCCATGAACCGCCACCGGGTCGGCGTCGCCCCCGGAGGAGCCTCGCTGGCCAGCACCCCCAGATCGCCGATCCGGGCCAGCAGGTCCGAGTTCCCGCGCGGGTAGGGACGGTCAATGCCGCCGGCCAGTACCGCGATCGTGCCTCCACCGTCGGCGAGTGCCGACCGGTGTGCTGCGGCGTCGATGCCGTAGGCGCCGCCGGCGACGATGGTGCGCTCCTGTTGGGCCAGGTCTCCGGCGAGATGCCCGGCGACCTGGACGCCGTACTCGCTGGCCGCCCGGGAGCCGGTCATCGTGACCCGATCCGTGAGAGCGCCTGCGAGGAAGGAGGTCGCCCCGCGTGTCCACAGCAGGTACGGGGCGCGGGAGCCGAGGTCGTTGAGCGCGTGCGGCCAGTCCGTATCGGTCGGGATGAGCGTGGACATACCGGCTCGTTCCGCCTCCGCAACTCGTGCCGAGATGTCGCCCTCAATGCGCGGGGCGACGCGGTTGAGCCAGGCGATCGCATCGGCGCGGTTCATCTCCGGCACCGCGGCCTGGTCGTCTTCGAGCAGCCGGAGCGTCTCGACCCCGCCGAGTCGGTGCAGGATGCGGCCGGTGGCCGCGTCGTCAGGCTCGGCGATCATCGACAGCATCATCCGTGCCTGCCGCTCACCCTTCGCCTGCTCTGCCAGCTTCGCCATGATCTGTGTCCCTTCCCAGACGGTCACCGGCAAGGTGCACCGCCAGCGACCGAGCACGGCCCGCGGGGGCTACCGCGCGTCGTACGCGCGGCGTAGAGTGAGAAGCACAGAGGCAGATTCGCCCCTCACCATGTAGGCCCCCTTTTGGGGCCGTCCTTCGGGACACTCCACACGTACTGCCTCATCACAGTTGCGTGCTTGGAGGCATCATGTTCCGACTCATCTGGTTCGCCAGCATCCATATCCGCGTCTTCATGCGCCGCCGGATGCCGACCAACATCGTGCTCGACAAGGTCCGCACCCGTCGCGGCCTCAAGTGGGGCATCCCGGCGATGCTGCTCGCGATCCCGTACCTCTACGCCGCGAGCCTACTGACCGTCATCATCCGTGACGGCGGGCCGGGCTGGCTCAACCTCATCGTGCTGGTCGCGATCTGGTCGGGGCTCAAGTTGCTCTGGATCGGCCCCGTCAGCCTGGTTCTGCTTGCCCGCGTGCGCATCCACGAGCACACCGAGCGGCGCACGGAGCGTAACTCTCGGGAGCACGTTATCGCCGAACCGACGGTCTCGGCGTAGGAGTGCACGATGGGTAAGTACGTGAAGAAGACCTCGCGGCGTCGGTACGACGAACGACATTTCTCTATCAGGGCGGTGCATCGCGAACCACCCGATCTGCACAAGCTGTCGGAGATGCTGATCCGTCTCACGTTGCAGGAGATCGGAGAATCACGAGCCAGTCGTCGCGCCGAAGAGGTTCCCGAGACCTACCGAGAACCCACCCCCGCCGAAACAAGAAACGAGCACAGACCGCCGCAGGCCTGATCACCCCGGTCATCGGGATCAGCATTCGCGCCTGTCGCTCACGAAGCGGCAGGCGCGAACCTCTGTCTGCGGGGCGGGAGCCCTGGCCCGTCAGCTGATCGACTCGGACAGCTCCAGCCACCGCTCTTCGAGCTCGGCGACCTCGCCCTCCGCCTCGCGCAGCTCATCGGTATGGCCTTGCAGGCCCCCGTAGTCGCTCTGATCGTGGTCGGCGAGACGCTGATGGATGCGGTCGATGCTTCCCGACAGCTTCTCCAGCCGGCGTTCGATCGCGCCGATCTCCTTCTGCACCGCCCGGCGCTCCGCACCCGACAACTCCGAAGACGAAGGCGACGATGGTTTCTGTTCGGCGGCCTGGGCGCTCATCGGCGACGGGGTCACGGCCTGCTGCTCCTGCGCGGCTCGCAGCCGCAGGTACTCATCCACCCCGCCCGGCACATGCCGCAGCCCGTCGTCCAAGATGGCGTACTGCTGGTCCGTGACCCGCTCCAGCAGGTAGCGGTCGTGCGAGACCACGATCAGCGTGCCCGGCCAGGAGTCCAGTAGGTCTTCCAACGCGGCGAGCATGTCCGCATCAACGTCGTTCGTAGGCTCGTCTAGTAGCAGCAAGTTCGGCTCACTGAGCAGCAGCATCAGCAGCTGCAGCCGCCGCTTCTGCCCGCCGGAGAGGTCATCGACGCGTGCCGAGAGGTGTTCGCGGGCGAAGCCGAGCCGTTCCAGCAGCTGCGCCGGGGTGAGGTCTTTCCCGTCGATCTGGAACGTGGTCTTGGTGCGGGCCAGGACCTCGCGCACCCGGTCACCGCCGATATCGGCGAGCTGGGAGAACTGCTGATCGAGGATGCCGACCTGCACCGTCTTACCCCGCTTGACCCGTCCCTCGGTCGGCTCCAGGGTGCCGCAGATCAGTCCGAGCAGCGTCGACTTGCCCGCACCGTTCGCGCCCAAGATGCCGGTGCGCTCACCAGGGGCGATCCGCCAGGTCACGTCATCGAGGATCGTCCGGTCCCCGAAGCTCACGCTCGCGTCTTCCAGGTCCACGACCTGCTTGCCCAAACGTGCGACAGCGACCCGCTGCAACTCGATGGGGTTGCGCACCGGCGGCACGTCAGCGATCAGCTCGTTGGCCGCGTCGATCCGAAACTTCGGCTTCGACGTCCGCGCCGGAGCACCCCGCCTCAGCCAGGCCAGCTCCTTGCGCATCAGGTTCTGCCGCTTGCTCTCGGCCGCAGCCGCCATTCGATCTCGCTCGACCCGCTGGAGCACGTAGGCGGCATAGCCGCCCTCGAACGGCTCGACCGTGCCGTCGTGCACCTCCCAGGTCTCGGTGCAGACCTCATCGAGGAACCAGCGATCGTGGGTGATGACCAGAAGCCCGCCGCTGTTCTTGGGCCAGCGTCGCTTCATGTGCTCAGCCAGCCAAGCGATACCCTCCACATCAAGATGGTTCGTAGGCTCATCTAGCGCGATGAGCTCGTAGTCACCCACCAACAAGGCGGCGAGGGCTACGCGTCGCCGCTGCCCGCCGCTGAGCCGGCCGATCACCGCATCCCAGGAGATGTCCGAGACCAGACCGCCGATCACATCGCGGATGCGTGCATCGCTGGCCCACTCATGCTCCGGAGCGTCGCCGACGATCGAGTACCCGACCGTGGCCTCCGGATCGAGGTCGTCACTCTGACCCAGGACCCCGAATCGCACGCCGCCCCGTCGGGTGACCCGACCCGCCTGCGGCTCGATCTGCCCCGAGAGCATCCCCAGCAGACTCGACTTGCCATCACCGTTGCGGCCGACGATCCCGATCCGGTCGCCTTCCTCGATCCCGACCGATAGCGAGTCGAAGACCACCCGCGTCGGGTACTCCAAGTGCAGCCCTTCGGCCCCCAGAAGCGGTGTAGCCATCAGCGACCACCCCTCCCGACCGGCGCGGTGCGACACGGCACGCCATACCGTCTCCCAAGGAGCCGACGTCGAGCATCAGGGCGTGACGTTGCCCTGCCACGACGGTAGAATCGAGGTGTCCGGAACGAACAACCCATCGAATTGTTGGGTTCATCGAGAATCAGCACATTGGGCTCGCTCAACAGCACCATCAGCAGTTGCAGCCGCCGTTTCTGGCCGCCGGATAGAGAGGCGACGTGGCTGGAGAGGTGTTCTCGGGCGAAGCCCAGCCGTTCCAGCAGCTGCGCCGGAGTCAACTCCTTGCCGTCCACGTTGAAGCTGGTTTTCGTGCGGGCCAACACTTCGCGCACTCGGTCGTTCTGGATGTCGTCGAGTTGAGAGAACTGCTGGTCCAGGATGCCCAACTGGACGGTCTTGCCGCGCTTGACGCGCCCGGAGGTCTGTTGCACGGTGCCGGCAATCACGCCCAACAGGGTGGATTTGCCCGCGCCGTTGGCGCCGAGGATACCGGTGCGCTCCCCCGGTGCGATGCGCCAGGTGACGTTGTTCAAAATGGTGCGATCGCCGAAGGATACGGAGACGTCCTCGAGGTCCACGACGTCTTTACCCAGCCGTGAGACGGCGAGCGCCTGCAGTGAGATCTTGTCGCGCACCGGCGGAACATCCTCGATGAGCTGGTTCGCAGCATCGATGCGGAACTTCGGCTTCGAGGTACGGGCCGGGGCACCGCGACGTAGCCACGCCAGTTCCTTGCGCATCAGGTTCTGGCGCTTCTGCTCGGTGGCCGCGTTGATGCGATCGCGTTCGACCCGCTGCAACACGTAGGCCGCGTAGCCGCCTTCAAAGGGTTCCACGATCCCGTCATGAACTTCCCAGGTGTCGGTGCAGACCTCATCCAGGAACCAACGGTCGTGGGTGATCACCAGCAGTCCACCGGCGTTTTTCGGCCAGCGATTCTTCACATGCTCGGCCAGCCAGGCAATGCCCTCGACGTCGAGGTGGTTAGTGGGCTCGTCGAGGGCCAACAGGTCCCAGTCCCCGATCAGCAGTGCGGCCAGAGCCACACGACGTCGCTGGCCGCCGGAGAGTTCGCCGATCCGAGCCTCCCAGTCCAGGTCGGCGACCAGCCCGGAGATGATGTCGCGGATGCGGGAGTCCCCCGCCCATTCGTGCTCGGCCATGTCCCCGACGATGGAGGCTCCCACGGTGGCATCGGCGTCGAGGTCATCGCGCTGGGTGAGCACCCCGAATCGCACTCCCCCGCGCTTGGTGACGCGCCCCGACTGATACTCGACGGTGCCAGCCAGCATGCCCAGCAGGCTCGATTTGCCGTCGCCGTTGCGACCGACAATGCCGATGCGGTCGCCTTCATTGATCCCAACGGTCACCGATTCGAAGACGGTTTTCGTGGGGTAGTCCAGGTGCAGCGCCTCAGCGCCCAGTAAATGTGCCATCCCCTCCAGGATAGTGAACCTCAGCGCAGCCGCGCGCCCTGGACCGGACCGTGCATGGGAATCGCGGCAATGCCGGTACGTTCTGCGATGCGCCCGGCCAGGTGGACCGCGTCTTCGGCGTCGCGGGTGATAAACACCGTGGCCGGGCCCGATCCCGAGACCATCCCGCACAGTGCGCCTTCATCCATCCCCAGGTCCAGCAGACTGTTGACCTCGGGCACGAGCACAAGCACCGGTGCTTGTAGGTCGTTGTGCATCATCAGGGACAGCACCTCGGCATCGCCGCGGGATAGCGACTGCATTAGTTCGGTGTCGATGCCCAGTTGCTCGCGTGCATTGACGGATTCGGTGCCGCGCAGATAGTCGAGCAGTTCGTACACTTCCTCAGAGGTTATCGTGACGGAGGCGGGCACAATGACCCCGTGCAGAGTGCAGCGGGTGAGGATCGGTGAGAGGGATTGCTCCGGGCCGACCGAGACGGCAGCACCACCCATAATGGCCAGCGGCACGTCGTCGTCGAGGCGGGCTCCCAGATCGGCGAGTTCTTGGCGCGATACCCCGGCTTCCCAGAGGGCAGCACAGGCCACCAGTACGGCGGCGGCGTTGGCGGCCTGTCCTCCGAGACCTCCCGAGAGCGGGATCTTGAGGGTGAGTTCGAGATCGACGCCGATATGTTCCGGGTCCAGTCCCAGGTGCTCGCGCAGTAGATGGGCGGCCCGCCACGCGATGTTGGATTCGCCGAGTTCCAGGTCTTCATGGTCCACAACAACGGCGGAGTCATCGTTGACGGTGACCATGATCTCGCCATCGTCACGTCGCGTGGCGGTGACGTCGTTTCCCAAGCTGATAGCCATGGCGACACCGGCGGTCTCGTGACGACCGTCTTCCTGCATCGCCCCGACCTGCAGGGTCAGGGTGACGCGGCCCGGCGCGAAAGCGGTGACGTGTCCGAAGAACCGGGCTGAGCTGGTCGCCGCGCTCATCACGACGTTTCTTCTGTGATGTCCGGGGAGGGGCGGTGCTCGGCAATGGCGGCGTAGTCCTCGATCGTGAGCACTTCACCGCGGGCACGCGGGTCCACGCCGGCGGCCACCAGTGCGTGCTCGGCCGCCTGCGATGACCCCGCCCAGGATGCCAGCGCGGCGCGCACCGTTTTGCGTCGCTGGGAGAAGGCCGCATCGATCACCGCAAACACCTCGTCACGAGTCGCTGTGGTGTGTGGTGGCTCGCGGTGGGTGAATCGCACCAGTCCAGAGCGGATTTTCGGCGCGGGCCAGAAGACGTTCATGCCCACCACGCCTGCTTTCTCGGCCTGGGCGTACCAGGCGAGTTTCACGGAGGGCACTCCGTAGATCTTGTTGCCGGGGCCGGCGCTGAGTCGATCGGCCACCTCGTCTTGGACCATCACGAGTCCACTGGTCAGGGTGGGCACCTCAGCGAGCAAGTGTAGTAGCACCGGCACCGCCACGTTGTAGGGCAGGTTCGCCACGAGTGAGGTGGGCCCGGTGGTCGCAGCTGCGGGCCGAGCCCTAGCCAGGTCGGCCTCGGTGACGTGCATGGCGTCGTCCGTGATGAGGCTGAATCGGTCTTCGGAACCGGGACGAAACTCGGAGACGGTACGCGGCAGCCGGGCGGCCGGAGTCGGATCGATTTCGATGGCGGTCACCGCTTCCGCGGCGTCGAGCAGCCCCAGGGTGAGTGAGCCCAGTCCCGGCCCGACTTCGAGCACGTGGGATCCTTCGCCCAAGCGGGCCGAGGCCACGATACGGCGGATGGTGTTGGGATCGATGACGTAGTTCTGCCCGAGTGTTTTGGTGGGGCGCAGACCCACTTCTGCGGCAATCCGACGGATATCGGTGGCAGACAGCAGGGAATCATCGGTCTCAGTCACGGAGTCCATCCTACGTGGTTGAACTCGACCCGGCGGATGTTATCCCCCGCCCTGCTGTGAGTGTTTAACGAGCGAAGGACCCGCTTTTCAGCGGGTCCTTCGCTCTAGGGTGCTCTAGGAGGGGATCAGCGCAGTCCCAGCTGGCTCGAGCAGTGCGGCCACTGGCCCCAGCCGGCAGCGGCCTGCAGCTTGGTGGCCACGGCGATCTGCTCGGCAGGAGTTGCCTGGTGCGGCAGCGGCGCGTACTGGGTGCCGCCCATCGCGGCCCAGGTATTGGGGTTGAACTGCAGGCCGCCGTAGTAGCCGTTGCCGGTGTTGATCGACCAGTTGCCACCGGACTCACACTGAGCCAGGCGCTGCCAGACACCGGAGGTCGGAGCGGAGGCTTGCGAGGCGCTGGAGGACTCGGAGGAAGACGAAGAAGAATCAGAGGAGGAGGAGGAGGAGGAGGAGGAGGAGGAGGAGGAGGACTGCTGCGGCTCCGGCTCCTTGGTGCCCACGGAAACGACCTCGGTGACCGGTTCGGTGGTCACCGTGGCGGAGATCTCTTCGCGCTCGGTCTCTTCGCCATCGACGGTGGTCACCTCGAAGGTCACCTCTTCTTCGCCGTCCTTGCCCTCGGTCTTGACCTTGGTCTTGCCCTTCTCCAGGCTGGAGTCGTCTTCCTCAGTGGAGTCGTGCTCCACGGTGCGGGTCTCGGTGACCTCGGACTTCTCGACGACCTTCACCGTGATCTTGGCGCCGTCGGTCAGGGCGGAATCCAGTGCTGGCTCGACGAGGTCGTCGGCTCCGACGGTCACGCCGCCCTGCTCCAGTGCTTCTTCCACCGTGGTGGCGGTGGAGACGAACTGTTCGGTGGCGTCACCGCGCTGTGCGGTCACGGCCTTCGGCAGGTCCACCTGGGTGCTACCCAAGGGGGCCACCGCCGAGGCGAGCTCAATGTCGAGTGCTTCCGCGTTCTGCGCCGAGCCGTCGGTCGGCTGCGCTTCCGCGGTGCCGGTGCCGTTGGCCTGGGTGAAGACGAAGACGGCGAGACCGCCGACGACGAGCGCCATTGCCGCTACCTGGGCGAAAATCTTCGACAGGCGGGAGTTGAGCATACGTGCCATGAATCAAGTCCAAATCGTTGCGAATGAGGGTTGCCCGAGCCTGTGCAGACCGGAGCCACTCATAGGACGATAACGGAACGATAACGAAGATCTCAAATTGATTACGAATATTGTGAGCGAACACTCAGGAAGCGTCGAAGGCTCCATAGACACGCAGGGTGTTCTCCAGCACCGTCTGTGCCATGGCTTCCTCGCTGATACCACGCACGGAAGCCAGCGTACGCAGGGTCAGCGGCGTCAGGTACGGGGCATTGGGACGTCCGCGATACGGATGCGGGGTGAGGAACGGGGCATCCGTCTCCACCAGCATCAGTTCGGGACGCGCGATCCGGGCGGCTTCACGCAGCGCGTCGTTAGCCTTGAAACTCACCGGGCCGGCGAAGGACATCATCCAGCCGCGGTCATTGCAGATCCGGGCCAGGGAAGCATCCCCGGAGAAGCAATGGAAGACCACGTGGCGTGGTAGTTGGTCGGCCTGGTCCAGAATTTCGACGACGTCGTCGTGGGCATCGCGATCGTGAATCTGCAGGGCCTTGTCCAGTCGGACTGCCATATCGAGGTGACGGCGGAACGAGTATTTTTGCGCATCGATGCCGTCGGGTCCGGTACGGAAGTAATCCAGCCCGGTCTCCCCCACCGCGCGGATGCGCGGATGATTGGCCAGCGTGAAAATCTCATCCAGCGCGTCGTCCAGTTCGCCGCGCTGGGCCATCCGGGCCGCGTCGTTGGGGTGAATGGCGACCGCTCCGAGTAGCCGGTGCTCTGCCTCGACTGCTTCCACGGTGAAGCGTGCGGCTTCCAGGTTGCAACCCACTTGGATGGCTCCGATGACGCCCACCTGTTCGGCGGCGTCCATGGCCTGGTGCACGTTGACCTCGACCAGACCATCTCTGAAATCCAGGTGAGTGTGGTTGTCGATGATGGGACCGACCAGTGGCTGTGGCGCTGGCGGATATTCCAGACGACGACTGCGTCCGGTTTTCTCTTCCCGACTCGAACGCTGGTGCAGTGCGGTGGGGCCTGAGGTGTTCGCGGGCTCCGGATCCTCTGTAGCACGGTACGCGGCGGGCACCTGGTCGATCGACTCGTTGGTCATGAATCCACTGTAATCAGGCTCAGAGGTTCGAGCGCAACACGTCTTCGAAGTGTCGGACGTGTTCTGCCGACAGCTCCGCTGCACGGTCCGCGTCCCCAGACAGCACCGCGTCGAGCAGGTCCAGGTGTTCCTGGACATGCTGTTCCACGTCCGGCACCCGGTCCAGCACCGCACACCACATGCGTGTCACCAAATGCAGCAGGCGGAGCAGGGTCTGCTCGAGCAGCGCTTCACCGGTGGCGGCGTACAACACGCGGTGGGTGTGCAGGTCGAGATGGATCAGCTCGCGCGGGGTGAGCTTGTCGTGATCGGCGGCGCGCAATTCGAGCAGTTGGTCCCGCAGTCGCTGCAGGGCTTCGCGCTGCTCACCGCCGTGGAGTTCGGCGCCGCGCCGCGTGGCCAGGGGGTCCAACACGGCACGCATATCGGATATCACCGACAGGTCCGTCAAGGTCAGCGGCGCAGCGAAGGTGCCACGTCGCGGGTAGGTGACGATCAGCTGGTCGCGCTCCAGAATCTTCAACGCTTCCCGTAGTGGAGTTCGTCCGCATCCCAGCTCGACGGCGAGCGCCTGCTCTTTAATGACATCTCCCGGAGCGATCTCGAGGAGCACTAGGCGATCAAGGAGGTTGGCATAGGCTTGTTCGGCGAGGGTACCTGCGGGGTCGTCCACACGCTGCAGGGTCATTTTCGCCCCTTTCTGCGTTGAATGCTAATGGGCTCCTTAGATGGTACCTGGTGGTATATCAGTTGTGCCGCCCAATCTGGATGACACTTCCGCCGCCGCCGCGCGGCAACGCTCCAGCAGCTCGGCACAGCGGGCTTCATCAACACGATAGGCCGGGGCGGCGATGAGCAGTCCAGCCACCGGTTCCCCACGATGATCCACCACCACGGCACACACCCCAACCTCGTCGTCGAAGGTTTTGCGGAAGTTGATGGCGTAGCCGGTGGCGCGGACCTCCTCCAGCTCGGCTTCGTACTCGTCGATCAGCTCGGGCCAGATAGAGGGTTCCGGCCCATCGCCGATCAGCGCACCGCTGGTACAGAGCTTCCGCGCCAACCCGGGTTCCTGGTAGGCCAGCAGGGCCATCACGCTGGCCGAGTGCATGGTGGCATAGCGGGTGCCCATGCTGGAGGTGTGCTTAACCCGTTGCGGACTCGCCACCTGCTCCACAGTCACCGCAGCTGAGCCGTCCCACACCATCAGCGCGGCCGTCTCGGCTGTCACCGCGGAAAGTTCAGTCAGGACAGGGTAGGCGAGCCGGCGCACATCCAGGGAGGCCAGTAGCGGACCGGCGATGCCGATCAGCCCGAGTCCCAGCCGGTATTTGCGTGAACTGGGAACCCTCTCGACCATCTGCTCGCCTTCAAGGGTGGCCAGCAGCCGCGACACGGTGGATTTATGCACCCCGACCCTCTCGGCGATTTCGGTCACGCCCTGTTCCGGTGCCTCGGTGGTGAAGCACCGTAGCACATTGATCAGGTTCAGGACGGGCGAGGAGGTGCGCTCGGAGTCAGCGTCAGCGGTGGATGACATGGTGGCATTTTTCCATGAAAGTTCGATGGGGGCCGAGAGCCGCGGTGCGACCGGCTCGTCGTTCGGTCGCACCGCGGCTCCGCGTCCTCCCCAGATGGATCAGTTCATCGTCCGATCTGCGGTGATCAGGCGTCGATGATGTTGTGCTCCGGGCCGAAGCCGAATCCGGTGATGTTTTCGGCACCGTCTTCGCCGACCACCAGGATGTCGTGCTCGCGGTAGCCACCGGAACCGGGCTCCCCCTCAGGCACGGTGATCATCGGCTCCATGGATACCACCATGCCCGGCTCGAGTACGGTGTCGATATCCTCGCGCAGTTCCAGGCCGGCTTCGCGCCCGTAGTAGTGCGAGAGCACACCGAAGGAGTGGCCATAACCGAAGGTACGGTTCGGCAGCAGTCCGTAGCCGATGTAGATCTCGTTGAGCTCGGCGGCAATATCCTTGCAGACCGCACCGGGCTTGATGAGTTCCAGTCCCCGACGGTGCACCTCGACGTTGACGTTCCACAGCTCAAGGCTGCGCTCGTCAGGCTGGCCGAGGAACAGCGTACGCTCCAGAGCCGTGTAGTAGCCCGAGGTCATCGGGAAGCAGTTCAGCGAGAGGATGTCGCCGCGCTGCAGCTTGCGGGTGGTGGCCCAGTTGTGGGCACCATCCGTGTTGATTCCGGACTGGAACCACACCCAGGTGTCGCGGACCTCGCGATGTGGGAAGGTCTTAGCGATCTCGTGGGTCATGGCCTCGGTACCGATCAGAGCCACTTCGTACTCGGTGATTCCCTCGCGAATGGCCTCCTTGATGGCCTCGCCACCCAGGTCGCCGATGCGGGCACCGTGCTTGATGACCTCAATCTCTTCGGCGGATTTGATCATGCGCTGACGCATGGCTGCCTGGGAAACATCCACCAGCTCGGCGTCCGGGAACGCGTCCTGGATCCGGGCCCGGGTCATCACGGGCAGGAAGTCATCTTCGACGCCGATGCGGGCTGCAGTCACGCCGTCCCGGCGCAGGGCTTCCTGCAGGCCGTAGAAGAAGTTGTCCCGCTGCCAGTCGGTGTAGACGATGTTCTCGCCATAGCTGGTGCGCCACGGCATGCCAGCGTCAATGTTCGCGGTCACGGTGGTCGAGTTCTCCGCGGTGACCACCAGCCCATAATTGCGGCCGAAGGTGGTGTACAGGAAATCAGAATAGTACTTGATGCCGTGGTAGCTGTTGAGGATCACGGCGTCGAGACCCTTCTCCCCCATGATGGCGCGCAGCCCGCTCAGGCGGCGCTCGAATTCGGCGTCAGAGAAGGTCAGCGGCTGCTTCTGCCCATTGTGCAGGGTCTTCAGGCGCTCGAGTTCGGCAACGGAGGCGGCGTTGTTAGGTGTCATGTCAGTACTCCTTAGTATGTGCTGGTTGGTTCAGTTGAGTGGTTGGTGTTTTCCGTCCTGGTAGGCGTCCAGCGGAATGCCGTCAGCATCCACGTTGTCGTCCTCGCTGAGCGGACGGGGGTCATTGATGGTTTTCTCCAGACGGCGGATCTCCTTGTTCCGGGCCCGCAGTCGTCGGATGAAATTGGCGATCATCAGCAGGATGATGATCGAGAACGGGAAGCCGCCGATGATGGTGCCGGTCTGCACCGTATCCACGGCATTGGTTCCGCCGATGAAGAGCAAGAGGATGGCCACGGTGGCGATACTGATCACCAGCACCACGCGGAACCAGGGCCCCGATTTCTTCGGCGCGGAAACGAAATCCGCCAGGGCGTAAGTACCGGAATCCAGCGAGGTGATGAAGTAGGTCGCCACGAGAATGGTCGCGGCTACCAGCAACAGGGTGCCGATCAGCGGGATGCGCTCCAGGGTGAGGAACAGTCCGGTGGAATTGTCTTCGCCCACGGCCGCGGCGATCATGCCGCCGGTCTCTTCGTCATAGCGGGTGGAGGCCGAGCCAATGATGCCGACCCACACCATCACGATCAGTGTGGGAACCACGGTGACACCGATGACGAACTCGCGGATGGTGCGGCCCCGGGAGATGCGGGCGATGAATCCGGCTACGAAGGGCGAGAAGGCGATCACCCAGCACCAGATGAACACGGTCCACCAACCCATCCAGGAGTCGGACCAGCTTTCCATGCCGGTTCCGGCCAGGCCGGCCTCCGTCCAGAAGCTCATCGCCGCGAAATTTTGGAAGAACGTACCGAAGGTCTGGGTCACGTTGGACAGGATGTAGACAGTGGGGCCGCAGATGAACACGCCGACGACCAGCACGATGGAGAGCACCGAGTTGGCCTCCGAGAGCCGTTTCATACCGCGGTTCACACCCACGAAGGCGGATATAGCGGTGAGCAGCCCGAAGCCGAGAATCACCATCAGCCACATCGTCGATGAGGTGCTCAGTCCGGTGAAGCTGGCGATACCGGAGGAGAACTGCATGACCGCGAAGCCGAAAGAGGTGCCGAGTCCGAGCACGGTGGCCATAATGGCGATGAGCTCGACCACCACACCGGCGGGACGCTGCAGTTTCTTGGGGAGCATGTCGACCGTGGCTTCACGGAACGTGAGCGTCTTACCCAGGTTGTGGTGGGAGTACGCCAGGCACAGCGCGACCACACAGTACATGGCCCACGCGGTGAATCCCCAGTGGAAGTAGGTCCAGACGATCCCCGGTTCACCATGAGAATCCGTGGCGGGAATCAACGGCGCTTCATTGACCAGCAGCATCGGCTCGGCCACAGACCAGAAGATCAGCCCAATGCCCTGCCCGCAAGCGAAGAGCATCGAGTACCAGGCGAAGTTGCCGTGCTCGGGTTTGGCGTCGGGGCCGCCGAGGCGGACCTTGCCGAAGCGGGAGAACCCAGCCCAGGCGCAGACGAGCACCGCAACGAGGGAATACAGCACGAACAGCCAAGCGAATCCGCTGGTGACGAAAGTGCGGCCGATCTCGATGACGCCGGACGCGCCGTCCTGGTTGGTCAGGACGAGCACGATGACGAGAATGATCAGAGTCGGCGGCGCCGCCATAATGATCGCCCGATCGAGTGGTGGAATGACCCTGCCACGGAAGCGCGGAAGACTGACTTTTCGCTCGCGCGCGGGGCGACGAGTCGGATGCTCTGTGTCGAACTGGCCTTGTTGCTGAGTCATCAAGGCTCCCTTTCTTCAGTGCTCCGAATGAAGCAGCCATTCGTTGCGTTGCGCGCAACCTTGTTGCAATGAATAATGGCAGTGAGTCACATCACAGTCAAGTGCTCTGCGGGCAATATTTCGGGAACGTTTCGGATACGCCCGTTCACTTGACAAGAGTGACGCTCGTCATAAACACTCTGATATATCAGTTTCAATCACCGTGCATATCTGGTGATCAACGTTCCGCGGTCGACCGGGCCGCACCGTTCCGAAGGGGGCCGATTTGTCCACCACCCAGCAGATCCCACACGAGCTCACCGCTCAGATCAGCTCCATTGATCCCGACGTCGCCTCGCTCATCGATTCGGAGCTCGGCCGTCAGCGAGATGGATTGGAGATGATAGCCTCTGAGAATCACACCGCCCTGGCCGTGATGCAGGCTCAAGGGTCGGTGCTGACCAACAAGTACGCCGAGGGCTACCCCGGTCGGCGCTACTACGGTGGCTGCGAGTTCGTCGATGAGATCGAGCAGCTGGCCATCGACCGCGTGAAGGCACTGTTCGGCGCTGAATACGCCAACGTCCAGCCGCACTCGGGCGCCCAGGCCAACTCCGCGGCCATGTCGGCACTGCTGAAGCCCGGCGACACCATCCTGGGTCTGAATCTGGCCCACGGCGGTCACCTCACCCACGGCATGAAGTTGAACTTCTCCGGAAAGCTCTACAACGTAGCTGCTTACGGTGTGGATGAAGAGACTCACCAGATCGATATGGACACCGTGGCCGAGGCCGCCCGAGAGCACCGGCCGCAGCTGATCATCGCCGGCTGGTCCGCCTACCCGCGCCAGCTCGACTTCGCCCGATTCCGCGAGATCGCCGACGAGGTTGGGGCTTACCTGATGGTGGATATGGCCCACTTCGCAGGCCTCGTAGCCACCGGCTTGCACCCGAGCCCGGTCCCCCACGCCCACGTGGTCACCTCCACCACGCACAAGACCCTGGCGGGTCCGCGCGGCGGCATCATCCTGACCAACGACGCCGATTTGGCAAAGAAGTTCAACTCCTCGGTTTTCCCTGGTCAGCAGGGTGGCCCGCTCGAGCACGTCATTGCGGGCAAGGCCGTGGCCTTCAAGATCGCTACCGAGGCCGGCTTCCGCGAGCGTCAGGAACGCACCCTGCGCGGTTCGGCGATCCTGGCCGAGCGGCTCAGTGCTGAGGACGTCAGCGCTCGCGGCATCTCGGTGCTGACCGGTGGCACCGATGTGCACCTGGTGCTGGTGGATCTGCGCAATTCCTCCCTGGACGGCAAGCAGGGCGAAGACCTGCTGGCCGCCGTCGACATCACCATCAACCGCAACGCTGTGCCCTTCGACCCGCGTCCGCCGATGGTGACCTCCGGCCTGCGCATCGGCACCCCGGCGCTCGCCTCCCGCGGTTTCGACGACGACGCCTTCCGCGAGGTCGCCGACATCATCGCCCAGACCCTGATCGCCGGCACCGAGTCCAACGGTGAAGACGGCGCCGCCGAGGAGTCCCTGGCCGGTCTTCGCGAGCGCGTGGCAGCCCTGGCTGAGCGTTTCCCCCTGTACCCCGACCTGACTCCGATGGGAGCCTGATCATGGCAAATCACCTGCCCGAGCACCCAGATTTCCTCTGGCGCAACCCCGACCCCAAGTCCAGCTATGACGTCGTCATCGTCGGCGGCGGCGGCCACGGCTTGGCCACCGCCTACTACCTGGCCAAGCACCACGGCATCACCAATGTGGCGGTGCTGGAGCGAGGCTGGCTGGCTGGGGGCAACATGGCCCGCAACACCACCATCATCCGCTCGAACTACCTGTGGGATGAGTCGGCCGCGATTTACGAGAAGTCGCTCAAGCTGTGGGAAGGTCTGCCCGAAGAGCTCGAGTACGACTTCCTGTTCTCCCAGCGCGGCGTGATGAACCTGGCCCACACCCTGCAGGATGTGCGCGAGGCCCAGCGCCGCGTGAACGCCAACCGGCTCAACGGCGTCGACGCTGAATTCCTGGACCCCCAGCAGGTCAAGGAGGTGTGCCCCATCATCAACATCACGGACAACATCCGTTACCCCGTCATGGGCGCCACCTACCAGCCACGCGCCGGTATTGCCAAGCACGACCACGTGGCCTGGGCCCTGGCCCGCAAGGCCGACGAGATGGGCGTGGACCTGATCCAGAACTGCGAAGTCACCGGGTTCTACAAGGACGGCGACCGCGTGATCGGTGTCGAGACCACCCGCGGGCGTATCAACGCCGGCAAGGTCGGTCTGGCCGCGGCCGGGCACTCCTCGGTGCTGGCGGAGCTGGCCGGATTCCGGCTGCCCATCCAGTCGCACCCGCTGCAGGCACTGGTGTCCGAGCTGTTCGAGCCGGTCCACCCCACCGTGGTGATGTCAAATCACGTGCACGTCTACGTCTCGCAGGCCCACAAGGGCGAGCTGGTCATGGGCGCGGGTATCGACTCCTACAACGGCTACGGCCAGCGCGGATCGTTCCACGTCATCGAAGAGCAGATGGCTGCCGCCGTGGAGCTGTTCCCGATCTTCGCCCGTGCGCACTTGCTGCGCACCTGGGGCGGCATCGTGGACACCACCCTAGATGCGTCGCCGATCATCTCCAACACCCCCATCGATGATCTCTACGTGAACTGTGGCTGGGGTACCGGCGGATTCAAGGGCACTCCTGCCTCGGGATTCACTTTCGCCCACACCATCGCCACCGGTGAAGCGCACCCGCTGAACGCACCGTTCAGCCTGGATCGCTTCGAGACCGGCCACCTCATCGACGAGCACGGCGCCGCCGCCGTGGCCCACTGACCCGCGGATTCGCGACTTCCAAGGAGCTGCACTGCCATGATGCTGATCAATTGCCCGCACTGCGGGCCACGCGACGAAGTGGAATTCCACTACGGCGGACAGGCGCACGTCGCCTACCCCGAAGACCCGCACGCGCTGAACGACCGGGAATGGGCCGAGTACCTGTTCTACCGGGATAACCCCAAGGGACGGTTCGAGGAGCGCTGGCAGCACTCCATCGGCTGCCGGAAATGGTTCAACGCCGTCCGCGACACCCACACCTATGAGTTCCTGGCCACCTACGGTGCCAACGAGACTGCCCCGGCGCCGGCACCGGCGACCGTCGAAGGGAGAATGTGATGAGCTCCTCCATCTCATCGACACGACTGAGCGACACCACCATCAACGCGCTCGGCATCGGTCACGGGCTGTTGCGCCCTGACGTCGCCGAGTTCACCATCACCGTGGACGGCGTCGATTACCCGGCCCGAGCCGGCGACACCGTGGCCTCCGCACTGGTGGCCGGCGGACGCCTGGACTGCGGATCCTCGCACTACGAGTCCCGCTCCCGCGGCATCCTGGCCGCCGGTGTGGAAGAGTCCAACGCGCTGTTACATGTGGCCGCCCGCTCCGATGGCGGCGTGGCCGAGTCCATGCTGCCCGCCACTACCGTGGCTGCGGTGGATGGCCTGAGTGCCGAGTACCTGCCCACTCTGGGTCGCCTGGATCCGGGCGACGACACCTCGGTGTACGACCACAAGTACGTTCACACCGATGTGCTCGTGATCGGCGCCGGTCCGGCGGGGGTGTCGGCCGCTCGTGAGGCCGCCGTCGCCGGGGCCCGCACTCTGCTGCTGGACGAACAGCCGATCCCCGGTGGTTCGCTGCTGTCCTCCCGCGGTGAGACCGTGGACGGCGAACCGGCGGTGGCCTGGGCCCGATCGACGGTGGCCGGCCTCACCTCCGACGCCGAGGACTTTACCTATCTGCCGCGCACCACCGCGTTCGGGTCCTACGACTCCAACTACGTGATCGCCGTGCAGAAGCGCACCGACCACCTGGCACCGGCCGAGCGCCCCGGGGTATCGCGTCAGCGCATTTGGCACATCCGTGCCGCCCAGGTCGTACTCGCCACCGGTGCACATGAACGCCCGATCGTCTTCGCCGACAACGACCGTCCCGGCATCATGCTGGCTTCGGCCGTGCGCAGCTATCTGAACCGTTGGGCTGCAGTGGCGGGTCAGAATCCAGTGGTGTTCACTACCAACGATTCCGCCTACGCACTCGTCGAGGACCTGGCCGCCGCCGGAGTCCAGGTCGCCGCCGTCGTGGATGCCCGCCCCGAACTCAGCGATACCGCCCGTGCGGTGCTGGAGGCCAACGGGGTCCGCGGTATCCCGGCCTCGGCCGTCATCGGCACCGAAGGCGAGGGCCCGCAGGACCGGGTTAGCGCAGTCACCGTCTCCGCCATCACCGACACCGGAGAACTGACGGGAGATACCGAGCGCATCGAGACCGACCTGCTCGCCGTCTCGGGTGGCTTCTCGCCGGTGGTGCACCTGCACTCACAGCGTCAGGGTGCGCTGCGTTGGGCCGACCATGTGGAGGCTTTCGTGCCCGGTGGTGTGGTCCGCGACCAGCAGACCGCCGGCGCGCTGAACGGCTCCTACCAGTTGGCCGAGGCCCTCGCCGAGGGCGCGACCGCCGGTCACGGCGCCGCCCAGGCCCTGGGCCGCACCGCCTCGCTGACCATCTCCACCACGGAGCCGTCCAGCACCGGAACCTTCCGGCCGTTGTGGTTGGTGCCCGCCCCCGAGGGCCAGCCCTCCGAGTGGCACACCCACTTCGTGGATTTCCAGCGCGACCAGACCGTGGCCAGCATCGTGCGTGCCACCGGTGCCGGCATGCGCGCGGTGGAGCACGTCAAGCGTTACACCTCGATCTCCACCGCGAATGACCAGGGCAAGACCTCCGGGGTCAACGCCATGGGCATCATCGGTCACCTCATCGGCGTCACCGATCCGGCGAAGCTGGGCACCACCACCTACCGTGCGCCCTACACGCCGGTGCCGTTCGCGGCCCTGGCCGGGCGTCGTCGTGGAGACCTCTTCGACGCGGCCCGCCGCACCTCCATCCACCCTTGGCATGTGGAGCACGGTGCCTTGTTTGAGGACGTCGGACAGTGGAAGCGCCCCTGGTACTACCCGCAAGACGGCGAAGACATGGACGCGGCCGTACTCCGCGAATGTGCAGCCGCCCGCGAATCCGTGGGCTTCATGGACGCCTCCACCCTGGGCAAGATCGAGATCCGCGGCACCGACGCCGGTGAGTTCCTCAACCGGATCTACACCAACGGCTTCGCCAAGCTCAAGGTCGGCATGGGCCGCTACGGGCTGATGTGCAAGCCCGACGGCATGATCTTCGACGACGGCGTGACCCTGCGCATCGCCGATGACCGTTACCTGATGACCACCACCACCGGTGGCGCGGCGACCGTGCTGGACTGGCTCGAGGAGTGGCACCAGACCGAGTGGCCAGACCTCGACGTCGTCTTCACCTCTGTCACCGAGCAGTGGTCCACCATCGCGGTGGTGGGACCGAAGTCCCGGGCCGTGCTGGAGAAGGTCGCCCCCGACCTGGATGTCTCCGCCGAGGCATTCCCGTTCATGGCGTTCCGGGAAACCACCCTGTCCAACGGAGTGCCGGCCCGCGTGGCCCGCATCTCCTTCTCCGGTGAGCTGGCGTTCGAGATCAACGTGGAGACCTTCTACGGGCTGAGCACCTGGGAGCTGGTGGCCGAGGCTGGGGCGGAGTTCAACATCACGCCCTATGGCACCGAGACCATGCACGTACTGCGCGCCGAAAAGGGCTTCATCATTGTTGGTCAGGACACCGACGGCACCGTCACCCCGCAGGATGCGGGCATGGACTGGATCGTCTCGAAGCTGAAGGACTTCGTGGGCAAGCGCTCCTACTCGCGCATCGACACCGCCCGCGAAGACCGCAAGCACCTGGTCGGCGTGCTGCCGGTGGACGGCACTACCCGACTGCCGGAAGGCGCCCAACTGGTCGCGGCCGGTTCCCCGGTCACCGCAGCCGACGGGCCGGTGCCCATGATCGGCCATGTCACCTCGTCCTATCTCTCCGCCGCCCTGGGCCGCCCCTTCGGCCTGGCTCTGGTGGAGAACGGACGCAACCGCATCGGTGAGATCGTCAGCGCCCCGCTGAGTTCCGACCCGAACGATGCGGTCGAGGTAGAGATCACCTCACCGGTTTTCTACGATCCAGAAGGAGCACGCCGAGATGGCTGAGAACACCCTGAACCACCTGCGCCGCACCCCGGCGTCCCATCTGGCTGATGAGATGGCCCAAGCCGAAGTCACCGGCGATCGTGGGGTGGCGCTCTTCGAGCTGTCCTTCCCCGTGCAGATGGTGATCCGTGCCCAGCCGGGCTCCCCGTCGGCCACCGCCGTCGAGCAGGCGCTCGGTGTGGCTTTGCCGACCGCGCACGGCCAGGTCACCGGCGACCCGCACGGCGCCCACATCATCTGGCTCTCACCCGACGAGTTCAGTTATGTGGACGTCTCCCGTGAACAGTCCCCCGGAGCCGACGCCGAGGCGGCAGCAAGCCTGGAGGGCCTGCCCGGCCAGGTCATCGACGTCTCGGCCAACCGCGCCGTCCTCGAGCTCACCGGGCCCTCGGCCCGGGCGGTACTCGAGAAGGGTTGTGCGGTTGATCTGCACGATTCCGGTTGCCCCACCGGCACCGGCGTCTCCACCCAGATCGGCACCGTCCCGGTGGTGTTGCATCGGGTCGACGCGGAACGATTCCGCATCTACCCGCGCGCCTCGTTCACGGACTATCTCGTCCGCTGGCTGATCGATGGCATGCTGGAATTCAATTACCAGGAAGTTGGCGAGGAACTGCTATGACGCTGAGCGTGCTGGACCTGTTCTCCATTGGGATCGGACCGTCGTCGTCGCACACGGTCGGACCCATGCGAGCGGCGAGACTTTTCGTTGACGAACTGCGTGACCGCGGGCTCGTAGCTCAGGTCCAGCGCGTCAAAGCAGAGCTCTACGGTTCCCTCTCGGCCACTGGTGTGGGTCACGGCTCCGATCATGCGGTGATCCTCGGTTTGCTGGGCCTACAGCCCGAATCCATCGACGCCGACGCCGCGCAGGGCACCGTAGAGCAGGTCATCTACTCCCGCGAGCTCAACCTTGGCGGCGAGAAGGTGCTGGCATTCCGCCGGGACAAGGACCTGATCCTGCACATGCGCAAATCGCTGCCCGGACACCCCAACGGGATGCGCATTACCGCTTACGATGAGGCGAAAGTGGAACTCCACAGCCGCGAGTACTACTCGGTGGGTGGCGGATTCGTCGTCACCGCCGAAGAGCTCGCAGCAGCAGACGGCGACGAGCGCACCACCGGAGGCTCCGGCGTCGAAGAACCCTACCCGTTTACCACGGCCGATGAGTTGCTGGAGATCTGCGAGCGCGAAGAATTGTCCATCGCGCAAGTGATGTTGGCCAATGAGCTGGCCCAACACACCGAAGATTACCTTCGTTCCCAGATCCTGGGCATTTGGTCGGTGATGCAGGAATGCGTTGAGAACGGTTGCACGCGCGAGGAGACCATTCTTCCCGGTGGTCTCAAGGTGCGCCGGCGTGCTCCCGAGTTGCGCCGGCGGCTACGCGAGCAGGAGGAGCTAGGGGTCACCAAGGATGCATTGTGGGCACTGGAGTGGGTGAACCTCTATGCGCTGGCCGTCAACGAGGAAAACGCCTCCGGTGGGCGCATCGTGACCGCTCCAACTAATGGGGCGGCCGGCATCATCCCGGCCGTGCTGCACTACTACACGCGTTTCGTACACGACGGCGAGGTGGGGTCGGCCGAGCAGGATGACGCGGTGGTCGAGTATTTCCTCACCGCCGGTGCGATCGGCAAGCTGTACAAGCTCAACGCGTCAATCTCTGGCGCCGATGTGGGCTGCCAAGGCGAGGTTGGCTCCGCCTGTTCCATGGCAGCCGGCGCGCTGTGCGCCGTGCTCGGCGGCAGCCCGCGTCAGGTCGAAAACGCAGCGGAAATCGGCCTGGAGCACAACCTGGGACTCACCTGCGACCCCGTGGGCGGGTTGGTTCAGGTGCCCTGCATCGAGCGCAACGCGATCGCCTCGGTGAAAGCCATCAACGGCGCCCGATTGTCCATGCACGGCGACGGCGAACACCGCGTCACCTTGGATCAGGCGATCAAGACCATGCGCGACACCGGCAAGGATATGAAATCCAAGTACAAGGAGACCTCACGCGGCGGCCTCGCCGTCAACGTCGTGGAGTGCTGACACCCTGACTTTGGTCAGATTTCGCAGGTTCATCTACTGAATCTCGAATGGCCCCGACTCGCTGTTGCGAGTCGGGGCTTTAGTTGTCGAGATACAAGCACAACTCATTGACCCCGATCAAGAAGACCCCCGAGAACATGATCAACCCAGCTTCAATGCCTCCCCCCGCTGAGGAGCAGTACCACGCCGCCCAGAAACAGCGGGTAGCTCAAGGTTGTCAACAAGACGGATCGGTTTCCTCGATTCTCCTGTTTCATTGCCGCCATCAGGCGCGGCTCAGCGCATCCTTGAGAGCAGTCAAGATCAAGGCGACCGAGGCGGGGTTGGCGTTCGGTCCCATGAGGCCGATACGCCACACGGAATCAGCGAACTGGCCGACACCGGCACCGATCTCCAGGTTGTATTCCTGCAAGAGGAAGCTACGCACCGAGGCCGAATCAACACCCTCGGGGACCCTGACGGAGGTCAGCTGGGGCAGACGATGCCCCTCAGCGGCGAACAGTTCTAGCCCCATCTCCTGGAGCCCGGCCTGCAGGCTGGCGCCGGCTTGTTCGTGGCGGGACTGCACCTTCTCGAGCCCCTCGCCGAGGATCCGGTCGATACCGGCTTCCAGGGAGGCGACCATCGACACCGGTGCGGTGTGGTGGTAGGCGCGCTTGCCGCCAGAGGCACCGGATGCATAACCACCGAGCAGACCGAGATCCAAGTACCATGACTGGGGCTTCTCGACCCGACGCTCAAAGGCACGATCCGAGAACGTGAACGGCGCCAAACCGGGAGCGACACCGATGCACTTCTGGGTGCCCGCGTAAGCCACATCGACGCCCCAGGCGTCAGCTTCGACCTTCATGCCGCCGATCGACGTCACCGCATCCATGATCAGCAGTGCCTCACCCTTGTTGGCGCCGATGGCCGACAGGTCCGAGCGCACACCGGTGGAGGTCTCGGCATGCACAGCAGCAATCACGGTGGGATTCGGGTGGGCCTCCAACACCCGCTGAGTATCCACCGGGGTGCCGTAGTCGTGATCCACCCGAACCACCTCGGCCCCGCAGCGGGCCGCCACATCGCACATCCGCTCACCGAAGAGGCCGTTGACCGCGATCACCGCGACGTCACCGTCCTGCAGCGTGTTCACGAACGCGGCCTCCATGCCGGCAGAACCTGTGGCACTCAACGGCATGGTGCGCTCGTTCTGCGTGCCCCACAGCGTGCGCAGTCCGGCGTTGACCCGGTCCATGCGCGCGATGAACTCTGGGTCCAAATGGCCCAGCAGGGGCAGACCCAGGGCGGCGGTGGCCTCTGGGTACGGGTTCGTCGGGCCAGGGCCGAACAGGTGACGATACAGAACTGGTGCGGTCATGTGTCCTCTTTCCTCGCACGCGCTGGTGCTCATTTTCCTCGATAATGACGTCTACTCTGATGCAGAGTATCCCGTGACGTCGGCAACATCCATGGTCAACGCACAGGAGCCCCGATCTTCACGACCAGGGCTCCAGAGGGAGGCTGACAGTCAGTCAGCCACTGAGTGCGTTACTGCGCAGCGTAGGGGTCGGCGATGCCGATGTACTGCACGGTGGTGTACTCTTCGATGCCCTCGGCGCCGCCTTCACGGCCCAGACCGGACTGCTTGACGCCACCGAACGGTGCGGAAGCATTCGAGATGACACCGGCGTTGAAGCCGACCAGACCGAACTCGATCTGCTCGGAAACCCGGAACATCTTGTTGACGTCGCGGGTGTAGATGTAGGAGGCCAGGCCATACTCGGAGGCGTTGGCCAGCTCGATGGCCTCTTCCTCGCTGGAGAAGGTGATGACCGGAGCCACCGGACCGAAGATCTCCTGGCCCAGGATCGGGCTGCCGCTGGACACCTTTAGCACGGTGGGCTGGTAGAAGTAGCCATCGCCTTCCACCGGGGCGCCGCCGGTGACGACATCAGCACCGGCATCCACGGCTTCTGTGACCAGGGCGTGAACGTCGTCGCGAGCGCCACCATCGATGATCGGTCCCACGGTGGACTCCGGATCGGTTCCGCGCAGCGGCTTGAGTGCCTTCATGGCATCGGCGAACTTCTGGGTGAATTCCTCGGCCACGGCCTCGTGCACCAGGAAGCGGTTGGCTGCTGTGCAGGCCTCGCCCATGTTGCGCATCTTCGCTGCCATTGCGCCCTGCACAGCAGCATCCAGGTCAGCGTCCTCGAAGACCAGGAACGGGGCGTTGCCGCCGAGCTCCATCGAGGTGCGCAGCACGTTCTCGGCGGCGTCCTTCATCAGGCGCACACCCACCGGGGTGGATCCGGTAAAGGACACCTTGCGCAGGCGACGGTCCTTCATCAGCGGGCCGGAGATCGAGGATGCAGAGGTACCCGAGACCACGTTCAGCACGCCAGCCGGCAGTCCGGCTTCCATCATGGTCTGGGCGAACAGCTGGGACGTCAGAGGAGTCAGCTTGGCCGGCTTCAGCACCATGGTGCATCCGGCAGCAACAGCCGGGGCGACCTTGCGGGTGGCCATCGCCAGCGGGAAGTTCCAGGGGGTGATCAGCAGGGAGGGACCCACGGGCTTGTGGGTGACGATCATCTTGTTCTTACCCTCGGGCGAGGTGAAGTAGCGGCCGTAGTGGCGCACGGTCTCTTCGGAGAACCAGCGCAGGAATTCGGCACCGTAGGCGACTTCGCCGCGAGCCTCGGCCAGGGGCTTGCCCATCTCGAGGGTCATCAGCAGGGCGAAGTCCTCGGCGCGCTCGGTGACCAGATCGAAAGCACGGCGCAGAATCTCGGCGCGATCACGCGGGGCCGACAGGGCCCACTCACGCTGCACGGCGTCTGCCGCGTCCAGTGCAGCGAGCGCGTCTTCGCTGGTGGCATCCTGCAACGACGTCAGCACCTTGCCGGTGGCCGGGTCGTGGACGTCGAAGGTCTTGCCGGAGGAGGCGTCACGCCATTCTCCGTTGATGAGCAGTCCGGTGGGAACCGAAGCCAACAGTTCCTGTTCACGCTGTGCCGTCACGGTCATCGCTACCTCTTTCATTCGTTCACGCTCGGTGTGCCCTACAGCGTAGTGCTGGGGTTGCTCCAAGCCGCGGAGACGGAGTGACGCCGAACCTGACGTCGTGCTTCCAGACTAGGGGGTCAGGGTGAGCTTGCGCACGTGTGTCTGTTTTTGTCGTTGTTGCCGTTGTTAATCATGGCGCTCATGCCGGTTAAGCATGGCGCTCATGCCTCGCGACGGGCCAACACTGCGTTGTACAGATCGCGGGTGGCCACCCCTGGGGCAGCGGCGGCGACCTCTTTGACCACGGATTTCAGTTTCTCCCCCGCAGACACCCGTTCTTCCACCACGCTGACCAGGGTCTCGAGGTCCGGGGTGGTCTGATCGGGCTGGTGTCCCTGGACCACGACGACGATCTCGCCACGCACCGTTCCGGCTCCCGCCCACTCGGCGAGACCAGCGAGGTGGCCGCGCACGACTTCCTCGTGCAGTTTGGTCAATTCTCGGCAGACACACGCTGGACGGTCCGGACCGAAGACCTCGCTCATGGCCTGCAGGGTGGCCGCCAACCGGTGCGGCGATTCGAAAAACACCAGGGTGCGGGAGTCTTCGGCGACCTCGCTGAGCCAACGGCGCCGCTCCCCTTCCTTGCGCGGAACGAATCCGTCGAAAGCGAAGCGGTCGCTCGGCAGCCCGGAAAGGGCCAACGCAGTGGTCACCGCAGATGGGCCTGGTGCGCAGGTGACGTCCACCCCGGCGGCCACGGCGGCTTGGACCAGCCGGAACCCCGGATCGGAGACTAACGGCATGCCGGCGTCGGAGACCATGACCACGGTGGCACCTTCGGCGGCCAGACGGACCAGTTCCGGGGCGGAGTGGGCTTCGTTGTGTTCATGGTGGGCCACCGTGCGTCCCCGGATGGTGGTGCCTAAGGCCCGTGCCAACTGGGCGAGAGTGCGCGTGTCTTCGGCCGCCACGACGTCAGCGGTACTCAACAACTCGCGCAGTCGGGCCGATGCATCGCCGATGTTACCCAACGGCGTCGCCGCCAAAATGATGCTGCCCATGTAGTCCTCAAATCGTCACGTACGATGGTGTGCGTGCATCGCCGCCCCGCCTCCGTCGCCCCATCCTGGGTGTCGTCAGCGTCGCAAGCGTACACCGACACCGTACTGCGAGCGCGCCTGATCGGCGAACGCCTTCCGCTGGGGGCGGCGGCCTGGATCGTTCCCGCCCTCGTCACCTTCCTCGCCGCGATTCTGCGCTTCACCGCGCTGGATCATCCGCACCGGCTCATTTTCGATGAGACCTACTACGTCAAGGACGGCTGGAGTCTCTGGCAACACGGCTACGAGGTCGGTTGGGAAGAAGACTCCGACGAAGCCTTCGCCAACGGGGAGATCGCCGCCAAAGACGAAGCCTCCTATGTGGTGCACCCGCCGCTAGGAAAGTGGCTGATCGGTGCCGGGGTGGCCTTGATGGGACCGGAATCTGGCGCTGGGTGGCGCCTGGGATCCGCGGTGGTGGGCACGCTCTCGGTGCTGCTGGTGGCGTTGATCGCCCAGCATATGTTCCGTTCGGTGGCCCTGGGCGGGATTGCTGGACTGCTGCTCGCAGTGGACGGACATCACCTGGTGATGTCACGCACCGGACTGCTGGACATTTTCCTCTCATTCTTCATTCTTGCGGCGTTCGGGGCCATGATTCTGGACCGGGATGCGGGCCGAAAACGCCTGGCCCGGCTCATTGCGGGTCGGGCGCAGGACTCCCCCGAGCAGCTGAGACGGTATCTGCAGTGGGGTCCGTGGCTGGGCTGGCGTCCGTGGCGGATGCTCGCAGGGGTGCTGCTGGGAGCCGCCTGTTCGGTGAAACTGTCGGGTCTGGCGTTTGTTGCTGTGTTCGGGCTGATGATCGTGTGCTGGGACATCAGCGCGCGCCGGGTGGCCGGAATCCGCCGCTGGTTCGTGGCCGGTGTGGTGCGCGACGGGCTGTATGCGTTCGTGTGTGTCGTCGTGGTGGGGGGCATCACCTACCTGATCACCTGGTCGGGCTGGATTCTCACCTCCGGTGGTTTCTACCGCAATTGGGGTGCAGAGCATCCGGCCAGCGGGCTGGAAGCGCTGGTGCCCGACTGGTTCCGGAGCCTGGTGCACTATCACTCCCAATCCACCGAGTTCCACACGGACCTGTCGTCGGGCCATAACTACGCCTCGAACCCGTGGACATGGCCGTTTATGGGCCGGCCAGTCTCGTTCCACTATGTCGGCACCGACAAGGGCGAGCTGGGGTGCGCCACCGAGGGCGGCTGTTCCGAAGCGATTCTGGACCTGGCCAATCCGCTGCTGTGGTGGTCTGGCCTGTTGGCCATGCTGGTGATGGTGTTCCTGTGGCTGGGCAAGCGCGACTGGCGTGCCGGTGCCATTCTCGGCGTTTACGTGGCCGGCCAGCTCGTGTGGACGCTGTGGCCGGAACGCACCATGTTCTTCTTCTACACCATCGCCTACGCCCCGTTCCTGGTGCTAGCCGTGACCATGTGCCTGGGACTGATCCTGCGCCGGGACGCCATCGACACCGCGGACGGACTGCGACCGCGCCGGCGCAGTCTGATCATCGTGCTCGGATTCGTACTGGCGGTGGTTCTATTGTCCGCGTACTTCATGCCGCTGTGGACCGGCCAGCAGATCCCGTACGATTCCTGGCGGATGCGCATGTGGTTCGACTCCTGGATCTAGGCTCTCGACCTCGGCACCCGATAGCATCGACCAGGTTGCTCCTGACAGTTCATTTTTCTTGGGAAGGCTCTCATGCTGGAAACCTCCACCGCCCCGACGGCGACTCTGCCAGACGATTCGAATCTGACTGACCTGGCCCTGGCCGTCGCACAGCAGACCCCCGAGGCACCCGTGTACGCGGTGCCCAACGGCACCGGCGGTTGGCTGGATGTGTCCTACCAGGCGTTCTTTGATCGGGTGCGGGCGCTGGCCAAGGGGCTGGCGCACCACGGTGTGGCCCCCGGGGATCTGGTGGCGCTGATGGCACCCACCAGTTACGAGTGGGCACTGATTGACCAGGCGATCTGGTTCGCCGGCGCCGTATCGGTGCCGATCTACGAGACCTCCTCCCCGGCTCAGGTCCGTCACATTCTCTCGGATTCCGGCGCCCGCCTGGTGTTCACCGGCGGCGAGAAGCAACACCGCTCCGTGGCGCGAGCCCTGGACGAGACCGAGGGCGTGGATGCCAGCGCGTTCACCGTGTTTTCCATGGACGACGCCGCCCTGGTGCGCTTGGCCGACGATGGAGCTCACCTGGCCGACGAGGTGATCGAGGAGGCACGCAGCACTCCGGTGCTCGATGACACCGCCACCCTGGTGTACACCTCGGGCACCACCGGTCAGCCCAAGGGCGCGAAAATCACCCACCGCAATCTGGCCGAAGGTGCGGTGAACATCCTGACCTTCGCCCAGGACATCATCGGCGGCGGCGAACAGCGCACCGTGATGTTCCTGCCGCTGGCCCACGTGCTCGCCCACGCGGTGCAGTACATCTGCCTGGTGGGGCGGATCCAGATCGCCCATACCTCGGACCTGTCTCGGCTCACCGAGCACATGGCCAGCTTCCACCCCACCTGGCTGCTGCTGGTGCCCCGCCTGCTGGAAAAGGTCGAGGCCGGCATCCTCGCCAACGCCCGCGACTCCGGCAAGGAACGCATCGTCACCGCGGCCCGCGACACCGCCATCGCTTATTCACGTGCCCTCGAAGCCGAGCAGCGCGGCGAAGGCAAGGGCCCCGGAGCCGCACTGAAGGCCAAGCACGCGCTGTTCAACCGCCTCGTGTACCCGAAGGTGCGGGCCCTGATGGGTGGGCAGGCACGCTTCGCCGTCTCCGGGGCTTCCCCGTTGAACCCGGATTTGGCGCATTTCTTCCGCGGCATGGGGATCAATATCCAGGAGGGCTACGGGCTGACCGAATCCACCGCCCCGGCCACTCTGAATATCCCCGGGCACACCCGCTTGGGGTCGGTGGGTTTGCCGGTGCCGGGCACCACGGTCAAGATCGCCGAGGACGGCGAAATCTGGCTGCGCGGCATCGTCATCTGCGATGGCTACCTCAACCGTCCCGAAGCCAGCGCCGAGGCGTTCAGCGCGGACGGTTTCTTCAAGACCGGTGACCTGGGCCGCCTGGATGATGACGGCTACCTGTACGTAACCGGGCGGAAGAAGGAGCTCATCGTCACCGCGGGCGGCAAGAACGTGGTGCCCACTCCCCTGGAGGAATCCATCCGCACCGCGCCACTGGTCTCTCAGGTGGTAGTGGTCGGTGACGATCGTCCCTTCATCGGCGCGCTCGTCGCTCTCGACCCCGAAGCCGTGGATCGGTGGGCCGCCGAGCACTCACGCTCCCCCATGAGCCTGGCCGAGGCCGCCGAGGATGAGGGCATCATCGCGGAAGTGCAGCGGTTCGTGGACCTGGCCAACGAGCAGGTGTCCCGGGCCGAGTCCGTGCGGAAATTCCTGATTCTGGACCGCGAGCTCACCGAGGCTTCGGGTCACGTAACCCCGTCACAGAAGCTCCAGCGCCACCGGGTGATCGAGGACCATCCGGAGGAGATCGAGCGGCTCTACCAGCGCTGACTCAGCGGGCTGATTCGCTCGACCAGTAGTTTTTGCGGGTGATCAGCTGGATTTGGTCCTGTTTGGAGTCCTCGCGACGACGGCGCGTGGGCCAGGTGAAGACCAGGGTCACGATCGCGGTGATCAGGGTCAGTGCTGCCACGGCGATTCCTGCGTCGATCCAGAATTGGTTCGGGTAGAGCCGGATCAGGGTGTCAGAGGCGTAGAACGTCCAGGTGCCATCGGCGAAGAACAGCGAGTGGAACCCGGCAAAGAATGCTTCCCAACCCAGGACGGCTACCACGGCGAGGCCGATGATGGCCACGATGAGCCAGACGGCGCCTGCGAACAGGCCGCGGCGGATGCCACCCTTGCGGGTGCGGGCCAGAATGATCATGAAGGCCAGGCAGGCCAGCCCCAGCACGATCCCGGCGAGCATAGTGATCAGCATGACGATCTTGACGTCGTGCATGTGCGAGACCTCTTCGGCCGTGAACAGGCTCTGGCCCTCACCGGAGGTCAGCTCCGAGAGATAACGGGAGTTCGACAGGTTGAACAGGTAGTCCAGCCCGTAGGAGCCGTAGACGGTGCGGTCCTCGGTGCTGAAGCCGAAATCGTCCGAGGGGAACCCAGGGCGGCGGTATTCCAGCCACAGGAACACCGGTGAGGCCACCAGGCGGATCGCGGCGATCAGCAGCACGATGGGCGCGAAAATCGCCAACAGCACCTGCAAAACCCGAGAAACAGTGCGCGGCGATTCCAACGCCTCGTCCCGGGCCATGGCGCGGGCCTCGGCCTCGCGGCGGGTGCGTCGATCCGTCTCGGCGTGGCCCATTCCGGCCGAGGCTGGCACGGCTGCCACCCCGGTGAACGGGTCGACCGGTTCAGCCTCGGTGGCGGTCTTGTGGAGGACCCGGGTGTCCCCGGTGTCTCCAGCACCTGCGGGGTCTCCGGTTTTCTGGTCCGCGCTGAGGTCGGGCAGCGGCACCGTGTAGTTGTGCTCGGCCGCAGGGGAATCCGCCGTCGGCTCCTGATCCGAGATCACCTCGGTGCGCTGGTGGTCATCGGCCTCGCCGATCACCTCAGTGTGCTGGGGCTCCTCCGACGTGAGGTCGGTGGTCTCAGCATCGCCGATGACCTCCGTGTGCTGGGCGTCGTCCGGCTGGGCATCGTCCGGCTGGGCATCGTCCGGCTGGGCGTCGTGCTCGTGGTCCAGCTCGGTTTGACGGGCGATCGGGGTGGTTTCGGCGTCGGCATCGGAGTCCTGCAGGAATCGCGGGGTCTCCGTGGTGGGCGCCTCGGTGGTGGATTCGGCATCGGCGTCGGCGGTGTTCTCCGGCTCGTCGTCGATGAACGCGCTGTAATCCAGACCGGATTCGAAATCCTCGGATGTGGCTTTCGGGTCCTGCTGTTCAGGGTCCTGAGTCGTCATCTCTACCTCGTTTCCGAGCCGTACAAGCCCGCCTCATGGTGGTTCTCCTCCGAGCGTACTGCCCCGGAGGAGTTCTGTGAGGAGTGACCCACCGATGTGCGGCGCATCGGCGACCGCGGATCAGGCGGTAAGCTGATGGGCTCCAGAGTCGGTGCGGGAGAGGTCTCCGGTGACGCCGTCGCGCACCGCACGGCGCCCGAGCAGCAGGGTGTACACCCAGTACCCGGCCAGCACGGCGGCACCGATACCCAGGCGCACCGGATCGGGCCAGTCGGCGGGAGTGACGAAAGCCTCCACCAGGGCGGAGACGAACAGTACGCCCACGAGACCGATGGCGACGGTGATCAGCGAGCGCCCGGCGGAACCCACCGAGGCCATGCGCGTTTGGCGGCCGGGAGCCACCAGGGCCCAGAAAATCTGCAGTCCAGCGGCACCGGCGATGAAAATGGCGGTGAGCTCCATGAACCCGTGCGGCAGAATGAACAAGAAGAAAGTGTCCAGCTCATCATGGGCCGCCATCACCCCGGCAGACATGCCGATGTTTTGGGCATTGGTGTAGAGCACGTAGGGCACGAAGAACCCGGTGATCCCGAACGCTACTTCCTGGGCGGCGATCCAGGCGTTGTTGGTCCACACCAGGGAAGCGAAGGAGCCGGCCGGATTTTCCGAGTAGTACTGAACGAAATCCTCTTGGACGAAGGCTTCTTGTTCTTCGGGGGTCATCAGCGAGGCCAGCACCTCCGGGGAGGTGGCTACCCAGGTGGCGTAGGCGGTACCCACCGCGCAGAACAGCACCCCGAGGATCACCGTCATCCAGCGGATCCGATAGAACGCAGCCGGGAGCTGCCGCGAGACGAATTCTCGCACCACCGAGCCGGGATTTTCGGTGGCGGAGGTGAGCCGGGTGCGGGCCGCGGCGACCACCAGGGAGAGGCCACTGGCGTGGGGGCCGTCGGGGTCTTGGGCCTGGACCACGGAGAGGTGGGTGGAAGCCCGGCCGTAGAGCTCCACCAGCTCATCAATCTCCGCTGAGCTGAGGCGCCGGCGCTTGGACAGGGTGCGCAGACGGTCCCAGTCTTGCTGGTTCACGGCGGTGAAGGCGTCAAGATCCACCCTGACAGGCTACCGGGTAAGGTGGTGCCCGGACAGTACCGAAGCGTCAGGGGTGCCCCATATGAGTTCAGCCACCGTTATCACCGGTGAGGCGGTCGTCCTGCAACTGCGCCCGGCCACGATCATTCAGCGCGCGGCCGCCACCCTCATCGACGGCGTGGCGCTGGCGCTCCTGACCGTGGGGCTGATCTGGACTTTGGCGCAGTTCGATGTGACGCTGGACCAGGCCGCGGGACAAGCGGCGGTGATCGTCACGATGGTCTTTCTGCTGGTGCTGGTGCCCTTCTCCGTGGAGACGCTCACCCGGGGCCGCTCCCTGGGCAAGTGGGCGCTGGGATTACGTGCGGTACGGGATGACGGCGGCGGGGTGCGCGCCCGCCACGTGCTGGCCCGGGTGCTCACCGGGGTCTTTGAGGTGTGGATGACCGCGGGCTCGGTTGCGGTGATCGCTTCGATGATGAACGAGCGCGGCAAGCGCCTCGGCGACATGGTGGCCGGGACCTACCTGATCACCCAGCGGCTACCGAAGCTGCCTCCCCCACTGCCGGACGTCCCGGCCCCGCTGCGCCAGTGGGCTTCTACGGCCGACGTCGGCCGGTTGCCGGATTCCTTGGCGGTGGCTATTACTCGGTTCTTGCGGCAGGCCGAGAGGATGCTGCCCGAGGCCCGCCAGCGCACCGCATGGAACCTCACCCAGCAGGTGGCACCCTATGTGGCGCCGGGTCCCGGTGCCCAGGTTCCGCCCGAGGCGTTTCTGCACGCGGTGGTCGCCGAACGCAGAAACCGGGACTACGCGATCCTGCAGGCCCGTCGTGAGGCCATGCAAGAACGCGCGTCCCGGTTGGTGCGCAGTCGCTCCTTTTAGTAGCGGTAGTGGTCCGGCTTGTATGGTCCGGCCACGTCCACACCCAGGTATTCGGCCTGGGACTTCGACAGCTTGGTGAGTCCCACACCCAGGGCGTCCAGGTGCAGGCGGGCCACCTTTTCGTCGAGCACCTTGGGCAGGGTGTACACCTGGTTCTCGTAGGTGCGTCCGGTCAGTGAACCGGCGGCGTTGTGCTGGTTGAACAGCTCAATCTGGCCCATCACCTGGTTGGTGAACGATGCGGACATCACGAACGAAGGGTGCCCGGTGGCGTTGCCCAGGTTCAGCAGCCGACCTTCGGAGAGCACGATGATCGAGCGCTCGGCGTCGGTTCCGGCGTCGAGCGTCCACTCGTGCACCTGCGGCTTGATCTCGGTCTTTACCACGCCCGGGATCCTGCCCAGTCCTGCCATGTCGATCTCGTTGTCGAAGTGGCCGACGTTGCCGATGATGGCCTTGTTTTTCATCTTGACCATGTCCTCGGCCATGATGATGTCCTTGCCGCCGGTGGTAGTGATGAAGAGATCACCGGTGCCGATCACCTCATCGAGACGGGCCACCTGATAGCCGTCCATCGCGGCCTGCAGCGCACAGATGGGGTCAATTTCGGTGACGACGACGCGGGCACCCTGGCCACGCAGCGCCTCGGCCGCACCCTTGCCCACGTCACCGTAGCCACACACGACAGCAACCTTGCCGCCGATCAAGACATCGGTACCGCGGTTGATGCCATCGGGCAGGGAATGGCGGATGCCGTACTTGTTGTCGAATTTCGACTTGGTGACGGCGTCGTTGACATTGATCGCGGGGAACAGCAGCCCACCGGTCTGGGCCAGCTGGTAGAGGCGCAGCACACCGGTGGTGGTTTCCTCGGTGACGCCGCGGATCTGCTCAGCAATGCGGGTGAACTTCTGGCCATCGGCCTGCAGGGAAGCGCGCAGGCGGGCCAGGATGATCCGGAACTCCTCCGGGTCCTCGTCGGTGGCCGACGGCACGCCCCCGGCGCCCTCGAATTCCACGCCCTTATGTAGCAGCAGGGTGGCGTCGCCGCCGTCGTCGAGAATCATGTTGGGGCCCAGCTCGGGGTCCTCATCGGCGCCGGGCCAGCTCAGGATCTGTTCGGCGGTCCACCAGTATTCCGGCAGTGACTCGTTCTTCCAGGCGAACACCGGAACACCCTGCGGGTTCTCGGGGGTGCCCTCGCCCACGACAATCGCGGCAGCGGCCTCGTCCTGGGTGGAGAAGATGTTGCAGGACGCCCAGCGCACGGTGGCGCCCAGGGCGGTGAGGGTCTCAATGAGCACCGCGGTCTGCACGGTCATGTGCAGAGAACCGGCGATGCGCGCCCCGGCCAGCGGCTGAGATTCGGCGTACTCTTCGCGCAGGGCCATCAGCCCGGGCATCTCGTGCTCGGCCAGGCGGATCTGGTGGCGTCCGGCCTCGGCGAGGGTGATGTCGCGGATGGTGAAGTCGAACTCGGCGCCGGGCACGGTGGTCCGGTTCGAGAAGGCAGGGTCGGTACCGGGGCCGGCGGTGGTGGGCACGGCGAGGTCAGGGGTTTCTGCGGGATTCTGCGTCATGCTCTCCAGCCTAGACCGTCACGCGGCCGCGCGCAGAGGCTCGAGTCATGATTCGACTCAGCGCAGGATCCTCAAACTGGGCCGGGTCTCACCGCTGACGGGGCGCGGATCGACGACGTCGGAATCCGCCACGGGCTGAACGCTGCGATCCACCCGGTGGGCCGAGGTATCGGGGGTGACGTCGTCCAGCGGGTCGGACGTCGAGGCCGATTCTTCCGGGGTTTCTTTGACCGCATCGGCTAGGGCCAGCAGGTCATCCGGATCTGCAGCGGGAGGGGCCTGGAGGTCCTCGAGGGAGACCAGGCGCAGCAGCTCCCAGCCCACCGGGGCCGTCATGGTGCGGCAGTGCCGCTGACACAGGTCGTAGGCGTGGGGTTCGGCCCGTTGCGACATGGGCCCGAGCACCACCGCCGAGTCGGCATAGTTGTACGTCAACGTGGCCACGGCGGCACCGCGGCAGCCGGTCTTGGTGCAATAACGATTCGTTCCCACAGCACGTCACTCTACCGGCTGTGCTGGCACGTACCGGAGAGCACACGCGGTCCCGGCGTCTCTTCCGAGGTGCCGCGATTCCGGCCTAGACTGGAGTTCATGTTCACCTCCGTCACCATCACCGCCGCCGAGGGCGCGGAAACCCCGGTGACGGGAGGTTCGCGACGTCGCCGGAACCGGCACGGGCGCGGACTGCGCGGGCCGTTGCATCCGCAGTCGCTGCCCCGGTACAGCAGCCGCCACTTACGGTTTGGGGAGACCCTGGCCAACGCCATTGACCGGCTGGCGGAGGTGGTGGGCGAGGATGTGCATCAGGTGAGCTTCCGATACACGATGATCCCGTTGCATTTGGAGCGCCGGTTGCAGGTGTTTCAGGGCGGCGGCGCCGAGGCGGTGGGCGATCTGCTCTCCGACGTCGAACACGGCGCAACGGACATTCCGACGATCACGGTGCACCGGATGGCTATTGAGTCCAGGGTGTCGACCCGGGGCGCGGATCCGCACGCCGATCACGATGAGCTGGCCACCGCCATGATCGAAGAACTGACGTACCGGGCGCTGGTGCGGGCCTGGTCGCGGTGGACCGGGATTCCGGTGGAGGAGATTGACCCTTCTGCGGCTCAGTAGCCCACACGGACCAGAACGCCGGTGCCGTTGGCGGCGGCCGGGGTGACCGGGTAGCCGGAGAGGCCGGTAGCGCCGTCGGACACGATCACACCGGCGAACAGCCCGGTGTCGGTGGTGGAGATGTGCACCCCGGCCGGGGCATCGACGTCGTCGAGATCCAGGGTAACGCTGTCACCTTCGGCGACTTCTTGTTGTTGGGTCTCCCCCAGGCTCCCGGATTCATCGACGAGCTGATACTCGATGGTGCCGGCGGCCGAGCCGTACACCACTAACTGCGAGGTGCCGTGGGAGGGCAGGGATACCAACTGCTCGAAGGCGAGCTCGGAGGCCGAGGGGGTCAGGCCCATGTCCACGGATTCTTCCGCGGCACCGCTGACCGAACGGGCGGTCGCGATCACCGGAGCGTCCGCCTCCACGACGATCGTGTATTCGCCGGCGGGCAGGTTGGAGAGGTCAACGCTGCCGGTGCCATTGGCAGCGAGTTCCACCACGGAGCCGCTACCCAGGGAGGCCGGACCGTCCGGTCCGAGGGCGGTGACTTCGGCGGTGGTGGCCGAGCCGGTGGCGGCGATCTGCACGGCCGGGGCGACGTCGACGTCGTCTTGACTGTTCAATTCCTCCAGGGCGTCCGCACCCGGCGAGCTCACCCCGGGGACGACCTGGCGCTGGGAGGCATCGGCGTTGGGGGTGATGATGTCGACCCCGCCGGGCATGACGCCGAAGAGCCGGTGCTGCTGGATGCTGGCGGAGACCGCACCGCCGGAGGAGCGGACTTCCACGGCCAGGTTTTCTTCGTTGGGGGCGAGGCCGCCCAGCACGAAGGAGCGGGTCTGGTCGGGGCCGAGGACGAGCCCGGAAGTGCCTGGGGAGTCGATGATCCCCTCGGCCCCGAAGAGGCGCAGGTCCACGGTGGCGGCAGAGGCCGAGGGATTGGTGAGCACCAGGATGGCGGTGGAACCCAGGGTGGTGGTGGCGCCGGTGAGGCGCTGCTGGTGGCTGGGAACGGTGCAGGCCGAGACGTCGAGACCAGTGAGGTCACCGTCACTAGCCGAATAGGCGGCAATGGCGGAGCCGAGCCCGGCTTGGCCGCCGAGGGGTTCGACGGTGACCACGCTGGGCAGCCCTTGTTCGCCGCCGGGGGCGCCGACCCGGTGGGCCCCGGCGTCACGCACGGCCACGCCGTCGGCACCCGAGGTGGCGGGAGCGCCCTGCTGGATGTCATCAGGTTGGGAGGCGGTGAGTTCCTCACCGGAGGCGGCGGCCGCTTCGGGCCCGCCGTGGGCATCGCCTGCCGTGGTGGCCGGGCGCAGTGTGGAGCCGGGCAATCGGCCAGCCAGGTCGGAGAACAGGCTGACGGTGGCCTCGGTGGAGGCGTCGGAGGACAGCGGGGAGAAGTCTACGTCGGTGGCCTCGTCCGCGCCCGAGGGCAGCCGAGGTGCGGCCGGGCACACGTACTGGGCGGTGGCGGCGGACAGTGCCGCGGGGGCAGCGCCGGTGTTCAGCGCGGCCGGCGTGGCGGGCAACACGGTGGTGCCGTAGGCCACACCGCCCACCAGCAACAGGGCGCCCACGCCGCCCAAGGTGGGCAGGGCCCAGCCGCGGCGACGTTCGGAGCGGCCGTAGGCTTCCAGCACGGCGTCGCGGCGCACGGCCCGTTTGCGCGCGCCGCGGCCCAGCTGGGCCTGTTCGTCACTGCCGGGGGTCATCGCTGTGCCGTCCAATCCGCGTCGTCGTCGGTGCTGTCTTCCAGGGGGTCCACGGCGGAGTCGCCTGCGTCCAGCGGCCGGTCCTGGGTGCGGGAGGCGGTGCGGCGGGTCGGCGAGGGGATCGCCAGCAGCAGGGCGATCAGCAGCAGCACCCCGGGCACCACCCAGTACCAGCGCGACACGGGGGCGTCGTAGTGAATCTCCAGCTCGCCGGCCTCGGCGGGTAGCACGAACGCCTGGTTCCAGCCTTCGGGGGCTTCCGTGGCTTCCAGCGCCTGGCCGTTGTAGGTCGCGCTCCACCGGTCGTGGGCGCGTTCGGCAAGCACCACGCGGCGCTCGGTGGACTCCTCTTCGGCGGCGGGCACTTCGGCGTGGAAGCGGCCGTGTTCGCTGGGGATCAGGGCCAGGGTGGTTCCGCCGTCGTCTTGCACGGCGGCGCGGGCCACGGCGAATCCGCGGGCTTCGGTGTCGGGTTCCGAGCCGGTGTCGTCGCTGAGGACAGGTGCGCCATTGTCGCTGGCGGGTTCCACGCGCCACAGCCAGCCGTGCTCGGTCAGGCCGACGGGGGTGAGCCCGGGGACAGCGTCAAGATTAGCGGCGGTGGTCTGGTCCACGCCGTCGGGGTCGCGCAGCACCACGAAGGCCGCGCCGATGCTGGTCAGCTGGCTGCGAGGGTCATTGGTGGTACCGGCCACGAGCTCGGCGGCCAGGGTGCGCAGCGCTTCATCGGCTGGATCAGTTTCCGCGCTCTCAGGGGTGAAAATCCCACCGGTCAGCGTGCGGGTCACCACGCCACCGGACAAACGGTTCAAAGCCTCGCCGGCACCGGCTACCGCGGCCGCGGTCACCCCTTCTCCGGATCGGGAAATGATCAGGGTGCGGGTGGAGAGCTCGCTCAGCGCTTGGTCGGCCGCAGTGGCGGGGACCTGCCGGATCGAGGTCGGGTAAATGAGGCTGGAGGCGGTCAACGCGGAGAGTTCCGGATCGGATTCCCCGGTGGTGGCACGGGCTTCGAGGGCAGCGCGCTGGCGGTCCTGTGATTCTGCCCCGGTCAAGCGCGGCACTAGCCACACGGTGGCCGATACGGCCACCGCACCCACCATGGCGAGGGCGACGGCGGGCACGGCTACCCGCTGCAATCGGTGCACCAAGTCGAATCCAGCGACGGCAGCGATCATCAGCCCCAGCCACACCACGGAGACGGCGGGGCCAGTGAACAGGGTGACGGGGGCGCCGAGGGAGTCAACGGAGACCGTGATCTGGGTGGCAACCCAGGCGGTGGCCAAGCCCACCGCGGTGACAATCAGCCCGACCCGGGCGGTGGTACCAGCGGGGCGCAGCGAGAAGACACCGAGCACGGCGAGGATCAGCAGCGGGCCGGCGATCACCAGGGCGATCACCAGCGCCCAGGGGAATCCGGGCACCAGTGAGTCGAGGCCGGGCACGGCAAGTAGTCCGGCGTCGGCGGTGAATTCCGTGGGGAAGCCGAGCAGCTGTTGCCAACCGGGGGCGGCGGTGAAGCTCAGCGGCACGCCGGGGTCGGCCAGCACGGCGCGCAGGTTGTTCCAGTGGGTGACCACCGCGGGGGCAAACAGAGCCAGGGTGAGCGCTGGGGTCCACCACAAGGCGCGGCCCCGGGAGCGCATTACCGCGGCGAGAATCAGCACACTCAGCACCGCGGGCACCAGCAGCGATGGCGCAGCAGCGGTGATCAGGGCGAGCAACAGGGCGGTCCAGCCGGAGCCGGTCCAGGAGATGACCCCTCGGGTTCCGGGCCCGGTGGGGGCGTCGCTGTGCAGCGAACCCGGGTCACGACGGCGCGGCGCGGCCGAACCGGTGGCGCGCATGAGGGACAGCACCAGCCACGGCAGCAGCAGGTGCACCAGAATCGCGCCGAGCCGGCCCTGCCCGATGCTAATGAGCAGGGTGGGAGCCAGGCCCCAGGCCAGGGCGACCGCGAAGCGGGCGGCACGGGACCGGGCGATCGCTCCGGCAGCGGTCCAGGCACCTGCGGCGGCCAGCGGCAGCGTCAGAATCATCAGCACCACCACGGAAACCGAGGCGGAGCCGGTCAGTCCCAGCAGCACCAGCACCAGTCCGAAGGGTCCGGGTTGAGCGGCAAAGCCAACCCCGGATTCGGACCAGCCGGACACCGCGGTCTCCCACAGGTCGCGCAGCGAACCGTCCAGAGGAGCCAGGCCTCCGCCGGCCACGGCTTCGGCGCCGAGCAGGCTGCGCAGGCCCAGCACGGCCACCGCACCGAGCAGCAGCAGGGCAGTGACCAGGCCGATGCCCACCCAGTTGCGTTCCGGGGTGGCCAGGGCGGTGAAATCGTCGTGACCGCCGGTGGGTTCTGAATCCAGGTGGGTGGAGCCGGTGCCGGCGCCGATCACCTCATCGGGTTCGGACACGTCAATCACGGAACGGCGGTAGGCCCGCACCTGAGCCCGGCGCGGGCGTAGGTCACGGATGCTGGCGGCGCGTACTGCCGACAGCGTCTGCGTGGACCGCGCCCGACGGCGGGATCCCAACAGCGCGAAGGGTCGGGTGGCGCCCTGCAGGGTGCCACCGAGCCGGGCCATCCCGGCCCCGGGCTCCTTAATCAGTAGCGACCAGGCCAGCGAACCCACCGCGGACAGCATCATCCACAGCCACAACAGCGGCAGGGTCAGCCGGGCGCGAGAGTGTTTCAGCCGCATCCAAGCGGCGGCCTCATGACGTTCGCGGCGGGAGGCTTGTAGCCCTTCACCGTGGCCGCCGTGGCGGACCACCGCCCGGGGTACCACCACCACACGGTGACCAGCCAGTCGGGTGCGCAGGCACAAATCCAGGGCTGCCGCCGGGCCGGGGGTGGCCGGGTCCACGCCGTCGAGCTCGCGCCACACGTCCTCGCGCACCAACATGCCCGGAGCGGACACGGAGAGCACGTCGGTGCGGTCGTCATACTGACCCTGGTCCAGCTCGCCGGGTTCGATCATGCTCACTGCGTGGCCGGTGTGGGTCATGGTCACCCCGACGTCGAGCAGGTGACGAGGGCGGGCGCGTTCGACCTGCTTGGCGCCGGCCAGCGCCACTGAGGGAGAGACCTCCACGGCGCGCAACACCGCCTGCAGGGCGTGCGGTTCGGCGACGGCGTCGTCGTGCAGGAACCAGATCCAGCGGTCGTCCGAGGTGGAGCTCCCCCCTGACTTCTCCGAGGACTCCCCCGGTTCAGCGGGCTCCATGACGGCGGAGAGCTCGTCAGCCAAGGACCGCCCCGGGGTGCGGGGACGTTCCACATGGTGCCAGTCCACATCGGCGTCGGTCAGCTCACGGGTGGACTCAGCTACGACAGCTGGATCAATCGTCCCGGAGGTGGTCACGATGATCACGCGGTCCGGCACCCGGTGCTGTTGCGTGATGGAACGGACGGCGTCGATCAGCGTTTCCGGTCGACGATCGACCGTCACCACGGCGGTGACGTGCTGGACGGCCGAGCGAGTCACAGTTCTCAGGATGACTTCTTGCGCAGGCGGCGGCGCTCACGCTCGGAGAGCCCACCCCAGATGCCGAAGCGTTCGTCGTTGGCCAGGGCGTATTCGAGGCATTCGGAGCGTACGGTGCACGCCGAGCAGACCTTCTTGGCGTCGCGGGTGGAGCCTCCCTTTTCGGGGAAGAACGCCTCGGGATCGGTCTGGGCGCAGAGCGCATCGGCCTGCCAGGCTAGTTCGCCCTCGTCTTCGGGGTGACCAAAACCGGGGATGCCCAGCCAGGTACCGGCATCCGGTGCCGACTGCGGGGCCGGGGCGTCGCCGGGGTGCAAGGCGGTCACGGTGGCCAGGTCCGCGCCAGTGGAACCGGTCTCGGCGAGAGCATCGGCGCTCTCCAGAGCCTCGTGGGCTGCCAGGAAGGCGGTGGCCTGGTCGCCTAGGGTGACGTCGGCATGATCCGCCGCCTGGGGGTCGGCGGGGTCAATGAACCAGTCAGAGGGTACGCCACGTGTCGGACGCTGCGTGGTGGGCTCGACATCGCGTCGAGATGAGTCCAGCCGTTGTGCGTTCTCCATCAGTTCCTCTCTACGGTTCGCAGGCTCTCAGGAGAGCCGTCTCGCCACCTTCGTACGGCGGCGAGCTAGTCCGTGCATCAGCCCTGGGTTCAGCCCAGCACGAGGCAGGCGGTCCGACTGGATTTCCGTCGGTCGCACCCGTCATGCTGATGAAGTACACCTGGGAAGCGCAACGGCCCAATACGGACCATTACTTCATCATTGATCACGTCTAATTACACCGTTGTAACTCCTCTGGGTCAAGCTCAGTTCGACGCTGCAACGGACCGGTAGCATCACGCAGCCGGGCGTGTCGAACCCTCAGCTGCCCACGTGCTATCTGCCCGCCAACTCACCGCTATCAAGTCGAGGTCACCATGGTTTCCCTCTCGTCGTCCGGCCCGTCGATCGCCCGCCCGGGCGCGGACCTGATCGCCCACGTCGGGGCCTCGGCCCGTCCCGCGCTGATTCAGTACCACCAGGACGGGTCGCGCACCGAACTCTCGGGACGAGTGTTAGTGAATTGGGCAGCGAAAACGGCGAACCTGTTGGAGCATCATGGCATCGATACCGCCGGGCTGGCGGTGCTCGATCTACCCGTGCACTGGCTCACCCTGGCCGCCTCCCTAGGAATCTCCTGGGATTTTGATGAGATTCGGTGTTTTGGAGACGGCGACGACGCTGTTCAGGACGCCGCGCTGATCGTCACCACCGCACCCGAACGGTGGGCAGAGCACGCAGGTGAGCTGATCGTGGTGACCTCACTGACCGGAGCGTCCGGGTCGTCTGGGGCGCAGTTGCCCAGCCATGCCATTGATTTCGACGACGAGGTGGCCTCCCAGGCGGACCAGCATGTGGGAATAGCGCCGGATCTGATCACCGGCACCGAGGGTGCCTCACTCCGGCTAGCAGCAGCCTCGCCGGCGAGCGCCTGGGCTTTTGAGGGTGGGCTGATTCTTGCGGAGCGCGGCACCCACCTCACCGAGGATCTCCTCGCTGCGGTGCATGAGCAGTGGTCGCGACGGTGCCCGGTCATCATGGTAGAGGTGACCGACGCTGCAGAAGATACCGGGGGCGCCGGGAGTGAGACGCTCGCCCCGGAACGGGTGGAGCATCTGCGCGAGGTCGAGCGCCTCGGCGGCTCAGCGAGCTGAGTCGAACCCTTCCGACTGCGCCGAACGCTGGTCGGTGTTTGGCTTAGAATTTTCGTCAGCGGCGGGCACGGCCGGAAACTGGCCGGTAAGGAACCCGCGATCGTGGGCGAATGCCGGGTCGGACTCCATGGTCTCGGAGAACACCCAGAACCGATAAGCGAAAAAGCGGAACACCGTGCCGAAGAACAGGCCCACCACGTTGCCGGCAATGAACAGCCCCGAGGTGGAGGTCACTCCGAGCAGATACTGAGCAATGAACACGCAGCCGGCCTGAATGCCCAGGCCAATGGCGTTCATGACCAAGAACAGCACCAGCTCGCGACCGACATTGGACTGACGACGGTGCCGGAAGGTCCAGAAACGGTTGGCGATCCACGAGAAGATCGTCGCCACCACACCGGCCACAATCTTGGCCTTCACGTTGGAGCCTTCCATCGGCCCGTGCATGAGCCACACGAACACCGCCGAATCGATCACGAACGCGACCGCGCCGACCGTGCCGAATTTGGCGACTTCTCGCCACAGCATACGAATCAGCCCAAGAAGGCGCTGCCAAAGGTCACTGAACATAGGGGGTGTGAGCTCCTGGTCTGGACAAAGTTCCCGGCCACTCTAATGCGGACTCCTGCTGAAAACCTGAAAGCCCCTGCCCGTGGCCCCGCGTCGGTGCCCCCTGGGAAGAAGCACGTTCGAAGGGACAGACACGTCAGCCTCTCCTTGAGTATGTACCCTAAGAGGGTGACTTTTCCTCTCGTAGGCGTCGTCGGCGGCGGCCAGTTGGCCCGCATGCTGGCCCCCGCCGCCATTGAACTCGGTGTCCATCTCCACGTCCTCGCAGAGTCCGAGGACGTGTCTGCGACCAGTGCCGCCCGTTACACGGTGGGCGATTATCGCGACCTGGACACGCTGATGCGCTTCGCCGCGACTGTGGATGTCCTCACATTCGATCACGAGCACGTTCCCACCGAGCACCTGCGCACCCTCGAGGACTCTGGTGTCGCGGTCCGCCCGGGACCCGAGGCCCTACAGTACGCCCAGGATAAGCTGAAAATGCGAGGCATTGCCGATGAGCTCGGACTGCCGAACCCTGTTTGGGCAGCAGTGGATTCCGTGGAAGCTCTGGTGAGCTTCGGCGAGGAGCACGGCTGGCCCGTGGTGCTCAAGACTCCCCGCGGCGGCTACGACGGCAAGGGCGTGCGCGTGGTGCGCACCCCAGAGGAGGCAGCCGAAACCACCGAGTGGTTCGAGCTCGATTTCCCGGCCCTCCTCGTGGAGCAGCTGGTCCCGTTCTCGCGCGAACTTTCCGCCCAGGTGGCTCGCCGCCCCTCGGGTGAGGTCGCGATCTACCCGATCGTGGAGTCACTGCAGACCGACAGCGTCTGTGATGTCGTCACCGCCCCGGCCCCCGGCCTAGATCCCGAGGTGGCCGCAGCAGCGGCCGAGGCAGCCTCCACCCTGGCCGAGCGTCTCGGCGTGGTGGGCATGCTCGCCGTCGAACTCTTCGAGACCCCAGGAACCGGCCCGGGCTTCCTGATCAACGAGCTGGCGATGCGCCCGCACAATTCCGGACATTGGTCCATGGATGGCGCAGTGACCGGACAGTTTGAGCAGCATTTGCGCGCCGTACTGGATCTCCCCCTGGGCTCCACTCAGCCCCTGGGCGCCTACACGGTCATGAAGAACTACCTGGGCGGGGCCAATCAAGACCTCTATTCGGCATTCGACCGGGCCATGAGCGAATATCCGAGCGCCAAGATCCACGTCTACGGAAAGGCCGTGCGACCCGGACGTAAGGTAGGTCACGTCAATGTGATCGCCGCCACAGAACAGGATCTGGACCAGGCTCGCGCAATCGCCGAGGGGGCAGCCTCGGTGATTCGTGACGGAGTCCCGAGCGCCGACAGCGCCCGCTGACCCCCTCCCCGTTCCGGACTTCCCTCCTTTCCCTATTTCCTTCGACCCGGTACCAGCTAGCCAGGAGACTGCCAGACGATGACCCAACAGAGCACCAGCCTCGATTCCGCTGCAGCAGAATCCACCACCGCACCGCAGGTGGGGATTGTGATGGGGTCCGATTCTGATTGGCCCGTCATGCAAGCTGCCGCCGAGGCGCTCGAGGAATTCGGTATCAGCTACGAAGCCGATGTGGTCTCCGCGCACCGGATGCCCCACGAGATGATCGCCTACGGAACCCGCGCCCATGAACGCGGCCTGCAGGTCATCATCGCCGGGGCCGGGGGTGCAGCCCATCTTCCGGGCATGCTAGCCTCCACCACGCCGCTGCCGGTGATCGGCGTCCCGGTTCCGCTGAAAACGTTGGACGGCATGGACTCGTTGCTCTCCATCGTCCAGATGCCCGCCGGGGTTCCCGTGGCCACTGTTTCCATCGGCGGGGCGCGCAACGCCGGACTGCTCGCAGCACGCATCCTCGGTTCGGGTTCTGGCCCAGAAGCCGAGCGGATCCGCACCCACATGATCAGCTTCGCCGCCGAGCTCAAAGACATGGCTTCCGCGAAAGGAACCCGACTGCGTGAGACACTGCAGGGTAACCCTGGATACCGTCCCACCGAAGCCTGATCCCCCAATACTCCATGGCTAAAACTCTTTCGCGCCGAGACCTGGCCGCCTTCCGTCAGCGCCGGTTCGACCGGTTCCGCCCCGACGGCGCCTCCGTCGATCCTTTGAAAAATCCGCAGGGGGCCACCGCACCCGAGCGCAGCAAGCGCTCCTTCTTGTTGCTGGCACTGACCCTGCTCATTCCCGGAAGTGCGCAGGCCCTGGCCGGAAACCGTTCCCTGGGACGCTTTGCCATGGGCGTGACCGTCTCCCTCTGGGCGCTGCTCATCCTGGTGATTCTCGGGGCCTTGTTCGCCCGCGACATGATGGTGGTCCTGGCTAGCTACCCCACCGCACAGTTCCTGGCCGTGATCTTACTGGCCGTTCTCGCGGTGGGCTGGGCCATCCTGTGGATCGACACGTTTCGGCTCATCCGCTTACGGCTGCTGGCTCCCGGGCTGAAACCGATCGTCGCCTTCACCACGGTCATCCTGATGGTGCTGACCTCCGGGTCACTGGCCTACGGGTCGGTCATGCTGAATTCTTCGCGGACCTCCCTGTCCACCATTTTCGCCGATAGCCCGCCCATTGACCCGGTCAACGGCCGTTACAACTTCTTGGTGATGGGCGGCGATGCGGGTGAGGGGCGCCAAGGCCTGCGGCCCGACTCGATTTCCGTGGCCTCGGTGAACGCCGACACCGGCAAGATCATCCTGTTCTCGATTCCTCGCAACTTCCAGAACACCCAGTTCTCCGATGACTCCCCTCTGTGGTCGGTCTACCCCAACGGTTACGACTGCGGGGATCAGTGCATCATCAACTCGCTCTACGTCGACGTCGTCAATGACCACAGCGATCTCTATCCCGGTGCTGAGGATCCCGGAGCGGAAGCGATGATGGACGCCGCCAGCGGAATCCTCGGGATCGACGTGCAGGCGTACGTGTTGCTCGACATGGAGGGCTTCGCTCAGCTGATCGACTCCATGGGTGGCGTCACCGTGACCACCGGCGGTTGGACTACCCACCGCGGCAACCGTCCCGACGGCGATTGGGGCAACGCCTGGTGGGGACCGGGCACCTACGAATTCGACGGCAAAGACGCCCTGGCCTTCGCCCGATCGCGACACTGGTCGTCCGACTACTCCCGCATCCGCCGGCAGCAGTGCATCCAGCAGGCCATGCTCTCCCAGTTCAATCTGCCCACCCTATTGACCCGATTCGAGGGAATTCTCGACGCCGGTGAGCAGATTGTGGAAACCGACCTGCCGCAGCAGCAGCTGGGCACTTTCCTGTCTCTGGGAGCAAAGTCGCAGCAGGTTCCCATGGACCGATTGACCATCGGCGCCCCGGACTTCGGGGACCAGGGCGAACGCTTCTCCACCTACCCCGATTTCGATGAGATCCACTCCCGCGTCTCAGACATGCTCGCTGCCGATGACACCCCGCTGGGTGGCAGCACCCCCGCCGGTGTGAACATCGCGCCGTTGCTCACCCATTTCGCTCAGGTGCGCATGGACGTCGAGGGCGATGAGGCCACCGGCTCCGAACGTGGCTCGGCCGCCTCGCAGGATCCCGCCGATTGGCCGGAGCCTCCAACGCAGGCCGACGGCACCGAGATCACCGAGGAATACCTGATGTGGGCCGAGGACACGTATCAAGAAGCCCTGCTCGAGGACGCTTCCTCGACCAACCAGTATTGCCACCCCGGATAGGTCGTGCAGCACCGATGACCTCTCTCACTCCCCCGTCCGTTCACGGTGATGCACTCGCCGAGCTATACCTGCTCGACGGGCCAGTGCGTGACTACGCCTGGGGCTCCGCCGAGCTACTGGCCGAATTGCAGGGCCGTGACGCTTCCGGTGAGCCCGAGGCTGAACTCTGGCTGGGTTCCCACCCCGGTGCTCCCTCCGTGGTGCATCACCTGGGTGCCTCCGTCCCGTTGAATACCCTGCTGGCCGCCGCACCGGCGGAGGCCCTGGGCGGCTGCTTAGCCGCCGGAATCGACGCCTCCGGTGACCCGCACTCCCCGCAGCTCCCCTTCCTGGTGAAGCTGCTGGCTGCGGCCGCTCCCCTGTCGATTCAGGCTCACCCCACCGTTAACCAGGCCCAGCAGGGCTGGGACGCGGAGAACGCTCGTGGCACCGCCCTAGATTCACCCGAGCGCTGCTACAAGGACCGCAACCATAAGCCCGAGATGCTAATCGCGATCACCGAGTTCTCTGCACTGTGTGGGTTCCGGGACCCGCGCGATGCAGCGGGCACCTTCCGCCGCCTGGGCGAGCTCCAGGAGCTCTCGGCGGACGTGCTGACGGCGGTCACCGAATTTTCTCAGCGGCTGGAGGCTGGGGATCTCTCCGGGGTCTTCACCGCCCTGCTGGACCCCGAGGGCCCCTGGGCCGACGACACCGACAACCGCACCTTTGCCACCCGACTGCTGACCGCACTGTGTCACCCGGACAATACAGACCTGGTGGCCACCGATGCCTCGCTGAGCACCGCCGTAGAGATCGCCGCACATCATCCAGATGACCCCGGCGTGTTGGTGTCCATGCTGATGAACCGGGTGAATCTGTCCCCGGGCGAAGCCATCTTCCTCGGTGCCGGAGTGGTCCACGCTTATCTCTCCGGGCTCGGCCTGGAGACCATGGCCTCCTCCGATAACGTGCTACGCGGCGGGCTCACCCCGAAGCACATCAACGTCACCGAACTGCAGCGGGTGGTCGATTTCACGCCGACCACGGATCCGCGCGTGCACCCAGCATCCCGCGGGGAATCCGAGGACGGTGCCCGCGTCGAAACATTCCCGGTCCCGGTGAACGACTTCATCGTCACCGGTATCCACCTTGCGCCTCAGTCCACGTTTCACCTGCACGACGCCGGACCACGGATCCTGGTGTGCACCGCCGGTGAGGTCCGTCTGGAGGCCAGCGAGCAGTCTCTCGATCTGACCCCCGGTCAGGCCGCCTTCGCACCCGCGAGCACCAGAGCGCTCGCCCTGGCAGACCGCAGCGCCGGCGGCGCGGTCAGCACTCAAAAGCCCCACAACGCAGAACACCCGACGACGCTGTTCGTCATCGGGTGTCCCAGCGCGTCTCGCTGACGCGACTCAGTCCTGAGTCTGGATCAGCGCTCCGGCAGCCACTCCGGCCACTTCTCGGTGCGGTGCTCGGCTTCCACCGTGCGCACAGTGCCCGACTTGGAGCGCATCACGATCGACTGGGTGACAATCCGGTCGTTGTAGTAGCGCACGCCACGCAGCAGGTCGCCGTCGGTGATGCCGGTGGCGGCAAAGTAGCAGTTGTCGGAACGCACGAGGTCATTCGTCGTCAGTATCTGGTCCAGGTCCAGCCCGGCGTCAATAGCCTTCTGCTTCTCGTCGTCGTCCGTGGGCGCCAATCGACCCTGGATCATGCCGCCGGTGGCCTTCAATGCACAGGCGGTCACGACACCCTCGGGAGTGCCACCGGTGCCCAGCAGCATGTCAACGTCGGTGTTGTGGCGAGCTGCGGCGATGCCTCCAGCCACGTCGCCGTCCATGATGAACTTCACGCGGGCGCCGGCCTCGCGGATCTCACGCACCAGGCCCTCGTGACGCGGGCGGTCCAGCACGCAGATGTTCAGCTGGGAGACCGGCTTGTTCAGCGCCTTACCCAGCAAATGAATGTTCTGTTTGACCGGCAGGCGCAGGTCCACCATTTCGGCGGCCTCCGGGCCCACGACCATCTTTTCCATGTAGAACACCGATGAGGCATCAAACATGGTGCCGCGCTCAGCCACTGCGAACACGGACAGCGCGTTGTTGTAGCCCAGGGCAGTCAGGCGGGTTCCATCGATGGGATCCACCGCGACGTCCACCTCAGCTCCGGTGCCGTCGCCCACGTTCTCACCGTTGAACAGCATGGGGGCTTCGTCCTTCTCGCCCTCGCCGATCACAACCACACCGTTCATCCGCACGGTGTCCATGAACTTACGCATCGCATCCACGGCGGCACCATCGGCGCGGTTCTTATCACCGTAACCTACCCAGTGGCCTCCAGCGATGGCCGCCGCCTCTGTCACACGCACCAGCTCCATTGCCAGGTTCCGGTCGGGCTTCAAGGAGTCGTTGAGGTCGTTCTGCGGCTGTCCATCGGCTTTCGCCATGATCTGTACTCCGTATCGTTGGTGAGCGGCACTGCTACTCTTCACATCCTACTGGGAGCCAGAGCGGCCGCGACGAAGTGGCAGAATAGAGTCCGTGACTCAACCCGTCGATGCCGCCCCGAAGCCTCAGTACACGCGCAAACAAGGTGAGCGCATGTACCAGAACGTCAAGGCCATGGCGTTCTCGGTGCTCGCCACGGTCGCCATTGTCGCCCTCGTGGTCATGCTCAACCCGCTTCGCGATCGCGACGCCGACCCCGGCATCGACGTTCCGGCCATCGCCGCCGAAGCCAGCAGCGTCGCCGACTTCACCGCTCTGGCCCCGGAGATTCCCGAAGATTGGTACGCCAGCTATGCCCGCTGGAACGGGTCGCCCTCCGACGGCGTACCCAACTGGCAGGTCGGCTATGTCACCCCCGATCAAGAATTCGTTGGCTTCGTCCAGTCCTCAGATGCCAACAGCACCTGGGTGGGACAGCAGGTTCACGGCGCCGCGGAATCCGGCCTCATCGAGCTGAGCGGACACGACTTCAGCGTGCACCGGGCCGACAACGGACACACCTATTTGGTCACCGAACTGGCCCATGAGGAGGCTGCTGGTTCCGAGGCATCCGACATCGATTCCGTAACCCTGGTGGTCTCGGGATCCGGCTCCGATGAGCAGATCACCACCCTCACCGAAGCGGTGTTGGAGAACGACAACGAAAGCAGGTCCTGATGCCCGCAACCCCCACCCGTGCCTGGCAGATCCTAGCCCAAGGCAATGAGCGCTTCGTCTCGGGCACCACGCTGCACCCGAACCAGAATGCCGCCCGCCGCGCCTCGTTGACCGATGAACAGAATCCGTTGGCCGTGATTTTCGGTTGTTCCGACTCCCGGCTGGCCGCCGAGATCATTTTCGACGTCGGCTTGGGTGATGTCTTCGTGGTCCGCACCGCCGGGCAGGTCATCGACGACGCCGTGCTCGGTTCCCTGGAATACTCGGTCGACATCCTGAACATCCCGCTGATCATCGTGCTCGGCCATGACTCCTGCGGAGCGGTGACCGCCGCCGTGGATTCCTACGCTTCCGGTGCCATGCCGCCCGGTTTCATCCGCTCCCTGGTCGAGCGGATCACCCCCTCGGTGCTCGCGGCACGCCAGCAGGGCGTGACCGACGTCGACGGCACCGTGGCCGAACACACCGACCAAACCGTGCACCGGCTCGTGGAGACCTCCCGTTCCCTGGCCGACGCCGTCGAAGACGGACGCACCGCTGTTCTCGGACTGACCTACTCCCTGGCCAACGGCACCGTCGAAGTGGGCGCGGCCGTCGGCGACATCGACACGCGACGATAGATACACCCTGACCCCGACAATTAGGATGAGCACTATGACTGAATCGCAACCGCAGTACCGTATCGAGCACGACACCATGGGCGAAGTTCAGGTCCCGATCGACGCCCTGTACCGGGCCCAGACCCAGCGCGCCGTCGAGAACTTCCCGATCTCCGGCAAAACCCTGGAGCCGGCACACATCCACGCCCTGGCCGAGGTGAAGAAGGCCGCCGCTCGGGCCAACGCCGAACTCGAGGTGATTACCCAGGAGCGCGCCGACGCCATCGTCGCTGCCGCTGATGAGGTCATCTCCGGCGCTCACGACGACCACTACCCGATCGACGTGTTCCAGACCGGATCCGGCACCTCCTCCAACATGAACACCAACGAGGTGCTCGCCACCCTGGCCACCCGCGCACTCAAGGAGGCCGGCTCCGAGAACGAGGTCCACCCCAACGACCACGTCAACGCCTCTCAGTCTTCCAACGACGTGTTCCCCACCTCCGTGCACCTGGCCGTCACCGGCGCACTGATCAACGACCTGAAGCCCGCTCTGGACTACCTGGCCGTCTCCCTCGAAAAGAAGGCCGAAGAATTCGCCGGTGTGGTGAAGTCCGGCCGTACCCACCTGATGGACGCCACCCCGGTCACCCTGGGCCAGGAGTTCGGCGGCTACGCCGCGCAGGTCCGCTACGGCATCGAGCGCATTGACTCGTCACTGCCGCGCGTCGCCGAGGTTCCGCTGGGCGGCACCGCAGTGGGCACCGGCATCAACACCCCGAAGGGCTTCTCCGCCCGCGTGATCGAGCTGCTCGCCGAGCAGACCGGGCTACCCATCACCGAGGCCCGCGACCACTTCGAGGCCCAGGCCAACCGCGACGGTCTCGTCGAGGCCTCCGGCCAGCTGCGCAACATCGCCTACTCGATCATGAAGATCAATAACGACCTGCGTTGGATGGGCTCCGGCCCGAATACCGGCCTCGGCGAAATCGCGATCCCCGACCTGCAGCCCGGCTCCTCCATCATGCCCGGTAAGGTGAACCCGGTGATCTGCGAGGCCGCGATCATGGTTTGCGCCCAGGTCATCGGCAACGACACCACCGTGGCCCTGTCCTCCACCAACGGCGCCTTCGAGCTCAACGTCGGCATCCCGGTCATGGCCGCCAACCTCCTCGAGTCCATCCGCCTGCTCGCCAACACCTCCCGGGTGATGGCCGACAAGATGATCGACGGCATCACCGCCAATGAGGAGCGCTGCTCCTTCCTGGCTGGCGCATCGCCCTCGATCGTGACCCCGCTGAACAAGGTCATCGGCTACGAGGCCGCCGCCAAGATCGCCAAGCACTCGGTCAACAACAAGATGACCGTGCGCGAAGCTGTCATCGATCTCGGCTACGTGGAGCGCGGTGAGGTCACCGAGGCTCAGCTTGACGCCGCCCTGGACACCATGTCCATGACCCGTCCAGCCGAGTAAGCTCGCGCCACACGACGACGCGTATCGGCCCGCCGCTGGTCCCCTCCCGGGGAGTCAGCGGCGGGCCGTTCGCATCCCCGGGGGCACGACGAGTTCTCTAGCCGGCCTCCATGAGCATCAGCGGCACCAACGCCCCCACCATCATCGAGGGCCCGAAGGCAATCTGCGTGGATCGCGTCGCCCGGCGCACCGCCACCAACATCAGGGCCACCAGTCCCCCGATCAGGAAACCAAAGACGACCGCAGCCAGCAGGCCGTCCCAACTCAGCCAGCCCGTGTACACGCCCAGCCCGGCGGCAAGCTTCACATCCCCCATGCCCATCCCGCCGCGGGTGGCCAGATGCAACACGAACAGCACCGCGGCGTAGACCAGTCCGGCCAGCACCATTCGCAGCGCTCGCCCCGCCAGCTCTGAGCCATCGGTGGCCAGCAAGGTGGCCGTACCGAGAGTCACCACACCGCCGACGACCAGCAGCAGGGTCCACCGGTTGGGCAGCCGGTGCTCGCGAACATCACTGACCCACAGCGGCACCGCGCACACAGCAAACCACACCAGACCGACGGCGGCGCACAGGCTCGCGATCACGTCAGCGGGGTGCCCGGAGTCGATGGCGTCGCCGAACGCACGCCAAACAAGCAGAAGCATGCTCCCATGCTAGGCGGTACCGCACCACGGTGGGCCGTACCGTCGCTAGGCTGTGGATGACGACGTGACACCCTTGACGGAGGAACCCCGATGAGCACTCGCACCGATGCCGACGCCGGAACCGTGGCGCCGCGTCCCTGGCCGGAACGACTACTGCGCAGCGTCATCCCGGTAGCGTTGCCCGTGGCGCTGATGTGGCTGATTCACCTGGTCAGCGCCCTGCTCGGCGCCACTGTGTACGATGTCGGACTGCGCCCGCGCAGCACGGAAGGTCTGATCGGCATTCTCACCATGCCGCTGCTGCACCTGGATTTCGCTCACCTGATCAGCAACTCGGGAACCTGGCTGGTCCTGGGCATCGCCATCGCCTGGCTCACCCGCCGTTACGCAATCATCACCGCGGGTATCTGGCTGCTCTCGGGCACCCTGACCTGGTTGCTGGCCCGCGATGCGGTGCACATCGGTGCCTCGGGCGTGACGTACGCTTACGCCGCGTTTCTGGTGGTCTACGGGCTGCAAGCACGCCGATTCTGGGCCATCGTCGTGGCGTTCGTCGTCGTCGCCAATTACGTCTCGATGCTCACCGGGTTCCTGCCCCAGCCCGGATTGTCGTGGGATGGGCACCTTGCCGGAGCCACCGCCGGAGTGATCATGGCTTTGATCTGGACTAACCAGGCACGCCGTGATCGACGGGCACGCCGCGCACTGAGTTCTCCACCGCCGTCAAATGACCCTGGAACACCATTCCGATGATCAGTAGACTGAATCGCGGAGGTTGAGACTCCATGGTTCCCTCCCCCAATAGCGGAACTGTGGCTGGAGTGATCGTGGCTCGTGCTCATCCCCCTCCAGTGCGAGCGGATATCACTCAGTGGGGGCCGCCATCACGTCGTGACGGTCCCCACTCTTTCCCTCCCCCGGTGGTCAGTGGGTGCGGTCCTCGAGCAGATCCGTCACCAGCGCGGCGATCGGCGAGCGCTCCGAACGGGTCAGGGTAATGTGCCCGAACAGCGGATGCCCCTTCAGCTTCTCCACCACCGCGGCCACACCATCATGACGTCCCACCCGCAGGTTGTCTCGCTGAGCGACGTCGTGGGTGAGCACCACCTTGGAGTTCTGGCCGATGCGGGAGAGCACCGTGAGCAGCACGTTCTTTTCCAGTGACTGAGCCTCATCCACCACGACCCAGGCGTCGTGGAGGGAGCGACCCCGAATATGGGTCAGCGGCAGCACCTCGAGCAGGTCTCGATCAACGATCTCCTCCATCACGGCGGTGGAGACCAGAGCAGTGAGCGTGTCATACACCGCCTGCCCCCAGGGTCCCATCTTCTCCGACTCGGTGCCCGGCAGATAGCCCAAATCCTGCCCACCGACGGCGTAGAGCGGACGGAACACGATGATCTTCCGATGTTCCTGACGCTCCAGGACAGCTTCCAGGCCGGCGGCCAGCGCGAGTGCGGATTTACCGGTGCCAGCACGACCGCCCAGGGAAACAATCCCCACGGTGGGGTCCAGCAGCAGTTCCATGGCCAGGCGCTGTTCGGCCGAGCGGCCGTGCACACCGAAAGCGTCCTGGTCGCCGCGCACCAGCTGCACTTTGTCCTCGCCCACCACGCGGCCCAGAGCGGAGGAGCCAGCACTGGACAGCACCAATCCGGTGTTCACCGGGGCCGGCTCATTCGGGTCGGCATCGGCGTCCGTGCCCGCGCCCGTGTTGGGAACGAGTTCATTCCAGGGCAACTCCTGGCCCTGGTAGAGCTGGTCGATCGCTTCATCGGCGACGTCGATGCGCCGGATCCCGGTCCAGCCGGTGTCTTTGACGAATTCATTGCGGTATTCATCCGCGGCTAAGCCCAGGGCGGAGGCTTTCACCCGCATGGGCAGGTCCTTGGAGACCACGGTGACGTCTTCGCCTTCATCGGAGAGTGACTTCGCGACCGCGAGGATGCGAGTGTCGTTGTCCGCATTGCGGAACCCGTGCGGCAGCACCTCCACCGAAATGTGGTTCAGTTCCACGCGCAGCGCCCCGCCCTCATCACCGATCGGCACCGGTTCGGACAATGATCCGTGGGTGATGCGCAGATCATCGAGCAGGCGCAGCGCGGTGCGTGCGAAGAATCCCAGCTCCGGGTCGTGCCGTTTGTGTTCCAGCTCCATGATCACCACCAGGGGCAGCACCACACGGTGCTCCGCGAACCGGGTCATGGCTCGGGGGTCGGACAGCAGGACCGAAGTATCCAGCACGTAGGTTCGCACTCATCGTCTCCTTCGACAGGAATCGGAAGAGGACCAGCCCTGACGGCCGGGGTGGACGCTGCGGCTGTGTCCTTCTGACAATCCTCACGCTAGATGGTGTGGGCGTCCAGATCTGAGGAGCCGGGTAAAAATGAGGTGAACTTCGATGAACGCTTGGTTACGAGCCGAAGCGCCGGTGCCGGGAGGCGAAATCTCGTAGCGCCCGCATGAAGTCCACGCGCCGGAAATCGGGCCAGAGGGCCTCGCAGAAGTAGAACTCCGAATAGGCGGACTGCCACATCAGGAATCCGGAGAGTCGCTGTTCACCGGATGTACGAATCACCAGGTCTGGGTCGGGCTGTCCGCGGGTATACAGCTTGTCGGAGATCGCCTCCACCGACAACATTGCGGCCACCTCGGACAGGCTCTTTCCCGCTTGCTCGGCGTCGTCGAGGAGCTCACCGACGGCGTCCACGATTTCCTGACGGCCCCCGTAGCCGACAGCCACATTGACGTGGAGCCCTTCGACTTGCGCGGTCTCCTCCCCCAGTCGACTGACCTGTTCGGCCAGTTCGGAGGGTAGCAGCGACGGTGAACCGACCGGGTGGATCCGGAGCCGGTGACCGTTATCCAGGCCGCGCTCGAGACGATCGAGGGTGTCGGAGATGATCCCAATCAGCTGGGTCAATTCCGCGGCGGGCCGGTTCAGGTTCTCGGTGGAGAGCAGGTAGAGGGTGACCATGCGGATCCCCATCTCGTCGCACCAGCCCAGGAACTCCAGGATCTTGTCGGCCCCGGCCTGGTGGCCGCGCGCCGTCGTCTCGCCGGCAGCTTTGGCCCAACGCCGGTTGCCGTCCAACACGACCCCGATGTGCTGTGGCAGATCCGCGCCGTCCAGCTCTGCCTGGAGCCGTCGCTCGTAGAACCGATACAGCAACTGGGTGAGCACGATCCAGGTCTCCTTCTGCTCCGGTGCGACCGCCGACGATGTGGTCGTGTGGCCTTCCAGGACTACGGTAGCGGATACACAGTGGCCCGAAAGCAACGCCACGTAGAATGGGCACATGACGATGACTCAGCCCCATCCTCCACGCGTCCCTCGTCCGCGACGCTGGCGCATCGATCGGATTACCGACGTCACGCATCCCGAGTTCAAGCCTAAGATGCGTGGCTTCATCCATCTCGCGACCGCCCCCCTGGCTTTGGCTGCGGGGATCGTCCTCGTTGCCTTAGCCCCGACGGCAACGCTGTCCTGGGCATCGGCGGTGTATGCGGTGACCGGGCTGCTGCTCTTCTCCGTCTCTGCGACCTATCACCTGGTGCAGTGGACGCCGAAGGTGGCACGCACGCTGAAGCGGCTGGACCACACCAACATCATGCTCGTGATCGCCGGCACCTACACCCCGTTGTCTCTAGCGCTACTGGAGACCCGGGAGGCGACGATCCTGCTCACCTTGGTGTGGATCGGCGCGGTAGCCGGGGTGATCTTCCGGCTGGTCTGGACCGATGCCCCGCGCTGGCTGTACACGCCGATTTACGTGGCACTCGGCCTGGCGGCAGTGCTGTATCTGGGCGAGTTCTTCCAGGCGAATCTGGTGGCCGCGATCATGACCTGCGCGGGCGGCGCCTGCTACATCGTCGGCGCGGTGTTTTACGCGTTGAAACGGCCGAACATCAGCCTCGAATGGTTCGGCTTTCACGAACTCTTCCATGCCTTTACGGTGGGCGGGTTCGTCTGTCACTACATCGCGATCATGTTCGCGGTGCTGTCCTAGCCCGTACGGCGCTAGATACTCCTTTTAGAAGTCGCGTCCGGAATCCGGTGACTTCGGTTCAGGGGTGGGGCTGTCCAGGTAGCCCGGGTACTTCTTCCGGTACAGCTCGGTTTTGTCGGGAGAGAGCTCGCCGTCGTCCTCGGGGCGCTGGCGCTTTTCCTCGCTGAGGTAGCCCTGGTAGCGCTCGACGAGCATGTCTTCGGCCGTTTCCGAACGCAACTTCACCTTGCGGATCGAGCGGATCATCAGATTCAGTACCAGAATCGCAAACGTGACCATCAGTGCGGTCAGCAGGAACCCTTCAATGCCCGGGGTAATCTCGCTTTCGTCGAGTCCGGGACGCAGGGTCGGCTCTTCAACGCCGGGGCTCGGCTCAACGGCTGCTTCGAAAAAGAACATGATGATCCAGTCTACGCCGACGCTAGCTACCGTGACGCTCGTCTGACCGAAGTCCGGCGAACAAGTCCGTTTCGGGCAACTTCGTCTCCACCCGGGAGTCGATCAGCACGTAATCCTCCCACGGCCAGGTGGTGCGGATTAGGTCATTGGGCGCCATGAAGAAGTGCCCTTCGGGATCAATCTGGGTGCGGTGAGCACGCAACGCGGCGTCGCGGTTTTCCAAGAAATCTGCAACATGAATCTGGGTGGTCACCTCATGCTTGGTCAACCGGAAACCACCGGAGGAATCGTCATCGTTCTCGAGCATGCGCTGGTACCAGGCAATACGGTCGGCGTAGGGAGAATCTTCGCCGCTCTCGATAAACGCCTGGTGCAGTGCCCGGTACTTGTCGGGGTTGAAAGCCCGATCGTAGTAGAGCTTCGAAATCTCCCAGCGCTCACCAGTGCCTGGGTACTTTTCCGGGTCTCCAGCATCTTGGTAGGCCGCCACCGTGATCTCGTGAGAGCGGATGTGGTCGGGGTGCGGGTAACCGCCGATCTCGTCGTACGAGATGATCACATGCGGCCGGAAAGAGCGAACCAACCGAACCAGAGGTGCCGCCGTCTGCTCCAGGGGCAGGGTGGCGAAGGTTCCGAACGGCAGCTCGGGCAACGGGTCGCCTTCAGGTAGCCCGGAATCCACGAAGCCCAGCCACCGGTGCTCGATGCCCAGGGCAGCTCCGGCCTCCTCCATCTCTGCGCGGCGCACGGAGGTCAAGTCACGGTGCAGGCGGATGTCGTCGCCGTAGTGCGGGTTCAGCAGGCTTCCGGCTTCACCACCGGTGCAGGTCGCCACCATGACCTCGGCCCCGGCGGCCGAATAAGCCGCCATCATCGCCGCCCCCTTGGACGATTCGTCATCGGGGTGGGCGTGCACGGCGAGCAGGCGCAACCCGGACGATTCCGGAACTTTGGAGGCCTCGTCCACGGCATGGGACTGCTCCGGCGGCAGGGTGCCGTAGTTCCGCTGCCCCACAGGAACGCCGAATTCCTGGTGGTCCGAGGCGTCGTTGAGGCCCGGCTGATCAGGGTTCTGATTCTCCACAGCTGTGTCCGTACTCCTGTCATGGACGAATAAGCGGCGCCGCACTCGGGCTAGTATGGAGGCCTATGGATCAGCAGCCTCAGCCCGCAGGTCATGTCACCGAAGACAGCTTAGCGAATCGATATGGTCGTGCCCAAAGCACCTCCAACCCCCGCGCCCGCCGTCGGGGGATCATTATTGCCGTCGTGGCGCTGATCGCGGCCGTACTCGTCACCGTATGGATCGCCTATTCGGCCAACGCGGATCGGCTCTCCTGGAAAGACGTCGGCTACAGCATCGCCTCCGATCAAGAGGCTTCCGTGACCTTCCAGTTGACCAAGGAGCCCGAAGCCACCGTCACCTGTTCGGTGCAGATTCTGGCCGAAAACTACGCAGTGGTGGGCTTCGACACCGTCACCATCGGACCTGAGCCCGAGGACGAGTCGCGACTGCCATCCGATATGACCCGCTACTACGAGGCACCGCTGCGCACCGACGGGCTCGGCGTCAGCGGCGTCGTGGACACCTGCTGGTACGCCGGAGAGGGCCCCAGCAATATCCAGTACATCAACACCGGGGACTGAGCCCCCACCTGGGCGATTTCGCTGACAGCGCAGGTGCTCGCCTACCCCGACTCCTCGGCCCTCACGGGGCTCGACTGTTAGACTGTGGGTCAACAGTTCCCTGCCCCGCCATGGGTTTCGCGCCGGTGATCATCATTCTCACCCTGCGCTCGCCCGACGGCGGGGCTCGTTCTATGACGTGAAAGATGACCGTTACGAAGGAGGCCGCATGGCCATGAGCAACAACGATTCGACCCCCTGGTTGACCCAAGAAGCCTATGACCGACTGAGCAAGGAGCTGGAGTACGCCTCCGGTCCCGGACGCCAGGAAATCATCGATCGTATAGAACAGGCTCGCGATGAGGGCGATCTGAAGGAGAACGGCGGCTACCACGCTGCACGCGAGGAGCAGTCCAAGAACGAGGGCCGCATCCTCGAGCTCAAGCACCTTCTCGAGCATGCCCGCGTCGGCGACGCCCCGGCAGACGACGGCATCGTTGAGCCCGGCATGGTGGTCACCGCCGTGGTGGCTGGCAACGAAATGACGTTCCTGTTCGGCAATCGCGAGATCGCCGCCGATGGCGAAAAGCTCGAGGTCTACTCGGAGCGCTCACCGCTGGGCGAGGCGATCCACGGTTCCAAGGCTGGCGACACCGTCTCCTACACCGCGCCGAACGGCAAGGAAATCAAGGTTGAGCTGAAGAACGTCACGCCGTACAAGGCCTGATTTTCGTCCGATCCGTAACGGCGGGGACCTCACCACAAGGTGAGGTCCCCGCCGTTTTGCATTGGGGGTGCTCAGCACTGCTCACTAGCGCCTCGCCCTTGCTACGCTGAACGATGTGTTGACTGTAGAAAAGCTCTTCCTGGCCACCCTGAAGCATCGCGACGCCCTCAGCCCGGTGTCCGGACTGCTAGATCAGGCACTCGTCGCCGCCGCGATCACCGACCTGCATGAGGCTGGTGCGGTGAAGTTCGGCCCATGGGACCGCGCTGAGCCCGGACAGCAGGATGACCCGAAGGTATCCGTCGTTCTGGCCGACCATTCGGATCTCGGCCCGCTCCAACCCACCCTGGATGCGTTGGATCCCTACACCGACCAGCAGTTGTCGTCCTTGGTTGGTCGTTCCAAGCTCAACCCGGTGCCTGCCGTCGGCAGGGACCTGGCAGACCGTGACGCGGTACTGGAGCACACGAAGAAGATCGGTGCCTCCACGTTCGAAGAGCAGGGAGATGCCGCCGACGAGGTCCGCTCGCGTCTCGCCACCATCCTGTCGGGCGGGGGTTCAGCCGGGGCCTCGGACCGTTTCGTGCTCGGCGTCTTGGAAGCGCTCAACGCCGCCGCCGTCGTGCTCGGCAACGAGCCCGGCCTGGAAGCCTGGACCACCGCCGAATTCTCGTCCCGAATCAACGACACGGTGGGACATCTGCCCGGTGTCTACGTGATTCGCAAGAAGGCCGATTCGATTCCGAACCTGTTCAGCAAGTCTCGTCTCGCCTGAACGAGAAGATCGCAAGATCACGACGCGCTGAGTCAGCCTCACCGAGCCGATCGAGTGCACCCTCCAGAGATGGGCAGTTCGCTCGCCTCAGTCTTGCCGTCGGCTCCCGTCAGCTCCTGATCGAGCATAGCGCTGACTGCTGGTTGGGCGACGGCGCCGACATCGTCACGGCCTATGTTGACCTCTCCGCGGGCACGGTGACGAGCGATCCGCAACGCTATACCCGTCTAGCTGAGCTGGAGTACCCCGCGCGCGCAGGTACGGTCCGGTCAGACTAGTTCTGTTTGATCGGTTGGTATCCGGCCGCACGCAACCGACCGAGCACTTCCTCGGAGTGATCGCGACCGCGGGTCTCCATGTCGATCGTGATGTGCACGTCCCCCAGGCCCAGGGTGTCGCCGATACGGGAGTGATCCACACGAGTGACGTTGGCTTCGGTCTCCGCGATGATGCGCGAAATCGTCATCAGCTCTCCGGGACGGTCACGCAGTGCGATTCGTACGGTCAGGAAACGCCCTGCAGCCGCCAGACCGGACTGGATGACTTTGAGCATCAGCATCGGGTCGATATTGCCGCCCGAGAGCACGGCCACGGTGGAAGTCGAGGAGATACCCAGTTCGTCCAGCTTGCCGGCCAACAACGCGGCCACGCCAACAGCTCCTGCGGGTTCCACCACCATCTTGGAGCGCTCCAGCAGGAACACCAGAGCGTTGGCGATCTCCTCTTCGGTGACCGTCACCACGCCGTCGACAAGTTCCTTGATGATCTGGAAGGGGATCTGCCCCGGCCGACCCACGGCGATGCCGTCGGCAATCGTGGAGACATTGGATAATGGAACGACGGCATCGGCGGCTAGGGAGGGCGGGTACGCTGCCGCGTTAGCCGCCTGAACGCCGATGATGTTGATGATGCGGCCCTGTCGGCGCGCCATTTCCTTCACGGCCACAGCCACGCCGGCCAGGAGACCACCGCCGCCAATGCCCATCACGATGGTGTCGACGTCGGGCTGCTGCTCGAGGATCTCCAAGCCGATGGTGCCCTGACCGGCCACCACGTGCGGGTTGTCGAAAGGGTGGATGAACACCGCCCCCGAGTCCTCGGCATAGCGCTGGGCCTCAGCCAGCGCCTCATCGACGTTGTTGCCGTGGAGCCTCACGACGGCCCCGTGGTCCTGGGTAGCCTGCAGTTTGGGCAGGGCTACGCCCTGGGGCATGAAGATGGTGGCCTTGATGCCGAGGCGTTTGGCGGCCAGGGCCACACCCTGAGCGTGGTTACCAGCGGAGGCAGCCACCACGCCGCGTGCCCGGTCTTCTTCCTTGAGTGAGGCCATATGCACGTAGGCGCCACGGACCTTGAAGGAACCGGCACGCTGCAAGTTCTCGCATTTCAGGTGCACGGTGGCGCCGACAGAGCGACCGAGGGCTCGTGAGTGATCCATGGGCGTGGATAACACCACACCCTCCAGCGCCGCTCGAGCGGCTTCAATCTGCTCGAACTGCACGGGCAGATGGCTGATCACGGAATCTTCGGTCACGAGCGCTCCTTGGAGGATGGATGGGATGACGTGTCGCCGGTGACGTCGGTAACGGCGTCGTCGGTGTTCGTCTCAGCGTCTGTGGTTGAGTCCGAGCGCTGACCGCGCTTACGGACTTGGCGTAGTTGCGGCAACAGCCGGTCTTCCAGGGCCGCGGCTCGTTCTTTGAACGTGGTCTCTGTGCTGTTCTCACCCGTGTCATTTCTTTCCCAGGGACGAGACGACACGTAACGGACCGCGGAGTTGGCGAAAGCCAACACGGGTACCGCGAAGACGGCTCCGACGAGACCCAGCACGGAGGTACCGGCGGCCACAGCGAGGAAGACGGCGAGCGGGTGCAGGCTGACGGCTTTGCCCATCACCAGCGGTTGCAGCACGTTAGATTCCAGCTGTTGCACGGCCAACACGACCAACAGCATCAGCAGCGCGTTGACGAGCCCATTGGCCACCAGAGCGAGCAGGACGGCGACCGCACCGGTGAGCACGGCACCGACGATCGGGATGAAGGAACCCAGGAAGACCAACACACCCAGCGGCATCGCCAGCGGCACCCCGAGGAGGTATGCACCGAAACCGATACCGACCGCATCAACGAAGGCGACGAAAATTTGGATGCGCACGTACGAGCCGAGCGAGGTCCAACCGGCGCGACCGGCACCGTCGATGGCCCGGCGGTGCCGGCGTGGGACGAAATTCAGGAGAAATAGCCAGATCCGGTTGCCGTCGAGCAGGAAGAACACGAGGGCGAACAGTGCCATCACCATTCCGGCGGCGATGTTGCCCGCCGTCGTACCAAAACCGAGGGCTCCGGAGAGGATCGCCTGGGAGTTGTTCCGTGCCGCGTTGAAGAGGTCGTCGAGGACCGAGGTCCACTGGTCGGTGGTGATTCCGAGGGTCTGCACCCAGGCGATCAGCCCGTTGACGCCTTCCACCACACGTCCGCTCATGTCGGAGAAACCGACGACCAGTTGCTGGCCGGCCAGGGTGATCAGTCCGACCACGATGCCGATCAGCATCAGGATGCACAGCAGCGCGGACACCACCGCAGGGATCTTGCATCGGATCAAGAACATGTGGATGGGGTGCAACAGAGTGGCCAAGAGAGCGGCAATGAGCAGCGGGATCACCAGGATCGACACGTGGGAGAACAGCCAGACCGCGGCTCCCGCCATGATCAGCACGAGCAACACCCGCCACGACCAGGCGGCCGCTACGGTGAGCCCGTAGGGCACATCAGCGGCGACCCTTGATTTCACCTCGTCGTCGGTGAGAGGCGCATCGTCATCAACGTAGACACGACCGCCATCGGCGGCTGGCTCTCCCGCAGTGTTCATCTCAGACTCTTCTCTCGTGCCGTATCGTCACGGCGTCCGTGGATCCTCACTAAGGTTATTCCCTTACGGGAAGAGAACGAAACACCACCGGGCGGCACCGTCATACAGTGCCGCCCGGTGGAGATGCCCCGAAGGGCTTCTGCAAAGGTCAGTCGTTTCCGCGCAGAATCGCGATCAGACGCAGGATCTCAATGTAAAGCCAGATCAGGGTGACTGTCAGACCGAATGCTGCCGACCAAGAGTACTTGCGCGGTGCACCGTTCTTGACACCCTCGTCCACGGCGGTGAAGTCGATCACCAGCGAGTAAGCAGCCAGTCCGATGGCCAGCAGGCCGATGGCAACGCCCAGAAAGCCGGAACGCAGACCGAAGGGCTCATCCAGCACACCGAACATGCTCAGGCCCAGGTTCACCAGCGAGAACAGACCGTAACCGATGATCAGGACCATGAAGATCTTCATGCCCTTCGGGGTGGCGCGCACCTTGCCGGACATGAACAGTGCCAGGGTCACGGCGAACACGCACAGGGTGCCCAGCAGTGCCTGCGTGGCCACACCCGGCCACTGCATCTCGAAGACCCGGGACAGTCCTCCCAGGAACAGACCCTGCGCGACGGCGTAAGCCAAGATCAGAGCGGGCGAAGGTTCGCGCTTGAAGGCGTTGACCAAACCGAGGATGAGTCCGACGATGGCACCGCCGAACATGAGGATCGGGTTGGCGGTGATCCAACCAACAGCAGCGCCGGCGATGACCAGCAGCAGGGTGCCGGTGGTGCGGAGGATGACGTCATTGTAGGTCATCCGGCCGGTGTCGGCGGCGGTGGCAGCAGGTTCGTTGTACATCTGCTGCAGCTGATCTGCGGTCAGGGTGGGTCCGCCACGCGAGGTGTCCACGGCATGACCGCCGCGCATCTGAGACTGGAAGTTGTTCGAATTGAACACGGGGTTGGCCATGCGCCATCTCCTCTAGGTCGGTGCACGATCGTACTGATCATGAGTATACCGGCTTGTCGGCCTGGGGCGCGCGAGATCACATCTGCCTCGTTCAGAGCTTAACCACCATCACTCTGAGCCTGACGGAGTCGTGTCGCTCAAACTGTATCCACGGTTTGTAAACTGGGGCGGTGACTTCAGAGAAGCCGACCACTGATGAGACAGAGCAGCAGGCCACCGAGCTCCCACTTCGGATGTTGCACGACAGGATCTTGGTGCACCAAGACAAGGAATCGGCCGAACGCCGCTCCTCCGCCGGAATCCTGATTCCTGCCACGGCCCAGATGGGACACCGCCTGAGCTGGGCCACGGTTGTTGCTGCGGGTCCGGCAGTGCGTCACGTCGAGCTGGGTGATCGCGTGCTCTTCGACCCAGAAGAGCGGCATGAGGTGGAACTTAACGCTCGCGCCTACGTCTTGCTCCGCGAACGCGACCTGCATGCGGTCGCCGAGCCGGAAGACAGTTCCGACGCCTCAGGCATGTATCTCTAGCTATTCGGTTGTAATATCCCCTTCGTCATCGAGGTCGAAACCGCAGCGCCAGCACGCCCGATGAGCGCTAGGTTGAGCCGAATTCTCCTCGTTGAAAGCCCCGCATTCTGGGCAAACGTGCGAGAGCCAGCAGACCGGGTCTCCCATGTATCCTCCTCCCCTGCCGACTTTCATTGATGACGATCATCACCTATCTCGCGGAGCGGATCAATCGGCTGGATAAGATGACGCCATGGTTCTGCGTCGTGTCGTCCAGCTGCTGATCGGCTTGTTTTTCTATGGGGTCGGTCTGGCCATGCTGGTTCGCAGCATGCTGGGCGCCGCGCCGTGGGATGTCCTCACTCTCGGGGTGAGCAACCATGTTCCACTAAGTTTTGGGATGGTCATCATCCTCATCAGCGTGGTGGTGTTGCTGTGCTGGATTCCGTTGCGGGAGCGGCCCGGCCTGGGCACGGTACTCAACGCGCTGCTCGTGGGACCGGCTGCGGATCTCGCACTGCTGATGATTCCGGAGGTGTCCGCACTCTGGGTGCGGGTGCTGTTGATGATCGCCGGGGTGACGATGGTCGGATTGGCCACCGGACTCTACATCGGCGCGCGGTTTGGTCCAGGTCCTCGGGACGGGCTCATGACCGGCCTGCACCGCGTCACCGGAAAGCCCATCTGGGTGGTCCGCACGGGATTAGAAATCATCGTGGTCACCCTGGGCTGGCTGCTCGGCGGCGTCTTCGGCATCGGAACTGTCGTCTTCGCATTGGCCATCGGCCCGCTCTGCCAGTTTTTCATCCCACTCTTCGATGTCGAACCACGTCCCCGGCCCGATCCCGAACCCGCGGAAGCCTCCGCTGTGAATGTGCGTGGTCGGGCACGATGACGCCTGAGATGACGCGCGCCTTGACCGGCGTCGTCGTTCTGCTCGCCGTCACGGTGCTGGTGCTCCACGTCACCGACGTCGCACACCCTTGCTGCCGTACTGCGGGGTACTTTGCAACTGGCCGCGATCAGCGTGGTGTTGTCCGGTGTGATCAGCCATGCCGGCTGGGTGGTGGTCGCTTTGACAGTGATGTTCTTGGTCGCGGTCATCACGAGCACACGAAGTCTTGGATCACTGGGATGAAGTTGAGGGGTGGCTGTCCCTGGGCGCCACGCCTCGACAAGCCACGCTCGATATCGCTCAAGGTGCCATCCGTGAGGGGCTGATTCCGTCCACGGATCAAACCAAGACCACGGGCTTGGTGACGTTGCCGGGGGTCGTTGGTGCGATTTTCGGCGGTGCCTCCCCGTTGAGGCCGGACTATTTCCGATCGTCGAGCTCGCTGGCATTATGGCGGCGGAGAAAATCCTGAAGCACCACCGCGTGGTTGACCTGTTCGTCTTTCGCCCCAAATAACAGGGTCACCCGATCATGGGTGTGGATCAGTTCGATCAGCCGTTGCAGCTCTTCTTGATGTACATCGTCGCTGAGCTCGTGCTCGTACTTCTGCGAAAATTCGTCAAAACGCTCGGGGTCGTGATTCCACCAGGCACGTAGCTCCGGGCTGGGCGCGACCTGCTTCATCCACGAATCTAGTTCTGCGCGCTCTTTGCTCACACCTCGCGGCCAGAGCCGATCCACCAAGACGCGGATTCCGTCGGTGGGATCAGCGTCGTCGTAGATCCGCTTGACCTCGATTTTCGGAGCGCTCATGCTGGCAGGCTACGTCTGAAGCACCATCACTGGCAATTAATCGGCTGGGCACCAAGCCCGCACCGACATCGTTGAGTGCCCCCGGTGGGACTCGAACCCACAACACGGCGATTTTAAGTCGCCTGCCTCTGCCAATTGGGCTACGGGGGCGGGAATGCCTCCGGTCCGGCACCCGCAACGGGTGCCGGACCGGAGCGAACGAACCTTACTTGCTGGTGAGCTGCTTCGCTTGCTTGGCGAAACGGCCCAGTGCCGGCTCGCCGCCAGCGGCCTCCAGGAAGGCATTGCGCGGGGTCTCCAGGTTTTTGACCTGGGTGGTGTCCACGCCCCAGATCAGTTCTTGGATCCAGCCAGACACCACGCGGGACTTGCGCTCAAGCATCGGCAGCGCCATGGCGTGGTAACCACGGTGAGCCAGCCAGGCCGGGATGCCCTTGAGCTGCACGCCCAGCGGGTTACCCACCCCCTTGCCGACCCCCATGCCGGCAACGGTGCCCAAGGACTTGTGGTAGTACTCTTCCACGGCGCCCTCGCCGAACCGGACGGCCAGCAGGTTAGCCACGAGCTGCTTAGCCTGACGGCCAGCGTGCTGGGCGTTGGGGACGCACATGCCGCCGGGGCCGTCACCGGTGAGGTCGGGCACGGCACAGACGTCGCCACAGCCCCAGGCGCCTTCGAGGACGCCCCCGGCGCCGTCGGCAATCTGTAGAGTCGGGGTGACCTCGATGCGGCCGCGCTCTTCCACCGGGAAGTCGGTCTGACGGGCCAGACCGGAAGCTGCCACACCGGCAGTCCAGACGAGGGTATCGGCGAAGAAGGTGCCGGCGTCGGACTTGTCGGTCATGTTGATCAGCTTCAGCTCGTTGTCCACGGCAGAGCTCAGCGAGGTGTTCAGCAGCACCTCGATACCGCGAGATTCCAGGTGAGCCACGACCTCGGTGGCCTGCTCGGCGCTGACCTCGGGCATGATGCGGCCCATGGCCTCGACCAGCACGATGCGGGCATCGGACTGGGCCAGGCGGGTGTTCTTGGAGATGGCTGTGCGGATGAGCTCCTCCATCTCGGCGATGGTCTCCACACCGGCGAAGCCGCCGCCGACGACCACGAAGGTCAGGGCGCGGGCGCGCTGGGCAGGATCGGTCATCAGGGCTGCGGTTTCGATGCGCTCCAGGATCTGGTTGCGCAGGGCAAGGGCTTCCTCGATGGTCTTGAGACCGATGCCAGCTTCGGCCAGGCCCTCGATCGGGAAGGTGCGGGTGTTCGCACCGGCGGTCATCACGACGTCCTGGTACGGAATTTCGAACTCGGCGCCGTCTTCACCTTCAACGGTGGCAGTGCGGTTCTCGTGGGAAACGCGGGTGACCTTGCCTTGCACGACTTCGGCGTGCTTGAGGTGGGTGCGCAGGTCGACCACAGCGTGGCGGGCCTCGATGTGACCGCCAACGACCTCCGGAAGGAAGGGCTGGTAGGTCATGTAGGGACGTGGGTCGACGACGGTGACGACACCGCCGCGATCCTTGACGAGCTTCTGGAGCTTGCGGGCCACGGTCAGGCCGGCGTAACCGCCGCCGACAATAAGGACGCGAGGCTTGGGAGACAAGTGCGGAGTGTTAGCCATGACTCCCATCGTAGGCGCTCAACGCGGGCTTGTGAATTTTTTCACGAAGTCACGAAGTTGTCCGCCGCGAGCGCAGCAACAAGACGAGCGCAACGACCGCCAGAACCAGGGTGAGTCCCCCGGCGCTGAAGAGCACGGCGGGCTGGATGCCGGCGCGCGGATCGGTGACGTCGGCGGCCACGGGTACCTCGGTGGGCACCGAGGTGTCGGGGCTGGCCGAGGGCGGCGCTGGGGAGTTGCTGGTTTCGGGCGGTTCGACTTCGGCTCGGCGGTGAACCCGGATCCATTCGGAGATGGAGTCCATCGGGTTGCGATCCACGGTGGCCACATCAGCGTTGACTGCGGCGGCGGCATCGATGATGCCGTGGCCGTAGACGGGGTCGATGCCGGCGTCTCCGGCGTCGTGTGCCGTTTCCAGAATCCGGTGGATGACCTGGTGCGCGGGCATGTCCGGATACTCGGAGCGGATCAGCGCGGCCAGGCCCGCTACGATGGGGGCCGCACCCGAGGTGCCGGCCCAGCGGCGGTACCCGCCGTCAGGCAGGGCGCCCACGAGCGGGTCGGCCGGCGCGGCCACGCCGATGGTAATGCCTTCGGTCGAGGAGTCCCAGCTGGCCGCGCCGTTTTGATCGAGCCCGGCCACGGTGAGCACGCCCGGGATGGTGGCGGGAGCACCCACGGTCATGGTGCCGGAGCCGCGGTTACCGGCGGCCGCGACCACGACGACGTCGTTCTCTTCGGCGTAGAGGAATGCTTCGTCCCAGCTCAGCGGCCAGTCCTGAGCCGAGGAGGATAGGGAGATGTTGATGACATCGGCGCCGTTATCAACCGCCCACTTCACGGCCTGCGGGATCTGTTCTTCCGGGGTGGGTGCGGCCGGGTCATCACCGAGGTAGACGGAGACAGAGAGCAGCTGCGCGGCCGGGGCCACACCAAGGATGCCATGGTCGCCGGGGCCGGGATCGGGCACGTCGCGCGGGGTCGGGCTGGGCGAGGGTGACTCATCGGCGTCGTCGTCCGAGTCTTCGTCCTCGTCTTCGGCTTCTTCTTCGGCGCGGGCGAGCTCTTCGTTGAATTCTTCGGCCTTGGCGATCTCTTCGAGGTTGTTGCCGTGCCCGGCGATCAGTGAGGCCACCATGGTGCCGTGATCGGGATCAACGCCCAGGGGCTGAGTGCCGTCGGAGGCGCCGAGCGTGGAGACATCGGTGCCGCCGGCAAATTGTTCGGTGAGGTCCGGGTGGGAGGAATCGACACCGGTGTCGATGACGGCAATGGTGATGCCCTCGCCCTCGGTGGTCTCCCACGCCTCGGTAAATCCATACTCCTCCAGCCAGTACTGGTCATCGCGCCACTGATCCGCGTGGGCGGTGGCCGCAAGTCCACCAGCCAGGAGCAGGCCGGTGAGCGCGACGGCGCCGGTACGGACGACGAATCGGGGGCGGGGCGGAGTACGAGTGGGTTTAACGGTCATGAGCGCTCCCCAGCAGGCTCAGGGCGGCACCGTCGAGAATGTCGTGTTCGGAGGCCACAGCCACGCCGATGCGGCCCTCGGTGACCTGTTGCATCCGGTGCAGGATGCGGGTCCAGATCAGTGATCCGGCGCCGATCACGTCGACACGGCCCGGGTGCATGAAGGGCAGGGCGGCACGTTGGTCGCGGGTGGAGGTGAGCAGGGTGCCGGCGGCGGCGTCGATGGTGGGCAGGTCCACCACAGCACCGTGCAGGGCGTCGGGGTCATAGGTGTACAGACCGAGGGCGGCTGCGGTGACGGTGGTGACGGTGCCGGCGACACCCACCACGGCGTCGACGCTGCTGAGATCCAGGTGGGCGGCAACCTCGTCCAGTACGGTGTCAATATCGTGCTGGGCGGCGTCGATTTCGGCCACACTCGGCGGATCGCTGTGCAGGTGGCGCTCGGTGAAGCGTACGCACCCCATATCCTTGGAGACGGCGGCGAGCACGTCGGACCGCCCCAGTTCGGTGAGGCTCAAGGTACCGAGCACGAACTCGGTGGAGCCGCCGCCGAGATCCACCACGAGCACCCGCACTGTGTCGTGACCGCGGCCGAGCCGCTGGCGCAGTTCTACGGGCAGCGCTCCGGCGGCGCCGGCGAAACTGAGCCCGGCTTCTTCCAGTCCGTCCACCACATCGGGGTCCACACCCAGGCGTGCCCGGACGCCAGCGGCGAAGGCGTCCCGATTGCTGACGTCGCGGGAGGCGGAGGTGGCTACGAAGCGCACGCGTTCGGGGCTCAACGTGTCGGTGCCGAGCAGGCGACGGATCACCACGGCGTAGTCATCAAGCGCGTCAAAGGTGCGCTGCAGGGCAGCCTCGGAGAATTCACCGGCGGCGTCCACGCCCTCGCCGAGACGGACCACGCGCATTTCGCGGTGCAGCTGAACCAGCCCGGTGCCGTCGGGGGCGGGCCGGGCGATGAGCAGGCGGATGGAGTTGGTGCCGCAGTCGATGGCGGCGACTTCTTCGCCCGTGGGTCGGTGCTCGTCAGTCATCGTTGCCCTCCGACTGCTTGATGGGGTTGCTGATTCCTTGGGCTTCCAACCGGCGCACGTGCCGGGACAGGTCGCGGGTGGGCACGTCGGCGTCCGCATCCCAGGCGCCAGCACACTGGCAGCGCTGCGGGGAGAATTCGGCGTCGATCAGAGCCAGGGCTTCATCACCGAGCCGGTTCACGCCTGGTCCCGCGGCCAGGGCGTGCCCGACCAGCACGTGAAGGCATTTCACCCGCTCGGGCATGCCGCCGGCAGAAATTCCGTCAATTTCGGGCACCGGGCCAGTTCCGGCACGCTCCCCCACGTCGCGGCGAGCCTCAAGATAGGCCTCGTGAGCGGCGCGGTGGGCACTCGCCAACTCTTCATCGCCTTCCAACCGCTGGCTGAACTCGGCCATCACCCCGGCCGCCTCGAGCCGGGACACGGCGGCGGTGGCCAGGGGGTGGGTGAGGTAAAAAGTGGTGGGGAACGGGATGCCGTTGGACAGCCGCGGCGCGGTGGTGGCCACGAGCGGGTTTCCGCACACGCAGCGCGCGCCAATCTCGACGACGTCGCGCACGGGGCGACCCAGCTGCAACGAGAGGGTGTCGAGGTCGGTCTGAGTGGGGATACGTTCGGTGGTGCTCACGAAAGAACACTCTAACGGTGTGCCGAGACGATCAGCGATTCCCAGAGGTCATACGCCCAGGCCGGTTCTTCGGGTTCGGCTGTCACTTCGACGATGTCCTCGTTCTGTTCGGCTTCCGTCTGGCCGCCGACAACCATGTATTTCTTCTCCCCTGGCATCACCATATTGAACCGTTCGCGCGCCTGCTGCTGCACGTAGGCGGAGTCCTCCCAGCGCTCCAGCTGGCGGGTGAGCTCGCGCTGTCGATCCGACTGTAACTCCAGGTCGGCGCGGATTTCGCTGATCTCAGCTTGTTGAGTGAGGAACACGCGCAAAGTAGGGGCCACCACGATGGCGGAAATGAACAGCACCAGCACCAGCACGACGGCGTGGCCGGAGAAACTGCGGGCCGGCCTCACCACGCGGGGGCCGGAGTCTCGAGAATTCTTGTGATCGGTGGGGCGCGGACGGGCTCCGGCGGTGGCGGCGGCGGCCCGGGCGCGATTCAGCACCTGTTTGCGCTCCTGAGTGCGCTTGGCAGCGACCTTCTCGGCGGTGGAGTTCCAGGCTTCAGAAGCGCGTTTGGAGGCCCCGCTCGCGACCCGGCTGAGGCGATCCGTGACGTGGGAGGTCACGAGTGTCTGCGAGTGGTTTTTCGCGGCGTCGTCGGTGTCTTGCACCGATTTGGCTGGTAGTTCCGGTGCTTCTGCGGTGCTTGACGTCTCGGGGGTGTCCGGTTTCGGGTGCGCGCGCTCGGCTGAACGGGGAACGCGGGGTCGACGCGGTGGCATGGCACCTCCTCACCGGGGAAGCAGTATTCGCGGTCGGTCGCGGATACCAGAGGGGACACTGTGGTTCCCAGGGTAGCGAGGCACGGTGCCCTGACGGGGTCACCGCGCCGTCGTGTCTCGAACTCTCAGCCTCTCGGCTCCTGTATCGAAGAGCACACGGGGTGCCGGACAACGTATCGTCCGGCACCCCGCGCGTGACTGGCCCGAATCATCATTTAGGACCAGCGCAGCACATCAGCCCTGGTAGCGGGGGAAGGCGGAACGGCCGGCGTACACAGCAGCGTCGGCGAGCTCCTCCTCGATACGCAGCAGCTGGTTGTACTTGGCCACGCGGTCGGAGCGGGCCGGGGCACCGGTCTTGATCTGGCCCGCGTTGGTGGCGACGGCCAGGTCGGCGATGAAGGTGTCCTCGGTCTCGCCGGAGCGGTGGGAGATCATGCAGTGGAACATGTGGCGCTGGGCCAAGGAGATCGAGTCGAAGGTCTCGGTCAGCGATCCGATCTGGTTGACCTTCACCAGCAGTGCGTTGCCAGAGGCCTCGTCGATACCGCGCTGCAGTCGCTCACGGTTGGTCACGAACAGGTCGTCACCCACCAGCTGCACCTTGTCGCCCAGGGCGGCGGTGAGCTTGGCCCAGCCGTCCCAGTCGTTCTCGTCCAGCGGATCCTCGATGGACACCAGCGGATAGTTCTCCACCAGCTCGGTGTAGTAGGCGATCATGTCCTCGGCGGTGCGCTTCTCGCCCTCGAAGGTGTACTTGCCCTTTTCACAGAACTCGGAGGAGGCGACGTCGAGAGCCAGCGCCACGTCCTTGCCCGGGGTGTAGCCGGCTTTCTTGATGGCGGTGGTGATCAGGTCCAGGGCGTCGCGGTTCGACGGCAGGGACGGGGCGAAGCCGCCCTCATCGCCCAGGCCGGTGCCGAGTTCCTTCTCCTGGAGCACCTTCTTCAGGGTGTGGTAGATTTCCGCGCCCCAGCGCAGTGCCTCGGAGAACGAGGGGGCGCCGATGGGAGCGATCATGAATTCCTGGATGTCGACGTTGGAGTCGGCGTGGGCGCCACCGTTGAGGATGTTCATCATCGGCACAGGCAACACGTGGGCGTTCGGGCCACCCAGGTACTTGAACAGCGGCAGGTCTGAGGCGGCGGCGGCGGCGTTGGCCACGGCCAGGGACACACCCAGGATGGCGTTGGCGCCCAGCTTGCCCTTGTTCTCAGAACCGTCGAGATCCAGCATCAGCTGGTCGATTTCGCGCTGGTCGGTGGCGTCGACACCGTAGAGCTCATCGGCGATCTCGTCATTCACGGACTGCACAGCCTTCAGCACCCCCTTGCCCAGGTAGCGCTTCTTGTCGCCATCGCGGCGCTCAACGGCTTCAAACTCGCCGGTGGAGGCGCCGGAGGGGACGGCGGCGCGGCCCACGGAGCCATCAGCCAGCAGCACCTCGACCTCAACGGTCGGGTTGCCGCGGGAATCCAGGATCTCTCGGCCGATGATCGCTTCGATCACGGGGGGAAATGTCATGATTCAGTCTCCTTGAAGGACGACGACGTGGAAGAGGCGATGCATGCCTCGGCCACCAGCTTACCGAGTCCAGCGGCGTGCGACGTAGCGTGAAAGCACGAGCCCACCCACCAGTCCACCGGCCAGTGGACCAGGAAGCCATTGGAATGATCCCAGCCAATCCATGGGTTGGTCACCGGTGAGCATGAGGTTTAGGCCCACCCAGCCCGTCCCAGACAACAGCAAGCACACGACAACGATGGAAATTCTTGTCATCGCGCGAGTGGCCCAGCGATGCATCCACCGCGCAAGAACACACACAATAACTGACGCGCCAGCCCCCACCACGAGGCCAAAAGGTAAGGCGAACATTAAGACCAGCGCAGACCAGCTGACGGTGTCCACGACCTCGTAGTCAACGAGAATGTTGGCGAACACCAGATGGCCAAGTGCGAAGAGCACCGCCATGACAGCGCCGACACCGACCCCGAGGACGAGTAAGCTCTACCCAGAGAAGGCTGACTCCTCTCCATAGCGGCCAGCAAGATCGGGGACCGAGCTTCCTGCCGTTGTCATCGTCAGAAGCTGCTTTCGCGTCGGCCCCGCAGGTGCGCGCGCAGGGCGCGCTCCGGGTCGAGACCTCGAGCGCGCGCCGCCTGAACGAGGGCAAACAGGTCTTCACCGAGCTGTTCTTCGTCGGTCAGTTCCACGGACAGTGGACCGACGCGTGGGGCAGGTAACGGATTAACGGGCTGGCGCCCGGCCCGGTCCACGGCCTTGGCCGCAGCGGCGAGCGCAGGCAGCGCGGCCGGTAGGTCGAAGACGGAGGTGACAGCACGGTCGCCTTCACGGCCCTCCGGGTGGTCCGCCCGTTCGGATTTTTTGATCCGCTCCCAGTTCTTCTCGACGTCGTCGATGGTGACCGCGCCGAGCTCGGATGCATCCAGCAGCTCACCTTCGGGGGTGAAGACGTGGGGGTTACGGCGGATCATTTTCTCTGTGATCGCCTCGGCCACGGTGTCCAGGGTGAACCCGTTGGCTTCGGTCCCGGATAGTTCTTCGGCGACCGCGGAGTGCAGCACCACTTGGAACAGCACGTCACCGAACTCCTTGCGGAGCGTGTCGTAGCCTGTGCGCTGAACCTCCGGTACCGCGTCCACTGCGGGCAGGGCCTCGATGGCCTCGACCGTTTCGTGGGCCTCCTCGATGAGGTACTCGGCCAGCTGGGCGTGGGTGAGTTCCCGGGTCCAGGGGCACCACCGCCGCAACTGCCGGGTCACCCACATCAGGCGGTCAACGGCACCGGGGGTCTCGCTCATGCTCGTTCGTCGGCTTCCTCGGCCTCGTCGAAGTCCATGTCGACCAGGCGCAGTCCGGTGGATCCGGGTTGGTTGGCCTCGGCCTCGGCGACCGAGGACCAGGTATCCAGCAGGTACTCCAGCAACTCGTAGCGGGAGTCGTGATCCAGGAATGCCCCCTTGGCTGCATTGATCTGAAACTGCAGCAGGTCGGACAGCGAGTAGTCGTAGGTTTCGGCGAGCAGGTACAGCTCATCGGTCAGCGACACCCCGGAGACCAGGCGGTTGTCGGGGTTCACGGTGACGGTGAAACCCAACTGCACCAGCATGTCGATGGGGTGATGCTCCAGCACCGGGGTGGAGTCGTCTTCCGGGGCGGCCACCGCGCCGGTCTGCAGGTTCGAAGATGGGCAGATTTCCAAGGGGATCTCCCGGTCCAGCACCCAGGTGGCCAGGTGGCCGAGGTCGACGACGAGATCCGAGGCGTCACCGGTCTCGTCGTCGGCGGCGGTGACGGTGAGGTCGTCGGCGATGCGCACCCCATGGCCCAGGCGCAGGGCGCGCCCGTTCACCAGCGCGTCACGGATGGAGTCCAGGCCCTCGGATTCCCCTGCGTGCACGGTCACCGGGAAGCCCTGTTCGGCCAGCCAAGTGAAGGCCTCGGCGAAGCGCGAGGGCGGGAACCCGGATTCCGGTCCGGCGATGTCGAAGCCGACCACGCCTCGGTCGCGGTGCCGCACAGCCAGTTCGGCGATTTCCTGCGAGCGGTCGTTCTGCCGCATGGCGGTGACCAGCTGGCCGACCTGGATACGGTGACCGCGCTCTGCGGCTTCTTCCACGCCGGCGTCGAGTCCGGCCTGCACCGCTTCCACGGCCTCGTCTAGGCTGAGCCCGGCTTCGGTGTGCTGTTCGGGAGCCCAGCGGATTTCGGCGTAGACGACTCCGTCTTCCACCAGGTCTTCGACGAATTCGCGGGCGACACGGGTGAGCGCCGACGCGGTCTGCATCACGGCGGTGGTGTGGGCGAACGTCTCGAGGTACTGCTCCAGGGTGCCGGCGTTGGCCGCTTCGGCGAACCACTCGGCGAGGGATTCGGTGGCGGGATCCACCGGCAGCGCGTGGCCGATCTCAGCGGCCAACTCGGCCACCGTATCGGGGCGCAGCCCGCCGTCGAGGTGGTCGTGCAGACTCACTTTCGGCAGGGCTGCGAGGTCTAGTTCCAGAGGTGTTGGCGGTTCGGGGGCGAAGGCAGTTTCAGTGCTGTTCTGAGTCACTCTTGGAGTCTACGGGAGCGGACTCCTCGCGGGCCACGGCTCGCGCCAGCACACGCTTGATCACGAAGTCGAGCCCGAAGCCGATGACGACGGCGATTACCAGGGCCAGTGCGATCTGCAGCAGGGTGTTTTCGAACCAGCCGGCGGTGAACCGACCGATGAGAATCGAGTATGCGGCCCAGATCGCCGCGGAGACGACGTCGAGGGCGGTGAAACGCCACCACGGGTACCGGCTGGCTCCAGCGGTGAAGTTTACGGCGACGCGGCCACCCGGAATGTGACGCGCCGTCGTAATGACCAGGGCCCCGCGGGTGGCCAGCGACTTTCGGGCCGCACCCACAGCACGGCGCACGGAGCGGGTGCGCATCCAGCGGAAGCGGCTCACTCCCACGCTGCGTCCGATCCAATACGCCACCTGGTCGCCACCGACCGCGCCCACCCAGCCGAGCAGGAAGAGCACGCCCAGATTCACGTCGATGTGGCCGGCCGACAGCGAGGCCAGGGCGACGATCACGGATTCCGAGGGCACCACGGGGAAGAACCCGTCGATGAAGCAGAGCAAGAAGACGGCCCAGGGCATCCACCAGGCGGTGGCCGCAGCAAGCACGGCGTCTTCAATGAACTGGAACACGGCGACAGTGTATCGGTTGAGGCGTTGGTCGCGCGCCTACAGGGCAGCCAGGATCAGGGGGCGGGATGAGGCGGAGTCCTCCGCACCGATGCTGACCGCCGAGCGCAGCGACTCTTCGGCGCGGTCGAATCGCTCCGGGGTGTCCGTGCACAGGGTGAACAGCGGGTCCCCGGCGCACACCGTCTCCCCCGGCTTGGCGTGCAGGCGCACCCCGGCGGCTGCTTGCACCGGGTCTTCTTTGCGGGCGCGTCCCGCACCGAGGCGCCAGGCGGCCACGCCGACGTCGAGGGCGTCCAGCCGGGTCAGCATGCCGGAGGTGTCGGCGCGCACGGTGTGGGTGTGTTTCGGTGCCGGCAGGGCGGCGTCCGGGTCCCCACCCTGGGCTCGCACCATGGCCCGCCAGGTGTCCATCGCGGTGCCATCGGCCAGCGCCCGGGCCGGGTCGGCGTCGGGTCGGCCGGCGGCGTCCAGCATGCGACGGGCCAGGGCCACGGTGAGTTCGATGACGTCGTCGGGTCCTCCCCCGGCGAGCACCTCCACCGATTCTTCGATCTCCATGGCGTTGCCCACGGTCAGCCCCAGCGGGGTGGACATGTCGGTAATCAAGGCAGACGTCGCCACCCCGGCGTCCGTGCCCAGGCGCACCATGGTTTCGGCGAGCGCCCGGGCGTCGTCGAACGTCTTCATGAAGGCGCCGGTCCCACATTTCACATCCAGCACGAGCGAGTCGGTGCCCTCGGCGATCTTTTTGGACATGATCGACGAAGCGATCAGCGGGATGGATTCCACGGTTCCGGTGACATCACGCAGGGCATAGAGCCTCCGGTCAGCCGGGGCCAGCTGCGTGCTCGGGGCACAGATCACCGCGCCGACCTCGCGCAACTGTTGCACGATCTCCTCGGTGGTCAGCTCCACCCGAAAGCCGGGGATGGATTCGAGCTTGTCCAGGGTGCCGCCGGTATGGCCCAGCCCGCGCCCGGAGAGCTGCGGCACCGCCACCCCGAAGGAAGCGACCACCGCGGCCAGGGGCAGGGTGATCTTGTCGCCCACGCCGCCGGTGGAGTGTTTATCGGCGGTGGGCGCCGACACCGCGGAGAAGTCCATGCGGGTGCCCGAGTCGATCATGGCTTGCGTCCAGGCGGAGAGTTCCTCCGGGTTCAGCCCACGGAACACGATGGCCATGGCCAGCGCCGACATCTGCTCCTCGGCCACCACGCCGCGCAGGTAGGCCTCGAAGAGCCAGGTGACCCGATCGGCAGAAAGCGCTCCGCCGTCACGTTTGGTGGTGATCAGCTCGACGGCGTCAAAGGGCTCGGTTCCGCTCATCGGGGCGGCTCCTCTCGGGCTCAGGTCTGCAGGGTTCAGGTGCTCAGATGCTGGGGTCCGAAGGCGTACGGTAGCAGGGCCTCGATGCTCAGCGGCCCCTCGTTGGTGAGCACCAGCAACGCGGCGCCAGGCTCGGCCGGGCGGAATTCGTAGAGTAACTGACGGCACCGCCCGCAGGGGGTGATCAGCTGCTGCTCGGCGTCCAGACACACGACTGCGTGCAGTTCCGGGCGTACTCCCGAGGCGCTGCCGGGCACAAGAGTCAACTGGGATACCAGGGAGCATTCGGCGCACAGGGTGAGGCCATAGGAGGCGTTCTCCACATTCACCCCGGTGAGCACTTCGCCGGTGCCCGTGATCCCGGCGGCAGCCACCGGATACCCGGAGTAGGGAGCATACGCCCGGTCCAGCACCCGGGCCGCCGCGTCCCGCAGCGCGCCCCAGTCCACGGTGCTGTCCGCCGTGCCTTCCGTCGCAAGATCAGGCATTACTGCACTCCGGCCAGGGCTCGCAGCGCGGCCGCGGTGAAGATCCGCATGCCCACTCCAATCGCGCGCTCATCGGGAACATAGTCGCCCTGGTGCAGGTCGTAAATGCGCCCGCCGGGAGTGCGGGTACCCAGGCGCAGCATGGAGCCGGGCACCTGCTGGGTCATCCAGGCGAAATCTTCCCCGCCCATCGACTGCGGGGTCAGGGTAATGGCACGCGAGCCAATCTCGAATCGGGTGGCGTCCTCAATGAGGTCCGTCTCCGCCTCGGTGTTGACCACTGGAGGCACGCCGCGCACGTGGTCCAGTTCGACGTCCACACCATAGGGCGCGGCCACCTGTGTGACGACGTCGTCGAGCATCCGTCCGGCTGTTTCCCAGGCCTCGGCATCCAAGCAGCGCAGGGTGCCCGCCAGGTATCCGGTATTCGGGATCGCGTTCGGAGCGTGTCCGGCGTTAATCTCGCCCCACACCACCTGAGCGGCCGAGCGCACATCAATCAACCGGCCGAGTACGGCCGGCACCTGGGCGGCGATCTGGGCCAGGGCGTACACCAGGTCCTCGGTGAGCTGGGGTCGCGATGTATGGCCACCGCGGCCGTGCAACCGAATCCGGATCGTGTCCGCGGCAGAGGTAATAGCACCGATACGGGTACCAATGGTCCCGACGTCGAAGCGCGGCTCGCAGTGCGCGGCCAAAATCCGGGGTACTCCCTCGAGCACGCCCTGCTTAATCACCGACAGCGATCCGCCGGGCAGCTGTTCCTCGGCAGGCTGGAAAATGATCCGCACCCGCCCGGCCAGGCTCACCCGGCTCACATCCACCCCGGCCTGGCCCGCGGTGCCGGTCACTAGTCGGTGCAGCGCCAGCGAGGTGCCGAGCATCACGGCGGTATGCATGTCGTGACCGCAGGCGTGAGCCACCCCCGGATTCACCGAGGCGTAGTCGAGTCCGGTGAGTTCCTGCAGCGGCAGCGCATCAATATCGGCGCGCAGCGCCAGCACGATCGGCCCGGAGCCGATGTCCACAAACAGTCCGGTGTCCTCGAACTTCTCCGGTTGCAACCCGGCCGTGCGCAGCACGGTGAGCAGGCGTTCTGTGGTGCGGTACTCGTGATAGGAGAGCTCCGGGTGCTGATGGAGGTCACGGCGAACGGTGATGACGTCGTCCACCAGCTGCTCAATCAGCGGTGTCACCCGCGGCAGTCCAGGGTCATCTAAGACCGGACGCGGTGCCGTGGTGGGCTCGGTGTCGGAATCCATTCCCTTACCTTATCCACTGCGCGCGTCCCACCGTGTCACCAGCACGCCTCGTACGACTCAAGGCGTCACAGCACGTCGTTGTCGCCGTGCGCCTTCAGTGACTCCACGGCTTTCTTCACGGACTGTGCGTGTTCGGTAGTGGTCACGAGCAGCGCGTCCCCGGTATCGACCACCACCACGTTTTCGACGCCGATCAGCGCGATCACCCGCGAGGTATCGGTGACGACGACGCCGGAGGCCTGGTCCGAGTACACGCGTGGGGTCTCCCCGATCACGGTGATCCCTGAACTGTCAGTAGCCGGGTTCAGCCGAGCAATCGCCGCGAAGTCGCCCACATCGTCCCAGGTGAAATCCCCCGGAATGACCGCCACATCGCCAGCATCGGCGGCCGGTTCCGCCACCGCATAATCAATAGCCGTCTTCGGCAGGTCGGGCCACACCTGAGCTATTACCGCGTCTCGTTCCTCGGTGTCCCAGGCCTCAGCAATCTCGGTCACCCCGGCGTAGAGCTCCGGCTCGGTGGCCTTCAGGTGCTTGAGCATCAGGGCGACCGGCGCCACGAACATGCCAGCGTTCCAGAGGTACTCGCCACTGTCTACATAACTGCGGGCGCGCTTCTCGTCGGGCTTCTCCACGAAGGAATCCACCTCGTGCGCGCTCGGGGCACCCTCGACCTCCAGGGCCCGCCCCTGGTGGATGTAGCCAAACCCGGTGGCCGGGTAGGTGGGCTTGATACCGATGGTGACGATCTTGCCGTCGCCGCCACTGGCAGCGGTCGCCACCGCCTCGCGAACGGCCTGCTGGAATACCGGCACCGGGCCGATCACCTGGTCTGCGGCGAACGATCCCATAATGGTCTCCGGGTCGCGCTGGTACAGGATCGCCGCGGCAAGACCAATGGCGGCGGCCGAGTCCTTGGGTTCGGGTTCCAAAACCAGGTCCCTGGAATCCAGATCGGGTAATTGTTCCTGCACCGCATCCCGGTGAGCCTGCCCTGTGACAACCATCACTTGCGATCCGGCCAAATCTTCCAACCGATCAAAGGTCGCACGGATCAGCGTCTGCCCCGAACCGGTGAGGTCATGGAGGAACTTCGGAGCGGCTGCACGAGAGAGGGGCCACAACCGTGTTCCCACTCCTCCGGCCGGAATCACGGCGTAAAACCGGTCGAGTCCGGGGGTGGCGGACACGGGTACTGACATGGCCTCGGATGCCTCTGATCTGTTCACGTCCACCAGCTTAGGCGAGCACGCCGGAGCATTCGGGTCAACACGTTGACGTAATTTCCGCAAGACCCTCTCGAGGGACTACCCTTGATCAGAAGGAGTGCAATTCGCACCGGCGTTCCTCTTGCAGATTCTCCACCTGTCTGCAGACGCCATTGCATCCTTTTTGGGGAGGTACAAAAGTGTCAACTGCGACAACCGCGCAGTCCCCCGCCTCGACGTCGAAGTCAGGCCGCGGGACACTTTATCGCGGCAAACAGGGAATGTGGTCCTGGGTGGCCCATCGCATCACCGGCGTGGTGATTTTCCTGTTCCTATTGGTCCACGTTCTCGATACCGCTTTGGTGCGCGTATCGCCGGAAGCCTATGACGCTGTCATCGGAACCTATAAGAACCCGGTCATGGCTGTCGGCGAGGTGGGACTCGTGGGCGCCATCATCTTCCACGCGTTCAATGGCCTTCGCATCATTCTGATCGACTTCTGGAAGGGCGGCACGAAACACCACAAGGGACTGCTGTGGGGTGTCCTTGTTCTGTGGATCGTCGTCTTCGCCGGATTCACTATCCGTCACCTGATGCTTGCCTTTGGAGGTCACTGAGCCATGAGCGCCACTGCAGAAGCAACCAATATCGCAGCACCGCGTTCGGGTCGGATCGACCCGAAGTACACGCGTGGCAAAGGCAAGTCCGGCAACTTTGAGATGCTGGCTTGGCTGTTCATGCGCCTGTCCGGCGTGCTCCTCGTCGTGCTGATTTTCGTGCACCTCTTCTCGAACCTGATGGTGGGCGAGGGCATCAACGGCATCGACTTCGGTCTCGTGGCCGGCAAGTGGGCCTCCCCCATCTGGCAGATCTGGGACCTGGCCATGCTGTGGCTGGCGATGTTGCACGGCACCAACGGCGTGCGCACCATCATCGACGACTACACCGAGTCGGACAAGGTCCGTTTCTGGCTGAAGATCGTCCTGTACGCCGCGTCCACCGCCATCATCGTGCTGGGCACCCTGGTGATCTTCACCTTCGAGCCGTGCATGGTCGACTCCACCGGTCAGCTCCTGGATCGCAGCCCGTCATTCTGCTTCGACCAGGCCGCTTTCAACTAAGCGCTGACTGAGACCACAGACCCGAACCGACGCACACGCGCTTGAGTATTCGACTCATCACCGCACCGATCAGCTCTCAGTGCTGAAGCGCATACGTCAGAAAGAAAGAATCGCACCAGATGCAAGTACATAAGTACGATGTCGTGATCATCGGGGCCGGTGGCGCCGGTATGCGCGCTGCCATCGAAGCGGGCCAGCGCGCTCGCACCGCCGTGCTCACCAAGCTCTACCCGACCCGTTCACACACCGGTGCCGCTCAGGGCGGCATGTGCGCCGCCCTGGCCAATGTCGAAGAAGACAACTGGGAATGGCACACCTTCGACACCGTCAAGGGCGGCGACTACCTCGTCGACCAGGACGCAGCCGAGGTCATGGCCAAGGAAGCCATCGACGCCGTGCTGGACCTAGAAAAGATGGGCCTGCCGTTCAACCGCACCCCCGAGGGCAAGATCGACCAGCGCCGCTTCGGCGGTCACACCCGCGATCACGGTAAGGCGCCGGTCCGCCGCGCTTGCTACGCCGCTGACCGCACCGGGCACATGATCCTGCAGACGCTCTACCAGAACTGCGTGAAGCACAACGTCGAGTTCTACAACGAGTTCTACGCTCTCGACCTGCTCATGGTCGACGAGGAAGCAACCCGCGAGGACGGCACCACCTACACGCAGAAGCGCGTGGCCGGTGTGGTTTCCTACGAGCTGGCCACCGGCGAGATCCACATCTTCCAGGCTAAGTCGGTTGTTTTCGCCACCGGCGGTGCCGGCAAGGTGTACAAGACCACCTCCAACGCCCACACCCTCACCGGTGACGGCATGGCCATCGCCTACCGTGCGGGCCTGCCGCTGGAGGACATGGAGTTCGTGCAGTTCCACCCGACCGGCCTGGCCGGACTGGGCATCCTCCTTTCCGAGGCCGCCCGTGGTGAAGGTGGCATTCTACGTAACTCGGAGGGTGAGCGTTTCATGGAGCGTTACGCCCCCACCATTAAGGACTTGGCCCCGCGTGACATCGTGGCCCGTTCCATGGCGGAGGAAGTCCGACAGGGCCGTGGTTGTGGCCCGAACAAGGACTACGTGCTGCTCGACCTGACGCACCTGGAACCGGCGCACATCGACGCCAAGCTCCCGGACATCACCGAGTTCGCCCGCACCTACCTGGGCGTGGAGCCGTACACGGAGCCGGTGCCGGTCTTCCCGACCTGCCACTACTTCATGGGCGGTATCCCCACCAATATCAAGGGTGAAGTCCTCCAGGACAACGACACCGTCGTCCCGGGCCTGTACGCCGCGGGAGAGGTGGCCTGCGTGTCCGTGCACGGTTCCAACCGTCTCGGTACCAACTCTCTGCTCGACATCAACGTGTTCGGCCGCCGCGCCGGCATCTACTCGGCGGAATACGCCAAGGATGCTGACTTCGTGGAGCTGCCGGAGAACGGTGAGAACTTCATCATCTCGGAGATCGAGAACCTGCGCGACGCCAGCGGCAACGAGAAGATCGCTGACCTGCGCGCCCGCCTGCAGGAAGTCATGGACGCCGACATGCAGGTGTTCCGGACCGAGGAGTCCATCCGCCGCGCTCTCAAAGAGATCGAGTCCCTGCGCGAGCGGTACAAGAATGTCGCCGTCCAGGATAAGGGGAAGCGCTTCAACCTCGACCTGCTCGAGGGCCTGGAGTTGGGCTACCTGCTCGACATCGCCGAGGCGATGACGCTGGCCGCCCTGGGCCGCAAGGAATCCCGCGGTGGTCACTACCGCGAGGACTACCCGGACCGCGATGACGAGAACTTCATGAAACACACCATGATCTATCGCGATGAGAACGCGGAGATGGAAGGTGTCAAGGGAATCCGATTCGAAACCAAGCCTGTCATCATGACCCGCTACGAGCCGATGGAGCGTAAGTACTAATGACTGCCACCTATGCCGAACCAGCCGAGCCGGCGTCCAAGATCGACCTGGGCAACGAGGTCGGCGGCGCCGGTGAAGTTCCTAGCTTCACCGTCACCGTTCAGGTACGCCGTTACCTGCCCGAGTCCTCCGAGGAGTCCTACTGGGACACTTGGGAGCTCACCATGTACGGCACCGACCGTGTGCTGGACGCCCTGCACAAGATCAAGTGGGAGCACGACGGCACCCTGTCGTTCCGCCGCTCCTGCGCCCACGGTATCTGCGGCTCCGACGCCATGCGTATTAACGGTCGTAACCGCCTGGCCTGCAAGACGCTGCTGAAGGACCTGGACCTGTCCAAGCCCATCACCGTCGAGCCGATCAAGGGTCTGCCCGTGGAGAAGGACCTGATCGTGGACATGGAGCCCTTCTTCCAGTCCTACCGCGAGATCATGCCCTTCCTGGTGTCCAATGGTCACGAGCCAACCAAGGAACGCTACCAGTCCGCTGAGGACCGTGAGCGCTACGACGACACCACCAAGTGCATCCTGTGCGCCGCCTGCACCTCCTCGTGCCCGGTGTTCTGGACCGACGGGCAGTACTTCGGTCCGGCCGCCATCGTCAACGCTCACCGTTTCATCTTCGATTCGCGTGACGATGCCGGCGACCTGCGCCTGGAGATCCTCAACGACAAGGAAGGCGTGTGGCGCTGCCGCACGACCTTCAACTGCACCGAGGCATGCCCCCGTGGCATCCAGGTGACCAAGGCGATCGCCGAAGTCAAGCAGGCCGTGCTGGCACGCGCCTTCTGATCACCGCAACAGCCTTAAGCTGACAGGGGCCTTGTTCCGGATTGATTCCGGAACAAGGCCCCTGTCGCGTCTCCAGACGTTGAAGGTGCTCTTTTGGTGCCTATATGCGCTCTAGAAGATCTGACGCGCCTGCTGCAGGTCTTTGGCCGTGACATAGGCGGGAGCGTCGGCAAAGACCTGCGCGCGGTCCTCGGACTCCTCCCACGCCTTCTCGGCGGCCGCGAAGTCCTCCGGTGACCCCTCGTAGCTGACGAACCAGGTCAGCTGGGTGCCTTCGGGGTTGACCCATCCCTGCTCGATGATGAAACCGCGAGACTCCCGGACGGGAATGACTCTCGAGGTGAGGAAGTCGATGAATTCCTCGATCCGTTCCGGGTCCGTGGTGTATCGCCGCATCCAGGTGGTCTTGGTGTTGGTATCGCTCACTGTGCTCCCTTGTTTCTGCATCGGGCGGCGGCCGCGATGCGCTGTGCGGGTGGTGTGGTGTCCAGGATAGCAACGAGCCCCGCCCGGGCAGTCGTCGATCCGGGCGGGGCTCGCAGTTGCCGGGTCAGTGCAATACTGACCGTCAGCTCGCGATCAGGCGCGAGCCTGGGGCGGTGCGGCGAAGTACTCGCGCACCGGGGCGCTGAAGGCCTTGATCAGCCACAGCACGCTGACCACGATCCAGAGAATCAGGACCACGGTCGAAGCGATCATCAGCGGGGAAGCAAACGCGGCACCGATTCCGCCCATGAGCGTACCGCCGACGGTGAAGAGCAGTCCGATGATGGCCAGGACGATACCCAGGATGCGGGCCCAGTTCTTCGCCTTGCTCACACCAATGATGACCACCACGTAGAGGATCAGCGCGATGAGTCCGGTGGCCAGTACTGTGACGAGTCCCGAAATGAGGCCGAATTCTATACTCTCTTCGATCTGGGTCTCCGTCAGCATTCCGGTGGAGCGGAGCTGTTCTGCGATGAGGTCCTCATCGAGGCTGGTGAACACGCTGATGATCGTCGAGACGAGGTAGAGCCCCGCAGAGATCAGGGTCAGATTGCGCAGGGTGTCCAGGGCCCGGGGACGCTGCAGGGGTGCACCGTACTGGCCAGCGGGCTGGTAGGCCGCCGTGTTGTATTTGGTGCCCGGCTGCTGAGCACCGTGCTGAGCATTCGGGTCCTGTTGCGGGGGCTGCGGGTAGTCATTCGACATGTGCGTGTCTCCTCTAATTATCGGGCGATTGTGAGTGTATCCCTATGGGTCATTCGTAGCGCAAGGCCTCGATGGGATCCTTCTTGGATGCCCGTCGGGCGGGCAGGGTTCCGGCGACGAACGCGATCGCGATGATCAGCGCCACGATGAGCAGTAACTGCACCGGTTCGATGGCAAAGAGCGTCAGCCCTGCAACCCCCGAGAGCGGACCGTTGACGAGGGCGGCGTTTCCGCCGACACCGACAATCACGCCGAGTCCCACACCGATGAGCGAGCCCATCACACCGATCAGCACGGCTTCCATGGAGAAGAGCCCGAAGACCTTCCCGTTGGACATGCCCAGAGCCTTCATCAGGCCGATCTCGCGGGTTCGTTCCTGCACCGACATCAGCAGGGTGTTCACGATACCGAAGGAGGCGGCGACCAGTGCGATCAGCGCGAAGCCGTTGAGCACCCAAGTCACTGTGTTGATGATCCCCTGGATCATGCCCAGCTGGTCTTCTACCGTCATACCGAGGTACTCCTCGGCCAAGAGGTCAGCCTTGACCTGGTCGATGTTGGCATCGATATCATCCACCACGGCAATCGCCTGGATGTAGCTCTCCGGAACGTCCACATCGAGACCCGAATTCTGAACGTCATAGAGCTCATCGTTCAGCGCCTGAGAGGGAGTCGGATTTCCACCGACGCCGGAGAGCATCTGCTCGGAGACGCCGACGACCTCGGCTTCAACCGTCTGTTCCTGCTGGGCCATGTCCTTCAGCCCGAATGTCACTGTCTCCCCGAGTGCCTCCTCGGCATTGTCTTCATTGTCGATACCGAACGTGGTGAGCCAGGTCGACGGGATGATGACCTCGAGCTGACGGGGGTCCGGTGTCTCACCGGCCAGCAACTCCATGCCGTTGATGTCCGAAGGGAAGCCCAGCTGGTCGACCGTGTACTTCGTACCCTCGGGCACTTCGAGGTAGTCGGCCATCACAAAGACCATGGGATTGACCTCGGTGATGTTATCGATCTCGCCGATGGCCTCGATGTCGTCGTCGGTGAGAGCGGTCATGCCGAATTCGTTGCCTGGGCCCGACTGGACGGATTCGTCGTACTCGACGGGTTCGCCCGAACCGGCCATGGGATCATTCTGCTGTTGGGCAGACATCACATAGATCTGGTCGGAATCGCCCACGCCTTCCACGATCTGGTCGACGTACTTGTTGATACCGGCACCCAGTCCGGAGGTCAGGGTCAGGGTGAAGGCACCAACCACAATGGCGATGACGGTGAGGAAGGTGCGCAGCTTGGAGCGCATCGTGTTCCCCAGGGCTGAGGTGATAACGTCTTTGCTTTTCACCGCTGTCCCTCCTCGATGATGGCGTGGCGGCCGGTGTCGGGTCCCGTGGAGACGGGGGTGGTGCGTTCCTCGACGATCTCGCCGTCCTGCATGATCAGCTGGCGCTGGCACTTGGTGGCCAGGTCATCATCGTGGGTCACGACCACCAGGGTGATGCCCTGGTCGCGGTGCAGGCCGAAGAGGATGTTCTCAACGATCTCGGAGGTGGCCGAGTCGAGGTTGCCGGTAGGCTCATCCGCGAACAGCACGGACGGGTTGTTCACCAGCGCACGGGCGATGCACACGCGCTGCTTCTGCCCGCCAGAGAGGTCCGTGGCCTTGTTCTTGGCCTTATCAGCCATGTCCAGCTGTTCCAGGACCTCCATGCCGCGGCGCTTGCGCTCAGCAGCGGGCACTCCGGCGATCTTCAGCGGCAGGATCACGTTCTCCAGCACCGTCTGATTAGAGTTGAGGAAGAACTGTTGGAAGACGAAACCGAAGTCCGCGTTGCGCACCTGGGAGATCTCTTTGGGCTTCAGATTCGACACGGGACGCCCGTTCATGGCCACGACGCCCTCGGTCGGACGGTCTAGCAATGCCAACAGGTGCATCAGCGTGGACTTTCCGGAACCGGACTTCCCTACGATCGCTACGGATTCTCCGCGGTGGATCTGAAAGGTTAGGCCCTTGAGCGCGTCAAAACGCGATTGGCCGCTTCCGTAGATCTTGATGAGATTCTCGGTCTCGACCAAGGGGTCGGTCGACGGCGACGAACCGTCGACCGGAGTGGGCGCCACATGGGACATGATGGTTGCTCTCTCCTGGACAACATGGGAACACTACCTACTCAGCATGCCAGCCCAGCGGCGGAGACACATCCACCCTGAGGTGGAGATTGTGTCACGGTCGACCCATGACGATCTGCACGTCCGACCATGACACTGTCATATCACTGGTTCAGGACGCCGCGGCGGGTGGCATGAATCCCACCTTGGAGTACACGTCGGCAAGCACGGGTGCGGCGACGGCACGGGCCTTGGCGGCGCCTCGGGCCAGGAGACGATCCAATTCCGCCGGGTCATCCAGCAGGGCGAGGGCCCGGGTCCGCACCGGTTCCAGTGCTGCAGTGGCCGCCTCGGCGAGATCGACCTTGAGGTGGCCGTACATCTTGCCCTGATAGTCCTGCTCGAGCTGTTCGATCGCGGTCCCGGTCAGCGCGGAGAAGATCGACAGCAGGTTCGAGACCCCGGGCTTGTTCTCCTTGTCGAAGACGATCTCGGTGCCCGTGTCAGTCACCGCCGACTTAATACGCTTGGCGATGACCTTGGGCTCATCCAGAATATTGATCAGCCCGTTCGGTGATTCTGCCGACTTCGACATCTTCGCTGTCGGGTTCTGCAGGTCATAGATGCGCGCTCCCGTCTCCGGGTAGAAACCGACGGGCACCACGAAGGTTTCGCCGTAACGGGAGTTGAAACGCTGTGCCAAGTTCCGGGTGAGCTCCACATGCTGACGCTGATCATCACCGACCGGCACGCCCTGCGGCTGATACAGCAGAATATCGGCCGCCATCAGCATCGGGTAAGCGAGCAAGCCCACCCCGGCGGAATCGGCTCCCTGCTTGGCAGATTTGTCTTTGAACTGCGTCATCCGCATGGCCTCGCCCATTCCCGTCATGCAGGTGAGCACCCAGGCGAGCTGAGCATGCTCCGGAACCTGGGACTGCACGAACAGCGTGGAACGTTCAGGGTCGATGCCCGCGGCGATGAACTGTGCCGCCGCAACCCGGGTGCGCTGTGCCACCGACTCGGGGTCCTGCGGCACCGTGATGGCGTGCAGATCGGGGATGAAGTAGTAGGCGTCGAAATCATCCTGAACCTTGACCCAGTTGATCAAGGCTCCCAGATAGTTGCCCAGGTGGAGGGAATCGGCAGAAGGCTGCATCCCGGAGAGTACGCGGTGCCGGTCGGAAACGCCCGTCAGATGCGCGGTGGAAGACAGGTCGGTGGCCAGCACGTCGGCGGGGCTGAGACGCTGAGAGGTAGTGGAGTTGTCGGTCATGATGTCTTTCGCGGAAGAGAAAAAGGGTGGCGGCAGTGCGTAATCAGAACTGGTAGTCGACGACCAGTGGGGCGTGATCGGAGAAGCGTGTGCCCCAGCTCGGGGCCCGATCCACCACAGACTTCGTGGCTTTCGATGCCAGTTCTGAGGTGGCCATTTGATAATCGATGCGCCACCCGGTGTCGTTGTCGAAAGCTTGCCCGCGCATCGACCACCAGGTGTAGGGGCCAGGCACGTCTCCGGCCAGCGATCGGGCGACGTCGACGTAGCCCAGCTCCTCGCCGAAGAAGCGATCGAAGTAGGCACGCTCCTCGGGAAGGAAGCCCGACTTCTTGACGTTGCCCTTCCAGTTCTTGATGTCGTTCTGGGTATGCCCCACGTTCAAGTCACCGGTGACCAGCACGTGGTTGCCGGAGTCGCGCAGCTCGCCGAGGCGACGGATCATCTCGTCGAGGAAACGGTACTTGTCCACCTGCTTCGGAGTATCGGCCTCTCCGGAATGCACATAGGCCGAGACGACGGTGAGGGTCTTGCCGTCAGGGGTCGCGACGTCAGCCTCGACCCAACGGCCTGCCTCGTTGAAGTAGGCGTCGACGTCGTTGAGGTGGGCGCGCGTGTCCAGCAGCGGGAAACGCGAGGCAATCGCCACCCCGGCACGGCCCTTCGCAGCGGCCACGGCGTCGTGCAGGTGTGCCTCGCCCCATTCCTCACCGGTGATCTCGTCGACCAGCGTACGGGTGATGTCGGCAGGGGCTCGCACCTCCTGCAGGGTGATGAGGTCGACGCCACGGCCGGCGAACCAGGTGGTCATGCCTTTGCGGTGCGAAGCACGGATGCCGTTGACGTTGACCGTGGCGATGCGAATCGCACCGGCGGCCTTGGGGTCGTGGGCGTTGGCGTGGATCACGGGCTCTACAGGGGTCTCAGTCTGTGTCGGTTCACTCACCCTGACAGCATACGTGGTTCACGATCGGGGCTCCGGCGGTGTGTCAGTCGCCCCGGGTCGGCTCAGTTGATCACATCACCGGAGATCGGATCTTCGCCGTCCTTGGTGCTGTTCTGTCCACGCTGCGGGTTGATCATGTCGCGGGCATTGGACGAGGTCATCGCAATGGTCTCGAGCGCGCGCCCGATCATGGCCTGGTCGGCGTCGGCACCCTTGTTCAGTTCCTCGGTGACCACGCGCGTCTGCACTTCGACGATCTTGAAGGAGTGGTCGAGCTTGGAATCGCGCATGGGATCGCCCTGAGGCTCCGATGCCGTCGTCGTGGATCCAGCGCGCTGAGCGTGCTGTGCCGCGAAAGTCGCCTGCGCGTTCTTGACCTGGTTGTTCACCGCGCGGGCACCGCGGCGCACGAAAAGCACCACCACGGTGGCCAGGATGAGCCAACCAGCGGAGACCGCGACGACGAGCCAGCCGATGACGTCGTTCTGGTTCGCGGCGAAGACAATGGCAACCAACAGCACGGTGATCATCACCGCGAAGGTGATCTTGGAGCCCAGGCCAGCGGCGGCGCGGGAGGCGGGCGAAGCGGGTGAGGACGATTCCACAGACTGCATAGGGTTCATTATCTCCCATCAGGGGGATCGGGAACGAATTCCGCACCGTCGCTCCGCCCAGGGCTGATCACGGGTCCGAGGGATGCAAGGCGTTCGACGGCAGCGCCCTGGCGATCTCCATCATCACCGCGGCCGGCCGGGACAGACGGGTGCGGGCATTGCAGACCAGCACCACGTCCAAGCTGCGCACGCGCGGGTGGAGTCGGCGGATCTCCAACGGCTGGCCTGTGTAAGTATGATCGCCGGAAGGCCGCTGAGTCAGGATGGCGTATCCCAGTCCGGCCCCCACCATGGACCGGCTTACCTCAAAGTCAGTCGTGCGATAAGCCACCGTAGGGGTGAGTCCTTCCGCGGTGAACAGCAGGAAGGTGTTCTCGCGGCTCGGTGAGATATCGAGCAGGATCATCGGCTCGGAGGCCAGCTGGCGCAGCGACACCGTCGCCTGCCCGGTGAGCGGATGATCAGCAGGCAGCACAGCGTGCGGGGTGAATCTAGCCAGCGGAATCGTTCGCAGTCCGGCCGGAAGATTCAGGTCATAGGCGACGGCGAGATCCACATCCCCGGAGAGCACACGCTGACACACCTGTTCCTGGGATCCGGTGGCGAAATCGACTTCGATCCCCGGATGCTGTCGGGCCACTTCAGCCAGCAGTGGCGTCAGCACGGTCGGACCCAGCGAGACATAGGAACCCATCGACAGTCGCCCGCGCACCTCTCCCTCGGAGCCGCGCGTGGAATGTTCGATCTCCTCGGACAGGGACAGCAGAGTGCGAGCTTCTTCCACCACGTGAATCCCGGTCGGCGTCAGTGTCACCCCGTGCGCCTTGCGTCGCACCGTGAGCGTGGAATCGAGGGCACGCTCGAGTTCGTTGAGGGCCCCGGTCACCGCCGATGCGGACAGCCCCAGTTCACGTGCGGCCTGGGCAATGGATCCCGTTTCGGCGATCGACAGCAGTGCCTCCATCTGCCGTAGCGTGAATCGTGGCACGAACACCTCATTAAAACCGTGATTAGTTGGGCGGATTCAACTGGTTGTCGCAACACCTCGTGATCCTGGAGGTGTTCAGCAGTGACGACGAAGTTTTGGTCTGCGAAGACGAGCGAGGTTCCGGACGGGGCTCGACGCCAGTAGCGTGCGGACAGGGCGTTGCGGCCGCCGATGCGCTCGCCTGGGCGGCCTGAGCCCTCGCGGGCGGTGCAGCGGCAGTTCTGGCGTCTGATCGCGACGGGCATCACGTCAGCTGAAGCGGCGCTGAAAGTGGGCGTGTCCGTGCCAGTCGGGAGCCGCTGGTTTCGCCACGCTGGCGGTATGACACCGTTGAGTTTGGAGGCGCCGTCGGGCCGGTATCTCTCGTTCGAGGAACGTGAGGAGATCGCGCTGATGCGCGCCAAAGGTAAAGGCGTGCGGGAGATCGGCCGCGAGCTGGGGCGTGACCCTGGCACGATCTCCCGAGAGCTGCGCCGCAACGCCGCGACGCGGAGCGGGAAACAGGAGTATCGGGCGTTAGTGGCGCAGTGGAAGGCGCAGCAAACTGCGAGGCGACCGAAGGCCTCGAAACTCGTCACCAATGGTCAGTTGCGTGAGTACGTGCAGGAACGACTCGCCGGGACCGTCCGCCGGCCCGACGGTAGCATCGTTGTCGGGCCGACACCGCCTGCGTGGAAGGGGCTGAACAAACCGCATCGGGCTGACCGGCGATGGTCGCTAGCCTGGAGTCCTGAGCAGATCTCTCACCGGTTGAAGATCGATTTCCCCGATGATGGGTCCATGCGTATCAGTCATGAGGCGATCTATCAGTCACTGTTCATCGAGGGCCGTGGCGCGCTTAAGCGGGAGTTGGTCGCGTGTCTGCGCACCGGGCGGGCACTACGCCAACCCAGGCAGCGTTCACGGAACAAGCCGCAGGGGCATGTTACCGAGGACGTCGTGCTCTCCGAACGGCCGGCAGAGGCCGATGATCGCGCAGTTCCGGGGCACTGGGAGGGCGATCTGATCATCGGCACAGGCCGGTCCGCGATCGGCACGCTCATCGAACGCTCCAGCCGCTCCACGCTACTGGTACACCTGCCCCGGCTGGAGGGATGGGGTAAGACGCCAGCCGTGAAGAACGGGGCGGCGCTCGGAGGATATGGCGCTGTCGCGATGAACGCAGCGCTGGCTTCATCGATCACGGCCCTGCCGATTCAGCTACGTAAAACGCTGACCTGGGATCGCGGGAAAGAGCTCTCCGGGCACGCGCAGTTCACTCTCAATACCGGTACGAAGGTGTTCTTCGCGGACCCGCACTCGCCTTGGCAGCGACCGACGAACGAGAATACCAATGGTCTGCTGCGGCAGTACTTCCCGAAGGGTACTGACCTGTCGCGGTGGTCGGCCGAAGATCTCGAGGCGGTGGCCCTCGCGCTCAACAACCGGCCCCGCAAGGTCCTCGGCTGGAGAACCCCGGCAGAGGTATTCACCGAGCAGCTACAATCGCTTCACCAACCCGGTGTTGCATCGACCGGTTGAATCCGCCTTGTATCTAAATACCAGTTTACGCGTGGTGTGAGTCAGCACACAATGGAAGGCAAACACGAACATCGTGCAGCCGCGCGATCTATCCGACCTTCGACCCGAAGGGGACCGTATGTCCGTCGAAACTTCCCAATACAGCAGATCTTCCAACCAGAAGCGCGTGGCGGCCGCCACCCTGATCGGCACCACCATCGAGTGGTACGACTTCTTCATCTACGCAACGATGGCCGGCTTGGTCTTCGCGCAGTTGTTCTTCGAACCGGCCGGCCCGTCGATCGGACTATTGATCTCCTTCGCCTCGGTCGGTATCTCTTTCCTGTTCCGACCGCTGGGCGCTTTCCTGGCCGGACATTACGGCGACAAGCTGGGCCGCCGTTTCATTCTGATGGTCACCTTGATCGGGATGGGCGTCGCCACGACGTTGATCGGCCTACTGCCGACCTACGAGACGCTGGGGATCGTGGCCCCGATCCTGTTGCTCGTCCTGCGCATCGTCCAGGGTATCTCCGCCGGTGGCGAGTGGGGCGGGGCGGTACTGATGGCCGTGGAACACGCTCCGGCCAAGCGCCGTGGGCTGGCTGGCTGCGTGCCGCAGTTGGGCGTGCCGTTGGGCATGCTGATGGCTACCGGCATCACCGCTCTGATGACCGGCGTCATCGCCCCGGGCGACGCCTTCCTGGAGTGGGGCTGGCGTGTGCCGTTCCTGCTGTCGATCGTGCTAATCGTGGTCGGCTACGTCGTGCGCATCGCCGTCGACGAGTCACCCGTTTTCCAGGAAATGGCCGAGAAGAAAGAACAGGCGAAGGTCCCGATCGTCGACCTGTTCCGTCGCTACTGGTACCTCGTTATCATCGCCGCCTTCATCTTCTCCGGCAACAACGCCGTTGGCTACATGTCGACCGGTGGCTTCCTCCCCGCATACGCCACCACCGACACCATCGGATTCGACCGCACCGAGATCCTGGTTGCCATGAGCTTCGCCTCAGCGATCTGGTTCCTCTCGACGCTAGCCTCCGGTCCTCTTTCGGATAAAATCGGTCGCCGCCGCACCTACATCATCGGCTACATCTGGCTGATCCCCTCCGTGTTCTTGCTGTTCATCCTGATCAACACGGGCTCCTTGGCCATGGTGTACCTGGCATTGCTCTTGGTTTGCATCGGCACCGGCCTCACCTACGGCCCCCAGGCCGCCCTCTACTCCGAGCTGTTCCCGGCCTCGGTGCGATTCTCCGGGGTCTCGATCTCCTATGCCCTCGGCGCAGTGATCGGCGGCGCGTTCGCCCCCACCATCGCCCAGGCGCTGCTCGACGCCACCGGAAGCTCGATGGCGATCTCGATCTACCTGTGCGTGATGGTACTCCTCGGCCTCGTGGCGGTGTTGCTGGTGCGCGATCGTAAGGGCATCGATATGTCCATCAAGAACGAGGAAGAGCAGGCCACCGGGATGACCGTGTTCGAGCCCGCTCGCACCGTGACCGCCTCGGATTCCCACGGAGATCCGTCCGGCGCCGACCAGCACCGGCAGCACACCGGAGTCTAAGTAGCTCGACTTCGCCAACGACCAGCAACGAGCAACCTCGGTGCCCCACCCACGACGGGGGGTGCCCCTATATTTATTCGTAGGTCCCGCACGGGGCCTGGTCGCTGGTCCTGGTATGGCTGATTTGCCCTGTCATTGATGATCCGGGGGTGTTGCCGCCAGGAATCCAGGACGCGCGTTGACTGCTGATAGGGGCTCGGCCCAATACTGTTGAGGTCTCTCCGTAACGTGGGTGCCAGCATCGGGTGTCATGACAACCAACGACCACTTTGGGGATGGTCGAGGAGGACTGTCATGAATACCGAATACGACATCTGGCTCGGACTCGACGTCGGCAAGACCAGTCATCACGGTTGCGGGCTCAATCTGGCAGGTGAGCGGGTCTTCGACCACGAGCTCTCGCAAGATGAAACAACACTTCGGGACGTGATCACGACTTTGCAGCACGAGTACGGCCGGGTGCTGGTGATTGTTGATCAGCCGAACACGATTGGTGCGCTTCCGGTCGCGGTCGCCAGGGATTGTGGAGCCGATATCGCTTACCTTCCGGGGCTAGCGATGCGGAAGGCTGCGGATTTGTATCCGGGTCAGGCGAAGACGGATGCCCGGGATGCGTTCATCATCGCTGACACGGCCAGGACGATGCCGCACACGCTACGGTCTGTGGATCGGGAGTCCGACGTCTTGGCGAATCTCAAGGTGTTGGCTGGCACGGATGAGGACCTGGCCCATGACACCACCAGGGCGATTAACCGGCTTCGGTCCTTGTTGCTCCAGATCCATCCAGCACTGGAGCGCGTCTTCAAGGGCACAGTGTTGACCAGGAGCATCGTGTTGGACCTCTTGATCCGGTATCGGGGACCAGCCGGACTGCGAGCAGCGGGGAAGTCTGGGGTAAAGCGGTGGGCACGCAACCACACCCGCAAAGATCCCTCGGCACTGATTGATGCGATCTTCGATGCCCTGGCTGAGCAGACCGTAACAGTACCCGGGAGTGTAGCCTCGGAGTCGGTAGTTCCTCGCCATGCGGCACGGATCAAGGCGCTGAAGAATGAACGGGCTGAGATCGAGGCAGAGGCCGCCGCACTGGCTGATTCGCTCCCTCTTCTTCAGGTCTTAACGTCCATGCCGGGAGTCGGCGTTAAGACCGCGTCCCAGATCCTCTTAGCGGCTGGTGATTTCTCCGCGTTTAGGACTGCTGGGCATCTGGCCGCGTATGCGGGTATTGCCCCGGTGACTCGGCGGTCGGGTACCTCGATACGGGGAGAGTTTCCCTCGCGGGCGGGTAATAAGCGGTTGAAGAACGCGTTGTTCTACTCGGCGTGGGTGGCGTCGTGTCATGAACCGGTATCGAAGGCATACTACGACCGGAAAAGAGCCGAAGGGAAACGTCATAACGCTGCAGTGATGTGTCTAGCTCGTCGCCGGCTCAACGTGCTCTTCGCGATGGTCAAGGCCGGGGCCTTCTACGAGACGAAGACCCCGGCTACAGCTTGACGAACAATGTAACGGGCACCGATGCTGTCAGCGCAAGAACAGCGCCCGCAGGCGATGCGTAGTGAACCAGATGCCCACGGTGATCATCACCACGAAATAGCCCAGATGGATGAAGGTCACTCCACTGAACGCCCCGACAGACAGCTGCCGCATCAGCTCGACGGCATGCCACAGCGGCAAGGCCTGAATGATTCCCTGAATCACCGGCGGGTAGACGCTCAGCGGGAAGAAAGTGGCCGAGAACAGGAACATCGGCATCATCACCACCCAGATCCAATCCATCTGCTGGAAGGTGCGCATGTAGCTGGTAATAGCCATCCCCAGGGACGCGAAGGCAAAAGCCACCAACAGTGCGGCCGGCACGAGCAGTAGCGACCACCAACTCGTGAGGTACCCCAGCACCGCCATCACCAGCATGAACCCGGTCGAGTAGATTCCACCGCGCAGCAACGCCATCCCAATCTCACCCATGGCCACATCGAGGGGACCCACCGACGTCGTCAGCATGGTGCGGTAGAGCTTGGCGTGGCGCAGCTTGAAGAAGACGTTCCACGTCGAATCGTAAATCGCACCATTCATGGCGGACACGGCCAGCAGCGCGGGTGCGATGAAGGCACCGTACTCCATCGGTCCGGCGGGTCCCTCCACCACACCCACCAGAGCCCCGAGACCCAACCCGAGGGAGAGCAGGTAGAGCACCGGCTCAAAGAAGCCGGAGATAAAGATGCCCCAATTATTGGTCTTCAGCGCACGGAATCCACGTTCCATCACGGCACGGATGTTGCCCGCATACATTCCCGCGAATGCACCCTGCCGCACCTCGATGCTCGGCATCGGCGGCACGGGACCGGAAAAATCCCGCTGGGCGTTGCGCTGTGCCACTCTCGAGCGCTTCGTCAGCTCACGCCTCGAGACGGTCACGAGGTCGCGCCCACCCAGCCGGCGCTCGAAGACGCGCGCCACGGCGATCCAGCCGACCGCGCAGAGTGCGAGCAGATACGCCACGTGCACGCCGGTAAGCCAGGCGGGATTGTCCATCCCATAGGTCAGGATGCGACCGAGCTGGGCGGCGTGCCACTGAGGGGAGATCCAGCCGATCCACTGCAGCGCCAGGGGCAAGGTGTTCAACGCGTAGAACGTGCCGGAGAACAAGAACATGGGCATGATGATGAACCGCTGGACCATGGCGAACTGGCCGGCATCGCGGCGCAGACTGGCAGCGTAGGCCATCAGCGGTAGGCCGATGGCCAGCCCGCCCGCCGTCGCCGTGAAGATCTGCACCCAGGCCCAAGGCGAGCTGACCACGCCGAAGGGCAGCATCATCACCAGGAACAGCGTGGCCTGCACCAGGAACCGGATCGTCACGCCCAGAATGTGCCCGGCCGCAATATGCCAGGGACGCAGCACGGTCGCCTGGGCCGCATAGAACGTCTTGTGCCAGGAGAATCCGCCCATGATCGGATAGGTGAATTCCGGACTGCCGGAGGTCAGGATGCTGGCGGCGAGCAGGGCGGGCGCCAGGAAGGCGACGTAGTCCACTCCCCCGATGCTGGCTTCGCCGCCGCCGATCAACGAACCCAGCCCCAACCCCATGGCCATGAGATAAATCAAGGGTTCGCCCACCGCCTCCACGACGACGACCGTCCCGTAGCGGCGCAGATTGCGCAGGAAATGCTCCGCGTACGACCAGACCGACCGCCACGCCGAAGGCACCCGGTGCTCGCGGGCCGGGGCGAGAGTGGGCAGCGTGGCGGCGTCGGAGAGACGTGTCTGCTCAGTCAATGAGCGACCGTCCCGTCAAGTGCAGGAACACGTCCTCCAGCGAAGACCGTCGCACCAGCGAGGAGCGCGGCGTCCACCCCGCGTTGGCCACCGTAGAAAGCGCGTGCTCGCCGTCGGGGGCGTAGAGCAGGATGCGGTCCGGAAGTACTTCCACCCGCTCAGCCACGGCACCCACGTCTTCGGAAGCCTCGAGCTCGGCTGCCACGACGGCGTTGCGGTCTGAGCCGTACCGCAGTTCCAACACTTCGCGGGTGGAATGCTCGCGGATCAGCTGGGCCGGAGACCCTTCGGCCATAATCCGTCCCTGGTCGACGACGATCAACCGGTCGCAGAGCTGCTCGGCTTCGTCCATATAGTGCGTCGTCAGCACCAGGGTGGTGCCAGCCTCCTTGAGGCGAAACAGCCGGTCCCACAGCACATGCCGGGCCTGAGGGTCGAGCCCCGTGGTGGGTTCGTCGAGCATGAAAATCTGCGGTTGGTTGATCAGCCCCCGAGCGATCACCAGCCGGCGCTTCATACCCCCGGAGAGGTCCTCGACCCGGGCATCGGCCTTCTCGGTGAGCTGGGCGAATTCCAGCAGCTCCTGGGATTTCGGGCGCAGGTAGGAGAAGGGCAGCCCGAAGTACCGCCCGTAGACAATAAGGTTGTCGCGCACCGTGAGCTCGAGATCGAGGTTATCCTCCTGGGGAACCACCCCGAGCTGGGCCCGCACCTGGGGACCGTGCTGTTCGGGATCCAGCCCCAGGATCTGCAGGGTACCGGAGGTGCGCTGTGAAACACCGCCGATCATTCGCATGGTGGTGGATTTACCCGCCCCGTTAGGGCCTAGCAGCCCAAACGCTTCTCCGGGTTCAACGTGAAAATTGATGGCGTCGACCGCGGTGAAGTCGTCGTAGCACTTGGTGAGTTGCTGAGCGGAAATGACCGCATCGGTGAAGGGCTGCACCGACTCATCGTAGCGAGACCGAGGTCACAGAAACAATCGACGGGCGAATACAGCAGTGCCCCGGACCTGCCATGAAGTGGGTCCGGGGCACTGCCGAATGCGCATCAGCGGGCGGCGTCTGCAGCTTGTCGTTCGGCGGCTTCGACCACGTTGGCGACCAGCATGACGCGAGTCATGGGACCGACGCCTCCCGGGTTCGGAGCCATCCACGATGCCTTCTCCGCCACGGCGGGATCGACGTCGCCGACGATCTTGGCTTTGCCGGTCTCCGGGTCTTCGCGGCGCGAGACACCTACGTCAAGCACGATAACGCCGTCCTTGACGTCCTCGGACTTGACCATGTGCGCCACTCCAGCCGCCGCGATGATCACGTCGGCACGACGGATGTGCTCCTGCACGTCAACGGTGCCGGTGTGGGCCAGGGTCACCGTGGCGTTGACATCCTTGCGGGTCAGCACGAGACCAGCCGGGCGGCCGATGGTCACGCCGCGGCCGATGACCAGCACGTTCTTGCCAGCCAGCTCGATGCCGTAGTGGCGCAGCAGTTCCACACAGCCCTTGGGGGTGCAGGGCAGCGGAGAGTCAAGCTCACCGGAGGTGGAGGCCACCAGGCGGCCCAGGTTCATCGGGTGCAGGCCATCCGCATCCTTGTCCGGGTCGATCGCCTCGAGGATGACGTCGGTGTCGATATGCTTCGGCAAGGGCAGTTGCACGATGTAACCGGTGCAGCGCGGATCCTCGTTGAGCTCCTTCAACACGGCCAGCAACTCGTCCTGCGTCGTGCTCTCCGGGAGCTCGCGCTGGATGGACTCGAGGCCCACCTCGGCGCAGTCCCGGTGCTTACCCGCCACATAGGACTGCGAACCGGGGTCCGCTCCGACCAGGACAGTTCCCAGCCCCGGGGTGACCCCCTGCTCCTTGAGCCGGGCGACGCGTGCGGCGAGCTCTTCCTTGATGGACGCCGCCGTGGCGCGGCCATCGAGTTTCTGTGCGGTCATCTGAACGCCCCATCCTTCTGTATCGTAAACACCAACTGACTCACTATGACTTTAGTGAGTCAATGGGCTGCTGTCACCAGGTTTCGAGGCCTTCGTACAACGGGAAATCGTCAGCCAGCTTGGCCACACGTGCCCTCAGTGCCTCCACATCAGGGGACGGCTTGAGCGCGGTGGCAATAATGTCGGCCACTTCGGTGAACTCAGCATCGCCGAAGCCACGGGTGGCCAGGGCCGGAGTGCCGATACGCAGACCAGAGGTGGTCATCGGCGGACGCGGGTCCCACGGCACAGCATTGCGGTTCACGGTGATACCCACCTGGTGCAGCAGGTCTTCAGCCTGACGCCCATCCAGCTCGGAATGGCGCAAGTCCACGAGCACCAGGTGCACGTCGGTGCCACCGGTCAGCACGGAGACGCCATGCTCTGCCACATCGGCACCCGTCAGGCGCTCAGCAAGAATCTGCGCACCAGCCAAGGTGTTGCGCTGGCGCTGCGCGAATTCCTCGCTGCCGGCGATCTTGAAAGCGACCGCCTTACCAGCAATAGCCTGCATCAGCGGTCCGCCCTGCTGGCCCGGGAACACCGCCGAGTCGATCTTCTTCTTCAGATTCTCGGTGGTCAGAATGAAACCGGAACGCGGCCCGGCCAGCGTCTTGTGCACCGTCGAGGAGACGACGTCGGCGTACGGCACCGGATTCGGATGCAGCCCTGCGGCTACCAATCCGGCAAAGTGCGCCATATCGACCCAGAGCTTCGCGCCCACTTCGTCAGCAATAGAACGGAACGCCTCGAAATCCAGCTGGCGCGGGTAGGCGGACCAGCCGGCCACGATGACGTCGGGGCGCTCGGCGACGGCCTGCTCGCGTACCTTGTCCATGTCAATGCGGTACGACTCCGAGTCCACTTCATAGGCAGCGATGCGGAAATTCTTGCCCGAGTAGTTCAGCTTCATGCCGTGGGTCAGGTGGCCACCATGGGCCAGGGACAGCCCCATCAGGGTATCGCCGTGCTCCATGAGCGCCTGCATCACGGCCACGTTGGCCTGGGCTCCCGCATGGGGCTGAACATTGGCGTGTTCGGCGCCGAAGAGATCCTTGGCGCGCTGGATCGCCAGATTTTCGGCGACGTCAACGAATTCGCAGCCGCCATAGTAGCGGCGACCGGGGTAACCCTCAGCGTACTTGTTGGTGAGCACCGAGCCCTGGGTTTCCAGGATGGCGCGAGGCACGAAGTTCTCGGAGGCGATCATTTCCAAGGTGCCGCGCTGGCGGCCCACCTCGTCGGCGATCGCCTGGGCGATCTCGGGATCAACCTCGGACAAGGGGGCAGTGTTGATGGATGTCTGGATGGTGGCGGTCTGGTCCGTCATGAGAGTCTCCTGCTGGCGGTATTGATCGAAGGGCGACGCATACGAACCCAGGCGGACGGCTCGTACACCAGCATGCGCGCCACACCTGAAAATCGTCAGTGCGACACGAGAAGCCGCTTCCCGGTGGTAGCCCACCTGCGCCAGTCGCGGCTTCCTCGCTCATCTTAGCCGCACCACCGGCGCCTTGCACTACCCTTACGGCCCCGCCCAAAACATGCCATGCGCCACAAGCTCAGGCTAGCCTAACCTTGCTTTTTTGAGTGATTCAAAATTGGGAGACTAGTGTCATGCGCCACGACGCCAGCCACACGACTGAGGGATCCCAGGCCCCCTCCCTGACCTGGGCCGCGCGACTGCGCCAGACGGGTCTGCGCGTCACCAAACAGCGCCTGGCTGTGCTGAACGCGCTCGAGACCCTGCCACATTCCACCGCGGACGACATTCTCCAGTCTGTGCGCGCCACCCTGCCCGATATGACGGTGCAGTCGATCTACATCGTGTTGCACTCCTTGGTTGATGTGGGACTGGCCCGCAAGCTGGACCTTCCGGATTCGGCCGCCCGCTATGAAACCCGCGTTGATGACAACCACCACCACGCCGTCTGCGTGCACTGCGGTCGCATCGAAGATGTGGCCTGCGCCGTCGGCCATGCCCCCTGTCTTACGCCGTCGCACGACCACGGCATGAGCATCCAGATTGCCGATGTGGTCTACCACGGCGTCTGCAGCAATTGCCGAGACGCCACCGCAGTCAAGGAAACCACCGCACCGTAGATCCGACCACAGACTGCTCCGCTAGCCGGCAGTCCCACAATTTCCATCTGTCCCACCCGTCCACTCGTACAACCAAGGAGAATGAGATGACCGAGAACACCACTCGTCACGCCACGGGTTCGACCACCCAGGCCGGTATCCCCGCCGTCAGCGACCGCAACTCGCTGACCGTGGGACCTAACGGCCCGATCGTGCTGCACGATCACCACTTGGTCGAGACCCTGGCTCACTTCAACCGAATGAACGTTCCTGAGCGCCGTCCGCACGCCAAGGGTTCCGGCGCCTTCGGCACCCTGAAGGTCACTGAGGACGTCTCCCAATACACCAAGGCTGACTTCCTGCAGCCCGGCAAGGAGACCGACCTGCTGCTGCGCTTCTCCACCGTCGCCGGCGAGCTGGGCTCTCCCGACACCTGGCGTGACGTGCGCGGCTTCGCCCTGAAGTTCTACACCGAAGAGGGCAACTTCGACCTCGTCGGCAACAACACCCCCATCTTCTTCCTGCGCGACCCCATGAAGTTCCCGCACTTCATCCGCTCACAGAAGCGCCTGCCCGATTCCGGCCTGCGCGACGGCACCATGCAGTGGGACTTCTGGACGCAGAACCCCGAGTCCGCACACCAGGTGACCTACCTGATGGGCGAGCGTGGCCTGCCCAAGACCTGGCGCGAGATGAACGGCTACGGCTCCCACACCTACATGTGGGTCAACGAGTCAGGCGAGAAGTTCTGGGTCAAGTGGCACTTCCTCTCCCAGCAGGGTGTGGAGGTGCTTTCCAACGAAGAGGCCGAGCGCCTGGCCGGTGCAGACGCCGAGTACCACCGCCGCGACCTGTTCGACACCATCAACGCCGGAGACTTCCCGAAGTGGGACCTCTACGTTCAGGTCATGCCGTACGAGGAAGCCAAGACCTACCGCTACAACCCCTTCGACCTCACCAAGACCTGGTCGAAGAAGGACTACCCGCGCATCAAGGTCGGCACCATGGAGCTGAACCGCAACCCGGAGAACCACTTCGCTCAGATCGAGCAGGCTGCCTTCTCCCCCGGCAACATGGTTCCCGGCATCGGCATGTCCCCCGACAAGATGCTGCTCGGCCGCAACTTCGCATACGCGGACGCTCAGCGCTACCGCATCGGCACCAACTTCCAGCAGCTGCCCGTCAACCGCCCGAAGAACGAGGTGCACACCTACAGCTTCGAGGGCAACATGTGGTACGACCACAGCGGCGCCCGTAGCGTCTACGCACCGAACTCCTTCGGCGATTCCTGGTCGGACGAGACCGGCGCAGTGGACGTCTCCTGGGAATCCGACGGCGAGATGGTCCGCGAGGCATACACGCTGCGCGAAGAAGACGGAGATTTCGTGCAGCCAGGCATCCTGATCCGCGAAGTGTTCACCGACGCTCAGCGCGATCAGTTCGTGGAGACCGTCTCCGGCGCTCTCGACGGCGTGCAGGAGCCCGTGCTCTCCAACGCCTTCCAGTACTGGAAGAACGTTGACGCCACCATCGGTCAGCGCATCGAGGATGCCGTCAAGGCCAACCTCGGCGATGACACCCCGGGTGTCTGATAGCACCATCACTCGGAGTTGATCTGAGCAGCACGAAGCCCCCACGGAAAATTTTCGTGGGGGCTTCGTCGTCGGCTGGAGCAGGTGTGCTCACCGGACCTTACTGGTCTTCTTCGGTATCGCCTTCCAGTCCACCGGTATCATCGCCGGTGTCCTCCAAGCCGCCGGCGTCGTCGCCGGTGCCGGACTCTTCAGCGCCGTCCTCGAGGGTGCCCTCGTCCATGCCGCCCTCCTCAGCGGGGGCCTCAACGCCATCTTCGGCAGGCGCGGTGTCTTCGGTGTTGTCGCATGCAGCCGTTCCCATCACGAGCAGGGAACCCACACCCAGTGCGGCAGCAAGCTTACGAAGTTTCTTCGGATCGGTCGTCGCCATGACTTCCACCTCCGTTGTCGTTGGGATTCGTCAAACGATGCGGTGTCTCCGCATCGTGGCGAGTCGTCCAAGTTCGTCAGAACCGGATAACTGCCACCCATCATGACCACACCGCCGGGTGACTATGAAACCCCTGAGCCGCAATTTCGGCACAATCACCGCGAGCTTTCACGGGGTGCCAAGGGTCCCTTGAGCTTTGTGGCGTGAATCACTATGCTCTTAGTTATTGTGATTCACGTACCGGCATTCCGCCTCCCTGAGCATGTCGAAAGGTAGTCTCGACGCTATGACTGACACCGCGAACTCCTCCGCCACCGAGAAAACTCTGATCCTGACCCTGTCGTGCACGAACCGTCCCGGAATCGTGCACGCCGTCTCCGGCGCATTGCTCGAGGTCGGGGCGGACATCACCGAATCTCAGCAGTATGACTCCCCCGACACCGGCAGTTTCTTCATGCGCGTGCAGTTCACCACCTCCGCTACCGCGGAGGCCACCGAGGAAGTGCTCGCCTCGGTGCGCGAGAAGTTCGACATGAATCTGACCGTCAATGACTCGCTGCGCAAAACCCGCACCCTGATCATGTGCTCCAAGGACGGACGCACCCTGAACGATCTGCTCTTCCAGCAGCGGGCCGGCACCCTGCCCATCGAGATCCCGGTGATCGTCTCCAACCACCTGGACCTGCAGCCGATGGCATTCTTCTACGGCATCCCCTTCGTGCACATTCCGATCAAGAAGAACGCCGACGGCACCGACAATAAAGCCGCCGCCGAGGCCCAGCTCATGGACTTGGTCAACACCTACGACGTCGAACTCGTGGTCCTGGCCCGCTATATGCAGGTGCTCTCCGACGACCTGTGCTCGAAGCTGGCCGGTCGTGCGATCAACATTCACCACTCGTTCCTGCCTTCCTTCAAGGGCGCCAAGCCGTACCACCAGGCCCACGCCCGCGGCGTGAAGCTCATCGGCGCCACCGCCCACTATGTGACCGGCGATCTGGACGAGGGCCCGATCATCGAGCAACGCGTGCAGCGGGTGACCCACGGTCTCACCGCCAAGCAGTTCGTGGTGCGCGGTCGCGAGGTGGAGGGCTCCACCCTGTGCCAGGCCGTGCAGTGGCATGCCGAGCACCGTGTGCTGCTCGACGGTCACCGCACCGTGGTGTTCTCCTAGTTCAAGACTCTCGACGGGACGCCACTTCGTCACCGTAGACTGGTGAGATGGCACACATCATCACCCTGTCCGGTTCCACTCCCCAGCTCCACGAGACCGTTTTCGCGGCCCCAACCGCCACGCTGAGCGGCGACGTCGCCCTGGGCCAGCAGTCCTCTGCGTTCTATGGGGTCTCCGTGCGCGGCGATTCCGCGCCGATCCGCGTGGGCGAGCGTACGAATCTGCAGGACAATGTGGTGGTCCATGCCGATCCGGGTTTCCCCTGCACCATCGGCGACGACGTCTCGGTGGGCCACGCCGCTGTGGTGCACGGCGCCACCGTGGGGAACGGGTGCCTGATCGGCATGTCGGCCACCGTGATGAACGGCGCTGTCGTGGGCGCGCAGTCGCTGGTAGCCGCGGGCGCGCTGGTGACCGAGGGGGCCGTCATTCCACCGCGTAGCCTGGTGGCCGGGGTGCCCGCCAAGGTCCGCCGCGAGCTCACCGAGGACGAACTCGCCGCGCTCAAGAACAACGCGGAGGCCTACGTGGAGAAGGCCGAACTACACCGCGAGGCGCTACGCGACGACTCCTGAAGGGCGCGTCAGCGTGGGCCAGTGCGCATCAGCGTTGCTGCGCCATCTCGATCTCGCGTTGCCGGTCTTCGGCGGCGAGCCGAGTCAACTCCGCACCACGCTCCGGGTCACGGGTCAGGTTATCCCCGGTCTCTGGGTCGAAAATATGAATCCGTGAGGTGTCCACCCACAGATCCAACGGCTGTCCGGGGCGTGCCAGCGACTCGGCCGAAAGGGTGGCTACCACCTGCGGGCGTAGCTCATCGGCGTCGAGCTCTTGAGCCAGCGCGGTGAGCCGGTCAGCCACCCGCTCGTCCTGCTCGTAGTCGATGTAGCCGTACTGCTCGTGGCCCAGCCACTCCACATGGCTGATGGTGGAGGGGAACACCGAGCCCTGTGCACGCTTGGCGTCGTCGAGCATCGAGGCATCCTCGAAGAACTCAGGGCGCAGGCCGATCAGCACAATCTCGCGGCCCAGGGCGGCGGCGGCCTTGTCTTGCGGGATCGGAATGTCACCGATCGGCGAGGAGAGCACGTGCCCCTCGGCGGTTTCCTTGTGGGTGGCGGGCAGGAAGTTCATCGACGGTGAGCCGATGAATCCGGCCACGAACAGGTTCGCCGGCTGTTCGTAGAGCTCCCGTGGTGAGGCGACCTGTTGCAGAACGCCCTTTTTCAGCACGGCCACCCGGTCGCCCAGTGTCATCGCCTCGGTCTGATCGTGGGTGACGTACACCGAGGTGACGCCCAGACGGCGCTGCAGTTGCGAGATTTCGGCACGCATCTGCCCGCGCAGCTTGGCATCCAGGTTCGACAGGGGCTCATCGAAGAGGAATGCATCGGCTTCACGCACGATGGCTCGGCCCATGGCCACACGCTGACGCTGACCGCCGGAGAGGTTGGCCGGTTTACGGTCGAGGTGATCGTCCAATTCCAACAGCGCCGAGGCCTCGCGGACCTTCTGGTCCACCTCGGAGTTGCTCAGCTTCGCCAGCCGCAGCGGGAACGCGATGTTCTCGAACACGGTCAGGTGCGGGTACAGCGCATAGTTCTGGAACACCATGGCCAGATTGCGCTCCTTGGGGTCCGCCTCGTTGACCCGCCGGCCATCGATCATCATGTCACCCGAGGTGATGTCCTCCAGGCCCACGATCATCCGCAGTAGCGTGGACTTGCCGCAACCGGAGGGTCCGACCAGAATCACGAACTCGCCGTCGGCAATGTCCAAGGAGACATCGTTGACCGCCGGGAAGCCGTCGTCGTACTTCTTGACGATGTTGTTCAGGGTGATGGATGCCATCAGTGCTCCTACTTTCTTCTAGCCCTTGACCGCGCCCGAGGTCAGACCGGCAACGATCTGGCGCTGGAACAGGACCACGAGAATGACGATGGGGATCGTGACGATGATAGCGGCAGCCGAGATGGCTCCCGTGGGTGATTCGAACTGGGAGGCGCCCGAGAAGAACGCGAGCGCGGCGGGCACGGTTCTCGCCGCCTCCGAAGAGGTCAGCGACATCCCGTAGACGAAGTCGTTCCACGCGATGAAAAACGCAATGATCGCGGTGGTGAACACGCCGGGCAGTGCCAGCGGCACGATCACCTTGCGGAACGCCTGCAGCGGGGTGGCGCCGTCGACCTGGGCCGCTTGTTCCAGCTCCCAGGGGATCTGCTGGAAGAACGCGGCCAGTGTCCAGATGGCGATCGGAAGCGTCAGTGACAGGTACGGGATGATCAATCCGAGCCAGGTGTCGTAGAGCCCGATGGTACGCCACATATTGAACAGCGGGGTGACCAGGGAGATCACCGGGAACATCGAGACCATCAGCGAGACGGTGAGCACTACGCGCTTGCCCGGGAAGTTCAGCCGGGCGATGGCGTAGGCACACAGGGTGGCCAACACGACGGCAATGAAGGTGGCAATCACCGAGATCCCGATCGAGTTCCACAGCGCGGTGAGGAACAGCTCACGGGAGGCGCCGGTAATGATCTCCTCGTAGTTCATGGTCGACCAGCTGGTCGGAAGGAACTGGTTGTTGGACAGATCCCCCGGCGTCTTGAAGCTGGTGGTGAGGATCGAGGCGACAGGGAACAGGCACCACACGGTGATGAAGGCGGTGAGGATCCACCAGCCGGCCACCATTCTGCCGCGACCGGACCGCTTCGGCTTGCCGCCCTGCTGTGCGGTGCCAGACGTCGTCGTCACTTCTGCGCTCATGATTTCCCTCCCTGACCTCGGGCCAGGTCGACTTTGAAGACCTTGACTGCGATGAACGCCAACAACGCCACGCACAGGAATAGCAGCACAGAGACCGCGGAGCCGAGCCCGATCTCCAAACGGACGATCGAGGTGCGGTAGGCCAACAGCGAGAGCACCTCGGTACCGTAATCACCGTTGGTCATGATGAACACGGCGTCGAAGATGCGGAAGGCGTCCAGGGCGCGGAACAGCACCGCCACCATGATGGCCGCCTTCATGTTCGGCAGGATCACCTTCCACAGGCGCTGACGCCAGGTCGCGCCGTCAACGGCTGCGGCCTCGCTGAGCTCCTCGGGCACCTGGGCCAGACCCGCCAACAACAGCAACGAGATGAACGGGGTGGTCTTCCAGATCTCGGAGAGCATGATCACGGTCAACGCGGATCCGGCCTGGGCGAACCAGTTCAGATCGGAATCCACGCCGGGCACCCACCCCATCCAGTTATTCATGTACCCCGAGTCGATGGAGAACATGTAATACCAGGCGTAGGCGGAGACGACGGTGACGATACCGTACGGCACCAGAATCACGGTGCGTACGAACCCGCGGGTGGAGGTGATCGCCTTGTGCATCACCAGGGCAAGGGCGAAGCCGAGCACCAGCTCGACCGCCACGGTGACCACGGTGATCAGCACGGTGACGGCGAAGCCGGACCACCACACCGAATCGGTGAGGATGGTGAGGTAGTTGTTCAGCCCCACGAACTCGCGGTCATCAGGGGCGGTGAGCCGGTAGGAGAACAGGGAGTCCCACAGCGCCTGCATGAGCGGATAGAAGATGACAGCGATCATGATGAAGAACGCCGGTCCGGCCAGCCACCAGCCCAGTCGGGCCTCGGCCTTGGTCCGCTTGGATTTGACCGGTCGCACTGATTTCTTCCGTGATGCCGCCGGCTGCGCGGTCGATTCGGTCGTCACAGCAGGGCCTCCCCTCTGAGCACCTTCTCGATGAAGTTCCCCGTCTCCACGGCCGTGCCTTCGGCAACCTGGCTGGGCGGGGTGAACGAGTCCTGGATCGCCGTCGAGACCTCGTTGTAGTACGGGGTCTGCGGGCGCGGCACCGCCTGGTCCAGGGACTCCCGGATGGTGTCCGCCATCGGGAACATCTCCTCGATCTCCGGATCGTCATACGCTGACGCCGAGGCGGGCGGGTTGCCGTTGGAGATGAAGTAGTAGGACTGGTTTTCCGGTTCCACGATGCACTGGATCGCGTCCCACGCCAGGTCTTGGTTTTGTGATTCGGACCCGACGCCGAGGTTGATTCCGCCCAGCGGAGGCGCCGATTCCTGGCCTTCGCTCATCTGAGGGTAGACGGCCCAGCCGATGTCGTCGATCAGGTCTTCGGGCACCGCGCCCTCCTCGGCGGCCGCGTTCGTGGCGGGCCAGACGAACGGCCAGTTCACCATGAACGAGCCGTTGTCGCCGCGGAACAGCAGCATCGATTCGTTCTCCGCCTGGGTGGGCAAGCCGGGGCCACCGAGACCTTCCGAGCCGATGGTGCCCACAACATCCGCAGCGGCGCGCCCGGCGTCGGAGTCCAGGTCGGTGACGAGTTCATCAGCGCCGGCCTCCGGGTTCTGCAGGATCTGCCCGCCAGCCGAGGCCACCAGCGCGTTGACCCACACGGTCATCGATTCGGCGTTCGCGCCCTGCACGCCCAGGTACTTCTCTTGGTCGCGGGCGGCGTCGATCAGCTGCTCCCAGGTGACCGGCTGATCCATGTCCAGGCCGGCAGTTTCGGCCACCGACTTGCGGTACCAGAGCAGCTGGGTGTTGGCCCAGAACGGCACCGAGACGATCTCGTCTTTCCACATGGCACCAGCCAGCGCGCCGTCGAGCGTGTCCTCGGTGGTCGCTGCAGCCACATCGTCGGGCACCGGCGCCAGGAATCCGGGTTCGGAGAGTTCCGGGATGAACGGCGGGTCCAGGCTCATGATGTCCATGGTGGTGTCGCCGGCGGCCAAGCGGCGGGTGAGCTGCTCGCGCTGAGAGGCTGCATCGTTCGGGAGCACCGAGGTTTCGATGCGATAGCGGCCCTCGGCAGCATCGGTGCAGCGGGCGGCAATTTCCGCCTGTCCGCCGTCGTCGGGATTGGTGTACCAGGTGAGCACCGGGGTGCCGTCGTCGCCGGAGCACCCGGCAAGCAGCAGCGTTGACGTGGTTAGCACGGCCGAGACCGTGAGCCACCGACGTCGTGTCGAAGCGGGGTTCTTCACAGGCAACACTTCCCCTGTTGGCGGTTTAACGACGATGTGACCACCATCATCATGGATTGAGCATATTCTCAGGTTCGTTCATTTGTAACCCCCTAGACGTCGGAGGTCAACGACCCGCTTCCCCGAGTCCTCCAACCGGAGACGGCGAAGGCTGATGTGGTTCAGAATGTGGACATGGGAGCAGAAGTGGAAGCACAAACCTATTCGCGCTCGGCCCGCAGCCGGTACCGAGAGCTGCTAGCGGACTCCGCGGAGCAGCTACGTGCCTACCTGGCCCAGGACGGGTTTTCCGAACGCGGGATGATCGGCCTGGAACTGGAGCTGAACCTGGTGGATGAGGCCAACCGTCCAGCCATGGTGAACGCCGATGTGCTCCAGACTCTCGGCGAGCACGGTTTCGACCCAGAGCTGGGACGGTTCACCATCGAACTGAACCATCCCACCGTGGAGATCGCCGGGACGGGGCTACGCGAACTGGAAGATTCCCTGCGCGAGAAGTTACTGGTGGCCCACGAACACGCCGCGCGCCATGGAGCCTTCGTGGTGCCGGTCGGGATTCTGCCGTCGGTGCTCGGCGACGACATTGTGGGAGACGCATGGATCAGCCCCGGCAACCGTTTCGCCGCGCTGAATGATGCGATTCTCACCGCCCGGGGCGAGGACATTCTGATCGACATTCACGGCGCCGATGAGCACCTCTCCTACTACGCCCAGGACATTGCGGCGGAGGCCACCTGCACCTCGATGCAGATCCACCTCGAGGTCACCCGCGAGCGGTTCGGGGCGGTGTGGAATGCGGCGCAGTGCATTGCCGGAGCGCAGATCGCCCTGGCCGCGAACTCGCCACTGTTTCTCGGATCCCGGCTGTGGCACGAGACTCGGATTCCGGTGTTTCAGCAGGCGATTGATGACCGTGCCCCGGAGTATGCCCGCCAGGGAGTGCGGCCGCGGGTGTGGTTCGGGGAACGCTGGATCTCCGGGATCGAGGAGCTGTTCGCGGAGAACGTGGACTACTTCCCCGCCCTGTTGCCGGAGCAATCGGAGGGGGCGACGACGACGGGGCGCGGAGCGCCGTTGCTGCCGGAGCTGAACCTGCACAACGGGACCGTCTACCGGTGGAACCGGCCCATTTATGATCCGGGTAACGATCAGCGCGAGGCACACCTGCGCGTGGAGAACCGGCTACTGCCGGCCGGACCGACGGTGCTGGACATGACGGCTAACACAGCGTTCTTTTTTGGGGCGGTGCGCTACCTGGTGGACTCGGAGGAGAACCCCTGGGAGCGCATGAGTTTCAGGGCGGCGGCCGACGGGTTCTACCGGTGCGCGCGGCAGGGTCTGGAAGCCAGTGTGTATTGGCCCGGGTTCGGGGACGTGCCCGTAGCCGAGCTGTTGGACCGACACCTACTGCCGGCCGCGGAACAGGGGCTCATCAGCCTGGGTGTGGACCAACACTGCATCGACCGGTATCTGGGGGTGCTCACCGGGCGCACCCGCAACGGCCAGAACGGTGCCACCTGGATGACCCGCACGCTGGCCCGGCTCGAAGAGGGAGGACTGGCGCGTCCGGATGCGCTGGGCCAATTGGTCGGACTGTACCGCGAGCACGCCGTCTCCTCGGCCGCCGTGCACACGTGGCCGTTGCCCCAGTGATATGACACGATGAAGCGCATGACCACCCCCATCGAGCGCCTGATCTCCCTGCCCGGCTCGGACGAGGTTGCCGGCACCGTGTACGAGGACGCGCACCGGCTGTTAGTGCAGGCCGTGGCCGAACACGACGCCGAACTGGTGGCACCCGAGAGCGGACAGGCCACCGGTGTCGTCGTCATTGAACATCTCGACCCGCAGCGCATCGACGAGGTGCTGGCCGCGAATCCGCAGGTGAGCTGGGTGCAACTGCCCTCCGCCGGAATCGAGACCTACCTGCCGGTGATCCGCCGCCACCGCGCTGTGACGTTTACGTCCGCCAAGGGCAGCTATGCCGGCCCGGTGGCCGAACACGCGCTGGCGCTCACCCTGGCACTGCTGCGGCGGCTGCCCGAGCGGATCCGCGCCACCCGGTGGGGTGGCAAAGCCGGGTTTTCGCTCAATGATGCCCGCGCCGTCGTCGTCGGTGGTGGTGGCATCGGCACCGAAATCGTGCGGCTGCTGGGCGCCTGGACCACCCACATCACGGTGGTGCGGCGCCGGGATGAGCCGGTGGAGGGTGCGCACCGCACCGTCACCACGCAGCGACTGAATGAGGTGCTGGCCGACGCCGACGTCGTCGTGCTCGCCGCTGCCGCTACCGATGAGACGCGCGCGATGATCGGTGCCACCCAGTTCGAACGCATGAAAGAGACCGCGGTGCTGGTCAACATTGCCCGGGGGTCCCTGGTGGACACCGACGCCTTGGTGACCGCGCTGCAGCAGGGGCAGATTCGCGCCGTCGGTACCGACGTGACCGACCCGGAACCGCTGCCCGAGGGGCACCCGCTGTGGGCGGAGCCGAACGCGCTGATCACCCCGCACTCCGCCGACACCCCGCAGATGTGCATCCCGCTCTTACAGGACAGGATCACCGCGAACCTGGTGCGCCGTGCCGAGGCACGACTGGCCGGGCCCAGGGTGGATGCGGCTGAGCTTGTCGGCGTCGTCGACCCCGACGCCGGATACTGACGCAACCGACTAGGCTGGAATCTACGCCCCGGTTGTCTCACCAACCGACCATCCGCCCGCCCCGGACCATGGAGACGCCACCCAATGGAATCACCGCTGCAGGAGTACCTCGACGAACTGATCGACCGGCTTCGTCCCATTGATGACGGCGAGGTCAACCAGGCGACGCTGAGCGCCGCCGAACCGCACCGCGACCACGTCGGCATCACCCTCACCACGATCAACGGCAACCAGTACTCGGCCGGGGACTGCCAGGTACCCTTCGCCATCCAGTCCATCTCCAAGGCGTTCACCTACGGGCTAGCCGTGGACGATCTCGGTGCCGAGCGCGTGGTGGAAAAGGTTGACGTCGAACCCTCCGGCGACCCGTTCAACGAGATCTCCCTGCAGCCCGACGGCCGGCCCGACAACCCGATGATCAACGCCGGGGCCATTGCCACCGTGGGGCTGATCAAGGGCCGCGGCGGGCGCGACCGCATGGGACGGCTGCTGAACACCTACAACGAGGCCGCGGCCGGGTCGGCCAGCACCGGGGAGCTGAAAGTTTCCGACCAGATCTACAAGGCGGAGGATCGTACCGGGCACCGCAACCGGGCGCTGGCCTGGTTGCTGCGCTCCTTCGACATCATCGAGTCCGACCCCGAGCCCGTGGTGCAGGACTACTTCCGGGCTTGTTCTGTGATGCTCACGGTGGAGCAGCTGTCCATGATGGCGGCGACCCTGGCCAATCGCGGCGTGAATCCGGCCACGGGGCATCGGGTGTTTTCGCCGTCGACCACGAGCCGCCTCCTCGCGGTGATGTCCACCTGCGGAATGTACGACGACGCCGGAAACTGGGCGATCGAGGTCGGCCTGCCCGCCAAATCCGGGGTGGGCGGTGGTCTACTCGTGGTGATCCCCGGTCAGGTCGGCATCGCCGTCTATTCCCCACCACTGGATGAGCACGGCACCTCGGTGCGCGGATCCGCCGCGGTCAAGCAACTCACCGCTGACCTGGGCCTCCACTACGGCGATGCACCGCCGGTGGGCCGCTCGACCTTGCGCGCCTCCTACGCGCTGTCGGAATCGACCTCGGGTGTGCCGCGGCCGCACCGTATGTCCGAGGCCCTGGAACGGCTGGGGAAGCACGGCCACGTCATCGAGATTTCCGGCGACCTGGGCTTCGCCGAGACCGAGATCCTCGCGCACACGGTGGCCGAGATCGACCCGGACATCACCACCGTGCTGTTGGATCTGCGCGCGGTGGACGAATTCGGTCGCTCCGCCATTCACCTCCTCGTGCGCCTGGTGCGGCAGTTCCTGGCCGAGAACCGCGATCTGGCGCTGATCGACCAGGACGATCGACTCACCGGCCTGATGGTGGAGGCAGCCGAACGCGCCGGCGATCCCCTGCCCGATCCGCGCGAGGAATCCGCCGAGTCCACCCGTGGTGCCCAACTGGTGCGCTCAGGCAAGGTCACCGGGGAGTTCCGGCTGTTCCATACCCGGCCGCGCGCTCTGGAGTGGGCCGAGCTGCGCGTGCTGCAGCGGTTCGAGCCCAAGCTGCTGCCGAATCGGCGTCAGCGCCCCGACCAGTCGCAACTCTTCGCCTTTTTGGGCGACGACGACGTCCAGCTGCTCACCGCGTTCATGGACCGGCGCTCATTCAAAGCAGGCCAGGTCATCCGGCGTGCCGGCCAGCCCTTCGCCGGGATCTACTTCATCGAGTCCGGACAGGTGGAGCTCACCTCGCAGGGCTCCGGCGGGCGACGATACCGACCGGTGTTCCTCTCCCCCGGCATGACCTTCGGTGAGATCGCGCTGGGTCGCACCGGACGTCAGCTCACCACAGTTCGTGCTGTCGACGCGGTGGTGTGCCGGGTGCTGACCGCCCAGATCATCGCTTCGCTCGAGGAAACAGCTCCCCAGCTGGCGATCAAGCTCTGGACGGCGATCTCCCGCGAGGCCTACACCCTGTTGGAGCAGTCGAGCCGCGAGGCTGGCGCTCGCCACGACTGACGAGCATGGTGTTTGCTCTGAGTAGGCCACAGGCCCAGCGCGGATGCGATGATCCCCTGGACAGGCGGCACTACTTAAGCACGTGCTGGCACTCCCATTGGCCTACGAGATTTCCCGAAGCCTGCCCGTTTGGGACCCCTAACCTGAGTCGTGCCATGTTTGTTGAAAATAAGTGGTCGAGGGGTGTAGATCGTTGATATTCCGCGGTTCGGGTTCCTGAATCTACGCACTAATCGTGTGCCGACTAGACTGTGCAGGTGGGCTTGTTCGTGCGGAAAGTGAAGACCGCTTCAGGAGCGACCGCGGTCCAGATTGCTCATACCAAGCGCGGGATCCAGAAGATCGTAGAACACATCGGCTCCGGGCATACTGATGCCGAGATCGCCGCACTGGTTCATATCGCGAAAACCAAGATCGCAGGGGATCAAGAAGAACTCGACCTCGAACTTCCCAGCACCCCGGACCAACCGGGTGCTCAGCCCAGCGTTGCGCTCATCGGGCCGAGGGTGACGGGTTCCTCAGCTCAACTGCTGTGGAACGTGTTGGAGGACGCGTATCAGCATCTGGGCTTCACCGGGGTGGGGAACACGGTGTTCCAGAAGCTGGTGTTAGCCCGACTGATCGAGCCGACCTCGAAAACGGACACGATCCGTGTCCTGGAAGAACTCGGCGTGAAGGCCCCGTCATTGCGCACGATCTGGCGTACCCTGGCTGAATCCATTAGCCAGGACTGGCGGGATGGGTTCAGCCGGGCAGCCTACGCGCACGCCCTGAAGACCGCAGGCCATGCTGGCTTGTCTGTGGTGCTTTATGACGTCACGACCTTGTACTTCGACGCCAATGACGAAGACGAGCTACGCAAAGTCGGGATGAGTAAAGAACGCAGAGTCGATCCACAGATCGTGGTCGGGTTACTGGTGGATCGTGAGGGGTTCCCTTTAGAGATCCACTGTTTCGAAGGCAACAAGGCCGAGACCTTGACCCTGGTCCCGGTGCTGCGGTCTTTCCAAGACCGTCACCAGGTCAAGGATCTGGTGGTCGTCGCTGATGCGGGGATGCTCTCAGCAGCCAACCTCAATGCTTTGGAGGATGCGGGGTTCTCTTTCATTGTCGGCTCGAGGATCACGAAAGCCCCGTATGACCTGGCGGAGCATTTCGACCGTCATGGCACTTACTTCACCGACGGGCAGGTCCTGGAATCATCACGCACCATGGGTACCGGCACTAATGCCAGGGCGCGCAGGGTGGTGTATCACTACTCGTTCCAGCGTGAGAAGCGCGATAACTACTCGTTGAATAAGCAGATCGAGAAAGCAGAGAAAGTCGCCTCCGGGGCCCGGCCAGTGCGCAAGGACCGGTTCGTGAAACTCACCGGGAAGAAACCCGGGGTGGATTGGGCGCTGGTCGAGCGAGCCAGACAGCTACTGGGTTTGAAAGGCTACGTGACGAATATTAGCCCGCAGGTCTTGGAGGGTGGCGCAGTGGTTGCTGCGTATCACGATCTGTGGAAGGTCGAGAAGTCGTTCCGGATGGCTAAGAGTGATATCCGGGCTCGGCCGATGTTCCATCATCAGCGTGATTCGATCGAGGCGCACTTGACGATCGTGTTCTGCGCGCTGGCCGTAGCTCGTCATCTGCAACACGTGACTGGGGTGAGTATCAAGAAGCTTGTTCAAGTACTACGACCGTTGCGGACGGTCACGATTGATATCAATGGGCAACAGCTCACCGCGGCTCCGTCCATCCCCGCAGACGCCCAGAAACTGCTCGACTCGTTGGTCTCAAAAACTGCGCACTAAATCTGGCACGACTCAGGCCTAATGCCGAGTAGTCTCAACTTTGAGTAAGCATCGGTCAAAATTCCTTAGAGGATCAGTGCTGCGTAGAGGTGACTCTTCGTCGGTCTCCATCGCCCTTTGACCAGCTCAGGAAAGATCTGGACTTTCGAATGGCCTCGATCGATCAGTGCTTCGAAGGATCCGTCTCTCGAGATGCACACCTCGGCCTGGTCATAGTCAAGCCAGACGTTTTCCACCGGACTCCATGCTTTGTAGATTGCTTCCTTGATGCAGAAAAGGAGCCTGCCTGCCGGCACGCTACCAAGTTCTTGCTGAACATGCCTGAGACGAGATACTTCACTCGGTATAGCAATTTGCTCCAGAACGCCGTCCGGAAGTGCTTGAGCTGGCTCGGCGTCGATTCCGATTGACATGAATTCGCCAACAGTACCGACCGCAGCCGCTCGGTAACCGCGACAATGCGTGATACTGCCAACGACGTTCGCCGGCCATAGAGGTGCGCCCGAAGCATCCTTCAGAATCGGCACAGGCTGAACCCCTAGCTTCTGGAGTGCACGCCGCGCGCAAATTCGTCCCGTCGCGAATTCCGACCTTCGCTTCTTGAGCATACCTTGCGCGTATTCGAGCTCGTCGTCAAACAACAAGCCGTCCAAGTCTCCGAACGATTCATACACGACTACCCCGTGGGATATTAGCCCTTGCACGGCGACCTAAGAATAGCGAAGGACTCTCCCCGATCTCGTTGCATAGCTCGAAGAACGACTGAAGTGGAAGTGATCATGAAGAATCAACAATCACAGTCGAGTCAAGATTCCCTTCAGCGGCTCCATCCCGCTCCCGCAAACGAGCTCGAACAGCGAGCCATTCGTCTTTTAACTCTGGAAGTCGCTCGGCGAGAAAGAGATACAGTTCGCTCAGCTCTTGAAGCGCCTGTTTTCTACCTGACTCATCAGCTTCGAGGAGTTGCGCAGCTTGCTCAAGTAGTTGGGCTTGATCGGCGTAAGCCTCACCGTCCAAGTCCCTGGTGAATTGCTGGATGTCAAGATTTGCGACTACGAAGTCGACCCTTTGCCCGCGACCGCGATAGCGCCGGGCTAGTCCTCTTTCGCTGAGCAATGACACGGCCTGAGTGATTGCACTTCTGCTGGCTAGTAGAGCGTCTGCTAGTCCGGCGATCGTCTGTTCCGCCGGAGAGCTCACGGCTAGGTATGCCAACGTCCGGCCGGCCACGGGTGGAAATCCCAGGCTTTCCGCGTAGTAAGCACCGGCTTTATCGACGAACTTCAACGCTTGCACCTGGTCTGTCATTGAGCTCCTAGCGATCGGCATTCTGAGCAACTGGCGCCCCCTCTTCAACCCAAGCCAAGCACTCGTCTCTAGTACCTGGACCAAAGGCCACATGCCAACCATCCGGCACGTTCTTGAATTCAGGCCAGAGTGACTTCTCCAGCTTCTCATTCGCCAAAATAAAGAAGGATCCGTTTTCGTTGTCTAGAGCACTCATCTTAGTATCTCCTCGCACTTTTAGGGGTATGGTTCTTCAAATCGGTTCTGTATCTAGTGAGACTGGAGCCATGCGCGCATTGAATCTTCGAAACTGCTAACGCCAGCTTCAGTCAGTAGCTCGTCATGTGTTGTCGGGGCCGAGACCGACTTCACCTCGCCGTTAACGCGATAACGCCAATGGGCTTCTGTGTCAAGTGCAGCGGTAGCACCCTTTGACGCAACGATGACCATGACGTCAGCGGAGATATGGGCGGGATCCACATGACCGTTTAGCAACGCTTCCATTCCATCCAAGCAACGGCCCATACGGAGGGCATCTGCCTTAGGCGGAAGGATGTCGGCTGCACCACTCTGTTCTACCCATGCATAGAAGCTGTCGACTCCGCTGAGCACGGAAGGAGAAAGATCCCTCAAGCCGATTTCAGCGTGCCGGGCAAGCAGAGTCACGATATCTGCCTCGGTCACTTTCGTCTGGTTCGCACCAGAAACGGCAGGGTCCACCGAATCAATAACCACCAACGACGCAATCGCTTCACCACGCTCTTCCAACTGGCGAACGATCTCTGCGGCAATCGTTCCGCCGCTGGACCATCCGACCAGCGTCGTTTCGTTCCAGTTTTGCACATCGTCAGAAAGCCCATCCATATGGCGTCGAGCAAGCATCTCGATACTTGCGTCCGAGGCCTCCCCGAAGTACTCCGGTGCCTGTACCGCGTAGAAGGGGCGGTCCGGTGGGATAACCCGTAGTAGCCGTGAATATACGTGCCCGGTACCGGCTCCAGGATGAATCGCGACGACGGGTGCGCCTTTTCCATCCTGAAGCGTCAATACATGCGGTTCATCTACATCGTCGAGACCAGCAGTCAATGAAGATGCCAAGGCCTCGACGCTTGGGCTGTTGTAGACAAGCCGAGCCGTTAGGTCGAGGTTTAGCTCCGTCCGTATGCGGTTGACCAGTTGAATCGCCGTAATCGAGTCCCCGCCCAAAGCAAAGAACGACTCATCAGTACTCACCGAGTCCAATCCCAAGACCTCCGAGTACAACTGCACCAGAACCCGCTCAGTCTCTGACTCAGGCTCCACAATCAGCCGAGCATCATCCAACTCCGGTCGCGGCAACTGCCGGAAATCAGTCTTGCCGTTATGCGTCAACGGAATCTTCTCCAACTCAACGACCGCAGCAGGAACCATGTAATCCGGCAACCACTGCCGCAACTGCTCACGAACCAATGCCGGCTCAACATCAGCACCCGAAGCAACCACATACCCGACCAACTGACGATGCCCAGGCATATCCTCACGCACCATAACGGTCGCCTGAGCCACCCCCGGCACCCGAAGCAACGCAGCTTCTACTTCACCAGTCTCCACACGGAAACCACGGATCTTCACCTGATCGTCATTCCGACCCTCAAAGACCACCTCACCGTGCTCATTCCAACGAGCAAGATCGCCCGAACGGTACATACGAGCACCATCACCAGCAAACGGATCAGCAATGAACCGCTCAGCCGTCAGACCCGGCCGACGGAAATAACCTCTCGCCAACCCGATACCAGCAATAAACAGCTCACCGGTCACCCCGACCGGACACGGATTCAGATTCCCATCCAACACATAAATCGACGTTCCCGGGAACGGCCGACCAATACTCGGCGCATCCTCCCCCGGCACCAACGCACCCGTCAATGTCGACACCACAGAATTCTCCGTCGGACCATATGTGTTGAAAAGTGAGTGATGCTTCGACCAGTCGTCGACTAGGGACGAAGTGCAGGCTTCTCCGCCAACGACAACGACCAAACCTTCAGGAACCTCGTCAGGATCGACGGTTGCCAACAGGGCGGGGGTTAGAGACATGTGGGTGGGCTTGACCTTGCGAATGGTCGTGGTCAAATCTGCATCTACAGAAGACTTGGCCCCTTCGACAATTGACAGTTCCGCGCCGGAACAGAGGGTGACGAAAATTTCCTCGACGGAGATATCGAAGCTGGTTGATGCCATGTGCATGAACCGCTGACCAGGACCAACGCCGAAAGCCGCGGATTCAGCGTTTACGAAGTCGGCGAGGCCGCGGTGAGTGACCAAAACCCCCTTGGGCTTACCAGTTGACCCGGATGTATAAATCAAATAAGCCGGATCGTCCACGCCCAAAGCACGAACCCGGTCCTGCTGCTCAACAGCACTGTCAGAAACATCGCGCCACGGACGATCTTCAACCAGAATCTCGCCGGAACGACCAGAACCCCTCGACGAACTCGCCACCACGAAACTCGGGCACGCATCATTCAGAATGTAATCAATCCGTTCCAGAGGATACTCCGGATCCACAGGCAGATACGCACCACCAGCCTTGATCACACCCAAAATGGCGACCAAAGCATCAACACCCCGCGGCAACATAATCGCCACGATCGATTCTGGCCCAACACCAAGATCAATCAAATACCGAGCAACCCGATTAGATTCCCGATCCAACTGCTCATACGTCAGCCCACCATCAGCCCCACTCACCGCCGGCCGATGTGGATGCAAAGACACCTGCTGAGCAAACAAATCCGGCAACACAACAGGGACCTCAGCAACCCCGGTCTCATTGAACGACTCCAGCTGGCCGCGTAACTCATCACCGACCAAATCCACATTGCCGACAAACTGATGCGGATCATCCACCACAGCAACCAACGCCCGCTGCCAGGCAGACATCCACGCAGCAACTTCCGTAGCAGAGAACACATCCGACCGATAATCAACAACGATCGACAAACCACCTTCAGGTACGACCATGACCGTTAACGGGTATGACGTGCTATCAAGGGATTTGACTTCCCCCACGGCAACCCCGGGGATACTCGGATACGATTCGTCCCGTCCTGGTGTGTTTTCGAAGACGAACAGGGAATCAAACAGAGTCTTCTTCCCAATCGCATGAGCTATTTCCGTCAACGGAAGATGCTGATGGTCCAAAGTACTAATATGCCGATCCAAACGTTCCCGAATCAGCTCGGCCAGGGTCGCGTCACCTCGAACGGTGAGACTTACCGGAACAGTATTGAGAAGCATGCCAACAAGATCATGCACGCCCTCGAAGTCTCCTTCGCGTCCAGAGACTGGTGGGCCGCCCCCGTAGTTAGGTCCGCTCAGTATGCGAGTCGGTTTCTTCGAACGTGTGGGTGCAGGATCGAGCGTACTCGACCGGGGCCAGGTACCCCAGCGAGGAATGTCGGCGCTCGTGGTTGTACTCGTGCTTCCAGTCGCTGATCACGACCCGTGCATGGAGCAGCGAGTAGAAGCTGTTGATGTTCAGACACTCGTCGCGGAGCCTCGAGTTGAACGACTCAACGTATCCGTTTCGCCAGGGCTGACCGGGCGGGATGTACGACAACCCGGTTCTCGTGCCAGCCCAGTCTGCAACGGCATCCGAGATGAACTCCGGCCCGTTGTCACTTCGCAGCATCATCGGTGCCCCATGCTCAGCGACGAGTTCCTCGAGATGCTCGATGAATCGCTCTGCGGTGATCGACCGCTCCACAAGACCACCCAAACACACGCGGGTGTGCTCATCCACGATGGAGCAGATCTTGATCGCTTTGCCGCGCTCATCGACATCAAATTGGAAATCAACCGCCCACACCACGCCCGGCGCAGCCGCCTTGGGGGCGTCAGCAGTTGATGACCCCACCCGCTTCCGCCGACGTTTCTGCGGCACCCGGAGCCCTTCTTCACGCCACAAGCGTTGTACCTTCTTGTGGTTCACATTCCAGCCCTCAGCACGCGCGTCATGGTACGCACGTCGGTACCCCCAACGTGGGTGGTTCTTCGCAAACTTCCGGAGCCAGTCGCGCAGCGCCTGGTCAGGGTCTGCCGGGGTGTCGCCTCGGAGCGGCCGCCGCCATGCGGAGCGGGAAAGCCCGGCCAGGCGGCACGCCATGCGCTCACTGATCTGCAAGGTGCGAATCAGGTGCGTGATAGCGGCGCGACGCCTACCCGGGCCTAGAAGTTTCCCTCAGCCAACTCCTTCAAAGCAGCCTTCTCGAGCTCTGCTTCGGCAAGCAACCGCTTCAGGGTCGCGTTCTGCTTCTCGAGCTCCTTGAGCCGTTTCGCGTCGTCGGCTTTCATGCCGCCGTACTGGTTTCGCCACCGATAATAGGTCTGCTCGGTAACCCCGAGCTCGCGGCAGGCATCGGCGATCGTATTGCCCTCGCCCAGGAGCCGGTCGGCTTGCCCGAGTTTCCGGACGATCTGCTCCGGGGTGTGACGCCTTCTTTGTTTGCTCATCGTGTGATCCATTCTCCCCGCGAGCGCGGGGGTCAGGACTCACATAACGAATGGACCTAGAAAACGGGGTCAGCCCACTGGCTCTCCGAACACAACAGTGGGTTCACCTGTGATGTGTGACAGCACCATCGCCCACGTAGTCTCTAGGATGATGTTCGTCGTGACGCCCAGTTTCTGAGCAGTCCCACGGATCGAAGCCGTAAGCTCATCTGGCAACTCCACTGTGGTTAGCTGATGCAGGGAAGACTTGTCAGCCCCAGCGTCTGGTGCAACGAGGCAAGGCTGATCAACATCCTCCAATGCTCGCATCCAACGATCTCGAGCGGCGTCCTTATCCAAGCCGGAATACCACTCATAGAACTTCCGCAACGGAACAGACGGGGTCGTGAATGATTCCGGTCCGTAAGCATAAGCCGCAAACAGATCACGCAGAAGAATCGGTATAGACCACCCATCGATCACAATGTGATGAATCACTAGAGAAAGTACATGCTCGTCTCCAGAAGGAAGACTGAACAAGCCAGCACGGATCAATGGCCCCTTCTCCAAATCAAAAGGAACCAAACGCTGGGCTTCGGCCGAAAGCCATGCCTCCTGGCCAGACTTCACTGGTTCCCATGCCAGAGAAAACTCGTCACCAAGATTGCTGCGTGCTGCCACTCGCTGTGAAATGACACCAATTTCATCAGCAACGAAAGTTGCTCGCAACGAATCATGTCGACTGACTATGCCCTTGAACGCCTCCCGCAGTCGAAGAATGTCCATCTTGCCACTCAGCCCGATAGCGAGTCCCACGTTGTAAACGCCGGGCGACGAGTCCCTTTCAATTAGGCTCAACGAGTGGACGCCCGCCTGCAGGCCGGTTAGCGGCAAGAGCTCGGTCTTATCGCCAGACGATGCCTCAGACGTGGAGATAGATTCACCGGTCTCCTCAGTTGAAGTACCTCCTAATACGACCGCGGAATCTGGTCCCTCGGCGTCCGCCTCACTGATGTGAGACGACAGATCCCTCACAGTTGGGGAAGAGAAGACATCGGCAGGTTTCACTGATAGACCACGCGCCCGTATGCGGTTGACCAGTTGAATCGCCGTAATCGAGTCCCCGCCCAAAGCAAAGAACGACTCATCAGTACTCACCGAGTCCAATCCCAAGACCTCCGAGTACAACTGCACCAGAACCCGCTCAGTCTCTGACTCAGGCTCCACAATCAGCCGAGCATCATCCAACTCCGGTCGCGGCAACTGCCGGAAATCAGTCTTGCCGTTATGCGTCAACGGAATCTTCTCCAACTCAACGACCGCAGCAGGAACCATGTAATCCGGCAACCACTGCCGCAACTGCTCACGAACCAATGCCGGCTCAACATCAGCACCCGAAGCAACCACATACCCGACCAACTGACGATGCCCAGGCATATCCTCACGCACCATAACGGTCGCCTGAGCCACCCCCGGCACCCGAAGCAACGCAGCTTCTACTTCACCAGTCTCCACACGGAAACCACGGATCTTCACCTGATCGTCATTCCGACCCTCAAAGACCACCTCACCGTGCTCATTCCAACGAGCAAGATCGCCCGAACGGTACATACGAGCACCATCACCAGCAAACGGATCAGCAATGAACCGCTCAGCCGTCAGACCCGGCCGACGGAAATAACCTCTCGCCAACCCGATACCAGCAATAAACAGCTCACCGGTCACCCCGACCGGACACGGATTCAGATTCCCATCCAACACATAAATCGACGTTCCCGGGAACGGCCGACCAATACTCGGCGCATCCTCCCCCGGCACCAACGCACCCGTGATCGTGGAGTTGACGGTGTCTTCAGTAGGGCCATAGGCGTTGACCATAAGCCGACCTGGCGCCCACTCTTGAACCAGCTCCGCAGAACAGGCTTCAGCGCCAACCGCGAGAAAGCGAAGCGTCGAAAAATGGTCTGGGTCGCATACTTTCAGAACGCTCGGCGTCAGCAATGCGTGGGTCACGCCTTCTCGCTCCACCGTTGCGGCCAAAGTCGTCCCTGGAACCAATTCTGCAGATCCCACTGCAACCAGACATGCACCGTTGCACCAAGCCATGACAATCTCATACACCGCAGCGTCAAAACTCAGCGATGCGAACTGAAGGACACGACTATTCGAACCTACTTCCAGCGAACGCCGCTGCTGACCAGCAAGATCGGCGAGGCCGCGGTGAGTGACCAAAACCCCCTTGGGCTTACCAGTTGACCCGGATGTATAAATCAAATAAGCCGGATCGTCCACGCCCAAAGCACGAACCCGGTCCTGCTGCTCAACAGCACTGTCAGAAACATCGCGCCACGGACGATCTTCAACCAGAATCTCGCCGGAACGACCAGAACCCCTCGACGAACTCGCCACCACGAAACTCGGGCACGCATCATTCAGAATGTAATCAATCCGTTCCAGAGGATACTCCGGATCCACAGGCAGATACGCACCACCAGCCTTGATCACACCCAAAATGGCGACCAAAGCATCAACACCCCGCGGCAACATAATCGCCACGATCGATTCTGGCCCAACACCAAGATCAATCAAATACCGAGCAACCCGATTAGATTCCCGATCCAACTGCTCATACGTCAGCCCACCATCAGCCCCACTCACCGCCGGCCGATGTGGATGCAAAGACACCTGCTGAGCAAACAAATCCGGCAACACAACAGGGACCTCAGCAACCCCGGTCTCATTGAACGACTCCAGCTGGCCGCGTAACTCATCACCGACCAAATCCACATTGCCGACAAACTGATGCGGATCATCCACCACAGCAACCAACGACCTGATGAACTGTTGCAGCTGTCGCCGTGTTCCTGGCTCGCCGTGCATCTGATCATTTGTATACCAGAGAGCTTCAGTAGTGTCACCTTCCGGGTGGTACACAGAGACGAAGGCGTCGTCAGTCAAGCCGTTGTTTACAACAGTGAGCCGACTTTTGATTCCTTCGAGTCCCGAATCAAACGAACCCATATAGTTCACCGTAAGACCTGCTAGTTCGGTCACCCCTGACTCGAGGCATAGATCCCGGCCAAGGCGCGATGCTCGGTAACGCTGATGCCTTAGCCTTGATCCACCGATGAGCATGCTTGGTACTGGTACGTAATTAAGAACGAAATGCCCGTCTGACCGGGAAGAATGGCACTTGTTCAGGGTTCCGTTCCACCGCGATGAGAGGGCATCTCGCAGATGCAAGTTTCCCACACCCGTTCCGCACTGTCAGCTTCCTTCGACGAGCCGAACCTCATCGGCTCCGCCGGACTGGTCCCGATGATGGAGCTGGCCGCCGAGGCCGGCCTGCACCAGCTGGCCAAGGGGCGATTGACGGTGCCGACCGACAAGGGCGCCAACGCCGGGGCCAAGATCGCGGCCCTGGTGGCCGGCATGTGCGCCGGAGCCGACTCGATCGACGACATGGCCATCCTGCGCCACGGGGCGATGAAACGAATCTTCAACGCCTGCTACGCGCCCTCGACCCTGGGTTCGTTCCTGCGTGCGTTCACCTTCGGGCACGTCCGCCAGCTCGACGCGGTCGCCTCCGGACTGTTGGCCAACCTCTCCGTCAGGGCATCGGTGCTGGGAAGCCCCGGCGCCGGACAGTTCGTCTATGTGGATGTGGACGACACGATCATCGAGGTCCACGGCTATCAGAAGCAGGGCTCCGGGTACGGATACTCGGGCGTGCGTGGACTCAACGCCTTGCTGGCCACGGCGAGCACCGAGACTGCGGCCCCGGTGATCTTGGGTCAGCGTCTGCGTCGCGGAGCGGTGGGCTCCCCACGCGGGGCCTGCCGGTTGATCGCCGACGCGCTGGCCACGCTCAAGCGACTGCCTCCGGACTCTGGCGCCCGGATGTTGGTCCGTGCCGACTCGGCTTTCTACGGGCACGCCACCGTGGCCACCGCGTTGAAAGCCGGTGCCGACGTCTCGGTCACCGTGCGGATGAATCTGGCGGTCAAGGCCGCCATCGCCACCATCGCCGACGATGCCTGGACCGGCATCGAATACCCCGAGGCGATCTACGACGAGACCACCGGCACCTGGGCCTCCAAAGCCGAGGTCGCCGAGGTGTCCTTCACCGCGTTCACCTCGAGAAAGAAAGCCGAACGGATCCCCGGACGGCTGGTGGTGCGCCGCATCCCAGAACTGAACCTCAGGCAGGACGACGGGCAGCCGACGTTGTTCGACACGCACCGGTTCCACGCCTTCTTCACCACCGTGGATCCGGAAGTGTTGGACACGGTGGCCGCGGACCGGACCCACCGGCAACACGCGATCATCGAGCAAGTCAACGCCGACCTGAAAGACAGCGCCCTGGCCCACCTGCCCTCCGGCCACTTCGGGGCCAACAGCGCCTGGCTGGTCTGCGCGGTGATGGCCTACAACCTCACCCGCACCGCCGGGATCCTCGCCGCCGGCACCTTCACCAAAGCCCGCACCGGCACCATCCGGGCCAGACTCGTGAACATCCCGGCCCGAATCGCCTCCAGCGCCCGCAAAATTCGAATCAGACTGCCCGAGGCCTGGCCCTGGCAACAGGGACTCGAACGGCTCTTCACCGCCATCCACCCGCCACCACAATCGGCATAGCCAACCGACCGAACGCTGCGCCCCGGCACGACCGAAGGACCAACAGTGGAACACCACCGGCAGCGAGGCCGGTTACTTCCTCACGCCCAAAATCGATTCACCCGGTGCTTCCGGAATCACACTCCGGCCTGAACCCGCGTCGGTGGATCGAGGCTTAGCACTCCAGCCAGTCCAACTTCAGCAGCGACCACAACCTCTTCGAAGGTCATAGCAGCAGTGACATGAATCGGAACCGGGAGGATGTTCGCGGCAGTCGCTGACGTCTCACGATCTTTTCTGGAGAATCGAGCAGCAAGCGCCAGACCAACGGGTATATCTCCGTCACCCACTAGCGGATGCAACATGGCGGCCGCAGCCGCAAGTAAGGTTGCAGGAATTGATTTTCCAGTGCCCTTGATTCTATTGAGCAAATCGCTGGGCATATTAGAGCGAACAATATGATTGCTCGTAGCGCGGATCGGCGGGGCACCGCTCAAGCTTGCGCGTCGCCTGAGTCGCTCCATTTGACCCCACCAGTACTCTCGGTCCCTAGCCAAATGATTTGACTCACGATACTGATGGTCTCGCTCAATAAACCCTTCTAAGTCACCGATGCTGGAGTTTGAGGCAGCTGGTGATTCACTGGTAGGCGCCTGGTAGGCGAGCATGACTTCACGCACGATAAGTGCACCGGCATAACCGTCGAGGTGATAGTGATGTGCCGCGAAATCAACGCGATAGTGGTCGGGCCGCAGGCGAGCGACGACGAAGACGTGACTATGGCCTGAGTCTAGCGGTGATAGCTGATCATGCCACGGGACAAGCCACTGATCAAGCGCGCCCTCCGGGTTAGACGAACCGGAGAAATCCAATGCGTGTACATTCGGGCGAGTCCGCCGAAGGCGTTGCTGGGGCAAAGCGTTTGCAATGTCGATCACCAGGCCAAGTGACTCAGTTCGAAGGACGACTCGACGCAGAGCCTCCTCCATTTTCGCTAGATTGACGTCCTCAAAGATGTCGACGAATTCTCTCACGTATCGTCCGTCTCTGCCGCCGGCAAGTAACTGGCTGTACCAGAACTCCTCTTGCGCACCCGTCAGGGTCAACTTCTTGTGTTCCATAGCATCTCCGTAGACATCTGATTCGTAGCGGAACTGAACTCTCGGATCTCAACTGAACGTCAACTCATGTGCATTGACGCCGTCCGGTGCGTTGATTCTGGTTCACCCAGGGAATACACCGGGAACGTTAACCGTCAGTCAGTAAATAGGATACCAGGAATAACACGTAAATATGTCATAACTATTAGATGAAACATTCCCAGAACTATTGACCCGAATGAGCTTCAACAGTATAATAAATAGCAGAGATCACAGTTATATCTGTTATTTCTGCTATGCATGTCAGCTGTGATATTATCGACCTCGGTATGACTACGACCCGAGGACATTTGGCATGACTGCACCCCTGGCCTTCCTTATAATTGGCCTGGCACTGATCGACAGCACTAGTCTCGGCACATCCCTCATACCCTTGTGGTTGTTGCTGTCTCCGGGGCGTCTCAGCAAGACACGCATCGGCTCTTACCTGCTGACACTGACATTGGCATACTTTGCTATGGGTTTGGCCGTGGCGGCCGGAGCAGCATCCCTCTTTAACGCATTCCAATCCTGGATTTCGTCCGCACCCGACGCATTGCTTGTCGGTGGTCAGACAACAATCGGCGCCCTTATCATCGCGTTCGGACTCACCCTGCTCATCCGCAACCTTCGGGGTGTAGAAATGGATTCCGGCAACTCGCTATTTCGGTGGCGGAACGAAGCGATGACAGCTGGTTCTTCTCGGGGTCTTGTCCGGCTTGCCCTTCTAGTGTTCGGCATTGAGTTCGCCACGATGGTCCCCTACGTCGGAGCAATCGTTGCAATGACTGACGCTGAGATGACCGCGGAGTCGATCGTTCTCTGGATCTTCATTTACTGTGCAGTCATGATGGCTCCGGCCGGGATTTTAACCGTGTTCCGCTTGGGCTTGGGACATCGGATAGATCCACTTCTCCGACGCTTGGACGCCTGGCTCGAACGCCATATGGGCACGGTCAGCGGTACCGGGCTGACACTTCTGGGCGCGCTCATCGTAGGCATTGCACTCAGCAATCTGACAGCCTAGCATCACGAAACCACCGCGGAGAGACTCTCAAATGGGTAGTGTTTGGCATAGTGCTGTCTAGCTAGGTCGATGATTGACTGCTGAGGATATTGGCGCATAGCGTTAGATGAAAGCGCTGGTCTGGGTACCTGGAAGCGTTGTTCTGGGTATGTGGTAGCACTGTGGTCTGCTGAGGAGTAGCGGCGTCGTCCGGCGCTGCTTTCTCTTCTAGATTCATGGAAGCAGGCCTTCATCGTGGTTGATTACAAGAAGATCATGTCTCTGTTGCTGGAGTCGCGGTCTTATCGAGATATCGCTGAGTCCTTAGGATGTTCTCAACGAGACGTCGCTAAAGCCCGTGCGGTGATCAAGGAGCACGGCCTCACAGGTGATCAAGTAGCTGTCATGACCGTAGAACGGGTAGAGGAACTCTTCCCCGATCGGCGCCGACGAGTTGCAGGTGAGTATCTAGCGCCGGAATTCGGCCCGGTCGTGGCATCGATGCGTTCGAACCGTCACTTCACTTTGCTCCAGGGGTGGAGAACTTATCTCGGTGTGGCCTCCGAACTGCGGAAATACTCGTATTCTCAGTACTGCCACCTCTTCAGCGATTACGCGGCAAGAAACGATCTTGTAGCCACTTTGCACCATGAACCGGGGCGGGCGGTATTCATCGATTGGGCCGGTGACACCCTCCAGGTCTGCGACGCGGTCACCGGTGAAATCACCAAGGTCTACTTGTTCGTCGCGGTGTTGCCGTACTCGGGGTTGGTGTACTGCACGGGGTGCACTGATATGCGTATGAACGCGTGGTTGAGCGCTCACAAGGCAGCTTTCGAGTATTTCGGCGGGGTGCCCCAGATTGTGGTCCCTGATAACGCGCCCACTGCTACTCACCGCCCTACCAAAGGTGAGTCTGCCCGGGTCGTGAATCCGAAGTACCAGCAGTTAGCCGATCACTACGCAACGGCGATCGTGCCTGCCAGGGTGCGCAAGCCTCGAGACAAAGCCGCCGTAGAATCTGCCGTTCAGGTGATCAACAAGCGAGTCATCGGATATCTCTGCGAAGACGTCTTCACGACCGTTACCGAGCTCAACACCGCGATCGCTGTTCGGATGAGGGAAATCAATGAAGAGATCCGCCGGGCTGATGGGACCACCAGGGCCGAACGATTCATGGCAGAAGAGGCATCTGCTTTGGGAGGCTTGCCTGTTGAGGGGTTTGAAGATGTTGAATACCGGCAGGTCAAAGTGGGACGGAATTATCATGTGACCTGCGATTATCAGCACTACTCAGTGCCTCACCGACTCGCAGGTCAATTGCTGCGAGCACGACTGACGGATCAACAGGTCAGTATCTTCGATGGCGATGCCATCGTTGCAGAGCACCGACGAAAACACGGCCGCCGGGGCCAGTACTCCACTGATTCCGCGCATGTACCGGCCCAGCATCAAGACGTTGCGGGGTTGTGGTCTCGTGATTGGTTTATCCGTCGGGCGGCCGCGTTTGGGCCGGCCACCGTGGAGATCATCACCGCGGTCTTAGACCGCCATAAGATCGAGGCTCAGGGGTATCTGGAGTGCCAGAACATTCTCGAGTCCCTGGGCAAGCGCGATAAGCAACGCCTCGAGGCTGCGTGCACGCAGTTAGCCAACCTGGGTGGGTATGCCAGCTATTCCGGACTCAAGCGACTCATGGCTGCCATTGATTCTGATACGAAAACATCTCGGCCACACAGGCCAGCAGCCGCCACCATCAAGCCCCAGCCGGCCGTCGATACCCTCGATCCAGCACAGATCTACGTGCGTGGAGCTGACTACTACCAGCAGGGACGGTGAACAGCGCCATGACCACGACACCGGCGAGCCCGGCCTTGATGAATTCAGTGTTCACTACCGAGGACAAAGAGAAGTTTCGTACCTTACGGATCACTCACTTGGCTGCGAAGTTCGAAGAACTCATCATCGATGAGAGCAACGACCACCTGACCCCGGAGCAAATATTCCTGGCGGCCGTTGATGACGCTTTAGACCAGCGAAGAGTGAAGAACATTCAGAAACTGCTCCTGGCTGCTCAGCTACCGATCATGCGGGCCTCGATCGCGGAGATCCATTATCAAGAAGGACGGAACATTACCCCAGCCAGGATGGCCCGCTACGCCGCACATGACTGGGCCAATGAGACCGCTAACCTGTTGATCACCTCGCCCACAGGAGGAGGAAAGACCTATATTGCCTGCGCGATTGCCGTAGCGGCATGTCACAACGAGCATAAAGTCTTCTACACCCGCATGGACGAGCTCGCTCGTCGTCTCGTCATCGCTCGAGGCGATGGCATCGCTCATCAGGCCTTGTTGAACCGGCTATCTGATGCGGATCTACTCATCATCGACGATTTCCTGACCGTCGGTATTGACCCTGAAGCCGCGAACGATCTTTTCGCGATACTGGCAAACCGAGAACACCGGGCAGCCACCATGATCGCTTCTCAAACCGGGCCCGCGTACTGGGCTTCAGCTCTCCCTGACAGAATCGCTGCGGATAGTATCGTCAATCGACTGGCGAATAATGCCCGGACGATAAACCTTGGCGACATTGATATGCGGCGCCACCAAGGTGAACAGACACGAGCTGCCCCTGGCTACTGGGAGTAGAAAAACTCGAGAAACCGACGACCGGGAAGCATCATAGAGGTGCTTCCCGGTCGTCAGAACTCCGCTACCACTTACCCAGACCAGCGCTTTCATCTAAGGCTATGCGCCAGATATGACTCAATAAAACTCTGACACTGTTCCGGGTGTCTTTTCCTTGACTTGTCCGCCACAGTCTCCGTCATCGAAACCGGGACGTTCCCGGTGAATCTGACGACCACCTACGAAGGTGACTACCAGATCGAAGGCGGCGCCTGGATCCCGGTAGCCGGCACCATGACTGTGAACGCTGAAACACAGCAAGCCGATATCTGGCGAGCGAAAACCCGCAACGTCGCCGAACCATGAAGCTCGGGGTCCACCGCATGGGGCTGCACCGGCTATGACCGCGCCGAAGAGCACTTCCCTCAACAAAACAGAACGCACCACCCCGAAGGGCAGTGCGTCCTATTGTTTTACTGCACTCTAGATGCTGGCCAGATTGGTCAGCGCGGTGTTTCAGAGCGCGTCAATGATGGCGTTCAGCGTGGCCGAGGGGCGCATTGCTGCGGAGACGAGCTCCTGCTTCGGGTAGTAGTACCCGGCGATGTCGACAGGCGCACCCTGAACGGTGCTCAGCTCCTCGACGATCTGCTGCTCGTTGGCACGCAGCTGCTCGGCAACAGGCTTGATCCGCTCTGCCAGCTCGGCGTCGTCGGACTGTGCTGCCAGTTCCTCGGCCCAGTACAGGCCCAGATAGAAGTGCGAGCCGCGGTTGTCGATCTCGCCGACCTTGCGCGAGGGGGAACGACCCTCCTCGAGCACCTTGCCTGTGGCACGATCCAGGGTGTCGGCCAACACCTGAGCGCGCTGGTTGCCGTTCGAAGCAGCCTCGTGCTCGAAGGACACTGCCAGGGCCAGGAACTCGCCGAGGGAATCCCAGCGCAGGTGGTTCTCCTCCAAGAACTGCTGCACGTGCTTCGGAGCGGAGCCGCCGGCGCCGGTCTCGAAAAGGCCACCGCCGTTGATCAGCGGAACGATGGAGAGCATCTTCGCCGAGGTGCCCAGCTCCAGGATCGGGAACAGGTCGGTGAGGTAGTCGCGCAACACGTTGCCGGTCACCGAGATGGTGTCCTCGCCGCGGCGGATACGATCCACCGAGAACTGGGTGGCTTCCTTCGGCGCCATGATGCGCAGGTCCAGCCCGTCGGTATCCAGGTCCTCGAGATATTCGTTGACTTTGGAGATCAGGTTGGCGTCGTGGGCGCGGTTCTCGTCGAGCCAGAACACGGTGGGGGTGCCGGTGGCGCGGGCTCGGTTGACGGCGAGCTTGACCCAGTCGCGGACCGGAACGTCCTTGGTCTGGCAGGCGCGCCAGATGTCGCCGGCTTCGACGTCGTGGCTGAACAGCACCTCACCGGCGGAGTTTACGACCTCGACGGTGCCGTCCGACTCAATGATGAAGGTCTTGTCGTGCGAACCGTACTCTTCGGCTTTCTTCGCCATCAGGCCCACGTTCGGGACGGTGCCCATGGTGGTCGGGTCGTAGGCGCCGTTGGCGCGGCAGTCGTCGATGACGACCTGGTACACACCGGCGTAGGAAGAGTCCGGGAGCACGGCCAGGGTGTCCTGCTCGGCGTCGTCCTTGTTCCACATCTTGCCGCCGCTGCGGATCATGGCGGGCATGGAGGCGTCGACGATGACGTCGGAGGGAACGTGCAGGTTGGTGATGCCCTTGTGGGAGTTCACCTGAGCCAGGGCGGGACCCTCGGCGTAGGCCTTCGCGATCTCGGCGCGCACGCCCTCGGCGACCTCGGCGTCGAGCTGGTCGAGACCGCCCTCGATCGCAGCCAGGCCGTTGTTGGCGGACAAGCCAGCGGCGGCCAGCTGCTCGCCGTACTTCTCGAAGAGGCCGGGGAAGTAAGCCTTCACGACGTGGCCGAAGATCACCGGGTCGGAGACCTTCATCATGGTGGCCTTCAGGTGAGCGGAGAACAGCACGCCCTCTTGCTTGGCGCGCTCCACCTGCTCGGCGAGGAAAGCGTCCAGGGCGGCGGCGGACATGAAGGTGCCGTCGATGATCTCGTGGCGGAGGACCTTCAGCCCGTCCTTCAACACAGTGGTGGTGCCGGAGGCGTCGGTGTGACGGATCGTCAGGACGTCATCGTCAGGAATAATGACTGACTTTTCGTTGGAGAAGAAATCGCGGTCAGACATGGTGGCCACATTGGTCTTCGAGTCGGCCGACCAGGCGCCCATGGAGTGCGGGAACTTGCGGGCGAAGTTCTTCACCGACTGCGGGGCGCGGCGGTCCGAGTTGCCCTCGCGCAGCACCGGATTCACAGCGGACCCCTTCACGGAGTCGTAGCGGGCGCGGATGTCCTTCTCGGCGTCGGTCTTCGGCTCTTCCGGGTAGGCGGGCAGGTCGTAACCTGCCGCCTGGAGTTCCTTGACGGTGGCCAACAGCTGCGGCACGGAGGCGGAGATGTTGGGAAGCTTGATGACGTTGGCTTCCGGTTCTTTCACGAGCTCGCCCAGCTCGCCCAGGGCATCGATGACGCGCTGATCTTCCGGGAGGAGATCCTTGAACGCTGCCAGAACGCGGCCGGCCAGGGAGATGTCAGCGGTCTCCAGCTCGATGTCCGCGGTGGCGGCGAAGGCCCGCACCACCGGAAGCAGCGACGCTGTGGCCAGCATCGGTGCTTCGTCGGTGTGGGTGTAGATGATTTTCGACATAGATCGGTTCTCCTCTATTCGCTGGGGATCCGTGCAGCACGGCGGGGTCACAGTCACCGTCAAATTTACCTGAGCGCGGCGATCCACGCGATCTGCGTCGTGGGATCGTCACAGATCCTGCGGTGAGCGGAGTGCGCGAGAGTGATCAGCGGTATCCGAGAGGACGGGAACTGGCGAAGCGAATCCGGGACGAACCTGTCCGAGCGAGTTCACACAGGGACGAACAAGTACGATCAGGGACCAGCCGGGACGGCGCCCTCGAAATCCGCCGTCGTCGTCGTTATGCTCATCCGTATGACACAGCCTCCATACTCTTCCGGTTCAGAGTCCGACCCGACCCCGTCTGACGGCGCCTCCGGCACGCCCAGCTGGTACGACTCGACGTCGGGCACGGGCGGCTCGTCGGAGCAGAACCCGTATGAGTCGGTGCCGCCGTACACCTCCCAGGGCGCCGGGAACCAGCCCGGCGATGGGTACGCCGCCCCGAATTACGCGGCGGGGCAGCCCGAACAATACGGGCAGTACGGCCAGACTGGCCAGTACGGTCAGTACGGCAACCCTCAGGAGGGACAGTCCGCAGCCACCACCTCGCTGGTACTCGGCATTATCGGCCTCTTCGCTTTCGGCATCATTCTCGGCCCGTTGGCGATCTTCTTCGCTGGCAAGGCCGAGCGCAATGGTGTTCCGGCCACGGCGGGGAAGGTGATCGGCTGGATCGTGACCATTCTGTGGGCTCTCGGCGTCGTCTTCATCATTCTCTCGATCGTGTTCGGTCTGTTCCTCGCCGGGTCCGGCGTAGGCTACAGCTACTGACACGCGTCGAGTTCCGAGGCGAGAGCTTCCCCGGGTCGAGTGTGCTCGGGTGAGTGTAATTGGGTTCAGATGCCGAGGATGAGCCGGGCGATGAGGAAGTAGACGATCAGCCCCAGCGCGTCCACCACGGTGGAGATGAACGGGTTGGAGAACACGGCGGGATCGACCCCGATCTTCTTCGCCAGCAGCGGCATCAGTGACCCGACCGAGGCGGCCAGCGTGCACACGGCGAGCAGAGTGGAGCCGATGACCGCACCCAGCGACCAGGAGTAGACGAGCCCGGCCACGAGCAGCCCCAGGGAACCCAGGGTGGCTCCGAGCGAGAGGCCTACCAGCAGCTCGCGGCGCAGCACCCGCACGACATCGCGGGGTCGCACATCCCCCAGGGCCAGGGCGCGGGTGACGGTGGTGGCGGCTTGATTGCCGGTGTTGCCGCCGGTGCCGATGAGCAGAGGGACGAACAGGGAGAGCACCACCATGGTCTCCAGGGTTTCTTCGAAGACCTCCAGGACCTGCACTGTCAGGATCGCGCCGATGGCCAGCACGAGCAGCCACACGATCCTCGCCCGGAAGAGGCGCTTCACCGGCGTCGAGAGATAGGGCTGCGCCAGCGGAGTGGAGCCACCGGCGCGCTGCGAGTCCTCGGATTCCTCCTCTTCCAGAATGTCGAACGCCTGGTCCACGGTGAGCAGGCCGACAATGCGGTGTGTCTCGTCGGTAACGGGCAGGGCGAGCAGATCGTGCTCGGCGCACAGGCGGGCGGCCGTCTCGTCGTCCTCGGTGGCCAGCACCGCCAACACGTCGGCGTCCATCAATGACTCGATCGTCGCGCCCTGGTCCGCGGTGACCAGACGGGAGAGCTCGATCATGCCCTGCAGCTGATGCGCGTGGGCGACCACCGGCAGCCGGGCAATGAACCGCTGACGTCGTTCGGGGATGTCGGCCTCCCGGATGGCGTCCAGTGCTTCGGCGACGGTCCACTCGGAGCGCAGCTCGATGAGGACCGGGCGCATGCGCCGCCCCACGGACCCGGCCGGGTAGCCGAGCACGGTGCCCGCGCTGTCCCGCTGGCTGCCCGGCAGACTAGCGAGCAGCTGTTGAGCCACCTCGGCGGGCATCTCATCGAGCAGACGGGCCTGGCCGGACGCCTGGAGCTGACCGAACAGCTCCTGAACGTCGTCGTCCTGTAGTCCCTCGATGAGGTCGCGCTGCTGGCGCGGCTCGATCGCGGCGAACACGTCGACGGCGACGTCCTTGTCCAGCAGTCGGAAGACCACCGGAACGTCCTTCGGGTCGGTGCGATCCAGGAACCGCTCGACGTGCGGCGCACTGAATTCGCGCAGCAGGGCTCCGGCGCGCGACCAGTCACCCTTGCGCAACGCCTCGCGCACGCCGAGCTCCTGGGAGTCCAGACTCGGCAGCGCCCCGGTGTGCAGGCTCACCGTGGGTTGCTCAGCCGGTTCCCCGGCAGGCTGGACGGTCGGATCGTCACCGCTGGACATCGTCATTTCTGGACTTCGTCTTTTCTGGGCTTCATCACCCGTGGAAGAAGTGGCGCGCCCCGGTGAAGTACATGGTGATCCCGGCTGCCTCGGCGGCAGCGACCACCTCTTCATCGCGGATGGAGCCGCCCGGCTGGACGACGGCGCGCACTCCGGCGTCGATAAGGATCTGCAGCCCGTCGGCGAAGGGGAAGAACGCATCCGAGGCGGCGACCGCACCGCGGGCCCGCTCGGGGGCGCCGGCACCGGAGACGTTCTCGGCGCCACCGGCGCTGGTGATCTCCGCGGACTGGCTTCCGGTCTGCGCGGCGCCCAGGGTGTTGGCGCGCTCGACGGCGAGCCGGCAGGAATCGAGGCGGTTGACCTGGCCCATGCCGATGCCCACGGTGGCGGCGTCGTTGGCCAGCAGCACCGCGTTCGATTTGGCGGCCCGGACCGCGCGCCAGGCGAAGCTCAGGTCGCGCAGGGTGGCCTCGTCGGCGGCGGCACCTGCGGCCAGGGTCCAGTTCGCGGGCTGATCGCCGGCGGCGTTGAGTGCGTCGCGGGTCTGCAGCAGCATGCCGCCGGAAATCTGCTTGTATTCGACGTCATCCTGGGCGAAGCCGTCCGGCAGACGCAACAGGCGCAGGTTCTTCTTCGCGGACAGGATCTCCAGGGCCTCGGCGGAGAACCCGGGGGCGATGATGACCTCAGTGAAGATGTCCTTCACGGTGGCGGCCATGCCGGCGGTGACCTCACGGTTAGCGGCGATCACGCCACCGAAAGCGGAGACCGGGTCGCAGGCGTGGGCCTTGCGGTGGGCGTCGGCCAGCGGGTCCTCGGCGCCCGGCGTGGCCACCGCCACACCGCAGGGGTTGGCGTGCTTGATGATGGCGACGGCCGGGTCGGCGAAGTCGTACGCTGCGCGCAGGGCGGCGTCGGCGTCGGCGTAGTTGTTGTAGCTCATCGGCTTGCCCTGCAGCAGTTCGGCCTGGGCGATCCCGGGGGCGGCAGCGGCTTCCACGTAGAGCGCAGCGTGCTGGTGCGGGTTCTCGCCGTAACGCAGCGACTCGGCGCGCTCCAGGGAGACCCCTGCGTAGGGTGGGAAGGCCGGGGCTGCGGCACCCTCAGCTCCGTCAGTCTCCTCGATGTCACCGAACTGAGCGGCGGTCCAGGCCGCCACAGCGTTGTCGTAGGCGGCGGTGTGCGCGAACGCCAGGGAGGCCAGCCGCTGGCGGGTCTTCAGCGAGAATCCGCCCTGCTGCGCGGCGGTGACGACATCGTCGTAGCGGGTCGGGTCCACCACAATCGCCACGGAGGGGTGGTTCTTGGCGGCCGCGCGCACCATGGAAGGCCCGCCAATGTCGATCTGCTCGATGACCTCGTCCTGGGCGGCGCCCGAGGCCACCGTGTCCACGAACGGGTAGAGGTTCACGACCACCAGGTCGAAGGGGGCGACGTCGAGATCGCGCAGTTGGGCCGCATGATCCTCGCGGCGACGGTCGGCCAGAATGCCGGCGTGCACGCGCGGGTGCAGCGTCTTGACGCGACCGTCCAGGCACTCCTGGAACCCGGTCACCTCGGACACCTCCGTCACCGGCACCCCGGCGTCGGCAATGCGCTTGGCGGTGGAGCCCGTGGACACCAGCTCGACGCCGGCCTCGTGCAGGCCGCGGGCCAGCGGTTCCAGCCCGGTCTTGTCGTACACCGAGATGAGTGCGCGCTTGAAGGGGACGTGATCCAGAGTGATGCTCACGAAAGACTCTCCTGTGGGGTGAACGGGTGCGTACGGGCCGTCGGGTCCGCGGGTGCGTGATTCAGTCTATGTCAGCCGTGCCGGGCGCCAGGTCCAGATCACCGATCACGACGTCGGGGTTCTGCTGGCGCGCCCGGTACAGCGCGGTGAGGGCGTCGAGCACCATGGCACGTTCCTCCACCTTGATCCGCTCGTGCAGGGCGGCTTCGTCTTCGCCCGGGTGAATCCGCACGGCACGCTGGTCCAGAATGCGCCCGGTGTCCACCCCGGCGTCGACGAGGTGCAAGGTGGTCCCGGTGATTTTCACCCCGGCCGCGAGCGCATCGCGCACCCCGTGGGCGCCGGGGAACGACGGCAGCAGGGCGGGATGGGTGTTGATGAAAGTCCCGGCGAAGCGGTCAATAAATTCCGGGCCGACAATCCGCATCAGTCCGGAACTGAGTACCAGATCGGGATCGTATCCGGCGACGGCGTCGCTCAGGGCTACCGTCCACGCGGTGCGGTTCGGGTAATCTGCGTAGTCCAGGACGAAGGTCTCCAGACCGGCGTCGCGGGCGCGCACCAGACCGTAGGCGTCCGGGGTGTCCGACCCGACGGCGCTGATCTGAATCGGCAGAGCGCCGGAGGAGACGGCGTCGAACACCGCTTGGGCATTGCTGCCTGAACCCGAGAGCAGAATCACGATACGCATGGACCCTATGATCTCATTCGACGCCGTCTCCAAGCGGTATCCCACCCGGGGCGGCTCCCGGAAGGCTGCGCAGAATTCCCCTCCGGCTGATCGTCCCGCGGTGGATGACGTCAGCTTGGACATCCCACGCGGCGCGATCACGGTGCTGGCCGGGTCTTCCGGATCGGGCAAAACCACGCTGCTGCGCATGGTGAATCGCATGGTGGAACCCACCTCCGGCCGGGTGGTGGTGGACGGCGACGACGTGGCCGGTGTCGACCCGGTGCGTCTACGCCGCCGGATCGGCTACGTGATGCAGAATTCCGGGCTGCTCCCCCACCGCACCGTGGCGCAGAATATTTCCGTGGTGCCCCAGCTGAACGGGGTCTCCCGGGCGGAACAACGCGAGACCGTGACCGAGATGATGGAGCTCGTCGAACTGGATCCGGTCCTGGCCTCCCGGTACCCCAGTGAGCTCTCCGGCGGGCAGGCCCAGCGCGTGGGCGTGGCGCGCGGGCTGGCCGGGCGACCCGAGATTCTGCTGATGGACGAGCCCTTCGGTGCGGTCGACCCGCTGGTTCGGTCCGGGCTCCAAACCCAGCTCAGGTCACTGCAGTCCCGGCTGGGCACCACCGTCGTCTTCGTCACCCACGACATGGACGAAGCGCTGCGGCTCGGCGACCACATTGTGCTGCTGGGGGCCTCCGCCCAGATCGAGCAGCAGGGCACGGCCGAAGAGTTCGTCACCGCCCCGGCCAATGATTTTGTGCGCGGGTTCCTCGGGCTGCAGGGCGGCGGGCGCGAGCTGTTTACCCGCACCGGCGCGGACGGGTCGGTCGTCGTGGTCGATGCGCACGGGCGCCCGGCCGGCGTGCTGGCAGAGCACCCGGAGACCTCATGACCTGGGTGTTCGACAATCTGGGGCTGATCGGCGAGCGCACCTGGGTGCACCTGTTGACCTCGTTGCCGGCCATTTTCGCCGCCCTGATCATGTCGCTGCCGCTGGGCTGGCTGGCCCACCGCGTCCGCCCACTGAACTCCGGGATCCTCACCACCGCCGGGCTGCTCTACGCCATCCCCTCGCTGCCGCTGTTCATTGCACTGCCGGTGATTCTGGGCACCGGGCTGCGCGACCTCACCAATGTGATCATCGCGCTGACGCTCTACGGGGTGGCGCTGATGGTGCGCTCGGTGGCCGAGGGGTTCGACTCGGTGCCGCCCGAAGCACGCCTGGCCGCCGTCGCGCTGGGCTATTCCCCGTTGCGCCGCGTGCTCACCGTGGAGCTGCCCTTGGCGGCACCGGTGATCCTCACCGGGCTGCGCGTGGTCTCGGTGTCCACTCTGTCGTTATGCACCGTGGGCGCCGTGCTGGGTATCCCGTCGCTGGGCATGTTGTTCACCGACGGGTTCCAGCGCTCCATCATCCCGGAGCTGCTCACCGGCATCGTGATGACGCTGTTGCTGGCCGCCGTCTTGGACGCCCTGCTGGTGGCGCTCGGACGGGTGCTGACCCCGTGGCGACGGACTGGTTCGGGGGCTCGGGCATGATCGCAGAAACCCTGGCCTGGCTCACCGACCCCGGCCATTGGGAGGGCACCGGCGGTATTGCCCGGCGTAGCCTCGAGCATCTGCAGTACACCGGCACGGTCATCCTGATCGCCCTGATCATTGCGGTGCCCTTCGGCTGGTGGATCGGGCACACCCGCCGCTTCTCCGGCATCGTCGTGGGGGTCTCCGCTGCCGCCCGCGCCCTGCCCACCCTGGGCCTGATCACCCTGTTCGCCGTGCTGATGGGCATCGGGGTGGTGCCTCCACTGGCCGCCCTGGTGATTCTGGCGATCCCCTCTGTCCTAGCCGGGGCGTTCAGCGGGTTCGACACGGTGGATCCACGGGTCGTCGACGCCGCGCGTGCCCAGGGCTTCACGACGGCGCAGATCGTCACGCGCATCGAGATTCCGCTGGGGTTGCCCCTGCTGCTGGGCGGAATCCGCACGGCCACCCTGCAGGTCATGTCCACCGCTACCCTGGCTGCCTATGTGGGTGCCGGGGGCCTGGGCCGGTTCGTGTTCTTAGGGCTGAACACCCAGCAGTACGCGATGATGCTGGGAGCCTCGGTGATGGTGATCGTGCTGACCCTGCTCATCGATCTGGCGCTGGCCGGGGTGCAGCGCGCTGCCGTCCCGCACGGGCAACGCCTCGCCGCGGCGTCACCAGATTCTGCGTGACCCGAGCATGGCGCTCGTGCCGCACTGAACCGTACAGTGGTGCACCATGAACCCTCGCCGCACCGTTCACACCGCCGACACCGTTGGATCTGCCGAGACAGCCGAGACACCACAGAGCACCCTGCGCCCGCGACGTCGGCTGCGTGCCTGGCACCTGATCACCGCCGGGGTGGCCGCCACCGCCCTGCTCACCGCCTGTGGGTCCGGCTCCGATCCCCTGGCTGATGACGACGCTTCCGCCTCCGGTTCGGCCGAAGCCTCGGGGGAAGCGAGCGCTGATCCGGAGGCCATTGCCATCGGTTCGCAGGCCTACTATTCGAACGAGATCATTGCCGAGCTCTACGCCCAGGCGCTGGAGGCCAACGGTTTCTCCGTCGACCGGCAGTATCAGATCGGCCAGCGCGAGGTGTACCTGCCCGAGCTGGAGTCCGGCGAGATCGACGTCATCCCCGATTACACCGGCAACCTGCTGCAGTATTACGACGAGGACGCCGCCGCCGAGGACGCCGCCGCCGAGGCCGGCTCGGCCGACGAGGTGTTCGCCGCGCTCGACGATGCCCTGCCCGAGGATCTGCGGGTACTGCAGTACGCCGAGGCCACCGACCAGGACTCCTACACGGTGACCGCCGAGACCGCCGAGGAGCACAACTTGAGCGCCATCGGCGATCTGGCGCAACTCGACCAGCCAGTTTCCATTGCCGCGAATTCCGAGTTCGAGTCCCGGCCGTACGGACCCGCCGGCGCCGAGGAGGTCTACGGGGTGCAGCTGGAGCTCACCCCGGTGGAGGATTCCGGCGGCCCGCTCACCGTCTCGGCCCTCACCGACGGCACCGTGCAGGTGGCCGATATTTACACCGCTTCCCCCGCCATCGCCGAGAACAACCTGGTGGTGTTGGAGGATCCGGAGAGCCTGATCCTGCCGCAGAACGTGGTGCCGGTGACCGGTTCCGACCTGGATACCGACGCCGCCGCCATCATCGAGGATGTGCAGCGCCGTCTCACGGTGGAAGACCTGATTGAGCTCAACACCCAGTCGGTCAACGAGCAAGCCTCCTCCGCAGACCTTGCGTCCCAGTGGTTGGAGGATCAGGGGATAAGCTGAGTCAATGACGTCTCCCGCGCCGACCAGACCGGACCACGCGACGCCCACCGATGAGGCCCTGCGCCGTGCGCGCAGCCAGTTACTCGCGCTTTTCGGTTGTCTGATCGGCACCTACGTGGCCTCCACGCTGACTCTGCCGGCCAAAGCCCTGGCGATCCCGTTCGCGCTGGCCGGTGTGGTGTTCGGCATCCTGGCGCTCCGCCGCGTGGGCAAGGCGGGACTGTCCATGTTGTTGCCCACCGCCGCCACCGTCGGCATGCTGGGTTGTCTGTTCTTCGCCGGCCTCGTTGCCGCGCAAATGGTGTTCTGGGATGCCACCGTGGCCTACGAGTCGTGTGTCAGCGGGGCCCTCACCGATCGTGCCCTGCATCAGTGCTCCGCCGAGTACAACACCAGGCTCGGCATCGGCACACCCTAATTCAGGCGCGCTCGGTTTCAGTCTTCGTCGTCGGGTTCGGGACCCACATAGCGGTCGCGTTCGCCCCAGGGTGCCACCAGATAGCCGATCATCGACCCCACCGCCAGTTGCGCGCCGAGCAGTAGCGCGGCCACCCACGCCACCGGCCCTACCTCGGTGAACTTGCCGATCCCCCAGGATCCGCCCGACAGCAGTAGCGGTACGAAAGACACGACGGCGACGGCGACGCCGACCAGCAACCCCAGCACCACCGTGGACACGCCGAGGGCCACCAGCGGCTGGGTGATCCGGCTGCGGAACCAGTCTTCTAGGTGGTTCTCCCCCTCACGGAACAGCCACCAGCCGGCCACGATACCGGCGGCCACCGGCACCAGTAGCAACCACCAGGCCGACTCCAACGACTGCCCGGTCGGAATGGCCGAGAGCAGCGGAATCGCCGGCTGCGCACCCACCGTGGTCCCACCCGGAGCCACCAGCGACCCGGCACCCACCGTGAACCCGGCACCGGTGAGATAGGCCACCGTCCACATCCCCACATTGGGCAGCATTCCCAGCTGGATCACCGTGAGACTGGCGCCACCGATCACCCCGGAGCCTAAGCGCTGGTACACGTCCGTGATGCTGGCCCACTGCAGCATTAGCTGCACTGTGAGGAGCACCGAGGCCAGCGCGTACACCGCGAAGACGCCGACCACCGCGCAGCGCACCACCGACCACAGGTAGCTCCCCGTCCAACGGGAGACCTGCGAGGTTCGGGCGATCCAGCCGGTGGTGTCCTGACCGAACAGGGCCGTCCAGGAGCCGGCTTCGCGGCGGGCGCCCACGAGCAGGGCCACGGTCATCCATGCGGCCGGAATCAGCGCCCCGGCCACCAGGTGAATCATCACCTCGGACGTGGACACCAGCGAGGTCAGGGCCAAGCCCACCAACATCCAGGTGAGCACCGCCCCCACCAGTGGCTGCCAGAACTGCGACGCTGTCGTGCACGCGCGCAACAGTCGACGCCCGGCGCGGTAGCCGAAGAGTAGCGGGATCAGCACCCCGGCCCAGCCCAGGAACCACCAGGTGCCGGTGATCGGGTCCGCCCCGTCGACCGCAATACTCAGCTCCAAGGGCACCCCGTGTGTGCCCAGCCACATCTGGCCGGCCAGTGCGCCGACGGCTTCCAGCGGCATATCGCGGAAGGCGCCCAGCCACCACATGGCAGATAGCGGCACCACGATCAGCACCATCGGAAACAGCACGACGAAAAGAGCTTCGACTCCTCCCTGCAACCACAGGGGCATCGGCAGGGTGGCACGGGGGGTACGGGCTGGTCGGTTCATCACGTCCATCGTGCCACCAGCGTACGCGTGAGCGGGTGAAGGGCGCGCGGTTCGTCATACCCATCGCGAGAGCGGATTCAGTGCTGTAATGTAGGAGCGCTGTGACAATGGTTGTCTCCGCCCGGAAGGGACCATTGTGGCGCCTTCCTCGACGCGAGACACGATCGACCAACTGATTGTGAGGAACTCCACGATGGAAGCAAGCTTGGAGAAGCTGCGCGAAGAAGTCCTGCATCGCAACCCGGGCGAGACGGAATTCCACCAGGCCGTGACGGAGGTTCTGGAAGCGTTGGAGCCGGTGGTGGACCGCCACCCCGAGTACGTGGAGCACGGGATTCTGCGCCGCATGTGCGAACCCGAGCGCCAGATCATCTTCCGGGTGCCCTGGGTCGACGACAGCGGCGAAGTGCAAATCAACCGCGGCTTCCGCGTCGAGTTCAACTCCGCACTGGGTCCGTACAAGGGCGGCCTGCGCTTCCATCCCTCGGTGTACCTGGGCATCATCAAGTTCCTCGGCTTCGAGCAGGTGTATAAGAACGCGCTGACCGGCATGCCGATCGGCGGCGGTAAGGGCGGCTCGGACTTCAACCCGGCCGGACGCTCCGACGGCGAAGTCATGCGCTTCTGCCAGTCTTTTATGACCGAGCTCTACCGCCACATCGGTGAATACACCGACGTTCCGGCCGGCGATGTGGGCGTGGGTGCTCGCGAAATCGGCTACCTCTTCGGCCAGTACAAGCGCCTGACCAACCGGTTCGAGGCCGGCGTGCTCACCGGCAAGGGCCTCACCTGGGGCGGCTCGCTGGTGCGCACCGAGGCCACCGGCTACGGCGCGGTGATGTTCGCCAACTCGATGCTGGGCACCAAAGGCGAGTCAATGGACGGCCAGAAGGTGCTGATCTCCGGCTCCGGCAACGTCGCCATCTACGCGGCTGCCAAAGCCCAGTCGCTGGGTGCGACCGTGGTCACCGCCTCGGATTCCTCCGGCTACGTGGTGGATGAGGACGGACTGGACTTGGACCTGCTCAAGCAGATCAAGGAAGTCGAGCGCGGACGCATCTCCGAGTACGCCCAGCGCCGCGGCGGCCGTTCCCGCTACGTGGAGGGTGGTTCCGTGTGGGACGTACCCGGCACCGTGGCTATCCCTTCGGCCACGCAGAACGAGCTCGACGACGCCGCAGCCCGCACGCTGATCAAGAACGGCGTGAAGGCAGTCTCCGAGGGCGCGAACATGCCCTCCACCCAGAAGGCCACCGAGCTCTTCCTCGACGCCGGTATTCTGTTCGGCCCGGGCAAGGCAGCCAACGCCGGTGGCGTGGCGACTTCCGCCCTGGAGATGCAGCAGAATGCCAGCCGCGACTCCTGGACCTTCGATTACACCCACGACCGTCTCGAGGCGATCATGGCCGATGTGCACGACCGTTGCATGGCCACCGCCGACGAGTACGGTGCGCCCGGTAACTACGTCGTAGGCGCCAACATCGCCGGCTTCCTCAAGGTGGCCGACGCGATGATCGCCCAGGGCATCGTCTGATCCCTCCCTGCAAGACCACTGCGCGACGTCGCTGTGCTCCTGGACACGGGAGGCGGCGACGTCGCCGTTTAATCAGGCGCAGTACGGTTCCAGGGCGGCGCGCTGTTCAGGGCTCAGCCGCACGGGCCGGCCGGTCGCGCCGTCGACGAAGACCATGGTGGTGCTCGCGCTCACGCACAGTGTCTGGGCCACCGGATCCACCAGGTCGTAGCCGATCACCACGGAGGCGCCCTTGACGGCGAGTACGCGCACGGTGATCTGTACGTCCGTCGCGCGGTATTCGAGCTGCTGGCGGTACTTCACCGTGTGTTCGGCGATGAGGGTCAGTACTCCGGGGCTCACCCCGGCGAGCAGGTCGATCGGCGCCGAGTCTCCCCCGGGCGCCCCCGTGCCGCCGGGCACACCGAAGACGGCGATGCGGGCCTCTTCCAACACGGAGAGAATTCGGGCGTTATTGATGTGCCCGTAGGCGTCCATATCGCCCCAGCGCAGCGGAACATTCACCGTGATGGACTGTTGCTCAGCGGTGGGCGACTCTGATTCAGCCATCGGCGTCCGCCTCGGAGAAGTCCTGGGTGAAGAGCGGGAAGTCCATCTGCAACCGTTCCACCGACTCGGATTCCTCGGTGCGCACGCTCTGCGGCCAGGCCTGGGGCGAACCGGTGCCGTGCTCGGGGTTGAGGATGCCCAGTTCCTCCAGCTGCAGGGTCAGCGCGGCACCGTCGGGCCCGTAAATCCACGGCACCCCGGGGGTGGTATGCCGGGTTTCGGCGGCGCGGCCACCGGCCAGCAGCGCCTCAGAAGGGGTCAGCTGTCGGATCACGATGGCGCGCACCTTGCCCGGGTGACGTCGGGCGAACGAGGCGTAAATTTCCGGGTCGTGCTGGCCGTCGTCGCCCACCAGAATCCACTGCATGTCCGGGAAATCCACGCTGAGCCGTTCCAGGGCTTGGTGTTTGTGCTGCATGCCTGAACGAAACACCCGATCTTCGGTGGGCCCCCAGCTGGTCAGCAGGAGCGGGCCCAGCGGGTAGAGGTTGCGGGTCAGGAACCGGGTCAGGGTCTGAGCGACATTCCAGGCACCGGTGGACACATAGAACGCGGGCGACGATTCTTCCCGAGCCAACAGCCGGTTGAGCAACACCGAGATTCCCGGGGTGGGAATGCGGGCATGCTCATCGAGAACGAACGAGTTCCAGCCGGCCAGCAGCGGGCGCGGCAGGGCGGTTACCACAATGGTGTCGTCAATATCGCAGATCACGCCCTGGCGGGCCGTCTCGTCGACGACGATGACGTCCACGCTGGAACTGTCCCCGCCGGCCACATGCACCTCGGCGGTGGTCCACCCGGGCTCGAGCTGGGCCGGAATGACGGCGTCGATAATGCCGTTGCGGTCCGCGCGCACCGTGTGCCGTTGCCCCGCCACCTCAACGTCCACTTGATGGAAGGCCAGGGGCGGGGAAATGAAGTTGCGCCAGCCACGCACGCCGTCCTTGATGACGGGTGCCAATCGGCGACCGTTGACGAATTCTTCCCCCGGGGCCAGGATGACGCGGGCCAGCACACGCACCCAGGTGGTGGTGCCGTAGCCGGTAAACGAGAGGATGGTCGGCTCATCGCCTGCTGCTTGACGGCGGCGACGACGATGCCGCTGCCAATGGCCATGCAACCAGGCAGGAAGCTGATCGGGTCCGGGCATACTCCCAGCTTAGCGTGATCACGGGCCAGGTTCAGACTGTGCGCCGCAGTGGCACCTCTCGGATGAGGAGCACGGCCACCAGGGCCGGGGTGGCGATGAGCGCCGCCGCCAAGAACATGGGTGAGGCTCCGGCGGCGTAACCATCCATCAGCTGGCTGGCCGTCACCGCGCCCGCCAGGTGGACCGCCATCACCGCGCCCATCACCGAGTTGCCCAGCGCCCCGCCCACCGTACGGAAGAAGGCGATGGCCGCCGAGGCGGCGCCGATGTGATGCACCGTGACCGTGTTCTGCACTGCCAGCATCAGATTCTGGATCACCATGCCCACACCGAGGCCAATGAGTGAGATCTTCACCCCGATCAGCCAGAATGGGGTGGTGTCATCCACGAAGGCCAGCCAGTAAGCTGCGGCGATGCCGAGCGCCGAGCCCAGCACCAGGTAGATCTTCCACCGCCCGTAGCGGGTGATCAGCTGCCCGGTCACGGTGGTGCCGATCAGGTTCCCGAAAATCAGTGGCAGGGTGAGCAGCCCGGAGGCGGTGGGCCCCAGCCCGCGGCCGTTCTGGAAATACAGTCCAAGATATGCAGGGATCGACATCATCAGCACGGCCATGGTCATCGAAGCGATGATGGCCAGCAAGGTGGTGCGGGAGCGGAAAATGCGCGGGTCCATCACCGGTTCGGACACCCGCCGTTCCACCATGATCAGCCCGAGTATGCCGAGCACCACCACCGCCACCAGCGCGGCGGAGGGCACGGAGACGACGTCGAAGAACTGGGGATTGCCAGCGAAGGAGAGCCAGAGCATTCCCGCGATCGTCGCGGTGGCGAGCAGGGTGGCGCCGAACCAGTCGATGCGCACCCGTCGACGCTGCTGTGGGGCCAGTTGCAGGGTCTTGGCGATGATCAACATGGCCACCAGGGCGACCGGAATGCCGGACCAGAAAGTCCAGCGCCAGCCAGCGGTCTCCACGAGCAGTCCGCCGATCAACGGGCCGGCCGCAGTGGCCGTCGCCATGGTGGCGCCCATGTATCCGGCGTAGCGGCCCCGCTCGCGCGGGGCGATGATCGTCCCGAGAATCGCCATGGTCAGCGCGGCCAGCCCGCCCACACCCACGCCCTGGATCACACGCCCCACGATGAGCATCCCCATCGTGCCACCCGCCCCGGCGACGAAGGAACCGAGGGTGAACACACCCAGCGCGATCTGGAAGAGCAGCTTCTTGTCGAACAGGTCCGCGAGTTTGCCCCAGATCGGCGTCGTCGCCGCGTTGGCCAGCAGGGTCCCGGTGAGCACCCAGGAGTATTCCAGCTGAGTGCCGTCGAGTTCACGGACGATCACCGGCAGCGCGGTCACCACAATATTGATCGAAAGCATGGCCGCGAAGAATCCTGCAAGCAGCCCCGTCAGCGCCCGCAGCACCTCGCGGTGGCTCATCGGCTCATCGGCACTGGCAACCGCGTCAGCCACGCAGCGCCCTCGACGGCGGAGTCCGGTCGTCGTCCCCGGACAGATTCTGCTGGATGGTGGTCATCAGCTCCTCCATCGCCGCCACGGTGGCGTGCACGGTGGCGTCGTCCAACCCGGTCAGCGAAGAGCGCACCACCTCCACCCGGCGGGCGCGCAGCTGCAGGGCCAGCTCCACCCCGTCCTCGGTGAGGCTCAACCGCTGACTGCGGGCATCGTCCGGGTCGGTCTCCCGACGCAGCAGCCCCTTGGCTTCCAAGTCCGCCACCAACCGCGAGGCCGGGGCCTTGTCGATGCCCAGCCACAACGCCAGTTCTTTGGCCCGGCTAGGGCCCTGACGACGCAGGAAGAGCAGCGTCATCTGGGCGGCGGGTCCGGGATCGCCCTCCTGCTGAGCGGTGCGGAAACCCCAGCGCAGTAACCGATGGAATCGGGAGAGCGTGGTGAACAGCTCGTCAGCGGTGGACTCGGAGACACTCATCGACGGATCGCCAAGCTCGGCCATTGGTTGCTCATGGCAACTAATCCTAGGATGAAGCGGCCGAAGTGACAAGATGTCACCGAGCCCGCGCACCCGTCTGCCCGCGTAGACTGACCCCTGTGACCGACGACGCACCCCTCCCCGACGCCGCCACGCTGCGACGCGTCGCCAGTGCGGCAGCACGCCAGGCGGGAGCCGCGCTCGCCTCGGCGTTCCGCGCAGACCAGGACACTCTCGGCGTCACCACCAAAGCCAACCACCACGATCTCGTCACCGATCTCGACCGCAGCACCGAGGACCTGCTCGCGCGCCTGCTCACTGAGGCGGTGCCCGGATCCGGCGTGCTGGGTGAAGAACGCGGCGCCCGCCACGGCGGCACCAGTAGCACCACCGGCATCGAGTGGATCATCGACCCCATCGACGGCACCTCCAATTTCGTGCACGGTTTCGCCATGTTCTCCATCTCCATTGCCGCCGCCGTGCAGGGCACCGTACGCGCCGGGGTGGTGCTGGATCCGGTCAATCAGCTGGAGTTTTCGGCCGACGACGACGGCGCCTACCTGAATGGCGCGCCACTGGCCCCGCGCCCGACCCCGACCGTGGAATCCCGGTATAACCTGGTCACCTCCTTCCCCTCGGCGGAGAATCTCGCCCGCTCCCCCGAGCGCAGCCTGCAGCTGTTCGGCACCCTGGTCGAGGACTACGCCACCGTGCGCCGCGTGGTGTCCGGGGCCCTCGAGCTGTGTTTCACCGCGGCTGGCTGGGCCGATGTCACCATGGCACTGGCCACCCACCCCTGGGACGTCGCCGCCGGACAACTGGTCCTGCGCCGGGCCGGGGGCACCGTGATCCCCCGCGGCGGCCCGGACAGCTCGACTCACCCGGTAGCGCAGGCGGCACCTCATTGGGCACCTCACCTACTGGGCGTGGCCCCCGGCCGGGAAATAGCCCGGTCCCGCGAGCTCTTCGAGCAGATCGTGGCCGCCGTCGACCCTGAACTCACCGTTTTGACCACCCCACCCACGGAGGCACGATGAACCTCATGTTCCCCCACCCCGATCAGGAGCCGGTGCTGGTGCTCGACGACGAGCGCTCTTGGAAGCTCCTCACCCACACCCGCCACGCCCGAGTAGCGTTTCAAGGCGACGACCGGTTGGAGATCTTCCCGGTTAATATCCTCACCGAGCAACCGGTCGTCTACTTCCGCACCGCTCCCGGGTCCAAGCTCACGGCCGCAGAAGTGGGCCTGCCCGTCGCGCTGGAAGCCGATGGCATGCTACCCGATCAGGGCTGGTCGGTCGTGGCCCGCGGCCTGGCCCGCGAACTCACCGACGAGGAAGACATCCGCCGGGTCCGCCTGCTCGGGCTCAGCCCGTGGGTGCCCACCTTCAAAGATCACATTGTGGCCGTGGAAGTCACCGAGATCAGCGGGCGGCACTTCGAATTCGGCCCACACCCCGAACGCGAAAACGGCTGATCACCCCGGGCTCTCCTCCCGATACTCACAGCTACTCACAGCACCCACACGGCCACTAGAGCGGTGAGGGCCAGCACCACCACCAGAGTGGCCATCCACAGCACCGCCCACACATCGGCGCGCACCCGCTCCGCGGCGATCCCGGTGGACTGGGTGGTGTACCGAACCCGCTGCGAAAAATGAATACCACCAGCAGCTATGGCACACAGTACCGCCGGGGCGAAGGTGACCAAGCCCTGCTCCGGGTACCAGCGCAGAAAAAACAGCGCCGTCACGCACAACGCCATCAGCGTGCGCGACCAGCTCATCACGGTCCGCTCGGGCTGCAGCCCCGGATCCGCATGCAGCGAGAGGGTGTTCACATCGTCACCATCATGAACACGACGGCAGCAGCCGTGGCCGTACCCAACGCCAGCAGCGGGGCCAACACCGGCAACGGCAACGCCTGCCCGCGCCGCATCGCCCGTTCCACCCGAATCCACCGGAACACCGCGCTGAACGCAATCACCGCGGCCAGCACCAGCAGAATTGAGCCCAGTACCCGGCGTGTCAGCTCATCAAAGAGCCCGCCGGTGAACGCTTCCACCGCCACGCCGCCGGCCAACAGTGCCAGCGAGGTGCGGATCCAGGCCAGAAACGTCCGTTCGTTGGCCAGGGTGAAGCGCGGATCCGGTTCCCGACCGCCGGCCAGCAGCCGACGCGCCACGGTGGACCGTGGTTCGGGCGTATCAGGAGGCGTAGTCATGGCATCAGCGTACTCGTATCTCAGCATCCGAACCCGAACTGGGTCCGGCCACGACCCCAGAGTAAACTCCCTGGGTGGACGACGTCGCCGCGACGCTCCACCTGACGACCCACCCAGATCACACCGAACACCGTGAGGCCCATGTCTACCGCCGACTCTCCCGCAGTCAACGCCGCCCCGGGGCAACCGCCAAGCCCGGAGCAGATCAAGCGCTGGCGCCGCTACCTCTCAGACGAAATCGTCGAAGGTCAGATCTACCGCGACATTGCCGCCCGCAAAACCGGCCCCGACCGGGAGATCCTGCTCGGGTTGGCCGAGGCTGAAAAACGGCACGAAAATCATTGGCGCAGCCTGCTGGGAGCCCACGCCGAGCATCCACCGCGACCGTCACTGCGCCGGGTGCTGTTGCGCTGGCTGGCCCGCATGTTCGGCTCCGTATTCGTACTGGCGCTGATCCAGCGCGCCGAATCGGACTCCCCCTACGCCCGTGACAAAGACGCCCCCGAAGGCATGGTCGCCGACGAGGCCATCCACGAGGAGGTGGTCAGGGGTCTGGCCGCACGGGGCCGCGAACAGCTCGCCGGAAACTTCCGCGCCGCCGTCTTCGGCGCCAATGACGGACTGGTCTCCAACCTGGCCCTGGTCATGGGCATCGGTGCCACCAGCGTCTCCAATGAGGTCGTGCTGATCACCGGCCTGGCTGGGCTGCTAGCCGGAGCCCTGTCCATGGGCGCCGGAGAGTTCGTCTCCGTGCGCTCCCAGCGTGAACTGCTCGAAGCCTCCGCCCCCACCCAGGTCACCCTCGACGCGGCCAGTCATCTGGACCTGGACCAGAACGAGCTCGAGCTGGTCTACCGGGCCCGCGGCATGGACGAGGCCGAAGCTCACCACCGCGCCCAGGAACGCCTCGGCTACTTCACCTGCGACTGCAACCCCAGCTACTCCGCCCGCCCCGACGGCTCCCAGGGCCCCGTCGACTACTCCGAAGAGCACGCTGAAATCGGCAACGCCTGGGGTGCGGCCGCCTCCAGCTTCTGTTTCTTCGCCTCCGGTGCGATCATCCCGGTGTTGCCCTTCCTGCTCGGCGCCACCGGATTCACCGCCCTGCTCTGGGCCATGGGCTTGGTGTCCCTGGCGTTGCTCGGCACCGGCGGCGTGGTCGGACTGCTTTCCGGAGCCTCCCCGCTCAAGCGCGCCCTGCGTCAGCTGCTCATCGGCCTGGGCGCGGCCGGCGTCACCTACGTGCTGGGGCTGATCTTCGACGTCTCCGTGGCGTAATCCCGCGTCACGTCCCCCACGTTGCCGCACTAGAGTGGATCGCATGACCATGATGATTACCGAACTGTCATCGCCGCGACTGCTCGCCGGACGCCCGGTGCGCCCCATCGGGCTGGGCTGCATGAACCTCAACCACGGCTACACCCACTTTCTCGACGACGACGCCGCGGTGGACCTGCTGGTCCGTGCCGTCACCGAAGCGGGGATCGACCACCTCGACACCGCCACCCTCTACGGAGGTGGGCGCAATGAGGAAGTCGTCGGCCGCGCCCTGTCCACCACCACCTCGCAGGGTCGACTGCGCGACCGAGTGCTGCTAGCCTCCAAATGCGGGCTGACCCAGTCCGGGGATCGGCGTATCGATGGTCGTCCCGAGACCTTGCGCGCCCAGGTAGAGGATTCCCTGCGGCGCCTGCAGACCGACCACATCGACCTGTATTACCTCCACCGACTGGACCCAGAGGTTCCGGTAGAAGAGTCGGCCGGCGCCCTGGCCGAGATGATCACGCAAGGCAAGATCGGCGCCTACGGGCTCTCCGAAATCTCCGCCGAGACGCTGCGCCGCGCCGACGCTGTGCATCCGGTGGCCGCCGTGCAGAACGAGTATTCGCTGTGGACCCGCAACCCGGAGTGGGGACTGTTGGAGGCCTGCCGCGAGACCGGCACCACCCTGGTGGCGTTCTCCCCGGTCGCTCGAGGCTTCCTCTCTGACACTCCCCCGCGCACTGAAGACCTCGCCGCTTCCGATGTGCGCAGCACTATGCCCCGGTTCTCCGCCGAGAACTACCCGGAGAATCTGCGCCTGCGCGAGAAGCTCGCTGAGCAGGCCCGCGCCCACGGCACCACCGTCGCCGCCCTGGCCCTGGCCTGGGTACTCGCCCAGGGCGAGAACGTGGTGGCGATTCCGGGCACCATCAGCTGGGATCACCTACTCGAGGATCAGTCCGCCGAACAACTGCGGATCAGCCCGGTGGACGTCTTACGCTGGGGCGACATCATCAACCACGCCACCGTGTACGGCCACCGCTATGCAGAAAAAGCCCGGGCCACCATCGACACCGAGGACGCCCCGGCGTGAGCGATCTGCGTCAGCCCCAGCGCTCGGGACCCGACCACCCGGACCATAAGGATCCTTGGGCGATGCAGCTGGTGGTCCACCGGGTGAAGGCTGACCCGGCACTGCACCGGGATGTGCTGGCCGCCGCCACCACCGCGGTGGTGCGACTGCTCGATGATCCTCGTTCCCACGGCGACGGCGACTGGGCTTCAGCCGTACGGCACTGGCGCGCGGGCTGGATCCGCAAGGTCACCCGCCGGGCCGACAACAAGCGTTGGGACGACGTGCAGCACCTGCCCGGGCTCACCGTCACGGTGAATCACACGCAGAACAGCACGTCTGCGGCCGAGGTGCGTGCGCTGGTGCCCGGTCCACTGACACCGTTGCCTCCAGAGGTGAAGAAACTGCAGGTGGGCGGCACCGAATTTCCGCGCAGTATCGAACCAGCAGTGTCTGCACAGTCTCAAGCCGACGCCGTGGTCACCGTGGTGATGGCTCCTGGGTTGGAACTGTCCACCGGCAAGGCAGCAGCCCAGGCGGGCCATGCTGCCCAGCTGGCCTATGAGCGGCTCTGCGTCGTCGCCACCGAACCCAGCTCAGATTCCCCGGCCGCGACCGCACTACTCGACGCTTGGCGGGCCGACGGGTTCCGGGTGGCAATCCTGGAGCCGGAGAGCGCCCAGGATCCGCTGTGGGTGCGCCAGGATCTGCCGATCCGCGTCGTCGATGCTGGACTCACCGAGGTGAACGGGCCCACGGAGACGGCCCGAGCCTTCTGGTAATCCAACAACCACTGGGTTAAACGACCGGGCGCCCGGGTCCGGCTCGCAATGAGCCAGTCCCGGGCGCCCGGTGCGTGGTGCGGGGATCAGCCGCGGTTCTGCAAGATCTCGCGCATCAGCTGTGCGGTTTCGGACGGCGTCTTGCCGACCTTCACGCCAGCGGCCTCGAGGGCTTCCTTTTTGGCCTCCGCGGTGCCCGAGGAACCGGAAACGATGGCGCCGGCGTGGCCCATGGTCTTGCCCTCGGGTGCGGTGAAGCCGGCCACGTAGCCGACAACCGGCTTAGTGACGTTGGCCTTGATGAACTCTGCGGCGCGCTCCTCGGCGTCACCGCCGATCTCACCGATCATCACGATGGCCTCGGTCTCCGGGTCCGCCTCGAACGCAGCCAGGGCGTCAATGTGGGTGGTGCCGATGACGGGGTCGCCGCCGATACCGATGGCGGTCGAGAAGCCGAAGTCACGCAGCTCGTACATCATCTGGTAGGTCAGGGTGCCCGACTTGGACACCAGGCCGATGGGGCCCGAGCCGGTGATGTTCGCCGGGGTGATGCCGGCCAGAGCCTGACCCGGGGTGATCACGCCGGGGCAGTTCGGGCCGATCACGCGGGTGGTGGGATTGCCGTCGGCGTCGGTCTTGGACTCGGCCAGAGCGTAGAACTCGGCGGTGTCCTGGACGGGGATGCCCTCGGTGATCACCACGAGCAGCGGAATGCCTGCTTCGATGGCTTCCACAGCAGCGTCCTTGGCGAACTTCGGCGGCACGAAGGCCACCGACACGTCGGCACCGGTCTTCTCCATGGCCTCAGCCACGGAACCGAACACGGGCAGATCAACTTCGTACCCCTCGGAGTGGGTGTGGGTCACGGTGGTGCCGGCCTTGCGTGCGTTCACGCCGCCGACGATGTTGGTCCCGGCCTTGAGCATCAGGGCGGTGTGCTTGGTGCCTTCGCCGCCGGTGATGCCCTGGACGATGACCTTGGAATCCTTGTTCAGGTAGATAGACATGGGGTGTGGTCCGTCCTTACGTGCTTACTTGTTGGCCAGCTCGGCAGCCTTGTCGGCGCCTTCGTCCATCGTGGTGGCCAGGGTGACGAGCGGGTGGTTGGCGTCGGCCAGAATCTTCCGACCTTCCTCCACGTTGTTGCCGTCCAGGCGGACGACCAGCGGCTTGGTAGCAGAATCACCGAGGATCTCGAGAGCCTTGACGATACCGCTAGCCACCGCGTCGCAGGAGGTGATTCCACCGAAGACGTTGACGAACACGGACTTCACCTGGTCGTCGCCGAGGATGACGTCGAGACCGTTCGCCATGACCTCAGCCGAGGCGCCACCGCCGATGTCCAGGAAGTTAGCGGGCTTCACGTTGCCGTGGTTCTCGCCGGCGTAGGCGACGACGTCGAGAGTCGACATCACCAGACCTGCACCGTTACCGATGATGCCGACCTGGCCGTCCAGTTTGACGTAGTTGAGGTCGTTCTCCTTGGCCTTGGCCTCCAGCGGGTCCTCGGTGCGCTTGTCGACGAGGGCACTGTGGCCTTCCTGACGGAACGCGGCGTTCTCGTCCAGGGACACCTTGCCGTCGAGGGCGAGGATGGCACCGTCACCGGTCTTCACCAGCGGGTTCACCTCAACCAGGGTGGCGTCTTCGCCTTTGAACACGTCCCAGAGTTTGACGATGACGTCGGCCACCGGGCCGCGCAGTTCCTCCGGGAAGTTGGCTTCGGCCACGATCTTCGCGGCGGTGTCGGCATCGATACCGGTCAGGGCGGAGACAGGAACCTTGGCCAGGGCCTCAGGACGCTCGACGGCGAGCTGCTCGATCTCCATGCCGCCTTCCACCGAGCACATGGCCAGGTAGGTGCGGTTGGCGCGGTCCAGGAGCACGGAGAAGTAGTACTCTTCCGCGATATCGGCACCCTGGGCGATCATCACCTGGTGCACGGTGTGCCCCTTGATGTCCATGCCGAGGATGGCCTTCGCGTGCTCATAGGCTTCGTCAGCGGTCTTCGCGACCTTGACACCACCGGCCTTGCCGCGACCGCCGACTTTGACCTGAGCTTTCACGACGGTGACTCCGCCGATCTTCTCGGCCGCAGCCTTGGCTTCTTCCGGGGTTTGCGCCACGATGCCGGCCAGCACGGGAACACCGTGTGCCTCGAACAGATCGCGTGCCTGGTACTCATACAGGTCCACGGGAATTAAGTCCTTCTGCCTTGACTATAGGGATGATGAGCGGTGGATCGAGGACACCCCGAAACCTGTGCGCTCAAGAAGGATCCGGTCACGCCGGATCGTCCTCTCCAACCTTAGACCAGACGCGCCGAGTTTGCAGGGTTTCGGCGGTGATAAGACGCTGTTCTCAGGACTCGATTCGCGTCAGCGGCGCATAGCGGAGCAGCAGGCGCTTCTCCGTACCGCCAAACACCACCGTGGCGACCGTCTTATCACCCGATCCGGTCAGCGCCGTGACCTGGCCTTCGCCGAAACTAGCGTGGCTGACGCGGTCACCCACCGACAGCGAAATCAGCTCCTTGGATTCGTCCACACGACGCCGAGGACCACCCGTACCGGAGCGTGCTGCCGGGCGAATGACCTCTCGGTTGCCGTCCTCGTCGCGGCCGCCTCCTCCATAGTTTGAATTCGACGTCGATGCACCCCAGTGCGAGCCGGTGAACCGCTGGTTGTAGCGCGACCCCGGGGAGGCGAAACCGCCGACGGAACCGCCGCCGAAGGACCCGGGGTTGGTGCGTCCCACGCGTTCCCATTCGATCAGCTCTTCCGGAATCTCCCCCAGGAACTGACTGGGCGGGTTGAATTGGTGTTGCCCCCACAGAGAACGGGCTTCGGCGCGCGAGAGGAACAGCCGTTTCCGGGCGCGGGTGAGCCCCACATAGGCGAGGCGACGTTCCTCCGCTAGTTCCTTCTCGTCAGTCATGGAGCGCGAGTGGGGGAATACACCGTGCTCCATGCCGGTGAGGAACACCACCGGAAACTCCAGGCCCTTGGCGGTGTGAAGGGTCATCAGGGTGACCTGGCCGAGCTGATCGGCCAGTCGTTCACCCTCGGCGTCGGGGGCGCTGGGCAACTGATCGGCGTCGGCCACCAGCGCCACCTGCTCGAGGAACTCCCCCAAGGTGCCCTGAACGTGGGTCTTCTCAAATTCGCGCACCACGGCCACAAGCTCGCCAAGGTTGTCGGCGCGGGATTCGTCCTGCAGGTCCTCGGATTCGCGCAAATTCTGCAGCATTCCGGTTTGCTCCAGCACCGCTTCCAGCACGGTGGCCGGCCCCTGCGTCTCAGCAATTTCGCTGAGATCGTCCATCAGCTGCACGAATCCGACAATGGATTTCACCGAACGCGTCGCCACCCCGGGGGCTTCTTCGGCACGGCGCAGGGCCTCCATGAAGGTGATGCGCTCTCGCTGCTGCAGGGCAGCCACCGCGCCCTCGGCCCGGTCGCCGATGCCGCGTTTGGGCTCGTTGAGGATCCGGCGCAGGTTGACGTCGTCGTCGGGGTTGTCGATCACCCGCAGGTAGGCCAGCGCGTCCTTAATCTCTTTACGATCGTAGAACCGGGTGCCGCCGACCACACGATACGGGATGCCCTTGGCAATCAGCCGCTCTTCCAGGGAACGCGACTGGGCGTTGGTGCGGTAGAACACCGCAATGTCCGCGGGGCGAATCCCGTCGGTGTCCATGAGTTCATCGACCTTGCCGGCGATCCAGTCGGCTTCCGAGGTTTCCGATTCAGCGGCGTAGCCGATGATTTTCTCCCCCGGGCCTTCGGCGGTCCACAGGTTTTTCTTGGTCCGCGCCGGGTTCTTCGAAATCACGGCATTTGCTGCGTCCAGGATGGTCTGCGTGGAGCGGTAGTTCTGCTCAAGCTTGATGGTGGTCGCGTCCGGGTAGTCCTGTTCGAACTCGACGATGTTGCGGATGTCTGCACCGCGGAAGGCGTAGATCGACTGGTCCGAGTCACCCACGACGGTGAGCTGTCCGCCTGGTGTTTCCACGCCCTGTGGCTCGTTTGCGGGGCCGGTGAGCAATCGCACCAGCCGGTACTGGGCGTGGTTGGTGTCCTGGTACTCGTCAACCAGCACGAACCGGAAGCGGCGTCGATAGTAATCCAGCACTGCCGGGAATGCCTCAAACATGTGCACCGTGGTGGCGATGAGGTCGTCGAAGTCCATGGCGTTGGCCTGGCGCAGCCGGGAGGCGTACTCCGAATACACTGTCGCCACGGCCTGGTTGTACGGGTCGGCCGCCGCGGTAGAGGCGAAGGAGTCGGCGTCGATGAGTTCGTTTTTCAGCGCGCTGATCTTGTTGAGTAGGCCCTTGGGCGCGAATCGCTTCGGGTCCAGATCGTTCAGCTTGGCGATGGTGGTGACCAGGCGCAGTGAATCCGCCGAGTCGTAGATGGAGAAGTTGGATTTCAGCCCCACGTGGGTGGCCTCGCGGCGCAGAATCCGGACGCACGACGAGTGGAAAGTGGAGATCCACATCTGCTGGGCGGCCGCCCCAATCAAGGAGGTGATGCGCTCGCGCATTTCGGCGGCGGCCTTATTAGTAAAGGTGATCGCCATGAACTCATGCGGACGCGCGGCTCCGGTGGCCAGCAGCCAGGCGATGCGGTGCGTCAGCACCCGGGTTTTGCCCGAGCCGGCGCCGGCGACGATCAGGAGCGGACCGGCGGTGTGTTGCACGGCTTGGGCCTGAGGATCGTTGAGTCCATTAACCAGGGCATCGTCCGATGTCGACCGAGCATCCACAGCTTCGGGGTCCGTGGTGAATTCCGGGTCTGCCAGCGCCGTCCCCGGGCGGGAGGTGAAAGCGGGCAAGAAACCGGGCAATGAAGTCTGATGATCCTGAGCCATGATGCCCACCAGTCTAGTGCCCTCGACGGACACGGTAACGTCTCAGGCGAGTTCTCCACAGGAGCCCGCCACCGCACCCCCGTAGAATGGTGGGGCAATGTGGATGACGTTGCGAATCTTGCATCCGGAGGTACTGTGGCACGCTCGAAGGACAATCGACCGAACCGGCCCGAGCGGCCCCGCATGTCGGTCACGCAGGCTCGGGATGACCTTCAGCGCTCCGGCCAGCAACAGGGCAGTCCCGGAATGCTCATCATCGCACTGCTGGGCACCCTCGCGTTCATCGCGTTCTACTACCACGGGCTTGTTCTTGAGCAGATGACCCAGCTGACCGGTGAACTCTCCATGCTGGACCACCGGATCACCGGCTACTCCCTCGAAGACGTCACCGCCTTGGCCGCGGTGATGGATGACGACGCACTCGGGCAGTTGAATTGGGTGCACAAAACGGCTGGCATGATCTTCCCGATCACGGTGGCTTTGGCTGTTTCCGTCGTGGGTGCCTGGTCCTTGCGCAGCGTTCCTCTGCGTTGGGTGACCTTAGCTTCGGGCGTGATTTTCGCCGTCGTCGATATCTGGGAGAACATCGCGATCGAGCGGGCCCTGCACGAGCTGACGGCCGACGCCGTCGCCACGGCCAGCCTGCTGACGCAGTTGCGCTGGGTGTTGCTCGCGGTGCTGATGGTCTGGCTCGTGCTCCTGCTCATCCGGCGCTTCCAGCGGCGCGGTTCTGTAGACTAGTGCGGTGCGCCTCAGTAGCTCAGGGGATAGAGCAACCCTCTCCTAAAGGGTAGGTCGTAGGTTCGAATCCTATCTGGGGCACCATAAGCGTGATATTCGACGTAATAGTGCGTTCGGGTGCCGCCGCTACAGATGAATCCAAGCGCCGATCCTCAGGGGTCGGCGCTTCGTTTTTGCTATTACGCTGGCTCTTCTCGGCCTTCTGAATCTCGGCCACAGCCTTGCGAGTCTCGGCGCTGAAGAGCACATCGAACGGCGGCTCCAGCTGCCCCTCTAGCTCGAAGTCACCGGGCTGATCGGTCTCATGCACCAGAATCTTGGTGAAGAAGGTCTTATTGAGTTCGCGCTTCAGATGCTCGGGCGCGTGGCGGTAGGCCTTGCCGCAGTCCTCGGCCAGATCCAGGGCGACGGCGATGATCTTCTCGGCTTCCTGGGCCGGCGGCCAGATCGCATACGAGCGGGTACTTCATTTTGACCGGATCTGAGCCTGCCCGAAGTAGGCAGCGGCCCATCGCATGACCTCCAACTCTTGCTCGAGGACTTTGATCCTGCGGTTCGCTGCCCGCAGCTGCGCCTTCTCATCACTGGTGGCACCGGGCTTGCGATCAGTGGTGTTGCCGGCGTCGAGGTCGGCTTGGCGCAGCCACTTGTTCAAAGTGCCGACATGGATCCCGAAGTCCGAGGCGATCTGGGAGATCGTGGTGTTCTCATCCCGGTTCTGAGCGAGCCGGACAATATCGTCGCGGAACTCTCGGGGATAGGGCTTAGGCATGATGACAATCCTTCCAGGCCAACCATCGGCTAGCCAGATCAGATGTCACCTATCCCTGCATCAGCCCCATGTGTCCGAGAACGGCGAGTTCGCCCACAACAGGGCGATCACTGTGACGGCAACAAGAAGCACCGCCGAACCCGATTCCGTGCGAAGACGCTGGCTGAGACTTCGCGGTCCTGATGATGAGATCGGCATGGTGCCATATTATGCCGATCTCGCCGATGTCTCCGCTAGCATTGACATTTGAGTACGTCACCCACACCCCGACGCTGACTCCCCACTCCCAGCGGAGCCACGTCATCGCGCTCTTTGATCGCCAGTCTCCCCGACTGGCCTACAGTCCTCCGGCACCAACCTGTCGTCCGCAGATGCACACTGTGAGAACACTCCCACCGTGATGAGCGGATTCATACCGAGGCCACATCTTCTACTGGCGAGCTCGGGCTGCCGAGGAGAACAGATTCAAGCCGAGCTTATGGGAAAGGTGCCGAGTCGCGTGAATCCCGCGCACGCTGTTCCCTGCCGCATCAAGAGGTGGAGAAAAGGTCGCAAGACTGCCCTTGCCCGGGGCGATGGTGACAATGCCGCCGGCCACTCCGCTCTTACCCGGCATCCCGATCTCGAAGAGCCAATCGCCACTGGCTTCGTACATGCCGGTGCTCGCCATGACCGAGAGCACGTCCCGGCTGACATCAGCACCCACCACCTGTGTCCCGGTAATCGGATGGACACCACCGTTTGCCAGCGTCGCTCCCATGATCGCCAGAACTTCCGTAGTAACACGCAGCGAGCACTGCCGAGTGTAAAGCTCGATCACGCGAGCCGGATCAACGGTGATATGACCATAGCTCTGCAGCAACCGAGCGATGCTGCGGTTGCGCATATTCGTCTCCATCTCGGAGGCGTAGACCCCTTCGTCGAGCTCCAGATCACGGCCGGCGAAAGCGGAAAGCCCCTGGAGGATGAACTCCCACTTCTCATCCCAGGTCGACCCGGAAACCAGGGACGTCGTGGCCAGGGCGCCAGCGTTGACCATCGGGTTCATCGTGTGACCCTCATTCAACTCGATAGCCATCACCGAGTTAAACGGCAGCCCCGTGTTGTTGACACCGATTCGCTCACGCACCTCCTCGTGGCCCACGGCGTCACAGACCAGCGCATAAACGAAGGCTTTAGCGATCGACTGAATCGAGAACTCTTGCTGCGAATCACCACTACTGAACCTGCTCCCCGTCGCCGAGGCCAGCGTCAAACCGAACCACCCAGGATCCGCCTCAGCCAGCTTCGGAATGTAACTCGCAACAGTCCCCTCCGACAGATCCACGTGCAGCTCATACGTCTGCTGCATCATGTCCTCAACGACCGCTGCCTCAGGAAGGTCTCCCGTGGAGACCACGTCAGTTTCCAAGTGACCTTGATCGCGCGCGTACGGGAACAAGACCGGATTCTTCGGATGATTCGACATGGCTCAAGCATACTGAGATCACAGCCACGCCACACGATGCACGACAGCATTGCCGCGCCAATTCCGCCGTCTCCGATCGCGAACATCACACACAGAGGAACTGCCGCTGCAGCATATGAAGTCCTACTCGGCTCGCCCAGAACGCCTCTAATAAGTGACGTCTTACGCCTGCCCGAGAGTTTGGTTATCCTCGATGGGCCCGAAAAGCCTACCGACTCTGTGAACTTGGTGGATTACCGCTAGACGGGCGACGTGGGATTCTCTCACCAAGCCGACTCGTAGCATCCGTAAGCATTTTCCCTAACTGCTCGGGACAGCGCCTCCACGGCTACCTCGGTGACGTCCCGCCAGACCCAGGGCGCTTCACCGTGCGAGTCCGAGCTGTGAGCGGCTCGAAGCTTCGCATCGGATACGCCCGTCAAAGGCACGGTCACGGCAAGCTATGCCAGTACATGGCGGTCAAGGGAGTCCACCAGGGTGTTACCGGCGCAGGAAGCCCGAGGTGCCAGCGATCGGTCAACGTAGGGAGCACGCGGGTGGCGATGCTCATTGACGGTGGTCCCTGTGGTTAGGACTTCACGAGGCGGGCGATGGCGGCTGAGGCTTCGCGGAGCTTCTGCTCCGCGTCGTCTGCCTGAGCTTGGATGGCGTCGGTGACGCAGTGTTTGAGGTGGTCATCGAGCAGACCCAGAGCGACCGTATTTAGCGCGGAGGTAATGGCGCTAATCTGGGTGAGGATGTCGATGCAGTACTTGTCCTCGTCGATCATGCGGTGGATGCCACGGGCCTGGCCTTCGATGCGTTTCATCCGGGCGAGGTACTGGTTCTTGTCGCTGATGTAGCCGTGGCCGGTCGTTGCCACGGGTGCCGTATTCGTCATAGTTCTTCCTTTTGGGTCAGGAGCGGTCGAGGATGCGGTTGGTGCTCGCTTCGGGCGTGAGGTCGAGGCGACGCAGCAGCTGGGCGTTGAGGGCGACGACGACGGTGGAGGCGGACATGAGGATTGCGCCGATGCTCATGGGAAGCACGAACCCGATGGGCGCGAGCACACCCGCTGCGAGGGGCACGGACACGAGGTTGTAACCGCCGGCCCACCACAGGTTCTGCTTCATCTTGCGGTACGAGGCGCGTGACAGCTCGTAGATCGAGAGTACCGAGCGCGGGTCGGAGGAGGCGAGGATGACGCCGGCGGAACCGATGGCGACGTCGGTGCCTGCTCCGATGGCGATGCCGACGTCGGCCTGGGCGAGGGCGGGGGCGTCATTTACGCCGTCGCCGACCATCGCGACCTTGCGGCCCTCGTCTTGGAGTTCTGCGACCTTGGCGGCCTTGTCCTCGGGGCGCACGCCGGCGAAGACCCGGTCGATGCCCAAGTCCTTGGCGACTGTGTCGGCGACGGCTTGGGCATCGCCGGTGATCATCACCACCTGCGCGCCCTGTGCGTGGAGGGCGTCGACGGCGTCGCGGGATTCGGGCCGGATCTCGTCGGCCAGCCGCAGTGCCCCGATGACCTCGCCGTCGGCGAGCACATGGAGGATGATCGCGCCCTCCTCCCGCCAGTGGTTCGCCACCGGCAGCTCTCGGGCGGAATGCTGTTCGAGCAGGTAGGGGCCGCCGACCTCGATCACGGTGCCGTCGACGGTCGCCTTGACCCCGACCGCGGGCGAGGACGAGAACTCACTGGCCCTCGGCACGTCCAGATCGCGCGCCCGCGCGGCTCCAGTGATCGCGCGGGCGAGCGGGTGTTCACTGTCGGATTCGGCGGCTGCGGCCAGGGCGAGAACTTCGTCCTCGCTCCGGTCGGCGACTGGGTCAATACCGGTGACGGTGGGCTCACCCTTGGTCAGCGTGCCGGTCTTGTCGAAGAGCACCGCATCCACCGTGCGCATCGACTCCAGCGCGAGGCGATCCTTGACGAGCACCCCGCCACGGGCCGCCCGCTCGGTCGCGATGGAGACGACCAACGGGATCGCCAGGCCCAGGGCGTGCGGGCAGGCGATCACCAGCACCGTGATGGTGCGCACGACCGCGGCATCGGGCATCCCGACGAGTGTCCATACGATCGCGGTGATCACTGCGGCCCCGAGGGCGAACCAGAACAACCAGGCCGCAGCTGTGTCGGCGATCCGCTGCGCGCGAGACGACGACGCCTGAGCATCGGCAACGAGCTTCTGAATCCCGGCCAGGGCGGTGTCGTCGCCGGTGGCGGTGACCTCCACGCGCAGCCCGGAGTCGGTGGCGACGGTTCCTGCGACGATGTGGTCGCCGCTCTCGCGGCGCACGGTCTTGGACTCGCCGGTGACCATCGACTCATCCATCGAGGCCGAGCCGTCGACGATCCGACCGTCGGCGGGTACCGACGAGCCTGGCCGGACGATCACGACATCGCCGACCCGAAGGTCTGCCGGAGCGACCTTGATGATGTCGTCGCCGTCTACCTTCTCCGCCTCGTCCGGCAGCAGAGCTGCCAGCGAGTCGAGCGCGGAGGTGGTCTGGGCCAGCGACCGCATCTCGATCCAGTGCCCGAGGAGCATGATCACCACCAGTAGGGCGAGCTCCCACCAGAAGTTCAGCTCGTGATCGAGCAGGTGCAGGGTCGCACCCCAGGACGCGATGAACGCCACGGTGATCGCCAGCCCGATCAGCAGCATCATGCCGGGTTTACGGGAGCGGACCTCGCTGATCGCGCCGGTCAGGAACGGCCATCCGCCCCAAAAGTAGATGACCGTGCCGAGGATCGGGGAGACCCACCACACCCACTCGGCGTCGGGCAGATGGTAGCCGATCAGGTGGGCGAACATCTCGTTGAAGCCGACCACAGGGACGGCGAGGACGAGCATGATCCAGAACAGCCTGCGGAACTGCCCGACATGATCGCCATGCCCGCCATGACCCCCGTGCCCTTCGTGAGCGGAATCACCCGCGTGCACGTCGTGTCCACGGTGATCCTGATGATCGGCGTGACCGTCGTGCCCAGCATCGTGGCTGTGAGCAGAGTGGTCCTCGTGCTGGTGGTCGTGATGCGCGCGACCATGCTCGGGCGCGGAGTCGTGCTCTCGGGTCGCGTTGCCGCCACCATGATCGTGATGATGTTCGCTGTGCTTGTCGTTCATACCGGTCTCACTGCTCCTGGTCCGCGTCCGCCCTGTGGCGGGTCAGCTGATGGGTTCGATTTCGCTTTCGACGACCCACTTGTGGTTGGTCATGGTCATGCCGTCGGCTTCGTAATCGACGACGTAGACGGTCTCGTCGGTGGAAGACGCGATCGTCGCGGTGACACCGCTCATGCCTTCCATGTGATCGGCGAGCAATACCACCTCGGTTCCATCGGCAAGGCGCTGGTCACCGGCGTCCTCGATCTCTTCCTGCACGACCCACTTGTGATCCAGAACCGGGGAACCTTCTTCCGGGGTGTAGTCGACGGAGTAGGTGTAGGTGTCGTAGGCGCCAACGATCGTCGCTGTCGCGCCGTCCATGCCGTGCATGTGATTCGCGGTGAGTGTCACCTCGCTGCCCACCGGATAGGTCGGGTCGGTGGCGTCGACCATGCCGTCAGGCACCGGGCCGCCATCTGCCGGGTGATCCATACCGTCGTGGTCGCCACCGTGACCGCCGTGCTCGCCACCGTGACCGCCGTGCTCGCCACCGTGACCGCCGTGCTCGGCAGAGGGTGACGCCTCGGGCGTCTCTTGGCCGTTCGCACACCCAGCCAGTGCCAGGATGCCGCCGAGCGCAGCGACGGCGATGCTAAGTCGTAGATGCTTGTTCATGTGTGTCGATCCTTTCCTCGTTTCCGGTCGGAGCCGGGTCTCGTGCTAGCTCCGCTGCGGCGGATACCGCGCCCACCGTCCAGGGTCGTGGCGGGCGCGGCCTCCGATCCACTTGCGGTCAGACGACGTTGACGTACTGCTGGGGGTTGGCGTCGAACAGGGGTCCGCAGGCAGCGCAGCAGAACCAGTACCGCTCACCCTCGTAGTCGCGGTAGAGGCCAGCGGCCTCGGCCTGCGACTTGATGACCGGCGTACCGGCCATCACGAGGCATTCGGTGACATCGTCACTGTTCGCCGTCGCGAGATCGTCGGCCTTCGGGGTATGGCCGCTGCAGCCGCCGGAGGCAGCACTGTGGCCGTGGTTGTGGTGATCGTGTGCAGTCATCGTGGATGGTGTCCTTTCTGATGTGATGACGGTTCAGTTGTCTTAGCCCTGTGCCGGCTGGCGTGCAGGGGCGTTCCCCGCGGGGGCGGCCTGGTCGTCGTCGGCCTTGGCCTTGAATGTGCGCAGCCGCAGACTGTTACTCACGACGAACACAGACGAGAGCGCCATCGCGGCTCCGGCGAGCATCGGGTTGAGCAGCCCGAAGGCAGCCAGCGGGATCGCGGCGGTGTTATAGGCGAAGGCCCAGAACAGATTCGTCTTGATCGTGCCCAGCGTTTTCCGTGACAGGCGGATCGCGTCGGCGGCCGCGCGCAAGTCGCCGCGCACCAGGGTGATGTCGGCGGCCTCTATCGCGACATCGGTGCCGGTGCCCATCGCCAGGCCCAGATCGGCTTGGGCGAGTGCGGGAGCGTCGTTGACGCCGTCGCCGACCATCGCCACGGTCTTGCCCTCACCTTGCAGGCGGCTGACGACGTCGACCTTGTCCTTCGGCAGCACCTCCGCGATGACTTGGCCGATGCCGACCTCGGCGGCGACCTGCTCGGCGACCGACTGATTGTCGCCGGTGAGCAGCACCGGAGTCAGGCCGAGTTCCTTGAACTGGCGGATCGCTTCAGCGCTGGTGGGCTTGATCTGGTCGGAGACCACGAGCACACCGCGCGCCTGGCCATCCCAGCCGACAGCGATCGCGGTCTTGCCCTGCGACTCGGCCTCCTGCTTCGCAGCAAGGAGCTCATCGTCGAGATGGATCGACCAGTCGGCGAGCAGTGACTCTCGTCCGGCGAGCACGGCGTGGCCGTCGACGGTGCCCTGCACGCCTTTGCCCTCGATATTCTCGAAGGACTCCGGCGTCGGCAGCTCACCCACCTCGGAGGCGGCACCTGCGGCGATGGCTTGAGCGATCGGGTGCTCGGAGTAGTCCTCCAGGCCGCCCGCGATCCGCAGCAGCTCCTCGCGGGTGGTGCCGTCGGCGGTGAAGACGTCGGTGAGCGTCATCTTTCCGGTGGTGACGGTGCCGGTCTTGTCCAACACGATCGTGTCCACGCGCTTCGTGGATTCCAGTACCTCCGGTCCTTTGATGAGCACGCCCATTTGCGCGCCCCGCCCGGTGCCGACCAGCAGCGCCGTGGGCGTCGCGAGGCCCAGCGCGCAGGGGCAGGCGATGATCAGTACGGCGACGGCGGCGGTGAACCCAGCCGAGAGCGGGAATCCGGCCCCGATCCACGCGCCGAGTGCGGCGACCGCGACAGCGATCGCGATCGGCACGAACACCCCGGAGACGCGATCTGCCAGACGCTGGATCTCGGCCTTGCCCGATTGGGCATCCTCGACCAGCTTGGCCATCTGGGCCAGCTGGGTATCGGCGCCGACCCGGGTGGCCTTAACCACGAGGCGTCCTCCGGCGTTCACTGTGGCGCCGGTGACGTTGTCACCCTCGCCGACCTCGACGGGGATGGACTCGCCGGTCAGCATGGACGCATCGATCGCAGAGCTACCGGAGGTGATGATCCCGTCGGTGGCGATCTTCTCGCCGGGCCGGACGACGAACTCGTCACCGACGCTCAACTCCTCGATCGAGATCCGCTCTTCTCTGCCGCTCCGCAGGACCGAGACCTCTTTCGCGCCGAGTTCGAGCAGGGCGCGGAGGGCGGCTCCAGCGCGGCGTTTGGAGCGCTTCTCGAAGTACCGGCCGAGCAGGATGAAGGTGATCACCCCGGCGGCGACCTCTAGGTAGATGTGCCCGAGGCCGTCGGAGCGGGAGATGGTGAACTCGAAGGGGTGGACGACGCCACGATCTCCCGCGGTGCCGAAGAACAGGGCGATGACTGACCAGATCATGGCGGCGGTCGTGCCGACGGAGATGAGCGTGTCCATCGTCGCCGCGCCGTGCTTGAGGTTCATCCAGGCAGCCTTGTGGAACGGCCACCCCGCCCAGACGACCACGGGAGCGGCCAAGGTGAGGGAGGCGAAGCCCCAGTAGTCGAACTGCAAGGCCGGGATCATCGCCATCGCGATGACAGGCACCGTCAGAATCGCCGACCCGATGAGCCGCTGGCGCAGCACCCGCAGCTCAGCATCCTCACGTGACGCGCCGTCATCATCATTGCCCGGCGCGGGTGCGTCCTTGACGGCGGGGAGCTCGGCGGTGTACCCCGTCTTCTCCACCTCCGCGATCAGCAGCTGCGGGTCATAGCCCGCCGGGGCGGTGACGCTGGCCTTCTCGGTCGCGTAGTTCACAGAGGCGGTGATGCCGTCGAGCTTGTTGAGCTTCTTCTCGATTCGGTTCGCGCAGGAGGCGCAGGTCATGCCACTGATCTGCAACTCGACCCCGGTAAGATTCACCCCGGAGCCGGTCGTCTGGGTACTGGTGTCCTCAGTGGTCATGGCCCTCTCCTTCCTCGTGCTCGCCGGTTCCGTCTCCGGGGCTTGGCTGGCTCTCACTGCTACCGGTGGTATCGATCACCAGTGGCGCGGTATGCACCTGCCCATCGACCTGGAAGTCCAGGTAGAGCAGGTATCGGCCCGGCGTGGGCGCTGTGGCCTCGAAGACGATCTCCGGGCCGGACGTTTCACCGGCGGCAGGCGCGTCACCGTGGGGGTGGACGTGCAGGTAGGCCAGGTCTCCGTCGCGCAGGGCGACCAGGTGACCGAACGCGCCCAGATAGGGTTCGAGCGTCGTGACCGATTCACCGTCACGGGTGACGGTCATGGTCAGCTCGGAGGCTGAACCGGCGACGAGGTCACCGGACACGGCCACATCGAACCCCTCGGCCGTGGTCGCCAGGGTGGGCTGCACCGGAACCGGCTCGTAAGAACCCGCGACCTGCAGCATCGTGGACAAGGTCAGACCCTCACCGGTCTCCGCCGGGACGAAGTCCGCGAAGATCCGGTAGGTGCCAGCCGACTCCCACTGCCAGGGGATCGACCAGATGCCGGTCTCATCCCGTTCGGGGTGGACGTGGGCGAAGTGCTGCCCGTCGGCGCGGACGGCAACCAGGTGCATTTCCTCCTCATGGTCGCGTTCAAAGTCGGTCACCGGGTTCCCGTCGGGTCCTGTGATCGCGAACGTCAGTTCGCCCTCGTCGCTAGGTCCGGTCGGTGCGCTCACGCTGGTGAGCTGGTAGCCGTCCTGGGCCAGGCCGAGGCCCAGGGCGGCCGTGCCGGCCTTGTGGCCCTCATGCCCGCCGCTGTTCATCTCTTCTTCTCTGTGGTGGGTGTTGTCTGCGGTGTCTTCCGCCCAGGACTGCACGGTATCCTCTGGAATGATCGTGTTCGCCGTGAATGCGCTCACGCCGAACACGGCCACGAGGGCAAGCCCGTACAGGCCAAGCCGTGCAGCGGCTTTCATCTCAGCTCCTGACGGCGGTGTAGCCGGCCTCGTCGACAGCTGTGATCACCGCGGCGTCATCGACGGGCTGCTCAGAGGTGACAGCGAGACGCCCGGTCTGTGCGCTCACCTCGATACCAGTCACGCCGCTGATCTCGGAGACCTCGCTGCGGATCGCGATCTCGCAGTGCCCGCAGCTCATGCCGGTCACCTGGTACTCGGTTGTCGTTGCCATATCTATAACTCCCTCACTCGTGTCTGATTTATCCCAGACTATACCCAGGGGGGGTATGATTCAACTGACGGTCGCTTCGACCTCTTCCTGCGCCTGCCCGGTCGGGCGGACGTGGCGCGGCGGGCGGCACCGAGCTCTCGACGAGGTCGGTGGTCAGCGCCATCGAGGGAGCGACGCCGGGGTAGGTGATCACGAAGCTCGCGATGACCACTGCCAGGCTGGTGCCCGCGTCGAGTTGGGTGAACAGCGAGTACACTCCGCCCAGCGCGGCGGGCGAGAGTAGGAACACTGCCAGTGCCCCGGAGACGGTGCGGTTGGCGAACAGGCGCACAGTCCAGCAGAGGCTTCTTCGCACGGAGCTGGCGGATCACGAACCACAGTCCGATCAGGGCGCCAGCGATCAGCAGGCCGATCCAAGGGCCGATGGGCGCCTGGACGGCGAAGCGCTTGATGCCGTAGATGATCGCCAGCAGCCCGCCGACCAAGAGGATGGCGCTGAACAGGTCGATCCGCGCGGTGGGTCCTTGTTCTCGGGCACGAGCAGAGGCGCGCCGATGGCGACGAGTGCCATGATCGGCACTGCGACCAGGAACGTCGCCTGCCAGCCGAAGGCCTCCAGCAGCAACCCAGACAGCAGCGGGCCGAGGACGACACCGGTGAAGATGCCGTCCCTCTATTGCCGCCCGCCTTGCACGCCTCGATCCCAGCTTGCGTGGCGAGGCACGGGAAGAGAGCGTGCCGCGCATTCGTGAGGAAGAGAATGCGAAGAAGCCCCGCACCGCCGTTGCAGGTTTCGACCTCACGTTCTCGCCGTCGAAGTCGGTCAGCGCGATCTGGGGCGTGGCCGACGCGGGTACGCAAGCCCTGATTGCGCAGGCCCATCACGCCGCGATGCGAGACACCATCGCCATGCTGGAAGATCGCGTCGCTGTAACCCACGTCGGTGCGGGAGGTATCGCGCAGATGCCGATCGAGGGCGTGATCGCCACCACGTACGACCACTACGACAGCAGAGCGGCAGACCCGCAACTACATACGCACGTCGTGGTCTCGAACAAGGTGCAACATGAGCCCCAGAACATCAACCTTCCCAGCCACACCACGAACTACCCAGCCACACCACGAACTACACTGACCAAAGATGGCACGAGTCAGGCCCGACATCACGGATCCGGCTCGGCAACGTGGCGCTCGAGCGCCGCACGATCCGGCTCGAGGTGCTGGCCTACAGATTCAAGGCCAAGCGCGTCGAGTAGGCAGAACACGGTCAGATCAGGGGGCACGAAGGTAGCGTGGTGCACGTTGAGGTCTTCCGGATGGGCAGTGTAGGAACTTCCATCATCTGAAGGCCTCGACCTTCATCCAGGCAGCGACGCGCTTAGCGACCTACACCCTTATTTACGATGAGCCGATTTTTCAGCACCCCGTCGCGCTCGCGTACCAGTGGCCCACACACGCTATGGCTGAGGTCGGCACCGCTGCAGGTTTCAAAATTGTGGCACAGTACGCGGATCCGCGACGACCTCACGCCATCATGCTTGCGCGGAAGCCCGTGACTTGATCTGCATCAAGGCCAAGACCCGCGCCCGCCCATATCCTGAAAGCACGATGGATCAGGAAAATATCCCGGTCACACCCACATGTAGGGCAACGAGGAAGGGCTCCCGATGAACAACACGACTGATACCACCCACACTCTCCTGCGTGCTGAGGGATTCTCTTGCCCCTCGTGTGTCAGCAAGATCGAGAAACAGGTCGGACGCCTCGACGGTGTCGAGGGTGTGAAAGTCCATTTTGCGTCCGGACGTGTCGAGGTTGACCACGACGAAACCACGACGTCGGTCGATGACCTGATTGCCGCCGTCAACAAGGCCGGATATAAATCCAAGGCCTCCGCATTCTGACACTCACCTTCTGATTTGAAAGACGGCGGCATCGTGACAGCTTTCCGAACATGGAGACGAGGCAACTGGTTCATTCCAGTTGTTTCTGGCATCCTGATCCTTGCTTCATTCGGCGTCGAACAACTAGCCAGTGGGGCGTGGAATATCACCGTCGGCCCGCAATGGTGGATCGACGCAGGCGAACACGCCCACGGAACAGGGCATGTCTTCACGCTCGCCTATGCGTTCATGCTCGCGGCGGCGATCGTCGCCGGCTACGGCATCGTGGTGAAAGCGTTCCGTGCCCTGATGGTGAAGTTCATCAGCATCGATCTGCTCGTATCGATCGCGGCCATAGGTGCGACCATCATCGGGAACTTCTGGGAGGCGGCCGCGGTCACCTTCTTGTTCGCTATTGGTCACGCACTCGAAGCAGGCACGATGAACAAGACACGTGCGGCACTCGCCACCCTTGTGGCGGTAGCACCCGACACCGCGGTTGTGCTTCGCGACGGTGGCCAGGTCGAGATCCCCGCAAGTCACGTGCGCATGGGCGAGATCGTGCTGGTCAAAAACGGCGCGAAAGTCCCCGTCGATGGGCAGGTGGTATCGGGCGCCGGCGCAATCGACGAGGCCTCGATCACCGGCGAATCCATACCGGTAGAGAAAACCAAATCAGATCATGTGTTTGCCGGCACGATCTCGCGAAGCGGATTCCTTCAGGTGTTGGCAACAGGGATCGGCGCAGACACGACTCTCGCGCGCATCATCCACCGAGTCGAAGAGGCGCAGGACGCGAAGGCCAAAACCCAGGCATTCATCGACCGCTTCTCGAAGTGGTACACGCCAGCGGTGATGGTGCTTGCTTTGGTTGCCGGTCTCATTTCTGGTGACGTCGTGCTTGCGCTGACCCTGCTGGTCATCGGTTGCCCCGGTGCGTTGGTGATTTCGATTCCGGTGGCGATCGTCTCTGGAATCGGCCGCTCCGCCCGCAATGGCATCCTCATCAAGGGTGGCGAGTACCTGGAGACGTCATCGAAGATCTCGGCCGTCGCGGTCGATAAGACCGGCACCCTCACCGAGGGCAGGCCGGAATTGACGGATATCGTCGTGCTCGATCCGGCTCGGAAGCGGAGCGATGTGCTGCGCTGGGCTGCCGCTGCAGAAGCTGGATCCGAGCACCCGCTGGCCCGCCCGATCCTTGACACCGCACGAGATGAAGGCGTTGCCCCCGACGGGATCCCAGGCACCGTCACCCCGGTGATCGGCAAGGGGATTGTGGTCGACGTCGATGGCAAACGGGTGCTCATCGGAAACGCGCCGCTACTCACGCAATACGGCATCACGGACGACGCGGGTTCAGCGGTGGTCGCTGATGAGTTGGCCGCTGCCGGCAAGACCCCGATGATCGTCGCCGTGGGCGACGCAGTGATCGGTGTGATCGGTGTTGCCGATACCGTCCGGGAGGATGCGCCCGAAATGATCCGACGCTTGCACGCGGCCGGGGTAAAGAAGGTCGTGATGCTCACCGGCGACACTCGGCTTGTGGCAGAGGCCATTGGGCGGGCCGTTGGGATTGATGAGATTCATGCGTCGCTGCTACCCGAAGATAAACTGGACGCCGTCGCCCAGATGCAACGCGAGGGCCACACCGTCGCGATGGTCGGTGACGGAGTGAATGATGCTCCTGCGCTGGCAACAGCAGACATCGGGGTAGCAATGGGGGCTGCCGGGTCTGCCGTGGCGGTCGAAACCGCAGACATCGCCCTGATGGGAGACAACCTCCTGAAACTGCCCGAGGCGATCCGACTCGCTAAACGCACCGTGAGCGTGATGCGACAGAACATCATCATCGCACTGACCACCGTGGTCCTCCTCCTGGTCGGCGTTTTCGCCGGAGGCGTAACCATGGCAATCGGGATGCTCGTACACGAAGGGTCAGTACTTGTGGTGATTCTCAATGCGATGCGACTGCTGCGCAACACACAAGGTGCCACAACCATGCCGAAATCCGAACGCACATCCAGGCGCACGGCTGAACCGGCAGTTGCCGAGCGCTAACAGAACAAACTCTCAGAAAGAAAATGAGGACAACATGACCGACAAACACACCAATATCGGTAGGAACGTCGAGCACTTCATCATCGCGGACATTGCGAAGGAGAACGTGAGCTTCCGAAAGGTGCTCTGGACCGGAGAGCACTCCCAGCTCGTGGCAATGACGGTTCCGGTGGGAGGAGAAATCGGTGACGAGGTGCACGAGACCACCGACCAGCTGCTGAGCTTCGTTTCCGGTACTGGTGAAGCCGATCTCGACGGTCACACCCACGCGGTCGATGCCGGCGATCTGTGTGCCGTTCCCGCAGGCACACGCCATAACTTCCGCAACACCGGTGACGAACCGTTGGTGCTCTACACGGTGTATTCACCACCCGAGCACGCGGTCGATGCAGAGTACACCACCAAGGAACTGGCAGACGCCGCCGAGGCCGCAGGTGAAGATACCCCTCCGCACGCGAACTGAGCGAACGACATCCGAATGAGGAACATGGGAGGGCCGCACGAACCTGAGGCCACTCCAACATATGCGCCCGAACGCGTAGCATTCAGATTACTCGCGTAACTCATACGGCTCACGGAATATCGCGCGTTGCCATACTAGTGAGAGAGAGGAGGCCTATGTTTACGCCGCTGCCAGCCGTGGACACAGCTCGCTCCGAAGAACTCTGCGTGGTACGGGTTCCGCTCTTTCGCGGGCTCACGCACGAACATCAGCTCGAGGTCGCCCGGGTGGCACGCCCGACACTGCTCGATCGCACTGAACAAGTGTACTCGGCAGGCTCGAACATTTCGCAACTGATGGTGGTGCACACTGGCCGAGTCAAGATCTCGCGAACGAGCCCCGACGGGCATGAGCAGATCATTCGGGTGCTCGGCGCCGGGGATTTCATCGGAGAGTCAGCGTTTCTCAGCGGTGTCCGCCCTGATCATGAAGCGACCGCACTCGAACCAGCACAATTGTGTGTCTTCCATCATGCTGATCTCGGTCGCCTCGTGGAGAAGCACCCGAGTATCGGGTTGCGAATGCTGGAGAGTGTCAGCCGGCGTCTGAGAGAAACCGAAGCGCGATTGGCCTCTGTCATTTCGGGAGATGTCACCTCCAGACTCGCAAGCTATCTGCTGACTTTGCCCACGCGGCATGGATCAGGGATCTACCCGGAGGTCTTGCTGCCATTGGCGAAGAAGGATATTGCCTCATTGCTGGACACCACCCCGGAATCGTTGAGTCGACAGCTGCGCCATCTCAGCGACTCCGGCGTAATCACACAAGCACCCCGAGGCAAGATCACGATCACCGACATCGACGCACTGAGCACGCTCTCAACAAACTCGTGAAGAAGAAGGACTCGTAGGGTGATGGCAGCTCCTCAGTCTGAACGCGGCACGAAGCGGCGACCCATGCATGAGGTGCTGCCGTTTCTTCGCAGCAGGCCGCTCATGATCTTCGTCGTGATCGGCCTAGCTGCCGGTGTAACTCTGTGGTCTCTCGGGCAGACCCTGCCCCTCGCCATGGTCGCATACATCGTCATCGGAGTCGTGATCTGATGAGCGGGCACTGGGGACTCGACATTCTCGCAGTGATCGCGATGATCGCGACCCTTGCGGTTGGTGAGTATGTGGCGGGTCTCATCATCGCGCTGATGCTGACCGGCGGCGAAGCGCTCGAAACACTCGCCGCGCGCCGGGCGAGCCGCGAACTCGACACCTTGCTGAACCGGGCACCGGTCTACGCGCAGCGTGTGGACCCGCATACCGATGAGGTGGATCGTATCCCGATCGCAGATGTGGTGATCGGGGATGAACTCCTGGTGCGATCCACCGAAGTGCTGCCCGTAGACGGCACCCTCATCTCGGCGCGAGCAGTCATCGACGAATCCTCGATCACCGGCGAACCGCTCCCCGTCACATACCAGGCCGGTGACGCGCTGCTCTCGGGCACGATAAACAGCACCGAAACGTTCACAATGCGCGCGGACAAAGCCGCACACGACTCGCACTACGCGTCGGATCGTGCGCCTCGTTGAGGGAGCGGTGGAATCTCGGGCGCCAATGGTGCGCCTTGCCGATCGCTATGCCGTGCCTTTCACGATCGTGTCGCTGCTCATCGCGGGTCTCGCCTGGTACCTCAGTGGGGATCCGGTGCGATTTGCGGAGGTGCTCGTCGTAGCCACCCCGTGCCCGTTGTTGATCGCCGCACCAGTGGCCTTCATGGGCGGCATGAGTTCCGCGGCAAAGTTGAACGTGATCATTAAAGACGGTGGCGCGTTAGAGGTACTTGCCCGTGTGCGTACGGCTGCGTTCGATAAGACCGGAGCCCTTACGCAGGGCAGACCAGATGTGGTCGAGATCCGCCCAATCACCCGCTCTACAGATGAGATACTCCGGCTCGCCGCTGCTGCGGAACAGTATTCGGTGCATGTGTTCGCTGGGCCGATTGTCGCCCACGCTGTGGAGAAGCAGCTGCAGTTGCCCCAGGTAACGGCGGCTGAGGAGATCGCTACGAACGGAGTGCAGGCGACACTCGCCGACGACAGCGTGGTGCGGGTCGGAAAACCGGCATTCATCGAAGAAGTCGCCGGTGCGTTCACGCGTACCCCGCTCGCGGCTGGGGAAACGGCCGTGTACGTGTCGGTTGACAGTGATTTTGCCGGTGTCATCGTGGTCTCCGACCCGCTGCGCTCCCACGCTTCCGAGACGATCGCCCGCCTCCGCGAAACCGGCGTGGAGCAGATCGTGATGGTGACCGGCGACGTCGCGCCGACTGCGGAATCAATCGCCGCCGATGCGGGCATCACCACGGTGCACGCCGAAACAACACCTCAGAGCAAGGTGGACATCGTGGTGGCATTGCGGCCTCGGCCCGTGATGATGGTGGGCGATGGCATCAATGACGCTCCGGTGCTCGCTGCTGCCGATGTCGGGATCGCGATCGCAGGCCGCGGGGCAACCGCGGCAAGCGAGTCAGCATCCGCCGTGATCACCTCCGACGACGTGTCGCGCGTGGCCGATGTGGTGCAGGTATCGCACATGACGGTGAAGATCGCATTGCAGTCGATCTGGATGGGCATCATCATCTCGGTCGGACTCATGCTTGTGGCAGCGTTCGGGTACCTTCCGGCGGTAGCGGGCGCGTTGTTGCAGGAGATCGTGGATCTTGTCGCGATCCTCTCCGCACTGCGTGCCCTGCGCGCATACCGAAGTGTGACTCGTTTCCGTGAGGCCGGACAGCCGCTACGTCACCGTGCAGATTTCACGCCGCGCGTGTAGCGCTGATTGCGGAGCAGGTGCTCGCGCGTTGGGAAGATGAGGTGCATTGCCGTGACGTTGTTCATCAGTTGGATTCCGTCTCCAAGCGTTCGCCTTTGCAGGATTCCTGATGACCTCAAGCGCGCTTCGCGAATGCTTGAATGACCCGGAGTCTGACCTTAGTCGTGCCGATTTTGGTGCGCCAGCAAGGCACTAAGCCGCAACACGAGCCCCAGAAAATCAACAATCCCAACCACACCACGAACCAGACTAACCAAAGATGGCGCGAGTCAGGTCAGATGTCTTTCGTGTGCCGCCAGATCGTGCCGCGGTGCTTGTTGAAGCGCTCAGCGATAAGGCGGACGCTCTCGCCGCTGGCCCTCGCCGTTCTAATAGCGTCCACTTCCTCTGGCGTGGGAGGCGTTCTAGGCGGTCTGCTCGGCTCTGTCACGAGATCGAAGCGCTTTCCTGCCGCGTGGCTTCGCCATCGTAGACGCCCCGCCGTGCCTGCTCCCACACCGCTTCTAGGCGATCGAACCGATGCTGTACGTTCGGTTTAGTCCATTGAGGGGCACCCCGCTCTGACCGCGAAAAGCCCTCGGTTTCCGACTGTTCGGAAACCGAGGGCTTCGCTGTTACCTCGGCGGGGCCGCGGTGATGTTCAAGGTTGGCTTGCGGTGGTGCACTGACAGGTAGCGCAATCCTTCTGGGCCGGCCTGGAAGCGGCGCTGAGATCGTCGCGGCAACCAGACAATATCGCCCCGCACCAACTGAACGTCGCCGCCTTCGGTACTCAGGGTTCCGCTCCCCGCGACCACGTGGATCAGCACATCTAGTTCCGGACCATTGTGGGTGTCGATGCGGTCCCCTGCGCCGAGCGCGATGACGTTGGCATCCATGTCCCGTGCGGCAGGAGTGAGCTGCCAGATCGACCCACCAGAGGTGACGTCGTCATCATGGTCGGCTGTCTCAGTGGAACCCATCCACCGTGGCAGTGCAGTACTCGTCAGCTTGGTGATCCGCACCCGCCACACCCCAGCGTTCTCCCCCAGCGATTCCCACACGAAAGACCCGGGCAACTCGCGGTCAAAATCTTGGTGCAGCCGCTCAGGTTCGTGGTCGGCGAGTAAGAGCAGAGCGTCACCGACGTCTAAGTGGTCTAACCGCACGAAAATCTGCCGATGTCTCCGGGGTCGCGGAATGTCGCGGAGATCGATCTCGACTTCAGTCATCACCTATCACCCTTTCAGCCGGAGCCACCTCTTCGGCGGTGCTCTCATGCTACGTCGGTCATATCGGTTCGACGTATGCTGGGCTCATCGAGAGCGAGACCTGATTCTGTAGAGAGGACGAAGCTATGACAGACGCCGAAGCACACGGTGTACCGGAAATTTCGCCGGTCGGCCTGAAGCAGATCCAGGAGTCGTTGCTGGCCGCGGCCCGCTCGTCGCGTGCCCAGCGGGCGGCCAAGTCCGTCTACGGTTCGCGAGACACGAAGATGGGCCAAACCGTACTCGCACTGCTGGCCGGAGCAGAACTGGCTGAGCATGACAGTCCGCCCGAAGCCGTGTTGCAGGTGCTGACCGGACGCATTCGCCTCCATGGCAAGGACCGCTCGTGGGAACTGACCGCGGGCCAGCTTCTGCCGATTCCGCCGGAGCGTCATTCCGTGACCGCATTGGAGAACAGCGTTTTTCTGCTCACCGTCATCCGCGGCGCCTAGCGTCCGGGAATAATCCCGGAGCGACCTCCTGACACCGCGAACCGGCGAGGGGGACGCACTAACGGTCCGTGTCGGCCCGCAGGTGGTGTGTCAGAAATCCCAAGGCCGCACGGTGCGCGCGGTTGAAATCTGCTTGCTCACTGCCCTCCGCCATACCGGTGGCATAACCGGCGAGAAAGCCTCCGAGAAGGATGTCTAAATCTTCCCCCTGAGCCCGCGATTGAACGGCCGTGAGGAAATTCCGCAGACGTTCGTCGTCAAGCTGCGGATCCCCCAACTCCATAGCAGAGGCGACGTCGGTGAACCACAACGGTAGAGAAGTCATTGCCCTAGTGTACGGCGGACCCGCCGCCCGATATTCTGACCGGCCGTCACAGCGTACACAGACAACGAGAGACCCTCTCCGAGGGGAGAGGGTCTCTCGTTGCAGTCTTTACCCGGCCATCATTCCGGGGTATTGGCTGTGGTCCGATCAGCCAACGTAGGTGTAGTAACCCATCAGCGGGTTGCGGCTCACGGAGTGCAGGAAGGTGCCCACGGAGGGGTTCTGCGCGCCGATCATCTGACCGTTGCCCACGTAGATGCCTACGTGGCTGCCGCCGTTCTGGTAGACCAGGTCGCCGGGCTTCGGGGTCGAGGTGCGCACGAACTGGCCGGAGTTGCGGATCGCGGAAGTCTGCGAAGGAATGGTGATGCCGGCCTGGGCATAGGCCCACGCGGTGAAGCCGGAGCAGTCCCAGCCGCCGGGGCCCTTGCCGCCAAAAACGTAAGGCTGACCGATACCCGAGTAAGCGGCCGACACCACGGCGCCCATGCTGCCGGAGGCCGAGGAGGCCGGAGCTTCCTGCTCGACGGTCTCTTCGGCTTCATGAGTGGAAGTCTGAACGCTTTCCTGCGACTGCTGAGTCGAAGAAGCGGAAGAATCGGTGGAGGTGGTGGACTGCTGACCCACGTTTGCGTTAGTGACCGGGGTCAGGTCCTCTTCCGGCTCCGGTTCGGGAGCGGGGGTGGAGGACACGGAGGCACGCTCGATGGTGACTTCAGCGTCGGCCTCTGCCACAGTGAGGGTGGTTGCCTTGGAGGCGCGCTCCAGGTCAACGTTGGCGGCTGGCAGAACGCTGGTGTCGCGTGCGGTCGGAACCGGCGAAGCGTTGACTGCAGGGGCGCCCAGGGTCAGCACCATGGTCGAAGCAGCAGCCACGACAGCGGTTTGGCGACCGAAGTTGCCGGCGTTGATGGTCACTGCCTTGGACATTGCGTCCAGGGTGAAGTTTGACGCAGGGGTCGCGCGGTGGCGGGCGACGGAAGCGCGCTTCGACACGATGGAAACCTCTCTCAGGTGCTTTCAGGACATAGGCCTGCCCCCGCCATGATGGTATTTGACGACTGCTTTTTCATCGTGAGCCGCGGGGGTTCAGCAAGCTCTTGATGTGTGACCCGGAGATCTCTCCTGCCTGGGCACCGCTTCAGCGTATATCAAACCGATACCGAATGTCACGCTGAGATAACGGCATGGTGGAAAAATGTCACGCCAGATCCTCAACTTCCGCGGAATTTCGCCAATTTTCGACAGTGATCTTCTGTGATCTTTGCTGTGATTTTCGTGTCCTACGGCGTGTTGCCGTGATCCATATTCCTCTTTAACAACACCGGCGCCGCATTGTGCGGCGCCGGTGCTGGGAGGATCCGGAGAAGCGAGTCTGGTAATTTCTCCTGAGTTGAGATCAGGAACGGACCACCCGAATGTGGTGTGCGGTCTCTTCGGAGATCTCCAGACCTTCATCGGAGAAGTCTTCGCGAGAATCATCCAGCGCCACGGCAGGGCCCGGCTCGATGGTGCGCACCGCAACGTAACCGTCGGAGGGGCTTGCTTTGATGACCGCGCCGGGGCGGATGCCTGCGGCAGCCAGCTGGGCCAGCAGCTCGGGATCAGTCTGGATGGCTTCGGTGAGCAACAGAATGCGGAACGTGCCCGGAGTCGTCAGGGCCACAGTCAGGTGCTCCCCCTCATACCGAGTGGGGCCTTCTGCCGTGTCCGGACCGCCGATTTCGCCCAGACCCGGAATGGGGTTGCCGAAGGGCGAGTACACCGGCTGGTTCAGCAGATCGACGAGACGACGCTCGACTTGATCGCTCATCACGTGCTCCCAGCGGCAGGCCTCTTCGTGCACGTAGGGCCAGTCCAGACCAATGACGTCGGAGAGCAGACGCTCGGCAAGACGGTGTTTGCGCATCACCTTGGACGCGGTGTCCAGCCCGGTGTCGGTCAGCTCAAGATGTCGATCGCCAGCCACCTTGACCAGTCCGTCACGCTCCATGCGCGCAATCGTCTGAGACACGGTGGGCCCGGAATGATCCAGCCGCTCCGCGATCCGCGCCCGCAATGGAGTAATCCCTTCCTCCTGCAGCTCGTAGATCGTACGCAGATACATTTCGGTCGTGTCGATCAAGTCGGTCATGCTCGCCTACGCTCCTCGTCACCATGGGGAGCCGCGTGTATCGCGGCTCCCAGAACGACCGCCGTCCGACCAGCAGGGGTCGGCCAGCGGCCCATCAAGTATCGTGCATATCCTACCCACCTGGGTCAACAATGTTCATGGGTCAATCCCCCAGGTTCGCGTTCAGCGACATAAAACCGGGCATGTCATGACCGTACGCGCGCTTTCTCTCGTGACCAGAGACAATAGGAACGGCGCGGAGCCGACCCTGAGCCGACCCCGCCCGGCCGATAACGGACAAGCACTATAAGGAGTACAGGTGAGCACCTCCACCGTCACTATCCCCAACGACCTTCTGCCCCGTGACGGACGATTCGGCGCCGGCCCCTCCAAGGTCCGCCCCGAGCAGGTCGCCGCTCTCAGCGAGGCCGGTGCACAGCTGCTGGGCACCTCCCACCGTCAGGCCCCGGTGAAGAACCTGGTGGGTTCAGTGCGCGAAGGCATCACGCAGCTGTTTTCCGCACCCGAGGGCTACGAGGTCATCATGGGCGTCGGTGGCTCCACCGCATTCTGGGATGCCGCATCCTTCGGGCTGGTGCGCAATAAGGCACAGCACCTGAGCTTCGGAGAGTTCGGTTCGAAATTCGCCAAGGCCACCGACAAGGCCCCTTTCTTGGAAGCGTCCTCGATTCTGACCGCCGAGCCGGGGACTCGCCCCGAGCCTGTCGCCGAGACCGGTGTGGACGTCTACGCCTGGCCGCACAACGAGACTTCCACCGGCGTGTCTGCGCCCGTGCACCGGGTCTCCGGCGCCGATGCGGATGCCCTGGTGCTGGTGGATGCCACCTCGGGCGCCGGCGGCCTCCCCGTGGATGTGGCCGAATCCGACGTCTACTATTTCGCCCCGCAGAAGAACTTCGCCTCCGACGGCGGACTGTGGCTGGCCCTGTTCTCCCCCGCCGCGCTGGAGCGGGTCGAGGAGATCTCGGCGTCCGGTCGCTGGATCCCGGACTTCCTGGACCTGAAGACCGCCGTCGATAACTCGGTGAAGAACCAGACCTATAACACTCCGGCGCTGGCCACCCTGGTGATGCTCGATGAGCAGCTGTCCTGGATGAACTCCAACGGCGGGTTGGACTTCACCACAGCCCGCACCAAGGATTCCTCGGACCGGATCTACACCTGGGCCGAGCAGTCGAGCTTCGCCACCCCGTTCGTGACGCGTGCGGAAGACCGTTCCCAGGTGATCGTCACCGTCGACTTCGACGAGGCCGTCGACGCCGCCCAGGTCGCCTCGATTCTGCGCGTCCACGGTGTAGTCGACACGGAGCCGTACCGGAAGCTGGGACGTAACCAGCTGCGGATCGCGACCTTCGCTGCCATTGAGCCCGAGGATGTGTCCGCGCTGCTGGCGTGCATCGACCACGTGGTTGCGCAGCTCGGCTAAGTCGGGCCCGCCCTGCAGGGCATCAGACTGCAGAGGACCGAACCCTTTCCGGGTTCGGTCCTCTGCTGTGGTGCGGCGAGGTGCTGTTATTCAGCCTCGTGCTCGGCCTGCTCGGCTCGTTGAGCGGCCTTTTTCGCGGCTTTCCGCTCGGCTTTCTTCTTGGCCTTTTTGGCCTTTTTGGCGGCCTTCTTTTGGGCGGCCTTGGCTGCCTTTTTCGCGGCTTTTTCGGCGTCGTCGTCGGTATCCGACTCTGCCTCAGGGGTCACGGCGTCGTCAGCATTGCCTGCGTGAGAGTCCGACGACTTCTTCTTGGACTTGCCACCCTTGCTCTTGGACTTGTTCTTCTTCTTGCCCTTGCTGGAGGGTTCCGAAGAGTGAGACGAGTCTGAGGATTCCTGTGAGGTGCTGTCCTCGGCGTGCTCGTCGTCCTCGGTTTCACCGCGGAACTCGGCCAGCGCCTTCTCCGGGTCTCGACCTTCGGCGATGGCACGCAGGCGCACGCGCTCTTCTTCGGAGGCGCGTTCGGACCACGGCACCCACGGCGGAGAGAGCAACGCACCCTCACCGGGGAGCATGCCCAACTCGCACACGGTCAGCGTCTTGCTACGCGGGGCGCGGGCCAGGGTGCAGAACCATTCCCAGCCGCGGTAGCCGCGCACGTGGGCAACGAACCGGTGGGTGACCACTCGGTCGTCGTCGGCCACCGCACTGACGTGCTCACCGAGCTCGGCCGCGTCGACCGATTCCAGTAGCGCCTCGCGGGCGGTCTCCACCGCGGCGGCCAGCGTCTGGTCAAGCTTGGGCCGACGACGGCCGGATCGCACCGGACCCAGGGTCAGGCTCTCCTCGGGGGGAGCAGCGTCAAGGGTCTCTGCGGGCTCAGGCATCGAGATCGTCCGCCACCTTCCGCAGCACCTGGGCGAGCTTCTCTGACTGCGAGCGTGACGGGTAGGACCCCTTACGCAGCGAGGTGGAGGCGGTGTCCAGCCAGCGGATCAGGTCATCCATGATGGTGGCCATATCCTGCGGCTTCGGGCGCTGATTGCGCACCACGGAGGTGCCGCGGTCGATCACGGTGGCGGACAGGGCCTGCAGGCCGCGACGGCCTTCGGCGATTCCGAATTCCATGCGGGTGCCGGCGCGCAGCTCGGTCACCCCGCTGGGCAGGGCCGAAGAAGGCAGGTGAACTTCCTGACCATCATCGCTCTGCAGAAATCCGAAACCCTTCTTCGAATCGTAAAACTTCACTTTGCCGGTGGGCATCTTCTTCGTTTCCTCTTGCGTACATTGTCGTGACACGGGCTCCACCCTCGACGCGGACTAGCCGATGCGGCTCTAGTGGCTAACACGCTGCGTCGCGTCGCAGTGGCCGCTACCGGAGACGGAATCGTCGTCACGCCCGACAGCGGGAGAGTCTATAGTTCAGACAAGGATACCCCCTGGCACGCTTCGGCGTAGACTGAGCACATGAGCACACCGACCGCGCCACGCCACACCACCACCCCCTCGGCCCCGCTGATGTCGGCACCCAGCGTCGCTCCGGTGCCGTTCGGATTGCAGGTGCTGCTCTGGGTCGGCGTCGTCATGACCCTGGCATCGTTTGTCGCCACGGTGGCACTGCTGGTGGTCTATTTTGTGGGCACCGCGCAGCTGCCCGCGCTGTTCTGGTTGGCGCTGTTCGCGTTCCCGATCGGCTTCACGTTGATTCTGCTCTACCTAGTGATCGCGGCCCTGCGGCGCCGTCGGCAGGCGTGAGTCGAATCTCGACACGCCCCCTCGCCACGATGAACGCGGCCGCGGATTCGTGATGACCACGCTGCTTCAGCATCTGAGTGACTGCAGCGACGATGAGCTGCGTCTCCTGTTCCGGCTCCGCCCCGACCTTTGCATTCCCGGGGTCGCTGACTTCTCTGCTTTGGCAACTCGCGCCTCCACCCAGATGTCGGTGTTGCGCGCTCTGGAGCGACTGAACGAACCGCAGTTACAGGCGCTCTCTACCGCGGTGATACACGGGCAGGACTCTGTTAGCCTCGCCGAGCTGGGTGCCCTGCTGGCCCCGGATGCGGCTGAGCACGAGGACGAATTAGCCGCCACGGTGGCTGAGTTAGTCGAGCGGGTGCTGCTGCTGCCAGCAGAGGACGAGCGGTGGAACGTGCCCGGCCCGGTGCGCCGCGCCCTGGGCACCTATCCGGCGGAGCTGGGTCGCCCCGCGGCGGTGCTGGGATCCGACCATTCGGCGCGCAGCCGGGAGGAGATTCGGCGGCGGATCGCAGAACACCCGTCGGTGACCCAGGAGGACGACGCCGCCAGGGTGCAGCGCGGTCTCGAGTTACTCGCTCACTCCCCCGTGGCCCGGGTGCCGGATCCGGCCGGTGCGGTACTGACGGTGTTGCTGGACACCGGGATCCTGGTGCGGGTCACGGAGGACACCGCCGAGCTGCCACGAGAGACCGGGCTGGCGTTGCGTGGCGGCACCCTGTTTCCCGCGTTTTCGATCGCCCCGCCCACTTCCGGAGCGGCCCGGGTGCTTCCGATGCTGGTCAACAACGCGGCGGCTGCTGCGATCTCGGACCTCCTGCGGGGGATGACTCACCTGGTGCGCGCGGCGAGTTCGGCCCGTGGGGTGCCCACGCTGCGCTCCGGCGGGGTCGGGGTGCGCGAGGTGCAGCAGTTGGCGCGCCGTCTCGACGCCGACGTCGAGGACACCACCTGGCTGCTGGAACTGGCCGCTGCAGCAGATGTCATTGCCCTGAATCCTGACACCTCCCGCTGGGAATCCCGCTACACCACGGCACTGTGGGGCCGGTTGCCGCGCCACCGGCAGTGGCGCCTGCTGGCGGCCGGATGGCTGAGCAGTCAGCGCGCCCCCTTCACGGCCCCGCTGGCCGCTCCGGCACAACGGCGATCTTCCTCTGCGTCAGGTCCTACTCCGGGTCGGGCACTCGCCCCGGACCGGGCACGCGCCGACGCCCCACGGCTGCGCCAAGGACTGCTCGACGCCGCCGCCGACCTCGACGCCCGGCATCCCGGCACCGCCGTCGTCAACGAGCTGGAAACGTTCCGCCGCTGGCGACACCCCCGCTCGGCCACTCGCACCCAGGCTTTTACGACCCCGCTGGCGGGGGAAGCCGAACGGCTGGGGCTCTTCGGAGCGCAGGCCCTCACCGCCCCGGGCCGGGCGCTGGCCGAGCAGGGTCTCGAGGGGCTCGACGCCGCCGCAGATGCCGTGGCTGAACTGTTGCCCGCCCCGATCCGCACCCTGCGCCTGCAGGCCGACCTCACGGCGGTCGCCCCAGGATTCCTTGACCCCGAGCTGGCGGCACATCTTGAGCGCTTCGCCGATGACGAGGGCGACGGCACCGCCGCGGTATTCCGGTTCTCCGCCGAGAGTGTGCGCCGCGGACTCGATGATGGGCTCACTGCCGAGGCGATGCTGGAACTGCTCGCCGCGCACTCCTCCGATGCCCTGCCGCAGACCTTGCGCTACCTGATCGACGACACGGCGCGCCGGCACCTGGCTCTGGCCGTTCACCGCGCCGGCGCAGTGCTGACGGTGGAGGAGCCGGCCACGCTGACCACCCTGCTGGCGATGCCCGAACTGGCTCCGGCCGGACTGCAGCGGCTCAGTGACACCATAGCCCTGAGCCGGCTCGACGACGCCGAACTGCACGCCCTGCTCGCCGAAACCGGACACCGGGCCGCCCGCCGCGGGCACCATACCGAGAACTCCCGATCCCCGCTGATCCCCGGGCCGGGCGGCGCCGCTGTCCCGACCGGTCGTGTGACGCCTGCTTCCGGTCTCGCCGTCACGGTGGCCTCCCAACAGCTCACCGAGGACGACATCGAGGCCCAGATCCGACACCTGCGCACAGCCCCCACCCGACCGACCCCGACGGGTGAGGGCCCCGAGGAACTCATCGCCGGGCTCACCGAGGCCGCCGCACACCGGCGCGAACTCTCCGTGACCACCGCCAACCACCAGGGTGCTCACGTCACCCGGCGCCTGTTGCCCACCGCCGTCGGCGATGGCCGGCTGCGCGGCCGCGACCTGCAACGCGATACGGACGTCATCGTCCCGCTGCACCGCGTGGTCTCCGCCGTCCCCGTTCATCCAGCGCAACCCACCGAATCCACCGTGCCTGCTGAGGAGCATTCGTGACCGAGTCCACCGGCGCCCTGATCGTCCAGTCCGACAAGACCGTGCTGCTCGAGGTCGACCACCCCGCCGCGACCGAGGCGCGCGGTGAGCTCGCCAGCTTCGCGGAACTGGAGCGCGCCCCGGAACACGTACACACCTACCGGATTACCGACCTGGGGCTGTGGAACGCCCGCGCCGCCGGGGTCGACGCCGAGCAGGTGCTGGACGTGCTGCTGCGCCACTCCCGCTACCCGGTGCCGCACTCCCTGCTGATGGATATTGCCGATGTGATGTCTCGGTACGGCCGGCTGCGGCTCGAACGCGACGAACAGCACGGCCTCGTCATGCGCACCACCGACTACCCGGTGCTCGAGGAAGTGCTGCACGCGAAGAAGACCGCCGAGCTGTTCGGTCCGCGCATCGACGCCACCACTGTGGTGGTCCACTCTGCGGCCCGCGGCCAGCTGAAACAAGCGCTCATCAAAATCGGGTGGCCCGCCGAAGACCTCGCCGGCTACGTCGATGGCACCCCGCATCCCATAGCCCTGACCGACGGCAAGGACGACCCCGACGCCGACCCAGACTCCAGCTGGGAGTTGCGCCCCTACCAGCAGCTCGCCGTCGAGAACTTCTGGGCAGGCGGCTCGGGCGTCGTCGTGCTGCCCTGCGGCGCCGGCAAAACCCTGGTCGGGGCCGCCACCATGGCCACCTCCTCGACCACCACGCTGATCCTGGTCACCAACACCGTCTCGGCACGCCAGTGGAAAGCGGAACTTCTCGCACGCACCACCCTCACCGAATCCGACATCGGTGAATATTCGGGCTCCGTTAAAGAGGTCCGCCCCGTCACCATCGCCACCTACCAGGTACTCACCACCAAACGCGGCGGTATCTACCCGCATCTTGAACTGGTCGACGGCAACGACTGGGGGCTGATCATCTACGACGAGGTCCACCTGCTCCCGGCCCCGATCTTCCGGATGACCGCGGACCTGCAAGCTCGACGCCGCCTCGGACTCACAGCAACGCTGGTTCGCGAGGACGGGCGCGAGGCCGAGGTGTTTTCCCTCATCGGCCCCAAACGCTACGACGCCCCGTGGAAGGACATTGAGGCCCAGGGGTACATCGCCCCGGCCGTGTGCACCGAGGTGCGGGTGGACCTGCCCCACGACGAGCGCGTCACCTACGCCATGGCCGAGGACGCCGATAAATACCGCCTCGGCGCCACCTCCGAGGTGAAACTGCCGCTGGTGAAAGCCCTGGCCCGCCGCCACGCCGGAGAACAGCTGCTGGTGATCGGGCAGTACCTGGACCAGCTACGCGAAATATCCGAGCTGCTCGGGGCTCCGCTGATCACCGGCGACACGTCGGTGAAGGTCCGCCAGCAGCACTTCGATGCCTTCCGAAACGGCGACGAACAGGTGCTGGTGGTGTCCAAGGTTGCCAACTTCTCCCTGGATCTGCCCGAGGCCACCGTCGCTATCCAGGTGTCCGGTGCTTACGGTTCCCGGCAGGAAGAGGCCCAGCGGTTAGGTCGACTGCTGCGCCCCAAGCAGGACGGCCGCTCGGCGCATTTCTATACCATCGTCACCCGCGACACTCTCGACCAGGACTACGCCGCCAAACGTCAGCGCTTCCTCGCCGAGCAGGGCTACGCCTACACGATCATCGACGCCGAGGACGTCACCGCCAGCTGATCGCGTTCAGCTGAAGTCACAGCTTCGGCCAGCCAGCATCTAGCCAATGCACAGCTTTCACCGTCACACTTAACGACATGAACTCAGAGAATCCTGAAGCAAAGCTGCTCGTCGTCGACGACGAACCCAATATCCGCGAGCTGCTCTCCACCTCCCTGCGCTTCGCCGGGTTCGAGGTGGTCGCCGCTGCCAACGGTCGGGAGGCCCTGGCGGCCGCAGAACAGGAACAGCCCGATCTCGCCGTGCTCGACGTGATGCTGCCCGATATGGACGGCTTCACCGTCACCCGCAAACTCCGCGCCGCTGGCAAACATTTCCCGGTGCTCTTCCTCACCGCCCGCGATGACACCGAAGACAAGGTCACCGGCCTCACCGTGGGCGGCGACGACTACGTGACCAAGCCCTTCTCCCTCGACGAAGTCGTGGCCCGCATCCGCGCGGTGCTGCGCCGCACCGCTTCACTGGAGGACGACGAGGCCGTCCTGCGCGTAGATGATCTGGAGCTCGACGACGACGCCCACGAGGTCCGCCGTGCCGGGGAGATCATCGACCTCTCCCCCACCGAATTCAAGCTGCTGCGCTACCTGATGATGAACCCGAACCGGGTGCTGTCGAAGTCGCAGATCCTCGACCACGTCTGGGAGTACGACTTCAATGGGGACGCCTCCATCGTGGAGTCCTACATCTCCTACCTGCGGCGCAAGATTGACCGCAAGGACCTGCCGAACATGATTCAGACCAAGCGTGGCGTGGGTTACCTGCTACGGTCGGCGGACAAACGCTAAGTCTTGGCGTCCCCCACCAAGCAGATTCCGGCGCGCCCGAGCCGACCGCCTCGGGTGCGCCGTGGTTTTGCGCCCTTCCGCTGGATCTCCAGCACCTGGCGCGCCGCCTCCCTGCGTTCCCAGCTCGTGGTGATCACCTCGGTGCTGATGATGGCCACCGTGTTCATCACGGCCCTGCTCACCAGCTCCCTGTACCGCCAGGAGCTGATGCGCCAGATCGACGAGGACATCCACGCCAACGCCGGAGCGGTCTCCACCTTCCTGATTACCCTGGGCAGCTCCAGTGAGCTCGACAGCGACTCGGTGCAGCAATCCATCGTCCGGTTCTACGCCGAGGCGTGGGACAACGACGGCAACGTCACCGTCGCCATCCGCACCCGGGCCGACTCCCCCGATATCCCGCCGCTCACCGAGGAAGAAGTCAACGCCCACGGCACCGAGGCCTACAACGTGCCCGGCACCGCCGATGACTCCCGCGGCTGGCGCGTCCAGCTCTACCGCCTCGAATCCGGAGCCGGCTCCATTGCCATCGCCCTACCCTTGGACACCGTCTACGAATCCGCCGACCGGGTCACCACCCTGGTGGTCACCATCGGCCTGCTCGCCACCCTCGGTGCTTCTCTCATCGCCTACACGGTGGTGACCCGCGCCTTCGGACCCTTCAACCGAATGGAACGTACCGCGGCGGCCATTGCGGCCGGGGACCTCTCCCAGCGCATCACCAACGGCCCACCCGACACCGAAGTGGGCCGACTCTCGCGCTCCCTGAACGCCATGCTCGCCCGCATCGAGACCGCATTCCGGGCCAAAGAAGTTTCCGAAGACAAGATGCGCCGGTTCATCCAGGACGCCTCCCACGAGCTACGCACCCCGCTGGTCACCATCCGCGGCTACTCCGAGCTCTACCGTCACGGCGGCATCGTCAAGCCCGACGACGTCGCCACCGCCATGAGCCGCATCGAGTCAGAATCCACCCGGATGACCCACCTGGTCGAGGACCTTCTCACCCTGGCCCGCTTGGATGAGCAGCGCCCCCTGGACCTGGTGCCGTTGGATCTGCTCATGCTGGCCACCGACGCCGTCGTCGACACCCGGGTCAACGCCCCGGACCGTACCGTGTCCCTGGTGGGAATCGATTCTGATCTGCCCGCGTCCGCTCCCACCATCGGCGACGAACACAAGCTGCGCCAGGTCATCGTCAACCTGGTCACCAACGCGCTGCGCTACACCCCGGAGGGCACCCCGCTGGAGATCGCAGTGGGCACCGTGGACGTGCTCTCGGGACTCGACGACGACGGCTCCGCCGGCGCATTGGGCTCGGATCGCGGGGTGGCACGCGATGCCGTCATCGAAATCCGCGACCACGGCCCCGGCATCTCGGAAGAGGATGCGAACCGGATCTTCGAGCGCTTTTACCGCGCCGATACTTCCCGGCACCGTGAGACCGGTGGCACCGGGCTCGGCCTGGCGATTGTCGCCGCCATCATCGCGCAGCACGACGGCTCCGTGCGCCTGAGCGAAACCGAAGGCGGCGGCGCCACCATGTCGGTGCGCCTGCCCTGGCATCCCATCGAGGACGACGAGGATTCGGAGGATTCCGACGCCACCGAGGAAGACGAGAACGGCTCCTCCACAGCCTCCTGAGCCACGGGTCTTCTCCCCCACCGCAGGCTCGCGGCTCGGCCCACTCCGCACCAGACTTCTAGCGTGGTCATCAGAACGGACAGCCCGTTCCCCGACGACGACTCAGGAGACACCCATGGCACTGGTTCAGATCGACACCGACGACCTTCTCGCGAAATCCTCCGCCGTGGAGGGTTCCATTGGGAGGTTGCAATCCGAAGTGAACGCAATGGAAGCCCACCTCCGCCAGCTACAGGACACCTGGCGCGGACAGGCGTCCAATAATTTCCAGGAGGTACTCACTCAGTGGCGCGCCACCCAACTTCGGGTGGAAGAGTCGCTGACCTCCATCCGTACCGCCATGAGCCACGCCGCGGACCAGTACCTGCAGACGGAGACTGCGAACGCCTCCATGTTCCGCGGATAGTCGCCTCCGTGACCTGCGCGCACGAATATCGCCCCGTTGAAAGGTGAACGCCATGGTTCCGGCCTGCATCCTCGGTAGGCTGGGACCATGGCAGTTCTCATCGATCCAGCTCGGTGGCCGGCACATGGCACCGTCTTCTCCCATCTGGTCTCAGATGAATCGCTGGATGAGCTGCACCGATTCGCCCGCGCCAATGACGTCGCCCCGCGCGCCTTCGACGGCGACCACTACGACGTGCCCGTGGAAATGTACGGGGATCTCGTCGCTGCCGGCGCCGTGGAGGTCTCCGGCAGCGAGCTGGTTCGCCGCCTCGTCGCCTCGGGGCTGCGCATCCCCGCCGCACAGCGCCCCAGCAAGCTGCAGAAAATCCTGCACCAGCGCTTCGACCGGCTCTTCCCCGGTACCTCAGAGCTGGACCGGGATCCGATCGCCACAGGTCTGATCGAGCGCTGGCGCGAACCTCACCGGCACTACCATGACCTCTCGCACCTGCTCTCGGTACTCAAAGCGTTGGATCTGTTGGAGCGACAAGGCGAATCCTTTGGCCCCTACCCGCGGGCCGTTAAATTGGCGGCGTGGTTTCACGATGCAATCTACCTGGGAAGTCCGGCCCGCCCCCCGGGGCAGGATGAAGAAGACTCCGCCCGGCTGGCCGAGCGCACCCTGCCCGAGCTGGGGCTGCCGGCCTCAGAGATCATCGAAACGGCCCGGCTGGTGCGGCTGACCTTTACCCACGATCCCCACGAGGACGATCCCGGCGGCCAGGTGCTCTGTGATGCCGACTTGGAGGTGCTGGGACGCAATCCGGGCGCCTACGGCCGCTACCGTGACGCCGTCCGGCAGGATTTCGCCCATATCCCCGACGAGCAGTTCTTCGCCGGTCGGGAGAAAGTGCTGCGGTCATTGCTGGCGCAGAACCCGATCTTCAACACCCGCACCGCGATCAAACGCTGGGAACGACAGGCGCGCAAGAATCTCATCGCCGAGCTCTACCCCTCGGGCAAGGCCCGCAAGAAATCCGACGAGACACCAGAACAGCCCGACGAGACTCAGCAAGAGTAGCGAACCACAAAACGACGGTGGCCCGCACTCCGTTCAGGAGTGCGGGCCACCGTCGGTGATCCTCGGGTCAGCGAGGCGTCATCCGTGATCAGCTGATCACATCATGCCGCCCATGCCACCCATCGGGTCCATGCCTTCGCCGCCGCCGGCCGGAGCCTTCTCGGGCTTGTCTGCGACGACAGCTTCGGTGGTCAGGAACAGACCGGCAATGGAGGCCGCGTTCTGCAGTGCAGAGCGGGTCACCTTCACCGGATCGTTCACGCCAGCCTTCAGCAGGTTCTCGTACTCGCCGGTGGCGGCGTTCAGGCCTTCACCGTCGGCGAGGGACTGCACGCGGTCTACCACGACGCCGGGCTCGAGGCCAGCGTTCAGGGCGATCTGCTTCAGCGGAGCCTCCACAGCGACCTTGACGATGTTGGCGCCGGTGGCCTCATCGCCTTCCAGGTTCAGACCGGCCAGCACCTTGGCGCCAGCCTGGATCAGGGCCACGCCACCGCCGGCGACGATGCCCTCTTCCACGGCAGCCTTGGCGTTGCGCACGGCGTCTTCGATGCGGTGCTTGCGCTCCTTGAGCTCCACCTCGGTGGCAGCACCGGCCTTGATGACAGCCACGCCGCCGGCCAGCTTCGCCAGACGCTCCTGGAGCTTCTCGCGGTCGTAGTCGGAGTCGGTGTTCTCGATCTCAGCGCGGATCTGGGCTACGCGGCCGGAGATCTGGTCGGCGTCGCCGGCGCCCTCAACGATGGTGGTCTCGTCCTTGGTCACCACAACCTTGCGGGCGGTGCCGAGCACGGAGATATCAGCGTTGTCCAGGGACAGGCCGACCTCTTCGGAGATGACCTGGCCACCGGTGAGGATGGCGATGTCGGCCAGCATGGCCTTGCGGCGGTCACCGAAGCCGGGAGCCTTGACGGCCACGGACTTGAAGGTGCCGCGAATCTTGTTGACCACCAGGGTGGCCAGGGCCTCACCCTCGACGTCCTCAGCGATGATCAGCAGCGGCTTGCCGGACTGCATGACCTTCTCCAGCAAGGACACCATGTCCTTGACGTTGGAGATCTTCGAGTTGACGATCAGGATGTAGGGGTCCTCCAGGACAGCTTCCTGGCGGTCGGCGTCGGAGACGAAGTAACCGGAGATGTAGCCCTTATCGAAGCGCATACCCTCGGTCAGTTCGAGGTCCAGCCCGAAGGTGTTGGACTCCTCGACGGTGATGACGCCTTCCTTGCCCACCTTGTCCAGGGCCTCGGCGATGAGCTCGCCGATCTGGGTGTCAGCGGCGGAGATGGACGCGGTCGCGGCGATCTGCTCCTTGGTCTCGATCTCCACAGCGGAATCGAGCAGCTGGGCGGTCACAGCTTCGACAGCCTTGTCGATACCGCGACGGAGGGCGATCGGGTCGGCACCGGCGGCCACGTTGCGCAGGCCTTCCTTGACCAGGGCCTGAGCCAGCACGGTCGCGGTGGTGGTGCCGTCGCCTGCGACGTCGTCCGTCTTCTTGGCGACTTCCTTGACCAGCTCGGCGCCGATCTTCTCGTAGGGATCCTCGAGCTCGATCTCCTTGGCGATGGACACGCCATCGTTGGTGATGGTGGGGGCGCCCCACTTCTTCTCGAGAACGACGTTACGGCCGCGGGGGCCCAAGGTCACCTTCACGGCGTCGGCAAGGGTGTTGAGCCCCTTCTCCAGGCCGCGGCGAGCCTCTTCATCAAATGCAATGGTCTTAGCCATTTGTCGCAGTCCTTTCTGGACGGGTCTTGATGTAGGTACCTCGGCCCGAGTTAGCGCCCGCGACGGCTGGTCGACGCACTGGTAATCGACCCAACTAACTCGAGAAAGCTCTGGCAGTCAGAGCCCGAGAGTGCTAACCCCATTTTTAGCACTCACCCCTGGCGAGTGCAAGTGCTTGAGGCCGGAACGAACTACGGCGGTCAGCCGGCGAAGTCGTCGGCGAGGACCACGGCGATGGCATCCATGCTGGGCACGTGGACGGCGGTGATGCCAAGCTCGTCGGCGATGGCCTGAGCGGTGGCTTCGTCGTCAGCGTAATACACGACCGATGAGGACACGGCGGAGCCCTGCCAGTTCGCGGTGATCGGCACGTTGAAGCCCGCACTGGTCAGCTGTTGGGTTGCTTGTCCGGCCAGCCCCGGAGTCATGGTCGCGTTGTAGACCTCGATGCCCTGGCTGTAATCGACGTTGGCGGCACCGGTCGGGTCCGGCTCCTCTCCGCCTTCAAGGTCGTCGCCCGCTCCCGTTTCGCCACCGGTCGGGTCGGTCTCGTCGCCCCCGGTAGCGTCCTCGTCAGTGGTCTCAGCTTCACCAGCCCCGGCATCGGTCTCAGCGTCGGCGTCCGTGCCGGAGGGATCGGCGGGGGCTTCGGTGGTCTGCTCATCCGTGGGTGCGGAGGCTCCGAACCAGTCGTTGCGCAGCTGGGGCAACAGGAGGAAAGCGACGATGCCCACGACCAGCGCCAACGCGGCGGCGATGATCAGCACATTGAGCCCGGTGTTGGACTCGGGCTTGGCGACGGCGGCGCGGTGAGCACCGACCTGGTCGGTGTATTCCGGGACGTCATCGTAGTGGTCCTGCGGATACTTGGTCATGAGCTCCCCTGCTCTGGACTGCCGTGGGCACGAAATCGGGTCGATCTGAGTCTACGCAATCGTCGCACTACCAGAGGTTTATAGGCCAGGGCGCGTTCGTCGTCGAGTAATCGGGCGAGAATCTGATAGTACGTCGTCGCCGAGAGCCCGAACGTATCGCGGATGGCCTGGTCTTTCGCTCCCTGGTAGGTGAAACGCTGTTCCTCGAAGGCGAGGATGTTCCGGTCCCGCTCAGAGAGCTCAGAGCCGGGCATGGATCGCTCCTCGTTGAATCGGTAACCAGCATAACGACGGGTGTCGGTGATCCTCCATTTTACGCGCTCGGACGTCGGTCATGGTCCCGACGGCTGGTTAGGCTGGTGGGATGCTGATCTCTGACGTACGTGAACCCCTGGATCAGGGCTGGGATGCGGTGCTGGCCGGGCACACCGGCACCTTCGCCGCGTTGGCGGAAACCCTGCAGGAGCGGCAGAAATCCGGGGAACAGGTGCTGCCGGCGGCCGAGAATATTCTGCGGGTGTTCCGCCAGCCCTTCGATGAGGTCAAGGTGCTGATCCTGGGTCAGGACCCCTACCCCACCCCGGGACATGCGGTGGGGATGAGCTTCTCCGTGGCCCGCGACGTGCGTCCCCTGGCGCGTTCGCTGACGAATATCTATCGGGAACTGCACGACGACCTCGGCATCGCCCCGGCCGAGCACGGTGATCTCACCTCGTGGGCCGAGCAAGGTGTGGCCCTGCTGAACCGGGCGCTCACGGTGCAGGCCGGCACACCGGGCTCGCACCGTGGCCTGGGGTGGGAGCAGATCACCGAAACCGCTGTACGGGCGCTGGCCGCTCGGGACCAACCACTGGTGGCGATCCTCTGGGGCAACGATGCCCGCCGCATGGCCCCGGTGTTGCAGACCGGCGAGCACGTGCTGGTGATCGAGTCTGCTCACCCTTCCCCGCTGTCGGCACGTCGCGGGTTCTTCGGTTCGAAACCCTTCTCGCGGGCCAACGAGTTTTTGCGGGCCCAAGGTGCGGAGCCAGTGGACTGGCAGGTGCGCTGACCGCTCGGCTCAGCGGCGGCCGATGCGCCGTCGTTCGTTCCCTTGCAGCTTCGAGGTGAGCGGGCGGGCTAGGGTGTCGCCCAGCACGGAGCCGGCTGCGACCGCCAGGATGACGATGGAGGCCATCACCATGCCAACGATGCCGCTGACGGCACCGGTGTTCATGGCGATCTCGTACATGGAGCGGAAGATGGCCAGACCGGGCAACAAGAACAGCACCGAGGGCACCGCGATCACCAGCTGGGGTGCGCCGAGACGCAATGCGACCATGCGCGCTAGGAAACCGATGATGACGGCGGCCACGGCAGGTGAAATCACCGGACCGAGTCCCAGGAACAGAGCGAATTCGTAGCCAATGAATCCGAGGGTGGCGACAATGCCGGTGGGCAGTAGCAACCGCCACTCGGATTGCTCCACGGCTGCCACTCCAGCCGAGGCGAAGAACACCAGGATGCCCAGCACCCACACCGGGTACGAGTTGACCGGGGCTGCGGTCACGTCGACCTCGGGCACCCCCATTTGTGAGGCGGACACGGCGGCCAGCACGATGCCGCCAACCATGGCGACGTAGGCCAGCGCTGCGGAGACAAAACGGCCGGCGGCGGTGATCGGGAAGCCGTTGATGCCGTCCTGCACCGCGGAGACGAAGCGCCCCGAGGGCAACATGATCATCAAGATGCCGGCCACCACCGTAGCCGGGTCCTTGAACACGTCGAAGGAGAACAACCCCAACGAGATCACGGTGGCCAAGAACCCACCCAGCATGGTGGTGAAGAACTCGGGCGCTCGCAACCGGGCCATGGAATACATGGCGATCACCACGACGGCCGCCGACACCAGCGTCATCAGCCCGGCCAGCGGGCTGCCACCGATGTAGAGCACGAACAGGGCGGCGAACAAGGCGTTGGCCGACACCGTCATCCACGGCCGGAACGGCTTGCGCCGGTGCCGGATTTCAGCCAGTTGCCGCTCAGCGTCTTCGCGGGTGATGTCGCCGGATGCAATCGCGGAGACCAACCGATGCAAGAACGCCAGCCCGGCGTAGTTCTGCGACCAGGAGCGCACCACGCGCTGCAGCGTGTACGGGGTCTCCCCCGGAGGCGCATAGTTCAGCGAGAACGCCTGGTTGGTGATGTCGATCTCGGTCTCGTGCACCCCGTACGCCTGGGTGACCACGATGATCGAAGTTTCCACTTCCAGGGCGCCGGCACCGAAACGGAACATGGTCTCCCCCAGCTTCATGGCGAAGTCCAGGGTGTTGCGAATATCGGCGGCCTCAGCGGCCTTCTGGTATTCTTTGCGCGCTGCAGCTGCAAACGGGCTGGTTTCCAGGCGGCTCACCAGGTTCATCACCTGAGTAGGCATCCGCTCCTGGTACGGCTCGGCCGGCTGGGACCCTGACTCCTCACGACGGCGCGGACGACGCGCGGGCAGGCGCAGACCGCGGGACGGGCGGCCGGTCGAGGTGCCCGGCTCTCGCTGAGCTTTCCGAGGGCGGGTTGGTTGCGGGCGGGACGCTTCCGGGGCGGAGATCACCGGCAGCGCGCCGACGGTCGGGGCGGGCTCGGGATCCGCCGCGGGCACCGTGTAAAGGTCACGGGTGTCCGTGCTCGGCGTCTCCGTTGCCGACAGCGCAGCCGTGGGCGCGGTCTCGGGGCCGAACCCGTCCGAGGGGTCCATCTGGGGCGCCTGAGCGTCCGGGTTGGGCAGGGTGACCGCGGGACGGATCACGGGAATGGTGATCTGGCCGGTAGCTGGCGCCGTTTCTGATTCCATGGCCGCACCGACGGCGGTAGAACCGTGCGGCACCTCGTCGGGTGAGGATGCGTCGGGGTGCGGTTCGCGGGTCATTCGACCACCTCCTGTCGGCTCACTCGCGGCCGTCGGCAGACCGCGGGTCCGTGACGGACCATCTCTGATGTGTGTGTCATGACGCCTTCGCGGCGGTGAACCACGATCGACGAGGAATGGAATTTCACGGGCGGACGACCCGCTCTTAACGAGATCAGGACCCCTGTACAGGGCCCTGATGGGTGGTGGATCTTACTGGACTCGAACCAGCGACCTCTCGCGTGTGAAGCGAACGCTCTAACCAACTGAGCTAAAGATCCAAGCGACTTAGTGAGTTTAGCAGAGAAGACCGGCGCGCAGAAATCCAATGTGCGTGCGAAACGCAACCGTCACGACCCGGGGTTGATCATAAGATGGGCGCTATGCCCGCTACCCCCTCCGAGCTCGCACGGGAACAGCCTGACCCTTCATTCTGGTCGCATCCCGCCCTGCGCACCGGCGTCTCGGTGGCCATCGCTACTGGACTGTACGGTATCTCTTTCGGCGCCCTGGCCGTCACCGCCGGGCTCTCCGTCTGGCAGACCATCGCCCTGAGCGCCCTGATGTTCACCGGCGGATCCCAGTTCGCCTTTATCGGAGTCCTCGGCGGCGGATCCGGAGCCCAACTGGGCGGGGCCGCCACCGGGGCTGCCTCGCTGCTCGGGGTGCGTAACGCCGTCTACGGCATGCAGATGAAGGCACTGTTGCGTCCACGCCCGGCCCTGCGACCGCTGGCGGCGCACGTGACCATCGATGAGTCCGCCGCCACGGCTGCCACGCAGACAGACCGCCGCGGCATCAGCATTGGTTTCTGGAGTGCCGGCATCGGTGTTTATCTGCTGTGGAATCTGTTCACGATTGTCGGCGCGGTGGCGGGGACAGCGCTCGGTGACCCGGCCAACTGGGGCTTGGATGGTGCGGCCACCGCAGCGATGCTGGGGCTGCTCTGGCCCCGGTTGCGCAGCGGCAACACCTGGGCACTGGCGGTCACCGCCGCCCTGGTCACTTCGATTACCCTGCCGATGTTGCCGGCCGGGCTGCCGATTCTGTTGGCCGCCGCCGTCGCCGGCATCTGGGGCTGGTTCATTGCCGAGCCGCGCCCCCGCGCCGAGATTCTGCGAGAGGAGGCCTCATGAGCCTGTGGTTCTGGATCCTACTAGCCTCGGTGATTGCCTTCGCCACCAAATTCGTGGGCTATTTGATGCCACAGGCCTGGCTCGAGCACGAGCGGGTGCTGCGCACCGCCAACGCGGTGACCATCGGACTCCTCGCAGCATTGGTGGCGATGAACGCCCTGGGTGATGGCACTTCACTCACCGCGGATTCTCGCATCGGTGCGCTTGTTGCCGCTGCGGTAGCCCTGATCCTGCGGGCTCCGTTCCTGGTGGTGGTGCTGGTCGGCGCGATCGCCGCTGCGGGGCTGCGCCTGCTGGGCTTCCCCTAAACCGGGTTTCTTCAGCCCTGGCGGCGGCGCGATCCTCCGGTGGAGTGCGTCGGCAACCAGTCGTATCCGAAGACCCGGCCGCGCAGCGTCTGCGATTGCTGCACGTCGACGTCCGTATGATCCGGCACGGCGTCGAGGTATCCGCGAGCACGCAGTTCGGGGCTGACGTGTTCAGCGAAGGCTTGCAGGTCGATGTGACGCAGGGCGTAGTCGGCGTTGAAGCCGTCCACCCCGGCCTCGAGCATCCATCGCTCCAGTTCGTCGACGATGGTCTTGCCCGAGCCGATGATCACCGGGCCGCGAGCGCCAATGGCCATATAGGCGGCCAAGTCTGCCACGGTCCACTGCCGGTCCGGGTCCATGGAGGTGAACGATTGCAGTGCGGAGCGGTTGCCCTCGATGTGCACTTCTTCGATCACGTCGTCCCCCGACAACAGGGCCAGGTCCAGGCCGGTCCACCCGGCGAAGAGGGCCAGCGCGGCGTCCTCGTCCACGTAGCGGGTGTAGTCGCGGAACCGTGCCTGCGCTTCGTCATCGGTGGCAGCGGCGATGACGGTGATCGAGGTGATCAGCCGCACCTCGTCGCGGGCGCGCCCGGCCGCTGCCAGACGCGTTTCTACCTGGTCCACCAGTTGGCGTACGTTGGCCGGGGAGGTGCCCGAGAAAAAGAGCGCTTCGGCGTGCTTGACGGCAAAGTCGATACCCCGCGGTGACGAGCCCGCTTGGAAAAGCAAAGGGGTGCGCTGCGGACCCGGCGTCACCAGTGCGGGCCCAGGCACCGAGAACCACTGGCCCTGGTGGTCGATGGTGTGCACCTTGTCGGGGTCCAGGTAGGTGTTCGCCGCTGCGTCGTTCACCACAGCGCCGGGCTCGACCGAGGCTTCCCAGAGCCCGTAGACGACGTCCATGTATTCATCGGCCCGGTCATAGCGCTCGTCGTGGCGCATGAGCTCTTCCGTACCGAGATTGCGCAGCGCCGACTGTTGGTAGCCGGTCACGATGTTCCAGCCAATACGCCCGCCGGTGAGGTGGTCGAGCGTGGCGAAGGTGCGGGCCAGCAGGTACGGGGGCAGGTAGGAGACGTTCGCGGTGACGCCGAAGCCGATCCGTTCGGTCGCCGCCGCCAGCGCGCTGATCAGCAGTAGCGGATCGAGCGCCGGGTACTGCATGCCGGCCTGAATCGCAGTGCGCCCCGACCCGTCGTACACGTCGTACACCCCGGCCACATCGGCAAAGAACACGGTGTCGAAGCCCGCGGATTCCAGCAGTTGCACGTGCTCGACCCAGAAACTCAGGTCGGTGAACTGGTCGGGATCGGCATCGGGGTGACGCCAGAGCCCGGACGTCTGGTGAGTGGGCACCATCATGTCGAGCGCGCTGAGGAACATGGCTCTCATTGTCACACGCGGATTCACCTCACCCGCGCAGGTGCTCGCGGAGTGACGTGCACCTCGGCCTAGAATGGCGGTGCACCCAACACGCTAGCGCGGCAGGAGGAAAACGATGACGGACCCTCGTCCCCTGGATCATTCCGACCGCGCCGCACACCGCGCCTGGCAGCACCGGTACGGCCAACTCATCGAGGAACTTCTGGCCTCCGAGACGTGCACGTGCACCTGGGCGACCGAGCGGATCCGCCAGTGGGGCGGGACGTACCTGGATCATCGATACCGCACTGAGGCTGACCCTGCGTGCCCCCAACACGCACACGAGCACGCCTCATGGTGGTTACGCTGATCCGCTCATGAGGCGTGCTCGATCGTGATGATTCCGGCCGGTCCTTAGAGCAGCACGGCCCCCAGAATCCAGACCACGATGAAGGCGGCGAGGCCTTCGATCCCGGAGGCCACCGTCAGCGTGCGGTATGCCGTGCCCACCGGGATGCGGCTGAGCTGCGACACCACCCAGAAGAAGGAATCGTTGGCGTGCGAAACCACCATCGCGCCTGCACCGATGGCCAGCACCGTCAGCACCATGACCAGGTCAGATCCCAGCCCCATGGACGGCAGCAGCGGTGCCATCATCGCCGAGGTGGTCACCAGGGAGACGGTGGAGGAACCCTGCGCGGTCTTCAGTGCGGCGGCCACCAAGAACGGAACCAGCAGTCCCAGCCCCAGTGAGCTCAGCCCATCAGCCAGGAAGTCGGTGAGACGGGAGCCGCCCAGCACCGCACCAAACGCGGCACCGGCACCGGTGATGAAGATGATGGGGCCGGAAACGGTGACCGCCTCGGAGATCTGCGCGTTGAACCGTTCGAGCTTGCCCTTGCCGCGCATCAGCAACACTGCGGATGCCAGGCCAAGGATGAGCGCGATCAGCGGGGTGCCCAGGAAGATGATGATCTCGGTGACGATGCTGTCACCAAACGGCTGGGCGGGCAGCTTCGCAATCGAGGACAGCATGATGAGCACCAGGGGCAGCACGATCGGGAAGAAGGAGGCGGCCGCCGAGGGCAGTTTTCCGTAGCTGGCGCGCAGTTCCTCATAGGTCTTGTTGTCCAGGTCGGATTCCGACGTCGGCTCCAACAGCGGCAGCGTGCTCTTGGAGAAGCGCTGCGCGTAGAGCAGGCCCGCCATGGCGGCCACCATGGCCACCGGCAGACCCACCAGAATCAGGAAGCCCAGGTTGTGGGAGATGCCGACGTTTTCCGCTGCTGCCAGCGGACCGGGGGTGGGAGGTACCAGGGTGTGTGTCGCGTAGAGGCCTGTCATCAACGCGATAGCAGTGGCGATGTGTGAGACCCCGGTGCGCACGGTGATCGCCTTGCGCAGGGAGTTCAGAATCACGTAGCCGGAGTCGCAGAACACCGGAATAGACACGATGTAGCCGACCAAGCTCATGGTGAGGTTGGGGAATCGCGGTCCCAGCACTCTCACCAAAAAATCCGCCATGGCGATCGCCGCACCGGAACGCTCGAGAATTGCCCCGAGCATCGTGCCAACCAGAATCACCAAACCGATATTGCCGATGGTGCTTCCGAAGGCACCACCAATGGTGGTGACGACTTCTTCCATAGGCACGCCGTAGGCGAATGCCGCGATGATGGCGGCACCCAGTAGTGCCAGCAAGGGGCTAATTTTCCACCGCGCGGTGACCAGCACGATGCCGATCACCAACACGATGAGAACAATGAGTTCATACATCTCGGGGTCCTTACTTCAAGGGGTTCGTCACGACGGTGTGCGTTGGAGTGATGAGGTGAGTGACAGAGGGGATGCGCGTCAGGGTGTCAGCAGCAGACGAGCAACTTGATAGGCGGTCCAGGTCAGGTTCTCGGCGGTGTGCGGCGCCGTCTCCCCCAGAGTGCCCGGACCGCGGCCGATGGAGAACGCCGCTGTCACGCCACTGGCCTGCAGCGCCTCGGCATCCACGGCCACCTGGCCGGCCAGGACGATCATTGGGGTCGTTTCTGCGGTGAGCTGCCGGACGCCATGGATGACTTTTCCGTCCAGGGATTGGGTGTCGAACCGGCCTTCACCAGTGAACACGAGGTCCGCTTGACCGATTTTTTCGGCCGCACCGAGTGCGTCGCTGACCATTTCCCATCCGGGCACTAGCTCGACGGTGAAGAAGGCATAGAGCAGCGCTCCCAGCCCGCCGGCCGCGCCCAGTCCGGCCACGCCATCGAGGGATTTTCCGCCAGATTCCGCCACCACCTCAGCCAGGTGCTTCAGACACCGGTCCAGGTGCTCCACGTCTTCAAGAGCGGCGCCCTTCTGTGGGCCGAAAACATGCGCCGCGCCCTGCGGCCCGGTGAGCGGGTTGGTGACGTCGGTGGCAATGCGCCAGGTGACCTCTCGTACTCGAGGATCAATTCCGGAGAGGTCGATGGTGGCAAGGTTCAGCAGCGAACCACCACCGTCGGGCAACTCGACGCCGTTCACATCGAAAAAGCGCGCACCGAGTTCGCGCAGCAAACCGGTACCGGCATCGGTCGTGGCTGATCCGCCGATGGTCAGCAGGATTTCGTCCACGCCTTCATCAAGGGCGGCGCGCACCAAAGTGCCCACTCCCCGCGTGGTGGCTTCGGCGGCCCGTAGCGGGACATCGCTCACGGCGGCGAGCCCGTTCGCCTGGGCCGCCTCGATCAGTCCGATGCGGCCATCAGCGGAAATGGCGTACTCGGCATCGCAGGGCCGGCCGATCGCGTCCGTGGTCGCACAGCTCTGGGCAGATGTCCCCCACGCGGCGAGCACTGCATCCAGGGTGCCTTCTCCCCCATCGGCAAAGGGCAGTTCATCGACAATGATGTCCTGTTGCGCTTCACCCGCTGCACGACGGACACCATCAGCGATGGCCGTAGCCACCCGACGGGCGTCGAGGGTGCCTTTGAAGGAGTCAGGAATCACTGCCACACGTAGTGGCGACGGTCGATCTGCACGGCTCATCCTGGCAGATTATGACACAGGTCACATCTATTTCGACGTGCAAAAGCACTACATCGCGCACCTAGTCAGGAGCCGAATATGTGCAGATCACCCAGTGCCGCGCGGGCATATACGGATAGCAGCAAGGCGGATAGTTCCGCCCCGATCCTCGGGTCGTGCCCTGCGCGTGCGATGATCTGGTCGATCCGCTGGGCCATGGTGTTCCGATGGATGTACAGCCCCGCAGCCGCGGCGTGGCTGGAAGAGTGCTCGCCTAGCGCCAGCACCGTTCGACACTGTTCTCGGGTGAGCTTGGACACTACCTCGGCACGGTGCGAGATGGCGGTCCGCGGCAACGAGGCCACCACCGAGGCAATCTCCCACCGCCACATCGGTGGCTGTTGCATCTCGTCCGACTCAGTGGGGGCGTTGACTGCGGGGAAGATCCCCGGGGTCGCGCAGGCGTGGCGCAAAGTGACCGCTTGCGCTTGGAGCTGTGCCATGGAGGATGCGGTCGGTACAGCGATGCGTCGCTCGTCCACCAGCTTTCGTCCCCGTGGCGCGGAGGCACCGGACCGTAGCGTCCAGACGGCGCCGAAGAGTTCGGCTGCCATGACCCCCGGCGTCCTGTTGAGTCGGCGCAGCCGTTCACTCAACCGTCCCGGCGTGACCATCCGCAGAGGGTCCTGAGCGTCGATGTTGAGGCTGACCGCGAGCGTCCACGGCCCCGGGATCGACAGCGCGGACAGCCGCGAGCCGAGGTCACTGGGATCGCTGGCCCCGGAGCTCAAGGCAGCGAGCACATCGCGGGCTTGGGTGTCCCGCTGAACATCGTCGTTGATTTGCCGTTCTTGAGTGAGCAAGAGTTCCACGGTCAGGGCGATGAGCTCGGCCGTGGAGCGCACCTCGTCGGGGTTGCCGGTGAGTCCCACGACGCCACGCACCGCGCCGTCATGCCACAGCGGGATGTTCACGCCGGGGCGCACGCCCGACTCATCGTCACGGTCCCAGATCTCCACGGAATTTCGCGCGGCCACGGCCTGCAGTGCGCCTGCGTGGTGAGTGCCCACCCGATCCGGGTCAACCGCAGCGATGATCACACCGTGGGAGTCCATGATGTTGATGTTGTGACGCACCGTGGGTTTGATGGTGTCGATGACGTGCTGCGCCATGTCACGAGTCATCAGATCTGGAGCGCGCTTCTTCATTTCATGAACGCTAGCAGAGGACAATGCGAGCAACAGTGATCGCCCGCAGAATCGCCAGTAGTCAGTTGAAAAGCCATTCACACTGTGTTTTCGGCCCTGCACCAGATCCCGTTAATGAGTTGTCGAGAGCATCGGCTACCGCGTTTGACCCCCAGACGTCCACACGGTTCAAACCTCACCGAAAACCTCGCAATTCCGCGGAGCAAATCATGCAGAGTACGTCACGAAGTACGTAGATTGCTTGATTCTGGTCCCCCTTTGGTCCCCTCGCAGCGAGCCCCATCAGGCAAATCAAGTTCCAAGGGCCGACTCCTTCCATGGCCTTCTGAACACTGTTCGATGAAGGTCTTGCGCCACGAAGTCGGGTACACAGACCGAGTCGAAAGCCTAGATCGAACGGCATCGACATCTTGGATCTGTCGGCCGACGCAACCAGGCCCCCGATCAGAATGGATCCACGTTGGATCCTGAGCCGTTCAGTCACGTCGGGTGCTCGATACCAGCCTCTCCTCGATAAGTTCGGAATGCCTGAGATCGACCAGGATGAGCGGCGCGAGTGGTTACAGGCGGCAGCAAAGTTGGAAGGGGCGCACCGAGTCACGTTGGGTTGGATGCCCGCTTCGCTGGCCGGCTACCCCATGCTTCGTGCGCCGCAGCTGGCACGCAACACCCCTTTGATGACCGAAGAGATGACTACCCGTTACATCCGGTCAAAGGAGGAGTTCGCTTCCGGCCTGAACCAGCTGTCGGCACCACCATCAGCACCAAACCTCCTCGGAGCGGACTCCATGGGGGCGTTGCAACTTGACGAGGCCGCCCGGCAAATCAGGCGGGCACTCACGAGTTCCCGGGCATGGGTCGCCTTTCACAGCGCGCACCAATCCCTGAACGACGACGCAAAGGAGGCGTTGCGCTCGGCCAGGCGTGAACTGAAGCAACGCCTGTCCGCCGCCGCTCTTGATGACCACGAATCGAATCTCGCGATTCCGCGTGCAGAGCACCGGTCCCACACAATGACCGAGGCCGTTCGCTCGCTGACAGGCCCGGATCGAATCTACGCCGACGCCTTCGGCGAAGTGGACCGGTTGCTTGACCTCACCATGGGCAACGTCTTCGGGGAGTTGGTGCTATTCGGTGAACCATGGCGCGCACCTGTATTCAATGTCGAGACCCAGACGCCCGGAGAACCTCTCGTCGGATTCCAGACGGAACCTATTGGGGCGTTCCTGTCCACTGGCCAGGTTCTCTGGCTGTCGACAGAAGCAGTTACCGATGCGGTCTGGGTCGAATTGCACTCAATTAAGATAGATCAAGCCGAAGGCACACACTACTATTTTGAAGCCCGAGTTCTCCTCAACACTGGCGAAGGCTGGCCATCCTCGACCACCCAGGTACCAAGCATCTGAAAATCCGCAACCAACCGAACTAAAGCTCGCTCAGACACACTCAGGCGGGCGTCAACCCCTGAGTCGTGCCAGATTTAGTGCGTAGTTTTTGAGACCAACGAGTCGAGCAGTTTCTGGGCGTCTGCGGGGATGGACGGAGCCGCGGTGAGCTGTTGCCCATTGATATCAATCGTGACCGCCCGCAAAGGTCTCAGCGCTTGCACGAGTTTCTTGATACTCACCCCAGTCACTGCTTGCAGGTGACGAGCTACGGCCAGCGCGCAGAACACGATCGTCAAGTGCGCCTCGATCGAGTCCCGCTGATGATGGAACATCGGCCGGGCACGGAGATCGCTCTTCGCCATCCGGAATGACTTCTCGACCTTCCACAGATCGTGATACGCAGCAACCACTGCGCCACCCTCCAAGACCTGCGGGCTAATATTCGTCACGTAGCCTTTCAAACCCAGTAGCTGTCTGGCTCGCTCGACCAGCGCCCAATCCACCCCGGGTTTCTTCCCGGTGAGTTTCACGAACCGGTCCTTGCGCACTGGCCGGGCCCCGGAGGCGACTTTCTCTGCTTTCTCGATCTGCTTATTCAACGAGTAGTTATCGCGCTTCTCACGCTGGAACGAGTAGTGATACACCACCCTGCGCGCCCTGGCATTAGTGCCGGTACCCATGGTGCGTGATGATTCCAGGACCTGCCCGTCGGTGAAGTAAGTGCCATGACGGTCGAAATGCTCCGCCAGGTCATACGGGGCTTTCGTGATCCTCGAGCCGACAATGAAAGAGAACCCCGCATCCTCCAAAGCATTGAGGTTGGCTGCTGAGAGCATCCCCGCATCAGCGACGACCACCAGATCCTTGACCTGGTGACGGTCTTGGAAAGACCGCAGCACCGGGACCAGGGTCAAGGTCTCGGCCTTGTTGCCTTCGAAACAGTGGATCTCTAAAGGGAACCCCTCACGATCCACCAGTAACCCGACCACGATCTGTGGATCGACTCTGCGTTCTTTACTCATCCCGACTTTGCGTAGCTCGTCTTCGTCATTGGCGTCGAAGTACAAGGTCGTGACGTCATAAAGCACCACAGACAAGCCAGCATGGCCTGCGGTCTTCAGGGCGTGCGCGTAGGCTGCCCGGCTGAACCCATCCCGCCAGTCCTGGCTAATGGATTCAGCCAGGGTACGCCAGATCGTGCGCAATGACGGGGCCTTCACGCCGAGTTCTTCCAGGACACGGATCGTGTCCGTTTTCGAGGTCGGCTCGATCAGTCGGGCTAACACCAGCTTCTGGAACACCGTGTTCCCCACCCCGGTGAAGCCCAGATGCTGATACGCGTCCTCCAACACGTTCCACAGCAGTTGAGCTGAGGAACCCGTCACCCTCGGCCCGATGAGCGCAACGCTGGGCTGAGCACCCGGTTGGTCCGGGGTGCTGGGAAGTTCGAGGTCGAGTTCTTCTTGATCCCCTGCGATCTTGGTTTTCGCGATATGAACCAGTGCGGCGATCTCGGCATCAGTATGCCCGGAGCCGATGTGTTCTACGATCTTCTGGATCCCGCGCTTGGTATGAGCAATCTGGACCGCGGTCGCTCCTGAAGCGGTCTTCACTTTCCGCACGAACAAGCCCACCCGCACAGTCTAGTCGGCACACGATTAGTGCGTAGATTCAGGAACCCGAACCGCGGAATATCAACGATCTACACCCCTCGACCACTTATTTTCAACAAACATGGCACGACTCAGGTCAGACACACTCAGGCGGGCGTCAACCCTAGGTTCATTTCAACGCACACTGCTTCAATGGCATGTCGAACAAGAGGGTGTATTTGTCATCTCGGGAGCCTCGTCGAGGCATGGAAAGTACACCCCAGTTAGGTGCTCTCATCTAGGCTGCGGAGCAGGCCGCTCAGGACGAATTGTCCTGACACCAATTCCCCTCTTAGAACTCGATTCAACCAAATCCCGAAACGCCCTGATTTTAGTGGGGCCTCCAATAAAACCAGGGCGTTTCAAGGGCGCCAGAATTCTCTAGGTGAGTTACCGGGTAGCCCGTTGCACGGAAGGTTTCACTCCGTCTGAGTCAAGCTGAAACTCTGGGCCAGAGAACAAAAGCATTTTGCACAATATTGTTGAGCCTCTCGCCAGCTTGCTCGCTCTTCCAAGCACTTTCATCGATTGCCCTGGCCAAAGTTGCATCTTCTAAATTGACCCATTTACGCAACTCATCGCACTTGTCACTGAATTCCGTTGGAAGACTCGAGTTGACTTCAGTAGGAAGTAGTGCAAGGTTTCCAATCTTGAAAATCCAAGAGTTCCTAGGCGTGGCCTCGGACCTTCCTTCTAAGCCCTGAAGATGCTCGAGAGACATTTGGCGACTCAGATCCAAGGCAGTGGATGAATAGGATTTCTCAACTCGAGTGAGAATGTGCCTGATCTTGAACGAGTCTTTCACTCGCGTCCGTGAGTACGCGAGGCGCTGGATGCCATCCCTGAATTGCGCATCTGAGGTGTCCATCCTTGAAGCGCCGGCAACGAACGCTTCCATCGCTGCCCTATAATCCGGAGTTGAAGTGCTCGCCGAGACGGAGGCCGCAGCCTGCCTGTAGAGGCGACGTACCGACGATGTCGAACCCTTCTGAGCGATGCTCCACCTGAACTGGAAGCTCTCCACAACCGCAAGGAATTCAAGTAGCGTCTTTCTCTGTATACCTCCATCCTTCTGGCGATATGACCGCAGCAGCGAAATTAGAAGTGGAAGCGGCTGGTTAGCTCCTGTAACCAAGATCCCGTACAACCGGTCGCAAATGGCTTCATATTTGTCCCTTCTCCACTGGTCGTCGAGATCACGCCAAGCGTCAGGGGAACCATTAGCTATCAAAGTCCGATTTAGACCTGAAAGTACCCTTACATCACTTCTTAACTCAGTAATCAGGTTTTGAGCCGCAAGATCCTGGCCGCCTGATGACTCAATGTGATCCTCGATGGATCGCCTTAACCTGGCTTGCTCGATAATGTCAGTGTTGGCATGATGGGCGTGATGACGAGAATTCCACGCATAATACAAGAAGTAATCGGGCGTCATCCCGTCAAAAGTAATCTCATCAAGATTCACGAGGATCTCCGACCAAGACCTCTCAGAACTGTCTTCATCTCCCGCCATAATTTCTGCAAACAGCAAGTTCTTGACGAGATCCATGGCGGTCAGACTTTTGCCACGGTCATTCAGCGTCTCAAATATCGTGAAAGCACTTCTTCGGTCCTCAACGTTAATGTAAACAACTTCTGACTCAAGAATTGCATTACGAATGCTATCTATTTGCTCAATTTTATCTGTAGCTCTTCCTATGGCACCCCGAGCCAGATCCTCAAAGATCCTATAGGCCTGCGACTCCAATGCCTCCAAGTCGTAACCAGGTGCCGCGGCACGCTTTTCCATTTCCAGGAGAACATTGTCATTAAGTCGACTCGAAGCATTAGCATCCCTGTTCTTCAAACGGTAATTACGATGACCATCACGGTCGTTGTACTCGAGGTACTCATTAATACCGGTAACACGTAGTTCATGCCCATTTTCGCGATAAAGCTCACGAAGTACACTCAAGGCGATGATTGTCGTTGTCAGTCGTTGTTGACCATCGATCACTTCCCGCGGAGCTGAGGCAGCACCGCTCGTGACCATACTCCCCAGAAAATGGGGCTCCTTGGCGTTAGTGATGTCATCCCAAAAATCTACGATGTTTTGAGCTTCCCATGCATATCGGCGTTGATACCTCGGCACAACATGTTGTCCTTGCAGTAGGACTTCTCCGAGCGTTCGTTTATTGGCATCAATCTGCATCGTTGCGATTCCTTTCAAGCCAGTATGATTTAGTCACCGACGGCCTACTTGCGGCCTTAACGCCTGTGCCTCAACCGCATCGTATCGCTTCAGGCCGAACTTATTCTTAGTCGACTTTGGTGTGGTCTACCTGCCATCGGCAACCGGTTCGAAGTAGCCACGACAAGCTTAATTCCGCGACTGGTGGGAACTGGTGCACTTTCAGGTGGCAGTGTGCTACAGGACTTATCGATAGCTGGGACTGCGGAACAGACAGGGCACTTGTACTTCGGGGGAAGCTCTCATTGGGCAGAGTTTGCATCAGATAAGAACGCCAAATGAGTGCCTTCAACCGGGCAGTAAAACTTAATTATCCGCGGCAACTCCCGAAAGTACCGCAAACGGCCGCCCCACGAAGCGGCAGTGGTCTTGATGAAGGCCTCAACACCAGACCTGAGTCGTGCCAGATTTAGTGCGTAGTTTTTGAGACCAACGAGTCGAGCAGTTTCTGGGCGTCTGCGGGGATGGACGGAGCCGCGGTGAGCTGTTGCCCATTGATATCAATCGTGACCGTCCGCAAAGGTCTCAGCGCTTGCACGAGTTTCTTGATACTCACCCCAGTCACTGCTTGCAGGTGACGAGCTACGGCCAGCGCGCAGAACACGATCGTCAAGTGCGCCTCGATCGAGTCCCGCTGATGATGGAACATCGGCCGAGCCCGGATATCACTCTTAGCCATCCGGAACGACTTCTCGACCTTCCACAGATCGTGATACGCAGCAACCACTGCGCCACCCTCCAAGACCTGCGGGCTAATATTCGTCACGTAGCCTTTCAAACCCAGTAGCTGTCTGGCTCGCTCGACCAGCGCCCAATCCACCCCGGGTTTCTTCCCGGTGAGTTTCACGAACCGGTCCTTGCGCACTGGCCGGGCCCCGGAGGCGACTTTCTCTGCTTTTGTCAACGGCGGCTGAAAAGTGGACATTAATCGACGTCTGAAAACTGGACACTCTGACAGGTTCAGGTCGTGATGTTGGTGTTCTTCTCAAGGAGTTCCCGTCGGGTTCGTGTCCGATAAGACTCTCCATCGAGGGTGAGGACCTCTGAATGATGGATCAACCGGTCAATCATCGCTGCTGCAATCGTGTCATCAGCAAAGATCTCACCCCACCGGCTGAAGGGCAGGTTAGAAGTAATGAGCAACGAACCCTGCTCATACCTTGAGGCGACTAGCTGGAAAAACAGATTCGCAGAGTCAGCGTCTAAGGGCAGGTACCCGAGCTCATCAATAATGAGTAAGCGGTATCGTCGCAGGCGTTTGATTTCAGCTGCTAATCCTCCATGACGCTGATGAGCAACGCTAAGCCTGTTGATCCACCCAGCAGCGGTATCAAACAACACGGGATACCCAGACTGACAGGCCCGAATGCCGAGTCCGATCGCTAAGTGCGTCTTGCCTACTCCGGGCGGGCCAAGCAAAATCACGTTGTCAGCTTTCGGAATGAAACTGGTGGTCCCTAGATGCGCGATCAGATCACGGCGTAGGGTTGGCTGAAAATCAGGGTTGAAGTCCTCGAGAGTCTTCATCGCTGGAAACCGGGCGGTGGAAATCCTCAAGTTGGTGCCATTGGCTTCGCGATCAGCAACCTGACGTTCAAGCACGGCAGCTAAATACTCCTCGTGTGTCCATCCCTGCTCACGAGCGGTGTTGGCCAGTTGTTCCCAGACCTTCGCGATCGTGGGAGTCTTCATCGCTCGAGCTAGATGTGACAGCGTGGCCCCGATCTTCTCTGGATTGGTCCTCATACTGCCTCCTGTTCCGTCACCGGCGCCGGTGCAGCCGGTGCAGATCTCAATCCGAAGAGCTCGTCGTAGACGCTCAGAGGTCGATACGCGACCTCAGTATCGCGCCCGACAGGACGACGTCGGATCTGGTTGTAATGGGCTCGGAGCATCTTCGCGGTAGCAACATGACCGGGATCAGTGATCGTTTGCGCGGTGGCCCAACAACGGGGGTGATCAGCAACAGTCTCTCCATCACAGACCACGAGAATCCGTTCTAGGGTCGTGGTGACTTGTACCAGTCGCCCGATGTATCGGGGATCCACACTGTAGTCATTGGTATCGACACGAACGTAGTAGTCCCGGCCTAGTCTGATCTGGAAATTCAACCCGACAGCCGGTGGTGACGGAGGAAGCGCAGTCATAGCTGCTCGATCCTGATCAAGTACATTCACTGGACGATCTCCCAGGCTGCGCACGAGTCGTTGATTAGCGCGTGTCTCTAACCACGCTTCCATCTGGGCGTTGAAATCTTGGGGTGAGCCGAAGGTTCGCCCCGGCAGGAAACTCGTCTCGAAGAACTGGTTATTTCGTTCCGTCATGCCCTTAAACTCTGGGTCTCTGGCCGGAGCGATAATCATCTTGGCCGCGATCGTGCCGGCGAAGCCTTGGACTGCAGGCAGAGGCTTTCCCTTCGGTGCGATTGCTGCTTCACGGTCCCAGATCAATGACTTGCTCACAGCGCCAACGCCAGTGATCAGATGCCACATACCTGCCAGCAGATCCCCCGACTGTCTCGAGGGAATCATCCGAGCACGAAGGAATCTACTGAAAGTCAGAGTCATCACTAGCACCGGTAAGACGCGTACTTGGCTGAACCCCACCGGGATCTTCGGCTCGGGAAACCACAAATCGAACTGGGCAGCCTCACCAGGAGCATGCTCTAACCGGTCCGCTGGATCTACCCCGGTATACAAAGGACGGATCTGACGCACGCGATCTTTGAGGATCGTCATCGAATGCTGCCACTGCAAGCGTTCCGCGATAACGGTCGCTGGCATCCTCGGAGCGTCTTTAAGAAGCTTATGGATCTCTGGGACCACCGCATCTACAATCGAGCCCTTCGACGCTCGTTGATACTTCGGTGGCTCTGTTGACTCAAGAGCTCGATACACCGTGGTCCGAGAGACTCCCAATCGCTCAGCGATCTGCTTCTTCGGCATCTTCTCCGCACGATGCAGCCGACGGATCTCAGCCCAATCTTCCATAGTGATCATGCCTCCTAGCATGGATGAAACTGTCCAGTTTTCATCCGTCGCTACGTGCCCACTATTCACCCGTCGTCGACAGCTTTCTCGATCTGCTTATTCAACGAGTAGTTATCGCGCTTCTCACGCTGGAACGAGTAGTGATACACCACCCTGCGCGCCCTGGCATTAGTGCCGGTACCCATGGTGCGTGATGATTCCAGGACCTGCCCGTCGGTGAAGTAAGTGCCATGACGGTCGAAATGCTCCGCCAGGTCATACGGGGCTTTCGTGATCCTCGAGCCGACAATGAAAGAGAACCCCGCATCCTCCAAAGCATTGAGGTTGGCTGCTGAGAGCATCCCCGCATCAGCGACGACCACCAGATCCTTGACCTGGTGACGGTCTTGGAAAGACCGCAGCACCGGGACCAGGGTCAAGGTCTCGGCCTTGTTGCCTTCGAAACAGTGGATCTCTAAAGGGAACCCCTCACGATCCACCAGTAACCCGACCACGATCTGTGGATCGACTCTGCGTTCTTTACTCATCCCGACTTTGCGTAGCTCGTCTTCGTCATTGGCGTCGAAGTACAAGGTCGTGACGTCATAAAGCACCACAGACAAGCCAGCATGGCCTGCGGTCTTCAGGGCGTGCGCGTAGGCTGCCCGGCTGAACCCATCCCGCCAGTCCTGGCTAATGGATTCAGCCAGGGTACGCCAGATCGTGCGCAATGACGGGGCCTTCACGCCGAGTTCTTCCAGGACACGGATCGTGTCCGTTTTCGAGGTCGGCTCGATCAGTCGGGCTAACACCAGCTTCTGGAACACCGTGTTCCCCACCCCGGTGAAGCCCAGATGCTGATACGCGTCCTCCAACACGTTCCACAGCAGTTGAGCTGAGGAACCCGTCACCCTCGGCCCGATGAGCGCAACGCTGGGCTGAGCACCCGGTTGGTCCGGGGTGCTGGGAAGTTCGAGGTCGAGTTCTTCTTGATCCCCTGCGATCTTGGTTTTCGCGATATGAACCAGTGCGGCGATCTCGGCATCAGTATGCCCGGAGCCGATGTGTTCTACGATCTTCTGGATCCCGCGCTTGGTATGAGCAATCTGGACCGCGGTCGCTCCTGAAGCGGTCTTCACTTTCCGCACGAACAAGCCCACCCGCACAGTCTAGTCGGCACACGATTAGTGCGTAGATTCAGGAACCCGAACCGCGGAATATCAACGATCTACACCCCTCGACCACTTATTTTCAACAAACATGGCACGACTCAGGCCAGATGGAAGTTGCACTCTAGTTCGCGTCAATCATGCTATTGACTTAACAAGTATCAGTGATGTCAGCTGTGCAGGGTATCTGGGCCAGTCCTTCCTGAGCATCCAGGCCATAAGCAGGATAATTCGCCGCAAGGTCGCGTGGCCGCGCACTTCCCAGCAAGGGACCGCTTAGCAACTAAGGTTACTAGGTCACATTTTGTTAGCCCGCCTCGAAAAACTTGACGTGCCAGCCAATCGGGAGGTGCGAGGAATGAAAGAATCATGAGACACCTACCTTGTGCTCAACGTACTTCTGAAGAATGTCTAGGCCGATCCCGAGACCCCTGTTGCCTAAGCCTGCAAGGAAGCTCTTCAAGCGACCACGAGCCACGATCCGGTCTTCAGCCCGAGCCCCATCGTCCTCGAGCTCGTAGACCGCGGATTCCAACTGCACTTGAGAGGTTCCGCCGAACTTCGCGATTACCTCCAACAGTTCGTGAGCCTGCGGGCCCAAGTTGACAGTGCCTTGAACATTTTGGACGACAGAACCTGCAACTTCGTTGATGAACTGTGGATTGATATTGACGACGGCTGGCTGTCCGGCTGTTGCCTCGAGGGTGCCACCAGGGCCGAGACCGACAGTACGGGCGGGCAATGTAACACCACTTACTGTCGGGGGAGGCAGAAGGGTATCTATGACGGCGTCGAGTTCATCGCCGTGTAACCCGCCTGTTTCCATCAGGAGATTCTCAAATTGGTGCTTCAGCGACAGTGACCGCTCTTCACGACGTTGTTTAAGATCGAGGGTCAATCGCTTGGCGAGCGTTCCGAAACGGGAAACTGTCCTGGCTGCCGCAGATTCGTCCAGCCCCGTAACTATCAATTGATTGATCGCCACCTCAGGGAAGGTCACACAATTGTCGAGAAATTCAGAGAAGTCCTGGAAGTAACTGGTTACACCCCCGGACGGCTCACCTTCAGTACTGAAGAACTCGAACACCTGCCCCGCGTTCGTACTATATCCCTCTTGGCGGATCCTTGTGCGTCCCGTCTGACCCAGCCAATCTCGGAATAGGCCGAGCAGTGTTTCAGATTCTCGAGCATACAAGCGTCCACTTGGCACGTAAAACCGAAATAAAAGGTGCCGCTCGTTATCCTCAAGGAAACTATTTGCCATAATTGATCGTTCGACATTGGTCCGATATGGCACCACATTGAGGCCGCGTTCTCTAAACATGGTGTTCACGTGCTGTCGCAATTCGTCAGGAACCTCGCCAAAAAAGTCCTCCCGGGACATCCCGAAGTAGTCCTCGTCGTCGAACCGCGGAGTAATGTCCACTAATGTGGATCGGTCGATGTGCCCGCCCTCAGCGGCTTTCCGCTGTTCCGGTGTGAGGAAAACAGCCTCGTGAACGAAGATCACATGCGGGATCTTCGCGAGCCCGTCGAGCAAGTCCTGAGCGACGACTTGGTAGTTAGGGTCGTGAATGCTGTCATAATCACCACTGGTGAGCGTCACGAGGGTCCCCCGGTTTTGCGGTGACACGACTAGGTCAACGATCTTTCGCCAGTTGTCCGGTCGGGAGTTCAGCATTTTTTTGCGGTAGATCGCACCGCTGGCCCTTAGCCGGGTCGTCGCCGATTCGCTGTCGGTAGCACCCAGAAAGAGGAAGAAGTCTCGAGGTTCGGCTGCCATGCTTCATGTTACCCCGGGCGTCCGGCGCTCCGCCCGCAATCGCAGGTTGCAGCATGAATACTGTCATTGTTTCGAACTAGTAACCCTGCAAACTGGCTCACTCTAAGCGAATCGCCGCTACCCCTGCTCCAGCACCTTCCGATAGTCCTATCAGGATTTGATTCGGACGAGCAAACCAAGCCGAGAACCGGAGGTGTAATTGTGATCTTGAGAGCCTCAGCGAGAAAAAACACACCACCCTCAGCTTTCGATACCCTCATACAATCGAGACCGGCGTGAGGTCGGAAGATGCGGGCTGGGGTGACTGCGTTTGACGATTTTGGTTTCCAATGCGCGCTCTTCTTGTTTCCGGGTGTCACCGATTGCCTGAACGAGACGGTTTTTGCCGGCCCGATAGTGGTCACGCACGATAGTTCGCCCGTTCCGACCCTTGAGGTTGCCGATTTCCACCGAAAGTACCGATGGTCAAACGCCGGCGTCCCATCGGGTCACCCTGATCCGCCGGGGAGGGGCGGTTCGGGGTCGTGGGTAGGCCAGTCGTAAACCGTGGAGACAGGCACGCCCAAGTAGACGGCGAGCTCGCTGACATCGAGCAGGCGCTCCAGGCCCCAGGGGTTGTCTGCCGTGTGTTCGACGTCAATGCTGAAAGTGCCCATGCCGAACAGTTGCGCTGCAGAGGGTCGGGCATGACCTCAACGGACGGCCGTGTTGGAGCAGCAGCCAGAAAGGGTCGCGGAAACGTCAAAGTGTCGGGACTTTGATGACCGGCCCAAATCTCACAACCTAAAAATCTAGGAAACCCGTGAGTTTCCGCAACTTTTCGGTCGGGCTTACAGGATTTGACCTGCGGCGCCTTGTGGTGGAGCCCCCTGCCGGATTCGAACCGGCGACCCTCTGTTTACAAGACAGATGCTCTGGCCAACTGAGCTAAGGAGGCGGGATCGTTCACGTGCCAATTTCGTGACAGCTCGAGAACGACCTTATCTAGGGTAGCGGAAAATCAGGCGCCCTGGTGCTCGTCGATGATGGACTGGGTCCATTCGGCGAAGCCCTGGTCGGCGCCGTCCACGGCCCAGTTCTTACCCTGCACCCACACGGAGGGGGTACCGGCCACGCCGTCGGCCAGTGCGAGATCTGAGGTCCAGTCCACGAACGGACGGTAGGTGTTCCCGTCAACGCAGGAGCTGATGTCCACGCCGAGACCGGAGGCCATCTCCTTGAGCTCATCGTTGCTCATGCCCTGACCGTCGTAGGCGGCGAAGATCTGGGCGATGTAATCGTTGTAGGACTCCGGGGACTCCTCGGCCACGCAGATGGCGGCGTTGGCTGCGCGGGAGGAGTAGTTCTCGGTGCCGGGCGAGTCCAGGAAGTTCACGAGGCGGTATTCCAGGGTGATGTCTCCGGCATCGAGCCACTGATTGAGCTGTTCACCGTTGGTCTGCTCGAAATCGGCGCAGTGCACACAGTTCGGATCGGCGTAGACGATGACGTTCACGGGCTCGCCTTCGGCGGAGGCTTCGGCGCCTTCCAGCTCGGAGGGCTGACCGTCGCCGACATTGGCTTCACCGACGGATTCGACGTCGACGTCGCCGATGTCATCCCCTTCAGCGATCTCCGTGGTGGAGGTCAGCACGATGCCACCCTGATCGGTCGCGATAGCCGGGGCCGGGCCAGTGGTGGGGATGGAACGGGAGGAGTTCGTCCAGATAAAGCCGACGACCACCGCGACGACCACCACCACGACACCCACGATCGACCAAATGGTGATCATCTGGTTGCGCTTTTCACGCTGACGCTGCTGCTCTGCCATCTGACGTGCTTTATCGCGCGCCGATTCCTGACGTTCCTTCTTCGAAGGGCGGTTGTTCGAGGCCATGAAGTCTGTTGGTCCAATCGTGGTGGGTGCCGTATGGCACGGTACGTTCAACGGGCGACACTTTACCGCTCAAATCTGAACTACACCTGAGATGACGTGGGTAGACTCGACTCATGAGTGCAGGGGTCGAACTCAAGATCACCGCCGGAGGAGAATCAGGATCCGGTGTGGGCGCGGCTGACGTGCTCGAGCTCCCTTTGGATCTGCCGTTGCTGGAGTGGCCGGCTGGTTATCTGGCCGCCCTGCCGCGGGGTATTTCTCGGCACGTGGTGCGTTTCGTGCGACTACCCGGGATGGTGGTGGCGATGAAAGAGACCACAGACACCGCAGCGCATCACGAATACGGGCTACTGCGGCAGCTGCGTCGTCTCGAAGTGCCGTGCGTGGAACCGGTGGCGGTGATTTCTGGACGCACCACCGCCGAGGGTGATCCGCTACCCACCATGCTGGTGACCCGACATCTGGCGTTTTCTCTGCCCTACCGCGCGGTGTTTTCGCAGCAGCTGACCCGTGACACCCTGACCCGGCTCATCGACGCGCTGGCCCTGCTCCTGGTCCAACTGCATCTGGAGGGGTTTTACTGGGGGGATGTGTCGCTGTCGAACGCGCTGTTCCGCCGCGACGCCGGTGCTTTCGCCGCGTATCTGGTGGATGCGGAGACGGGTGAACTGCACGGGAGCCTGTCCCGCGGGCAGCGCGAGCACGACCTGGAGATCGCACGGGTGAACATTGCCGGAGAGCTAATGGATCTGCAGGGCGGCGGGATGATCGAGGCGGATGTGGACCCGCTGGGCACCTCAGAGCTGATCATGGCGGCCTACCGGTCGCTCTGGGAGGAGCTCACCGCGGATATGACGTTCTCCGCCTCAGAGCGGTGGCGGATTGAGGATCGGATTCGCCGGCTGAACGAGCTGGGTTTCGACGTCGAGGAGTATGAGCTGCGTCCGCGAGCGGGTGGCTCGGAGCTGGTGTTGCAGCCGAAGGTGGTGGACCCGGGGCATCACACCCGGCGTTTGGAGCGGTTGACCGGGTTGCGAGTGCAGGAGAATCAGGCGCGACGGTTGTTGCATGATCTGGATGAGTATCGGGCGGAGGTGCACCCGGGGCTGGACGAGCACGAGGCGGCGCACTATTGGACCACGGAGGTCTTCGAGCCGATGGTGGCGGCGATCCCGGAGCATTTGAAGGGCAAGCTGGAACCGGCCGAGGTGATGCACCAGTTACTGGAGCACCGCTGGTACCTCTCGGAGCGCACCCAACGGTCGGTGAGCCTGCAGGAGGCGCTGGATTCCTACCTGGTGGAGGTGCTCCCCGCCCGTCGTGATGAGGATGCCATTGTGCTGAACCCCACCACGAGTATGCTCAGCGCGGTCACTCCAGAGGACGCCGAAACACCGCCACGGCGTGCCGAGGAACCACCGTCAGACCACTGATCACGGGCAACTCGTCGAGGAAGCCTTCAGGGCCGTGGGCCAGCACGAGTTCGGCCTCGGCGTGCAGGTCCGGCGGCACGGGCATCGGGGCCTCCCCCAGTGTGAGCAGGATGCTGAGGTGGGGTAGCTCGTCGTCGTGGGAACGCCAGCGGTCGAGCATCACATAGCGGGAGTGCTCGTCTACGTTGCACCGGGTCAGGGACCGGTCCGGCTCGGTGAGCGTGGGGGTGTCGGCGCGCAGCCGGATCAGGCGGCGATAGAGCTCCAGCAGGGTGGAGTTTTCGGTCTGGGACCAGTCAAGCCGGGAGGCGCGGAAGGTGGCCGGATCTTGCGGGTCGACCACAGCGTCGGCGTCCCAGTCCATGCGTTCGAATTCACGGCGGCGCCCCTCAGACACCGCGCTGGCGAGCTGCCGAGAGCGGTGGGCGGTGAAGAATGCGAACGGGGTGGTCGCGCCCCATTCCTCCCCCATGAACAGCATGGGCGTGTACGGACCGAGCAGCAGCAGGGCGGCTTCGATGCCGAGCTGACCGGCGTTCAGCACAGCGGAGGGGCGGTCGCCGGCCGCGCGGTTGCCCACCTGGTCGTGGTTCTGCACGGAAACCACCAGCCGCCAGTTCGGGGTCTCGGCTGGCAGGGGAGCTCCGTGGTCGCGGCCGCGGAAGCTGGAGTAGGTGCCGTGGTGGAAGAATCCGTGCGCCACGGTTTTCTCGAGGGCGGCCAGCGGGGCGAAGTCGCGGTAGTACCCGTGATGTTCCCCGGTGACGGCGGAGTGCACGGCGTGGTGGTAGTCATCGGACCACTGGGCGTGCAACCCGTCGCCGTCCGGACGCGGGGTGATCAGCCGCGGGTCGTTGAGATCGGACTCGGCGATCAGGTGGCGGGGCACTCCGGTGCGCTCGGTGATCTCATCGGCCAGAGCGGCCAGCTGAGCCAGCAACCGGGGCGTGCCTGGAGCCCGGTCGGCATCGTCGTCGCTGGTGTCCATCAGAGCGTGCACGGCGTCCAGGCGCAGCCCATCCACCCCGTACTCTTCGAGCCAGAGGGCGGCGTTGTCGAGGATAAACTCGCGCACGGTGACGGAGTGCTCGCCGTGCAGGTCGGGCCCGTCGCCCCAGCCGGTGGTGGCGTCGCTGAGATAGGGGCCGAAGGCGGGCAGATAGTTGCCGTCGGGACCGAGGTGGTTGTAGACGACGTCCTGAATCACGCACAGCCCGCGGGTATGACAGGCGGCGATGAAGCGACGGTATGCATCCGGGCCGCCGTAGGACTCGTCGACGGCGAACCAGCCCACCCCGTCGTAACCCCAGTTGTGGTCGCCGGAGAAGGAGTTGACCGGCATCAGCTCGACGTGGGTGATACCGAGGCGTACCAGGTGGTCGAGGCGCTCGATAGCGGAGTCGAGGGTGCCGTCGTGGGTGAAAGTGCCCAGGTGCAGTTCGTAGATGACCGCGTGGCGCAGCGTGTGATCGGTCGGCACTGTGGGTGCTGTGGCGCGATGCTCGGTGCCGGCGGTGTCACGGCGGGCGGGGCCATGCACGGTGTCGGGCAATCGGCGAGCGCGGGGATCCGGGAAAGGCCCGGCGCCGTCGATCACGTAGCCGTAGCCGGGGTCGGTGCGATGTTCCGGCGCCAGCTGGGCCAGCGCCTCATCGAGGGCGACCGACGCAGGGGCCCACCAGCCGTCGTCGTCGCGAGTCAGGTCCAGGCTCGCGGCGACGGGCCAGCTCCCGGGCTCCCCGGTAGCAAGCTGAGCGGCGAATCCGGGGCGCAACTCCCCGGGGGCAGTGTCGGTCAGGACCAGTTCCACCCGCTCGGCGTGCGGGGACCAGACGGCGTAGGGCGGGCGCGGGGCAGAACGGCTCATGACTGCGACTTCGGGGTGAGTGTGTGCGAGGCGGGGATCAGCAGCGCCACCGGCAGGTGTTCCAGTAGCTGGGCGACCGGCGCCACCCGGTGCTGGCGGGCGTCGATACGGGTTCCGGTGAACGCGTCGACGAACTCGCGCTCGGGCAGCACCACGGCGGTGTCGTCCCAGTATCGCTCGAGCCACCAGCGTCCGGCCACGGCCACAGCCTCACCCCGGTGACTCGCAATGACGCGATCTGCTTGGGCACCCACCACCTCGGCCGGGGCGTAGCGGGTGAAGAGGGCCGGGTGGTCGCGGCGCAGTCGCAGGGTGCGGGCGGTGATGAGCAGCTTGGCGTCATCGACATCATCGGGCAGGGTCCACGCCGTCGGTGGCTGTTCCTCGAGGCGGCGCAGGGCCGAGGCGCGCGAGGTGAAGTCGACGCTGCGCCGGTTGTCCGGGTCTACGAGGGTGGGGAACACCGTCTCGGTGCCCTGATAGACGTCGGGGGCGCCAGGGTTCACCAGGTGCAGAAACCGCATCACCAGCTGGTTGCGGGCCCCGGCCTCGCTGATCCGGTCGCTGACGTGCTGGAGGATCTCGCGCACCGGACCGGTGCCGGCGGTGGCGGCTTCGGCGGCACGGATGAGAGCCTGTTCGACGTCATCGTCGGGGTCGGTCCAGGTGGTGGCAGTGCCGGCCTCTCGCGCGGCTTTGACCGCGTAGTCGGCCAAACGCTCCGTATCGGGCGCCGTGCCGTCAGCAGGCCACACCCCCAGCAGGGTTTCCCAGAACAGCTTGGCGAAGGTCCGGTCATACTGGGGCGCCGCCCGGTGCAGCTGTTCCAGTTGTGTAGCCCAGTCGGCGGAGCACTCGGAGAGAACGGCGATGCGGGCCCGCACGTCCTCGCTGCGCTTGGTGTCGTGGGTGGACAGCGCAGTCATCGCGTGCGGGGTCTCCGCCTGACGTTGGGACTGAGCACGGTGATACTCGTCGAGGTCCACGGCGAAGCGGGAGGGATCGCCGCCCACCTCGTTCAGCGAGCTCAGCCGGGTGTACCGATAGAACGCGCTGTCTTCCACGCCCTTGGCCATGACCGCACCTGAGGTCTGTTGGAAGCGCCGCGCCACCGGCTGCTCGGCGTCGGTCAGGATGGGGTGCAGTTCGTCCAGCACCGGGGCCAGCTCTGGACGGCGAGCGCGCACCGCGGCGAAGGCTTCCTCCAGGGAGGCGCGCCCGGT